>WGNF01000002.1 GCA_016124615.1 Paracoccaceae bacterium | reverse complement strand
CGCCTGGCTCGACACCGGCACCCATGCGAGCCTGCTCGACGCCGGCAACTTCGTGCGCACGCTGACCGACCGGCAGGGATTGCAGGTCGGCAGCCCGGACGAAATCGCCTATGCTGCGGGCTGGATCGACCGCGACGGGCTGGCCCGGCAGGCGAAGCTGTTCGGCAAGACCGACTACGGGCGGTATCTGGAACGGCTGGTGCGCGAGTAGCGTCAGAACGCCCGGATGACCGGGTCAAACCCGTCAAGCGGCATTCCGGCCACCTGCCGCAGCAGCGCCACGAAGCCGCGAACCTGGTGTTCCGCCGTCGCGCGGCCCTTTTCGGCGGTGCCGATGCTGGCATTGCCCACCGTTCCCGCCGGGTTCAGGTCACGCGCGATCCAGCCGTAAGACAGCGGCCCGGTCGGCGGAATCGCCGCCCCCTCGGCGCTGGACCGGAAGTCGCGTGCGGCGGCCATGTCTACCGTCTCGGGCCGGAAGGCGCGCATCAGCGAGGTTTCCATATCGCCGCCGTGGATACCGAACCTGAGTTCATCCGCCGGGTACATCCCCTCGGGCGCGCCAAACCCGCTCCACTGGCATTTGACCGCCAGCATGCCCGCCCGCACCCGCAACTCGCGCGACAGGATCGAGATCAGGTCGAGATTGCCGCCGTGGCTGTTCACCAGCACGATCTTGCGCACCCCGGCGCGGGCGACGGACAGGCCGATCTCGGTCCAGACCCGCAGCGCGTTTTCCGCCGACAGCGTCAGCGTGCCCGCAGCGAACAGATGTTCGTTCGATTTTCCCACCGCCTGCACCGGCAGGATGCGAATGTCGAGATCGTCCGGGCAGGTCCGCCGCAGCTCGGCCAGCATGCCTTCGGCAACCATCGTGTCGGTGCCCACCGGAAGATGCGGCCCGTGCTGTTCGATCGCCGCGGTGGGCAGGATGGCGATGGTCCGCATCGGGTCGATGGCGCTGAATTCGGGCGCGCGGTATTGCGCCCAGTCAAGACGGCGGGTCATTCGGCGGCCCTTTCGGTTGGCGCATGCGGCGCGGCGGCGCCCGGTTTCAGGAAGCGGTCGGCCTTGCGCCGCACCCGCGCCAGATGGCGCGCCCGGCTCGCCAGGGTGGAACTGTCCATCAGGTAATGCGCGGCGAACACGGTGCGGCAGCGCGGCGCGCAGATCAGCCGCAACCCGCGCAGGATGGTGCGCCGCCCCGGCGCGCCGACAAGCCGCGTCAGCCACCAGCTGGCACCGCAGGTGGTGAACACGCCCAACCGCGTCACATGGGTCAGCCCCGGCCGGATCGTGGCCTTCGCACCGGTCGGCAGGATGAAGGCGACATCGGGCAGCATCACCCGTTCCAGCCAGCCTTTCAGCATCGCGGGCAGCCCGTACCACCAGGTCGGGTAAATGAAGATCAGCGTATCGCACCATTCCAGGGCGGCCACTTCGGCGGCGACCGGGGCGCGGTTGGCCGGGCAGTCCTGATACCCCAGCCACTCTGCAGGCGTCAGGATCGGCTGAAAACCGGCCGCGTAAAGATCCTGCAGCCGCACCTCGGCCCCGGCCTTTGCCAGCCGGTCCAGCACCGCGTCGCGCACGGCGGCGGTGAAGCTCGCAGGTGAGGGATGGCAATAGACCACAAGCGCGCGCATCAGAGCCGTTCCATCTCTCCGGCCACGCGGGCAACGAAGCGCGCCCGTTGCGGCGCGGTCACCCGGTTCATGTCGTAAAGCGCAAGATAGCGCATCCGCTCGGGGCGGCATACGTGCCACAGTGCGCGCCGCACGACGTGGCGTGGCGGATCCCCCGCCATCAGTGCCCGCATCCGCGTGCCTCCATAGGTGGTCACGGCCGCGAGTTTGCGGATATGGGTCAGGTTCGGTTTCACGAAACCGTCTTCCAGCCGGAACGACACGCCCGGCAGAAACACCCGGTCGAAGAAACCTTTCAGGATCGCCGGATAGCCGAAGTTCCAGACCGGAAACACCAGCACCAGCGCCTCGGCGCGCCGCACCCGGTCGACATAGCTCTTCACCGGTTCGATGTTCGGCCCGACCTCGTGATAGCCGCGCCGCTCGGCCTCGGTCAGCACCGGGCTGAAGCCTTCGGCGTTCAGGTCGCAATCGTCCACCTCCCAGCCGCGCCGGGTCAGGGTGTCGATGACGGTTCTGTGCAGCGAGGCTGAAAAGCTTTCGGCGCAGGGATGCGCGAACAGCACGAGCGCGCGGGTCATCGGCCACCCGCAAGCGGCATGAACAGGCCGTACCGGGTCACAGCCCAGAAACTGAACGCATATTCTCTTTGGCGAAAATACTCTCGGGGGGGAATTGCCCGCCAGGGCAAGAGGGGGCAGACGGCCCTCCTTTCTTTGGCCTCGCCGCCGCTCATTGCGCCACCTGCTTTCCGGGGTAGTCATAGATGCGGTCGAACGCCCAGGCCGGATCGTCCCAGGCGATCATCTTGCCGGGGTTCAGAAGACCCTTGGGGTCGGCCTCGCGCTTGAAGGCCAGTTGGCGGTCGTCCACGGTCTGCCGCCCGCCTTCTTCCAGCGTATAGCGGTGCGGGTTGAAGATCATGCAGCCAAGGCTTTCGTGGATGCGGATGATCTCGTCCAGCCGCGCCTCGGTGGTGAACTTCACCATCGAGAGGCCGGCGAACATCACATGGCCATGCTCGCGCATCACCTCCAGATGCTGGATCACCTCGCCGGGAAAGGCGGCGCGGACCGCTTCGATCCTGGCAAGGTAGTCGGGGAAGCCATAGCGCACCTGCAGGTAGGTGATCGTCGGGTCCACCTTCAGCGCGCGCAGCGTGGTGTGGTTCCAGCCGTATTCGTAAACCGGCCCAGGTTCGCGCGGCCAGTCGGACCGGTCGGACCGCCAGATCACCTGCGCCCCGGCGTGGCGGGCGGTGAAAATGTCGAAGGCGTCCATCGCCTGCGGCGCCACCATCAGCCCGACAAGATGCGGCGTGCCCTCGGGCAGACGGGGGGCGACGCGCTGGAAATAGGCGGCACCGATCGGCGCCTCGAACACCGAGGCGAGCTTGATCAGGATACCGTCTTCCTCGGCCAGGGCGGCGGCAAAACCGGCGGCCTCGGGGAAGGTCGGGCACGCGACGAAGATCTCGACCCAGTCATAGGCCGGGGCCAGCGGCAGTTCGACTTCGGTGATGATGCCGTTGGTGCCATAGGCATGGCTGACGCGCGGCAGTTCCTCGCCGCGGAATTCAAGGATGCGGGGCTCGGCCTCCATCGTCACCACGCGCAGGCGGATGATGTTGCCAAGATCGCGCAACGCGCCCCAGTGCACCGAGCCGACGCCACCCGACCCGCCCGCAACAAAGCCGCCGATCGTGGCGGTGGCGGCGGTCGAGGGCATCATGCGCAGTTCCTGCCCCGAATGGGCGCGGGTTTCGGCGTCCAACTCGCGGATCACGCAGCCGGGCTCGGCGATGACCCGGCCGGGGTGAATCTCGCGAACCTTGTTGAAGGCGCGCATGTGGATCACGCAGCCCCCCGCCAGCGGCATCGCCTGACCGTAGTTGCCGGTTCCCGCGCCGCGCACCGTCACCGGCACATCGTTGGCGTAGCAGACCGTAAGCACCTCGATCACCTCGGCCTCAGACCGGGGCGAGACCACGAAATCGGCCGTCAGGTGATCCAGCCGCGCCCTCAGCACCGGGGAATACCAGAAGAAGTCGCGGCTTTTCGCGCGGACCGACACCGGGTTTTCGTCAAGGTCGAGGTGGGCAAGGGCCGCTTTCGCGGCGGCGACGTTCGCGGTCATGAAGGCTCCATCAAGGCGTCCAGTTCGGCGTAGTCGGGCAGCGCGCGGTCGATCTGGCGACCGGCGCGGATCACGATCCGGTCGGATTGCGGGCGGGCGAACAGTTCGGTCCAGCTGCGCGCGCGGCAGATCACCAGATCGGCCGGCGCGCCGGGGGCAAGGCTGGGCGCGGCAAAACCGCAGGCGGCGGCGGGGGTGGTCAGGAACGCCTTCACCCAGTCGGTGCCGCTGTGGTCCAGATGCGCGATCCGTGTCGCCTCGCGCATCACCTCGATCATGTCGAGATCGCCATAGGCATAGAACGGGTCGCGAGTGTTGTCGGAGGCGAAGGCCACAGGGATGCCGCGGGCCTTCATCTCATGCACCAGCGTGACACCGCGCCAGCGCGGGGTGCGGCCCGTGCTGCGGTCCTGCAGATACATGTTGCACATCGGCAGGCTGACGACGTTCAGCCCGGCCTTCGCCACCAGATCGAGAGTTTGCAGCGCCTCCGCCTCTGGCTGCACGGCCAGCGAGCAGCAATGCCCCACCGTCACCGGCGCATCGAACCCCGTCTCGATCACCACCCGCGCAATCTCGCGCAGGGTGGCCACGCTGGCGTCGCCGGTCTCGTCGACATGGAAATCGGTGTGCAGCCCGCGCTCCGTCGCCAGCCGGAAAAAGCCGTGCAGCCGTTCGGTCAGGTCCGGCGCCGGATAGGTGACCATGCCCAGCACCCCGCCGGACTCGGCCACGATGTCGGCGGTCCGCACGAAGCTGCCCGCCATGTCGGCCATGTCGCAGCCGATCAGGCAGCTTGCCTGCAGTTCCATCCGCCCGGCCCAGTCGGCTTGCACCTCGCGGAACACCGGAAAGCTGATGCCATCCTGCGGCGGGATGGAATCGAGGTGGGTGCGGATCGCCCGTGTGCCATGTGCCCAGGCGCATTTCAGCGCGAAGGTCATCCGGGCCCGCACATCCTCGGCCGTCCAGCGGGCGGTGCGGTCGGCGCTCACCGTGGTCAGCGCCCCCATGAAGGTGCCATCGGGGTTGGGTGCGCGAGCCCAGATGTGGCCCTTGTCCAAATGGGTGTGCATGTCGACGAAGGCCGGAAAGACCATCGCACCCTTCATGTCGACCGGCAGGCCGGGGCCCTGGACGATCCGCCCCGCCTCGATCGTGATGGCGCGGCGCACAAGGTCGCCCGACTCGCCCAGCAGGCAGGCGGGCACGGTAACGTTCTCCAGCGTCAACCGGGGCGCCTCGGGAAGGGTCAGGAAATCGGTCATGTTTCCCGCTTTACCGCGCTTTCGTGCCACTTGTGCAGCAGGAGGTGACTGATGAACGACAGCACCGCAAAGATCGCGACGCCGGTGAAGGCGATCAGCAGCAGCGCCGCAAACATGCGCGGAATGTTCAGCCGGTAGCCCGCCTCTAGGATGCGGAAGGCAAGGCCCGAACCGATGCCGCCGGTGCCCGCGACATATTCCGCCACCACCGCCCCGATCAGGCTGAGCCCCCCGGCGATGCGCAAGCCGCCAAGGAAGTAGGGCAACGCCGAGGGGATTTGCAGATACCGCAGCCGCTGCCAGCGCGTGGCGCCGTAGATACTGAACATGTCGCGCAGGTTATGATCGGCCGAGCGCAGACCCAGCGTGGTGTTCGACAGCACCGGAAAGAACGCCACCAGCCAGGCGCAGAGCAACAAGCCCACCAGCCGGTTGCTGACGTAGATGAAGATCAGCGGCGCGACAGACACGACCGGGGTCACCTGCAGGATCACCGCGAACGGATAGAACGACATTTCCACCCAGCGGTTCTGGGTGAACAGGATCGCCAGCCCTGCCCCGCCGATCACCGCGACGCTCAGCGCCATCAGCGTGATTTCCAGCGTGACCAGCAGCGCCGGGAACAGGATGCCCGCGTCCTGGATCAGCGTTTGGATCACCAGAAACGGGCCGGGCAGGATGTATTTCGGAATGGCGTTCCAGACCACGATGCGATCCCACAGCAGGATCGCCGCCGCCATCACCAGCACCGGCAGCAGCCAGCGCCCGATTTTCTCGACCCGTTGGTTGCGGGCGCGGCGCTGCTCTTCCAGATCGACGGCGACCTCTGCCGCCGGGGCGCCGGTTTCGGCGATCGTCATGCCACCTCTCCCATCGCCTGATAGAGCGCGTCCGACGCGGCCCGGCAATGCGCGGCATATTCAGCCGAGGTGCGGAACGCCTCGCCGCGCGGATAGGGGGCGTCGATCGGGAATTCCTGGATCACCCGGCCGGGCCGCGCGGCCATCACCACGACACGGTCCGACAGGAACACGCTTTCGAACACTGAATGGGTCACGAAGATGATCGTGCAGCCGATCTTTGCCTTCAGGTCCAGCAGATCCTTGTTCAGCTTGTGCCGCGTGAT
Organism: Paracoccaceae bacterium; assembly: GCA_016124615.1. Taxonomy (GTDB): domain Bacteria; phylum Pseudomonadota; class Alphaproteobacteria; order Rhodobacterales; family Rhodobacteraceae; genus Solirhodobacter. The sequence continues at coordinate 431,766 of WGNF01000002.1, read as the reverse complement.
CTCATCCAGCGCGGCGAAGGGTTCATCCATCAGGATCAGGCGCGGGTTCGTCACCAGCGCACGGGCGATCGACACCCGCATCTTCATGCCGCCCGACAATTCGCGCGGATAGGCGTTCAGGAACTTTTCCAGCCCGACCAGCCGCAGAACCTCCAGCACCTCGTCCTTGACCGAGTTGTAGCTTTGCCCGCGCAGGCGGAACGGCAGCCAGACGTTCTGCGCCACCGTCGCCCAAGGCATCAGCGTGGGTTCCTGAAACACCACGCTCAGATCGCCCGTCGCCTCTGCACCTTCCCACAGGATGCGGCCCGCGGTCGGGTGGCTCAGCCCCGCCAGCAGCCGCAGCGCGGTGGACTTGCCGCAGCCCGAGGGGCCGAGCAGCGAGATGAAGTCGCCCTCGTTCACGGTCAGCGACATGTGCTGCAGGGCAACAACGTTGCCGTTGAAGGTCTTGTCCACCCGCGCCATCTCCAGCACCTTGGGGCGCTGGCCGAGGGACTGGATGGCGCGGCGAATAACGGCCATGTGCCTCTCCGCTTCGTTTTTCGGGCGGGCTCAGTTCTTCGGGCGCAGGTCGAGCCCGACGCCCTGATCGACGAAGGCGGTGCTGTAGGTCTTCTTGTAGTCGAGGTCGGCTTTCACCACCCCGGCCGCCACCATCTTGTCAAAGAAGTCCTTCACCCGCGCATCGGTGATCGCGCCGATCCCCATCGTCAGCGTGTCGCCGGAATCGACGATGCCGTTCGCCTTCATCTTGTCGATGGCGAACGTGATCTGATCATCCGTCATGTCCGGATTGTCTTTCTTGATCAGCGCGTTGGCGGCGGAATTGTCGTGGTAAAGGTAGTTGTACCAGCCCTTGATCGAGCCATCGACGAAGCATTTCACCACGTCGGGCTTGTCCTTCACGGTGCCCGCCATCGTCTCGATCAGCGTCGAATAGGTCGACCAGCCGTAATCCGCGATCAGGTAGACGTCGGGTTTGAAGCCGCCCTGCTTTTCCACCATCAGCGGTTCAGACGACAGATAGCCCTGCATCCCGATATCCGGGTTGGCGATGAACGGGGCCGGGTTGAAGGTGTAAACCTCGCGGTTCTCGTCCTTGAAGCCCATCGTCTTGACCATCCACTGGTAGAAGCTGGCGTAACCCTGATCGCTGATCAGCAGCTTCATGCCCTTCAGATCGGCCAGCGTCTTGCCCTTGCCCGGATGGGTCAGGATCACCTGCGGTTCCTTCTGGAACGCGGCGGCGACGGCGACCACGGGCACATCCTCGGCGGCGGCGTTGAATTCCTCCAGCATGTTGCCGGCCATGATGAAGTCTTCCTTCCCGGCCAGCATCTGGGCGCGGTTGTTCACCTGCGGCCCGCCGGGGATGATCGTCACATCCAGCCCGCAAGCGGCATAGGTGCCATCCGCGACCGCCTGATAGAAGCCGCCATGTTCGGCCTGCGCCAGCCAGTTGGTACCGAAGGTGACCTTGGTATTCGCCAGCGCCATGCCCGCCACACTGATCAGCGACAGGGCAAGCGCGGATGTCTGCGCGATGGATCTGAACTGCATGGCGTTCTCCGAGTTGATTCCCACGAACCGACGCTAGAGCCCTCGTCGCGGGCTTTCCCGGCCCGACGCATAGATTGCGTGCGCTTCATATGTCGGCGCCTGTTTTTCACCCACTTTCCGCTGGCCGCGCACAGATTCCGGGCGGCCAAGCCTGTTTCCTCGGCCCCGCCCCGCCCTTAGGATCGACAGCGCCAGTCCACAGCCGGAGCCGACGATGAAGCAACTTGCCCCGCCCTCAATCAGCCCGCCCTTCGCGCGCTATGCGCACGGCGTGGAATGCCCGCCGGGGGCGCGGCTGGTGGTGACATCGGGGCAACTGGCACTGGCAGCAGATGGCACCGTGCCCGAGGGGGCCGAGGCGCAGGCGCGGCTGTGTTTTGCCAATTGCGCGGCGATCCTGGCCGAGGCGGGGATAGGCCCCGCCGATGTGATCCGCATCAACGCCTTCGTCACTGACCGGGCGCATATGGCGGGCTACATGGCGGCGCGTGATGCCTGGCTGGCGGGGGTGAGGCGGCTGCCCGCCTCCACCCTCGTCATCGTCACCGGCTTTACCCGGCCCGAGTTCGTGGTGGAGGTCGAGGTGACAGCCGCCGCGCTTTGATCAGTTCGCGATCGGCTGCGGCACATAGCCCGGCAGGTCGGCATCGGTGAAGCCCACGACGTAGAAGACGTTCGGCCCCGAGTCCTTGGGCAGGAAGTCGTTGTCGTTGGCGATCATCAGCGTGTGCATCGCGGCGCCATCCTTGGTCACGTCGGGCCCGAAGGCCAGCCCCTCGATCTTCGAGGGCACCTGCGCGGGGGTCACGCCGATCTTGCCCAGTTCGGCGACCACATTCAGGAATTCGGTCTTCTTCACCGCCGCGTCGGCCAGCGCCTGCCCGGTCAGCGCGGTGACATCGGTCGCGCCGTCAAGGTCGATCAGGAACAGCTTCTTCATCTTCGCCTCGGACCCGTCGCCCAGCCCGCCGCCGTCACGTTCATCTACCAGGAACTGGTGATCGTTCACCGCCACGATCTCGCTGACGCCCGACCCGTCGGTCAGTTTGTAGGCGAACTCCTGCGTCGCACCCGAGGCGAGGTCGATCCGCACCAGCCGCAGCACCTTCTTGGTGGCGGCGTCCTTGCCGTCTTGTTCCAGCGGATCCTGCATCGCGCCGACCAGCGTCTTGCCATCCGGGGTGATGGCCAGCCCTTCCATGCCCTTGTTGGTCACGCGGCCCACATCGTTGCCCTTGATCTCGACATCCTTCGAGGCCGACAGCTTGGTGATGCACAGACGCGCGGGCAGCGTGAAGGCGCGGATGCGCTTGCCGGTGGCGCGGTCGAATTCATACAGGAACGGGCCGTATTCGTCCGAGACGAAGACGCTCTTGCCATCGTTCGATACGCGGATGCCTTCGCTGTCGACACGGGCATTGGCCGGGTCGCAGGAGTTCTGCGCCGGGTCGAACCCGTCCGAACGGCCAGAGAAATAGAAATGGTCGGCGGTGTTCTGCGCCGGGGCGCCGTTCGGCACGTCCAGCCCCTCGCCCGTGCCATAGACCAGCGCTGTCGCGCTCCACAGAAGCGTGGTGGCTTTCAGCGTGGCGGTCGCGGTGAACGGCAGCGCGGCCCCGGCGGCGGCGGGGGTCAGGTCGATCGAAACCGTGTCGAAGCGCGGGATGAAGGTCACGGTATCATCGATCTTCGGGTTGAACGGCGTTGCGTTCGGCCCGCGGTCGGGCAGCGCCAGGAAGGTGCCGTTACCCGCATAGGCCAGACCCGACCCGATGCCACCCAGAAAGTTCGCCGCAACGCCGTTTTCCAGCGTGCCGGGCAAGCCCGACAGATCGGCATCGGCCCCGGCAGAGCTGCCGCCAAGGCTGGCGGTGGCGATGATCGCGGGCGCGGCAAGGGCCGAGCCGGCCGAAAGCAGCGCAAGGACGGACAACAGCGGGGCGGTCGTGCGGAGCATGATGAACCTTCGTGCGGAAATGATGACCCGAAAACCATAGCTGCCTTGCGTGACGGTTTCGTGCGACCCTGAAAACCTTGACCCGCATCGGCCGGACGCAGAGGATAGCATCGATTCTGCACCGCAGCATGGCCGCAAGACGCGCCACCGGTGCACGCGCCGAGGAGGCCGACCGATGCCGAAACACCACGTCTTCTCTGCCATCCTGGCGCAGGCCGAAACGACGCCGCCGGTGCCGACTGCCGTTGTCTTTCCGGTCAGCGACGTTTCGCTGCAAGGCACCTGCGAAGCGGCCGCGAAGAAGGTGATCGACCCGATCCTGATCGGCCCGAAGACGGCCATCGAAAAGCTTGCCGCCGCCGAAAAGCTCGACGTCTCGGGCTACCGGCTGATCGACATCGCCGACGAGGATGAGGCCGCCTCCCGTGCGGTCGAACTTTGCCGCACGGGCGAGGCCGGGATTCTGATGAAGGGCAGCCTGCACACCGACGCCTTCATGAGCGCCGCGATGCGGGATGGCACCGGGCTGCGCACGGCGCGGCGGGTCAGCCACGTCTTCATCTTCGACGTGCCCAGCTATCCACACATCCTGATGATCACCGACGCCGCCATCAACATCGCCCCGGCGCTGATGGAAAAGGCCGATATCGTGCAGAACGCCATCGACCTGGCGCATGTGCTGGGGCTGAAAGAGCCGAAGGTGGCCATTCTGGCCGCGGTCGAGACGATCAATCCCAAGATGCGGTCCACGCTCGATGCCGCGGCGCTGTGCAAGATGGCAGATCGTGGTCAGATCACCGGCGCGTTGGTTGACGGGCCGCTGGCCTTCGACAACGCGGTCAATCTGCGCGCGGCGAAGATCAAGCACATCTCTTCCCCGGTGGCGGGGCGGGCCGACATTCTGGTGGTGCCCGACATCGAGTCCGGCAACATGCTGGCCAAGCAACTGGAATACCTTGCCAATGCCGACGCCGCGGGCATCGTCATCGGCGCGCGGGTGCCGATCGTGCTGACCAGCCGGGCCGACGGGCCCAAGGCGCGGCTGGCCTCATGCGCGGTAGCGGCGATGCTGGCCGAGGCGCGCCGCAGCACCGGCCTTGGCGCGGCGATCGCCGAAACCTGAGCGGCCGCCTGCGCGGGCTCAGTAGCAAAGCACGCGCAGGTCGTCGTCTTCCATCACCTTTTCGATCACCGCGGCACCGCCAAGGATGCCCGAACATTCGGGGATCAGATCGTCCACGGTCATGTCGAACAGGTCGAGGTTGGGCGAGCAGCAGTAGAACTTGGCGCCTGCCTCATGCGCGTCCTTGATGAAATCATAGACCGACTTCGGCGACCCGGCCTTGACCACCAGCTTTTCCGCCACGCCCTTGCGCAGCAACTGGCCAGAGGTGGCGGTGCAGACCACCTCGACCTCGTAATCCATCGCGGCGGCGACGGTGGCCTGAAAGAACGGCGCGCCGAGTTCCTCGGGATTGCGCGGGTCGGTATTGGCCATGATGATCAACAGTTTCTTTGCCATCGGGCGGGCCTTTCAGTTGGGTTTCGCGGTGCTGTCGATCAGGTTTTCGGCCACGATCTCGACCAGACTTTCCAGCCCGCCGTCCCATTTCCAGTGCAGCTTGCTTTCGTCCATCGTCAGGCGGCAGTTGGCGCAGGCCGACACCAGCGTATGGGTGCCCGTCGCCTCGACCTGATCGATCTTGATCTTGAACACCTTGTGGCGCAGATCGGCCGCCCGGCCGATGGCCTGCACCCCGCCGCCGCCGCCGCAGCACCAGTTCAGTTCTGCCGTCGGCGTCATCTCGTGGAAGTCGGTCGCGAAGCCTTCCAGGATGTAGCGCGCATCCGCCGCCGCCCCGCCGCGGCGCGAGACCTGACAGGGGTCGTGGTAGGTCATCGGCGTGTCGTAGGGCTTCAGCTTCAGCTTGCCCTCGCGTTTCAGTTTGGCGATGTATTCGGTGATGTGCAGCACCTCGAACGGCAACTCGCGGCCCAGAATGTTCGCCGCGCCCCAGCGCATCACCCCGTAGGCATGGCCGCATTCCGGGATCACGACTGTCTTGGCGCCTAGCGCCTCAGCCGCGTCGACGATCCGGTTCAGCATGATCTTGGCGATGTCACTCTTGCCCGCCAGATAGCCGAAATTCGTCGACTCGTAGCCGTGGGTGGAATAGGTCCAGTCCACCCCGGCGTGGTTCATGATCTTCGCCATCGCCGAAAGCGATTGCGGATACTTCATCGCTTCGATCGACGAGACGGTCAGCAGCACCTCGGCGGATTTCTTGTCCACCTGCATCTCGACTTCCTGATCATCGGCAAGCCATTCGAGCCGGTCGGAGAGCTTCTCGGCGGTCAGCCCCAGCGGGCTGCCGTGGTCACGCGAATTGTCCGCCGCCGCAAAGAGGTCGGCTGGCCCCAGCCCCGCCGCCGCCCAGGCCTTGCGCGCCTGCCCGACGATCGAGGCGATGTCGATGCCCATCGGGCAAACCTCGGTGCAGCGCCCGCACATCGTGCAGGTGTCAAAGATCAGCTCTTCCCATTCCTTCAGGTCCGTCTCGGTGATCTTCGGCGCGAGGCCGAGCCATTTCAGCGGCCATTTCTGCCCCTTGTAGGCCTTGGCGATCGGGAACAGCTTGTAGGCCGGCGTGTGTCGCGGGTCGCCAGAGGTGCGATAGAACAGGCAGGCATCTGCGCATTGCCCGCAGTGCACGCAGGCTTCGAGGTAGCTGACCAGATGTTCCTCGGTCTGGGCAAGGAAGGTGCGGGTCGCGGCTTGCACGTCGATGGTCATGGCCTTGCCCTCTCAGGTAACGGTGATCTGCACCAGTTCCGCGCCATCCGGGTCGGTGACGTGGACGGCGCAGGCGATGCAGGGATCGAAGCTGTGGATGGTGCGCTGAATCTCCAGCGGCTGCTTGGGGTCGAAAAGCTGGTGGTTGTCCATCAGCGCGGCCTCGTAGGGGCCGGGCTTGCCATCCGGATCGCGCGGCCCGGCGTTCCAGGTCGAGGGCACGACGGCCTGATAGTTGGCGATCTTGCCGTTGTTGATCACCACCCAATGCGCCAGCGCCCCGCGCGGCGCTTCCATGAAGCCCACGCCCTTGGCCCCGGCGGGCCAGGTCGAGGGATCCCACTTCGCTTCGCTGTGCACCGCCATGTCGCCCGCCTTGATGTTGGCGACAAGGTTCGCGTACCAGACCGACATCTGATCGGCGACGATCTTGCTTTCCAGCGTCCGCGCCGCCGTTCGCCCCATCGTCGAGAACATCGCGGTCAGCGGCAGGTCCAACTGCTTCAACGCCATGTCGGCCAGCGCCTTCGTGGGCTCGTGCCCCTTGGCGTAGAGCATCAGCACGCGCGCCAGCGGCCCGACCTCCACCACGTTGCCCTTCCAGCGCGGCGACTTCAGCCAGGAATAATCCTTCTCGACGTCAAGCTGTTCATAGGGCGGCTTGGGACCGGTGTAGTGCAGGTTGGTCTCGCCCACATAGGGATGCAGGCCCTTGGCCTTGCCGCCAGAGTAGTCGTAGTAGGAATGCGACACGAACTCCTGAATCTCGTCCGGGCTGTTCATGTCGATCGGGTGAACTGTGGACAGGTCGCGGTTCAGGATCACGCCCGCCGGGATCAGCCAGGTGGAGGGGTCGCTCATGCCGTTTTCGGGGAAATCCCCGTAGGTCATGAAGTTGCCGACACCCTCGCCGCGCGTGAACCAGTCCTTGTAATAGCTCGCTATGGCCAGCGTGTCAGGCACATAGACCTGATCGACGAAGGTCTGCATCTTGGCGATGACCGACTTGATCTGATCCAGCCCCGCCATGTTCAGCGCGGTGCCGGAAACCCCGCCCGAAGCGCCGGGGTTGACCGAGATCGGCGACGGCGAGCCACCCACGGCAAAGTTCGGATGCGGGTTCTTGCCACCGAAGATGGTGTGGATCTGCACCACCTCGCGCTGCCAGGCCAGCGCCTCAAGGTAATGCGCGACCGCCATCAGGTTCGCCTCTGGCGGCAGCTTGAAGCCGGGGTTTCCCCAGAAGCCGTTGGCAAAGATGCCAAGCTGGCCGCCCTCGACGAAGGTCTTGATCTTCTTTTGCACGTCCGCGAAGTAGCCGGGGCTCGACTTCGGCCAGCTTGAAATCGACTGTGCAAGGGCCGAGGTCGCCGCCGGGTCGGCCTTCAGTGCCGACACCACATCCACCCAATCGAGCGCGTGCAGGTGGTAGAAGTGCATCACATGGTCATGCACATATTGCGCCGCGATCATCAGGTTGCGGATCAGCTGCGCATTGGGCGGGATCGGGTAGTTCAGCGCGTTTTCCACCGCCCGGACGCTGGCGATGCCATGCACCAGCGTGCAGACGCCGCAGATGCGTTGCGCAAAGGCCCAGGCCTCGCGCGGGTCGCGGCCGTTCAGGATCAGTTCGATCCCGCGCACCATCGTGCCGGATGAATAGGCGCTGGTGATGCTGCCATCGGCGCTGGTTTCAGCCTCGATACGAAGGTGCCCCTCGATGCGGGTGATCGGGTCGACGACGACACGTTGGGTCATGGTTTCAGTCTCCGATCAGATTTTCACGCCGCGGCGGCCATAGAAAACGCCGGTCTCGGCACGGGTCAGGAACACGAGGAAGGCGTGCATCAGCTTGCCGAACGGGAACCAGATCAGCAGCGCGGCAACGGTCAGGATGTGGATCGCCAGCAACGTTTCATACCGCGCGCCAAGGTGGCTGACGGCCAACAGGCCGGTCAGTACCGGCAGCGTGGTGATGAGCCATGTGAAGTAATCGTTGGCGGTCGAGATCAGCCGCATCACCGGGCTGGTCATCCGGCGCACCAGTGCCGCGACCAGCGAGCCGAGCGTGACCACCGCGGCGATGGAAATCACGCTGGTCGGCAGGCCCGGCCAGCTGACGCCAAAAAGGCCGCGCAGAAACAGGATGTGCTGCACAAAGCCGAAGAATATGATCGCCAGACCAAGGTGGAACACATAGCCGTTGATCAGCGCAAAGCGCGACGTCATCCCGAAGCCCTTTGGCACCCACAGGTGGCGGATGAAACCACTGACGCCCGCCGAAAAATCCGACGGCGCCCCGGCGCGCCGGACGGTGCGATCCTTGGCCCAAGGCAGGCCCAGCAAAGAGATCAGCCGCCACATCACGCCAAGGGTGAACACTGCCAGTGCGACCTCGATCGCGGGGCCGCGGGCAAAATCAAGCAGGCTCATGGCATTTTCTCCTGTGCGGCGGCGGATGCCTTGGATTGCGCGGCCAGCGCCTCTGCCCGCCGCTTGCGCGCCAGCGCGACACTTGCCGCGCCCGCCACGATACCGGCGACGGCGGCGCCGCCGATGATGGCCGGGTTGCCCATGACCGAGGCCGACAGCGGTTTGTAGAACCCGCCGCGATCCCAGAAATCCGGCTCGGAGCAGCCAAGGCAGCCGTGGCCGGACTGGATCGGGAACGACACGCCGCCGTTCCATTTCAGCGTGGCGCAGGCGTTGTAGGTCACCGGGCCCTTGCAGCCGACCTCGTAAAGGCACCAGCCGTTGCGGGCGCCCTCGTCGTCGAACGACTTGGCGAACAGGCCCTTGTCGTAGAACGGGCGGCGGTAGCAGCGGTCGTGGATCGAGTCGCCGAAGAACGCCTTGGGTCGGCTCAGGTGGTCCAGATCGGGCAGCTTGCCGAAGGTGATGATGTAGGCCACCGTCCCCGCGATCGCTTCGGGGATCGGCGGGCAGCCGGGGATGTTGATCACCGGCTTGTCGGTGACGATCTCGGACACCGGCACCGCGCCGGTGGGGTTCGGCTTGGCATGGGGAATGCCGCCAAAGGCCGCGCAGGTGCCGACCGATAGCACCGCCGCCGCGTCGGACGCCATATCCTTCAGCGTCGCAAGGTTGGTTTTCCCGGCGTTGGTCGAATAGATGCCGCCCTCGGCGGTAGAAACCGAGCCATCGACCACCAGCACATACTTGCCCTTGTTGGCCGCCCGCGCCGCCTGCATCGCCTCCTCGGCCGCCGCCCCCGACACCGCCATCAGCGTTTCGTGATAGTCGAGCGAGATCAGGTCGAAGATCATGTCTTCCAGCGTCGGGTTGAACGAGCGTGTCAGCGACTCGGTGCAGCCGGTGCATTCCTGAAACGACAGCCAGATCACCGACTGGCGCGGCGCCTTGGCCAGCGCATCCGCCATCGCCCGCGATGCCATCGGCGGCAGCGCCAGGATCGAGGCGAGGTAGCCGGTGTATTTCAACAGCGACCGGCGCGAGATGCCGCGCGCCAGCAGCGCCTCGCCGATGGTGCCACCGGGGTGATTGCCGTCAGACATGCGCCGTCTCCTCTGTCGTCTCTGCCAGTTCCGCCATCAGGGCCGCTGCGCTTGCGCGAATGTCATCGGGATGTGCGGCAAGGATGTCGGGGATGGGGGTGATTTCGATCGTCTCGGCCGCCACGCGCCCGTCGCCGCCCAGATGGCGGACCCACCAGACACCGGCATGGCGCGTCTCCCAGACCTCGCTCTGTCCGCTGGCGTCGAAGGTCGCGGCCACTTCGCCACGCCCCAGCGCCGTTTCCAGATCGGCACGGTCGCCGCCGGTCAGCGGCAGGCTGCGCAAGTCGATGGCGTCGCAGGCGCCGGTTTCGGCCAAGGCCGCCAAGGCGCGCGCAATTTCGCGCAGCAGGCTTTGCGCCATGCCGGTGCGGGGGCTTTCCTCACTCATCGGCCCAGTCCTGCAACAGCGTCAGGATCGCCTCCACCGCCGCGGGAATCGTCGCGGCCACGGCGGGCGTCGGGGTCAGGCCCCAGGATGTCACGTCAGGCTGCACCGCCACCAACGCGCGACGAGCGGGCAGGATGCCGCTAAGGTCGGCGGCCTGCATCAGGTCGGCCAAGGCCACCTCATGCGCGAACCGCTTGTTGCCGGTCAGCTGGCGATCCATGTCGGCGCCGGTGAATACCGCCAGCGTGCCCGGCGGCGCGTGCAGTTCCATCGCATCGACGGCGATCAGGATCGCGTCGGGGTCAATCTCGGCCAGTAGCGACAACCCGATGGTGCCACCGTCCAGCACCCGGATGCCCGGCGACAGCCAGCCCGCATCGCCAAGCGCCGCCACCGCCCGCGTGACGTGAACGCCGATGCCGTCATCCGTCAGAAGGGAATTGCCGATGCCCAGGATGACGGCCACCGCCGCAGGTCGGCTGGGCAGATCCGGATGAAGCGTGATAGGATCGGAAACAAGGGTCATCGCGGGCTCCTCGGTTGCGGCAAACCTTGCCCCGGACGCGGGTTCTGTCGTTGATCTGCATCAATGCATGGCCACATCGGCATCCGTTAGCGTCAACCGACGATCAGAAAGGGCCCGCCCATGTGTCTTGCTGTACCGATGCAGGTGACCGCCATCGACGGCTTCACCGCCCGCTGCACCGCGCGCGGGCAAGAGCGTATGGCGAGCCTGTTTCTGATGCAGCATGTCGGGATCGCGGTGGGCGATCACGTGCTGGTGCAGTCCGGCCACGTCACCCAGAAGGTGACACCCGAGGAAGCGGCCGAGACCTGGGCGCTTTATGATGAAATCTTCCGCATCGAGGCCGCGCAGGGCGCCGCCTGAGGCTTGTCTGATCCGCCCGCATCGCTAAGGTTGCCCGGCATTGCGAGGACATGACATGCGTTTGCCGATTTTAGCAGCTTTGGCCGCGCTGGCGGCCGCCCCGGTCGCCGCCGCCCCCTGTGGCGGCAGCTTTTCCGCCTTCTTGTCGGCGATGACGGCCGAGGCCGTCGCCGCGGGTCATCCGAAGGCGTCGGTCGACGCCTTCTTTGCCAACGCCGAGGACGACCCCAAGGTGCTGCGGGCCGACCGTGGGCAGGGCTTCTTCAAGAAGACCTTCATCGAGTTCTCGCACTCGCTGATCAGCCGCGCGCGGCTCGATCACGGCAAGATCAATGCCAAACGCTATGCCGACGTGTTCCAGCGGGCGCAGCATGACTACGGCGTCCCCGCCGGGATGCTGTTGTCGTTCTGGGCCTTCGAGACGGATTACGGCGCGGTGCAGGGCGATTTCAACACCCGCAACGCGCTGGTGACGCTGGCGCATGACTGTCGGCGGCCCGATATCTTCCAGCCGCAGGTGATGGCCGCGCTGACGCTTTACGAACATGGCGAGTTCGACCCCGACACCACCACCGGCGCCTGGGCGGGCGAGATCGGCATGGTGCAGATGCTGCCCAAGGACATTCTGGAACGCGGCGTGGATGGCGACGGCGATGGCAAGGTGACGCTGAAAACCTCGGCCCCCGATGCGATCCTGTCGGCGGCCCACATGCTGTCGATGTTCGGCTGGAAACCCGATCAGCCCTGGCTGGTGGAGGTTCGGGTGCCCGACGGGCTCGACTGGTCCCGCACCGGCCTCGACAAGACCCAGACCGTCGCGCAATGGGCGGCGCAGGGGGTGACGGCGCGCAGCGGGGCGCTGCCCGCCGCTGGCCTTCCCGCCTCGGTCCTGCTGCCGCAGGGGCGCAAGGGCCCGGCCTTTCTGGCCTTCGACAACTACAAGGTGCTGTTCGAGTGGAACAAGAGCTTTGTCTATGTCACCACCGCCGCCTATTTCGCGACCCGGTTGGAGGGCGCACCGGAATATGACCCCGGCAACCCGGATCCGGAGCTGCCCGACGGCGCCATGATGGCCTTGCAGCAGAAACTCGTCGCCAAGGGCTATGATGTCGGCAAGGTCGACGGCATCCTCGGCTCGGCCACCCGCGCTGCGGTGCAGGCGGAACAGGTGCGCCTTGGCCTGCCTGCCGACGGCTGGCCGACACAGGCGCTGCTGGACCGGCTGTGACCGGGCCCAGCTGGGGCATCGTCACCACCGTCAAGGCGCCGGTGGATCATGTGCTGGCCTTCGTGGCGCATCACCTTGGCCTTGGCCCGGCGCAGATCTGGGTGCATTTCGACGACCCCGACGCCCCCGGCCCCGAGGCGCTGGCGGGCCTTGACCGCGTTACGCCGGTGCGCTGCGACCGCCGCTACTGGAAGCGGTTGCGCGGCAACCGGCCCAAGGCGCACCAGTTCCGCCAGTCGCTGAACCTGCGCCGCGTCTATGCCGAAACGACGCTCGACTGGCTCTTGCACATCGACGTGGATGAATTTCTGCTGGCTGACCGCCCGCTGGCGCCGATCCTGTCGGACCTCGACCGCCCGATGATCCGGGTGGAACCCTGGGACGCGCTGCACGACCCCGGCGCGCCGGATGACATCTTCAGCGGCCGCTACTTTCACCGCGCGATCCGCAAGGGCGACGACCCCGCCGCGCTGGCGACGCTGCACGGCCCCTATGCGCGCCTTCTGCCCAAGGGGATGCTGGGCCATACCGCGGGCAAATGCTTCTTTCGCACCGGCATCGAGGAGTTCGAGCCCGCGATCCACTCCGCCCGCTTCATGGGCCGCCCGCAGCACGGCGGGGCCTTTGCCGAGGGCCTCGCGCTGCTGCATTTCCACGCCGAAGACCCCGAACGCTGGCTGGAACGCCTGCCCTACCGCGTCGAACACGGCGCCTACCGCGCCGCCACCGAGCTGCAAGCCTTCCTCGCCACCGCCGCGCCGGAGGTGCTGAGCGATTTCTACCTGCGCACCCAGGTGGCGACACCCGAGGCGCTGGCAGGGCTGCGCGCGCTGGGGATGCTGCGCGAGGAACGGCTGGGGTTAAGGGAGAAGGTGGCGGGGTTGCTCTACCGATAACACATGCTTCACTCGCAACAGGCTTGATAATCGAAGCGGCGCAAAATTTGATTCCATTTGCGTATGTGATGCAGCCAATAGGATTGACGCCCCCTCACAAAAGGTGGGAAGGTTTTCGACTAGACAGTTGGGCTCGAGGAAAAGGCGCTAGTTGGGATGAGCATAGTTGTCGTGGTTGGTGCGGGCGCAAGCAAAGAGTTCAATCTCCCCACTGGCGCGGAGCTAGTCGATCACATTTCCCGTTTTTGCAAAGTAAAGCAAAATGACTTTGGCGACCTCAATATCACGAATCAAATTCTCTCGAGATCATGCTCTATACTTTCCGCCGAGGCAGGAACAAGGGCGTTGAGAGAGCAGTATATTCGTGCGGCCGATCATATTTCTAAAAACATGCCGCTCGCTCCTTCCATAGACAACTTTCTGCACACGCGGCGCGCAGACCCAGAAGTGACGAAGGTTGGGAAACTTGCAATTGCGGCAACAATACTTGATGCGGAGAGGATGAGCCTACTTCATGTGCCCGAGGGGAATGTCAGAAACCGCCCAAATTTCGACGCAGTGAAGAAAACGTGGATCGCATCCTTGTTCAGAGTATTGATCACCGGTCGCGATTTTGATGGTTTTCTAGATGCACTCAGGGAGATTGTCTTTGTTAGCTTTAACTATGACAGGTGCATTTATCAATATCTTGTCTACGCAGCCATAAGCTACTTCGATGTCCAAGAGAAACGAGTTCGAGAACTATTTGATGCCATTGAAGTAATATACCCCTACGGCAGCCTCGGACCGCTCGAATGGCTGGGAGCAAACTTGGTGGGTTTTGGATCCAGCTACAATGAACGTGAACTCTTAGACATCTCGCGTGGTCTAAACACTTTTACCGAAGGCTCTGGAACGGATAGAACAATAAAAATTTCTCAGGCAATAAACAACTGCCGAATTCTTATATTTTTGGGGTTCTCATTTTTAGACCTAAACATGGAGCTTATTGGGCGCAAGACAGGTACCGCTATTGATCGGGTAATAGCTACGGGCAACGGCCTATCTGAGGAGTCGCGGCACACGATTCGACAGGAACTCGCACAATCGTTCGCAATGGGAGTTGAGTCATCAGTCGAATTGAAAGACCGAACCTGTTTCGAACTATTTTTTGATCACCATCGCTATTTGGAACGCGCGTTCTGAAGTGGCTCGTTGGCACAATTACCCCCCTCACGCCACCAGCTGCTCCGCCTTCTTCAAATCCACGCTCACCAGCTGGCTGACGCCCTGCTCCTGCATCGTCACGCCGAACAGGCGGTCCATCCGGCTCATCGTCACGGCATGGTGGGTGATGACGAGGAACCGCGTCTCGGTCTGCCGGGTCATCTCGTCCATCAGGTCGCAGAAGCGGGTGACGTTGGCATCGTCCAGCGGCGCGTCGACCTCGTCGAGCACGCAGATCGGCGCGGGGTTGGCGAGGAACACGGCAAAGATCAGCGCCATCGCCGTCAGCGTCTGTTCGCCGCCCGAGAGCAGCGACAGGGTGGAAAGCTTCTTGCCCGGCGGCTGGCACATGATTTCCAGCCCGGCCTCCAGCGGATCGTCGGATTCCACCAGCACCAGCCGCGCCTCGCCACCACCGAAGAGGTGGGTGAAGAGGTTGGCGAAGTTGCCGTTGACCTGCTCGAAGGCGGTCAGCAGCCGCTCGCGCCCCTCGCGGTTCAGCCCGGCGATGCCGGCGCGCAGCTTCTTCACCGCCTCGGCCAGATCGGCCTGCTCGCGCTGAAGGGTGTCATGCTCCGTCTGCACCGCGCGGGCGTCTTCCTCGGCGCGCAGGTTCACCGCCCCCAGCGCCTCGCGTTGCCGCTTCAGGCGGTTCACGTCGGATTCGAGCACGTCGGAGGGTGGGATGCGGTCGGGCGCCACGGCGATCTGCGCCAGCAGCGCGGCGGGGTCGGTCTCGGTCTCTTCGCGGATGCGGTCGGCGGCGGCGGCAGCGGTCTGGCGCGCGGCCTCGGCGCGGGCTTCCGACCGGGCGCGGGCCTCGCGGGCCTCGCCCGCCGCGCGTTCGGCATCGCGTTCGGTCTCTTGCGCCGCCCGCAATGCGGTTTCGGCCTCGGCCAACGCATCGGCGGCCTTGGCGCGGCGGGCCTCGGCAGTGGCGATGGCGTCCGATAATTCCTCGCGCTTGATGGCGATCTCTTCCGGTGCGGCGCTCGCCTCTTCCAGCTCCTCGGCACTTTCCTCGCGCCGTTCGGCCAGTTCGGCGATCCGGCGCCCGGCGGTTTCCAGCCGCTGACGCCAGCCCGCAATTTCCTTGCCGATGTCCTGACGGCGGCGCACCCGCGCCTCGCCCTCGCGCCGGGTTTCATCATGGGACGACCGGCGCGTCAGCATGGTCAGCCGGGCCGCCTCAACGGTGGTGCGCACCTGTTCCACCGCCGCGCGGGCCTCGGCAAGGTCAGCAAGACCCGCCTGCGCCGCCCCGGCCTCGCGCAGCCGGGCGCGGGCGGCCATCGCCTCTTCCTCGTACCGCGCCACCGCCAGCCGGGCGGATTCGAGCTTGCCACCCGAGATCGAGCGATCGGCCTCGGCGCGCGACAGCGCACGCCCGGCCTCGGTCACCCGCGCATCGGCGGCGCGGCGGGCCTCGCGCGCGGCCTGATCGGCGCGGGCCAGATCGGCCAGCCGCTGATGCAGCACCTCGTGCGCGCGTCGCGCCCCCTCGGCCCGCGCCGCGACCTCTTCCAGATCGCGCTTCAGCGCGACCAGCCGGTTCAACTGCTGCAACCGCGCCGCCGCCGCCGACGGCGCATCTTCGGCCGCGGCGCGAAACCCGTCCCAGCGCCACAGATCGCCCTCGGCGCTGACCAGCCGCTGCCCCGGCCGCAGCGCCGGTTGCAGCCGGGCCCCATCGGCGCGCGCGACGAGCCCGATCTGCGACAGCCGACGCGCCAGCAGGTCGGGCGCGCCGACATGTGCCGCCAAGGGCATCGCGCCGTCCGGCAACGGTTGTGCCATGTCATAATCGGGCAGGTCGGCCCAACCCGACCGCCGCGCCCCCGCGATCACCGGCGCCCGCAGGTCATCGGCCAGCGCGGCGCCCAACGCCTTTTCAAAGCCGGGCGCGACCGTCAGGCGGTCGAGCAGCTGATCCCCGGCGTGGCTTTCCCGATCGACCAGCCGCGCAAGGGCCGCCACCTCGGCCCGCAGCGCGTTGGCCTCGCCCTCGGCTTCAGACCGCTGCGCCCGCGCTACGGCCTCGCGATCCTGTTCGGCGGCGCGGGCGGTTTCGGTGTCGTCCAGCACCGCCTCTGCCTCTTCTGCCAACATAACGGCGGCGGCTTGCGCCTCTTCGGCCACGGCGAAATCCTCGGCCGCGCGCGACAGCGCCGCCTCGGCCCCGGATACCGCGTCTCGCGCCTTTGCGGCCTCTGCCTCGCCGCGCGCCACGGTCGTGGTCGCATCTGCCAGCATCCGCTGCGCCGACTGGTGCCGCGCCGACAGCCGCGCCACATCCTCGGTGATCTCCGACAGGGCCGACTCGCGGTTTTGCAACACCGCCGCCGCATCGCGGGCGGCCTCGGCCGCGGCCGCCAGCCGGTCTTCGTGGCCCTCGTGCGCGCGTGCGATCTGCGCCTCTTCCCACTCCAGCCGCTCGATCGTCTCGCCTGCGTCGCGGTTCAGGCCCGCCTCGCGTTCCATGTCGCGGCCAAGCTGGGCTATGCGCGCCCGCAGCGCCTCGATCGCCTGCACGGCGCGGGCCTCTTGTTCGGCCAACTGGTCGCGCTGCACGCTCAGGCGCTGCACGATGGCGCCCGCGATCGCCTCTTCCTCGCGCCGGGGCGGCAGCGCATCCTCGCGCCCGGTCCGCGCCTTGGCGGCCTGCCGTGCGGCAACCTCGGCCTGCGCCGCCACGCGGGTGCGCGCGGTCAGCTCGGTCTCGGATGCCAGCCGAGCGGTGTCGGCCTCGGCCCAGCGGCGAAACAGCAGCATCCCCTCGGCCCGGCGCAGATCCTCGCCGATCTCGCGATAGCGCGCCGCCTGCCGGGCCTGCCGCGCCAGCGTCGCCAGTTGCTGCGCCATCTGCTCCAGCAGATCGTCGACGCGGCTCAGGTTGATCTCGGTCGCCTGCAGCCGCAGTTCGGCCTCGTGCCGCCGCTGGTAAAGGCCCGAGATTCCCGCCGCCTCTTCAAGGATCATCCGGCGGTTTTTCGGCTTGGCGTTGATCAGTTCGGCGATCTGACCCTGCCGCACCAGCGCGGGCGAATGCGCCCCGGTCGACGCGTCGGCGAACAGCATCTGCACATCGCGGGCGCGAATGTCCTTGGTGTTGGCCTTGTAGGCGGACCCGGCGTCCCGGGTGATCCGGCGAACGATTTCCAGCTGGTCCTGATCGTTGAAGCCGGAAGGCGCCAGCCGTTCCGAATTGTCGATGATCAGCGCGACCTCGGCAAAGTTGCGGGCCGGGCGGGTGGCGGCACCGGCGAAGATCACATCCTCCATCCCGCCGCCGCGCATCGCGGTGGGCCGGTTTTC
This sequence comes from Paracoccaceae bacterium, assembly GCA_016124615.1. Lineage (GTDB taxonomy): Bacteria > Pseudomonadota > Alphaproteobacteria > Rhodobacterales > Rhodobacteraceae > Solirhodobacter. The sequence continues at coordinate 413,991 of WGNF01000002.1, read as the reverse complement.
CCCCATCACCCAGCGCAGCGCCTCCAGAAGGTTCGACTTGCCGCAGCCGTTCGGGCCGACAACGCCGGTCAGCCCGTCCGCGATCACCAGATCGGTCGGGTCAACGAAGCTTTTGAAGCCGTTCAGTCTGAGGCGGGTAAACCGCACCGGGGGCCCTTTCGCATGATTCCCGTTTGATCTGTCATCGTCCGGCTGGGGCGGCCCCGAGTCAACCATGAACCCCATCACCTGCGCATGGCTTGGGGATTATCCACAAGATGTTGGAAGAGTTCCGCCCATCGTCCCGCTTGACGCCAAAGCCGCGACGCCGCCAAATGACCACGAAGCCACCGCGCGAGGCGCCAATGCCCAACGATCCGTCCAATCCCGAAGGCGCACTCGGCGGCGGGCGCTGCCTGTGCGGCGCAGTCACCTACACGACCGATGCCGCCCCGCTTTGGCAGGCGCATTGCCACTGCGAAAGCTGCCGCCGCAACTGTTCGGCCCCCTTCACCAGCTACTTCGGCATGGCCGAGGGGCACTGGCGCTGGACCGGCGCGCCGCCCGCCATCTACGCCTCATCGCCGGGGGTGGAGCGGTCGTTCTGCCCGCGCTGCGGCACCCCGATGGCCTTCCGCTCTGCCGCCTTTCCCGGCGAGATGCACTTCTACGCGGCCTCGCTGGATGACCCGACGCGCTACCGCCCGACCCTGCACGTCTACTGGGATGAACACCTGCCCTGGGTTCACCTCGACGACGGATTGCCGCGCAAATGACGCCGATCCGCGCCCGTGGCGCCTACGACTGGGGCGCCGTTCTGGCCCTGATCCGGGATGCGTTCGCCGGGATGGAGGGGCGGATCGACCCGCCCTCGTCAATGCACCGGCTGACCGAGGCCGACATCGCCGCGCAGGCCGAAACCGGCGAGGTCTGGGTGATCGAGGCGGCAGGCGCGCCGGTCGCCTGCATCTTTCTGACGGTAAAACCGGGCAGCCTTTACCTTGGCAAACTGGCGGTGGCCGATGATTGGCGCGGCCGCGGGCTGGCGCGGCGGCTGGTCGAAACGGCGGCGGCGCGGGCGCGGGCCCTTGGCCTGCCCGCGCTGGAACTGCAGACCCGGGTGGAGCTGACCGAAAACCACGCCACGTTCCGCGCGATGGGGTTCACGATGACCGCCGCGACCGCGCATGAAGGCTACACCCGCCCGACCTCGCTGACCTTCCGCAAGCCGCTTTGAGGTGCCGATGATCCCCGCGCTGACGTTGATCTTGTGTTTCCAACTGGCGGGCGAGGTCATTTCTCGCGCGCTGCATTTGCCGCTGCCGGGGCCGGTGCTGGGCATGGCGGGCCTTCTGGCCGCGATGGCGATCTGGCCCCGCGTCGCCACGCAGGTGCGGCCAGTGGCGCAAGGGCTGCTGGGCAACCTGTCGCTGCTGTTCGTGCCGGCGGGCGTCGGCGTGGTCGGCCACCTCGACCTGCTGACAACCGAGGGCGTGCCGCTGGTGCTGGCGCTGGTGGTGTCGTCCGTGCTGGCGATCACGGTGGGGGCGCTGACCTTCCGGGCGGTGGCGCGGTTGACGGGCGGCGCGGAGGGTGGCGATGACTGACTTCACCGATATCTGGAGCTATCTGAGCCAGGGCCCGCTGCTGTGGCTGACCGCGACGCTGGTCGCCTATGGCATCGGCGACGCGCTCAGCCGCTGGTCGGGGCGCAGGCCCTGGGTCAACCCGGTGCTGGTGGCGGTGGCCATCCTTGCCGTGCTGCTGGGGCTGACCGGCACGCCCTACGCGACCTATTTCGCCGGGGCGCAGTTCGTGCATTTCCTGCTGGGCCCGGCGACGGTTGCGCTGGCGGTGCCGCTTTACGCCAACCTGCGCCATGTGCGCCGTGCGGCGCTGCCGATCCTTGCCGCGCTGCTTGCCGGGTCGCTGACGGCGATGGTCTCGGCGCTGGCGGTGGCGAAGGCGCTGGGGATCTCGGGTCAGGTGCTGATCTCGCTGGCGCCGAAATCGGCGACGGCGCCGGTCGCCTTGGGCATTTCCGACGCGCTTGGCGGTTCGCCCACGCTGACGGCGGTGCTGGTGATCCTGACCGGCATCATCGGCGCCGTGGTGGCCACCCCGCTCTTGAACCTGCTGCGCATCCGCGACTGGCGCGCCCGTGGCTTTGCCGTGGGGGTCGCCGCGCATGGCATCGGCACCGCGCGGGCGTTTCAGGTGCATGAGACGGCAGGGGCTTTCGCCGGGCTGGGCATGGGCATGAACGCGGTCCTGACCGCGCTGCTGGCGCCGGTGGTGTTGCGGTTCTTTCTGTAGCCGGGAACGCCCCTGCCCGGCCTGCGCCTTCGGCGAGGATATTTTCGCCAAGATGAATCGGGATCAGAGCCCCAGCAACGCGGGCAGGTCGGCCATCCGGTGGAAAACCGTCGCCCCCACGGCGGCCAGCCGGGCGCCGTCGCCGCTGGCCGAAAAGCCGAAGCAGGCCATGCCCGCGGCGCGGGCGGCACGGCAGCCGGTGGGGCTGTCCTCGATCACCGCGCAGCGGCCGGGGGCGGTGTCCAGCGCGGCGGCGGCGTGAAGGTACAGATCGGGCGCGGGCTTTGGCGTGCCAAGGGTCTGGCCCGAGAAGAGCCGCCCATGCAGCCGTGCCAGAATGTCCGGATGCTGGCCCAGCGTCACCTGCATCTTGCGGTCCGACCCGTTGGAGCCGACGGCGTAGGGAATGCCCGCCGCGTCGAGCGCATCCAGCACCCCCGCCACGCCGGGCACCAGCGGCGTGCCCTCGGCCAGTCGGGCGTAGAGGCGTTCGTAGAAGTCGGCGACCCAGCCATCGGGCAGCGTGGCGCCCTGCGTGCGGGCGCGGGCGAAGACGTCGTACATCGTGCCGCCAAGGAAATCATGCTCCAGCCGGTCATGCGTCAGCACCAGCCCGTGCCGCGCCAGATCGTCCGCCAGCAGATCGAAGGCGATCGGCTCGCTGTCGACCAGCACGCCATCGCAGTCGAGGATAATGGCGTCGAAGCGTCTCATGCCGCGGCCTCGCCGGGGGCGCGCAGCATCGTCACCAGCGTGTCGCCGTAGCGGCGCTGATCCAGCATCGCAAAGCCTGCGGGCGGCACCGGGGCGGCGCTTTCCTCCCACACGATCAGCGCGCCGGGGGCAAGCCAGCCGCCCGCGACGCAGGCCGCCAGCGCCTGTTCGCCCAGCCCCTTGGCGTAGGGCGGATCGAGGAACACAAGGCCGAACGCCGCGCCGCGGTTGTCGCCCATCCGGGTCGCATCACGGCGGTAAACGTCTGTCACGCCCATCGCCCGCGTCAATTCGATGTTGCGCCGCATCAGGGCGCGCGCGGCGGTGCCGTCATCGACAAAGGTCACATGGGCGGCCCCGCGCGACAGCGCCTCCAGCCCCAGCGCGCCGGTGCCGGCGAAGAGGTCGAGCACGCGCGCACCGGCAACCGGGCTGCCGTAGCCGCCGTTGATCAGCAGGTTGAAGATCGACTCGCGCACGCGATCGGTGGTGGGGCGCAGATGCGCGGCGGCATCGCCCTTGCCGACCTCGGCCAGATGCAGGCCGCGCAGAGTGCCCCCGATGATTCTCACCCTTTCAACAGCGCCTTCAGGTTGGTTTCCGGATTGGCGATCACCGCCGGGTCGGGGCTGCGCCCAGCCTCGATCAGCCGTTTGCCGATCATGTAGGCGCGCGGATCGTTCATCGCATCGACCGCCAGCAGCCGGTCGCCGCCGTAGTACCAGAAAGAGACCGAAGGTTCGCTGCCCTCCATCCCGTCCTTGCGGGTCACGATCCGGTCGTAGCCGGTATTGAGCCCGGCGATCTGCAGTTTCACCGCGTACTGGTCCGACCAGAACCACGGCTGCGCCACATAGTCCTGCCCCGCGCCCAGCATGTTCTCGGCCACCCGTTCGGCCTGGTCGATGGCGTTGCCGACACTTTCCAGCCGCAGCCGCCCACCCCGCCACGGAAACGATGCGCAATCGCCCGCCGCCCAGATCGCCGGGTCCGAGGTGCGGCCCAGCGCGTCGGTTGCGATGCCGTTGTCGATCGTCAACCCGGCCGCCTCTGCCAGCCCGGTGTTGGGCGCGATGCCGACGCCGACGATGACGAAATCCACCGCCAGGTCGCGGCCGTCCGTCAGCCGGGCGCCGGTCACACGGCCGTCGCCGGTCAGCCGGTCCAGCCCGACGCCTTCGAGGATGGTAACGCCGTGGGCGGCGTGAACGGCACGGAAATAATCCGAGGTTTCGGGTGCGGCGACCCGTTGCAAGATGCGCGGCGCCATCTCGACCAGCGTCACGTTCAGCCCCAGCTTGGCGGCCACCGACGCGGCCTCCAGCCCGATATAGCCGCCGCCGATGATCAGCACGCGGCGGCCGTCGCGGAACTCGGGCTCCATCGCGTCGACGTCGGCCAGCGTGCGCACGGTGTAGACGCCGCCCAACGCGCCACCGATCGCCGCCGGCAAGCGGCGCGGCGCCGATCCGGTGGTCAGCGCCAGTTGGTCATAGCCGATCACCTCGCCGCCGACCGTTACCGTCTTCGCCGCGCGGTCGATGGCGGTCACCGGCTGGCCAAGCCGCAATGTGATCTTCTGTTCGGCATAAAAACTGTCGGCGCGCAGGAACAGCCGGTCCAGCGCCATGTCTTTCAGCAGGTACTGCTTGGACAGCGGCGGGCGCTGATAGGGCGGCACCGGCTCTTCGCCGATCAGGGTCAGATCGCCCGCATAGCCCAGTGCGCGCAGCTTCGCCACCAGCGAGGCGCCCGCCTGACCCGCCCCGATCACCACGATTCCCGCCATGCGATACCCTCCGAAACCACTGGTCCGATGCCGCGGCGAGGCTATATGCCTTGCCACTGGAAACGCAACGCACGAGGGACGATCCGATGACGATTTCTGTAGGCGACCGACTGCCCGAGGCTACACTGGTCCGCCTGGGGGCCAGCGGCCCCGAGGCGGTCGCGCTGAGCGCAATGACCGGGGGCCGCAAGGTGGTGATCTTCGCGCTGCCCGGCGCTTATACCGGCACCTGCACCACCTCGCATGTGCCCAGTTTCATCCGCACCAAGGCCGGTTTCGACGCCAAGGGCGTGGACGAGATCATCTGCCTGTCGGTCAACGACCCCTTCGTGATGGATGCCTGGGGCAAGTCGACCGGCGCCATCGCGGCCGGGATCACGATGCTTGGCGACGCCACCGCCGCCTTCACCAAGGCGGTCGGGATGGATTTCTCGGCCCCCGCGGTCGGGTTGCTGGATCGCTCGAAGCGCTACGCCATGTACGTGGTCGATGGCGTCGTGCAAGTCATGCATGAAGAACAGGCCCCCGGCGTTTGCGATCTGTCGGGTGGCGAGTCGATGCTGGAAGCGATCTGAGCGATCATTCGTTCATGATTTCGCCTGACGGGCGTGGATCTGGCACAAGCATTCGATCGGCTGTGCCAGATCGCGCTGCACCTCGGTCGCGCCCGCCAGCTTGTCCATCCGCTGCGCCAGCTTGAGGTCAAGCTCGCTCAGCCCGCCGCAGTCGTGCGTGCTCAACGTCACGTCGACCACATTGTAGACATTCGACCATTCCGGGTGATGGTTCAGCTTCTCTGCCACCAGCGCGGCCGAGCACATGAACCCCCAGGCGTCGACGAAGCTGCGGAATTTCCACACCTTTCGGATCGCGTCGCGGCCCTCGACAGCGCCCCATCCGGTTTCGCCAAGGGCGGGCAGGGCGGCATCGCGGGCTTCGGGGGTCAGAAGATCGGGCATCGGGTCATCCTTTCGGGGCAATCAGCGCATCATCCATCTCGCTGGCGCGTTTGAGTGCGGGGCGGGTCTTGATACGGTCGAAATAGGCGTGCAAACCCGGGCGTTCGTTCATCGGGGCCGCGCGCAAGATCCACCCCAGCAGCCCACCCGCGTAAAGATCGGCCGCCGAAAACCGCTCGCCCGCCAGCCATTCCTGCGCCGTGACCGCGCCCTCCATCGCATCGAGCGCGCGATCGAGGGTGCCGTAGCCGATCATCACCTGCCGTTCGACCGGCACCGCGAATCCCAGCGCAGAGTCGACAAACGCATATTCCAGCGGCCCCGCGACAAAGAACAGCCAGCGGTAATAGGCACCCCTGTCGGTGCCGACCAGCCCGGCCTCGGGAAAGGTCTCGGCCAGATAGGCAAGGATGGCGGCCACCTCGGTGACCACAGTCTTGCCGTGGCGGATCGCCGGAACCTTGCCCATCGGGTTGACGGCAAGGTACTCGGGCGCCTTCATCGTGGTGCCAAACTCCAGCAGGACGGCATCATAGGGTGCGCCGACCTCTTCCAGCATCCAGCGCACCGTGCGGCCGCGCGACTGCGGGTTGGTGTAGAACGTGATCCTGTCGGTCATGGTCCGGCCTTTCCGCGGCGAGTCGCGCCAGTTTACCCGCATCCGGGGATTCGATCACGCCTGCCGGTCGCCGCGCCGGAACGGGCCATAGGCGGTCAGCACCTCGATCTCCTCATCCACGGCATTCCGCTCCGCCTCCAGATACCGCGCGACGGCGGCGCGAAAGCCCGTGTCGGCGATCCAGTGCAGCGAATGCACCGGGGTCGGCAGATAGCCGCGCGCCAGTTTGTGTTCGCCCTGCGCCCCGGCCTCGACCCGAGGCATCCGCTGCGCGATCGCGTAGTCGATGGCCTGATAGTAGCACAGTTCGAAATGCAGGCAGGGATGGTCCTCGGTGCTGCCCCAATAGCGCCCGTAAAGCGTATCGCGCCCGATGAAATTCAGCGCCCCGGCCACCCAGCGCCCGCCGCGTTCGGCCAGCACCAGCAGGATATCGTTGCGCATGGTCGCCTGCATCTCGTCAAAGAAGGCGCGGGTCAGGTAGGGCGTGCCCCATTTCCGCGCGCCGGTATCCTGATAAAAGCGCCAGAACGCCTCCCAATGCGCGGGCTTCAGGTCGTCGCCGGTCAGCGCGTGGATCGTGCCGCCGAAGTCCTGCGCGGTCGCCCGTTCCTTGCGGATCGTCTTGCGCTTGCGCGAGGCGAGGCTGTCAAGGAACCCGTCGAACCCGTCGTAACCCTCGTTGGCCCAGTGAAACTGCTGCGTAACGCGGTGCATCAGCCCCATCGCCGTCCCCGCCTCGGCCTCCTCCCCGGTGCAGAAGGTGATGTGCAGCGACGACATCCGGCCCTCGGCCGCGAGTTGCAGCGCGCCCTGCACCAGCGCGGCACGGCCAACCTCCTCCTGGCCCGGACGGGTCAGAAACCGCCGCCCGGTTGCGGGCGTGAACGGCACCGCGATCTGCAGCTTGGGATAGTACCGCCCGCCAGCGTTTTCGTAGGCATGGGCCCAATTGAAGTCGAAGATATACTCGCCCTGGCTGTCGCTTTTTGCATAAAGCGGCGCGACCGCGATCACCGTGCCGCCCATCCGCGCTACCAGATGCCGGGGCCGCCAGCCGGTGCGGCCGCCCACCGAGCGCGAGCGTTCCAGTGCCGACAGAAAACGATGCGTGGTGAACGGGTCGATCGGGCGCCCGGTGGCGGCCTCGGGGCAGGCGCAGGCATCCCAATCTTCCGCGGCGATGTCGGCCAGCCCGGTCAGCACCGTGATTTCGATCGTGTCACTCATCGACATGTCCTTGCCTGCGGGCAGCCTTGACGTGGGGCGCCCGCGCGGCCGGTCAAGAGGGGATCGGGGCCGGATAACGCTCGAAAGTGATGTTGTCGGCGATGCGGCGGGCCTCCGTCTCGGCCGCCGGGCTGCGGATCGTCCAGCACAGGATCGCCGCCCCCTGCCCCTTCAGCGCGGTCACCCGCGGGTTGGCAAGATCGGCGGCCTCGTGGCTGATGAAACTGGCGCCGACCCGGTCGTAATCCGGAATGCCGCGCAGCCGGGCCCGTTCCTCCTCGGGAATGTCCGGCCAGTCCCGCGCCGGATAGGTGCAACTGGTCAGCCCGCGCGGCACACTTGGCGCCAGCGTCGCCAGCACCGCCACGGAATGCGGGTTGAACGACATCACCGCGACGGGCCCCGTGTAGTCGGCCAGCAGCGTCGCCACCGCCGCCTCCAGCGGCCCGACGTTCGGCCCGTTCGCCCCGTCCTGATCCTTGATCTCGATCAGCAGCGGCACCCGCCCGCCAATCAGCGCAAGCACCTCGGCCAAGGTCGGGATGCCGTCGGGGCCGTCCTTCAGCACCATCGCCTGAAGCGCCGCGGCCGGGCGCGCCCGGATCGGGCCGGTTTCGGCGGTCAGCCGGTCCAGCACATCATCGTGAAAGACCATCGCAACCCCGTCAGAGGATGGCTGGATGTCGATCTCAATCCCGTATCCGGCCGACACCGCGGCACGGATGGCATCGCGCGAATTCTCGATCCGGCCCGCCGCGCGGTCGTGATAGCCGCGATGCGCGATCGGCGTGGTCAGGAAGGCGGGGGGCAATGCGGGCATCAGCGAACCTCGAATATGCCTTCGATTTCAACCGCGACGCCCAGCGGCAGCGAGGCCGCCGACACCGCCGAACGGGCGTGGCGCCCGGCATCGCCCAGCACCGCCACCAGAAAGTCCGACGCCCCGTTGATCACCTTGGGCTGGTCAGTGAATTCGGCGGTGGAGTTGACGAAACCGGTCAGCTTGACCGCCCGCACCAGCCGCGTCAGGTCGCCGCCGCAGGCCGCGCGCACCTGCGCCAGCAGGCTGATCGCGCAACGTTGCGCCGCCGCCGCGCCCGCCGCCACATCCATATCCGCCCCCAGCTTGCCCTTGATCAGCCCGTCCGGCCCCTGGCTGATCTGGCCAGAGACATGCACCAGCGTGCCGACCTTGACCCAAGGCACATAATTGGCCGCCGGGGCCGGGGCCGCCGACAAGGTAACGCCCAGCGCCGCAAGGCGCGCCTCGATCTCTCCGCTCATGGTCTTCTCCGCTTCGGTTTCGGGGTCTTGTTCGGGCGCAGGCTACCCGCCCCGGCGGGGGACGGAAACCCCCGATCAACCCTCGCGCAGCGCATGGTCGAAGTAGGCCCGAAGCGGGGCAAGAAGATAGGCAAGCGGCGTCCGCGCGCCGGTGACGATGAAGGTCTCGACCGGCATTCCGGGCAGCAGCGGGCCGGGCAATGGCGGATCCCGCATCCCCGCACTGGGCGGCGCCCCGGCCCGCGGCAAGGGGTCGAGTGCGATGCGGACACGGTAGAAACTCCGCCCGGTGCGATCATCGCGAAAGGCATCGGGCGACAGGCGCGTGACACGGCCGGTGACCTCGGCCGCGAGCCGGTCGTGAAAAGCCAGTACCCGCAGGCGGACCGGCTGCCCCGGCGCGACATCGTCGATGTTGACCGGGGGAACCTCGGCCGTGACGATCAGCGGGCGGTCCTGCGGCACGATCGACAGGAGGGTATCGCCCGGGTGGACCACCGCGCCCGGCGTGGTCACCGACAGCCCCCAGACGATGCCGCCGACCGGCGCGCGCAGGGTCTGCCGGGCGATCCGGTTCGCCAGCGCATCGGCTTGCCCGGTCAGGTCGAGTTCCTGCGGCACAAGATCGCGCAGTTCGGTCAGCGCCGCCTCGCGCCGGGTCCGGTCGATCCGCAGCGCCGCAATCCGCGCCTCGGTCTGGCGGCTTTCGGCCTCGGCCCGCTGGGTGTCGAGCGCGGCGCGGCTGCCGTCCAGCTCGGCGATCTGGCGTTGCAGGATCAGCACATGCTCGGCCGCGGCAAGGCCGCGCGCAGCAAGATCGCTTTGCGTGGCAAGGTCTTGCGCGACCAGCACAAGCTGACGATCCAGCGCCGCCCGCTGCGCCGCCAGCCCGTCGATTTCGCGGCCAAGCTGCGCCGCCTGCCGGGAAAGCTGGTCACGCTGGCTGGCATCACTTTCGGCGCGCGCGGCGAACAGACGGCGCTGATCCTCGACCAGCGCGGCGATCCCGGGACTTCGAGCCGTCGCCAGCAGGTTTGCGTCGAAGGGCGGTGCCGCCAATTCGTCCCGCTCGGCCGTCAGGCGGGCATGGCGCGCGACCAGTGCGGCCAGCGCCATGCGCACGCGGGCAAGGTCGGCCTGCAAGTCGGCGGTGTTCAGCGCCACCAGCGGCTCGCCCGCCACGACGGTGTCGCCCTCCTGCACCAGAATGGCGTCGACGATGCCGCCGTCGAGCGGCTGCACGACCTGCCGGTTGCCATCAACCTCGATCTGCCCCGGCGCGGTGATCGCCCCGGCCAGCCGCACACCCATTCCCCACCCGCCGCCGCCAAGCAGCAGCGCGGCGAGCGCCAAGCCCCCGGCCAGCAGCGGGCCGCGAATCGCAAGGTCGGGCGTCATGCCGCGCCCCCCGGCCCGTGGCCGGCGACAAGGTCGGCCCCGGGCCGCCGCAGCGCGCGCAGCACGGTGTCGCGCGGGCCGAAGGCCGTCGCCCGGCCGACGTCGAGTACCAGCACCAGATCGCAGGCCTGCAACGCGGCGGGGTGATGCGTCATCAGCACCACCGCGCCCCCCGCCGCTTTCGCCTGCCGCACGGCCGCCGTCAGCGCCTGCGCCCCCTCGGCGTCAAGGTTCGCCGTCGGTTCGTCCAGCACCAGCACGGGCGGACCGCCGTAGAGCGCGCGGGCAAGGCCGATCCGCTGCAACTGCCCGCCCGACAGCCCGGCGCCACCCGGCCCCAGCGGCGTATCATAGCCCTGCGGCAGCGACACGATCATCCGGTGGGCATCGGCGCGCGACGCAGCGGCGACGACCTGGTCGGAATCGGGGGTCGGCGCCAGCCGGGCGATGTTTTCGGCCACCGTTCCCGCGAAAAGCGCGACCCGTTGCGGCAGGTATCCGATCCACGTGCCCAGCGTGTCGGGGGCGAATTGCGCCAACGTCGCGCCGTCGAGCCGGATATCGTCCGCCGCCGCGGGCCAATGGCCGGTCAATGCGCGGGCGAGGCTGGACTTGCCCGCGCCAGAGGGGCCGATCACGCCCAGCGCCTGCCCCGGTTCGAGGCGAAACGAGACCATGCGCAACGCGGCCCGCGCCGAGCCCGGCGGAATCACCGTCAGCTGACGCACCTCCAGCAACGCGCGCGGTTTCGGCAGCGGGTGGTGTGGCGCTTCGGGTGGCACCTGATCCAGCAGCCCGGCCAACCGTCGCCAGCCGTCGCGCGCGCGCTGCGCCAGCCCCCAATGGGCAAGGACCAGCTCCACCGGCTGCAACGCCCGGCCCAGCAGGACGGAACCGGCGATCATCGCGCCGCCGGACATGTCGCCCCGCAGCACGACCAGCGCGCCCATCCCGAGCATGGCCGATTGCAGGATCAGCCGCGCCGTGCGCGACAGCACGAGGATGCCGCCGCCGCGATCGGCCAGCGCGATCTGCCCGGCAAGGGCGGCGCCGCGCGCCACCTGCCAGCGGTCGAAGGCCGCACCGCGCATGCCAAGGCCCTGCACGGTTTCCGCCTCTTGCCTGATCTGGTCCGACAGTTGCTCGGCCGCCATCGCCGCCGTCGCGGTCACGGCGGCCAGCCGTGCCGTGACGGCCTGATTGAGCGCGGCCAGCGCCACCAAGAGCGCCCCACCCGCCAGCGCCAGCCAGCCCAGCCAGGGGTGGAACAGAAAGATCGCGCCCGCGAAGAACACCGTCCACGGCAGGTCGAACAGCGCCAGCGGCGCAGGCGAGGCGAGGAACCGCTGCACCGCCTCAAGATCGCGTTGCGCGGCCCAGGCGGCGGGGTCGCCCGGCGCCGCCATCTGGCGCGACAGCGCGGCGGCAAAGACCCGCCGATCCAGCCGTGACATCCAGCGGGCGCCCAGCCGCACCATCAGCCGGGCGCGGGCATGCTCGAGCACCCCCATCCCGGCGTAGGCCAGCACCAGAAGCCCGGTCAGCGCGACCAGTGTCGGTTCTGACCGGCTGACCAGAACGCGATCGTAGACTTGCAGCATGTAAAGCGGCCCGGTCAGCAGCAGCAGGTTCTGCACGATGCCGAACAGCACCACCACCGGCAGGATTCGTCGCGCCTCGGGGCCCGGCGACAGGCCCGGCGCCCGGTTCGCCTCGCACAAGTGTTGCAAGATCGCTCCTCTCGCGATGCGGGTTTCAACGCGGATGTGATCGGGCTGGCTGGTGGCCCGCTTGGCGGTTGTCATGAACGGCACGGCGGCCTATGTGATGAAGCGGCGTGTCGGGCGTCGTATCCCCCGACCAAGATTTCGGGCAGCTTGCATGACGAACGCTAAATTTCCGTTTCCGGCCGCCGGAACTCGTTTGGGCCGCCCGGCGGCGCTTTTGCTGCTGGCCGCGCTGGCAGGTTGCGCCCCGTCGAAGGGGCCGGGCGTCATCAACGACCCCTACGAGGCGCAGAACCGCGCGAACCACGAAACGAACGTCGCGCTCGACTCGCATCTGATCCGGCCGGCCTCGCAGGTCTATGGCAAGATCCTGCCCCCACCGGTGCGTGCCGGGGTCAGCAACTTCGCGGGCAACCTGAGCCTGCCGGGCTATGTGATGAACGACCTGTTGCAGGCCAAGATCGCCGATGCGGGGCAAAACACGCTGCGCTTTGCCTTCAACACGATTTTCGGCATCGGCGGCATCTTCGATCCGGCCGGGGCGCTGGGGGTGCATGCCAAGCGGAACGACTTCGGCGAGACGCTGGCGGTCTGGGGCGTGCGCGAGGGCGCCTATCTTGAGGTCGTCGCACTCGGGCCGACGACAGAGCGTGATCTAGCCGGCACCGTCGTCGATACGATCGTTGATCCGGTAAATGCGCTGCTGCCGAAAGCTGTGCGCGGCTATCCGACCGTGTTCTCGCTCAGCTCTGCGCTGAACTCGCGCTACAAATACAACGACATGGTGAACTCAATTCTGCACGACAGCGCCGACAGCTATGCGCAGGAACGCCTGATTTACCTTGAAAAGCGGCATTACGACCTGGGCGAGCCTGCCCCCGCCGCCGTAGACCCCTACGAGGATCCCTATGCGAACTGATCTGACCCGCCGCGGCCTGCTGGCCATCGCCCTGTCGGGCACCGCACTTGCCGCCCTGCCCGGCCCGGCTGCTGCGCTCGACCTTTCCACCGCCCGGTCGCTGATCGACAGGCTCGTGGAAGAGGTGAACCGCATCATAAATTCGGGTGAAAGCGAACAGCAGATGTTCGTCGATTTCGAGGCGGTGTTCGTCAAGTATTCCGACGTGCCGATCATCGCGCGCAGCGCCCTTGGCGTTGCCGCACGCTCGGCCAGCCCGGCGCAGATGGCGGCCTTCACCAAGGCGTTCCAGGGCTACCTTTCGCGCAAATACGGCCGCCGGTTCCGCGAATTCATCGGCGGCAAGATCATCGTGGTCGATGCCCATCCGCTGAACGAGAACTTCGAGGTCGTGTCGGTCGCCAAGCTGCAAGGTCAGGCGCCCTTCGATCTGCGCTGGTGGGTATCCAGCAAGAGCGGGCGCGACCTGTTCTACAACATCATCATCGAAGGCGTGAACATGCTGGCGACCGAGCGCACCGAGATCGGTGCGATGCTCGACCAGCAGCATGGCAACATCGACGCCCTGGTCGCGCAGCTCAAGGTTTCCGGCTGATCCCGGCTTCCGCTTGAAACGGGGCGGCGGGCGGGTCGGCCCGCCGCCGCTCAGTTCTTGCCGGTCAGGGTGCCCAGCACGCCCATGATGATGCGGTCGGCCAGCGTCCCCGAATCCTGCTGCGCGGGATCGACGACGCTCTGGGCGGGCGCGCTGAGCGTTGGCGCCTCGGGCACGATCATCGGCAGCGGTTTCGGCGGCACGCCCTTGTCGATGCTGACCATCGTCGCGCGCCAGATATCTGCGGGCAGCCCGCCGCCGGTGGTGCCGGTCAGCGGCGAGTTGTCGTCGTTGCCCAGCCAGACCCCCACGACGTAATCCGCCGTAAAGCCGATGAACCAGGCATCACGCGCCTCTTGCGTGGTGCCGGTCTTGCCCGCCGCCTGACGGTCGGGCAGCTTGGCGCGCGCGCCAGTGCCGCTTTCGATGACCTGATTCATCATGTACATCAGTTCGCCATCCGCCTTGGGCGAGATCACGCGCTCGCCGATGCCGCCGCCCTGCCCGATCAGCGGCTGCTTGTCGCCCTTCAGCCGCAGCTCCATCAGCCCGTAGGGCTTGACCGACGATCCGCCGTTCAGGATGCCGGCATAGGCGCCTGTCATGTCCAGCAGCGTCACCCCCGACACCCCCAGCGCCAGCGCGGGCCCGGCGGCCAGATCGCTCTGGATGCCAAAGTCGGCCGCCACCTTGCGCACATTGGCGCGCCCGACCGCCTCCGAGATTTTCACCGCCGGGATGTTCAGCGACAGCTTCAGCGCCGTCGTCAGCGTCACCGTGCCCTTGTAGTCCCGCTCGTAGTCCTTCGGCGACCAGGGGCCGGAGCCCTTGACGTTGATCGTCAGCGGCGCATCCTCGACCGTGTCGTTCGGGCTCATCCCCATGTCGAGCGCGGCGGCATAGACGAAGGGCTTGAACGCCGACCCGGTTTGCCGCAGCGCCTGCGTCGCGCGGTTGAAGGCGCCCGAAACCTGGCTGGTGCGGCCGCCCACCATCGCGCGCACGGCGCCATCCGGCGACATCACCACGATGGCGGCCTGCACCTTCGATCCGTCCTTCAGCTTGCTTTCGAACACGTCTTTCATCGCGCCCTCGGCCGCCGCCTGAATGCGCGGGTCAAGCGTCGTCTTGATGATGACATCCTCGGTCGTGTCCGAGGTCAGGAAGCTGGCGCCGCTATCCATCACCCAGTCGGCGAAATAGCCGCCCGCCTGCTGTGCCGCGGATTGCGACAGCTGCGCCGGATGGTTGTGCGCGTCCTGCGCCTGTGCCAGCGTCAGGTAGCCTTGCTCGGCCATCAGGTCGATGATCAGGTTCGCCCGGTCCTGCGCCCGCGCCAGATTGTTGGTCGGCGCATAATACGACGGCGCCTTGAGCAGACCGGCCAGCATCGCACCTTCGGCCGGAGTCACGTCGCTGGCGTGCTTGCCGAAATAGCGCTCGGCCGCGGCCTCGAATCCGCGCGTGCCCGCCCCCAGATAGACCCGGTTCAGGTAGATCGTCAGGATCTCGTTCTTGGTGTATTTCGCCTCCATCGCCAGCGCGTAGGGCACTTCCTTCAGCTTGCGCCAGATCGTCGACTGGCGGCAGTCGCTCTCGTAATCGGCCTCGGTTTTCCAGACCTTCGGGTCATAGGGGATGCCGAGGCACAGGAGCTTGGCGACCTGCTGGGTGATGGTCGACCCGCCGTTGCCGTCGAACGGGCGGCGCCCGGCGCGGATGTTGATCAGCATGGCGCCAAGGATGCCGCGCGGGCTGACGCCGAAGTGGTGGTAGAACCGCCGGTCTTCGGTGGCCACGACCGCGTTGCGCAGGTTGGGCGACACCGCCGCGGCGTTCACGGTGCCGCCGAAGGTCTCGCCGCGCCAGGCGAAGGCGGCGCCGTTGTCGTCGTACAGCGTGACCGACCCGCGGGTGCGGGCGTCGAGCAGATCCTTGGCCGCTGGCAGCGTCGCGTAATAGTAAAGCGAGGTCATCCCGAGCACGAAGACCAGCATCAGCGTCACGCGCCAGCCGACGCCCCAGATGATCCCGACGATGCGCCGGATCAGCCCGCCGAAGAACCGCGTGATCATGTTGCCACCGCGTGCCGTGCGTTTCGCAGGCGGACGCCTGCGCCCGCCGCCGCCCGACTTGCCGCCGCCACTTCGCGTCCCGCTCTTGGCTGCTGGCGCCTGATAGCGCCGGTCCGCCTTCAGCGGCGGTTTCCGCCCGGTCCCGCTCATGCCCGTATCGCCCGCTGCCTGATTATGCCCGCTTCCGCAGGTTGCCTCTTTTGCGGCGAGGATACCGAAGCTGCGCGCAAATGTGGAGCAGGAAGCGAGCATGATTCGGTTTTGAATGTGCTCAAAATTTAGCCTCAATATCAAATATGTGCAAAAAATGTGCATTCTTGGTGGCGATCGCCCCATCCTCCCCGCCCGTTTCCTTGTGCTGCACCCGCGAAAACCGCCTTCTGCCGATGTGGGCGCCGCTACGGGCCACCTGCCAATGGGAAGGGTAACGACGTGAAACTCATTATTGCAGCAATCAAGCCGTTCAAGCTTGAGGAGGTCCGTGAGGCACTGACCTCCATCGGCGTGCGCGGCATGATGGTGACCGAGGTGAAAGGGTTCGGCTCGCAATCGGGCCATACCGAGATCTATCGCGGCGCCGAATATGCCGTGAATTTCGTCCCCAAGGTCAAGCTTGAGATCGTGGTCAGCGACGGGCTCGCCGATCAGGTTGTCGAGACGATCCGCAAGACCGCAAAGACCGACAAAATCGGCGACGGCAAGATTTTTGTGCTCGACGTGGACCAGGCGGTCCGGGTCCGGACTGGCGAAACCAACGACGACGCGCTCTGACGCGGCCGAGCTAGGGAAAGAGATAGGGACATGTCCAACTTCAAGAAAATCATGGCACTGGCCGCGGGGTCTGCCTTGACCGCGCTTCCGGCGCTGGCCGATACCGCGCCCGCGACGATCAACGCCGGTGACACCGCCTGGATGATGACGTCAAGCGCGCTGGTGCTGTTCATGACGGTGCCGGGCCTTGCGCTGTTCTACGGCGGCCTCGTGCGCACCAAGAACATGCTGTCGGTGCTGATGCAGTGCACGCTGATCACCGCGCTGGTGATGGTGATCTGGGTGCTCTACGGCTACTCGATGGCCTTCGGCGGCGGCCCGTCGCCCTACTTCGGCGGCTTCGGCAAGGTGTTCCTGTCGGGCGTGACGCCCGCCTCGATCTCGGGCACCATTCCGGAATACGTCTTCGTCGTCTTCCAGATGACCTTTGCCGTCATCACCCCCGCGCTGATCATCGGCTCCTTCGCCGAACGTATCAAGTTCTCGGCGCTGCTGCTCTTCATCGCGCTCTGGGTGACCTTCGTCTACTTCCCGATCGCCCATATGGTGTGGGACTCGACCGGCCTGTTCTTCATGATGGGCGCGATGGACTTTGCGGGCGGCACCGTGGTGCACATCAACGCCGGCATCGCGGCCTTTGCGGGCGCCCTGCTGATCGGCAAGCGCGTCGGCTTCGGCAAGGAAAACATGGCGCCGCACTCGATGACGCTGACGATGGTCGGCGCCTCGATCCTGTGGGTTGGCTGGTTCGGCTTCAACGCCGGTTCCGCGCTGGCCGCCAACGGCACCGCCGCGCTGGCGATGATCAACACCTTCGTGGCGACCGCCGCCGCGATCCTGGCCTGGTCACTGGTCGAGGGCCTCGCCCGCGGCAAGGCTTCGATGCTGGGTGCGGCTTCGGGCATGGTGGCGGGTCTGGTCGCCATCACCCCGGCCTGCGGCTTCGTCGGCCCGCTGGGCGCGATCGTTCTGGGCTTCATCGTCTCGCCGATCTGCTACTTCTTCGTCACGACGGTGAAGTCGTCCTTCGGCTACGATGACAGCCTTGATGTGTTCGGCGTGCACTGCATCGGCGGGATCACCGGCGCTCTGCTCACCGGCATCCTCGCCTCCACCGCCTTCGGTGGCGTGGGCTATGCCACCGGCCAGACGATGGGCGGCCAGGAAATGGTGCAGATCGAAGCCGTCCTGACCACGATCATCTGGTGCGGCATCGGCTCGCTGGTGCTCTACAAGATCGTCGACATGATCATCGGGCTGCGCGTCGACACCGACGCAGAGCGCGAAGGTCTCGACCTCGCCTCGCACGGCGAAGCGGCGTATCACGGCTGATCCTCCTCCCCAGCCGTGAGACTGAACCGGCGGAGCGCAAGCTCCGCCGGTTTTTTCATGCGCGGGCGGTGCTGGGCAAGACAGCCTGACTGTCGGTCTGCCGATCGGTGTGAAATCGGTGCCAAAACGGTGTGAAATCGGTACCCCGATTTCCCTGCCTTCTCAGCGGCTTGCAGCCAAAACCCCCGGCTGTCGCCGCGAGGCTCAGATACCGCAGTCGACGATCGCCTGCGCAAGGATCGGCACGGTGGTCGCGTTCAGCCCGGCGATGTTCAGGCGGCTGTCGCCGACCATGTAGATGCCGTGCTCGGCCCGCAACCGCTCCACCTGCTCCGGCGTCGCGCCAAGCCGCGAAAACATGCCGCGGTGCTGGGCGAGAAAGCCGAAGCGGTCCGACCCAGTCACGCGGCGCAGTTCATTCGCCAGTTGTTCGCGCAGGCCCAGCATAGACAGCCGTACCGCTTCCAGCTCTGCCTGCCAGTCGGCCCTAAACTCTTGATCCGTCAGGATCATCGTCACCAGCCGCGCGCCGTGGTCGGGCGGGAAAGAGTAGTTTTGCCGGTTCAGGAACGCCAGCGTGCCCTGCGTCACCGTCCGGCTGGCGGGGCTGGTCAGCGCGATCAGCAGACCCGCCCGTTCGCGATAGATGCCGAAGTTCTTGGAACACGAGGCCGCGATCATCACCTCGGGCAGGCAGGCCGCGATCAGCCGTGTGCCCGCCGCGTCGGCATCCAGCCCGTCACCAAAGCCCTGATAGGCCAGGTCGATGAACGGAATCGCGCCGCGTTTGGCAAGGATATCAGCGACTTCGCCCCATTGCGCCAGATTGAGGTTGGCCCCCGTCGGGTTGTGGCAGCAGCCATGCAGCAGCACCACATCGCCCGGTGCCGCCCGGCCAAGGTCTTCCGCCATCCCGGTGAAGTCCACCGCCCGCGTCTCGCCGTCAAAATAGCGGTAAGTCGCTGATTTCATGCCCAGATAGGCGATGATCGAGGGGTGGTTGGGCCAGGTCGGATCGGGCAGCCAGACCGTCGCGCCCGGCGCCGCCAGCCGGATCAGCTCCAGCCCCTGCCGGATCGCCCCGGTCCCGCCCGGCGTCGCCGCCGCCGCCATCCGGGCCGCGTCAAACCCGGCCCCAAGGATCAGCCCCGCCATCGCGGCGTGATAGTCCGGCTCGCCCGCCAGCCCGGTGTAGGTCTTGGTGCGCTCGGTCTCCCACAGCCTCTGCTCGGCGGCCTTCACGGCGCGCATCACCGGCGTCAGGCCGGTCGCATCCTTGTAGACCCCCACGCCAAGGTCGATCTTGTCGGCCCGCGGATCTTCGCGGAACATCGCCATCAGTTGCAGGATCTTGTCGGCCGGTTGCGGCTTCAGCGTGTCGAACATCGTCTAGCCTTTCACGACCTTGAGGTCGCCATACATGCCCCATTCGGCCCACGAGCCATCGTAAACGGCGTGGCTGCGGTGGCCGATGCGTTCCAGCGCCAGATCGAGGATCGCTGCCGTGATCCCCGACCCGCAGCTCGAGATCACAGGTTTGGCCAGATCGACCCCCGCCGCCTCGAAGGCGGCGCGCAGGGTGGCCACGTCTTTCATCGTGCCGTTGGCATTCAGAAGGTCTTGATAGAAGACGTTTTTCGACCCCGGAATATGGCCCGCACGCAGCCCCGGCCGGGGTTCAGCCACCTCGCCCCGGAAGCGCGCGGGGGACCGGGCATCCACGATTTCCCAGTCGCCCAGCTTGGACGCCGCCGCGACCTGCGTGACGTCCTTCACCAGCCCGGCCTGCCGCTGCACGGTCATGTGGCGGTCGCGGACGATCGGGTCCATATCCTCGATCTCTCGCCCTTCGGCGCGCCATTTCGGCAGGCCGCCATCCAGCACGGCGACATCGGTCTTGCCCATCAGGCGGAAGGTCCACCAGACACGGGGCGCCGACAGCAGGCCCGCGCCGTCATAGATCACGACCTGATGGCCATCGCCGATCCCCATCGCCCGCAGCCGGGAAATGAACTTCTCGGGCGGCGGCGCCATGTGCGGCAGCGGCGAGCGTTGATCGGCGATCTCGTCGATGTCGAAGAAGCGCGCACCGGGGATATGGCCGGTGGCATATTCGGCGCGGGCATTGCGGCCGCTGTCGGGAAGATACCACGAGGCGTCGAGCACCCGCAGATCGGGGTCTTTCAGGTGGGCGGCAAGCCAGTCGGTAGAGACAAGGGTCTTCGGATCGTCCTGCATCGTCGGCGCTCCTGCACTCGGCCAGACTGACTTAACGGGGTGCGTCGGGTCAGGCAACCCCGGCGGGATTACTGGTTCTGCTTCAGCAGACGGCGTTTCTGGCGGTCCCAGTCGCGTTTGGCGCTGGATTCGCGCTTGTCGGCATGGGTCTTGCCTTTGGCCACGCCCAGCTTCAGCTTCACCATGCCACGATCGTTGAAGTAAAGCTTCAGCGGCACGATGGTCATCCCCTCGCGCGCCGTCGCCGCCCAAAGCCGCGCCAGTTCCTTGCGTGAAACCAGCAGCTTGCGCCGTCGGCGTTCGTCGTGGCCCCAGGTCTTGGCCTCGCGGTAGGGAGCAATGTAGCCGTTGATCAGCCACAGCTCGCCCCCCTCGACCGAGGCATAGCTTTCGGCGATGTTGGAACCGCCCTGGCGCAGCGACTTCACCTCGGACCCGGTCAGCACGATGCCGGCCTCGATATCGCTTTCGATGGCGAAGTCGAACCGCGCGCGGCGGTTTTCGGCGATGAGCTTCGAATTGGGGTCAGCGTGTTGCACCATGATCGGCCCGAGATAGGCATGTGGCGGGGGCCTGTCCAGACGGGGCGAAACCGAATACCGATTTTGCACCGTTTTCACACCGATACCGCACCGACGTGCCGCGCTTCCCCCCCGGCGCGCAGCCGTCTAGTGTAGCCGCCGCAACGGTGGGGAGAGGGTATGTTCATCCAGATTTTCGTCGGCTCTTGCCTGATGCTGACCAGCATCCTGGTGGCGGGTGTCAGCTTCTGGTTCATGGAGGTGCTGCTGCTGCGCATAACCCCCTGGTTCCTGCGCGAGCCGCATCGCCCCAAGCTGATGCTGGCGCTGTCGCTGGCCGCGATCTGGAGCCTGTGGCTGGTCACCGCCGGGGTCTGGATCTGGGCGATCGCCTTCCGGCTGATGGGCCTGTTCCCGACGCTGGAGCAGGCGGTCTACTTCGCGCTCGTCTCGTTCACGACGCTGGGCTATGGCGACGTGCTGCTGCCGCCCAACTGGCAGCTGTTGGGCGGGATGGCGGCGGCCAACGGGCTGTTGAACTTCGGCCTGTTGATCGCGGTACTGGTGGATGCGCTGCGCCATGTGCGGATCGGCCAGATCGAGGAGCGGCAGCGCCAGCATCCGCGCGCGGCGCGGGTGGATGCCTTGACGCCGAAGACCGGGCCAGCCAAATCTGGCGGCCGACAGAAAGAGGGAGAACCGCGATGAAGCTTTTGCGCTATGGACCGGCCGGGGCCGAGAAGCCGGGGATGCTGGACGACGAGGGCCGCATCCGCGACCTGTCCGGCGTGATCGCCGATATCGCGGGCGATGTGCTGACGCCCGCCGGGCTGGCGGCCCTGGCGGCGCTTGACGCGGGCAGCCTGCCGCTGGTCGAGGGGCCGGTGCGCTATGGCGCCTGCGTCGGCCGTGTCGGCAAGTTCATGTGCATCGGGCTGAACTACGCCGACCACGCCGCCGAAACCGGCGCGGCGATCCCGAAGGAACCGATCCTGTTCATGAAGGCAACCAGCGCCATCGGCGGGCCGGACGACGACGTGTTCATCCCGCGCGGGTCGGAAAAGACCGACTGGGAGGTGGAACTGGGCGTGGTGATCGGCAAACGGGCGAAATACGTCGGCGAGGCCGAGGCGCTGGACCATGTGGCCGGGTATTGCGTGATCAACGACTATTCCGAACGCGCGTTCCAGACCGAACGCGGCGGGCAATGGACCAAGGGCAAAAGCAGCGACACCTTCGGCCCGATCGGGCCCTGGCTGGTGACGCGCGACGAGGTGGCCGACCCGCAGAACCTGGCGATGTGGCTGACGGTGAACGGCACCACGCGGCAGGACGGATCGACCAGGACGATGGTGTTCGGCGTCGCGCATCTGGTCAGCTACCTGAGCCAGTTCATGAGCCTTGAGCCGGGCGACGTGATTTCCACCGGCACCCCGCCCGGCGTCGGCATGGGGATGAAGCCGCCGACCTATCTGCGCGCGGGCGACGTGGTGGAACTGGGCATCGAAGGCTTGGGCAAACAGCGCCAGACCCTGCGCGCCGACGCCTGATCGGATTGGCGCGCCCGGCAATCCGGGCGCGCCGACGCGGCGGCCGTTAGCCGCCCATGTTCATGCCACCCATCGCGCCGTCGCCGATGGCGAACTCGATCTTGATGTCGCCCGCATTCTTGAAGGTCAGCGTGGCCTCGGCCTTGTCGCCCTTGTTCAGCGGATGCTTCAACTGCATCATCATGATGTGATAGCTGGCGTGCTTCAGCTCTACCGAGCCATGCGCCGGAATTTCCAGCGACTCGATATGGGTCATCTTCGCCACGCCGTTCGCATCGACCGTGGTCTGGTGCAGCATCAGGGTACCGAAATCGCCCGAGACGCCGGTCAGGTAGTCGGGCGTATCGCCGTTGTTGACGATCTTCAGAAAGCCCGCATCGGACAATTGGCCCGGCGTGGTCGCGGCGGCGTGGGGATCGACGATGGTCAGTGCGCCCTTGGTGAAATCTTGCGCCGTGGCGGCGGTGGCGAAGGCCAGCGCGGCAAGGGTCAGGGTCAGTCGTTTCATGGCATGTCCGTTCGTGTCTGAGCAGGCCCTGCGCCGCTCTGCGGTCGCCAGGCCGGGATGTTGATGGGGTTCGGGCTCAGACCCGCGCGGGTGGGCCGCGCACTTCGCGGGCGGGGTCGCGCGGGGTGGCGGGCAGCGCCGGGGTAGCGGCGAAGATCGGCGCCAGCGCAAGAACATAGCCCACCGGATGCGGCAGCGTGAACGGATCGGGGATCAGGGCTGGGCCGGTCAGGCAGCAATCGCAGGGAATGCCGCGATGGCTGGCGCCACCGGACCCGTCGCAAAGGTCGCCAAGGCTGCCACCGTCCTGCAGGTAGGCGATCAGGATCGGGTCGGTGATCGGGCGCGCATAGCGATAGCCAAAGCCCGTCGCCACGCTGGCGAGGGCGAGCATCAGGGTCAGCAAAAGACCCGGAAGGCGGCGGTTCTGGCGCATCGCGGCGCAGATTAGGCGCAAGCGGCGGCGCTGAACAGGGGGGCCGGGCTGCGGCCGGATCACGCGGGGGTCAGCGTCCGGCGCACGGCATCCTTCCATGCGGCATAGCGGGCCTCGCGCAGGGGCTGCGGTATCTGCGGCGTGAACCGGCGTTCCAGCGCCCAGGATCGGGCGAAGCCCGCCGCATCGGGGCAGACCCCCGCCTGCATCCCGGCCAGCCATGCCGCGCCCAGCGCAGTGGTTTCGCGCACCGCGGGCCGGTCCACCGGGGCGCCGAGCATGTCGGCGAGGAATTGCATCGTCCAGTCGCTGGCCGTCATGCCGCCGTCAACGCGCAGGGTTTCGGTGCCGGTCCCGCCCATGTCGGCGGCAATCGCCTCCATCAGGTCGCGGGTCTGGAAGCCGACGCTTTCCAGCGCGGCTCGGGCAATCTCGGCCGGGCCGGTGGCGCGGGTCAGGCCATAGATGGCGCCGCGGGCGTGGGCATCCCAGTAGGGCGCGCCGAGGCCGGTGAAGGCGGGAACCAGGATCACCTCTTGATGCGGGTCGGCGCTGGCGGCCAGCGCGCCGGTTTCCGAGGCGGCGCCGATCAGGTGCAGCCCGTCGCGCAGCCATTGCACCACCGCACCGGCGACGAAGATAGAGCCTTCGAGGGCGTAGGTGGGTGTGCCGTTCAACTGATAGGCGATGGTGGTGAGCAGACGATTGTTCGACAACACCATCCGGGCGCCGGTATTGGCCAGCGCGAAACAGCCGGTGCCGTAGGTCGATTTCACCATGCCGGGGGCAAAGCACGCCTGCCCGACGGTAGCGGCCTGCTGGTCGCCCGCCACGCCGAGAATGGGGATCGAGCCGCCGAAGAGCGTGGTGGCGCCGAAGTCGGCGGCACAATCGCGCACCTCTGGCAGCAGGCTTTCGGGGATGTCGAAGAGGGCGAGGATTTCTGGCGACCAGCGACCCGTGCGGATGTCATAAAGCATCGTGCGGGCGGCGTTGGTGGCGTCGGTGGCGTGAACGCGGCCCTCGGTCAGCTTCCAGATCAAGAAGCTGTCGACGGTTCCGAACGCAAGTTCACCCTTGCGCGCCCGATCCCGCGCGCCCTCGACATGGTCGAGCAGCCAGGCGAGCTTGGTGGCGGAGAAATAGGGGTCGAGCAAGAGGCCGGTGGTTTGCCGGATCAGCGGTTCGTGGCCCGCCGCACGCAGGCGTTCACAGCTGTCCGCGGTGCGGCGGTCCTGCCAGACGATGGCGTTGTGCAACGGCGCGCCGGTGGCGCGATCCCACAGCAGGGTGGTTTCGCGCTGGTTGGTGATGCCGATCGCGGCGATATCCGCGGCGGTCACCCCGGCATCGGCCATGACCTTGCGGATGGTGGCCTCGGTCGAAGCCCAGATGTCGGCCGGGTCATGTTCGACCCAGCCGGAACGGGGGAAATGCTGTGGAAACTCGGCCTGCGCGATGCCCCCGACCCGCAGGGCGGCGTCGAACAGGATCGCGCGGCTGGAGGTGGTGCCCTGGTCGATGGCAAGGATGCGGGTCATGCACGGGCCCCCGCCATCCACGCATCCAGTGCGGCGATCTGTTCGACCGTCAGCCTGAGACCGAGTTTCGAGCGGCGCCAGACCACATCGGCGGCGGTGCGGGCATATTCCCGGCCCATCAGCCAAGTCAGTTCCGCCTCTGTCAGCGTCGCGCCGAAGTCGCGGCCAAGGTCTTCGGGGCGCTTTGCGGCGCCAAGGATCACCCGCGCCTCGGTGCCATAGGCGCGGCACAGGCGGCGGGCGTGGAACGGGGTGAGGAAGGGGTAATCCTTGCCCAGATCCGCCACCAGCGCGTCGAAGCCCTGCACCGGAAAATCGCCGCCGGGCAGGGTCGCGCCCGCCGTCCAGGCCGGTTTGGCCTGCGGGAAGAACGGCACCAGCTTTTCGAGCGCGTGTTCGGCAAGGCGGCGGTGCGTGGTGATCTTGCCGCCGAAGACGCTGAGCAGCGGCGCGCCGGCGCTTTGGTCGAGCGACAGCACATAGTCGCGGGTGGCAGCGGTGGCCGATTTCGCGCCGTCGTCATAAAGCGGGCGGACGCCGGAATAGGTCCAGACGATATCGTCGCGCGTCACCGGTTTGGCGAAGTAGTGCGAGGCGAAGGCGCACAGGTAATCCTGTTCCTCGGGCGTGCAGACCGCCTCGCCGGGTTTGCCCTTGTGGTCCATGTCAGTGGTGCCGATCAGAGTGAAGTCGCCCTCATACGGGATGGCGAAGATGATCCGGCCATCAGTGCCCTGAAAGAAGTAGCACCGGTCGTGATCGAACAAACGTTTGGTCACGATGTGGCTGCCGCGCACCAACCGCACCCCCTCGGTCGAGGCGATGCCCAGCGCGCCGGTGATGATCTGACCAACCCAGGGCCCGCCCGCGTTGACCAGCGCGCGGGCGGTGTGGGTCACGGTCGCATCCTCGCCCTCCACGGTGATGTGCCACAGGTCGGCCTCGCGCCGCGCGCCGATGACGCGGGCCCGGGTGAGGATGCTGGCGCCCTTCGCCTGCGCATCGCGAGCAGCCAGCACGACAAGGCGGGAATCCTCCACCCAGCAGTCGGAATATTCGTAGGCCCGGGCGAATTTCGGGTTCAGCGGCTTGCCCGCCGGATCGGCGGTCAGGTTCACCGACCGCGTGCCCGGCAACAACTTGCGGCCGCCGAGATGGTCGTAAAGGAACAGGCCCAGCCGGATCAGCCAGGCCGGGCGGCGGCCCTTCATCCAGGGCATGAAGACCGACAAGAGGCGAGAGGTCGGCGTGTCACCCTCGAACCGCATCGACGGGTGATAGGGCAGCACGAATCGCATCGGCCAGCTGATGTGCGGCATCGCGCGCAACAGCACCTCACGCTCCACCAGCGATTCATGGACCAGCCGGAACTCGAAGTATTCGAGGTAGCGCAATCCGCCGTGAAAAAGCTTGGTGGAGGCGGACGAGGTGGCCGATGCAAGGTCGTTCATCTCGGCCAGCGTGACCGACAGCCCCCGCCCCGCCGCATCCCGCGCGATGCCGCAGCCGTTCACGCCGCCGCCGATGACGAAAAGATCGACCGGTTCCATCGGATCCCCCTATTTGGGTCGGACCATCGGCGGAAATGTTCGTTTCGTCAATTGTCATGTTCGTTTGTGACAAGTTTGTGGCAGAATGGCGAAGGCCACCCCCTTTGCAGGGCGGTGGCCTTCATTTCGCAGGATGGCAGGAGGCGGGCCGCCCTCAGGCGGTCAGCACGGCGCGCCGCTGCACGAATTGGTAGCAGATCATCCCGGCGATCATCGCCAGAACGAAGGCGGTGCCGCCAACCCCGCTCCACCCCAGCGAGGCGAGCGCGGGGCCGGGGCAGAAGCCCGCCAGCGCCCAGCCGATGCCGAACAGCGCCGAGCCGCCCAGCAGCCGCGCGTCAATGATCTGCTCCGGCATCGGTGGAATCGGCTCGCCCAGCACCGCCGTGCGGCGCCGGGCCGCGATGCGCCAGGCCAGCACCATCGGCAGGATGGCGCCGCCCAGAACGAAGGCGAGCGTCGGATCCCAGTTTCCGGCAATGTCGAGCCAGCCTTGCACCTTGGCGGTGTCGGTCATACCCGACAGCAGCAGCCCAAGGCCGAAAAGGGCCCCCGAAACGGAAGAGACGAGAAGACGCATCAGATGGCTCCCAGAATGTGGCGGGCGAGGTAGAAGGCGATCATGCCGGCAGCGAGGTAGACGACCGTGGCCGCAATGCTGCGGATCGAGAATCGCGACATGCCGCAGACGCCGTGGCCCGAGGTGCAGCCATTCGCCAACCGGGTGCCGAAGCCGACCAGCAGGCCCGCAATGATCAGAAGCGGCACATCGCCCGACACATGGGTTTGCGGCGCGCCCAGCAGGGCAACCGCCAGCGCCGGGGCGCCGATCAGCCCGCCGAGAAAGGTCAGGCGTTCGTCCGACGTGCCCTGCCCGGCACCGTCCAGCGTGCTGCCCAGAATGCCGCTTGCCCCGAGGATACGGCCGTTGAACAGCAGCAGGACCGCGGCAGCGAGGCCGATCATCAGCCCACCGGCCAGGCCGAACAGCCAGTCTTGCGGAATCGCGGTCAGGGACATGGGGGCATCCTTCAACGGGTCGGCGCAGGGGTCGGCGCCGTTCTCTAATGTGGGGCAATCCCCTAAGCAATTGCAATTACGGCAGAAAGATAAGGACCGCATTCGCCCGCGCGGCTTCGGCAGGGGAATGGCCTTCCACGGAAGGGCTACCCAGCGGAACAGATGGCTGCCATTTGCGGCATGTGGGAATATCTTCCGCAAATTGCGCGCTCGGGGCCGCAACTCGAAACGATTGTTCCGGCTCAAACCCTCAAAATAGCACCGCTGAGGCTACGCCCCGCGATTCGGGCGCCCCGCTGGCCACCAAAGCGCGGAACCGCCCGGCATCGCCACCCCGGCAATTCCCGAACCGCCCCGGCTTTGCTACACCGGGGCACGGAGGCTTCGATGGCGCAGAATTTCCGACAGGGCGAAATCCTGAAGATTGCACGGGAAGAGGGCAAGGTGGTGGTCGAAGACCTCGCCGCCCGCTTTGGCGTGACGCTGCAAACCGTGCGGCGCGACCTGACGGAACTGTGCGACGCAGGCCAGTTGACGCGCGTCTATGGCGGGGCGGTGCTGGCCTCGGGCGTGGTGAACATCGGCTATGAGGATCGCCGCAGCCTGCACGCGGCCGAGAAAGAGCGGATCGGGCGGCTTTGCGCGGCGGCGATTCCGCAGGATGCCTCGCTCTTTCTCAACATCGGCACCACGACCGAGGCGGTGGCGCGCGGGTTGCTGAACCATCGCAACCTGATGGTGGTGACCAACAACCTGAACGTCGCGAACATTCTGGCGCGCAACGAGGGCTGCGAGGTGATCGTGGCGGGGGGCGTGCTGCGACGGGCGGATGCCGGGCTGGTCGGCGACATGACGATGGAGGTCGTGCGCCAGTTCAAGGTGGATTTCGCGGTCATCGGCGCCTCGGCACTGGACGAGGCGGGTGACCTGCTGGATTTCGACGTGCGCGAGGTGCGGGTCGCCCAGGCCATTCTGGCGCAGGCCCGGCGGCGGTTTCTGGTCGCCGACCGATCCAAGTTCACCCGCACGGCGCCGGTGCGCATCGCCTCGCTGGCCGAGGTGGATACGTTCTTCACCGATGCAGCCCCGCCAGCCGCCGTGCGCGCGGCCTGCGCGGGCTGGGCCACCACGATCGCGGTGGCGGGCGACTGAGCGCGGATTGCGCGCGGCGAGCGTCGGCCTATCCTGCGCGGCGATTCGCGTCCGGTGGCCGGGGCGTCGCCTTTGGCCGCGCCCGCTGGGCCGCGATGCGCGAAGCTGACGCCCAAGGATACCGGTGAAGAGGATGACAATGCCCGCCTGCCCGCCAATCGAGACCGGCGCCCTGCCGGGACGGGGCCGGGCATGAGCGTGGTCGCGTTCCCGCGCCGCCGGGTGGACCGGCCCACCGCGCCGCCACCGTTGAGCGCGCGGCAGGTGGTCGCCTTTCCGGGCCGCCGGTTTCCGGTGATCGAGGTGGCGCCGGACGGCGGCCCGACGCCGCGCGTGATCGCGCCGCGACGGATCACGGCGGACGGTGAACGGCGGCGCGGCGAACGGTTCGGGACGGTGATCCTGTCGGCGCTGCTGCACCTTGGCGTAGTCGGGCTTGCCCTTGGCGCAACAACCGGCGCGCTGTCATCCGGGGATGGCGGGGTGTTGCAGGTCACGCTGGTCGCGGCCCTGCCGCCCTCGCCCGCCGCGAGCGGGCCTGCGGTGCCGATGCTGACGCAGGCGCAGCACCCGGTGCCGCGCGAGGATCAGGCGGTGGCGCCACCGCGCGCCGATACCGCCGTGACGCAGGCGGCGATGGCGCGACCCGTCGCCGCCCCTGCCGCCGATGCGCCCGCCCGGCCGGTGCCGCCGCTGACCGTGCCGGGGCTGGTGACCGCCGTCGGGCAGGTCGCGGCACCGACGGATGCCGAAGGAACGCTGCCACCCTTGCCGGGTGACGCGGCGGCGCCGCCCCAAACCGACGCGACCGCCTTGCCACCGCCGCGCCTGCCCGAAGCCGCCCCCATTGCAGAACCCGCCCCGGCACCGCCGAAACCGCCCGCGTCCCACCCCCGACCGGCGGTGGCGCAGGCGGGCGGCAAGGCGCGCGGGGCGGGAGGCGGAGCGGCAGCGGGCGCGGGCGGGCAGGCCGCGATGACGGCGACCGGCCCGGCCGAGACGGCAGCGATGGCCGGTTGGGGCGCCCGGATCATGGCGGGGGTAGAGCGGCACAAGCACTACCCGCTGGCGGCAGGCGATGCGCGCGGCACCGTGGGCGTGGCACTGTCGCTGGGCCGCGACGGGCAACTGAGGGCGGCCAGCGTCGCGCAATCTTCGGGTGTTGCCGCGCTGGACCTTGCGGCGGTGGCGGCGGTGCAGGCGGCGGCGCCCTTCCCGGCGGCACCTGCAGCACTGACGGCGGGGGCCTACAGCTTTACCCTGCGCGTCAAGTTCGGCGGCTGATCGGTCAGCGCGGCGCCCGGATCGTCTCGCCGGGGTCGAGCCGGGGGCTGAGTTCGATGCGCAGGCCGCTGGTTTTCCCGTCGGCGGTCTTGCCCGAAATAATCTCGGCGGCGCGGCGGCCGATCTCCAGCCGACAGGTGTCCATCGTGGCAAGGCGGCGGGGCAGCCCGTCGAGCAACTCGACCCCGTTGAACCCCGCAAGGCCAAGGCGTTCTGGCACGTCGATGCCCGCGCCAAGGCAGTGCAAAAGCCCGCCCGCGCCGATCATGTCGTTGGAATAGTAGAGGAAATCGAGGTCGGGCCGACGCGCAAGGATGGCCTGCGTCATCTCGCGCCCCTTCAGCAGCGCCGAACTGCCTTCGTAATATTCGCGGTCCTGCACCTCCAGCCCGGCGACTTGCAGCGCGGCGGTGAAGCCTTGCAGCCGTTTGCGGGCGCGGTGGTCATGCGGCATCTGGGTGCCGAGAAAGCCGATCTTGCGATACCCCGAGGCAAGGATCGCCTGCGCCATCATCTGCCCGGCGCGAATGTGCGAGATGCCGACCACCGAGTCGACCGCCTCGCCATCGACATCCATGATCTCGACGATCGGGATGCCCGCGTTGCGCATCATCGCGCGGGCCGGGTCGCTGTGTTCCAGCCCCGCCATGATGACGCCCGAGGGCCGCCAGGACAGCATCTCATACAGCACGCGCTCCTCGCGTTCGGGCGAGTAGTTGGTGACGCCGACAACCGGTTGCAGGCCGGTATCGTCCAGCACCTCTGAAATGCCGGTCAGCACCTCGGGGAACACCATGTTCGACAGCGACGGGATGATCACCGCGATCAGGTTCACCCGCTGCGAGGCAAGCCCCCCCGCGATCTTGTTGGGCACGTAGCCCAATGCCTTGGCGGCCGACAGCACCCGGTCGCGGGTGCTGTGCGAAACGTCGCCGCGGTTGCGCAAGACCCGGCTGACCGTCATCTCGCTGACCCCCGAGGCCTCGGACACATCGCGAAGCGTCAGGGTGCGGCGGTGGTCGAGGCGCGGTTCGCTGGTCAATGACATGTCCGGATGACGTGAGGATAGATCATTGTTAGCGCCAACCTCACGCTTGTCCAAGCCCGCATCTTCGGCTATGTTACCGCTAACGGCCGAAAGACCGACAGAATCCAGCGCGTCCTGCAAGCTCTCTATCCGTGACGATCTGGACTTTAGGGGGAGTGGTGGGCCAAAAGTCACTCCCCCTTCCCCGCTTCCTATGCTCCGTTCCAGCCGCCACGGTGATGGCGTCGCCCAGACGCGGCGAAACGACCCGCCGCGCCCGCCAATTCATCGCCCGCGATGACGCAACGCAACCGAACGACGGCCAAGCCCCGCGCGACGGTTGCGCCGGACGGCTTTTCCCGGCACAAGGACCACGCGTGGCCCCGTAGCTCAGGGGATAGAGCGGCCGCCTCCTAAGCGGCAGGTCGATGGTTCGAATCCATCCGGGGTCACCAGTCTCAGCCCGTCCGGCGCAGCAGCCAGAGGCCCGTCACCCCGAGCCAGAGCGGGAACGGGTAGGCCGTGATGCGCTCCACCGTGCCGATGCCGAGCCCGAGATCGGCCTTCATCGCCAAAAACATGAGGCCCGCAAGGCCGATCAGGCCGCTGGCGAGGCTGTAGAGCGCGCGGGCCGGGGCGACGGGGCGCAGCGCAAGGCCCGCGAGCACCATGCCGAGGTTCGAGAGCAGGAAGTTCTCAGCCGCCCCGTTGTAGTGCAGGGATGAGCCGGAATCCTCGGGGAAGATGCCGACGAGGATCACGCCCAGCGCCGAGGCGGCGATGCAGGCAAGCGCGGCGGTTGCCAGAGGCCCGCGCGGAAAGAGGTTGCGGACCAGCAACGCGCCACTGGCGATCAGCACGCCCTGCAGCAGGAACGAGGCGTTCATCAGCGGGTGCAGCGGCGAACAGACCGCCGCGCAGGTGGTCGCGCCAAGGTCGCTGATATAGTTGGTGGCCAGCGCATAGGGGCCGCGGTAGCCCTGCGCCACCACCGCCTCGGCCGCGAAATATTGCAGGCAGAGCACCCAGAGGATCGCCCCGCGCCGGTCTGCCGTCATGCCCGCCTCCCGTTGCCCTGCCCGATATCTGGCCCTAGATTGTGGTGCGCGGGTGGCGGCTGACCAGCCCCCGCCGCAAGGAATCCTGCATGACCGCACCCGCCGCCGAACCCGCACAGTCGCGCAAGCTGATCATTACGGCCATCGCGGTGATGATGCTGCTGGCCTCGCTGGACCAGACCATCGTCTCGACCGCGCTGCCGACCATCGTCGCCGACCTTGGCGGCCTCGATCACCTGAGCTGGGTGGTGACGTCGTACCTGCTGGTCTCGACCGTGGTGGCACCGCTTTACGGCAAGCTGGGCGACCTGTTCGGCCGCAAGGTGATGATGCAGATTTCGGTGACGCTGTTCCTGCTGGGCTCGATGCTCTGCGGGCAGGCGACGTCGATGACCTTCCTGATCCTGGCGCGCGGCTTGCAGGGGGTTGGCGGCGGCGGGCTGATGGTGCTGGCGCAGACGGTGATCGGCGACGTCGTGGCGCCGCGCGAACGCGGCAAGGTGCAGGGCGTGTTCGCCGCCGTGTTCAGTCTGTCGAGCGTGGCCGGGCCGCTGGCGGGCGGCTACATCGTCGATCATTTCTCGTGGCGGTGGATTTTCTACATCAACCTGCCGCTGGGCATCGCGGCGCTGGCGGCCTTTGCCATCGCGTTCAAGCCACGCGGCATCCGCACCCGCCACCAGATCGACTATCTGGGCGCAGTGTTCCTGACCACGGCGCTGGCCTCGGTGGTGCTGTTCACCAGCCTTGGCGGGCGCACCTATCCCTGGGGCTCGCCCTTCATGCTGACGCTGATCGGCACGGCGATTGCCGCCACCATCGCGCTGATCGTGGCGGAACGGCACGCGGCCGAGCCGATCCTGCCGCCCGCCCTCTTTCGCCACAACACCTTCGTGGTGTTCAGCGCCATCGGCTTCATCGTCTTCGCCACCATGTTCGGCGCAATCACGTTCCTGCCGCTTTACCTGCAAGTCGCCAAGGGGGTCAGCCCGACCGCCTCGGGCCTGCAACTGCTGCCGCTGATGCTGGGCATCGTCACCTCTTCGGTCGCCAGCGGCCGGATCATGAGCCGGACCGGTAAATACCGCTATCTGCCGGTGGCGGGTACCCTGATGCTGACCCTGGGGCTCGGCCTCTTGTCGCAACTGACGCCCGCCACGCCCACATGGGCGCTGATCGCGATGGTGGCGATGGTCGGGCTGGGCATGGGGCCGACGATGTCGGTGGGCACCACCGCGATTCAGAACGCGGTCCCGCGCGAGATGCTGGGCGTGGGCACGGCGGGGTTTCAACTGTTCCGGCAGGTCGGCGGCTCGATCGGGATCGCGTTGTTCGGCACGCTCTTTTCGGCGCGTCTGGCGGCGCTGCTGGGCGATACGCTGCCCGCGGGGCTGAACCCCGCCTCGATCGACGCGGCAAAGGTGGCGGCGCTGCCCGCGGGGTTGCGTGCGCAGGTGGTCGCGAACTTCACCGATGCGCTGCACCCGGTTTTCGTGACCTCGGCGGTGATGGCGGCGGTGGCCTTCGCGCTGACCTTCGTGCTGGAAGCGAAACCGCTGCGCGGCCGGGTAGAGCCGCATTCCGCCGGGGCCGCGCCCGGCGTCGGGCATTGACGGCATGGCCCGCGCCCGCCAGAAGGTCAGCCCAAAGGAGACCGCGATGACCAACCATCTGTACAAGGGCGACCTGCCCGACGGCCTGAGCCTTGGCCCCGTGGTGGCCATCGACACCGAGACGATGGGCCTGCTGCCGCACCGCGACCGACTCTGCGTGGTGCAACTGTCGGCCGGTGACGGGCACGCGCATCTGGTGCAGATCGCGCGTGGCCAGAAAAGCGCGCCCAACCTCGAACGCATGCTGGCCGACCCGAAGGTGCTGAAGCTCTTTCACTTCGCCCGGTTTGACATCGCGGCGCTGCAGAACGCCTTTGGCGTTGTCACCGCGCCGGTCTATTGCACCAAGATCGCGTCCAAGCTGATCCGTACCTTCACCGACCGGCACGGGCTGAAATACCTGCTGCAGGATCTGGTCGGCGTCGATGTGTCCAAGCAGCAGCAGACCAGCGACTGGGGCGCCGAAGAGCTGACCGAGGCGCAGATCGACTATGCCGCGTCGGACGTGCTTTACCTGCACCGGCTGAAGGCGGAACTGGACCGGCGGCTGGAACGCGAAGGCCGGGTGGCGATGGCGCAGGCCTGTTTTGATTTCCTGCCGATGCGGGCCGCGCTGGACCTGATGGGGCTGGACGACACCAACGACATCTTCCACCACTGAGGCCGCAACCGTGCGACACCGCGTTGCGCTTGCATTTGCGGGCGGGATGATGACTTTCTGCCCGGCAGTGCCTAAGTGATGGTCATGTTTTCCGTGCCACAGCCAATGCCCGACAAATCCACCTTTCTCGACACCGCCCGCCGCGTCATCACGGCCGAGGCGGGGGCGCTGACGTTGCTGGCGGGCAGCCTTGGCGACAGCTTTGCCGAGGCGGTGCAGGTGATCCTGGACGCCCCCGGCCGGGTGATCGTGTCGGGCATGGGAAAATCCGGCCATATCGCCCGCAAGATTGCGGCCACGCTGACCTCGACCGGGACGCCCGCGCATTTCGTGCATCCTGCCGAGGCGAGCCACGGCGATCTGGGGATGCTGGCCAAGGGCGATGTGGTGCTGGTGCTGTCAAACTCGGGCGAGACGCCGGAACTGGCCGACATCATCGCCTATACCCGCCGCTTCGGCATCGCGATGATCGGCGTGGCGAGCCGCGAGGGCTCGACCCTTCTGCGCCAGTCGGATGTGGCGATCCTGTTGCCACCCGCGCCCGAGGCTTGCGGCACGGGGATCGTGCCGACGACATCGACCACCATGACGCTGGCCCTGGGCGATGCGCTGGCCGTGGCGCTGATGGAACACCGGCAGTTCACGCCCGAAGATTTCCGCCAGTTTCACCCTGGCGGCAAGCTGGGCGCGCGGCTGGCCAAGGTGGGTGACCTGATGCACCGGGCCACGGCGCTGCCGCTGGTGACCGAAGCGACGCCGATGGGCGAGGTGCTGCTGACGATCAGCCAGAAGGGTTTCGGTGTGGTCGGCGTCACCGACGCGGGCGGCGATCTGGTCGGCATCATCACCGATGGCGACTTGCGTCGGCATATGGCCGGGCTGCTCGATCTGACCGCCGTGCAGGTCATGACGCAAAGCCCGCGCACCATCGGCCCGGCCGCATTGGCCGAAACGGCGGTGGCGCTGATGAACGAGAAGAAGATCACCTGCCTTTTCGTGGTGGACCCGGCAGGCAGCCGGGCGGCTGTGGGGATTTTGCACATCCACGACTGCCTGCGCGCCGGGGTAGTGTGACACGATGGGCGGGCGCGACAACGCCTATTCACGCCTTGTCTTCTGGCTGAAAATCCTGCTGCCGCTGGCGGCGCTGGCGATCCTGTCGACGATGTTCCTTGTGGCGCGCACCATCGACCCGTCGCGCGCCATTCCTTATGCCAAGGTCGACGTGAACGCGCTGGCGCGCGACTCGCGCATCACGAACCCCAGCTATTCCGGCGTGACACCGGACGGCAGCGCCATCGCGGTAACCGCCGCGCTGGTGCGGCCGGTCCCGGACCAACCGGGCCACGCGACCGCCGTGGACCTGACCGCGCGGATGAACTCGCAGGGTGGATCATCGGCGGAAATGCGGTCGGCCACCGGCGAGATCGACACGCCCGCGAACCGGGTGACCTTTACCGGCGACGTGAAGCTGGACACCTCTGCTGATTACCACATCCAGACCGCGCATCTGACCTCGTCGCTGAACGAGGCGCGGGTCGAGGCGACGGGCGGTGTCACGGCCACCGGGCCGATGGTCACGCTGACGGCCACGGCGATGACGCTGGCACCCGATGCCGTGAACAAGGCCGAATATGTTCTGGTTTTCAACGGCGATGTGAAGCTGGTATACCAGCCCGGACAATGAGGGACTCGATGCCGCGTTTGATCCGACCGATCCTCGCCACGCTGCTGATTGCGGCGTTGCCCTTCGTGGCGGCTGCACAGGGCACCCAGGTGGCCTTCAGCGGGCTGAAGCAGGACCCGACCCTGCCGGTGCAGGTGACCGCCGATCAACTGAAGGTCAACCAGACCGATGGCTCGGCGGTGTTCAGCGGCCATGTCATCGTCGGGCAGGGCCAGATCCGTTTGGCGGCGGATGAGGTTCGGGTGGAATACGACAAAGGTACGACCGAGGCTAAGGGCCGTATCTCGCGCATGGTCGCAACCGGCGACGTGACCTTCACCAGCGGCGGCGAGGCGGCCGAGGCGAAGCAGGCCATCTACACCATCGACGACGGCCGGGTGGTGATGACCGGCGATGTGCTGCTGACGCAGGGGCAAAGCGCAATGTCGGGCCAGACGCTGGACATCGACCTGAAAAGCGGTACCGGCCAGATGGAAGGGCGGGTGCAAACCGTCTTTCACCCCGCCCCCGCGCAGCCCGCCTCGCCATGACACCGCCGCCTGACCTGACAGTGACGGGCGGCAGCGGCGGCCTGCGGGTTATCAACCTGCGCAAGAGCTATTCCAAGCGCCCGGTGATCCGCGACATGTCGATGCGGCTGGATCGCGGCGAAGTTGTCGCGCTGCTCGGCCCCAACGGGTCGGGCAAGACGACCTGCTTTTACGCCATCGCCGGGCTGGTGACGCCGGAAAGCGGGCAGGTGATGATCGACGGGCGCGAGGTGACGGGGCTGCCGATGTATCGGCGGGCCCGGCTTGGCATCGGCTACCTGCCGCAAGAGGTCTCGATCTTCCGCGGCCTCTCGGTCGAGGACAACATCCTCGCCGTGCTGGAAATCACCGAGCCGCACCGCCACAAACGGCGCGAGCGGCTGGAGGAATTGCTCAGCGATTTCTCCATCACCCACCTGCGGCGCGCCCCCGCCCTGTCGCTGTCGGGCGGCGAGCGGCGGCGGGTGGAGATTGCGCGCTGTCTGGCCGCCGACCCGAAATACCTGATGCTGGATGAACCCTTCGCCGGCGTCGATCCGATCGCGGTGGGGGAAATCCGGCATCTGGTGCATGACCTGAAAAGCCGGGGCATCGGCATCCTGATCACCGACCACAACGTGCGCGAAACGCTGGAAATCGTCGACCGGGCCTATATCCTGCATGAGGGCCGCGTGCTGATGAGCGGCACCGCCGACGAGGTCATCCGCGATGAAAACGTCCGTCGGGTTTACCTCGGGCAGAACTTCCGCATCTTCTAGACGGCGGGGCACGCGATGAGCCTGCGCCCCTCTCTGCGTCCGTCGCTGCGCACCGGGGTGGCGCTGACGCCGGGGATGCAGCAGTCGTTGCAGATCCTGCGCATGACCGCGACCGACCTGACCCAGGAGATCGAGCGCGAGGCGGGCGAAAACCCGTTCCTGCGGGTCGCGCGGGCGGATCGGTCGGCCTATGACTTTGCGCTGGAAACGGTGGCGGCGCTGCCGTCGCTGGGTGAATCGCTGCGCCAGCAGATCGGGCTTATGGTGCTGCCGCCCAACCTGCGCGCCATCGCGCTTTACCTGACGGGCGAGGTGCGCGACGACGGCTATTTCGATTCCAGTGTCGAGGACGTCGCCTCGGCAACATCGCTGGACCGGGCCGATGTTGCCGAGGCGCTGACGGTGCTGCAACGCTGCGAGCCGACCGGGGTCGGCGCGCGCAACCTGCAGGAATGTCTGGCGCTGCAACTGTGCGAGCATGGGCTGGAGCGCTACATGGCAGACCGGGTCGTGCGCCTGCTGCCGCTGTTCGCCGAAAAACGCTGGGCCGACCTGTCCCGCGCGCTCGGCCTGCCCGAGGCCGAGGTGCAGCGCATCGGCGGCGCTTTACGCCAACTGCGCACCCGCCCGGTGCCCGAAGCCGAGGCCCCCGCCGCGCCGCTGACACCCGATCTGATCGTGGATCGCGACGGGTCAGGCGCGCTTCGGGCCCGGTTGGGGCGGCGCGCGGTGCCGGTGGTCGCGCTGGATACCAGCCTGGTCAAGATGGTGGCGGGCAAATCCGATCCCTTCATCCAGGCGGCCCACGGACGCGCCACCGCGCTGGTGCGCGCGGTCCGGATGCGCGGCCGTACCCTGCTGCGAATCGGTGAGCGTCTGGTGCACGATCAAAGCCGGTTCTTCGCGCTTGGCCCCGAGCATCTGGCACCGATGAGCCGCCAGCAGATGGCCGAGGCGCTGGCCGTCCATCCCGCGACACTGGGACGCGCGGTCGCCGGCAAGGCCCTGCTGGCGGACGGCGTGCTCTATCCGCTTTCGCTGTTCTTCTCGTCCTCCCTGCCCGGCCCGGACGGAAACGACGTCTCCAGCTACGCGATCCAGTGGGCGATCCGGCGGCTGATCGACGCCGAACCAGCCGGGCGGCCACTGTCGGACGCCCGGATTTGTGACAAGTTGCGCCACGATGGCGTTGACATTTCACGGCGAACGGTCGCCAAATACAGGGGATGCATGCGGATACCATCCTCTTCAGAGCGCCGTCGCCGCAAGGATTGACAGACCTTGCCAGGCTCCACCTCGAACGCATGGCATCTTCCGAAAACTCAATGGGATCGGCCCCTTGCGTTGCAAGGCCACCGATCCGCACGACCTAGAGGAGGCATGATGCGGTACCAGATCAGCGGACGGCAGATCGACATCGGCGATGCATTGCAAACCCATGTCAAATCCGAGCTTGACGAGACTGTCACAAAATATTCCCAGCGTCCGACCGACGCGATGGTGGTCTTTTCGCGCGCCGCGCATGAGTACATCTGCGAAAGCACAGTGCATCTGTCGACCGGGCTCAGCGTCAGCGCGCGCGGGCATGCGACCGAGGTCTATGCCGCTTTCGAAGGCTGCCGCGAGAAGATGGACAAGCAGTTGCGCCGCTACAAGCGTCGGTTGCGCGACCATCAGCACGTCCGCGCCGAACCGGTTGAATTCCAGGAGGCCTCGTCCTATATCCTCGCGTCATCTGAGGGACCGGATGGCGCCGAGCCGGAAAGTCTGCAGCCGTTGATCATCGCCGAGATGGAGACCAAGATCCCATCGCTGTCGGTCGGCGAGGCGGTCATGCAGATGGAACTGGCAGGGGCGCGCGTTCTGGTGTTTCGCAACGAGAAGCACAGCGGCGTCAACGTGGTCTACCGCCGGGACGATGGCAACATCGGCTGGGTCGACCCGCTGAACACGAAATAACCGCCCGAACGGGCGTGACGGACAGTGAGCAGCCTATGGACCTTTCCAGCATTCTGAAACCGGGCGCCGTGAAGGTGATCGGGCAGCTCACGAGCAAGAAGCGCCTGTTCCAGGAAATTGCCGAGGTCGCGGCCTCGGCCTACGGCGTCGAAGGCGGCACCGCCTTCGACGGCCTGCAGGAACGCGAAAGCCTGGGGCCGACCGGCGTCGGCCACGGCATCGCGCTGCCCCACGCCCGCATCGAGTCGCTCGACAGCATCGTCGGCATTTTCGTGCGGCTGGAACGGCCGATGGACTTCGAGTCGGTCGACCGCCAGCCCGTCGATCTGGTGTTTGCGCTGTTCGCGCCGAAGGATGCCGGGGTGGATCACCTGAAGGCGCTGGCGCTGGTGTCGCGCACCATGCGCGACGCGGGCACCTGTTCCAAGCTGCGCGCCAACGTCGATCCCGCCAAGCTCTACGCCATCCTGACCGAGCCGCGATCCAGCCATCAGGCGGCCTGACCCCGCCTAGGGGCGCCAGGCACCAAAGCCGAAGGTGGCGTAATCGCGCTGATAGGCCTCGCGCGCGGCGGCCTCGATCTCATCGTCGAACACGTCGGCGAGGGCGTATCGCCCCGTCGGCAGTTCAGGGCCCGGCGCGAGGGCGGGCAGCCCGACTTCGGAGGCGAGGAAGGCAAGGCCGGGCGCCAGCTGATCTTCACGCAGCACCAGATCGGGGCCGGTGATCGTGGCAAACCCTTGCAGCACCGCCGTTTGCGTTGCCCAGGCAGGATCGACCTTCACGCTGGTCTGCGCCGACAGGTTGCCCTTGAGGAACTTCAGGAACGCCAGAAACGCGGTGCGATGGGCGTAAAGGTCATACGCCGGGTCGGCCGGGTCCGCCGGCAGGTGAACCTTGTAAAGCCTGCGCAATGCGAACCGCAGTTCGGCCGGGCGGCCGCTGGCGAGAGTCTCGCAGAACGCGGCATGCGCGCGCGCCAGCGGATGGCGCAATACGGTGAAGCTGCGGTGATTGGGCTGGCTGCGCCGCCACTGGCGCAGCGCCTTGTGGGTGAACCCTTCGGTCAGCCCGCCGCCAATCCCGGCCAGCCAAGCCGTCACCCGCGCCTCTGGCCCGCCCTTGATCGGCATGAACAAAAGCGGCGCGCCCTTGGCGGCGACGAGGCTCGGCACGCCGGGGCCGCGGCGCGGCTCAAAATTCGGCGTACGCGACAGGTTGAACCGGTCCAGCCCCTCCAGCGCCAGTTCCATCTCGTCCGGGTTCACGACCTTGTCGCGGATTTCCTCGGGGTTCTGCTTTTTCAGCGCATCGGGGATGGCGTCGATCCGCGCCTCGACCCCCAGAAAGCGGGCGAGACCGTTGAGCACGTCGAGATCGTGCAGGTCTTCATAGTCGATGTAGAACGCCGTCTGCGCCGTGGTCTGAAGCGCATGCTGCACAAGCAGTTGAAAGCCCTGCACCGCCGTCAGATGCCGTTCGAAATCGGCGGCGTCAAAGCGGGCGCGGGCGGTCTTCTGGTTCTTCAGGTCGCCCAGCTTCCATTGTCCGGTCTGCCCCGCGATCTTCAGCGATACGAAGCTTTCCAACGGGTTGCGCGTCAGGATCAGCTTGGCGCAGCGGCGGTCTTCGAGGCAGTGAACCAGCACGCGCGGATCGTGATCGTGGAAAAAGCGAAACCCCGGCAAACCGTCCGATTGTTCGATCATCCGGCGAATCAGCAGGACCGGATCGGCCTCGCGCGCGTCTAAGGTGACGCCGAACAGGTCGGTCTTGTTCTTGTGGCCGACAAAGGTCGGGTTGAACGCCTCGCCGTGGCAGGCGAGGCCGGAAAAGCTGTTCAACGTCGCTTCGAGCAGGTTGGAGCCCGTGCGCATCTCGGCAAGGATGACAAAATAGTCGAATGGTCGTTCTGTCACGGGCTCATTTCACCAGATAGGGTTTGCCGCGCCGGGCCGCGTTGGAATTCGGCGGGCCATCCCCGGCCGGGAAGTCGCCCATCAGCACGGGCTGCATCCCCTGGTTCTTGAGGTTTTGCAGGAACCGCCCGAAGCCGGTCAGATCGACCATGCGCGGCGCCTCTGACAGGCGGCGCATGCCGCGGGCGCCGATCTCGTCGATGATGGTTTGCAGCGGCTCCATCGGGTTTTCGACAAACTCGGCCATCGTCCAGATCCGGACCCGCGCCTTCAACTGCGGCGAGCGCAGGATGTGCAGATGTTGCCCCTCGATCCGTTGCAGCTTTGCCGCGATCTTGCGGATATCCGAAAAGTTGAGGTTCGAGCGGAACAGCGGCACCGCCCAGGCGCCGGAGATCACCGAAATCTGCGCATTCGGGTCAAGCGCGAGGAACCGGCCGATATCCTGTGTATCTCCGGGACCGAACTGAAAACACTGCCGCTCGCCCCGCGTGTTCCAGATCAGGTTGGTCAGGAAGGCCTTGGGGTTGTAGTCGCGCAGCGCCGCGCTGTCGGACAGGGCGCCGTTGTAGACCGTTTCATCCCCCGCGAACTGGGCACGCTCGGGCGCGTAAAGATGGCCATGCACCCGCCCGCCCACGGCCTTGGCCAGCCAGGTCTCGAAGTTCTCGAAAATCTCGCTGAACCCCTCGAACACCGAATAGGGTTGGGCGGTGCGGCCGTTTTCCCAGTTTTCGTTCGGAAAGCGGCTTTGCATGTACAGCCCGGCGCGGCCACGGGTCCGCCGTTCTACCGCCTTGGCGAACAAACGGTCGATCTTGCCGGGGTTCGGTTCGGTTTGCGCCGTTCCCGCGCTGTCGGAGGCAAGGAACACCTTGTAAAGCCGGTCGGCATGCGGCCAGATCTTGCGCGCCACAAAGCAGTCAGACCGCCGCAAGAGCTGCAGGTGGTCATCGTAGAAGATGTGTGGCTTCCCCTGAAAGTCGAACTTCGACAGCGTCAGCGACCGGCTTTCCACGTTGCGTGAATAGCGCCGCACCATCGTCTGGAAGTAGGATTCGTCGGGAATCCAGACCCGGCGGAAGTAACGGTCGTAAACCTCGCGTTTCGGGTCTTCGAGGATCGCCGACAATGTCTGCCGCGTCAGGCACCACCACTGGCTGCCCAGATGCGGGGTGATGCCATCGGGAATGCGGCGCTTGAAGCCGATGCGGCGCTGCCATTTCACGTAGCCGTCGAACAGTCGGCGATGCTTCTTCCACGAAAACGGAAACCGCAGGGTGAACCGTTCGGCGTCGAAGCCGCCCACCGTCCATGTCACGTCTTCGGTGGTCACGGATTCGATGAAATCGGTCGTCGGCCGCTCGTCAAGGTAGGCGCGCAACTCTTCCACCGGGCGCAGCGGCAGGCAGGAGCCAGAGGCGAGGTAGACGTGGCGCACCTCTGGGAACCGCTTCAGCATCAGTTCGGCTGCCGCCTGGGTGGCGGCGACCAGCCCCCATGTGCCCCATTCGCAGGAAAAGCGCGGGCTGACATCGACGTTGGGCAGGTCGGCGATGGCGCGCTGCAACCGTTCGTAGGCGTGGCGGCCCACGCGGCTGTCGACATGGATCACCACCGGGCAGTCGCGCGTCGCCCAATGCCGCGCGACCTGCGCCGCGCGATCCAGCGCGGTGTGGCACAGCATGATGAAGCCGACCGTCACCCCTTCGCCCTCATGCCCAGTTGCCTTTCGACATCAGCCCGAGAATCTCGAGCTGCCGCCAGTTGATGTACTTCTCGCTCCACTTGCACCAGAGGTCGGGATTGTCCTTCAGCCCCGCGTCATAGGCGCGGTATTCGTGGCTGTTGGCATAATGCTGGCGCCGGGTAAGCTCTTCCGCCGACTTCTCGACAAATGTGTGCAGAAATTTGGCATGAAGAAGGCATCCTGAAGCCTTTTCCCCGCCCCACTCGTCATAGACGAGGTTAAGGCCGCGCGGGAGCAGCATGTGGGTGGAACTGACATAGGTGTAGTCGCGATGCCATTTCACCAGCGGGATCTTGTTCAGCGCGGGCGCCCGTTCGGGCCGGTCGGGAAAGAACATCCGCGCCCGTGGCCCGCCCTGAATCCAGAGGTTGCCGAAGGTCGCGTTGCGCTTGATCGTGTAGTTGCCGCTGTCGAACCAGCAGGCAATCTCCATCGGGTCCTGGCCTTCGCGATAGGGCTGCGCGTCGATCTCGCCCTTGGGATACATATCCAGCAGCATCGCCCCGAAGGACCGGATCGAAGACGCATCCAGCCAGTCGGTCAGAGCGCGGATCGAACGGGTATCACAGAACGGGTAAACGAAGAACTCATCCGGATCGACGACCAGCGTCCAGTGCCGGTGGCCGTAGCGCATCTGCAGCCAGTTCAGCCAGTCCACCCCGAAACGCGCGCGCTTGTAGCCGGCCTCGGCGGTCCACAGCGAAACGTCGGGCTGTTCGGCCAGATATTCGCGCGAGCCATCGTCAGAGCCGTTATCAACGATCAGAAAGTGGTTGATGCCCTGATCGCGGTAGTAGCGCAGGAAATAGGGCAGCCGGATGCGTTCGTTGCGCAGCGTGCTGAACAGAAGGATGTCGGTGCGCCGGATCAGATTCGTGCGGTTGGTGACGGCCGAAAGCTCTCGCCGTTTGCGGAATGCCCTGATGCGCCAGCGCTTGCGCGCCAGACGAAGCCGATATGATCGCCAAATCCCCAAACTGATACTCGTCCCGCTGCCAATCGCACGGCGCCCGGGCGGGGGAATATCACGTCAGCCTTAACACCGGCTTGAAGTGCCTCTCCCACGATGGTGCGGGGACGGCGGCCTGCCGCTGTCCTGTCGCTCCGCTCGATCCCCCTGCCCTTGCCGTCAGGTCTGTCACTGCTTTGCGCCAAAGATAGCGGTCGCGCACAGGGGCGTAAACCGGGTAGTTGCCAAGCGTCTCTTGATAGATCTCAAGCGGATTGCAGACGACCGGCAGCCCCAGCGCCGCGGCCTCGATCGGCGGCAAGCCGTAGCCTTCAGCGAGCGACGGGAACAGAAGACCGGCGGCCTCCGCCATCAGCGCCGCCACCGCACCATCCGGCAGCCCGCCCAGATCGCGCACCGGCCCGCCCGGCGGCAGCGCGTCAAGCCGGGCCAGAAGCGCCGGATCGGCCCAGCCGCGCTGACCCACGATCAGCAGCCGCGGCAGTCCGGTCGGCGGTGGATCGCGGCCAAGGTCCTCCCAAAGGTCGAGCAGAAAGCCCAGGTTCTTGCGCGGCTCGATCGTGCCGAGCGCCAGGAAATAAGGTGGCGCAAGGTCTAGCCCCGGCGGCAGCAGGGCCGGATCGGGGGCGACCGGCTCTACCCCCAGCGGCGCGACAAGGCCGGGGGGCACCCGCCCCCAGCGACCAAAAGCCGCCTCTGCCATGCGGCGGCTGTAGCCGGAATTGTAGAGCACCAGATCCGCCACCGCGCCAACCCGTTCCAGACGGGCGGCAAACGCCGCTGGCATTCCTGCAACGGCGAAGTCGGGATGGTCGAGCGGGATCGTGTCGTGGATCATCACCGTGATGCGCGCGCCCGGCAGTTGGCGGACGGCGTCAAACACCACCCGCGCCAGA
The DNA here is from genome assembly GCA_016124615.1 of Paracoccaceae bacterium. Taxonomy (GTDB): domain Bacteria; phylum Pseudomonadota; class Alphaproteobacteria; order Rhodobacterales; family Rhodobacteraceae; genus Solirhodobacter. The sequence continues at coordinate 369,656 of WGNF01000002.1, read as the reverse complement.
TCGGAATGCCCGACGTTCAGATAGGCCGTTCCCGCGGGCAGGTGCCGCGCCAGCAGCCGCGAAAGCCCCGACGGCCGCGCCCGGCCCTGCGCCAGACGGCGCAAATCCGCCTCGGCCCGCGCACGCATCGGGTTACGGCGCTGGCTGAGGCGGCCGATCAGGTCGGCCGACCCCCATGCCGCCGCACCGGTCAGCCGCGCGCGCAACGCCGCAACGCCGGGTGGCGCGAGCAGAACATAGCCCAAGGTGGTGCGGATCAGCGCAAACAGCGGTTCTGGTTGCAGGATCAGGGCATCAAGATAGGCGCGTTCCACCCGGTCGATGCCGGTGAGCGGACCGCGCCCGACCCGCGACACCAGCCGCGTCAGGTCAAGAAGGCGCGCGGCGGGCATCGCGGACCCTACGCGACCGGGGTCGCGGCGCCCGGCACGTTCAGTGCCCCGCCTTCAGCATCGCGACGGTATCGCCCAGATACTGCGCGAATTCGTCATGCAGATCGCCGCGGGCAAGGCCATAGGCCACGGTCGCCTGCAGGAAGCCCGCTTTCGACCCGCAGTCAAACCGCTGGCCGTGGAAACGGAAGCCAAAGACCGGGTTGCCTGCGGTGATCTCCTCGGCGATGGCATCGGTCAGCTGGATCTCGCCCCCCGCACCGGCTTTGGCGCGGTGAAGGTTCTGCATCACCGACGGCAGCAGGATGTAGCGGCCGATGACGGCCAGATTGGACGGCGCATCTTCCATCTTGGGCTTCTCGACCATGCCCTTCACGCGGACGATGGCGCCCATATCCTCGGCGATGTCCAGCACGCCGTAGGAAGAGGTCCGTTCCGGCGCAACCTCCATCGCGGCGACGACGTTGCCTCCGGTTTCCTCATAGGCTTCCATCATCTGCTGAAGGCAGGGCTTTTCCGCCGCGATCACGTCATCGGTCAGGATCACCGCGAACGGTTCCGCCCCGACCAGACGCCGCGCGCACCAGACCGCATGGCCAAGCCCCATCGCCCGGTTCTGGCGCACATAGGCAATGGCGCCGGAATCCATGTAGGTCTGCCGCAGCGTTTCCAGCAGCGTGGTCTTGCCCGACTTCTTCAGGCTCGTTTCCAGTTCCGGCGACTCGTCGAAGTAATCCTCCAGCGCGCTCTTGCCGCGCGCGGTCACGAAAATGAATTCCTCGATCCCGGCGGCGCGCGCCTCGTCGATCGCGTATTGGATCAGCGGGCGGTCGACGAGGGTCATGATCTCTTTCGGGATCGACTTCGTCGCTGGCAGGAACCGCGTGCCAAGTCCCGCAACGGGGAATACAGCTTTCGTGACTTTCCGTTTCATACCTTTTCCAATCCTGAAGTTGCGCAGGCGAATCGCCGTGCAACCGGTCTGTGTTCAACGCGCGCTACCACTATCATTCTGGTCAGATTTGCGGTGCCCGGAAAGGCCCCGGCCCTGACAATCGGCAAGAACTGTAACATTTTTCGGCGGTTGCATGCCGATCAGGGGGGCCGTTGAGCCCCGGTGGGCCGATTGGCGCCGATGCGCGCGATCTCGTGGCGGACTCGGCGGGAAAACAACCAGAGCGCGAATCGAGGGCCCGCTCGATCCGCACGCCCGAACAGGCCCCCGGTCTGCTCCCAATAACCCTCGGGGCGGAACCGGGCATGGTGCGGCCGCGCCGTCGGGCCAAGGTTGAGCACTGTGACAATCTCGGCCCCGGCACGGCGCTCTGCTTCGGCGGCGCGGCGTTTGCGCGACCACGGGCGACCGGCGAGAACACACCCGGCGCGCGGCCCGGTGCCGGGCAGCGGCCGGAACGGCCCCGGTTGCGCGCTGCGGGGCACCAAAGGCGGCAGGTCGCGCGCCAATCCGGCGGCGATGCCGTCTTCCAACGTCGCCATCAGGCGGCCCGCCTCGGCCGGGTCCATCGCCCCACGCGCGCGAAAGGCCTCAAGTCGCTGGCGTTGCGCCACGCGCAGGGCCCGAAGCGCGCCATCCCAGTCCGGCGCAGGCGCGTGACGACGCAGGAAGACGGCACTCGATGCACTGATATCGAACAGGGTGCGCGGGGTGCGGTCGGCGTTGCGCCGCGCGCTTTCGGCAAAGCCGTGGTGCACCTCGGCCCCCGGCACCACGGCGCTCAGATGCCCGGCGGCGGCAAGGCGCAGGTTCACATCGGCCTCGTCGAGGTAGAAGTGCAGCGCCTCGTCGAAGCCGCCGATGGCCGCAAGCGTAGCGCGGCGAAAGGCGCAGTTGGTGCCTTGGGTCTTGACCGCGCGATCGGCGCTGCCCGCCCGGACCGTCGCGCGATCGGTCGCAACCTCCAGCGGGCGATCCTGCCCCAACCGGTCCACCTCCATCGCGCGCCACTGAAGGCTGAGGCCGTTTCGCCCGCGCACAAAACCGCCCGCTGCCGCCACCTTCGGGTCGTCGAACGGCGCGACCAGCCGCCGCAGCCAGGTCGGCTCTGGCACCGCGTCATCGTCGATGAAGGCCACGACCTCGCCCGCCGCCTGATCGAGCCCGAGGTTGCGCGCCGCCGAGATGTTGGGCACATCGAAGGCCACCGCCTTGAACGCCCCGTCGCCCAGCGCCGCCAGCCCGGCCGGATCGGCCACCACGATCAGTTCGAGGTTCGGATGGTCCAACTGCCCGATGCCCGTCACGCAGCGTCTTAGCGCCGCCGCCCGGTGGCGGCTGACGACGATGACGCTGACGGGCCGCGCCGTCATCCGGCCGCCATCTCCGCCAGCATCGCCTCGATCTTCGGCACGTCCTCGGGGTTGTTCAGTTCCCAGAACTGGCGCCCGCGGGCCTGCACCTCGACGCACAACACCGGGCGTTCGCGTTCCAGAAACCGCAACTGTTCCAGCCCTTCCAGCTTTTCCAGCGGCCCGGCCTCCCACCGTGGATAGGCCGCCAGCGCCGACGGGCGATAGGCATAGACGCCGACATGGTGAAACACCGGGGTTTCGGCCTCGTCGGCATAGCGGCGGCCGGTGTAGGGGATGACCTCTTTCGAGAAATAAAGCGCCTTGCGGTCGCGCCCGAAGACCGCCGTGGTGCCGCCGACGCGGCCCGCCCGGCGATCGTCCAGAAAGCCATTCAGCGCGCGGCCATCGCAGCGCAAGACCGGGGTGGCGACTTCGGCCACCGGGTCGGCCTTCAGCCCGGCCACGAGATCTTCGACGAACCACGGCGGGGTCAGCGGCGCATCGCCTTGCAGGTTCACCACGATCTCGAACCCGCCGCCCAGCCGGTCATAGGCTTCGGCACAGCGTTCGGTGCCGTTCTGGCATTGGTCCGAGGTCATCACCACTTCGGCGCCAAAGCCTTCGGCCTCGGCGCGGATGCGGTCGTCGTCGGTCGCGACCACCACCCGGTCGGCGCCGCGCACCGCCATCGCGGCCTCCCACGATCGTTGCACCAGCGTCTTTGCCACCCCGTCCGGCCCCCGCAGCGCCACCAAGGGCTTGCCGGGGTATCGGGTCGAGGCGTAGCGGGCGGGAATGGCGATGAGGACAGACATCACGGCTCCTGTAGGTCGACGCCGGGAGCGTAGGCGATGAAGAACGGGTTGTCGAAGCCCGGCTTGCCGTAGACGAGCGGGGTATGGTCGTCAAAGCGCACGACATGGCCGCCGGCGCCGCGCAGCACGGCATCGCCCGCCGCCGTATCCCATTCCATCGTGCGGCCAAGGCGGGGGTAAAGATCGGCCTCGCCGGTGGCGACCAGACAGAACTTCAGCGACGATCCGGCGCTGGTCATGTCCTTCACCGCGTAATGCGCGATGTAATCGTCGGTCGCCTGATCCCTGTGCGACTTCGATGCCACCACCATCAGCGCCCGGTTGTCGGGGATGGAGACTTGCAGGGGCGTCTGCGGGCCCACGGCATCCTTGGCGAAGGCGCCGGTTTCCTCCACCGCCTGCCCGTCGGCGCGGGTGTAGAACAGCCGCCCCTTGGCAGGGGCATAGACAACGCCGCGGATCGGCACGCCGTTCTCGACATAGGCGATGTTCACCGTGAAATCGCCACGGCGCTGCACGAATTCCTTGGTTCCATCCAGCGGATCGACGATCAGGAAGGTCGATACCCGCTGGGCGTGCGATCCCGCCTGCTCTTCGGTCACCAGCGCCAGATCGGGGAAGGCCGCGCGCAGACCGGCCGAGATCAGCGCGTCGGCGGCCTCGTCGGCCTCGGTCACCGGGCTTGCGTCGGATTTGGTCTTCACGTCGAAGTCCGGCGCGGCGTAGACCTCCATGATGCGATCACCGGCCTCCAGCGCCAGGGTCCGCATCACCGCTTCAAGACGTGAATGATCCATCGCAATTCTCCTCGCGCGTCGGCATGTCGCGCATACTTGATTGAAACTGACGGCTCCGTATCGTTCATCGCCATGAAATGGGCAAGATTTGCAGATACGGTTGATCCCCGAAGTCCGATTCCCGCAGGTTAAGTGCTCAAATGTTCAGCGCCGAATTCCACCCCACACCGACGCGCACATTGCTTTCCCAGCTGGAGCTGATCTACCACATTTCGGTGCGCAACGTGCGCAAGACGCATGGCAATGCCGTCATCGGTCTTTTGCTGAACATGATGCAGACGGCGATGATGATCATCGTCTTCTATGTGATGTACAAGGTGCTGGGCCTTGCCTCGATGCGGGTGCGCGGTGACTTCGTGCTCTACATCATGTCGGGCGTGTTCCTTTACTTCACCCATACCCGCGCGATCATGGCGGTGTCAGCGGCCGAGGGCGCGACGTCGGCGATGATGAAACACGCCCCGATGAACCCGATCGTGTCGATCTGTGCGGCCGCCCTCAGTTCGCTCTACCTTCAGGTGATGTCGATGGCGGTGGTGCTGGGCATCTACGTCGTGGCATTCAAGCCGGTGACGATCGAACACCCGATTCCGGCAGTCGGCATGATCCTGCTCGCCTGGCTTAGCGGCGTGGGCATCGGCCTGATCTTCCGCGCGGCGAAGCCGTGGCAGCCCGAAATCGTCGGGATCGCGATCACCCTGTTCACCCGCGCGAACATGGTCGCGTCAGGCAAGATGTTTCTGGTCAACAGCCTGCCGACGAAGATGCGCCACTATTTCAGCTGGAACCCGCTGTTCCACACCATCGACCAGGCGCGCGGCTTTGTGTTCGTGAACTATCAGCCCCACTTCACCTCGGTCATGTATCCGGTCTACGTCACCTGCGTCTGCGTGATGATCGGCCTGATCGCCGAGTATTACACCGGCCGCCATGCCTCGCTGAGCTGGGACGCCGGGCGCTAATCGACCACCCGCAGCGTCAGGTTGATGCGGCCGCCCTTCGGCAGCAGGGTGGAGCTTGCGGCGCGCACGCGGTCGATGCCGTGGAAGGCCAGCCGCGCCGCGCCGCCAAGGATCGCCACATCGCCCGACCGCAGCCAGACGCTTTGCGTCGGCCCGCCGCGCGTGGTGCCGCCGACCCGAAACAGCGCCTCGTCGCCCAGCGAGACGGAAAGTACGGGCCAGCTGAAATCGGCCTCGTCCCGGTCCTGATGCAGGCCCATGCGCGCCGACGCGGCGTAGAAGTTCACCAGACAGCAATCCGGCATCCGCTCCGCCGAGACCAGCGCCCGCCAGATCGCCAGCACGGCGTCGGGGATCGGCGGCCAGGGCGTGCCGGCGGGGTGCGACGGGATGTAGCGGTAGCCCGTGCGGTCGGAAAACCAGCCATAGCGCCCGGCGGCCGTCATGCGCACGCTCATCGCGCGGCCTTGCGGGGTCATCGGGGAAAAGAGCGGCGCGGCCCGGATAACCCCGCGCAGGTCTTCGACCAGCGCCGCCTGTGCGGCAGGATCAATGTAGCCCGGATGCACGGCAACACCGCCCACCACCAGCGCCGGGCCGCCCGGCGCCGGGAACAAAGCGGAATCGACTCGACTTTTCATTGCTCTGTCCTGGCTTTCCCTTCGGCGCAGTGCTTGCAGGCCCCATAACCCCCTCTTATATACGCCGGGAAGCTCGGTCGGGCTACGCAAAGGCAGGCGTGGCGCGATCATGGTTTGGGATCGGGGACAGGGGCCGCATCCGGGCCTGCCCCCACAATATCGCCGAAGGAAGAGGTAACAGATATGGCCAAAGTCATCGGGATCGACCTCGGGACCACGAACTCCTGCGTCGCCATCATGGACGGATCGCAGCCGCGTGTGATCGAGAACTCGGAAGGCGCGCGCACCACGCCCTCCGTCGTCGGCTTTACCGACAGTGAACGTCTGGTGGGTCAGTCCGCAAAGCGGCAGGCCGTCACCAACCCCTCCAACACCGTCTACGCCGTCAAGCGCCTGATCGGGCGCCGCGTCGATGATGCGGAGGTCGAGAAGGATCGCAAGCTGGTTCCGTTCAACATCGTGAACGGCGGCAACGGCGACGCCTGGGTCGAAGTGCATGGCGAGAAATACTCGCCCAGCCAGGTCTCGGCGATGATCCTTCAGAAGATGAAGGAAACCGCGGAAAGCTATCTTGGCGAAGAAGTCACGCAGGCCGTCATCACCGTGCCCGCCTACTTCAACGACGCCCAGCGTCAGGCCACCAAGGACGCGGGCAAGATCGCGGGCCTTGAAGTGCTGCGCATCATCAACGAACCCACGGCCGCCGCGCTGGCCTACGGGCTCGACAAGAAAGACACCAAGACCATCGCCGTCTACGACCTTGGCGGCGGCACGTTCGACATCACCATCCTTGAGATCGACGATGGCCTGTTCGAAGTGAAATCGACCAACGGAGATACGTTCCTCGGCGGCGAAGACTTCGACATGCGCATCGTGAACTATCTGGCCGACGAGTTCAAAAAAGAACACGGCGTCGACCTGACCAAGGACAAGATGGCGCTTCAGCGGCTGAAGGAAGCCGCCGAAAAAGCCAAGATCGAGCTGTCGTCCAGCCAGCAGACCGAGATCAACCAGCCGTTCATCTCGATGGGCTCGAACGGCGCGCCGCTGCACATGGTCATGAAGCTGACCCGCGCCAAGCTGGAAAGCCTCGTCGCCGACCTGATCAAACGCTCGATGAAGCCCTGCGACGCGGCGCTGAAGGATGCCGGCGTCTCGAAGGCCGACATCGACGAGGTCGTGCTGGTCGGTGGTATGACCCGGATGCCGAAAGTGGTCGAAGAGGTCACCAAGTTCTTCGGGAAAGAGCCGCACAAGGGTGTGAACCCGGATGAAGTCGTGGCGCTCGGCGCCGCCATTCAGGCCGGTGTTCTGCAGGGCGACGTGAAAGACGTCGTGCTGCTGGACGTGACCCCGCTGTCGCTGGGCATCGAAACGCTGGGCGGGGTGTTCACCCGGCTGATCGACCGCAACACCACGATCCCGACCAAGAAGTCTCAGATCTTCTCGACCGCCGAGGACAACCAGAACGCGGTGACGATCCGGGTGTTCCAGGGCGAGCGCGAGATGGCAGCCGACAACAAGATGCTGGGCCAGTTCAATCTGGAACAGATCCCGCCGGCCCCGCGCGGCATGCCGCAGATCGAGGTGACCTTCGACATCGACGCGAACGGCATCGTCTCGGTCTCGGCGCGCGACAAGGGCACCGGGAAAGAGCAGAAGATCACCATCCAGGCTTCGGGTGGCCTGTCGGATGCGGATATCGAAAAGATGGTCAAGGACGCCGAGGCGAATGCCGAAGCCGACAAGGCCCGCCGCGAACTGGTCGAGACCCGGAACCAGGCCGAAAGCCTGATCCACTCGACCAAGAAGTCGATCGAGGAACATGGCGACAAGGTCGACCCCTCGACCGTCGAGGCGATCGAACTGGCGATGGGCGCGCTGGAGGAAACTCTGGAAAGCGACAACGTCGGCAAGATCAAGGGCGCGGTTCAGAACCTGACCGAAGCCGCGATGCGTCTGGGCGAAGCGATCTACAAGGCGCAAGCCTCGGAAGGCGCGCCAGAGTCGGACGAGGATGGCCCGCGGTCGGTCGACGATGACATCGTCGATGCCGACTTCGAAGATCTCGACAAGAAAAAGCGGTCGTAACCGCACGCGAACGGCAAGAAGGCGGCTCGGCAACGGGCCGCTTTCGCCCGTTCCGGATAGAGGTGCTGAATGGCTAAGCGGGACTACTACGAGGTTCTCGGCGTCGCACGCGGGGCATCGGCGGACGAGTTGAAGAAAGCCTATCGCCAGAAGGCGAAAGAGCTTCATCCCGATCGCAACTCGTCCAACCCCGATGCCGAGGCGCAGTTCAAGGACGTCAACGAAGCCTACGATACGCTGAAGGACGATACCAAGCGGGCCGCCTATGACCGCTACGGCCACGCCGCCTTCGAAGGCGGCATGGGCGGTGGTGGCGGGCGCGGACAGGGCGATTTCGCCTCGGCGTTCTCGGACGTGTTCGAGGATTTGTTCGGCGATTTCATGGGCGGCCGCGGTGGCGCCGGGGGGCGCAGCCGCGCCCAACGCGGGTCGGACCTGCGCTACAACCTGCGCGTGACGCTGGAAGAAGCCTATGCGGGTGTGCAGAAAACGATCAACGTGCCCGCCTCGGTGGCCTGCGCGTCGTGCAACGGCACCGGCGCCGAGGGCGGTGCCGAGCCGGTGACCTGCCCGACCTGCTCGGGCATGGGCAAGGTGCGCGCGCAACAGGGCTTCTTCACCGTCGAACGGACCTGCCCGACCTGCGGCGGCATGGGCCAGATCGTCAAGAACCCCTGCCGCGCCTGCGGCGGCGCCGGCCGGATCGAGAAGGAACGCGCGCTGTCCGTCAACATCCCGGCCGGGGTGGAAACCGGCACCCGCATCCGACTGGCGGGTGAGGGTGAGGCCGGAATGCGCGGCGGCCCCACCGGCGACCTCTACATCTTCATTGAAGTGCGCGAGCATCCGATCTTTCAGCGCGACGGGGTTAACCTTTATTGCCGCGTGCCGGTGGCGATCACCGCGGCGGCGCTGGGGGGCGATATCGACGTGCCCACGATCGACGGTGGCCGCAGCAAGGTGAAAGTGCCCGCAGGCAGCCAGACCGGAAAGCAAATGCGCTTGCGTTCCAAAGGGATGCCCGCGCTGCGCGGGGGCGGTCATGGTGACATGCTGATCGAACTGGCGGTGGAAACCCCGGTGAACCTGACCGCGCGGCAAAAAGAACTGCTGCGCGAGTTCGAGAAGCTGAGCGAGGACAACAACCCGGAAGGCTCGTCGTTCTTCACCAAGGTGAAGGGCTTCTGGGACGGGATGAAGGGGTAAGGCGCGCCCGCGGTGCATGCCGCGGGCCAGTTGTGGAAACGTGGCACAAACGGCGGCTTCGGTCGCCGTTTTGCATTAATGCTTCCTTCACGCTCCCGCACCACAGTGGGCGCATGCACCGCCCGCCCGCCTTCCACGAAGCCCCGCTGCCGCTGTTCGCCCCTGACGAGGCCGAAGCGGTCGCCCTGCCCGAGGGGCGGCTGCCATCCTACATCGTAGACCACCGCGCCCGATTGCGTGAACGCTTCAAGGATGGCGGCGCGGCGGCGATACCTGACTACGAATTGCTGGAACTGGTGCTGTTTCTCGCGCTTCCGCGCCGGGATGTGAAACCGCTCGCCCGCAGCCTGCTTGAAACCTTCGGGGAGGATTTCAACCGCGTCGTCACGGCGCCAGAGGCCCGGTTGCTTGCGGTCCGGGGCGTCGGTCCCGCCGTCGTGCAGACGCTCAAGATCGTCGAGGCGGCGGCGCAGCGTCTGGCGCGCGCGCGGGTGATGCACCGGCCGGTGCTGTCAAGCTGGGACGCGCTGCTGGACTATTGCCACACCGCGATGGCGCATCGGGAAACCGAGCAGTTCCGGGTGCTTTACCTCGACCGCAAGAACGTGCTGATCGCGGATGAGGAACAGGCGCGCGGCACCGTGGATCATGTGCCGGTCTACCCGCGCGAGGTGGTGAAGCGGGCGCTGGAATTGAACGCCTCGGCGATGATTCTGGTCCACAACCATCCCTCGGGCGATCCGACCCCCTCCGACGCCGACATCACCATGACCCTGCAGATTCAGGATGCCGCGCAGGTGCTGGGGCTGACGCTGCACGACCACCTGATCATCGGCAAGTCGCGCGAAATCAGCCTGCGCTCGGCCGGCTATGTCTGAACTAGCGCGACGCCACGGCAAGGTCGGGCACAATACCGGGAAGTTCGACGAACTGGCCAAAGCTGGCCGGGTCGCAATCCGGCATCGCCAGCGACAGATCAGAGGTGGCGGGCTTGCCGCCCGGCCTTACGGTCAGCATCTGGCCCAGCATCTCGCGCCCGCAGGTTGCCGCGCGAACCGGCGCATCAAGGACGATCCGCACCTTCCCCGCCGTGGCGAGTGCCTTCGGGACAGTGTAGACCTCGGCCTGCATCGGCAGATCCACGCTCGCATCGCCAAGGCCGGTCAAAAACCCGCCGCTAGTCATCGCGACATCGGCGGGCGCGCGGGGCGCCGCCGCCGAAACATCGCCACCGGTGCCGAAATCGGCCCCGAATTCAAGCGCGTGAAGGGCGAAGGCATCGGGGCCCATCCATTGCACGCCGACCCGCTCGAACGCCTTCAGGCCCGGCACATCGGCCCCGGCCGTCACCGTGGCGCCACCGGCAAAGCGCACCGTCACGCGCGCGGGGTCGGCCATTGCCGGCAGATCGACCGCGAGCAGCCCCGCAGCCGAGGTGAGGCCGGTAAACGAAAGCCCGTCGGCCAGGATCACCACGCGCGCGTTGGCGTTGCAGGGCGCCGTCAACGCCAGCGACAGCATGGCGCCCGGCTTGACCGACAGCGTCAGCACCGGATCGCAGGACAGCGGCTGCGCCTTAGGCACATCCTCGCCCTGCGGAAGCACGATCGAGACGGTGTCGGAGGGCAAAGGCGCCGCCAGCGCGGGGGTCGGCAGAATCGGAGCCGGACCCGCATCGGCCGGGGCGGAAACTTGGAGGGGCTGCGCGGCGGGTTTCTGCGCCGGTGGCTGCGCCTTGGCAACGATGGCGGGAACGACAGGCACCGTCGACCGCTGCAGGCGGCCGCTTTGCATGTATTGCCCCGTCGCAGCGGCCAACAGGAAGGTTGCGCCGATCATTGCGAGTTTGCGTGTGCGGTCCATAACTCACCTCAAAGCCCTGAGTCGTTTCCATGTGAGTAACAATGGAATCGGGCAGCGCGATGGCCGCGATGGGGCCGCGCGGTGACCGGGGCCCATCAACAAGGGGCCCAGCTGCCACCTGCTGTTCGCGCCATGCGAACGGGCGTTCGTGCAGATCGTCCTGCTGTCGGTGACCGTCGCGATCCTGACGGCGGGCGTGGTGTTCTTTCCGTTCCTGGGGATTTCGGCGGGCGGTGTCCGTCATGCCGATCCGATCTGCGATACGGCGCCGGCGCAACGGAGCAACAATTGGCTGGGCGCATCGCCGTGTTGAAATATGCGGCGCGCCAGTCCCCCGCTCAATCCGCGCCTTGCGCCGCAACCGCCACGCGCCAGGCCTCGGCATAGCGGCGCAGGATGGCGTGCTGCGGGTCGGGCTCTGGAACATCCAAAGGCGCGGGGGCCTCAACCCGCCCGCCGAACAGCATCGCGGCACCGATGCTGGTTCCGGTGCGCGACGAGGAGGCCACGACCGGGCGACCGACGGCCGCCGCCAGCATCTGGCGGAACAAAAGGTTTGACGCGAATGGCCCCTCGACCACCACCGGCCCCGCCGCGCCGGTGATTGCGAGGCATTCCGCCGTCATCAGCGCAAGGTAGAACGACAGCGCCGCCGCGCGAACCTCCTCGCCGATTTCGGCGTCGGGCGGCGTCCAGGCCATGCGGTGGCCGCGGAACGGCCCCGATCCGGGCTCGACTGCGGGCAGCAGCATGACCCCGCGCGCCAGCGCCTCGGCCACGGCCGCCGCGCCGGGGGTCACCTCCCGTCCTGCCCGGAGCTTTTCGTATTCGCGCCCGCCCATGAAACGGGCGGACGGGACCGGATCGCCAAGGGCATTCACGTTGATCAGCGTATCGCGGCCTTCATCAAGGCGAACCGGGCGCCCGCCAACCGACATGGTGACGACCCACGTGCCGGTCGACACCACCGAGAAGGGCGGGTCGCGGCCCAGCAGATGCGGCAGCAGCGAGGCGTTGGAATCGTGGATGCCGCAGGCCACCGGCGTGGTCGGGTCAAGCCCGGTCTGCGCCGCGATCTGCGGCAGGATCGGGCCGAGGATGTCGCCCGGCCGCCGTGGCGGTGCGAAACGGCCGGTCAAGCCCAGACGGCCGACGAGGGACGAAAACCCCCGCGTCGCCGGGTTCCACAGATCGGTGTGGCAACCAAGCGAGGTTACGTCGGTGGCCGCCACGCCCGTCAGCCGGTGCCCCCAGTATTGCGGCCACGTCACCACCCAAGCCACCCGCTGACGCAGCCCGGGATCCGCCTGAAACTGCCAATACAGCTGCGCGCCAAGGTTCAGGCCTTGCGCCAGACAGGGCGAGCCGGTCTCGGCAAATCCCGGCCGCAAGGCGTCGTAGTCTGCGGCGGTGTGATCGGGGCCGTCGTGTTCATAGTCCAGCACCGGCGCCGCCAGCGTTCCATCGGCCGTCAGCAGCGCGGCACAGGCGCCGTGCGTCGTGACCGAAATCGCATCGACTCGGTGCAAGGCGTGGAAGTGCGCCAGCGCCGCCAGCAGGAAGGCCCATATCCCTTCGGTATCGAAATGCGGCCAGGGCGGGCCGGGCAGCACCCGGTTCGGCTGTGTCACCACCGCAATCTCGCGCAGCGCCACACGGTCCACCAGCGCAAGCTTGGCATTGGTCTTGCCGATGTCGATGACGGCGATATGGCGCGGGGCGGTCATGGCATGTGGAACATCGGGACCAACGGCACGGCCACGGGTTCGTCATCGGGCCTCACCTCCATGAGGTCGGCCATGTGCGCCCACCAGCGGCGCATCACCGGATGCGTGGGAAGCGCGTCCATGCCGTGATCCGCGCGGCGCCAGAGCACGCCGAACAGCAGGTTGGTTTCCCGGTCCAGATGGATCGAGTAATCACTGACACCCGCCGCTTTCAGCAGGTCCACCAGTTCCGGCCAGATCGCGTCGTGGCGGCGGCGATACTCCGCCTCCATCCCCGGATTGAGGCGCATCCGGAAGGCATACTTTTCCATCGTCATCTCCTCCGTCTGGCCCTTGCCCACAGCCGCGGCAGCGCGATCACCCCGATCAGCAGCAACCCGATGAAGATCGACATCACGATGCCCGGCACATTCAGAAGGCCAAAGCCGAAGGTGACAAGCCCCATCACCAGCGCGGCCAGAACCACCCCCGGGATCGTCCCCGAGCCGCCAAGGATGTTGACGCCGCCCAGCACCACCATCGTCACCGCCTCCAGTTCTGTCCCCAAAGCGATCGAGGGGCGCGTCGATCCCAGCCGCGAGGTCAGGCAGATCGAGGCGATGCCCGACATCACGCCGGTCAGCAGGAACAGGATGAACTTTACCCGCGCGACCCGAATGCCGGAAAACAGCGCCGCCACCGGGTTGTTGCCAATCACATAGATCGCGCGGCCGAAGTTGGTGCGGTGCAAGAGCACGCCAAAGACCAGGGCCGCCACGGCGAACAGCGCCAGTTCGAACGAAAACACCCACCAGACATAGCCCTGGCCGAAATAGGCGAAGCTTGCCGGGTAACCGTTGTAGGCCTTGTCGCCCAGCACGATGTAGCTGATCCCGCGAAACAGGCTCATCGTGCCGATGGTCACGACGATCGAGGGCAGGCCCATTCCCGCCACCAGCATCCCGTTGAACGCCCCGCAGGCCAGCCCCACAACGATGCCGATCGCCACCAGTTCCGGCGTTCCGGCGCCCAGCGTGACCGCGAACCCCATCGCGGTAGAGGTCAGCGCCATGATCGAGGCGACCGACAGGTCGATCTCGCCGGCGATGATCAGCAGGGCCATCGCGAAGCCGATCATCGCCTTTTCGGTAAAGTTGTAGGTGGCGTCGCTCAGGCTCCACGGGTCGAGGAAATAGGGCGAGGCGAAGCTGTTGATGACAAAGATCGCCGCGGCGACCAGAAACAGCAGCACCTCCCAGCGTTTCAGCGCGCGCGACAGCGGGCTGGCCAGCCGGTCCGGAATGTGCCGCGCATGGGGGGTGTCGGACAGGCTCATGCCACATGCTCCGCCGATTTGAGGATGACGCGGCCCTTGGTGCGGCCCTGGCTGGCGTTGACGGCGATGGCGAGGATGATCGCGGTGCCCGAGATGGCCATCTGCCAGAATGGCGAGATGCCGATCACCGGCAGCGCGTTCTTGATGACGCCCAGAAACAGCGCCCCCAGCACCGCGCCGCCCACCGATCCGGCGCCGCCCGCGATGGAAATGCCGCCGATCACGCAGGCGGCGACCACGTCAAGCTCGAACCCGCCCGCGATGTCGACATAGGCCACCGCATAGCGCGCCACCCAAAGATAGCCCGTCAGCCCGGCCAGCGCGCCCGAGATCACGAAGGCCAGGAACTGCGTGCGCCCCACGTTGATGCCGGTGTAAACCGCCGCGTGGGGGTTGCCCCCCACGGCGAAAAAGCTGCGCCCCAGCGGCGTGCGCCCGATCAGCACGGCGAAGACCACCACCACCAGGATCGCCGTCCACGACAGCACCGGCAGAAAAAGGAAGTCGGCGCGCGGGAAGGATTTGAATGCGGCGCTCATCTGCTGGTCGTTGATCCACTTGCCGCCGGAAATCAGGAAGATGACGCCGCGATAGATCGTCATCGTGCCCAGCGTCACCACGATTGGCGGGATGTCGAGCTTCCAGACCAGAAGCCCGTTCACCGCGCCAAGCCCGGCGCCAAGCAGGATCACCAGCGGGATGATCGCCGCCAGCGGCACCCCGGCAACGTTCATCATCGCGGCCACCATCCCACACAACGCGAGCGTCGCCGCGATCGAAAGGTCGATGCACTTGGTCAGGATCACCGCCATCTGCGCCAGCGCAAGGATGATCAGCGCCGAGGTATCGTTGAACACGTTGGCAAGGTTGGCGGGCGCCACGAAGGCCGGGAACCGCACGGCGATCAGGGCGATCATCACCAGGATCGCCACGCCCAGCTGCGCCTCGCGGGAGGTCAGCAGGCGGGTCATGCGGCAGCCCCGGTCGTGTCGGCAAGGCCCGCGGCGGCGCGCACCAGCCGTTCGGGCGTCATGCGGTCCTTGGCGAATTCGGCCACCATCCGCCCCTCGCGCATCACGATGACCCGGTCCGACATGCCCAGTACCTCGGGAATCTCGGAACTGACCATGATCACCGCCAGCCCCTGCGCCGCCAGTTCCGCCATGAATTCGTGCACCGCCGCCTTGGACCCGATGTCGATCCCCTTCGTCGGCTCGTCGAGGATGATCACCCGCGGCTTCATCGCCAGCCATTTCGCGATGACGACCTTCTGCTGGTTGCCGCCCGACAGCAGCCCCACATCCTGATCCAGCGACGCCGCCCGCAGGTCCAGCCGCTCGGTATATTCGCGGGCCAGCGCGAACTCTTGCGCCAGCCGCAGAAACCCGTGGCGCGAGGTGCGCCGCAGCGATGGCAGCGTGACGTTCTGATAGATCGGCAGGCCCTTCACCGCGCCCTGCCGCCCGCGATCCTCGGGAACATAGACGATGCCCTGCGCAATCGCCTCGGCGGTGGAGCGGATCACCACGACCCGGTCACCGACGCGGCAGGCGCCCTTGGATGGCCGGGTGATGCCGAACAACGCCTGCATGAACTCTGACCGCCCCGCCCCGACAAGGCCGTAGAAGCCGAGGATTTCGCCGCGGTGCAGGGTAAAGTTGATGTCCTCGAACTCGGTCGCGTGGCTGTAGCCCGCAACCGTCAGCACCGGCGCGCCAAGGCTATGCTGGCGCTTGGGAAAGATCTGATCGACCGGGCGGCCGACCATCATCTGCACCAACTGCCCTTCGGTAACGTCGCGCATATGCCCGGCGCCCACCAGTTCCCCATCGCGGAACACCGTCCAGCGGTCGGCGATGCGGAAGATCTCGTCAAACTTGTGGCTGATGAACAGGATCGCCTTTCCCTCGGCCTTCAGCCGCGCGACCAGATCATAAAGTTCCTCGATTTCCTTGTAGGACAGTGCCGCCGTCGGCTCGTCCATGATCACCACGCGGGCGTCGATCGACAGCGCGCGGGCGATCGCCACAAGGTGCTTGTTGGCGATCCCCAGATCGCGCAGCCGGATCGCCGGGTCCAACTCGGCCCCGATCCGGGCCAGCAGCGCGCGCGCCTCGCGCAGCATCGCCGCCCGGTCGATCAGCCCGAACCGCGTGCGCGGCGCATGGCCCAGAAAGATGTTTTCGGCCACCGTCAATTCGTCAAAGAGGACGGTTTCCTGATGGATTGCCGTCACCCCGGCCTCTGCCGCGGCGGATGCGGTGGGAAACCGGGTCTCGACCCCGTCAACCGCGATCGTTCCGGAGTCGGGCTGATAAATCCCGGTCAGGATCTTCACCATCGTCGATTTGCCAGCCCCGTTTTCACCCACGAGGGCCGTCACCTCGCCCGCATGAAGCTCCAGCGAGACGCCGGACAGGGCCCGCACGCCGGGAAAGGATTTGGCGATGCCCGATAGCCGAAGCACCGGCGTTTCCGGCGGAATGGAAGGCGCTTGCATGGGATTGGTCCGGCAGGGTCAGGGGAAAGAGCGGCCCGGCGCAGAGGAAGTGCGCCGGGCCGGTGGATTGCGCCCGATCAGAAAATCTTGGCGAACTCATCCACGTTCTTGGCGTTGTAGAAGAACGGATCGGCCATCGCGCCTTCGCCGTTGGCGTCCAGCGTCACTTTGCCCATGCGGCCCATGTCGAGAACCGCGCCCGGCTTTGCCTCGGCCTTCTTGGTCATCAGTTCATCCGCGATCATCGTCGCGGCATAGCCAAGGTCGATCGGGTTCCAGATTGCAAAACCCTGCGAGGCGCCGGTGTGAACATGCCCGGCCATTTCCGAGGGCAGGCCAAGACCGGTCACGTTGATCTTGCCGACCATCTTGGCGTCTTCCACCGCCTGCGCCGCGGCCTGAATGCCCACCGTCGTCGGCGCGATGATCGCCTTCAGGTTCGGGTATTTCTGCATCAGGGCCTGCGCTTCGCGATAGGACTTGTCGGCCATGTCATCGCCATAGGCGACCTCATCCAGCTTGATGTTCGGATAGGCCGACATCGACGCCTTCATCGCGTCGATCCAGGCGTTCTGGTTCGTCGCCGTGGCCGAGGCCGACAGCACCGCAACCTTGCCGCCGTCGGGCATGCTGTCGGCGGCCATCTTGATCAGCATCTTGCCGATCAGCTCGGTCGAGGACGCATTCAGCTGCATCTCGCGCCCGGCAGGGGCCACGCCCGAGTCGAACGAGATCACTGTGATGCCGCGGTCCATCGCCTTCTTCAGCACCGGCACCAGCGCATCCTTGTCATTGGCAGAGATCGCAATCGCATCCACCTTCTGCGCGATCAGCGCATTGATGACGTCGATCTGGCCCTCGGCCGTGGTCTTGGTCGGCCCGGTATAGATGATCTGCACGTCGCCAAGCTGCTTGGCGGCCTCTTCCGCGCCCTTGTCGACAGCATCGAAAAAGCCGATCCCCAGCGCCTTGACGACGACGGCGATCCGCTTGGTGTCGGCATGGGCGACATTGGCAAACACGGCGGTTGCAACGGCCGCCGACGTCAGAAGTGTCTTCCAGTTGCTCATTTGGTCCTCCCTTGAGCGTTTCTTGCCGCGCGGGCTCCACTATCCCTCCTGCGCGGCGCCTTTCCTGTCGGCGGCGCCCACCGGCACCACGATCAGCCGTATTTCCGCCGCCTCCAGCATCTGCGCGTCGCGGTCGCTGATCCCGTCGTCGGTGATGACGACGTGGATGCGGTTGAGCGGGCACAGGATCAGGCTGGAGCGGTTGCGGAATTTCGAGGAATCGACCAGCACCACAAGCTCATCGGCCTGGCCGATCAGCTTCTGTTCGGCCTGGATCAGCAGCGGATCGGCCTCCATCAGCCCCAGCGGGCCAAGGCCCTGCGCCCCCATGAACATCCGCCGCGCGTAGAAGTTGCGCGTCACATCATTCTCGAACGGCGACAGGATGATGTTCTGCTCGCGGTAGATCGCGCCGCCCGAAAGCAGGATGGTGTTCTTCGAATGCTTCAGCAGATGCTCGGCAATCGGGAAGGAGTTGGTGAACACCTGCATCCGGCGCGCCGACAGCGGATGCACCATCTGAAACGTGGTCGTGCCGCCGTTGATGATGATCGGCTCGCCATCCGCGCACAGCTCGACCGCCGCGCGGGCGATAGCGCGTTTGGCGGCGATATTGATCGTTTCGTTGACAGAGAACGGCCGCCCAGCCAGCCCGACGAACTGCGGCGGCGTGATCGCCTCTGCCCCGCCGCGCACCCGGCGGACGCGCTTCTGAACGTGCAGCGTGGCGATGTCGCGGCGGATCGTCGCCTCTGATGCGCCGGTCAGCGACACGAGGTCCAGCACGGTCGCAACCGGCCGTTCCTGCACGGCAGACAGAATGATCCTGTGGCGTTCCGTTTCGTGCATCGCGTCCTCCCTTTCTCCGAGGCTTCCACCGATTCCGATCAGTGTCAATCATTTTCAGTCATATTTGCGTTTCTGCACCTGCACCATGATTGGATATGATTGTTCGTGATTGACATTCCGTCGCAGGCTGGCACATTCGAACAGAATTCAGCGCGACAGAAACGTTGCGCACAGGGAGGACATGATGCCGATCACCGCCGCCGCAAACCGGCTCGCAAACCTTTGGGATGATAGCAAAGCCGACGGCATGACAGAGCCGGAAAAGCTGCTCTACCGGTCCAACCTGCTCGGCTCTGATAAGCGAATCACCAATTACGGCGGCGGCAATACCTCGGCCAAGGTGATGGAACGCGACCCGCTGACCGGCGCCGAGGTAGAGGTGCTGTGGGTCAAGGGCTCGGGTGGCGATGTCGGCTCGATCAAGATGGACGGCTTCTCGACCCTCTACATGGACAAGTTGCGGGCGCTGAAAGGCGTCTATCGCGGTGTCGCCTTCGAGGATGAGATGGTGGGCTACCTGCCCCACTGCACCTTCAACCTGAACCCGCGGGCGGCCAGCATCGACACGCCGCTGCACGCCTATGTGCCGAAGGCCCATGTCGACCACATGCACCCCGACGCCATCATCGCGATTGCGGCGTCGAAGAATTCGAAAGATCTGACCGCGACGATTTTCGGCAACGAGATCGGCTGGTTGCCGTGGAAACGGCCGGGCTACGAGTTGGGGCTGTGGCTGGGCCAGTACTGCGCCGAAAACCCGGATGCCAAGGGCGTCGTGCTGGAATCGCACGGGCTGTTCACGTGGGATGACGACGCCAAGGTTTGCTACGAAACCACGCTGCACATCATCACTCGGGCGATGGAGTGGTTCGAGGCGGAAACCCGCGGCAAGACCGTCTTTGGCGGCGCCCGGCATGAAAGCCTTGGCGCGGCGGACCGGCGCGCGGTGGCGGCGGCGCTGATGCCCGCGATCCGCGGGATGATTTCCCGCGATCACCGTATGGTCGGCCATTTCGACGATCAGCCCGCGGTGCTGGAATTCGTCAATGCCGCCCGGATGCCGGAACTGGCGGCCCTGGGCACCTCTTGCCCCGACCATTTCCTGCGCACCAAAATCCGCCCGCTGGTGGTCGCCTTCGACCCCGCCCAGCCGGATGTTGCGACCACGCTTGCCGGTCTGGCCGATGCCGTGGCGGCCTACCGCGACGACTACACCGCCTATTACACCCGCTGCAAACACGCCAACTCGCCCGCCCTGCGCGACCCCAATGCGGTGGTCTATCTCGCGCCGGGCGTCGGCATGATCACCTTCGCCAAGGACAAGGCCACGGCCCGCATCTCGGGCGAGTTCTACGTCAACGCCATCAACGTGATGCGCGGGGCATCGACCGTCAGCGAATACTGCGGCCTGCCGGAACAGGAAGCCTTCGACATCGAATACTGGCTGCTGGAAGAGGCAAAGCTGCAACGGATGCCGAAGCCGAAAAGCCTTGCCGGGCAGATCGCATTCGTCACCGGCGGCGCGGGCGGCATCGGCTCGGCTACCGCCGAACGGTTCCTGCGCGAAGGCGCCTGCGTCATGCTGGCCGATATCGACGAGGCCGCGCTCGCCGCGACCTCGACCAACCTGATCAGCCGCTTCGGCCGCGACGTGATCCGCACCGCGCGGGTGGACGTGACGGACGAGGCCGCCGTGATCGCCGCCTATGCCGAAACGGCGGTGGAGTTTGGCGGGGTCGATCTTTTGGTGTCGAACGCCGGCATCGCCTCTTCCGCGCCGATCGAGGAAACGACGCTGGCGCTTTGGAACCGGAACATGGACATCCTGTCGACCGGCTACTTCCTTGTCAGCCGCGAGGCGTTCAAGATGCTGCGGGCGCAAGGCCTTGGCGGGTCCGTGGTGTTCATCGCCTCGAAAAACGGCCTCGCCGCCAGCCCCAATGCCGCCGCCTATTGCACCGCGAAGGCCGCCGAGATTCACCTTGCCCGCTGCCTTGCGCTGGAAGGCGCGGGTGCAGGCATCCGGGTGAACGTGGTCAACCCCGACGCCGTGCTGCGCGGGTCGAAAATCTGGTCGGGCGACTGGTTGAAGGAACGCGCCGCCGCCTATGGCAAGGACACCGCCGAGCTAGAGGAACACTATCGCCAGCGGTCCTTGCTGAAACGATCCGTGCTGCCCGAGGATATCGCCGAGGCGACCTATTTCTTCGCCTCTGACCTGTCGGCCAAATCGACCGGGAACATCCTCAACGTGGACGCGGGCAACGTCCAGTCGTTCACGAGGTAAGCCATGACCATGATCGACAGCGACCTGATCGCGGCGGAAAACGCGGCACATGCGACGAACCTGAACGCCGACTACGACAGTCTGGGCGACCGCCTTGCCCGGCGCGGCATCGACATCGACGCGGTGAAGGCGAAAGTGGCGACCTATCACGTCGCCATCCCATCCTGGGGCGTGGGCACCGGCGGCACCCGCTTTGCCCGCTTCCCCGGCGCGGGCGAGCCGCGCAACATCTTCGACAAGCTGGAGGATTGCGCCGTCATCCAGCAACTGACGCGGGCCACGCCCACCGTCAGCCTGCACATCCCGTGGGATAAGGCCCCCGCCGCCAACCTGATGGCCAAGGCGCAGGCGCTTGGCCTTGGCTTCGACGCGATGAATTCCAACACTTTCCAGGATCAGCCGGGGCAGACGCACAGCTACAAATATGGATCGCTGTCCCATACCGATGCCGCCACCCGCGCGCAGGCGGTGGCGCATAATCTGGAATGTATCGAGATCGGCCGCGCGCTGGGTGCGAAGGCGCTGACGGTCTGGATCGGCGACGGATCGAACTTTCCCGGCCAGACCGACTTCACCCGCCAGTTCGAGCGGTATCTGGCCTCGATGGCGCAGATCTATGCCGCCCTGCCCGAAGATTGGCGCCTGTTCAGCGAACACAAGATGTATGAACCCGCGTTCTATTCAACCGTGGTGCAGGACTGGGGCACCAACCTGATGATCGCGCAGACGCTGGGGCCCAAGGCGTTCTGTCTGGTCGACCTTGGCCACCACGCGCCCAATGTGAACATCGAGATGATTGTGGCGCGGCTGATTCAGGCGGGCAAGCTCGGGGGCTTTCACTTCAACGACTCGAAGTATGGCGACGACGATCTGGATACCGGATCGGTCGCGCCCTACCGGCTGTTTCTGATCTTCAACGAACTGGTTGCGGCCGAGGGCAAGCCCGGCTTTGCCCCCGCCCACATGCTGGACCAGAGCCACAACGTCACCGACCCGATCGAAAGCCTGATGGTGTCGGCGATGGAGGTCTGCCGCGCCTATGCCCAGGCCTTGCTGGTCGATCGCACCGCACTGGCCGGGCATCAGGACGGCAACGACGCGCTGATGGCGACGGCGACGCTGAAGGCCGCCTTCCGCACCGACGTGGAACCGATCCTCGCGATGGCACGGGCCGACGCGGGCGGCGCCATCGACCCGGTGGCCACCTACCGCGTGGCCGGTTATCGCGCGCGGGTGGCGGCCGTCCGCCCAGCCATTCACGGCGCCAGCGGCGGGATCGTCTGACGCCACCGCGGCGCCAGACCCCACCGTCCGCCTAGAAGTCGAGGTTTTCCACGTTCAGCGCGTTTTGCTGGATGAACTCGCGGCGGGGTTCCACCACGTCGCCCATCAGCTTGGTGAAGATGTCGTCGGCATCGGCAAGGTCGTCGATCTTCACCTGCAACAGCGTGCGGGCCTCGGGATCGAGCGTGGTTTCCCAAAGCTGCTCGGGGTTCATTTCGCCCAGACCCTTGTAGCGCTGCAGGCTCAGGCCCTTTTCACCCTCGGCGAGGATCGACGTCAGCAGTTCCACCGGGCCGTGGATCGGCTGATCGCGGTCTTTGCGCACCAGCCGGGCGGGCGCGGCATAGACGTCCTGCAGCGCGCGGGTATGGGTGGCGAGCCGCCGCGCCTCGCCAGAGCGCAGCACATGGCCGTCAAGCGTGCGAACCTCTTCGACGCCGCGCAGCACCCGGCTGAACCGCAGCCCGTGGTCTTGCGTCGGGCGCCCCTGCCAGCCGCGTTCATATTCCAGCGCGATCAGATCGAGCCGCCGCGCAACCTCGTCGGCCACACCCTGCGCATCCTGATCCACCCTGCCGGGCAGCAGCGCGCCCGCGATGGCGGCCTGTTCAAGGATGTGTTGCGGATAATGCGTCGGGAAAGCTTGCAGGATGCGGCGCACCACGCGGGCCTCTTCGACCACGCGGGCCAGATCGGCGCCGACGATCTCCTCGCCTGAGCCAAGCCGCAGACGGGCGCCATCGACACCCATCTGGATCAGATATTCCTCCAGCGCCGCCTGATCCTTCAGGTAAACCTCGGATTTGCCGCGCGCCACTTTGTAAAGCGGCGGCTGCGCGATGTAGAGGAAACCGCCGTCGATGATCTGCGGCATCTGCCGGAAGAAGAACGTCAGCAGCAGCGTGCGGATATGGGCGCCGTCCACGTCGGCATCCGTCATGATGATGATCTTGTGATAGCGCAGCTTGCCGATGTCGAACTCGTCGCGCCCGATCCCGGTGCCAAGGGCGGTGATCAACGTGCCCACGGTTTCCGATGACAGCATCCGGTCAAACCGCGCGCGTTCAACGTTCAGGATCTTGCCCCTGAGCGGCAACACCGCCTGATTTTTGCGCGCACGGCCCTGCTTGGCCGACCCGCCGGCGCTGTCACCCTCGACGATGAACATTTCGGACAGTGCCGGGTCTTTTTCCTGACAATCGGCCAGCTTGCCGGGAAGGCTCGCCACATCCATCGCGGTCTTGCGGCGGGTCAGTTCGCGCGCCTTGCGGGCGGCCTCGCGTGCCAGCGCGGCCTCGACGATCTTGCCGACGATCTGCCTGGCCGGGCCGGGGTTCTCGGCGAACCACTCGCCCAACTTTTCGTTCACCAGATTCTCGACCGCCGGGCGAACCTCGGACGAAACCAGCTTGTCCTTGGTCTGGCTGGAGAATTTCGGGTCTGGCACCTTCACCGACAGCACGCAGGTCAGCCCTTCGCGGGCATCGTCGCCGGTGAATTCAACCTTTTCCTTCTTCGCGATCCCCGACGATTGCGCATAGGCGTTGATGGTGCGGGTCAGCGCACCACGGAACCCCGCAAGGTGGGTGCCGCCATCCCGCTGCGGAATGTTGTTTGTGAACGGAAGGACGGTTTCGTGATAGCTGTCATTCCACCACATCGCCACCTCGACGGTGATCCCGGCCCGTTCGCCGACGATGTAGATCGGCTCGGGCATCACGGCGGTTTTCGAGCGGTCGAGGTAGCGCACGAATTCACGCACGCCGCCGACGTAGTTCAGTTCGGTGCGTAGCGGCTCCGCCGGGCGTTCATCCTCCAGCACGATCTTCACGCCCGAGTTCAGGAACGCGAGTTCACGAAGCCGGTTTTCCAGAACCTTGTAGACGTAGTCGAGGTTCGAGAACGTCCGCGTCGAGGCGAGAAACCGCACCTCGGTCCCCTTGCGACCATGCGCGTCGCCGACCACCCGCAGATGCTCGACCGTGTCGCCATTCTCGAAGCGGGCGAAATGTTCCTTGCCATTGCGCCAGACCCGCAGTTCCAGCCAGTCCGAAAGCGCGTTCACCACCGAAACGCCGACCCCGTGCAGACCACCCGAAACCTTGTAGCTGTTCTGGTCGAATTTGCCGCCGGCGTGCAGCTGGGTCATGATGACCTCGGCCGCCGAGACCCCCTCTTCGATGTGGATGTCGGTCGGGATGCCGCGGCCGTTATCGCTGACGGAAACCGAGTTGTCAGCGTGGATTTTCACCATGACCTCGGTCGCGTGACCAGCCAGCGCCTCGTCGATGCCGTTGTCCACGACCTCATACACCATGTGGTGCAGACCCGAGCCATCGTCGGTATCGCCGATATACATTCCGGGGCGTTTGCGGACCGCCTCCAACCCTCTGAGAACCTTGATGGAATCGGCGCCATATGCGTCGACAGCCTGATCGTTTTCGGTCATGCGGACCTTCCTTGGAATTCAGCCCGCTTTATAGGCTCTCGGTGGGGGATTGTCACGCTCTCCGCCCGGATTTGGCGGTCAAATCAGGGCAATAACCACGCCCACCACGATCAGCAGCGCCCCGGCCGTCAGGTTCACCCGGCGCAGCACCGCGGGCGAGGTCAGACGCGCCCGAACCCGCGCCACGGTCGCCGCCGCCAGCAGGTTTCCGATCAGCGGAATCGTGGTCGACAGCGCGATGATCACCACGATGTCGGGTAGGGTGACGCGCGCCAGATCGAAGAAGCCGGGCAGCACCCCCATGTAGAACAGGATCGCCTTCGGATTGCCGAGAATTGCCGCGACGCCCGCCGAAAAGCCAGCCCAGCGGCCGGGGCGGGTCAATCGTCCGTCGGCGCTGATCGGGCGCCCGGCGTGGGCGACAAGGCCCGCGCCCATCATGGCAAAGACCGCCGCGGCGACCCAGCGCAGGATCCCCAGCAGATGCGCATGATCGCCCACAACGGCCGTCAGCCCGAAAATCGCCACCAGCGGCCAGACCACATCGCCGATCGTGACGCCCAGCGCCAGCGGCCAGGCCGAGGCGAAGCCGCCGGTCATCGACCGCGCCGCAATCGCCACGAACACCGGGCCGGGCGTGACCCACAGGATCAGCAGGGCACCGGCGTAAAGGGCCAACTGCGCCAGCGTCACGGTCATCTCGGGCCGCGCCCCGCTGCCATCTGCCCACTCATTGCGCGGCCCCGGCATCGCCCGGCAGCGTCAGGCTGCCATCCGCCGCCAGCGGCCAGAACGGGTTCATCGCCAGTTCCCAGACATGCCCGTCCGGGTCGGCGTAGTAGCCGGAATAACCGCCCCAGAACACTTTCTCCGGCTGTTTCAACGCCGTAGCGCCCGCGGAAAGCGCCAGCGCATAGGCTTCGTCCACCTCGGCCTCGGTCGCGAAATTCTGTGCCAACGTCATCGCCCCGGTACCGAGTTCCACCCCGGCCCGGCCCTGATCCGAGGCAAGATCCGCCAGCACGAACAGCGCCAGCACCGCGCCGTGCATCTGGTAAAAAGTCACGCCCTCGGGCGCGGCCGCCGGTTGCCAGCCAAGCGCGGCATAGAAGGCCCGCGCGCGGCCCAGATCGGCCACGCCCAGCGTGATCAGCGTCACCCGTTGCGGGGTCATGGCACCTCTCCTTCCTCAATCGCCGACAGTCCGGCGGCTTCGCTGACCATGACACCCTGCGCGCGGCCCGCAAGCCCCGCGAACAGATCCCCGCCGGTGCCGGTCATGAACGCCTGCGCCCCAAGCGCGCAGATTTCGTCATAAAGCGCCGACCGCCGACCGGCATCCAGATGGGCGGCAACCTCATCCAGCAACAGGATCGGCGGTGCGCCAAAATCCTGCGCCAGCGCCCGCGCATTCGCCAGGATCAGCGAGATCAGCAGCGCCTTCTGTTCGCCGGTCGAACACTGGTCGGCGGCAATCCCCTTGGCGGCGTAGATGGCCAGCAGGTCCGCCCGGTGCGGCCCCGCCAGCGTCCGGCCCGCCGCCATGTCGCGCCGCCGTCCGGCCGCCCACAGCGCGGCCAGATCACCCGCAGTGCCCGGCAACTCCTGATCCGGATCGGTCAGCATCAGGTCGGCCTGCGGAAACGCGGTCTCGGCCCCCCGCTGCGCCAGCGCAATCCGTTCGATCGTTCGCGCCCGCGCCGCGATGATCGCGGCACCCGTCTCTGCCATCCGCGCCTCAAGTGCGCCATACCAGGCCGGATCGCCGACACCATCGCGCAGCAGACGGTTCCGCTCCCGCATCGCCTTTTCGTAGCCGAGCGTTTGTTCGGCATGGCCCGGCTCGAAGCTCATCGCCATCCGGTCAAGGAACCGCCGCCGCCCGTCGGCCCCCTCTTGCCAGAGCCTATCCATCACCGGCACCAGCCACAGAACCCGCGCGACATGACCCAGCATCACCTGCGTCGCGGCCTTGCCGTCGATGCGCACCTGCCGCCCCGCCCCCGGCTCGGCCCATGTCTCGACCTCATGCACCTGCCAGAGGCTTTTCAGCACGGCCGACACCTTCCAGCCCAGCCCCTCGGGTTGCCGGGCCATGTCGTCCGCCGCCGCGCGCCGCAGCCCCCGGCCGGGCGACAGCAGCGACACTGCCTCAAGGATGTTGGTCTTGCCGGCGCCGTTCGGCCCCCAGATCGCCACCGGTCGCCCGTCCAGCACCAGCCGCGCCGCGCGGTGTGACCGGAAGTGCGACAGGGTCAATTCGAGAAGCGCCAGATCGCCCAAGACATGCCTTTCATCTTGGCGAAAATATCCTCGGGGCGAAGCCCGATCCGCAAACCCGCCGGTCGGGGGTTTGCCGGTTGAACGCTTGGCCCGGCGGGCCGGGCTGGGGGGCGAACAGTCCCCCGGCGCCGTCAGACGCGCATCGGCATCACGACATAGACGGCCGAGGTATCGTTGCCCTCGCGCATCAACGTCGGATCGCCGGACGAGTTGAACAGGAACACCGCATTCTCGCGGTCCACCTGGCTGGCGATTTCCAGCAGGTATTTCGCGTTGAAGCCAATTTCCAGCCGGTCGTCGGCATAGGCCACGGCCAGCTCTTCCTCGGCGGCGCCACTGTCGGGCGCGTTCACCGACAGCACCAGCCGATCCTCGTCCAGGCTCAGCTTCACCGCGCGCGACCGTTCCGACGACACTGTGGCGACCCGGTCCACCGCCTTGGCGAACTCGGCGGCGTCAACCTCCAGCCGCCGGGTGTTCCCGGTCGGGATCACCCGGGTGTAGTCGGGGAACGTCCCGTCGATCACCTTCGAGGTCAGCGTGATCTGCGGCGTGGCAAAGCGCACCTTGGTCTCGCTGACCGAAACGGCAATCTTCAGATCGTCGTCGTCCAGCAGCTTGCGCATCTCGCCCACGGTCTTGCGCGGCACGATCACGCCCGGCATCCCGGCCGCGCCTTCTGGCAGGGGCGCGTCGATCCGGGCCAGACGGTGGCCATCGGTCGCAACACAGCGCAGCACCGGGCCATCCTCGCCCGTCGCCACATGCATGTAGACCCCGTTGAGGTAATAGCGCGTCTCTTCGGTTGAAATCGCGAACTTCGACTTGTCAAAGAGCCGCCGCAGAACCGGGGCCGGGGCCGAAAAGTTCGAGGCATATTCCGACGTCGCCATCACCGGGAAATCTTCGCGCGGCAGGGTGGCAAGGTTGAACGTCGAGCGCCCCGCCTGCACCGTCAGCCGCCCCGAGGCGCCATCGTCGTTAAGCTGCACCAATGCACCATCGGGCAGCTTGCGCACGATCTCATGCAGCATCACCGCCGAAACGGTGGTTGCCCCCGGACGCTCGACAACCGCCGGGGCCTTGTCGACCACCTCGATATCCAGATCGGTGGCGCGGAAACTGGCGGTGTTGCCCTCGGCCTCGATCAGCACGTTGGCGAGGATCGGGATGGTGTTCCGCCGCTCGACAACCGATTGGGCTTGGGCGACGGCCTTCAGTAGCGCGCCACGCTCGATGCTGATCTTCATTCCCTCATACCTTTCGTCGCGCGACACCGCAGCAGAAGCCGCGGGCATTTCCCGCGACTGTCCGGGACTTTGCCGGGGGCGTCAAGTGCCGCGCCTGTGGTTCAGCTTTCCAAAAGCCGGCGCAGAAGTTGCAAATCTTCTGCCATCTGGCTGTCCTGCGCCATCAGCTCCTCGATCCGGCGCACGCCGTGCATGATCGTGGTGTGATCGCGCCCGCCAAAGCGGCGGCCGATTTCGGGCAGGCTGCGCGGCGTCAGTTGCTTGGCCAGATACATCGCGATCTGCCGGGGCCGGGCGATCGTGCGCACCCGCTTCGGGCCGATCATGTCCGACAGGCGCACGTTGTAATGCTCGGCCACCTTGCGCTGGATCTCCTCAATCGTGACCTTGCGATCCGAGACGCGCAGGATGTCGGCCAGACAGTCTTGCGCAAGGTCCAGCGTAATTTCGCGGCCGACAAGGCTGGCGAAGGCGAACAGCCGGGTCAGCGCACCTTCCAGCACGCGGACATTGGTGGTGATCCGGTGCGCGAGGAATTCCACCACGCCATCGGCCAGCACGAGGCCGGAATATTGCTGGCGGTAGAATTCCGCCTTCTGCTGCAGGATACCGAGCCGAAGTTCATAATCGGTCGGGTGCAGGTCGACGACCAGCCCGCATTGCAACCGGCTCTTGATGCGGTCTTCCAGATCCTTGATCTCGCCCGGCGCGCGATCGGCGGAAATCACGATCTGCTTGTTCTGGTCGACCAGCGCGTTGAAGGTGTGGAAAAACTCTTCCTGCGTGCTGTCCTTGCCCGCGATGAACTGCACATCATCGACCATCAGCACGTCGACCGAGCGGAACATCTCTTTGAAATCCATAATCTGGCGTTCGCGCAGGGCCTGCACGAAGCGATACATGAACTGTTCAGCCGACAGATACAGCACGCGCAGGTTCGACTTGCGGCTTTGCATCTCGTTGGCGATGGCGTGCATCAGGTGGGTCTTGCCCAACCCGACTCCGCCATACAGAAACAGCGGGTTGAAGCTGACCGGCCCGCCCTCGGCCACACGGCGGGCGGCGGCATGCGCCAGTTCGTTCGGCTTGCCGACCACGAACGTGTCGAAGGTGAACCGCGCATCCAGCGGCGCGCTCAGCGTTTCACCCTCATCGCCTGAACGGGCCGGGGCGCGCCTGGCGACGGTCGCCGACGTGGGTCGGGGCGCCGGTTGGTGAACGGTGAACTCCAGCCGATCCACCGCCTCGCCGTTGCGGGCAAGATGCTGGCGGATCAGGTCTGCAAAGTTACGCTCGACCCAGGTTGCAAAGAAACCGGTCGGGGCGTTGAACCGGGCGACCCCCTCAGTCAGTTCGGTGAACTGAAGCGGCTCGATCCAAGTGGTGTAGTTACTTCGGCCCACGGCCTTGAGAAGTTCATCACGCACTTGCCCCCAGGATTCTTCTGTCATTCGTCCGGACTCGCCTTGTCACACGTGTTTTTTTGTCTGTTTTACCAGGGTGCGCGCAACAGATCCTGGCCACTCGTCCACACGTGTCCGATCACAAGCAAAAGACGCCCCATACCGGGTGCGCAGCAACCCGGTGCATGACACCATTGGCTTGGCGCCCGACCGCGAAGAAGACGCGCCAGGCAGGACCGCAAGGCCCGACCTAGGCGCACCCCCGCGGGAGGCACGACATGGAAGAACACAGGAAAACGCCCGTTGCCGGAACATGCCGACATCGTCGATTCCAAATCGGTACAGCGCCGAACCCCTTCGGCGCAAAGTCCCGTTTTCACGCAGAGGCTGTTCAGACACGTTACGCACATCCAGCTTGGCAGCAAAGGATGTGTGCTCGGATCCGTCCCTCTGCGTCTGTCCCCCAAGGCGATCAGACTCGCCTGATCAAGCTAGCAAGCGACGTCGCATGGGCGCAACAGAACTTCGCGCTTGACTCAGACTCCGCCAAACCGAATCCGGGGGGCTGTGCAAAAAAGGCACGTTCCGCCCTTGTGTGCGGCACCGGCATGACGAAGGGCGCAGTGTTTCCACCACGCCCTTTCGAAAAGATCGTTAATTTGCAGCAGCTTACGCGGAAAGCGCTTTCACGCGCGAGGACAAGCGCGACATTTTGCGCGCCACGGTGTTCTTGTGCAGCACACCCTTGGTCACACCACGCGCCAGTTCCGGCTGAGCCGTCCGCAGGGCTTCCGACGCAACCTTGGCGTCGCCGGAAGCAAGCGCTTCCTCGACCTTGCGAAGGAACGTGCGGATGCGCGAACGGCGAGCCTTGTTCACGGCATAGCGCGCTTCGCTCTGACGTGCGCGTTTCTTGGACTGAGGCGTATTGGCCATGTGTTCGAGTTCCGATTTCGGTTCGGGTAAATCTGAAGCCGCGCTTTTATGGGCGACTCGGCGCCAAGTCAACTGCCCCGGCGCAGGATTTTCATCTGCGCGTCACATCCGCTCAGCGATCGCGGAAGGACGCGGGCCGCTTTTCGAGGAAAGCCGCCATGCCCTCTTTCTGATCCTCGGTCGAAAAGAGCGCGTTGAACAGCCGCCGCTCGAACAAAAGCCCCTCGCGCAGCGGCGTTTCATAGCTGCGGTTCACCGCCTCTTTCGCCGCCTTCACCGCGATGGCGGATTTCGCCGCGATGGATTTTGCGACCGTCATCGCCTCGTCCAGCAGCGTCTCTGCCGGAACCACCCGGCTGACCAGCCCCGCCCGCTCTGCCTCGGCGGCATCCATCATGCGGCCGGTCAGATGCATTTCCATCGCCTTCGATTTGCCAACGACGCGCGTCAGCCGCTGGGTGCCGCCAATCCCGGCGATGACGCCCAGATTGATCTCTGGCTGGCCGAATTTCGCGGTGTCGGCGGCAAGGATGAAGTCGCAGATCATCGCCAGCTCGCAGCCGCCGCCCAAGGCATAGCCCGCGACCGCCGCGATGATCGGCTTGCGCACGCGCAACATCGCGTCGGTCTCGGCGGCGAACAGGTCCTGGCCGAACACGTCGACAAAGCCCTTGCCCGCCATTTCCTTGATGTCGGCGCCAGCGGCAAAGGCCCTGTCGGACCCGGTCAGCACGATGCAGCGCACCGCCTCATCGGCCTCGGCCGCCGTCACCGCCGTGGCGAGTTCGGCCATCAGCTGCGCGTTCAGCGCGTTCAGCGCCTTCGGCCGGTTCAGCCGGATCAGGGCGACCCCCTCGGCGATTTCGACGATCAGCGTGTCATAGGTCATCGCGCCCTCCCTTGGCTTCGGCCCCTGCATATCAGGCGGATCCGGGCGTTCAAGTCACCTCTGGCAGACCGGGCAGTAGTAGGACGACCGGCCCGACTGCACGATCCGCGCGATGGTTCCGGTGCAGCCCGGCGTCGGGCAAGGTTCCCCCGCGCGATCGTAGACCCGGAATGCGTGCTGGAAATACCCCAACTCGCCATCCGCCTGCCGGTAGTCCCGCAGACTCGACCCGCCCGCCTCGATCGCCTCGGCCAGCACCTGCCGGATGATCAGCACCAGCCCCGCAACCCGTTCGGCCGCAATCCGCCCGGCCTTGCGGCGCGGGTCGATCCCGGCGCGGTGCAAGACCTCGCTGACGTAGATATTGCCCAGGCCCGCCACCACCGTCTGATCCAGCAGCGCCGCCTTGATCGGCGTCGCCCGCCCCTTCAGCCGTGCGATCAGATAGGGTTCCGCGAAGTCGTTGCCAAACGGCTCCGGCCCCAGCCCGGCCAGCAGCGGATGCGCCTCTGCCGTCGCCGTCGGCATCAGGTCCATCGCGCCAAAGCGGCGGGCATCGTTGAACGCCACGCGCGCCCCGCCCTCCATGTCGAGTACCACGTGGTCGTGCTTGGCCGGTGCCGGGTGGTCGTGATGAAACACCCCCGGCGCCTGCCCCGAGATCAGCATCCGCCCCGACATGCCAAGGTGGATCAGCAGCGTCTCGCCGGTCGAAAGGTCCGCAAGGATGTATTTGGACCGCCGTCGCAGCCGCTCGACCCGCGCGCCGGTCAGCCGCTCGGCCATCCGGTCGGGGAACGGCCAGCGCAGATCGGGGCGGCGAACCTCGGCGCGCAGGATCACATGGCCCGTCATCGCGGGCTCCAGCCCGCGGCGCACAGTCTCGACTTCGGGCAGTTCCGGCATGGCCCCTCCCTGCGGCGCAGCGCGCATTGTAACCCCGCGCGGGCGGCCTATAAGAAGGGCACGTTCAAGAGACGGCAAGGGCCGATGACCGAAGACACCGCAAAGACGACGCATTTCGGCTTCCAGACGGTCGCCGAAGACCAGAAGGCCGGGATGGTGCATGGGGTCTTTACCCGCGTGGCCTCGAAATACGACATCATGAACGACGTCATGTCGGGCGGGGTGCACCGGCTCTGGAAAGACGCGATGATGGACTGGCTGGCGCCGCGGCCGGGCCAGAAGCTGCTGGATGTGGCGGGGGGAACCGGCGACGTTGCCTTCCGCTTTCTCAAGCGCGCGCCGGGCGCCACCGCCACCGTGCTCGACATGACGGAATCGATGCTGGTCGAAGGCCGCCACCGGGCCGAGGCCGAACAGCGCGCCGACAGCCTGAGCTGGATCGTGGGCGATGCGATGGCCCTGCCCTTCGCGGCCAACACTTTCGACGTCTACACCATCAGCTTCGGCATCCGGAACGTGACGCGCATCCCCGATGCGCTGTCCGAAGCCTACCGTGTGCTGCGCCCCGGCGGGCGGCTGATGGTGCTGGAGTTCAGCCAGCTGCCGAACCCCGCGATGCAATGGGCCTACGACCGCTATTCCTTCAACGTCATCCCGGTGATGGGCCAGATCGTGGCAGGGGATCGCGACAGCTATCAATATCTGGTGGAATCAATCCGCAAGTTTCCCGATCAGGAAACCTTCGCCGCGATGATCCGCACCGCCGGATTCGATCAGGTGAAATACCGCAACCTGACGATGGGCGTCGCCGCGCTGCATTCGGGGTGGAAGCTCTAGGTGCGCGGTCCTCACAACATCTGGCGGCTGATCCGCACCGGCGCGACGCTGGAACGGACCGGGGCGATGGGCGTCGTGCTGGCAGCGATGAACGCCCCGCCGCGCCTGCGGCTGGTCGCCCGCGTTCTGGGCTGGCCGTTCAAGTGGCTGGGCGTGCAGGGCGATCTGTCGCTGCCGCCCGCCACCCGCGCGTTGACCGCCCTTGGCCCGGCCTACATCAAGTTCGGCCAGATCCTCTCGACCCGCCCCGACGTGGTGGGCGACGAGTTGGCCGACCAGTTGCGCTATCTGCAGGACAAGCTGCCGCCTTTCCCGATCGCCACCGCCAAGCTGATGATCGAGGAAGAACTGGGCCTGCCGGTCGATTCCCTCTTCAGCGCGTTTTCCGAACCTGTCGCCGCCGCCTCGATCGCGCAGGTGCATCGCGCGCGGCTGGCCGAGGATGGCCGCGAGGTGGCGGTGAAAGTGCTGCGGCCGGGCATCGAGCGTGCCTTCCGCAAGGACATCGACGCATTCTACCTTGCCGCCTCGATGATCGAAGTGCTTTCGCCCGCCTCGCGCCGCCTGCGCCCGACCGATGTCATTGCCCATTTCGAGGGCGTGGTGACGGGCGAACTGGACCTGCGGCTGGAAAGCGCCGCCGCATCGGAATTCGCCGCGAATACGGCGAAGGACGAAGGGTTCCGCGTGCCAGAGCCGATCTGGAATCTGTCGTCGCGGCAGGTGATGACGATGGGCTGGGCCGAGGGTGCGCCGATCGGCGACAATGACGCGCTGGACGCCGCCGGGCTCGACCGTGGCAAGATCGGCGAGCGGGTGCTGACGCTGTTCCTCAGCCACGCGCTGCGCGACGGCTATTTTCACGCCGACATGCATCAGGGCAACATGAAGGTGGCCGCCAACGGCGACATCATTGCCTATGATTTCGGCATCATGGGCCGGATCGACGAATACACCCGCCGCGTCTATGCCGAGATCCTGTTCGGCTTCATCCGCAAGGATTACCATCGCGTCGCCGAGGTGCATTTCGAGGCGGGCTACGTCCCCGCCGACCGCAACGTGGACGAATTCGCCCGTGCCCTGCGGGTGGTTGGCGAGCCGATCTTCGGCATGGACGCCACCCGCATCTCGATGGCGCGGCTGCTGGCCTATCTGTTCGAGGTCACCGAACGGTTCGGCATGGAAACGCGGACCGAACTGATCCTGCTGCAACGCACGATGGTGGTGGTCGAGGGGGTCGCACGTTCCCTGCACCCGCATATCAACATCTGGGAAGTGGCCCGCCCGATCGTCGAAGGCTACATCCGCGAGAATGTCGGCCCGCGCGCGGCGCTGCGCGATCTGGTCCGCACCGCGCGGGTGCTGTCGAGGTTCGGCCCCAAGCTGCCGCGGCTGGTCGAGGCGCAACTGATCCGCCAGATCGAACCGCCCGCACCGCCACCGCCGCGCCGCAACCTGCCGCCGATCGTCTGGATGCTGGTCGGCGCTCTGGTGACCGGCTTCGGCATCTGGATTGGCACCCGGCTTTGACCCGGGCTCAATTGGCGGCTCTGAGGGCGGTGACCGACGACGCATCAACCTGCGCGCCGCCGTCGAGCACCAGAACCGCGCCATTCACACCGCTTTGCACCTCGGCGACGCGGGCGTAGCTTTCGACCGGATCGGTGCCGATCAGGGTGCCCTTCGCATAATTCTCCAGCGCAAAGGTGTAATTGCCGTCGGGCAATGTCGCGCCACTGTCGTCCTTGCCATCCCATTGCGTCGGTGCGCCGGATACCGGCAGCGCCTGACTCGCCACCTGCTTGCCGCTCGCGTCAGTCACGATCAGCACCGTCTTGTCGGCCCCCGCTTCGGGTGATGGCGCCAAGGTGATCGGGCTTCCGCCAAAGGCCGTTGGTGCGGTGACGCGCGCCTCCATCCCCACCCATCCGGCCAGTTGCGTCATGCCCATCGACCCGAATTGCCCGGCAAGCCCCTGCAAGATCTGGTTGGTCTGCGTCTGCTGCTCGACCCCCGAAAAGGTCGCCAACTGAACGGCAAACTGCGAGGAGTCCGTGGGGTTCATCGGGTCCTGATTCTTCAGCTGCGTTGTCAGCATGGTCAGGAACATGTTGAAATTGGCGTTGATCGCGGGCGCGGCAGTGGCCGTCGCGGCGGGCGTTGTCGTGCCGGTGGCCGGCGTTGCGGTAACCGCAGTCGTCATGCAGATGTCCTTTCAAACGCGAAGGTCGAGGCCCTCGACCGGGCCGACAAGGGTGGGTTGGTGAAACGCCGGGGTGAACGCCACCTCGGCTGGCGCGGCGCGGGCGGGTGGCGGGGCTGACGGCTGCGGCGGGGACTCCGATGCACCACCGCCAAAGCTGAAACTCGTTTGCGCATAGCCGAGGTCGCGAAAATCCTGCGCAAGCATGTCGATGTTGCGGCGCAGAAGATCGAGCGTCTCGGCGCGGTCGGCCTGTACCGTCACGGTCATGCGGCCGTCGCCGCCGTCCATCGTCAGGCGAATCCGCCCGAGTTCTTCCGGTGCGAGGGTCAATTCCACGCCGTGCCGGTCGGGCTGATCCGCCTGCGCCGCAATCTTCTCCGCCAATGCGCGCAGCGCTGCCGAAAGCGAATCCGCCATTGGGGTGGGCGATGCCGTAGCGGGTGCCGCCCGGTCCGGCACCGTCGCGCCGGAATGAACGGAACCACCCGACGGCGGCGCAACCGCGTCCGAATGTTTGCCGGGGGCTTCACTCTCGCTCCGCCGCTGCGGCGTCGTGTCCGGCGTCGTCGGCCCTGAGGGAATCGGCTCTCCACTCGCCGCTGCGATCGTGGGCGAAGTCTCGGGGCCTGCGCCCGCGCCGCGGGCCTGTGCGTCGGTGTGGCCGTCAGCCCGCGCCTCCGTCCCCACCGCTCCGACTAACCGCCCCTCCGACGCGGCCGGGGGTGCAGCGTCGCTAGCCGTCGAGGTCAGGCCCGGATCCGCACCACCTGATGGCAAAACCCGCAGCCTGCCGCCCTGCGGAAGCACCGCCCGAACCGGCACAGTGCCGGGGTCTGCACCGGCATCTGCCACCGAGGCGGCAAGGGGCGCCATCCGCTGCGGAGTTCCGTCCGGCGCCATATCGGCCCTCCCCGCAAACGATCGGGCCGCCGCCTCCCCCGGCTCCGAAGCCGGTACTGCGACGCGCATCGGCAAAGGCAATGGCGGGGCACCCTCAGCCTGCCCAACGTCATCGGCGGCCGGTCCTGCCGTCAGGCTCTGCTCTGAGCCACCAACGACCGGCAGGGCGCAGTTGGCGCCTGCCGAAACCGGCCCGGCGTCCACCACAGTCGGCCGCGCGCCTCCACCGCCCGCCGCACCGGTCGCCGGTTGCGATCCGTCAGCCAACAGGGCGAGCGCTGGCAGGGCAATGCAACTGCCAGCACCGCCCCCCTCGCTCGCCGCAGCCTGCTCCCGTCGGGCATCGGAGTCTGCAACCGACACCGCAATGGCCCCGGGCGCGTCCGCTTTGCGATCCGACGACCCCGCCCCGACCAGTTCCGCATCCGAACCGCCCCGCACATCCGGCGCCTGCGCCGGAACCTGTTCAAGGGGGGCCATCATCGCGGTCAGCACAGACCGAAATGCCGCGTCATCCGACCCACCATGCGGCGGGCGCGGTTGCGCCTTCGGTACGTGATAGTCGGGCGAACTGCTTACCGGGGTCATGGCTTTCGCGACTTCTGTCGGGTCGCTGCCACTATCGCCGCGAGAGGTTACCCGTTGTTTACCGGTCGCAGCGCAATCTGGCCCCGACGCAGAATGAGCCGGAGCCGATGATCGATCCAACACACCCCCCGACCCGGGCCGTTCCCGCCGGGACCGACAAGACAGCCGCGCTGCACAAGGCCGCGCAGGCATTGGAAGCCTCGTTCTTGGCCGAGATGCTGAAATTCGCCGGGACCGACAAGACCCCCGAAAGCTTTGGAGGCGGCATCGGCGAAGAACAGTTCGGCTCTTTCCTGCGTCAGGCAGAAGCGGACGCGATGGTCCGGCATGGCGGCGTCGGTCTGGCCGAAAAACTCTTCGAGGCCCTGAAGGCGCGGGCGGATGGCTCTGGTTGACCCCGGCTCCCCCCTGACCGCCCTCATGGCCCTGCTCGAGACCGAGGTCGACCTGCTGAGGCGGTTCGACTTCGCCCACCTTGGGGCCCTCGCGGCGCAGAAATCGGCCCTGCTCGACGCCCTCATCGCCGCCCCGCCGCCCGAGTCTAGCG
Source organism: Paracoccaceae bacterium (assembly GCA_016124615.1). Lineage (GTDB taxonomy): Bacteria > Pseudomonadota > Alphaproteobacteria > Rhodobacterales > Rhodobacteraceae > Solirhodobacter. Next base: position 332,353 of record WGNF01000002.1, on the reverse strand, counting down.
CGCTGGAACGGCTGCGGGCCCGCGCGCGGCGCAACGCGACCTTGTTGCAGGCGGCCGGCCGCGGCGTCCGGTCGGCGCGGCGGCGGCTTGCCGACCTGCGGCGCGCGGCGGCGCCCGAAACCTATGACGCGCGTGGCCGCCGCAATGGCCTCGGCCCGTCCACCGGAACGATGGAACACCGCGCCTGAGGGCGCATTCGTTCAAATGCCACGCAAGTCGGCGGCCGCACTTAGCAAAGCCTTAGCAGTTCGGCCGCATCACTGATCCCGCATCCGATCCCGGATGGCGCGGTGGGGTTCAAGCCCGCTGCAACGGTCAGAATGCCAATCCCGCCGCGACACGCGGCCCGACCAAACACGGCGCAAAGCCGCCGACAGACCAAAGGAACCTGCAATGTCTTCCATTCTGACCAACTCCAGCGCGATGGTTGCCCTGCAGTCGTTGAAAAGCATCAACGACCAGCTCAACACCGTGCAAAACCAGATCTCGACCGGGAAATCTGTTTCCAGCGCCATCGATAACGCCGCCGTCTGGGCGATCTCGACCCAGATGAACTCCGACGTCACCGGGTTCATGGGCATCTCGAACAGCCTGTCGCTCGGCAACTCCACCGTCGGCGTGGCCAGCCAGGCCTCGACCTCGGTCACCGACCTGCTGACCCAGATGAAGACCAAGATCATCGCGGCGCAAGACGGCAACGCTGACCGCACGAGCCTGAACAACGACATTACCGCTCTGAAAAACCAGATCAATCAGGTCGTGGGGGCGGCGCAGTTCAACGGCGTCAACCTGGTCAACGGCTCGCAGGGCGGATCGGTCAACATCCTTTCGGCGCTGGACCGCGACACCTCGGGGAACATCACGGCGGCCTATATCGCGGTCGCGACCAACGACCTGTCGGCGGGGGGCTATTCCGCCAAGGCCGTGTTTGACACGACCAACGGCACGGGGGTCTCGGCGGCCGGTGACACCGCGGGTTTCACGCTCGACGGAACCACGGGCGGCGGCAGTGCGAACACCGGCGTGATCCAGATCGATAACACCGATCCGCTGGCTGCGGGCGATCAGATCTCGGTCGCGATCGGTGGCAAAACGGCGACCTACACGGTCACCGATACCGATGCCACCGCCACCTCGACCTCCGACATGGTCGCGGTCGGCCTGAAGAACGCGATCGACAAACTCGGCATTGCGGGGCTCGCGGTCGATTTCTCCGATGACGGCACCAACCCCGGCACGCTGACCTTCACCAACACCGGGGGAAGCGACCTCAACGTCGGGGCGCAGTTCAAGAATGCGGGCTCGGGCGGCCTCTCCGCGATGTCCTCGATCAACGTGAGCACGGCGTCCGGCGCAAGTTCGGCCCTCAGCACGATCGAGTCGCTGTTGACCACGTCGATCAACGCAACCGCCTCGTTCGGCTCGTCGAGCACGCAGATCACCTCGCAGTCGACCTTCGTGTCAAGCCTGACGGACAAGCTCAAGAGCGGCATCGGTTCGCTCGTCGATGCGGATATGGAGGCTGCGTCGGCCCGCCTGCAGGCGCTTCAGGTCCAGCAGCAGCTTGGCACGCAGGCGCTGTCGATCGCGAACAAGGCGCCGCAGAACCTGCTGTCGCTCTTCCGTTGACCGGTTTCGGTCGGGGCGCCCCGGTGGCGCCCCGACCCCCGGCGGACCGCGGTCCGCCTGACCCGCAACGTCACCCGAAGGATCCGACATGAACGCCCTCGACCTCGCCAAATCCGCCTACGCGACCGTTGGCACCCCCCTGCGATCGGCCCGCGCGACCGAATACGAAGTGATCGCCCAAATCACCCGGCGCCTGCGCGCCACCGAACGCCGCCGGAAAGACGCATTCCCGGCCTTCGCCGAAGCCCTGCACGACAATCTTCGACTCTGGACCACGCTGGCCAACGACGTCGCGGACCCCGAGAACCGCCTGACACCGGCGCTGCGCGCGCGCATCTTCTATCTTTACGAATTCACCATGCGGCAAAGTCGGCTGGCCCTCGGCACCGATGCGGGCGTCGAGGTGCTTGTCGACATCAACACCGCCGTCATGCGTGGCCTTCGGGGCGGAGGAGAGGACGCATGACCGGCCTCGTTCTGAAACTGGCCCCGAAAGAGCGGGTGCTGATCAACGGAGCAGTCGTCGAAAACGGCGACCGGCGATCGCGCCTGTCGATCATGACGCCAAACGCCCACATCCTGCGGCTGCGCGATGCGATCCACCCCGAAGAGGCCTCCACACCGGTGCGCCGCGTCTGCTACATCGCCCAGCTTGTGCTGTCCGGCGATGTTGCCCCGGCGGATACCAGGATGCAGCTTTTGCGCGGCATCGAACAGTTGAGCCAGGTGCTGACCGATCCCGACAGCCGGGCGCAGCTGGCTCTCGCCACGGCAGCGGTGCTGGATGATCAGCATTATCAGGCCCTGAAATGCCTGCGCAGCCTCTTGCCACGAGAGGAGCGGCTGTTCGCCGCCAGCCCGCAATGAGCTTTCAACCGGTCGTTCCGATGGGCGGCTACGCCGGCTGGCAGTTCCTGACCCGGACCCTGGCCAGCCAGGAGGCCGCCTTCGACGCCGCACCCGTACAGCAACGCGATACCACCTATTTCGCGGCGACGATCGGCAAGGTGACAAGCGTCGATCAGCTCATGGCCGACCCGAAGCTGCTCAAGGTCGCGCTCGGCGCCTTCGGCCTTGGTGACCAGACCGGCAGCACAGCGCTGATCCGCAAGGTGCTGACGGATGGAACCTCCAGTGCTACCGCACTTGCCAACCAACTCAGCGACAAGCGCTACCTCGCGCTTGCGCAGGCCTTCAATTTTGGCGAGGACGGCCCGCCAAACACGCAGAATCCCGGCTTTGCGGCGACAATCGGCAAGGCTTATCAGGATCAGCAGTTCCAGACCGCGGTCGGACAGCAGGACACCAACCTGCAACTTGCGCTCCAGATGCAGAGCAGCCTCGCCAATCTCGCGTCGGGCAGCGGGTCCGAGGCGACGAAATGGTATACGGTCATGGGAACGCCCGCGATGCGCGCCGTGTTCCAGACCGCGCTGGGCCTGCCGTCAAGTTTCGTGTCGCTTGATATCGACCACCAGCTCCAGGTCTTCGAGGACAAGGCGCAGCAGGCCTTCGGCGACAGTTCGGTATCGCAATTCGCCGACCCTGCCAAAATCGATGATCTTGTGAAACGCTTCCTCGTTCGCAGCGATACACAAAGCGGTTCCCAAGCGAGCGCGGCATCGATCGCGCTGCAACTTCTCGGCGGCGACAGTTCAAGCACCACCACGACCGGCAGCGGCGGATCCGCGAACACGGTGCTGTCGCTTTTTTCCTGACAGACGTTGCCGCTGCATCGGCGTCGATCACCCGGCTCTGACGCCGCCATCGGGGCGAGTCCGAAACGGACGGGCGTCCCGCGTCCGGAATGAATGAGGGGCGAACCTCCCGGCCGGGCGCCATGCCAGCCCCGGATCGGCCGCAAATCCTGCCGATCCGGCCCGCACTCCGGCGCACCGGACCCCGCCAACCCGTTCAGCCAGCCCGTCGCCCGGCCGCGAGACAGGCCGCCAAGCGCCGGAAGCTCAGGGCGGCATTGGCGGGCTCGTCTTCGGCCAGGAAGGCATCCAGACCCGGCCAGACCCGGATCGCCGCATCGATCAGCGGATCCGATCCCGCGGCGTAAAGCCCGGCCTGGATCATCAACTCCGCCCGGTCATAGGCGCCAAGCAACCGGCGCGCCTCAGCGATCAGCGCGTTTTCCTCCCCCGTCGCGGCGTCCGGCAGGCTGCGGGACACCGATCGCAGCAGGTCGATCGCCGGATAGCGGCCCCGCTCGGCGATGCGCCGGTCCATCACGACATGGCCATCGAGCGCGCCGCGCAGGATGTCGGCCACCGGCTCCTCCATATCCGACCCCGCGACAAGAACCGAGAAGACCGCCGTGATGTCCCCCGCGCCCTCTGGCCCCGGCCCGGCGCGTTCGGCCAGTGCCATGATCATGTGGGCGGTCGACGGCGGGTAGCCGCGCAGGCTCGCCTCTTCGCCGGCGGCAAGCGCAACCTCACGATGCGCCTCGGCAAAGCGGGTCACCGAGTCGGCGAGGAAAAGCACATGCGCCCCAAGGTCGCGAAAGTGTTCGGCCACAGCCATCGCCGCCCAGGCGCAGCGCCGGCGCACCAACGGCGATTGGTCCGAGGTTGCGGTGACGATCACCGACCGCGCCATCCCCTCCCGCCCCAGCACGCGCTCGGTGAATTCCCGCAACTCGCGCCCGCGTTCGCCGATCAGCGCGATCACCACGACATCGGCCGACACGCCACGCGCGAACTTCGCCAACAGCGAGGATTTGCCGACGCCCGAGCCCGCGAACAGCCCGATGCGCTGCCCGCGCACCAGCGGCAGCAACGTATTGAAGACCGCCACCCCGGTTTCAAGCCGCGGCCCCAGCCTGCGCCGCCGGGCGGCGGCCGGGGCCGCAGCACGCAGGGATCGCGGGATCGGGCCGGGCAGAAGGGGGCGGCCGTCCAGCGCGCGGCCGAACGGATCGACGATCCGGCCGATCCAGCTGGCATCGGGCGCAATCTCGCTGCGCCCGGCCAGTTCGACCCGGCTGCCGATGCAAAGCCCTTCGACGGTATCGTCGGGCAGAACCGTCACCCCGTCGGCGGCAAGCCGCAGCACCTCGCCACCGATGTCGGGCCCGGTGGGGCGCCGGATCGTGACCCGGTCACCCAGCGCCGCCGCATCCGTCAGCCCGGACACATGCAACGTGCCGCGCCCGATCTCGACGATACGACCGACCCGGGCCACGGGGTGCAGCGCCTCGACGGCCGCCTGCAAGGCATCAAAGCCGATATCGCGCATTTTCCGAACCTCCCGACCGCTTCTTACCGTTTCTAAAGGAATCGGTCTTAAGCCTTGGTGAAACGGTTCGTGGGAGAAGCCCCGATGTTCGAAAACCTAGACGTGCTCCGGATGGCGGGTGGGCTGGCCAGCAACGCGGCCGCGCGCCAGACCGCGATATCGCGCAACGTCGCCAACGCCAATACGCCGGGCTACAAGGCGCTCGACGTGCCGGGTTTCGCGGCAACCTACCGCCAGAGTGACGGGTTCGCGCCGCGGGCCACCCTGCCGGGGCATTTCACCGGCGGGGTAGCGGATGCCGATACGGTGCCCAAACCGCGCCTGAAGCCGGGAACCGAGGCGCCCGACGGCAATACTGTCACGCTCGAGACGGAACTGGTCGCCGGGGCAGAGGCGAAACAGCAGCACGACATGGCAATCGCCATCTATCGCAGCAGCACCAACCTGCTGCGCCTCTCGCTCGGCGTGGCGAAGTAGGGCGGGCGATGGCGGACCTGCTCAGCTCTCTTTCGGTGTCGGCCAGCGGGATGGATGCGCAATCCATGCGGTTGCGCCACATTTCCGAGAATATCGCCAACGCCGACACCCCCGGTTACCACCGCAAGGTTGTCGCCTTCCTGCCGCAGGTGGTCGATGGCCAGAAGACCGACGGGGTTGCGCCCGGCCCGGTCACGCTGGACCAGTCCGCGCTGAAACAGGTCTATGACCCCGGCAATCCCCTGTCGGATTCCACCGGCCACTACGATGGATCGAACGTCGATCTGGTGGTCGAAATCGCGGACGCCCGCGAAGCCCAGCGCAGCTACGAGGCGAACCTCCGAATGTTCGATCAGGCACGCCAAATGGCGTCGAACCTGCTCGATCTGCTGCGCCATTGAGGAAGACCCAGAATGGATATCCGCTCTCTGCTCGCCGCCCGCAGTTACACCGACGCGAAACCCGCGACGGCGCCCGGCCCTGAAGGGGCCACGGCGGGCCAGAGTTTCGCCGATCTTGCCAGCGGCCTCGTCGACACGCTGCGCACCGGCGAGGACACCGCCAAGGCGGCGATGGTCGGCAAAGCCGACCCGCATGCGCTGGTGCAGGCCCTGGCCCAATCCGAACTGGCGGTGGAGACCGCCGTCACCGTGCGCGACCGCGTGGTGGAGGCCTATCAGGAAATCCTGCGGATGCCGGTGTAGACATGACCGAACCGATGATCGACGACACCCTGCGCCAGGCGCTCTGGATCGCGGTGAAAATCTCGGCGCCCATCCTCGCCGTGGCGCTGGTCGCGGGCGTCGTGGTCGGGCTTTTCCAGGCCCTGACCTCGGTCCAGGAGCCCACGCTGACCTTCGTGCCCAAGGTCGGCCTGATGCTGGCCGTGTTCTGGGCCACCATGAGCTTCATGACCGCGACGCTGACCGGCTTTTTCACCGGCCACATCATTCCCCTGATCGCGGGAGGCTGAAGATGGACAATACCGTCTACACCACGCTGACGCGGCAATCTGGCCTGATGGATCAGATGGAGGCGATCGCGAACAACATCGCGAACCTGTCCACCACCGGCTTTCGGCGCGAAGGCGTGATGTTTTCCGAATACGTGCAGCGGCTGGACGGCGCCGAGCCCTCGCTGTCGATGGCAACCGCCAATATCCGCGCGATCGACCTCAGCCCCGGTGCGTTGAACCGGACCGGCGGACGCTACGATCTGGCCATCGAGGGGGCCGGGTTCTTCCTTCTGGATACGCCGGACGGCCAGCGGCTGACCCGGGCAGGCAGCTTCACGCCGAACGCCGATGGCGTGATCGTCGATGCGGCGGGCAACGCGCTGCTCGACACCGGCGGCACGCCCGTCACCGTGCCCCCGGGCGCGCAATCCGTAGCGATCGGCGCCGATGGAACCCTGTCGGCGGATGGGGCGCCGGTGGCGCAGGTCGGCCTTTATGAACCGGTCGACGCCAATGACCTTTCGCACCGGTCGGGGACCGGTTTCAGCGCCCGGAACGGCATCCGGCCCGCCACCGATCCGGGCCGCATCCGGCAGGGCTATCTTGAAGACTCGAACGTGAACCCGATCACCGAGGTCGCGCGGATGGTCGATGTGCAGCGCGCCTACGAGATGGGCCAGAGCTTTCTCGACAACGAGGACCAGCGCATCCGTGGCGCGATCCAGACCCTTGGCAAGCAGGAGTAACCGATGCGTGCCCTTCAGATCGCCGCCAGCGGCATGAGCGCCCAGCAGATGCGGGTCGAGGTGGTTTCCAACAACCTCGCCAACATGTCGACCACGGGCTACAACGCCCGCCGCGCCGAATTCGCCGATCTCGACTATCAGGACGTCGCCCTGCCCGGCACCGTCACCGCCGCCAATGGCACGGTGCTGCCGACCGGGGTGCAGCTTGGCCTTGGCGTGCGGCCCTCCTCGGTCGCGGTGACGCTGTCGCAGGGCTCGCTCAGCCAGACCGGCGGCGATCTTGATCTGGCGATCGACGGACGCGGCTATCTTGAGGTGACGCTGCCCGATGGCACCTCGGCCTACACCCGTGACGGCGGGCTGAAACGCTCGCCCACCGGCGAGATCGTGACCGCCGACGGCAATACGGTGGTGCCCGGCATCACCATCCCCGCAACCGCCACCAGCCTGTCAATCAACGGGTCCGGCGAGGTCTATGCCTATTTCGCCGGTCAGGTGCAGCCGCAGCAGATCGGGCAGATCACGCTGGCGGGCTTCACCAACGAAGAGGGGTTGCAGGCGACCGGGTCGAACCTCTTTATCGAGACCCCGGCATCGGGCCCGGCGCAGGTCGGCGCACCCGGCGAGACCGGGCTGGGAACCCTGCGACAGGGCTATCTGGAGGACAGTTCCGTGGATTCGGTCCGCGAGGTGACCGAGTTGATCACCGCGCAGCGTGGCTACGAGATGAATGCGAAGGTGATCACCGCAGCCGACCAGATGCTGCAGGCGACGACGCAGGTGCGCTGATGTGGCGCGCCACGCTCCTCGTGCTTCTGGCCGGTCAGGCTGCGGCCGATACGATGATCGCCGCCCATACGTTGCGGGCACAGTCGGTGATCGGGGCGGAGGATCTGTCCTCGATCGCGATCGCGGTGCCGGGCGCGCTGACCGATCCGGCCGAGGCGATCGGCCGTGAAGCCCGCGTGGTGCTTTATGCAGGCCGCCCGATCCAGCCCGGCGATATCGGCCCGCCCGCCCTTGTTGACCGCAACCAGCTGGTTTCGCTCATCTTTCACAGCGGCGAGCTGAACATCCTAGCGGAAGGGCGGGCCTTGGCCCGGGGCGGGGCCGGGGATGCGATCCGGGTGATGAATACCGCCTCGCACAGCACGGTGACCGGGGTCGTGGCGCCGGATGGCACCGTCGTCGTCGGGGGGGCGCCATGACGGGCGCGCTGCTGCTGCGCCGCGTGGCCCTGGTGCTGTCCGCCGCCGTTATCGCCGGATGCGCGCGGCTCGGTCAGGTGGGAAAGACCCCGGATTTCTCGCCGCCCAGCGGAAATGATGGCCGCTTTGCCACCGCCGACTACCCGATGCCTGAGACGCCGCCGAGCGCGGGAGGCGCCGAGACCGCCTCGCTCTGGTCGGGCGAGCGCAAGTCGCTGTTCGGCGATCGCCGGGCCGGTCACCGCGGCGACATCCTGACCGTCGTGATCCAGATCGACGACAGCGCGCAGATTTCGAACTCCTCCGGCCGGACGCGGGCGGGCAGCGACAAGATGGGCCTGCCCTCGCTGTTCGGGATCCCGCAACGGATCGACCGCCACCTGCCGGACGGGGCCACGATGGCCGATGCCGTCTCGACGAATTCGGCCAGTTCCTATCAGGGCAGCGGCACGATCCAGCGCAACGAAAAGCTGACGCTGCGGGTTGCGGCGACGGTGATCGAGGAATTGCCGAATGGCATCTTGCGCCTTGCGGGCACGCAAGAGGTGCGGGTGAACAACGAACTGCGCGAGTTGACCGTGACCGGCTATGTCCGGCCCGAGGACATCACCCGCCAGAACGAAGTGACCTACGACAAGATCGCCGGGGCGCGCATCTCTTACGGCGGGCGCGGCCAGATTACCGATGTGCAGCAGCCGCGGTATGGCCAACAGATCGCCGACGTCCTGCTGCCGTTTTGAGGAGAGCCACCATGCGCAAGCTTCTGCCCGTTTTGCTGGCGCTGGCCGGGCTTGCGCTCGGGGCCGAGGCCGGTCTGTTCCTGCGGCCTGCGGCCGTCACCCCGACTGCGGACGGTTCAGCCCCGGTCGAGCCCGCCGCCGGGAATGCCGCGCAGGGTGCTGGCGGCAAGGCGGATGGCGCGCAAGACTACGTCAAGCTGAACAACCAGTTCATCGTGCCGATCGTGAAATCGGGCCGGGTCGCATCGCTGGTCATCCTGTCGCTTAGCCTGCAGGTCAGCGCCGGTACCGGGGCGAGTGTCTACGCGGCCGAGCCGAAGCTGCGCGACGCCTTCCTGCAAGTGCTGTTCGATCACGCCAATGCGGGCGGGTTCAGCGGCAACTTCACCGAGGGTAACACGATGCAGATTCTTCGCGACGCTCTGCTGGAGGCGGCCGTGAAGGTTCTGGGGCCGCTGGTCTCGGACGTCCTGATCGTCGACATCGTCCGCCAGGACGCATGATCGGGTCAGCGCCGCGATGCCCCCCGCGAGCCCAGCTGGCGGAGCACCTCGGCTCGCCCGAAGGCAATGCGGGCGGCGGCCTGCGCCTCCAGCCAGGCGGCGGTCTGCCGGGCCAGACGCGGGTTGATCTCGGCCCGCCGCGCATCCGCCCAGCCCTCATAGGCCAGGGCCGCCCGCGCCAGCACGAGCGGCGGCAGACCGGCGGGCGTGGTTGTCGGCGCGCACCGCAATGCCGCGAGCGCCGCCAGCGATGCATCGCGCGCCGCCGCCGCCTGCCGCAGCTCGGCCAAACGCGCATCAAGGATCAGATCCGCAAGGCGCGACAGACCGGACAGGGCCCTTGCATCGGCCATCAGCGCAACCCCCGCCGCGCCTTGGCCCGCATCTTCTCGGAAAACCGGATCGCCGCCGCGACGGCCTGATAATGGCCCGGCCGCACCTCGGCGCCGATTTCCACCTCTGCATGCAGGGCGCGCGCCGTTTGCGGATCGCTGTGCAGCGGCACGCCCGCTCCTGCCGCCGCGGCCCGGATTCGCGCCGCGACCTCGTCGGTTCCCTTGGCGACACAGATCGGCGCACGGCGCGCGGCGCGGCTCCATTTCAGGGCCACGGCATAATGCGTCGGGTTGACGATCACCACATCGGCCCGGGCGACATCGGCGATCATCTGGTTCAGCGCGATCGCGGCCCCCCGTCGCCGCCGCTGATGCTTGACCTGCGGATCGCCCTCGGAATCCTTCATCTCGTCGATCATTTCCTGCCGCGACATCCGCAGCTTGCGCAGGTGCTCGGCGCGTTGCCACAGATAGTCGAGCACGCCGATCACCGCCGAAACCGCGACCACGACTGCGAGGAACCGCAGCGCGATCTGGAGTTGTACCTGCGTCGCGATCGCGGGGGAGAGGGCGATCAGCCCGGTGATCCGCGGCATTTCCCGGGCCAGAACCGCGTAGAGCGCCGTCGACACCGCGGCCAGTTTGGCCACGCTCTTGGCAAAATCGACCAGCCCGCCACGCCCGAACTTGTGCGCCGCGGCGGCCAGTGGCGAGATCCGCGAGGCTTTTGGCATCAATTTGGTCGGCGTGAAGACAATGCCGCGCTGCGCCAGAAGGACCACGAGCACCAGAGCCGCGGGCGCGAGAACGAGCGGGGCAACCGCCGGCAACAGCGCGCGCACCAGCAGACCGATAACCGCGCCGGGCTCGATCCGGTCGGCCTCGCCGAGGATCGTGGCGCAGGTTTCCGCGATCCGGCCGATCAGTCTGGCACCAAAGCCGGTGAAGACCAGCAACAGCCCGCCATATGCCGCCGCAACCGACAGATCGGGCGAGCGGGGCACCTCGCCACGGTCGCGCGCATCGTCGAGCCGCTTCTGCGTCGGGTCATGCGGCTTATCGTCGGTGCTGTCGCTCATGGCACCGACGCGAACGGCGCCGTGATGAAGCCCTGAAACGCATGAAGCCAGAGCGCAAGGCCGGGCGGTGCCACGATCGCCAGCAGGGCCAGCGCCCCGAAGGTCAGCGCCGGAGCGCCGACCAGCGACACCATCAGCTGCGGCATGGCCCGGCTGAGAAAACCAAGCGCGAGGTTGTAGACGAGAGCCGCCGCCACGAACGGCGCCGCGAGCGAGAAGCCGAGACTGAAGCCCGAAGCGATCTGCCCGAGGCCCCAGCGCGAGAGGTCGGCCGCCGCGGGAAACCGGCCGGGCGGCAACACGTCATAGGACAGGATCAGGAGCGCCGCGACCCGCACATGCAACCGCGCCGCCACCGCCAGAGCAAGCCCGGCAAGGGTCAGGACTTCGCCGATCGCGGGCTGCGGCTCGGGCCCGGTCCCGCCCGCGATCTGTGACAGCGATGTCGCCTGCGCCGCGATGGCACCGCCGATTTGCAGTGCGAGGATGAAAAGCCGGGCGCCAAAGCCGATGGCCAGACCCGCGACCGCCTCGGCCGCCATCGCGAGCGCAAGCCCGGCGGGCCCGCTGCCATCGATGTGCAATCGCACCGCAGGCGCGACCACCGCGGTCAGGGCCAAAGCCGCAGCAAGCTTGACCCGGACGGGCAACACCTGCTCGCCGAACCCCGGCAGCAGGGTGGCCGCCGCGCCGACGCGCAGGAAGACAAGAACCGTCGGCAGGAACCAGCCCTGCATCGCGGTGCTCAGCGCGTCGAGTGCAATCGTCACGCCGGCACCGTGCCGACCAGCGCAGGACGCGCCTCCAGCCCGATTTCTTCGAACGACAGGACCGGCGCGGAAAGCCCCTTGGCCCGCAGCACCGTGCGCAAGAAGCGGCGGCGACGCGTCGAGGTGACCACGGCCGGAAAGGTTCCGCCTTCGCCGATACGGGCCAGCCGTTCGGCCAGCGCGCCTGCCAGCCGGTTGAAAAGGTCAGACGGCAGGGCCACATCGCCCGCACCGCGATCGCCGTCGACCTGGTGGGTGGCGAAGGCCTGTTCCCACTCCGGCGCGAGTTGCAGCAGCGGGATGGTGCCGTCGGCACGCCGCATCTCGGCCACGAGCTGAAACCCAAGGCGTTGGCGCACATGTTCGCAGACCGCCTCGGGCGAGGGCAGCGTGCCGCGCACCTCGGCGATGGCTTCGAGGATCAGCGGCAGGTTCCGGATCGACACGCGCTCCTCCAGCAGCAGCTTCAGCACCGACAGGAGCAGATCGACCGGCACCTTGTCGGGCACCAGATCGTCAAGCAGCTTGCGGTTGGCCTCGGCGCGGGTCCGGTCTGTCAGGTTGGTGAATTCGTCCAGCAGCCGCCGGAGCCCCTTCAGCGTCAATATCTGGGCCAGATTGGCCTTGATCACCTCAAGCAGATGTGTGGCGAGCACCTCGGTCGGGGTCACAACGGTGACGCCGGACAGGGCCGCATCTTCCTGCAGGTCGGGCGCGACCCAGCGGGCCAGCGCGCCATAGACCGGCTCGCGCACATCCTCGCCCGGCGGCGCGTCGTCGGCGGTCTCGGCCAGCAGCGCCAGCACCTTGTCGGGCTGCAGGCGGTCCCGCGCACGCTCCACCCCCTGCAGGCGGATGCGATAGCCACCGGGGGGCAGCGTGGCGTCGTCGGTCAGCCTGATCTCTGGAAGGATCACGCCGAAGCCGGCCGCGACATGGGTCCGCAGATTGGCGATCCGGGCGTCGAGGCCGGTTGCGGGATCCAGCACCATCGGCACCAGATCGGGGGCGAATTCGACATGGATATCGTCAAGGTCCAGCACGTCGCCCAGCGGCTTGCGCGCGACGGTCGCAGGCGCCGCCGCGGGTGCCGCCGCCGCGCGTTCGGCGCGCCGATGGCCCGCCCAGGCGGCAAAGCCAAGCCCGGCGGCCCCGGCGATGAAGGGCACGAAGGGCAACCCCGGCACCAGCGCGAATAAAAGCATCAGCACGGCCACCGTTGCCAGAGCGGCCGGATGGCGGCCAAGCTGGCCAAAAAGCGCAAGATCGGTGGCCCCGATGGCACCGCCACGGGCCAGCAGAAGCGCCGAGGCGATCGAGATGATCACCGCGGGTATCTGGCTGACAAGACCATCGCCAACGGTCAGGATCGCGTAAGTCTCGAACGCGCGCCCGACCGGCATTCCGTGCACGACCACACCGATGATCAGGCCGACGACGATGTTCAGCATCGTGATCATCAGCCCGGCCACCGCATCGCCCTTGACGAATTTCGACACCCCGTCGAGCGAGCCGAAAAACGTCGTTTCGGCCTGTTCGCGCTCGCGCCGCCGCCGCGCCTCGGCATGGTCGATGGCGCCGGCCGCCATATCGGCATCGATCGCCAGCTGCTTGCCCGGCATCGCGTCAAGCGCAAAGCGGGCGCCGACCTCAGCCATCCGGCCCGCGCCCTTGGTGATGACGATGAAGTTCACGATCAGCAGGACGCAGAACACCACCACGCCCTGCAACACGCTGCCGCCCATGATGAAATTGGCGAAACCCTCAATCACATGCCCGGCTGCCGCCGTACCGGTGTGGCCCTTCCCGATGATCAGTTTGGTCGAGGACACGTTGAGCGAGAGCCGCAGCATCAGCGAGGCCAGCAGGATGGTCGGGAACGCCGAGAAATCGAGCGGGCGCTCGATGAAGAGCGTGATGGTGAACATCAGGATGGCGATCGCGAAAGAGGCGGCAAGCCCGATGTCGAGCACCCAGGCGGGCACCGGCAGAACCATCATCACGATCACCGCCATCAGCGCCAGCGCCAGCAGGATGGTCGGGCGGAACACGTCGCGCAATGAGAGCGAAAGGGGGGGCATCGTTCAACCTTGCGGAATGATGGCCAGGCCCGGCGCGCCCTGCGTCAACGGCACGAGCGAGCCCATCACCGCCTCACCGCCCGCACGCAACAACGGGAAATCGGCGCGCCGAACCGATGCGACCGCCGCGGTTGCCACCGGGTCCGATGGTGCCTCTGGTCCGGGGGCGCCATCAGCGGAAAGGAACGCGGTGCGAAACCCGTCAAACCGCGCGCGATAGGCGGTCGCCAGATCCGGCGAGCGCGAGTGATAGACCCCGGCGGCGAGGCTCCAATCGCCGGTCTCGTCATAGAGTTGCTTCATGAAGCGGGCGGCATAGAGGGCGTTGGCGCGCGGCGCGAACATCGCGGCAATCGACGGAAACGCAGTCCCGTGCCAGCGGTAGTTGATCTGGAAGCATCCGACATCGAAGCTGCGCGCGCCCGCGTCGGCCTGCGACTGGGCATAGGTTTCTGCCGCGGCGGCGCTGTCGAACCAGTGGCCCTCGCCTTCCATGTTCACGCTCCAGGGCCAGGGGCGGATTTCCCGGCCCGCCCGACGCCCGGTTTCCGTCAGCGTGATCGCCCGCAGCACCGAGACCGGCACCCCGGTTGCCGCCGCCGCGTCCACCGCCGCTTGCTCGCACAGCCCCGCCGTGTCGGGGTCCGCCGCCACCTCGGTTCCGGCGGCAAGCAGGACGGCAATACCCATCGCGATCCGCTGTCGGGCGCACGCTCTGCGAGGCCTCAATCGCGGCGGGGCTAGGCGGGGCGACGCGGCGCCGATGGGTCCGGGCATCTGGATTTCACCTGTAAAAGCCGCACTTCCGGCGGCATGCAGGCGACGCTAGCGGGAGTTCCTTTCGATTCGGTAAGCGCCGCTCAAGGCGTCGCAGCGGGTGGCACCTCGGTGGAAGCCAACAGGGCCTGCAGAACGCCGCGGGCTTTCACGCTGCCGTCAACCAGGGCGCGATCCTGTGCCAGCGGACCGGCCAGAGGTGCCGCGGCAACTGTCGCCGCTGCGGCCGGTTCCGAAGGGTGCGCGAGTGCATCAGGCGCCCCGACAATGGCGACGGCGGCTTGCTGTTCGGCCGCCCCGATCGTTCGCACGGTCTGCCAATCGCCCGCCTGCCAGGCTTCCTCCCCGGCCTCCTTCGTGGCGCCAACGGCAAGGTAAGCCGCCGAGGCGGCGGAATGATCCCCGTCTCGCGCCGCCACTTCCGCCCGCAGCTCGGCCGCCTCTGCGCCGACGAGGCCGTCAAGGAGCGCCACAGCACCATTCGTGTCGCCGGTCGCAAGCCAGGCGCGCGCGGCAAGCAGGCGTTCCGCATCGGTGGGTGGCACGAGCGGTGCTAACCAGGCCAGGCCCTCGTCTGGAAACCCCAGCCCGATCAGCCGCTTGGCCAGCGTCACATGCGTCTTGCGCGCGGCGTCCGTCGCATCGCGGACATTCAGGCCGTGGCGAAGCAGCGCCTCGTCACTGCCCCGGTCGGCGAGCAAGGCCCAAAGTGCATCGGCGCCGGTGGCCACGGCGTCCGGCAGGGCGCGCAGCGTGGCCAGTTCGCGAATGGCGCCGTCGAAATCCCCCGCAAGGCCCAGCGCCAGAAGATGCGCCCGCGTAAGACGGCGCCCGGTGGCGGTGCCGCGGAATTGATGCGCAAGTGCGGCAATCGAGTCGATCGTAGCCCGATCGACGCTCCCCCCGGTTGCCACCTCCGTGTCGACCAGCATGACGAGCGCGTCGGGTGAGGCGGGGTCGTCGGTGACGGCGACACGGCGGATCGCCGCCTCTGCCGGGGCGGCCCTGCCGTCGGCAAGGTCGATCCGCGCGTTCAGAAGGTCCACCGCCGGCCCGGCCGCGCCGGGGGCGCGGGTGATTGCGTCGCGAATCGCGCGCGCCGTATCCAGATCGCCATGATCCAGAAACCGGCCCGACAGGCCGGGGCCAAGCAACCGCCGCAGCGGAAGCGGTAGGGCCGAAAAGCTGCGCGTCACCGCCCCGACATCGACAGCCTCCCCTGCCGCAATTTCCGGAGCGGCGAGAACCGACCAGAGCGATACCGCGCCACTACACCCCGCCTGCCCCGCCAAGCGGCCCGGGCGTCGCGCGTATCCTTCATCCATGATGTCGCCCAGCGCGGCAAGCACATCCGCGTCGGGCACCACGACCTGCAGCCCGGCAGGAAGGCTGCGCGCCTCCGCCCCGAACCCGAGGTAGAGATAGAGCCGCATCAGGGCGCCGACGCCGGTCACCGAAGGCCGGTCGAATTCCCCGACGAGCGCCGCGCGCCGTTCCTCGATCTGACGGGCCGCCGTCCGATTGTCGCCCCAGTGCGGCAGGTCGAAGAGGGAATCGGGCAGGCAGGGCCCGCCAGTCGGCGTGATGGGCGCGGCCCGGCCATTCTGGACCTCGCGATCGAGGGCGGTCTGCGCGCTCAGGCGCGCGGGCGTCGTCGCGGCGCGCGAAGACGCGGGCACCGGCGGACCGTCATCCGGCGGCGCGGGTGGTGGCGGCAACGTTTGGGTTTCGACCGGTATGTCGGGCGCGAAGGCTTGCGGATTGGCGCTCAGCAACCCCTGCGACGCGGCGCGCCCAAGTTGTTGAACGAGTTCCGCGCGTGCCGCCGAGAGATGTGGATCCGTGGCGTCGGGTGGCGGTGTGTCTGCAGCCACCGCACGCGACGGGGCGATCGGCTCGGTCGGCGGGCTCTGGATGACGTCGGTCGGAGCTGTCGGCCGCGCCGCTTCGGCCCCGCCCATGTCACCGCTTGGCAGAGCGGGCGCATTCGCGCGCCAGTCATAGACCGGCATGTCCTGTGTCGGCCGGGCCCGCGGCCGCCGGGCCGCGGGCGGATCGGCGGTGGTCGAGGCAGTCTCACCGCCTTCCAGAGACCGCTCGAAAGGCGAGTTCGAAGGCGGTGGGCCCGGCCGGATGTCGATGACGAGGATGCTGGGGCGAAATTCGAAAACCTCTGCATGACAGGCGCAGGAAAGCTGCAACGTCAGCCGCGTGCCGCCCGCCTCGGTGCCAAGATCGGCCAGCCGCAGCCGTGGAATGCGGTCAAAGACCTTGGAGAGGTCGAACTTGACGCCCGGCCGCCCCAGCCGAAGCTCATACCCATCGAGCGTTCGGCCGAATTGCCACGGCGCTGCCGCCTCCATCGGCAAGACGAGGCGCGAGAAGCCGTCATGCTCGCCAGACCGCACGATCACCGTCTCGCCCTGCGCGGCCAGTGCCAGGCAGACCAAGACGGCGGCAAGCAATCCCTTCATGCCGCCTCCTGCTTGACGGCCCGAAGCGCTTCCTCAAGATCGAAGAAGCTCGGGCGAACGTGGTTGGGCGCGTTCTGGCGGCCGACCTCGATGCAGATGTTGGTCGGGTGATTGTAGAGGTTGGCGACCAGCACCTCGCGGATCAACTGATAGAAATGCGCGTCTTCCTCGATCACCGTCTTCAGCCGCGTCCCGCAAGGCCCGACGATCCCGTAGGCGAGAAAGACCCCCATGAACGTGCCGACCAGCGCGCTGCCAATCATCTTGCCGAGAATCTCCGGCGGCTGATCGATCGACCCCATCGTCTTGATGACCCCCAGAACCGCCGCCACGATGCCGAGCGCCGGCAATGCATCGGCCATCGACTGAAGCGCGTGGCTGGAATGCAGCGCATGGTGCAGCCGCGTTTCCATCCGCTTGTCGAGCACATCCTCGACCTGATGCGGATCGTCGTAGTTCATCGACGCCGACCGCAGCGTGTCGCAGATCAACTCGACGGCCTCGCGGTCGGCCTGAATGCGCGGATAGCGGGCGAAGATCGCCGAATCGGCCGGTCTTTCGATGTGCTCCTCCAGCCCGACCGGATTTTGCCGCGCGAGCCGGATCAGTTCGAACAGCAGGCAGAGCAGATCGCGGTAGTCGGTCGGTTTCCAGGCGACGCCCCGGAACACCTTGCCCATGTCCTTGAGCGAGTGTTTCGCCGCGCCGAGATCGTTCGATAGCAGGAACGCCCCGATCGCGGCGCCGCCAATCACGATGAGTTCGTGCGGCAATGCCTCGAGAATCACGTCGAGTTTGCCGCCCGACATCGCAAAGCCGCCGAACACCATCACGAAGATGACGACGATTCCGACGATTCCGATCATCCGGTCTTCCTTTCTTGCGCCCGGCGTCACGCTCGCAGACCGGGGTTAAGAAACCCTCGCCAGCCTCAGTTTTTCGGCGCCGCGGCATTTCGCCCGGCCAGGATGACGCTGACGGTATAGGCCTTCTCGGGCGTCAGGCCGGACAGGATCAGGGCGGCGGATTCGGGTTTCATCCGGCCCAGAAATCCGGCGGCGAAGTCCGGCGCCATCTGCTGGAATACCGCAGCGGCATCCTTCGGTTTCATCGACTCGTAGACGGTCGTCAGCCGGGCCACGTCGGCCTCGGCCGCGCCATCAGCCAGCGTCAACTTGGCCGACAGGCTGTCTTCCGCCGCCTTCAAGGCGGCCAGCTTGTCGTCAACCACGCGGCCGGAGAGCGCCAGCGCCTGCGCACGGTCCGCCACCGCAGCCTCCCGCGCCGCGACCCGATCCTCACGCGCCCGAAGCGCGGCGACCAGCGGCATGACCGGATCACCGGCGGTCGGACAGGCCACCGGTTTCGGCACCGGGGCAACCGACGGCGCATCGAGGGCGCGCGCTTCGCGCAGGCCAAGGCCAAGCCGGATCGCGCCCGCGCTTGCAAGCAGAATCGCGATGAGCATCAGAACGCCCCGCCGGGCGACCGCGGGTCGCGATGCTGCGGCCGATGCACGTTGGTGGGTCATTCGGCGGCCTCCTCTTCCGGGCGGCTGGCGCGGCGGCGCACGAAGCGGACCCGTCGCCCCGCATCTTCGAGCGCCGGGTCCGGCGGCGCATCAGGCAAGCCGTGCATCGAGGCCAGCAGCAATTCCAGCCGCCCCGCCGCCTGTTCGGCCCGCGCCGTCAGCCCTTCCAGCGAATCGGTCGAGGCCACGGCGGCCCCGCCCGCCTTTTCCAATGCCCGCGTCATATCGTCGACCTGGGCCGACAGCACCGCGATCGCCCCGCCCATGCCGCTTTCCAGCGTATTGAACCGGCTCAGGCGGCGCGACAGCACGATGCAATAGATCGCCGCGCCAAAGGCCCCCGCCGCCAGCAGAAAATCCGAAATCAGCGCCATCTCTGCCCCCTAATTCAACACGAATTCGGTCACCAGCAGGTCGCGCACCCGCCCCTCGCCCGCGACGATCTGGACCCGGCGCAGCATCTGCGCGCGCAACCGCACCAGGGCCGAAGGATCTTCAAGATCAGACACTTCCACCGCGCGCAGGTAGCTGTTGAGCACGTCGAGCACGCGCGGCATCAGCGTCGCGACCTCGCCCCGGTGCGCCTTGTCGACCTCCAGCTGCGCCGAAAACCGCAGATGGCTCGACCGCGCGGCGGGGTCGAGCGAGATCACCAGCGGGTCGATCGGAACGAAGGCGACATCGGCCATCGAATCGCCCGCCGGATCCGACGTGGTCGGCGCCGGGCCTGACGCCCCGAACAGGCGCCCGGTGTATGTCGCAAGGAACGCGCCGCCGCCCAGCAGCACCATCAGCACCAGCCCCAGCAGGATCGGCAGCTTTGATCGTTTCGGGGGCGTTTCCGCCGCGGCCTCGTCCTCTGCCATGCCGTCCTCCGTCATCATCTGGGCCAGATATAGACCGGCGGGAGCTAACCGAATGTTAAGCGCCTTCGGTGAAGTCTTGGTCCGGCAGAGGGCAGAAGCCCGCGTTGGAGAATCGCAGTGCAGCAGTTGAGATCGCTATGGTTGGCCCTTGATACCCGTCGCCGCGTCGTCGTGGCGCTGGCGACGCTGGCAATGTTCACGGCGGTCCTCGGCCTGTCCCGGCTGGCTGCCACGCCGTCGATGTCGCTGCTTTACGCCGGGCTGGAAAGCGCCGCCGCGGGCGACGTGGTCAAGGCACTCGATCAGCATGGCGTCACCTATCAGGTGCGCGGCGATTCGATCTGGGTGCCGGACGGTCAGCGCGACCAGTTGCGCATGTCGCTGGCCGCCGAGGGCCTGCCCGCCAACGGCGGCGCGGGCTATGAGTTGCTCGACAGCCTCTCGGGCTTCGGCACGACGGCGCAGATGTTCGACGCCGCCTACTGGCGCGCAAAAGAGGGCGAACTGGCGCGCACAATCGTGACCAGCCCGCTGATCCGGGCCGCCCGCGTCTATATTTCGCCAACCCAGTCGCAGCCGTTTCAGCGCGACCTCAAGCCCACCGCCAGCGTCATGGTGACAACGACCCGGGGGCGGCTGCCACCCGAGCAGGCGAAGGCGTTGAAATACCTGGTGTCCTCGGCGGTCTCTGGGCTCCTGCCGGAGGATGTGGCGATCATCGATTCGGTCAGCGGGCTGGTTCTGGCCGCTGACGATCCGGGCGGCATGACGGCCACCGGCGACCGGGCGGGCGAGCTGAAACACAACGTCGAAACGCTGCTCGAGGCGCGGGTGGGGGCCGGAAAATCGGTCGTCGCCGTCACCATAGAGCCGGTGACGGACCGCGAATCGATTGTGGAAAAGACCTTCGATCCGGCCGGGCGGGTGCCGATCAGCACCGACACCGAAGATCACACAAGCAATTCCACCGACAAAGGTTCCGGCGCGGTCACCGTGGCCAGCAACCTGCCCACCGGGCAGGCGAACGGGACCGGATCGACCGCGCAAAGCCAGGACAACAGCACGCATGAGCGCACGAATTACGAAGTCTCCTCGACTCAGAGGGAGGTTCAGCGCGGTCCCGGCAGCATCCGGCGGCTGACGGTCGCAGTACTGGTCGACGGCATTCGCGGCGTTGACGCGGCGGGCAAGGAAAGCTGGGCACCCCGCCCCGATGCCGAGCTGGCGACGCTGCACGACCTCGTCGCATCTGCCGTCGGCTACGACGAAAAGCGGGGCGATGTGATCACCATCCGCTCGCTCGCCTTCCAGCCGGTCACGCCACTGGGAACCGCCGTCGCCCCGTCACTTCTGAGCCAACTCGGGCTCGACCCGATGTTGGCAGTTCAGCTTGCCGTGCTCGCCATCGTCGCGCTGGCGCTTGGCCTTTTCGTGGTGCGCCCGATCCTCGCCTCGTCGCGCGGCCGGGGCGTCCCGGCCCTGCCATTGCCAGGAGCGGCCGATCCGGCCGCCGCCCGCGTGCTGACCGGCGAGATCGACGACGGCAGCTACATTCCCGAAAACCTCAGCATCGTCTCGCCCGAGGGGCGCCAGACCGATGCCGAAACAAAGGCGGTCGCCGCCGACCCGGTCGCGCGCCTGCGCCGACTGATCGCAGAACGCCAGGGCGAAACGGTGGAAATCCTGCGTAGCTGGGTCGACGACCGAGAGGAAACCGCGCCATGAGCGGGCGCCTCCGGCTTGAGGTCTTCGGCCAGGACACCAACGCCGCGGAAACCGTGGTGATCGAAGCCGCCGCAATGGAGGAGGCCCGGCTCGCCTCGTTCGAGGCGGGTTACGCCGCCGGTTGGGAGGATGCGATGGCCGCCCAGAAGGAGGAGAGATCCTCCGTCAGTGCCGATCTCGCCCGTAGCCTTCAGGCCCTGTCGTTCACCTATCACGAGGCCCGCGCGCATGTGCTGGCCGCCCTGCAACCGCTGCTGGTCGCCCTCGTCTCGCGTGTTTTGCCCGGGATGGCGCGCGACAACCTCGCGCCCATCGTGGCAGAGGCGCTCCGCCCGCTGGCCGAACTGGCCGCCGATACGCCGGTGACCATCGAACTGAACCCCGCCGCCCGCCCCGCACTCGAGGCGCTGCTGGCCGGGCACCCGGGCCCGCCGGTGCGGCTGGTTGAAGAGCCGACGCTGGGCGAGGGGCAGGTCTACCTCCGGCTTGGCGATCGCGAGGACCACATTGATCTCGACCATGTCACCGACACGATCCGCGCCGCGGTCACCGGCTTCTTCCACCCCCTAGAGGAGATACCACAGCATGGATGATCGCAGGCCCGGAGGCGCGGAGGGCGGCGCGATGAACCCTTTCACCCAGGTTCCGATCGAGATCGTGATCTCGGTCGGCAAGGCGCGGCCATTGGTGCGCGATCTGCTGCGCCTGCAGTGCGACTCGGTGCTCACGCTCGACCGGCGGGTCGACGACCCGGTGGAGCTTTACGTCGGCGACCGCCTCATCGCCCGCGGCGAGTTGCAGGAGCTTGACGGCGAACCGTCCGGGCAACTCGCGGTGCGGCTGACCGAAGTTGCCAACCTGACCAACGGGCTCTGATCGGTGCGGCGTCTCGCCCTTGCGCTGTTTGTCACCACGATGTCGCACCCGGCCGCGGCGCAGCAGTTGACCCTCTCTGCCACCGACGGCGGCGGGCTGACCGCGCGCACGGTGGAGCTGTTCGCGCTCGTGACGGTGCTCAGCCTGGTGCCGGGGCTCGCCATCATGATCACCTGCTTCCCGTTCATCGTGACGGTGCTGGCGATCCTGCGGCAGGGTCTTGGCCTGCAGCAGTCGCCGCCCAACATGCTGATCATCAGCCTCGCGCTGTTTCTGACCTATTTCGTGATGGAACCGGTCTTCACCGCTTCCTGGGAGCATGCCATCCAGCCGCTGATCGACGGACGGATCGACACGCAGACCGCCTTCACCGAGGGCATGGCCCCGTTCCGCGCCTTCATGGCCCACCGCATCGACGCCGCCACCTTCGACATCCTGCGCGACCTGAGACCGGATTTCGCCGGTGTCAGCACCGCGCGCGACGCGCCGCTGTCGCTGCTGATCCCCTCATTCCTGCTGAGCGAGATGCAGCGCGCCTTCGAGATCGGATTTCTGATCTACCTGCCGTTCCTCATCATCGACCTTGTCGTCGCGGCGGTGCTGATGTCGATGGGCATGATGATGGTGCCGCCTTCGATGGTCTCGCTACCGTTCAAGCTGGCCTTTTTCGTGGTCACGAACGGCTGGGCGCTGGTCTCGGGGGCGCTGGTCAGAAGCTATCTGTAGGGGCAGGCGCTCAGTGGGGGGCCGGATCGGCGGAGCTCCCGCGCCGACAGGGCGCGGCAATGCCGACGAGGTCAGCGCACCAGGAATTCCGCGTGCAGCGCACCGGCGGCGTTGATGCTTTTCAGGATGTCGATCATGTCATGCGGGGCAACGCCGAGCGCGTTCAGGCCCGCCACCACCTGGGACAGGGTCGCGCCGCCTTCGACCTCCGCCAGGCCTTTGCCCGGCGCCTGATCGATGCTCGCCTTGCTGTGCGGTACCACGATCGTGCTGCCCGACGAGAACGGATCGGGCTGCACCACCTGCGGCGCCTCTTCGATGCGCAAGGTCAGGTTGCCCTGTGCCACCGCGACGCGCGAAATGCGCACGTCGGCACCGATCACGATGGTGCCGGAGCGCTGATCGACCACCACGCGCGCGCGCTGTTCGGGATCGACCGTCAGATCCTCGATGCGGCCGAGTACATGCGCGGTCGACGTCATCCGGGTGGCGCCGATGTCGACGGCGACCGTTCCGGCATCCAGCATCACCGCCACCGGGCGACCGAAATCCGCATTGATCGCCGTCTCGATGCGCCCCGCGGTGGTGAAATCCGGCGTGCGCAGTGCCAGCCGAACGGTGGTGAGCCCGGCAAAGTCGAAAGCGACCTCTCGTTCGACGCGGGCACCGGCGGGGATCGTGCCCGCGGTCGGCACACCTTGGGTCACGCTGGCCGCGGCACCCTGCGCCACCACGCCACCGGCGATGATCGTGCCTTGCGCGACGGCATAGATCTTTCCGTCGGCCCCGTTCAGCGGCGTCATCACCAGCGTCCCGCCCAGCAGGCTTTTGGCATCGCCGATCGCCGAAACGGTAACGTCGATCTGGCCGCCGACGCGGGCGAAGGGCGGCAGCGCAGCCGTCACGAACACGGCGGCGACGTTCTTGGGCTGGAACGTCTCGCCCGAAACATTGATCCCCAGCCGTTCGAGCAGGGTCGTCATGATCTCGGCGGTGAAGGGCGAGTTGCGGATGCCATCGCCGGTGCCGTTCAGACCGACGACGAGGCCATAGCCAACCAGATCGTTGCCGCGCACGCCATCGAACTCGACAAGGTCCTTGAGCCGGATCGCGTCGGCCAGAACCGCCGGAGCTGCCAGCGCCAGAGCGGCGCCGAGAAGAAGGGCGCGGATCATTTCAGGAAATTGGTCAACGAAAGCCCCGAGATCCGGGCGGTCAGCGCGTAGAGTGTGTCAAGCTGGGTCTGCGTCGATTGCAGGGCGGTCGCCGTCGCATAGGGATCGACGGCGAGAAGCTTCGATTGCGCGAGTTGCAGCGCGGTGGCCTCGCTGCCATTGCGGGTCTGCGCCTGCGAAATGCGCGCCTGCACCACGCCGACCCGGGCGGCAAGGCCGGCGCGTGCGTCGGACGACGACAACAGGGCCTGCCCGGCAAGCGTTGCAAGATCGGCCTGCGCGGGCGCGTTGCCGACAAGCGGACCGGTGTCGATCAGGGCCGCCGTGGCCAGCCCGGCAAGCGTTGCCGTGATCGCCGGGTCAAGCGCCGTCACCGAGGCCCCGGCACTTTCGCCGGGGGCGATCGGGGTGGCCGACGCCGGCGTGGCCGAGCCGAGGTAACCGGCGGCGGCGAACCCGCTGGGCGAGGCGAACCAGTCCTGCACGGCCTGCGCCACCCCCGCCGCGGTCGTCTGCCCGGCAACCACGGGCCCAAGGCTCGCAAGAAGGGCATCGGCAGAGGCGACGGCCGGCCGATCGGTGGCGGCCCCGGCAAAAAGGCTCTGGCTGCCGACGCGGGCGTTCAGTGCCGAAACCGCCGCTTCAAGCGCGCCGCGGGCCGCCGTCGCAACCGTTTGCAGGCCGGTCGGCTGACCGGCACTGCCCGCCGTCAGCAGCGAGGTGGACAGCGCGGTCGCCTGCCCATCGAGCGTGGACAGGCTGTCCTGCACGGCAGAGGCCGAAAGCGCCGCCTGCGTTGCCGCAAGCCCATAGGCCTGAAGCGTGGTCAGCGTGTGGGCGATGGCACCGACCTTGCCGAAGTCGCCGCCGAGAGCCTTGCCGGGGTCGGCGGCGATGCCCGTCGTGACCTCGGTCGAAAGGCTCTGAAGCGTCGTTTTGATCGCGGTGTTGCTGCGCTGGAGCAGAAAGCTCTGCGCGAGATCGCCGAAAGAGACACTGGTCATGGTCAGACCTCCAGAAGGGATTGCAGCATGGTGTCGGCGGTCTGGATCACCTTGGCATTCGCGGCATAGGCCTTTTCGACCACCAGCAGTTGCTGCAATTGCTGATCGGTGTCGACGCCGCCTTGCAGCGCCTGCGTGGTCAGCGCCGAGGACCGCGCCGCGGCATAGCTGGCCGCGTTCTGCGCCGACAGCCGGGCCGTGCTGACCATGCTCAGAACCTGGCTGCCAAGCCCGGCCGTATCCACGGACCCGGTCGCAACCGCGCCGGAGGCCGGTGACTGCAGCGCGTTCAGGGCATCCTGCATCGCGGTGAGGATCGTCCCGTTTCCAACCTCACCCGCCGTGGTCGCCCCGAGGCCGTCGCGCAGATGCCAGAGCGCGCCACCCTGCGACGGGTCGACTCCGGAATTGACGGCGAGGCGGGTGGCAAGCCCCGTTTCATTCGCGGCGGTGACGGGGGCGCCTGCGTCGGTGAAAAGACCGGCCGCGGTGGCCCCCAAGGTCGGGTCCACGCTGGTCGAGGCGAAGCGATCGGCCAGATCGCGGGCAAGCGCGTCGATCTGGCTCTGCGCCGCCGGGGCCAGGCTGTCACGGATCTGGAAGTTGGCGGCCAGCGCGCCGTTGCCAAGCATCGCCCCATTCGTTGGTACCGCAAGACCGTTCAACGTCAGGCTGGACAGGGCCCCCGACGCAACCGTCATATCAGCCGTGATCTGGCGCGCGCGCGTGAAGCCGAGCGTTGCCGGGGCGCCACCGTCGAGCAGCGCCGCCCCCCCGGTGGTGAAGACCGCGATGGTGCCGTCGGCGCGCGCCACCTGCGTCAGCGGCAGCACATCCGCCACCTGATCGAGCACCGCCTGACGCTGGTCGATCAGGGCAGATGCGTCCTGTCCGGCCACCGTCTGCGCGCGGATGCGGGCGTTCAGGTCTGCCGTCTGCACCAGCGCCGTGTTGACCCGGTCAACGCCGGTCGCGATGGCGGCATCGACACCGGTCCGGGCCGTGGCGATCTGGCCCGAGATGGTGTTGATCTGCCCGGCCAGCGATTTCGCCGCGTCCAGCACCGCCGAAAGCCCGGCCGACTGGTCGGGCGCCGCCGCGGCCTGGATCAGCGCGGAATCGAACCCGGAAACGGCATCGCCCAGCGACCCGGTATCGCCGGGAAGCCCGATCGTCGTTTCAAGCTGGCTGTAGAAATCCGACACCAGCGTGGTTCCCGCGGTTTCGGCGGTCGCGGCGCGCTGGTCGTTGAGCAGCGCAAGATCGGAAGCCCGGCTGACGCCAAGCGCGCTGACACCGCCGCCGGTGGCATTTGCGCCCAGATCGAGCTGGCGCGGCCCGTAGCCCGGCGTCTGGACGTTGGCGATGTTGGACGAGATCACGTCGACCATGCGCGCCGTGGCGGTCAGGCCCGAAAGCGCGTTCGACATGGCACTTGACAGGCTCATGCTCACACTCCCCTTCTGGTCACTGCTTCATGTTCGTGGTCTCTTGCAGCATTTGATCGACTGTCTGAATGACCTTCGCGTTCGAGGAATAGGCCCGCTGGGTCTGGATCAGGTTGGTCAACTCGCCCGCGATATCGGTCGTCGAGCCTTCGAGGGCATAGCCCGCAACGGTTCCCGTCGGGCCCTTCCCGGCATCCCAGAGAAAGAATGAACCGCTGGCCGGTGACACCTGATAGGCCTGATTGTCCAGCGTGGTCAGCCCGTCCGGGTTGGGCACGTCGACCAGCGGCACCTGATAGATCACGCGGGTGAAGCCGGTATCGTAGGTCGCGGTGATGAAACCGTTCTGGTCGATCGTCGTCGAGGTCAGGTTGCCGACCGGCGAGCCGTCCTTGGTGATCGAGGTCGGCGCGAAGGTGCTGGAAAGCTGCGTCAGCCCCGAGCTATCCCCCGGCTTTCCGATCGTCATCGCGATCGGCCCGCCCGCTACCGTCAGCCCGATCACCCCGGTGCTGGCGTCATAGGTACCGCCCGACAGCGTGCTGACCGAGGCGAGCGTGCCACCGCTGCCGCGTGTGCCGTCGAACACCAGATCATATTGCCCGATGGTGGCGCCGCCTTGCGCCGAGTCGGTCACCGTCATCGTCCATTCGTTCGACGACCCGCTGGCAGGCACCGTCGGCGTGAACGTGACCCCCAACGTCTCGGACTCGCCGAGATTGCCGAAATATTCGACCGACAGCGGCTGCGTACTGCCATCCGCCCCCGCCGTGGTTTCGCTCGCGGGCAGGTTGACGCCCAGTGTGACCTTGGTGGTCGGATCGCTGGCGGTCTGGTTCGCGTTGATCACGACCGGCTGCAACCCCGTCATCGTGTCGCGCGGCATCGCCGGAATGCTGCCGTCGGCATTGGCGGGCCAGCCCAGCAGCACCAGCCCGGAACTGGTTTCCAGCACCCCGGCACTGTTGGGATGGAAGGACCCGGTCGTGGTCATCATCATCGGCAGCGCCGCGGCGCCACTGGCCACCGCGGCGGCCGAGGTCACCGGCAGCATCCCGCGGCCATTCACCGCGATGTCGAGCGCGTTCGAGGTGGTGACCAGCGCCCCGGTCTGCCCGACCAGCCGCGTCGTGACCGCCCGCACCCCGCCCGCCGAGTAGATTCCGCTGTCAGAGGCACCATTGGTCACCAGCGACTCGAAATCCGTCACCGACCGTTTGTAGCCATAGGTGCCCGAATTCGCGATGTTATCCGAGATCGAGGCCAGGCGTGAGGCATTGACGTTCAGCCCGGCCACACCGGCATTGAGAGAGGAGGAAATGGTCATCGGCGGTGCCCTTCTGATGCAACGACTCGCGGTCGGTGCCACCTTGGCAGCGCGCCTTTAAGAACAGCCTAACGGCCTGCGACCCTATTTGCCGTCGCGCAGCAGGATCACCTCGATCCGGTTGTTGCGCGGCGCCGTGGGGTTCGTCACGGCGGGCGCGCGATCGGCAAAGCCGCTGACACGCCTGACCCGCAGCCGGTCCAGCCCGGCCGATTGCAAAAGATCGCGCATCGCTTGCGCCCGCGCGGTGGACAGATCCCACGCCGGATTGTTGCGCAAGACCACCGGATAGCTGCGCACATGGCCGTTGACGGCGACCGGATTGGTCACCACGCGAAACACATCGGCCATCATCCCGGCAAGTTCCTGCGTGATCGGCGCCGGGGTGGACGTGTCGCCGACAAACAGCGGCGCGCCGTCGAGGTCGAAGATTTCCACGATCAACCCCTCGTCGGTGACACGGGTGACGATGTGATGCATCGCGTCGCGGGTCTCGTTGGTCTCGCCGCCGCGGCCCAGCAGGGTGGCCTCGATCTTCTTCATCGGGTCCGCCGCTTCTGCGGCTTTGGCTGTATCAGAGACGCTTCGCTGTGCCGGGCCGGGGTCGACGCCGGTCAGCCCGCTGGCCTGATGATCCGCCGTGGCCCGCACGCTGGAGGCGCCGGTGCCGTTCTGCGCCAGCACTGTTTCGGAAAACACGCTGTCGCCGCCAAAGGCGCCATCGCCACCGCCCGAGACGCGGTTGATCGGGATGTTCGGGCTGAAATAGTCCGCGATCCCCTTGCGCTGTTTCTCGGTCGTCGCGTTCAGCAGCCACATCAGCAGGAAGAACGTCATCATCGCCGTGACGAAATCGGCATAGGCGACCTTCCACGCCCCACCGTGGTGCCCGCCCTCGACGACGATTTTCTTCCGTTTGATGATGACTGGCGCGGCATTCCCTTGCCCGGCCATCACACCACCCATTCCCTTACCCACGCTCCGGTATAGGCCGGTGCGGTGAACGGGCGCTTAACCTCTCGAATTGTCCGGGTTTTTTCGCCTCAGCGCCGGGTCATCGCATCGCGCAGCGCGGCGCCGAAGCCACCGGTTTCGGGCGCCTTCGGTTCGGGCGCGCGGGGCGCCCTGACCGGCGGCCCCTTCGGATCGCGCGGCGGCGGGGCGGCGCCGTCCTTGCGCATGGTCAGGCCGATGCGCTTGCGGGCCACGTCCACCTCGACCACGCGCACCTTCACCACGTCGCCCGCCTTCACCACCTCATGCGGGTCTTTCACGAAGCGGTCGGCCAGCTGACTGACATGCACCAACCCGTCCTGATGCACACCAACATCCACAAACGCCCCGAAAGCCGCGACGTTGGTCACCGTGCCTTCCAGCAGCATCCCCGGCTTCAGGTCGCCGATCTGGTCCACCCCCTCGGCAAAGCTGGCGGTGCGGAAACTCGGGCGCGGGTCGCGGCCGGGTTTCTCCAGTTCCGCCAGAATATCCTTCACCGTCGGCAGCCCGAACCGGTCATCGGCAAAGGCCGCCGGGTCCAGCGCGCGCAGCTTGGCGGGTTCCGCCATCACCGCACGCAGATCGCGCCCGCAGGCCTTCACGATGCGCCGCGCCAGATCGTAGGCCTCGGGGTGCACGGATGAGGCATCCAGAGGCTCTGTGCCAGCCGGAATCCGCAAGAACCCGGCGCATTGCTCGAACGCCCGCGGGCCAAGTCGCGCCACCTTCAGCAACTCGCGCCGGGTGGCAAAAGGCCCGTTGGCATCGCGGTGCGCCACGATCGCCCCGGCCAGCGACGGCCCTACCCCCGACACCCGCGCCAGCAGCGGGGCCGAGGCGGTGTTCACGTCCACCCCCACCGCGTTCACCGCATCCTCCACCACCGCCTCAAGGCTGCGGCCAAGGTGGTGCTGGTCCACGTCATGCTGATACTGGCCCACGCCGATCGCCTTCGGCTCGATCTTCACCAGTTCCGCCAGCGGGTCCTGCAACCGCCGCGCAATGCTGACCGCGCCGCGCAGCGACACGTCCAGTTCCGGAAACTCCTGCGCCGCCAGTTCCGAGGCGGAATAGACCGAGGCGCCCGCCTCGGACACCACCACCTTGGCGGGCTTCGGCGCGGGCAGCGCCTCCAGCACATCGGCGACCATCCTCTCGGTCTCACGGCTCGCCGTGCCGTTGCCGATGGCGACCAATTCGACCCTGTGCAGGCGGATCAGCCGCGCCACCTCGGCCATTGCGCCGCGCAGATCGTTCTTCGGCTGGAACGGATAGACGGTGGATGTCGCCACCAGCTTGCCGGTGCCATCCACCACCGCCACCTTCACGCCGGTGCGGATGCCGGGGTCCAGCCCCATCGTGGCCTTGCCGCCCGCGGGCGCCGCCAGCAGCAGATCCTTCAGGTTGCGTGCAAAGACGCGGATCGCCTCGGCCTCGGCCGCCTCGCGCATCTCGGCCATCAGGTCCAGCGTCAGGGAAAGCCGCAGCTTTACCCGCCAGGTCCAGCCCGCCACCTCGGCCAGCCACAGATCGCCCGGCGCCTTGCCCGCCACCTTCAGCGCACCGCGCACCAGCCGTTCGGCCTCGCTTTGCCCCGGCGCCGCCTCTGGCTCGATCTCCAGATCGACGGTCAGGAACCCCTCGTTCCGGCCGCGCAACATGGCCAGCGCGCGGTGGCTGGGCACGGTGAAAAAGGGCTCGGAATGGCTGAAATAGTCTCGAAACTTGGCGCCCTCGGCCTCTTTCCCCTCGATGCCCCGCGCTGCCAGCCGCGCCACCTTGCGCATATGCCCGCGCAACCGGCCCAAAAGGCCCGCATCCTCGGCCAGCCCCTCGGCCACGATGTCGCGCGCGCCTTCCAGCGCCGCCTTCACATCGGGCACCGCCTCGGTCACATAGCCGGCCGCCACCGTCGTCGGCACCAGCGACCGGTCGGCCAGCAGCGCCTCGGCCAGCGGGCCCAGCCCGTTTTCCCGCGCGATCATCGCCCGCGTCCGCCGCTTGGGCTTGTAGGGCAGGTAGATATCCTCCAGCTCCGCCTTCGTCACCGCACCTGCCACCTGCGCCGCCAGCGCATCGGTCAGCTTGCCCTGATCGCGGATGGAACCCAGGATCACCGCCCGCCGCGCCTCCAGCTCGCGCAGATAGGCCAGCCGTTCGGCCAGATTGCGCAACTGGGTATCGTCCAGCCCCCCGGTCACTTCCTTGCGATAGCGCGCGACGAAGGGCACCGTGGCGCCACCATCCAGCAGCTCTACCGCCGCCAGAACCTGTTCGGGCCGGGCGCCGATTTCGGCGGCGATGATCTGCGGAATGCGGCGGGCGGGGTCTTGGGTCATTCTCGGCCTCACGTCAGGGGAGGGTGACCTTACCCCCCCGCCCGGCGCCCGCCAAGCCTCAACCGCGGCCTTTCCACGGCACCAGCACCCGCTCGGCCATCCGCATCAGGATGTCGATGCCATAGCCGATGATGCCGATCAGGATGATCCCCATCACCACAAGGTCGGTCAGCTGGAACTTCGACGCGACGATGATCATCATGCCCGCGCCCTTCTGCGCCGCGACCAGTTCTGCCGCCACCACGGTGCCCCAGCACACCCCCATCGCCACCCGCGCCCCGGTGAAGAGGTCCGGCAGCGAGTTCGGGATGATCACATGCCGCAGGATCTGCCATTTCGAGGCGCCCAGCGAATAGGCGGCGTGGATCTTGGAGATGCGCACTCCCGACACCCCGGCCCGCGCCGCGATCACCATGATCCAGAGCGCGGCAAGGAACAGCAGCACGATCTTGCCCGTTTCCCAGATGCCGAACCAGATGATGACCAGCGGGATCAACGCCAAGGGCGGCACCGGTCGCATGAACTCCACGATCGGGTCGAACCAGCCGCGCACCCAGCCCGACAGCCCCATCGCATAGCCCAGCGGGATGCCGACGACCGAGCCCAGCGCAAAGCCCACCAGCACCCGCATCAGCGAGGCCGAAACGTGATCCCAAAGCGAGACATTCTGAAACCCGTTCGCCGCGACGTTGAAGAACCGGGCCACCACGGCCTCGGGCGAGGGCAGCCAGATCGGCTCCATCTGCATGCCCGCATCGGGGTAGAAGTTGAACGAGCCATGCGAGGTCAGCGTGACGCTGCCATGCGCCACCCGCAACGGTTTGTCGACCGTCACGGGCTTGCCGTCGATCGCCACCACCTGTGCGCCCTCGGGCGCCTTGTTGCGGATCAGCACCGTCCGCCAGGCCGCCACATCGGCCACGATGTTGGGCGCGAAACCGGCGGCGGGCGCGGGCGCGGGCAGCTTCGGCTCTTGCCCGACCGGGTAGACCGTCACATCCACCCGCCCCTCGGCCGTGGCGCCGCTGGCATCCTTCATCGTGTAATTGAACGAAACCGGGCCGACATAGGGCCCCGGCACATGCAGCGGCACCCAATGCGAGCCGGTGAAGGCGCCCCAGATCAGGAACACCGACAGGACAGAGATCACCGAGGCCGCCCGATCCGGCACCACGGCGCTTTCATCGCCGAAGGTCACCGTCTTCAGGCTGGTCAGATCGTGGCGCACGGTGCGGTGCCGGATGAACCGCACCACGACGAAGGCCAGCACGAACAGCACGGCATAGAGCAGCAGGACGATCACGAAACCGCCTCCGTCCGGCCCATGATCTCTTCCTCCATGCCCCAGATCATCGACAAAATCTCCTCACGCATGTCGGCGAAGCCTTCGGATTTCTTCACCACCCGCAGGTCGGCGCCCACGCCGCGCTCGGCGAAGGGCAGCCGGTATTCCTTGAAGATGCGCCCCGGCCGCGGCGCCATCACCACCAGCCGTTCGCCCAGCAACAGCGCCTCTTCGACCGAGTGGGTGATCAGGATCACCGTCTTGCCGGTCTCTTTCCACAGCTTCAGCACCAGTCCCTGCATCTTCTCGCGCGTCAGCGCATCGAGCGCGCCCAGCGGTTCGTCCATCAGGATCACCTCGGGGTCGTTCGCCAGGCACCGCGCCAGCGCCACCCGCTGCTGCATCCCGCCCGAAAGCTCGTAGACCGCCTTTTCCTTGAAGTCGTGCAGGCCCACCGTTTCCAGCAGATGATCGGTGATCCGGTCGCGTTCCGCCCGCGGCATCCCCTTCATCCGCGGCCCGAAATCCACGTTCTGGCGCACGTTCATCCACTCGAACAGCGCGCCTTGCTGGAACACCATGCCGCGTTCCGGCCCCGGCCCCCGCACCGCCTTGCCGTCCAGCGTCACCTGCCCCGCGGTCGGCGCCAGAAACCCGGCGAGGATGTTCAACAGCGTGGTCTTGCCGCAGCCCGAGGGCCCCAGCACCGACAAAAGCTCGCCCTGCTTGAGGTCGATCGACACGTCCTGCAGCGCCTGCACCGAAACCCCGTTGGGCAGGTCGAACCGCATCGAAATGTTCTGGATGGACAGGCCGGACATGGTTCCTCCTTGGCCGAAAAGTTCCGGGCGGCAGCCGACGCGCCGCCCGGACGGCAGGATCACATGCCCTGAACGGCCTTCAGCGGCCCGATGTTCACCGCGTCGTCGTAGCTGTCGCGCGCCTTCGGCACGTTGCCGGTCTTCACGAAGAAATCGGCGACGTCCTTCAGGTTGGCCGCCACGCCGCCACCCATCCAGACCGGACCCAGATCGTCGGCAACGCTGGGAAAGCTGAAGCCCGCCAGCATCGACTTCGCGGCCGCCAGATCCATGCCGGCATCCTTGGCGATCACCGGCAGCATCTCGGCCTTGGCCGCATCGCCAGAGTTCCACTTGTCGTTCATCTCGTGCATGACCTTGAGGAACTTCGTCACCAGTTCCGGCTGCGCGTCGACGAACTTCGCGGGCGCCGAGATCACGTCGTAGACATGCAGCCCGATCGCGTCCTTCTCCGCCCCGGTCATCAGCACGTGGCCATGCTCTTCCATCCGCTGCAGGCCGCCGCCAAAGCCGCAGGCCATGTCGACGTTGCCCTGCGCCAGCGCCGCGGCGCCATCCGGTGGTGCCATG
Organism: Paracoccaceae bacterium; assembly: GCA_016124615.1. Taxonomy (GTDB): domain Bacteria; phylum Pseudomonadota; class Alphaproteobacteria; order Rhodobacterales; family Rhodobacteraceae; genus Solirhodobacter. Next base: position 298,644 of record WGNF01000002.1, on the reverse strand, counting down.
TCGACGATCTGCATCCCCGAAGTATCGACCCCGAAATGCGCCATCTGTTTCAGGAAGTCATATTGCGCCGCCGTCCCGATCGGCACCGCGACCTTCTTGCCGGCCAGTTCCTTGGCATTGTCCTTGGTGATTTCCAGCTTGTCCGACACCACGCAGTTGTCGTTGCCGGAATAGCTTACCGCCACATCGACCACCTGCAGATCCTGCCCGGCCGAGGCGGCAACGATGAACGGCGGCACGCCCTGGCTGATCGCCAGTTGCACGTCGCCCGAGGCCATTGCGGCGCTCATCGCGGTGCCGGTGTCGAAGGCGCGCCAGTTGATCTTGACGCCCAGCGCCTTTTCCATGTCGCCGGTCGCCTTGGCGTATTCGAACGGCATCGCCCATTCGAGGAAATAGGCGATGGTGATCTGGTCCTCGGCGAGTGCGCCTTGCGCGCCCGCGATCAGCGCGGTTCCCAGAAGCAGCCCGGTCAGCTTAGACCTTTTCATGCGCAGTCTCCCTGTTGGATCGGTTTTTCAGTTTCTTGTGCCGATACTATGCGGCCTTGATCCGCATGGGTATAGGTCCAGTTGGCCCTGTGGAAACCGGTCCAGTCCGGTTGCGGAACTGCCCGGAAAACAGGCGGCGCGGTGGGGTGGAAGGCAGGACACTGGCCTTACAGCGGGCCTCGCTCTGGCCCTACGGGGCAGCCCGCGCGCGTGATCTTTTGTCGGCATCGCGCAACACGCCCGCAGACGGAACACCATCATGGACAGCACGCTCCACCAGAACGACATTTCCGACATCATCGCGGCCGACCGCGCCCATGTCTGGCACCACCTGATCCAGCACAAACCGTTCGAAACGGTTGACCCGCGCATCATGGTGGAAGGCAAGGGGATGCGGGTCTGGGATGCGGCGGGCAAGGAACACCTTGATGCCGTCTCGGGCGGGGTCTGGACGGTGAACGTCGGCTATGGCCGGGAAAGCATCGCCGATGCCGTGCGCGACCAGCTGATCAAGCTGAACTACTTTGCGGGCAGCGCAGGCTCGATTCCGGGTGCCCGCTTCGCCCAGCGCCTGATCGAGAAGATGCCGGGGATGAGCCGCGTCTACTACTCCAACTCCGGGTCCGAGGCCAACGAGAAGGTGTTCAAGATGGTCCGCCAGATTTCGGCGCGCCACCACGGCGGCCGCAAATCGAAGATCCTCTACCGCGAGCGCGACTACCACGGCACCACCATCACCGCCCTGTCCGCCGGGGGTCAGCCGCAGCGCAACGCGCTTTACGGCCCGTTCACGCCGGGCTTTGTCGAGGTGCCGCATTGCCTCGAATACCGCGCCCAGTGGGACGTCGCCGACTACGGCCGACGCGCTGCCGACGCGATCGAAGAGGTCATCCTGCGCGAGGGGCCCGATACCATCGGCGCCATCTGCCTTGAGCCGGTGACGGCCGGTGGCGGCGTCATCACCCCGCCCGACGGTTACTGGGACCGCGTGCAGGAAATCTGTCGCAAGCACAACATCCTGATCCATATCGACGAGGTCGTCTGCGGCGTCGGCCGCACCGGCGAATGGTTCGGCTACCAGCATTACGGCATCAAGCCCGATTTCGTGACGATGGCCAAGGGCGTCGCCTCGGGCTATGCCGCCATCTCCTGCACCGTCACCACCGAGGCCGTATTCGAGCAGTTCAAGGACGATGCCGCCGATCCGCTGTCGTACTTCCGCGACATTTCCACCTTCGGCGGCTGCACCTCTGGCCCCGCCGCCGCGTTGGAAAACATGCGCATCATCGAGGACGAGGGGCTGCTGGCCAACACGCTGGCGATGGGTGACCGGCTGATGGCCAACCTGCATGCGCTGATGGACAAGCATGCCGTGGTCGGCGAGGTGCGCGGCAAGGGCCTGTTCTGCGGCGCCGAACTGGTCGCCGACCGCAGCACGCGCGAACCGGTGGCCGAGAAACTGGCGCAGGCCGTGGTGGCCGACTGCATGGCGCAGGGCGTCATCATCGGCGTCACCAACCGGTCGATCGCCGGGTTCAACAACACGCTCTGCCTCAGCCCCGCGCTGATCGCGACGCCGGACGACATCGACCAGATCACCGGTGCCATCGACGGCGCGCTGGGCCGGGTGTTCGCGTAGGGGGCTCTGCCCGCGCCCGCGGCGTCACCCGGATAGTTGTGAACGGCAGAAGGGCGCCGGATTCGGGTTTTCTTGCGGTGCGAAATCGGTGTCAAATCGGTATGAAATCGGTACCCTGATTTCCCTGCCGTTTCAGCCCCTTGCACCCCGAATGCCGCCGCCCGCCAGCTTGGTGACTTTTCGCCAAGGATTGACCGGGGCGGCAGTCTCGGCCACGCTGCAATGTATCCAGTTTTCTCCACCGATAGGTCCAGCGATGGCGATCTCCGCCGAGACCTTCTTTCTTGTTCCCGGCGCGCTTGGCACGCTGCAACAGCAGATCCAGCAGATGGTGTCCGAGGGCATCGTGACCGGCCGGTTCCGGCCCGGCGACAAGCTGCCCTCCAGCCGCAAACTGGCCGGGCATCTGGGGGTCAGCCGCATCACCGTGACGCTGGCCTATACCGAACTTGTGGCCGGCGACTACCTCGCCGCGCGCGGCCGGTCGGGCTATTACGTGTCGGACAGCGCGCCGCAACAGACGGCCTTCCCGCAGGTGCATATCCCCCGGCGCGAAACCGTGGACTGGGCGCGGGTGACCGGAAATCGCCATTCCACACAGCTTTTCCTGCCCCGGCCGACCGACTGGCGCAGCTATCCCTACCCGTTCATCTACGGGCAGGCGGATGCGACCCTCTTCGACCACCAGAACTGGCGCCAATGCGCGCTACGGGCGCTGGGAAAACGGGATTTTGAAGCCCTGACAGCGGATTACTACGAGCAGGACGACCCGATGCTGATCGAGTACATCGCCCGCGCCATCCTGCCCCGGCGCGGCATCAGCGCCCGGCCGCAGGAGATTCTGCTGACGATGGGGGCGCAGAACGCCCTCTGGCTGTCGGCGCAGGTGCTGCTGACCCCACGACGCACCGCAGCGATGGAAAACCCCTGCTTTCCCGGCCTGCGCACCATTCTGGGCCAGACCAACTGCCGCACCGTTTCGGTCGATGTCGATGACGGCGGCCTGCCGCCCGAGGCGCTGCCGGAAGGCGTGGACGTGGTCTTCACCACCGCCAGCCACCATTGCCCGACCAACGCGACGATGCCGATGGCGCGCCGGATCGCCCTGCTGCAACGCGCCGCGCGCGAGGATTTCCTGATCGTCGAGGATGATTACGAGTTCGAGATGTCGTTCCTCAAAGCGTCCTCGCCGGCGCTGAAATCGCTGGATGAAGAGGGGCGCGTGGTCTACGTCGGCTCATTCTCCAAATCGCTCTTTCCCGGCTTGCGGCTGGGCTATCTCGTTGGATCGGAAGACTTTATCCGCGAAGCCCGCGCCCTGCGCGCCGCCGTGCTGCGCCATCCGCCCGGCCATATCCAGCGCACGGTCGCCTATTTCCTGTCGCTCGGCCATTACGACGCCCTGCTGAACCGGATGGCGCAGGCCTACAAGCGGCGGCGAATGGCGATGGACGATGCCATCCGCGCCGAGGGGCTGACGTTGGCGGGCCCCGGCGGCTTTGGCGGCTCAAGCTTCTGGATGAAGGCGCCGGAGGGCGTGGATACGACCATGCTGGCGCAGGCATTGCGCCGCGATGGTGTCTTGATCGAGCCGGGGCGGTTGTTCTTCGATCCGGCCTCGGCGCCTGCCAATACCTACCGGCTGGCCTATTCCTCGATTCCGCATGGGCGGATCGGCGAGGGGATCGCGCTGATCGCGAAGGCGCTGGCCGAAACTGGACCTAGAGTGCCATAACGGCTGGCCCTAACCGGCCCTACCCTGCGGGGTTTAGACCGGGCACAGACCGACGTTCGACAAGGAGAGATCGCGATGCGGATGACGACCGAAGAGGCCTTTGTCAAAGTTCTGCAGATGCACGGGATCGAACATGCCTTCGGCATCATCGGCTCGGCCATGATGCCGATTTCAGACCTGTTCCCGGCGGCTGGCATCACCTTCTGGGACTGCGCGCATGAATGCAACGCCGGCATGATGGCCGACGGCTACACCCGCGCCACCGGCAAGATGTCGATGATGGTGGCGCAGAACGGCCCCGGCATCACCAACTTCGTGACGCCGGTGAAAACTGCCTACTGGAACCATACGCCGCTGTTGCTGGTGACGCCGCAGGCCGCCAACAAGACCATCGGCCAGGGCGGGTTCCAGGAGGTCGAACAGATGGCGCTGTTCAAGGATATGGTCGCCTACCAGGAAGAGGTGCGCGACCCGACCCGCATCGCCGAGGTGCTGAACCGGGTGATCATGAAGGCGAAACGCGCCTCTGCCCCCGCGCAGATCAACGTGCCGCGCGATTTCTGGACCCAGGTGATCGACGTGGATCTGCCCAAGGCGGTGGAGTTCGAGCGCCCCGAGGGTGGCGCAGAGGCGCTGACGCGGGCGGCGGCGCTGCTGTCGGCGGCGAAGTTCCCGGTGATCCTGAACGGTGCCGGGGTGGTGCTGGCGGGGGCGATCCCGGCCTCGATGGCGCTGGCGGAGCGGCTCGATGCGCCGGTCTGCTGCGGCTATCAGCACAACGACGCCTTCCCCGGCTCGCATCCGCTGTTCGCCGGGCCGCTGGGCTACAACGGCTCGAAAGCCGCGATGGAGTTGATCGCGCAGGCCGATGTGGTGCTGGCGCTGGGCACAAGGCTGAACCCGTTTTCGACCCTGCCGGGCTATGGCATCGACTACTGGCCGAAGGCCGCCGCGATCATTCAGGTGGACCTGAACCCGGACCGCATCGGGCTGACCAAGCCGGTCAGCGTCGGCATCGTCGGCGACGCGAACAAGGTGGCAGAGAGCCTGTTTTCCCAGCTTTCCCCCACCGCGGGCGACGCCGGGCGGGCCGAGCGGAAGGCGAAGATCGCACAGACGAAATCGGCCTGGGCGCAGCAACTCTCGTCGATGGACCACGAGGAAGACGACGCGGGCACAAGCTGGAACGACCGCGCCCGCAAGCGCGAGCCGGAAAAGATGAGCCCCCGCATGGCCTGGCGCGCGATTCAACGCGCGCTGCCGAAAGAGGCGATCATCTCGTCCGACATCGGCAACAACTGTGCCATCGGCAACGCCTACCCGACGTTCGAGGCGGGGCGGAAATACCTCGCCCCCGGCCTGTTCGGCCCTTGCGGCTATGGCTTTCCGGCGATCACCGGGGCGAAGATCGGCAAGCCCGACGTGCCGGTGGTGGGCTTCGCCGGCGATGGCGCCTTCGGCATCTCGATGAACGAGATGGTCACGGTCGGGCGCGGCGAATGGCCCGCGATCACGATGGTGATCTTCCGCAACTACCAGTGGGGCGCCGAGAAACGGAACACGACGCTGTGGTTCGATGACAACTTCGTCGGCACCGAGTTGAACCCGAACGTCAGCTACGCCGGAATCGCGCAATCCTGCGGGCTGACGGGGGTTCAGGTTCGCTCGATGGATGAACTGACAGCGGCGCTCGACACCGCGATCAAGGCGCAGATGGCGGGCAAGACGACCTTCATCGAGGTGCTGCTGAACCAGGAACTGGGCGAGCCGTTCCGGCGCGACGCGATGAAAAAGCCGGTCGCCGTGGCAGGCATCCGGCGCGAGGATATGCGGCCGCAGGCGGGCGCCTGACAGCATGGGCCTTGAGCCGTGGCAGATTGCGGCACTGGTCGCGACCGTTCTGGTCGCGTCCTTCGTGCGCGGATATTCCGGCTTCGGCTTCTCGGCGCTCAGCATCGCCTGCGCCAGCCTGATCACCGACCCGCGGCCGTTCATCCCGGTGATGTTCCTGTGCGAACTGGCGATGACGGTGGTGCAGGCCCGCGGGGTCTGGCGGCTGATCGAGTGGCGGCGGGTGGTCACGATGCTGGTGGGCGCAGCGATCACCATGCCGTTTTCGGTGTCTGTCCTTGCCGAAATCGGGCTCGATCGGGCGCGGCTGGCGATCTCGGTCGTGATCCTGGCCTTCTGTCTGATCCTGCTGACCGGCTGGACGATCCGCCACCGCGTCGGCCCGGCGGGGCAGGTCGGGGTCGGGCTGCTGTCGGGGGTCTGCAATGGCGCGGCGGTGGGCGGGCTGCCGGTGGCGGCCTTCCTTGCCGCGCAGCCGCTGGCCGCGCCGGTGTTCCGTGCGACCATGGTGGCTTACCTGACCACGATCGACCTGCTGGCGCTGCCGCTGTTCGCGCGGGCCGGGCTGGTGACGCACACCACGCTGGTCAGCGCGGCGCTGGCCTTGCCGGTCATCGCCCTTGGTCTTTGGGCCGGGGGGCGCCATTTCCTTGCCGCATCGCCACAGGGGTTCCGCAAGATGGCCATCGGCCTTCTGGCCGTGCTATCGGTGCTGGGGCTGCTGCGGTCGCTGAGGTGAGGGCGCGATGAAACGGATCCTTGTCGTCAATGCCGGATCATCCTCGATCAAGGTCGTGCTGTTCGGCGACGACCTGACCGCGATCCTCTCTGCCGCGGTGACAGAGATCGGCGGCCAATCCGCCCTGCGGCTGGGGAAGACGACCACGCCGGTCACGGCGCCCGATCACCTTGCCGCGCTGGCGGTGCTGCTTGACGCGCTGCGGGCCGAGGGCCACCCGGTTACCGAACTGCACGCCGCCGCACATCGCGTGGTGCATGGCGGGCGTCACCTGCTGGCCCCCTGCCGCCTCACGCCCGAGGTCGAGGCCGAGATCGCGGCCTGTATCCCGCTGGCGCCCCTGCACAACCCCCACAACCTGTCAGCCATCCGCGCGATCGCGACACTGGCCCCCGACCTGCCGCAATACGCCAGCTTCGATACCGCGTTCCACGCCACCAACCCCGAAGAGGCGTTGCGCTATGCCCTGCCCGCCGCCGAAGACGCCAAGGGGATCCGGCGCTACGGCTTTCACGGCATATCCTACGCCGGGCTGGTGGCGCGGTTGCCGGAACTGACCGGAAACCCGCTGCCCCAGAGACTGCTGGCGCTGCACCTTGGCAACGGCGCCTCGATCTGCGCGATCCGTGACGGGCGCTCGGTTGCCACGACGATGGGCTATTCGCCGCTGGACGGGCTGACGATGGGCACCCGGACCGGAGAGATCGACGGCAACGCGGTGCTGCGGCTTGCGGCCGACTATGGCATCGACCGGGCCGCCGATCTGCTGAACCGGGAAAGCGGGTTGAAGGCGCTGGGTGGCACGTCCGACATGGCGACGCTGGAGGCCAGCGATACACCCGAGGCGCGCTTTGCCGTGCGGCATTTCTGTTACTGGCTGATCCGCCACGCAGGCTCGATGATCGCGGCGATGGGGGGGCTGGATGCCATCGCCTTCACCGGCGGCATTGGCGAGCATGATGCCAACGTGCGGGCCGAACTGGTCGCGGGCCTCGGCTGGCTTGGGGCCTCAATCGACCCTGCGGCCAATGCGGCCGGCGGTCTGCGTCTGCACGCAGCGAAAAGCCGCGTCGCAATCTGGAAAGTTTTGGCATATGAAGAACAAACTATAGCGCAAGATGTCCTCGCTCAGTAGGATATTCTTCTGACCACCCTGAACCGCGACCAGAAGCGAGCCGTCGATGACCTACCGCCAGCCCGTCCTTGATACCTCGCCGCATGTGTCCGACGAGGTGCGCAAGACAACGTGTTACATGTGCGCCTGCCGCTGCGGCATCAACGTGCACATGAAAGGCGGCAAGGTCGCCTATATCGAGGGCAACCGCGACCATCCGGTGAACAAGGGCGTTCTGTGCGCCAAGGGATCGTCGGGCATCATGCAGGTCACCGCGCCGTCACGGCTGCGGGCGCCGCTGAAGCGGGTCGGGCCGCGCGGCTCGGGTGAGTTTCAGGAGATCTCGTGGGAAGAGGCGATGACCATCGCCACCGACTGGCTTGCCCCGCTGCGCAAGACGGCACCGGAAAAGCTCGCCTTCTTCACCGGCCGCGACCAGTCGCAAAGCTTCACCAGCTGGTGGGCGCAAAGCTACGGCACGCCGAACTATGCTGCCCACGGCGGCTTCTGTTCGGTCAACATGGCGGCGGGCGGCATCTACACGATGGGCGGCGCGTTCTGGGAATTCGGCCAGCCGGATTGGGACCATACCAAGCTGTTCATCCTGTTCGGCGTTGCCGAGGATCATGATTCGAACCCGATCAAGATGGGCATCGGCAAGATCAAGACCCGCGGCGCCAAGGTGGTCGGGATCAACCCGATCCGGTCGGGCTACAATGCGGTGGCCGACGACTGGTACGGCGTCACGCCGGGGGCCGATGGCCTGATGATCCTGGCGATCATCCATGAACTGCTGAAGGCCGGGAAGGTCGACCTTGACTACCTCGCGATGTGGACCAACTCGGCCGGTCTGGTGAACAGCGAAGAGGGGCCGGAAAAGGGTCTGTTGCTGCGCGATTCCGATGGCAAGATGCTGGTGATCGACCGCACCACCGGCCAACCGGCGCCGTTCGACCAGAAGGGCGTGCGCCCCGATCTGGGCGCCGTCTGGCAGGGCCACCGCACCGTGTTCCAGCACATGGCCGAGAAGTACCTCTCGCCCGACTACGCGCCGGAAAAGGTTGCCGCCCGCGTCGGCATCGCCGCCGAGCGCATCAAGGGCCTTGCCGCCGAGATCGCCCGCGTCGCCTTTGACGAGGCGATCGAGTTGCAACAGCCCTGGACCGATTTCCGCGGCGAGCGCCATGAAACGATGGTCGGCCGCCCGGTCAGCATGCACTCGATGCGCGGCATTTCGGCGCATTCGAACGGTTTCCAGACCGCCCGCGCGTTGCATGTGCTGCAAATCCTGATCGGCTCGGTCGAAACCCCCGGCGGCTTCCGGTTCAAGCCGCCCTACCCCAAGCCGTTCGACGCCCACCCGGTGCCGCATTGCAAGGTGACCCCCGGCGCGCCGCTGGATGGCCCGCACCTGGGCTATCCGCGCGGGCCGGAAAATCTGGCGCTGAAGGAAGACGGCAGCCCGGCCCGGATCGACAAGGCGTTTTCGTGGGAAAACCCGCTGTCGGCGCACGGGTTGATGCATATGGTGATCTCGAACGCCCATGCGGGCGTGCCGTACAAGATCGACACGCTGCTGCTCTACATGGCCAACATGGCCTGGAACTCGACGATGAACACCCGTCAGGTCATCGAGATGCTGACCGACAAGGGCGAAGACGGCGAGTATGTGATCCCGCGCATCATCTATTCCGATGCCTATTCCAGCGAAATGGTCGCCTACGCCGACCTGATCCTGCCCGACACGACCTATCTGGAACGCCATGACTGCATCAGCCTGCTCGACCGCCCGATCTGCGAGGCTGACGGCGCCGCCGACGCCATCCGCTGGCCGGTGATCGAGCCGGATCGCGACGTGCGCGGCTTCCAGTCGGTGATGCTCGATCTGGGCGCCCGGTTGGGCCTGCCGGGGATGGTGAAGGACGATGGCACGCCGAAATACGCCGACTACGCCGACTATATCGTGAACCACGAACGCCGCCCCGGCGTCGGCCCGCTGGCCGGGTTCCGCGGCAACGGCGACAGCTTCGGCCGTGGCGCAGTGAACCCCGACCAGTTGAAGCGCTACATCGACAATGGCGGCTTTGCCATCAACCACGTCCCGCACGAGGCGCAATATTACAAGCCCTGGAACGCCGGATATCAGGATTGGGCGGTCAGCATCGGCCTTTACGACAAGCCGCTGCCCTACCTTTTCAGTGTCTATTCCGAGCCGATGCGCCGTTTCCAGCTGGCCGCCGAAGGGCACGGCACCCGCCAGCCGCCCGAACATCTGCGCGCGCAGTTGAAGATGGCGATGGACCCGCTGCCGGCCTGGTACGCCCCCTTCGGCGATGCCGAGGCGGCGGAATACCCGATCCACGCGCTGACGCAGCGGCCGATGGCGATGTATCATTCCTGGGGCACGCAAAACGCCTGGCTGCGGCAGATCCACGGCCGCAACCCGCTGTATCTGCCGACCGCGATCTGGAAACAGCATGGCTTCAGCGATGGCGACTGGGCCCGCGTAACCTCGCCACATGGCAATATCACGGTGCCGGTCGCCCTGATGGCCGGGCTCAACGAACACACGATCTGGACCTGGAACGCCATCGGCAAACGCAAGGGTGCCTGGGCGCTGGATGCCGACGCGCCAGAGGCGACCAAGGGGTTCCTGCTGAACCACCTGATCCACGAGCTTCTGCCGCCGAAGGGCGACGGGTTGCGCTGGGCAAACTCTGACCCGGTGACGGGGCAGGCCGCCTGGTTCGACCTTCGCGTGAAGATCGAGCGGGTGGAACCGCAGGAACAGACCCTGCCGGACTTTCCGGTGATCAAGTCGCCGGTGCCCAAGGCACCCCGGAACCGCCTGTGGGGAGGCGAGAAATGACCGAACTTCCACCCAAGAGCAAAAAGAAGCTCGGCCTCGTCATCGACCTTGATATCTGCGTCGGCTGCCACGCCTGCGTGACGTCGTGCAAAGGCTGGAACACCGAAAACTACGGCGTTCCGCTGTCCGACATGGACGCCTACGGGGCCGACCCCTCGGGCACCTTCCTGAACCGCGTCCACAGTTTCGAGGTGCAGCCCCCCGCGGGACCGGCGCAAACGATCCACTTTCCGAAATCCTGCCTGCACTGCGAAGATGCGCCCTGCGTCACCGTCTGCCCCACCGGCGCCAGCTACAAGCGGGCCGAAGACGGCATCGTTCTGGTGAACGAAAGCGCCTGCATCGGCTGCGGCCTGTGCGCCTGGGCCTGCCCCTATGGCGCGCGCGAACTGGATCAGGCGGCGGGGGTGATGAAGAAATGCACCCTTTGCGTCGATCGCATCTACAACCAGAACCTGCCCGAGGTTGACCGTGTTCCCGCCTGCGTGCGTACCTGCCCGGCCAACGCGCGCCACTTCGGCGACCTCGGCGACCCCGACAGTGCCGTCAGCGTCATGGTGGCCGAACGCGGCGGGATGGACCTGATGCCGGAACTGGGCACCAAGCCGATCAACAAATACCTGCCGCCGCGGCTCAAGGATCGGCCCGCCGCCAAGCCGGTGACCGCCATCGCCGATATCGAGGCCACCGGGATCGCCGGATGGCTCGACCGCCTGCTGGAGAAGTTCTGATGCATCCCGCGCCCTCCGTCATCGTCTTCACCGTGCTTTCCGGCCTCGGCTTCGGCTTTCTTGCCTACCTCGGCCTCGGGCTCATCGCGCCCACCGGGCTGAACGCCTTCCTGATCTACGGGCTCGCCTACGGCTTTGCGGTCATCGGCCTCGCGGCCTCGACCTTCCACCTTGGCAACCCGCAGCGGGCCTGGCGCGCCTTTACCCAGTGGCGCACCAGCTGGCTCAGCCGCGAGGGCTGGACCTCGGTCATCACCCTTCTGGTGATGGCGCCGGTCGCGCTGATGGCGATCTTCGTCGGCTTCCCCTCTGCCACGCTCGGCTATCCCGGCGCGGCGATGGCGTTGATCACGGTCTTCTGCACCTCGATGATTTACGCTCAACTAAAGACGGTGCCGCGCTGGAACCACTGGACCACGCCCGCCCTGTTCATGGCCTTCGCGCTGACCGGCGGGGCGATCCTGTCGGGCATGACCGATCTGGCGGTGGCGCTTTGCGTGATCCTCGCCGTCCTGCTGGTCGTGGGCTACGCGCTTGGCGATGGCCGCTTCGTTCAGCGCGGTTCGACGATGGAAACGGCGACCGGTCTTGGCCGGATCGGCAAGGTCCGCCTGTTCGAGCCGCCGCATACCGGCACCAACTACCTGATGCGAGAGATGATCCATCTGGTCGGGCGCAAACATGCCGCGCGGCTGCGGGTGATCTCGATCCTGTTCGCGGCGGTGCTGCCCGCGCTTGCCTTGCTGGTCCTCCCCGCCAGCATTGCCACCATCGGCTTTGCCGTGGCGCTGCACCTGATCGGCGCCTTCGCCGCCCGCTGGCTGTTCTTCGCCGAGGCCGAACATGTGGTCGGCCTCTATTACGGCGCGCGATAGGCTCTAGAACCAGCCGCCTGCAAGCTCGGCCCGCGTCTCTTCGACGGCAACGGCCCACAGCGCGGCCATGTCGGCATCGGGGCGCTGGTAGAGGCCGTCATAGTTGCCCTCGCCCAGCATCGCCCGCTTGGCGGGCGCCCCCACCCGCGCCAGCGCCGCATAGTCCACCCGTGGCGCCGGATCGGCGGGTTGCGCCACATCGGCCAGCCGGGTCCAGGGAAAGTTCTCCATCCACGAGGCGTGGCTGGCCGCCGGGTCGATCGCCTGCACCTTGGCCCAGGTCTTCGGCGCCCGCCACCAGTCGTGCATCTTGACCGAGGCATCGGCATGGCCATTCAGCCACTCGCCGATGACGGTGGTCGCGGGCGTGTTGCCGCCATGTCCATTGACCACCAGAATCCGCCGGAATCCGCTGCGATAGAGACTGTCCAGCAGATCCTCGATCAGCCCGACATAGGTCGACAGCCGCAAGGTGACGGTGCCCGGATAGGCCGCAAACCCCGCCGCGAGGCCATAGGGCAGCACCGGGAACACCGGCACCCCCAGCGGTGCTGCGGCCTCCAGCGCGACCCGTTCGGCCAGAATCATGTCGGTACACAGGCTCAGGCGGGCGTGCTGTTCGACGCTGCCGATCGGCAGCACACAACGGTCATCGGCCGCCGCGCGCGCCTCGACCATCGACCAGTTCATTTCGGCGATGCGCATCGTATCCTCCCGGCTGCCTTGCCGGAACCCTGCGGGGATTTGTGCGGCAAATCAAGCGGCAGCGGGGTTGCGCGCCCGGTCGCGCATCGCCAGCAGCGGCACCACCTCGTAGCCCTGCAACGCTCGCCGTGCCAGCTGCACCTGCGGGCCCATCGGCACAGTCGCCACGCCGCAGCCATCGACGAAAAGGACCTCTTGCCGTTCGAACCCGAGCGCGACGAACCCGACCAGCGGCCGTCGCGTTTCGGGCACGGCAAGGCTGCCGCGTGTCAGCAGGCGGGCCTGTACCAGCACCTCATCCTCGCCAAAGAGATACTCCACCTCGGCGCCGCGCATCAGCACATGGGCATTCGGCGCCATCACCAGATCGGTGTGCGCGCCAAAGTAGGGCGCCCGCAGGCGCACCGGTGTCAGGCTGCCAAACCCCGGCATCGCCTGCGCGCGCATCCAGCGTACAGGCTGCGCGCCATGATCGGCCGTCATGACCAGATCGCCCAGCTTCAGCCGGTCGGCCCGCACCGCGCCCGACGGCGTCAGCACGAAACTGCCCGCACCTAGTGCCGCCCCCATGCCGCCGGGCACCGCCCCGCGGGCAAGCCCCATCCACTGCACAGAGGGATGCAGTTCGGCGGTGGCATTGGCGCCAAAGAGCGCCGGAACATCTTCGCCCGGCAGCGGCAGCGGGCCGAACCCGTCCGCCGTCGCCAGCATCTCGCCCGCTGCGGTTTCCAGCGTCAGGCGGCAGCGCCGATCGGGCGCGGCCCAGGCATAGGCCAGCCGCAGCCGCCGCCGATCCGCCGGAATCCGGCAGGCAAGGTCCAGCGCATGCTGGCTGCCGCCCTGTCGCTGGCGCAGGCGCACGCCCTGATCGGGGTCGAGGTGCAACGACAGGCCACGCGCCCACCCCCGGTGTTCGGCATAGCCGATCAGCGCCTGCTCGCCGGTCTGTTTGCGGTCGAGCGTGAGGTCGAAATAAAGCGTGCCGCGGTCGATCAGGCCCTGCCCCGGCGGCGCGGCGGCCACACCGCGCCCCGTGGTGGCAGGGCCGGTGACGGCGATCCAGTCGGTCATGGCCGACCCCTCCCGCACCTGCGGACAGGCCGGATCGGCGCCGGGCCATGCCCGTCGCAACATCCAAAGACAGGGCACCCGGTACGGGCGCCAATGCGTTCGTTCTGTGTCATCTGCTCACCCGGGCGCCTCTTCCCGGTTCTGCCCTCTGTCGGGGCGTTCTATAATGGGGAAGTGTAGCGATAAGGTTTTCAAAACACCACGAAATTTCCCGACCGGGCCGCTTCGGGCCGCAGGGGGTGACGCTTGCGCCACAGCGTAGCGCCGAATTGCAAAGCCCGGCCAGCGGGGCTAACCAGTTCCATAGCCCTGCAGGAGTCCCCCATGCCGCCCATCGACCCCGTTGCGCTCAGCGCCGATCTGATCCGTTGCCCCTCCGTCACGCCCGCCGAAGGGGGTGCGATTGCCTTGCTCGACCGCTTGCTGGCCGGGGCCGGCTTTCAGACCTGGCGCGTCGATCGCGGCGGCATCGCCAACCTTTACGCCCGCTGGGGCCAGCGCGGCGCCAATCGCAGCCTTGGCTTCAACGGCCACACCGACGTGGTGCCGGTGGGCGACGCCGCCGCCTGGACCCATGACCCGTTCGGCGGCGAGATCGTGGATGGTGTGCTCTGGGGCCGCGGCGCCACCGACATGAAAACGGGCGTGGCCGCCTTCGCCGCCGCAGCCATCGACTTCGTCACCGAAACGCCCCCCGACGGCGCCGTGATCCTGGCCATCACCGGCGACGAAGAGGGCGACGCGAAAGACGGCACCGTCGCGCTGCTCGACTGGATGGCCACCCAGGGCGAGCGGATGACGGCCTGCCTGGTGGGCGAACCGACCTGCCCGAACCTGATGGGCGAGATGATGAAGATCGGCCGCAGAGGCTCCATGACCGCCCATTTCACCCTGCGCGGCGTGCAGGGGCACTCGGCCTATCCGCACCGGGCGAAAAATCCGGTCACGGCGATGGTGCGCCTGATGGACCGTCTGGCCAGCCATGAACTGGACAGCGGCACCGATCATTTCGACGCCTCCACCCTTGCGATCACTACGATCGACACCGGCAACACGGCGTCGAACGTGATCCCGGCCGAATGCCGGGGCACGGTGAACATCCGCTTCAACGATACCCACAGCGGCGCCAGCCTGACCGCCTGGCTGAAGGCCGAGGCCGACAAGGTGCAGGCCGAAACCGGCGTGACGGTGGCGATGACTACGTACATCTCGGGCGAAAGCTTCCTGACCCCGCCGGGCGACCTGTCCCGGCTGGTTGCAGGCTCTGTGCAGGCGGAAACTGGGGTGACGCCACAGCTTTCCACCTCGGGCGGCACCTCTGACGCGCGCTTCATCAAGGATCACTGCCCGGTGGTGGAATTCGGGCTGGTCGGCAAGACCATGCATCAGGTCGACGAACGGGTGCCGGTTGCGCAGATCCACCAGTTGAAGGCGATCTATGCCCGCATCCTGCGCGACTATTTCGCATGAGCGTAACCATCGCCGAAACGCGCGACATCGCCACCTGCCGCGCCCTGCGCCGCATCGTGTTCATCGAGGAACAGGGTGTCAGCGAGGCCGACGAGGTGGATGACCGCGATGACGAGGCCACCCACCTGCTGGCGACCGACGCGGGCCGCCCGGTCGGCACGGCGCGGCTTTTGACCAGTGGCAGCACCGGCAAGATCGGCCGGGTCTGCGTTCTGGCCGAAAGCCGGGGCACCGGACTGGGTGCCGCCCTCATTCGGGCCGGGATAGAGACGTTTCGCAACCGCGGCGGCATCGAAGCGGTCAAGCTTGGCGCGCAGGTGCATGCGCAAGGCTTCTATGAAAAGCTCGGGTTCGCTCCGATCGGCGAGGTCTATGACGATGCCGGAATCCCCCATATCGACATGGTGACGCGGCTCTGACGCGGGGCTTTTCCCGATGACGCCTGCCCTCATGCGTGCTAGGGACGGCACATGGATCAGCTCCCCTCCAAAGCCGCCCTGCAAGCCTGGATCGCCGACAACCCCGGTGCCGCCGCCAAGCGCGACATCGCGCGGGCATTCGGCATCAAGGGAAGCCCCGCGCGGATCGAGTTGAAGCGCCTGCTGAAAGAGTTGGAGCAGGACGGCACCGTCGAGCGCCGCCACCGCACCTATCGCGATGCCGACAGCCTGCCGCCGGTGTCGGTTCTGCTGGTGCTGCCCGCCGATGCCAGCGGCGACCAGTTCGCCAAACCGCTGGAATGGGAGGGGCGCGGCCCGGCGCCGCGCATCCTGTTCCAGCCCCGCAAGGCTGACGCGCCGGTGGCCGAGGGCGACCGTATCCTGGCCCGGCTGAACCCGGTGACGGGGCAGGACCACGCCTATGAGGCGCGGCTGATCCGCAAGATCGGCGTCGCCCCGCACAAGATCATCGGCATTTTCCGCAAGGAAGCCGAGGGCGGCCGGATCGCCCCGATCGACAAGGGCGCCGACAAGGACTGGCGCGTGGCCGCCGACGCGACGCATGGCGCCCGGGATGGCGAACTGGTCGAGGCGGAACAGGTCGGAAATCGCGCCCGCATGGGCCTGCCGCAAGCGCGGGTGATCGAGGTGCTGGGCGACCCCTCGGCCCCGCGCGCCGTCAGCCTGATCGCCATCCACCAGCACGGCATTCCCGACGATTTCCCCGATGCGGTGATCGCCGAGGCCGACGCGATGACCCCCGCCGGGCCGGGCGACCGCGAGGATCTGCGCCACCTGCCGCTGGTCACCATCGACCCGTCGGACGCGCGCGACCATGACGATGCCGTCTTTGCCCATGCCGATGACGATGCGGCCAATCCCGGCGGCCATATCCTCTGGGTCGCCATCGCCGACGTGGCGCATTACGTCACCCCCGGCTCCGCGCTGGACCGCGAGGCGCGACGGCGCGGCAATTCCAGCTATTTCCCCGATCGTGTGGTGCCGATGTTGCCGGATCGGCTGTCCGGCGATCTTTGCAGCCTGCATGAGGGCGTGGCACGGGCCTGCCTTGCGGTGCGGATGAAGATCGACGCGAGCGGCCACAAGCTGTCGCACCGCTTTACCCGCGGGCTGATGCGGTCGGCCGCCTCGCTGACCTATGAAGAGGCGCAGGCCGCGCAGGACGGCAGCCCGAACGAGCGGACCGCCGAGCTGCTGGCCGAGGTGATCGCCCCGCTTTACGCTGCTTATGACGCGTTGAAGCAGGCGCGCACCGAACGCCAGCCGCTGGAACTCGACCTGCCAGAGCGGCGGATCGTGCTGTCGGACGATGGCAAGGTCGCCTCGGTCGCGTTCCGTGAACGTCTGGATGCGCACCGGCTGATCGAAGAGTTCATGGTGCTGGCCAATGTCGCCGCCGCCGAGGAACTGACCCGCCTGCGCCGCCCGCTGCTGTTCCGGGTGCACGAGGAACCCAGCCCCGAAAAGCTCGACGCGCTGCGCGAGGTGGCCGAGGCGTCGGGGTTCACGCTGGCCAAGGGGCAGGTGCTGAAGACCGCGCATCTGAACCGGCTGCTGGCGCAGGCCGAAGGCTCGGATTTCGATGAACTCCTGAACGTCACTACCCTGCGCTCGATGCCGCAGGCCTATTACCATCCGGAAAACTTCGGCCACTTCGGACTGGCGCTGAAAAGCTACGCCCATTTCACCTCGCCGATCCGCCGCTATGCCGACCTGATCGTGCACCGCGCGCTGATCCTTGGGCACGGCTGGGGCAAGGATGGCCTGTCGCCGCATGATATCGAGACGCTGGAGGAAACCGCCCAGCAGATCAGCGATACCGAACGCCGCAGCATGGCGGCCGAGCGGGATACGACCGACCGCTACCTTGCCGCCTATCTGTCGGACCGGATCGGGGCTGAATTCGCCGGCCGCATCTCTGGCGTCACCCGCTTTGGCCTGTTCGTGAAACTGGTGGAAACCGGCGCGGACGGGTTGATCCCGATCCGCTCGCTGGGGCGCGAGTTCTTTCATTACGATCCGGCGACGCAGACCCTGATGGGGTCGGAAACCGGGCTGACGCTCAGCCTTGGCCAGCGCGTCACCGTGCGCCTGGCCGAGGCGGTGCCGACCACCGGCGGGCTGATGCTGGAACTGCTGTCGGTGGAAGACCGCGCCATGCCCGCCGGGCCATCGTTCAAGGGTCGGCGCTTTGCCCGCAAGCCCGGCGCCGCCAAGGCCCGCGCCGCCAAGGTGCAACGCAAGGTGAAGCGCACGCGGCACTAGCGGCGGCTCGCCGATCCCCGCCGCGGCGCTTTCGGCGCGGATGCGTTCGCGCTACAGTGGGGCCAAAGGCAAACCGGCCCGCAGTGGCCGGAGAAACAGACGAGGCGACGGGCCATGCGACATTTCCTGAAGACACTCGGCATGGCCGGGGCGGTTCTGGTCACGCCGCCCGCGCTGGTGCCAAGCGCCGCCGAGGCCACCACAACCGAGTCCGCCCCGATGCCCTCCAACCGCAGTTTTCAGATCTGGATCGGCGGCTTCCGGCACCGCGCATTGGCGGCGGGAATCCGGCCGCAGGTCTTCGATGCCGCCTTCCGCAATGCCCAGTTGCTGCCGGACGTGCTGGACAAGGACCGCAACCAAAGCGAGTTCACCAAACCGATCTGGGACTACCTTGACAGCGCGGCCTCTGACAGCCGCGTGGCCAATGGCAAGGAGGCGCTGCGCAAATATGCCCGGCTTTTATCCGAGATCGAGGCGCGCTACGGCGTTGACCGCAAGATCGTGGTGGCGATCTGGGGCATGGAAAGTTCTTACGGCAGCCATCGAGGCGATACCCCGCTGATCTCGGCACTGGCGACGCTGGCATTCGAAGGGCGGCGCGGCCACTTTTTCGAGGGGCAATTGATCGACGCGCTGAAGATCCTTCAGCATGGCGACGTGGCCCCGGACGACATGACCGGCTCCTGGGCCGGGGCGATGGGGCATACGCAGTTCATCCCCTCGTCCTACCTTGCCTTCGCGGTCGATTTTCGCGGCGACGGCAAGCGCGACATCTGGTCGGACGATCCAACCGACGCGCTGGCCTCGACCGCGGCCTACCTGGCCCACGCGGGCTGGAAGAAGGGCGAGCCCTGGGGGGTCGAGATCACGCTGCCGCGCGGGTTCGACTATAGCCAGACCGGGCACCGGGTGCAGAAGACCGCCCATCAGTGGGAGGCGCTGGGGGTGCGGCCCGTTCACGGTCGGCACCTGCCGGATTATGGCCCGGCCGAGGTGCTGCTGCCGGCCGGGGCGCGCGGCGCGGCCTTCCTGATCTTCCACAATTTCCACGTGATCGGGCGCTACAACACAGCCGACGCCTATGTTCTTGGCGTCGGCATCCTTGCCGATCGCATCGCAGGCGGCCCCGGCATCGCCGCCGACTGGCCGCGCGACGACCGCGCGCTGACCTTCAGCGAGCGGGTAGAGATGCAGGGCAAGCTGACCGCCGCCGGGTTCGATACGCATGGCGCCGATGGACTGATCGGGCCGAACACCGTCGCGGCGGTGCGGGCCTACCAACGCTCCATCGGGATGGTGCCGGATGGCTATGCCTCGCTTGACGTTCTCAAACATCTGCGCTGAGCCATGCTTGACGCCGCCCTGCGCCGCGTGATCGACCCGGCCCTGTCGGCGCTGGGGCGCGGGCTGGCCGCGCGCGGGTGCAGGGCCGATGCGGTCACGCTCGCGGGTCTGGGCATCGGCCTGCTGGCGGCGGCGCTGATCGCGCTTGGGCATCCGGGGCTGGCACTTGCGCCGCTGTTGCTGTCGCGGCTCGCCGACGGGCTGGACGGGGCGGTGGCGCGGGCGGGCAAGCCATCGGATTTCGGTGGCTACCTCGACATCAGTGCCGATTTTCTGTTCTACGGCGCGGTTCCGCTGGCCTTCGTTCTTGCCGATCCGGCGCGAAACGGCGCGGCGGGCGCCTTCCTGCTGTGCAGCTTCTACGTCAACGGTGCGACCTTCCTTGGCTACGCCATCCTGGCAGAACGGCGGGGCCTGACCACCACGGCGCGCGGGGTGAAATCGCTCTACTTCTCCGGCGGGCTGCTGGAGGGGACCGAGACGATCCTGTTCCAGACCGCCCTTTGCCTCTGGCCCGGCGCCTTCGCGCCGCTTTCCTGGGTGTTCGGCGGGCTGTGCTTCATCACGGCGGTCCAGCGCATTCTGGCCGCGCGGCGGCATTTCCCGCCCCTCTGACGCGCCTCAATGTGTCGACACCGCGCTGTTGCCATCGTGCCCACCCTCGGCCGGGGTAGGCGGGGTGGGCGACAGATCCCAAGTATGCACCCGCAGGTCAGAGGTTCGCCGGGTATCGCGGATCACCTGCGCGGCGTCCGCCGCCGCCACCTCGCGCGCTTTGGTGGAATACATCCATGCCAGCCGCAGGAAGCCGTCGTCCGAGGATGCGGCGCGAAAATCGTAGGTATAGGCCGGGTTCGAGAAATTGACCGGATCCGGCGCGCGAAGGTTCTTCGGCGCATGTTCGACCGTCACCTCCAGCAGTTCCGATGCGTTGTGCGGAACCACGATCGGCCCGCGGCGCGGCCCGGTCTGCTTCAGCGGAAAGGCACCGTCCAGTTTCGGCCCGACAAAGGCGTAAGAGCCGATCAGGTCGGTCTGCAGCAACGCCGCGGTGGGCACCAGATAATGTTCCGACACCGTGACGACATTGGCCGCGTCATTGTCGGCAAGGGTGGGCGGCGCGGTCTGCTCGACCCCCGGATAGAGCGCGAGGAAATACCGCATGTAGCTGTCGGCAAGGTCGCGCGGGCTGGAGTCGGCCCAGTCCGCGCGCACGGAATCGGCGGTGCGGCCGGAAACCCGCGTGACCACCTCGATCCGGTCGCCCTCGGGGGTGAAATCGTGATGCTCTTCGATGACCGTATGGGCGCCCTGCGACGGCGGCACCTCGATCCGTTCCAGCGTGCCCGGCGCGTCGGCCCCGATCCGAAGAACATAGCCATAGTCGGGCGTCACCGCATGGGCGAGCGAGCCGCCCTGATAATCCTCGGTCGGGTCCATCCAGTAGCGGGTGCCGCCCACCACGGCCGACACGATCATGTGGTTGAACAGCCCGATCGACGGGATCGCGCCTTCCAGACCGGGCCCGATGTCCGGGTTGGCCAGCGCCACATCGGCCGGGATGCCCAGCCGGGTCAGCAGGGTGCGCAACAGGAAGGCCTTGTCCTTGCAGTCGCCGAAACCCTGCGCGACGACGGTGGCGGGCGCGCGGGCATAGAAGCCGCCCTGCCCGATTTCGACCCCGACATAGCGGATGCTGCGCTGCACCAGCCGAAGCGCCGCCACGGCCTGAACGGCGGGATCGGCCGAGGCGGCGCGGATCGCGTCCAGCTTCGCTTCCCATTCCGGCGGCAGCGGCGCATCGGCGGTGTAGGTGGGCGCCAGCGCGTCGGCGACGGTTTCCCAACTGTCGATGCCGCTGTAACGCACCCCGGCCCGGTCGTGATACCAGGCGGGAAGGTCGTCTTCGGCGGTGGCAACGGGCAGGTCGTCACGCTGCCAGACGATCTGCTCGCCCTCGGGCGTGGTCACCACGCGATGTTCCATCTCGTCGGACTGGAACACCTGCTGCTGCAAACGCCAGTCTTTCGGCCAGTTCAGCACCACTCGCGACAGCGCCACCGGCTGATCGAAACCGATCGTCACATAGCCCGCACGGGTCTCGCCCGGCATCCGCGGATTCTCCGTTCGCAGCACGGCCACATCGACCACATCGCCGACCCGCACATCGGGCAGTTCGACATGAACCGTCAGCGCGCCGTCGATGATGCCGCGATCGAGCTGCGTCTCGCGCCGGTAGACCTGCGGGGCGACCTTGCCCAGCCACGAGGTCGTCACCCCGTCGCGGATCACGTCAAGCCGGGTGATGGCCAGCGTCTGGCTGCTGGGGTCATAGTCGCGCAGCAGCGAGGCGGCAGCTTCCAGCCCGGCCCGACCGGTCACTTTCAGCGCGATCCGCACGAAAGACTGGCGCTGGTCGCCCTGCCAGTGCAGCTGCACGTCGTTCAGCAGGTAGAACACCCCGCCCGTTCCATCGGCCAGCCGGGCCGGGGTGACCTCCGGAATGGGCAGAAGCTCGACCCAGTCGGGCGCGGCGGTCTGCGGGATGTCCTGCGCAACCGCCGGAACCGCCGACAGCAGAAGTGCCACGAGAAGCGCCAGAATCCGCATGCCAACCCCCTAACGACTACGGAAAAAAGCTAACAACGCGGAAACCCAGCGGCAAGCGCTGCCTCCGTTTCCAGCGGCAAAAATGCCCAACGGATAATGCTTGACTAATATAGTCGACTTTTCATATGAAGGAGGCAACCGACCGAGAGTCGGCCCGCCTGCGCGCGCGGGGCTAAAAGGGGTGGATCATGCGGGATTTGACGGACGAGGCGGCGATACGGCAGACGATCCCGCTCGGCCGCGCCGCCAAGGGGTTTTGCGGCTGCATCGAGCGCATCGTGGTCGGCGATGCCCCGTCCAGCCTGCCCGCACACGAGATCGAGCGCCGGTTGATCGAACTGGGTTTCGTCGAAGGCGCCACGGTGCAGATCCTGCACGAAGGCTTCTTTGGCCGCGACCCGATCGCGGTGCGGGTCAACGGCGCCACTGTCGCGCTGCGGCGACGCGAGGCGATGGCGATCCACGCTTTCTAGGGAACGGATATGGAAGATCTGATCGACGTGGCGGCCGCTCGTTTCGCGCTGGTCGGGGTTCCGAACTGCGGCAAGACGGCGCTGTTCAACGCGCTGACCGGCAGCCGCCAGAAGGTCGGCAACTATTCCGGCGTCACGGTCGAGCGAAAGATCGGCATTGCCCGCACGCCCGGCGGGCGCAAGGTCGATGTGGTGGACCTGCCGGGCACCTATTCCCTCCGCGCCCGCAGCCCGGACGAAGAGGTCACCCGCGACGTGGTGATGGGCCGCCGTGAAGGCGAGCCGGTGCCGGATCTGCTGATCGCCGTGGCGGACGCCACCAACATGCGATCTGCCCTGCGGCTGGTGCTGGAGCTGAAGGCGGTCGGCCGCCCGATCCTGTTGGTGCTGAACATGATCGACATCGCCCGCTGGCGCGGGATCGAGATCGACACGGATGTGCTGGAACAGGGTCTTGGCGTCGCCGTGGTCACGGCCACAGCCGTGCGCAAGGCGGGGATGGAGGCGCTGTGGGCGCGCATCGACGCGATGCTGGACGCAGGCATCGCCCTGCCGCAACCGAGCCAGTGGAAAGACCCGACCGCAGGCGACCTGCGCGCCGCGCAACGCGAGGCTGACCGGCTGGTGGCGCTGGCCGTGCGGCATCCGGCCAAGCCCGACACCGTGACGACGCGGATCGACGCGGTGCTGCTGCATCCGGTGGCCGGGCTGGTGGTTCTGCTGGCGCTGCTGTTCATCATGTTTCAGGCCGTGTTCACCTGGGCGCAACCGGCGATGGACCTGATCTCGGCCGGGTTCGACTGGGCCGGTGCGATGACGCGCGAGGTGGTGCCCGCCGGACTGCTGCAAAGCTTCGTTGTCGACGGGGTCATCTCGGGCGTTGGCAGCGTGATCGTGTTCCTGCCGCAGATCCTGATCCTGTTCCTGTTCATCCTGCTGCTGGAAGATCTTGGCTACATGGCCCGCGCCGCCTTCCTGATGGATCGCATCATGGGCGGCGCCGGGCTGCACGGCCGCGCCTTCATTCCGCTGCTGTCCAGCTTCGCCTGCGCCATTCCCGGCATCATGGCGGCGCGGGTGATCGACAACCGCCGCGACCGGCTGACGACGATCCTCGTTGCGCCCCTGATGACCTGTTCGGCGCGCATCCCGGTTTACACCCTGATCATCGGTGCCTTCATTCCGGCGCGGACGGTGGGCGGCGTGTTCAGCCTGCAGGGTCTGGTGATGTTCGGGCTATACTTTGCCGGTATCGTGGCGGCGCTGGGCGTGTCGTTCGTGGCGAAGTTTCTGTTCTGGCGCAAAGACCCGACACCGCCCTTCATGCTCGACCTGCCCGACTACAAGATGCCCCGCCTCAACAGCATCGCCATCGGCCTGATGACGCGGGCCAAGGTGTTCCTGAACCGGGCGGGCACCACGATCTTTTCGATGATGGTGGTGATCTGGGTGCTGGCCACCTTCCCGCGCCCGCCTGCAGGGGCGACCGAGCCGGGTATCTTCTACAGCTTCGCCGCGATGATCGGCAAATTGATCGAGCCGCTGCTGGCCCCGATCGGCTTCAACTGGCAGATCAGCATCGCCCTGGTCCCCGGCATGGCCGCGCGCGAGGTGGCGGTGGCGGCGCTTGGCACGGTCTATGCGATCCAGGGCGGCAACGACGAGGCGATCGGCCAGGTTCTGGCGCATCAGTGGAGCCTTGCCACCGCGCTGTCGCTGCTGGCCTGGTACATTTTCGCGCCGCAATGCGCTTCGACCCTCGCCGTCATCAAGCGCGAAACGGGCGGGGCGAAATGGATGTGGGTCACCTTCTTCTACATGCTGGCGCTGGCCTATGTGGCGTCTTTTGCCACCTATCAGATCGCCGTATTGCTCGGCGCGGGCTGAGGGGTCTGGAACCCGCCGCCAAATCGCGCCACTCTCCGCCCATCAACCGGAGAGTCTGCCATGAAAAACAGCGACAGGATCTGGGATCTGGTCGAAGACCGGCGCGCCGCATACCGCGGCCTTGCCAATCGCGTCTTTGACACGCCCGAGATTGCCTATACCGAATATGCCTCGGCCGACGCGCATGAGGAACAGCTGCGGGCCGAGGGCGCGCGGGTCGAACGTGGCGTGGCGGGCATCCCCACCGCCGTGATCGGCGAATGGGGCGAAGGCGGGCCGGTGATCGCCATCCTTGGCGAATACGACGCGCTGCCGGAACTGGGGCAGGAACCCGGTGTGGCAGAAGAACGCCCGACCGGCGGGCCGGGGCATGGCTGCGGCCACAACCTGCTTGGCTCGGCGGCGATGATGGCGGCCTCGGCGCTGGCGGACTGGCTGAAGGAAACCGGCCTGCCGGGGCGTGTGCGCTATTACGGCTGCCCGGCCGAAGAGGGTGGCGCGGCCAAGACCTTCATGGTGCGCGCGGGTCTGTTCGATGATGTCGCGGCGGCCGTGTCCTGGCATCCAGCAAGCCTGAACGGGGTGAACGAGCCCACGTCGCTGGCCAATTCCCGCATCGACTACACCTTCCACGGCCGCGCCGCCCATGCCGCCGCGGCACCGGAACTGGGCCGGTCGGCGCTGGACGCGGTCGAGTTGATGAACATCGGCGTGAACTACATGCGCGAGCACATGCCGGACGATGCCCGGATCCACTACGCCTATCTGGATGCGGGCGGGGTGGCGCCGAACGTGGTGCAGGCCAAGGCGACGGTGCGCCAACTGGTGCGTGCGCGCGACCTGCCCGGCCTGCGCGAGTTGATCGCACGGGTCGACAAGATCGCCGAAGGTGCCGCCCTGATGACCGAAACGCGGTTCGACCGTCGTGTTGTCTCTGGCGTGTCGAACATCATGGGGAACCGGCCGCTGGAAGAGGTGATGCAGGTCGAATTCGACCGGCTTGGCGCACCGGATTTCGACGCCGCCGACACCGACTTTGCCAACGCGATCCGCAAGACGCTGACGCCGGACCACATCGCCGCCGCTTTCCGGCGGATGGGGATGGCGACCGACCCGGATCTGGCGCTGTGCGATTTCGTGGCGCCGCTCGACCGGCCCCACATGGGCGGCGAAGGTTCGACCGACGTCGGCGACGTCAGCTGGGCGGTGCCGACGGTGCAGGCGCGGGTCGCCACCTGTGCCGTGGGCACGCCGTTCCACACCTGGCAGCTGACAGCGCAGGGCAAGACGCCCGCCGCGCTGAAGGGCATGGAACATGCAGCCAAGGTGATGGCCGCCACCGCCCGGACGCTGTTCCAGCGCGCCGACCTGCTGGCGGCCGCACAGGCGGAACATGCCAGGCAGATGGCCGCAACGCCCTACGTCTGCCCGATGCCGGATGAGGTGATGCCGCCGGTGCGCGCGCGGGCCTGATCAGCTCGACTCGAGGTAGGCCCGACCCAGTCGGGCCTGCTTCAGCGCGAGGCCGAGCAGGCGGAACGCATTGACCGAGGAAAAGCCCCGCGCCCGGTTCGCCGCGCCGAATTCGAACAGCGTGCGCTGCTGGAAGAACAGAAAGTCGTAGGCGTCGCGCAGCTTGGTGGTCTTGTCCCAGATATGGGTCGCCTCGCTGCCCGCCCCGTTCACCTCGATCAGCCAGAAATTCGTGCCCGCCCGCAGGTCGTCCAGGCTGTCGTAGCGCACGTCGAAGCGGCCGAAGTAGAATTCCGGCATGCCTTGCGAAATGGCGTCGAACCGCGCCTCCATCTCCGGCGTGATCTGGGCGCGGCCGTCCTGGAAGATGGCGCCGCGGCAATGGTTGCCGGTGAAGACCAGCGGAAAGATCTCGCCCTTGTCCAGAATGCGGTCTTTCTGGGCGCCGTGGCGGGCAAGGTAGATATCCTTGATCTT
The DNA here is from genome assembly GCA_016124615.1 of Paracoccaceae bacterium. Classification (GTDB taxonomy): domain Bacteria; phylum Pseudomonadota; class Alphaproteobacteria; order Rhodobacterales; family Rhodobacteraceae; genus Solirhodobacter. The sequence continues at coordinate 272,361 of WGNF01000002.1, read as the reverse complement.
TCCCGCCCGCGGATCGGCTTCGATCAGTTCCTCCAGCGTCGAAAGCCCGTCGCCGACAACCTCGGGGAACAGCTTCAGCGTGACCGAAACGATGCGGCCCTTCGCCTCGCCCGGCGCGCGGATGTAAAACACGCCCGCCTCGTTCTTCGCGGTGATCAGGCGCTGGAAGATGATCCGTTCGCGGCGGGGGAAATTGGTCAGGTAGTGGTCAAGGTCGGCCACGGTGCGCACGATCCGCACCCCGGCGCCGCGACAGCCGATGTCGGGCTTGGCGACAAACGGAAACTCGATCCCCGCGGTTTCCAGCGCTGCCAGCGCCTGCGGCAAATCGGCCGAGGGCGATCCAGAAGCGGTGCCGACCGAGAAGCAGGTATAGGGCGCCACCCATTTGTTGCCCTCGCGGCCCAGTTGCGAGAGAATCTCGAACTTGGATTCCCCCACCAGACCACCTGCCTGCATGCCCGGATTGGCCAGCGTGGGCAGCGTGATGCTGCGATAACGCAGCGCCAGCAGGCCCCATTGCAGGATCATCGGAATGTAGAAGAACCGCGCGGGCCACAACTCGAACGCCGAAAAGGCCGCCTCGCCCTGCGTGGACTTTCCCATAAAGCGGCGCAGGCGGGGGCGCGGATCAAGGTCGGCCAGGGTCATTTGGGGCTGTCCTTGCCACTGATGCGGCGCGCCTGCCGGCGCGCGATGTATTGGCTTGCACCCAGAAATGCGATCGCCATCGCGATGCCTGCGGGCCAGCGCCAAGGTCCGAAATGCGTCATGATCACGTTACCCGCCCCGAGCGCGAAGGAGAACAACAGTGAAGTCCATATAAGCGTAGCGACGATTACCGCCAAGGCAAAGCGGATAAACGGCATTCCGAGAAATCCACAGGCAGTGTATGTCGGAAGACGCGCTCCGGGCAGGAACCGGACCGAGATCACCGCGGCAATCAGGCGGGTGTTCAGCCACTCCTGCATTCCCTTGGCGCGGTCGGTCGCCACCCAGCGCTGCGCCCAGGGGTGGCGCGCGGCAAACCGGCCGACCGCGAACAGCCCCATGTCGCCCGCCGCGATGCCGACGAACAGGCTGCCAAGCGCCACCGGGATCGAGGCATGCCCCCCGGCCACGGCCAGCGCCGACAGCACGGCGGCGGCATCCTCAAGGATGAAGCTGGACAGCACGATGCCGATAAAGACCAGAAGCGGATTCTGGGTGCCTTCCACCAGCAGCGTAAGGTCTTGCGTCAACGCCGACATGATGCCTCGCGCAGCGACCGGCACACCGGCCTCACTGATTTGACTGGCGTCGCGCGCATGCCCAAGCCTTGCTGGTTCCCGCCCCTGCGGTCGCGAGGCTTATAGGCGAGAGGGAGTCACGCGGCAAGTCTGCGGGCCATCACACCGGGTCAGGCACAAGACCGTGACCAAGCCCGCCGCGTTCGTCGAAGACAAAGCAGGTGCCGTGCCAGAGGCTTTGATCCGGCGGCACCGCGTCGAGGTAGCCGAGGATGCCGCCCTTGAGGTGGTAGACCTCGTCCACCCCCTGCCCGATCAGGTAGTTGGTCGATTTCTCGCAGCGGATGCCGCCGGTGCAGAACATCGCGATGCGCTTGCCCGCAAACCGGTCGCGGTTCGCCTGCCACCAGGCCGGAAAGTCGCGAAAGCGGGCCGTGCCGGGGTCAACCGCCCCGGCAAAGCTGCCCACCGCGACCTCATAGCCATTGCGGGTGTCGATCACCGCCACGTCCGGCGCGGCGATCAGCGCGTTCCAGTCTTCGGGCACGACATAGCGGCCGGTGCCCGCCATCGGATCGACGCCGGATTGGCCGAGGGTCACGATCTCTGGCTTCACCCGCACCTTCAGGCGGCCAAACGGCATTTCCGCCGCCCGGCTTTCTCGCGGGGTCAGGTCGGCGCAGCCCGGCAGCGCGCGCAGATGCGCCAGAACGGTATCGATTCCCGCCCGCGGCCCGGCGATGGTGCCATTGATGCCCTCGGTCGCAAGGATCAGCGTACCCTTGACCCCCGACGCCTCGGCCAGCGCGCGCAGCGGCCCGGCCAGCGCGGCGGGATCGTCGAAACGGGTGAAGCGATAAAGGGCGGCAACGGTCAGCATGGCGGCCTGATTAATCCCGCCGCCGCGCCGGTGCAACCGTCGGGGCATTGACGCAGGCGCACCCGCCACTTACCCACAGGGAAACGGAACAGGAGGACGCCATGCGCCCCACGACCGAAGCCTTGATTGTGATCGACGTGCAGAACGACTTCTGCCCCGGCGGCGCGCTGGCGGTTGCAGATGGCGACGCGATCATCCCGCGCATCAACGCGCTGATGGACGACTACGCCGTCAAGGTGCTGACGCAGGATTGGCACCCCGCCAACCATGCCTCGTTCGCCGCCAACCATCCCGGCGCGGCGCCGTTTTCGATCACCCGGATGCCCTATGGCGAGCAGGTGCTCTGGCCTGCCCATTGCGTGCAAGGCACCACCGGCGCCTTGTTTCACCCGGCGCTGCGCACCGATCCGGCGGACCTGATCCTGCGCAAGGGCTTCCGGCCGACGATCGACAGCTATTCCGCGTTCTTCGAAAACGACCGGACCACGCCGACCGGGCTGGAGGGGTACCTGCGCAGCCGCGGCGTCAACCGTCTGACGCTGGTCGGCCTCGCCACCGATTTCTGCGTGGCCTATTCCGCGGTGGATGCTGCCCGGCTTGGCTTTGACGTCGTGGTGCTGGAAGGCGCCTGCCGCGCCATCGGACTGAACGGATCGCTGGAGGATGCCAAGGCCACGATGCTGGACGCCGGCATCGTGATGGAGCCCTGAGATGGTCGATATCGCCACCCGCGTCTATAACCACAAGTGGAAGATCGACCCGATCGTGCGGTCGCTGATCGACACCGATTTTTACAAACTGCTGATGTGCCAGTCGATTTTCCGCAATCGGCCCGACACCAACGTGACCTTCAGCCTGATCAACCGGACCACCTCGATCCGGCTGGCGGAACTGGTGGACGAGGGCGAGTTGCGCGAACAGCTGGACCATATCCGGACCCTGCGGCTGAGCCGCGGCGAATCCACCTTCCTGCGCGGCAACACCTTCTACGGCAAGCGGCAGATGTTCCGGCCGGATTTCATGGAGTGGTTCGAGGGGCTGCAGCTGCCGCCCTACCATCTGGAAAAGCGCGACGGCCAGTATGAACTGACCTTCGAGGGCAAATGGCCCGAAGTCATGATGTGGGAAATCCCCGCGCTGGCCGTGCTGATGGAACTGCGCTCACGCGCCGTTCTGAACCGGTTCGGCCGGTTCGAGCTGCAGGTGCTCTACGCCCGCGCGATGACCAAGCTGTGGGAAAAGGTGGAACGGCTGCGCCAGATCGACGACCTGAAACTCGCCGATTTCGGCACAAGGCGGCGGCATTCCTTCCTGTGGCAAGACTGGTGCGTGCAAGCGCTGGAAGAGGGGTTGGGCGGCGCCTTCATCGGCACCTCGAACTGCCTGATCGCCATGCGGCGCGAGGTCGAGGCGATCGGCACCAACGCGCATGAACTGCCGATGGTCTATGCCGCTTTGGCCGACAGCGATGCGGAACTGGCGCAGGCGCCCTACAAGGTGCTGGCCGACTGGCATGAAGAGCATGAAGGCAACCTGCGCATCATCCTGCCCGACACCTACGGCACCGAAGGCTTCCTGCAACGCGCGCCCGACTGGCTTTCCACCTGGACCGGCATTCGCATCGACTCGGGCGACCCGGCCGAAGGGGCGGAAACCGCGATCCGCTGGTGGCAAAGCCGCGGCGAAGACCCGCGGCAGAAGCTGGTAATCTTTTCCGACGGGCTCGACGTGGCGAAGATCGAAGAGCTGCACGCCCGCTTTGCCGGCCGGGTGAAGGCCAGCTTTGGCTGGGGCACGATGCTGACCAACGATTTCCGCGGGCTGGTGCCGGGCGACGCGCTGGCGCCGTTCAGTCTGGTGTGCAAGGCAGTCTCGGCCAACGGGCGACCGACGGTGAAACTGTCGGACAACCCCAACAAGGCGATGGGCCCGGCCGAGGAAATCGCCCGCTACAAGCGGGTGTTCGGCGTCGGCGAGCAGACCGCGCTAGAGGTTGTGGTCTGACAGCCGATCGCCTTTGGATCGGGGGCATTGCCCCCGAGCCCCCGGAATATTTTCGAACGGACGAATTCAGGTCGCGGCAAGAAAAGCCTCGGCCTGTCGCACCGCGCGGGTGGCGTAGTCGCGCAAGCGGGGCGAGCCGGGCGGCAGGCGCGGCACCGCCCAGCCGCAAGAGGCGAGGCAGCGCAGCATGACGAACATCGGAATCAGCGGCGCATCGAGCGGGCGCAGGCTGGCATAACCCGCGGCGGCGGCCGCGAGCAGGTCGGGATAGGCCGGTTCGTCGAGGTTCTGGATCATCAGGGTGCCCAGATCGTAAAGGCGAAAGCCGAAGCCGGAATCGTCGAAGTCAATCAGGCGGAGGGTGGGGCCATCCACCAGCAGGTTTTCCCGCATCAGATCGGCATGGATCAGGCCGTAATCCGCACCGGGCCGCAGCGCCTGAAGGCGCGCGCGCGCCTCGCTGCGCGCGGCGTCGAGCGTGGCGCGTTCGGGCATGGTCAGTGCCGGATTTTCCCAGAACCGGCCCCAGAGCGGAGAGTCCCCCAGAAGGCCGTCTTCGTCCCAGGCCGGGCGGGTAAAGCCTGGCGGCAGCGTCAACGCGTCCGTGGCGGCGTGAAGCCGGGCGAGGAGGGCACCGATGCGGTGAAAGGTGTTGGCCTGCTCTGCGGGCGCGCCAGGCAGCGGGGTCCATGCCTCGCCCAGCGGCCGTCCGGCGACCCATTCGACTACCGAGGCGACCCGGCCGGTGGTGAGTGTGTGGATCAGCGCACCCTGCGCGCCGGGAACCGGCCGCGGCACCGGAAGGCCCGCGGTGGCCAGCCCGCCCGTCCAGATCAGTTCCGACCGGATCGCGTCCGCGCTTTGATAGCCGGGGCGGTGCAGGCGCAGGGCGGCGTGAGTGCCATCGGTCAGATACACCTCGTAAACCGCATTCTCGCGGTCCTTGATCAGGCGCGGCGGCGGGCCGCCACCCCAGGCGGCGAGCGCCTCGGCGGCCTCGGCGGTGGTCATTCCGGCAGCCCTGCGAGGGCCTCGGCCAGCGTATCCACCAGCAGATCGGCGTTTTCGCGGCTGAAGGGCATCGGCGGGCGGATTTTCAGCGTGCCGCCACCGGGGCCGATCTTGTTCAACAGGATGCCGCGGCGGCGCATCTCCTCGACCAGACGCAGCACGAAGGCGCTGGCGGGGGTGGTCGTGCCAGCGTCAGTGAACTCGACGCCGAAAAACAGGCCCGCGCCGCGCACATCGGCGATGCGCGGGTGATTGAGCGCGCGCAGGCGGGCGAGAGCGTAGCCCCCCACATCGCGGGCATTGTCCACCAGCCCCTCGGCCTCGATCACGTCGAGCGTGGCGAGCGCCGCGGCACAACTGACCGGATTGCCGCCGAAGGTGTTGAAATAGCCGAAGGCGCCGCGGAACGCCTCCATCACCTCGGGCCGGGCGATCACGGCGGCGGCGGGGTGGCCGTTGGCCATCGGCTTGCCGATGGTGACGACATCGGGGGCGAAGCCCAGCGCCTGATGGCCCCACCAGTGCGAGCCGAGGCGACCGAAGCCGGGTTGAACCTCGTCCGCGATCAGGATGCCGCCGGCCTTGCGGACGACCCTGACGGTTTCGTCGAGGAAACCGGGGGGCAGGGTCGGGAAGCCTTCGTTGGCGAACAAGGGGCACAGGGTCAGGCTGGCGAAGCCGTGCCCCGACGCCTCCAGTTCCGCGATGGCGCGGGCGACATGGGCGGCGAAGGCGGCGCCGCCGTCGGGGTGGCGCAATGTGTCGGGCGCGGGAACAAGACGCACGTTGGGCGCATAGCCCCCGATCGGCGGGCGGCGGGTGGACAGCTGGCTGACCAGCGCGGTGTTGCCGTGATAGGTGGCGTCGGTGGCGATCATGCCGGTCTTGCCGGTCATCGCCTGCCCCATCCGCAGCGCCACATCGTTCGCCTCGGACCCGGTGCAGACCATCATGACCGTCGAGAGGTCGTGCCCGAACTTCGCCACCAGCCGCTCGGCATAGGTCAGGATGCCTTCATGCAGGTATCGGGTGTGGGTGTTCAGCGTCGCGGCCTGCGTCGCGATGGCCTCGACCACCTTCGGATGGCAATGCCCGACATGCGGCACGTTGTTGTAGCAGTCGAGGTAGCGCCGACCCGCCGCATCCCACAGCCAGACGCCCTGCCCGCGGACGATCTCCACCGGTTCATCGTAGAAGGTGGGCACGTTGGGGCCCAGCAGCCGGCGGCGGCGGGCCAGCAAATCTTCGGTACGGGTCATTCGTCTTCCTCTCCGGGGCGGGCGCGCAGGGATTTCACCTGCCCCCGCGCGACCTTGCCCGCCACCCGGCGGCGCTGGGAGCCGAGCGTGGGCCGCGTCGCGATGCGGGGCTTCGGTGGCACCAGCGCGGCCTGAATCATCTCGACCAGACGCTCGCGGGCCAGCGCGCGGTTGCGTTCCTGACTGCGGGTTTCCTCGGACCGGATGACGATGGCGCCATCCAGCGTCCAGCGCCGCCCGGCAAGCCGCTTCAGGCGCGCCTTCACCGCTGGCGACAGGTGCGGGCTGCGCGCGGCCTCGAACCGCAGTTCCACCGCGGTTTCCACCTTGTTCACGTTCTGCCCGCCGGGACCGGAGGAGCGCATGAAGCTTTCGGTCAGCTCCCAGTCGGCGAGGGTGAGGGTGTCGGTGACATGCAACATGGTGGGAAGGTAAGGGACGGCGCGAAGAAGCGGAAGGGGAAGTGGGCAGGGATCGGCTCAGGCTGCGCGGTGGACGCCCCGCCGCTCGCGCCGACGCCAGAGGGCGAGGCCGAGGAACACCGCGAGGACGGCAAAGGCGATGGCGGCCGTCGCGTTGGCCAGAATGTCGGCGACGCCGAGGATGGTGGAACTGAAGGCGGCGCCGATGGCCATGTAAAGCGTGACCCAGACCGCCTCGCCCGCGAGATCGAACAGAATGAACTGGCGCCAGGGCATCGCGGCGGCACCGGCAACCAGGTTGATGGCCGGACCGAGCGGCGAGACCAGCCAGCGGCTGAAGAACACCGCCAGGCCACCCCGTGCGGACAGGAAGGCATGCGCCTTGTCGAGCGTTCCGGCAAAGCGGCGGCTCAGGACCGCGCCACCGTAGCGGCCGAGAAGGAATCCGAGGTTGTCAGCGATCAGCGCCCCGGCGAGACAAACTGCGAAGACGCTGGTGGCCGAAAAATCGCCGACCGCCGCAAAGGACCCTGCCAGCAGGATGGCGAGCGACGAGGGCAAGGGCACGCCGAAGCATCCGAGGCCGACGATCAGGCCCAGAACCGGAAGGCCGTAGGTCGGCAACAGGCCAAGCAGGCTTTCATCCATGCGGCGCGGCCCGAACGGTGTCGATGGCCTGGCGGACCTTCGCAGCATAGTCAGCAAAGCTGAGCCCCTCGTGCCGGGCAAGGGCCTCGAGCGTGGGCCGATCGCCCGGTTTCACCGCAAGCCCCAGCGCGGCAGTGAGCCCGTGCAGATCGACCTGGTAGGAGCGCGCGACGTAACGCGGCGTCATCCACGGCTCCAGCGTCTGGGCGACATGGGCCGGATCGCTCCAGTAGATGGCCAGATAGACCGCCCGCCCGCCGAACAGCACCATTGCGACCAGACAGAGCGCGAACAGGCCGCGCAGGGCCCGGTCACCCCGACTTCGCTTGCCGGAAGGATGGTCGGGGCTGTTGGGAATGGCGTGGCCTCAGGGAAAAGCGGTCGTCGCGACGATAGCTTGGCTGCAGTGAAGGGATCAACCCTATCCTCCCGCACGGCGGACTGCACCCAACGGAAAGGGCCGCGCTTTCGCGCGGCCCTCCGAGATCCAAGGAGATGGGGCCAGTTAGGAGCTAGGCCCAATCAGGGTGTGTTTGCCTTCGGGGCTGCCCTCAGGCAAAGCGCCTCCTGACTGTTCCGACACCTCTCTCCAATATCACTCTAGACACTGGATCACCTCCTTTCGATGGGTTGCGTTCCTTAGAAGGTTGCCACAGATTTTGTGTTTGTCAAAAGCTTTTACGCTACCCTTGCTGCAAGACGCAAAATTATGGCGCGGTAGGGGACCAAAGCCACCAAAGCGAGCGTCATCTTCACGCACCAATCGGCGGCACCCAGACTGACCCAGAGCGGCACCACCGGGCCAAGGCCAAGCAGCGGCAGCGCCTCGTTGGCCCAGCTGACATCGTTGGCGGGTTCAAGGAAGGTCAGCGCGGCGGCGAAGGCGATCGAGAAGAAGATCATCGTGTCCATCAGCGAGCCCACGAGCGAGGCGGCCAGAGGGGCGCGCCACCACTCCATCCGGCGCAGGCGGTTGAAGACGGTGATATCCATCAACTGGCCGACGAGGAACGCGGTGCCCGAGGCCAGCGCGACGCGGTGGGTGACAAGCGGGCCGAAGGCGCCGGTGATCTGGCTGCCGACAAAGGAACAGATGATCCCAACGACGAACCCCGCCAGCACCACCTTGCGGGCAATGCGGGCGCCGTGCAGGCGGTTCATCAGGTCGGTGATCAGGAAGGTGAACGGATAGGTAAAGGCGCCCCAGGTCAGCCATTGGCCAAGCAGGAACTGCACCAGGATGTTGGAGGCCACGACGATGGTGGCCATGGCGAGAACGCCAAAGAGGGTCGAGCGGGTCATGCGGCTTTCCGTTTTGACAAGGTCGCGGAGACTTGGCCCCGGATCGGGGACTGCGCCGATTACCCCCGGCGCGCGGGCGGATCAAGTCATTCTGTCACGCGGTAGTCGACGAACTGGGTGATCTGGAACGGGCTGAAGTTGTCATCCGACACCATCGTCAGGCGGATATGGTGCTGCGCGTCGGACCAGACCGCGATGCCTTCAAGGTTGTCGAAGGTGCCAAGCGGGCTTTCCAGCAGCGTCTCGCCTGCGTCCACGCCCTTGGCGCCAAGCGTGAAGCGGCGCACCCGGCTGCGGAAGCCGAGCAGGGAATAATCCCGCTCCAGCAGGTAAAGCTTGCCGTCGGGGCCGAAATCGGCACCGGTGGGCAGGAAGGCGCCATCTTTCGGCAGGGTGAAGGGCTGATCCCAGACACCGTGGCGGTAGCGGTAGATTTTCAGGCCGTCGCCGGAAACCCGCTCTGGCGTGGTGTAAAGCCAGCCGTGACGGTCGATCTCCAGCGCCTCCAGCGACTTGTTCGCCTCCATCCGGGCAAAGTCAGGGTGGCGCGGCAACACCTTCGGCACGCCACCGACGCGGGGATAGTCGAGCACGCGGTGAACTTCTTCGAACGAGATGAACACATGGCCCGAAGGCGCAATGGCCAGCCCCTCGCTGTCGGCTTTCCAGAGCGGCAGGGGGCGGCCATCCTCGCCCAGCAGCGGCAACAGCGGCCCGGCGGTGGCACCGGTGACCGCCCCCGCCGCGTCGCGGCTCAGCGTGCCTTCGGTGATATGGCCGCGGTCGGACAGCGCGGTGAAATGCGTGCCGTCATCCGAAAGTTCCAACCCGGAAAAGCCGCCAAACGCCCGGTCGGCGATCTGCCAGCGATAGCTGCCGACATACACCGCCTTTGGTGGCGGCAAGGCGGCGGCGGGCAGCGCGAGCGCCAGCAGCGCGGCGATCAGCGGCCAGCGAGGATGTCGGCGCATTTGGCGGGCAGGTCGGACAGGATGTATTCGCGCGGGCCACGTTGTTTCGGCTTGGGCGGCGTGGCGGGCTTGGTCGGCTTCTGTGGCTTTGGCGGATGCTTGAGCGCGTCAAGATAGGTCGTCACCCACCACGTCAGGCTGGCATCGCAGCCACTGCCGCCGTTGGAAAGCTGGCTGACGGTCGGGGCCTGCGGCTCGCATTCCGTGGCCTCGGCCGGGCATTTCAGGCGCACGTGAAAGTGGTCTTCATGTCCGTACCAGGGCCGCAGCTTTTGCAGCCAGGACGTATCGGCGGCGGTCGCGGTCTTGCACAGCGCCAGCTTGATCGCGGCGGCGACAAAGATGCGGTCCACCCGCGGGTCGGCGGCGGCATGTTGCAGGACCGCGGCATTCTCGACCGTCCAGTTGCCGTTCACCGCCGTCTGGTCTGCCGTGCGCACGACATTCGCGCTCAGCGTTTCGCGCGCGCCGCGGCTGAGCGTCACCGACTTCGGCGGCAGATACCAGACATCGGCATCCAGCCCGATCTGATGGCTTTCATGCCCCGAGGCCATCGGGCCGCCACGCGGCTGGCCGACATCGCCGATATAAAGGCCCTTCCACCCCGGTTGGGTGGCGGCATAGACGCTCAGATCCTCAAGAAACTGGACGGTGACGGGGTTGCCCCAGTTCCGGTCGCGCGACAGCCGCATCATCTGCCAGGTCGGTCCGGTTTCCGGCATCTCGACGTTGCCGCCCGCGCAACCGCGCGCGTAGCTGCCGATCGGATCCGGCGCGCCGGGCGTGGGGGTGGTGACGGCGCCGAAAAGCCTGGTGGCCAGTGGCGCGGCGCCCGCCTGCGTCGCCAGCGCGACCGCCAGAAGGATCGCCGCGCCCCGGATCACCCGGCCACCCGTTGCGGCGCTTCGCGGACGATCAGCAACAGCAAGAGCCCCAGCACGAACAGCACGATCAGCGGCGAGATCCCCAGTTGCTGGCTGCTGGTGATCGCGGTGGTCACGCCGATGGCGAAGGGCGCGATGAACGAGGTCGCCTGCCCCGACAGCGCGTAAAGGCCGAACGCCTCGGTGATCTTCTCGGGGTCGGCCAGATGCACCATCATGGTCCGGCTTGCTGCCTGCATCGAGCCTGCGCAGGCCCCGATCAGCGCGCCGAGGATGTAGAAGGTGATATCCGGCAGGCTGGACGTGGCCGCCACCGCAATCCCCAGCACCGAAGTGCGCGACAGGAACAGCGTGGCCAGTGCAACCCCGGTCAACACGATCAGGCAGGCGATGATCACCACCTTGGGGCCGTAGGCCGAATCCGCCTTGCCGCCAAGCCAGGCGAAGAGCGCGCCCGATATGGCGGCGATGATGCCGAAAACGCCCACGTCGACCACCGACCACCCGAGCACACCCGAGGCATAGATGCCGCCGAAGATGAACATGCCGTTCAGAGCGTCGCGGTAGAACATCGAGGCGATCAGGAACATCAGCAGGTTGCGGTTGCCCGGCAGCGAGGCCAGCGTCGCCTTCAGCTCGGGCCAGGCCATGCGGGCGGCGGCAATCACGCCGGGCGAGCCGGGGCGAACCGGGTCGCGCGTCCACAGGAAGAACGGGATGATGAAGACCGCGAACCAGATCGCAGTGAACGGGCCAACGGCGCGCGTGCCTTCCCGCAGCGCCGGGTCAAGCCCGAACAGCGGCGCGATGCCGATCAGGGTCTTGCCGGTATGCTGTTCGGCGAAAAAGCACAGCATCAGGATCAGCGAGACGACGCCCCCGGCATAGCCAAAGCCCCAGGCCGAGCCAGAGATGCGCCCCAGTTCCTCGCGCGTGCCCAGGGTCGGTAGCATCGCATTGGCGACGATCGCCGAAAGCTCGGTAGCGATCAGGCCGATGCCGAAGGAAAGGAGGATGAACACCAGGCTGAAATGCCCCGGCAGCGCATACCACAGCCCCCAGGCGCCAAGCACGTAGAGCACCGAGAAGGCCGCGATGAAGCGCGTGCGCCCGCCCGTCTTGTCGGCGATGGCACCCAGAAACGGCGCGAGGATCGCGACGATCAGACCGAAGGCGGTGTTGGAATACCCCCAGACCGTCTGCGCGACAGAGCCGCTGCCGACCAGATCGGTGACATAGGGCGCAAAGATGAAGGTCAGCAGCAGGGTGAAATAGGGCTGCCCGGCCCAGTAGTAGAAGAACCAGCCCCAGATGCGGCGTTTCTTGGACACGTCGGCCATCAGATTCCCTCACGCTTCGGTGAACGGGATAAGACAGGGAATGCCCTGACCACGCAAGAAAGATCAGGCCGCGGCGGTTCCGCGTTCGGGTGGCCAGGGCCGTTGCGCGTCAGCCTCGATCCAGGCGGTGACCCAGCCGGGCAGCACCGGGCTGACCGGATCGGTGCCCAGCGCCTCGATCAGCCGCACTGGTGCGACGATGCCATTGGCACTGGTGACGGCCGAGCGGATCAGCACATGGCTGGTGCATTCGTCGTGCCGCCACATGCTTTGCTCGATGTAGAGAAAGCGCGAATCCCAGCCGATGCAGCGGGTCCGCATCTCGACCCGGTCGAAGGCGCGCACCCGGCGACGATAGCGCACGGTGGACCCGGCCACCGTCATCCCCCAGCCTTCGCGCCCAAGCACGCGGTGCATCCCGACCCGCGCCCCGAACGGCACCCGGCCCAGATCATAAAGCGTCAGCGTGCGGCCGTTGTTCAACTCGACCCAGGGGTCAAGATCCCACGGCATGCAGGTGTGGCGCGACACATGCACCTCGGCCACGGTCAGCGGCGGCGCCTTGCGGAAAAGAAAAAATTCCGTCGCGAGTCGGAGGAAGGGGTACATCGGCGTCTCCAGCTGCGGCTCTGTCCGGGCCGGACGTGCCGCGTTGCAGCGAAAACGTCAAGCAACAACCTTGCGACACTCTTGCCCGCCCCCATCTGTCGGGGAAGACGGTTGCCCTTTCCGGCCGGGAAAGGTAGCCGTGCGAACGGTTCAGGGAGAAAGGCCAACACCAATGGGCTCGATCGGCGACATCCTCTTGCTTGTGCTCAACCTGCTTTACTTTGTCGTGATCGTTCACGTCATCATGAGCTGGCTGATCAACTTCCAGGTGCTGAACCTGCGCCAGCCGCTGGTCTACCAGATCTGGGACGGGCTGAACCGGCTGCTCAACCCGGTCTACTCGCGGGTGCGGCGCTATCTGCCCGATACCGGCGCGCTCGATCTGGCGCCGCTGGTGGTCTTCTTCGCCATCATCGCGTTGCGGATCGTCGTGCAGCGCAACTTCTACGGCTACTGACGGCCCTGCGGCCGCGCGATGGCAGACCCGGAAACACTCCTGCATTCCATCTTCGGCTTTCCCGGCTTCCGGCCGGGGCAGGCCGAGATTGTCGAGGCCGTGCTGGCCGGGCGCAACACGCTGGCGATCATGCCGACCGGTGGCGGCAAGTCGCTGTGCTTCCAGTTGCCCGCGCTGTGCCGCAAGGGGGTGACGGTGGTGATCTCGCCGCTGATCGCGCTGATGCGCGATCAGGTCCGCGCCCTGCGCGCGGCGGGTGTCGAGGCGGGGGCGTTGACCTCGGGCAACACCGACGAGGAAACCGAAGAGGTGTTTCAGGCGCTCGATGACGGGCGGATGAAGCTGCTTTACATGGCGCCGGAACGGCTGGCAGGCACCGGCACGATGGCGATGTTGCGCCGCATCAACACCACCCTGATCGCAGTGGACGAGGCGCATTGCGTCAGCCAGTGGGGCCACGACTTCCGCCCCGACTACCTGCGCATCGGCGAGTTGCGCCGCGCCTTGAACGTGCCGCTGGCCGCCTTCACCGCCACGGCGGATGCCGAAACCCGGGCCGAGATCGTCACCCGGCTGTTCGACGGGCAGGCCCCGGCCACCTTCCTGCGCGGTTTCGACCGGCCGAACATCCACCTTGCCTTTGCTGTGAAGGATGAGCCGCGCCGCCAGATCCTCGACTTCGCCGCCGCCCGGCGGGGGCAGTCGGGCATCGTCTACTGCGGCACACGCGCCAAGACAGAGACGCTGTCGCAGGCCCTGCGCGAGGCAGGGATGGCCGCAATGCACTACCACGGCGGCATGGACGCAGAGGCCCGACGGCTGGCAGAGACACGGTTTCAGCAGGAAGACGGGCTGATCGTGGTGGCCACCGTCGCCTTCGGCATGGGCATCGACAAGCCCGATATCCGCTGGGTCGCCCACGCCGATCTGCCGAAGTCGATCGAGGCCTACTATCAGGAAATCGGCCGCGCGGGCCGCGACGGGGCGCCTGCCGAAACGCTGACGCTCTACGGCCCCGAAGACATTCGCCTGCGCCGCAGCCAGATCGACGAGGGGCTGGCCCCGCCCGAACGCAAGGCCGCCGACCACGCAAGGCTGAACGCCCTGCTGGGGCTGGCCGAGGCGGTCGCCTGTCGCCGCCAGATGCTGCTGGGCTATTTCGGCGAGGTCTCTGCCCCCTGCGGCGCCTGCGACCTGTGCGACACGCCGCCCGACACGTTCGACGCCACCGAAGCGGTGCGCAAGGCATTGTCGGCGATGCTGCGCACTGGCGAAAATTTCGGCGCCGGGCATCTGATCGACATCCTGACCGGGACCGCCACCGACAAGGTGCGCCAGCGCAACCACGACCAGTTGCCCACCTTCGGCGTCGGGCGCGACCTGACCAAACCGGTCTGGCAGGCCATCTTCCGGCAGATGATGGGCCGCGATCTTGTGCGCCCCGATGCCGAACGCCACGGCGCGCTGCGGATGACGGAGGCCGCGCGGCCGATCCTGCGCGGCGAGGCGACCATCCAGCTGCGGCGCGATACCGTGCAGGCGCGCACGAAACCGCTGGTGAAGACCCTTGTGGCCGAGGAAGACGCGCCGCTTTTGTCGGCGCTGAAGGCCAAACGGCGTGCGCTGGCCGAGGCGGCGCGAGTGCCCGCCTACGTGGTCTTTCCCGACCGCACCCTGATCGAGATGGCCGAACGGCGGCCGGAAACGCTGGACCAGATGGCGGGCATCACCGGGGTTGGCGCGAAAAAGCTGGAAAGCTATGGCGCGGCGTTTTTGGCAGTGATCACGGGGGCCATGCCAGAGCCGATGCACCCGACGCGGCGACGGCTGGCCGGGCGGGACGAGGGCGCGATCTTCGATCGGCTGCAAGCGGTGCAGCTTGAGCTTTCGCGCGGGCCCGAGGGGGCGGACAAGCCGCTGAGTTGCACCCTGACCACCCTGCGCAAGATCGCCGAGCAACGGCCCGCGACGCTGGAGGCGCTGGAGGCCGTGCAGGGGATGGGCCCGCTGAAGGCCGAACGGTTCGGCACTGCGTTCCTCGCCGTGCTGACGGAAGGCTGAGGGAGGCGTTCTATGCTCGTCGTCATTTCCCCCGCGAAACGGCTGGATTGGAGCCCGGCGCCCGACTTGCCGCTGACCGACCCGGCCTTTGGCGCCGAGGCCCTGGCCTTGGCCGAACAGGCGCGCGGGCTGGGCGTGGCCGAGCTGCGGCGGCTGATGGGGATCAGCGAGACGCTGGCGCAGTTGAACCGCGACCGCTTTGCCGCGTTTTCGGCGGATCCAGAGCCTGAAATGCTGCGCCCGGCGGTGTTCGGCTTTGCCGGTGACACCTATGCCGGGCTGGAGGCGAAGACGCTTGACCGTGACACGCTGATCTGGGCGCAGGACCATCTGCGCATCTTGTCAGGCCTTTATGGCCTGTTGCGCCCGCTTGACCGCATTCAACCCTACCGGCTGGAAATGGGTAGCCGGTTGGCGACCCCGCGCGGCGCCAGCCTTTACGACTGGTGGGGCGACCGGGTGGCCACGGCGCTGAACCACGACGCGGCGGCGCTGGGGTCGGATGTGCTGATCAACTGCGCCTCGATCGAGTATTTCACCGCGGCGAACCGCCCGACGCTGACGCTGCGGGTGGTCACGCCGGTGTTTCTGGAAGAGCGCAACGGCAAGCAGGGCATCGTCAGCTTCTGGGCCAAGAAGGCGCGGGGGGCGATGGCGCGGTTCATCGCGGAAAACCGGCTGACCGACCCGCGCGACATCGACGCCTTCGAGGCGGGCGGCTACCGCCTTGCCCCCGACCTGTCGGAAGGCGACCGGCGGGTGTTCCTGCGCGGCGGCTGACTCAGGCGGCCTCTGTCTCTGCTTCGGTCCGGGGCAGAACCGGCCGCGCACCCTGGGGGCAGAGCGCCACGATCTGTTCGGTGATCGCCGACCGGCGCAGCGGCTTGGTCAGGTAATAGTCGATCCCGGCGGCCAGAATACCCTCTGCGTCGCCCTCCATTGCATGGGCGGTCAGCGCGACGATGGGCACATGCGCGCCAGTCGCCACTTCCGCCGCGCGAATGGCGCGGGCGGCGGCGCGGCCGTCCATTTCCGGCATCGAAATGTCCATGAAGATCAGATCGGGCGCAAAGCTGGCGTGCAGATCCAGCGCCTCCAGCCCGTTGCCGGCAAAGACCAGATCGATGTCAAGGTCTTTCGTCATCTTGCGGAACACCAGCTGGTTGGTGCGGTTGTCCTCGGCGGCCAGCACGCGCATTGCGCGGCGTTCCGGCACCGGCACCGGGGGAAGGGCGGCGACCGGTGCCGGTGGCATCGGCGCCGACAGCGATTGCAGACGGTGGAACAGATCGCGGCGCAGCACCGGCTTTTGCAGGATCGCGGCCAGATCGGCGCGGGCCGCCGCATCCTCGCGCACCGGGCCGGGATGCGAGCTAAGCAGCAGGATCGGCACGGTCTGCCCGGCCTGCCGCAGCCGGTGGGCCAGTTGCACGCCATCCATATCGGGCATGTTGTGGTCGGTCAGCACCACGTCGAACGCAGGCCCTTCGGCCACTGCCGCCAGCGCCTCGGCGCCGGATCGGCAGGTGATCACCTCCAGCCCATAGGTTTCCAGCTGTCGTTGCAGGATGCGGCGGTTCGTCAGTTGGTCATCCACCACCAGCGCGCGGTGCAGCGCGATCGGCGCCGCCGGGTCGGCACCCACATCCTCGGCCACCGGCAGCACCACCTCGAAACCGAAACACGATCCCTGCCCCGCCACAGAATCGACCCAGATCGTTCCGCCCATATGCTCGATCAGCCGCCGCGAGATCGCGAGGCCAAGGCCGGTGCCCTCGAACTTGCGGTCCCACTGGTCATCGACCTGATTGAACTCGCCAAAGATGTGGTCGAGGTGTTCGGCGGCGATGCCGATGCCGGTATCCTCGATCGAAACGTGCAGCTCTTGCAGGCCGGGATCGGCCTCGAAGCCGACGACGCGGACCAGCACCTGGCCGTGGTCGGTGAACTTCACCGCATTGCCGATCAGGTTGGTCAGCACTTGCCGGATGCGGCCGGGGTCGCCGACAAACCGGGTGGGCAGGAAGATGTCGAAGTCGATCAGCAGATCGACGCCCTTTTCCTGCACCGAGGGCTGCATCAGCATGACGATGTCGTGGATGCAGCGTTCCAGATCGAACGGCTCGGGGTGCAGGACGATCTTTTCCGCCTCGATCTTGGAATAGTCGAGCACGTCGTTGATGATCACCAAGAGCGCCTCGCCCGAGGTCTTGATGGTTTCGGCGTAGAGCCGCTGTTCCTCGGTCAGCGTGGTGTCGCAGAGCAGTTCCGCCATGCCGACGACGCCGTTCATCGGCGTCCGTATTTCATGGCTCATGTTGGCGAGGAAGGCCGACTTGGCGCGGTTGGCCGCCTCGGCGCGTTCTTGCGCCTCGCGCAGTGCGGCCTCGCGCGCGATGGTTTCGGTGATGTTTAGCGCCAGCGTCACCATGTCGCCGTCGCGGGCGCGGCGGTCGATCAACTTGACGTACTGGCCGTTGAAGAAGCGCACCACGACCGGCGGGATCGGATCCTGATCCCAGCGGCCCAGCATCGTGGCGATCCACTCCTCCAGCCCGGCATCGCCGACCTCGACCAGCTTCTTTTCCCAGCACAGCCGCAGGATCGCCTCGTATCCGATGCCCGGCGCAATCTCGGGGTGGCCCGCGAAGACGGCAAGATAGGCATGGTTCGCCGCCACCAGTTTCAGCGAGGTGTCGAACACCGCGAAACCGTCGCGAATCGTCTCGACCGAATCCCACAAACGGCGTTCAGCCATGACGGCGGCAGTATGGGCGCGGTCGAGGTCGGTCAGGAAACGGCTGTTCTGGCCCTTCAGCGCCTCCGCCTCAGACAGGGCGCTGCGCACGACCTGACGCTGTTCGACGATCTGATTCGACAGCGCGCGGGCATGCAGCGCCAGCTTTTCATTGGCCGCGAACAACTCGCGCTGCTTGTGTTCCAGAAGCCGTTCCGCGGCGAGCCTCGCCCGCCGTTCCTTGGCCAGTTTTTCCGCCAGCGTCATCCTGCCCTCCGCACCGGACGGCCCCCGCAGGCCGCCCCGCCGCAAAGACTGCCGCAACAGGATGAATGCGACCTTAAGCGCAGGCGATGCCGGAATCATTGCAAGTCGCCGAAGCGATGTGCGAGCATGGCGCCATTGTCGAACGGAGGATTTTGCCATGCGCCTGATTGCTGCCGCAGTTCTTTTTGCATCCTGCCTGACCGCCCTGCCCGCCCTGGCGCTGGACAGCACGATCCCGTCGCGACGCGCCATTCTGACCCAGGATGTCGACCTGCCCGGCAGCGACCTGCAGTCGATCTTCGACACCACGCTGAACGCCTGCGAACAGGCTTGCCTGACCAACGCGCAGTGCCACGCCTTTACCTTCAACGGCCGGGCCGGGTCGTGCTTCCCGAAATCGGCGGCAAGCAAGGCCGCCCCCTATGCGGGGGCGTTTTCGGCCATCGTGGTCGACACCCCGAAGGCGGTGATCCAGCGCGCACAGACCCGCAGAACCGAGCTTTCATTCCTGGCCGATGACGATTTTTCCACGGCCCTGTCGCAGGCTCAGGGGCTGGGCGACAGCCACGTGGCGGGCGATCAGGCGGTGCCCGACCTGCTGTCGCAGGCCACCCAGAGCGAGAAATCCGGCGATGCGCTGACCGCATCGAAATTTGAAGGCGCGGCAATCAACGCGACGGACGCGCCCGACCAGTGGGTCGATTATGCCCGGTTGCTGCTGCTGGCCGCACAGGACAAGAATGCCGATGCGCCCGACGATCTGAAGGCGCGGGCGCTGTCGGCGACGGTCAACGCCTATCTGCGCGCCGATGCGGCGCCGATGCGCGCCTCGGCACTGGCGCAGATGGCGCAGGCGCTGGAGGCGGTAGGCCGCGGTCGCGACATGATCCCGGCGCTGAAGCTGGCACAGGCGACCCAGCCGCGCGACGATACGGCCGCGGCGCTGGACAAGGCGATCGGGCTTTACGGCTTTCACATCACCGACCAGACGGCGGAAAGCGACAGCGCCACGCCGCGCATCTGCGCCACCTTCTCGGCTGATCTGGTGAAGGCGGAGGTGGACTATGCGCCCTATGTGCAACTGCCGCAGCCGGGCCTGTCGGTCGAGGCGGATGGCAGCCAGCTTTGCATCGGCGGGCTCGACCACGGCCAGCGCTATGCCGTGACCTTCCGCGCCGGGCTGCCCGCCGCCGATGGTGAAACGCTGGTGAAGCCGGTGACCATCACGCTTTACGTGCGCGACCGGACCCCGTCGGTCAGCTTCCCCGGCCGCGCCTATGTGCTACCGCGCGCCACGGTGGCGGCGATCCCGGTCGATACCGTCAACGTCAAGACCATCGCGCTGAAGCTGCGCCGGGTCAGCGACCGTAACATCCTGCGGGCGATCCAGAACGATTACTTCGGCCGACCGATTTCGACCTATGACGAGGAAACCTTTGCCAGCCAGGTTGCCGAAGACGTCTGGTCGGGCACTGCCGATGTCGGCATGGAGGTGAACAAGGACGTCGTGACCCGTCTGCCGCTGGATGCGGTGATGAAGACGCTGCCGGTGGGCATCTATGCGCTGAACGCCGCCGTGCCGGGCCAGGACCCCTACGACGTGCCCCCGGCAACGCAGTGGTTCGTGATCTCTGACCTTGGCATCACCAGCTTCAGCGGGGTGGACGGGCTGCATGTGACGGTGCGCAGTCTGGGCACCACCGCTGCGAAGGCCGGGCTGACGGTGACGCTGCTGTCGCAGTCGAACATCGTGCTGGGCACGGCTGTGACCGACGCTGAGGGCAACGCCGATTTCGCCGCCGGGTTGACGCGCGGCACCGGGGGCGCGGCGCCGGGGCTGCTGACGGTGGCGGAGGGCGATACCGATTTCGGCTTCATGCCGCTGACCGACCCCGAGTTCGACCTGTCCGACCGGGGCGTGGCAGGGCACGAACCCGCGCCGCCGGTGGACGTGTTCCTGACCACCGATCGCGGCGCCTATCGCGCGGGCGAAACGGTGCATGTAACCGCCTTGGCGCGCGATGGCGACGCGGCGGCAATCGCGGGCTTGCCGCTGACGGCGCGGCTGACCCGGCCGGATGGGGTGGAATATTCCCGCACGCTGGCGCAGGACGCGGGCGCCGGGGGCCATACGTTCGATCTGGCCCTGGCCGATTCCGCGCCGCGCGGGCCGTGGAAGCTTGATATCTTCGCCGACGTGAACGCGGCACCGCTGGCCTCGACCGGGTTCCTCGTGGCGGATTTCCTGCCCGAGCGGATCGACTTTACCCTGAAACTGCCGGTGACGCCGATCCACCTTGGCGATGCGCCGGATCTGGATATCGCCGCAAAGTACCTTTTCGGTGCACCGGGGGCCGATCTGTCAGTGTCGGGCGAGGTGAAGGTCAGCGCGGTCGACACGCTCGACGGCTACCCCGGCTACAGCTTCGGCAAGTATGACGAACCCTTCTCGACCCAGACGCAGGCCCTGCCGGATGGCGAGCGGACCGATGACAGCGGCGCGCTGACCCTGTCGGCCGCGCTGCCGGAAATCGACGATCCGGCCCGGCCGTTGCAGATGACGGCGGTGGTGCGGGTCGCCGAAGGATCGGGCCGCCCGGTGGAACGCACGATCACCACGGCGCTGACGCCCTCGGCCCCCGTCATCGGCATCAAGCCGCTGTTTCAGGATGTGGTGGCCGAGAATGACACCGCGCGCTTTGATCTGATCGCGGTGGGGCCGGATGCCAAACCCGCGGCGATCAAGGCGCATTGGGTGCTGAACCGGATCGAGACGCGGTATCAATGGTTCCAGCAATACGGCAACTGGGACTGGACCCCGATGACCACACGCACCCGCGTGGCCGAAGGCGTGGCCAACCTGACCGCCGCCGGGCCCATAGAAGTGGGCGCTCCGGTGAAATGGGGCGATTACGAGCTGCGGGTGGATCGGGCCGATGGCCCCTATGCGGCGGCCTCGGTGCAGTTCTACGCCGGCTGGTACGCCCCCGCCGACGCCAGCGCCACGCCGGATACGCTGGAAATGTCGCTGGACAAACCGGCCTACAAGCCGGGCGATACCGCAATGCTGCGGGTGGTGCCGCGGGCGGCGGGCACGGCGATGATCTCGGTCTTGTCGAACAAGCTGATCTCGCGTCAGGTGGCCGAGGTGAAGGCGGGCGAGAACATGATCCCGGTGCCGGTGACGGCCGACTGGGGGCCGGGCGCCTATGTCACCGTCTCGGTGATCCGCCCGATGGATGAAGCGGCGGGCCGTAACCCGGCGCGGGCGCTGGGGCTGACCTATGCCAAGGTCGATCCGGGGATGCGGCAACTGACCGCCAGCATCCAAACCGCGCCCGAGGCCGATCCGCGCGGCCCGATGGATGTAGCGGTGAAGCTGGACGGGCTGCAACCGGGCGAAACCGGTTACGCCACCATCGCGGCGGTGGATGTGGGCATCCTGAACCTGACCGGGTTCACGGCCCCTGACCCGTCCGACCATTACTTTGGCCAGCGCAAGCTGGGCGTGGGCATCCGCGACGTGTACGGGCGGCTGATCGACGGGCTGAACGGAAATCTTGGTGCGGTCCGCTCGGGCGGCGACTCAGGTGCCGGGGCACGGTTGCAGGCGCCGCCACCCACGGAAAAGCTGGTGGCCTTCTATTCCGGCGTGGTGCAGGTCGGGGCCGATGGTCTGGCCCATGCCAATTTCATGCTGCCGTCGTTCAACGGCACGGTAAAGGTGATGGCGGTCGTGTGGTCAAAGACCGGCGTCGGGCAGGCCAGCACCGATGTGCTGGTGCGTGATCCGGTCGTGGTCACGGCCAGCCTGCCGCGGTTCATGGCGCCGGGCGACCAAAGTCGGCTGCTGCTGGAAATCGTCCATGCCAAGGGGCCGGCCGGGCGGATGGGGCTGGATGTCTCGTCCGACGGCCTGAAACTGGGCGAGGTGCCATCGGGTGTCGAGCTGAAAGAGGGTGGCAAGCAGACACTGTCGATCCCGATCACGGCCGGGGCGGCGGGGGTGCAGACCATCAACGTGGTGCTGACCACGCCCGATGGCAAACGGCTGGACAAGTCGCTGGCGCTGACTGTCGAGACGCTGGACCCGGCGGTGACGCATACCACGCGGCTGGACCTTGCGGCGGGCAAAAGCTTCACCTTCGACAAGAACGCCTTTGACGGGCTGCAACCGGGCACCGGGCAGGCGACCATAACGGTCGGCCCCATCGCGCGGTTCGACGCGCCCGGCCTGCTGGCGGCGCTCGACCGCTATCCCTATGGCTGCACCGAGCAGATGACCTCGAAGGCAATGCCGCTGCTCTACTTCGAGGATGTGGCCACCGCGATGGGCCTTGGCACCCGCGACCACCTGAAAGAGCGGGTGGATCAGGCGATCACGGCGATCCTGACCAACCAGTCCGATACCGGGTCGTTCGGCCTTTGGGGGCCGGATTCGGGCGACATGTGGCTGGATGCCTATGTGACCGACTTCCTCAGCCGGGCACGCGCGCAGGGCTTCAAAGTGCCCGGTCAGGCCTTCCGCATGGCGCTGGACAACCTGCGCAATCAGGTCAACGCCGCGCCCGATTTCGACAAGGACGGCGGCGCGATGGCCTATTCGCTGATGGTGCTGGCGCGTGAGGGCGCGGCGGCCGTGGGCGATCTGCGCTACTACGCCGATGTGAAGGCCACGGCCTTCGACACGCCGATCGCCTCGGCGCAACTGGGCGCGGCGCTGGCGGCTTACGGCGACCAGACGCGGGCGGATGCGATGTTCCGGCAGGCCGGGCGGCAGATGCTGGCGCATCTGGGCGCCGACGGGCCGCAGGTGCTGCGCGCCGACTACGGCACCAACCGGCGCGATGCCGCGGCGGTGCTGGCGCTGGCGACCGAAGCGGGCAGCACGGCGGTGAATGCCGCGGCACTGTCGGACCGGGTCGCCGCGGCGGCCGGAGCCAACGAGATGTCGACGCAGGAAGAAACCTGGACCCTGCTCGCCACCCATGCGCTGATCGACCGGCCCGGCGCCGAAGGCTTTACCGTCAACGGCGCCCCCGTTACCGGGCCGCTGGTGAAGGTGATGGAGGATCAGACGGTTGGCGCCGGGCTTGACATCCACAACGGCTCGACCGCCTCGGCCACGCTGACCGTGGCCACCTACGGCGTGCCGATCAAGCCGGAACCGGCGGGCGGCACCGGCTATGCGATCAAGCGTAGCTACTACACGATGGATGGCCAACCGGCCAAAATCGACACTGTGAAGGCCGGAACGCGGCTGGTGACGGTGCTGGAGGTCACGCCCTTCGGCAATGGCGAGGCGCGTCTGATGGTCAGCGATCCGCTGCCCGCCGGGTTCGAGATCGACGACCCGAACCTGCTTTCCTCGGGCGACATCAGTGCCTTCGACTGGCTGGATGCGACTACCGACGTCGCCCATACAGAGTTCCGGCAAGACCGGTTCCTGACGCAGGTGGACCGCGACGGGGCCGATCCGTTCACGCTGGCCTATGTGGTCCGCGCGATCTCGCCCGGCACGTTCCACCACCCGGCGGCCAGCGTCGAAGACATGTACCGCCCCGACATCCGCGCCCACGGCGACACGGGCACGGTGACGGTCACGCCGTGAGGGCGCGCTGGTTCCTTGGCGCGGCGCTGGCGCTGTGGCTGGCGGGGATGGGGCGCGCGGGGTTCGACGCCTGGGTCGATGCGACGGTGATCCCGCCGCTCGACCCGCCCGTGTCGGTCGAGATGCTGGCCCGCGATGGCCGCCTGTTGCGGGCCTTCACGGTGGAAAACGGCATCTGGCGACCGGGGGTGGATCCGTCGCGGGTGGACCCCGCCTATCTGAAGATGCTGATCGCCTATGAAGACGGGCGGTTTTACAGCCACGACGGTGTCGACCCCTGGGCGCTGCTGCGCGCGGCGGGGCAGGCGATCACGCATGGCCATGTGGTATCGGGTGGATCGACCCTGACCATGCAGGTCGCCCGGCTGTTGGAGGATAGCGGCACCGGGCACGTGACAGGCAAGATCCGCCAGATCAGGCTGGCTCTGGCGCTGGAACGGCGGCTGTCGAAAGCGCAGATTCTGTCTCTCTACCTGCAGATCGCGCCCTTTGGCGGCAATCTGGAAGGGGTGCGGGCGGCAACGCTGACCTACTTCGGCAAAGAGCCGCGGCGGCTGACCACAGCCGAGGCCGCGCTGTTGGTCGCGCTGCCGCAATCACCGGAAACCCGCCGCCCCGACCGTGACGCGGACGCCGCGCGGGCAGCGCGCCTCCGGGTGTTGAACCGGCTGGTGACGGAAGGCGCCCTGACTCCCGCACAGGCGAAATCCGCTGCAACAGAGCCTGTTCCGACCATCCGCCAGCCCTTCCCCGACCTTGCCCCGCACCTGACCGACCGGCTGCGCGCCGCGGCACCCGACCAGATCATCCACCGCACCACGATCGACGCCGACCTGCAGGCCAAGCTGGAATCCCTCGCCGCCGACGCCGTGGCGCAGGGGGGCGAGCGGTTGCAGGTGGCCATCGTCGTGGCCGATCACCGGTCGGGCGAGATCCTTGCCGAAGTCGGGTCGGCCGCCTACGAGGCCGACCACCGGCAGGGCTTTGTCGACATGACGCAGGCGCTGCGTTCGCCCGGGTCGACCCTGAAGCCGCTGATTTACGGGCTGGCCTTCGACGAGGGGCTGGCCCATCCCGAAACGCTGATCGACGACAAGCCGGTGAACTTCAACGGCTACGCGCCGCAGAACTTCGACCACCAGTATCGCGGCACGATCCGGCTGCGCGAGGCGCTGCAACTGTCGCTGAACATCCCGGCGGTGATGCTGACTGACGCGATCGGCCCGGCGAACCTGATGGCTGGGCTGTCGCGTGCGGGTGTTCGCGCCGTGGTGCCGGGCGGCCAACCGGGGCTGGCGGTGGCTTTGGGCGGTGTCGGGGTCGATTTGCAAGACCTCGTGCAGCTTTACGCCGCCATCGCGCGCGGCGGCGTGGCGATGCCGCTGACGGTGGAACAGGGCGCGAAGCGACCCGAGGGGCAACGGGTGATGTCGGCCGTGGCGGCATGGGAGGTCGGGGACATTCTCGCCGGTCTCGCGCCGCCGCCGGGGCAACCGTCGAACCGGCTGGCCTACAAGACCGGCACCAGCTACGGCCACCGCGATGCCTGGGCAGTCGGCTTCGACGGATCGGACGTGATCGGGGTCTGGATGGGCCATGCCGATGGCACGCCGGTGCCGGGCGCTTTTGGCGGCGAACTGGCGGCGCCGGTGCTGTTTCAGGCGTTCGCGCGGCTGAAACCCGCGCTGGACCCGCAGGGGCCGCCGCCACCCGCGACGCTGACCGTGTCGAATGCGGAACTGCCGCCGCCCTTGCAACGGTTCCGCAGTCGGCAGGCGGCCTTCCTGCCCGCGCCCGATGCGCCCTCGGTCGCCTTCCCGCCCGACGGGGCCGTGGTGGAACTGACCGGCGGCGACCTGCTGGTGCGCGTTCAGAACGGCGTGGCGCCCTTCACCTGGCTGGCCGACGGGCTGCCCGTTGCCCTCGCCTCGCATGACCGGCAAGAGGTGCTGCCGATGCCGGGGCCGGGGTTCGTGACCCTGTCGGTGATCGACGGGCAGGGCCGGTCGGCGGGCGTGTCGATCCGGCTGCGCTGATCAGCCCCGGATCGCGCCCAGCATCCGTTGCACGTTGTCGGGGTCGGCATCCGGTGTGATGCCGTGGCCGAGGTTGAAGATGTGCGGCCCCTGCGAGAAGGCGCGAACGATCCGCCGCGTCTCGCTTACCAGCTCCGGCCCGCCCAGCACCATGTATTTCGGATCGAGGTTGCCCTGAACGCAGCCATCGACCTGCACATGCGCCGCCGCCCAGTCGGCGGAAACCGAATTGTCGATCGCCACGCAATCCGCCCCCGTAGCCTTGGCAAAACCGATGTAACCCTGCTCCGCCTCGCGCGGGAAGGCGATCACCGGAATGCCCGGATGGCGCGCCTTCAGCGCGGCGATGATCCGGCGGGTCGGCGCCACCGCGTAGCGGGCGAAGGCGTCACCCTTCAGCGATCCGGCCCAGCTGTCGAACAGCTTCACCACCTCGGCCCCGGCGGCGATCTGGGCCGAAAGATACTCTATCGTTGCCGTAATGAGCATTTCGATCAGGGCGTCGAACGTAGCGGGATCGGCTTGCATCAGGGCATGGGCCGGGCCCTGATCGGGCGTGCCGCGCCCGGCGATCATGTAGGTCGCAACCGTCCAGGGCGCCCCGGCAAAACCGATCAGCGTCGTTTCGCGCGGCAGCGCACGGGCGACGATGCGCACCGTTTCGTAGACCGGGGCCAGCACGGCGTCGATTTCATCCACGGGCTTCAGCCGAGCCAGATCGGCGGCGCTGGTGATGGTGGACAGCCGCGGCCCCTCGCCGGTCGAAAACCACAGATCGGCCCCCAGCGCCTGCGCGATCAAGAGGATGTCGGCGAACAGGATCGCCGCGTCAAAGCCATAGCGGCGGATCGGTTGCAGCGTGACCTCGGCCGCCAGATCGGGCGTGTAGCAAAGCGAGAGGAAATCGCCCGCCTGCGCCCGCGTCGCGCGGTATTCGGGCAGGTAGCGCCCGGCCTGCCGCATCATCCAGACCGGCGGGATCGCCTGCACCTGCCCCGCCAGCGCGCGCAGGATCGTCTTGTCTTCGGCCATCGTCGGTCCTCCGGTTTCGTCCGTGGTCCAACGTCGGCGCGGCGAAGTCAACCGGCGATCAGCCGTTCCACCACATGCGCGGCAATGGGTATCGCCGAGGTCGCGGCGGGCGAGGGGGCGTTGCACACATGCAGCGTATGCCGGGTTTCGGCAAACAGGAAATCGTCGATCAGGCGGCCATCTGGGGCCACCGCCTGGGCACGGATGCCGGGTTTGTAGGGGGCCAGATCGGCCAGCCGGATGCGGGCGCAGTAGCGCTGCACCTTGCGCAGGTAAAACCGCCGGATCATCGAGGCCGACAGTTCCTCGGCGGCGGACCCGGCGTTACGGCCAATCAGGCGCCAGAAGCCGGGGTAGCCGAGGCTTTCCGCCAGATCGCGCAGCGACAGGTCGCGTTTGCCATAGCCCTCGCGCGCCAGGGCCAACACGGCATTGGGGCCGACGGTAAAACCGCCATCCATCTTGCGCGTCAGGTGAACGCCCAGAAATGGGCGCGACGGGTCGGGAACCGGGTAGATGAGATGGCGCACAAGGTCCGCGGGCTGGTTGAGGATGCGGAAATATTCGCCCCGGAACGGGATGATGCGGAAATCCACCGGGGCGCCGAAGGTGCGGGCCATGCGGTCAGCCATCAGCCCGGCGCAAAAGACGGCCTTGCCGGCAGAGATCGGGCCGCCTGAGGTTTCCAGCCTCACGCCCGCTTCGGTCTCTTGCCCGCCGGTCACGCGCCGGCCGAGGCAAAGCGTGCCGCCTGCCGCCGCGAACCTTGCCGCCATGTCGCGCGCGATGGCGGCGAAGTCGGTGATGCCGGTGGTGGGTGACAAAAGCGCAGCCGTCGCCGTGATCGCCGGTTCCAGCGCGCGGGCCTCGGTGCCGGTGAGGGTCTCGATCCCGTTCGCGGTGGCCCGCGCGTGCAGGGCGGCAAGTCGTCCGGCCTCGGCCTCATCCACCGCCACGATCAGCTTGCCGCAGGTTTCATAGCGCAGCCCATGTTCGTCGCAATAGGCCCGCGTCGCCGCCACGCCCGCGCGGCAGAACGTCGCCTTGAGGCTGCCGGGGGCGTAATAGACCCCGGCGTGGATCACCCCACTGTTGCGGCCCGACTGGTGCAGGGCGGGGGCGGGTTCCTTCTCCAGCAGCGCCACGCTTGCGCCGGGCTGCGTCGCTTGCAGCCGCCGCGCGGTGGCAAGGCCGATGATGCCGCCCCCGACAACGGCGAAATCGAAGGTCTCGCTCATGATCCGTCCTTGCCGCAGGGGCGGATGTGGATCGCCGGGCCGGGCTTTTGCCCCAGCGCCATGCAGGTGGTGCCGGTGCACAACGTCCAGGGGCTGACGGTGGCGCCGGAATCGCCCAGGATCAGCTCTGGCAGCGGGGGCAGCGTGGGTTTCCAGACCCACCAGCCATCGACCAGCTTCGCCCCCTCGCCGGGGTCCATCCCCGCGCCAGAGCCCTGCACCCGCGCCTCGGTCAGGTGCAACCCGGCGGGCGTGACCTCCCACCGCTCGAACCAGCCGGTCTTTTCAACCGAATGCACCCAGCTCAGCGTAAAGCTGGCGCCGACCAGTGCCAGCGCCTTGGCGCCGACCATCAGGCAGGCGGCCACGGCTCAGGCCCCAACGGCGCGGCGGTTGCGGAGCGAGACCAGCACCGCGAACAGGGCCGCGACGGCAAAGCCCGCCTCGTCCGTCATCGGGACCGCAGCGATCAGCAGAAACGCGGCCGCGGTTGCCAGCGCGCGCAGCGGCCAGTTCAGCGGCCTGCCAAGCCAGCCGACCACCGCGGTGCCCCACAGGCCGATGGCGATCACCGCCTTGATCACGACGTAGATCACCGCGGGCGCATAGCCGATCTGGGCCGCGAGCGGGCCACCGTCCTGCAACATCAGCGCGGGGGTATAGACCGCCATGAACGGCACCACGAAACCCGCCGCCGCGACCTTGATCGCCTCGATCGAGATTTTCAGGCCGCTTTCCTTGGCGATCGGCGCCGCCGCGAAACAGGCCAGCGCCACCGGGGGCGTCAGGTCGGCAAGGATGCCGAAGTAGAAGACGAACATGTGGCTGACGATCAGTTGCACCCCCAGCACCTTCAGCGCGGGCCCGGCGATCGACGAGGTGATGATGTAGTTCGGGATCGTCGGGATGCCCATGCCCAGCACGATGCAGGTGATCATCGTCAGCACCAGCGAAAGAAACAGACTCGACTTGCCGACGCCCA
Source organism: Paracoccaceae bacterium (assembly GCA_016124615.1). Taxonomy (GTDB): domain Bacteria; phylum Pseudomonadota; class Alphaproteobacteria; order Rhodobacterales; family Rhodobacteraceae; genus Solirhodobacter. Next base: position 243,381 of record WGNF01000002.1, on the reverse strand, counting down.
CGATGAACTCGCCAAAGGTGGTGGCCGCGCCGGTCAGCGTCAGCGTGCCGATGATGACGCCGACCAGCGCGCAGGCGATGCCCACCGGCAGCGCGGTCTTGGCGCCATCGGCAAGGCTGTCGCGGCAGATCAGCAGCGTCGCCCGCCCGCCCTTGCTGACTGCGTTCCACAGGATCAGCACCGCCAGCGCCGCCAGCACCACCGCAATGCCCCATTCGAGGAATGCCGCCGACGCCACCCCGAGGCCGATCCAGAACACATAGCGGATTGCCTGCGACGGCAGACCCAGCGCGATCGACCCGCCAAGGATCAGCATCACCGTCAGCGCCAGCCCGATGGTGCCCGCGTAAAGCGGGGTGTAGCCCGAAAACAGCAGGTAGACGAGGATTGCCAGCGGCAGGATCAGATACCACCCCTCGCGCAGTGCCTTGCGGGGCGAGGGCAGCTTGTCGCGGGCGATGCCGCGCAATTCCAGCCGACCCGCCTCCAGATGCACCATCCAGAACGCCGACGCGAAGTAGAGCAGCGCCGGGATCAGGGCGGCCTGCACGATCTGGTAGTATTGCACCCCCAACGTCTCGGCCATGATGAATGCCACGGCCCCCATCACCGGCGGCATGATCTGCCCGCCCATCGAGGATGTCGCCTCGACCCCGCCGGCAAAGGCGGCGCGGTAGCCGAAGCGTTTCATCAGCGGAATGGTGAACTGCCCGACGGTGACGACATTCGCCACGCCCGAGCCCGAGATCGTGCCCATCAGCGCGGACGAGACCACCGCCACCTTGGCAGGCCCGCCCTGCCGGTGCCCGACAAGGCCCATCGAGACATCGGTGAACAGCCTGATCATCCCGGCCTTTTCCAGAAAGGCGCCGAACAGGATGAACAGGAAGATGTAGGACGACGAAACATAGATCGGGATGCCGTAGATGCCTTCCGTGCCGAACGACATCTGGTCGATCACCTGCGCGAAGTCATAGCCGCGGGTTTGCAGCGGGCCGGGGATATACTGGCCAAAGAAGTCGTAGGCGAGGAAGACGCCGGTGATGATCGGCAGCGCCGGGCCCATCACCGCCCAGGCGCCGGAAAACACCACGATCAGCGCCATCACCCCGACCACGGTATCAAGCTGGGTCGGATCGCCCGAGCGCAGGATCAGCGGCCCATACTCCAGCCACTGATACCCCGCCACCGCGGCGCACATCAGCGCAAGGCCCCAGGCCAGCGCCTTGCGCCAAGGCGGTTGGTGGTGCAGCAGCGCCAGCAGCGGAAACCCCAGCAGGCCAAGGAAGCCCAGGTGGATCGCCCGCACGATCTGGCTGGGAAAGGTCAAAACATGCGCCGCGGTCGCCACCTGAAACAGGGAAAAGACCACCGCGATCCAGAACAGCAGCCGCCCCTCGGACCCGGGGGGAAAGCTGGGGGCCAGCGGGTCGTGCAGGCCAAGGTCGGCATCGCCTGCGGGCAGGGCATGGTGGTTGATCGTCTGCGACATCTGCTCCCCCGGGTGCTGAACGGGCGGCAGGATGTCCCGCCGCCCGCGAGGCCCTTACATCAGGCCCTTTTCCTTGTAGAACTTCGCTGCCCCCGGATGCAGCGGAATGGGCATCCCCTTCAGCGCATCCTCCAGCTTGATCATCGCCGCCGCCTTGTGCGAGGCCTCCAGCGTGGTCAGGTTGTCGAAGAGAAGCTTGGTCATCTGGTAGGCGGTGTCGTCCGACACACCTTCGCGGGTGACAAGGAAGTTGCCGACCGCCACCGTCAGCACATCGGCGGTCTGCCCGTCATAGGTGCCCGCCGGGATCGTCGCCGAAATGTAGGGTGCGCCCAGCTTTTCGGCCACGTCCGCCGGCACCGAGACGATCGTGATCGGCACCGAGGATGCCAGATCCTTGATCGACGAAACGCCAAGCCCCGCCGATTGCAGCGTCGCATCCAGCTGCCGGTTCTTCATCAACTCGACCGACTCGCCGAAGGGCAGATACTGCACCTGCGCCAGATCGTCATAGCTCATCCCCGCCGCGGCAAGGATGGCGCGCGCGTTCAACTCGGTGCCCGACTTCGGCGCCCCGACCGAAACACGCTTGCCCTTCAGGTCGGCCAGCGAGTGGATGCCCGATTCCGCCGAGGCGACAATCTGGATGTAGTTCGGATAGATCGCGGCGATCCCGCGCAGTTTGTCGAGCTTTTCCTTGAACCCGGCGTCGGCGTTCCCGGCCCAGGCCATCTGCACGGAATCGCCCAGCGCGAAGGCAAGCTCTCCCTTGCCCTGTTGCAGCAGGTTCAGGTTCTCGACCGAGGCCTTGGTCGCCTGCACCTGCACCTTGGTATCCGGCATGGCATCGCTGTAGATCTTCGACAGGCCAACCCCCAACGGGTAGTAGACCCCCGAGGTGCCACCAGTCAGGATGTTGATGAAATCGCCGGCCACGGCCTTGCCCGGCATCAGTGCGGGCGCCAGCGCCAGCCCGGCGGCCAGCACGGCGCCCAGGCCGAATTTCCCGTTGAATAGACGCATCTCGCGTTGCTCCTCTGTTTGTGGGCGGTTCCCGTCGTTCTCGTTCGCAGGCGCGACAGTGAACCAGAGGCCGCAGCTGACGCGACCGTGACCGATAGGACCGGCTTGGCGGCAAAAGATCAAGCCTTTGGGTTGCGTTCAGCCCAGCACGGCCGCGGTTGCCGCCTGCGTGACGGCGACCACCTGATCCACCTCGGCCTGCGTGATGCACAGCGGCGGCGCAAAGCCGATGATGTCGCCCTGCGGCATGGCACGGGCGATGACGCCGCGTTTCGCCATCTCGGCAACGATGCGGGGCGCAACCTTTTCAGCCGGATCGAAGAAGGTCAGCGTGTCGGGGCTGCGGGCGAGTTCCACCGCCGCCATCAGCCCTTCGCCGCGCACCTCGGCAACATTGGGGTGACCCTGAAACGCCGCTTGCAGCCCGCGTTTCAACGCCTGCCCCATCGTGCCGGCATTGGCGACCAGCCCCAGTTCATCGACCAGCTTCAGGTTCGCGACCCCGGCAGCCGCGCCGATCGGATGGGCCGAATAGGTCCAGCCATGCCCGATCGGGCCGTTTTCGTCGGTGCCGCGCATCAGCACCTGCCACATGCGATCCGACACGATCGAGCCCGACAGCGGCGCATAGGCAGAGGTCAGCCCCTTGGCGATGGTGATCAGGTCGGGCCGCATCCCGTAGTGATCCGACCCGAACATCGTGCCCAGACGCCCGAAACCGGTCACCACCTCATCCGCGATCAGCAGGATGTCGTATTTCTCCAGCACGGCCTGAACAGCGGCCCAGTAGCCTGCGGGCGGCGGCACGATGCCGCCGGTGCCCAGAACCGGCTCGCCGATGAAGGCGGCGATCGTGTCCGGGCCTTCCGCCAGAATCATCGCCTCCAGCCTGGCGGCGCAATGGGCGGAAAACTCCGCCTCGGTCATGTCGCGATCGGTGCGGCGCAGGTAATAGGGCGCCTCGGCATGCATGACCTGCGGCAGCGGCAAATCGAACTTGTCGTGAAACAAGGTCAGCCCGGTCAGCGAGCCGGTCATCAGACCCGAGCCGTGATAGCCCCGCCAGCGGGAGATGATCTTCTTCTTCCGCGGGCGGCCAAGGATGTTGTTGTAATACCAGACCAGCTTGATGTTGGTCTCGTTCGCGTCCGACCCGCCAAGGCCGAAATAGACCCGCGCCATATGGGCGGGTGCGCGATCCATGATCATCTTCGCCAGCGTCACCGACGCCTCTGTGCCGTGGCCGACGTAGGAATGGTAATAGGCCAGTTCGCGCGCCTGTGCGGCGATCGCCTCGATGATCTCGGTCCGGCCATAGCCGACATTGACGCAGTAAAGCCCCGCAAAGGCGTCGAGCTGCCGGACCCCTTCGCGATCCTCGATATAGACCCCCTTGGCCCGCGAGATGATGCGTGTGGGCACTTCGCCACGGGCGTGTTGGGCGAGGTGGGTCGAGGAATGGAAGAAGTTCTCGCGGTCCCATTCCGCCAGTGTGTCATTGCGCAACATCAGATGCTCCTTGTCTGCAGTGTTCCGGGGTGCCGTGCGTGGTCAGACCTTCACGACCAGTTCGCGCGGGGTGGTGCAGAGGCATTCGGCCCCCGTTTCGGTGATCACGATCGGCTCGGTGATCTCGATCCCGCCGTCGTCGAGCCAGAGCGCGGGCATGAAGTGGAACGTCATGCCCGGCTGCAGCACCGTCTTGTCGCCGGCGCGAAACGACATCGTGCGTTCGCCCCAGTCGGGTGGATAGGACAGGCCGATGGCATAGCCGCAGCGGCTGTCTTTCTGAAAGCCCAGCCGGTTCAGCGTGGTATTGAAGGCGCGCGCCACATCCTCGCACAGGTTGCCCGGTTTTGCCTCGGCCAACCCTGCCTCAGTCGCTTCCGTCACGGCCGTCACCGCGTCGAGGTATTTTTGCGGCGGCGGGCCAAGATAAAGCGTGCGCGACTGCGGGCATTGATAGCGCCGATGCGCGCCCGCGATTTCAAAGAACGTGCTTTCGCCCCGCCGCAGCGGGCTGTCATCCCAGGTCAGGTGCGGCGCGCTGGCATCCACACCCGACGGCGCCATCGGCACGATCGCCGGGTAATCGCCCCAATGCCCCTCGGCCCCGCTGATCGCGGTTTGGTAGATCTCGGCGATCAGGTCGTTCTTGCGGATCCCCGGCTCGGCCCGCTCGCGCACGACCTGATGCATCCGCTCCACGATCCGGGCGGCGCGGCGCATGTAGGTCAGTTCGGTGTCTGATTTCACCGCGCGTTGCCAGTTCACCAGCCCGGTGCTGTTCTGCACCTTCGCCTCGGGCAAGGCCGCGCACAGTGCGGCATGGGCGGCGGCGGTGTAGTAGTAGTTGTCCATCTCGACACCCAGCCGCGCCCGCGCGCCGCCGCAGGCCGCGATCAGCCGCGCCAGATCGGCCATCGGATGCTTCGCCGGGTTCTGCACATAGCTGTCGTCATAGCCGTGGATGTTGTCGTGGTTCAGCCAGACCGTTCGCCGCGCGCCATTCGCGTCCATCGCGCGGCCCCACCACTGCGGCTCGCCCTCCAGCCCGAGCAGGACGCCCTGATGGACGTAGAAGGACCAGCCATCGTAACCGGTCAGCCAACCCATGTTCGACGGGTCGGTGACGAAGATCATGTCGAGCCCCGCCACGGCCATCGCCGCGCGCGTCCTGGCAAGGCGTGCGGCATATTCTTCGCGTGGGAAGGGCAGGACGACAGGGGGCATGGCTCGGGCTCCGGGTGCAAGGCGCGTGCAGCCTAGCGCGGGCCCTCCGTGGGTTTGCTGCGATTTGCGTGGTCCATGTGCAGGATTTCCGCTAGTTTTGCATCACATCGGAGAAAACATGCATGCTGGATGAGATTGACCGCAAAATCCTGCATCATGTGCAGCTCAACAACCAGCTGACCAGCGCCGAACTGTCGGAACGGGTCGGGTTGTCGGCAACCTCGGTGCAGCGCCGCCTGCATCGGCTGCGGGCGCAGAAGGTGATCGAATCCGACGTCTCGATCGTCTCGAACGCGGCGCTTGGCCGCCCGCTGATCCTGCTGGTCTCGGTCGAGCTGGAGCGGGAGCGCTCCGACATCATCGACCGTTTCAAGCGCACCGTGCGCGAGGCGCCCGAGGTGATGAGCGCCTATTACGTGACCGGCGAGGCCGATTTCATGCTGGTGATCAGCGCCCCCAGCATGGAAAGCTACGAAGCGTTCACGCGCAAGTTCTTCTATGACAACGCCGACATTCGCGCCTTCAAGACCACGGTGGTGATGGATCGGATCAAGGCCTCGTTCTACACCCCGCCCTACGAGAAGGTGTAGTTGGCGGCATTGACCTTCGCTACGCTGCTGCGTACCCCGGTTCGCAAGGCCCTCCTCCTCCACCGCCCGGCCGGATTGTCCGGCGCAGGATGCCCATGACCCTGAAGACCCTTCCGCGCGAGTTCGTCATCTCGCTTGCGATGCTGCTGGCGATTGCCGTGTCGGTGCGGTTCATCGACAGCACCCTGGCGCGGACGCTGGCCGACGCGCACCTTGCCCGGGCCTGGCTGACCCGCGATCTTTTCCGGCTTCCGGTGCTGGTCGTGCTGGCTTACGCCGCCCTCGCGGTCGGATTGGCCCATCTTGTCGCGCGTCGTCCGCTGCCGCGGTGGGCGGTTGCGGGCATGTTGGCGGGGCTGGCGTTGGTCGTCAGCCTCGCGTTGGTCGAAAACGTGCTGAAGCCGCTTTTCGGGCGCACCATTCCGTCAGTCTACCTCAGGTCAGGGCGTGGCGGCTTTCACTGGTTCCACGCTGGCTGGCCGTTTCAGTCGTTCCCCTCCGGGCATGCCGTTCAGGCCACCGCTATCATCGCCGTGTTCTGGCACTTCTACCCGCGCGGGCGCTGGTTTTACGCTGCTACCCTCGTGTTGCTTGCTGCCGCGCTGATGCTGGGCCGGTGGCACTTTCTGGGCGACATTCTTGCCGGTGGCTTCATCGGTGCCTGGGCCGGGGTTCTTGTCATCCGGGGCTGGGGCCTGATCGGGCCCGCATTGGCCCGACGGCGCGCAACATAGGCGCCTGCCCTACAACGCCTGCCAATGTACGCCCGCGGGCGGAATGGTGACACCGTCGAAGGTGACGGGACCGGGGTTGTAGTTGAACAGGAAGCGGTGGGTGGCGGTATCGCGTCGGCGCAGGCCGGCGGGCATCTCGGTCACCGCCACGCTCGCAGCAGCGCAGGTCGCGCGCAGCAGGTGCCCAAGCGCGGTTTCATCAAGCCAGCCGCCGATGTAGGTGATCGCCCCGGCCCGCAGCGCGGCGGGGGTGCCGTCGGCCGTGGTCAAAGCGACCTCGGCATCCCCCTCCAGCACCTCGTGCCAGCGCCGGATCGCCCCGCCACCTTGCAGCGGCACCTCGATCCCCGGTTGCAGGCTTTCGACCCGTGCCACGGTCGCGCTCAGGCCGGGCAGGTTTGGCGGCAGCGGCACCGGAATGGCGAACTCTGCCGTTTTCGCATTGGTGCGGGGGCCGATCAGCGCCTGCCCCTTGTAGCGGGCCAGCGCATCCAGAAGCGGCGCCGACAGCGTCGCCACGCCGGGGATCAGCACGACCTTGTAGGCGCTCAGGTCGGCGCTGTCGGGCGGCAGGATGTCGACGTTCAGCCCCAGCGCGCGCAGGCCCCGGTAGACCGAGGTCACCAGCAGGAAGTAATCGAAATCGCGGCCCTGCGGCTGCGTTTCCCAGGCCCAGGCGCTGGCATAGTCGAAGACGAGCGCGACCGGCGCCGCGCCGGTTCCGGCATCGGGCATCGCCGCCAGTTCGCGCGCCACCTGTGCCGCCTCGCCCAGCGCGGGCGCGGAGACGGAATCCGGGCGTAGCAGCCCCGCATGCATCTGTTCCTGCGCAAAGGGCGCCTGCCGCCAGCGGAAATAGCTGACCGTCTCGGCGCCATGCGCGAACGCCTCCCACGCCCAAAGCCGGGCCATGCCGGGCAGCGGATCGGCGTTCCACGGCGCCCAGTTCACCGGGCCGGGCTGCTGTTCCATGACCCACCAGCGACCGCGGCCGACGGCGCGGTAAAGATCGTGGTGAAAGGCCTGATTGTCGGGGTCGCCCTGACGCAGGAACCGCGCCTTGTGATCCGGCGTGGCATCCAGCCGGTCCGACAGGAAGCCCAGCGGGTAACTGTCCCAGCTGGCAATATCCAGATCGGCGCCGGTCTTGAAATGATCGAAGCTGGTCACCCGCCCCATGTAGTTATGCGCGATGGGGGCGGCGGAATGCTGGCGGATGATCTCGACCTGCAACCGGTTGAAGCTGACGACCTCGTCGCTGGCAAAGTGGCGGAAATCCATCGTGTGGGCCGGGTTCGGTTCCGTCACCGTCAGATTGGGCAGGCCGATCTGGTCGAAGCTGTCGTAGTCCATCGACCAGAACACGTTGCCCCAGGCCCGGTTCAGCGCCTGTGGCGACTGGTATTTCTGCGCCAGCCACTCGCGGAACGCGCTCAGCGCGGCGGGCGAATAGCTGAGCGTGGTGTCATGGCAGGCGTATTCATTGTCGGTCTGCCAAGCCCCCAGATGCGGGTTCACCCCATAGCGTTCGGCCATTGCCGTCACGATCCGCGCGCATTCGACGCGATAGCCGCGGTGGCTGAAGTCATAGTGCCGCCGCGAGCCAAAGCCGCGCGGGCGGCCCTGCTTGTCGACCGCGAACATGTCGGGCAGCGTGTCGGCCATCCAGCGCGGCGGCGTGGCGGTGGGCGTGCCCAGCACCACCTTCAACCCGGCCGCCCCCAGCGTTTCGATTGCGCGATCCAGCCAGCCCCAGTCGTAGGTGCCGGGCTTCGGCTCCATCCGGCTCCAGGCGAATTCGCCGATGCGCACGAAGGTGATGCCGGTTTCGGCCATCCGGCGCGCATCCTCGGCCCAGATCGCCTCGGGCCAGTGTTCGGGATAATAGCAGACGCCAAGCGTTCGTTTGTGGATCACAGGATCACCATGTGTTCGCGCTGTCCCCGCGTGTCGGTGGGGATTTGGAAGGTCATGCCGCTGTGCGGCCGGGCGGCCAGTTCGGCATCGGACAGGCCCTGACGGGCCGAGGTGCAGTAAAGTAGCGTCAGATCCGGCCCACCGAACGCCGGGCAAGAGGTGTGCGGCGCGTCGAAGCTGATAGCCCGCAAGAACCGGCCATCGGGCGCGTAGGCGGCGACCCGGCCTGCGCCCCATTGCGCCAACCACAGCGTGCCCGCGGCGTCGATCACCGCGCCATCGGGGTTCAGCCCTTCGGCCGACAGGTCGAGAAACAGCACGGGCGAACCGCTGGGCCAGCCTTGGGCGTCAAGCGCCACGCGCCAGACCTTGCCCTGCGCGGTATCTGCAAAACAGGCGTGGCCGCCATCGGGCGTGAAGCAGATCGCGTTGGGGATGGTCAGCGGGTGGAAAAGCCTGCGCACCTCGCCGCGGTAGTAGCGGTAGATCGCCCCGGCGCCCGGTTCGGCGCCCTTCCCCATCGTCCCGATCCAGAACCCGCCGCAGGGATCGGCGCGGCCGTCGTTGGAACGGGTCAGCGGATTGTCCGCCTCCAGCGGCACCACCACCTCATGCGCGCCGGTTTCAAGATTGACCTGCGTCAGCGCGGTCTCCGAGGCGACCAGCAGCGTATCCTGCCCGGTCCAGCCCGCGGCCGAGGCCATTTCGGCAAAGGCCCAAAGCCGCGTTTCATCCCCCGACCGCGTCAGCAACTGGCGGTTCAGGATATCGAACCAGAACAATTGCTCACGTCCGGGATGCCACAGCGGCCCCTCGCCCAGCGCGCAGGGCGTGGGATCGAAGACCTGGCTCATGCCATCCGCCCCAGACCGGCCGCCGCATCATAGGCCGCGACAATATCGCGGGCGCGGGCGGCAGTGTCAGCCAGGCTGCGGCCCGGTTTGTAAAGCGCGGTGCCGATGCCGAAGCCATCCGCGCCGGCTGCCATCCATGCGGCGAAGTTTTCCGGCCCCGCGCCGCCGACCGCATAGACCTGCGTTCCCGTCGGCAACACCGCACGGATGGCCTTCAACCCCTCGGTGCCCATCAGGAACGAGGGGAAAATCTTCAACCCGTCCGCCCCCGCCGTCAGCGCAGCAAAGCATTCGGTCGGCGTCAGGACGCCCGGCCAGCTTTGCAAGCCATGCGCCTTGGTGGCCACGATCACCTTGGCATCCGCATTGGGCGAGACGATCAGCCGCCCTCCCGCCGCCGCCACCCCGGCCACATCGGCCACCGTCAGCACCGTTCCGGCGCCGATCAGCGCCGCCGTGCCATGCGCCACGACCATCCGGCGGATGCTTTCCAGCGGGTCGGGCGAGTTCAGCGGCACCTCGATCGTGGTGATCCCGGCCTCGATGAGCGCCGCCGCCATCGGCACGGCCTCCTCCGGCCCGATGCCGCGCAGAATGGCGATCAGCTTGCGGGTCATTGCATTCCCTCCGACATCAGGCCGCGCGCCGCCGCCAGCCCGGCCAGCGTCATCGCGTCGCCTTCCACCACTTGCGGCGCGGCGCCCTGCCGGGTCAGCGCGGTGGCATAGGCCCCCGCAATCCCGGCGGCGCCGATCACCGCGACCTGCTGGCCCAGCCAGTAGGGCCGCGCCGCCGCCAGTTCCACCCCGATCAGCGAGCCCGACAGCCGCGACCGCGCCGCCTCTGGCGCCAACCCCGACAGGAGCGCCTCGGCCCGCAGCGTAAACAGCCGCGCGGCGATCCGGTCGGGGCGCGACAGGGCATCGTCAAGCGCAAGGCCGAAGGCCTGTTCATCCCAGCCCTCGCCGCCGACCGAATGGCGCAACACGGAATGATCCGCGAGCAGGGCGAACAACTCGCCGGTCATGAAGGTCTGGAAGCTGACCACCTCGCCCGCGCTGATCCGCACCCATTTGTTGTGCGTGCCGGGCAGGCAGAGCACGCCGTCAAACGCCGGGTCCTGCGACAGGAACCCGGCGATCTGGGTTTCCTCGCCGCGCATCACATCGGCGGGGGCAAGCTGCTTCAGGCCGGGGATCACGCGCACCGCCAGCCGCGGATCGGCGCAGGGGGCCGCAACAAAGCCGCCCGGCTCCAGCGGGGTACAGGGCACCGCGCGATAGGGCGCCTCGACCCAGCCCTGACGACTGCCGACCATGCCGCAGGCCAGCACCGGCGTGACCCGCCCGGCCACCAGCCATCCCGCGACCAGCGCGATCAGGGCCGGTTCGAACCCCTCGCGCGTCAGCGTCGCCATCCCGGCGTCCGACGCGGCGGCGGCCAGCACCCTGCCATCGGCGCCCATCGCCCAGGCCCGCAGATGCGTCGTGCCCCAGTCAACCGCGATCCAGTTCGCCGCCTGATCCATCAGCCCGTCACCACAACGCCGCCATCCACCACCACCGCCTGCCCGGTCATCATCCGGCTGGCCTTCGAGGCCAGAAACAGCGTCGCATCCACGATGTCGCGTTCCACCAGATGCTCTGGCAGGCACTGGCGCGCCAGATGTGCCGAAAGCCCCTCGGGCGTCGCCCACAGATCCATCTGGCGCTGTGTCAGCACCCAGCCGGGCATCAGCGCGTTGACGCGGATGTTGTGCGGCCCCAGCTCTCGCGCCAGGCTGCGGGTCAGCCCGGTGATGCCCGCCTTGGCGGCCGTGTAGCCCGGATAACCCGCATTCCCCATCATGTAACTGACCGAGGAGAAGTTGATGATCGACCCGCCCCCGGCGGCGATCATCCCCGGCGCCGCCGCCTGCGCGGTGAAGAGATGCGGGCGCAGGTTGATCGCCTGACCCTTGTCCCAAGCCTCGACGGTGATTTCGTCCAGCGTGTGGCGGGTGTCGTTGGCGGCGTTGTTCACCAGCACGGTGATCGGCCCCTGCACCCGTGCGGCCTCGGCCATCGCGTTCTGCAAGGCCGCGATATCGGTGATGTCGCAGCTGATGAACAGCGGGCGGCGGCCGTGCTTGGCCGCCATGTCATCACAGAACGCCGTTGCATCGGAGCGCTGCACAAAGGCCACTTCGGCGCCCTGCTCAAGGAACCCCTCGGTCAGCGCTGCGCCGATTCCCGAACCGCCCCCGGTGATGAACACCGAGACGCCCTTGAGGTCATGAAACGTGACATACGCGCTCATCGCGGAAACCCTTGTGTCGGAATGGTCGGTTTTGGCGTCATCAGTGGCTTTCCCGCGTCACGAGGCGGGTATCCTTGCCCACCAGAAAATCGAGATCGGCACCCTTGTCGGCCTGCAACACATGGTCGACGTAAAGCCGGGCATAGCCGCGATCATAGCGTGGCGCATCGGGGCGCCAGGCGGCGCGGCGGGCCGCCAGTTCATCGTCGGGCACCAGCAGCGTCAACTCGCCGCGCGATGCTGACAGGCGGATGCGATCGCCGGTCTTCACCAGCGCCAGCGGCCCGCCCGCCTGCGCCTCGGGAGAGACGTGCAGCACCACGGTGCCATAGGCGGTGCCCGACATGCGGCCATCCGAGACCCGCACCATGTCGCGCACGCCCTGTTGCACCAGCACCTTCGGGATCGGCATGTTGCCGACCTCGGGCATCCCCGGATAGCCCTTCGGCCCGCAGCCTTTCAGCACAAGGATCGTGTCGGGCGTCACCGGCAGATCGTCACGGTCGACGTTGGCCTTCAGGTCTTCGATGTTCTCGAACACATGGGCCGGTCCCTCATGTTCAAGCAGCGCATCGGTCGCCGCCGAGGGCTTCACGATGGCGCCATCGGGGGCAAGGTTGCCGCGCAGCACGCGCAGCCCCGCGGCCGGTTTCACCGGCGCATCGAAGGCGTGGATCACGTCACGGTTGAAGCACTCGGCCCCCTCGGCATAGGCCGAGATATCGCGGCCCAGCACCGTGTTGGCCTTGCGCAGATGGCCCTTCAGCTCTGCCAGCACCGCAGGAACGCCGCCCGCATAGGCGAAATCCTCCATCAGGTATTTCCCCGAGGGCATGCAGTTGACCAGCAGCGGAATTTCCGCGCCGATCTCGATATCGTCCAGCGTCAGGTTCACGCCGACCCGGCCCGCGATGGCCAGCAGGTGCACCACCGCATTGGTGGACCCGCCCACCGCCGCATTGGCCAGAATCGCGTTTTCAAAGCTGGCCCGCGTCAGCACCTTCGACAGCAGCAGATCTTCCTCGACCATCTCGACGATGCGCTTGCCGGTCAGATGCGCCAGCGCCATGCGGCGGGCATCGACGGCGGGCAACGCGCCGTTGGTGGGCAGGCTGAGGCCCATCGCCTCGACCAGACTCGACATGGTGGAGGCGGTGCCCATCGTCATGCAGACGCCCGCGCTGCGGCTCATGCCGGACTCGGCCGCCATGAAGTCCTGCAACGTCATCTCTCCCGCCCGCACCGCTTCGGAGAATTTCCAGACGTCGGTGCCCGAACCGATGTCGTGGCCGCGAAACTTGCCGTTCAGCATCGGGCCCGAGGAGACGACAATGGTCGGCAGATCGACCGAGGCCGCACCCATCAGTTGCCCCGGCGTTGTCTTGTCGCAGCCGCCCAGCAGCACGACGCCGTCGATCCCGTAGGCGCGGATGCATTCTTCCACATCCATCGCCAGCAGGTTGCGAAACAGCATCGCCGTTGGTTTCATCTGGGTCTCGCCCAGCGAGGTCACCGGGAATTCGACCGGGAACCCGCCCGCCTCCCACACGCCGCGCTTGACCCCCTCGGCCAGCGTGCGCAGGCCCGAATTGCAGGGCGTGAGCTCGCTCCACGTGTTGCAGATGCCGATGACCGGGCGGCCATCGAAGGCCTGATCGGGAAAGCCCTGGTTCTTCATCCAGCTGCGGTGGATGAAGCCGTCCTTGTCGAGTTTCCCGTACCAGTTCGCAGAGCGGCGGGGTTTGGTCATTTGAACGTTCGAGCCTCCGGCGGGGATACTTTCCCCAAGATGAAAGGGCGGGTCAGAGGCGGATGCCGTCCAGAACCCACATCGTGGCTGGGTAGCTCCACGGCAGCAGCACCCCCTGCTGCATGAGGTAGCGCCCCGAGAGCGTCAAGCCACCGGTTTTCAGAGCGGGCATGCCCCGGCTGCGGGCCGAAGCGTCTTCGGGGTTGGTCAGGCTGACGCGGTAGGTCGCATCGGGGTCAAGCCCGGTCAGGCGCAACGGGCGCGGCAGGATTTGGGCCGAGGTGGCGTGGATGCCTGCGAACAGGGTGAAGCGCGCGCCGTCTTGCGCCACCTGCATCTCGGCGGTCACGGCCGGGTCGGCGGCGTCAAGGCGCAGGATGTCGGCCGCCATGCGCCAGGCGCGGCCGTCTTTCCACCAGGCGGTGACTGCCTTCAGCGTGGCCTCTTCCGGCGGCGTCAGTTCGCGCAGGTCCATCTCGAACCCCATGTGGCGTTGGGCGGCGACGCGGGCGCGAAAAGACATCGGCAACTCGCGCCCCGAGGTGTGGCAATGACGCGGGCCGACGTGGCTGCCGGTCACCTCGGGCGGCAGGAACAGCGCCGCGTCATGCTGGATGCGCAGCCGTTCCAGCGCATCGTTGCTGTCGGACAGCCACACCCGATGCGTGCGGGCCAGAATGCCCGCGTCGATCCGCCCGCCGCCCGAGGCGCAGCTTTCAATCTCCACCTCCGGATGCGCTGCACGCAGACGGTCGATCAGGTCGTAGACACCCCGCGTCTGCGCCGCATCGACCAATGGCAGCAGGCGGTTATGGTCCCATTTCAGGTATTCGATCGGGTATTCGGTCAACAGCGCGGAAAGCCGGTGCAACAGGTGGTCACGCACCCCGGCGCGGGACAGGTCCAGCACCAGCTGATGACGGCCAAGGGTCTGATCGGCGGGGCCAAGCGCCCAATCGGGGTGGGCGCGGTACAGGTCGCTGTCGGGGTTCACCATCTCGGGCTCGACCCAGAGGCCGAAGGTCATGCCCAGCTTGCGGACATGCGCGATCAGCGGGTGCAGCCCGTCGGGCCATTTGCGGCGGTCCACCACCCAGTCGCCAAGGCTGGTGGTGTCGTCATCCCGCCCGGACTTTTCGCCACCGAACCAGCCGTCATCCAGCACGAAGCGTTCGGCGCCAAGGGCAGCGGCGCGGTCGGCGATGGCGCTGAGGTCGGCGAGCTTGTGGTCGAAGTAGACCGCTTCCCAGCAGTTGTAGTGCACCGGGCGGGGGCGTTGCGCGTCGGGGAAGTGGACGAGCGAGCGGATCAGCCGCTGGTTCGCCAGTGCGATGCCGTTCAGGCCGCGATCGGAAAACGCGGCATAGAGCGGCGCGGTTTCAAACCGGGTGCCGGGCCGGGTTTCCGCGCTAGTGGCATGGCCGAACTGCACCTGACGGCGGCCGTCGGGCAATTCCTCGGCCACCATCCGGTGCCCGCCAGACCAGCCGTAGTGCAGCGCATGCGCCTCGCCGCCCGAGTTGGTCGCGCGAAGACCGGGCAGGATCAGGTAGGGCGGATGTTCGTGACCAGAACGCCCCGTGCGCGCCTCGCGCAGGCGGGCGCCGAGGGCCCAGGGGATGCGGTTCAACTGGAACTCGCCGATCCAGCGGCCCGAGACGTCGATCATCTCGGTCGCCAGTTGCGGCGCCGGCAGGACCGGGGCGGCCAGCCAGTGCAGCCGCAGCGGGCGGTCAGCCTCCAGCGTGGTTTGCAGCTGGAACATGCCGATGGCGTCATCCGCGACGATCTCGTGGATCAGCGCAAGACCCCCGGCGCGGCTGATCAGACGCAGGGTGCCGGGTGCCTCTTCCGCCCCGGCGAAGCTGAAGCGCGGCAGCAGCGGCGTGCCATCAGCCTCGGCCACCACAAGACCGGGCTGGCCGGGAAAATCGCGCGGCGCCTCGGGGCATAGCGACAGGGCCGGGTTGGCGTCGATCATGCCGCCGGTCAGGTCGGCCTGCGCGGCGGCGACCAGTTGGCTAGGGTCTTCGCCCGCAGGCAGGCGCGCACCCCAGTAAACCGCCGCCGGAATGCCGCCCGCGCTTGCCAGCACAAGGGTTTGCGGGCCCGCATCAAGCCGCCAGACACCTGTCATTTTACCGCTCCAAGCGTCAGGCCCGCGATGAAGTGGCGCTGCATCGCGAAGAACATCAGGACCGGCGGCAACGCGGCGACGATGGACCCGGCCGAGACCAGTTGCCACTGCGCCACCCATTGGCCGTTCAGCGAATAAAGGCCCGCCGTCACCGGTTGGGTAGACGATCCGGTGGTCAGTACGGTGGCCCAGAAGTAGTCGTTCCAGATGAAGGTGAAGACCAGCACGGAAAGCGCCGCGATGGCGGGCCGCATCAGCGGCAGCACGACGTACCAGAAAATCTGCACCTCGCTGACGCCTTCCACCCGCGCGGCCTCGATCAACTCGTTCGGCAGCGCCTTGATGAAGTTGCGCATGAAGAGGGTGCAGAACCCGGTCTGGAACGCGATGTGGAAGAGGGCAAGCCCGGTGGTGGTGTTGTAAAGCCCCATGTGCAGCGTCAGATCGCGCACCGGCACCATCAGGATCTGGAACGGCACGAAGTTACCCGCCACGAAGACGAAGAACACCAAGAGGTTGAAGCGGAACTTGTAGATCGCCAGCGCGAAGCCGGTCATGCAGGACAGCGCCACCGCCCCGATCACCGTCGGGATCGTCACCCGGAAGCTGTTCCAGATGTAATGCGCGATCGGCGAATTGCGGAACACATCGGCGTAGTTGGAAAAGGCAAGGTGGCTGGGCCAGCCGAAGTAATTGCCCCGTGCAAGATCCGATGCGGGCTTCAGCGAGGTCATCGCCACGCCCAAGAGCGGCAGCAGCCACAGGATCAGCGCGACCGGCAGCGCCAGCTTGTAGGCGATGCGGACGGCGGGAGAGACTTGGTCGATCGGTCTGGGAAACATGGCCTAACGCTCCGTCTCGTCGCGGTACATCTTCCAGATGAAGCCGGAGATGAAGACCATCATGATGGCGAACAGCACCACGGCGATGGCGGCGCCATAGCCCATGCGGTAGCCGTATTCGCTCAACGCCTCTTCGTACATGTAGTAGGACAGCACACGGGTCGACCCGTAGGGCCCGCCCTGCGTCATGATCGAAACGAGGTCGAACGACCGCAGCGCGCCGATCACCGTCACCACTACGGCGATGAAGGTGGCGGGCCGAAGCTGCGGCAGGATCACGTACCACAGCATCCGCCAGCCCTTGGCGCCATCCAGCCGCGCCGCCTCGACCTGATCGGGGGCGACGTTGTTCAGGCCGGTGAGGTACAGGATCATGCAATAGGCGATCTGCGGCCAGAGACCCGCGGCGATGATGCCGTAGGTCGCATAGCGTTCATCCGCCAGCAGGGCGATGCCTGCGGGGTCGAACAGCTGCGTCAGCTTGAAGAAAAGCCCGAACCCGGGGGCATAGAACCACGAAAAGATCAGGCCGACGACGACCTGACTGATCACGAACGGAAAGAAGAACAGCGACTTGTAGATGCGGATGCCGCGGGTGTTCTGGTTCAGGAAGATCGCGATGAACAGGCCCGCCGGAACGGCCAGCATGTAAAGCACCAGCCAGATCACGTTGTTTTCAAGCGAGACGACAAAGGCGGGGTCGGACCAAAGCTCGGCGTAATTGGCAAGGCCGATCCACTTCTTCACGCCCATCCCGTCCCAGTCGTAGAACGAGATCGACATCGACCGGAAGATCGGCAGGACGACGTAGACCGTGAACATCAGCGCGCCGGGGGCGACGAACAACAGCGGCGCAAGCGCGCGCTGGTTCCGGCGCCAATAGCCGCTGCGGCTGGCGGTTGGTGCGGACATGGTGGCCTCCTTCCCCGACACGGGTGGCGAAAGAGCCCCCACCCGTGGAACGGGAGGGGGCGATGTCAGAGAAAGACGCTCAGTAGATCCGCTTGCGGGCGGTTTCCAGCCGCGCCAGGATCGCGTCGATGCGGTCCGGGTGCGCCATGAACTCCTGGAAGCCTTCCATGCCGATCTTCGCCATCTCGGCCGGGGCGTCGCGGTCGAAGAACTGCGCCAGACCGTCGGCGGTCGACAGCATCTTGAACCCGGCCTGCAGGAACGGATCGTCGCCGACCTTGGCCTGATTGTTCACCGGCAGCTGGCCCAGCGTGTCGTTCATCTTGGACTGGGTATCCGCCTGCGCCAGGAAGGCCAGGAACCGCTTGGCATCCACGACGTTCTTGGCCTTCGCCGGGATGTGGATGGTATCGGTCGGCGCATCCTCGGCCCGGCCGACGCCGGGGGTGATTTCCGGGAACGCGAAGAAGCCCAGCGTATCGTTGGTCATCCCCGCGGCCTTCAGCGGCGCCACGGCGAAGTTGCCCATCAGGTAGGTCGCGGCCTTGCCCTGCACCAGGTTAGGCAGCGCATCCTGCCAGTCGATCGCCGACGAGTTCGGGGTGACATAGCCGGGCACGATCAGCTTGGCCCACTGGGTAAAGACCTCTTTCACGCGCGGATCGGTCCAGGCGATCTTGCCGTTCGTCAGGTCCATGTGGAACTGGTAGCCGTTGGTGCGCAGGTCCATGTAGTCGAACCAGCCGCCCGCTGGCCACGAGGCCTTGGTGCCCGTGGTGGTGCAGTCCACGCCGCCCGCCTTGAACTTGGCGCAGTCGGCGATGAAGTCATCCCAGGTCTTCGGCACGTCGACACCGAACTTCTTGAAGACGTCCTTGTTGTAGTAAATTCCCCATTGGTAATAGGTGTAGGGCACGCCCCACTGCTTGCCGTCGATGGTCATCGAGGGCAGTGCGGATTTCAGCGTGTCTTTCAGCCCGTTCTTGTCCCACACGTCCGAAACGTCGAGGAACTGCCCCGAGGTGACAAACGGGGCCATGCGGTTGCCCGCGTACCAGTTGGCAAGGTCCGGGGCGTCCGCGGTCATGAAGTTGCGGATCGCGGTCTTGTAACCCTCGTGGTCGAAGATGTTCCAGGTGACGTGAACGTCCGGGTTGGCCTTCTGGAAATCGTCGATCAACCCCTGAAACGCGGCCTTCGGCGCCGGGTCAGAGGTGTCGGTGTCGATGACAAGCTCGCCCGCATGTGCGGCCATGCCGGTCAGTGCAGCAACTGCGAAGGCAAGTGCTGCGCTCCGTGTGTAATGAACCATGGTTTCCTCCCTAGTGGTTCCAGTATGTGAAACTTAGTTTTGATTATTGAAAATATTGCCCGTCATCGGCTATGCTGTCAACAGTCTTGGCGGTGACCCCCACGGCACCGGCAGGAGGGAGGGGACTATGGATATCGCACCGCCCGCCACGGGCGCAGCCGACGGAACGGTCGGCAAAGCCTTGGATGTATTGGATATGGTGGCCCTGCATGGCCGCCCGGTGCGCTTTTCCGAACTGCTGGCCGAGGGGCGCTTTCCCAAGGCGACTCTTTACCGGCTGCTTCAAACCCTGACGAATCAGGGCATGCTGGCCTACGATCCCGAACGGCAAAGCTATGCGCCCGGCATGCGGCTGGTGCGGCTGGCACATTCCGCCTGGCGCCAGAGCTCGCTGGCCCCGGTAGCCCGTCCGCATCTTGACGCTTTGGCGGCGCTGGTCGGCGAAACCGTCCACCTTGCCCAGCTTGATACCGGGCAGGTGCTTTACGTCGACAAGCGCAACGCCCGCCAGCCGGTGGAGATGTTCAGCCAGGCCGGAAAGGTCGGCCCGGCCTATTGCACGGGCGTCGGCAAGGCGATGCTGGCCTTCCTTGACGAAAGCGAACTGGCCCGCGCCCTGACCCGGCAGTCGTTCCACCGCTTCACCCAGCACACGCTGGCAAGCCCGGCGGAACTGACGACGGAACTGACGGCGATTCGCGCCCGCGGCCATGCCTTCGACCGCGAAGAGCATGAACCCGGCATCATCTGCGTGGCGCTGCCGATCCTGACCCAAGGCAACCGGGTGCTGGGCGCGCTGTCGGTGACCTCGACGACCGAGCGCACCTCGCTGACCTCGCTGGAGGCGCTGGTGCCGAAAATCAAGGAGACGGCGGCACGCATCGCCGCCGAGGCGGAAAGCTGGCGCTTTCCGGAACAGGACACCAAGGGAGGTCGCTGATGTCGGGTGTGAAACTGGGGACGGTCATCAAGAAATACGGACAGGTTCAGGTCATCCACGGCGTGGACCTTGAAGTTGCCGATGGCGAGTTCTGTGTCTTCGTCGGCCCCTCGGGCTGCGGCAAGTCCACCCTGCTGCGGATGATCGCCGGGCTGGAAGAAACCACCGGCGGCCGGATCGAGATCGGCGCCCGCGACGTGACGAAGGTCGACCCGGCCGAACGCGGCATCGCGATGGTGTTCCAGACCTATGCGCTTTACCCGCATATGACGGTGGCCGAAAACATGGGCTTCGGGCTGAAGATGAACGGGGTCGCCAAGCCCGACATCGTCACCAAGGTCGCCGAGGCCAGCCGCATCCTGAAGCTGGACGATTACCTTGCCCGCAAGCCCAAGGCGCTGTCGGGCGGGCAGCGGCAGCGGGTCGCCATCGGCCGCGCCATCGTGCGCGGGCCGGAAGTGTTCCTGTTCGATGAACCCTTGTCGAACCTCGACGCCGAGTTGCGGGTGGAAATGCGGGTAGAGATTGCCCGCCTGCACAAGGAACTTGGCGCCACGATGATCTACGTCACCCATGATCAGGTCGAGGCGATGACGCTGGCCGACAAGATCGTGGTCTTGCGCGCTGGCCGAATCGAGCAGGTCGGCGCCCCGCTCGACCTCTACAAAGACCCTGACAACAAGTTCGTCGCGGGCTTCATCGGCTCACCGGCAATGAACTTCCTGTCGGGCACGGTGGAAAACGGCCAGATCCGGGTGCCGGGGCTGGGCAACGCGCTGCTGTCGCCCGCGGTCACGCTGCCAGCGAATGGCACCGCCGTCATCGTCGGCCTGCGCCCGCAGCACCTGATCCTGGACCGCGCGGGAACCACGCACCGGGTCGAGATGACCGAGGCGCTGGGCGGCGTGTCCTACATCTACATGACCGGCGAGTCCGGCGAGCGGATGACCGTCGAGGCCCGCGACGACATCAAGATGATGCCGGGCACCCGGGCAGGCGTAAGCTTTCCGATCGAGGCGGCGCTGGTATTCGACTCCAGCACCGAACAGCGCATCCGTTAGGCTGCGTCACTCGCGCAGACGGTCGCCCTTTGCATCGAACAGGAACCGCCGGGCGGGGTCGGGGGTCAGGAACACGGCCTCGGCCACAGCGAACTCATGTTCACCGAACAGCCGCACCGTCAGCAGGCCATGCGGCTCGGTGTGAATGTAGACGTTGGTCTCACCGCCCAGATGCTCGACATGGCTGATCGTGCCGGGGAATTCGCCCGCCTCGCGGCTGATCGCCAGATGCTCGGGCCGGATGCCCAACGTCTCGGCCTGCAAGCCAAGCGCGGCGGCCTTGAGAAAGTTCATCTGCGGCGAGCCGATGAAACCCGCGACAAAGGTGTTGTCGGGATCATTGTAAAGCGTCATCGGTGCGCCGACCTGCGCCACCTTGCCAGCGTTCAGCACCACGATCCGGTCGGCCAGCGTCATCGCCTCGACCTGATCATGCGTCACATAGATCATCGTCGCCGAAAGCTCTCGATGCAGCCGCGCGATCTCGATCCGGGTATGCACACGCAAGGCAGCGTCGAGGTTCGACAGCGGTTCATCAAACAGGAACAGCTTCGGCGTGCGCACGATGGCGCGCCCGATCGCCACCCGCTGACGCTGCCCACCCGAAAGCTCGGCCGGACGGCGCGCCAGCAGCGGGTCGAGCGACAGCATGGCCGAGGCGCGCGCCACGCTCTGGCGAACCTCTTCGGTGCTGGCACCTGACTGTTTCAGCCCCAGCCCCATGTTGTCGCGCACGGTCAGATGCGGGTAAAGCGCGTAGCTTTGAAACACCATCGCGATCTCGCGCTTCGAGGGCGGCGTCAGGTTGACGCGCGCGCCGTCAATCAGCACATCGCCCGAGGTGCAATCCTCCAGCCCCGCGATCATGCGCAACAGGGTCGATTTCCCGCAGCCCGAGGGGCCGACGAAAACGCAGAATTCGCCGTCGTTCACCTCCAGATCGACGCCCTTGATGACGTCGACCATCCCGAAGGATTTGGTGACGGCGGACAGTTTCAGATTTCCCATGCGGCGTCCTCAAAGCTTGACGGGTTGGCCGCTGCGCACGCTTTCATCGGCCGCAAGGCAAACGGCAAGCGAGCGGACAGCGTCCGACAGGTGGCGGGTCAGGTCGATGTTTTCGGTGATGGCGTGGGCGACAAAGGCCGCCTCGCGGTCGCACAGTTGCTGATGGCCGGGCTCGTCCGCCATCGAGATGTCTTGGTCCCCGGCGCCGACGCGGTGCAGCCGCAGGGTCGAGGTCTTGGTATGCGTGTTGATATCGTCCGACTTGGCACTTTCCGGCATCCGGATCGACACCGCGCCATTCGGGCTGACCACATCCTTCACGAAGAAGGCGGTGTCTGACATCATCGGCCCCCAGCCCGCTTCATACCAGCCAAGGCTGCCATCGTCGAACAGCACCTGAAAATGGCCGTAGTTGTACATGTCGGCCGCAATCTCGGTGGTCAGGCGCAGGCCCATGCCGCGCACCTCGACCGGCCGCGCATCGGTGATCTGCAGCATCACATCGACATAGTGCACCCCGCAATCAACAATCGGCGGCGTGGTCTTCATCAGCGTCTTGTGCACGTCCCACGTCGGGCCCTTGGATTGCTGGTTCAGGTTCATCCGGAACACATAGGGCCCGCCCAGCCCCCGCGCCTCGGCGATCAGGCGCTGCCAGCTGGGATGATGGCGCAGGATGTAGCCTACCACCACCTTGCGCCCGGTGCGCGCCGCGCAGGCGGCGACCCGTTCGGCATCCGCGACCGTGGTGGCCAGCGGCTTTTCGACGAACACATGCGCCCCCGCCTCCATCGCCGCCACGGCAAGATCGGCGTGGCTGTCGGAATAGGTCGCGATCGACACCAGATCGGGTTTCAGCCGCGCCAGCGCCGCGTTAAAATCCGGCTCGACCGTATAGCCCGCCAAGGCCGGATCGAGGTGCGGCGTGGATCGGTTCACCAGCCCGACGATCTGAAACGCCGGGTCGTTGTGATAGGCCAGCGCGTGGCTGCGGCCCATGTTGCCGAGACCCGCGACAAGGGTGCGAAGGGGGGTCATTTCACGGCTCCTGCGGTGATGCCACGGATCAGTTGACGCGAGAAGATCAGGTAGAGCACCAGCACCGGCAGGATCGCCAGCGACAGCGAGGCCAGCACCGCATTCCAGTTGGTGACGAACTGCCCGATGAACACCTGGCTGCCCAGCGTCAGGGTCTTGGTGGCTTCTGACGGGGCGAGGATCAGCGGGAACCACAGGTCGTTCCAGATCGGAATCATGCTGAACACCGCCACCGTCGCCATCGCCGGGCGCACCAGCGGCAGCACCAGCCGGAAAAAGATGCGGTATTCCGACAGCCCGTCGATGCGGCCCGCGTTCTTCAGATCGGCCGAGACGGTCTTCATGAACTCTGACAGGATGAACACCGCCAGCGGCAGGCCTTGCGCGGTATAGACAAGGATCAGCGCCAGCAGCGTGTTCACCAACCCGCCCGCCACCATCATCTGCAGGATCGCCACGGTGCCCAGCCGGATCGGGATCATGATGCCCAGCGCGAGGTAAAGCCCCATCAGCGTGTTGCCGCGAAACCGATATTCCGACAGCGCAAAGGCCGCCATCGCACCGAAAAGCAGCACCAGCGCCAGCGAGGAGACCGTCACGATCATGCTGTTCTCGAAATAGCGCAGGAAATCGCCCTGATGCAGCACGGTGGTAAAGCCGATCAGGTCGAAACTCTGCGGCCCCGGCAGCGCCAGCGGATGGGCAAAGATCGCGCGGCGTGATTTCACCGAGTTGATCAGGATGACGAAGACCGGGAACAACGCGATCAGCGTGTAGGCGATCAGCACCGCATGGGCGGCGATGGTGCGCGGCAATGAGGTTCGTGCCTGTGCCATGATGCCGCCTCAGAACTGGTAGCGGCGCAGCCGCCGCTGGATGCCGAAAAGATAAAGACAGACGCCGACTAGGATGATGCCGAACATCGCCGTGGCGATGGTGGCCCCCATGTTCGGATCGCCCAGTTGCAACTGGAACCCGAAGAAGGTGCGATAGAGGAACGTGCCCAGCAGGTCGGTTGAGTAATTCGGCCCGGCCAAAGCACCCTGCGTTACATAGATCAGGTCGAAGGCGTTGAAATTGCCGACGAACGTCAGGATCGAGATGATCCCGATCGATGGCAGGATCAGCGGCAACTTGATCTTCCAGAACTGGCTCATGCCGGTGATGCCGTCCATTTCGGCGGCCTCGATCACCTCCTCGGGGATGGTCAGCAGCGCCGCATAGATCAGCATCATCGGGATGCCGATGAACTGCCAGACAGAGATCAGCGCAATCGTCGTCAACGCATAATTCGCCTCTCCCAACCAGGGCGCGAACAGCGATTTCAGCCCGACCGCCGCCAGCATGTCCGGCGCGATACCCCAGAGCGGCGATAGGATCAGCTTCCACACGAAGCCAACGATCACGAAGCTGAGGATGGTCGGGATGAAGATCGCCGTCCGGTAGAACGCCGCCATCCGCAGGCGCGGCGACGACAGCAGCGCGGCCAACCCGACGCCGATCGGGTTCTGCACCGCCATATTGACGACGAAGAACCAGAAGTTGTTGCCCAGCGCATTCCAGAACCGGCCCGACCAGTGCGGGTCGCTCAACAGCGTGCGGAAGTTGTCGAGCCCGACATAGTGCGGAACCCGCTCGACCGTGGTGAACAGCGACAGGCCGAGCGTGCCGAACAGCGGCACGATCATGACGGCGGTGTAGACGATCACCGCGGGCGCGAGGAACACCGCGATGTGCCAGCGCACGGGCTTCCGGTCGGCCATCCCTCTCCCTTTCATCGGTATGGAATTGTGCTTGGGGGGTGAACGCCCGACCGCGTGGGCCGGGCGCAAGGGGTCGAAGCCCCGCCTTGGCCGGGGCGCGACGGCCCCGGCCCCGGCCTTGGGCCGCTTATTGCTGCGGCTTGTACCAGCTGGCGAGGTCTTTCTGCATCTCGGCCGCAGCGGCTTCCGGCGTCTGGGTGCCGTTGATCACGTTGGCCGAGGCTGCCCACAGGGCGTTTTCCAGGTTCGGCGTCCCACGCGACAGGATCTGGTAGGTGTAGCGCATGGTCGGCTTGCAGGTCTGGCGCCAGCCCAGCATCTCGTTGGCCAGCGGATCGTCGATCTTGATCGGCTTGTCGATCAGCGGGAAGAAGCCCGGCAGCGCGTTGCCGTAAAGCGTCGCGAAGTCTTCCGAGCCGACCCACTTCAGGAAGGTCATCGCCGCGTCCTTGTTCTTGCTCGCGGCGTTCAGCCCCATCGCATGGTCAGGCTGGTCCGAGATGTAGCAGGGATCGCCCGCCTTCACGACCGGCGGCGGGAAGGCGCCCATCTTGAACTGCGCCTGCGCCGAGAAGCCCGAGATTTCCCACGAGCCGGCCGGATAGATCGCCGCGCGGCCCAGCGTGAACAGGTTCTGGCTGTCCGGATAGGTCTGCGCCTGGAAGCCGTCGCCCATGTACGGGCCCCACTTGGCAAGCTCGGTGAACGGCGCGACCCATTGCGGGTCAGTCAGCTTCTGGGTGCCCGCGATGATCGCCTTGCGGCCTTCCTCGCCATTCCAGTAGTTCGGGCCAATGTTCTCGTAGGCCATCGTGGCCGCTTCCCACTGGTCGTGCGTGCCCATCGCCAGCGGAATGTAGGTGCCATCCTTCTTGATCTTGTCGAGGTCGGCGTAGAACTCGTCCATCGTCTTGGGCGGCGTGATGCCCAGCTTGTCGAAGGCGTCCTTGTTGTAGATGAAGCCGTGGATCACGCTGGCCATCGGCATGCAGAAGGTCTGCTTGCCGTCATCGGTCTGCCACGCGGCTTTGGCCACATCCGAGAAGTTCGCCATCTCGGGCATCGCGGTCAGGTCGGCCAGCTTGCCCTTCTGGAACAGCGCCAGCGAGGCGTCGAACGGGCGGCAGGTGATCAGGTCGCCCGCCGAGCCCGCATCGAGCTTGGAGTTCAGCGCGGCGTTGTATTCGGTCGGCGCCGAGGCGGCGAACACCACCTTGATGTCGGGATGCGCCTTTTCGAAGGCCGGAATGATCTTCTGTTGCCAGACGGTCAGGTCGTCGTTGCGCCAGCTTTCGATGGTGATCGTCGTGTTGGCCATCGCGGCCGTGCCTGCCAGCAGCGTGCTGGCCAGCAGAAGGGTGGTGAAACGGGTCTTCTTCATGGGTCGTCTCCCTATTTGCGGCCCTTTCGCGGGCCTATGGTCTTTCGTTGGTCGGCGGTCCGGCAAGCCGGGCCAGCGCCGGGCCAAGATGGCCGCCGCTGTCGGCAAGCAGGGATTGCGCGGTATCCGCGCTCGCCCCTGCGGCGATCAGGATGGCGGGTTTCACCGCGCCTTTGGTTGTGGCCAGCGCCCGCGCGGCCTGCGCGTCGTCGCAGCCGGACAGGGCGGCAACGATGCGGGCGGCGCGATCGCGCAGCTTGGCATTCTCGGGCAGAAGGTTGACCATGTAACCCTCGTGGACATGGCCCAACCCGATCCCGACCAGCGTCGAGATCATGTTCAGCGCGATCTTCTGCGTCGTCGCCGCCCCCAGCCGGGTCGAGCCCGCCACCATCTCTGGCCCGCTGTCGATCAGCACGGCAACATCGGCCAGCGACAGCAGCGGCGCACCCGAGACGTTGGCGATGGCGATCACCCGCCCGCCCGCCGCCTTCACGCCGCGCGCAACTGCCAGCGTATAGGGTGTGGTGCCCGAAGCCGAAACGCAGATCGCCACATCGGCGGCGGTAGGGGCCAGCGCGGCAAGATCGGCCTGCGACAGTGCCGCGTCATCCTCGACATCGCCGGTCATGTGCAGCAGCGCGGCGGCACCGCCCGCGAACAGAATGGGCGTGCGCGCAGGCGGCACCCCGAAGGTGCCCGCCAGTTCCAGCCCGTCGGCCAGCGCCATCAGCCCGGCGCTGCCCGCGCCGACATAGGCCAGACGCCCGGCCCCGGAAAGCGCCGCGCGGGCAAGATCGGCGGCTGCGGCGATGGAGGAAAGCGCGGGGCGCAACGCGGCGACCGCATCGCCCTGCGCCACCAGCAGACGCGACAGAATTTCAGCGGCCGGAAGCGCCTGTAACCCTGCCGCAAGGGCGTGCCGTTCTTCCATTCGCCTGCCGATCATTCGAATCCCCTCTCAATCACGATAATGCCAAATGAATACCAATTGTCCACATAAATCTTTCCGAACCCCGAATTCCCCACTTTAACATATATCTACCCGCCGCCTCCCACGTATCCCTTGCAAATTGGTATCCTTTTGGTAGTCTTTGCACTTGAGGAGACGCCATGCAGTATTTTCTGGGAATCGATGGCGGCGGCACTGGCTGCCGCGCGGCGGTTTGTGATGCGACAGGACGCATTCTGGGCCAGGGCGCCGCTGGCCCGGCCAATGTGATGAGCGATCCGGACGGCGCGCGGGCCAACATTCTGGCCGCGGCGGATCAGGCCGCACAGGCGGCGGGTGCCCGGCTGGAGGAT
This sequence comes from Paracoccaceae bacterium, assembly GCA_016124615.1. Taxonomy (GTDB): domain Bacteria; phylum Pseudomonadota; class Alphaproteobacteria; order Rhodobacterales; family Rhodobacteraceae; genus Solirhodobacter. The sequence goes on along the minus strand of WGNF01000002.1, from coordinate 216,291 downwards.
CTGCACGCCGTGCTCGGGCTGGCAGGGGCGAATACCTCGAACCGCCAGACGGCGCTGCCCTTCGCCACGACGCGGGTGGTCAGCGACGCCGAGATCGCGCTGAACGGCGCCTTTGCCGGGCAGGATGGCATCGCGGCAACGGTCGGCACCGGATCTGTCTTCGCCTGCCAGAGCGGCGGCACGGTCGAGGTGATCGGCGGCTGGGGCCTGATCCTGGGTGATGAGGCCAGCGGCGCGTGGATGGGCCGCGAACTGCTGTCGCAGGCGGTGCGGGCGGCCGATGGTCTGGTGCCTGCCTCTCCGCTGCTGACCGGCGTGACGACCGAAATGGGTGGCCCCGAGGCTATCGTGCGCTTTGCCAAGGAGGCGCGGCCGGTCGATTTCGGCCGGTTTGCCCCGCGCATCGTGGCCGGTGCCGACGATCCCGCCGCCACCGCGATCCTTGCCGATGCCGACCGCTGGATCTGCCGCTACATCGACCATCTGCAGACCGGGGCGCTGCCGCTTTGCTTTCTTGGCGGCCTCGGCGCGGTCTTTGCGCTGCGGCTGGCCGCGCGCTATCCGGGCCTGATTCGGCCCGCGGCGGGAAGCGCGCTTGACGGCGCACTGCGGCTGGCGCGGGGGGCGGCGTGATGGCAACCCTCTTCGCGCCCGAAGCGTTCAGCGAGACCGGCGCGGGCCCGCTTTACCTGCAACTCAGCCGCCGCATTGCCGCGGCCATCGACGCGGGCGAGTTGAGGCCGGGCGACAGCCTGCCGCCCGAACGCGAGATGGCGGCGATGACCGACCTCAGCCGCGTGACCGTGCGCAAGGCGGTGCAGTCGCTGGTGGAGGTCGGCAAGCTGGTGCAGCGGCACGGCTCGGGCACCTTCGTCGCGCCCCGGGTGGAACGGCTGGAACAGGCGCTGTCGTTGCTGACCAGTTTTTCCGAGGATATGGCCCGGCGCGGCAAGGTCTCGCGTTCGGTCTGGCTGCATCGCGCCGTCCACGCCCCGGCTCCGGAAGAGATGATGGTGCTGGGCCTGACCGCCAAGGACCGCGTCGCCCGGCTGGAACGGGTGCGGCTGTCGGACGAGGTGCCGCTGGCGATCGAGCGAGCGGCACTGTCGACCGCGATCCTGCCGGAACCTGAATTGGTGGATGCTTCGCTTTACGCCGTGCTGGCCAAGCGCGGGTTTCATCCGGTGCGGGCGGTGCAGCGCATTTCGGCCGCCAATCTGAACGCCCACGACGCCAGCCTGCTGGAGGTGCCGGTGGGTGTGGCGGGCCTTCGGATCGAGCGGATCAGCTATCTGCCCTCGGGCCGCGTGGTGGAATTCACCCGCTCGCTCTATCGCGGCGATGCCTATGATTTCGCGGCGGAACTCAGGATATCCAATGACAAGGAAGGGTCGGACGAATGACCGCAAAGACATTCATGCGCCGCGAAGTGGAAGAGATTCCCGAGGCCGCACAGCGGTTCCTGACCGGCGCCGCGCCGCAGGTTGCAGTCGCGGCCGCGGCGATGCGGGCGCTTGACCCGGCGCTGATGGTGACGGTGGCACGCGGATCATCGGATCACGCCGCGACCTACCTGAAATATCTGGTGGAACTGGCGGCGGGGGTGCCGGTCGCCTCGGTCGGGCCATCGGTCGCCTCGATCTATGGGCGGCAGTTGCGCCTGTCCGGCGCCGTCTGTCTGGGCATTTCGCAATCGGGGCGCAGCCCGGACATTGTCGAGATGATGCGCAGCGCCGGGGCCGGTGGCGCGCTGACGCTGGCGGTGACGAACCATCCCGACTCGCCGATGGCCGCGGTTTCGGCGCATACGCTGGCGATGCACGCGGGCGAGGAACGCAGCGTGGCGGCAACCAAGACCTTCGTCGCCTCGGTGCTGGCGGGCCTCGCGCTGGTGGCCGAATGGCAGCAGGATGACGCATTGCGCAAGGCGGTGGCGGCGCTGCCCGAGGATTTCGCCGCAGCCCTTGCCTGCGACTGGTCGCCGCTGGCGGACCGGCTTGCGCGGGCGCAGTCGCTTTACGTGCTGGGCCGCGGCCCCGGCTTTGCGATTGCCAATGAAATGGCGCTGAAGTGCAAGGAGACCAGCGGCCTTCACGCCGAATCCTACAGCGCCGCCGAGGTTCTGCACGGCCCCGCCGCCATCGTGCAGGCGCAGTTTCCCGTGCTGGCACTGGGTGTGGCCGATGCCGCGCTGCCGCAGGTGATCGCCACGGCCGAACGGCTGGCCGGGCAAGGCGCCAACGTCTTTCTGACCGCGCCGGGCGCGGCCGCCGGGGTAACCGAGCTTCCCGCGCTGGCCGGGTTGCATCCGCTGGTCGCACCGCTGGTGCTGATCGTCACCTTCTACGGATTCATCGAGGCGCTGGCGCGGCGACGCGGGCTGAACCCCGACACCCCGCCGCATCTGCGCAAAGTGACGGAAACGGTATGACCCGAGTCAGCTACACCGGCGCCGCGATCTTCGACGGCGCACAGATGATCGCGGGCGCGGCGTTGATCGTCACCGACGGGCACATCATCGCCATCCGGCCCGAGGCAGAGGTCGAGGGCACGATCGAACGGCTGGACGGCGGCATCCTTGCGCCGGGGCTGATCGACCTGCAGGTGAATGGTGGCGGCGGGCAGATGCTGGGGCAGGAAACCGCCTCGGTCGAGGGCATTGCCGCGATTTGCGCCGCGCATCTGCCGTTGGGCGTCACCGGGCTTTTGCCGACGCTGATCACCGACACCCGCGAAACGACGGCGGCGGTGATCGCCGCGGGGATCGCCGCCGCCAGGGCCGGGGTGCCCGGTTTTCTGGGTCTGCATCTGGAAGGCCCGCATCTGGACCCGCGCCGCAAGGGCGCGCATGACCCGGCGCTGATCCGGCCGATGGAGGCCGAGGATTGCGATGCCATTTGCGCCGCTGCCGCCCAGCTGCCCGCGCTGATGGCGACCGTGGCCCCGGAAAGCGTGACGCCTGCGCAGATCGCGCAGCTTGCGGCGGCCGGGGTCATTGTCAGCCTTGGGCACAGCGACACTGGCATGGCGGCGGCTCGCGCGGCCTTCGATGCGGGCGCGCATGTAGCCACGCATCTTTTCAACGCGATGAGCCCGCTTGGCCACCGCGAGCCGGGGCTGGTCGGCACCGTGCTCGACTCGCCACAGGTTTTCGCGGGGCTGATCGCCGATGGCATCCACGTCGCGCCCGAGGTGCTGCGGATCGCGGTGGCCGCCAAGCGCGGGGCCGACCGGCTGTTTCTGGTCACCGACGCGATGGCCCCGGCGGGCACCACGATGACCGAGTTCACCCTGGGCGGCCGTCGCATCTTGCGGCGCGACGGGCGACTGACGCTGGCCGATGGCACGCTGGCGGGCGCCGATTGCGACTTGCCGCACTGTCTGCGCGTGATGGTGAACGATGTCGGCCTGCCCGTGGCCACGGCGCTGCGCATGGCCACCTCGGTCCCGGCCGCCTGCATCGGCCTTTCGGCACATGTCGGCCACCTCGCGCCGGGGCGCGCGGCAGACTTCGTGCATTTCGATGCGGGGCTGCATCTGAAACGGGTCTGGTGCGGGCAGGAGGTGATCGACGCCGCCTGACCGCCCCGGCGAAAACCACCCCGCCCCTTGTCGCGGCCATCGACCCCGATCAATGTCGGGCCAGACACGGCATGGGGCGACCACAAATGACCACCATCGACGAGGCCGCGCTGGGGCGGGCGCTGGATCAGTTGCCGCTTCGGTTCAAGGGGCCCGGCGGCGTCGCGGGGGTGGTCAAGGATGGCCAGATCATCGCCCGGCGCGCCTGGGGCTATGCCGACCTCCGGGCCCGCTTGCCGATGACCGCCGCGCTGCGCCTGCCGATCTGTTCGATCACCAAGCAGTTCACCTGCGCGCTTCTGCTGGATCAGGTGGCGGACCCGTCAACGCTCGATCCCCGGATTGCCGAGTTTCTGCCGAATTTCGAAGGGCCGCTGCCGACGGTGAAGCAGCTTTGCGATAACCAGTCGGGCCTGCGGGATTATTGGGCGCTGACCGTGCTTCAGGGCGCGGTTCCCGAAGCCACGTTTCGCCGCGAGGACGCCATGCCGTTGCTGGCCCGGATGAAGACCGGGCACTTTCCACCGGGAACGTCATACTCCTACTGTAACTGCAACTTTCGCATCCTCTCGGAGCTGATCGAGGCGACGACCGGCCGCGCCCTTGGCGATCTATATGCCGAACGCCTCTTTGCCCCCGCCGGGATGACCACCGCGACCCTGCTGCCGGATAGCCGCGTACCAGCCGATGGCGTGGTGGGCTACGAGGGCAATGACGAAGTCGGGTTTCTGCCCGCCGAGAACGGCATCTACTGGATCGGCGATGCGGGCATTTCGGCCTCGCTGGCCGACATGCTGGCGTGGGAGGCGCATATCGACGCGACGCGCGACGACCCCTGCGGCCTTTACACCCGGCTGTCGGCCGCGCCGAGCTTTCAGGACGGCACACCGGCCAGCTATGGCTATGGGCTGAAGCACGACACCGTGGCGGGTGTGAAGGTCACCGGGCACGGCGGCGCGCTGCGGGGCTTTCGGGCGCACCGGCTTCATGCGCTGTCGGAACGGCTGTCGGTGGTGGTGATGTTCAACCACGAGGCCAATGCGCGCGGCGCGGCAGTGGCCCTGCTGGAGGCGGCGCTGGGGTTCGCCGAACCAGAGAAACCCGGCACCCCCGAAGGCTGGGACGGCCTCTGGCTGGACAATGATCAGGGCCTTGTGCTGCGCACGACCGCGGATTCGACCGGCGTCACCCTCCGCTATGCCACAAGCCCCGCCCGGTTGGCGGTTGGCGCCGATGGCGGCATTCACGGCGAGGGCGTCAGCCTTCGCCGCCAGGGTGACGGCCTGCTGATGACCCGCGCCGCGGAGAACCTTCAGGTCACGGCTCCTCCGTTGGCGGCTGTGAATCGGGCCGACGGTCTGGCCCTTGCCGGTCGCTATTGGTCCGACGAGCTGGAAGCCGCGCTGGAGATCGACACCCGTGATGGCGCGACCTTTGCAGGGTTCGAGGGCCTGCTTGGCGCCGGGCCGATGGAGCGGATGTATCCGGTGGGCCCCGATGTCTGGGTCATCACCACCCGCCGGTCGATGGATGCCGCCGCGCCCGGCGACTGGACGGTTCAGCTGCGCCGCGATGATGGCGGGGCGGTGATCGGCCTCACCCTGGGCTGCTGGCTCGCGCGGCGCATCGCGTATCGACGCATCGCCTGAGCACCCACCTACCGCCCGACCCCGCGCCAGCGGCCCGAATCGAACGCGCCCGGACCGGCGGCATGTCACGCCGCATCGCCCAAATTCGCGCCAAGGTTGCCAAAGCGGGCGTAAAGAGGATTGACTCTTGGGCGAACCTTTCCCCGAATGGTTCAGAACCAATTCACGATTGATTCACCACGTCAGGATGTGCCGATGCCCGAAAACGCCTCCAGTGTGCTCGCCCAGCTTCGACGGCTGGTCCAGAGCGGGGCGGTCACCGAGGATGGACAGCTGCCAACCGAACGTGTGCTTTGCGACCGGCTTGGGGTCGGGCGGCGGGCGCTGCGGGCGGCGCTGGAGGTGCTTGAGGAAGAGGGCCTGATCTGGCGCCGGCAGGGCAAGGGCACCTTCATCGGCCAGCCGCCGGACCCGACCGGCCTGCTGGCCGCCGACATCGTCGAGGCCACCGACGCCGCATCCATCATGGAGGCGCGGCTTTGCATCGAGCCTGCACTGGCGGCGCTGTGCGCGGAACGGGCCTCGGCCGATGACATCGAGCGGATGCGGCGGCTGATCGAGCACATCGGCCTGACGCCAGAGTCCGATACAGCGGAACTGTGGGATGGCGCGCTGCACCGCCTGATCGCGCGCGCGGCGGGAAATCAGGTTCTGCTGACAGCATTCCAGCTGCTGGACGAGGTTCGCATCCGCGACGACTGGCAGGCGATGCGGGCCCGCGTCCGCTCGCCCGAGTCGATGGCCGCGTCGGACCGCGAGCATCGTGCGATCGTCGACGCCATCGCCGTGCGTGACGCAAATGGCGCCCGTGCGGCGATGACCGGGCACCTGAACCGTCTGGCCGAAAATCTGGCCCGACCGCTGTCGAAGGCCGCAGAATGACCGGCGCGGCGCCCCTGCTTGAGGTGCGACAGCTGTCGATCCGGGCCGGGCGTGCCCCGCGCAATCTGGTGGATGACCTGTCGTTCACCGTGATGCCCGGCGAAACGTTGTGCATCGTGGGCGAATCCGGTTGCGGCAAAAGCCTGACCGCGCTTGCGCTGATGGGCCTGCTGGCCACGCCGCCGCTGCACATCACCGGCGGCACGGCGACATTCGAGGGCCGCGACCTGCTGCGGCTTGGTTCGGCCGAACTGTCGCGGCTGCGGGGCGACCGGATGGCGATGATCTTTCAGGAACCGATGAGCGCGCTGAACCCCTCGCTGCAGATCGGCGAACAGATCGCCGAGGCGGTGCGCCGTCATCGTGGGGCCAGCCACGCCGAAGCCCGCGCCCGCGCGCTTCAGATGCTGCAACTGGTCCGCATTCCGGCGCCGCAACAACGGCTCGACGAGTTTCCGCATCAGCTTTCGGGTGGCATGCGCCAGCGCGCGATGATCGCGATGGCGCTGGCCAACGACCCCGCGCTGCTGATCGCCGACGAACCCACAACGGCGCTGGACGTCACGATTCAGGCGCAGATCCTCGACCTCATGCGCAGCCTGCGCGATGCGGCCGGGATGGCGTTGATCCTGATCACGCATGATCTGGGCGTGGTCGCCGAGATGGCCGACAAGGTCGCGGTGATGTACGCGGGTCGGGTGGTGGAAACCGGCCGCGTCGCGGATGTGTTCAACGACCCTCAGCACCCCTACACCATCGGGTTGATGAGTTCGATGCCGTCGTTCGGCGCGGCGCACAGCCGGTTGGTGACGATCCCCGGCATCGTGCCTTCGGCCGACCGGATGCCCGACGGCTGCCGGTTCGCCACGCGATGCCCGTTCCGTGGCGCCGATTGCGCCGCCTCGCCGCCGTTGGCCGAGCTTGCCGATGGCCACGCCGTCGCCTGCTGGCGCGCACCGCTTGACGTGCGGGCAAAGGCGGTGGGCGCATGAGCGGGCCCGAGATCATCCTGGAAGCCATCGCGGTCGAGCGGCGCTTTGTCACCCGCCGCCCGCTGTTCGGCGCGGCCGCCGTCGTGCATGCGGTCAATGGCGTGAATCTGCGGGTCCGGCGGGGCGAGACCTTTGCCATCGTGGGCGAGTCCGGCTGCGGCAAGTCCACCCTTGCCCGCGTGCTGACGCGCCTGATCCCGGCCTCGGGCGGCACGGTGCACTATGCCGGGCGCGACCTTGGCCAGTTGAAGCCCGCCGAAATCCGCGCCTTGCGGCGCGAGGTGCAGTTCATCTTTCAAGACCCCTTCTCCTCGCTCAACCCGCGTATGACGGTGGGGGCGCTGATCGAGGAGCCGCTGCGCACCCATGGCATCGGCACCCGCGCCGAGCGCAAGGCACGGGTGGCGTCGCTTCTGGCGCGCGTCGGCCTGCCGCCGCAAAGCGCCGGGCGCTATCCGCACGAATTCTCGGGCGGGCAGCGGCAGCGGGTCGGGATCGCCCGGGCTTTGGCCTCGGGGCCGACGGTGGTGGTGGGGGATGAGCCTGTTTCGGCGCTGGACGTGTCGATTCAGGCGCAGGTGGTGAACATCCTGCAGGATCTGAAGGAAGAATTCGGCCTGACCCTGATCGTCATCGCGCATGATCTGGCGGTGATCCGGCACATGGCCGACCGTGTCGCGGTGATGTATCTGGGCGAGATCGTGGAACTGGCGCCCGCCGACCAGCTGTTCGACGCGCCGCGCCATCCCTATACCGAGGCACTGGTGGCGGCGATCCCGCTGCCCGACACCGGCGCCCGGCGGGCGCGGGCACGGGTGGAGGGCGAGTTGCCGAACCCGATCGCGCCGCCGTCGGGATGCAAGTTCCATCCGCGCTGCCCCTATGCGGTGGACCGCTGCGCGACCGTGCCGCCCGAGCTTGGCCCCGCCGATGCGGAAGGCCGACAGGTCGCCTGCCATCGCGCGGCCGAACTGCGGCTCGACGGCCTCGTTGCAACCGATACCCGCCGCACGCCCGCCGCCGCCAGCCGGTTCGAGCTTTACCGTCTGGCCCGCGCCGCCGAGGCGATGCCGCCCGATTCAAGTGCCCGGAAAGAAGGCGCCCCTCCCCCGACCCAGCAAGGAGATTCCGCATGACCCGTTCCGCCACGAAACTCGCGCTCGCCGCGCTGCTGTCGCTGACAGCGCAATGGGCGCACGCCGCAGACCTGCGCATCGGCCTGCAGGACGACCCCGACGTGCTCGACCCCGACCAGTCGCGCACCTTTACCGGCCGCATCGTCTATGCCTCGCTCTGCGACAAGCTGGTCGACATTTCGCCAGAGCTGAAGATCATCCCGATGCTCGCTACCAGCTGGACCTGGTCGGATGACGGCAAGGCGCTGACGATGAAACTGCGCGAGGGTGTGACCTTTCAGGATGGCACCCCGTTCAACGCCGATGCGGTGAAATACAACATCGAGCGGTCCAAGACCTTCGAATTGAGCAAGCGCAAATCCGAGGTGAAGTCGATCGCCACCGTCGATGTGGTGGACCCCTACACGGTCAAGTTTACCCTGTCGGCGCCCGATGCCACGCTGCTGGCGCAGCTGTCCGACCGGGCCGGGATGATGATCTCGCCCACGGCCGCGCAGAAAGAGGGCGCCGACTTCGGGTTGAACCCGGTCTGTTCGGGCCCGTTCAAGTTCGTCCAGCGCGTTCAGCAAGACAAGATCGTGCTGGAGAAATACGCGGGCTACTACGACGCCGACAAGATCCACTTCGACAAGGTTACCTTCCTGCCGATCCCCGATACCACGGTGCGGCTGGCCAACCTGCGCGCGGGCGATCTGGACATGATCGAACGGATGGCACCGACTGATCTGGCCTCGGCCAAGGCCGATCCGAAGCTGGCGACGGCTGCCGCGACTTCGATCGGGTATCAGGGCATCACCGTCAACATCGCGAACACCGATGCCGCGAAGAATCCGATCGGGCAAAGCAAGCTGGTGCGGCAGGCGCTGTCGCTGTCGCTGGACCGCGACGTGATCAACCAGGTCGTGTTCAACGGCGCTTTCGCGCCCGGCAACCAGCCTTTCCCGCCGACCTCGCCATGGTACGACAAGGACTTCCCGATCCAGCCCCGCGATGTTGCCGCGGCCAAGGCGCTGCTGAAACAGGCGGGCTTTGACAAGGTCGATGTCGAGATGCAGGGCGCCAACGATCCGCAGACCCAGCAACTGATGCAGGTAATGCAGTCGATGGCGGCCGAGGCCGGGATCAACATCAAGATCGTGACGAAGGAATTCGCCACCATGCTGAAGGACCAGACCGCCGGCGCCTATCAAACGACGCAGGTCGGCTGGTCGGGCCGGGTCGATCCCGATGGCAACCTTTACGGGTTCGTCGTCACCGGCGCCGGGTTGAACGACGGGCACTATTCCAACCCCGAGGTGGACAAGCTGATGAACACCGCCCGCGTCTCGACCGACGAGGCGGTGCGCAAGCAATCCTATGACGCCGCGCAGAAGATCCTGCTCGACGAACTGCCGATCATCTACCTTTACCACCCGGTCTGGCTCTGGGCCTACAGCAAGTCGCTGACCGGCTTCGTGCCCTATCCTGACGGGATGATCCGCCTGCAGAACGTCGCCCTCGCCAATTGATACCGCCGCCCCGGCCGCAATGACGGCCGGGGCCTTCTGCCGGGACTGTCCGATGATCGAATTCCTCTTCCGCCGCATCGTGATCGCGATACCGACGATCCTGCTGATCTCGATTTTCGTGTTCGGGATGCAGAAGATCCTGCCCGGCGACCCCGTGCTGGCGATGGCGGGGGAAGAACGCGACCCCGCGACGCTGGCCTTCCTGCGCGAGAAATACCACCTGAACGACCCGGTGCCGCAGCAATACCTCTACTGGATCGAGGGCGCGGTGCATGGCGATCTTGGCATCTCGCTGCGCACGCGCGAGCCGGTGCTGACGCTGATCGGGCAGAAACTGCCGGTGACGATCCAGCTTGCCGCGATGGCGCTGATCGTGGCGTTTTTCATCGGCGTTCCGGCGGGGGTGCTGTCGGCCTATCGAAAGGGCACATGGATCGACTGGCTATCGAACGTGGTGGCCTTGTCAGGGCTGTCGATCCCGAATTTCTGGCTGGGCATCATGCTGATTCTGCTGGTGTCCGTGCGGCTGGGTTGGTTGCCCGCCTCGGGCTATGTCTCGCCTTGGGTCGATCCGGTGAAGTCGCTGGAAACCATGCTGATGCCCGCCCTCGTGCTGGGCTCGGGCCTTGCCGCGGCACTGATGCGGCACACCCGGTCGGCCATGCTGGGCGTGCTGAAATCCGACTATGTGCGCACCGCCCGCGCCAAGGGGCTGAGCGAGCGGACGGTGCTGGTGAAACACGCGCTACGCAACGCGCTGGTGCCGGTGGTCACGGTCACCACGCTGATCTTCGGCGACCTTCTTGGCGGCGCCGTGCTGACCGAGCAGATCTTCACCATCCCAGGCTTCGGCAAGCTGGTGGTGGATGCGGTGTTCACCCGTGACTATGCCGTGGTGCAGGGCATCGTTCTTTGCACCGGGATCGCCTTCATCGCCATGAACCTGCTGGCCGATGCGCTTTACCGCATCCTGAACCCGCGCATGAGGATGTCATGAGCGTCGCGGCCGAACCCGTTCTGCCGCAACGCCGCAGCCGCGTGCTGGGCCGGATCGCGGCGAACCCTGCGGCGCTGGTCGGCGGCGGCATGGTGGCCTTCTTCGTCGTCATCGCCATCCTCGCCCCGATCCTGCCGATCGCCGACCCGATCAAGACCAGCTGGACCGCGGTGCGCAAGGCACCCTCGGCCGTGCACTGGCTGGGCACCGACGAGATCGGGCGCGATCTGCTGTCGCGGATGATCTGGGGCGCGCAGGCCTCGTTGCTGGCTGGCGTGGTGTCGGTTGCCATCGCCGTGCTGCTGGGGGTGCCGCTGGGCGTTGCCGCAGGCAGCCTGCGCGGCTGGACCGATGCCGCCATCTCGCGCCTGACAGAGGCGCTGCTGGCGGCGCCGTTCCTGATCCTTGCCATCGCGCTGGCGGCCTTCCTCGGGCCGTCGCTCAGCAATGCGATGATCGCCATCGGCCTGTCGGCAATGCCGGTCTTCATCCGGCTGGCACGGGCGCAGACCATGACGGTGATGACCGAGGATTATGTGGAAAGCGCCCGCGCCATCGGTGTAGGGCCGCTGGCGCTGGTCTGGCGCTACATCCTGCCCAACATCTTTCCACCGATCCTTGTGCAGTCCACGCTGACCATCGCCACCGCCATCATCGCCGAGGCGTCGCTGTCATTCCTTGGCCTTGGCCAGCAACCCCCGGCGCCGTCCTGGGGCTCGATGCTGAACGTCGCCAAGAATTTCCTCGATCAGGCGCCCTGGATGGCGCTTTGGCCCGGTATCGCGATCTTCCTTGTGGTGCTGGGCTTCAACCTGCTGGGCGACGGGCTGCGCGATGCGCTCGACCCGCGCGACGGCTAGGCCATGCTGACACGAACCCACACAATCCGTATTCACGTTCAGGGAAGATTGCCATGACGTTCACCACCCGCCCCGAAATCCTCGGCACCTTCGGGGTTGTCGCCTCGACCCACTGGATCGCCAGTTCGGTCGGCATGGCCATTCTGGAAAAGGGCGGCAATGCCTTCGATGCCGCCGTCGCGATGGGGTTTGCGCTGAACGTGGTGGAACCGCATCTGTGCGGCCCGCTGGGCGACCTGCCCGCGATCATCCGGCCCGCGGGCGACGCGGCACCCACAGTGATCTGCGGTCAGGGCACCGCGCCCGCCGGCGCCACCATCGCGCACTACCGCGCCGAGGGGCTGACGATGATCCCCGGCTCAGGCCTTCTGGCCACGGTGATCCCCGGCGCCTTCGACGGCTGGATGCTGATGCTGCGCGACCACGGCACCATGACGCTGCGCGAGGTGCTGGAACCGGCGATTCACTATGCCCGCCACGGCCATCCGGTGCTGCGACGCGTGTCGGCCACCATCGCCGGGCTGGCGGAATTTTTCCGCACCGAATGGCCCACCTCGGCCGAGGTCTGGTTGCCGGGCGGCAACGCGCCCGCGCCGGAAAGCCTGTTCTGCAACCCTGACCTTGCCAATACCTGGACCCGCCTTTTGGCCGAGGCCGAGGCCGCATCGGGGCGCGAAGCGCAGATTGAGGCCGCACGGGCGGCCTTTTACAAAGGGTTCGTGGCCGAGGCGATCGACCGCTGGATGCGCAACGCCAGCGTGATGGACGCCGCCGGGGCCCGGCGCAAAGGCGTGCTGACCGGGCAGGATATGGCGGGGTGGCAGGCAAGCTACGATGCGCCGCTGTCGGTCGATTACGAAGGCTGGACGGTCTGGAAACCGGGGATGTGGTCGCAGGGGCCAAGCTTTCTGCAATCGCTGCGCACGCTGGAGGGCAGCGGGATCGCCGCGATGGACCCGAACGGGGCCGCGTTCGTGCACACCATCACCGAGGCCATGAAGCTGTCCTTCGCCGACCGCGAAGCCTATTACGGCGACCCTGCTTGCACCGACATCCCGACCGACACGCTGCTGTCGCGCGCCTATGCCGCCGACCGCCGCGCGCTGATCGGCCCGCGCGCCTCGCTGCTGCAACGTCCGGGCGTCGTTCCGGGGCATGAGGCATGGGTGCAGGCCGCCATCGCGCGCGCCGGGCAAGAGGCGGGGGCGGCGGGCATCGGCGGGGGCGAACCCACGATGGCGCACCTGACCGAAAAGCGGGGCGATACCGTCCACATCGACGTGATCGACCGTTGGGGCAACATGGTTTCGGCCACGCCGTCGGGTGGCTGGCTGCAATCCTCGCCGGTGGTGCCGGGGCTGGGCATGCCGCTGAACAGCCGGGCGCAGATGTTCTGGCTGGATGAGGGGCTGCCAACCTCGCTGGCCCCCGGGCGGCGGCCGCGCACCACTTTGTCGCCCTCGATGGCACAGCGCCCGGATGGCGCGCGGCTGGCGTTCGGAACGCCGGGCGGCGATCAGCAGGACCAGTGGCAGCTGATCTTCTTCCTGCGCCTCGTGCACGGGCAGACCAACCTGCAAGAGGCGATTGATGCGCCGCTGTTCCACACCTCGCATTTCCAGGGCTCGTTCTACCCGCGCGCGGTTCAGCCCGGCCACCTGATGGTGGAACCGGCGCTTGGCCCCAAGGTGATCGACGAACTGCGCGCGCGCGGTCATGCCGTCGAGGTGGCGGAACCCTGGACGGTGGGCCGCCTGACCGCCGCCCAGCGCGACACCGGCGGGCTGATGCGCGCCGCCGCCACGCCACGGCTGATGCAGGCCTATGCGGTGGGGCGCTGAGCGATGGAGGACCGCCCCACGATCACTACCGCCGACATCGAAGCCGGGGAACGGCTGACCGGGGTTGCCTATACGCCCGAGGAGCGGGCGCAGATGCCCGGCCCGATCGAAGAGCAGATCCTGCATGCCCTCGCCCGCCGCAAGGTGCCGCTGGTCAATGCCGATCCGCCCGCGCTGCGGTTCGACCCGCGCCTGCCCACCACGCGGATGCCCGCCCGTGGGCCGCTGCGCTTTACCGCCGCCGATCCCGGCCCGCTGCCCGACGATCCGGACGATATCGCCTTTGCCCCGCTGACCCGGCTGTCTGGCTGGGTCGCGGCGGGCGCGCTGACCAGCCGGGCGTTGACCGGCCTGTACCTGACGCGGATCGAGGCGCTGAACCCGCGGCTGCACTGCTTCGCCACCGTCACGCGCGATCTGGCGCTGGCCGAGGCAGAGGCCGCCGATGCGCTGCTGCGCGCAGGGGTCCACCTGGGGCCGCTGCACGGCATTCCCTACGCGCTGAAGGATCTGTTCGACACCAAGGGCATTCCAACCGGCTGGGGCGCCGAACCCTTCCGCGACCGCGTCCCCGCAGCCGATGCCACCATCGTGCGCAAATTGCGCGCCGCGGGCGCGGTGCTGATCGGCAAATCCACGCTGGGCGCGCTGGCCTATGGCGACATCTGGTACGGCGGCGTCACCCGCAACCCATGGAACCTGAACGAAGGCTCCAGCGGATCCAGCGCGGGCTCGGCCTCGGCCACGGCGGCGGGGCTGTGCGGCTTTTCCATCGGCACCGAAACGCTTGGCTCCATCACCTCGCCCAGCCAGCGGTGCGGCACCACCGGGCTGCGGCCCACCTACGGCCGGGTGTCGCGAACCGGGGGCATGGCGCTTTGCCCCTCGCTCGACAAGGTCGGCCCGATCTGCCGGTCGGTGGAGGATACGGCGATGGTGCTGGCCGCGCTGAACGGTTTCGACCCGAGCGACCGGGGCAGCATCGACGCGCCGTTCACCTTTGACGCGACCGCAGGCATCGCGGGCCTGCGGCTTGGCTACCTGCCAGAGGCGTTCGGCGAGGGCGCAACCGCCGTCGACCATGCCGCGCTTGAGGCGGCGCGGCGCCTTGGGGTCGAGGTCGTGCCGGTCACGCTGCCCGATCTGCCCTATCGGTCGCTGATGAACATCGTACAAGCCGAAGCCGCCGCGATGTTCGAAGACCTGACGCTGAGCGGTCTGGATGACGCGCTGACCTGGCAGGAACCGGGCGCCTGGCCGAACAGCTTCCGCATGTCGCGGTTTCTGTCGGCGGTGGATCACGTCCAGTTGGACCGCCTGCGCTACAAGGTGATGCTGGCGCTGGATGCGCTGTTCGGGCAGGTCGATGTGATGATCGGGCCGTTCTCGACCGGCCCGATGCTGGTGGCGAGCAACTTCACCGGCCATCCCTGCCTGCATCTGCGGGCCGGTTTCCTTGATCTTCCCAGCCGCCGCCGGACGACGCTGGGCAACCGCGCGGCGACAACCGCCGATGCGGGGCCGCGGTTCCGGGTGCCGCAGGGCATCTCGCTCTGGGGGCGCCTGTTCGAGGAAGACAGCATCCTGCGGCTTGGGCTCGCGCTGGAACAGGCGCTGAGCGTTGCGGCGGAACGCCCTGGTTTCGTGGCCTGAGGCGCGTTTCTACGCCTCAAGCGTCTTGCGAATGGCCTTCAGTTCCTTTTTCCGCTCTGCCGTGACCTGCGGATAGGCCAGTCCGAGCGCCTCGAACGTGTCGAGAAGGATCTGCGACACGATCAGCCGGGCGTTTTCCTTGTCATCGGCCGGAACCACGTACCAGGGCGAGTCTGCCGTGCTGGTGGCACCAAGGCATTGCGCATAGGCGGCCTGGTATTGATCCCAGAATCCCCGTTCTGTGATGTCATCCTGACTGAACTTCCAGTTCTTGTCGGCCTCGTCGATGCGGTCGATGAAGCGCTTGCGCTGTTCGTCCTTGGACAGGTGCAGGAAGATCTTGACGATGCGGGTGCCGTTCGCGTGCAGGTGCCGTTCCAGATCGGCGATGGAACGATAGCGCGCTTGCCAGAACGCGTGTGCATCCTCGGTCGGGTCCGACAGGGCTTCGGCTTGCAGCAGTTCCGGATGGACGCGGACAACCAGAACCTCTTCGTAATACGACCGGTTGAAGATGCCGATGCGGCCACGTTCCGGCAGGTCACGGGTGGTGCGCCACAGAAAGTCGTGCTGCAATTCCGTGGCGCTGGGGTGCTTGAAGCTGAACACTTGGCAACCCTGCGGGTTGACGCCCGACATGACGTGCCGGATCGCGCCATCCTTGCCCGCGGCGTCCATCGCCTGAAAGATCAACAGGATCGCGTGGCGGTTGGTGGCGTAATGCATCCGCTGCTGTTCGGCGAGACGCTCGACATGATCCGCCAGCATCTTCTTGTAATCGCTTTTGGATTTGTAGACCGGATCGACCCTTGTCGGCCGTATTTCAAGATCGACCTGCTCGCCCTCGGCGACACGAAACCGGTCGGGGTCGATCTTTTCTGTCTTGTCGGCGCCTTTCTTGTGATCGTTCATTTCATCACCTCCGATTCAAGCGGCTTCGGCACCGTCGGGTCGGGTGCCGTCACCGGTCTTGGTCTTGCGACCGGTCCGGCCTTTCCAGCGGCTCAGTTCGCGGCGGGCGGACGGACGGAACCCTCAGCCAATCGTTGCGTTGGGTCATACGATCCGTCAAACCTTTGCACGAAAGACCTTCAGGGACAAATGATCACCGATGACGAAAGTTGCGCTCATTACCGGAGTCACCGGGCAGGACGGCTCGTATCTGGCCGAATTCCTGCTCGAAAAGGGGTACGACGTGCATGGCATCAAACGCCGCGCGTCGCTTTTCAACACGCAGCGCATCGACCACATCTATGAAGATCCGCATGTCACGAATCCCAAGCTGCACCTTCACTATGGTGACTTGTCCGACAGCTCCAACCTGACCCGCATCCTGCAAGAGGTGCAGCCCGACGAGGTCTATAACCTTGGCGCCCAAAGCCATGTTGCGGTCAGCTTCGAAGCGCCGGAATATACCGCCGATGTCGATGGGATGGGCACCCTGCGGCTGCTGGAGGCGATCCGACTGCTGGGGCTGGAGCGCAAGACGCGCTTCTATCAGGCCTCCACCTCGGAACTCTACGGCCTCGTGCAAGAGACGCCGCAGCGGGAAACCACGCCCTTCCACCCGCGCTCGCCCTATGCGGTGGCCAAGCTCTACGCCTACTGGATCACGGTCAACTACCGTGAGGCCTACGGCATGTATGCCTGCAACGGCATCCTCTTCAACCATGAAAGCCCGCGGCGCGGCGAGACCTTCGTGACCCGCAAGATCACGCGTGGACTGGCCAATATCGCGCAGGGGGTAGAGCCCTGCCTGTTCATGGGCAACATCGACTCGTTGCGCGACTGGGGCCACGCCAGGGATTACATCCGCATGCAGTGGATGATGCTGCAACAAGAAGCGGCGGACGACTTCGTGATCGCCACCGGCCAGCAATATTCGGTGCGCGAGTTCATCACCTGGTCGGCCGCCGAACTGGGGATCACGCTTCGGTTCGAAGGCCGTGGCCTTGACGAGCATGGCATCGTCGAACGGGTAACGAGCGACATGGCGCCAGCGGTCAAGCCGGGCGACGTCATCATCCGGATCGACCCGCGCTACTTCCGGCCGGCCGAGGTCGAGACCTTGCTGGGCGACCCGACCAAGGCACGCGAGAAACTCGGCTGGACGCCGCAGATCACCGCACAGGAAATGTGCGCCGAGATGGTGGCAGAAGACCTGAAGGCCGCGCGCCGGCACGCGCTCTTGCGCTTGCACGGCCTCTCGCTGCCGGTCTCTGTCGAGAATTGAGGGGGCTGCGATGAAATACTTCGTTGCCGGGCACCGCGGGATGGTCGGCTCCGCCATCCTGCGCCAGCTTCAGGCGCGGGGCGCCGAGGTGGTTACGCGGACCCGCTCTGACCTCGACCTGACGGACCAGCAGGCCGTGCGCGACTTCTTCGCCGCCGAAAAGCCTGATGCCGTGATCCTCGCCGCCGCCAAGGTGGGCGGCATCCTGGCCAACAACACCTATCCCGCGGACTTCATCTACGAAAACCTGATGATGGAGGCCAACGTCATCCATCAGGCCCACGCGGCCGGGGTGCAGCGCCTGCTCTTCCTCGGCTCGTCCTGCATCTACCCGCGCGAGGCGGCCCAACCGATGCGCGAGGATGCTTTGCTGACGGGCGTTCTCGAATCCACGAACGAACCCTACGCCATCGCCAAGATCGCCGGCATCAAGCTGTGCGAAAGCTACAACCGCCAGTACGGAACCGATTATCGCAGCGTCATGCCAACCAACCTCTATGGCCCCGGCGACAACTTCCACCCCGCCAACAGCCATGTGCTGCCCGCCTTGATTCGCCGCTTTCACGAGGCGGCGACCAAGGGGCTCGATACCGTCACGATCTGGGGCAGCGGCAAACCGATGCGCGAATTCCTGCACGTCGACGACATGGCAGAGGCATCGCTGTTCGTGCTGGACCTCGACCCCGAAACCTACGCGGCCAATACCCGGCCGATGCTGAGCCACATCAACGTCGGCACCGGGCAGGACATCACCATCGCCGAACTCGCGGGCATCGTGGCCGATGTTACAGGCTTCACCGGCACGATTGCATTCGACCCGAGCAAGCCGGACGGAACGATGCGCAAGCTGATGGACGTATCACGACTCGCCGCGATGGGCTGGCGCGCAAGGATCGAACTGCGGGCCGGAATCGCGCAAACCTATCAATGGTTTCTCGCCCATGTCGCGGAGCTGAGAGAGGTCTGATCGGGACGGCGGCGTGGAGCGGCGGCGCGCTCCAATCGGTCGCACCCTACAAAAAACGGCCGGGACGATCCCGGCCGCTCTTCATCGAAACGGATGTGCCCTCAGTAGCCGGTGGGCAGGAACACGACCTTTGCCGTCTTCACGAGGATGCCGAAGTCCGTCAGCAACCCGGCCTCGCGGTTGTATTCCACGTCGAAGGCCACACGCTGATCGTATGACACGTCGTTGCGGCCCGACACCTGCCACTTTCCGGTGATGCCCGGCCGCATCTGCAGGTAGGCCCAAGCGTTGGCGCCGTAACGCGCAAGCTCGTCGCGCACGATCGGCCGGGGTCCGACAAAGCTCATCTCGCCCTTCAGCACGTTCCAAAGCTGCGGCAGCTCATCGAGGCTGGTCTTGCGAAGGACGCGGCCGACCCGGGTGATTCGGGGGTCGTTGCGCAGCTTGTGGCTTTCATCCCATTCCTTGCGGGCCTCGGGATCGGCCTCCAGATGCGCTTTCAGCAGCTCGTCGGCATTCGTCGCCATCGTCCGGATCTTCATGCAGCGGAACGCATTGCCATCGCGCCCGACACGCTTGTGACCGTAGAAGCCGGGGCCGCCATCCCGCCGGACCAGAACCCAGAGCAGCGCAATAACCGGAAGCAGCAGCGGGCCGATAATGGCGACAAGCAGGAGGTCGAGGCCACGTTTGATCAACCGATTGTAGATCGTCAGACCGCTACCGCTATCAATGACGGCAAAGTCGGCGGTGATGTCACGGGAGTTTACGTTCATGGCAGCATACCTCGCGCACGATGTGCAATCATTCCGAGAAAAATCTATGGGCCGCACGGACCCGGTTCAGCAAGTTCCTCCGGAGGAGGACGATCGAATAAAGCGGTGGAACACATCCCCAGTTGTCGCTCGTGAAATACACGTCAGCATTGTCAGAAGGATGACACTCGCCCCACCGAGTCCGCGGCTCTGCACTTCTCCGCTATGACGACTCGGGCGCATTTTACTCTCTCCGGAATTGAACTGCAGCAGTTTTGAACATTTGCCTTCTTCCTAAGCACCAGACCATACGCGTGTTTTCTTGATTCTCAAGGGGCGGCGCTGCGATGCAGCGACATTCAGCCTGAAGTTGTTCAAATTTCATCGCCCAAAGGTCTGAGTGCCACGGGTTTGAGCGGCAAAAGAGCCCCCCGGCCCTTGGCACGGCCGATTCATGCGGGGCGTCATCCGCTCGGAAACCGCGCGTTCACTGCCCCATTGCCGCAGCCGAAAATGAGGCCACCGATCAGATTGATCGCTTCTCGGTTGAGTTGTCCGAGATCGCGACATCAGGCACGGCCCTGGCCAAACGCTTGGGCTTGAAGCCTCCCAACGTCGACCGACTCCCGCGGAAAACATCTGGAATTCGATCGCCAGAACCAGCGTTTTCCTTGAGAACCAAGGGCTTCGATACATGTGTGATTGAAGTGGTGCCGCTGAAGAGACTCGAACTCCCGACCCCATCATTACGAATGACGTGCTCTACCAGCTGAGCTACAGCGGCACTTTCTGGTGTTGGCCCTACTATGGCCCTACTCGACCTGCGTCAAGCCCCGTAACGCTCTGGATTCGAGCATCATTCCCGCGTGGTTGGCGAGCGATGCCGATTGCCAGCCGGGCGAAAGCGGCTTGATGGCGCCGCTGATAGCATCATCCCGATGGGCCGTGTAGCCCTAATCTGCGGGCTGGGTGACCGGGTTTTCTTCCACCAGTTCAGCATCTTCGACCGGCGTCGCGGCGGCCTGCGGCGAGGGCGTGCCGACGATCAGCGGCAGCATCTCGGCCCCGGTCGCAGAGTGGCCGACGGGCTGCGGCGGCTCGCGCCAGCTCAGCGTGTCGAAGCCGCCGCAATGGTCGCAGACCGGCGCCCACTCGGCATGCACCGTGTTGCAGGTGTCGCAGACCCATTGCGGCCCGCGCGAGGCCGTCAGCGCCCGCGTCAGCCAGCCGCGCACGACGGCATCGTCGGACCCTTCGCCGCGCTCGATGGCGGCCATCAGCGCCAGGGCGCGCGCAGTCGGGTGAGTCTGCGGCAACTCGCCCAGCGCGCGGCGGGCCGCGGCGAAATCCTCTGCGGCGATGTTCAACTCGGCCAGCAGCAGGTGGGTTTCTTCATCGTTCGGGCGGATGTCGGTCAGGAATCGGAACCGTTTCAACCGCTCCACCGGTGTCTCATCCGGCACGATCTCGGCGAAGGCGGCGGCGAGGTCAGGATGCGGCATCGCCTCCCAGGCTTTGCGAAGCACACGCGCGGCATGGCGCGGGTTGCCCTGCGCGATGTAGCTGCGCGCGGCCATCGCAGCGGCGGGAATCAGGTCGGGCGACTGGCGGTTGGCGGCGATGGCCGCCTCGCGCGCCTCGATCGAACTGCCGTCGTCCAAAATAACCTTCGCCTCTTGCAGCGCCAGAACGGCATCGCGGCGGCGATGCACGTCACGCGGCAGGCTACCCGATTGCCGTTTGGCGCCCAGCGTGCCGCGCGCGCCTTTCCAATCGCCCGCGCCAGCCTGAAGCTGCAGCAGCGTATCCTGCATCTCTTCATGGCGAGGCTTCAGGGCAAAGGCCTTCTCGGCCAGTTTCAGCGCGGTCTCGGTATCACCCTCGGCCAGCTTCTGCTTGAGGATGCCGCGCACACCGACAAACCGCGTCCGGCTGTCCGACAAAAGCCGCTTGTAGACCTCGGTCGCCTTCCTCGTATCGCCCGCCAGTTCGGCCGCCTGCGCCGCAAGCAGGTTGGTCAGGTGCGGACGGCGCAGGAACCGTTCGGCGCGGCTGGCCTTGCTCAGCGCCAGCTTGGCCTCGCCCGAGGCCAGCGCCACCATGCCCTCGGCCAGCGCATCGAACCCTTTACGCTCGCGGTTGCGGTCGAAATAGCGGGTCAGCGCGGTCTCATCCCCGTTCAGGAAGCGCACCACGGCCACCAGCAGGCCGACGAGGCGCAGCACCAGCCAGACCAGAACCAGCAGCAGCACCGCCGCGATCACGCCCTGCACCGGGCCCAGCGTCACCTCCCAGCCCTGCACGGCGATGCGGATATCGCCGCCGGACTGGGCCAGATAGCCCGCGCCCAGCGTCAACCCGGCCACGACCGCAACGAAAAGCAGTATCTTCACCAGGGACCAGATCATCGCTTTCCCCCTACTTGCCGCCAAGGCTTTGCGCCACGCCATCCACCGCGGCCAAGGCCGACACCCGCGTGTTCGCCTCGGCCGTCCAGTTTGCCATCGCAGCCTGACCATCCTTCGGCAGCGCGGCCAGTTCGGTCAGCGCATCGGTCAGCTTGCCCGCATTCACATCAGCTTCTGCGCGCGACAGGACCGCGTCGGGGTCGGCGCCGGGCCGCGCGGTCAGCGACCGCAACCCGGTCTGGGCGCGAAAGAAGGCACCGATGCGGTCGGTCAGGCTTGGCCCCATCGTCGCCTTGATCGAGGCGGCCAGTGCCGCGCGCGACGCCGCCGGGAACGCTTCCTGCAGATCGGTCATCGTCGGCACGCCGGTTGCCGCCACGGCAGCCAGCGAGTCGGGCACCTTGGCGCCCTGCGCCGTCAGATCGGCCAGTGCGGGTGCGAAGCCACCGCCAAGCTCCAGCGCCGCCTGCACCCGGGTCAGCGCCGCCCGCGCCAGCGCGGCTTTCGCCGTCGCATCGGCATCGGCCTTCAGCGCGGCGGCCTGCTTTTCGGCGGCGTCGATCCGGGCGTTCGCCTTGGCGGCCACATCGGCGATCTGCGCGGCCAGCGTCTCGTTCTGCTTGCGCTGGTCGTCCAGCTGGCCCCGCAGCGAGTCGAGCACGATGGCATCGGCATTGCCGCCCGTGACCCCGGCCGCCAGCGCCTGCTTGTCGATCGCCGCAACACGGCCATCCAGCGCGGCCAGCGCCTGTTTCAAAGTGTCGTCGCGGGCTGTCAGGTCATCGCGCAGGGCGGCGATCTGGGCCATGGTGTCCTTCGCCGCAGCGTCGATCCGGGCCGACAATGCATCGGTGTTGGCCTGCAACGCCGTGACCTTCGCGGGCAGATCGGCCACGCCGCCCTTCACGGTGGCAAGCTCGGTGCTGGTCGCGTCGATCCGTTGGGCAAGCGCCTCTGGCGTCGGGCCGGGTGGCGCAAAGGGCCAGCCGGGATGTGTGACATATTCCGCCGCCGCAAAACCGATACCGGCCGCGATCACGCCGCCCAGCAAGGCTGGCACGAAACCGCCACGGCGGCGCGGCTGAACCGATGCGGGCTGCGGCGCGGGGATCTCGGGCTCCGCGGCGGCGGGCGTCACTTCCGGCTCCGGCTCCGCTGCGGGGGCGGGTTCCTCACCCTCCTCCTCGGCGTCTTCCACCAGACCTTCGGCCGCTTCGTCCTCGGCAGGAACCGCGTCGGGGTCGAGGTCGTCCTTCGGTGTGTCGGGATCGGCCATCGGCAATGCTCCTCGGGTTGCGGGCAGCTTGGGCCGCCCGGCCTGTGGCCCGAACCTTAGACCGCGACGCCTGCCCGCTTCAAGCCAATGAGCCTGCGGCAAGTCGGTCGGCCAGCGCATCGAGCATCGCATCGGCATCCGGCCGCGCAGCAACGAGAGCCGACGTGCCGGGCCAATCACGCAAAGGCGCGGCCGCCGCCGGGCTGATCGCCAGCAGATCGAGTGGCGCCCGCACAGACCCTGCGGCGGCGCGAAACAGCCGGGCGCTGCGGGGCGAGAAGAGCGGCACGAAGATACGCGACGGGGCTGCAAGTGCCGCCAGCGCCGCATCCGTCAGGGCCAACGGCTCCTGACGGTAGACGGCAAGGCCGCGCAGGTCGATCCCGGCGGGTGCCAGCGCGGCGCCAAGATCCGCCTGCACATGCGCGCCATGCAGGTGCAACAGCGGGCCGCGCACCTTCCGCCCGATCAGCAGCCGCGCCAGCGCCACCGCATCGCCCTGCGCCGACTCGGCCGGAAACCCGGCCGCCAGCGCCGCGGCGGTCGTGCGATCGCCAACACACCAGCACGGCAGATCGCGCCGCCGGGTACGGGCGGCGGCAGCACTCACCCCGTTTTCGGAGGTGAACACAAGACCGCGAATGCCGTCGAGCGGCAGCGCCCCCCCGTCCTCGACGATCTGCATCAGTGGCGCGATCAGGGGGCGGACCCGGTCGCCGAACCGCGCCACGGCCGCCGCCGCAAAGCGGCGCGAGGCCGCTTCGGGGCGTGTCAGCAGCAGGATCGGGGCGGGATCGGGCATCGTCGGCCTGCCGGGATTGTGCGGTGGATGGTCAGGTGTTACCTGCGAAGAACCGTTCCGGCAACCGGGCCTTCCATGCGTGACACCCTGACCGTCCTTGGCCTTGAAAGCAGTTGCGACGACACCGCCGCCGCCGTCGTGCGCCATGCGCCGGGCACCGCGCCTGAGATTCTCGCCTCGGTCGTGGCAGGGCAGACCGCGTTGCACGCACCCTATGGCGGCGTGGTGCCCGAACTCGCGGCGCGCGCCCATGCCGAAAAGCTCGATCTGTGTGTCGAAGAGGCGCTGGCGCTGTCCGGGCTGCGGCTGGCCGATCTGGATGCCATCGCGGTGACAGCCGGGCCGGGGCTGATCGGCGGCGTGCTGTCGGGGGTGATGTGCGCCAAGGGGCTGGCGGCCGGGGCGGGCCTGCCGCTGGTGGGCGTGAACCACCTTGCGGGCCATGCGCTGACGCCGCGGCTGACCGACGGGCTGGCGTTTCCCTATCTGATGCTGCTGGTTTCGGGCGGGCATTGCCAGTTCCTGATCGCGCGCGGCATCGACGATTTCACCCGGCTTGGCGGCACCATCGACGATGCGCCGGGCGAGGCCTTCGACAAGACGGCGAAGCTTCTGGGCCTGCCGCAACCCGGCGGACCGTCGGTAGAGGCCGAGGCGATGATCGGCGATCCGGCACGCTTCGCCCTGCCCCGCCCGCTGCTGGACCGGCCGGGGTGCGACATGTCGTTCTCGGGGCTGAAAACGGCCCTGCTGCGCGCCCGTGATGCGCTAATCGCCGCGCAAGGCGGGATCACCCGGCAGGATCGGGCCGACCTGTGCGCCGGGTTCCAACAGGCGGTCGCGGCCGTGCTGGCCGAAAAGTCGCGCCGTGCGATTGCGGCCTATCAGGCTCTGTTGCCGCAGGAACCCGCCTTTGCGGTGGCCGGTGGCGTGGCCGCGAACCGCACGATCCGCGCCGCGCTGGAGGATGTCGCGGCCCGTGCCGGGGTGCGCTTCGTCGCGCCACCGCTGCGGCTTTGCACCGACAATGCGGCGATGATCGCCTGGGCCGGGATCGAGCGGTTCCGGGCGGGCCAGATGGATGACATGTCGCTGGGCGCCCGGCCGCGCTGGCCGCTGGATCGCACCAGCCCGGCGATGCTGGGCTCTGGCAAGAAGGGGGCGAAGGCGTGAGCCGTCTGGCGGTCGCCGGTGCGGGCGCCTTCGGCACGGCGCTGGCGGTCGCGCTGGCGCGGGATGGCGCCGAGGTGCTGCTGTGGGCGCGCGATCGCGATCTGGCCCGCGACATCGCGGCGACCGGCAGCAACGTGCGGTATCTTCCTGGCGTCAATCTGCCTGAATCAGTGTCTGTCACAGCGGAAATCGCCGATCTGGGCGAAAGCGATCCGGTGCTTCTGGCCGTGCCTATGCAGGCGCTTGCGGGGTTTCTGGACGTGGCCGGCCCACAACTGGACGGCCGCGCCCTGATCGCCTGCTGCAAGGGCATCGACCTCGCCCGCCATCAGGGCGCCTCGGCGCTGATCGCGCGGGCCTGCCCGGCGGCGACGCCCGCCCTGCTGACCGGCCCCAGCTTTGCCGCCGACATCGCCCGCGGCCTGCCCACCGCCCTGACGCTGGCCTGCGCCGACGCCGACGCGGGCGAGGCGCTGCAACGCACGCTTTCGACCCCCACATTGCGGCTCTATCGCACCACCGATGTGATCGGCGCCGAACTGGGCGGTGCCCTGAAGAACGTGATCGCCATCGCGGCCGGGATCGTGATCGGCGCCGGTCTGGGCGATTCCGCCCGCGCCGCCCTGATGACGCGCGGCTATGCCGAGATGCTTCGGCTGGCGCTGCCGCTGGGCGCGCGGCCCGAAACGCTGGCCGGTCTGTCGGGGCTGGGCGATCTGGTGCTGACCTGCACCTCGGCCCAGTCGCGCAACTTCCGCTTTGGTCTGGCGCTTGGCCGCGGCGAGCCCTTCGATGCGACGGTCACGGTCGAGGGTGTTGCCACCTCGCGCGCCGTTTCTGCGCTGGCCGAAACCCATGCGCTGGACCTGCCGATCACCCGGATGGTAGCCGCCGTGGTTAGCGGCGCTATCACCATCAAGGCCGCCATCGAGGCGCTGATGTCTCGCCCTTTGAAACAGGAGTAACCGATGCCCTTCGTCCTCATCTGCCGCGACAAACCCGGCGCGTTGCAAATCCGGCTCGACACGCGGGCCGCGCATCTGGACTATATTGCCGAAACCGGCGTGGTGGCGCAGGCGGGCCCGTTTCTGGATGACGCGGGAAAGATGTGCGGATCACTGCTGATCCTGACCGTCGACACCCGTGCCGCCGCGCAGGACTGGGCCGCCAACGACCCCTACGCCGTCGCCGGGCTTTTCGCCGAAGTGACGGTGCAAGAGTGGAAGAAGGTGATCGGCTGATGCCCCAATGGCTGTTCAAATCCGAGCCCGACACCTGGAGCTGGCAGGATCAGGTGGCCAAGGGCGACGTCGGCGAAGAATGGCATGGCGTGCGCAACTATCAGGCGCGCAACAACATGCGAGCAATGAAGGTCGGCGATCGGGGGTTCTTCTACCACTCGAACCAGGGCCGAGAGATCGTCGGCATCGTCGAGGTTTGTGCCACCAGCCACCCCGACAGCACGACCGACGACCCGCGTTGGGACTGCGTCGATCTGCGGGCGGTGGAACCGCTGCCGAAGCCGGTGAGCCTTGAAACCTGCAAGGCCGACCCGCGGCTGGCGGATATGGTGCTGGTCAACAACTCGCGCCTGTCGGTGCAGCCGGTCAGCGACGCGGAATGGGCGCTGATCTGTGCGCTCGGTGGGCTTGCGCCTGCGTGAATGGAAATGGAGGGCCCCGACCCCGACGGGACCCTCCATCCACCCCACGTGCTCCCTCAGCACCACACGTGTATCGGAAAAGGTCCCGGCCGTACTGGCCTTGCCCTAGACGCTACGCCAATCGGCGTCGCGCGGCAAATCCGCAATGCTGAAAAGTTGGCGCGAATTGTTCGGGATGCGACCCGCCCCGTCCGGGACGGGCGCAGCAGGCAGCGTCAGCCGTAAATGGCTTCTTTGCCAAAATGCTTGGTCAGCATGTAATAGACCACGGCACGATGCTTGTGGCGTTCCGACCGGCCATAGGTCTCGATCACCGCATGGATGGCGTCCATCAGCGCCGGGCTGTCGGCCAGACCAAGCTTCTTGACCAGGAAGTTGTTCTTCACCGTCTCCAGCTCGCCCACGTCGCTGCCCGCAACGGTCGAGCTGTCGGCGTTGTAGATCGCCGGGCCGCAACCGATCGTCACCTTGGTCAGCAGCCCCATGTCGGGCTCCATCTTGCATTTGTGGCGCAGATCGTCGGCATATTTGGCGATCAGATCATCTCTTTTGCTCATACAGTTCGCTCCTCGTTCGACGCATGGCCGGTGTTCGGCCCGTTGTTTGTGACCGAAGGGTCGTCTTGCCCTCCTTCGGCATGAAAACTCTAGGACAAAGCCCGCCGGGCACAAAGGGAAATGTCGGAATGCGTTCCCCCGCGACCGGTGGCCGCGCATGCCGCCGAAACGCCTTGACCCGGCCGAACCGGGTCGGGCAAATGAGGCACCGTTCCGTTTCGGGCGGCGCGATCGACGCGGGGGAAGAATGCCGGGCAAGGGCAGCAGCGATGACGCCGACACGCGCGGCGTGCTGATCCGCGCCGACAATGGCGACGTGATCGCGTTCGACGAAACCGGCCTGATCCTGAAGCTGTCCGACCGCGTGGTGGATGAATTGCGGACCCGGCTGGGCACCGCCCCGGCCGCCGATCCGCTGGATGTGCTGGGCGACATCGACGCCTGGGATCTGCGGCAAGAGGGTGACTGGTATCGCTTCACCGCCCGGATCGACGACACGCCGCGCGGCTATCAGCGGCGGGTGGAGGGTGGCGACATCATCGCGGCGGCGGCGGGGCCGCTTTACGGGGTGCTGTCACTGGGCGGGGCGCGGCGGGCCGGGTTCAACACCGGCGGGCCCGACTTTCGCCACAACGTTCTGGCGCCGGGCGACCACATCGGGGCGGTCGGGCTGGAAGGCACCGATGACGCCAAGCCGACGGATCGGTTGCAGGCCATTCCCCATGCCACGCGCGACACGCTGATCGCCGACACGTTGCTGGGGTGGCGTCATACGGCGCGGCAGGCCCTGCCCCTGTTTCTGACGCGAACCGAGACAGACGGCACCGCCGACGTCGCCGCCCTGGGTGACGGGCGCGGCTATGCCAATTTCCTTTCCGCCGCAGACAGTCTGGTGGCCGCCGCGGCCAGCCTGGGCAAACGGCCGCGGGTGCTGGCGGTCGGGCTCGACTACGGGCTGGAGGATGTGGTTTCCGACAGCGCGGCGCTGGTGCGCGGCCTGCGCGCGCTGATGGCGCGGGTTGAACGGGACTTCAATCAAAGGGGTCTGCATCGGCCGATCTTTGTCGCGACCTTCGAAAGCGGCACGATCGAGATCGACAGCCACCCGGTGATCGCCGCGCATTGGGAGCTTGCCTGGCAGCATGGCGCGCATGATCTGGTCTTCAGCGCGCCCGCCTACATGTTCGACATCGGCCGCTTTGGCCGCCCGACCGATCCCGCGCGGATCCGCATGGCCGAGATGGACGCCCACGCCATCGCTGCTCGCCTGAATCGCGAAGACTGGCTTTGCCCGCTGTTCCTGCTGGCCGAATACGACGGGCCACGGATCCGGGTCACCGCGCGGGCGCTCGACGATCTGGTGATCGACCCGGCCGATCCGTTTGGCGCGGGTCCGGCCTGTGGGTTCAGCCTGGCGGGAACCGACGCGCCGGTGACGATCACGACGGTCGAGGTTGCCGCCGACGATCCGCGCGCGCTGATCCTGACCTGCGACCGCACACCGACGGGGGCCGCGGCAGAGCTGCGCTATGCCTTTGGTGCGGTCGCGCGCGGTGATGATCGCCCGGCCAATCGTGGCGCGGTCCGCGATGGCTGGTCCGCCGCCAGCCGCACGGGCGGCGCGGCCCTGCACCGCTGGGCCTACCCCTGCGCGTTGCCGCTGCATCCGGGGGCCGCCTCGTGACGCTGATCTATCACGGGTCTTTGCCGCCGGGGGCGCTGGTGTCGCCAACGCGCCCCGCGCCCAAGCTGCCGCGGCCCGCCGATGGCGCAGCGATCCCGCTGCACTTCACCGCGCGCGCCGCCGATCTGACCGGATCAGCGGGCGACCCGGCGCGGATCATCCGCTGGGCGGCGCGGGATGGCGCCATGGCCGCGCTGCCGATCGGGCCCAATGCCGATGGCACGGTGTTCGAACCCACGCCAGCACCGCCCGCGCTGCGGTTCGAGGCCGAGACACATGGCGGCCTCGTGCTGTCAGAGGTGATCGCGGAAAGCGCCGCCTGCAGCTTTGGGCTGATCTTCCAGACCACCGAGGCCGATGCAGAGACGCTGCTGACCCTGCAACCGCTGGGGCTGAAGGATTACCTGTTTCTGGCCGGGCGGGGGGGCGAGGTTCTGGCCGGGCAAGACGCCGGGGTTTTTGCGCTGTCGCTGCCGCTGATCCGGGCGGCGGGGCAGGTCGTGCTGGTGTTGTGCGGCCTGACCGGCCGCCGGGTTTCGGTGGCCGTCAACGATCTCGACCCGGTCACAGGCACGCTTGGGCCGGGCTGGACCGGGGGCGCGGCCGACCTGTTCATCGGCTGCCGCGGCCAGCGCGCGGGTCTGCGGCGCAAGCTGGGCAGTTTCCGGCTTTGCGATGTGATGGTCTGGCCGGACCGTGACTGTCTGGCGGACCCGGCCGATGCGGGCGTGGATGCGGCGCGGGCGCTTTGGCACGAAAGGCAGCGCGATGTCGCTTGATCCCGCGGCCCTGACAGGCGGCAACGTCTGCGTGATCTGGATCGACGACATGATCGACATCGTCACCTGGCGTCACGCCTTTGGTGTCGAAATCCAGACCCCCAACATCGACCGTTTCATGGCCGAAGGCGCGCGCTTTGCCAACGCCTACGCCACGGTACCGCTTTGCGCGCCTTGCCGGGCCGAGGTGGCAACCGGGCTTGCCCCCTTCCGCACTGGGCTGGTGGACCTCAACCGGTTCTGGCGCGACGCGCTGCCGCCCACCGCGGGCTGGCCCTTCGACTTTCGCCGCGCCGGGTTTCGCTGCTTCACCACCGGCAAGACCGACGCGAATTACAAGCCGATGCCAGAGGAGTTTCGCCGCCTCTTGTTCCACGAAGATCCCGAGGTCAAGGACCGGGGCGGCCGCAAGGGCGTGCATGCCTACCTCGACAAGGGGCCGGGGGTGACGGGCGTCAACCACCCCAACGACGACGGCTCGCAAGACAAGACGTTCTACGATTTCCGCGTGGCGCAGAATGCGATCGAGTATCTCGGGCGCGCCGATCCGGCCCGGCAGCATCTGATTCAGCTTGGCTTCAAGCACCCGCACTACGACCTGACCTGCCCCGACCGGTTCTATCAGATGTACGACCCGGACCAGATCCACTGGCCGACGACGGCGCATCCGGACGATTTCACCGGGCCGCAGCCCGGCATGGCGGTGTATGAGCTTGCCTATATCGTGAACGGTCAATGGACCCCCGAAAAGGCGGGCGACGCCGCATGGCGGCAGGTGGTGCGGGCCTATTTCGCCGCCTGTTCCCATGTCGACCATGAAATCGGCCGGTTCATGGCCGCGCTCAGGGCCTCGCCGCTGGCCGCGAACACGGCGGTGGTGCTGCTGTCCGACAACGGGTTCAATCTTGGCACCCACGACAGCTTTCACAAGATGAGCCAATGGGACAGCGCCGCCCATGTGCCGCTGGGGATCTGGCATGCCGGGATAACGCCCGGCACCGTGGTCGATCTGCCGGTGTCGCTGCACAATCTGACCAAGACGATCTTCGACCTTGGCGGCCTGCCCTATCGCGCCGACTGGACCTCTGGGCAAAGCCTGCTGCCGCTGATCGACCCGCGCTTTGGTGTCTATGACCGCACGAAATCGCCGCTGACGGCAGTCTTCGGCACGTTGTCCGTGCGGCCCTCGGTGCCGGGGTCAGAGCACCTGCGCTATTTCCGCTATCCAAACGGCGAAGAGCATGTCTACGACGTGGCCCGCGATCCGGGCGAGACGACAAACCTTGCCGGAGGGGCGGAAACGCCGTTCCTGCGCGCCGAACTGGTCAAGGCGGCGCTCGACCTCGGGCTTGATCTGCGCGGAGCGGAAAACCCGGCCAACGGTGTCAACGCCTTGATGGCGATGGATGGTTCGGTCGTGCTGGCTGGTGGCAATGCCGACAACGACTACTGGGCCTATGGCGAGGCGGCCGAACGGATCGTCGAGACGCCGGACGGCGGCAACGACACGCTGTGGTACATGGCCGGTCCCGATGGCTACACCCTGCGCGTGCCGGCCAACATCGAGAATGTGCGGCTGGCAACCGTGGTGGCGCGGATGGAAGGCGACCGGGTCAGCGGCAAGGTGGTGCACATCGTCGCCCACCCCGACAGCGGCATCAATTTCGAATCGTCCGAGCGCGTGGCGGTGCATGTCGTCGGCAGCGACAAGGACGACGTGATGGTCGGCCCGAAATACGCCGGTGCCACCTTCCACGGCGGCGAGGGCAACGACGTGCTGACCTCGGGCTCCACCCGCCGCAACGACCACAACGCGTTCTACGGCGGCCCCGGCAACGATACGCTGAAAGGCGGAAACGGCCGCGATACGCTCGACGGCGGACCGGGTGACGACGTGATCTACGGCGGCGACGGGTTCAACAAGATTTACGGCGGCCCCGGCAACGACCTGATCGTGGATGGCGAGCACAGTTCGATCATCCACACCGGGCCGGGGCGCAACCGGGTGATTTCGGCCGAGGGCCGGGATCAGTTCTTCGTCGGCCCCGGCGAGAACACGATCACCGGCGGGCCGGGCGGCGTGACCTACACCATCGCCTACGGCGGGGTCTGCACCATCACCGACTGGCGCCCCGGCGACACGATCGACCTGTCGGATTGGCCCGCCCGGCCGCAGGTGGTCGCGGGCGCTAGCGAAGTCGCGATCACGCTTGGCTTGTCGGCGGTGGCGCTGCAAGGCGTCACCGACGCGCAGGCGGTGCTGGCCGATTGCCTGCTGCCGGAAGGCGTCAGATCCAGTCCAGATTGACGCGGCTTTTCGGATATTTCTTGCCCAGCGTCGCACGCAGGTCGCGATAACGCTCGCGCAGATCGCGGAACTTGCGCTCATGCGTTTCGGCGACAAGGCAACGGACATCCTTCAACTGATCCCGCCGGTCGAGTTCTTCCAACAGTGCCAGTTCGGCCCCTTCGATGTCGAGCTTGATGAACGCCACTTGCCCGCGTTCGGCGACCCGCGCCGCCAGCCAGGCGGGAAAGTCGATCAGCGGCACCTCGATACCCTGCGAGCCGTCGATGCTGCGCCCGCCATCGAGAATGGTGCTCTTCACCGATGCGCTGGCCGGGTTGTCCTCGAAGTTGGCGGCGCGCATCAGCCGCACGGTGCCGGCGCCGACGCCCACCGCGGCGTTCACCAGATCCACCCGCGGATGATCGCCGAACGCCTTCGTCAGCTCACCAAAAGCATAGGGATCAGGCTCGAAACAAACGACATCGGCCCCCGTGGCGGCAAGGACCGCCGTCACCACGCCCACGTTGGCACCACAGTCAATGGCAAGGTCGCCGGGCCGCAACATGGCCGCAACGCCGGCCAGAAATCCCTCGGCGGTGGCCTTGCGCAGATTGCGCTTTTGCCGACGGATCATCGTCTGCGCCCGCTTTTCGGCTGCCGACTTTGGCTGGGCCTCGGACTCAGGCAGGTCGTTCGCCTCAGTCATGCTGATCCCTTGGCATCGCTCAATCCTCCTCGCTCAGATCCTGGCTCACCGGCTCGGGGCCGGGCATATCAGGCACCTCGGGCGTCAGTCGCCGCACGTAGCTTACGCCGGTCTTTTCCGCGAGCAGGCGTTGGCCGATCTTGTGCAGCCCCAGTTCGCGCAGCACCGTCATGTTGCGGTAATGCACGGTGTAAATCTCGCGGTCCTCGGGCAGGGACTTGCCGCGCAGCAGGCCGCCAAGGATGTAGTGCTGTTCCTCGGGCAGCTGGTTCCAGCCCAACCCGGCCCGCCGGATCGCCAGTGGCAGCGTCATCTGGTCAAGGTAGGGGCGGCGCTTTTCCAGCGTCTCGACCCGGTCCAGAATGCGCGCGGTGTCGTACCAGACGTCGGGAAAGCGCCCGCCCGGCCCGGCCTGTTCGGGAAAGACCACCAGACCTGCGCTGAAATAAGGGATCACCTCTGGCCCGGTCTGGCGCATCATTCGCACCCGTTCGGTCGGCAGCGGCATGTCGAACGCGCCATAGATTGTATCCCAGATCTCTTGCCCCGCCCAGCGCATCGAGGCCGCGACCGAGCAAGAGACCTGGCCGGGGCGGCACAGGTTGGCCGCATCGTTCGGGCGCAGGAACAACACATCTGAATCGACGAAGGCAGAGTATTCAGAGTCGCGCGGCTGCATCGCGGCGATGATCTTGTTGCCGTGGGGATAGTCGATATCCCACATCCCCTGCGTCACCATCGGCCGGATCTCGGCGCCCATCATCTCATGCGCCTTGAACACCGCGGGGTGCAGCTCCGCGATGCGGTGTTGCGGGCAGTAGCCCACCGCCTGCACGGTGTCGCCGAACTGGGCGCGGATCGAGGCCAGCAGGGTGCAGGCATAGATCTGGTAGTCCGGCGGCTCGACGATATAGGCGAAGGTCAGGACAGGTTGCGCCATTACTGCCGCCTAGTCTTCGAGGGCGGCCGCGGGATCAACGCCGACCTCTTTGCACATCCGCCAGGCATAGGAGTTTTCCAGCGGCGGGTTCTTGCGCCACCACGGCTTGGTGCCGTTGGTGTAAAGGTGAACCGAAAGGGTGTTGTCGGTAAAGTGCCCCTCTACCCGGCCATAGGGGTCGTAGAAGATGTCGTTCAGCTGGAACGGCACCGGGTAAAGGTAATCGGGCGACAACGCCTTGTCATAATCGCCGGTCTGCTGGGCGAACCATGTGAAGGCCTGCGGGCCGAAGGCCGTGCGTTCAGCGTTGTAGATGCGCACGGCGTGGGGCAGGTGGCTATCCTGCTTTTCCAGCCGCTTGCGCTGCTGCTTGTTGAACCAGGCGGGCGCGTCGGGCAGGTTTTCGTAGTAGTCCAGCAGCTGCCGGATCAACTCGCCATCGCGCGGGATGTAGACCACCCCGCAGTTCAACGCGCCGCGAAAGCCGTGGCCGGCGTAGATGTTCTGCATCTCGTCCGGGAAGGGGCGGTGGCAGAAGGCGTCGCAGTCGATCCACACCGCGTCGGTCTTCTGGATCATCTTGTAGCGGAACACGTTCGACAGGAAAGACGCGCTGGTCTGTTCCACGATGCCCATGTCGATATCCATGATTTCGGTCGCGGGGCGGACGATCACACCCTCGGGCACGTTCGACACGGTATCGGTGCAATAAAGCGTGGTCGGATGACCCTGCCGCACATGGCTGAGCAGGCACAACTGATTGAGGTACTGGAGCTTCGGTCCAATCCAAAGGGATGCGACCGGTCTGCGAACGGGTGGTGCCATCACTGCCTCTTGTTCCCCGACGGGACGATGCCCGGCGGGAATTATTTTTGTCTTTATCCATTTGATGTCTTATCACTCTTTCGCACTCCGGCAAAGCGCAGCAACGGCCCGCGCGGGGGTTTTTGGCGACTGTTGCATCGGGCAGGGACGGGGTGGACGATGGGGCAAAAGCCCAAGGTGGAGAACCCGACCGGGCTGACGAAACGGGTCAGCCCGCATGGCCGCATCATGGCGCTGTCGATGATGAAGGACGAAGGGCCCTACGTCCTTGAATGGGTCGCGCATCATCTGGCGGTCGGGTTTACCGACATCCTGGTTTATACAAACGACTGTTCGGATGGCACCGACGCGATGTTGCAACGGCTGGAGGCGCTGGGGCTGGCCTGGCACCGCGAGAACCGCATTCCCGAAGGGCAACGGCCGCAGCCCTCGGCGCTGAACTACGGGCAGGAAGAGCCGCTGGTGGCAGAAAGCGACTGGTTGCTGGTCTTCGACGCGGATGAGTTCGTGTCGATCAAGTATGGCGATGGCACGCTGGATGACCTGATCGCCGCGACCAAGGCGCAGGGGGCGAACGGCATCGTCATCACCTGGCGAATCTTCGGCTCGGGTGGCGTGCATCACTGGTCGCGCGATCCGGTGACCGAGCAGTACCTCTACGCCGCGCCGCCGATGTGGAACAAGGGCTGGGGCGTCAAGACGCTGTTCCAGTTCGATCCCGATCACTGGAAGCTTGGCATCCACCGGCCCAAGATCAAGAACCGATGGCTGGATACCGAATGGCCGCACACGATCAAATGGCTGAACGGCGCGGGTCGGCCGATGGAGGATTACTTCAAGTTTCGCGGCTGGCGCTCGATCGTGCGCACCATCGGTTACGACTGGGTGCAGATGAACCATTACGCGGTGAAGTCGATCGACAGCTACGCGATCCGCAAGTTCCGCGGCAACGTGAACTTCAAGAAAGACAAGTACAACACCGACTACTGGGCCCTGCAGGACCGCAACGAGGTGCGCGACGACACCATGCTGCGCTACCACGCCGAGCGCAGCCGCATCTTCAACGCGCTGCTGCTGGACCCGGTGCTGAACCGCCTGCACTTCGCCGCGCTGGACCGGGCCGAGGCGCGGCTGGCGGATTTCAAGGGCACCGATGACTATGCCGCCTTTGTCGACGGGTTGAAGGCCGCCAGCGCCATTCCGATCACGCAGGTGGAAGCCAAGCCGCCGCAGGCCCGCGACAAGGACAAGATCGCCGCGATGATGTCCGATGTGGAAAAGCGCGTCAGCGGCAAGCGCAAGGAAGAGCTGGCCAAGCCCGCGGCGGATCGGGTGCTGGCGCCGGTGGATATGTACGTCCGCGATACGGTCGACATGTCGGCCGAGCCGCCAACTGAATGGTTCACCAACCGCGAGATCGAGCTGCCGGGCGACCCGCGGCTGTTCACGCCGGTCGCGCTGCTCTTGATGCGTGACGGCAAGTTCGGTCGCAATCTCGCGCGCAACCTGCCCCGGTTCCTGCCGCAAGGTGCGCGCGTCGCCGAGCTTGGGGCGGGCTGCGGGTTCCTGTCAGGGTTCCTGTCGCGCGCGCGCCCGGATCTGGAGATCACGGCGCAGGAGGCTGAGGCGGGTCGCCTTGCGGTGCTGCGCCGCGTCTGGGCGCGCAACGGCATTCAGGCGGGCGCCCGCTTGCGGCTGGTCGACAGGCCGGTGCAGGGCACGCTCGCGGCGTTTCTGGGCGCGGGGCGGTTCGATACGCTGATGATCGACGATGCCATCATCACTCCCGCCGCACTGCAAGCCGCCGCCGGGGATACGCCGCCGCGTCAGGTAATGCTGATCGGTCGCCTGCTGGCCGACACCTTCCCCGATTTCTCGGCATGGGAGGCGCTTTTCGCGACATGGGGCCTGTCTGAACGCCTGCCGCTCGACCCCGCGACGGCCCTCGGGTTCCGAAGGCCGCCGGGCTGATCGCCTAGTAGCGGTAGTGGTCGGGCTTGAACGGGCCTTCCGCCGGAACGCCGATATAGGCGGCCTGTTCGGCCTTCAGCACGGTCAGCTTGGCGCCGATCCGTTTCAGGTGCAGGCGGGCCACCTTCTCATCCAGATGCTTGGGCAGGATGTAGACACCGGGCTGATATTCGCTGCCGCGGGTCCACAGTTCGATCTGCGCCAGCACCTGGTTGGAGAAGCTGGCCGACATCACGAAGCTGGGGTGCCCGGTGGCGTTGCCAAGGTTCAACAGACGCCCCTCGGACAACAGGATGATCCGCGCGCCCGAGGGCATCGTGATCATATCCACCTGATCCTTGATGTTGGTCCATTTGTGGTTCTTCAGCGCGGCGACCTGAATCTCGTTGTCGAAATGGCCGATGTTGCCGACGATCGCCATGTCCTTCATCTCGCGGATATGCTCGATGCGGATCACGTCCTTGTTGCCGGTGGTGGTGATGAAGATGTCGGCGGTGGCGACCTCATCCTCCAGCAGCGTCACCTCATAGCCGTCCATCGCCGCCTGCAGCGCGCAGATCGGGTCGACTTCGGTCACCTTCACGCGGGCGCCCGCGCCGCGCAGCGAGGCGGCAGAGCCCTTGCCAACGTCGCCATAGCCACAGACCACGGCGACCTTGCCGGCCATCATCGTGTCGGTGGCGCGGCGGATGCCGTCGACCAGCGATTCCTTGCAGCCATACTTGTTGTCGAATTTCGACTTGGTGACGGAGTCGTTCACGTTGATCGCCGGGAAGGGCAACTGGCCCTTCTTGTGCAGCTCGTAAAGCCGGTGCACGCCGGTGGTGGTTTCCTCGCTGACGCCCTTGATTGCCGCACGCTGCTGGGTGAACCAGCCGGGGGTTTCGGCCATGCGCTTCTTGATCTGGTTGAACAGGCAAACCTCTTCATCCGAGGTCGGCACCGCGATCAGGTCGGTTTCACCCGCCTCGACCCGCGCGCCCATCAGGATGTAAAGCGTGGCATCCCCGCCGTCGTCGAGGATCATGTTGCAGGTGCCTTCGGGGAAGCGGAAGATCTGGTCGGTATAGGTCCAGTAATCCTCCAGCGTTTCGCCCTTGATGGCAAAGACCGGGGTGCCGCCTTCCGCGATCGCTGCCGCGGCATGGTCCTGCGTCGAGAAGATGTTGCACGAGGCCCAGCGCACATCCGCGCCCAGCACCTTCAGCGTTTCGATCAGCACCGCGGTCTGGATCGTCATGTGCAGCGAGCCTGCGATGCGCGCGCCTTTCAGCGGCTTCGAGGTGCCGAATTCCTCGCGCAGCGCCATCAGGCCCGGCATTTCGGTTTCCGCAATGTCCAGTTCCTTGCGGCCAAACGCAGCAAGAGCAATGTCCTTGACGATGTAATCCTTCGGCATCCTGCCGCGCTCCTTCACAAATCCGGTTTGCGGCTCAGATAGCACCCGGGCGGCCTCTCGACAATGGCGGGCCCCACTGGCTAGGGTCTGGCCCGGATCGGGAGGGGCGCATGAAACAGCCGCGCGCATGGCAACGGATGCTGTCGGGCCGCAGGCTTGACCTGCTGGACCCGACCCCGATGGATATCGAGATCGAGGACATCGCC
The DNA here is from genome assembly GCA_016124615.1 of Paracoccaceae bacterium. Lineage (GTDB taxonomy): Bacteria > Pseudomonadota > Alphaproteobacteria > Rhodobacterales > Rhodobacteraceae > Solirhodobacter. The sequence continues at coordinate 178,557 of WGNF01000002.1, read as the reverse complement.
CACGGCCTAGCTTTCGTGGCGCGATGGAATGGCCAGACGCGGGGCGACTGGCCCTATTCGGTGGCTGAACATTCGTTGCTGGTCGAGGAAATCTTTGCCCGCCAGAATCCCGGCATTGCGGTGAAGTGGCGGCTGGCGGCGCTGCTGCACGATGCGCCCGAATACGTGATCGGCGACATGATCAGCCCGGTGAAGGCGGCCGTGGGGCCGGGCTATGGTGAGTTGGACACGCGGCTGGCGGCGGCGGTCCATCTGCGCTTTGGCTTGCCTGCCGTGCTGCCGGTAACGGTGAAAAAGGCGATCAAGGCCGCCGACAAGGTTTCAGCCTGGCTGGAGGCGGTAGAAATTGCGGGGTTCACCAAGGCCGAGGCAGACCGGTTTTTCGGCAGGCAGGATGCCGCGCTGGTGGCAAGTCTGAAAATACGGCTGCGCCCGCCGGTCGAGGTGCGGGCGGATTTTACCGCCCGGCACCACGCCTTGCTTCACGCAACCGGTTGACACACCGGGATCAGATCAGCAGGTCGTCCGGCGATTTCCCGGCCTTCAGCGCGGCGTCCATCCATTTCGGCTTGCGGCCACGGCCCGTCCAGGTTTCCGACTTATTCGCCGGATTGGCATATTTCGGCGCAGCGCTGGCGCGTTTGCGCGGCACGGCGGTGGCGGTCAGTTCCGACAGCGAAAAACCCAGACGCTTCGCGGCTTCTTCAAGCTCGACAAGAGCCTCGCGCTTTTTGCGGTCTTCGAACCCGGTGATGGCCTTTGCCACTTGGGATTGCAAATCCTTGAGTTCTTTCAGCGAGAGGGTATTAAGATCAATATCCACTTGGGGCATCCTGTGTTGTGCGTGGATAGCATAATACAGAAAATCCGATTCGGAATGCAACAAACGTTTGAACGACCTTCCGAATGAATCCGGAAGGTCGCCCGTCACAATCGCCGCAAGTGCAAAAACCGGCCCGGCCTATTTGGGCGAGCGCTTCGCCAGAATGCGCTGCAACGTGCGCCGGTGCATGTTCAGCCGCCGGGCCGTTTCGCTGACGTTCCGCTCGCACAGTTCGTAGACGCGCTGGATATGTTCCCACCGCACACGATCGGCCGACATCGGATTTTCCGGCGGGGGCGGCAGCGCCTCATTGCGGGCCAGCAGGGCGTTGGTGATGTCATTCGCGTCGGCCGGCTTCGACAGATAGTCGATGGCACCGATCTTGACCGCCGCAACCGCCGTCGCGATCGCGCCATAGCCGGTCAGCACGACGATACGGCATTCCGGCCGCCGTTCGCGCAATGTCTCCACCACGTCGAGGCCGTTGCCATCCTCCAGCCGCAGATCGACCACCGCATAGGCGGGCGGCCGGGCCGTGGCGATGGCTTTTCCGGCCGCGACACTTTCGGCGATCTCGGGCTCGAACCCGCGCTTTTCCATCGCCCGGGCCAGCCGCCTGACAAAGGGTTCGTCGTCATCGACAAGCAGCAGAGACCTGTCTTCGCCAAGGTTCGGCTGCTCTTCCTCCGACATCGTGTCCATCCCCGAATTACGACCCTAGAGATCGGTTCTAAGGCGATCCGGCGTCGGGGTCAAATGTGGCGGGAGGCGTCGACAAAACAAGCGACGCGGTCCGCCATCTGCTCGGGCGTCACGTCACGCCGGAAGAAGTCGACAAAGCCGGTTTTCGGCATCATCAGGTAGGTAAAGGTCGAGTGGTCGAACAGGTAATTCTGCTGCGTCGGATCCTGCACCTTGTAATAGACGCGGAACTCTTTCGCCGCCGCTTTGACCTGCTCGGCCGTGCCGGTAAGACCGATCATTTTCGGCGAAAGGTTCTCGGTGAATTGGCGCAGGGTCTCTGGCGTGTCGCGCTTGGTGTCGAAGGAAATGAACACCGGCGTCACGTCGTAACCCTTCTTTGCCAGAATGTCGGTCGCCTCGGCGTTGCGGGCATTGTCGACCGGGCAGAGGTCCGGGCAGAAGGTATAACCGAAATAGATCAATGTCGGTTTCGTGATCACGTCCGCGTCCGTCACCGTCTTGCCGTCTTCGTTCACCAGCGTGAACGGCCCGCCGATCGAACCCGAACCGGTGGCAATCTGGCCATTCCGGCAGGCGGCATAGGGATCGTTGGATTTTCCGATCACGACGAAATAGAACAACCCACCCAACAGGGCGGCGATGAATACGGCTGCTGTGCCAGCGTAGATGCGGGTCATGGGCCTGGTCTCCTCGATTTTCGCGCGCCGCATTGATCCCCGATCCGGCGCCAACTAACAATGAGACACTCTGCCCCCCGGAGCCACCCACGTGACAGCTTTCGCCCCCTTTGGATTTCCCGGCCGAGACACCCGCAGCGACTGGGTCCGGATGCGCACGCTGGTGTTCTTGCGCTGGATGGCGGTCGTCGGGCAGGTCTCGGCGATTCTTGTCGCGGAATTCGTCTATGGGTTCCAGCTTGAATTGGGCCTGTGTTTCATGGCCGTAGGCGCCGCGACCAGCGCGAACCTTGTCGCGATGGCGATCCTGCCGGGCAACAAGCGCCTGTCGGAAACCGAGGCGCTGCTGACGCTGTTGTTCGACATTTCGCAGCTTGCGTTCCTGCTTTACCTCACTGGCGGGATCGACAATCCGTTCGCCTTGCTGATCCTTGCGCCGGTCACAATTTCGGCAACCGCGCTGCAACTGCGCACGACCCTGTTCCTTGGCGCCGCCGCGATCGCGCTGATGACCGTGCTGGCGCTGTTCCGCCTGCCGTTGCGGATGGCCGATGGGTCGGTGCTGACGGTGCCCGCAACGCTCAGCTTCGGTTTTTGGCTTGCCATCGTGATCGGGATCGCCTTCCTCGGCCTCTATTCCCGCCGGGTCGCATCGGAAATCCGCTCGATGTCGGATGCGCTGCTGGCGACCCAGATGGCGCTGGCGCGGGAACAGAAGCTGACCGACCTAGGCGGCGTGGTGGCGGCGGCGGCGCATGAGCTTGGCACGCCGCTGGCCACCATCAAGCTGGTCAGCACCGAGTTGATGGACGAACTGGCCGATTGGCCGGTGTTGGCCGAAGACGCCCAGCTGATCCGCGATCAGGCCGACCGCTGCCGCGATATCCTGCGCTCGATGGGGCGGGCCGGTAAGGATGACCTGCATCTGCATCAGGCGCCTCTGGAGGCCGTCATTCGCGAGGCCGCAGAGCCGCACATGAACCGCGGAAAGACCATCCACATCGCACTGCATCCGGCCCGCGGGAGCGAGGATCGGCCGCCGAATGTGCAGCGCCGCCCCGAAATCATCCACGGCCTGCGCAACCTTCTTCAGAATGCCGTCGATTTTGCCCGTGGCAATGTCTGGGTCGACGCGGTCTGGACGGCGACAGAGGTCGCAGTGAGGATCGTGGACGATGGCACCGGCTACCCCCCCGGCATCCTCGGCCGGATCGGCGATCCCTTCGTGCGGGCAAGGCCAGCCGCGCAGGCCAGCGCCGAGCGGCCGGAGTATGAGGGGATGGGCCTGGGCCTGTTCATCGCCAAGACTCTGCTGGAACGCTCGGGGGCCGATCTGAGCTTTGCCAACGCGTTGGAACCACACGCGTCTTCGGTCGCGGACCCGGAACGATGCGGCGCGATCGTCGAGGTGATCTGGCCCCGCGACCGGATCGAGGCACAGGCCCCGGCCGCTTTGGGCGAGAACAAACCCATCCTCGCCTGATGCTTCACGTTACGGCACCCTGAATTAACCTTTCGTTAACTAATTCAACGAAAGGTTTAATTGACAGAGGCCCATTCAGGGTCCGGTTGGGGAACAGTGATGACCTGGATGCACGTGCTGACAATTGTCGGCTCGTCCGTCAGCGCCTCCTTGATTGCGTTGATCGGATTGTCTGTTGGTGGAACCGCCCTGATGCGGCGCGGCCGCAAGAGCATCTTCACAGACTTCGGCGCCTCCTGCGTTTTTCTGTTCGACCAGACCGAATTGGTCGATGCCAGCGAAGAGGCGCGCGCGTTGCTGGCGGTCAGTTCGGCGCCCGGCGATGCCTGGGCTCGGCTGCTCGCCTTCCTCTCGCCGCACTTTCCGGGATTCGAGGAAAAGTTCGCCCGGCTTCAGGATGTCGGGCGGATTACCCTGTCCTCGGGCGGCGCGCAGCCGATGACGCTGCGGGCGGAATGGCGCGGCGGGTTGGCCCGGATCATGCTGCGCGCACCCGGCGGCGACCTCGACCGCCCCGCAGGCGACGCCTTGAGCCATCGCGCGATGGAGGAAGAGATCGAGGCCCTTCGCGGCACGATGGACCGCGCCCCGTTTCCGGCATGGCGGCAGGATCCGACAGGCGCCGTGGTCTGGGCCAATCGCGCCTATCTGGACCTTGCCTCGCAGCGGATCGTCGGCAGCGATACGCTGCCCTGGCCGCTGCCGCCCCTGTTTCCAGAGGTCGAAACCGGCTGGACCTCCACCAGACGTCGCGCCTCGCTGTCTTTACCGAATGCCGCGGTGCCGCGCTGGTTCGACCTGCAAGGTTTTCCCCAGGGAACCGAAGACGTCGTCTTTGCTCTGCCCGCCGATGCCGCGGTAGAGGCTGAAACCTCGCTGCGCAGCTTTCTGCAGACGCTGACCAAGACTTTTGCCCATCTTGCCACCGGGCTCGCGATCTTCGACCGGCAACGCCAGCTTGCGCTGTTCAATCCCGCGCTGATCGACCTGACCGGGCTTGCGCCAGAGTTTCTGTCGACGCGGCCCACGATGTTCGCGATGCTCGACGCGATGCGCGAGGCGCAGATGATCCCCGAACCGAAAGACTACAAAGGCTGGCGCAACGAAATGATGGCGCTGGAACAGGCGGCGGCGTCGGGTCAGTACGAGGAAACCTGGTCGCTGCCGAATGGCCAGACCTACCGGGTGATCGGGCGCCCGCATCCGGATGGGGCGGTGGCGCTGCTCTTTGACGACATCAGCGCCGAAATGACGCTGACCCGCCGGTTCCGGGCCGATATGGAAACCGGCCACGCGGTCGTCGACACGCTGGACGAGGCGATTGCGGTGTTTTCCCCGGCCGGGCGCGTGGTGCTGACCAATGCGGCCTACGACCGGATGTGGGGCGGCGAACCCATCGACATCGCCGCGGCGGCGAGCGGTTGGCAGGCTGGTGCCGCGCCGGGGCCGATCTGGGCCGCCGCGCGTGCCTTCGTCGTGCATTCCGACGGGCGCCTGCCGTGGACGGGCGAGGCGCGCCTGCTGGATGGTCGGCTTCTGTCGTGCCGGTTCACGCCGCTGCCGGGCGGCGCCTCGCTGATCGGCTTCACGCCGGTTCTGGCAGTTCTCGCCGCCCAACCGAAGCCCCACGCCGACGCGAAACGGCAGACCGCCTGATCGCGCTTGCAGGCGGCAGGCGGCTCGGTCAGACTCGGCGCCATGACCCGCCCGCCGCTTCGCATCGCGCTTCCCTCGGCCGAGGCCACGGCCGCGCTTGGGGCCTGGCTGGCCCCCCGGCTTGCCGCCGGGGATGTCGTGCTGATGTCCGGGCCGATCGGCGCCGGAAAAACCCACCTTGCCCGATCGCTGATTCAGACCCGGCTGGCCAGCGCCGGGCTGATGGAGGATGTGCCTTCGCCCACGTTCACGCTGGTGCAGGTTTACGAGGCGGCGGGCGTCGAGATCTGGCACGCCGACCTTTACCGCCTGACCCACCCCGACGAAGTTCTGGAACTGGGGCTGGAGGCCGCGTTTGACACCGCGGTTTGCCTCGTCGAATGGCCCGACCGGCTTGGCCGCGCCACCCCGCCCGATGCGCTGACGATCACGCTCGCCTCTGCTGATGACGGCGACAGCCGGGTCGCCAGCCTCACCGGGTCGGACCGCTGGGCCCCGCTGTTGCAGGCGCTCGCCACGCGGGAGGGTGCCCTTGCCTGACCGTTCCGCTGCGGCCGATGCCTTCTGCGCCCGCGCCGGATGGGGCGGCGTGCCACGCGCCTTTCTGGCGGGCGATGCCTCGGCGCGCCGGTACGAACGGTTGCGCGATGGCGCCGGGCGCACCGCCGTGCTGATGGACGCCCCGCCCGGCGCGGGCGAGGATGTGGGCGCCTTCCTTCGCGTCGATGCCCATCTGCGCACCCTCGGCCTCAGCGCGCCGGGGGTGCTGGCCGCGGATGAGGCATCGGGGTTCGTGCTGCTGGAGGATCTGGGCGACGACCTTTTTGCCCGGCATCTGGCCCGTGATCCGTCGCACGAGGCGGCGCTTTATGCGCCTGCGGTTGATGTTCTGTTGCGGGTGCAATCCGCGCCGCCCTTGACCGGATTGCCCGCCTATGACGCCGCCACGATGGCCGCCGCCGTTGCGCCTGCCGTTGACTGGTACGGCTTTGGGGTGACTGGCGAGCGTGCCGACCCCGCCCCGCTGATCGCCGCGATGGAACTGGCGCTGGCGACACTGCCGCCGGAACCTGCGGTGATGATCCTGCGGGACTATCACGCCGAAAACCTGCTGTGGCTGCCGGACCGCCCGGGCCTTGCGCGGGTCGGCGTGCTCGACTTTCAACTCGCGATGCGCGGGCCCGCGGCGTTCGATCTCGTCTCGTTGCTTCAGGACGCGCGTCGGGATGTGGCGCCAGAGGTGGAACAGGCGATGATCGCCCGCTTTGCCACCGCCACGGGCCGCGACCCCGTGGCCTTTGCCCGCGCCTATGCCACGGTCGGCGCACAGCGGCATCTGCGCATCCTCGGCGTGTTCGCGCGGCTTTCGCTGCATCTGGGCAAGCCCGCCTATGTCGATTTCATGCCGCGGGTCTGGCGTGATCTTCGCCGCAATCTGGCGCATCCGGCGCTGTTCGCGCTTGCCGGAACCGTCGATGCGCTGCTGCCGGAACCCACACCCGCGCGGCAAGAAAGGATCAGGGACGCATGCGCCACACTCCCGACGCCCTGATGCTGTTCGCGGCCGGGTTCGGCACCCGGATGGGCGCCTTGACGGCCGGGTGCCCGAAGCCGCTGATCCCGGTCGCGGGCCGCGCACTGATCGACCATGCGCTGGCGCTGGCCGGGGCGGGGGTGGGCCGCACCGTCGTCAACCTGCACTACCTGCCAGAGCAGATCGCGGCTCATCTGCAGGGTCGCGCCGGGATCGCCTTGTCGCTTGAGCCGGAGATTCTGGAAACCGGCGGCGGTCTGCGCGCGGCGCTGCCGCTGCTGGGTCCCGGGCCGGTGTTCACCTTGAACTCCGATGCGGTCTGGACCGGGGCGAACCCGCTGGCGCAACTGCGCGCCGCCTGGGATCCGACGCGGATGGATGCGCTGTTGCTGCTTGTCGCGCCGGACCGCGCCCGCGGCCATGCCGGGCGGGGCGACTTCGTGCTGGATGGTCAGGGCCGGATCGTGCGCGGACCGGGCGCCATCTATTCCGGCGCGCAGATCGTGAAGACCGAGGGGCTGGGCGCCATCCCCGACAAGGTCTTTTCGCTCAACCGGGTCTGGGACAGCATGATTTCAGCCGGTCGCGCCTACGGCATTATCCATCCCGGCGGCTGGTGCGATGTCGGGCGGCCCGAAAGCATCGCCGAGGCGGAAGCCCTGCTGAAAAGTGCCGCCGATGTTTGAGCCTTCGGCCACCCCTCGCGTCTTCGGCCTCGCTCCCGGCGTGGATTTCCCCCGCGCGGTCGTCGCGGGGCTGAAATCGCGGCTTGCCGGTCAGCCGCCCGAGACGATGGCGCGGGTCGAGGTTTACGCCAACTCTGCCCGGATGCGGCGACGGCTGCGCGAGGTGTTCGCCGAATCCGGCGCGCTGCTGCTGCCGCGGCTGCGGCTGATCACCGACTTCGGCGCCGACGTGGCGGCCGATCTGCCGGTGCCGGTGCCACCCTTGCGGCGGCGGCTGGAACTGACGCGGCTGGTCGCGCATTTGCTGGACAGAGAGCCTGATCTGGCCCCCCGCGCCGCGCTTTACGATCTGGCCGACAGTCTTGCCGCGCTGATGGATGAAATGCAGGGCGAAGGCGTCTCGCCCGAGGCGTTTCGCAGGCTCGACCTGTCCGACCATTCCCGCCACTGGGAACGCAGCCTGAAGTTCCTGTCGATCGTGGCGCAGTTCTTCGGCCCGGGCGCCGAACCGGATGCCGAGGCCCGCCAGCGGCAGGTGGTGGAACGGCTGGCCGAACGCTGGGCGACCTCGCCACCCGATCATCCCGTCATCGTTGCAGGCTCCACCGGATCGCGCGGAACGACGGCGCTGTTCCTGCAGGCGGTGGCGCGGCTGCCGCAGGGCGCGGTGATCCTGCCCGGCTTCGATCCCGACATGCCGGGGGCGGTCTGGCACAGTCTTGGCGACGCGCTGACCGGCGAGGACCATCCGCAGTTTCGCCTTGGCCGATTGCTGAACGCGCTGGGGCTGGATCCGGTGCGCCTGCCGATGTGGACCGACCTGCCGCCACCCAGCCCGGCGCGCAATCGCCTGATCTCGCTGTCGCTGCGGCCCGCGCCGGTCACCGACCAGTGGATGATCGAGGGGCAGGATCTGCCGCCGTTGCCCGATGCGACCGAAGGCGTTGCGCTGATCGAGGCGCCGACGCCGCGGGCCGAGGCACTGGCGATCGCGCTTTGCCTGCGCCACGCCGCCGAAACCGGGCGCCGGGCCGCGCTTGTCACGCCCGACCGGCAATTGGGGCGGCAGGTGACGGCGGCGCTGGATCGCTGGGGCATTCGGCCTGATGACAGCGCGGGCCAACCGCTGTCACTTTCGCCACCGGGGCGGTTCCTGCGCCATGTCGCGGCGCTGAACGGGCGTCGGCTGAGCCTTGATGCGCTGCTGACGCTGCTGAAACACCCGCTGACCAACACCGGCGCCGAGGACCGCGGCAACCACCTGCGCTGGACCCGCGGGCTGGAAATGCGGCTGCGTCGTCATGGCCCCGCCTTTCCCACCGGCGCCGACCTGATCGCCTGGGCCGAGAAGACGGGCGGCGAGGGGCTGGCCGATTGGGCCGCCTGGCTGGCCGATACGCTGGCGGGCGCCGAAGAGATCGGCACCCGCGCGCTGGCCGACCACGTTGCCGGGCACATCGCGCGGGCCGAGGCGCTGGCCCGGGGGCCGGGCGGCACGGGCACCGGCGAGTTGTGGCGGCGCGAGGCGGGCGAGGCGGCACTGGCGGCCACGGCCGAACTGACGCATGAGGCGGTACATGGCGGCGACCTTGGCGCCTTCGACTACGAGGCGCTGTTCACCGCGATCCTCCAACGGTGCGAGGTGCGCGGCCCGGAAAAGGTGCATCCGACGATCATGATCCGCGGCGCGCTCGAGGCCCGGGTGCATGAGGCCGATCTGGTCATTCTGGGCGGCCTGAACGATGGCATCTGGCCCGCGCTGCCGACGCCAGACCCCTGGCTGAACCGGCAGATGCGGCACGATCTGTCGCTGTTGTTGCCGGAACGGCAGATCGGGCTGTCGGCGCACGACTATCAGCAGGCCGTCGCGGCGCCCGAGGTCGTGCTCAGCCGGTCGATGCGCGATGACGAGGCGGAAACCGTGCCCTCGCGCTGGCTGAACCGGCTGATGAACCTGATGGCGGGGCTGCCCGATCGCGCGGGGCCAGAGGCGCTGGCGGCGATGCAGGCACGCGGCGCCGTCTGGGTGCGCATGGCCGAGGCGCTCGATCGGCCACCTGCGCCCGTCACCCCGGCGCGGCGGCCGTCGCCGCGCCCGCCGGTTGCAGCGCGGCCGCGCCAGTTGCCGGTGACCGGTATCCAGACCCTGATCCGCGACCCCTATGCGGTCTATGCCCGGCATGTGCTGCGCTTGCGCCCGCTGGATCCGCTGCACCCCGCGCCCGACGCGCGGCTGCGCGGCTCGGTCCTGCACCGCATTCTGGAACGCTTCGTACAGGAACGCGGGCCGGAAGACACTGCCGCCGCCCGCGCCCGGTTGCTGGGCATCGCGGACGAGGTGATGACCGAGGCGATCGCCTGGACCACGGCGCAACGCCTGTGGCGCGCGCGGCTGGAACGGGCGGCCGACTTCTTCCTGACCGCCGAGGCGGCGCGGCAGGGGCGGCCTGTGCTGCTGGAAACAGACGGGGCCGTGGTGCTTCCTGCGCTTGGCTTCACGCTGACGGCGCAGCCCGACCGCATTGACGCGCTCGACGACGGGCGGATTCACATCCTTGACTACAAGACCGGGGCGCTGCCCAGCCCGAAGCAGCAGGAGGTGTTCGACAAGCAACTGCTGCTGGAGGCCGCGATGGCCGAGCGCGGCGGGTTTGCCAAGCTGGGGCCACGCGAGGTGGCGGCGGTCACCTATGTCGGCCTGGGGTCGACGCCCAAAGAAGCGCGGATCGCGATCACGGCGGAGATCACCGGCAAGGTCTGGGAAGAGCTTGGCCAGCTTCTGGCCCGCTACGCCGCCCCCGCGCAGGGCTATACCGCCCGCCGCGCCGTGGTCAGCGAACGCATCGCGGGCGACTACGACCACCTTGCCCGCTTTGGCGAGTGGGAAATGTCGGACGCGTCAGAGCCGGAGGATGTCGGATGACCGGACGCGATGCGGCCAGCCAGCGGCAGGTGCAGGCAGCCGACCCGGCGGCCTCGACCTGGCTTTCCGCCAATGCGGGCTCCGGCAAGACGCGGGTGCTGATCGACCGGGTGGCGCGGCTCTTGTTGAACGGGGTGCAGCCGCAACGCATCCTGTGCCTGACCTACACCAAGGCCGCCGCCAGCGAGATGCAGAACCGGCTGTTTCGGCGGCTGGGTGGCTGGGCGATGCTGCCCGATCCGGCATTGCGCGCCGAGCTGGCCGGACTGGGCGCCGGTGGCCCGGTCGATGCCGAGACGCTGGCACAGGCGCGCAGGCTGTTCGCCCGGGCGATCGAGACCCCGGGGGGGCTGAAGATCCAGACGATCCACTCGTTCTGCGCGGGTCTGTTGCGGCGGTTTCCGCTGGAGGCCGGAGTCTCGCCGCAGTTTGTCGAGATGGACGACCGCGCGGGCACCTTGCTGCGCGAGGAGATTGTGGAGGAAATGGCCACCGGCACGGCGGTGGAGATCGTCGATGCCGTGGCGCGGGCACTGACCGACGAAAGCTTCGCCGACCTGACGGCCGAGATCGCTGGACACCGCGCGGCGCTTGCCACTCCGTTGGGACGTGATGGGGCCTTGGCGCTGTTCGACCTGCCCGCCGGATATGCCGAACCGGCGCTGATGGCCGAGGTGTTTCTGGGCGGCGAGGCGGTGTGGTTTGCCCCGTTGATCGCTGCGCTGGCGGCGGGCAGCAGCACCGACCAGAGCGCGGCCGCCAAGCTGCGTCAGGTCGATACACTGTCGCCAAGGCTGGCGGACCTTGCCGCGCTGGAGGACATGTTCCTGACCGGCGCCAAGGCCAAGGAGCCCTTCACCGCCAAGATCGGCAGCTTTCCCACCAAAGCCACTCGTGGCGCGCTTGGCCTCGTTCTGGACCGGCTTGACGACCTGATGCGCCGGGTGGAAACCGCCCGCCCGCGCCGCCTTGCCATGCTGGCCGCCGAACGCACACTGGCGCTGCACCGCTTCGCGGGCGTGTTCCTGCCCCGGTTCGAGGCGCGCAAGGCCGAACGCGGCTGGCTGGATTTCGACGACCTGATCCTGCGCGCCTCGGCGCTGCTGACCGATCCCTCGGTCGCGCAGTGGGTGCTGTTCCGGCTGGATGGCGGCATCGACCACATTCTGGTGGACGAGGCGCAAGACACCAGCCCGGCGCAATGGCGGGTGATCGCGCTCTTGGCGCAGGAATTCACCGCCGGGCGCGGCACCCGCGATACCGCCCGCACGATCTTTGTCGTCGGCGACAAGAAGCAATCGATCTACTCGTTCCAAGGCGCCGACCTGCGCGAATTCGACCGCATGCAGGCCGATTTCGCGGCGCGCCTTCAAACCTCGCCGCTGCCCTTGGCGCAGCTGACGCTGGAACATTCGTTCCGCTCGTCGCACGCCATCCTGCGGCTGGTCGATCTGACCTTTGACGACCGCGCCGGTTGGGGGCTTGGTGGCGCGGTCAAGCATCTGGCCTTCATGCCCGCGATGCCGGGGCGGGTCGATCTGTGGCCAATCGTGCCAAAGGTCGAAGAGCCGGAGCCAGAGAATTGGTACGACCCGGTCGATCTGCGATCCGATGAGCATCACGTTGCGATCCTCGCGCGTCGGGTCGCGGCCGAAATCCGGCGGATGATCGACGCGGGCATCCGGATTCCCTTGCCCAAGGGCGGCGACAAGCGGCTGGCAGAGGGCGATGTGCTGATCCTCGTGCAGCGGCGCGGCGATCTGTTTCACGAGATCATCCGCGCCTGCAAGGTGCAGGGGCTGGCGATTGCCGGGGCCGACCGGCTGCGGCTCGGCGGCGAGATGGCGGCGCGCGATCTGACGGCGCTGTTGTCTTTCGTCGCGCTGGATGCCGATGATCTGTCGCTGGCCGCCGCCCTTCGCTCGCCCCTGTTCGGCTGGACCGAGGCGCAGCTTTACGCGCTGGCCCACCCGCGTGAAGGCGCGCGGCTGTGGGAGGCGCTGCGGAACCGGCAGACCGAATTCCCCGACACGTTCGCGATGCTGTCGGACCTGCGCGACATGTCGGACTTTCTGCGCCCCTACGACCTGATCGAACGCATCCTGACCCGCCATGACGGCCGCCGCCGGTTGCTCGCCCGGCTTGGCCCGGAAGCCGAGGACGGGATCGACGCGCTGCTGGCGCAGGCGATGGCCTATGAGCGTATGGAGGTGCCCAGCCTGACCGGCTTCCTGGTCTGGCTGGAATCGGGCGAGGTCGAGGTGAAACGTCGCCCCGATGGCGCGGGCAACCGCATCCGGGTGATGACGGTGCACGGCGCCAAGGGGCTGGAGGCGCCGCTGGTGATCCTGCCCGACACGATGGATCGCAACCCACCGCGCGATCAGCGGCTGATCGCGTTGGGTCAGGGCGTCACGGCATGGCGCACCCCGGCAGATGCCAGCCCGCCGCTGATGGCCAATGCCCGCGCCGACCTGCGGCAACGGCAGGAAGAAGAGAATCTGCGCCTGCTCTACGTCGCGACCACACGGGCGCAAAGCTGGCTGATCGTCTGCGGTGCGGGAAAGGCCGAAAAGGACGCAAGCTGGTACAGCCTGATCGCCCGCGGCATGGATCAGGCCGGGGCAGAATTCACCGTTGGCGAGGTGCCCGCCGGGTTCGGGCCGATCCGGCGGCTGTCGCATGGCCACTGGCCCGCCGATACGCCCGATGAGGCGGTGACAACGGGCGCGGCCGGGGCGATGCTTCCCGACTGGGCGGGTCATCCGGCGCCCGCGCCAGCCGAACCCCCCGCGCCACTTTCCCCCTCCGCGCTCGGCGGGGCGAAGGTGTTGGCGGGCGAAGGCACCGGCGCGGGCGAGGCAGAGGCGATGCGCCACGGGCGCTGGCTGCACCTGCTGCTGGAACATCTGCCGCAGGTGCCCGAGGGCGACTGGCCCGGCCTTGCCGCCGCGCTGCTGTCGTCGGGCGAGGATGCGGCAGGCCCCGAGGCCATCGCCGCCGCCCTGCAAGCCGCCCGCCGCGTGCTGCGCGACCCGGCGCTGGCGGGCCTGTTCGCCGAACCCGCGCTGGCCGAGGTCGAGATTGCGGCCGATCTTGGCGGGCGGCGGATGCTGGGCACCATCGACCGGCTGATCGTCAGCCCCGATCTGGTGCGGGTGATCGACTACAAGTCGAACGCAGCGATCCCCGACCGGCCCGAGGACGTGCCAGAGGGGTTGCTGCGCCAGATGGGCGCCTATGCCGCGGCGCTGGCGCAGGTTTATCCGGGGCGGAAAATCGGGACGGCGATCCTCTGGACCGCGGCGCCGCGGTTGATGGCGCTGCCTCCAGATATTGTGTCTGCGGCGTTGGCAACCACGAGCCTCCCTTGACGATGGCCCCCCGCAACCATACCTTCAGGGCCAACCCAATTCAGGAGCATCCGTGATGGCAACCGTTCCCGTTTCCGACGCCACCTTTGACGCCGAAGTCCGCAAATCCGACATCCCCGTCGTCGTGGATTTCTGGGCCGAATGGTGCGGCCCTTGCCGCCAGATCGGCCCGGCGCTGGAAGAGCTGTCGGAAGAATACGCCGGCCGCGTGAAGTTCGTGAAGGTCAACGTCGACGACAACCCCAGCGCCCCGGCCCAGATGGGCGTGCGCGGCATCCCGGCGCTGTTCCTGTTCAAGGACGGGCAGGTCGTGTCGAACAAGATCGGCGCGGCCCCCAAGGCGTCGCTGGCCAGCTGGATCGCTGGCGCGGTCTGATCCGTCCTGTGCCGAACCCCGAGGGGCGCCTTCGGGCGCCCCTTTCGTTTGGCGGGGCGCGCCGCCATATAAATCGAAAGCGCAGGAGGCATGTTATGGCCGAAGACAAATTCCCCGGCTGGCACGGCACCACGATCCTTGCCGTGCGACGCGGCGGGCAGGTGGTGGTGGCCGGTGACGGGCAGGTGAGCCTGGGCCAGACCGTGATCAAGGGCACCGCCCGCAAGGTGCGCCGCCTGACGCCGGGCGGGAAAGACATCGTGGCAGGCTTCGCCGGATCGACCGCCGACGCCTTCACCCTGCTGGAACGGCTGGAAAAGAAGCTGGAGGCCAGCCCCGGCCAGTTGGCCCGCGCCTGCGTGGAACTGGCGAAGGACTGGCGGATGGACAAGTATCTGCGCAACCTCGAAGCGATGCTGATCGTTACCGACGGGCGCGACCTGTTCGTGATCACCGGCGCCGGTGATGTGCTGGAGCCGGAACACGACATCGCCGCCATCGGATCCGGCGGCAACTTCGCGCTGGCCGCCGCGCGCGGGCTGATGGAGACGGACCTGACCGCCGAAGAGATCGCCCGCAAGGCGATGGCGATCGCGGCCGACATTTGCGTCTACACCAACGGCAACCTGACGGTAGAGACGATCTCGAAGGCCTAAGCCTTCTTCTGCGCCTCCATATACGCCCGCAGCACCGCGTTCATCCGGGTCTGGTAGCCCTTGCCCTGCGCCTTGAAAAAGTCGAGCACATCGGCGTCGAGGCGGAGAGAAACGGCCCGCTTCGGCTCTGGCATCACGAGGCGGGCATTGTCCCAATCCCACTCGATGCCCAGCTCTTCCTCATCCAGCTCGGGCTCGATCCCGGCGGCGGTTTCGCGGCGGAGGCGGTCCCAGTCAGTGTAGCTTTTCATCTTGCGGATGTCGTCGAGCGACATGCGCTTGATATTGCTTTCGCTCATTTCTTCGCGCCTTTCGGGCCGTGATCAGCCGGATGGTGTCGCCACGCAAGGTGAAGATGACGGCAATCACTTCACCATTCACTACTCCCAGGGCAATGGTTCTTTGCTCGATCTCGCTTCGTGCGGGCAACAGAAGATGGTCCGTCGCCAGCACCTCGGCGGCATCGAAAAGATCAATGCCATGCTTTTCCAGCGTTTTCTGCCGCTTCGCCTCATCCCACTCGAATTCCGGCATTCTGCCCCCGCTCCCTCGCGGAAGCTTGCGGGGAAAAGGGTCAAGAAGCGGTAAACGAGATTGTATATACACTTTGCATATACAATCCGTCAACCCCTTCCCCTTGGCCTGCGCGGAACATACATCTGCGGTCAAGGAGACCCACATGACCGACCTGACCCCGCGCGAAATCGTATCGGAGCTTGACCGCTTCATCATCGGCCAGAAAGACGCCAAGCGGGCGGTGGCCGTGGCGCTGCGCAGCCGCTGGCGGCGGCGGCAGTTGGCGGATGATCTGCGCGACGAGGTTTACCCCAAGAACATCCTGATGATCGGGCCCACTGGCGTCGGCAAGACCGAGATCAGCCGCCGTCTGGCCAAGCTTGCCCGCGCGCCGTTCATCAAGGTCGAGGCGACCAAGTTCACCGAAGTGGGCTATGTCGGCCGCGATGTGGAACAGATCATCCGCGATCTGGTCGACAGCGCCATCGCCATGACCCGCGCCACGATGCGAGATGATGTGAAGGCCCGCGCCCATGCCGCCGCCGAGGAACGGGTGATCGAGGCGTTGGCGGGCCGCGACGCGCGGGAACAGACGCGCGAGATGTTTCGCGGCAAGCTGAAGCGCGGCGAGCTGGACGACACGGTGATCGAGCTGGAGGTGGCCGACACCTCGAACCCGATGCCGACATTCGAGCTGCCGGGCCAGCCCGGCGCGAACATGGGCATGATGAATCTGGGCGACATTTTCGGCAAAGCCTTCGGCGGCCGCAAGGTGCGCCGCAAGATGCGGGTGGCCGACAGCTATGACCTGCTGCTGGGCGAAGAGGCCGACAAGCTCTTGGACGACGAGGCCGTGACGCGCGCGGCGCTGGAGGCGGTGCAGGAAAACGGCATCGTCTTCATCGACGAGATCGACAAGGTCTGCGCCCGCGCCGAAACCCGCGGCGCCGACGTCAGCCGCGAGGGGGTGCAGCGCGACCTGCTGCCGCTGATCGAAGGCACCAGCGTTTCCACCAAGCACGGCCCGGTGAAGACCGACCACATCCTGTTCATCGCCTCGGGCGCGTTCCACATCGCCAAGCCCTCGGACCTGCTGCCCGAGTTGCAGGGCCGCCTGCCGATCCGGGTGGAATTGCAGGCGCTGACCGAGGATGACTTTGTCCGCATCCTGACCGAAACCGACAATGCACTGACCCGGCAATACACCGCCCTGATGGGCACCGAGGGGCTGGACGTCAGCTTTACCGACGACGGCATCCGCGCACTGGCGCAGATCGCGGCCGAGGTGAACCGAACGGTGGAAAACATCGGCGCCCGCCGACTTTACACGGTGATGGAACGGGTGTTCGAGGAACTCAGCTTCACTGCCCCCGACCGTGGCGGCGAGGCGATCACGGTGGATGCCGCCTTCGTCGAGAAAAATCTCGGCGAATTGATGCGCGGAACCGACCTCAGCCGCTACGTGCTCTGACCCCGGACTGGTCGAGGGCTGCGATTCCCGCTATCCGGGAGCGATGAAGCCGCCTGTAACCCGCACCCTTGCCGTGATGCTTGCCGTCGTGACGCTGGCCGCCTGCGCGCCGCGCGGCACCATCACGCTTGACCCGGCGGCGGCGCAGGTCGGGCAGGTGCGGCAGGTGTTTGTCGGCACGACACGGACCCTGAACCCCGAGACGGACAGGTTTGACAGCGGGCGGCACGAGGGCATGGATTACGCTCGGGTCGATGTGTCGGTGCCGCCCGAGCGCAAGCTGGGCACCATCACCTTCCCCCACCGGAACCGGGCGCCTGATCCGCGCAAGGATTTCCTGACCACCTCCGACCAGATCTATACCACCCCCGCCGCGTTTCGCGCCGATCTGGCGCGCGCGCTGCGGGCCGAACCGTCCGGGCGACACGAAGCGGTGGTCTATGTGCATGGCTTCAACAACACCTTTGCCGAAGGGGTGTATCGGATCGCACAGATCAGCCACGACCTCGACGTGCCGGGGGTGGCGGTGCACTACGCCTGGCCGTCGGCGGCCAATCCGGTGAACTACGCCTATGACCGGGATTCGGTGCTGTTCGCGCGCGACGGGCTGGAACAGTTGCTGAAACAGGTCGCCGAGGCCGGGGCCGATCACATCCTGGTGGTCGGGCACTCAATGGGCGCGCTTCTGGTGATGGAAACGCTGCGTCAGATGCGGCTGGACGGGAATGCCACCTTCGTCCGCCATCTGGGGGGCATCGTGCTGATCTCGCCCGACATCGACGTGGACGTGTTCCGCACCGAGGCACTGCGGATCGGCACGTTGCCGCAACCCTTCGTCATCTTCACCTCGCAGCGGGATCATGCGCTGGAACTGGCGGCGCGGCTGACCGGGCAGCGGCACCGGCTGGGCAACCTTGCCGGTGTGGCGAAGGTCGCCGACCTCAAGGTGACGGTGCTGGATGTCGGCGCCTTTTCGGAAGGGGTGGGGCATTTCACCGCCGCAACCTCGCCCGCGCTGCTGCGCATCCTGGGCCGGGTCAGCGACCTGAACAGCGCCTATGCGGGCGATCCCACCGGCAAGATCGGCCTGCTGCCGGGGGTGGCGCTGACGGTGCGGAACGCCACGCAGGTGATCCTGACGCCGAACAGGCCATAGTCAGCGCGCGCGGCGCAGATAGACGTAGTAGGCGCCCGCGCCGCCGTGGCGCAGATGCGCCTCGGTGATCTGTAAGACCAGCGGGCCGATCGGCGGCATGGTCAGCCAATGCGGCACCTGATGTTTCAGGATGCCCAGCCGCTGCGGGATCGGCCCGTGATCGGCAGAGCCGCGACCCTTGCCGGTAATCACCAGCACCAGCCGCAACCCCGCTGCGTAAGCGTCGGCGATGAACCCGTTCAGGCGCGGGTGCGCCTCGGCCACGGTCATGCCGTGCAGGTCGATCCGCGCCTCGGGCGCCAGCTTGCCGCGCGTCATCCGCGCATGGGTCTTGGCGTCCATATGCACGGGTGAATGGGTCAACCGTTCAGAGACAGGCAGCGCCACGTCGAACGTGGCGGGCGGGCGGGCGGCTTTCGCGCCGATCTGGAACGGCTCGACAAACCGGCGCGCCTTGGGCACGGGGTCGGGGGCAGGGGTCGCAGTCTCCGGCGGGCGCGGGGGCTGGACGCCCGGATGCATCGGCACGGCTGTGCGGGCCACGCGCTGCCACAGCTCCTCCTCCTCCGGAAAAAGGCCGCGCGGCCGACGCGGACTCACTCCGGTTCCCTCGGCAGCGCCGCTTCGACCCGGTCGACCGGCAACAGCACGATCATGTGGCCGTGGTCGCGCATCCGGCCCGCGATCTCGCCTGCGCGAAAGCCCGAGCCGATGAAGACGTCGGCCCGACCCGGCCCCTTGATCGCGGTGCCGATGTCCTGCGCCACCATCAGGCGATGCAGCGGCGGGTTGCCGGTGGTGTCCACCCAGACCGGCGCGCCAAGCGGCACCACCTTCGGGTCCACGGCAAGGCTGCGGCCGGGCGTCACCGGCAGGTGCAGGGCACCCAGCGGGCCCAAGGCGGCGGGCACGTTGACCTTGCGGAAGAAGATGAAGGACGGGTTCGTCCACAAAAGCTCGCGCCCGGCCTCGGGGTTGGCATGCACCCAGTTGCGGATGGTGCGGGCCGAAACCTGCGCGGCCGTGTAAAGCCCGCGCCGCACCAGTTCCATTCCGACGGAGTGGTAGGGCTGGCCGTTCTTGGCGGCAAAGCCCACGCGCATGATATGGCCGTCCGGCATCAGCAGGCGGCCAGAGCCCTGAATTTGCAGGAAGAACACGTCCACCGGGTCGGCAAGCCAGGCCAGTTCCAGCCCGCGCCCCTGCAAAAGCCCCTGGCTTTCGATCGTCTCGCGGTCGAACCAGACCGCGCCGGGGTGCAGCTCCGGCGGCGTTCGGTAGATCGGATAGGCAAAGCGGGCGGTGGGAACCGGCGAGGCGGCGATTTCCGGCTCGTAGTAGCCGGTGAACAGCGTCGGCTTGCCCTGACCCACGAGGCTGGGCCGAAAGTAGCGTTCAAAAAACCCGCGGGCGTCGGTTTCTTCGGGGGCCGCGGCACAGGCCGCCTGCCAGGCCGGATCGGTCAGCGTCGGGCAACTGGCGACAAAGGCCGCAAGTGCCGCACGGTGATCATCCTCGGCCCAACCGGGAATGTCGGCGAAGGTCAATGGCTGCGGATCGGCGGACACGATCGGGGCATGGGACAGGGCGACAAGCGTCAACCAGGCAAGGGCGCGACGCCCCCGCCTCATTCGCCCGTCGCGACCAGATGCCAGTTGGGATCGGTCGATCCCATGCGTCGAGAGAAGGTCCAGACGTCTTTCTGCCGCCGGATCTCGGTCGGGCTGCCCTCGACCACCTCGCCTGCAGCATTGCGCACGACCAAGGTGATTTCGGCCACGAAGCGCACGATAATGTCGGCGACTTTCGTCGCCTCGTCACAGGTCGCGCTGTCGAGCGTCAGTTCGCGGATGCCGACAAAGGTGGCATCGACCGTCAGCCCCTGCGCACGCCGGGTGGCGATGGTCTGTTCAAAGCTGTCGCGCACGTCGGAGCCGAGGAACGGCTGCACCGCCTCGATGTCGCCCTTCTGGAACGCCATCAAGATCATCTCATACGCGCCACGGGCGCCCCGCAGGAAGTCGCCCACGTTGAACGCAGGCTCGACGGTCTTCATCGCCTCCAGCGCACGGGCGGCGGGCGAACCCTCGGCCACGTGGTCAGTGATATCGCTGTCGGGCGCGCCGGGAACGCGCGACGGCACCACCCGCAGTTTCGAATTCTGCGGCGCTTCGGGCGCTGCGGGCAGGGCCGGGCGTTCGAATCCGTCGCGCGTGCCCAACACGCTGCGCAGACGCAGGATCAGGAAGATGGCGATGCCCGCCAGCACGAGCAATTGGATCACGGCCGAGTTCATGGCACCCTCATTCGGTTGGCCAAGGTTGGTAACTTGGCCCCGTCCTTCCTATGTAGGATAGGCGAGGCCGCAAGTCTACCAAGGGTCACGCGGAAAGGACCACCGACATGCCCATTCTGACCCTGTTTATCCTGCTTCCGCTCGTCGAAATCGGGCTATTTGTCACAGTCGGCGGCTGGCTGACATTGTGGCCGACGCTGCTTCTGGTGGCGGCCAGCGCGCTTCTGGGGGTGTCGGTGCTGCGGCGTCAGGGCATGGTCACCGCGGTCGAGGTCAGCACCGCCCTGAACGACATGCGCGATCCCGCCCGCCCGCTGGCCGACGGGGCGCTGACCATGCTGGCTGGCGTGCTGCTGGTGGTTCCGGGCTTTCTGACCAGCGCCATCGGGCTTTTGCTGCTGGTCCCGTTCATCCGCCATGCGGCGATCACCCACATCGGCCGCCATCTGCGCGGCGCGACCGTGGTGATGCGGGGTGGCGGCGCTGCGCCGCGCCGCGCGGACGACCAGACGATCGAAGGCGAGTTCCACGAAATCGAGCCGGGAAAGCGCCCCACGCATCGCCCCTCGGGCTGGACGCAACACTGACATCGGGCCATTGAGACACTGGCGAACGCCTGCTAGACAGTGCCGCGACACGGCATTCAACAGGAGTCCCCGATGGCCGAAAACGGCGCCGAAGACGCAGGTCCGCAAGTTCGCATGCAGATCCTTGCGCAATTCATCCGCGATATGTCGTTCGAGAACGTCGTGGCACAAAAGGGTCTGCAATCCGGTGAAGTCTCGCCCGATATCCAGGTTCAGGTCAGCCTCGACGGTCGCCGCCGTCCGGTGGAAAACCAGTACGAAGTGATCAGCAAGTTCAAGATCGTGTCGACGAACAAGGCGAATGGCGACACGCTGTTCCTGCTGGAGATCGAATACGGCGGCATCTTCCAGATCGAAGGCATCCCCGAGGATCAGCTGCATCCGTTCCTGCTGATCGAATGCCCGCGTCAGCTGTTCCCCTACGTGCGGCGCATTGTCTCGGATGTCACCAGCGACGGCGGCTTCCCGCAGCTGAACCTCGACGTGGTCGATTTCCTCGCGCTTTACCGGCAAGAGCTGGCGCGCCGCAGCGAGGCGCCGCAGGCACTTTCCTGACGCCTACAGGCCCAGCGCCGTCCGTTGCCGCCGCAGCGCATCCGTGCTGCGCACCAGCTCGGCGCTGATCCCCGGCTCTGACAATGCGTGGCCGGCCACCGGAACCATCCGAAGGTCGGCACGTGCCCAACCCTCGGCCAGTTTCCATGCAGAGACCGGTGGGCAGATCATGTCATACCGGCCCTGAACCAGCACCGCCGGGATATGGGCGATGCGCGCCTTGTGGGCCAGAATCCAGCCATCCTGTTCCAGAAACCCGGCGTTGGTGAAGTAGTGGTTTTCCAGCCGAGCGAAGGCGCGCGCATAGTCGGACGGGCTATCGTTCATGGCGGCGTCGTGGTCGATTGTGGCCAGCGCATTTTCCCACCCGGCCCAAAGCCGGGCAAAGCGGGTTTCCTCGGCCAGATTGCCGGAGAAAAGCCGTCGCCCATAGGCCGCGATCAGGTCGCCGCGTTCGTTTTCGGGGACGATCTCGCAAAACCGCGCCCAGTGTTCGGGCCAGAAGGCCCCAGCGCCACCGCCGTAGAACCAGCGCAGCTCTGCCTGCGTCATCAGGAAGATGCCGCGCAGGATCAGGCCCGCCGCGCGGTCGGGATGCGTGATCGCGTAGATCAGCGCCAGCGTTGCGCCCCAGCTGCCGCCGAACACCAGCCAGCGGCCGATATCCAGCACCTCGCGGATTCGCTCCATGTCGGCGACCAGATGCCAGGTGGTGTTCGCCTCAACGCTGGCATGCGGGCGCGAACGGCCGCAGCCGCGCTGATCGAACAGGATGACGCGATAGACCGACGGATCGAAATAGCGCCGCATCGCCGGGCTGCAGCCGCCACCGGGGCCACCATGCACCACAAGCACCGGGATGCCCGTCGGCAGGCCGCACTGCTCGACATAGACGCGATGACCGTCGCCAACGTCGAGCATCCGCTGATCGAACGGCTCGATCGGCGGGTACAGGAATTCGACTGCGCGTTTTTGGCCTGAGGCTTTATCCATATCCGACCTATATAGCGAGAAACGATGCCCTGCCACGGGTCCATTCTCAAGAAAAAGGGACGCAGACGCGATGATTGGCGAAACCACCGTTGATGCCGCTGAAGTGGCGAAGTTCGAAGCGATGGCCGCAGAGTGGTGGGACCCCAACGGCAAGTTCAAGCCGCTGCACCAGATGAACCCCTGTCGGCTGGACTACATCACCCGCCAGATCGCGGCCGAGTTCGATCGCGACCTGGCATCGGCCAAGCCCTTTGCCGGGCTGCGCCTGCTGGATATCGGCTGTGGCGGCGGGCTTTTGTCGGAGCCGATGGCACGGCTGGGGGCGACCGTCGTCGGCGCCGATGCCGCACCGCGCAACATTCCGGTCGCACAGGTCCATGCCGAACAGTCAGGCCTGACGATCGACTACCGCCACACCACAGCCGAGGCGCTGGCCGCGGCGGGCGAGCGGTTCGACGTGGTGCTGAACATGGAGGTGGTGGAGCATGTGGCCGATCCGCTGACCTACCTGACCGCCTGCCGCGACCTGCTGAACCCCGGCGGGCTGATGATCTGCTCGACGCTGAACCGGAACGCCAAAAGCTTCATGATGGCCATTGTCGGCGCCGAATGGGTGATGCGCTGGCTGCCCAAGGGCACGCATGACTGGCAAAAGTTC
Organism: Paracoccaceae bacterium; assembly: GCA_016124615.1. Taxonomy (GTDB): domain Bacteria; phylum Pseudomonadota; class Alphaproteobacteria; order Rhodobacterales; family Rhodobacteraceae; genus Solirhodobacter. The sequence goes on along the minus strand of WGNF01000002.1, from coordinate 155,432 downwards.
ATCACGCCCGAAGAGCTTTTCGACCTGATCCGCCGCGCCGGGCTCGACCCGGTTGACCGCAAGGGGATGGTGTTCAACCCCGCCAGCTGGTCGTGGAGCCTGTCGGACCGCGACCTGTCGGTGAACTACGTCACCGCAAGCCGACGGCTCGCCTGATCAAACGCCCGGCTCGTCACGCTCGAACCTCAGCCGCATCTCTCGCAGGACCGGCAGCACGGCGCGAACGCGCTCGGGGCCCAGCGCGGCCACCACTTCGCCGATCACCGGCGTGATGGATTGCAGCGCCACGTCGCGCGCCGCGCGCCCGGCCGGGCTGATCGAGACGAACTTGCGCCGCGCATCGTCCCAGTCGGGGCGGATGTGGACGTGGCCCGCCCATTCCAGCTTGGCCAGCGTGTTCGTCATCGCGCCCCGGGTGACGTGGAACGTCTTGGCCAGCTGCGCCGGCGTGCGTTCGTCATTCATCCGCGCAAGGTGATTGAGCACGCCGAAGTGCGACAGCTCCATCCCCTTCGGCAGCACCTTCGAGACGTGCACACGGGCCAGCTGATCCGCCATGAACAGCTCGGAAAACAGGGCATTGGCAAGGTCTTCCGGCTTGTCGGCCATCACGGGCCTTCAAACGGCCGGTCGTGCATCAGCGACGGCACACGGGCGCGGGCCCGGGCCACCGCGGCGCGGTCGATGTCGACGAAGGTCACGCCGACCTTGGTGCCCGCGTCCGAAAGAACCTCGCCCCAGGGCGCCACGGCCAGCGCGTGGCCATAGGTCTTGCGGGTGCGCCCGTCGTGCGCGGCATGTTCGCCGACCTGCGCGGGCGCAAGGACGAAACACCCGGTCTCGATCGCCCGGGCGCGCAGCAGCACCTCCCAATGCGCTTGCCCGGTGATGTGGTTGAAGGCGGCGGGCACCGTCAGCACCTCGGCCCCGGCCTTGGCCAGCGCGCGGTAGAGGGTGGGAAAGCGGACATCGTAGCAGACCGTCATGCCGACCTTCCCAAAGGGCGTATCGGCCACCACGGCGCGCGCGCCGGGCCGGTAACCCGCCGACTCGCGGTAAATCTCGGTTTCCGACACGTTCACGTCGAACATGTGGATCTTGTCGTAGCGGGCCGCGACGGCCCCATCCGGCGCGATCAGGAACGAGCGGTTGGCAAAGCGGCCATCGGCGTCATCGGTCTTGAGGCCCAGCGAACCGATCAGCAGCCAGATCCCCAGATCGGCGGCATCGGCACGCAGCGCGGCCAGCGTCGGATCCGTCTCTTCCGGGTGCAGCATCGCCTGCTGATGGGCCCGATCGCCCGAAATGCAGTTGGTCACCTCGGGCGTCAGCACGAACCCCGCGCCGCCCTGTGCGGCCGCGCGTATCAGTGCCCGCGTTTCCGGCAGGTTGGCGGCCGGATCGTCGGAAACGTTGAGTTGCAGGAGCCCCGCGCGCATCGCTCAGCCCGCCAGCATCGGATCGAGCTTGCCCGCCCGGTCCAGCGCATAAAGATCATCGCAGCCGCCGACATGGGTGCCATCGATGAAGATCTGCGGCACGGTATAGCCGCCGTGGGCGCGGTCCATCATCACGCGGCGCAGCGAGGCATCGCCCGACACGTCATGTTCGGTGAAGGCAGCGCCCTTCTGCGTCAGCAGGCGTTTGGCGGCATGGCAATAGCCACACGATGGCGAGGTGTAGATTTCGACGGGCTTCATGACAACGATCCTGAGGAGGTGGCGCGACTATAAGGATTTAAGCATCCTTCGCAACGCGCGCCAGTACCAGCACCGACACCTGCGCCGCCCCGCCCGCGCGGCAGACCTCGGCCGCCGCCGCCAGCGTCGCGCCCGAGGTCATCACATCATCGACCAGCAGCACATGGCGCCCCGGCAGGCGCCCACCGCGCCGGGGGTGGATGGCCAGCGCGCCGGAAATGTTGGCAAAGCGCGAGTCGCGGTCGCGCCCTTCCTGTGTCGGCGTGCGGCGGGTGCGGATCAAGAGATCGGGGCAATGATCCAGCCCCGCGGCCTTCGCCACCGCCTGCGACAGCAACGCCGCCTGATTGTAGCGCCGTCGCAGCAGGCGCCGCCAGTGCAGCGGCACCGGCACCACCAGCATCCCCGGCCGCAGGATCGGCGCCACCGCCCGGTGCATCCACCCGGCCATCGGTCGCACAAGGTCAAGCCGGTCGCCGTGTTTCAGCGCCAGCACCAGCTTGCGGCCGTTGTCCTTGTACACAAGCGCGGCGCGGCCCTGATCCCACGGGCGGGCGATCGTCAGGCAGTCGTCGCAATGCACCGGGGTGCCATCGTCGGTGCCCGGCAGCGGCGTGCCGCAGATGTCGCAGACCACGCCGGTGACGAAGGGCGTGGCCGCCCAGCAGGCGCCGCACAGGCCGAATTCGGTCGTCACCTGTGCCGCGCAGGTCAGGCAGTGCGGAAGGTAGAGCACCCGCAGCACGCTTTGCATTTCCGCCCGAACCCCCTAAGTAACGCCCGACCTTGCAGGAACGCCGATGGCCCGCCCCCCGGAACTGACCGACCGCACCGCGCTTGCCCGAAACCTGGCCCGCGCGACCGCCACTTTCCTGCAGGACGAAGCCATCCTGAACCTGCAGGAAAGGCTTGAAGAGGTTAACAGGACGTTCACGGACGTCGCCGTGGTGACAGGTTTCCCCGACCTCTGGCAGCGCACCTTCCCCCAGGCGACCGTCGTGCCCGACGATGAGACCCTTGCGCTGACCCCCGGCAGCTTTGATCTGGTGATCCATGCGTTCGGGCTGCATTGGGCCAACGACCTTGTCGGCCAGCTTGTGCAATGCCGTCGGGCGCTGCGGCCGGACGGGTTGTTCCTTGGTGTGCTGTTCGGCGGGCGCACGCTGGCCGAGTTGCGGGCCGCGCTGGCCGAGGCCGAGGCCCGGATCAGCGGCGGCCTGTCGCCCCGCGTGCTGCCGATGGGCGAGATCCGCGAGCTTGGCGGCCTCTTGCAACGGGCGGGCTTTGCCCTGCCGGTGGCCGACGGCGACCTGATCACGGTCACCTATGCCTCGGCCCTGCATCTGATGCGTGATCTGCGCGCGATGGGCGAGGCCAACGCGATGGCTGCGCGGCGCCGCGCGCCCACGCGCCGCGCCCTGTTCGCAGAAGCTGGTCGCGTCTATGCCGAAAGCTATCCGGCGGCGGATGGCCGCATCCGGGCGAGTTTCGAGTTGATCTTTCTGACCGGCTGGGCTCCGCACGAAAGCCAGCAAAAGCCGCTGCGGCCCGGATCGGCGGTCACGCGACTGTCCGACGCGCTTGGGGCGCCCGAAACGCCGCTGCCGCGCGACGATGGGGCGGCAAGCGATTGACCGCGCGGCAGAAGCCGTTATCTCCGCCCCAAGCGAGCCTTCATCAATAACGGAGCCACGACCATGCAGGATGCCACGCCGGGTGCCAACGCTGACATGATCCGCCCCGGTGAAGGCCGGTTAACGCACGCCCCGGCCGACCATCCGTCGGTGCGCCGGGCCAAGGTGGGGGTGCTGGTGGCCAATCTGGGCACGCCGGACCACTACGACTACTGGTCGATGCGGCGCTATCTGAGCGAGTTTCTGTCGGACCGGCGGGTGATCGACTACCCGCGCTGGAAGTGGCAGCCGCTGTTGCAACTGATCGTCCTGAGCAAGCGGCCGTTCAGTTCCGGCGCAAACTACAAGCTGATCTGGAACCACGACAAGGACGAAAGCCCGTTGATGACGATCACCCGGGATCAGACCGCCGCGCTGCGCGAGACGCTGACGGCGCGGTATGGCGATCAGGTGATGGTCGATTTCTGCATGCGCTACGGCAACCCCTCCACCGCGTCGAAGGTGCGCGCAATGGTCGATGCGGGCTGCGAGAAGATCCTGTTCTTTCCGCTTTACCCGCATTACGCGGGCGCAACCTCTGCTACCGCCAACGACGCCTTTTTCAGCGCCTTGACGAAAGAAAAGCGCCAGCCGGCCGCCCGCACCGTGCCGGAATACTTCGATCATCCGCTTTACATCGAGGCGCTGGCGCAATCGGTCGAACGCGCCTGGGCGGGCCTGCGCGAAAAGCCTGATGTGCTGGTCGCGTCCTATCATGGGATGCCGAAGCGGTACCTGATGGCGGGCGATCCCTACCATTGCCAGTGCCAGAAAACGACCCGCCTGCTGCGCGAGCGGCTGGGGTGGGACAAGGCGATGATCCACACCTCGTTCCAGTCGGTCTTCGGGCCAGAGGAATGGTTGCAGCCCTACACGGTCAAGCACGTGGCCGAACTGGCGAAGGCGGGCAAGAAGCGGATCGCGGTGATCGCACCGGCGTTTTCAGCCGACTGCATCGAGACGCTGGAAGAGATCAACGGCGAGATTCGCGAAGCCTTCATTCACGCGGGCGGCGAAAGTTTCACCTATATCCCGTGCCTGAACGATGATGCGGCGCATATTGCGGCGCTGACGGAGGTCATCGGCCAGAACCTTGCAGGCTGGCTGGGCTGACGCGGGCGAAACCGGTCAGAGAGGCAGACAAAGCAAAGCAGGCAGCGGTGATAAACCGCTGCCTGCTGACCACTCTTTACAGAGTGTGATTAGTTCGACGACGCGACGGCAGCGACGACGATGGCCAGCAGGATCAGCGGAACGATCGCCGAGCTCGACGACGACGTTTGCTTAGCCTGGGCGACGACCACCGGGGCTTCCATCACCGGTTTCGCCATGCTGCCGGCGAAAGCGCTGGAAGCGACGACCGAGATTGCGGCGGCAAGAGCAAGTTTCTTCATAGTAAACCTCCAGAATTCGCCCCGAGCCGTAAGTTTCAGAGGACGGCGGGGGCACCCAAGACTGTACCTCGTGGCCTTGTTCAACCATCTGGCGCGCGGGAATGCAACGGAGCTTCCGAGGCCAGTCAACAGGATGGCCACCATATCGTCAAATTAGCAACACTTGCGTGCCGACTTTCGCCAGGGTGAAGAGCTGCTCGATATCCTCGTTATAGAGGCCGATGCAGCCGTTCGACGACCGCCGACCGATCTTGCGCGTGTCCTGCGTGCCGTGGATGCGATAATACTGCCAGCTGAGGTAAAGCGCGCGGGTGCCAAGCGGGTTATCCGGGCCTGCGGGAACGAAATCCGGCCATTCCGGATCGCGCTTTTTCATCGCCGGCGTCGGCGACCAGGTCGGGTCCTTGACCTTGCGGATCACCTCCGTCCGCCCCTTGCGGGTCAGGTCCGGCGACATCGGTACGCTGGTAGGGTAAAGCTTGTAGATCGTCCGGTCTTCCGACCAGAAATGCAGCGCACGCGAGGTCGTGTCGACAAGGATCGCGCCATTTCGGGTGTTGTCGAAATGGTCCTGCCACTGCAGCGAACGAAAGCTCGAAATGTTCCGCCGAACGACCGCGTTCACGTCGGATTCCATTTCGGTCGAGTTCGCCTGCTGGGCCCATGCCGGCAGGGCCATCGCACTGACCCCGGCCGCCGCCGCCGTGCCGAGGAATGCCCGACGATTGAATTTTCCAGAGTACCAAGCACTCATGAGTGCGCCTCCTGATGTCCTGCGTCGTGATGAGGCAGTAGTTTATGACCTTTCGGCTTGTGGCGGCAATTCAAAGAGCCGTCAACGCATCGTGCAAGGGCATCGTTGCGTTTGAACACTCCGGCGCGACCCTGTAAAGGTCGTCAAGCGTCTCAACCGGGTGTCGAATACATGAATCGTCTTGCCGTCATGCTTCTCGCAGTCACTCTTGCCCTTGCCGGGTGTGGTGAACAAACGCAGCTTCCGCAAATGGGCGCCGACGGCAAACCCTTGCCGCAGGTTTACAACATCGGGCCAGGCGATACCTCGAAGATCGTCTACCGCATGCTGGACAACATCAACGCGTTGCGGGCCAAGGCCAGCGAAGCGCCGCTGGAACTGAGCGCGCAGTTGACCGCCGCCGCGGCGACGCACTCGCGTGACATGTCGGTGCAGAACCGGCCCTGGCATTTCGGCTCTGACGGTTCATCGCCGATCGAACGCGTGCAGCGCACGGGCTACACCGGGCGCTTCCTCGGCGAGGATATTTCGGAAACCTATGAAACCGAATTGCAGACGCTGGCCGCCTGGATGGACCAGAAGGATACGCGCGACGTGATCCTTGATCCGAAGGCCGTCAACCTCGGCTTTTCCTGGTATCAGGAATCGAACGGCAAGATCTGGTGGACGCTGGTCACCGGCAGCTGAGGCCGTGACTAGGGCATGATGAAGATCGGCGTGCCGGTCTTCACCATTGCGTACACGTCCTCCATGTCCTTGTTCGGAATGGCAATACAGCCAGCGGTCCAGTCCTTGCCATTGGTCCGCCGACCTTCCTGGCCGTGAATGAAGATGTCGCCGCCCGGCGATTTTCCCATTGCGCGCGCATTCGCGACATCCTCGGGGTTGGGATAGGAAATCCCCAGCGAAAGGTAGAATTCGCTGCCCGGATTGCGGCGGTTGATGACGTATTGCCCTTCGGGGGTCTTGCCGTCGCCCTCGAATTGCTTCGGCCCCACCGGGTCTGCGCCAAGGCTGACTTTCTCGGTCTTCAAGATCGCGCCGTTGTGCAAAAGCAGCATGGTGTGCTGCGCCTTGTAGACCTGAACCTGAGTCACCTCGGGCCCGTCGTAGGTCTTGAACTTGTTGTGGCCGCAGGCCGCTACGCCGCCAGCCAGCGCAAGGGCGAACCCGATCCGCGCGAATGTCATCTTTTCCGTCCTGCCTCTGCGCCTCTGTGGGCTTTGCGGAAGTCTACCGGAAGCCGGGCCGATTTGCCTAGGGATCACCGCCCGATCAGCGTGAACCGCGCCGCAACCTCGACATGCGCCGACCAGCGAAACTGATCGACCACCTGCACCCAGTCGAGCCGGTAGCCCGAATCGGCCAACCGTCGCGCATCGCGCGCAAATGTGACGGGATTACAGGACACCATCGCGATCACCGGAAGGGCGGCGCGGGCGAGTTCGGCCACCTGCGCCTCGGCTCCGGCGCGGGGCGGGTCGATCACGATCGCGTCAAAACCCTTCAGCTCTTCGGCCAGCAGCGGGCGGCGGAAGAGGTCGCGCGTTTCGGTGGTGACGCGCTTCAGCCCCTCGGCCCCGCGCCAGCCGCGATCCAGCGCCGCCAGCATCGCGGCCTCGCCTTCTATCGCATGCACCTCGGCGCGGGCGGCCAGCGGCAGGGTGAACGTGCCGCAGCCCGCGAAGAGGTCAGCCACCCGTCGCGCATCGCCCACCGCCTCTGTCACCGCGTCCAGCAGTGCCGCCTCGCCTTCCGCCGTCGCCTGCAGGAAGGCGCCGGGCGGCGGCACCACGCGTGCGGCACCAAAGTGCTGCCCCGGCGGCCGACGCAGCGCGACAACCTCATCGCCCCAGGTCAGCCGCGCGATACCGCCCGCCTCGACCACCTGCGCCAGCGACAACCGCAGGGCGCCATCCAGCGGCTTTCCCCCCGTCACCGCCACATCGGGCCCGGCGTCCGAATGGGTGACCGTCAGCGACACGATGCCGTTGCGCGAACTGCCCGCCGCCACCAGCGCCTGCAGCGCCGGGAAGGCAGCCATCAGACCGGGGTGAAGCAGCCGACAGCCCGGCACCGCCACCACGCTATCCGAAGCGCGGCCGTGAAACCCGAGGATGACGGTCTTCTTCGTTCGCCGCCCGGCCAGCGCCGCCCGCCGACGCGATTGCGGCGGCGAGGTCAGAATGGGCCGGAACAGGGTCGATAACCCCTGCGCATCCAGCGCCGCGCGCACCACGCCAACCTTCCAGTCGGCCACGAACCGGTCCGACGCATGTTGCAGCGCGCAGCCACCGCAGCTGGCGTAGTGCGGGCAAGGCGGCGCGACCCGATCGGGTGACGGCGTGACGATCTGCGGCGCCGGGATCGTGTCGCCGACCCTGTCGCCCTCGACCTCTTCCCCCGGCAGCGCGCGCGGCACATAGACCGCGCCGGGCGCGATACCATCGCCCAGATGGCCCAGACGCTCGATCGTCAGCCTCACTCCGCCGCCTCTTCGGTTCCCAGAAAACCGCCCGATTGGCGGGTCCAGTAGCGCCAGTAAAGCCCATGCCGCGCCAGCAGCGCCTCGTGGCTGCCCTCTTCGACGATGCGGCCCGCATCCATCACCACGATCCGGTCCATCTCGGCGATGGTGGAAAGCCGGTGGGCGATAGCCAGCACGGTCTTGCCCTCCATCACCCGGCCCAGCGCGATCTGGATCTGCGCCTCCACCTCTGAATCCAGCGCCGAGGTCGCTTCATCCAGCACAAGGATCGGCGCGTCCTTCAGAAACGCGCGGGCCAGCGCGATCCGCTGCCGCTGCCCGCCCGACAGTTTCACCCCGCGCTCGCCCAGATGGGCGTCGTAGCCGCTGCGGCCCATATGATCGACCATCGCAAGGATGAACTCATGTGCCTCGGCCCGCTTCGCCGCAGCAACCATCTCTTCCTCGGTGGCATCCGGGCGGCCGTACAGGATGTTGTCGCGCGCCGAGCGGTTGAACATCGCGGTTTCCTGCGTGACCATCGCGATCTGGCGGCGCAGGCTTTCCTGCGTCACGTCGCGCACATCGTGGCCGTCGATCAGAATGCAGCCCGTTTCGGCGTCATAGAGCCGCAACAAGAGCGCGACGAGGGTCGATTTCCCCGCCCCCGAAGCACCGACGATGCCCAGCTTCTCGCCCGGCCGCACCGTCAGCGTGACGCCGTCGATTCCACCCGACCGGCGGCCGTAGGCAAAGCTCAGGCCCTCGAACCGGATCGAGCCCGTCACACGGCCCAGGGTCAACGCGCCCGGCTTGTCGGTCAGCGAATGCGCGGGGGTCAGGGTGTTCATCCCGTCCTCGACCTCGCCGATCGAGCCATAAGCGCTCATCAGTGACATGCTGACCCAGCCGGTCATCTGCGCGATGCGGATGGCGATTGCCCCGGCCGCCGCGATGTCGCCGGTCGACGCGCGGCCCTGCGTCCACAGCCAGATCGTGCCGCCGACCAGCATGACCGGCAACACCCCCGCCAGCGCCATCAGCATGAACCGGAACCAGGTCGACACCAGACCGAAATCCACCGCCCGTTCGCGGAACCCCGCCATCGCCGACAAGGCGTTGCGGTCTTCGTAGGCGGCGTGGGCGAACAGCTTCACCGTCTTGATGTTGGTGATCGTGTCCACCACCTGCCCCGTGACCATCGCCCGGGCCGAGGCGCGCGCCGCCGACTTGCCGCGCACCCGCGGAATGAACCAGCGGATCAGCCAGAGGTAGGCGACCAGCCAGACCGTCAGCGCCAGCGCGATCCAGCCGTCGATCGCCAGCAGGAAGACGGCCGACCCGACCAGCGAAGACAGCGCGAAGGCGACCACGTTGATCGCCTCGGTGGCGACATCGGTCGCCGCGCGCGCGGTCTGCATCTGCTTTTGCGCGATCCGGCCTGCGAAGTCGTTGTCGAAGAACGTCACCGCCTGCCCTATCGTCCAGCGATGCAGCCGCGACAGGACCAGCGGCATCAGGTTCGGGCCAAGCGTCAGCGAGGTGGTGGCGGTCGACAGCCCGAACACGACCGGGCGGATGACAAGGTAGAACCCCGCGAACAGCGCCAGCATCGGCCAGTCCTGGGCGAAAACCTCGCTTGGCCCGGCCTTCAGCGCGGCGTCGATCACGGTGCCCAGCAGCATCGCGGCCAGCACGTCAAGCACGCCCGCCACGGCAGAGATCACCGCCGCCCAGATCAGCGCGGGCCAGGCGCCAGAGAAGCACCAGCGGAAGAAGGCACCAAGGGTACGCGGCGGCGGGCCCTCGGCGGGGCGGAACGCGTCGATCCAGGTTGCAAAGGTCATTCCGCCGCCTCCTCTTTCAGGTCAATCCCGATGAAGCCGCCGGATTGACGGTTCCACAGCCGCGCGTAAAGCCCACCACTCGCCAGCAGCGCCGCATGGGTGCCGTCTTCGACGATATGCCCCTCATCCAGCACCACGATCCGGTCCATATGCGCGATGGTCGAAAGCCGGTGCGCGATCGCGATCACGGTCTTGCCCTGCATCAGGCCGTAAAGCGTGTCCTGAATCGCCGCCTCCACCTCGCTGTCAAGCGCGCTGGTGGCCTCGTCCAGCACAAGGATCGGGGCGTCCTTCAGGATCACGCGGGCGAGCGCGATCCGCTGCCGCTGACCGCCCGACAGCTTCACCCCACGCTCGCCCACCCGGGCGTCGTAGCCCTGACGGCCGTCGCTGTCCTGCAAACTCGAGATGAACCCATCCGCTGCGGCCCGTCGCGCCGCTTCGTGCATTTCCGCCTCGGTGGCTTCGGGGCGACCGTAGAGGATGTTTTCCCGCACCGACCGGTGCAGCAGCGCGTTATCCTGCTGAACCATGCCGATATCGCGGCGCAAGGAGTCCTGGGTGACCGCGCAGATGTCCTGGCCGTCGATCAGGATCTGGCCGCCCTCCATATCGTAGAACCGCAAAAGCAGCTTGACGAGGGTCGATTTCCCCGCACCCGACCGCCCGATCAGCCCGATCTTTTCCCCCGGCCGGATGGTCAGGCTTACCCTGTCCAGCCCCCCGCTGCCGCGCCCGTAGTGGTGGCTGACCTCGCGCACCTCGATCCGGCCTTCTGTCAGGTGCAGCGGTTTGGCCTCCGGCGCATCGACCAGCGTCACCGGTTGGGCGATGGTCTCCATCCCCTCGGCGACAATGCCCAGCGCCTGCACCAGTGCGGTGGTGGCCCACATGATCCAGTAGGTCATGTTGTTCAGCCGCAGAACCAGCGTCGTGGAGGCGGCGACCACGCCAACGCTCGCCTGACCGTGGAACCAGAGGTAAAGCGCCCAGGACGTCACGGCCACGATCAACCCGCCGTTCAACACGGTCAGCATGATGTCCATCTTGGTGACCACGCGCATTTCGACCTGAAACGTCTCGCGCGCCGTCTCGATCGCCTCTTTCGCGTAGGAAATCTCGCGGTCATGGTGGGCGAACAGCTTGACCGAGTGGATGTTGGTATAGGCATCCACTACCCGACCGATCACCGCCGAGCGCGCATCAGAGGCCGCTTTCGATGCCGGGCCAGCTCGTTTCAGCGTCCAGCGCACCAAGGCGGCATAAAGCACCAGCCAGACCAGCAGCGGCAGCACCAGACGCGCATCGGCGCTGCTGAGCACCGCACCCGCGCCGATCAGCGTCGTGGTGGCAAAGGTGACCGCGTCGAAGGTCTGGAACACCGCGTCACCCGCCGCGGGCGGGGTCTGCATGATCCGGTTGGCGATGCGGCCGGCAAAGTCATTCTCGAACCAGCCGACCGATTGGCGCAACACATGCCGATGCGCGCGCCAGCGGATCAAGGTGCCGAAGTTCGGCATGATCGTGTTGTGCAACAGCGTCGTGTTCAGCGCCGCCAGCAACGGCCGCACCAGCAGCACCACTGCCCCGGCCACCAGAAACTCGGCACCATGCGCCATCCAGACATCGGCGGGCGTGCCGTTCGACAGCAGATCGACCAACCGGCCCACGTACCAGATCAAGCCGACCTCAATCAGCGCGACCGCCGCAGAGGTCACGGTGGTCAGCGCAAAAATCCGGTGGAACGGGCGGATATACTCGCGCAGGAACGGCCAGAGACGCCGCGGCGGCGTGTCTGTTTCAAGGTAGGGCGTAAAGGGATCGACAAGCCGTTCGAAAAACCCGAGCACCGGTGGCCTCTTCGCGCGTTACCCGGAGGATATAGCCCGCTTCCGGGCCAAGGGAAACCGCTCAGTGCCGGAAGAGGTAGACCACGCCGACGGCGATGATGGCGCCCATGACGGCGTCGAACACCCGCATCCGCCGCCCCTGCGACAGGAACCGCCGCAAGACATTGCCCAGCGCGGCCCAGCCGAAGGCCGACGAGAGGCCCACGACCACGAACACCCCGGCCACCATCAGCGCCGTCAGGATCGGATGCGCCGGGTTGACGAATTGCGCCGACAGCGAGATGGCCATCACCCAGGCCTTCGGATTCACCCACTGAAACGCCGCCGCCTCGTGAAAGCGGAAGGGGCGCGCGGGGGCCGAAGAAGACCCTAACCCACCCGAAGTTGCGATTTTCCACGCCACCCACAGCAACATCGCCGCGCCGCCATAGCGCAGGGCCTCCCGCAGCACCGCGCTTGCCTGAAACGCCGCGCCAAGGAACAGGCCGACGATGAACACCATCAGCGGAAACCCCAGCCCCACGCCAAGCGCGTGCGGCACGGTCCGACGCAGGCCGAAGTTGACCCCCGAAGTGGCCAGCAGCGCGTTGTTCGGCCCCGGCGTCCAGGCCGAGGCGAAGGCAAGCGCGAAAAGGGTCAGAAGGGCATCAAGGGTCATGTCGGTATGCGTCAGGAAGGTTGACCGATCTAGACGCCATCACCCGCGATGGTCAAGCGAGGAGTTCATCGCGCCCGAGGCTGAACCCGGACGCGATCCACCGCGCCTCAAGCTCGGCAAGGCGGGCGCCCAGCGCGGCACCGGTCAGGGCAGGCATCAGATCGGCGGCCTGCACCGGAAACCGGGCGGCCGCGCCGGTCGCCACTTGCGTCGGCCAGTCCGGCTCCGGGGGCATCCCCATCAGCGCCGCCCGTGCCAGCACCACATCGGCGGCGATCACCGGCCCATGACGATACCCCAACTCGGCCGGGCCGCTGGTCGTGCCGATTTCGTCTCTGATCACGCCCAGAATGCGCGACTCTTCGCGCGATAGCCGCAACGCCGCCTGAACATCTTCGCCGCCAAGAACCGCCAGACGCCGCTGCCAGCGCGGCGCCGATCCCGCCTCGAGGTGAACCAGAACCGGCAGGGCGATCGGGTGGGCGCCGGGCAGCACATGGGCCAGAACCCCACATCGCGCCATCGCGGCGACCGCGGGTGCCGGGTCGGGCGCAGCAAGGAGCCTCCGCATCTCGGCGCCAAGCCTTTCGCGCGAAAGCGTGTCTATTCCAGCGGAATGCGTTGCACAGGCGGCAAGGCCATCGGGGTCGAACCCGCCCGTGGGATCGGCATACCAAGCGTAAAAGCGGAAGAACCGCAGAATCCGCAGGTAATCCTCTTCGATGCGCGCGACCGGATCGCCAACGAAGCGCAACCGCCTTGCCCGCAGGTCAGCCAGCCCGCCAAGTGGGTCCACTACCTCGCCATCGGGCGTGGCGTAAAGCGCATTCATGGTGAAGTCGCGCCGCGCGGCATCCTCGGCCACGTCGTCGGAAAAGGCGACGGTCGCGTGGCGGCCGAACGATTCCACATCGCGGCGGAACGTCGTCACCTCATGCGGAATGCCGTTGCTGATGACGGTGATGGTTCCGTGCTCGATCCCGGTCGGCACCGCCTTCATGCCGACCGAATCCGCCAGCGCAGACACTGTTTCCGGCCGCGCGTTCGTCGCGATATCCACATCCGCCACGGGTTCGCCCAGCAGCGCATTGCGCACGCAGCCGCCAACGAACAGCGCGTGATAGCCAGCCGCCGTCAGCATCCGGCAGACGGCCTGCGTTTCCGCCCGTGTCATCCAGTCGCCGTTGATCTTCATTCCGCCATCCGCCGCGCCAGACCATACAGGATCCGGGCCGTGGCGCCCCAGATGTAGTAGGGGCCCCAGGGCACGGCATAGTAGAACCGCCATTCCCCCCGCCACTGCCGCCGCTCTATCCGGAACCGCGCCAGATCGGTGACATGGGCAAGCGGCACCCGAAACACCTCTGCCACCTCATCAACCTGAAGCTGGGGAGTGAAATCGTCTCTGATCCGGCCCAAAACTGGCGTCACGGTGAAATTCGTCACCGTCTCATGCGACGGCAGCCGGCCCAGCAGGTCCACCGCGCCGGGGTCCAGCCCAATCTCTTCGTGCGCCTCGCGCAGCGCTGCCGCTTCGATGCTGGGGTCCGACGCCTCGACCTTGCCGCCCGGAAAGGCGATCTGCCCCGGATGGTGCTTCAGATGTGAGGATCGCTTGGTCAGGATCACCTCGCCCCCCCGCGCGCCGATCAACGGCACAAGCACCGCGGCCGACCGCAAAACACGGTCGGCCGGGGGCTTGTAGTTCGGGTTCAGGTCGAAATCGGACGACGCTGCCGCAGGCCGCGCCAACGCCCGAAGAACTGCGGCGAAGGGCTCATCCGGCGGCACCGGCATCCTCCGCTGCGTCACGGCCGAGCGTCGCGGGGTCGAATTCGTAATGCGCGCCGCAGAACTGGCAATCGGCGGTCACGATCCCTTCCGGCGTCACCATGCTCGCGATGTCCTCGGCCGGATAGATCGACAGGCTCTGGCGCACCTTGTCGGCCGAGCAGGAGCAGCCGAAGGCGACCGGCTGCGGATCGTAGACCCGCGGCCCCTCTTCATGGAACAGCCGCACCAGAAGATCTGTGGGCTGTACCGAGGGCCCGACCAGCTCCATCTCTTCCGCCGTGTCAAGCAAGAGGTTCGCGCGACGCCAGTTCTCTTCGTCCTCGCCGTCAAGCATGTCGGTCGGGGTCAGCAGCCCGCCCTCGCCCGACCCGCCTTCGCCCTTGGCGAAGGGCGAGGCCTTGGGCATGTGTTGCAGCATCACCCCGCCCGCGCGCCATTCCGGCGTTCCGCCCGGCACGATGGATTCGCCGAAGGTCAGCGCAAACCGGGTTGGCAACTGTTCCGACTGGGCGAAATACGTCTCTGCACAGGCGGAAAGAGAGGTGCCATTCAGCGGCGTGATGCCCTGATAGGGCACCATTCCCCTGCCCTGATCGATGACGATGGTGAAATACCCCTCGCCGATCAGGTCATAGGGGTTCGCTGCCGCCTCTACCCCATCGGGATCGAAATTGGCATAGGCCCGGATACGCGAAGGCTCGCCCTCTGCCGTAGGGGCGTAGTAGTCGGTGGCGATCAGCTTTGCGACGCCCGTCCCGCGGATTTGCAGCGAGAGCCGCCACCGCAGCTTGATCGTCTGCCCGATCAGGGCGGTCAGCAGCGCGGCCTCGGCCACCAGCGCGCCGATCGCGGCGGGGTAGTCGTGCTGTCGCAGAATCCGGTCGAGCGCGCCATCGAGCCGCGCAACGCGGCCGCGAATGTCGGCGCGGTCAAGCTGAAATGGCAGGACGGTATCGTCCCAGGCGATTCGTGATCCGAGTGTCATGGGGTTTCCTTGCGCCATGCGTCTTGGCATACCGCCGTAATATAGGCGCGGCAACCGGTGCACCAAGGGAGACCAGATGATCAGACGATTCGGAGAGCCGGTCGAGCTCGGGCGCCACTATCGGCGACGGCCGGGTGTGTACGCGATTCTGCGCGACGGCGACGCGGTTCTGGTCACCCATCAAGCCGCGCCGGTGCCAGAGTTCCAACTGCCCGGCGGCGGCATCGACCCGCGCGAACAGCCGATCCGGGCGCTGCACCGCGAGGTGATCGAAGAGACCGGCTGGCGCATCGCGGTAGAGCGGCGGCTTGGCGCGTTCCGGCGTTTCACCTACATGCCCGAATACGACCTCTGGGCCGAGAAGATCTGCACGATCTACCTCGCCCGCCCGGTGCTGCGGCTCGGCCCGCCGTCCGAGGCGGGGCACACCGCCGTCTGGATGACGCTGGAAGCTGCAGCCCTCGAGTTAGGAAATGCGGGGGATCGGGCGTTCTTGCGCGGGCTTCTCTAGTCCCGCTTCGGCCCCCTCTCCAGCAGGACGGCCGAGACGTCGTCGGCAAAGTCCGGCGTTCCGGCGAAGTCTTTCAGGCCGCGGACGATGCGATCCAGAAACGCCATCCCGCGCGCCGTGGCACTCGCGGTGATCAGCCGCGCGATGCCCGCCTCGCCAAGCTGGGCGCCCAGCGCATCCATGCATTCGGTGAGGCCGTCGGACATCAACAAGAGGCGGTCGCCTGGCGCCAGCGACAGCGTCACGCGGTCATAGCGCGCCCCGGCGATCAGGCCGACCGGCTGACCCCCCGCGCCAATGAACTCGACCGTGCCATTCGCGCGCTGAACCGCCGGGTGCGGGTGACCGGCCTGCACAAGCGCGACATCGCCGGTGAACAGGTCGGCGTCTGCATAAAGCAGCGTCAGGTATTGTTCGGTCTGGATATCGTCGAGCAAAAGCCGGTTCAGCGCATCGGCCACCTGTTCGGGCGGCCGACCATCGCGCAAACCGTCCGGCCCGGTGACAAGCGCTATGTTCTGTTCTGGCGCAGCCCCCGACAGTACGCCCGCCAGCCGCGCCGTCATGATCGCCGAGGCCACGCCATGCCCGGACACGTCGATGGCGAAAAGGCCGATGCGCCGGTCGTTAATCGGAAAGACGCCGACCAGATCGCCGCCGACATGGCCGCTGGGCTGAAGAAGCAGCGAGACCTGCGCATGACCAAAGTCGTGGTGCCGGACCGGCACCAGCGACTGCTGCAGCTTGCGCGCCTCGATCAGGTCGCGGTCGAGCGACTCGTATAGCTTTCGCATCTCGGCCAGGGTGGCGCCGATGACGTGGTTCTTCTGGGTCAGTTCCCGCTCCATCCGCAGGATTCGCTCGCCAGCGGTGATGCGCGCGTGAAGCTCTTCCGAATCGACGGGCTTGGCGAGGAAATCGTCGGCCCCGGCATCGAGCCCGCGTGCCGCCTCGCCCTTTTCCGTGCGCGAGGTCAGCAAGATGAAATAGCCGTAGCCATCACGCGGCAGGGCGCGGAACGCCGCACAAAGCTCCAGCCCCGACATGCCCGGCATCATCCAGTCGCTGAGCACGAAGTCGAACCGGTGCTGGCGGCAGAGCGTCAACGCATCTTCGCCCGTGCCCGCCTCCATCACATGATAGCCGCGCCGCATCAGCGAGGCGGTAAGGATCTTTCGCTGTGCGCGGCTGTCGTCGACCACCAGCACGTTGCGGGGTGCCAGCAGCGGGCGGGTCAGCATCGGATCGTAGGTCTTCAGCACGGCAACGTTCACTTCCCCGGCCCCTTCAAAACATCCGCCAGCTTTGGCCCAAGACCTTTAACCGCGGATGAACGCTAAACTTTTGTTTATTCCCGCGTCAGGCGGTTACGGGGCGTTAAGCGAAACCGCCGAAAAGTGGCTGTGGGTACGGGGCGATCTTGAACAAGGCGGGGATCGCGATGATCGATTGGGAACGGGTGGACTGTCTGCGCGCCGAAATCGGCGAGGCGGACTTCGAGGAGGTCGTCGACCTCTTCCTCGAAGAGGTGGAAGAGGTGCTTGGCCGCCTTTCCCCCACTGTGCGGCCGCGGCAACTGGAGGCTGATCTGCATTTTCTGAAAGGAAGCGCGCTGAACCTCGGCTTTGCCGACCTTGCCGCACTCTGCCAGGCCGAAGAGCGTCGCGCGGCGGCAGGCGCGCCGATCGACCGCGCCCCGGTCGCCACGCTTTATGCGGCGTCGCGGCAGGCGTTTCTGGCCCGGTTGCGGCCGTCAGGTCGGCGCGGACAGGCCGCCTAGATCAGAAATTCCGCCAGGGTCTCGTCGCCCGTGATGTCACGGTAGACGAATCCGGCGGCATCCAGCAGCCCGAACAGCCGCGCGAAATTGTCGGCATGCCCGGTTTCAATGCCGATCAGCACCGAGCCAAAGTTGCGCGCCGACTTCTTGAGGTATTCGAACCGGGCGATGTCATCTTCCGGCCCCAGCATCTCAAGGAAATCGCGCAACGCGCCGGGGCGCTGCGGCAGGCGAAGGATGAAGTACTTTTTCACACCCGAATAGCGTTGCGCCCGCTCTTTGACTTCCGGAAGCCGCTCGAAGTCGAAATTGCCGCCGGAGGTGATGCAGACCACTGTCTTGCCCGCAAGCTGGTCGCCAAGCTCTGGCAGCGCGTCAACCGAAAGGGCGCCCGCGGGTTCCAGCACGATCCCCTCGACGTTCAGCATTTCGAGCATGGTCACGCAGATACGGTCCTCTGGCGCCAGCAAGACCTTGGCCGGGTCGATGCCGCGCAGCCGGTCGAACGGCCGCTCGCCGATCCGGGCAACGGCCGCACCATCGACGAAGCTGTTGACTTTGGGCAGCGTGACGGTCCGGCCCGCCGCCAGTGCCGCCGTCAGGCTCGCCCCGCCCAGGGGTTCGACAAAGCGGAAATCGGTACCCGGCGCAGTGTCTCGCAGATAGCTGGTCACCCCCGCCGACAAACCGCCACCGCCCACCGGCAGGATGACCAGATCCGGCGCGCGGCCCAGCTGCGCCAGCAGTTCCACCGCCACCGAGGCCTGCCCCTCGATCACGTCCGGATCATCGAAGGGCGACAGAAAGTGGCCGCCAATGCGGGCGCAGTAAGCCTGTGCCGAGGCCAGCGACTGATCGAAATAGTCGCCCGTCAGCCGAATCTCGACGCCGTCGCCGCCGAAGGTCCGTGTCTTGTCGATCTTCTGCTGCGGCGTCGTCACCGGCATGAAGATCGTCCCCTGCACCCCGAAATGGCGGCAGGCATAGGCCACCCCCTGCGCATGGTTGCCGGCACTGGCGCAGACAAACTGCATCTGCGCGGGGTCGCGCGCCAGCACCTTGCGCATCGCGTTCACCGCGCCGCGGATCTTGTAGCTGCGCACCGGGCTCAGATCCTCGCGTTTCAGCAGGATCTCGGCCCCGTAGCGCTGCGACAGGTGGTCGTTGCGCTGCAAGGGCGTGGCGGGAAACAGCGCGCGCAGCGCCTGGGTCGCGGCCTCGGCGGCCTGGGTAAATTCGATCATCCGGAAGGCTTCACCTAGGTGAAGCAGAAAGGCAAGCGGTCAGGCCAGCGCCCGCTTTTCGACCAGGTAGCCGTAAAGCGTCGTGAGGACGCTCAGGAACAGCAGCGTCAGCGCGATCCTTGCAGCCGCCTTCCATACGATCTGCAGCGTCCCAAGGCCCAGGTAGCCCAGCAACGCTGCCGGAGCCATTGCCACACTGGCGAAGAGCGTGGAAAGGATCGCCAATACGACAAGAGTGCCCGCCTGGCCCTTCGTCGCCTCAAGCGCCATCCCCGGCCCGAGCTCCTTACCCAGCGCTGCCGCCGGAAGCATCATCGAGAGGCGCTGTATCGCCACCCCCAGAACCAGAGCGATGCCGACACTCGGAAGGAGCGAGGTCAAGATCGGAAAATTCGGTAAGACCGCCTGCAGCGCCTCGGTGATCAGCAAGACGGGAATGGCCAAGCCGATGCCAAGGCTGATCAAGAGAAGGATCAAGATCAGGCCCCTCCCGATGTAGTCCAGCATCCGACCGCGGCGGAGAGTTGGCAGAACCCCGGTTGGCCGCTCACCCAACAGCACGAAGCGATGCCAGCCGACGGCGATCCAGCAACCAATCAGGCCCTGCACGACCAAGGCCGCAGCGATGAGGCCAATCACGGCCATGTACGGCGTCGCGGTCGTTGGGAAGAGGGAAACCGAGCCGTCGAGCAGCAGAAAGGCGCCGAACTGGATCAGCATCGGCACGACGGACAGCCGAAGTGCTGCCTCGAGGTTGCCGGTCACCTGTCGAATGGAGTGGACGAATATCTTTAGGGCCAACATGAACTCGTCCCCCTGCGCCGAGGCGCCTCTGTGCGCTCACGAGCAATCAACTCTGGCTTGTGCCCTGCGTCAACGGCAGCGGCAGGCGGCGGCAAGTACCGAGTCTCGCCGTGGCCCAGCCGCCACTCCCGCCTTCGGCAGAGTCTTCCGGCCGCATTCTTGCCCTCGCCCCGGAAACGCGATAATCGCGCGCAGTTGCCCTGAAATTCTGGAGGTTTCGATGTCCGCGCCGAAGAAAGTGGTGCTTGCCTATTCCGGGGGGCTCGATACCTCGATCATCCTCAAATGGTTGCAGACCGAATATGGCTGCGAGGTGGTGACTTTCACCGCCGACCTCGGCCAGGGCGAAGAGCTTGACCCGGCACGGGACAAGGCGATCCTTTTGGGCATCAAGCCGGAAAACATCTTTATCGAGGACGTCCGCGAGGAATTCGTGCGCGACTTCGTGTTCCCGATGTTCCGGGCGAACGCGCTTTATGAAGGACTCTACCTGCTGGGCACCTCGATCGCCCGGCCGCTGATCGCCAAACGCTTGGTGGAAATCGCCGAAATGACCGGCGCCGATGCGGTCGCCCACGGCGCGACCGGCAAGGGCAACGATCAGGTTCGCTTCGAACTGACCGCCTACGCGCTGAACCCGCATATCAAGGTGATCGCGCCTTGGCGCGAGTGGGATCTGACCAGCCGCACCAAGCTGCTTGAGTTCGCGGAAACCAACCAGATTCCGGTCGCCAAGAACAAGCGCGGCGAGGCGCCGTTCTCGGTTGACGCGAACCTGCTGCATACCTCGTCCGAGGGCCGCGTGCTGGAGAACCCCGGCGAGGAAGCCCCGGACTACGTGTACCAGCGCACGATCGACCCCGAGAAAGCGCCCAACGAGCCCGAGATGGTCGAGATTGCGTTTGAAAAGGGTGACGCCGTCGCGATCAACGGCGAGCGGCTGAGCCCGGCGACGATCCTGACCCGCCTGAACGAGTTGGGCGGCAAACATGGCGTCGGCCGACTCGATCTGGTCGAAAACCGCTTCGTCGGGATGAAATCGCGCGGCGTCTACGAAACCCCCGGCGGCACGATCCTGCTGGAGGCGCATCGGGGCATCGAGCAGATCACGCTCGATTCCGGCGCGGGCCACTTGAAGGATTCGATCATGCCGCGCTATGCGGAACTGATCTACAACGGCTTCTGGTATTCGCCGGAACGCGAAATGTTGCAGGCGCTGATCGACAAATCGCAAGAGCATGTGACCGGCACCGTGCGCGTGAAGCTCTACAAGGGCCTCGCCCGCACCGTGGCGCGATGGTCGGATCACTCGCTCTACTCCGAAGCGCACGTGACCTTCGAAGAAGACGCCGGCGCCTACGACCAGAAAGACGCGGCGGGGTTCATTCGCCTGAACGCGCTTCGGCTGAAGCTGATCGCGACACGGAACGCCAAGTTCAAGTAACGCGCCGAATTTGGCGGCGAATTCAGAGGGGGCCGACGATCGTCGGCCCCTTTTTATTGCAAGGCATGTGCCCGAAGCGCCTCGTAATATGGCAGCGCCCGCGCTGCCAGCGTGGCATAATCCGGCGAGAGATCGGGCAACGGCCCCTCTGCCGCCTCGAACCCGGTCGAGCCGTGCGCCGCGCCATACCAGTGCGGCGCCCAGACGCCATCGTAGGGCTTCGGCCCGGCCGACCAGTTGAGCATCGCCGGATCGAACGCAAGACCCAGCGCGGCGCAAAGTTTCCCCAGCGCGGCGCCCGGGTTGGCCCGAATATCCGCGCTGTCGATCACCAGCGGCGCGTGGCCGGACCAACCGGCCACCTCGTCAAACAGTTCGGCCTGCTGGACAAAGCCGATATCGGCCAGCGTCGGCGCCTCGCGTTTCTTGGCGTAGCTGGCAACGACACGCGCCGGGTGGCGGATCAGAAAGACGTTGGCACAAGCCCGCATGAACGACCGGTCTACGCCGGGGATCATGTGAAGCGTCATGTGCTTTTGGTAAAACAGGCTCTTTCCTTGCGGAATCGGCCCGGCGCAAGCCGCGGCCACGCGCGTCGGATCAGCCTCGTGCGCGGCGATGATGGCCTCGCGCATCGGGTGGTCGATGCCGGTCGCCGTCAGGTAGGCGGCGTAGAACGGCTCATCCCAGACGGCGCAATCGGCGCGTTGCGCGAAGGCATACATCATCGCGGTGGAAAGGTTCCGCGGGCCGGACCACATGGCAATCCGCATCATGCGCACTCCTTCGCGATCAGCGCCTTGTAGAGCCCGCGCAGCCGTTCGGTGACCGGCCCCATCTCACCCGCGCCGATCATCCGCCCATCGATCGACCCAACCGGGGTCTGCGCGCCAAAAGTGCCGGTCAGGAACGCCTCGTCGGCGCCATAGGTGTCGACCAGGCTGAAGTTGCGTTCGAAAACCGGAATGTCGTTCGCACGGCAAAGGTCGATCACCTTGGCCCGCGTGATCCCATTCATGCAGTAATCGCCCGTCGAGGTCCAAACCTGGCCCTTGCGCACAATGAAGAAGTTGCAGGCGTTGGTCGTGTTCACGAAGCCATGCACATCCAGCATCAGGGCCTCGTCGGCCCCGGCCTTTTCGGCCGCGATGCAGGCGAGGATGCAGTTGAGCTTGGAATGGCTGTTCAGCTTCGGATCCTGGCTCATCGGCAGGCCACGGATGTGCGGCACCGTCGCCAGCCGGATCGGGCGCGGAATAGACGGCATCGAATGCTCGAGGATGATGACGATCGTCGGGCCGAACCGCGACAGCGACGGGTGCTGGAACGGCCGATGCTTCACCCCCCGCGTCACCATCAGGCGGGCGTGGGCGTCATGATCCATCGCGTTGGCAAGGCGCAGATCCTCCAGTGCCTGCGCGATCTCGGCCTTGCTGCGACCGATATCAAGGTCGACGGCCTTCGCGGCCTCGAACAGCCGGTCGAGGTGTTCATCGAGAAAGGCGAACCGGCCGTGGTAAAGCCGCAGCCCCTCCCACACCCCGTCGCCGAGCATGAATCCGCTGTCATAGACACTGATCAGCGCCTCGGCCTTCGGCACGATCCGGCCATTGACGTGGATCAGGATCGCAGCGTTGCGGGCGTCTTCCTCGGCCTGATGGGTGGTTACGTGGTCCATTCTTTCCCCTCAGGGCTGGGTGGCAAGGAACGCCTCAACCTCGGCGCGGGTCGGCATCGCATCGGCGGCGCCGGGGCGGGTGACTTGCAGCGCGGCGGCGGCAGCGGCATAGCGCATCGCCGCCGCGCGACCATCGCCGCGATCGAGCGCCGCAGCAAGCGAGCCGATGAAACAGTCGCCGGCGCCGGTGGTATCGACCGGGGTGACGGCGAAGGACGGCTGTAAAAGCGTCTCCGTTCCGGCCGAAATCCATTCGGCTCCGCGCGACCCCTTGGTGACGATGACGCCTGCCACCGGCAGCGCGTCAAGCGGTTGGCCAAGGGCCGCGACAAGCGCCGATGCCTCGCCCTCATTCATCACCAGAAGGCTGACGAGGGACAGCACGGCCTGCACCGCCGCGATGCTGAACGGCGCGGCTGAATAGATGACGCGCAGCCCGCGCGCACGCGCCTCACGTGCCGTTTCCACCTGAAGGTTGGTTTCGTTTTGCAGCAAAACCGTGTCTGTTTCGGCTGAAAGCGCCATCGCGCCAATCATCTGACCTTCCGTAAGCGCCACATTTGCCCCGGCGTAGATGACGATGGCATTCTCTGCCAGCGGGTCGACATTGATGATCGCATGGCCCGTGGCTGGCGCGACTTCGGCAACGTGGGCCAGATCGACACCCAGCGCCCCAAGTTTGCGCAGGGCCCATCCGCCCTCGGCCCCTACCGCGCCGATATGGCAGACCCGCGCCCCGGCCCGCGCGGCCGCGACCGACTGGTTGGCACCTTTCCCCCCCAGTCCCGTGGCGTAGCTCAGCGCGGCCAAGGTCTCTCCTGGTGCGGGCAGATGCGGCACGCGATAAACGTGGTCGACATTGATCGACCCCAGATTCCAGATTGCCATGACGCCCCCCGTTTCGCGCAGGTGTAGCGCGTCGAACCGGCGCACCGCAACAGCGGCAGATTTCCCGCTTTCCCGCAGGGGGGCGGTTTTGTAGGGTCGGGCCTTATCCTGGGGGTGGATTTGGCCGAGACCGACGCAGCCGTGACGCCGATGATGGCGCAGTTTCTGGAGACGAAGGCGCAATACCCCGACGCGCTCTTGTTCTACCGGATGGGCGACTTCTACGAGATGTTCTTTGACGATGCCGTCGCTGCGTCCGAGGCGCTGGATATCGCGCTGACCAAACGCGGCAAGCACCTGGGCGAGGATATCGCCATGTGCGGCGTGCCGGTCTTTGCGGCCGAGGGCTATCTGCTGACGCTGATCCGCAAGGGCTTTCGTGTCGCCGTCGCCGAACAGATGGAAGACCCGGCCGAGGCGAAGAAGCGCGGCGCAAAATCCGTTGTGCGGCGCGAGGTCGTGCGACTGGTCACGCCCGGCACGCTGACCGAGGAAAGCCTGCTGGAGGCGCGGCGGCACAACTATCTGGCGGCCTTCGCCGAAGTACGCGACGAGGCGGCGCTGGCCTGGGTTGATATCTCGACTGGCGAGGTGACGGTGGCGCCCTGCCCGCTGGTGCGGCTGGGGCCGGAGCTGGCGCGGCTTGCCCCGCGCGAGGTTCTGGTCAGTGACGCGCGCGAGCGCGATCTGGCTGGAATAGTCTCTGAATCCGGGGCGGCCGTGACCCCGCTGGCGCGGGCGAGCCTTGACAGTGCAGGGGCGGAAAAGCGGCTTTGCGCGCTTTGGGGGGTGGCAAGCCTTGATGCCTTTGGCGGCTTCGGGCGGGCGGAACTGGCCGCGCTGGGCGGGCTGGTGGCTTACCTTGAGATGACGCAGCGAGGCAAGTTGCCGCTGCTGCGCCCGCCGGTGAAGGACGCCGCGCAGGGCCGCGTGCAGATCGACGCGGCGACGCGGCGGAACCTGGAGATTGCGGCAACGCTGTCGGGCGAACGCGAGGGGTCGCTGCTGGCCGCCGTGGATCGCACCGTCACGGCGGCAGGCGGTCGCTTGCTGGAACGTCGGCTTGGTGGGCCTTCACGTGATCTGGCAGAGATTCATCGCAGGCTGGCCGCCGTGCGGTTTTTGCTGGAGCAGAGAGCCTTGGCGGGCACGTTGCGGGACGATCTGCGCCGCGTTCCCGATATTGATCGGGCGCTGTCGCGGATCGCGCTCGATCGCGGCGGGCCGCGCGATCTGGCCGCAATCCGCAACGGGCTGGAACAGGCCGGGCGTGTTGCCAGCCGGTTGGCCGGGGCCGAGGCGGCGCTTCTGGCCGAGGCGGCGCGGGCACTGGTGGGTCATGAACCCCTGCTTGACTTGCTCGACGCCGCGCTGGTTGCCGAGCCGCCCCTGCTGGCGCGCGATGGCGGCTTCATCGCGACGGGCTATGACGCCGAACTGGACGAAACGCGAGCCCTGCGCGACGAGGGGCGCGGGGTAATCGCCCGGATGCAGGCCGAATATGCGGCCGAAACCGGTGTTGCGGGCCTGAAGATCAAGCACAACAACGTGCTGGGCTATTTCATCGAGACCACCGCCACCCATGCCGAGCGGATGCTGTCGCCACCGCTTTCCACCCGCTTCATCCACCGCCAGACGACGGCAAATCAGGTACGCTTCACCACGCTGGAGCTGAGCGAGATGGAAACCCGCATCCTGAATGCGGGCGCTCATGCGCTGGACATTGAAAAACGGCTCTATGACAGCCTGAAAGGCGCCATTCTCGACCGTGCCCCCGCCATTGCCGAGGCCGCGCGCGGGCTGGCAGAGATCGACCTGACCGCCGCGCTGGCCGATCTGGCCGCGGCCGAGGACTGGGTGGAGCCGCGGGTGGACGACAGCCGCGCCTTTCACGTGATCGGCGGCCGTCACCCCGTGGTGGAACGGGCGTTGCGCCGTCAGGGGGGGGCGCCGTTCGTGGCCAATGATTGCGCGCTGACCGAAGGCGGGACGCCTGCGATCTGGCTGCTAACCGGCCCGAACATGGCGGGGAAATCCACATTCCTGCGCCAGAATGCGCTGATCGCGCTGTTGGCGCAGGCGGGCAGCTATGTTCCCGCGCTGTCGGCGCATGTCGGGCTGGTCAGCCAGATCTTCAGCCGGGTTGGTGCCGCGGATGATCTGGCGCGTGGCCGATCGACCTTCATGGTCGAGATGGTCGAGACGGCGGCGATCCTCAATCAGGCCGACGATCGTGCGCTGGTGATCCTGGACGAGATCGGGCGGGGCACGGCGACCTACGACGGGCTTTCGATTGCCTGGGCGACGCTGGAGCACCTGCACGACGTGAACCGCTGCCGCGCGCTGTTTGCCACGCATTACCACGAGATGACCACGCTGGCTGGGCGGCTGGGCGGCGTGGAGAACGCCACCGTCACGGTGCGCGAGTGGCAGGGCGACGTGATCTTCCTGCATGAGGTGCGCAAGGGCGCGGCCGATCGCAGCTATGGCGTGCAGGTGGCGCGGCTGGCGGGACTGCCGGAGGCGGTGGTTGCCCGCGCCCGCGTGGTGCTGGAGGCGTTGGAGAAGGGCGAACGCGAAGGCGGCACAAAACGGCAGGCGCTGATCGACGATCTGCCGCTGTTCGCCGCGGCCGCGCCTACGCCGCGCGCCGCCACGGCAAAACCGTCAGCGGTCGAGGCGCGGCTGGCCGAAGTGCATCCCGACGAGTTGACGCCGCTGGAGGCGCTGCGGCTGATCTACGACCTGCGCGGACTACTGCCCCGAAAGGACTGATCGTCCTTTCATCTTGGTGAAAATATCCCGGGGGCGCGGGGGCGGCGCCCCCGCCCTTTCGGCTCAGCCAGCGGTGTTCGACGACACGCCGACCTGCGCGGGGCGCAGCAGACGGTCATGCAGGCGGAAGCCGACGCCCATCACCTCGATGATCGTGCCGGCCTTGGTGCCGGGCAGCGGCGCCTCGAACATCGCCTGATGTTCCTTGGGGTCGAAGACGTCGCCCGCCGCCGGGCGAATGATCTCGATCCCGTGCTTGGTGAAGACGTTCTGCAACTCGCGCAGCGTCAGCGACACGCCCTCCAGCAGCGGGCCAGACACGGCCTTCTGCTCTTCGGTCGCGTGATCCATCGCACGGCTGAGGCTGTCGTAGACCGGCAGCATGTCGCGCGCGAATTTCGAGCCGCCGTATTGCTCGGCTTCGCGACGGTCGCGTTCGGCGCGCTTGCGCGAGTTTTCCATGTCGGCCAGCGCGCGCATGAAGCGGTCGCGCAACTCGTCACGCTCGGCGCGCAGCTTTTCCAGCTCTTCCGCGTCGATGTATTCGACGCCCTCATCATGCATTCCGGCCATTGCGGCGGTGTCTTCGATCTTCACTTCGTCTGCCATTCTCTATCCCTTGCCGGGGTCGGACAGGAGCCGCCCCACCAATTGCGCCGTGTAATCAACGATCGGCACGATGCGGCCGTAGTTCAACCGCGTCGGTCCGATCACACCCACGGCGCCGATGATCTTACGGTCAGCGTTCATATAGGGAGAGACCACCAGAGAGGAACCGGAAAGTGAAAAGAGTTTGTTCTCTGACCCAATAAAAATGCGCACGCCCTCGCCCTCTTCGGCCAGCTCCAGGAACTGCGCGATGTCGCGCTTGCGTTCCAGGTCGTCGAACAGGTTACGAATTCGGTCAAGGTCGGCCGCTTCCGTGGCATCGTCGATCAGGTTCGACCGGCCGCGAACGATCAGCCGTTCCTGTGCGCTGCCGCCGCCATCCCATACGGCAAGGCCGCTTTCGACCAGCGCCGCCGCCAGCGAGTCGATTTCCTGACGGCGGGCAACAATCTCTGTCTTCATGGTCTGGCGCAGGTCGGCGAGCGTGCGCCCCTCGGCCAGCGCGTTCACGAAATTCGCCGCTTCACGCATCGACGATGGCGTTTGCCCCGGCGGCGGAGTGAACACGCGATTCTCGACGTGGCCATTGGCGAAAACCAGCACGACCAGCGCCCGATCGGGGGCAAGGCTGACGAATTCGATATGGCGGATCGGCGCCTCGCGTTTTGGCGCCAGCACAAGGCTGGCCCCATGCGTGATCCCGGACAGCGCGGCCCCGACGCGGGACAAGAGGCCACCCACGTCGCGTTCATTCCCGCCAAGCGTGGCGTCGATCTTCTCTCGGTCGTCGTCGGTGACGGCGCCAACCTCCAGCAGGCCGTCGACGAACATCCGCAGGCCAAGCTGAGTCGGCACACGCCCCGCCGACACGTGCGGGCTGTCGAGCAACCCGAGGTATTCGAGATCCTGCATGACGTTGCGGATGGTGGCGGCGCTGACCTTTTCGTTCATCGTGCGGGTCAGGCTGCGCGAGCCGACCGGGCCGCCGGATGTCAGATAAGACTCGACCACGCGGCGAAAAACTTCGCGCGAGCGGTCATTCATTTCAGCGAGAATCCGCGATCCTTCGTTCATGCTACCTGATGCCCCGGACGTCGGCCCATTAAAGGCTCACGGTCCCGGCCGTCAATCGGGGTTGCATCCCCTGCCAGCACACGGGTATTTGACGGCGTGCAGCGAAAGGAGCCCCTCATGCGGCCATCCGGCAGACAGATAAGCGAACTGCGGCGGATTTCAATCGAGACGGGGGCGACCAAGCACGCGGAAGGATCCTGCCTGATCAAGGTTGGCGATACGCATGTGCTGTGTACCGCGACCATCGAGGACCGGCCGCCGCCGTTTCTGAAGAACACCGGCCTTGGCTGGGTGACGGCGGAATACGGAATGCTGCCGCGCGCCACCACAACGCGCAACCGGCGAGAGGCTGCGGCCGGCAAGCAATCCGGAAGAACGCAGGAAATTCAACGGCTTATTGGCCGCGCCCTGCGCGCCGGGGTTGATCGGTCGGCGCTTGGCGAGCGTCAGATCACCATCGATTGCGATGTGTTGCAGGCCGATGGCGGAACCCGCTGCGCCGCGATCACCGGTGGCTGGGTCGCGCTGCGACTGGCGGTGAACAGGCTGATGAAGGCTGGCCTCGTCACATCCGACCCGATCCTTGACCATGTCGCGGCGGTGTCCTGCGGCATCTATGGCGGCCAGGCCGTGCTGGACCTTGACTACGCCGAAGACAGTGAAGCCGGGACCGATGGCAACTTCGTCCTGACGGGCGCCGGGCGGTTGATCGAGGTGCAGATGTCTGCCGAGGGTGCGACATTCTCTCGCGGTGAGATGGGTCAACTCCTTGACCTTGCCGAACAGGGCATATCTTCCCTTGTAGAAGCACAGAGGGCAGCGGTGTGACCCGGCGTTTCGAGGGAGAGAAGCTGGTGCTGGCGTCCCACAACGCTGGCAAGCTGGAAGAAATTCGGCTGCTGCTGGCGCCGTTTCCGCTGGCCGTGATCTCTGCCAAAGAGCTGGGCCTGCCGGTTCCCGAAGAAACCGAGTCGACCTTTGCCGGCAATGCCAGGCTCAAGGCGCTGGCCGCGGCGAAGGCGACGGGGCTGCCCGCCCTCGCCGATGACAGCGGGCTGGAGGTCGAGGCGCTGCGCGGCGCCCCCGGCGTGCTGACCGCCGACTGGGCCGAAACCCCCGATGGCCGCGACTTCGTGATGGCGATGACCAAGGTCTGGGAACGGCTGGAAACGATGAAGGCCGCCTTCCCGCGTCGTGCCAAGTTCTGTTCAACCCTGGCGCTGGCCTGGCCCGACGAGCATGTCGAGGTTTTCACGGGTCAGGTGGCCGGGCAGATCGTCTGGCCGATGCGCGGCGAGGTCGGTCACGGTTACGACCCCATTTTCCGCCCCGAAGGCTACAACCAAACCTTTGGCGAGATGGACCCGGCGCAGAAAAACGCCATCAGCCACCGCGCCGTGGCGTTCAAGAAACTCGTCGATGGGTGCTTCAAATGACACGACGGCTGATTTCCTCCGGCTCTCCCTTCGAGGCGACGATGGGGTATTCGCGCGCGGTCGTGCAGGGCGATTGGTGCTTTGTCTCGGGCACGACCGGCTATGACTACGCGACGATGACGATGCCCGACGATGTCGCGGCGCAGGCCCGCAATTGCTTTGCAACCATCCGTGGCGTGCTGGAAAGCGCGGGCTTCGCGATGGAAGATATCGTCCGGGTGCAATACACCGTCTCCGATGCGGCGCTGGTCGATGCGATCCTGCCCGCGCTGGGCGAGGCGCTGGCCGAGATTCGCCCCGCCGCCACGATGGTGGTGGCTGGCCTGATCCGGCCCGAAATGAAGATCGAGGTCGAAGTGACGGCCTTCAAGGGCTGACATGGAAGATTGGCGCAACGGCGGATTCGGGCTTTACCTGCACTGGCCGTTCTGCGCCTCGAAATGCCCTTACTGCGATTTCAACAGCCACGTCGCCGCCGAAATCGACCAATCCCGCTGGCAGAGAGCCTATCTGAGCGAGATCGCCCGCGTTGGCGCCCTGACTCCCGGCCGCGTTTTGAATACCGTTTTCTTTGGCGGCGGCACCCCCAGCCTGATGGCGCCAGAGCTTGTCGCGGCGATTCTGGAAACGGTGCGCAACACCTGGACATGCGCCAACGACCTTGAAGTGACGCTGGAAGCCAACCCCGGTTCGGCCGAGGCCGGGCGATTCCGGGGCTACCACGATGCCGGGGTCACCCGGCTGTCGATGGGCCTGCAGGCGCTGAACGACGCCGACCTGAAGCGGTTGGGGCGGCTGCATACCGTCGCCGAGGCGCGGGCGGCCTTCGATATCGCGCGGGGAACCTTTGACCGTGTCAGTTTCGATCTGATCTATGCCCGCCAGGATCAGACCCTGGCCGACTGGCGTGCGGAGCTGTCCGAAGCGCTGACGCGGGCGGTCGACCATCTCTCGCTCTATCAACTGACGATCGAGGACGGCACCGCCTTTGGCGCCCGCCATGCCGCCGGGGGGTTGCGAGGCCTGCCGGATGACGATCTGGGCGCCGACCTTTACGCGCTGACGCAAGAGTTGTGCGATGCGGCCGGGATGCCCGGCTATGAGGTTTCCAACCACGCGCGGCCGGGGGCCGAATCGCGGCACAACCTGATCTACTGGCGCGGTGGCGACTACGCCGGGGTTGGCCCCGGCGCGCATGGGCGGCTGACGCTGAACGGCCAGCGGTTCGCGACCGATACACCCAAGGGGCCCAGCGACTGGCTGAACCAGGTTGAGCGCACGGGGTCGGGGGACCGGGAGGTCAGCGCCCTGCCCCTTTCGGATCAGGCCGCCGAATATCTGATGATGAGCCTGCGGCTGGCCGAGGGCAGCGATCTGAACCGCTTCGCCGCGCTTGGCGGAGCCATAAAATCAAGTGTTATCAACGATTTGTGTGATCTTGGCTTGATTACACAAACACCCGGGCACCTCAAGACGACGGCCGCCGGGCGGATCGTGCTGAACGGTGTTCTGCGGGAGTTGCTGGCCGGTTGACTAGAGCGACCGGCGCAGCGGGCTCGCGGTCAATGCCCGGCACAACTCATCCAGCGCCTCAAGCGAGGGGTAGCCGATGACCAGCTGGCCGCCATCCGCCCCGGCGCGATGGTCGATCGTGACCCGCATCCCCAGATTGGCCGACAGATCCTGCTCCAGCGCACGGGTATCGGCATCTTTTTCAACGTTGCGCGGGCGGGGCGTACCGGCGCCCGGCTTTGGCTCACCGGACGCTTTGGCCAACGCCTCGGTCTGGCGCACAGATAGACCCTCTGCCAGCACTTTCCGGGCCAATTCGATCGGGTGATCGGTGGTGATCAGCGCCCGCGCATGGCCCGCGCTCAGCGCGCCGGACCGAACATGGCCAAGCACTTCTTCGGGCAATTGCAACAGCCGCATCAGGTTGGCGATGTGGCTGCGGCTTTTGCCAAGCCCCTCGGCCAGCTTTTCCTGCGTGTGGCCAAAGCGATCCATCAATTGGCGATACCCCGCCGCCTCCTCTACCGGGTTGAGGTCGGCGCGCTGGATGTTTTCGATGATCGCGACTTCCAGAACCTCGGTATCGGTCAGGTTTCGCACCAGCACCGGCACATCGTGCTGTTGCGCCAGCTGCGCCGCCCGCCAACGCCGCTCGCCCGCAACGATCTCGAACGTGCCGGGCAGCGCCGGATCCTCACGCACGATCAGCGGCTGCAGAATGCCCCGCGTCTGGATCGACGCCGCAAGTTCTTGCAGCGCCTCAGCCGGAAAGTCGCGGCGGGGCTGGTTCGGGTTCGGATGCACCTTTTCGACGGGCACCATCAGATCCGGCCGTCGCGGCATTGCGGGCTCTGCCTGCGCGGGCGCCACATCGGCCATCAGCGCCGAAAGGCCCCGACCCAATCCCCGCCGCTCGATCTTCTTCTCAGACATCTGCACCTCCTCAGGCCGCGGTCTTGTGCCGCTTGATCACTTCATCTGCCAGTTCGCGATATGCCGTGCTGCCGCGCGACAGGCCATCATAGCTTAGCACCGGCATCGCAAAAGACGGCGCCTCGCTGACCCGCACATTGCGCGGCACGATCGTCTGGAACATCAGGTCCCCCAGATTCTCGCGCGCGTCCGCCTCGACCTGAAGCGACAGGTTGTTTCGCCCGTCATACATCGTCAGCAGAACGCCCTCGATCCGCAGCTTGGGGTTGGCACTTTGCCGAACCTCGCGAATCGTCAGCATCAATTGCGACAGCCCTTCAAGCGCAAAGAACTCGCTTTGCAACGGCACCAGAACCGAATGCGCCGCCACCATCGCGTTCACCGTCAGCAGGCTGAGCGAGGGCGGGCAGTCAATCAGGATGTAGTCGAAGCGAAAGCCATCGACTGCGGGCTGACGCAGCGCATCATGCAGCAGAAAACTCCGCTTTTCATTCGAAACAAGCTCGATATCGGCCGATGAAAGGTCCGTTGTCGCCGGGCAGATCCAGAGGTTCGGAACGGCTGTGGGAATCACCACCTCTTCAAGCGGGGCCTCGTCGAGGATCAGGTCGTAGGTCGTCATTCCACGATTCGCCGCCAGAATCCCAAGCCCGGTTGAGGCGTTCCCCTGCGGATCAAGGTCGACCAGCAACACGCGCAGCCCCTTTTCGGCCAAAGCGGCACCCAGGTTGATGGCGGTCGTGGTCTTGCCCACCCCGCCCTTCTGGTTGGCGATGGCGATGATTCGCGGGGCATGCAGGCGCGTCGGATCAGGCATGGGCGATATCTCCGATGGAGAGGATGACGCCCTCGGCGTCGGTCTTGCTGGGATAGGTTTGGACGTCGAACGACCAGTGCGCAAGAGCCGCCGCGCGCTCTTGCGGAAAAGTCGCGCCCTTCAGGAACAGCGCGCGACCTTTCGGCGCCAGATGCCGCGCGGCGAAGCCGAGCAGCTCTGTCAGTGGGGCGAGCGCGCGGGCGGAGACGACATCTGCGGCCTGGGGGGCGAGCGCCTCGATCCGCTCCGCCTTGACGGCTACGTTCAGGCCAAGCTCGCGGGCCGCCGTCGCAAGGAAGGCCGCCTTGCGCGTATCGCTCTCGACCAGGGTCACCTCGAGGTCCGGCGCGGCCTCGTGCGCCAGGATCGCGACAACAAGGCCGGGAAAGCCGCCGCCGCTGCCAAGGTCGGCCCAGGATCGCGCACCTTCGGGGCAAAGGGCGAAAATCTGCGCGGAATCGAGAATATGCCGCGCCCACAGGTCGGCGAGAGAGGCGCGCGAGACAAGGTTGATCGCCGCATTCCACTTTTCCAGCAGCGCCGCATAGTGCTCCAGCCGCGCCATTGTTTCACGTGAAACATCCAGCGCCGCGCGGACCGCCTCTTTCTCGTTGCCCCTCATCCCGCCGCCCGTTGCCGGGCATCCTGACGCAGCCGCGCCAGAATCAGCGTGATCGCCGCGGGCGTCATCCCCTCAACTCGCGCCGCTTGCGCCAGTGTCTGCGGTTGAACGCGGCCAAGCTTCAGCTTCAGCTCATTCGACAAGCTCGACAGGCCCGCATAGTCGAAGCCCTCGGGGATCACCTGCCCCTCATCCCGGCGCATCGCGTCAACGTCCAGTTGCTCGCGCTCGATATACACAGAGTAAAGCGCGTCGCGCGCCAGTTGCTCGCGCGTCTCGGCGTCGATGTCGGCCAGCGCCGGCTCGAACCGCTCCAGGTCGGCAAAGCCGATCCCCACATGGGCCAACAATTCCAGCCCGTTGCGGCGCGCGCCGTCCTGATTGATCGCAATACCTTCCGCCGCCAATTGTCGCGGCGTCAGGCTCAGCGATTCGAGCCGCTCGCGCCCCGCCACAAGCCGGTCCATCTTCACGCCAAAGGTGCGGCGTCGGTCCTCGCCTACGCAGCCGAGACCCAAGGCCATCGGGGTCAGGCGCTGATCCGCGTTGTCCGCCCGCAGCGACAGTCTAAACTCTGCGCGCGAGGTGAACATGCGGTACGGCTCGGTGACCCCGCGCGTAACGAGGTCGTCGATCATCACGCCGATATAGCTGCCCGACCGACCAAAGAGCGCAGGCTCCCTGCCCAGCGCCTGCAAGGCTGCGTTCAGCCCGGCAACCAGACCCTGTGCCGCCGCCTCTTCATAGCCGGTGGTGCCATTGATCTGCCCCGCCAGAAACAGCCCCGGCGCGGCCTTCACCTCCAGCGTCGGACGCAGCGCCCGAGGGTCGACGTAGTCGTATTCGATGGCGTAGCCCGGCTGAAGAATCCGCGCGTTTTCCAGCCCAAAAATCGAATGGACGTAGTCCTCCTGCACGTCCGTCGGCAGCGAGGTCGAAATCCCGTTCGGATAGATCGTCGGATCGTCCAGCCCCTCGGGTTCCAGAAACACCTGATGCGAGGTTTTGTCGGCGAAGCGCACCACCTTATCCTCGATCGACGGGCAATAGCGCGGGCCGACGCCTTCGATGTGGCCGCCGTACATCGCCGACCGGCTCAGGTTCTGCCGAATGATCTCGTGCGTTTTCTCGTTTGTGTGGGTGATCCCGCAGGCGACCTGCCGGGCCTCGGGCGCACGGTTCAGGAAGGAAAACATCACCGGCACGTCATCGCCCGGCTGCGTCTCCAGCGCGTCCCAACGGATCGTTCGGCCGTCAAGCCGGGGCGGCGTGCCAGTCTTCAGGCGACCCAGGGGCAAGCCCATCGCCGCGATCCGCTCCGCCAGCGGCACCGAAGGCCGGTCGCCCATCCGGCCGCCAGGGCGGCGGATATCGCCGATATGGATCACGCCACGCAGGAAGGTGCCAGTGGTCAGAACGACCGCACGGGCCGAAACCTCGCTGCCGTCCGCCAGAATCACCCCGGCGACACGCGGGCCCTCCATCCGCAGGTCGGCCACCTCGCCTTCAATCACGTCCAGATTCGGCCTCGCCTCGGTCACGTCCCGCATGGCGGCGCGATAACGCATCCGATCGGCCTGCGCGCGGGGGCCTTGCACGGCCGGACCCTTTCGACGGTTCAGAAGGCGAAACTGAATGCCGGCGCGGTCGGCCACGCGCCCCATCACCCCGTCCATCGCATCAATCTCGCGCACCAGATGGCCCTTGCCAAGGCCACCAATCGCCGGATTGCAGGACATGACACCAAGGTTGTCGCGGCTGAGCGTCACCAAAGCGGTGCGCGCGCCCATCCGCGCCGCCGCGTGGGCCGCATCCGCCCCGGCGTGGCCGCCGCCGACCACGATGACGTCAAAATGTTTCACGTGAAACACTCCCTACTTTCCGATGCAGAAGCTCGCGAAGATTTCGCCCAAGAGGTGCTCCACATCGACACGGCCCACCAATGAATCAAGGGCACGAATCGCCCGGCGCATTTCTTCGGCTGCAAGCTCTGCCCGATCCGGCCCTCGCAATACCTCAAGCCGCGCCGATTCCATAGCCCCGATGGCTCGCATAACGGCTACCCTGTGGCGTTCTCGCGTGATCGTCTGCGCGCCAATAGCCCGCGCCGACAGGACACCCGCGATGCGCTGCACCAGTTCGCCAACGCCCTGCCCCGTCTTGCCCGACACGTGCAGCCCCTGGCCAGACGCAAGGTCGGCCTTACCCTGCACGATCAGGTCGCCCGCTTCGGGCGTCAGCTCATCCGGCAGGCCCGCGTCATCGCACAGAAAGACGCGCAGATCGGCCTGCGCGGCGCGCTCCACCGCCCGCGCAACGCCGATGCTTTCCACAACATCGCCGGTCGCCCGCAACCCCGCGGTGTCGAGGATTGTTACCGGCAGGCCGCCAAGGTCCATGCGCACCTCGATCACGTCACGGGTCGTGCCCGCCACTTCAGAGGTGATCGCCGCCTCGCGCCCGGCAAGCGTGTTCAGCAAGGTGGATTTCCCCGCGTTCGGGCGCCCCACGATGGCAACTTCGAAGCCGTCGCGGATCCGTTCGGCCACGACGGCGCCCGCCGCTTCGGCCTGCAATTCCGTGCTGACCACGTCGATCAGCGCCAGAACCTCTGGCGTCACATCCACTGGAACATCTTCGTCTGCGAAATCAATCGTCGCTTCAAGAAGCGCGGCCGCGCGAATCAGAGCCCGCCGCCAGCCTTCCGCCCGAGCGCCCACCGCACCGGAAAGCACGCGCTGCGCCTGCCGCCGCTGCGCCTCGGTTTCTGCTTCGATAAGGTCCGCGAGCCCCTCAACCTGCGCCAAATCGAGCCGGCCATTTTCCAGCGCGCGGCGGGTAAACTCCCCCGGTTCGGCCATCCGCAGGCCGGGCTGCGCGGCCAGTTCGCGCAACACGGCGGCAACGATCGCGGTACTGCCGTGGAGCTGAAGCTCTACCACCGCCTCGTCCGTGAAGCTCGCGCCCGGCGCGAATGTCAGCACAAGGGCGTCATCCAGCACGTCACCGGCAGAATTGCGCAGGCGACGGACCGCGGCATGGCGCAGCGCAGGGAGCGGCCCGGCAATTGCCTCAGCGGCAGCAAAGCTTTCGGGCCCGGAGATGCGCACGACCGCAACGCCAGCCTTGCCGCGCGCCGTGGCGAGGGCGAAGATTGTATCCACGATATAACCTGTTGTTTTATAACAACAAATCAGGAGTTCATCGAGTCGAAGAATTCGCCGTTCGTTTTCGTCTGCTTCAGCTTCGAGATCAGGAACTCGATCGCATCCGTCGTGCCCATCGGGTTCAGAATACGCCGCAGCACATACATCTTCTGCAAGTCCGACTTTTCGACCAGCAACTCTTCCTTCCGGGTGCCGGATTTCAGAATGTCCATCGCCGGGAACACGCGTTTGTCGGCCACCTTGCGGTCGAGCACGATTTCCGAGTTGCCGGTGCCCTTGAACTCTTCAAAAATCACCTCGTCCATCCGGCTGCCGGTGTCGATCAGCGCGGTGGCGATGATGGTCAGCGACCCGCCCTCTTCGATATTCCGTGCGGCGCCGAAGAACCGCTTGGGCCGTTGCAGCGCGTTGGCGTCGACACCGCCGGTCAGCACCTTGCCCGACGACGGCACGACCGTGTTGAAGGCGCGGCCCAGGCGGGTGATCGAGTCGAGCAGGATCACCACGTCGCGTTTGTGTTCCACCAGCCGCTTGGCTTTCTCGATCACCATCTCGGCCACCGCGACGTGCCGGGTTGCCGGTTCGTCGAAGGTCGACGATACAACCTCGCCCTTCACAGACCGCTGCATGTCGGTGACTTCCTCCGGCCGCTCGTCGATCAGCAGAACGATCAGGTAGCATTCCGGGTGGTTGGTCGCGATCGAGTGGGCGATGTTTTGCAGCAGCACGGTTTTACCGGTGCGCGGCGGGGCGACGATCAGGCCACGCTGGCCTTTGCCGATCGGCGCGACGAGGTCGATGATCCGGGCCGA
Organism: Paracoccaceae bacterium; assembly: GCA_016124615.1. Classification (GTDB taxonomy): domain Bacteria; phylum Pseudomonadota; class Alphaproteobacteria; order Rhodobacterales; family Rhodobacteraceae; genus Solirhodobacter. The sequence continues at coordinate 118,204 of WGNF01000002.1, read as the reverse complement.
ACGGTCCTTGATCGTCGGATCGTCAACTTCCATCTTCAGCCGTTCATCGGGGTACAGCGGCGTCAGGTTGTCGAAATGCACCTTGTGCCGCGCCCGCTCCGGATCGTCGAAGTTGATCCGGGTGACGTCCGTCATGCAGAAATACCGCTCAGTCTCGCGCGGGGCCTGAATGACGCCTTCGATGGTGTCACCGGTGCGCAGCGAAAACTGCCGCAGAATATCGGGCGAGACGTAGATGTCGTCCGGACCCGGCAGATAGTTTGCAGAGGGCGAGCGCAGGAAGCCGAAACCGTCCTGCAGCACTTCCAGCACGCCATCGCCAGAGATTTCCCAACCCTCTTCCGCCCGCTCGCGCAGGATCTGGAACATCATCTCGCCCTTGCGCATCGACGGGGCGTTTTCGATCTCCAGCTCTTCGGCCATCGCCAGAAGGTCGGCGGGGCTGTGGGCCTTAAGGTCGGCGAGGTTGAGAGTCTCTTTCATGGGGTGACCAGTATATCGGGCAAACCGCGCAAAGCGGTTGCAAGGGAAATGAATGGGAAACACTGCGGGCCGGACGGCCCCGTTGAAGCACGCAGCTAATCCCAGCGTGACAAAAAGTCAACGCCGCTCAGAATTTCACGATCACCGACAGCACGATGACAATCATCAGAAGCGTCGGAAGCTCGTTCATCATCCGGTAGGTTCGGCCAGACCGCGTATTGCGCCCGGCGGCAAAGTCCTTGCGGCGCAGCCCGAGCCAGTGATGAAACGCGGTCATCCCGAGCACGCCAGCCGCCTTCGCCCAGGGCCAGATCGACGACCAATCGACGATCCCCGGCGTCAGCACCAGCAAAAGGCCGAAAACCCAGGTCGAGATCATCGCCGGGTTCATGATCGCGCGCAGCAATAGCCGCTCTTGATGCTGGAAAAGCAGGTCCAACTCGCTGCCTGGAACGACCCCCACCTTCTTCAGCCCTTCGACGTGATAGACGAAAAGCCGCGGCAGATAAAAGATGCCCGCCATCCATGCGATCACCGACATCACATGGAATGCCTTGATCCAGAGGTACCAGGTGGCAAGAAAGCTCAGCATCGTCTTGGTCCTGTCTCTGCGTCTAGGCCTCTTACTAAACAGATAAGAGTCTTAAAGAGAATGATGATGTAGGGCCTGTGGAGAAGGTGGATTACCGGGCCATCCCCGCGTTTGTCCACATCATCAGCCATGTGGACAACTTCGGGAGAAGCTTGGAGGCCACTCCTTTTGTTCAACAAAAACTATTTATTATCAATGTTTTAACTGTAAGGAAATCACCGAATGTTCGGTGCATAATTTCTCCCGGCGCGGAGGGCGGCTGGGATTCCAACAGCCACCGTGAAACGTTTCCCACGGGTGGAGGAATCGCCCCGGGGTTTGACAAACCCGCCCCGGTTTTGCCACAGAGGCGATGCGGCTGTTTCACCCCCCGCGCTCTCCGACCGGTGATCCACAGGAAGACCCACATGACGGTGCCGCTGATCCTCGCTTCCGCTTCGCCGATCCGCGCCGAACTGCTGCGCCGCGCCGGCCTGTCGGTCGAGGCGATGCCTGCCCGCGTGGACGAGGCCGCGATCCGTTCGGCGCTGGAGGCAGAGGGTGCGCGGCCGCGCTACATGGCCGATACGCTGGCAGAGATGAAGGCCCGCAAGATCGCCGACCGGCATCCGGATCGCTGGGTTCTCGGCTGCGATCAGGTGCTGGACCTGTCCGGATCCGTGTTCGGCAAGCCCGACACGCCTGATGCAGCGCGGGCACAGTTGCAGGCTCTTCGCGGAAAGTCGCACAAGCTTCTTTCGGCCGCCGTGCTATATCACGCCGGTCAGCCCGTATGGCGCCACGTGGGGGAGGTCCGTCTGACAATGCGCGTATTTTCAGATGCTTACCTCGACGACTACGTCAAGCGGCTGTGGCCGGGCATCGGCGAGTCCGTTGGCGCCTACAAGCTGGAGGAAGAGGGCGTGCGGCTTTTCTCGCGGATTGACGGCGACTATTTCACCATCCTCGGCCTGCCGCTGATCGAGCTTCTGGGATACCTTGGCCAGCGCGGAGCGATCGCTTCATGACCGAAACCCGGATTCCGCTGGCCGGCGTCATCGGCTCGCCCATAGCGCATAGCAAATCGCCCGCCCTGCATGGCTATTGGCTGAAGCGTTACGGCCTCAAGGGTTTCTACATCCCGATGGATGTTGCGCAGGTCGACCTGCGGCAGGTGCTGGAAACGCTGCCGCTGATCGGTTTCGTCGGCGCCAACGTGACGATCCCGCACAAGGAAAGCGTGCTGAAGATCGCCGATATCGTGACCGACCGGGCGGCGCTGATCGGGGCGGCGAATACGCTGATCTTTCGCAAGGATGGCCGCATTCACGCCGACAATACCGATGGCGCGGGCTTCGTGGCCAACCTGCGGCAAAATGCGCCGGGTTGGGCGCCGCAGGCCAGCCCCGCCGCGGTCATCGGCGCCGGGGGCGCGGCGCGCGCCGTGATCGCCGCACTGATCGAGATCGGCGTGCCCGAAATTCGCCTGTCGAACCGTACCCGGCTGCGCGCCGACTCGCTGCGCGCCGATTTTGGTGCCAAGGTCGTGGTGTATGACTGGGTGCAGGCAGGCAACATGCTGGAGGATTGCGGGACGGTGGTGAACACGTCCTCCCTCGGCATGGTCGGCAAGCCCGAATTTCGCATTCCGCTCGACGCCCTGACGCCGGGCGCCGTCGTCAACGACCTCGTCTATACGCCCCTTCGCACGCATTTCCTGGATGAGGCGCAGGCGCGCGGGTGCATCGCGGTGGACGGGTTGGGGATGTTGCTGCATCAGGCCGCGCCGGGGTTCGAGCGGTGGTTCGGAACGCGGCCGGAGGTTGACGAAGACACCCGGCAAGCCATCCTGAAGGCATGACGCGGCCCTATCTCCTCGGGTTGACCGGCTCCATCGGCATGGGGAAATCCACCACGGCAGGCTTTTTTGCCGAATCCGGGGTGCCGGTCTGGGATGCCGATGCCGCCGTGCACCGACTTTACGCGCCGGGCGGCGCGGCGGTCCCTGTGCTGGGTGCACTTTTCCCCGAAGCCATCGTTGCGGGCGCGGTGGATCGCGCCGCCCTGAAGGCACGGATTGCCGCCGATCCGACGGCCCTGCCCCGCATCGAGGCCGCGGTGCATCCGCTCGTCACCGCCGACCGTGCCGCCTTCATCGCGGCACATTCCGGGGCGCCGCTGATCGTCCTCGATATCCCGCTGCTTTTCGAAACGGGCGCCGAGGCACAGGTGGATGGAACCCTCGTCGTCTCTGCCCCGGCCGATCTGCAGCGCGCCCGTGTTCTTGCGCGGCCGGGGATGACCGAGGCGCATTTCGCCGCAATCCTCGGCCGCCAGATGCCTGACGCCGAGAAACGCCGTCGCGCCACTTGGGTGATCGAGACCACCGGGCTTGAAACCACCCGTACCGCTGTGCGAGATCTGATCGACACCATCCGAGGCCGCCATGCGTGAGATCGTTCTGGACACCGAAACCACCGGGTTCGAGCCCTCTGAAGGCCACCGCATCGTGGAAATCGGCGCGGTCGAGTTGATGAACCACATGCCGACCGGGCGCACCTACCATCAGTACATCAACCCCGAACGCGCCATGCCGCCCGACGCGTTCCAGGTGCACGGGCTGGGTGACGACTTCCTGCGTGACAAGCCGGTGTTCCGAGCGGTCGGCGCGGCGTTCCTGGCGTTCATCGACAGCGCGCCGCTGGTGATCCACAACGCCGCCTTCGACATCAAGTTCCTTAACGCCGAACTGGGCTGGGCGAAGCTGCCGCAGTTGGCACCCGGCCGGGCAATCGACACGCTGACGATGGCGCGGCAGAAATTTCCCGGCTCGCCCGCGTCGCTCGACGCGCTCTGCCGCCGGTTCGGCATCGACAATTCCGCGCGCGAAAAGCATGGCGCGCTGCTCGACAGCGAGATTCTGGCCGAAGTCTATCTGGAACTGATTGGCGGGCGGCAGCCCGATTTCGGTCTGACCGCGACGGTGCAACGCACAGAGACGGGGACGGTCGCCGCCGACTGGCGCCCCCGGCCCCGGCCCGCGCCGCTTCCATCGCGCCTCACACCGGAAGAGGCCGCGGCCCACGATGCCTTTGTCCAGGCGATGGGCGATGGTTCGGTCTGGCGCAAGCGCGGATAGTTTTTCGCCCGACGGGTTCGACGGACAGGCCACCGCACGGCCTAAGCCGGGGCCAACCGGTCGCGCGCGTGCAGGCGTCTGGCCATCCGGATCCAGAAGGCGGGCCCGACGTCGTCGCGATAGAGTCGTTTCCGCGGCGGGGAGGGCATTGTCAGGCGAAAGTCGGGTGCTGTTTGCGTGATGCGCTCCACAAATCGCGCGTTCAGCGGTGCGAAATGGCCGAGCAGCCGCGCCTCTTCTGCACGGGTGTAGATGGTCGTGCGCACCCCTTGCTCCAGCTCTTCGCGCGGGGTCGCGCTGGCCAGCGAGACGAGATCCGGCGGGGCCGGGTAGGGCGCGGCGATCTGGTTCGCGGCCCAGGCCGCCAGCGGATCGGGCGACACATTCGCTGCGCCATTGTCCACCGCGGTCAGATCGCCGGGGGTCAGCTGCGTTCCCGCCTGCCGCAGCACTTCGCCCAGAATGCCGCCAGGCCGCGCCTGCGAAGAAGCGAAGTCGAGATATTTGATCTCGTCGCGGGCAAACGCGCCGCGCAGGAAATCGTCGAGCGCGTTGAAGTCAAGAAACAGCCCGGCGCCAAAGCCGGAGGCCAGCGAATTGGCCAGAAACGTCGGCCAGGGCGGCGGGACGTGCTTCTTGGATACCTCAAGGTAGATCGACTGCAGGTAAGACAATTGATCGCGCAGGGTGCAGAGAACCTCGATCCGGTCGAACGGCGCCAGGTGGCGGCGCAGTTCCCGCAGATCGACGCGGGGCAAGGGCTGGCCGCGCGAAAATTCCTCGCTGCTCAGAAACACGACGCCACTTTTGCGCGCCAGCGCGCCGACCCGCGCCCAGCCCGCCGCTGCGCCGCCGGGCAGTTCATAGACCGATGGCAGCGGCAACCATTGCATGACCAGCCCATGATGGCCCGCCACGCGCCCGAGATCCGGATAGATCACACCGTGGCGCGCCAGTAGCGCCCGGTTTGCCGCGAAGGTGTTCTGGATCGTGGTGGTCGCGGTCTTGTGGGTGCCGATGTGCAGGATCACGCGCGCCATGTCAGCCCTCCACCCCGCGCCAGTCGCGCAACTCGTCAAGGAAAGCGCGGCCATACTGGCGGCTGGGCTCCAGCACGGCGCGTTCCGCCCATTCGTTCCAGGCGTTCAGAAACACCTCATTGCGGTGAGAGCCTGCCAGGCGATGGTCCGAAAGGCCGCGCAGCCAGCGCCGGAACGAGCCGGGATGGCCGCCCCAGGCGATGTGCGCGTCGAGCCCGCGGCGGGCCGTATTGTCCCAGGACGGCATCGCCCCGGCGATGGTGTTCGGCGGCAGGCGGGCAACATGTTCCGCCGAAAGGCTGCGCGCGATGACCCGGTCGTAGTCGTAGATCAGGCCGCGAAATCCGGGCGCCGGCCCCTGTGCCATCCGGTTGCCCTGCGGCCCGCCGTAAAGAAAATCCTCGCTCTGCACGAGCCCGTGCGGCGGCATTTCCACCCAGAAGTCGAAGAGGTCAGGGGGCACGGGGAACTCTCCGGCAAGGTGAAACCGCACCGCGCCAAGTTCGACCGGCCCGATCCCCAGCGCCTGCCATGCCGCGCGCAGTCGGGCGACGCTACGGACCGGGTCGGGCATGTCCTCTGGCCGGTAAATGACGAAGCGCGGCCGCTGCCCATCGGGTCGCTGATAGCGGGCGTCGCGCATGTAGGGCAGCGTCGACACGGCCAACCCCTCCTCGAACCCGGGGGCGTAGCTCTGGTCAACCAGCGTTTCGCCCGTCAACCCGTCCCAGTTGCGGCGCCAGCTTTCGTTGGCCCAGCAAAGGTAGAACGGGAAGGCGATCTCCTCCCGCCGCAGCAATCCGTCGAGCGGCGCCTCCAGCAAACGGCGGCCGTCGAACCAGTAGTGGTAGACGCAGAAGGCGTCGATGCCCGCTGTCTTCGCCAGCGCCGCCTGTTCGCCCATCACCTCGGTCTGGCGCAGGTCATAAAAGCCAAATTCGCCCGGCAGCGCCGGTTGGGCATGGCCATCGAAGATCGGCCGGGCCCGCGCGGCGGCCAGCCATTCGGTATAGCCGCGCCCCCACCAGGCATCGTTTTCCGCCAGCCGATGAAACTGCGGCAGGTAGAAGGCCGAAACGTAGCGAGCCCTTGACGCCGCCTTCGGCGCGGGCCCGGTGATCTCTGCCGTTTCGCGCACCGCGAGGCCGGAGGCGGTGGCGATCGCGCCCACCGCACGCTCGAACGCATGGGCCAGCGTGCCGTCGACCTGCCCGCATTCCGTCTCGAACAGCGCCTGGTCCAGCTGAAGCCCCCGGATCATCGCGATCATCGTGGGTTTCAGCCAGTACATCGACCCCGCCGGAAAGGCCAAAGCCTCGCGCGCCGCGCGGATTTCGACGCGACGCAGCAGCCAGGCGGTGATGTCGTAATTCGCGCCCCACCAGACCGGGTCGCGGTAGTGCTGGCCATCGGCGACCCAGATGCCCACGTCATCATTGCCGAGAAAGGCGGCCAGCCGTTCGGCCGTGCCTGCACCGGGAAGGATTCCGCCGACCAGGCAGCGCCGCCACTCGTCGCCATCCGTCCGGTGCGGCGAGCGTTTGGTGTGGATTTTGGCGACGGCCCGATACGCCTCCAGCAGCCCGGCGTTGACCAGATGCACGAAGGGAAAGATGTCGCGCCCCCGGTTCGGCATGGCAACCGCCAGCGCACCGGGGAAAGCGGCACGAACGTCTTCGGCAAGCGCCTCAGCGTGACCATCGGCGGTGTCCGTTATGGTCACGAAAAGGTCGAAAGGAATATCAAGCTGGGCAAGCCGGGACGCGATCTCGGGCCAGAGATCGTGGTAATAGATATGGACGACGACGGCGAAGGGCGCCTTTTCCCCGGTTCGGGGCCGCAACACCGGGGCGGGCCGGGTGTCGGTCGCCCCGCCAGCGGGCAACTCGCGCGTCAGCCGATTCTCGCGCCGCCCGTAAAGCAGGAAATGCAGGTAGGGCCGCGCCGTCCAGCCGCTCAGATCGGGGTTGTGGCGCAGGTAGGCGCGGGGCGAAAACTCGGGGTTGGGCTGTCGCCCCTCCCGCTCGCCGAACACGACATAGTGCCGTTCGGGGAAGGCGCGAAACAGGGGATGCAGCCCCGGATTGGCGCCGCGATAGAAGGTGCGATCGAAATGCCCCGCCTGCCGGATCGCCCGCAGGTAGCGCATGATTCGCGGGTGCGGGTTGAGGAATTCGCCAAGCCATCCCGCCTGCTGAACCAGTCGTGCCGTCATCCGTCGCCTCCAGTCGCGCCTCGCCGTCTGGTGACGTGAATAGACGTGGCGCGCTGAAGATAGCGTTAACCCTCGGGCGCTAGACCTGAACGCATCGGGAACGGCGCGGGGCCGAATCCCCGGTCAGTCGTTGAGGATGTCGCGATGCGCACGTTTCAAAAGCAGGAGCCCGGCCGCCAGCGTGGTCAGCGCCACGCCGAAGACATAGGCTGGCGACACGTTGGCAGCCTCATAGGTGGGGTAGAAGCCCCGACGCATCTCGCCCGTGACATGGATCAACGGGTTGAACCACAGGAGCCTTTGCACCGCCTGCGGCACGCTCTCGTAAAGGAAGAACACGCCAGAGATGATGAACAGCGGGCGGTTCACGATCGACCAGATCGTGTCCCACAGTGGAAAGACCGCGCGCAGGTAGCAGTTCAGCGTGCCGACACCAAGGCCGAGCGCCGCCGCCATCGTCAGGCCGAGCAGGATCGCGGGCATGTCGAGCGTGGCGCGCAGCCCGAAAATCAGGTGGATGCCACCGATCACCACCAGAAACACCACGATCTGCGTCAGCGTGTTCAGCAGGAACCGCGCAAGGATCGCGTCGATGAAGGTCACGGCGGGATAAGCCAGCAGCGGCTTCGAGAACTGGATCGCCTGCGCGAGCTTCACGGAAAGTGTCGAGTAGAGCGTGAAGGGCAAGTAGGCGGTGGCATAGAACAGCGGGAAATTGGTGCCCAGTGCGGGCCGATGCAGGAACATCGAGAAGGCGATCGAAAGGATCGCGATGCCGCCTACTGGCTCCAGCACGGCCCAGAGGTAGCCGCCGGGCGAACGGCCATAGGTCGTGGCCATCTCGCGCAGCATCAATGCCACGATGGTCCGCAGCGTTGTGAGCGGACGAAGGCCGGCGGCGACGGTCGATTCGATGGGTTGATTCGGCACGATTCCGGCGCCCTCGCTGGCAGTCTTTCTCCCTTATGGCGATCGGCGCGCAGTCACGCAACCGTGAGTGGGCCCAATGAGTAGTGTAACCGCAGCCCAGCCCAAGGCTGGCGCCAAAGGGACTGCCCGGCCGATCCCATTGAAGCCGCTGGCCCCTGCGGCCGCCCCGTCCCCTCGCCCGGTGCCCCGCCCGGCTGCGCGGGTCCGGCGCCAACCCCACCACTGGGGCCTGATCGCGAGCTTCCTAGTGCTCGTTCTGCTGCCCACGCTGATCTCGGGTGGCTACCTCGTGTTCCGCGCGGCCGACCAGTATGGCGCGACCGTCGGCTTCGCCGTGCGGACAGAGAAATCCTCGACCATGATCGACCTGCTCGGCGGCATTTCCCAGCTGTCCGGCGCCAGCAGCACCGACGCCGGCATGGTCTACCAGTATCTGCAAAGCCCGGAACTGGTGAAGAAGCTGGATTCGCGCCTGAACCTGCGGGCGATATTCGCGCGGGCCTATGCCACCGACCCGGTCTTTGCCTACGACCCGTCTGGGCGGATCGAGGATCTGGTCGATTTCTGGAACCGGATGGTGACGGTGTCATTCGATCAGGGAACCGGCCTTCTGACGCTGGATGTGCGGGCCTTCTCTGCCGCCGATGCGCAGGCGGTGGCGCAGGCGGCGTTCGACGAAAGCTCGCACATGATCAACGACTTGTCGGATATCGCACAAAACGATGCGATGCGATCCGCGCGCACCGAACTGACGCAGGCCGAAGACCGATTGCGCGCCGCGCGCGCGGCCCTGCAGGGGTTTCGCGACCGGACCAACATTCTCGACCCCAGCGCCGATGTGACCGGGCAGATGGGGCTGCTCAATTCCCTGCAGGATCAGCTTGTCGCCGCGATGATCGACCTCGACCTGCTGCACAAGACGACGCAGGGCAACGACGCCAGAGCCAACGAGGCGCAACGCAAGATCGACGTGATCCGCAACCGCATCGCTGAAGCGCGGCAAGCCTTCGGCTCGAGCGCCGACAGGGCGGGCGACCAGTCCTACGCCAGCCTGATCGGAGAGTTCGAGCGGCTGAGCGTCGATCAGGACTTCGCCGAAAAGGCCTATGTTGCGGCTCTGGGCGCGCTTGACGCGGCGCAGGCCGCGGCGCGGCAGCAGTCGCTTTACCTCGCCGCCTATCAGAACCCGATGCTGGCAGAGGCGTCGGAATACCCCCGGCGCGGGCTTCTGACCGGTTTGGTCGCGCTGTTCTGCTTTCTCGGATGGGCGGTTCTCGCGCTGATCTACTACAGTCTGCGCGACCGGCGGTAACGCATGATCCGGCTTGAAAACCTGTGCAAGACCCACACGCTGCATGGTCGGCGCAAGATCGTGGCGCGCAACATTCACGCGACATTTCCCTCGGGCGTGTCGGTGGGCCTGCTGGGTCGCAACGGGGCGGGCAAGTCGTCGCTGCTCGAGATGATCGCCGGAACGCTTGCGCCCGATCGCGGGCAGGTGGTGACCACCGGCACGGTGTCTTGGCCGGTCGGGTTTTCCGGCAGCTTTCATCCCGACCTGACCGGGGCGCAGAACGTGCGGTTTGTCGCCCGCATCTACGGTGTCGACACGCGCGAGCTGCTGGAGTTTGTCGAGGATTTCGCCGAGATCGGCACGCATTTCGACCTGCCGCTGCGCAGCTACTCATCGGGGATGCGCTCGCGGCTGGCGTTTGGCTGCTCGATGGGCATCCGCTTCGATACCTATCTGGTGGATGAGGTCACATCGGTCGGCGACGCCCTGTTTCGGCAGAAAAGCGAGCGGGTCTTTCGCGCGCGCATGGCGCAAAGCGGGGCGATCGTCGTGTCGCATTCGCTCGGCCTGCTGGAACGGTTGTGCGAGGCGGGCGCGGTTCTTGAACAGGGGCGGCTGGTTTACTATCCGAAAATCGCGACCGCCATCGCGCATTACACGGCCATGCTCGGCCTGTCGCGCGAGGCGGCAGAGTGATCCTATGCCAGCAGATCGTGCAGAACCGGGCTGCCGCTGATCTGCAGCTCGATATGCTGCTGCGCCGCGCCATCGACCAGCGCCCAGATGATCTGCCCTGTCGGCTTGTAGATCACAAACGCCTCGGCGGTACCGGCAACCCCCGCATTGGGCGTTTCGGCGAAGTTCACCTGGAACTGGCTGGCCTTGGCCGAAGCGTCGCCGAACACCAGCACGTCACCCCCGGCTGCATTGTAGTCCTGAATCCAGTCCGACCCTTCGCCCGGCGTGCCGCCGTGATAGAATCGGTCCGCGCCCGGCCCGCCGTTCATGCGGTCGTTTCCGAACCCGCCGTTCAGGAAATCGTCGCCGGGCCCGCCGAACAGCAGATCTGCGCCCGGCCCGCCGTTCAGCGTGTCATTGCCCGCGTTGCCGATCAGCGTGTCGGCGCCGAAACTGCCGTTGATCGAATCATCGCCATCGTCGCCAGAGACCGAATCGTTGCCGTAGCCCGCATCGATCGTGTCGTTCCCGGCCCCGCCATAGATCACGTCGCGCAGGTCGGCCGGGCTGTCACCGCCATAGATCAGATCGGCGCCATCGCCGCCCAGGATCGTGTCGGCGCCGTCGCCACCGCGCAAGGTGTCATTACCCGCCCCGCCATCGAGCCAATCGTTGCCCGCGCCGCCCAGCAGCGGGTCGTCACCGGCCCCGCCAGAGATCGAGTCGTTGCCGTAGCCACCGTCCAGCGTGTCGTTGCCCGCGCCGCCGTCGATGTAATCGCCACCGTCAAGCGCGCTGTCGCCGCCGTAGATCAGATCATTGCCATCGCCGCCAAGCAGCGAATCGCCGCCGTCGCCGCCGTGGAGCGTGTCATTTTCGCCAAGGCCGGAAATCGTGTCATTGCCCGCGCCGCCGGAGATCAGATCGCTGCCGTCACCGCCGGTCAGCACATCCGCCTTGGCGCCGCCGGTCAGGGTGACACCCTGCGGCGTCGATGGCGCGTCATTGACAGTGAAGGGGAAGCCGTCGACCAGCCCGACGGCGACGTGATCGGCGTTCAGGATCGTGGCGGTGGTGAAAATGCTCGCAGCCAGCGGCCCCGGTGTCGCGGCGTCCACCTCGACCCAGTAATCGCCGAAGTGCAACTCGGCCCCGGCCGCGGTCGTCACCACCTGGATCTGGCTCGCGTCGTGCAGCATCGGCAGGGCAGACAGATCCAGACGGTCGGTGCCGGGGACGAAGTCGAGCACGGTTCCGATCTTGCCATCCGCGGTGGCCCCGGCCGGATCGAACACGAAAAGGTCCGCGCCACCACCGCCCCAAAGCTGGTCGAGCCCGTTGTGGGCCACAAGGATGTCATCCAACCCGGTGCCGGTGATCTTGCCGCCGCTGCCCCCCTCCAGGATTGCGCCAAATTTCGACAAATCGACCGACAGGGCCGTCAGCCCGCTTTCGCTGCCAGAGGCGGCGAAAACGTCGATTGCAGAGCTTTGCGCCACCGCGGCCAGCGCAGAAATGTCGGCAAGGGTGGTGGCCATCGAATCGGCAAGGCTCACCAGATGTTCCAGCCGCCCCTGCGGCGTCAGCGCAAACAGGCTGAGGCCGTCATCCGATCCGGCGGCCAGGACGAAGACATGCCCACCCTCGGTGACGGTGGCAACCTGGCTGGCGGCGGCAAAACGGGTGTTCAGATCGTCGACGACCTGATCGGTTGCCGCCATCGTTCCATCTGCGGCGACCCTGATGACCGTCAGGCTGGAGGATCCGGCCGAGGCGACGATCGCGAAGGTCTGCCCGCCGAGGCTTGTCATCGCGATATCGGTCGGGGTCGCAATGCTGAGGCCGCTTTCGGGGCCGAGGGTTCCCGCATAGCTGAGCGTGCCATCGGCCGCGATGGCGTAGCCGAGGATCCGGTCATCCCCGCTCATCCCCGCGACAAGGACAGGAACGCCGTCGAGCGTCGCGAGCGCGGTGATCGTGCCATCCTGCGGCGCGCCGGCGCCACCCGCTGCGGGCAGGCTCGTCAGCCCCGAGGCGCCGACGACGTAACCGGTCGGCGCGGCGATCCCGGTTTGCGCCACGTAGAGGCAGGACAAGCCGCCCAGAGACACCGACACCATGCCGCTGGTTGCATGCGGCATCGAAGGCGAAACCGTGAGCACGCCAGCCTTGGCGCCCGTCAGACTGCCATCGCCATCCAGGCCATAGACGGTCAGAGACGTGTCATACGGCCCGACCGGCAGCAGAACCGGTTTGCCGCGAAACAGAATCGATTCGAGCACGACCGACGTCAGCGCAGCGGAGTTTGAGGCGTAGCTTTCCGTTCCCGACAGTATCAGCGTTCCATCGCTGCCGATTCCATAAGCACTCAGCCCGCCGCCACGCCCGGTGGCAAGATAGAGCATCGGCGTATTTGCGCCTGCAAGGATCGTCATGCCGGTCACCCCGGTCAGAAACCCTGCGGCATCGCCCGGAAGCGTCATCACCTGTTTGAAACCGACCACCGCCAACCCCCGGCACCCTGAATGCGCCCGCAAAGGTTGAACGAAAAGCGGTCTGGCCCGGCGGCGCGAATGTGGCACCACGGCGATGATCGCAGACAATTCGCGGCATCTTGCCCGACGATCTGCCCCAAAAATGCCGGGGCACCGCCGCAACGCTGCCGTGGAAACCCGCCGCCCCGGTGGAAAACTTCTTGTATGCCATGCCTGTTTCTGGGAACTGGATGCGACAGCACGCTCTACCCTCGGGGGGATGATGAAGTATATTTCCGTTGCAATCGCTTTGTTGCTTGGCGGTTGCGGATCCGCCTACATCAGCCCGAAAGTGCATGACGAAGCCGTTGGTGGCATTCCGGTTCACGTTCAGTTGATGACGCCGCCGGTGATCGCAGAGGCCAACGCCTCGCCCTACACGCCACTGCCGCTGCCGAAGGCCTTCTACCAGACCGGCCCGGGCGCGGCGATGCCGCCCAGTTCCGGCGCGATGCCGGATCCGGCGCTGCTGCCCGAAACGCGCCCGACCCAGGTCATGGCGCAATTGCCGCCGCCGGCGCCTGACGTGCCGTATCGGATCGGCGTCGGCGATGTGGTGCTGCTGGCGACGACCGACAGCGCCGCATCGGCAAACACCGTCGGCCAGTTGACCGGGCTGCTGGTCGCGCAAAGCAAGCGGCAAGGCTATACCGTGCAGGATGATGGCGCGATCGCCATTCCCGACGTGGGCCGGGTGAAACTTGCCGGCATGACGCTGGAAGAGGCTGAAAACGCGCTGTTTCAGGCGATCGTTGCCAAGCAGATGACGCCGTCTTTCAGCCTCGAGATCGCTGAATTCCACTCCAAACAGGTGTCGGTCGGCGGCGCCGTCCGCACGCCGGGCGTGGCCCCGATCACCCTCACGCCGCTTTACCTTGACGAAGCGCTGGCCGCGGTCGGCGGGGTGACCGTCACCGACCAGAACTACGCGATCGTGCGACTGTATCGCGGCGGGCACCTCTATCAGGTTCCGTTGAAGGATGTCTTCGCGACGAAAGGCAATGAGAGGATTCGTCTGCAGAACGGCGACAGCATCTTCGTTGACACCGAATACGACCTCGACAAGGCGCAGGCCTATTTCGCCGAACAGATCCAGCTTTCTGGCGCCAAGACCCAGGCCCGGCAGCAGGCTTTGGCTGAACTGAACGCGCAGGTCACGATTGCGCAAAGCCAGTTGACGGCCGCGCGGGCCAACTTTCAGGCCCGGCTGACCCTTGGCGCCGAGCCGCAGGACTATGTCTACCTCACCGGTGAGGTCAGCAAGCAGAGCCGGTTCCCGCTTCCCTATGCGAGACAGGCCTCCTTGGCGGATGCGCTCTATTCGGATGGCGGGTTTTCGAATGTCACCGCCAACCCGCGGCAGGTCTATGTGATCCGGGCCGAACAGGCCAAAGGCGGCGTGACCGGCATTTCCGTCTACCAGCTTGACGCGAGCAACGCGGTGAACGTGATCATGGCAACGCGGTTCGAGTTGCGTCCGGATGACGTGATCTTCATCGCCGAGCAGCCGATCACCAAGTGGAGCCGCGTGATCTCGCAACTGTCGCCGACACTCGTGGGCGCAACGGTTAACAAGGTGAAGGTGCCGTGACTTGTCCGTCGGTCCTGCAGAACAGGATCGGCGGGCGCCCGCAGAGGATTTGAGTGCCGCTATCTTCCGGACGTAAGCGCAGGTATCATGATGGTCTGCTTCAGACGGCTGACGACAGGTATTTTAACCCGGGCAAATACGGTCAGGATCGGCGCCGCCAGGAATTGACCGTCGAGAAATTGTAGAAGTGGGCGCTGAAGCGCAGCGCCACCTAAGGAATATCCAATGCAACGTTTGATTGTCGTCAAGTGACACAAGGGGAGCAACGCCGCGTGAATGATATGCGTGAAGTGACGGCCAGCGCTTCGGTCTCTGGCCAAGACGATGATGACCAGATCGATCTGGTCGCCCTTGGCAGGGTTTTGTGGCGTGGAAAAGTTCCGATCTTCGCCGTGACGCTGATTCTGGTCGTTTTCGCGGCGATCTATGCTTTTGTTCTTGCAACGCCGAAATACGATTCGACCGCGGTCGTGTCGATGAATACGCAGCAGAGCCAGATGATGAGCAGCGTCAACAGCGTACTCTCCGCGCTGGGCACCGACAGCTCGACCATCAACACCGAAACCATCGTTCTTCAGTCGCGAAACCTGCTTGAGAAGGTCGTGAACAAGTTGGATCTCGTGAACGATCCCGAGTTCAACGCTGTGTTGGAGCCCACGCCCTTCGCACAAGCCCTGCAGAGCGCAAAGGATCGCGTCAAGACTCTGCTCGGGATAGCTCTCGCCCCAGAGCCGACCGACTCGGCCATCCATGACGCGGTCATTGACCAATTGCTGTCGCAGATCACTGTGACGAACGAGCCGAACTCGATGGCGTTCGATATTGATGTGACAACGCTGGACCCGAACAAGTCAGCCTTGATCGCCAATACGATCGTGGCCCTCTACATCAACGACCAGAAGCTTGAAAAACTGGCCGCCACCAAAGAGGCCAGCCAGTTTCTGACCCAGAGGACGGCAGTCCTGCAGGAGCAGCTGCAGGCCGCCGAAAACAAGCTCAGCGACTTCAACCATTCCACACAACTGGTCAGCGCGGACGCCCTGACGGCGCTTCAGGTACAGTTGAAGGATATCAGAGACAGGCTCTCACGCCTGCGCAGCGACCGGGAAAGCACGGCAAAGCGCGCGGCGGACCTCTCGGCCCTGGTTCTGGCCGGCAATCCGGAGGCTTTCGGGGCTTTTGCCGACGATCCTGCCATCTCGACGCTCGTGGATCGGCTCAATGCGGGCACGATCACGCAGGCGGACTTCAATGATGCCGCAAATGCCCTTGTCCAGCGCGCGAAGACGGCCGTTCAGCGCGATGACGAGCAGATCGCCGCCCTTGCGGCTTCTGAACAGGTGCAATCGGATCAGATCACCCAGCAGTCCAAAGACCTCATCAAGCTGCAGGAACTGCAGCGCGAGGTGGATTCGACCCAGACGATCTACGATACCTTCCTGACTCAACTGAAGCAGACCGACGTCCAACTCGGCCTTGCGCTGCCCGACAGCATGCAGCTTTCATCGGCAGTGCCGCGGCCCGCCGTATCGCCCAAGAAGCCCCTCATTCTTGTCCTCGCGGCGATTCTCGGCATCATGATCGGTTCCGGCATCGTACTGCTGCGGGAACTTCAGTTTGCCAGTTTCCGGACCTCGGACGAACTGCGCAGCGCGACGGGATTGCGGGTGTTGGGGTCGATTCCGGTGATCCCGAGCCATTCGCGCAAAGACGCGCTGGGCTATCTGCGTGACAAGCCGACATCCATCATCGCCGAGGCGGTGCGGAACCTTCGCACGTCGATCCTGCTCTCGAACATCGACCACCCGCCGAAGGTGCTGATGATTACGTCGTCGCTGCCGGGCGAAGGCAAGACGACCGAGACGCTGGCCCTGGCCCTGAACATGGCGAACCTTGGAAAGCGGGTAATCCTGATCGAGGGCGACCTGCGCCGCCGCATCTTCTCAGAGTATTTCGATACCAAGCATGCCGTCACCCTGCTCAGTGCGATGAACGACCATACCGAGGTTCTTCAGCACGATCTGATGCAGCCAGAGGTCGGCGTCGATCTTCTGGTGGCGGCGAAAGCGAATGTGAACGCCGCCGACGTGTTCGCGTCCGAGAAGTTCGCATCGCTCATCGCGATGCTTCGGGAACACTACGACTTTGTCCTGATCGACACGCCGCCGGTTCTGGTCGTTCCCGACGCGCGCGTGATCGCGCACCACGCGGATGCCATCGTATATACGGTGAAGTGGAATTCGACGAGCCGTACCCAGCTTCGTCAGGGGCTCGAGATGTTCTCGTCACTGGGAATCCCGATTTCCGGTCTGGTGCTCAACCAGGTCGATAGCCGCCAGATGAAACGCTATGGCTATGGCGGGCAATACGGATACGACGTCTACAAGTCGAAATATTACGACCAGACCTGAGGCGCGCCGTCCCACGGCCAGAACCGGCCCCTTTGCTTGCAATGGGGCTGGCCAACCCAACCGTCGGGATCAGGTTCCGAGGAAACGAACGGAACCGGGCAGAATGCGCGCCGCCGACAGGCGCCCCGTGTAAACCCCGCCAGTATCGATGGAGATGCGGCCCTCGGCAGCGATTGCCGCATCGACCACGGTATGGCCGTGCACGACCCAGGCGCCATCGGATCGCGGCACGGTGTCGAAATCCCGATGGCCCCAAAGCAACACGCGGCTCGCCTGTTCGGCCATCGGCTTGGTCGGATCCGCGCCGGCGTGGACGGTCCAGACGCTGCCGCTTTGCCAACTGAGCGGCAGGTCGCGCAGCCAGTCCTCGACACCGTCGGGCAAGACGCGATGAACATCCCGCGACAGCGCGATCAGTTCGTCGGCGTCCATCCCCTCTGCCAGCGCGCCGCCCAGCCCCAGGCTCATCAGCGTCTGCAGGCCACCGTGGCGTAGCCAGCGCGGGCCTTTTTCCGGAATGTCGATGAAATCCAGCATGAGCTTTTCGTGGTTGCCCTGCAGGCAGATGACCCGCCCGTCACCTTCCTTGTGCAGGTGGTACACACGCTCCAGCACGGCCCGGCTATGGTCGCCGCGGTCGATGTAGTCGCCGACGAAGATCAGCCGCGGATCGGCGCCTGGCATCTCGGCCACAAGCGCACCCGCGTCGTCTTCGATCTTTTCCAGAAGGCGGTCGAGCAGATCGATCCGACCATGAATGTCGCCGATCACATAGAGCGGTTGATCCGGGCAGGGCGGCTCAAAGACGGCCGGGCCAACGCTCCGGGGTGGAGCGGGCGGCGAGCGGCGTTTGAACAGGGCACTCAGGAAACTCATGCAGGACAAATGTTATGCTGCGCCGCAAAAGGCAAGCGTCGCGATAGGGCGTCGGCTCTCAGCCACGGATCGCTTTCGCCCGCGGGACAAGGCCGTTCATGCGCGCGACGTGAACGGCTCGCGTCTGCGTCAGAAAATCGTAGTCCTGCACCACCCGCGCCCGTGCCGCCTGCCCGAGGCCGTCATAGTCACCGGGGCGGGCAAGGACGTCGATCACCTGCCGCGCCAGGGTATCCGGCGACAGGAAATCGACGAGCAGCCCGGTTTCGCCATGCGTGATCACCTCGCGCACCGGGGCCGTATCGGATGCGACCAGCGTCGCCTGCATCGACATCGCCTCCAGCAGTGACCACGACAGCACGAAGGGCACCGTCAGGTAGATGTGGCAGCGGCTGATCTGGATCACCTTTACGTATTCGGCGTAGGGCAGCCGCCCGAGGAAGTGAACCCGGCTCCAATCCACGCGTCCGGCCAGTTCACGTTCCATCTGGCCACGGTAGCCACCGGCTTCGCCGCTTTCCTGACCGTAGGAAACCTCGCTGCCGCCGATGACCAACACGCGGGCGTTCGGGCGGGCATCGAGAATTTGCGGCAGGCTGCGCATGAAGACGTGAAAACCGCGCGTGGGTTCCATGTTGCGCGCCATGTAAGTGAAAATCTCGTCGCCGCGCCCGACCTCGCGGCCAAGGCGCGCAAGCCGGACGGTTGCGGCGGAATTGGGCGGCAGTTGATCGGTGCGGATGCCGTCGTGGCAGATATAGCTTTTGGCGCGAAACGGCTCGGGGTAGGTCGCCATCTGCCACTTGGTCGGCGATTGGCCCAGATCGACCGCGTCCAGACAGAGGTAGTTGATCGCATTGCGGGCGTGGCTCACCTGCGCCGCGGATTCGGACGGAGGAAACTCCGGGTCGAACCCGATCGAGCCGCCCTGCGAGAGGAAGAAATATTCCCAGTAACCAAGGACCGGAACGTCGGGCCAGACCTGTTTGACGAACGTCAATTCGCCCCAGCCGACGTGGCCCAGAACAAGGTCGGGGCGGAACCCCTGATCCAGCATGGTGCGGCAAGCGAGGAAAGCGCCATAGCCCGCACCCATGCAATCTTCGAAATAGCGAGAAAGCGCGTAGGCGTCCTTGCCCGACCGGTGATTGGTCTTGTAGCGCGCGATGGTCACCCCGGGGATGGCCTGAATGTCCTGTCGTTGCGTCAGAAAGACAATGCGATGCTCGCCCTGATCCGCCAGCCAGCGAAGGATTTCGCGATACTGGCCGGGCATGTTCTGATGGACAAAAAGAATGTTCATTCGGCCTGCCAAATGCTGTGGTCCCCATCAGTAGGCAAGCCCGCGGCCCCCCGCAAGCAGCGGCGCGACCACGGTCAAAAAAGCCCGAGAACGGCCACGATCCACAGGCAGCCGGTGCCGATGCGACTTTGGCGATGCAGACCAAGGCGGCGCAACCGCGCCGGGCGCAGGCTTGGCGGTGCGGCCCGCGCGGCCGCGAACGCCTCGACCAGCGCCCGGTTTTCCGGCGTCAGGTAGGGCGCGGCCCGCAGCAGCGCCGCAATGTTGAGGTCGTTCCAGGACCGCAAATGCCCGCGCACGACGATCCAGAAGCGCCGCAGGTGAGCCCGCAGCCCGCGATTCGCCCCGATCACGTTCGCATCATGCTGGCGATAAAGCACGCTTGGCGCCGAATCGTGGATCACGGTTCCACCGGCGCCAGTGACGACCTGATAGGCCCACCAGTCATGCGCCGCGACATCCTCCACCCGTCGGGCGGCGGCCTGTAGCAGCCGCAGCGCGGCCCGATTCACCACGATTGTGTTTCCCGCTGCGATGTTTTGCACCAGCGCATTGCGAAACGATGGCGGCAGCGGCCAGCGCTCTGACCGGTGCAGGTTGCCCAGGCGGGCATCACAAATCCAGCTGCGCGCGCAATACAGGGCCGGTTCCCGCTCTGGCACCTTGGATAGCGCGTCAACGGCACGGGCAAGTTTGCCCGGAAGCCAGACATCATCCTGATCGGCAAAAGACGCGAATCGGGTCCCGGGCTCGACAGCGGCAAGCAGATGCAGGAAGTTTCGCGCAAATCCCGCCTTGGGGCCGGACAGCATCCGGATCTGGCGGTCAGGATGGCGCGCGGCCCAGCGCCGAACCCGTTCGGCCCCGTCATCATGAGAGCCGTCGTCGCTGACCGTCAGCCGCCATTCGGAATGGGTCTGGGCGGCCAGACTGTCCAGCTGCTCCTCGATGAAGCGGCCGCCGTTGCAGAGCGCAAGGAGAATCGCCACCTCCCGATCAGAGCACGGCGCTGCCCGACCCGCGCCGAAGCGCGGAGTGATCCCGATGGATGCTGCCAGATCGTCGGGTGCGTGCCGCATATGACCCCCTGTCGCCCGCGGTCAGGCTAGCGGCAAAGTGGTTAAGGGCCGTTGAACTTCGCGCATGGATATTGCCAGCCCGACGGGTTGCCGTTGCGCCACAATCGGCCACGAAGCCTTGGGCCGAACGCAAAGCGGTTGTCGGCTACAGAAGCCGCCCCTAAAGTCAGCGAAAAATGAGGGCTGGACATGCGGACTATCCATTCGATGGCGCGCCCCTTGGGCAGGATATTCGCAACGTCTTCCCTGGCGGTTGTGCTTGCTGGTTCGGCAGGTGCGGATGTGGTCGCTTCGCAGCCGTCGCTCAACTTCTGGGGGGTGTCCGGGCTGATCGACATGCCGTCGGCAGAGGTGCAGACCGATGGCGGTTTCGACACGACCGTGTCGAGCTTTGCCGGAATCACCCGCACAACCCTGTCCTTCCAGATCTCGCCCCGCCTCTCGGGAAGTTTTCGCTATTCGTCTTTGCGGCGCTGGAATGCGCACTTTCCGACGACCTACTACGACCGCAGTTTCGATCTGCGCTATCAGATCTTCAGCGAAGGCCGGTATCTTCCGGCGTTCCTCGTCGGGGTACAGGATTTCGTCGGGACAGACCTGCAAGCGGCCGAATATCTGGTGGCGACCAAGCACATCACCCCCGGCCTCAAATTCACCCTCGGCCTGGGGTGGGGTCGGCTGGGTAGCTACGGATCGATTGGCAATACGTTCGGGTCACGGCCGCATCAGGCCGGGGGCCTGTCGAATACCGGCCAATTCCACATAAAACAATGGTTCCACGGCGCGGTCGCTCCGTTCGGCGGCGTCGAATGGCAGGCCAGCAACCGGCTGCGGTTCAAGCTCGAATACTCATCCGACGCCTACACGCAGGAAGTGAAGAAGGGGCTTCTCGACCATCGCATTCCCTGGAACGCGGGGGTCGAGTACGACGTGAACAACAGCATTCGTGTCGGCCTCTACGAACTCTACGGCTCGAAACTCGGGTTCAGCCTGCAGCTCACGCTCGATCCCAAGACGCGCCCGACGGGAAGCCTGATGGGGCCGGGCCCGGTGCCCGTCGCCGTGCGCCCCTCGATCATGACCAACCCGGATGCCTGGTCGACATCGTGGACGAGCCAGCCCGACGCCTTGCCGATCCTGCGCGACAACGTGGCCACCCAACTTGCGGCCGAAGGATTGACCCTGCAGGCGCTGTCGGTCACCGCCGACACCGCCGAGCTTAGGATCATCAACACCACATTCGATGCCGGGGCGCAGGCCATCGGCCGGGCGGCGCGGGTGCTGACGCAGACGATGCCGGCCTCGGTCGAAACCTTCCGCATCGTGCCGGTTGTCGACGGCATTCCGATCTCGACCGTCATCATCAAGCGGACCGACATCGAAAACCGCGAGTTTGCGCCGAATGGCGACGCATCGCTGCGCGCCTATTCGAGCCTGACGGATGCCGGGCCGCTTCCCGTCGGCGCGCTTCGCGGCAAGGGCCTTTACCCGCATCTGGCATGGTCGCTCGGGCCCTATACGCGCTACAGCCTGTTCGACCCCGATAATCCGCTGCGGATCGACGTCGGGCTGCGGCTGTCCGGCACCTATACCATCGCACCGGGGCTGATCCTGTCAGGGTCGGTCACGCAGAAGGCGTTCGGCAACCTGAACACGTCGACGAGGGCCTCGAATTCGGTGCTGCCGCACGTGCGGTCGGATGCCAGCCTTTACGACAAGACCTCCGGGCCCCAGCTCGAAACGTTGACCGGGGCCTGGTACTCCCGCCCCGGGCCAAACCTTTATGGCCGGGTTACCGTCGGGTATCTGGAGCAGATGTATGGCGGCGTTTCGGGCGAGGTTCTGTGGCAGCGCCCCAGCAGCCGTTTTGCACTCGGGGCAGAACTCGACTACGCGCGCCAGCGTGACTACAACGGCGGCTTCGGCTTCCGCAGCTATGGCATCACGACGGGCTTCGTGTCGGCCTACTACAAGTTCAACGATGGCTACTTCGCCCAAATCGATGCCGGGCGCTATTTGGCGGGCGATACCGGGGCGACGCTGACGCTCAGCCGCGAATTCGCCAACGGATGGCGCGTCGGGGCTTTTGCCACCAAGACCAATGTCTCTGCCGCCGACTTTGGCGAAGGGTCGTTCGACAAGGGCATCTTCTTCAACATCCCGTTGAACTGGGCGATCGGCTCGCCAACCCAAGCTTCTGCGGGCACGATCCTGCGACCGGTTCAGCGCGATGGCGGCGCGATGCTCAACGTGGACGGGCGGCTTTACGATGTCGTTCGGGCCTACCATTCGGGCGATCTCTACGATCAATGGGGGAGGGTGTTCCGATGAGACACGCCAAGGCTCTGGTGGCAGGTCTGATCGTCGCGGCCTCGTTTCTGTCCGGCTGCGGCAACGATCCCACGGCCGGGTCCGGCAAGCAGGTGCTGGGTGTCGCGAAGTCGCTCTTTTCGCCCCACAAGAAGGCGCCACAGCCCCCCGAGCTCACGCGGGCCCAGTTGCGCGCGGGCGGGGTGCCGTTGCTGCTTGTGAAGCTGACGAAACTCGGCACGCATGGCTATCTTGGTGTCTATGGTACAAACCGCGACGTGGTCACCTGGTCGACGACCGACCACACGACCATCAGCCTGCGCAATGGCCTGATCACAGCAACGCGCGGCCTTCCGGGTGATCTGATGTCGGCCTCGCTGCCGACTGTGGCCGACATTCGGGCCGGGTCGGGGGCCGTCGCGCGAACGCACTATTACCTTGATGGCCTCGACCAGACGGTGCCCGTCGTCTACCGCTGCATCATGGCGGATGCCGGGCCGGCTGCGATCGACGTGGCGCAGCTGACCTATCAGACGCACCACTACACCGAGACCTGTACCGGCCAAAACGGGACGTTCACCAACGAATACTGGTTCGACGGCAAAAACGTTCTGCGCCAGTCCAGGCAATGGGTCAGCCCGCTTACCGGTTCGCTCGAAATCCAGGACCTCGCCGAATAGCGCAGCCCGCCCCGAGAGGACCAAGGGGCGAATCGTTTCTTGATTTCAGGGTCGGCACGGCAGGATTTCAAAGTTGGGTACGCGCCTTGGCGGGCTTGTCCGTCCGACTTTGACCCGCGAAAGTAGCGAAACCCCACCAACCGCGTTGTTTCTGATGCTGTTTCTTGTGCGTGCGGCCCGCTGTTTCGGCATGCCTTGGCGCGCGGGACACGGGCCGCCACTTTTTCGACCCCCTCGGCAATATGGCCGATGTTTTCCGCGTGGCCGTTCTGCTATACTATCCTTAAGATATCGTCCTCACCACGGAGAATTCATATGAAGCGCATTATCGCCGCCTCCATCATCGCAACGGTGGTTGCCTCTGCCGCATTCGCGGGCCCGATCATCACGAAGCAAGGCCCGGTTGAGCCGACCATGAGCACGCAAAGCTCAATCCCGGTTCCGATCACGCCGGCGATGTTCGCTGCTTTTATGGCAGCCCTTGCCGTGATTGCGGCGTCGCACCACGGCGGCTCCAGCACGCCGTCGACCACCTAACCGACTGATACGTCGTCGACAGCTTGAAAGAATTTCGGGCGGCGCTTCGATCAGAAGCGTCGCCCGCAGCGTTTCTGAGCATGGTCCTGCCAGCCGTGTGGATTGTTACCCTATCCCTCCGGCGCAACGCGGCCTAGACTGCCCTCAACCTGATCAGAGGGAGCTTGATCGCTGCGCGCCCTGATGTTTCTTTACACCACCGTGCGCGGCGTCGTTCGGATTGTCACCGAGAGCAAGCTCGGCCTGATCGCGGCCGGGGTGGCGTTCTTCTCGATGCTGGCGGTCTTTCCGGCGGTGGCTGCGGTGATCGCGCTGTTCGGTTATTTCGCCGACCCGCAGATCATCCTCGGTCAGGTTCAGCTGATGGCGGAATTCATTCCGGCCGAGGCGTTCGACATCCTCAACGGGCAGGTTCGCGCGCTGATCGCGGCCAACGTTTCGGCGCTGGGCTGGGCGTCTGTCATCTCGACACTGGCGGCGCTCTGGTCAGCGCGGGCGGGCGTCGCGGCGCTGATGGAGGGGTTGAATGCCACCCACCGGGCCGATGACCGGGGTGGGTTCAGGCATATCTTCGCCTCAATCCTGATGACCCTGACTCTCGTCGGGGTCGCGCTTGTCGCGCTGGCGGCGACCATCGTGGTACCGATCCTGCTGGCGGTGTTTCCGCTCGGGCCGTTTTTCACGCTGGCTGTCGGCGTCGCCAAATGGGTGATCTCGCTGGCGGTTGTCTTGTTCGGGGTCGGGCTTGCCTACCGCTACGGCCCGAACCGTGGCGACTCGCGCTCGCCCTGGATTTCGCCCGGCCTGATCCTTGCCGTGGTGCTCTGGGCAGCAACGTCGGTCGGCTTTTCGTACTACATCGCGAACTTTTCCAGCTACAACCGCGTCTACGGCTCCATCGGCGCGGTCATGGCGCTGTTGATGTGGTTCTACATCAGCGCCTACGTCATCCTGCTGGGTGCCGCGCTCAACGCAGAGCTTGAGCGGCACGAAGGCCCCTAATAATCGCGGTCGTAGTAAAGACCGATGCTGGTGGACCCGTCCGAAGACGCGCTGCCCTTGGCCGTCACCGATTTCGTCACGGTCAGGTTCAGGTCCACTTCGGTCTTGCCGTCGCTGCCCACCGTCACCTCGGAATAGAGCCGCTTGGAAAGATACTTGCCAGCCTTCACCGCAGCGGCGCCGGTGGTGTCCGACGTGACGTCGAGGTTGTCCAGGCCGAAGCCCTGCCGCAGCTTGCCCACGATCCCCTCGCCGCCCTTGCCGGCCAGCGTCGCCACCGCTGACGCGAGTTGCGCCGCCTGAAACGGCGAAATCTTCGACAGCCCGTGGCCGAACAGCAGTTGCGACAGCACCTCCTCCTGCGGCAGCGCCGGGGAAGAGGAGAAGGTGATCTTCGGGTCCGTCGCTTCGCCTTCGATCGAGATCGTCGAGGTCACGCCATCGTTCACCGAAGAGGCGGCGATCTGCACATAGGGCACGAATCGCCCCTCCAGCCGCAGGCTTGCCTGGCTCAGGTCGAAGCGTTTGCCAAGGATGTCGAGCCGCCCGCGCAACAGGTCGAACCCGCCGCTGGGGATCACGTTGGCCGTGGTGCCGCTCAGCTTGATGGTTCCGCCCAGTTCCGCATCTAGGCCGCGGCCGCGGATGAACACCTGATTGGGCGCGGCGATGGTCAGGTCGAGGCCGAAGGGAACGGCCCGGCTTTGCGCCGTGGTGGCGGGCGCGGCCACCAGCCCGGCACGGGCGCGCGTCGCCTGCACCGCGGCAGAGGCATCGACATGGGTCAGGTCGGGAACCGACCCGGCGCCACCCAGCCCGGTCGAGGGTACGCGCAATTCGGTCTGGCCCATCCGCAGCCTGCCTGCGATGGCGGCCCCCCCGGTCAGCGGCCCGGCGACCGTCAGGCTTCCGCTGACTTGCGTCGTGTAAAGGTCGGGGTTCTTCAGCAGCACCTTGTTCAGCACCACCGACAGATTGGCCGGGAACGGCGCCGCCAGCGTCACCGGCCCGTCAACCGTCACCGTGCCGCCGCCGACCGTCGCCTTGGCCGACACTTTCGCCCGCCCGCCCGCCAAGGTCACCGTCGCCGTCACCGGATCGGCCGCAACCCCCAGCGTCGGCGCCGCGAGCCGCGCCGAGCCCAGCGTGATCGTGCCCGACAGCGCCGACAGCGCGGGCGCGCCCTTCAGCCGCAGATCGAACCGCGCCGGGCCGCGGATGGATCGCGGCTCGATCAGCCCGTTGACGATGCCGGACTCGACGCTGCCCTTCGCCGCAACGTCGGCCGTCGCCATATCCGCCGAAATCGAGCCGCCAAGTGTTACCGACAAGCCGCCGGGGCCGTTCGCCTTCAGGTCGAGCGTATAGCCCGAATCCGCGTCGGTCACCGACCCGCCAACGGTCAGCGGCCCCGGAAAGCCTGGCGCGATCAGTGCAAGGTTGGCCAGTTTCGCCGTCAGATCAATCCGCCGCGCCGCGCCCGACAGGCTCGCCGTGGCTTTGGTGTCCAGCTGCGGGTTGGTCAGCGTGAAATTGTCGATCTTGATATGCCCGCCGGTTTGCGAGGCTTTCAACGCCAGCACCGTCTGGCCGTGCAGCAGCCGGTCGGCCTCTTGCTGGCCGATGGCAAGGTCGTCGCCGTTTCCGGTCAGCGTCAGCGTGCCATTTCCGGCGGCCAGCGTGTAATGCAGATCGGCGCCAAGCGCGCCCGCGTATTTCCCGCCAAGGGCCGAAAGGTCGGTGAAGTCGAGCTTCGCGCTGAGGTCGGCCGCATCGCTTGCGACATGGCCAGAGGCGGTCGCCGTCAGGGTTGCGGCCTTCACCGACAGCGCGCGCAACCTGGTGCCCGTCTCGTCGCGAACGGCCGACAGATGCACCTCGCTGGCGCCCCGCAGCAGCGAATCCAGCTCTGGCTGACCGGCGCGCAGATCCTGCCCCGTCACCGTCGCATCCAGATCGAAGCTGCCCGCCAGCACGGCGGCGCTGCCTTTCACCGTGACCGACCCCGATCCGCCAAGCGGGCGGCCCGCCAGCGCCGAAAGCCGCGACAGATCATCCACCGTCGCTTGCGCCGATCCGGTAACCGACAGGGCCTTGTCCAACCCGCCCACCTGCCCGTTGGCGGTCAACCGATACCCGGCGCCGGTTACTGTGACCTCGGGCAGGGCAAGGGGGGAATTGCTCTGCCAGCCGAAACGCACGCGGCCTTGCACCGCATCGCCCAGCGCCTGCGCCAGTGCCGCATCGGCAGGCACCACGTTCTGGCCGGTGAAGTCGGCAACCCCATCAACCGACCCGCCGCCCTGCGCCAGCCGCGTGATGTGGCCGGTCCCCGACAGCGTCAGGGTTTCGGCCGTCAGGTCGGGCCGGGTCAGGCCGGTGATTGCCATTTTGCTTTGCCAGCCGTCGCCCTTCGCGCGGTCGAAATTCAGGCTCAGGTCGGCGCTGCGCAGCAGGGTTCGCGCGCCGGGCAGGGGCAACAGCACGGGCGTACCATCGGCCGTGCCGATATGGCCGGTCAGGTCCAGCAGGTCGGGCAGGCCATCGGTACCGACGCGCACCGTGCCGGTGATGTCGATGGCCCGCGCCGCCAGCCGCAGCGCGCTGAGCGTGACGGCGCCATCGGGTTGCAGCACCCCGGCCACGTTCAGCCCGATATCCGGCCCGAAGAATGTCTGATAGTCGGGCGCGAACAGCGGCGCGATGTCACCCGCCACCGTGGCAGTGAAGTGGCGCGCAGGGGTCGCGCCCGCCGCCGCCGCATCGGTCGCCAGCGTCACCTTGCCGGTCAGCCGGTCCTGCCCGTCGGTCGCCAGCCGGATATCGGCGGCATAGCTGTCGATCGGCCCCGCGCCCTGAATGCTCAGGCTCAGCGCCGGGGCGCCCGGAAGGCCGATCACCGTGGTCAGAAGCCCGTGCGCGGCCTCATCCGTGGTCAGGTTCAGCGCCAGCTGGCGGCTGGCGTTGGCATAGCTCGCGTCCAGCGCGAAACTGCCCCGCGTGCCGTCGATGCGGTGAATGTCGAGCGTTGCCTTGCCCTCGCCCCCCGCCAGTTGCAGCGCGCCAGAGACGGCAACAACCGCCGCCTGCCCCAACAGCGGGGCGCCAAGTTCCACCCGCTTTGCGGCGATCTTGCCGATGCTGACCGACACCGGCAGATCGGGCAGGCTGAACCCGCCCGCTTCGGCCGTGGGCGCCGTTGCGGGCGCCGCATGGGGTGGCCGCGCCACGATGATCTCGTCCGCCGCCAGCGTATTCACCTCGACCCGGCCCGACAGCAGCGCGGCGCGGTTCCAGTCCAGCACCACGCCACGCAGCGTCAGCCAGACGCCGGCATCATCGGCCACCGTCAATTCCGTCATCGTCGCCTTCGACGACAGCGCACCGGCAAAGCCGGTGACGGTGACGGTTCGCCCCGGCCCTGACAGGCTCTGTTCCAGCGTCGAGGCGAGGAAACCCTTGTCCTCGGCCTGTGCCAACGCCGGGATCAACCACAGAAGAAGCACCAGCCACCGCATCAGAATGCCTGCCCGATCCCAAGGTAAAGTTGCACGCCCTTGCCGGTAGAGCCACTGACCGGCATGGCCACATCCAGCCGGATCGGCCCGATCCCGGTGTCATACCGCAGGCCCAGCCCCGCGCCCGCCTGCCAGGTGCCGGAACTGAAGCTGTCGGCGCCGACATAGCCCGCGTCATAGAAGGCGACGAGGCCGATCGTCTTGGTCACATGGGTGCGCACCTCGCCGGACAGGCCCATGAAGGCCCGCCCGCCGCTGCGTTGCGTCGCGCTCAGCGCGTAGACGCCCAGCGACTGGTAGGGTTGGCCCCGAACCGTGCCGCCACCGCCCGAGTAGAACAGATAGTCGCGCGGGGTCGAGGCCAGCGCGGCGCCAAGGATCGCACCGATCTGGAACCGGGCGGCCAGCACCACGCGCTGGCCCAGCGGGCGATAGCCGCGCGCGTCGAACTTCAGCTGCGCGCCGGTTCCGGTACCGCCGAAGCCCACGAACGGCATCAGCCCCAGATCGACATAGGCGCCCCGGTGGGCATCAAGCGGATTGTCGCGGTTGTCCCAGGTGGCCCCCAGCGGCAGCGTCACATCGCGGAACGCGGTGACGCCGGTGGTATCGGTCACCCGCTCGCTGTCGAAGCCCAGCCCATAGCGCAGCGTCAGATGGTCGCCGACGATCCGCGTCAGCCCGGTTCCCAGGGTCAGCGTGTCGGCACTGTAGTCGGTCAGGTTCTGCCGCTGGATCAGCCCCAGAATGTAAAGCGAGGTATCGGGGTTGAACGTCGCCGGCCGGTCGAGACGCGCCGACAGCTTGTAGCTGAGGCCCCCGGTTTGCGCGGCGATCCCGTCCACCTCGGCGTCGATGCGGAACTGTTCGGCCCCGCCCAGCAGGTTGCGGTGCATCCAGTAGGTCGTCAGGCTCGCCCCTTCCGAGCTGGAGATTGCCGCGCCGAAGCCCAGCCGCCGCCGCTTCTGATCGACCACCGCCGCCGTCACATCCAGCGTATCGCCGGGGCCGAGCGTGTCGGCCTCGCTCAGCGCGACGGAACTGAAGGTGCCGGTGCGCCGTAGGCGGTTGGCCGCGGTCTCGACCTTCTTCGGCGTGTAGGGCGTGCCGGTCGGAAAGCCCGCGATGGCCAGAATGCGGCTGCGCCGCACCTTTGACGTGCCGGTCACCACCAACTGCCCCAGCGTGACCGCCGGGCCCGGCACGATCGTCACCTGCGCGTCGAGGGTCGAGGTGCGATGATCGGCGACGATCTTCTGCCCGGCGGCCTTCGCCTTGGCATGGCCCACGTCGCGCCACCCAAGAACAGCGGCCCCCACCGCGCCCTCGATCATCCCGCTGGGCGCCGGGGCGCCGGTGCGGAACCCGTCGGGCAGCTTGGTGCCCGGCGCCAGCGGTGCGATCTGCGCGGTGCCGAATCGAAAGGCGGGGCCCGGCACCACCTCGACCCGAATCGCCTTGATCTGCCGCGGCGCGTCGAGCGGGGCGATTCCCGAGGCCTCGCGCCCGTCGATCAGGATATGCACCACCGGGCCGTAGTAGCCCGCGCCATAAAGCGCGCCGACCAGCCGCCCGTAATCCGCCCGTGCCGCCGCAAACAGGTCTTGCGCGTTGGCGTTGCCCGCCGCCTCGGTCGAGACCAGCAGCGAGGCGGATTTCAGTGTCGCCAGAAGGTCTTTGCTTGCCGACGGGGCCGAAATTTCCACCTGAGTCGAGGTTGCGGCGACGCTCGCCCCGCAAAGTGCTGCCGCCAGCACGAGGGACGCGAGGCCGATCCGCCGTTGCCCTTGGCCCGCTACTCGCACATCACCCTCCATCGTCCAACAGGCCGACCTTTGCACGCGGCGGCGGGGGCTGCAACCAACCCTCGGCCGCGCGATCACATCGCCGCCGACGGCCTTTCCTGCGGTGCCCCGGCGTGGTTCACTGCGCGCAACGGGAGGACGTCAGATGAAACGCGTATCCAGACTTGCGACCGTCGCTGTGGCGGCTCTTTTGGCAGCGCCCGCGCTGGCCGACATGCCCAAACCGGTGACCGATGCCGACTATGCCGCCGTCAACCTTGACGAGGCAAAGCTGGGTCAGCTGCTTTACTACGACAAGATCCTGTCGGGGAACCGCAACATCGGCTGCGACACCTGCCACAACCCGAAATTCTCCACCTCTGATGGCGTCTCGCTCGACATCGGCGAGGGCGGCATCGACCTTGGTCCGGCCCGTCACCCCGACCCGAACGACATGCCAGAGCAGCGCATCGGCCGCAACGCGCCCGGTCTGTTCAACCTTGGCGCCAAGAGCTTCACCATCATGTTCGACGATGGCCGGATCGAGGCCGATCCCAGCCGCCCCTCGGGCCTGCGCACCCCGATGGAAGATGAGATGGTGCGGGGTTTCGCCTCTGTCCTGTCGGCGCAGGCCATGTTCCCAGTGCTGGCACAAGACGAGATGGCCGGAAACGCCGCCGAAAACGACATTTCCAAATTCGTGCGCGAGGGGCAGATCACCGGCCCCGGCGGCGCATGGGAAGCAATTGCCGCCCGCATCAGCGCGATTCCCGCATACAAGGCGATGTTCGCCAAGGTCTACCCCGACATCGCCGCCGGTCGACCGATCGCCTTCACCGACATTTCGAACGCCATCGCCGCCTTCGTCGCCTTTGAATGGCGGTCGGATCAAAGCCCGTTCGACGCCTACCTGCGCCATCAGGGCGATCTGCCACCGCTGGCCAAAACCGGGATGAACCTGTTCTATGGCCGCGCGGGTTGCGGCACCTGCCACAGCGGCCCGTTCCTGACCGACAACGAGTTTCACGCGATGGGCGAACCGCAGCTGGGCCCCGGCCGAACGGAGCGGTTCGAGACCAATCAGCGCGACATCGGCCGCTACCGGGTCTCCAACAACCCGGCCGACATGTATGCCTTCCGCACGCCGTCCCTGCGCAACGTCACCGAAACCGGGCCCTGGGGTCATGATGGCGCGCACACCGACTTGCGTGCCTTCATCCG
This sequence comes from Paracoccaceae bacterium, assembly GCA_016124615.1. Lineage (GTDB taxonomy): Bacteria > Pseudomonadota > Alphaproteobacteria > Rhodobacterales > Rhodobacteraceae > Solirhodobacter. The sequence continues at coordinate 87,008 of WGNF01000002.1, read as the reverse complement.
CTACCATGCCGATCCGGTGACGGGGGCGGAAAGCTATGCGCCACAAGCGACCTTTCCCGCCGGATACGTAGCGGCGAAACCCGATTGGGCGGTCTGGAACGACCCGGCAGAGCGCAAGGCGATCCTTGACGCGGTCACAACGCCGCCGGTGAAACTGTCCGATGACGATGTGAACGCGATCTATGCCTTCCTCGAAACCCTGAAGGATCCGGCCGCACTGAAGGGTCGACTCGGCGTGCCGGCGGCGGTTCCCAGCGGGCTGCCGGTCGATCACTGACCGGCGGGCGAAAGCTGTTCAACGTCGGTGCGAAAGCGGTGCAAAATCGGTGTGATTTCGGTACCCCGATTTCCCGGCCTTTCCAACGGCTTGCGCCCCACCCGCGTCAGAACAGCGGGGCCACCGTCAGGCCTTTCCCATCCGCGCGCAGGCTGGTCTTGGCATCGACCGGAACCGTCGCCCAGTCCGACGCCGTGCCATTGGGCCAGATCACCCGGACCTCGGCCGAATCGGCTGACCCCAACCCGAAGTGGATCGGCGTCAGATGCCCCGAGGCATGGCCGCCGCCCACCGTGATCTCCTGATCCTGGGTGTGGTCGCCGCTCTTCACCTCGACCCATGCGCCCACCGCATAGGCATTGCCGCCCTGATCCATCCGCGGCTGCACCTCCAGCCAGTGGTTGGCGCCCGGCGTCGCGTTCTGCCAAAGCTCCATCTGCGCCCGCCGGTTGATCACCACAAGGTCGAGCAGACCGTCATCGTTCAGGTCCACCAGCGCCGCCCCGCGCGACCGTTCCGTGGTGGCGATCCCCGCCACGTCGGCCTTCTCGACAAAGCTGCCATCCGGGTTCTGCATCAAGAGGTTGTTGGGGTCTTTCGAGGCGTTCGAGGGCATCTGATCGACGTTGCCCTTGGCGATGAACAGATCCATCCGCCCGGCGTTGTCGACGTCGGCGAATTCCGCGTGCCAGCCGGTCGAGGGGCGGCCATCGTCGCCCTTGAACGGGCGCTGGGCATAGGTGCCGATCGCATAGGGCGCGGCCGCCAGCGCGCCCTTGGTGTTGATCTGCAACAGCTGATCGCCCATCGAGGTCGTCATCACGTCCGGATAGCCCGTGCCAGACAGGTCGGCGCTGGCGATGCCCATCCCCCAAAGCGAGACATGATCCCACCCCTCGGCCTCGGTGAACTGCCGCAGCGGGTCCAGGTGCCACATCTGCTCATAACCGCCCTTGACGTAGTATTGCCGGTCGTTGGCGACGCGCAAATCCCGCTCGCCGTTGCGGCGCCAGTCGGAAATCAGCATGGACAGCGTGCAGAAACTGGGGGTTAGCGGAATTTTGACGCCAAACTTGCGGCCATCGGGGCGCACCAGAAAATCGGTGTCGCAGGCAAAGAACGGCCCGTTGGGGTTCTTGCGGTCGACGTAGTTGCCGATCGCGATGGTGGGCCAGGTCTGCCCCGCGTCCCAGGTTGCCGAAAACGCGGTTGTCCACTTGTCGCCGGGATCAAGGCCCCAGTCTGCCGTGACATCGGCAAACGAACACTGCGGCCCGCCCTTCAGGATGACGTTGCCACCCACCCGCATCACGAAAAGGTCCGCCCAGCCGTCGCCGTCGATATCGATCGGATAGGCGCCGGTCACATCGGTCAGGGCCGGAAAGCCGTCGGCAACCTTGAAGGTGATCGGCGCGCCCGGCTCGGTGGTGGTGTTGATCAAAAGGCGCGACGGCCCGGCGCCGCCCGCCGCGAAAAGCGCGGGGTAGCCGTTGTGCATGCAGTCCATCACCGCGACGCCGCCGCCAACGAAATGCTCCCAGCCACCAGAGTAGATCTGCTGTACCGGCAGCGCCTGCGCGCGGTCGACGAAATGCGGATCAGGCGTGGCAGGCAGCGCCACCGCGGGAAGGGCCGAGATCAGCCAGAGGAGGGGTGCCGCCTTCATTGCGCTGCAATCTCCCGTACCGGAACCAGCAGGCTTTCGGTCACCGCAGACAAGGCGAGTGCGGCGGCCCCATGCGCCCAGAGCAAGTCGCCCCAGGCATGAATTTCGATCCTCGGCGCCGGGCGCCCTGTGTTCAGCATCAGCGCCTCCATCTCGGACAGCGTATCGGCGGCATAGAGGTAGTCATACCGCATCCGCTCGCCCGACAGAATGATAAGCTCGGGGTCGAACAGGTTCACGACATTGGCCAACCCCACGGCCAGATACCGCCCCGCCCGCCGAAAGATCGACCGCGCCGCGGTATTGCCCGCCTTGGCATGGTCATAAAGGCTTTCCAGCAGCACCCCGATCGACTGACTTTCCTTGTGGGTCCAGTTCAGCGCCGTGGTCGCCTCGCGCGCCAGTGCATAGTCGGCGATGTAAGCCTCCAGACAGCCACGCTGGCCACAGCGGCACAGCGCGCCGTCAAGCTGCACCTTGGTGTGGCCCAGTTCCATGCCCAACCCCTGCGCGCCGCGATAGATGCGGTGGTTCAGCACGAAACCCATGCCCACGCCATGCTCGATGGTCACCACGGCGAAGTCCGACAGTTTGCGCCCGGCGCCGAACCAAAGCTCAGCAAGCGTGACAAGGTTGGCGTCGTTGTCGACATGCACCGGCAGGCCGAATCGCGCAGCGGCAGCGGCGCCCAGCGGCGACGCGCGTTCCGAAAGGACCGGCGACCACAGCACCAGCCCGCCATCCCGATCGACGAAGCCCGGCACGCCAAGGCCCACCGCGCTCAGCGTTTCGCGCGCGATGCCCGCCTTGGCGCAAACCCGGTCCAACAGCGTCTCGCTGGCGTCAAGCAGCGTCTGCAGGTCCATCGCCCCCGGCCGCCGTGGAATCGTGTCGCTGGCGATCATCCGGCCGGCGAAATCGGCAACCACCGCCGTATGCTCGCGGTCCGACAGCCGCATTCCCGCGACGTGATGCGCCGACGCCCGCACGCCCAGCGACACCGCCGGTCGTCCACGCCCGGTTTCCGGATCGCGTGGCAGGAACACCTCTTCGATCAGCCCCGCCTCGATCAGCTCCGAGGTCGAGGTGGTCACCGAGGCCGGGCTGACGCCAAGATCCTTCGCCACCTTGACCCGCGCGATCAGCCCCGCGGCGCGCACCCGTTCGAAAACTTGCTGGCGCAGGGGGCGCAGCGTATCCGACAGCGGCGGGATCAGCGGGCCGCAGCCTTTCGGTACGACCTGGCTGCCCCCTCCGTTCTCGTGGCGCACCGGTTGCATTACTTCGGCTCCCGAACAAAAGACACATCAGAGGAACGTGATTTCACCGCAAGTTTTCTGCAATGCGGCGTATTCTTCGGCGTTGAGCCCGCCCCAGGACAATCTCTCATCATTTTTATTTTGACAACTAAATTTATTGAAGTCATTTTCATGCCGTGCCGACGAATCCGTCGGACCGGCCCTTCGCTGGCCGCATCCAATGGGAGGATCAATATGCGTAAGAACTTCATGACGGCTGTCGCGGTTGCGGCGGGCCTCGCACTTCCGATGGTGGCCAATGCCGCCGTCGTCGGCGTCAGCTGGTCGAACTTCCAGGAAGAGCGCTGGAAAACCGACGAAGCCGCGATCAAGGGTGCGCTTGCGGCCGCTGGCGACAAATACATCTCGACCGACGCGCAGTCGTCGTCGGCCAAGCAGATCTCGGACGTTGAAAGCCTGATCTCGCAAGGCGCCAAGGTTCTGATCATCCTCGCGCAGGACACCAAGGCCATCGCCCCGGCGATGAAGGCCGCCCATGACGCGGGTATCCCGGTCATCGCCTACGACCGTCTGATCGAAGACCCGAGCGCCTTCTACCTGACGTTCGACAACATTGAAGTCGGCCGGATGCAGGCTCGTGCGGTCTACGCCGCCGCGCCGAAGGGCAACTACGTCTTCATCAAGGGTTCGGCGACCGACCCGAACTCTGACTTCCTGCACTCGGGCCAGCTCGAAATTCTGCAGCCGGCGATCGACAAGGGCGACATCAAGGTTGTCGGCGAAGCCTATACCGACGGCTGGCTGCCCGCCAACGCGCAGAAGAACATGGAACAGATCCTGACCGCCAACAACAACAAGGTTGATGCGGTTGTCGCCTCCAACGACGGCACCGCCGGCGGCGCCGCCGCGGCGCTGGCCGCCCAAGGCATGGTCGTTCCGCTGTCGGGTCAGGACGGCGACCACGCCGCGCTGAACCGTATCGCTCTGGGCACCCAGACCGTGTCGGTCTGGAAGGACTCGCGCGATCTTGGCAAGAACGCCGGTGAAATCGCTGCCGAACTGGCGAAAGACCCGATGGCCAAAGTGAAGGGCGAACAACAGTTCAAGACCCCCGGCGGCAACACCGTCAACGCGCTGTTCCTGAAGCCGATCCCGATCACCAAGGACAACCTTGACGTGGTGGTGAAAGCTGGCTGGATCACCAAGGCAGAACTCTGCCAAGGCGTGAAGAAAGGCCCGGCGCCCTGCAACTAAGCAGCGCCTGACTACTGACCCTCCCACGTCGCCCCGGCGCAAGCCGGGGCCTTCGGGCCACGATGGCCGGGGCGACGTGCTCAACATCCAGGATCATCGCCATGACGGCATCGGCTGACGCACCGGGCGGCGCCCGCAAGAAAAGCATTCTTGAAACGCTGGAACTCGACACCCGCCTGCTGGGGATGCTTGTTGCATTCGTCGCGCTGACAATCGGCTTTCACCTCTTTACCGGGGGTCTGTTCCTGACCCCGCGGAACATTTTCAACCTGACGATCCAGACCGTTTCGGTCGCGATCATGGCGACGGGCATGGTCTTCGTGATCGTGCTGCGCGACATCGACCTGTCGGTCGGCTCGCTGCTCTGCCTGTGTTCGGCTGTGATGGGTCTGCTTCAGGTGCAGCTGTTGCCCGATATCGGCATTCCGCTTGGCAGCCCGCTGATCGCGCCGATCGCGATCGTCGCCGGGCTGATCGTCGGCGGCATCGTCGGCGCCTTCAACGGCTGGGTTGTCGGCTACCTTTCGGTGCCCTCGTTCATCGTAACGCTCGGCGGCCTGCTGGTCTGGCGCAACGTGGCCTGGTACATCACCAGCGGCCAGACCCTCGGCCCGCTTGACGAACGGTTCCAGTTGTTCGGCGGCATCAACGGCACGCTTGGCGCACCGCTGTCCTGGGCGTTCGGGCTGATCGCCTGTGTCGCCACGATTTTCGGCATGCTGCGGACCCGCCAAGGCCGCATCAAGCATGAGTTTCCGGTCAAGCCGATGTGGGCGGAAGCGACGATCGCCGCCATCGCCATCGTGGTGATCCTCGGCTTCGTCTGGACGCTGAATTCCTACGACATTCCCACCCTCGTGCTGCAGCGTCGCTTTGCGGCCATCGGCAAGACGATGCCGGACGGCTACACGGACGTCTACGGTCTGCCGATCTCGGTGTTCCTGCTGATCGCGGTGGCGATCGCGATGACACTGGTTGCCAGCAAGACGCGCTTTGGCCGCTACATCTTCGCAACCGGCGGCAACCCCAGCGCGGCAGAGCTTTCGGGCATCAACACCAAGATGCTGACGGTCAAGGTCTTTGCCGTGATGGGCATGTTGGCCGGGCTTTCGGCGGTGGTCGCCTCGGCCCGCCAGACCTACCACACCAACGACATCGGCACGCTGGACGAGCTGCGCACCATCGCGGCGGCGGTCATCGGCGGCACCGCGCTTTCGGGCGGGGTCGGCACGATCTACGGCGCCATCCTCGGCGCGTTGATCATGCAGTCGCTGCAATCAGGCATGGCGATGGTCGGCGTCGACTCGCCGTTCCAGAATATCGTCGTGGGCGCCGTCCTCGTGCTCGCCGTCTTTGTCGACACGCTTTACCGCAAGCGCACGGGAGCTTTGAAATGAGCACGCCTCTTGTTGAACTGCGCGACATCTCGATCGCTTTCGGCGGCATCAAGGCGGTCGACCACGTCTCGGTCGATCTTTACCCCGGCGAGGTCGTCGGGCTTCTCGGCCACAACGGCGCGGGCAAATCGACGCTGATCAAGTGCCTTTCCGGCGCCTATCAGAAAGACTCGGGCGAGATCTTCATCAACGGCCAGAAGGTCGAGATCACCAACCCGCGCGAGGCCCGGAAATACAACATCGAGACGATCTACCAGACGCTTGCGCTGGCCGATAACCTCGATGCCTCCTCGAACCTGTTTCTGGGCCGTGAGCTGGTGACGCCGACCGGCTTCGTCGACGACGCCCAGATGGAGGCCGAAACCCGCAAGATCATGGCGCGGCTGAACCCCAACTTCCGCAAGTTCAAGGATCCGGTCTCGGCCCTGTCCGGCGGTCAGCGGCAGTCGGTCGCCATCGCCCGCGCGGTCTATTTCAACGCCAAGATCCTGATCATGGACGAGCCGACGGCGGCGCTGGGCCCCCATGAGACCCAGATGGTGGCGGAATTGATCCAGGAGCTGAAACGCCAGGGCTTGGGCATCTTCCTGATCGACCACGACATCCATCAGGTGAAAATCCTCTGCGACCGGGCCTGCGTGATGAAGAACGGTCAGGTCGTCGGCATCGTGAAATGCGCCGACGTGTCAGAAGACGACCTTCTGGGCATGATCATCCTTGGCAAGATGCCCGAACAGGTGGCGTGATGTTCCTTGGCCTCGATCTGGGGACGTCGGGGCTGAAGGCGATCCTGATCGACGAGGCGCAGACCGTTCTGGCCGAGGCTTCGGCCCCGCTGACGGTCCGCCGCCCGGCCGATGGCTGGTCGGAACAATCGCCCGCCGACTGGATTGCCGCCACCGAGTCGGTGCTGGACGCGCTGGCGGCCGAACGCTCGCTGGCCGGGGTGCAGGCCATCGGCCTGTCAGGCCAGATGCATGGCGCCACGCTGCTCGACGCCTCGGACGAGGTGCTGCGGCCCTGCATCCTGTGGAACGATACTCGCGCGCATGAAGAGGCGGCAGAGCTTGACGGCGATCCGATGTTCCGGCGGGTGACCGGCAACATCGTCTTTCCGGGCTTTACCGCGCCGAAACTGATGTGGGTGCGGCGGCACGAGCCCGCGCTGTTCGCGCGGGTGGCCAAGGTGCTTCTGCCCAAGGATTACCTGCGGCTTTGGCTGACCGGCGGCCATGTCGCCGAAATGTCGGATGCGGCGGGCACCAGCTGGCTTGATACCGGGGCGCGCGACTGGTCGGATGCGCTGCTGGCCGCGACGGAACTGTCGCGCGATCAGATGCCCCGGCTGGTAGAAGGGTCAGAGGTTTCGGGCGTGATCCGGCCGCAACTGGCGACCCGCTGGGGCCTGCGCCGCGATGTGGTGGTGGCGGGCGGCGGCGGCGACAACGCCGCCTCTGGCGTCGGCGTCGGCGTGGTGCGCGCGGGCGAGGCGTTCGTCAGCCTCGGCACCTCGGGCGTGCTCTTCGCCGCCAACGACGGCTATCAACCCGCGCCGGAAACCGCCGTGCACACCTTCTGCCACGCGCTGCCGGGCACCTGGCATCAGATGGGCGTGATCCTTGCCGCCACGGATGCGCTGAACTGGTTCGCGGGCCTTGTCGGTTCCGATGCGGCGGCGCTGACCGGCGGGCTGGGTGCGTTGAGGGCACCCGGCAAGACCCTGTTCCTGCCCTATCTGGGCGGTGAACGGACGCCGCTGAACGATGCCGCCATCCGTGGCGCCTTCCTTGGCCTTGAACATGCGACCGATCGCACTGCCGCCACCCGTGCCGTGCTGGAAGGCGTGACCTTCGCGATCCGCGACTGCCGCGACGCGCTGGCCGCGACCGGCACCAAGATCACCAGCCTGCTGGCGGTCGGTGGCGGTTCGCGGTCCGACTACTGGCTGCGGGCCATCGCCACGGCGCTTGGCACGCCGGTGCAGGTGCCGGTTTCTGGCGATTTCGGTGGCGCCTTCGGGGCGGCACGGCTGGCCATCATGGCCGCCACCGGCGCCGGGGCCGAAATCGCTACCGCCCCCGCCATCGCCCGCACGGTCGAGCCCGACAACGCGCTCGCCGCCGCCTTCGACATGGCCCATGCCCGCTACCGCGCGGCGCAGGTCGCGGTGCAAAGCCTTACCACCTGAGGATAAATCATGACCGACTATTTCAAGAACATCCCGGCCATCCGCTACGAAGGGCCGGAAAGCGCGAATGAATTCGCCTTCCGCCACTACAACCCCGATGAGGTTGTCATGGGCAAGCGGATGGCGGATCACCTTCGCTTTGCCGTCGCCTACTGGCACAGCTTTGCCTATCAGGGCGGCGATCCGTTCGGCGGCCAGACCTTTGAACGGCCGTGGTTCGGCGACACGCTGGCGCTGGCGAAGCTGAAGGCCGATGCCGCGTTCGAGATGTTCGACATCATCGGCGCGCCGTTCTTCTGCTTCCACGATGCCGACGTCCGGCCCGAGGGGCACGATTTCGCCGAGAATACCCGCAACCTCGAAGCCATCGTCGACTACTTCGCAGCCAAGATGGAAACCTCGAAGACCAAGCTGCTCTGGGGCACCGCGAACCTGTTCACCAACCGCCGCTACATGGCGGGTGCCGCGACCAACCCCGACCCCGACATTTTCGCCTTTGCCGCGGCAACGGTGAAGACCTGCATGGACGCGACGCACAGGCTGGGTGGCCAGAACTATGTGCTGTGGGGCGGCCGCGAGGGGTATGAGACGCTTCTGAACACCGACCTGAAGGCCGAAGCCGAGCATATGGCGCGCTTCCTGCACATGGTGGTCGAGTACAAGCACAAGATCGGTTTCACCGGCACGATCCTGATCGAGCCGAAGCCGCAGGAGCCGTCGAAGCACCAGTATGACTATGATGTTTCAACGGTTTACGGCTTCCTGAAGCGGTTCGGGCTGGAAAACGAGATCCGCGTGAACATCGAGCAGGGGCACTGCATCCTTGCCGGCCACACCTTCGAGCACGAGATTGCAACCGCCATCAGCATGGGCATCTTCGGCTCGATCGACATGAACCGGAACGATTACCAGTCCGGCTGGGATACCGACCAGTTCCCGAACAACGTGCCGGAAATGGCGCTGGCCTATTACGAGATCCTGAAAGCGGGCGGCTTCACCACCGGCGGCACCAACTTCGACGCCCGCATCCGCCGCCAGAGCCTTGATCCGGAAGACCTGATCCTGTCGCATGTGGGCGCGATGGATACCTGCGCCCGCGCGCTGAAAGCCGCCGCGGCGCTGCTGGAAGACGGCGCGCTGGAGGCCGCGCGCAAAGCCCGCTATGCCGGATGGGAGACGCCGGCCGCAAAGGCGATGCTGACCGGCGGCACGCTGGACGGGATCGCGGCACGGGTGCTGGACGAGGGGCTGAACCCGCGGCCGGTCTCGGGTCGGCAGGAGCGGCTGGAAAACCTCTGGAACCGCTTCGTCTGAGGGCGGAGCCTCCGGCGGGGATATTTGTTGCCAAGATGAAAGGGCCGGGCGCTTTGAGGGCGCCCGGCCTTGCGCTATGCAGGGATACCCCGAGGAAGGATGCCCATGCCCGCCCGCTCGATCTTGCCGAACCAGACCGCCCGCCGCCTGTTCCTGCACCGCCATCTGCTGGACGACGTGCGACCCGGCAAGCCCCAGGACGCCGCGCTGCTGGCGACGATCGAGCGGCTGGGGTTCGTGCAGCTGGACAGCATCACCACGGTCGAGCGGGCGCATCACATGATCCTGCGGGCGCGTTGGCCGGGCTATCGGCCAGAGCAGCTTTCGCCGCTGCTGGAGGATCACCGCAGCCTGTTCGAGCATTGGACGCACGACGCCTCGATCATCCCGACAGCGTATTTTCCGCATTGGAAACATCGGTTTGCCCGCGACCGGGCACGGTTGGTGGAACGCTGGCGAACGTGGCGGGGCGATGGCTATCTGGCAAATGTCGACGCGGTTCTGACGCAGATCGCAGAGCATGGCCCGGTGAGTTCGGCCGAAGTGGGCGAGGGCGAGGCGCGCGGCACCGGCGGCTGGTGGGAATGGCATCCGTCGAAGACCGCGCTGGAATATCTGTGGCGTTGCGGGCACTTGGCGGTGGCGCGGCGGGACGGGTTCCGCAAGGTCTATGACCTGACCGAGCGGGTGATCCCGGCGCATCACGCCGCGGCTTGCCCGACGTCCGAGGAAACGGTGGACTGGGCCTGCAATGCGGCGCTGGACCGGTTGGGGTTTGCCACCTCGGGCGAGATTGCGGGGTTCTTCGCGACGGTCACGCCGGATGAGGCAAAAGCGTGGTGCGCCAATGGGTTGCAGTCCGGCGCGCTGGTCGAGATCGAGGTGGAGGGGGCTGACGGGGCGCCACGCCGCTGTCTGGCCCGGCCCGAGACGCTGGACGAGACGCCGCCGGAGCCCACAGGCCGGGTGCGCATCCTGAGCCCGTTCGACCCGGCGCTGCGCGACCGCAACCGAGCCGAGCGGCTTTTTGGCTTTCACTACCGGATCGAGGTTTTCGTGCCGGAAAAGCTAAGGAAATACGGCTATTACGTGTTTCCGGTGCTGGAGGGCGACCGCATCATCGGGCGCATCGACGCCAAGGCCGACCGGCAAACGGGCACGCTGGCGGTGCGGGCGTTCTGGCCCGAGCGGGGGGTGAAACCGGGCGCCGGGCGCCTGCAGCGGCTGGAGACAGAGCTGGACCGGCTGGCGCGGTTTTCCGGCTGCGACCGGGTGGAATTTGCACCCGACTGGCTGCGCGAGGCGGTTTAGGTCGGTTCCCGCGTCTGGGGGTGCAAGAGGCTGAAAAGGCTGGAAAATCGGCGTACCGATTTCACACCGATTTGACACCGTTTTTGCACCGACAGGATACCCGCATTCCGGGCCTGCGCCTCAGTCGAAGAACGGCGTCATCGAGGCGACGACGACCGAGTTTTCGGCCAGCGCGCGTTCCATCAGCGCCTGTTCCTCGGCACCGATCTCTTCGCCATCGGCCAGCCGCTCTTGCAGCGTGCCGTAGCCGGTAACGTCGAGCGGCGCCATTTCGGCGGTCTTCAGAAGCGCCACGGTTTCCCGCACCGCCTCGGCCTCATCGACGCCGGTGGCATAGATCAGAAGCCCGGCGCCGGTGGACTTGTCGGGCAGGCCGTCGTTTTCACAGCGGCCGACCTCGACCAGCAGGGTGTAGACCTGCTGCGGGCGTTTGGATTGCTCGGGCGCGTCGGTCATCGGATCAATCCCGCAGCAATTCGTTGACCGAGGTTTTCGACCGGGTCTGTGCATCCACCCGCTTCACGATCACCGCGCAGTACAGGTTGATGCCGTTCTTCGAGGGCATGGAACCGGCCACGACGACCGATCCGGCGGGAACCTCGCCATAGCTGACGGCGCCGGTTTCGCGGTCGACGATCTTGGTCGATTTGCCGATGAAGACGCCCATGCCCAGCACGGAGCCCTCGCGGATGATGCAGCCCTCGACCACTTCGGAACGGGCGCCGATGAAGCAGTTGTCTTCGATGATGGTCGGCCCGGCCTGCATCGGTTCAAGCACGCCGCCGATGCCGACGCCGCCCGACAGGTGGACGTTCTTGCCGATCTGCGCGCAGGAGCCGACGGTGGCCCAGGCGTCGACCATCGTGCCCTCATCGACATAGGCGCCGAGGTTGACGAAGCTGGGCATCAGCACCGCGCCCTTGGCGATATAGGCCGAGCGGCGGACGATGGAGCCGGGGACGGCGCGAAAACCGGCCGCGCGCCACTGGTTGTCGCCCCAGCCGTCGAATTTCGAGGGAACCTTGTCCCACCAGGTCGATCCGCCGTTGCCGCCGGAAATCGCCGCCATGTCGTTCAGGCGGAACGACAGCAAGACCGCCTTCTTCGCCCATTGGTTGACGTGCCAGTGGCCGTCGGCCTGCCGTTCTGCCACCCGCAGGCTGCCGCTGTCGAGCGCGGTCAGCGTCGCCTCGATCGCGTCGCGCGCCGCGCCGGTGGTGGTGGCCGAGATCGTGTCGCGCACATCCCATGCGGCTTCGATGGCGGCTTCGAGGGCGGCGTTCGGCATGGTTTCCTCCGCTACGGGACTGGCTTCACTGGGGCCGAGGCTATAGACGAGGTGGACCCCCCGCGCAATCCGGCCGAAGGACGCCCGCCGATGACAGATAACCGCATCAGCCGTTTTCGCGACGCCGGTGAAGACATCCGTCAGGCGCAGGTGGTGTCGGATACGCCCCAGACCCGGTCGCCGTCGTATCGGCTGGCCTACAACGACCCCGATTTCCTGCTGCGCGACGAGATGCGCGGGGTGCGGCTGCAGCTGGAGCTGTCGAAGGCCGAGATTGATCTGGCCGAGCGCGGCATCGTCTCGACCGTGGTGATCTTTGGCAGCGCGCGTATCCCCGACCCGGCGCGGCGGGACGAGGCGAAGGTGCCGGGGCTGGCCGCGCTGGCCGACAACTACGGGCTGGCGCGGGACTTTGCGCGGGCGATCACCGAACGGTCGGTGGCCACGGGCGGCAAAGAGATGGTGGTGATTACCGGCGGCGGGCCGGGGATCATGGAGGCGGGCAACCGGGGCGCGGCCGACGCCGGGGGCATTTCCATCGGGCTGAACATCGTGCTGCCGCACGAGCAGCACCCCAACCCCTATGTCACGCCCGAACTGACGTTCAGCTTTCACTACTTTGCCGTGCGCAAGATGCATTTCCTGATGCGGGCGCGGGCGATCGTGGTGTTTCCCGGCGGCTTCGGCACGATGGACGAGATGTTCGAGGCGGTGACGCTGATCCAGACCAAGCGGATGAAGCCGGTGCCGATCATCCTGTTCGCGCCGGACTACTGGCATCGGGTGGTGAACTTCCGCGCACTGGTGGAGGCCGGAACCATCGCCGAGGCCGACCTTGGGCTTTTGTCCTTCGTCGAGACGGTGGAACAGGCGCTGGCGGTGATCGACGCCGCACCCTGACCCTTTCGCAAGGCCGGGGGTCGCAGTATCACCAACATGACCCTGGAGAGCCGATGCAGACCCTTGCCACGATGATCGAACGCGTCTTGCCGCGCCTGCCAAGGGCGGCGATGGCGGTCGTGCTGCTGGTGCTGACGCTGGGCGCCGTGCTGCCTGCGTTCACCAGCTTGCCGCCGGTGGACCGGGACGAGGCGCGGTTCGCGCAGGCGACCAAGCAGATGGTGGCCTCGGGCGACCCGATCGACATCCGCTTTCAGGACGGCCCGCGTTACCAGAAGCCGATCGGCATCTACTGGTTACAGGCGGTCGCGTTGAAGGCAGTCGGCGCGGCGGCGGATACGACGATCTGGAAATACCGGCTGGTGTCGCTGGTGGCGGTGCTCTTGTCGGTGCTGCTGACGGCGCGGATCGGCGCGGTGTTCGGCGGGCCGGGCGTCGGGCTGGCGGCGGGGCTGTTGCTGGCGGGCGTGTTCCTGACGACGGCCGAGGCGCATCTGGCGACGACCGATGCCGCGCTGCTGGCGGCAGTCCTGCTGGCGCAGGCGGCACTGGCGCGGCTGTATCTGGCGGCCCGGGCGGGCGGATTTGCGCGCGGCAGCTTCCCCGCGCCGGGGCGGGGGTTGCTGGTGCTGTTCTGGGGCGGGCTGGCGGCCTCGGTCCTGCTGAAGGGGCCGGTGGGGCCGCTGGTGGTGGGCACCACGGTGGCGGCGCTGGCGCTGATGCACCGGCGGGCGGGCTGGCTCGGTGCTTTGAAACCGCTGGCGGGGGGGATCGGGTTCCTGATCGTGGTGCTGCCGTGGTTCGTGGCGATCACCATCCACTCTGGCGGGGCGTTCTGGGCGCAGTCGGTGGGCCACGACCTGATTGCCAAGGTCGGCTCGGCGCAGGAAAGCCACGGGGCGCCGCCGGGCTCCTATCTGGCGCTGCTGTGGCTGACGTTCTTCCCGGCCTCGGTGCCGCTGGCACTGTCGATCCCGGCGCTGTGGCGGGGGCGGGGGCTGCCGGGGATCGCCTTTGCCGCCGCCTGGGTGGTGCCAAGCTGGATCGTGTTCGAGGCGAGTCCGACCAAGCTGATGCATTATACGCTGCCGCTTTATCCGGCGCTGGCGCTGGCCGTGGCGCTGGTCTGGGGCGGCGTGGTCGAGCGCGGGATGGCGCGGTGGCAATGGGCCGTGGGCGGGCTGCTGGCGGCGGTGCCGGTGGCGGTGCTGATCGGCGCGGCGGGCTATGCCGTCACGCTGGGCGCCTGGCCGGTGCTGCCGTTCGTGCTGGCGCTGGCGGTCTTTGGCCTTGGCGCCGCGCTGACCCGTGTGGCGCTGCGGCAGCGGAGGGCGGTGGCGGCGCTGGTCGGGCTGTGGCTGATGGGGGCGGCGTTCGGGGCCGGGCTGCTCTTGATGCTGGCGCGGGTGCCGGCGCTGTGGCCCGCACCCGCGATGCTGGCGCTGGCACAGCCGACGCCGGTCTGCCCGGTGCGGCCGATCGTGACGGCGTTCGACGAACCCTCGCTGGTGTTCCTCTCGCCGGGGCCGGTGCGCGGCGGCGACAGCACGGCGATGGCCGATGCGCTGGCGGGCAACCGCTGCACGGTGGCCGTGGTGGCCGACACCGGCGCGTTTCAGGCCGAGGCGGTGGCGAAGGGGCTGACGCCGGTGGTGCTGGGGCAGGTGAGGGGCATGGACCTTGGCCGCGGCAAGATGGCCGCGTTCACCGTCTACGCGCTGCCCTGACCGCTCAGGGGTTCAGCGCGACCTTTTCGCGCCGGGCGCGTTCGGTGGCGGATTTGAGCTGACCGCAGGCGGCCATGATATCCTCGCCGCGCGGGGTGCGGATGGGGCTGGCATAGCCCGCCTTGTAGACGATGTCGGCGAAAGCCTCGATCCGGTCCCAGTCGCTGCGCTGATAGGGGGCGCCGGGCCATTCGTTGAACGGGATCAGGTTGATCTTGGCCGGGATGCCCGCGATCAGCTTCACCAGCCGCCGGGCGTCGGCGTCACTGTCGTTCACGCCCTTCAGCATCACGTATTCGAAGGTGATCCGTTCCGAGTTCGACAGGCGCGGATACTCGCGCAGCGCGTTCAACAGCGCCTCGATGTTCCAGCGTTTGTTGATCGGCACCAGCCGGTCGCGGATTTCATCGGTCGTGCCGTGGAAGCTGACCGCCAGCAGGCAGCCGATTTCCCCGGCGGTGCGGGCAATTTCGGGCACCACGCCCGAGGTGGACAGTGTGATCCGGCGGCGAGAGAGGGAAAGCCCTTCGCCATCCATCACCACCTTCATCGCGTCGCGGACATTCTCGAAATTGTAAAGCGGCTCGCCCATGCCCATCAGCACGACATTGGAGATCAGCCGCGTTTCATCTTTCGGCGCGCCCGGCACCGGCCATTCGCCCAGATCGTCGCGCGCCAGCATGACCTGACCGACAATTTCGCCCGCCGTCAGGTTGCGCACCAGTTTCTGGGTGCCGGTATGGCAGAACGAACAGGTCAGCGTGCAGCCGACCTGAGAGCTAATGCACAGCGTCCCGCGCCCCTCTTCGGGGATATAGACGGTTTCCACCTCATGCCCGCCAGCGATGCGCAAAAGGTACTTGCGGGTGCCGTCGGCGCTGACCTGCCGGGTGACGACCTCGGGCAGGTCGATGGCGAAATGCGCGGCCAGCAGGGCGCGGTAATCCTTGGCGAGGTTCGTCATCGCGCCGAAGTCGCGCACGCCCCAATGATAGATCCATTGCCAGACCTGCCCGACCCGCATCTTCGCCTGCCGCTCGGGCGTGCCCGCGGCGATCAGGGCGTCGCGCAGCTGATCGCGTGTCAGGCCGACAAGGTTGACCGGGCCACCCTCTGGCAGCTTGCGCGGCAGGGTCAGCACGTCCTGCGTGATCGGGGCATCGGTCGGGCCAAGGGTGGGCGCAGTCATCGCGGTCTCCGGGAAACAGGCAGGTGTCATATAGGATTCGCGCGGGCCCCGCAAATGATACGCCCCGCGGCACGGGCCACGGGGCGCGAAAATCGCAAGGTGGTGTGGCTTATTTCTCGGCGCAGCGCTTTTGCGCCTCGTCCATCGCGGCGGTGAAACCGATCAGCGAGAAGGTGTCCTTGGTCTGCGTGCCGCGGGCCGAATGCGCGGTGATCGTCGCCTCGGCGCCGTTCTTCAGTGCCGCGAGCAGGCCGGAATCGTCGGCCGGGGTATGCGGCCAGGCCCATTGGCCGTCGGTGAACAGTTCGTATTTGGTGCCGTTCAGCTCCAGCGTGGCGGTCGATTTCGGGTCGAACGTATAGCCGCCGGTAAAGGAAATCTCGCCGTTCGCGCCGCCACCGGGGCGGAAGGTCACGAAGAACAGGATATCGCCGCGGCTGACCGTAGCGGGTTTGCCGCCGCGGGTGTTCTCGCTCGACTTCGGGCTGGAAACGCCCCAGCACTCCTTGGGCTTGTCGGCGGTGAACACGCTCCAGTCTGATTTCGTGGCAACGCGGTTGGCGGTCTGTGCCGTGTCCTGTTGCGCGATCGCCTGGGTTGAAAGAACAACCGCCCCGGCAAAAATCACGCCACGCCCAATCCAAGATGTCATGTCGATTACAGCCTCCAGCTGTTCTGCCTCTTGGCCCCGTCGCATGGCCGCTTGACTGCGACCTTTTCCTGTAGCGCGCGCGGGATCAACTCGATAGGAAATGTCATACTGCAAAAAGGGCGTTTCTTGAAAGCCCCTTGGGCG
Source organism: Paracoccaceae bacterium (assembly GCA_016124615.1). Taxonomy (GTDB): domain Bacteria; phylum Pseudomonadota; class Alphaproteobacteria; order Rhodobacterales; family Rhodobacteraceae; genus Solirhodobacter. The sequence goes on along the minus strand of WGNF01000002.1, from coordinate 70,442 downwards.
GATTTTCGCGCAACCGTGAGGGAGGCAACGCATGGAACCGGCACATCCGATGGTCGAACTCTGGCGCGGCGGGCGGCTTGAGAGCAGCCATCTGGGCCATGCCGTGATCTGCGACGCATCTGGCGGCATCGTCGAAGCCTGGGGCGATCCGGCCGCGGTGATCTTTCCGCGCTCGTCGTGCAAGATGCTGCAGGCGCTGCCGCTGGTGGAAAGCGGCGCAGCCGACGCGGCCGGGCTGAGCGAGGCGCAACTGGCGCTGGCCTGCGCCAGCCATCAGGGCGCGCATATCCATACCGACATGGTCACCCGCTGGCTGGCCGATCTGGGGCTGTCAGAGGCCGATCTGCGTTGCGGCGCGCACATGCCGAACGACCCGCAGGCGAACAAGGAACTGACCTGTTCCGATACCAAGCCCTGCCAGATTCACAACAACTGTTCGGGCAAGCATTCCGGCTTCCTGACGCTGACCAAGCACCTGAAGGCGGGGCCGGAATATGTCGACCCTTCGCATCCGGTGCAGATGGCGGTGCGGGACGCGTTCGAGGCGGTGACCGGCGAGGCCTCGCCGGGCTACGGCATCGACGGCTGTTCGGCGCCGAACTTTGCCACATCCGTCCACGGGCTGGCGCGGGCGATGGCGCGGTTCGCGGCGGCGACCGGCAGCGGCGATGCGCGCGACCGGGCAATGTTCCGGCTGACGCGGGCGATGGCGACCTATCCGGAACTGGTGGCGGGCGAGGGGCGGTCCTGCACCGAACTGATGCGCGCGATGGGCGGCAAGGTGTCGATCAAGACCGGGGCCGAGGCGGTGTTCGTCGCGATCCTGCCCGAACAGAAGCTGGGCATCGCGCTGAAGATCGTCGACGGCGCCACGCGGGCGTCAGAGGCGGCGATCGCGGCATTGCTGGTCAGGCTGGGCGTGCTGGAGGCGGAACATCCGGCGACGCGGAAACGGTTGAACGTGATCCAGAAGAACTGGCGCGGCATCGAGACCGGGGTGGTCCGTACCGCGCCGGGATTTGCCTGAGGCTACATCTGCATGACGGGCGCAATCTCGACGTTGCCCCCGTTTGCGAGGATCGGGCAGCTTTGCGCCAGCTTGACGGCCGCCGCATGGTCGGCGGCCTCGAAGATGGAATAGCCCGATACCGGGTTGGCGCCGCCGTTGGCCGTGACGCCCGCCGGGGTGATGGTGGTGGACTGGCCCACCGGGGCGCCGCCGTCGATCACACCGGCGCCGATGCGGGTGAACCAGGTTTCCCAGATCTGCATGACCCGCTTGCCGTCTTCAGGCGTCGTGGGGGCGCTGCCGCCGTGGTAGGCGAAAAGGTATTTCGGCATGTCTTGTCCTCCTGTTCAGGGGTGCCCGGCCAGCCCGGCCACCCGTTCCAGCTTGTTCAGGGTCGATGTCCAGCCGCCGCGGTGAGGTTCTACCTGGTCGGCGGCAAGGTCGCGGTGGTCAAGAATCAGCCGCGCGCCGGTCGGCGTTGCGAGGATGGTCATCGTTACGTGGCTTTCGGCGCCACGCTTGTCTTCGGGGTCGTGCTAGGCCCAGGTGAACCCCACCGATTCCGGCGGGCGCACATGCGTGACCTGACCCGAGACCTTCAGCTGACGCCCCTCGCCGGTCATCACGGCGAACCAGGGCCCCGGACGGCGAAAATCGAGCGCATGTTCGGGAAGGGTGAACCCCTCGGGCCCGAACCATTGCACAAGGCCCGCAGAGGTACTGATCAGGCCGAACAGCCGTTCGGGCGCGATCGGGAAATCGCGCTCAAGGTGCAGATCGCTCATGACGTTTCCTCATTCAGTTTGCGCACGGCAGCATCGAGGCGGTCGAGGCTGGCGTCCCAGAACGCGCGATGTGTCAGGGTCCAGTCGGAAATGGCGCGCAGCGCCTCGGGGGCGACCGAGTAGATGCGGCGGGGGCCGTCGATTTCCTGCCGGATCACCGCCGCCTCGCGCAGCACCTTCAGGTGGCGTGAGATGGCGGGGGCAGAAATGGCGGCGATGTCACCCAGCTCACCCGCGCTTTGCGGGCCAGCGGTCAGCAGACGCTCGACGATGCCAAGGCGTGTCGGGTCGGAAAGGGCAGCGAAAAGGGTTGGTAAAGTGTCCATGTCGCGCATGATTGCGCGATTCGTTAATTAACGCAATGGTTAATTAATCACGGCACACTGACGAACTCATCCCGGTGGTAGCCTTGCAGATAAAGCAACGCGGTCAGGTCGCCGTGGTTCACCCGCAGCGTACACTGCGCGGCGACCGTGGGCTTGGCATGCAGCGCGACGCCCGCACCGGCCAGGTGAAGCATGCCCAGATCGTTCGCGCCGTCACCCACTGCCAGCACATCCGCAACGGGGATGCCCAGCCGGTCGGTAATCTCGACCAGCGCCTGCACCTTGGCCTCGCGGCCCAGAATCGGCTCTGCGACGGCACCGGCCAGCTTGCCGTCGGCAACCAGCAGCGTGTTGGCGTGGTTTTCGTCAAAGCCGAGGTAGGCCGCCACCGGTTCCGAAAACGCGCTGAACCCGCCCGAGACCAGCACCGCATAACCCGCGTGGGCCTTCATGGTCGCCACCAGCTTGCGCCCGCCGCTGGTGAAGCGGATACGCTCTGCCAGCACCTTGATCACGACGCTGGCGTCAAGACCGCGCAGCAGGGCCACGCGTTCGCGCAGTGCGCCAGGAAAATCCAGCTCGCCATTCATCGCGCGGGCGGTGATGGCGGCGACATGGGCGCCCACCCCGGCCTCGGCGGCCAGTTCGTCGATGCATTCCTGCCCGATCATGGTCGAATCCATATCGGCCAGCAGCACACGCTTGCGGCGCCCCTCGGCGGCTTGCACGGCAAGGTCGATGCCCTGCGCCTGCAACGCCGCCCACCGCGCCCACAGGTCGGCGGGCATCGCGGCAACCGCGAATTCGGCGGCGACGGCCGGGTCCAGCCACACGGCGGGGCCACCATCCCATGCGGCGCGCAACGCCTCGACGGTGTCGGCGCCAAGATCGCGCCGTGCGGGGTTGGCCATCAGGGTTGCGATGTACATGGGGCGAACCTTCCGGGAGTTTCCGATAGTGGAGCGGCATGTCGCATTTCGCGCCCCAAGCGGCGGAATATCGCAGAAATCCCGCTTGTGCCAGTGCGCAAGGCCCCGTATTTCCGGCGGCGGGACACCCCTCCCCAACGAGGGGCGTATATCTGTGAGGATACGATGACGACCATGACAGCCCCGGCCGCACGGCCGGAAAATCCGCGCTTTTCTTCCGGCCCTTGCGCGAAAATCCCCCACTATTCACTCGACATGCTCGCCGACGCCCCGCTGGGGCGGTCGCACCGGGCCAGCGTCGGCAAGGCCAAGCTGAAGCAGGCGATCGAGCTGACACGCGAGATTCTGGGCGTGCCCGCGGGCTACCGCATCGGCATCGTGCCCGCCTCGGATACCGGCGCGATGGAGATGGCGATGTGGTCGCTGCTGGGCGCCCGGCCGGTGGAAATGCTGGCCTGGGAAAGCTTTGGCGCGGGCTGGGTCACCGATGTGGTGAAACAGCTGAAGCTGGACGCCGTGGTGAAGACGGCGGGGTACGGCGAGATCGTCGATCTGGCCACTGTCGATTTCGACCGTGACGTGGTGTTCACCTGGAACGGCACGACCTCTGGCGTGCGGGTGCCGAACGGCGACGCGATCACGGCGAATCGCGCCGGTCTGACGATCTGCGACGCGACCAGCGCCGCCTTTGCGATGGACCTGCCGTGGGACAAGCTGGATGTGGTGACGTTCTCCTGGCAGAAGGTGCTGGGCGGCGAGGGTGCGCACGGGATGCTGATCCTGTCGCCCTGCGCGGTGGAGCGGCTGGAAAGCTATGTGCCTGCGTGGCCGCTGCCGAAGATCTTCCGGCTGACCGCCAAGGGCAAGCTGATCGAGGGCATTTTCGAGGGCGAGACGATCAACACGCCGTCGATGCTGGCGGTCGAGGATTACCTCGTGTCGCTGGCCTGGGCGAAATCCGTCGGCGGGCTGAAGGGCCTGATCGCGCGGGCCGATGCCAATGCGGCGGCGGTGGCCGCGTTTGTGGCCGCGCGTGACTGGATCGCCAATCTGGCGGTGGATCCGGCGACGGCTTCGACCACCTCGGTCTGCCTGAAGTTCACCGACCCGCGCATCGTGGATGGCGTGGCCTTCGCCAAGGCGGTCGCCAAGCGGCTGGAGAAGGAAGGCGTGGCGCTGGACGTTGGCGCCTATCGCGACGCGCCCCCGGGCCTGCGGATCTGGTGCGGCTCGACCGTGGAGGCCGCCGATGTCGCGGCGCTGATGCCGTGGATCGAATGGGCGTTTGACGCCGAGATCGCGGCGCTGGCCAAGGCGGCCTGAGCGCGCCGTCCCCGCGCAAGCGGGGAAACGTCATCCCCGCGAAAGCGGGGACTGGCAAGGCAGCGCCCCTTCGACTGGAGACCCCCGCTTTTGCGGGGGTGACACCTTCCCCCCATTACAGGATGCCCATCATGGCCCCCCGCGTTCTCGTTTCCGACGAACTTTCCGAAACCGCCGTTCAGATCTTCCGCGACCGTGGCGTCGAGGTCGACTACATGCCGAAACTCGGCAAGGACAAGGAAAAGCTGGCCGAAATCATCGGCCAGTATGACGGCCTTGCGATCCGGTCGGCGACCAAGGTCACCGACAAGCTTCTGGCGCTGGCCACCAACCTCAAGGTGATCGGCCGCGCCGGGATCGGGGTCGACAACGTCGACATTCCGGCCGCCTCGAAGAAGGGGGTGATCGTGATGAACACGCCCTTCGGCAACTCGATCACCACTGCCGAGCATGCCATCGCGATGATGTTCGCGGTGGCGCGGCAACTGCCGGAGGCGAACACATCGACCCAGGCCGGGAAGTGGGAGAAATCCCGCTTCATGGGTGTCGAGCTGTTCAACAAGACGCTGGGCGTGATCGGCGCGGGCAATATCGGCGGCATCGTCTGTGACCGCGCGCTGGGCCTGCACATGAAGGTGATCGCCTACGATCCGTTCCTGTCGGACGAACGCGCCAAGTCGCTGGGTGTGCACAAGGTGGAGCTGGACGAGCTGCTGGCCAAGGCGGATTTCATCACCCTGCACGTGCCCCTGACCGACAAGACCCGCAACATCCTGAGCCGCGAGGCGCTGGCGAAGACCAAGAAAGGCGTGCGCATCATCAACTGCGCGCGCGGGGGGCTGATCGACGAGGCCGCGCTGGCCGAGGCGCTGACCTCTGGCCATGTGGCGGGGGCTGCGCTGGACGTGTTCGAGGTGGAACCGGCGACGGCCTCGCCGCTCTTCGGGTTGCCGAATGTGGTCTGCACCCCGCACCTTGGCGCGGCGACGACCGAGGCGCAGGAGAATGTGGCGCTGCAGGTGGCCGAACAGATGTCGGATTACCTGCTGACCGGCGCGGTGCAGAACGCGCTGAACATGCCGAACGTGACGGCGGAAGAAGCCAACGTGATGGGGCCCTGGATCAAGCTGGCCGGTCATCTGGGCGCCTTCATCGGCCAGATGACGGACGAGCCGATCAAGGCGATCAACATCCTTTATGACGGTGCAGTGGCCGAGATGAACCTGCCCGCGCTGAATTCGGCGGTGATCGCCGGGGTGATGAAGGCGCAAAACCCCGATGTGAACCTCGTTTCGGCGCCCATCGTGGCGAAAGAGCGCGGCATCCAGGTGTCCACCACCCGGCAAGACAAGTCGGGCGTGTTCGACGCCTACATCAAGGTGACGATGGTCACCGAGACCCGCGAACGGTCGATCGCGGGTACCTGCTTTGCCGATGGCAAGCCGCGCTTTATCCAGATCAAGGGCATCAACATCGACGCCGAGGTCGGGCGCCACATGCTTTACACCACCAACGAGGACGTGCCGGGCATCATCGGCCTTCTGGGCATGACGATGGGCAAGAACGGTGTGAACATCGCCAACTTCACCCTCGGCCGGTCCGGTGTCGGGCAGGATGCGATCGCGATCCTCTACCTCGACCAGGCGATCGACCCGAAGGTGGTCGACGTGCTGGAAGGCTCTGGCATGTTCCAGCAGGTGAAGCCGCTGGAATTCGACGTGGCGTAAGGCGGACAGGGCCGGGGGTTTCACACCCCCGGGACTCCCGTGGGGTGTTTCAGAACGGACGAAAGGGGGCGGGGCCGGATCGGGCCGCGCCCCCTTTCGGTTTGGTCGGGGATGGCCGGAGCCGGGTGGGGCGGGTGGCGCAGATATTCCGCGGGAAGCGAAGTCGCGTGGCGCCGTAAGCGGGGCGTCAGCGCCGCCATGCGAGCAAGGGGCAACATCCAGTCGAACGGAGTCCCTCCATGAAGAAGCTCATCCCCGCCCTGGTCATCGTCGCTGCCCTCGCCGCGCCGCGATTCGCACAGGCTCGCGCGGTCACGCTGACCACCACGCTGCGCAATTTCGGCGGCTACAGCGCCTATGTCGTGCTCTACCTGATGGACCCGCAGGGCCAGTACGTTCGCACGCTCTGGATGGCGGGCGGGCGGCCTTACTACTATCGCCACCTTGGCGGCTGGCTGCGCGCCAGCCGGGGCGACCTGAACGGGCTGGACGGCATCACCGGGGCCAGCGTGGGCGAGGGGCGCACGCTGACCGTTCACACCGACATCGCGGACGCATTGATCGACGCGGGCTATTCGATCCATGTCGATGCGGCGTCGGAGGGGATGATGGAAAGCCCCGCCGAAATCCGGATGCCGCTGAAGGCCGCCGACGCAGGCAAGGTCGAGCATGGCCGCGCCTACATCGCCCGATTCTCCTACACGATGTGAGCGGGGGTCTGCCGATGCTTCGCACGTTTCACAAGCTGCCGGGCCTGCTGGCCGCCGTTCTCATCGTCGCGCTGGCCTTGTCCGGGGCAATCCTGTCGGTGGTGCCCGCGCTGCAGAACTTTTCCGCCGTCGATGCGCCCGCGGCGCAGGTGACGGTGGCGGACCTCGCCGCAAACGTTGCCCGCCATGTGCCGGGGATCAGCCAGATCAGCCGCCAGCCCTCGGGCCGGATCATCGCGGATTATGCGACCGATACCACCGCAGGCAGCGACATCATCGACCCGGCGACAGGGGCGGTGATTGCGCCCTATGCGCCCTCGGGCTTCGTCCGCTGGATGACCGACCTGCACCGCTCGCTGTTCCTGCGTGACAGCGGGCGGATGGCGACCGGCTTCGCCGCTTTTGCGATGGTGATCCTGTGCCTGTCGGGCGCGTTCCTGCTGGCCCGCCGGATGGGCGGCTGGGCCCGCCTCTTCACCCGCGCGCGGGGCACGCTGCCGCAGCGGCTGCATGTGGAAATCGGTCGCTTCGCCATTCTGGGGCTGCTGCTGTCGGCCAGCACCGGGCTGTGGATGTCGTTGGCGAATTTCCAGATCGTGTCGAACGGGCTGGACGCCACCGCGGCGTTCCCGGTCGCGGTTGACGGCGGCACGCCAAAGCCGCTGGCCCAACTGGCAGCGCTGCGGGCGATTCCGCTGGCCGACCTGCGCAACCTGACCTTCCCGACCGACCCGAGCGATGTGTTCACCGTGACCACCTCGCAGGGGCAGGGTTATGTCGATCAGGCCACCGGCCAGATTCTCAGCTGGCTGCCGCATGGCCCGATGCGTCGGATCTATGAGACGATCTACATGCTGCACACCGGGCAGGGGCTGTGGTCGCTGGGCCTGTTGCTGGGGCTGACGGCGCTTTGCGCGCCGGTGATGGCGGGGTCGGGCGCGCTGATCTGGTGGCGCCGTCGCCGGTCGCTGCCACGGCTGAAACACAACCACATGGCCCATTCGGCGGATACGATCATCCTTGTCGGCAGCGATGGCAATGCCACCTGGGGCTTTGCCCGCACCCTGCACGACGCGCTGACCGAGGCGGGATACCGCGTCCACACCGGGGCCATGAACACGCTGGGCAAGCATTATGCCCATGCCCAGCGGATGTTCATCCTGACCTCGACCCACGGCGACGGGGCGGCCCCGGCCTCGGCCGCGCAGTTCATGGCGCGGCTGGCGGGTCTGAAGCATGCGCCGACGTTCCCCGTGGCGCTGCTGGGCTTCGGCGACCGGCAGTTCCCCAAGTTCAGCCAGTTCGGCCTTGATGTGGCCGAGGCACTGGATGCGCGGCGTTGGTACGCGATGCTGCCCTACGACACGATCGACCGGCAATCGGCGCAGGAATTCGCGCGCTGGGGCCGGTCGGTCGGCGAAGCGCTGGGCCATGAACTGGTGCTGAACCACCAGCCGGAACGCCCGCGCACCCGGATGCTGCAACTGGTCGAGCGGGTCGATTACGGCCACGAGGTGCAAGCCCCGACCTCGGTCCTGCGCTTCGCCGCCCCCGAGGGGCCGCGGACGCTGTGGCAGCGCCTGACCGGGCAAACCGGCCTGCCGCGCTTCGATGCCGGGGATCTGGTCGGCATCCTGCCGCCGGGCAGCGACTTGCCGCGGTTCTACTCGCTGGCCTCGTCGGGGCGCGACGGGTTTCTGGAGATTTGCGTGCGCAAGCATCCGGGCGGCGCATGCTCGGGCTTCCTGCATACGCTGGAGCCGGGCGAGATGGTCGAAGGCTTCATCAAGCCCAACCCCGATTTCCGCCCCGCCCGCGGTCGCCATCCGGTGATCCTGATCGGTGCGGGCACCGGCATCGGGCCGCTGGCGGGGTTCATCCGTGGCAATGCGCGGGGGCGGGCGATGCACCTCTATTTCGGCGGGCGCGATCCGCAGTCGGATTTCCTTTATGCCGACGAGATCGAGACATGGTTGGGCGAACGCCGCCTGACCTCGCTGACCACGGCGTTTTCGCGCATCCGCGACCGCGCCTATGTGCAGGACCGTATTGCCCAGGATGCGCAGCAGTTGCGCAAGATGGTCCAGCGCGGGGCGCAGATCATGGTGTGCGGCGGGCGCGACATGGCCGAGGGCGTGATGGAGTCGCTGGAACTCGTGCTGGCGCCGCTGGGCCTGACTACCGTCGCGCTGAAGGCAGAGGGGCGTTATGTCGAAGATGTCTACTGACGAGAACCGCACCGTGCTGCACGGGCCGACGATGGGCACGCGGTGGTCGGTCACACTGGCCGGGCCCGCCGATACCGTGGCGCTGACAACCGCCCTGCAGCAGGCGGTCGACCGGGTCGATGCGCAGATGTCGACGTGGAAGCCGGGGTCGGATCTGATGCGGCTGAACCGCGCGGCGGTGCGCATCTGGCAGGCGGTGCCGCCCGAGTTGATGGCGGTGCTGCGCACGGCCCTGCGGATCGGCGAGTGCTCGGATGGGCTGTTCGACATCGGCGTTGGCGATCTGGTCAGCGCCTGGGGCTTTGGCGCGCGCGGGTCGGCGCCCGATACCGGGCTGATCGGCGCACAGTTGGGCCGCCGCCGCCCAGCGGCGCATGAGGTGCTGGAGCTGGATGTGAACGGCGCGCGGGTGCGCCGCATGGCGCCGCTGTCGTTCGACCTGTCGGGCATCGCCAAGGGCTTCGCGGTGGATCAGATGATGCGCGTGCTGGCCGACTACGGCGTGACCGATGCCCTTGCCGCGCTGGACGGCGAATTGGCGGCGCGCGGCACCCGGCCCGATGGCACGCCCTGGGCGGTGGCGGTGGAGCGGCCGGACCATGACCGCCGCGCGCCGATGGGGGTGATCGACCTTGGCGACATGGCGGTGGCGACCTCGGGCGACTACCGGCACTGGGTGACGGTGGGCAAGATGCGGCTGTCGCATACGATGGACCCGCGGCTGGGCGGCCCCGCGCGCAACCGTCTGGCCTCGGTCACGGTGTTGCACCCGGCTTGCATGGCGGCTGACGCCTGGGCCACCGCGCTTCTGGTCGCGGGCGAGGATGCGGCGCCGGATCTGGCGCGGCGGAACGGCCTTGACGCGCTTTTCGTGCTGCGCGACGGGCCGGAACTGCGCCAGTTCAGCATCGGCCCCCGGCTGGAGGCACGGCAGGCGGTCGTTGCCTAACCGAGCCAGGTGCGGAACGTGTCGATCACCTCGGCGTAGACGGCGCGCTTGAAGGGTACGATCGCCGCGAGCATTTCATCGGGGCCGATCCAGCGCCATTCCGAAAACTCGGGATGCTCGGTCGCGATGTCGATCTGGGCATCGTCGCCCAGAAAGCGGTACAGGAACCAGCGCTGGCGCTGGCCGCGATATTTGCCTTTCCAGACCTTGCCCAGCAGATGCGGCGGCAGGTCGTAGGTGATCCACTCGGGCGCTTCGGCCAGTTGCGTGATCAGATCGGCGGTCACCCCGGTTTCCTCCCACAACTCGCGCGCGGCGGCGGTGGCGGGGTCTTCGCCGGGGTCGATGCCGCCTTGCGGCATCTGCCAGGCGGGCGCGTCGCTGTCGATCCGCCGACCGGCAAAGATCAGGCCGACCGGGTTGATCAGCATGACGCCCGCGCAGGGGCGATAGGGCAGCGTGGCGGCGGTTTCCGGGGTCATCGGATCAACGGGGCCGGGCGAACCCGGCCCCTTTCCATCAGTTGCCGGCCGGCGCCGCAGCCGCGGGGGCCGGTGCCGCCGGTGCCGGGGCAGCCGCGGCCGTGTTCACCACCGACAGGCCGTGCAGCAGGTCGACCGCATAGGCCAGCTGGAAGTCGCTGTCGCGCAGCTTGGCGGCATCGGCGGCGGCCTTCTGTTCGGCCTCGTATTGCTTCTTCTCGGCGTCGGTCATCGAGTCGTTCGACAGGATGCCCTTCAGATCGGCTTCCGAGGTCGACTGGTTGCTTTGCTGGGCGGCATCCAGCGGCTTGGCGGTTTCCTGCGGCACGACGATATCGGGCGAGATCCCCAGCGCCTGGATCGAGCGGCCCGAGGGCGTGTAGTAGCGCGCCGTGGTCAGCCGCATCGCGCCGTCGCCCTTGATCGGGATGATCGTCTGCACCGAGCCCTTGCCGAAGCTCTTGGTGCCGATGACGATGGCGCGGTGATGGTCCTGCAAGGCGCCGGTGACGATTTCCGAGGCCGAGGCCGAACCGCCGTTGATCAGCACCACGACTGGCTTGCCGTTGACCAGATCGCCGGGCGTCGCGTTGAAGCGTTCGCCGTCGCCGGGATTGCGGCCCCGGGTCGAGACGATCTCGCCCTGGTCGATGAAGGCGTCGGCCACCTTGATCGCCTGGGTCAGAAGCCCGCCGGGGTTGTTGCGCAGGTCGATCACCACGCCGTTGATCTTGTCGAGCCCGCCCGCCTGTTCGAGCGATTTCTTCAGCCCGTCGGCCATGTCGTCATAGGTCTGGTCGTTGAAGGTGGTCAGGCGCAGCACGACCGTGTTGCCTTCCAGATAGCCCTTGGCGGCGGTCAGCTTGATGGTGTCGCGCACCAGCGTGACATCGAAGGGATCCTTCACGTCCTTGCGCAGGATCTGGATCTTGATCTCGGATCCGACCGGGCCGCGCATCGCATCGACCGCCTGATCCAGCGTCATGCCCATCACGGAACTGTCGTTGACCTTGATGATGTAGTCGCCGGGCTGGATGCCTGCCGCCGCCGCCGGTGTGCCGTCGATCGGCGAGACGACCTTGATGTAGCCCTGATCCATCGTCACCTCGATGCCGAGGCCGCCGAACTCGCCTTTGGTCTGCACCTGCATCGCGGCGTAGTCCTTGGCGTTCATGTAGCTGGAATGCGGGTCGAGCGAGGTCAGCATCCCGTTGATCGCCGCCTCGATCAGCTTGGAGGCATCGACGGGTTCGACATATTGCGACCGGATCCGTTCGAACACGGTGCCGAACAGGTCAAGCTGTTGATAGATGGATGCGTCCTGCTTGGTGGTTTCCGCCAGCAGCGGCCCGGCGATCTGCGTCGTCACCAGCAGCCCGGCCAGCGTTCCGCCAACGGCGGCCATCACGAATTTCCTCATGGCGTCGTCCTATCCTTTGCCTTTGCGAACCAACCTTCGGGGTCGATGGGCTTGGCTCCCTGTCTGAGTTCCATATAAAGCGTTTCCGTGGCACCTGCGCCACCGCCATCTTCGACGCTGGCCAGGAACTCGGCCGGATTGGCATCGTTCCCACCCATCAACCCGACCGGCGTTCCCGCCGCAATCACATCGCCGACGGTTCCGTATACGACATCCAGCCCGGCAAGGATGATCAGATAGCCCCCGCCCGGCTCCAGAATCATCACATTTCCGTAGTCGAGCAGCGGGCCGCGGTAGCGGATCGTGGCCGCCCAGGGCGTTGTCACCAGCGCGCGCGGCCGGGTCGCGATCACCAGACCCGGCCGGGCGATGCCGGCGGCGTCGGCTTCGCCCGCGTGGTGCAGGATGGTGCCCTGCACCGGCCAGGGCAGGTTGCCCTTGGCGCTGGCGAAATCGCGCGTGAGGTCGCCCTGCGCCATCCGCCGGTCCGACAGGACATCGGCGAAATCGCCCAGCGTCTTGATGCTTTGCGCCACCTGCGCCAGCTCCGCCGGGCTTTCGGTGAAATGCTTCGGCAGATCGGTGCGGTCAGAGATGGCCTGGCTGAGCTCGATCCGCGCCGCCTCGACCGATTTCAGGCCGATCCGCAGCGTATCGGCCGCCGCCTGTTGCGAGGCGCGCAGGTCGGCGATTTCCTGCAGCTTCACCCGCAACGCCTCGGCCTCGGCCTGCAGCGCCGGGGTGACGTCGGACACGATCATACCAGACCGCACCGTGCCCAGCGGCCCGTCGGGGTTCAACAGGATCAGCGGCCCCGGCGTGCGCCCGATCGACGACAGCACCCCCAGCAGGCGCGAGATCCGGTCGCGCTTGGCGTTCAGCTGCGTCTTCAGCGCGTCTTCGCGGAAGGTGACGCGGCGCAGCCCGTCGCGTAGCGCCGACAGCCCGGCCTCATAGGCCTCGATGGTCGTGGTCAGCGCCGCCACGCGGTCTTTCGCGCCCTTGGCAGCGTCGAGTCCGGCGATTGCCGTCTTCAGCGCCGCCGCCGCCGCCCGCGCCTGCGCCGCGGCATCGTCGGCCGCGTGCAGCGGCGCCGCCGCCAGCACCAGCAGCGCAAGGATCGGGCCGAGGCGACGGATCATCTGTCGATCAGGCTCTTCCCGGTCATCTCGGGCGGCGGGGTGATCTGCATCAGGTCCAGCAGCGTCGGCGCAAGGTCGGCGAGCCGCCCCTTGTGCAGCCGCGCGCCCTGAGGCCCGCCGACAAGGATCACCGGCACCGGGTTGGTGGTGTGCGAGGTGTGCGGCCCGCCCGTCACCGGATCCACCATCGTTTCGCAATTGCCGTGGTCGGCGGTCACGATCATCGCGCCGCCTTCCTGCGTCAGCGCCTCGACCACGCGGGTCAGGCCGCGATCGACCGCCTCGCAGGCCTTGATGGCGGCGGGCAAGCTGCCGGTGTGGCCCACCATGTCGGGGTTGGCGTAGTTCACCACGATCAGGTCATAGCCGCCGTGGATCGCCTCGACGAGGTGATCGGTCACCTCGACCGACGACATCTCGGGTTGCAGGTCGTAGGTCGCGACCTTGGGCGAGGGCGCCATGTAGCGGACCTCGCCTTCCTCGGGGGTCTCTTTGCCGCCGTTCAGGAAGAAGGTGACATGGGGATATTTCTCGGTCTCGGCGATGTGGAACTGCTTCAGACCATGACCCGCAACCCATTCCGCCAAGGTATTCACCACCACTTGCTTGGGATAGGCCGCAGTCATGAAGGTGTCGTGAATCGTCGAGTAATCGACCATGCCCAGCAGTTTGGCCCAGTTCGGCCGCGGCCCGGTATCGAAGCGGTCAAAGCCGGGCCGGCCGATTGCCAGCAGGATTTCCCGCGCCCGGTCGGCACGGAAGTTCAGGCAGAAGAAGCCGTCGCCGTCCTTCGCGCCGCCGTAGCCCGCGATCACGGTGGGGGCGATGAACTCGTCGGTCTCGCCCCGCCCGTAGGCGGCTTGCACGGCGGCGCTGGCGTCGGGGGCGGTGTCACCCTCGGCGCGGATCATGGCGTTGTAGGCGCGGCCGACCCGGTCCCAGCGGTTGTCGCGGTCCATCGCGTAGTAGCGGCCGATGACGGTGCCGACGCGCGCGCCCTTGGGCAGCTTCGCCACGAGGTCCGCCACGAACCCGGCGCCCGAGGTTGGCGGCACGTCGCGCCCGTCGGTGATCGCATGCACCACCACCGGCACGTCGGCGCCTACGATGGCATTCACCGCCGCCAGCAGGTGGGTGATGTGGCCATGCACCCCGCCGTTCGATACCACGCCCATCAGATGCGCGGTGCCACCGGTTTTCTTCAACGCATCGATGAAGGCGAGCAGCGCCGCGTTCTTGACGAACGATCCATCCTCGATGGCAAGGTCGATCTGGCCCAGATCCATCGCCACCACGCGGCCGGCGCCGATGTTCATGTGGCCGACTTCCGAGTTGCCCATCTGCCCGGTCGGCAGCCCCACATCGGGGCCGCAGGTGATCAGCGTCGCATTCGGGCAGGTCGCCATCAGCCGGTCGAAGGTGGGCGTATCGGCCAGCACCGGCGCGTTGGCGCTGGTGTCGGGGTTGATCCCCCAGCCGTCGAGGATGCAAAGAACGACGGGCTTGGGATGGGGCATCGGTCGCTCCTGCGCTGCGGTGCCGCGTTTCTACGCCGGGTCGGGCGGCAGGGCAACCGACGGTGTCGCGATCAGGGCGCCCAGCGTCGCGCGGTGGGCCCCGATCAGCGCCGTCACGCCCTTCGGGGTCAGCGCATAGGTGCCGCGTGCCACCCGTTCGAACCAGCCATAGTGGTCGTCGCGCATGAGCGTTCCGGCCCGCGCTACGCCGCTGGCCTTCGCGACCACCGCCGCCCGCGCGGGCCCCGCCGTTTCAAGGATCATCGCGCAGCGCAGCGCATCCTGCCGGTAGGCCGTCATCCGCGTCACGCCAGTGACGCCGCCAAGGTTGGGATCGCCCACCCGACGATCGAACTCTCGCAACAGCCGCCCGGCCTGCGCCAGGTTCTTGCGCGGCGCATAGGGGCCGGGGTCCAGATGCGCCTCCACCCCCGCACCCTCGCCGGTGCGCACCGCCAGCAGGCCAAGGCCAAGGCGGCGACAGAGCCTGATGATATCCCGATAGCGCAGTTTCCAGCCCCGTTCGGCCGAGACCGGCACGGCGAGATAGACATGGTCGAACATCGCCTGCCGCGCGACGCCCTGCATCACCAGCGCCAGCGAAAACGTCAGCTTCATCTCGACGATCACCGGCGGCTCGTCGCCCCGCCGGGCCATCAGGTCGCAGGCGCCGATTTCGGCCTTCACCTCATAGCCCTGCGCTTCAAGATAGGTCTTCAGCGGCGGGTAAAGGTCGCTTTCCTTCATCGCGGGCCTCAGACCCGGTGATAGGGGCTGCCCGACAGGATCGAGGCGGCGCGGTAAAGCTGTTCGGCCAGCATCGCGCGGGCCAGCATGTGCGGCCAGACCATGCGGCCGAACGACAGTGCAAACCCGGCCTTTTCACGCAACGTGGGCGCGATGCCGTCGGCGCCGCCGATGACAAAGGCAACGTCCTGCCGCCCTGCATCGCGCCAGCGCGCCAGTTCCGCCGCGAATTCGGGCGAGGTCATCAGCTTGCCGCGTTCGTCCAGCACGGCCACCATCGCGCCGCCCGGCACCGCGCGTTCCAGCAACTCGGCCTCGGCCGCCATGCCGCCGCCCTTGCGGTCTTCGACCTCGACGACGGCCGCCGGGCCAAGCCCCAAGGGCCGCCCGGTCCGGTCGAACCGTGTCAGATAGTCGTCGATCAACTCGCGCTCGGGGCCGGCGCGCAGCCGCCCCACGGCGCAGATATGCACCCGCATTCAGGCCTGCGTGGCTCGCGGGCTGGGCATCCACATCTTTTCGAGCTGGTAGAATTCGCGCACTTCGGGGCGGAAGACGTGGACGATGACATCGCCCGTGTCGATCAGCACCCAGTCGCCGGTTTCCTTGCCCTCGATCTTCGAGGCGCAGCCCGCCTCGGTCTTCAGCCGGTCGACGAGCTTGTCAGCGATAGCGCTGACCTGACGGGTGGACCGCCCGGAGCAGACGACCATGTAATCGGCGACATCCGAGCGACCGCGAAGGTCGATCGTGACTACGTCTTCCGCCTTGTCATCGTCGAGAGAGGCGAGGATGCGATCCAAGAGCTCCTGACTGGAGGGGGATTCGCTTTGCGCCATCACTGGCGCCCTCGGTGCAACATTTGTGCCTGCTGCGGGCATTGTCTGAGACAGGACATCGTCCTCCGTCACGCGCGCCGTCTGAACCCCGGCGCTGGGTAATCTTCAATGTAGCACTCGACCCCTGAAATCTCAATGCGCCGCGACGTCAGGTCAAGCTTACGCCTTGTCGCGCACCAGAAGGTGATTGCCGCTGCCCTGTTTCACCTCGAACCGGCCGGTCTTGCGGATCAGGTCGCTGAGCTTGGCGCTGCCGTAGGTGCGGGCGTCGAACTCGGGGTTGGCCTGCGTGATGTACTGGCCCAGCTGGCCCAGCGAATACCACTCGTCGTCGCCGCCAATCGCCCGCATCGCCCCGATAATCAGCGGAATCGCCTTGTGCGGCGGCTCTTTCTTCGGGGCCGGTTCGGCCTTGTGCTGGTCCTTCGCCTCGGGCTCTTCCGACTCCGGTGGGGCCATCAGGTTTTCGACGAAAATGAACCGCTTGCAGGCCTTGCGGAACGCCTCGGGCGTCTTGTGCTGGCCGATGCCGTAGACGTCCAGCCCCTGCTCGCGGACACGGCTGGCCAGCCGGGTGAAATCGCTGTCGGACGACACCAGCACGAAGCCGTCGAATCGGCCCGAGTGCAACAGGTCCATCGCGTCGATCACCAGCGCGATGTCACTCGCGTTCTTGCCCACCGTGTTCATCGGCGAGTGGTGCGGCACAAGGCCAAGGTTGGCCAGCTTGTCCGACCAGCCCTTCAGCGCGGTCCGCGAGAAGTCGCCATAGATGCGCCGCACCGACGCCTCGCCCAGGCTGGCGATCTCTTCAAAGATCGCCTCGGCCCACTGCGGGCTGGAGTTGTCGGCGTCGATCAAGACGGCGAGAAGGGGAATGCCGGCGCGGGCCATCAGAGGGGGGACTTTCGTGAGGGGTTGCCGACGCGCTTCAAATATTCGTCGAACATTGGTACCGTGAATGCGGTGTCGCCGTGAGAGGGGCTGAACAGCATCCCCTTCTTGATCAGAGAGTTTCGGATTGGAGCCACACTTTCGACCTTTCGCCCAAGTTTTGATGCAATATCGCCCGAACGGTGCGGGCCGCCTCCAAGGTCTGCCATTGCGAAAAGGTAGTCCTTCTCGGCACCACTCAGGCGATCAAATCGAACGCGGAAGAAGCTTTCATCGAGACTAGAAAGCGCCTGTTGCGTTGCAACTGCAACGTCCTCAACAGAAATTCTATCCTCTTGTGCTGTATTCCATGCGAAATGGCCCCATGTCTGAAGGAAGTAAGGGTAACCTTTTGTGCGTCTGATGATTTCCTCTACAGCATCCTCTGCAATTTTGACTTCTTCCTCTTCGAGTGGCACTACGAGCGCTTCTCTGGCGTCCACCTCCGACAGAGAATCGACGCGCGGGTAGTCGAAAAGCCGTTCCGCATACGATTTTGATCTCCCAGCTAGCGCAAGTATCTGTGGTAATCCGCCACCAATGAGGACAAGCGGCAGTTGTCGTTGCTGGACGCGATGCATTGCCATGATCAACGCGCTCATTTCATCTTCAGAGAGATATTGTAACTCGTCTATGATCAAAGCGACCGCCGTTTCCTTGTCACTCGCAGCGCGGCCGATGGCTTCGAAGAGATCGGCGAGATCGTTTTCAAGGTCGCCACTATCTGCGGTTCCGCTCTCTGGTTCTATCGAGAGCGAAAACTCAAGGTCCCCAATCTTTGCAGTCAATGCAGAAGCGAAAGCAGCCAATACTCCTAGAGCTCGTTTCCCGGACTCTTTTGCCCTAGCAATCCTATCTAAACTCAGAAGGACTTGCCTAAGCTTCGGAAGCAAGAGTGCCGGAAGTCTTTTGTTCTCATGCGCTTCGATTTGAACTGCTTGGTAGCCGAGTCTTGTCGCCTTTTGGTAAACCTCATTTAGGAGTACAGTCTTTCCGACGCCGCGCAGGCCGACCACGATGAAGGATTTTGCAGGCCTACCTGCCTTTACACGACCGAGCGTCACTTCGGTTCGCGTCAGGAGTTCCTCGCGGCCAGCAAGCTTGGGAGGCGGTGTCCCGGCTCCTGGCGAAAACGGGTTGCGGAGGCGGTCCATAGAAGCCTTTCAGATCTTAGTATTTTCTTTATAAGACCACTAAGATCTCTATGGGTCAAGCCAATTGGACTTGATGGATGCAGCAGATCTTAGGACCTCAATACAGCACCACGCTGCGGATGCTTTCGCCCTTGTGCATCAGGTCGAAGCCCCGGTTGATGTCTTCCAGTCGCAACAGGTGGGTGATCATCGGGTCGATCTCGATCTTGCCGTCCATGTACCAGTCGACGATCTTCGGCACATCGGTGCGGCCGCGGGCGCCGCCGAAGGCTGTGCCTTTCCAGACCCGGCCGGTGACCAGCTGAAAGGGTCGCGTCTGAATCTCGGCGCCAGAAGGGGCGACGCCGATCACCACCGAGACGCCCCAGCCGCGGTGGGTGCATTCCAGCGCCTGCCGCATCACGGTGACGTTGCCGGTGCAGTCAAAGCTGTAATCGGCCCCGCCGATCTGGTCGAACGGGGTTTTGGTCAGGTTGACGAGGTAGGGCACCAGATCGCCACCGATTTCCTTCGGGTTGACGAAATGGGTCATGCCGAAGCGTTCGCCCCAGGCCTTCTTGTCGTTGTTGACGTCGACGCCGATGATCATGTCGGCGCCCGCCAGCCGCAGGCCCTGGATCACGTTCAGCCCGATGCCGCCGAGGCCGAAGACCACGGCCTTGGCGCCGATCTCTACCTTGGCGGTGTTGATCACGGCGCCGACGCCGGTGGTGACGCCGCAGCCGATGTAGCAGATCTTGTCGAACGGCGCGTCTTCCCGGACCTTGGCCACCGCAATCTCCGGCAGCACGGTGAAGTTGGAAAACGTCGAACAGCCCATGTAATGCAGGATCGGGTCACCATCGAGGGTGCTGAACCGGCTGGTGCCGTCGGGCATCAGGCCGCGCCCCTGCGTGCCACGGATCGCGGTGCAAAGGTTGGTCTTGCGGCTGAGGCAGGACGGGCATTCACGGCATTCGGGCGTGTAAAGCGGGATGACATGGTCGCCCGGCTTCACGCTGGTCACGCCGGGGCCGACCTCGACCACCACGCCCGCGCCCTCGTGGCCGAGGATGGCGGGGAACATGCCCTCCGGATCGGCGCCCGACAGGGTGAATTCGTCGGTGTGGCAGATGCCGGTCGCCTTGATCTCGACCATCACCTCGCCAGCCTTCGGGCCGTCGAGGTTGACCTCCATGATTTCCAGCGGTTGTCCGGCTTTCACGGCCACGGCGGCGCGGGTGCGCATGTTCATCCTCCCCCAGTTTTGCGTCGGCAGACTGCGGCAAACCGGTCGGCGATGCAACCGCCGGGGCTGCTCTCTGCGACGTGATGGAATTCGGTGCGGTGCTGCCGGGGGTGCGGCTTGCAGGGGGCTTGCGGCGACGACAGAGGCGGCGGTAAATGCGGGCGGATTTTGGGAGACGACCAATGAAACCCGCCCGCCTTGCCATCGCCTTCGCGCTGACTTTTGCGGCGCAGGTCGCCGTTGCCGACACCACCCAGACCCCGGCCGCCGACACCTGCGGGATGTCGTCGTTGACCAAGCTGACCGGTCAGCCATTCGGCGGGATCGACCCGATGGCTGTGAACGGTCCGATCCGGATCATGCACCCCGGCGATGCGATGCCGACAGACAGCAACCCGCTGCGCACGCTGGTTCAGGTCGACCAATACGACCGTATCACCAAGCTGATCTGTGGCTGATCAGTTGCGGTAGGTGGTGTGGCAGGTCTTGCAGGCCTGCGCCACCTGCCCGAGGCTGGTCTTGAGCTGATCCTGCGTGTCCGTGTCGATCAGCGCCACCGCCATGTGCGTGGCGTCGGCCTTCTTGGTGAAGTCGTCCCACTGGGTCCAGACCACCGGCAGCGCGTCGCTGGCCGGGTCGACGTCATGGCCCTTGAAGACGTCGGGGATCTTCTTTGTCGCCGCCAGAACGGCGGCCTTGGCGGTGTCGGCATCGCCCGCGTTGAAGTCCATCTTGCCCGCCGCCATGTTGGCCAGAAGCTTCAGGTTCAGCGCCATCGCATCCATCGTTTCCATGCGCAGCTTCACGCCGGGATCCTTCACGCCCTCCTTGGCAAGCGCGATCCCCGCGACGAGCATCAGACTCAGGGCAAGGGTGTTTGCGATCGGTTTCAACGGGCTGCCTCCGGGCGGTTTCGCTGGCGGGACTATACCCACGGGCGGGCACGCCGAAAGGGTCGCCACCGTCGCAGGCGGAAAGGGTCACGCGAATGTCATTGCGCGGGACCGGTTCTGACAGGTTGAATTGTCCCGATCAAACGCGAAAACCTCCGTCCCGGAGGACGGAGGTTCCCTCGTTCAAGCCCCGGTGTCGCAACTGGGTGGGGGCTGTTGACTGTGGCACCGGGTTAGCGTTTCCCGCTATCCCTTCTGTATGGCGGCCAAACCGGGCGGAATTGCGGGGGTGGCGGGGCACTTTCAAGGCAGATCATGGCAAGACCTCGGCGCGGCTTGATTTGTGACAACGGCACGGGCACTCTGTCACAATGACGGTCCAGACGCCGACGTTTCTGCCCCTGCACGCCCCCGTGCCCGAACAGGTCGCGTTTGACCGGCGCGAGCTTGGTGCGATTCTGACGGTCTATGGCCGCATGGTCGCCGCCGGTGAATGGCGCGACTACGGCATTTCCTGCCTGCGCGAGGTGGCGGTGTTCTCGGTCTTCCGCCGCACCGCCGAGGTGCCGCTGTACCGGATCGAGAAGCGGCCGAAGCTGCGCGCGAAGCAGGGCCTTTATGCCGTCATCGCACAGGATGGTCAGGTGCTGCGCCGCGGCCACGATCTGGCGCAGGTGCTGCGCGTGCTGGAACGCAAGCTGATCCGGCCGGTAGACTGAGGATCAGCCCCAGGTCGGGTGGAACTTGCCCGCGGGCGACAGCGTGAAGATCTCGCAGCCCGTTGCCGTGACACCCACCGAATGCTCGAACTGTGCCGACAGCGATTTGTCGCGCGTCACGGCGGTCCAGTCGTCGGCGAGCACCTTGGTTTCGGGGCGGCCGAGGTTCACCATCGGTTCGATGGTGAAGATCATGCCCTCTTCCAGCACCGGGCCAGTGCCCGCGCGGCCGTAGTGCAGCACGTTCGGCGGCGCGTGGAAAACGCGCCCCAGCCCGTGGCCACAGAAATCGCGCACCACGCTCATCCGGTTGGCTTCGACGAAGCTCTGGATAGCATGACCGATGTCGCCGAAGGTGTTGCCGGGCGCCACCGCCGCGATGCCCTTGAACAGCGCGTCATGCGTGACCTGAATCAGCCGTTCCGATTTCCGCGCCAGCGCACCGGCCACATACATCCGGCTGGTATCGCCGAACCAGCCATCGAGGATCACCGTCACGTCGATGTTCAGGATGTCGCCGTCCTTCAGCACCTTCGGCCCCGGAATCCCGTGGCAGACGACATGGTTCACCGAGATGCACGAGGCGTGCTTGTAGCCCTTGTAACCGATGGTCGCCGAAACCGCGCCCAGTTCGCCCACGCGCTGCTCGATGAACGCATCCAGCGCCTCGGTGGTGGCGCCGACCTGCACCAGTGGCGCAACCTCATCAAGGATCTGTGCCGCAACCCGTCCGGCTGCGCGCATTCCGGCGAAATCCTCCGCCTCGTAAATCCGTATGCCGTCCCGCGTGATGCGGCCCCGCGTTTCGTCCACCTCGGGTCTCTCGCTTGTCCTTGTTCCGGCTTCTAGATAGTCAAACTGCACCGGATTGGCCAGACCCGCAGGGCAGGGGGTTTGAAAGCGCCCGTGCCGGGGCCTATACCCCGGCAGTAGCCGTATCGGAGAGCCGCCATGCCGAACCCCACCGCCGCGATGCTGGTCATCGGCGATGAAATCCTGTCGGGGCGCACGCGCGACTCGAACATGTACCATCTGGCCGGGGAGTTGACCCGGCACGGCATCGTGCTGAAAGAGGCGCGCGTGGTGGCTGACGATCAGGCCGCCATCATCGCGGCGGTGAACGCGCTCAGGGCGGCTTATGACGAGGTGTTCACCTCGGGCGGGATCGGCCCGACGCATGACGACATCACCGCCGAGGCGATCGCCGCCGCCTTCGGTGTGCCGATCGGGGTGCGCGACGACGCCCGCGCGATCCTTGAAGCGCATTATGCCCGCAGCGGAACCGAGCTTAACGCGGCACGGCTGCGGATGGCACGCATTCCCGATGGCGCGCGCCTGATCGACAACCCGATCAGCCGGGCACCGGGGTTTTCGCTGGGCAACGTGCATGTGATGGCGGGTGTGCCCAACATTTTCGAAGCGATGCTGGCCTCGGTGCTGCCGACACTGACGGGGGGCGATCCGCTTTTGTCGCAAAGCCTGCGGGTGATGCGCGGCGAGGGCGAGATTGCCAAACCGCTGGCCGATCTGGCGCTGGAATTCGCCGATCTCACGTTCGGCTCTTACCCCTTCGTCAGGGATGGCGCCTATGGCACCAACCTTGTGGTGCGCGGCACCGACGCGGCGCGGCTGGATGCGGCAATGATCCGGCTGGCCGCCGTGGTGACCCCGGCATGACCGCCCTTTTCGACGCGCTGGAGGCAACCTGGCCCGCCGCCGCGCTGCACCGCGTGGGCCCCTGGCTGATCCGCGAGGGGCGGGGCGGCGGCAAGCGCGTTTCGGCCGCGACGGCCGAGGCGGCGGCGACCGAAGCCGACATTGCGGGCATGGAGGCGATGCAGATGTCGCTGGGCCAGGCGCCGCTGGTGATGATCCGCGACGGCGAAGAGGCGCTTGACGCGATGCTGGCGGCGCAAGGCTACCGGGTCATTGATCCGGTGGTGGCCTATGCGGCACCGGTGGCGGCGATGACCGGCGCGCTGCCCTACCTTGCCGCCTTCACGATCTGGCCGCCGCTGGCGATCCAGCGCGAGATCTGGGCGGCGGGCCGCATCGGGCCGGGGCGGCTGGCGGTGATGGATCGCGTGGCGGGGCCGAAAACCTCGATCCTTGCCCGCGCCGCGGATCGCCCGGCCGGGGCCGGGTTCGTGGCGATCCACGGCGATACCGTGATGGCCCATGCGCTGGAGGTGGCACCGGACCTGCGTCGGCAGAAAGCTGCCGCCCACATGCTGCGCGCCGCCGCAAACTGGGCGCAGGCCGCCGGGGCCACGACATTTTCACTGGTCGTGACCGAAGCCAACGCCGGGGCGCGCGCGCTCTATGCTTCCCTCGGGATGACGGTTGTGGGACACTATCACTACCGCATGAAGTGAACCGCAAGAGGTTGGCGCCGTTGACCAAAGACCCCCTTCCGACCGCGCTGAACCTGCCGATGGTCGATCCGCTGCCCGAAGCGACCGCGAAGTATTTCGCGATCTGCGAGGACAAGCTGGGCATGGTGCCGAACGTGCTGCGTGCCTATGCCTTCGACATCGCCAAGCTGAACGCCTTCACCGCAATGTACAACGATCTGATGCTGGCGGAGTCGGGCCTGAGCAAGCTGGAACGCGAGATGATCGCGGTGGTGGTGTCGTCGATCAACCGCTGCTGGTACTGTCAGGTTGCGCACGGCGCGGCGGTGCGCGCGCTGTCGGGCGATGCGAAGCTGGGCGAAGCGATGGTGATGAACTACCGCGCCGCGCCGCTGTCGCCGCGTCAGCGTGCGATGCTGGATTTCGCCGCCAAGCTGACCGAGACGCCCGCCCGGATGGACGAACCCGACCGCGCCGCCCTGCGCGCCGCCGGGTTCAGCGACCGCGACATCTGGGATATCGGCGCCGTGGCGGGGTTCTACAACATGACCAACCGGCTGGCCTCGGCCACCGACATGCAGCCCAACGACGCCTATCACGGGCAGGCCCGGTGACCTTTGCCGCCGGTCTTGCACTGGCGCTGGCCCTGACCCCGGTCGGCGCGCAGGCGATTTCGCTGACCTTTCCCGCCCCCGCCGTGGCGGCGGCGCGGCATGACGAGGCGCTGGGCAGTTATGCCTTGCCGGTCGGCCCCTGGACCGATGGCCACATCCCGACGCTGGCGGTCGAGGGGCCGCTGCACCGCACCGCCTGGCGGCTGGGCAACGGCACGCTGACCACGCTGCAAATCCTGGCGCCGCTGCGCGATCAGCTTGCGGCGGATGGGTTTCAGATGCTGTTCGACTGCCTCGCTGACGCCTGCGGCGGCTTCGACTTCCGCTATGGCACCGCCGTGCTGCCGGAGCCTGAGATGCACGTGGACCTTGGCGATTTTCGTTTTCTGTCGGCTCGGCGGGCGGGGCAGGGCGGGCCGGAATATGTGTCGCTGCTGGTCAGCCGCAGTTCCGACGCGGGCTTTGTTCAGGTCACGCAGGTCGGCGGCGATCCGGAAGAGGCTGCCCCGCCGCCGCCGGAACCGGCGCCTGCCGCCGCTGCCCCCCCGCCTGCGCCCACCGTGCCCGCGGGCGATCTGATCACACAGCTGACCGTCGGTGGGTCGGTCGCGCTGGACGATCTGCAATTCGACAGCGGCTCTGCCGATCTTGCCCCCGGCGACTATGCCTCGCTTGCCGCGCTGGCGGCGTGGTTGAAGGCCGACCCGTCGCGCAGCGTCGCGTTGGTGGGCCACACCGATTTCTCTGGCCCGCTCGACACCAACATCGCCTTGTCGAAGAAGCGCGCGGCCTCGGTCGCCGACAGGCTGGTGCAGAGCTATGGCGTCAAACGCACGCAGCTTGACCCCGAAGGCGTGGGCTATCTCGCGCCGCGCGCCACGAACCTGACCGACGCGGGGCGGACGCTGAACAGAAGGGTCGAGGTGATGATCACCTCGACCCAGTAGCACCTTCGCTGCGGGGAAATCTTACCAGACGTCGGGGCCCTTGTCGGTGAACTGACGGGCCAGAAAGTCGATGAAGGCGCGCACCTTGGGCTGGGTGAAGCGGCCGGGCGGATAAACCGCGTAGATGCCCATCAGCTCCATCGGCAGGCTCGGCATGGCCTCTTCGACCAGACCCTCTTTCATCGCGCCGTGGTAAAGGAAGCTGGGCAGGTAGGCGATCCCGAGGCCCGAAATTGCCGCGTGCAGCAGCGACTGGCCGTCGTTCACCGTCAGCCACCCGGCCGAGCGGACCTGCCGCTTTTCGCCCGAGGGCGCGGTGATCTTCCAGACGTTGCCGTTGGCCTGATTGGAATAGTGCAGCAGCTTGTGTTCGTTCAGGTCGTCGATCTTCTCGGGCCGCCCGTATTTCTGGAAATAGCGCGGCGAGGCGATCATGCGTTTCGTGGTGTCGGTCAGCTTGCGGGCGCGCAGCGTGCTGTCTTCCAGCTCGCCGATGCGAATCGCCATGTCGAACCCTTCCGAGATCAGTTCGACAAAGCGGTTGTTCAGGACCATGTTCACCGTGATGTCGGGGTATTCCAGCAGGAAGTCGCCCAGCACCGGCGACAGCAGATTCACGCCGAAATCCGTCGCGACAGAGATCCGCAGCAGGCCCGAGGGCGCCGTCTGCATCGAGGTCACCAAGGCATCGGCTTCCCCCGCGTCATTCAGTACCCGGCGGGCACGATCGTAGTAGGCCAGTCCGATTTCGGTCGGGCTGACGCGGCGGGTAGTGCGGTTCAGAAGCCGGGCGCCAAGCCGCGCTTCGAGGGCCGAGACATGCTTGGACACGGCCGACTTCGAAATGCCCATCTTTTTCGCGGCATCGGTGAAGCCGCCTTGGTCTACGACCGTGGCAAAGGCTTCCATTTCGGTCAATCTGTCCATTGTCTACCCTATGCGAACTCTGCACCTTAGGAGTGCTTATTGAGCCCAATTCAGGCAAGAATGCGGAGTTGACCCGACAATACTGCGGTATTCGAGGGATTGGTGAAGGCGGGGTAAACGCGAGGCGGCGGCTCAGAGCGTCGCGGCAAGCCGGGCGCCCTGATCAATCGCGCGCTTTGCATCAAGCTCGGCGGCCACGTCGGCGCCGCCGATGACATGGGCCGCGATGCCCGCCGCCGCCAGCCGGTCGGCCAGCCCGCGGGCCGGTTCCTGCCCGGCGCACAGCACCACGGTTTCCGCCGCGATCAGCTGTGGCGTCTCGCGCGCCGGGCCAAAGCTGACATGCAGGCCTGCGGCGTCGATGCGTTCGTAATTCGCCCCGCCGATCATCTTGACGCCCTTCATTTGCAGCGTCGCGCGGTGAATCCAGCCCGTGGTCTTGCCCAGCTTGCGGCCCGGCTTTTCCGGCTTGCGCTGAAGCAGCGTCACCACCCGCGCCGGGGCCTCGGGGTTGGGGCCCTCGGGCGCCAGACCGCCGCGCCGGGTGGCGGGATCGGCCACGCCCCATTCGCGCCGCCAGAGGTCGGGATCGGTGGTGGGGTGATGCGCCTCGGCGAGGAACTCGGCCACGTCGAAGCCGATCCCGCCCGCGCCGACGATGGCGACCGTCTTGCCGACCGGCGCATTGCCGCGCAGCACGTCGATGTAGCTGACCACGTTCGGCCCGTCCTGCCCCGGAATGCCGGGGTCGCGCGGGGCCACGCCGGTGGCGACGATGACCGCGTCGAAGCCACGCAGATCGTCCACCCCGGCCTCTTGCCCCAGCCGCATCTCGATCCCGGCCTTGGCGACCATCGTCGCGAACCAGCCGACCAGCCCGTGAAACTCTTCCTTGCCGGGGATGACCTTGGCCATGTTCAACTGGCCGCCGATTTCGGTGGCACGGTCGAACAGCGTCACGCTGTGCCCGCGCCCGGCGGCGGTCAGCGCGGCCGACAGGCCCGCGGGCCCGGCGCCGACTACGGCGATGCGCTTGGGCGAGGTCGTCGGTTCATAGCGCAACTCGGTTTCATGGCAGGCCTGCGGGTTGACCAGACAGGTCGAGATCTTGCCGCTGAACGTATGGTCAAGGCAGGCCTGATTGCAGGCGATGCAGGGCGCGATTTCGGCGCCGCGCCCCTCGGCCGCCTTTCGCACGAAATCGGGATCGGCAAGGAAGGGGCGCGCCATGCTGACCATGTCGGCGCAGCCTTCGGCCAGCACATCCTCGGCCACCTCGGGCGTGTTGATCCGGTTCGAGGTGATGATCGGGATCGCGACCTGCCCCATCAGCTTCTTCGTGACCCAAGCGAAGGCCGCGCGTGGCACCGATGTGGCGATGGTCGGCACCCGCGCCTCGTGCCAGCCGATGCCGGTGTTCAGGATACTGGCCCCTGCCGCCTCGATCGCCTTCGCCAGCGTCACCACCTCGTCGAAGGTCGAGCCGTCAGGAATGAGGTCGATCAGCGAGATCCGGTAGATGACGATGAAATCCGCGCCCACGGCGGCGCGCACGCGTTTGACCACCTCGACCGGTAGCCGCATCCGGTTCTCATAAGGCCCGCCCCAACGATCCGTGCGCTTGTTGGTGTGGGTGACAAGGAACTGGTTCAGGAAATAGCCTTCCGACCCCATCACCTCGACGCCATCATAACCGGCCTCGCGGGCGCGGGCGGCGGCGGTGGCGATGTCGGCGATCTGCTTTTCGATCCCCGCCTCGTCCAGTTCCTTCGGCGCGAAAGGTGAGATCGGCGATTTGATCGCGCTGGCCGACACGCATTCCGGGCCATAGGCGTAGCGACCGGCGTGCAGAATCTGCATCGCGATGCGTCCGCCTGCCGCGTGGGTCCGGTCGGTCACGATGCGGTGGTTGGCGATGTCCTGCGGCGTGAACAGCCCGGCCGCGCCCGGAAACACCCCACCCTCGCGGTTCGGGGCCATACCACCGGTTACCATCAGCGCCACGCCGCCGCGGGCGCGGGTGGCATAGAACTCGGCCACCCGGTTCCAGTCGCGGGTTTCCTCCAGGTTGGTATGCATCGAGCCCATCAACACGCGGTTGGGCAGCACCACATGGCCAAGGTCCAGCGGTGCAAGCAGGTGCGGATAAAGGGTCATCGAAGCCTCCCAGCGGTTGGCGCGATCCTGCGTCGGCATCGGCCGCTTGTCACGCCAAACGCCGCGTCAGCCCCTTGTTGCCGTCCGCGCGCGCCCCTAACGTCCGGCTTGGGGGGAACGCAAGATGGCAGACTGGGATTACATCATCGTCGGCGCGGGTTCGGCCGGCTGCGTGCTGGCGAACCGGCTGAGCGAGGACCCCAAGATAAGGGTGCTGCTGCTGGAGGCAGGGGGGAAGGACAACTACCCCTGGATCCATATTCCCATCGGCTACCTCTACTGCATCGGCAACCCGCGCACCGACTGGATGTTTCGCACCGCGGCAGAGCCGCACTTGGGCGGGCGCACCCTGCTTTACCCGCGCGGGCGGGTGCTGGGCGGCTGTTCCTCGATCAACGGGATGCTCTATCTGCGGGGTCAGGCGGCTGACTATGACGGCTGGCGGCAGATGGGCAATACCGGCTGGGGCTGGGATGATGTGCTGCCCTATTTCCTGAAGTCCGAAGATTATTTCGGCGGCGCCTCGGCGCTGCATGGCGCGGGCGGCGAGTGGCGGGTGGAAGAACAGCGGCTGCGCTGGGACATTCTTGACGACTGGATGGCGGCTGCGGTCGCGGCGGGCATCCCCGAAACCGACGATTTCAACCGGGGTGACAATGAGGGCGTTGGTTACTTCAAGGTGAACCAGCGCCGGGGCTGGCGCTGGAACACGTCGAAAGCGTTCCTGCGCCCCGCCGCCGGGCGCCCCAACCTGCGGGTGGAAACCCATGCGCAGGCAGAGCGGCTGATTCTCGACGGTCGCCGCGCGGTGGGGGTGATGTTCCGCCAGAACGGCGCGCTGCGCGAGGAACGGGCGGTGGGCGAGGTGATCCTGTCGGCTGGCGCGATCGGCTCGCCGCAGCTGTTGCAACTGTCCGGCATCGGGCCGGGCGCGCATCTGCAAGACATGGGCCTGCCGGTCGTTCACGATGCGGTGGGGGTTGGCGGCAACCTGCAGGACCATCTGCAACTGCGCTGCGCGTGGAAAGTGACCGGGGCGAAGACGCTGAACACGATGGCCGCCACGCTGATCGGCAAGGCGCGGATCGGGCTGGAATATGCGCTGACGCGATCCGGCCCGATGTCGATGTCGCCCAGCCAGTTGGGCGCCTTCGCGCGGTCAACCCCCGATATCGCGACGCCGGATCTGGAATACCACGTGCAACCCCTCAGCCTCGACGCCTTCGGCGAAGACCTGCATCCGTTCCCGGCGATCACCGCCTCGGTCTGTCATCTGCGCCCCGAAAGCCGGGGCACAGTGCGGCTGGCCTCGCCCGATGCGGGGCAGGCGCCGGTGATCCAGCCCAACTACCTTTCCACCCCCGGTGACCGGCTGACGGCGGCGCGGGCGATCAAGCTGACACGGGCGATCATGGCGCAGGCGCCGATGGCGCGCTACGCGCCCGAAGAGTTTCGCCCCGGCACCGACGCGCAGACCGACCATGAACTGGCCGAGGCGGCAGGCCGGATCGGCACGACGATCTTTCACCCGGTCGGCACCGCCCGGATGGGCACCGACGCGGGCGCGGTGGTGGATCCGTCGCTGCGGGTGAACGGGATCGGGGGGCTGCGCGTGGTCGATGCCAGCGTGATGCCCGCGATCACCAGCGGCAACACCAATTCCCCCACCATCATGATCGCCGAACGGGCGGCGGCGCTGATCCGCGAAGGCTGAGGCTCAGGCCAGCAATTCGCGCACGCGGGGGATCACCCTGGTGCCGTAAAGCTCGACCGAGCGCATCAGCTGCGCATGAGGCATCGGGCCCGAGGAATACTTCATGTCGAACCGCGCCAGCCCCAGCACCTTCGCGGTGGCGGCGATCTTTTGCGCCACCGTCTCGGGCGAGCCGACATAGAGCGAGCCCTGCGTCACCTCGGCCTCGAACTGGCTCTTTGCCATCGGCGACCAGCCGCGTTCGCCGCCGATGCGGTCGTGCAGCTTCTTGTAATGTGGCCACAGCTGTTCGCGCGCGGCCTCGTCGGTATCCGCCACATGGCCGGGCGAATGCACGCCCAAGGGCCGCGCCGGGTTGCCGATCTGGGCGCAGGCGCGCAGGTAAAGGTCGACATGCGGGCGGAATCGGCGCGGGTCGCCGCCGATGATCGCCAGCATCATCGACACGTCCTGCACCACGCAGCGCACCACCGATTCCGGGCTGCCGCCGACCCCGACCCAGACGCCAAGTGGCTGCGACAACACCGGGTAGACGCGCTGCCCCTTCAGCGCGGCGCGGGTCTCGCCGTCCCAGGTCAACTGCGTTTCACGGGTGAGCTTCATGAACAGGTCGAGCTTTTCCTCGAACAGCTTTTCGTAGTCGTCCAGCGCGAAGCCGAACAGCGGAAAGCTTTCGGTGAATGATCCCCGGCCCAGAATCACCTCGGCACGGCCGTTCGATAGCGCGTTCAGCGTCGAAAACCGCTGGAACACCCGCACCGGATCATCGGACGACAGCACCGTGACCGCCGAGCCGAGGTGGATGCGGCTGGTGCGGGCGGCAATTGCGGCCAGCACCACCTCGGGCGACGAGATCGCGAAATCCGACCGGTGATGTTCGCCAAGGCCGATGAAGTCGATGCCGGTCTGATCGGCCAGCACGGCCTGATCGACCACATCGCGCAGCACCTGATCCTGCGGCAACAGCGTGCCATCCGGGCCCTGAGTCACGTCGCCGAAGGTGTCGAGGCCGAGTTCGAGGGTCTGGGTCATGGGGTCGCTCCGCTGCCGGGTTCAGATGTAGCGATGGCGGACGGGCGGGGGAAGGTGCAGGGATGCACAGCGGGTGTTTGGCCGAAGCCGGGCAGGCGGGGGTTTCACACCCCCGCACCCCCGTGGAGTATTTGTGCCAGAAAGAAATCGCAGTCAGCCGTTTTCCTGCAAGACCGTTCCGGCCAGATAGAGCGAGCCGCAGATCAGCACGCGGGCGCCAGGCGCGTCGGCGGCGATGGCGGCAAGCGCGGCGGCGACCGAAGGCGCGGTGACGGCGTCGATGCCTTCGGCGGTGGCGGCAGCTTGGGTCTGTTCGGCGGTCAGCGTGGCGTGTTCGCCGGGGATGGTGACGGCGTGCAGGCGGCGGATGTGCGGGGCGAGCGGGCGCAGGTAGCCGCCGATGTCCTTGGTCGAAAGCATGCCGCAGATCAGCCAGGTCGGGCGCGCGGGCATCGCGGCCAGCGTGGCGGCGACCGCCTCACCGCCCGCGGGGTTGTGGCCGCCGTCAAGCCAAAGCTCGACCTCTGGCGCGCTTTCGGGCAAGGGGCCCTGACGCAGCCGCTGCATCCGGGCGGGCCAGAAGGCGCGGGTGACGGCGGCCTCGCAGGCGGCCTCGGAATGGCCAAGGTAGCGCAGCGCCATGATCGCGGCGCCCGCATTGTCGATCTGGTGCGGCCCCGGCAGGATCGGTCGCGGCAGGTCCAGCAGGCCGTGTTCATCCTGAAAGATCAGGCGGCCGTTTTCCTCGCGCGCGTGCCAGTTCTGGCCGTGGACCAGCAGCGGCGCGCCAAGGCGGGCGGCCTGCCGCTCGATCACGGCCAGCCCCTCGTCGGTCTGCGGGCCGACGACACAGGGCACGCCGCGTTTCAGGATGCCCGCCTTCTCGCCCGCGATCTCGGCCACCGTCTCGCCAAGGTATTGCTGATGGTCAAGCGAGACCGGCGTGATGATGGTCATCTGCGGGCGGTCGATCACGTTGGTGGCGTCAAGGCGGCCGCCCAGCCCGACCTCCAGCAGCAGGGTGTCGGCCGGGGTGCGTGCGAAGGCGAGAAAGGCGGCGCAGGTGGTGATTTCGAAGAAGGTGATGCTGTCACCGCCATTCGCCGCCTCGCATTCCGCCAGCAGCGCCGACAGGTCGGATTCGGAAATCAGCTCGCCCGCCACCCGGATGCGTTCGTGAAACCGGGCGAGGTGGGGCGAGGTATAGGCATGCACACGCTGCCCCGCAGCCTCCAGCCCGGCGCGGATCATGGCCTGGGTCGAGCCCTTGCCGTTGGTGCCCGCGACATGGATCACCGGCGGCAACCTGCGTTCGGGATGGTCAAGCGCCGCCAGCAGGCGCCAGACCCGGTCGAGCGTCAGGTCGATGATCTTCGGATGCAGCGACATCAGCCGTTCAAGGATGACATCGGACACGGCCACCGGGGCCGCGACTGGGGAGTCGATCACGCTTTGGCGGCTCCGTTCGGCCGGGCGTCGGGCGCGGCGGCCGGTGGGGGTGCGGCGGCCTCGGGGGCCGGTTCGACCGGTTCCGCCGGTTTCGGCGGCGGCAGGTCGCCGCGCACCGCCGGGGGCTTGCCGGTCAGCAGACGGACCAGCGCGATCAGTTCATCGCGCAGGCGCTTGCGGTGGGTCACCCGGTCCAGCATGCCGTGATCCAGCAGGTATTCCGCGCGCTGGAAGCCTTCGGGCAGCTTCTCGCGGATCGTCTGCTCGATCACCCGCGGGCCGGCGAAGCAGATCAGCGCGTTCGGCTCGGCAATCTGCACGTCGCCCAGCATCGCATAGGAGGCGGTGACGCCGCCGGTGGTCGGGTGGGTCAGCACGACGATGTAGGGCAGCCCGGCCTCTTTCAGCATCTGCACCGCAACCGTGGTGCGCGGCATCTGCATCAGCGACAGGATCCCCTCCTGCATCCGCGCACCCCCGGCGGCGGAAAACAGGATCAGCGGCGCCTTGCGCTTTACCGCTGCCTCGGCGGCGGCAACGATGGCGTTGCCGACATACATGCCCATGGACCCGCCCATGAAGCTGAAATCCTGCCCGACGGCGATCACCGGGGTGCGCCCGATCTCGCCTTCGGCCACCAGCATCGCCTCTTTCTCGCCGGTCGCCTTCTGGGCGGTCTTCATGCGGTCGGGGTAGCGTTTCTGGTCACGGAAGTGCAGCGGGTCGGCCAGCGGTTCCGGCACCTTCACCTCGACGAAGATGCCGCCGTCGAAGAGCGCCGCGAACCGCTCGCGCGGGGTGATCGCCATGTGGTGGTCGCAGGAGCTGCAGACGTTCAGATTGTCGGCCAGTTCGCGGTGAAACAGCATGGTGCCGCACTCGGGGCACTTGGTCCACAGGTTCTCTGGCACCTCGCGGCGCGAGAACAGCGAGTTGATCTTGGGCCGGACGTAGTTGGAGATCCAGTTCATCGACTCTGCCGTCCTCGGGTGTTTTTGCCCGGTTGAGATAAGCCGGGGGGGCGGGAAATGCAATCGCGATGGGTGTGTGGCCACCATCCTCGCCCGGCTTGCGGGGTTGGGCAAGGCCCGCCGCGGCGCTGGGCCCGCATCCTGACCGTGCCACAATCCGCCCCGATCCCGCTTCAATCGGATCATTGTTTCGCCGCTCTCACCTGCCAGGGTTCACGGAACCGCGAGGATCAGCCTCGTACCGGAGCAGGCGAGCATGAACACGAAACACTGGGCGGCAGCGGCCCTGATGGCTGTGACACTGGCGGGATCGGCCGGCGCCGCGACGGTGACGATGACCGGCGACAACGTCACGATCAAATACCTGAACCCCGATGCCGCGACCGAACTGACCGGCTACGGCTTTCCGGTCAACGTGACGGTGGCGCCGGGCACCTCGGATGTGGTGCAGGATGCCTTTCCGGGCGGCCCCTACTTCACCGTCAACATGGAGCCTACGTCGATCGTCGTCACCTTCCTGCAAAACACGGTCTTCGGGCCGCCCTCGCCGTTCGACGGAATCGGCATCACCGGCATCACGCAGCATATCTACGGGCTGACCCAGACCGCCACCTTCTCTGGCATCGTCTCGCAGGTCGGTCAGACCATCCTGTTCAACTTCGCGGGATCGAACGTCTACGCGGCGGGCTCGACCGTTACCGCGAACCTGACGCTGACCCCGGCACCGGTGCCGCTTCCGGCCGGAATCATGGCGCTTCTCGCGGCGCTGGCGGGCCTTGGCCTTGTCGCGCGGCGGCGCGCTGCCTGAGCCGTGATGTCGCGTGGGCGCGAAAGTCTTGTGCGGTGCCCGGTCCACCGCTATTTCGGAATGCGCCGAGGTTTCGCGAGGATGTCCCACGATGACCAGCCGTTTCGAGGCATCGACACTGTCTCCCTCCCGCGCCGCGCGGGCCGCATGACATGACATCATCGACCTTCAGACGTTTCGCGCGCCAGCTGGCGGGTTTGGCTACGGTGCTGGTGCTTGTCGGCTGCGACGGGTTTCCAGGGTCCGCCCCCACGTCGATGGCGACGGCGGATGGCGCGGTGGTGGTGGCCGGTCCGCCCGGATTCTGCATCGACCCCGAAGCCAGCCATGCCGGTGATACCGGGGCTTTCGTGCTGCTGGGCAGTTGCGCCTCGATCTCGGGCGCGCTCGACGGGCAACATCCGGATCTGCGCGCCGTGCTGACGGCGGCGGTGTCGGTCGGCACCAGCGGCGGATCCATCGAGGGTTCCGAAAAGCAGCTGGGCGCTTTCTTTCGCTCGCCCGAGGGGCGCCGTGCGCTCAGCCGGTCGGGCAAAGCCGAAACGGTGAAGGTGCTGGGCATCACCCACAGCGACGGTGTGCTGATCCTGCATGCGCGCGATACCAGCGCCTTCCCTGGTCAGGCGGTGTCGCCCGATTACTGGCGCGCGTTGTTCGACCTGAACGGCCATATCGTCACGCTCAGCGTGATTTCGGTGCCGCAGGCGCCCTTCACCGACGCCTCGGGCCTGCGCGCGCTGGAACGCTTCGTGGGGCAGGTGCGTGCCGCCAGCCCGGCCCCAGCCACAACACCCGCACCGTTGGGCTGATACCGCCGCCGGGGTTGGCTTCTTTACGAATTTGCCGCAATAACGCGTGGCGGATCCGCGTGATCCGCGCGTATTGTTTCCAATGTGGCGACGATGTCAGGGGTGTCATGAGCCGAAGGGTCGATGCTGTGATGGATCAACTGCTGCAGCGCCGGTCGCTGCGGCGCTGGACCCAGTTCGCCGAAAGCGCCGAGGCATCCGACCCGGCCGCGTTGCGCCAGTTGCGCGGCCGTGCGCGGGCGCTGAAGCGGCAGATCGACCGCGTGCTGCATGTGGCCGAGGGGCGTCTGGCGCTGCCGATGGTCGGCTCCAACGCCATGCGCAAGCCCGCCACCGCCGACTGGTCCTGGCGCCCCGATGTCTGGCGCGGGCCGCTGCCGGTGCCCGGCATGGCCTCGGTCGAGAACAAGACAGAGATCGGGCCCGGCACCACCGTCTTTCACGATTGCAAGGTCAGCGAACTGACCTTCCGTCAGGTTCGCAACCAGCGCGAGGCCGATCTTGCCCCCTTCGGCCTCAGGATGGACGTGTTCCGCTTTGACGGCAGCTTCCTGTCGCTGGCCGTCGACCTGCCGATTCAGGCGGTCGAGGGGCTGAAGCTGAAGCACCTCATCCGCCTCGACACCATCGTGGAAACCGAAAAGCCGCTGGAAATCTTTGCCCGGCTCAACGTCAAGCATGGCCCCAACGTTGAACAGATCGTGCGCGAACTGCCGCTGGGCGAGGCCGAGGTGATGGTTGAATTCGACCTTGCCTACACCCGTATGAACGAAAAGCGGGTGGAGCGGATGTGGGTCGATCTGATCTTCGAGGGGCCGCAGATGAACCAGATCACCCTGCGCGATGTCACTTTCTGCCGCCGCCCGCGCGCCGAACTCTAGGAGGGCCCGATGGCCGAGCTGACCCTTGTGACCGCGCGCATCCAGGATGGTATCTGGACCGGCGAGCTGACCGCCGTCGCCGATGGCAACTACCAGCCCGACATCGAGGTGACCCACCTCGAAACCCCGGTGGCGGGCGTCGCCGTGGCGCAAGTGCCCGGCCGTCGGCTGACCTGGAGCCTGCGCATCCCGATCCCGTCGGCGGCGCTGAGCGAGGGGGTGCAGACCATCCTGATCCGCGACCGCCGCACCGGCACCCGGCTTGGCAGCTTCGCCATCCTCACCGGCGCCCCGCTGGAAGACGACATCCGCGCCGAGGTGGACCTGCTGCGGGCCGAGCTGGACATGCTGAAGCGGGCGTTCCGGCGGCACTGCGTGGAGACGGCGGGGTAGGGGGCGGGGTCAAGGCTGGGCCCCACGCATCGGCCCGCACGCGACCCTTCTCGCCCAACGTCCGGCGTCGCCACCGCGGGAGGAGCTTCCCGAGGGTCGCAGGGTTGCCATGCGCCCTCAGGACGGCGGTACATGGTCGAGGTCGGGCGCGCAGATAGCTGACGAGCGGCATTCCTGCCATCGCGCTCCGATCCGTCAGACTGTGGCGCCAAAAGGTTTCGAGTTGGCAGAGTGCAAGCTTCGCCTACCGAAACAGGGGAAATAGAAAATAGACCATGACACTGCAAAACATGACCAGCGCGACGTAAGGACCCGCGAAGGTCCCTGCAATCGCAGCCAGATAGAACAGCGGGCCGACCAGGCTACGAGCGATTGAAAGGTAAGCCGCGCGATTTCCAAGGCTGCCGGACTGCCTCAAGATATGGATGCGCAGCAGCGTGAACGAGGTCGCGCAGGCGAAGCCGACGGCCGCATAGAGAATTTGCGCTGCCGGCAGGAAGACACGCTCGCCGAGAATGGCGGTAGTCATCGGGATGAGCGACATCCAGAACAACAAATTGACGTTCCACCACATCAGTCGGCGGGAGGCCCCCGGGGCAAGCCGCAGCAGTTCATGGTGGTTCACCCACATCACCGCGACGATCACGAAGCTCAATGCGTAACTCGCCAGCTTCGGTGCCATCGGCCCGAGAACGCCCGTAACCAGCCCTGCGTCGATGGCGTCGACGGGCGGGCGAAGGTCTATCACCATGATGGTGATGATAATGGCGATCACGCCGTCGCTGAAGGCTTCGATCCGCGCGGTGCTCGGCGCTTGGTGGGTTTCACTGGCCATCCGGGCTCCAGTCCAATACGGCATAGCCGAAGA
This sequence comes from Paracoccaceae bacterium, assembly GCA_016124615.1. Lineage (GTDB taxonomy): Bacteria > Pseudomonadota > Alphaproteobacteria > Rhodobacterales > Rhodobacteraceae > Solirhodobacter. The sequence goes on along the minus strand of WGNF01000002.1, from coordinate 33,458 downwards.
CATGCAACAGGTCGGTGTCACGCGCGGCGGCACAAGTCAGAGGCTCCTTGAGCGGCAACGCACTATGGGGCAGTATCATCGATTGGGGTAGGTTCCCACGATTGCTGCCCGGTGTGAAGGGTGCAGCAATCCTGGCAGCATTCGCTGGAACACCATCGCCATGCGGCCAGACGAATGGTGTCTTTTCAGAACGCCGATGGCCCGGTTTGCGCTTCAGAGCAGACATTTGTGTTCTGTGTAGCCAAAGGCTACTTCCGCACATTGCTACCTGCGTCACTCTCGGAACAAACCGGTGTGGTTTCGACGCCCCGCAGGGCGCGCTTTCGTTGCGCGCCAAACCCGCCCCACATCGGTGTCTTTTCGGTGCGAAATCGGTGCAAAATCGGTATCCCGATTCAGCCCCAATCCGCCGCCTGCATCTCGCGCAGTCGGTCGGCCGTGCGGGCGAACTTGAACGACCCCTCGACCTCGACGTAAAGCCGTTCCGGTGCATCTGCGGCCGTGCAGATCAGCCGCACCCGTTTCAGGCCAAGAACTCAACAATGACGCGGGGCAAGGAAAAAATCACGCCGGGCCGCTTCGAGTTCTTCAAATACGCCACAATGTCTTCTCTGAACAATGTCGTTCTGAAATTCAGGTTGAGAATGGCCACCTCGGGTATCCCGCTTACAGACAGCTTGCTCGGGATCAGCCGGCAAGGCCACGAATCTGATGTCAGCTTTCTAAATGCGCCATAATCCTCAAAACGCAACCCCGATTGCACATATGCCGGTTCAACCGAGAAGTCTATTTTACCTCGCTCCACTCTGGTCTGATACATGTGGAAATCAGATGCGTCGACGAGGCAGAACTCCGAGCGCGCCCAGTTGACGTGCGCCCCAATTACATCGAACCAACGCAAGTTCCCAAAAATGTAGCGACCCTCTCTCGTCTTCCCGAATCTGCAAAGCACCGATGCCGCCCGATCCAGACACTCAAGGACATTATCCTTTATCTTCGGATCAATCTTCTCACTCAGGAGAAGGTAGTTCAAAGTATCACGGTACAGCATATCAAACGGTCGAACCCCACGTCGCATATTTAAGCTCACATCGTGGACATCGCCCGCGAGGCGCGCCTCAGGGTCAAGATGTGTCCCGGGTCGCGCTTCAACCAATTCAAATGGTGTCCAATCTTTGCTCGCTAATTCACTTCTACCGACGACCTGATCAATCTCGATGGCGCCAAGGCCATCGTACCCGATTACCCCGTCCCACCTCCCCCCGATCAGGAACACATTACTGCTTTCTGCGACCTCATTCGTTTTCAACATGTCCACCCCACTTATCCTGGATATTCGACCGCTCGTGGTCTGAAATCCCTTTGAGACTATCTGCAACCTGAGCGTCGGTCAAACCTTCAGCCTTTCTGCGGTGACCAAGTTCATCAATCTCCGTATTTATTCTATTACCATCCATGTGACGGCTTCCATCAGGAGTGCAATGAATGCGCACCGGTCGTCCGCCGATTTTCCAGCTACTGGAGATTGCTGCCCCCCTTGCTGTCCCCGGGTAGTCGTCCCGGGCGGCCTGCCACTGGCAGACCCCTTGTGCGGGCCGGGGTGACCTTTTCCGTTTCGAGCGGCAGGGCCGGTAAAATGTCGGTGCTTTTTCGGTGCGAAATCGGTGCGAAATCGGTATCCCGGTTCAGCCCCAATCCGCCGCCTGCATTTCCCGCAGTCGGCTGGCCGTGCGGGCGAATTCGAACGAGCCTTCGCCCTCGACATACAGCCGTTCCGGTTCGTCGGCGGCCGAGCAGATCAGCCGTACCCGCGCCTCGTAAAGCGTGTCGATCAGCGTCACGAAGCGTTTGGCCTCGTTGTAGTTCGAGGCCGACAGGTGCGGAATATCCTCCAGCACCAGCACCCGCACCGCGCCCGCCAGCGCCAGGAAATCCGCCGGGCCCAGCGGGCGGGCGCAAAGCTCCCAGAAGCTGGCGCGGGCGACGCCGTTGTGCACATGCTCCAGCACCAGCTCGCGCCCGTTCACCGGCAGGCGCAGCGGATGGCCGGTATCGCCGCCGGTCAGCTCCACCCAAATCCTTGAAATCGCAGTCTTTGCCGGGCCACTGGCCGGTGCGAACCAGACCTGCGCCCCGGCCAGCCGGTGCTGGCGGTAGTCGGTTTCGCTTTCCAGCTCGATCACTGCCATCCGCTCTTTCAAGAGCGCGATGAACGGCAGGAACAGCGCCCGGTTCAGCCCGTTCTTGTAAAGATCGTCCGGTACCCGGTTCGAGGTGGTCACCACCACCACCCCGGCCTCGAACAGCTTGAGAAACAGCCGCCCCACGATCATCGCATCGGCAATGTCGGTGATCTGCATCTCGTCAAAGCACAACAGCCGCGTTTCGGCGATGATCCGGTCGGCCACCGGCTGCAGCGCATCCTCGACATGCGTCTTGCGCGCCGCCTCCAGCCCGTGCTGCACCTCCTGCATGAAGGCGTGAAAATGCACTCGCCGTTTGCGGGCGATGTCGGTCGCCTCCATGAACAGGTCCATCAGCATCGACTTGCCACGCCCGACCCCGCCCCAGAGGTAAAGCCCGCGCGGCGGCTGCGACGGCTTGGCGAAGAAGGCGCCAAGAAGGCTGCGCCGCTTGGCCGAGGATTCCTCCAGCCAGGCGCGCAGCGATTCCAGATGCGGCAGCACACCGCGCTGGGCGGCATCGGGGCGCAGCCGTTTCTCGGCGACGCGGGCATCGTAGATCTCGGACAGAGTCTGGCGCATACCGCTGTATACCGGGGCGGGACCGATCAGGAAAGATGATGCGGCCCCGCACGAAATGAGAATTGACGACGGCACCCCGCCGCACCACCTTGCCCTGCGCAGAAGGAGCCGACAATGACCGACAGCCGCAGCCCGATCCTGACCCCTGTGCTGCTGGCGGGCAGTGCGATCCTGATCCTCAGCTTTGCCATCCGGTCAAGCTTTGGCGTGTTCCAGATCCCCATCGCGCAGGCGCATGGCTGGGATCGGGGGGCGTTTTCCTTCGCCATCGCGATCCAGAATCTTGCCTGGGGCTTTGGCCAGCCGATCTTTGGCGCGCTGGCAGAGCGGATCGGCGACCGCAAGGCGCTGACGCTGGGCGCGCTGCTGTACGCGGGCGGGCTGGTGCTGTCGGCCTTCGCGACCACGCCGGGCGCCTATCAACTGCTGGAAATCATGGTGGGGTTTGGCATCGCCGGTATCGGCTTCGGCACGATCCTCGCGCTGATCGGCCGAAGCGCGGCGCCCGAGCATCGCAGCCTGTCGCTGGGCCTTGCCACCGCCGCCGGTTCGCTGGGGCAGGTCATCGGGCCGCTAGCTGCCGCAGGGCTGATTGCGCGGATGCCGGTGTCGACGGTCTTCATGATCTTCGCGGCCACCATCCTGTTGGCGCTGGTGCTGCTGCCGTTCCTGCACGCGCCGATGCATCCGCATGCCGCCGCCGCCCCGGCCGAGCCGCTGACCACCGTCGTCGCGCGGGCCTTCCGCGACCCGAGCTTCACGCTGATCTTTCTGGGCTTCTTCTCCTGCGGCTATCAGCTTGGCTTCATCACTGCGCACTTCCCGGCGCTGGTCACCGAGGTCTGCGGCGCCATCGACCCCAGCGGTCCGCTGGCGGCGCTGGGCATTTCGACGACCTCCGCGCTGGGCGCGGCTTCCATCGCCTTCATCGGCGTGGCCAACATCTGCGGCACCATCACGGCGGGCTGGCTGGGCAAGCGCTATTCAAAAAAGTATCTGCTGGCGGGCATCTATCTGCTGCGCACACTGGTTGCCTCGGCGTTCATCCTGAACCCGGTGACGCCCGCGACGGTGATCCTGTTCTCGCTGGCGATGGGTGCGCTGTGGCTGGCCACCGTGCCGTTGACCTCGGGGCTGGTCGCGCAGATCTACGGGGTGCGCTACATGGGCACGCTTTATGGCATCGTGTTCTTCTCGCACCAGCTGGGCAGCTTCATGGGGGTCTGGCTGGGCGGGCGGCTTTATGACCTGTATGGCAACTACACGCTGGTCTGGTGGGTCGGCATCGGCATCGGCGCCTTTTCGGCGCTGGTCCACCTGCCGGTGCGCGAACGGCCGCTGGAGCTGCGTCCGGCCTAGACCGGCTCGCGCAGCAGGTCGGTCAGCGCGCCCAGAATGTCATCGGGGTGGGTGTAGGGCAGCGCGTGGGTCGCGCCGGAAAGCTCGACCTGACGGGCGCGGCGGTTGATCTGGGCCAGCCGCCCCATCGCCGCCAGCGGGATCACCTTGTCCGCCTCGCCCCAGATCGCCAGCACCGGCAGGCTGGTTTCGGCCAGGGCCCGATGCACCGGGGCCATATCCTCGGCCACCATGCCGCGCAGGCTGGACAGCACCGCGGGCAGGGTGCCGCGGGTGCCCATCTCGCCCGCCATCCGGGCCACCATGTCGGGCACCTCGGGGTTGTCGGGCAGGCTGTAGTCGATGCCGCGGCGGTACAGGATGTCGCCGAAGACGCGGACCAGCCCGTCGCCGATCACCGGCACCGCCGCGCAGAAGGTCAGGAAGCGGCTGAGGCGGTGGCCAAGCCCGACCGGGGCGACCAGCACCAGCCGGTCGACCCGCGCGGGTTTGTCCTGCGCGAAGGCGGTGGCGATGGCGCCGCCCATCGAATAGCCCAACAGCGTGACCGCGCGCGTGATCTCCAGCGCGGTCAGCAGCTCGTCAAGCTGGGTGACGAAGAATGCCCTGTCTTGCCGCCCGGCGGGCCGGTCCGACAGGCCCCGGCCGTAAAGGTCGTAGGTCAGAACCCGCACCCCCAGCGCCGTCAGCGCCACGGCGACCGGGGCCCAGACATAGCTGGGCGTGGTCAGCCCGTGGATGCAGACCACCACCGGGCCCCGCGCGGGGCCGCGCCATTCGTAATAGGTCAGCCCGCGCGACAGTTCGACGAAATCCCCCGCCGCCATGCGGCGCCCGCGCGCATCCATCGGTCGGCGCAAGCGTTCCATCAGCAGCGGCGCCGCGACCAGAATGGCCAGAGCTGCGGCGAGGGCCCAGATCATCTGCCGCGCGCCGCCGCCAGGATATAGCGGGCCGTCATCAGGTCCAGATGCGCGCCACCGCCGTTCTTGGCGATGGTGATGTCCGAGGCCGACTGCCGCACAAAGCTGCCATCGGCCAGATCGTAGAAATCCGCCAGGATATGGTCGCGGGTGATGACCCCCTTGGCCAGCGGCACCGTCAACTCGCCGATGTGATCCAGCGTGGTGGCGCGGGAATCGACGAAGATCCGCGCCCGTTGCAGCGCCTTGTCATCCACCTCGCGCATGTCGGGCCGATAGGCGCCGATCAGGTCAAGATGCGTGCCAGGGCTCAGCCAGGCGCCCTGAATCACCGGGTCGGTCGACATGGTGGCGGTGCAGATGATATCGGCCGCAGCGACCGCGCCGGGCAGGTCGTGGGTGATCGTCATCCCCGGCACCTGCGCGGCAAAACGGCTTGCGCCTTCGGCCGTGCGGTTCCAGACGATGAACTGCGCGCCCGGAAAGGCCGACCCGTATGCCTGGACCATCGACCGCGCCACGGCCCCTGCGCCGACCAGCAGGATCACCCGCGCATCGGGCCGCGCCAGCCGCTTGGCCGCCAGCAGGCTGTCGCCCGCGGTCTTCCATTTGGTGACGAGGCCGAAATCGACCAGCGCCTCCAGCTCGCCCGTTTCTTCCGAGAACAGCGTGACGGCGCCGTTGATGGAGGGTTTTCCGTTCGCCGGATTGCCCGGATAGATCAGCGCCGATTTGACCAGCGCCCCCATGCCCGGAATCCAGGCCGAGCGTGACAGCAACGAGTTCGACCCCTGCACCAGCAGCGTATCGCCGATCTGGGCGACGGGCCGCCGGTGCCCTGCCTCCAGCGCGTCGGTCAGGCCTTCCCAGCGCAACCGCGGCTCTATGTCGGGTCCGATGATCTGGATGTTCATGCCGCCTCTCCCTCCGTCAGTAGTCCTTCGGCCACCAGCCGTTTTGCCCAGCCTTCGGGGCCGTCGAACAGATGCGTCTGCCAGCCCCGCGCAGCGGCGGCGGCGATGTTTTCCGGGCGATCGTCGGCGAAAAGCAAGGCGCCGGGCGGCAGGCCGCTGTCTTGTTCCACCATCTCGTAGATGCGCGGCGCGGGTTTTGTCACCGCCATGTGGCCCGAGACATAGGCGCGGTCGAACTCGTCGAGAAAATCATACCGCGTCCGCGCCAGGTCGAAGGTGCCGATGCCGAAATTGGTCAGCGCGAACACCGGCACGCCCTTCGCCCGCAGCCGTCGCAACAGCGCCACCGATTGCGGAATCACCGGCTGCGCCATGTCCAGCCAGTTGTCGTGCCACATCCGGATCGCATCGGCCTGGTCGGGATATTCCGCCGCCGTCTCTGCCACCGTGGCCGCGAAATCGGCGCCCATGTCGATGCGGTCGTTCATCTTGTGCAGGTCGACCGTGTCGAACAGCGCGCGCCGACGCGTTTCACCGATCACCCGGTCGTAGTAGCGTTCCGGCTGCCACTCGATCAGCACGTTGCCGATGTCGAAAACCACCGCCGCGGGCCGGGTCATGCCGATGCCTCTTTCCGGGCCGCGGTCAATTCGCGGTCCAATGAATCCAGAAAACGCGAGCGGTCGGCCTTTGTAAAGGGCTTGCCGCCACCCTGACGGAACGGATCGGCGGCGCGCAGATCGGCCATCAGGTCGCGCGTCGCCAGGATGGTGCCGATGTTGGCCGGGGTGAAGATTTCGCCGTTGTGGCGCACGACGCGCGCACCCGCCGCGATGCACTTTGCCGCCAGGGGAATGTCGCCCGTCACCACCACATCGCCCCGGCCCGCGCGGTCGGCGATCCACATGTCGGCGACGTCGGGGCCGTCGGGCACATAGACCATCTCGACCAGCGGATTGGCCGAGGGGCGCAACCCGCCGTTCGAGACGACGAACATCCGCACGCCATGCCGGGTGGCGACCCGTTCGGCCTCATCCTTGACCGGGCAGGCATCGGCATCGACGTAGATCATTCAGCACCCCCGAACGGCCAGTGAAGCACAAGGTTGTCGGATTGCCAGACCGGCCCCGCGTCGGTGAACCGGCCGGTCTGGACCCCGCCCAATGCACGATAAAACCGCAGCGCCGGGGCGTTTTCCCGCACGACGGCAAGTGTGGCGCCAGAAAATCCGGCGGCCTTCAGCGCGGCGAAAGCCGCGCCCATCAACCGGCGCCCGATGCCCTGCCGGGCGTGATCGGGGTCGACGTAGAGGTACTTCACCTCTCCGCCCGGCCCGAGTTCCGCTTGCGAGGCGGGGCCGTAGCGGACAAAGCCGACGATCGCGCCGCCCGCCGCCGCAACCAGTGTGGCGCCTTCCGCTTCTGGTGTCGCCAGCGCGGCGCGCCAGCCCGGCAGTCGGTGCGCCTCATCCAGCGCCGCGACCGCCGACGCCGGGGCAATCCCGGCATAGGTGGCGCGCCAGACCCGTACATGAAGGCGTGTCAGCTCTTCGGCGTCACCCGCCGTCGCGCGGCGGATCGTGACGGCGGCCGCGCTCACCCGAACAGCGCCTCGGCGTGGAAGCTGACATGCGCCTCCATGAAGGACGAGACGAAGAAGTAGCTGTGGTCGTAGCCCTTCTGGATGCGGAAGGTGGCAGGCTGGCGGCGGCGCGCGATCGCCTCGATCAGCGCCTCGGGCATCAGAAGGTCGATGAACTGGTCGCTGGCGCCCTGGTCGATCAGCAGCGGGCCGTCGAAGCCGCGCTTTTTCATCATCAGCGTGGCGTCATGCGGCGCCCATTTCGCCTCGTCGGCACCAAGGTAGGCGGTGAACTGCTTGCGGCCCCAGTCCGAGGCGGTGGGATGCGCGATCGGCGCGAAGGCCGAAACCGAGCGGAAGCGGCCCGGAAACGCCATCGCCAGCGTCAGCGCGCCGTGGCCCCCCATCGAGTGGCCAGTGATCGCCTGCGCCTCTTCGACCACCGGGAAGGCGTTGAACAGCAGGCGCGGCAGTTCTTCGGCCAGATAGTCCCACATGCGGAAATGCGGGCTCCACGGCGCCTCGGTCGCGTTGACGTAAAAGCCCGCACCTTGGCCAAGGTCGTAGGCCGGATCGTCTGCCACGCCCGCGCCGCGGGGCGAGGTGTCGGGAAAGACCAGCGCGATGCCCTGCTCGGCCGCCCAGCCCTGCGCCCCGGCCTTGGCCATCGCGTTCTCATGCGTGCAGGTCAGCCCCGACAGGAACCACAATACCGGCACCGGCCCCTCTTGCGCCTCTTCGGGCAGGAAGAGGCCAAAGGTCATCTCGCCGTCACAGGCCTCGGAGGCGTGGGAATAGACGCCTTGCACGCCACCAAAGGCGCGGCTTTCGGATATCGTCTTCATCTTGGGTCCTCCGTCAGGATACGGCGATCCAGGCAATCACCGCCGAGACGGTCAGCACGCTGACCGCCGTCGAAATCAGGATCGAGGCCGAAACGCGCTGCGGCGCGACCCCGTAATGCTGCGCCAGAATATAGGTGTTTCCCGCCACCGGCAGCGAGGCCGCGGCGATCATCACATGCGCGGCGAAACGTTCCACCGGGAACAGTACCAGCGCCGCCACCGCCACCGCCGCCGGATGCAGCGCCAGCTTGCAGAACGACAGCCAGGCCGCCACCTCGATCCGCTCGGCCGACCGCGCGGCCAGCGAGGCGCCGATGGCGAACAGCGCCCCCGGCGTTGCCGCGCCGCCAAGAAGGCCCATGAAGTCGTTGATCGGGCCGGGCACCGCCACGCCGGTCGCCGACCATGCCAGCCCCAGCGCCATCGAAACGATCATCGGGTTCTTCAGCACGCTGACGCCCAGCACCTTCGCCACGCCCAGCGAAATCCGCCCCTCACGCGCGGCGGTGATCATCAGGGTGATGAGGCTGGAAAACACGATCATGTCGATGGTCAGCACCATCAGTTCTGGCCCGGCCGCTTGCGGGCCCAGCAGCGCGATCAGCAACGGCACGCCCAGAAAGCCGGTATTGCCACAGACGGCGCATTGCGCCTCGACCGCCGCCTCGGCCAGCGTCACGCGGCGGATCAGCGCGACGCCGAAGGCCAGCAGATAGATCAGCGTGCAGCCCGACAGGTAGGCCAGCACGAAGGGGGTCGAGTAGATCTCGGCCAGCGACAGGTTCGAGGCGAATTTGAACAGCATCGCCGACAGCGCGAAATAGAACACGAACTTGGTGATGGCAGCGGTGCCCTGCTCGCTCAGGAACTGGGTGCGCCCGGCAAGGTAGCCCACGCCGATCAGCGCGAAGAACGGCAGCACGCGGATCAGAACCTCGATCATCGCTACGCGCCCCCTCTTGGCATTCATCTTGGCGAAAATATCCCCGCCGGAGGCAAGAATCTCTTTCGCGGAAGAAACTTCAAACCTCCGCTGGGGATATTTGCCCCCGCCAGAAAGGGCAAGGGCCCGCGCGTCAGGGCGCGCGCATCACCGTCATGATCTCGGTCAGCGGCTTCTTGATCTTGGCGGCGGCGGGCACGGTGGCAGCCTCGGCCGGGTAGCCGACGGGCAGGATCATCACCGGCTTTTCCGACGCCGGGCGGCCGCAAAGCTCCGGCAGGAACTTCATCGGGTTCGGTGTGTGTTCCAGACAGACCAGCCCGGCATGGTGGATCGCGGCAATCAGAAAGCCGGTGGCGATCCCGACGCTTTCGGGAACGTAGTAGTTCTTGTAGCGGGTTCCGTCCTTCGTGGCGCCCCAGCGCTGCGCGAAGACCACGATCAGCCAGGGCGCGATATCCAGATGCGGCTTGGCGGTGCCGGTGCCGATCGGTTCCAGCGCGCGCAGCCATTCGTCGCCCGCGCCGCCAGCGTAAAACACCCGCTCTTCCTCTTCGGCGGCGGCACGGATGCGGGCCTTGATCGCCGGATCCGCGATCGCCACGAAATGCCAGGGCTGGTGGTTGGCGCCCGAGGGGGCCGACCCGGCCGCGGCGATGCAGGCGGCGATGACCGCCTCGGCGACCGGCGTCGGGGCGAAATCGCGCACCGAATGGCGCCGCCGCATATGGTCGCGAAACCGCTCGGCGGCGGCGAGCGAGTCGGCGTCGTTCATATGCACCCGGTCGGGCAGCGGCAGCGGGCGATAGCCCAGATCGTCCTTGTGATACATGCGCCCTCCCGCGCGACGCGAGCGGATCAGCCCGCGCCAATCAGCGCCCCCGCCGCGAAGACGAGAGCACCGCCGACGACGACTTGCAAGGCGGCGCGGAAGAATGGCGTTTCCATGAACTTGTTCTGGATCCAGGCGATTGCCCAAAGTTCGAAGAACACCACGATCATGGCGATGATGGTCGCCGTCCAGAATTCCGGCAGCAGATAGGGCAGCGCGTGGCCAAGGCCCCCGACAGCGGTCATGACGCCCGAGGCGAGGCCGCGCTTGATCGGCGAGCCGCGCCCGGACAGCACGCCATCGTCATGCGCGGCTTCGGTGAAGCCCATCGAGATGCCGGCGCCGACGGCGGCCGCCAAGCCGACCAGCAGCGTGGTGTGGGAGTTGTGGGTGGCGAAGGCGGTGGCGAAGATCGGCGCGAGGGTGGAAACCGACCCGTCCATCAGCCCGGCCAACCCCGGTTGCACCCAGGTCAGGATGAACTGCCGCTTGGCGGCGCGGTTTTCCTCTTCGCGGGTGTCGGCGTCAAGGTGCTGGCCGGTCAGTTCCTCGGCCTTGTGGGTATGGCCCGCCTCGGCGGCGGCCAGATCGCCCAGCAGCTTGCGGGTGGGGGCGTCCTGCGTGTTGGCGGCGGCGCGGGTGTAGAACGCCTCGGCCTGCCGTTCCATCGCGGCGGCTTCGTCGCGGATCGTGTCGAGCGAAAGGTTCTTGACCAGCCAGACCGGGCGGCGCGCGTAGAAGCCTGCCACATGTTCGCGCCGGACCAGCGGAATGACCTCGCCGAACCGGGCCTGATGCAGTTCGATCAGGCGGCGGCGGTGGCCGTCTTCTTCTGTCGCCATGCCGTCGAAGATCGCGGCCGAAGCCGGAAACTCTGCCCGCAACCGCTGCGCATAGCTGCGATAGATCTGCGCGTCATCCTCTTCGGACGAGATGGCGAGCGCGAGAATCTCCTGTTCGGTCAGGTCGGAGAAACGGCGGCGGCTCGATACACCGGGGATCATGCGGGGCTCCATGCTTAGAATGTTTCTAAACTAGCAGTCACACGGCAAACTGCAAGACGTGACAACATGCGGCAAGCGTCATGCTTGCCCCGACTGAACTGAACGGTTTATGCTCCCGACCGGGGGGACTAAACCGGATGGCCATTGCAGTGGCAGGCGTGAAGCGCGGTCGGAAGTACGATCAGGTGCTGGAAGGCGCCCGAACGGTGTTTCTGCGCGACGGTTTCGAAGGCGCCAGCGTCGATGACATCGCGCGTGAGGCGGGCGTGTCGAAGGCCACGCTTTACAGCTATGTGCCCGACAAGCGGCTGCTGTTTCTGGAAGTGGCGCGATCGGAGTGCCTGCGGCAGGCCGCCGCCGCGATCCAGTTGACCGACATGACCGCCACGCCGCGCGAGGTGCTGACGGCCGCCGCGCGCCGGTTGGCGGCCTTCGTCACCTCGGATTTCGGTCAGCGCATGTTCCGCATCTGCGTGGCCGAAAGCGACCGGTTTCCGGAACTGGGCCGTGCCTTCTACGAATCCGGCCCGCTTCTGGTGCGGGAACGTCTGTCGGCCTATCTGCGCGCCGCAACGACGCGCGGTGAGCTGAAGATCGACGACATCGACCTTGCCGCCGACCAGTTCGCCGAACTCTGCAAGGCCGACATTCATGCCCGGATGATCTTTGGCAACAAGGCCGCCTGTGCGCCGCGCGATCTGGATCGCACCATCAATGGTGCCGTCGAGATGTTTCTGGCCCGCTACGGGGTGCGTTAGCCGGGGCAAGCCTCGATCGTGGCGGCGCCGCCCGGCAGGTAGCCCGCCAGCGTCGTGCCGGGCTGCACCAGCGCGAACCGGGTGCCGCCCGGCGAAAGCGTCAGCGTCAGGCTGATGGGCCCCGCCGGATCGGCCATCGGGCTGGTGCGGCAGGGGGTGAAGGTCACCGTGATCTGTGCCTGCGGGTTGGCATGGGCCGCGCGCCAGCTGGCCACCGTAGCCTCCAGCGCCGAAAGTTGCGCCGTTGCGGGCGTGGCCAGTGCCAACGTCACGCCTTGCGTCGGCGTCTCGGTCGCCGCAAGCGCATCGGCGGCGGTGGCGGTTTCGCCGGTCTTGTTGTTGGTGGCGCTCATCCGCAGTTCGGCCGATCCGGGCAGCACGGCAAAGCCGGGCGGCAGCGTCAGCGCGACGCGCACCGCGGCCGGGTCGGCGGCCAGCGGATCGGCAAAGGTCCCGGCGGTGCCAGACGACGCGGCCGCCACGGCAAGGGCGACAACGGCAGCGCGCAGGGCGGGAAGCGGGATCATCGGCGGCGGGCGTCCTGTCTTGGTCGGTCCGGGCCGCTGTGTGGCGGCAGCCCCGGCCCCGCGCCCCATGCGCGGAAAGTCGCGCATTTCTCCATGAAAGCTTCACAAAGCGCAAGCGTGCTGGGGGCTTCGGCTTGACTCGGTTCAAATCAGTGGCGCGGAGGACTCAGCGCCCCGGATCAATCGTGCAGCGGGGTGTCGCCCAGAACCCGCACCTCGCGCTGCGGGAAGGGGATGCTGACGCCGTTTTCCTTGAACGCGTCCCACAGCGCCAGATAAACGTCGCCGCGCACGTTGGTCAGCCCCTCGGTCGGGTCCCTGATCCAGAACCGCAGGATGTAGTTCACCGAACTGTCGCCGAAGCCGACGATGTGGCACACCGGCGAGCGGGTCTTGAGCACCCGCCGCACGCTGCGGCAGGCATCCACCGCAATCTTGCGCACCACATGGGGATCGTCGCCGTAGGCGGCGCCAAAGAAGATGTCGAGCCGGACGAAATCGTTGGAATGCGACCAGTTTACCACCTGCCCGGTGATCAGGTCTTCGTTCGGGATCAGGTATTCCTTGCCGTCGCGTGTGACGACCGAGACATAGCGGGCCCCCAGCGCCTCGATCCAGCCGAAGGTTTCGCCCAGGCTGATGACGTCGCCGGGCTTTACCGACTTGTCCAGCAGGATGATGACCCCCGAGACGAGGTTCGACACCACCTTTTGCAAGCCAAAGCCAAGCCCCACGCCGATCGCGCCCGACAGCACCGCCAGCCCGGTCAGATCGAAGCCCACCGCCTTCAACCCGATGAAGAAGGCCGATCCGTACAGCACGACCTGCAACAGCTTCACCGACAACACCCGCATCGAGGGTGACAGGTCTTCGTTCTTGCTCAGGTTGGCCGTGGCCGTCTGCGACAGAAAGCGCGCGCCCGCGATCAGGATGCCAGTCACCACCAGCGCCTTCAGGATCGCCAGTGCCGACAGGTGAAAGCCGCCAAGGTCGATCGCGAACTCGTCAAGAAAGGCCGAGGTCGATGCGACCAGCCCGAGGATATGCAGCGTCACATAGGTCCATGCGCCCCATGTCACCAGCCGCCGCAGGAAGCGGTTACGGATCACCGGGCCGGCAAAGGCCACCACCAGCCAGCCGGTGGCCAGGGTGGCGGCGACCGTCAGCACATAGCGGCGCGACGGGAAGGGGGTAATCTCTGCAACGACGCCAACGCTGACCCAGGCCAGCACCACGAAGGCCAGCCCGGTCAGCCGCTGCCGGATGACCAGAAGCGCCCGAAGCTGCCATTTCGGATGGCCCGCCAGCGTCTTCATCCAGCGGTATAGCCGCCGCCCGCCATAGCGCCCGATGAGATGCGCTGCCGCGACGAGTGCAGCCAGCAGCAGCAGCTGGTCAAGCCGTGCGGGCAGCACCAGACCGTGCAGAATCGCGATGATCTGCGACGCCAGACCCGCGGCGGTCTGGCTGATCGGTTGCAGCTGGTCCATGCCCCTCCCTTTCCTGCAAGCCTGCACCATTCCGCGAGGGCATGCCAGCGGCCTTGCGGGCAAGGCTCCGGCGCTGTATTCACGGTGCCATGCTGCGCTTTTTCGACATCGGCGACCGCGCCCGCCTGCCTTGGCGCTTTTACGGGGCGACCTGCTCCGTTCTCGCCCGACTCTGATCGGGTGCCCGCGCGCGTCTGCGCGCCACGTCGCCTGACCCGAATTTCCCCATTCCGCGAGAGATTGAGCCATGTCCGCTCCCCGTACCCTCTATGACAAGATCTGGGACGACCACGTCGTCGACCAGTCCGAAGACGGCACCTGCCTGCTGTATATCGACCGTCACCTCGTGCACGAGGTCACGTCGCCCCAGGCCTTCGAGGGCCTGCGCATGACCCACCGCAAGGTGCGCGCGCCGGAAAAGACCATCGCCGTGCCCGACCATAACGTGCCCACCACCGCCGGGCGCGACACCCACATCGACAACGAGGAAAGCCGCATTCAGGTCGAGGCGCTCGACAAGAACGCCAAGGACTTCGGGGTGGTCTACTACCCGGTGTCCGATGTGCGGCAGGGCATAGTGCATATCGTCGGCCCGGAACAGGGCTGGACGTTGCCCGGCATGACGGTGGTCTGCGGCGATTCGCACACCGCCACCCACGGCGCCTTTGGCGCGCTGGCGCATGGCATCGGCACCTCCGAGGTCGAACATGTTCTGGCCACCCAGACGCTGATCCAGAAGAAGTCGAAGAACATGAAGGTGGAAATCACCGGGAGCCTCCGCCCCGGCGTCACCGCCAAGGACATCACCCTGTCGGTGATCGGCGCCACCGGCACCGCGGGCGGCACCGGCCATGTCATCGAATACTGTGGCCAGGCGATCCGCGAGCTGTCGATGGAAGGCCGCATGACCGTCTGCAACATGGCGATCGAGGGCGGCGCCCGCGCCGGCCTGATCGCGCCGGACGAAAAGACCTTTGCCTACGTCATGGGCCGCCCCCATGCGCCGAAGGGTGCGACCTGGGAGGCCGCGCTGGCCTACTGGAAAACCCTCTTCACCGACGACGGCGCCCATTTCGACAAGGTGGTGACGCTGCGGGGCGAGGATATCGCCCCCGTCGTGACCTGGGGCACCAGCCCCGAGGATGTGCTGCCGATCACCGGTGTGGTGCCTGCCGCGGAAGACTTCCACGGCGGCAAGGTCGAGGCGGCGCAGCGCTCGCTCGACTACATGGGCCTGAAGCCGGGCACCAAGCTGACCGACATCAAGATCGACACGGTGTTCATCGGGTCCTGCACCAACGGCCGCATCGAGGATCTGCGGGCGGCGGCGGCGGTCTTGAAGGGCAAGCACATCGCGCCGGGGGTGCGGGCGATGGTGGTGCCCGGTTCGGGCCTCGTGCGCGCGCAGGCGGAAGAAGAGGGGCTGGCCCAGATCTTCATCGACGCCGGGATGGAATGGCGGCTGGCGGGCTGCTCCATGTGCCTCGCCATGAACCCCGACCAGCTCTCGCCGGGTGAACGCTGCGCGGCGACCAGCAACCGCAACTTCGAGGGCCGTCAGGGTCGTGGCGGTCGCACGCACCTGCTCAGCCCCGCGATGGCGGCGGCGGCGGCGATCACCGGGCATCTGACCGATGTGCGGGAAATGATGGGGGAGGATGCGTGATGGAAAAGTTCACCAAAGTGACCGGCGTTGCGGCCCCCATGCCGCTGGTCAACATCGACACCGACATGATCATCCCCAAGCAGTTCCTGAAGACCATCGCCCGCACCGGCCTTGGCAAGAACCTGTTCGATGAGATGCGCTATACGCTGGACGGGGCCGAGATTCCCGGCTTCGTGCTGAACCAGCCCGCGTATCGCCACGCCGAGATCATCGTGGCGGGCGAAAACTTCGGCTGCGGCTCGTCGCGCGAACATGCGCCCTGGGCGCTGCTGGATTTCGGCATCCGCTGCGTGATTTCCACCAGCTTTGCCGACATCTTCTTCAACAACTGCTTCAAGAACGGCATCCTGCCGATCGCCTTGCCGAAAGAGGCGGTGGATGTGCTGATGGAGGACGCCCGCAAGGGCGCCAATGCGCGGATCACGGTGGATCTTGAAGGCCAGACGGTTACGACATCGGACGGGCAAAGCTTTGCCTTCGATGTCGACCAATTCAAGAAGCATTGCCTTCTGAACGGGTTGGACGACATCGGCCTGACGCTGGAAAAGGCCAAGTCCATCGACAGTTACGAGGCCAAGGCCGAGTTGCAGCGGCCCTGGGTCTAAGCCCGGCGCGCCGTGCTGGAAGGGGTCGCCCGGCGGGCGGCCCCTTTTTCGACACCAAATTGATGCAAAGTAGCGACAGATTCTCCCTCAAAACGCCGTAGCGAAAGAACGTTCTTAACAAGGCATTGATCGACTGCGTGAAAGAAGGCAAAACTTGGGCACGTTTGAGGCGATGCGCCACAATTGGCGCGACCGACTAGGAACAAGGGGGTGGCATCGCACCTCCCCCGTCCGGGTTGAGGGAAAAAGAGCGGTGGTCCAAAGGGTTCCCGGTGCGATTGTTCGCGCCCTGTTGATTGTTGTCTTGCTGGCCACGCCAGCCCTGCTGTTGCCCGGCGACAGCACGGATGTAACACAAGCCGTTGCTTTCATTGCCATCTTTGCGGGCGCGCTGACGTTTTCCGAATATGCCTCGGCCTATCCGGGGCTGATCGAGTTCCGCTATGCCCCGCCGTTCAACCGCATCCGCTTCATCTCGCTCTTTCTCACCGTCTTTCTGCTGACGGTGATCTGCCGCGGCCATGACGACCCGACGCCCTTCGCCGCTTTCGTGCAGGCCATCGGGGCCGTGATCGGCCACGCGATCGACATTCCCTATAGCCCGGTGCGGCTGATCACGCTGATGCTGCCCGTCGACACGCCCGCCGCGCATGTCGATCTGGTGCGCACCGCGGCCGGCATGGCCTATCTGATCTCGCTGTTGATGCTGTCGATCTTTGTCGTCGTGCTGAAGGTGTTCCGCTGGCCCGCCAACCACGGCGCCTTCAACGTCTGGGTCAACCTGCCCACGTTCGATCCGACGGTGGGTGGCGATGTTGTCGCGCGGCTCGAACGCGATGCCCGCTTTAACATTGCGTTAGGGTTTCTGCTGCCATTTCTGGTTCCGGCCGTGGTGCAGGCGGCTGCGACGTCGCTTCAGCCGATCACGCTTGAGTCGCCGCAGACGCTGATCTGGACAATCTCGGCATGGGCTTTCCTTCCCGCCTCTCTTTTCATGCGCGGCATCGCGATGGGCCGCATCGCCGACATGATCCGCGAAAAGCGCCGTCAGAACCGCGCCGCCGGGGCCGGATCGTTGCAGCCGGTCTGATCTGGCTGCTGGCCGGGGCCGCTTTTGCGGCGCCGCTGCGGATCGCGACCTACACGGTCGAGCTGTCGCGCAAGGGCCCGGCGCTGCTGTTGCAGGCCATCACCGCTGGCAAGGATGCACAGGTCGCGGCCTCCATCGCGGTGATCGCGCGGGTGAACCCCGATGTGATTCTGCTGACCGGCTTCGACTGGGATTACGGGCAGGCCGCGCTGTCGGCCTATGCCGACCGGCTGGCGCAGGCGGGGGCGGTCTATCCGTACAGATATGCACCCCGGCCCAATACCGGGATGCCGACGGGCCTTGATCTGGACGGCGACGGGCGGCTGGGCGGCCCCGGCGATGCGCAGGGGTTCGGCGCCTTCGCCGGGCAGGGCGGGATGGCGATCCTGTCGCGGCTGCCGGTCGATGCGGCGGCCTCACGCGATCTGTCGGCCGTCCTGTGGCGCGATCTGCCGGGGGCGGGGTTTGATGCGGCGATGCCGCCGCCGGGCGCCAGGGACATCCTGCGGCTGGCCGAGACGGGCGCCTGGGATGTGGTGCTGACCCGCCCGAACGGCAGGCCCCTGCACCTGCTGGCCTTCGCTGCCAGCCCGCCGCTGTTCGACGGGCCGGAAGACCGCAACGGCCAACGCAACCACGACCAGATCGCATTCTGGCAGGTGCTGCTGGCGGGCCGCCTGCCGATGCCGCCGCCGATCGGGCCCTTCGTGCTGCTGGGCGATGCCAACCTCGACCCCGACGATGGCGAAGGTCGGCATGAAGCCATCCGCGCGTTGCTTGCCGATCCGCGCCTGACCGACCCCGCGCCAACCAGCACGGGCGCCTATGAGGCGGCGCTGCTGCCCCTGAACGCGGGCCATGTCGGCGACCCCGGCCGCCCCACCGTGCTGTGGGACAGGCCGGGCCAGCCGGGCAGCCTGCGTGTCGATTACGTGCTGCCCTCGGCCGACCTGACGGTGACGGGCGCGGGCGTGTTCTGGCCCGCGCAGGGCGAGGCAGGGGCGGCCGATGCCACCACCGCGTCACGCCACCGTCTGGTCTGGGTGGATCTTGACCTGCCCTGACGGCACCGCACCCATAGCCACGGCCTCTTCCGCTGCGATCCGGTCCAGCGCGGTCAGCCGGAAATCCGGCAGCAGGCGGTGGAACGTCGCCCCGGACAGCGTATGGGGCGTGTTGTAAAGGTAGCGCATCTCGGACAGTTCGCGGGCCAGTTCCCAGACCGGCGAGGCAAGGCGCATCATCCACCACGGAAAGTTGCCGATGCGCAGCGTCTTGCCGGTTGCCATTTCCAGCGCCTGCTTCAACTCGTTCAGGCTGAAGGTCACACCGGGAAACGCCACATCGGCGAAGGGCGGCAGCCGGTCGCGCATCTCGGCCAGTGCCACGGCGGCCCGCGTCATGTCGGGGATATAGGCATAGGCGCGGCGCACGTCGGGGCGGCCCATGGCGGTGATGCGGCCCTTCGCCAGCCCCTTCAGCGTCACCATGTCCAGAATGGTTTTCATGTTGCCGGGGTCGATGAAGTCGCCGCCGCGCAGCACGATCGTGCGCAGGCCTTCTGCGGCGGCGTTACGATACGCCGCCTCCAGCTCGGCCCGGATGCGGCCTTTGCGGGCCACCGGGCGGTGCGGCGTGTTTTCGTCCCACGGGCCGACCTGATCGCCGGAGACATAGACGTTGCCCGGCAGGATCACCGTGGCGCCGGTGGCCTTGGCGGCGGCGATCACCTGCGCGGTGATCTGCGGCAACAGCGTTTTCCAGTCGTGATAGGCGGGCGGGTTCATCGCGTTGACGATCACATCGGCGCCCGTCGCGTCGCGGATCATGTCGCCGGTCTTGCGGTCGAAACGACGCACCTGCCACCCGGCGGCAGCAAAGGCATGGGCGGCGGCGGCGCCAAAGACGCCCGAGGCGCCAAGGATGAGGACGGTTCCGGTCATGGCTAGCTCCTGTCTTTCTGCTTCGAAAGGAAGGTAGGCTAGGCTGGATCGCATTGAAATTGGGGTAACTCGCATGTTAGCCATTCATCCATGAATAGCTCTGACGCTCTCGACTGGTCGCTGATCCGATCCGTTCTCGCCGTGGCCGAGGCGGGATCGCTGTCGGCCGCGGCCCGCGTGTTGGGGCTAAGCCAGCCGACGCTGGGCCGTCAGGTGCAGGCCGCGGAAGAGGCGCTGGGGGTGGCGCTGTTCCGCCGCCATGCCCGCGGGCTGGCGCTGACCGAGGCTGGCGCCGCGATGGTCGCCCCCGCGCGAGAGATGCAGGCGGCGGCGGCGCGGCTGTCGCTGATCGCGGCGGGCCGCGAAACCCAGCTTTCCGGCACGGTGCGGATCAGTGCCAGCATGGTCGTGGCGCATCACATCCTGCCGCCGATCCTTGCCCGCCTGCGCGCCGACGAGCCCGAGATCGAGATCGAGCTGCATGCCTCTGACGCCACCGACAACCTGCTGTGGCGCGAGACCGATATCGCAGTGCGCATGTACCGCCCCGAACAGCCCGACCTGATCGCCCGGCATCTGGGCGAAAGCCGGTTGGGCGTGTTCGGGGCGCTCAGCTACCTTGAACGCAATGGCACGCCGGGCACGGTGGCCGATCTGGCCGATCACGACTGGGTCGGCCTCGACCGGTCCGACCTGCTGATGCGCGGCTTCGCGGCGCTTGGCTGGCAGGTCGACAAGCACTTCTTCAAGGTGCGGTGTGACGATCAGGCCGCGAACTGGGCCCTGGTGCGGGCGGGCGCGGGGCTGGGCATCACCCAGCTTGCGGTGGCGCGGGCGGTACGGGGGATGGTGCAGGTGGTTCCCGCGCTGCCGTTGCCGACGCTGCCGATCTGGCTGACGGCCGCGCAGGCGCTGCGGCACACCCCCCGGCTGCGCCGCGTCTGGGATGCGCTGGCGGAAGGGCTGGCGCCTGTCGTCGCTGCTTGATTCCGTTCCGGCGAAGGGCTAGGCCAACCACGTCAAATTACGGAGCGGCCTCATGAGCAATCCTTCCCTTCTGATCCTTCCCGGCGACGGCATCGGCCCCGAAGTCATGGCCGAGGTGCGCCGCATCATCGACTGGCTGGGTGCGAAGCGGGGGATCGTCTTTGACGTGTCCGAGGGGCTGGTGGGCGGCTGCGCCTACGACGCCTATGGCACCCCGCTGAGCGACGACACCATGGCCAAGGCGCAAGAGGTCGATGCGGTGCTGCTGGGCGCCGTTGGCGGGCCGAAATACGACAACCTGCCGTTCGCGCTGAAGCCCGAACGCGGGCTGCTGCGGCTGCGCAAGGAAATGGACCTGTTCGCCAACCTGCGCCCGGCGCAGTGCTTCGACGCGCTGGCGGACTTCTCGTCGCTGAAGAAGGACGTGGTGGCCGGGCTCGACATCATGATCGTGCGGGAACTGACCTCGGGCGTCTATTTCGGCGAGCCGCGCGGCATCTTCACCGAAGGCAACGAACGGGTCGGCATCAACACCCAGCGCTACACCGAATCCGAGATTGCCCGCGTGGCGCGCTCGGCCTTCGAACTGGCGCGCAAGCGGCACAACAAGGTCTGCTCGATGGAGAAGGCCAACGTGATGGAATCGGGCGTGCTCTGGCGCGAGGTCGTGCAGAAGGTGCGCGACGAGGAATACCCCGATGTCGCGCTCAGCCACATGTATGCCGACAACGGCGCGATGCAGTTGGTGCGCTGGCCCAAGCAGTTCGACGTGATCGTGACCGACAACCTGTTCGGCGACATTCTGTCGGATTGCGCCGCGATGCTGACCGGCAGCCTTGGCATGTTGCCCTCGGCCAGCCTCGGCGCGCCGATGGCAAACGGTCGGCCCAAGGCGCTTTATGAGCCGGTGCATGGCTCGGCCCCCGATATCGCCGGGCAGGGCAAGGCCAACCCGATCGCCTGCATCCTGTCGTTCGCGATGGCGCTGCGCTATTCCTTCGGGCTGGGCGACGAGGCCGCGCGACTTGAGGCGGCGGTGGAAAAGGTGCTGGCCGATGGCGCCCGCACCGCCGACCTGATGGGCCCCGAGGGCGGCGCGCCCGTCAGCACCACCGGCATGGGCGACGCGATCCTCGCGGCGCTTGACGCCAGCTTGTAAGGCGTTCAGCGGCCCGATGGGTTCGGCTTTGCGGCCGGACCATCGGGCTCGCGATGATCTGGTAGTGGCCGATGCTGCGCAGGTGGGCGACGGTCCGGCTGAGCCAGCGCATCGAATCCGTCAGCGCGAATATCTGCTCCGCCGATCCGGGGTGGGTGGCGCCCTCCGCCAGCACGGCGTCGCGCCCTGGGTGAAGCTGATGGCCCCCCCCAGCACGGTCAGGATGTCTGCAATCCTTCGCGCCCCATGATGCGCGCAGGATCACACCCGCGGCGGAAACGCGCAACCGCGGTGGCGAAGATGCCCGCCCGCTCTGGGCATTCCCGATTGTTGGCGCTAACCTTGACGGTATTCGACCGATCTGAAGGCCCCCAAGACCATGCGGATGACAAGCAACATGCGGGGCGCATTGATTGCGCTGCTGGGTTTTGGGCTGTTCTCGACGCACGACGCTATCATCAAGCATCTTGGCAGCGAATACACCGCGTTCCAGATCATCTTCTTCCGCACCGTGATGAGCTTTCCGCTGATCACCGTCATGCTGATGCAGGACAAGTCAGCGGGCCATTTGCGGCCGAACCACCCGTGGTGGATCAGCCTGCGGATGGCGTCCGACATGCTGGCCGGGGCCGGGGCCTTCTACGCGTTCTCGGTGCTGCCGCTGGCGCAGGTCTATGCAATGCTGTTCGCCTCGCCGCTGCTGATCACCCTGCTCGCGATCCCGATCCTGGGCGAAAAGGTGCGGCTGCGGCGCGGGCTGGCGGTGTTGGCGGGGCTGGTCGGCGTGCTGATCGTGCTGCGCCCCGGCGCGGTGCCGATCAGCCTTGGCCACCTCGCGGCGATGGCCTCGGCGGTGGGGGGTGCCACTTCTTCGATCATCGCCCGGAAGATCGGGCAGGACGAGCGCAGCGCGGTGATCCTGCTTTATCCGATGATGGCGAACTTCCTCGTGATGGGGGCCTTGATGCCCTTCGTCTATGTGCCGATGCCGGTCGCCGATCTGGGCGGCATGACGCTGGTCGCGGCCTTCGCCATCGTGGCGGGCCTGTGCACCATCACCGCCTACCGCAACGCCGAGGCCGTGATCGTCGCGCCGATGCAGTATTCACAGATCCTCTGGGCGATCCTCTACGGCTGGCTGTTCTTTCACGAGGGGATCGACGGCTATACCGCGCTGGGCATCGCTGTGATCATCGGAAGCGGTCTTTACATCCTGTTCCGCGAAAGCCGGGCGAGCGTGTCGGGCAACCGCCCGGTGTCCAACACCCGGTCGCGCCCCGATGCCGGTCCGGGCTCGCGGCTGGGCGCGTTGCTGAACCGCAACCGTGTGCAGGAGTGACCCCTTGCAAATCCCGTGGCGAGTCGGTAACTCCCGCGCATCGGTCGGAGTGTAGCGCAGTCTGGTAGCGCACCTGCTTCGGGAGCAGGGGGTCGGAGGTTCGAATCCTCTCACTCCGACCAAATAAAAAAATCAAGTAAAATCAAAGAGTTGAAGGCGCGACGCGAGCGGCTCCGGAACACTTATTCGGACCAATGATCCGGACCAGTCGCCTCCATAAGACTCGCGGTCCGCTGGCAAAGAATGCCACGACCTCCCGCACTGATGCAGTGCCATCCACGGAGATGGTCGGTTTGCGTGCGAATCCGATTGCTCACGTGGATCAGACGGTCCGAGTGACCCGGGCGGTCCGACCCCGATCGTGCGTGAGACCACCCAGATCCCATCTCCCCCGGGCACATCTCCATCAGGCCGTCGCTATAACGAAGTCAAGCAGAACATGATGTTCTGCAATGACTTAGGAGCGACAGCGATGACCAAGAGACCCCACGCCGACACCCGGCTGGCTGCTTACCTGCAGAAGCGCGTGCTGGAGCTGCGGCCGAAGAAATCGCAGATCGAGATCGCCAACGAGGCGGGCTTCAACAACCCCAACATGGTGGCGATGCTGAAGAACGGCGCCTCGAAGCTGCCGCTCGACCGGGTGTCGTCGCTGGCGCGGGCGCTGGACTGCGATCCGCGGCTCTTGTTCAAGCTGGCGCTGGAACAGCTCGGCGGCGATACCACCGCCCATGCCATCGAGGAAATCTTCGGCGTCATCGTCACGCGCAACGAGGCCGCCTGGATCGAGGAACTGCGCGACGCCTCCGGGCACAGCGACCCCAGCCTGACCGTGAGGGGGCGCGTCGCGATCCGTGGAGTGTTCGGGAAATGACCGTCACGCCGCTCAACGACTTCAAGGTGATCGAGGGCTGCCGGTTGCCCTCGGACCGGCCCCTGACCGAGAACGAGCGCGCCTGGGTCGGGTTCATCCGGCTGGTGACCTGCGAGGGCGACCCGCCGCCCACGCTGGCGCGGGTGCAGGCGTTGCGGGTAATGTTGGCGACGTGATCGAGCGTTAGCACGTGCTATGCGGGCACGGCGAGTTTCCGAATAAGCCTCTCTCATTGGCGCCGTCGGACGTCAAGCACGGTGTCCCCATGGGATTGGCACGGCGTCACTGCGTCATGTGCTGCTCGGCTGCGGTGTTCGGCGCGCCGGGCGACGGCGTAAGGGCCGCGACGCTGTCCCGCTTCGCCCGTCTCGCATCGTAGGCTGCCAGCAGGGCGCGTTCGATCTGCGGGTAGTCGCCGCCGAAGTGGTGCCCCCCCTTCGTCACCAGCGTTTCGGCGCCCAGGGCCACGATGTCGTGGCATGCCGAGTCCGGTTCTTCTCGGCCGAGCACGCACAGGATCTTTCCCGGCGGCAGGGCTGCGGGGATCGGAAGCGCCGCCGCCGCCGCGGACCCGTGCGAGCCGAACCAGCCGGCGACCGTGATCTGCCAATCGGCCAACTTCGAAAACCCGAGCAGGCCCACCAGGCGGATATGGCGACGCGTCGCCTCGGGCAGGGCGGCGTAGGTGGCGGGAAGGACGTCGGCCCCGAAGGAATAGCCGATCAGCAGGACGTTCTTCACGTTCCACGCCGCGCGATACTTCTCGATGACGCCCGACAGATCCCTGGCGGTTTCCGCGGGTGTCCGGCGGCTCCAGAAATAGCGCAGCGAGTCCACACCGACGACCGGAACGCCATCGGCCTGCATGAGCCTGGCGATCGAGGAATCGATGTCGCGCCAGCCGCCATCCCCCGACAGGATCACGGCCATCGCATCGCGCCGCGGCACGGCGCTCAGCACCTTGATCGGCAGCGCCTTGCGGGAAACCGTGGCTGCCGCCGACATCGTCATGACGGCTTCGGAAAGGCTGTCGGCCGTCGGCGCGTCGCGCGCGATCACCTTCACGTCCGCGGAGGCCGCGGACATCGACCCGACCCTGTCCCGAGTGTCATCCGTTGCACCGGGGCTGAGCAGCACCGAAACGGGGTCCGGCTCGTGGCCGCCATGCAGGGCATAGATCTCGCCCGCCGACGTCGTGAGATAGCCGGACGGGGTGCAAAGCTCGACCTTGAGCGGAACAGCCGAGGCCGGGTCCATGACGACGGTGCCGCCGATCGTCGCTTCCGGCGTCTGGTCGACCATGTCGAGGGCGAGGCCCCCGCCAAGGCCGAACCCGGCCACGATCGGGGCCGCGTAGGTCTGCGAGCCTGCCGACCGCTGCAGGCTTTGCGCGACGCTTTCGAGGTCCGAGACCATGTAGCCGCACCGATCCGGGTGGCGCGACATCGCCCTGAGATAGGTGGGCGTGTCGATCCCGACCACGGCCAGACCCGCCTCCCTGAGCCTTGCGCTGACCTCGGCCTCGCGCGGGCCCCAGCCGGGTGCGTCGGAAAACAGGAAGACGACGCCTTTGACACCCGTCGCGGGCAGGGCCACGCGATCCAGCGTCAGGAAATTGAGCGTGGGGGCAAGCCACGCATCATACACCGCGATCGATCCGCCGAGGAGAAGGCAGATGAACGGCAGGGCAAGCAGAAGGCGGCTCCGGAGCGATCGGCGCACCCCTGATACCCGCCGCGCCGACGACGTCCACGCCAGAACCCTTGATCCGTTCACCATCTGGCATCGTTCCGTTATCTGCACACTCCGGGGCTGCACCCGGTGCGAATTCGCCTGCCTTCTAGGGCGTCGCGGCTGACGGCACGATGACAAAGTGGCCGTTCACCGAGAGATGACCAGGTCTCGAGCGGCCAGTTGACCTGGCGAACTCCGCATGCGGTCAGGCTGACGCGAGCCGGGGCGGTGCGACAGCCCCCCGCAGGAACGGCAACGAGGTGCGGCTGACGTTTCCGGCGAGCCTCGGAGGATCCCGGGCCTCGCACGACGTCGTCGGCGATAGGCGCTGGAATCGACAGCCTCACCCCATGTGCCAGGGGGCAAGCGAAGTCCTAGGTTTTTCGCGTCGACGCGATGGGGATGCCTTCTGGCGCCACCGACTTCCTGGCATCCAAACCTCCGGGCCGGGGGACCGAGTTGGCCGTTCTGGACGTCGCTCAGCAAGGGCATTGCTAGTTGGCACAGGCCCAAGCGATGCATCTACAACCTAAAGGATGTTGCATAATGTTGCACCCCTGCAGCCAACGGTAACATTCAGGAAACCAAACGTAACATTCTGGCCCCTAAAATGAGACCGAAGCGCCACTTCCAGGCAACTTCAGGACCACAAACGTTCCCTTATGTTGCATAAAGTTTACCTTATGTTGACAGAAAATCGGCGTTTTGGACTTTTTCGTCGATTTGCGCTTGGGCGTCCGGGTCGGCAGGGCCCATGGTTCCGCACCAGACAGCGGCACATTTCAAGACCAGCGAAAGTATTTCATCAGGGTTTTGGGCTACAGACGCGTCCCCGTTCGCGAGCACGAACGATGCGCAGAATGGAGAGGATCGCGCTCAGCGGCCACCCCAGCGAGTCCTGGTGCTGTTCTGGCGTCGGGGATGCTGCGCAAACGAGACCGAACGTCGACGCCTCGGGATGATCCGTCAGGTGCAAGGGGAGCGGCCGGGACAATCGTTGCGGGGCGATGGGATGGTCAGCGAATAGTTGGGTGGAGGAGCCGAACGCGCGGGTCATTGGCCCGCCACACCGAACGGCACCTGCGCCGCTTCCGGTACGGCGTTGCCGGGCGGAATGCATCACATGCGGACGGGTGCCTGTGCCGCAGGTCCGGTCGGTGGGCTCGAGGGCGGCAGCGTGATCATGGGCACCTGCATGCCGGAAATCCCTGGGCATGAAAGGTCGAACGCCTGCTTGTGGTCAAGGGGCAGCAGCACACCACCGAAACCCGGCGAGACGACCTGAACGTCGGCACCGGCTGCCAATTCTTTGGAGCATCGCCAGACTCACTGGCTGAGTCACTGGCGAGCACCTCGGCCATGGCACAGGTCTTGGGCGTACCTAGTCGAGATCGCCGCCCAAGGCCGCTCTCAGTGAGTCTGGTGAAGGCTGGCGCCAGAGACGGCACGAAGTGCGTCGGCGGCACCCGGAATCGACATGTCGGGGAGGGAGTCATCCTCATTGCCGCGACCGCTATCGTGCAAGGAGAGAGGGAACCCCGAAGACTCCACCGTGGCGTCGACCGCAGGTATCCCGCTGCCACAAGTGATCTTCGGGCTGCCGCAAGTCTGCCTGTCTTGCGCGAAGCGTTGGCGCAAGAGCACCCAAGACCAGTTGCGCGGGCGCACGATCCTGAAGCCGGCGATCGACTAATGTGACGTCGATCAGCTTCGAAACCCGGCAGGGGAGAAATGCTGGATGCTTACGGCCACAGCAGTTTTGGGGTCGTTTCGGTGGGGTGGAAAAATTTCGCACTCAACGTGCTTGACTTCAAATCGTGACCGTGACATATGTCAGTCACGGTCACGATAGAGGAGCAAGCAAATGGTCATGAGCCCTAAAGAAAGAAAGAAAGCCGAGCGCGAGCGTCGCGCAAGGGAAAGCAGGTCAATGCCCGACAGTAGCTACCCCTACCTGACCGAACCCTTCTTTGCATGGCGCGAGCGCACCGAAGGCAACGGCGACTGGGATTCCGCCACTTTCCATCTCGATGCAGCCGGAATTACGCCTCCCGAGTTTCTCGATGACAGTGGGCCAGATTGGATGAAGGAGTATCCGGAAGCCGACGAGCCAGACGGCTACAGCCCCTACACGGGCCGCGCAGGCTCGATCGGGCGTATTGAAGCCTACCTCGAACACATGATAGCGGCCTCGGCAAACATTGCCGTAATCATCAATCGTTATAAGCGCGAGCAGCTTAATGCGCGGATCAAAGAGTTAGAACAGTCAAATTTGGGCGATCAACAGGCGAAAAAGAAAGCCTTCGACGACATCGTCCATTTGCGCAAAATGCTTGACCACCTCGATCGCATGACGGCTGAGAGGTTCAGCGTCTGGGAACTAAAGGGCATCTGACCGGTCTTCGAAAGGCCTTTCGGCGCACTGATTTCTAAGCCTCGACTATGAAACTCGAAGAAAGCCTCAGTAATGGGGAATGATGTCGCATGCCTCGAGAGCAACACGTGAATAACCCAAAATGGAGCAAGACCATGAAGAGATATTTGCCTCGCCTTTCTGCGCTTCCTAGTCAGCGTAATTTCTTCCGGCTCAATCCCCGGGAGCAGGAGAAATTTCTCGACACCCGAGGTCGTGAAATTCTCTTGGAAATTGAGGGGATCCGCACCGGCTACTACGCTCACCGTGGACACTCCAAGGCAAGTGCCGTGGCCTGTGCTCGTCGTAAATACCGTCGTCTCCTGAACCTCGCACACCTTACGGGCTTCTGGACAGATGGAAGGTGGAATGAAGGAGAAGAAGAAGACTTCGGGCGGTAAGTTCTCCCGACCAAACCTACCCAAATGTGGACAAATCAAGAAAAGGGTCGCGCAGGCGATCCAAAGGAGAACGCATGTTTGACGCAGCCGTCTATTCTAAGTGCCGTTTCGCTGACATGATCGCTATGGCGGAGATCATCCCGAAGACCTATTCGATGGATGAGGAGAAGTTGATGATCTCGAGCTGGCCGGCGTACCGCTTCCTTTCCCCGATGCAGAAGACCCGCCTCTTTGTGGCAGAATACAACAATGCTTACCGTGACAATGCGCGGGTAAATATGGATCGGAATTATGCTGAAACTGCCAACGTGATTGGAAAGATCAGCTTTTCCAAGCAAAGCACACAGCTCACTCAAGCCTGGAATGCCCGCAGGTTTGCGGACATGGCTGCGTTGCCGTATGACTTCTTCCTGCGCTTCAGTTTTGAATTTTACTCGAGACGGAAGCGGAAAGAGTCACCGCGCCCGAATCAGCTTTGTCCAAAAGAGGGGCCGATGTTGGCGGTGTGGGCGGATATTCTCGACGCGCAATGGACGATTGAGCGCAAGAAACTCGAACTCTCGCGCATGGCGCCCATGGCACAATATGCCGTTGACTACGTGACGGGGCTTCCTGCACAGACGGCTTTTGAGCGCGAACTGCTTGAAATCGGCTCGGATCCTTCGACGCGCCTTTCTCCCTTTTTGGCCAACTGGGTCGTCGCAAAGGCGCAGTTGGCGCCCGCGGCATGCGTGGGAGCGTTTGGTGAAGAAATCGTCACGCGCGAAGTCGCATTCGCCGAAGAGGACATCGCGTCGGGCAAGCTCACTCGCCATCATCATGAAGCGCCGCATCGGCTGCAACGTCTTCAGTCGTGCTTCGGCGCTACCGGTATTGATCACGACACATCTGACGTTTGTGCGTCCTGCCCGGACATCGCGAAATGCAGAGCTTTCGCAGCAAAATCCCTGGACTTTGTGGAGCAGAGAACAGGATCGGCTGACCCGATACTCGAGCGGAAGAGAAAGCTGGGGCGAGACAGAACCGCAAAATCGCGCGCCAACGCGAAGCTAGCAGCAGCGTCGTCCACGGGTATCATCCCGGAAGAGTAGATCTGTGGCATGACGGAAACAAAGCCATGCCGCGGAAGGACCGGAAGCACTTGAAAGTCAAGCAACCGGAAGACGCGGCCGAGGAAATGTCACGCCTCCCAAGTCAGGTACACTTAAAGATTATACTAAAATATAGGGGAGCGTACACATAATCCCGGAGGGTTCATCTTGGAATCTGAAGCAGGTTCAATGCCGAAACATGTAACGCTCCCCTAGTTTATCTATATCTTTTAAGAGGAAGAAGAAGAAAGCTTGGGGAGCGTTACAACCGCAATATCGTCCGGGTTGGCTGCGCTAGCGAAAACTTAAAGAAGCTGGCAAGAACCATCCTTCAGGACAGACAAGGGATGTCGGCTCATTATTCCGGTATTGCGAGAGGCTCCTGCCTTCGGGTGACATCCGGTGATGACCCGTTCCGGGCGTTCGGGTTCGAATGCGGCTCCCCCGTTCCTCGGGTTCCAGCCGCGTCGCAACCTCACTGTCTTAATCACAGGGGCGCTCGCCTGGCTGGCATCTCTGACCGAAGCACTCATGTGTCGCAAAACTGCGCCGAGCCAGCCAGTGCGCACCCCATGAAGCCTGGTGCATGACCCGGCGCGTGGAGCTCGCGCAGGTCTCGGCCGACTGCCCCAGCGTAAGAAATGACGTGTTTGTGTAGCGCTACACAGAATGTAAGTTTGGAGAGATAATGCTCGTCTACATATTCCTCGCCCACGGCAAGAAACCGAAAACCAGAGGCGAAGTCATCACGCACGTGGCCGCCCGCGGTCAGATGCGGAACATCGCTGCGAGATACTCGACATTTCCGACGAGCGAGGACCGGTTCAACTGGGACTATGCGAGAGCAATCCAGTGCCTTGACGACCTGCCTCGACTGGCGAAATTTCTCAGACGGCTTCATGCATCGGGCCAAGGCGTCATTCTCGTTGACGATCTCGCTCGCATCTTCAGGGCTTGCGCGCTCGACCGGCGGATCGACCTCATGGCGGAACTGGAGCCCTTCGGCGCGCATATAGGGTCGTTGCGCCATAGCAAGACTCTCTCGACGATGCCCGGCGACATGAAAGCGAACCTGATCTCCCATGCGGAGCTCATCCAGAACTGGTCGGCGCGCGGCGCAAGAAAAGTTCGGATGTCGGACGCCGACCGTGCTGAGCAGACGCTCATAGCGCGCGACGCATCAATCGTAGCACGGCAAGTCGGCGCTCGCTGCCGTGAAGACATGATCCTCAGCCTGAAGGATGAATTGGAAGCAGACGGCGTCGCGCGATCTGCACTGCAGCTTGCAGAAGAGGCCAACCGGCGCGGATCACGAACGGCGCACGGACGCGCATGGTCGGAACGGGCAGTAAAAGACATGATCAGGCGGGCGAAGAAGGCGCTCGTCCGGGTGATCCCGAAGGCAACGCCGGAAGTGGCCCACGTTTCGCCGCTGGACGCATAGAAATAAAAGAACGCGAGCTGCGGCCAGTGTCAACGCAATATACATCAAACAGCGAGGTACCGGTAAATAGGTCGTCGACGAGCCTAAAGATGGTCAAGGTAAATTATAAATAGAGGAGAATAGAATCATCTTCGAACGCGCTGCAAATCTGGCAGCCGCATGCTATGATATAAACTACCGCCATAAAACAAATGAAACTGGAGTCCAAAATGCACAATACCAATGATCTCGACGACAAGGGCAACGCCAAGACGGAGGAGCGCGCATCAACTAAGCAGCAGTTGGAGGAAATTGCCGCACGCTATGAGGCAATGGAGCTCACCGGAGAGCTTTATGTGAGAAATGTCGAGATAATCTTCCCTCCTCAGATCAAAAAGAAATTTGGCTATGATGGCCACATCATTAGCATCGGAGATGTTCTCAGGATGCTCGCGAGTGACGTTCAGGATACCCATCCCGAAAACGCACAGAAATACAGGGACATCGCGCTTGAGTTTTACAGTGATGACGATGACGAGTATGACGATGATGAGTATGACGACGATGACGACTGTGAGGGAGAGGGAGTAGACATGGATGTCTTGGAGGCCCTTGTGGCTGAGTTGGATGCTGCCGGCGAATTAACCCACGAAGACTGGTCATGACCTTGGCTCAGAGCTGATCCCGCTGTTTTCAACCAGGGCAATCGAGCTTTGAATTTTGTGGGTAAGAGGGCGAACGTTCGGCAAACGTAGCTCGGCATTTGCAAACACGATTCCCTCGTACCTTCAGCAGAAGAATATGCCGGGCTTTCAGCCCGGCATATTCATAACATCACAATCTCGCGGAGTTTTCGACCCTTCGGCACTACTGTGGTGTTGGCAACAGCTGCTCCGACATTTGGGGCCAATCCGCAGCTGAACTGGTTGCCGACCAGAACGCTGAGTCGTGGCGCACTGCATCCATATCGTCATGGTCGCGCCAAGCATGCGCGGCAAGCGGTACGCAGATGCGGATCATCGAGGTGAGGTCATGCGTGACGTCCTCCTGCCGACGCGCATCCTTAAGGCGCGCAGCTACCTAAGTCACGATGCCGTTGTGTTCGAGGATCTCGAGGTCTCGACCGATGTGCCCTGCGGCTACAGCCACGAGCCGTGTCATCTGGCCGGTGATCCCACGCCATGTCCGAGGAGGAAGGAGCGGCGCATACGAAGCTACTGGTCGAGTATCGGGCGCTGGAGGATATTTCGGCTAGGACAAATACCCTGGGGGATCGCCGACCGGCTCGGTGAGTCGGAGACGGCGATGGAGACCATCGAGCTGCGACCGCTGATCTTCAATCCGGTCGAGATCGCGCCGACGGATGTCTTCGTCACGCAGGCTCGTGAGGGTAGCCTCCTCGAGGTCCCCTCTGTGTTCCGCCTACATGTGACTTACGCGCCGGACCTCAAAGTGCAGGCGGTGGCGAAGGCGGAGGACGAGCGTAACGCGGCCCGGGAGGCCGATCTGCGCTTGACGATGATGTGCGGCACAGTGGGACTACTTCGCGGCGCTCGATTCCGCGTGCCGGTTGTCACTGCTGGCCCATTGCCTTAGCTTTGGGATCAACACCATCGATGAGTAACCCCAACGCGGCTGCATCTCCCCCAACCGTCTGACCCGCCGCATGGCGTACGCGGTTCGAGGTGGTCGGGGCAGGCTGAGCACTCACTGTCGACAACTTTGTCGGCGACCTGAAACATCTCGTGCTGCGTACGGAAGCATTTTCAGCATCACTGCCGCCAAAGGTTGCACAGCGGTCACATAATGCTGCCATGCAGCGACGCGGGCGGCATCATCAGGCTTGCCCCTCCCGAACCCCGCAACGATAAGGGGCCGTCCTCTGAGAGAGCCGAATATGCCAAAGATAGTTCCTGTCATTCTCTCCGGTGGGTCAGGCACGCGCCTTTGGCCGGTATCGCGGAAAAGTTACCCCAAACAGTTTGTGCCGCTTGTGGGCAGTGAAAGCCTGTTTCAGGCTTCTGTCCGTCGGTTCCTGGCTCCGGAATTTGACGGGCCGGTGGTCGTTACGGGCGCAGATTTCCGCTTCATCGTGACTGAACAGCTTATGGAGGCTGGGATCGATCCGGGCGCCATCCACCGGATGGAGAACCCTGCGAAGGTGCCAATGATCCTGATCGAGGTGCAGACCGGCAGCTATCTGGGCGAGGATGACATCATCCGCTATGAGGACGCCTACCGGCGCGAGTGATGTCTTTCCGGCAGTTGTGTCACTTAGGCCAACCGTCAAGGCCGTATTGCGTCATGCGGTGTTTGTCGGCGTTGATAGTTGTATAGGCCATTTCACATGGCAACGAGGTTCGTAGACGCCAGCTAGAGCCATTTGCAATTGCAGAAACTTCGTGTTTGCACTTGCGGAAACTCTTCGTTGCAACATAGGATAGATTGTCAAAATGATCACAGAGCTTAGCCCGATCTCCGGTGTTCTGCTGCTCGAACCCCGTCGCTTCGGCGATGCACGGGGGTTCTTCTCGGAAAGCTGGAACCGGCGGACGCTGGAGGCGGCGGGGGTGCATTTGCCGGAGTTCGTGCAAGACAACCACTCGCTGTCGGCGACGGCGGGCACGATCCGCGGGCTGCATTTTCAGAGCCCGCCGCATGCGCAGGGCAAGCTGGTGCGCTGCGGCCGGGGGCGGCTGCTGGATGTGGCGGTGGATGTGCGCCTGGGCTCGCCGACCTACGGGCGCTGGGTCGCGGAAGAGCTGAGCTTTGCGAACGGTCGGCAGCTGTGG
>WGNF01000015.1 GCA_016124615.1 Paracoccaceae bacterium | reverse complement strand
TCTGAACTCTTTGAGCATATGTGTCCCCACTGACATGTTCCGCGTGCGCTCTCGCGGCGCCTGCGGGGCGAGAATATCGCATTTCAGGCTCGATCGCGCGCGGAATTCATCTACCTTCACGGGGAAAATCCGCCGAACCGCATCACGCCCGAGGACATCACATGACCGATCTTGCGAGCTTTCCAATCACCCGCCGCTGGCCCGCGACCCGGCCCGAGGTGATCCAGCTTTATTCGCTGACCACGCCGAACGGCGTGAAGGTCTCGATCATGCTGGAAGAGACCGGCCTGCCCTACGAGCCGCATCTGGTGGACTTCGGCAAGAACGACCAGATGACGCCCGAATTCCTGTCGCTGAACCCCAACAACAAGATCCCCGCGATCATCGACCCGAACGGGCCGGACGGAAAGCCGCTGCCGCTGTTTGAATCGGGCGCGATCCTGATCTATCTGGCGGAAAAGTCGGGGCAGTTGCTGCCGCCCGGCGCCGCCCGGTACGAGGTGATCCAGTGGCTGATGTTCCAGATGGGGGGCATCGGGCCGATGGTCGGGCAGGTCGGCTTCTTCCACCACTTCGCCGGGAAAGAGATCGAAGACCCCCGCCCCAAGGCGCGCTATGCGGCCGAGGTGGCGCGGCTGTTGCTGGTGCTGGAGGGGCGGCTGGCGGATCGCGACTGGGTGGCGGGCGACTATTCGATTGCCGACATTGCCATCGGCCCCTGGCTGCGCACGCTGCGCGACTACTACAAGGCGGCCGAAATCGTCGGCTGGGCCGACCTGACGGCCGTGCCCGCCTATCTCGAACGCTTCCTTGCCCGCCCGGCGGTGCAGCGGGGCCTGCTGATCCCGGCCCGCAGCTGAGGCTCAGGCCCGGATCAGATCGGCCGCGCGTTCCGCGATCATGATCGTGGGGGCATTGGTGTTGCCCCCCACCACGCGCGGCATCACCGAGGCATCGACCACCCGCAACCCCGCCAGCCCGCGCACCTTCAGCGCGGGGTCCACCACCGCCATCGCGTCCTGCCCCATCCGGCAGGTGCCGACCGGATGGTAGACCGTGTCGGCGCGGGCGCGGATATCGGCTTCCAGCGCGGCATCGGATCCGTCGTTGGGATAAAACCGCCGCCCGCGCCAGGGCGTCATCGGCTCGGCCTCCATGATCCGTTCGGTGATCCGGGCGCCTGCCATCAGCGCCTTCAGGTCGGCGGGGGCGGTCAGGAACCCCATGTCGATGCGTGGGACAGAACCGGGGTGCGCGTCGGTCAACCCGACGCTGCCACGGCTTTCCGGGCGCAGCACGCAGACGTGGCAGGAATAACCATCGGCCAGATGCAGCTTGCGCATGTGCTGATCGACGATGCCGACGACGAAATGCAGTTGCAGATCGGGGCGGGCAAGATCGGGGCTCGATTTCAGGAAGGCCCCACCCTCGGCGAAGGGCGACGCGAACAGGCCCGACCCGTCGCGGCGCCAGCGCAGCGCGGCCCGCCCCAGCCGCGCCAGCCCGGCCGGGTTCAGGCCCACAACATCCTTGCGCAGCGAACGGTAGCTGAGAATGTGGTCCAGATGGTCCTGCAGGTTCTGCCCCACCCCCGGCAGGTCATGCTGCACCGCGATGCCGTGGGCGCGCAGTTCCGCCTCGGGCCCGATGCCCGACAGCAGCAGCAGTTGCGGCGAACCGAAGGCGCCGCCCGACACGATCACCTCGCGCCGCGCCGTCAGCCGCCACTGACGGCCCCGGCGGCGGATCAGCGCGCCGGTGGCGCGGCCGTTTTCGATCAGGATGCGTTCGGCCCGGGCCTTGGTCAGCACCATCAGGTTCGTCCGCCCCATCGCCGGAAAAAGGTAAGCCGCCGCGGCAGAACAGCGTTCGCCCTTGTGCGGGCCTTCGAAGAACTGGGTCACCTGATAAAGCCCCGCGCCCTCCTGTTCCGCCCCGTTGAAGTCGTCGTTGCGACGCACCTGCATCGCGGCGCAGGCATCCACGAAG
Organism: Paracoccaceae bacterium; assembly: GCA_016124615.1. Classification (GTDB taxonomy): domain Bacteria; phylum Pseudomonadota; class Alphaproteobacteria; order Rhodobacterales; family Rhodobacteraceae; genus Solirhodobacter. The sequence continues at coordinate 129,906 of WGNF01000015.1, read as the reverse complement.
GCGCGCGCGGCCGGGCGCGGGGCGTTCTGGTCGGCGACCTGCAAGGCGCCCGCCGCACCGTGCAGGGCGTCGGCGCCACGCTGGTTGCGCTCTGCTCGCAGGAACCACGGCTTGACCGAGGCCCAATCCCAACCCTCGGCGCCAAGGTCGGCCCATTCGTCGTAGTCGCCGGGATGGCCGCGCACATAGAGCATGGCGTTGATCGCCGACGACCCGCCCAGTGCCTTGCCGCGCGGATGGAACCCGCGCCGCCCGTTCAACTCGGGCTGCGGCACCGTCTTCAGCGCCCAGTTGTTCAGAGGCGGCCGCCCCGAGATCATCGCCGCCACCAAGGCCGGGGCGCGGATCAAGATGTCGTTGCCGCCGCCGCCCGCCTCGACAAGGCAGACGGTGACAGACGGATCCTCGCTCAGCCGTGCGGCGAGGACGGATCCCGCCGAGCCCCCACCCAGAATGACATAGTCGAACTGCATGAAACGTCCCTCCCCATGTCAGCCTACAGCGGCGCGGGCAGCGGCAAAGCGCGACCTCGCGTCACGCGCGGGCAAGGATGGCCTGCACCTCGGCATCTGACACCTGCGGAAAGCTGCGATAGTATTCGCCAACAGCGCCGAAATCGGCCGGTATCCGCAGGCAGACCACATCATCGGCCAACGCGCGCAGGTCTTCGACGACATCGGGCGGGGCGACTGGCACCGCCAGCACCACGCGCGCCGGGCCCCGGTGCGCCAGCCCGCGCAGCGCCGCCTTCATCGTGGCGCCGGTGGCGATGCCGTCATCCACCACGATGGCGGTACGGCCCGCCAGCGGCAGCGGCGCGCGGCCGCCCTGATACAGCGCCCGGCGCTGTGCATTGCGGGCCACCTCGGCCTGCACGGCGGCGGTGAAATCGGCGGGGGTCAGGCGCAGCATCCGCAAGGCGTCGTCATTCCAGACCGTCTCTGGCGGATCGCCATCGACCACGGCCCCGGCAGCGTATTCCGCATGTCCGGGCGCACCGATCTTGCGCACGAGGATCAGGTCGAGCGGCGCACCGAGGCGGGCGGCAATCTCGGCCGCGACCGGCACCCCGCCACGCGGCAGGGCCAGCACGACCGGGCTTGGCAGCCCCAAGGCGGCCAACCGGTCCGCAAGCTGCCGCCCCGCATCCGCCCGGTCGATGAACATCGCACCCTCCGCATCGCCCACGGAGCATGCCATGCCCGCGGACGGTCGTCATCCGCGCAGAATGCCGCCCGTCGCCTTGGCGACCTTTTCGACGATCTTGGCGCTGACCGCCTCGATCTCCTCGTCGGTCAGGGTCTTGTCGGTCGGCTGCAGCCGGACTGAGATCGCCAGCGATTTCTTGCCGGGCCCCATCTGTGCCTCGGCCTTGTCGCCGCTGAACTGGTCGAAGACCGCGACCCGCTCGATCAGCGCCTTGTCGGCGCCCTGCGCGGCGTTCAGCAGCGTCAGTGCCTCGACACGGGCATCGACGACGAAAGCAAAATCACGCTCCACCGCCTGCAGGCCCGACAGAGCCAGCGCCGGGCGCGTCGGCGTTTTCACCTTTGGCAGCGGCACGTTGGCGACCATGATGGTGAAGGCCATCGCCGGGCCCTTGACGTCGAGCGCCTTCAGAACCTTGGGATGAACCTCGCCGAAGGTCGCCATCACATTCGGCCCCAGCGCCATCTGACCCGAGCGGCCGGGGTGCCACCAGCCCGCGACCTTGCGGGTGATCTGCATTTTCGCCGGCGCGCCCAGGGCGGCCAGCACCGCCTCGGCATCCGCCTTGGCATCGTAAAGGTCCGCCGGGCGGCGCGAGCCGAAGGGGTCGCGCGCGGCTGTCGCGCCAACCAGAAGGCCCGCGGCCTGCAGGTGCTGCTCGCCCGGTTCGCCGCCGTGAAAGGCGGGGCCAACCTCAAAGAGCGCCATATCGGCAAAGCCGCGCGCCTGATTGCGAGCGGCGGCCTGCAACAGGCCCGGCAGCAGGTCGGGGCGCATGTGCGTCATCTCGGACGAGATCGGGTTTTCTACCCTGAGCGCATCCTGCCCGCCGCCGAAAAGGGCGGCCGCGGCGCCGTCGATGAAGCTGTAGGTGACGCATTCGTTGTAGCCCAGCGCCGCCAGCGTGCGCCGCGCCGCCTTTTCGCGCTGTTGCAGCGGCGTCAGGATCGGTCCCGGCACGCCGGCACGGGCGCGCGGCATCGGCCGACCGACCAGCTTGGTCAGCGAGGCGACGCGGGCGACCTCTTCCACCAGATCGGCCTCGCCCAGCACGTCGGGGCGCCAGCTGGGCGGGAAGGCCATATCGCCTTCCAGCGTGAAGCCGAGTGCAACCAGCGTCTTGCGCTGCGCGTCGGCGGGAATGTCCATGCCCACCAGCGACTGCACGCGGGCGGTATCCAGCCGGTAGGCGCGCCTTGTATCGGGCACCGCGCCATCCATCACCACGTCCGACGCTTCGCCGCCGCAAAGGTCGAGGATCATCCGCGTCGCGGCTTCCAGCCCCGGCAGGGTGAAGGCCGGGTCCACCCCGCGTTCAAACCGGTAGCGCGCGTCGGAGTTGATCTTCAGCGCGCGGCCGGTGGTGGCGACGGTGATCGGATCCCAATAGGCGGATTCGAGGAAAACCTCGGTGGTGGCATCGGTGCAGCCGGAATGCTCGCCCCCCATCACGCCCGCGAGGGATTCGGCCTGCTCGGCGTCCGAAATCGCCATCATGCCGGGCTGGAACGTGTAGGTCTTGCCGTCGAGCGCCAGCAAGGTTTCCCCCCCCGCCGCCGGATGGATGCGCAGCGCACCGCCCGCCACCTTGGCGACGTCAAAGACGTGCAGCGGGCGGTTCTGGTCGAAGGTGAAGAAGTTGGTGATGTCGACCAGCGCCGAGATGGGCCTGAGCCCGATCGCCTTCAGCCGCGCCTGCAACCAGAGCGGCGAGGGACCGTTCTTCACCCCCCGGATCACCCGCCCGGCGAACAGCGGGCAGCCCTTTTCCTTCAGCGCGGGGTCGATCTGCACGCTGACCGGCGACGGGAACGCACCCGCAACCGGCTGAATCTGCTGCGGTTTCAGGGTGCCCAGCCCACGCGCCGCCAGATCGCGGGCAATGCCGCGCACGCCCAAGGCATCGGGGCGGTTAGGGGTGATCTTGATGTAGATCATCGGGTCGTTCAGTCCGCGCCAGTCGATGAAGCGCACGCCCAGCGGCGCGTCGGCGGGCAGGTCGATGATGCCGTCGTGGTTGTCCGACAGCTCCAGTTCGCGTTCCGAACACAGCATGCCGTTCGACTCGACGCCCCGGATCAAGCCCGGCTTCAGGTCCACCCCGGTGCCCGGCACATGGGTGCCCGCCGGGGCGAAGACGCCGACCAGCCCGGTGCGGGCATTCGGCGCGCCGCAGACCACCTGCACCTCTTCGCTGCGCCCGCCGGGGCCGTCGGGGAAGGTTTCCACCCGGCACACACGCAGACGGTCGGCGTTGGGGTGCTGGACCGCCTCGATCACCCGGCAGATGCGGAAGGCGCCAAGGCGGTCGGCGGGGTCCACGACCTCTTCGACCTCCAGGCCAAGATCGGTCAGCGCGTAGAGGATGTCGCCCAGCGGCGCCTCGGTTTCGAGGTGATCCTTGAGCCAGGACAGGGTGAACTTCATCGCGGGTTCCTCGGGGCTTGGTGCGCGACGGGGCTTAGCGCAAAGCCGCCCGAAGGGAAAGAGCCACGGGCCCGCTGCACCCCGGCGGATTTCCCGTTCGGAAACGCAGAGTTGCCCGCGACCGGCAGCAATGCCACATTTGGCGGCAACGTTTCATGTATAAGCCACAGCATGGACAAGATGCTCGTGATACCTGATGACCGCCCCCGCCTGAAACCCTGGATGCTCTGCGTCCTGATGGGGGTCACAGCGCTCGCCCTGTTGCCGGTGATCGCGCCGCACCGGCCCCACGTTCCGACCCACACCCGGGCCGATCCGGCCCCCGCCGCGAAGAACTAGGCTCAGACCCCGACGACGCGCAGGATCAGCACGGTCAGCGCGGCGACGACGGCGGGAACCACCACCGATGCTAGCCAGAACGGGGTGCGGGCGGCAGGCTCGGCGGCCGTTTGCGGGGTGGCGGTGGCCTTGGCGGCGCGGCGCCCGGCCTTTTGCTGGCCGCGCGGGGTCAGGGCAAACACCACCTCTTCGCCCACCACGGCGCGTTCCTCGACCAGACCATCGGCCTTGAGCCGCCCGATGACGCCGCGCAACTGGCGATCCATCAGCATCGGGCGCGGACCGTCGGTGGCTTTGGTCACGACGAAGGGCACGGTAGAGAAGGGCACGCCCTCGCCTTCGTCGCGCTCGGCGAGCAGGGAGCGTTCGTCGTGGGCTGGCATCATCATCTGCTCGGGGTTGGGGCGCAAGGCCCGGAAATCGCTGGAAAAACGTTTACCGATTTGACACCGATTCAGCACCGCTTTCGCACCGATGGATTTGCGGTATCCGGGCCCGGCGCCGGTCGGCAGGCCGTCAGCTACACCCCCGCAGCCGGGATGGCAACCGGGCGCGCGGGAAGGTGATCGGGGGGCGGAGTTGCGGATAGGCGCTCCTATTTCAAACCAAACAATGATTTAAGCCACGCGCCAGCTAGCACTAAGAATAGCGAAACACCGATTGTTGGAATGTTCGTGATCACGTTTTTTAAGGCAGATTGGAACCAATTGCTTGCTTCCAAAGCGTCGTGACCAGCAGAGGTGAGGTAGATGTATGTTTCTGCATAAGTTGCGCCAGGCTCAGGCAGGTCCCGCCACGGAGCATCGGTGACTCGTTCAACGCGGAGCGTTCCGTCGCGAACCATCAGCGCAATATTGTAGCGTTCCTCTTTCGTCCAATTCTCAACGCGAATCTCTTCACACCCACTATTTGGATTTTCGTAGAACTCCTCGAACAAAAGCGCTTGTGTGTCGGCGGCCTCAAGCTTCCTCGAGACAGCAAGTTGCAGCCTCTTGTCCCGCTTCACCTACTCAACCCCCCCTGCAGCGTCGGCAGGTCCAGCGCCGCGAAGCCGTAGTGCCGAAGCCAGCGCAAGTCGCTCTCGAAGAACGCGCGCAGATCCGGGATGCCGTATTTCAGCATGGCGATGCGGTCGATGCCCATGCCGAAGGCGAAGCCCTGCCACTGGTCGGGGTCGACCCCGGCGGCCTTCAGCACCTTGGGGTGGACCATGCCGGAGCCGAGGATTTCCATCCACGAGTCGCCCTCGCCGATCTTCAGCTGGCCGCCCGCCCAGGAACAGCGGATATCGACCTCGGCCGAGGGCTCGGTGAACGGAAAGTGGCTGGCGCGGAAGCGCAGATCGACGTGGGGCACCTCGAAGAAGGCGCGGCAGAACTCCTCCAGCACCCATTTCAGGTTGGCCATCGACAGGTCGCGGTCGATCGCCAGCCCTTCGACCTGATGGAACATCGGTGAATGGGTCTGATCCATGTCCATCCGGTAGACGCGGCCGGGGGCGATGACGCGGATCGGCGCGCCCTGTGCGGTCATCGCGCGGATCTGCACCGGGCTGGTATGGGTGCGCAGCACATGCGGCGGGCGCGGGTCATCTGCGGCACGGGCCATGAAGAAGGTGTCATGCTCCTGTCGGGCGGGATGCTCGGGCGGGATGTTGAGGGCGTCGAAGTTGTACCAGTCGGTTTCGATCTGCGGCCCCTCGGCGACGGCAAAGCCCATGTCGGCAAAGATCGCCGTCAGTTCTTCCATCACCTGACTGACCGGATGGATGGTGCCGCGCGGGCGCGGGCGGCCGGGCAGCGTCACGTCCAGCCATTCGGCCTTCAGCCGCTCATCAAGCGCGGCATCGGCAAGGGCGACGCGCTTGGCCCGCAGCGCGGCATCGAGTTCATCCTTCAGCGCGTTCAGCGCGGGGCCTGCGGTCTGGCGCTCATCGGGCGACATCTGCCCCAGCTCGCGCATCTTCAGGCTGACCTCGCCCTTCTTGCCCAGCGCGGCGAGGCGCAGCTCCTCCAGCGCGGCTTCGTCCCCGGCGGCGGCGATGCCGGTCAGGTATCTGGCTTTCAGGTCGGTCAGGGCGTCCATGTCCGGTCTCCGCGAGGTGCGGGGCCGTGCTACAAAGCCGGGGGGGCAAATGCAAGGGTGGCTGGGCGGGGGCGCTTCGGTCGAGGTCGGATTGGGGCCGTTGCAGACCTCGCAGCAGAGGGCCGCGCCCTCCCTCGGGCGGGCGCGCCGACATCTGGCGTGGGCACTTTATGGTGCGGCCCACCACCAACCGCAGTTCGGATTGAACCATCGCGGAGCGCCCTCCCGGGGGGAGGGAGGGCGCAGCCCGGCGGCGCTTATGCGCCTTGATTTCGGGCCAAGGGGGGCATGGACGAATGGCCACCCCGCCTCGTCCCGCCCGGTGACCCCGTATATCTGCGCCAGCACAATCGGGCACCCGGAAATGAAAAACCCCGCGCCGGGGGCGCGGGGATTGTCTTGCAGCGACGGCGAACCGATCAGGCGGCCATTGCGGCCTGGGCTTGCGCCACGACGGCGGCGAAAGCCTCGGGCTCGTTCACGGCGAGATCGGCCAGAACCTTGCGGTCGACTTCAATGCCGGCAACCGTCAGCGCGTTGATGAAACGCGAGTAGGTCAGCGTGGCGTCGATCGACCGGCAGCCGGCGTTGATACGCTGGATCCACAGCGCGCGGAAGCTGCGCTTGCGGGTCTTGCGGTCGCGGGTGGCGTACTGGTTGGCCTTGTCGACGGCTTGGGTGGCGGTGCGGAAGTTGCGGCTGCGGTTGCCATAATAGCCTTTCGCAGCGTCGAGCACCTTCTTGTGGGCGGCGTGGGTAACTTTACCGGATTTGACGCGGGACATGTGTCAGGCTCCTCAGCGATCGTAGGGCATGTATTTCTTGACGATCTTGGCATCCGATTCACAAAGAATCATGGTGCCGCGCGCGTCGCGAATGAACTTGGTGGTACGCTTGATCATGCCGTGACGCTTGCCGGCCGGGCCCGCCTTCACCTTGCCGGAAGCGGTCATCGAGAACCGCTTCTTGGCAGCCGATTTGGTCTTCATCTTGGGCATTTCCATCTCCTCGTTCGAGTGGTTAACGCGCGACTCGGCATGCCGCATTGGCCGGCCGCGCGGATTTAGGAAGGCTGCCGTATAAGGGGGGCGAAGGCGGCTGACAAGGCGAAAACGCCAGCCTCAGTTGACGAAATCACCCACGACGCGGACGAAGGCCATCGGGATGCCCGCAACGGTGTAGCCCTGCGGGCTGTGCCACTCGGCCGCGGCGAGCAGGCCAAGGGCGACGAGCGCCAGAAAAAAGGCCGCCCGCTGAGGGTGGCCTTCGGCGCGGGCGCCCAGAAAATTCAGGGCCGCAAACCCTGCGACGACTATCCCGGTGACGAACATCAGGTCGGCAATCATCGCAGGCCTCCAGACGGAGTGCGGATGATCCTGATTATTCAGGTTCCGAGCGATAGATCAACCGTTCCTCGCACGGGGCCACGCGCAGGATGTTGGTGGTGCCAGGCACGTTGAAGGGCACGCCCGCGACGACGACGACCTGATCGGTTTCAACCGCGAAGCCGTATTTGAGCACGGCGCGGACGGCCGAGATCACGGCGCCCTTGAAACGGTACTGTTCGTCGGTGATGACGCAGTGGGTGCCCCAGGTCAGGCAGAGCCTGCGCGCGGTATGCACCAGCGGCGTCAGCGCGACGATCGGCGCGCGCGGGCGTTCGCGGGCGACCAGCGAGACGGTGGTGCCCGACTGGCTGAAGCAGCAGATCGCCTTGATGTTCATCGTCTCGGCAACCTCGCGCGCGGCCGAAACGATGGCGTCGGCCACGGTCTGGCGGTTGGCGCGGCGCGAGCTTTCGATGACCTCACGGTAGGTGCCGTCCCGTTCGACCGAGATGGCGACGTTGTTCATCGTGCGAACCGCCTCCATCGGGTATTTGCCGGCGGCGGATTCGGCCGACAGCATCACCGCATCGGCGCCCTCGTAGATGGCGGTGGCGACGTCGGACACTTCGGCCCGGGTCGGCACCGGGCTTTCGATCATCGATTCCAGCATCTGGGTGGCGACGATCACCGGCTTGGCGGCGGCCCGGCAGATGCGCACCAGACGCTTCTGGATCGGCGGCACGTCCTGCACCGGCAGTTCCACGCCCAGATCGCCGCGCGCCACCATGATGCCGTCGGACACCGCGAGGATCTCGGCGAAGGCCTTCACCGCGGCAGGCTTTTCGATCTTCGACAGGATGCTGGCGCGGCCGCGGGCAAGATCGCGCGCCTCGGTGACATCCTCGGGGCGCTGCACGAAGGAAAGCGCCAGCCAGTCCACCCCCAGTTCGCAGGCAAATTCAAGGTCGGTGCGGTCCTTGTCGGACAGCGCCGCAACCGGCAGCACCACGTCGGGCACGTTCACGCCCTTGCGGTTGGAGATCGTGCCACCCACCACCACGGTGCAGTTGGCGTGATCGGGGCCGCAGGTTTCGACCTTCAGGCGGATCTTGCCATCGTTGACCAGCAGGCTCGACCCCGGTTGCAGCGCGGCAAAGATTTCCTTGTGCGGCAGGCAGACGCGGGTGGCGTCACCCTCGGCCGGGTCGAGGTCGAAGCGGAACGCCTGCCCCTCGGCCAGATCCTGCGGACCGCTGAAGGTGCCGACGCGAAGCTTGGGCCCCTGCAGGTCGGCGAGGATGGCGATCGGGCGGCCGGTATCGGCCTCGACCTTGCGGATGATGGCGTGGCGCGCGCCAATATCGTCATGGGTGCCGTGGCTCATGTTCAGGCGGAACACGTCGGCGCCCGCCTCGAACAGCGCGCGGATGGTGTCGTAATCATTGGAGGATGGGCCCAGAGTGGCCACGATCTTCACGTTGCGAAGGCGTCTCATCTGCCTTTGTCCTTGCGTAAGGGTCATGTGCTGCGGTGGGCCGGGTTCTCTATGGCGGAATTCAGCCGGAGGGGCAACTGGCGCTTTCCTGATGCAGGCTCTAAACCGGGGCGGTGACGAACAGGTGAACCACGCATGCCCGAAACCGCCTATGAAATCATCGGGGAAGACCGCCCCGCCCGCTGGCTGGTGACCTGCGATCACGCCACCAACCGGGTGCCCGACTGGGTCGCGGGGGGCGATCTGGGGATCGCGGCCGAGGATATGGCGCGCCACATCGCCTACGATGTGGGGGCCGCCGGGCTGACCCGCGCGCTGGCCGAACGGCTGGATGCCCCGGCGATCCTGTCGGATTTCAGCCGTCTGGTGATCGACCCGAACCGGGGCGAGGATGACCCGACGCTGCTGATGCGGCTTTACGACGGCACGATCATCCCCGCCAACCGCCACGCCGATGCGGCGGATCTGGAACGGCGTCTGGCGCGGCTCTACCGCCCCTATCACGCGGCGCAGGCGCGGATGGCGGCGCGGCGGGCGGATACGGTGATCCTGGCCATCCACAGCTTCACGCCCTGCCTGAAGGGCCGCGCGCCGCGGCCGTGGCAGGTGGGCGTGCTGCATTCGCATCTGGACAGCCGCTTGTCGGTGGCGCTGATCGCCCGGCTGCGGGCCGAGGGCGATCTGTGCGTGGGTGACAATCAGCCCTACCTGGGCCACCTGCCCGGCGATTCGATCGACCGTCACGCGCTGCAACCCGGACGGCACAATACGCTGATCGAATTGCGCAACGACCTGATTGGCACCGGTGACCAGCAGGCCGCCTGGGCCGACCGTCTGGCGCCGATCCTGACCGCCGCGCTGGCCGATCTGGAGGACGCATGAGCCGCTTTGCCGCCGCCATCTTCGACCTTGACGGAACGCTGCTGGATACCGAGCGGCCGATCGTCGACACGGCGCTGTCGATCCTTGCCGCGCGCGGCCATCCGGTGACACGGGCGTTCCTTTTGTCGCTGGTCGGCATCGACGTCATCGAAGGCAACCGCCGCCTTGCCGCGCATCTTGGCCCCGAGGTCGATGTGGACAGCTTCACCGCCGAGTGGAACACGGCGGCGCGGGCGGCGATGGCCGATGGCATCGCGCTGAAGCCGGGGGTGGCGGCGCTGCTTGACACGCTGGCGCAGCAGGGCCTGCCGCGCGCGGTGGCGACCAACAGCGCCACGCAGGCGGCACAGCGCAAGTTGGGCCTTGCCGGGCTGTCGCACCATTTCGACGCCGCGCATGTGGTGGGCTACGACGCCGTGGCACGGCCGAAGCCCGCCGCCGACGTCTACCTGATGGCCGCCGCGCGGCTGGGGGTCGCCCCCTCGGCCTGCGTCGCGTTCGAGGACAGCGCGCCCGGCGTGGCCGCCGCCCTTGCAGCGGGCATGACGGTTGTCCATGTTCCCGATATGCTGCCCGCCCGGATGGAGCAGGCCACCGCGCATCACCTGGCGGGGTCGATCCTTGACGGCGCGCGGGCCTGCGGCCTGATCGCCTGAGCAGAGGGAGAACGATGATGGACGACGCCACCCGTACCGAGCTTGAGGCCGCGGCCTTTCGCGCGCTGCGCGATCACCTGATGGTGAAACGTCCCGAGGTGCAGAACATCGACCTGATGAACCTTGCCGGTTTCTGCCGCAACTGCCTGAGCCGCTGGTATCAGGAAGCCGCCGAGGCGCGCGGGATCGCGATGACCAAGGATGAGGCGCGCGAGATTTTCTACGGCATGCCCTATGAGGAATGGCGCGCGGCGCAGCAGACCGAGGCGGATGATGCGAAAAAGGCGGCCTTCGAGGTTGCCTATCGCGAGAATGTGGGCGACGACAGAAGCGTCACCGACATGACCGACTTTCGCGACAACGTGGAACGCCCCGGCGAGGGCTGAGCGCCGCGCTTGCCGAAGCGGGGCAATTGTCGCATCCTGCGCATATGTTTCTGGCCCGCCCCGGCGCCGGATCGGGTGAGGGAAGCCGACATGTCGCTGCAGGTCATCGGGTCCGGCTTTGGCCGCACCGGAACACGCTCGCTGAAAGACGCGCTTGAGACGCTGGGCTTCGGCCCCTGTCATCACATGGAAGAAGTCTTCGCCAACCCGCCGCAAGTCGCGCATTGGGTGCGTTTCGCGCAGGGCGAGGCGGTGGATTGGAATGCGACCTTCGCGGGCTACACCGCGCAGGTCGACTGGCCGGGTTCGGCCGCCTGGCAGGAATTGGCGGCCGCGTTCCCGCAGGCGAAGGTGGTGCACAGCCTGCGCCCCGATGAAAGCTGGTGGAAAAGCTTTTCGGGAACCATCGGCAAGATGATGACAATCTACAAATCCGCGCCCTTGCCACCGCATATCGCCACGATGATGGAGGCGATGGTCGGCGTGATCGCCCACGGGACGTTCCACGGCCAATGGACCGACAAGGACGCCGCCCTTGCCGCCTATCACGCCCGCACCGAGGCCGTGCGGGCCGCGATTCCGCCCGAACGGCTTCTGGTGTTCGACGTGGCCGAGGGCTGGGGCCCGCTCTGCGCGTTTCTGGAGGTTCCGGTGCCGGAAACCGCCTTCCCGCATCGCAACCTGAAAGATGAATTCTGGGCGGTTCTGGGGGGCGAACCGGCCTAACCCGCGCCACCCGCGGGCGGTGCGGCCGCGAACAGGCTAAGCCGCAGCCAGCCGGGGAAAGCCGCGACCAGCGGCCGTGGCCCCTGCAGGTCGATCGAGCCGTCGCGCAGGCGTGCGCCCAGCGGGCAATCGCCGTTCCAGACCTGCACCATCGTGCGCACGTCGGTTGCCACCAGCAGGTCGACCTTGACCCCCGGATCGGTGATGCAAAGGTCCACCTGTTGCGGCGCGGCCAGCAGCCAGTAGTGCTGCCGATCCGGTGCGGCGTCGCGGAACGCGAAGCAGATGCAGGTGCGGCCCGGCGGCAACTGGTCCTGCGCGATCCGGCGCCGCATGTCCCACATCAGCACATCGGGGTCGTAATCTTCGGCCGCGAGGGATCCGCCGACCCAGCGCTGGCCCCAGAACCCCAGCGCCTCGATCACCGGGCGCAGTTCGGCCCCCGCCGGGGTGAGGGCATACCCACCCCCGGCCGTGCGGCAGACGACGCCCGACCGCGCCAGCGCGCCGAGACGCCGGGACAGCAGCGACGGCGAGAGGCGCGGCAATCCACGCTGCAGATCGGAAAACCGGGTGGCCCCGCACATCAGCTCTCGCAGGATCAGCGGCGTCCAGCGTTCACCGACAATCTCCAGCGCCTTGGCAATGAAGCAGAACTGCCCGTAGCCCTTCATGGCGGCAGACTAGCACGAAATTGACCGCTGCTACAGTTTCAGGAGTGGCCCGGACCGCCCGCGCGGGCCTAGGCTGGCGCCAAAGTGACCGGCGCAGCGCAGGGAGGCCAGGATGGCGGATGTCGCGGAACGGGTGGCGGAGCATTACACGCTGGGCACGCTGGACGGCGCGATCCGGCAGGGGCTGGAAAAGCTGGGCGTGACGGGCGACCCGACGCTGGACCAGCTGGCGGCGGTCGACGAATTCCACATGGGCGGGCGCGCTGCAACCGCGGAACTGGCCGGGGCGCTGGGTCTGGCGGCCGGGCATCGGCTGCTTGACATCGGCTGCGGGCTGGGCGGCACCGCGCGATATCTGGCGGCGACCTTCGGCGTCACCGTCGACGGGGTAGACCTGACGCCGGAATTCATCGCGGTCGGCACGGCACTGACGGCGCGGCTGGGGTTGGCTGACCGGGTGCGGCTGACGGAAGGCAACGCACTACGGTTGCCGTTCGCGGCGGGCAGCTTCGATGCGGCGACGCTGCTGCATGTCGGCATGAACATCGCCGACAAGGCCGCCCTCTTTGCCGGTATCGCACAGGTACTGCGGCCCGGCGGCGTGCTGGCGGTCTATGACGTGATGCGCACCGGCGATGCCCCGCTGGCTTACCCCGTCGCCTGGGCGGCGGATGCGGGCACCTCGTTCCTTGCTTCGCCCGCCGACTACCGCGCCGCGCTGCAACGGGCCGGGTTCGAGACAACCCCGGAAATCGACCGGCGCGACATGGCGCTGGCCGGATTCAAGGCGATGAAGACGCGGCTGGCGGAACAGGGGCCGCCACCCCTGGGCCTGCACCTGCTGATGGGGGCGCAGGCCCCGGCGAAGGTGGCGAACATGGTCGCCAATCTGGAAAGCGGCACCATCGCCCCGGTGCAGATCGTCGCCCGGCGGCGCTGAGGCATCAGGTGCCTTGGAACCGCGGCGTGCTGAGGACTTCGGGGTTGCGGGCGGCGTGATCCGCCCGCAACCCTTCCGACATACGGCGGCTGCCGTCGTGGCTCCAGCCGGGCGGGGCGACACATTCCAAGCGTAGGGCGGGTGATTTTGCACGAAAGCGGAGGTTCACCCACCGTTCGGCATCCACCACGACACCCCAACCACTCCGCACCCTTGCATTGGGATCGGTTCCACCTGTACGTGACCCCTCGGCTTACGCCGCGGAACCACCCACCCCATTCGCGGGCTGGTCTCCATTGCAGATACCAGCCTGATTCACGTTCAGCGTGCAACGTGAATCCCTTTTGTCAACAGAACCAAGTCGTTTAGATCTCTCTCCTTGCGTCGCGGCAAATCCCGAAGACTACAACCGCCGGGGCAAGAACGAGCTGCGGAAGCATTATGAAAAATATGGTGCCGTAGCAAATTCGCCCTAAGAAAAAGGCGTATGGATAATCTGCCAACTCCACTTGCGATTCAGGTGCGTGTGATCCAAGATAATGCGCTGGAAAAAACACAAAATAAGCCATCACTGAAATGATCATAACGAATGCAACAAGGGCGTAAGCTTTTGTCCCTCCTTGTCGCAGCACCTCTACGAGCGCAAGGGTCCATCGTCCGGTAGAAATCCAGATAGCGAGGTACAACGCAATCCGAGCCGCAGAGAAACACGCGCCAAGGAGAGCGCTTAAAGCAAACGCTAGCGCGCCCGCTAAGGCCGCCCCACTTACGCCTGACCTAATCAGAACAAAATTTAAATTTTCCTGCACGAACGGAAGCCTATAAAATGAAATGGAATCTATCCCTTTATGGACAAGAGGGATTGAAAGAAAGATTGCAATTATAATCACCAGGTTCGCAATCAAAAGATATTTTGGAAGCGATTGATTTATTCTTTGAAGGCGGGCAATGGTACTTGCGGTCAACAAAATTTCCACCCTAGGATGCAAACGCAGGGCGGGTGGTTCTTTGCGAAGCGAAGGTTCACCCACCATGTCGCACGCACCATAGCACCCCCAGCCACACGCGCCACCTTCCTCTGCCGGTGAACCCGCGGCTTGCGCCTCGGAACTGCCCAATCTACACGCCATCTCCGGCAAGCCATTGCCGGGGTGCGCAGCGTCGATGGCCCTCCGCGCAATGGGCACCGTCACCCGCCCATCGCCCCACCTGCCCCCCTCAGGCGTCCTCGAACCCCGGCGCGGCGCGGACTTCGGGGGATTACCTAGGCCGACGAAGCCCTTGGTCGCGGGCACGGCGGTCACGTTCACCACGGTCGCGGTCTATTCGTCATAGGGCCTGACGGGACGGGCGCGTCGGGAAGGCACCTGACTGCCAGTCTCGTTACGAGCGGTTGAACCCACACGAAGATAAAAGACGCGCGAATAATAGATAAACACTGGCCAATCTCATCGATCTGCCATGGCGCAGTTTGCTACGACACAATCAACGTTTCTATCGCTCGGAAATACTACTGTTGTTGGATCATTTTCGTTGACCAGATTTCGTAGATACGTTCCAACACCGAACCATCCTCGGTCCTGCGAGCGATACCATATGCCGCCGTTATCATCATTCGAGTGGGGTTGAACACAGCACGCCCAAATCCGACCAGAACAGGTTGACCGTAGTCAATCGATTTCTTCCTGATTAAATCCTGACCCCATCTGAGATCCGGATTGCGCTCCAAAAGAACCTCGGAGAGATACATCCCAGAGTCGATTGCTATCGAAAATGTGTGATTGGTCAATTCCGTATCAGGAGCAGCTATGAGGCTAGCGCCGTGTGAGGAAAATTCGGCTATCTCTTCTAGTGATTTCCTGCGAGTCTCCACATTTTGCGCAAACCACTTTCCAAGCGGCCCCAACGACTCTGGCGAGGCATCCGGCTGCCAAGTCGAGAATCCGATGTGCCTCCTCACTTCTCTCGCCAGAATATCAATTCTATTCGGGCGAGCGTCCATGAACCAAGAGAAATATTCTCTAAGTTCGGCCTTAGACATCCGGTCAAACTTAAGGGTGAATGGCGGGCTAATCACTTCATACTGCATGACGAATGTAAGACTATGTCTATCCCATATTTCATGAGTTCCCGGGCGAGGGCGCGGAAGGGCCGCCAACTCCTGTCACAGCAAGCGTAGGGTGCGTGCTTGCACGCACCATCCCTGTCCCACGCGCCGTCGCTTCAGCCCATCGCTCCGCACGTCCGACCACGCCTCGCCTTATCCCGCCCCGGTCCCCTCACCCCGCATTGGCTCCCCGACCGGCCGGTGCCATCTCCCCGGCCTCCTCGAACCCCGGCGTGCCGCGCAGTTCCGGGTGGCGCCGCAGGTGGTCGGCCCGCAGCCCTTCCGACATGCGGCGGCTGCCGTCGTGGCTCCAGCCGGGCGGGGCGACGCAGTACATGAACCGCTGGCGCAGGGTCAGGCCGGGTTGGGTCGCGTCGTTCCAGATGCCGATCCATTCGTGGAAGGCGACCCGAAGCGGGTTGAAGGTGCCAAGGTTGTGGACAAGGCCGTATTCGGGTTTGTCGTCGGCCTGCTCCGTCACAAAGGTGCCGAACATCCTGTCCCACACGATGAAGACGCCGGCGTAGTTCTTGTCGAGATAGCGCGGGTTGCGGCCGTGGTGGACGCGGTGGTGGCTGGGCGTGTTCATCACCGCCTCGACCCATCCGGGCAGCTTGCCGATTGCCTCGGTGTGGATCCAGAACTGATAGAGCAGGTTCAAGCCGCCGACGAACAGCACCATCGCCGGATGAAAGCCCAGCAGGATCAGCGGCGCCGACAGCACCATCATGAAGGTGAAGGTGCCGGTCCAGGTCTGCCGCAGCGCGGTGGTCAGGTTGTAGTGCTGCGACGAGTGGTGGTTGACGTGGCTGGCCCAGACCCAGCGGCTGCGGTGGCCGAAGCGATGCACCCAGTAATAGCGCAGATCGTCCAGCACGAAGCAGAGCGCCACCACTCCCCACGAGGTGCCAAGGTCGAGCGGCGTGATCCGCCACAGCAGGACGTAGAAGCCCCAGGTGACGAACCCGAGCGCGATGCCCGAGGCGACGTTGCCCGCCCCCATCAGCAGCGAGGTCAGCGCGTCGCGGGTTTCGTAGCGACCGCCGCGGTGGGTCCAGACGATCCAGCCAAACTCCAGCAGGATCAGAAGGATGAAACCGGGCACGGCAAGCTGGACGACATCGGGATAGTGCAGGCCGGTCATGGCGTGGCTCCTGTCAGGCGGGCGCGCCATTGCGCGCGTTCCTCGGGCGAAAGGTGAAGGCGAACGGCGGGGGCGGTGAAGCTGCCCAGCCGCAGGATCAGACCATCGGGGCGGTCGGTCACCTCGACCCGGTCGAACTGCTGCGCGGTGGTATCGGCACCGAACGACCACAGCAGGCCCCTGCCCTGCGCGCCCTCGATCAGCGCCGCGCGGTGGTTGGCGGCGACCAGCACGGCGCGAACCTCATCCTCGGGGCAATGGCGGTGCCATTCGCGGCGGGCGGTGGCCTCGCTGTCGATCTCGAAGGCGCGGGAATGGCCGGTCAGGTGCAACAGCACCGCGATGCCCGCGATCCCGACAGCGACCAACAGCACAAGCAGCCCAAGCGGCATCCTGTCCTCCCCCTCGGCGCAGGATGCGCGCGGGCGGGCGGCTGTCAACGGCCAAGCGCGGCTGACGTAGCGGCATCGGGTGGCATCCGCCGCCGGGCCCGGCTAGGGTCGCGCCCGGCACCCGATCGACGGAGACGCTCTTGGCCCTGCGCGCTTACGGTTTTCTGACCCTTACGGCCCTTTTCTGGGGCGCCAATGCCGTGGCTGGTCGGCTGGCGGTAGGGCATGTCAGCCCCTTCCTGCTGACGGCGATGCGGTGGGCGCTGTGCTTTGCGGCGGCGACGTTCCTCGCCCGGCGGCACCTGCGGCGCGACGCGGCGGTGCTGCGGCGCCATGCCGGGCTGCTGTTCGGCCTTGGCGCGGTGGGGTTCACCTGTTTCAACGCGCTGTTCTACACCGCCGCGATCTACACCACGGCGCTGAACATCGTCATCCTGCAAGCCGGGATGCCGCTGGTCATCTTCGCGATCAGTTTCGTGCTGTTCCGGGCGCGGGTCACCGGCGGGCAAGCGGCCGGGTTCGCGCTGACGCTGGCGGGGGTGGTGGTGACGGCGGCGAACGGCAGCCTTGCCGCGCTGGTGCAGCTGCACCTGAACCGGGGCGATGCGCTGATGCTGCTCGCCATCCTGTGCTACGGCAGCTACACCGCCGCGCTGCGCTGGAAGCCGCCGGTGCACTGGCTCAGCTTCATGGCGGCGATCTCGGGCGCGGCTTTCGTGACGGCGGTGCCGCTGGCGGCGTGGGAGGTGGCGCGCGGCACCGTGATCTGGCCCGATGCGCGAGGCTGGGCCATCGGCGCCTTCACCGGGGTCTTTCCGGGGCTGGTGGCGCAGGCGAGTTTCATCGCCGGGGCCGGGCTGATCGGGTCGAACCGGGCCGGGTTGTTCATCAATCTGGTGCCGGTCTTCGGGGCCGTGCTGTCGGTGCTGGTGCTGGGCGAGAGGCTGCAACCCTACCACCTCGTCGGGCTCGGGCTGGTCCTGTCGGGCCTTGCGCTGGCCGAACGGCGGCGGGCCGCCGCGGCCTGAGCGCGCGGCCCGACGTCTCGGTTCAGGTCTTCTCGTCCTCGCGGCTCTTCTCTTCGGCCCAGCGCTTGATCAGCACGAAAAGGGCGATGATGAGCGTGATGAGGTCAGAGCCCGCGTAGATCGACGCGCCCCCGGGCAGGGCCGGGTCCGCTGGGCGAACCTCGCTGAACGCCGCGGTGATCTGCTGTTCGTAGGGGTGTGTGCTCAGAACCGCGTTCTGCCCTTGCTGGACGTGGCCATTGAGGTGCTTCAACGCGTTCTTGATGGCCTCAAGCGACGCCTTGACCAGCGGGTCGCCGTCAAAGATCAGCAGCGAGAGCGAATGCACATATTGCGCCAGTTCGAGCAGCGCGGCGCGCAGGATGCGGATGTTGCGCTCCTTGCTTTCGTAGCTTTGCCGCGCTTCATAGCTGTGGGGCCCGAAACGGTTGCGCTGATAGATCAGCTCGTTCAGCGCGGCGCGCGACTTCAGGTCTTTGCCGATCGCCAGAATGCGGTTGTTCCAGTCGTCCACCGCCGCCGAGACGTTCTTGCGATACTGTGTGCCGGGTTTTGGCGGATAGGCTTCGACGACCTTGATCTGCTGCTTGATCTGGTCGCGAAGCTGGCGCAGACGGATGACGTAGGCTTCAAAATTCATGGCCCGATCCCTGAAATGCCACGTTGGCTCGCCACGGGGGAAAGGCCAGCTTAGCGCAGATTCAGAGGATCCCAAAGGTGGGAAAGCCGCTCAACCGCCCGCCATCATCGCGGTCAGGATCGCCTTGGCGCTGTCGCTTGACCAGTCGGCCTGGCCGATCAGGCGGGCGACCTCTTGCCCCTCGGGGTTCAGGATCAGCGTGACGGGCAGCCCCATGATGCCGATCGATCGGGCAAGGGCCGCATCGGGATCCAGCAGCACCGGCAGATGGGTCACGTTGTCGGCGGCGAAGAACTTCTGCACCCCTGTCACCGTGTTGCGCATCGTCGCTACCGGCACCACGGCCAGACGGTCGCCCATCTCGGCCTGCAACTGGTCCAGCGTGCTCATCTCTTTCCGGCAGGGGGCGCACCAGGTGGCCCAGAAGTTCACCACGACGTATTTGCCCTTGTAGTCGGCCAGATGATGCGTGGCGCCTTCGGCATCGGTGATCGGCAGATCGGGCAGCGCGGCGGGGGCGGCCGAGAAGTTCAGCTTTTCCATGTCGCCGGTGCGCAAGCCCTGCAGGGCTGCGGTATCTGCGGCGGCGGCATTTGCACCAAGCGCAAGGGCCGCGTAGAAGACGGCGGAACGAAGAAAACGCATTTCCCCTCCGGAAGGGCCAGACGATGACGAACGACCCCGCGAAAGATCAGGGCAAGACCGCGAACACCATGTGGGGCGGGCGCTTCGCCGCGGGCCCGGACGCGATCATGGAGGCGATCAACGCCTCGATCGGGTTCGACCAGCGGCTGCACGCCCAGGACATCCGGGGCTCGCGGGCCCATGCCGCGATGTTGGCGGCGCAGGGCATCATTGCTTCTAGTGACGCCGAGGCGATCCGGGAAGGCCTTCTCACGGTGTTGTCAGAGATCGAGGCGGGGGATTTCCCGTTTTCGGCCGCGCTGGAGGATATCCACATGAATGTGGAGGCGCGGCTGAAAGAGGTGATCGGCGATGCCGCCGGGCGCCTGCACACCGCGCGCAGCCGCAACGATCAGGTGGCGACCGATTTCCGGCTGTGGGTGCGCGATCAGACCGACGCGGCGGTGGCCGGGATCGAGGCGTTGCAACGTGCGTTTCTGCAACAGGCCGAGGCGGGGGCGGATTGGGTGATGCCGGGCTTCACCCATCTGCAAACCGCGCAGCCGGTGACATGGGGCCACCACATGATGGCCTATGTCGAGATGCTGGGCCGCGATGCCAGCCGGTTCCGCGATGCGCGGGCGCGGATGAACGAATGCCCGCTGGGGGCGGCGGCATTGGCGGGAACCTCGTTCCCGATCGACCGCCATGCCACCGCCCATGCGCTGGGGTTCGACCGGCCGATGGCCAACAGCCTTGATGCCGTGGCCGATCGCGATTTCGCGCTGGAGTTCCTTGCCGCGTCGTCGATCTGCGCCATGCACCTCAGCCGGTTTGCCGAAGAACTGGTGATCTGGTCCTCGGCGCAGTTCCGCTTCGTGCGTCTCAGCGACCGCTTTTCCACCGGATCCTCGATCATGCCGCAGAAACGCAACCCGGATGCGGCGGAGTTGCTGCGGGCGAAGATCGGGCGGATTCTGGGGGCGATGGTGGCGCTGTTCACGGTGATGAAGGGGCTGCCCTTGGCCTATTCCAAGGACATGCAGGAAGACAAGGAACAGGTTTTCGACGCCGCCGATACGCTGATGCTGTCGCTTGCCGCGATGACCGGGATGGTGCAGGACATGGCGGCGCAGGTGCCCGCCCTGAAAGCTGCCGCCGCGTCGGGCTTCTCGACCGCGACGGATCTGGCCGACTGGCTGGTGCGTGCGCTCGGCCTGCCGTTCCGCGAGGCGCATCACGTGACCGGCGCGCTGGTGGCGCTGGCGGAACGGAAGGGCTGCGACCTGCCCGACCTGACGCTGGCCGAGATGCAGACCGGCCACCCGGGCATCACGCAAGAGGTTTATTCCGTGCTGGGGGTCGAAAACTCGGTGGCCAGCCGCACTTCTTACGGCGGCACGGCGCCCTCGGGCGTGCGTGCGCAGGTCGCCCGCTGGAAGGAGCAACTGGCATGAAATTCGCAATCCTGATTGTGCTGGCGCTGGCCGGCTGCGGCATGGACGGGCGTCCGACCGCGCCGAATGGCACCACGCCCAGTGCGGCGGTGACGATCAGCGGCACGGCTCAGGTGGCGGTGGCAGGCAAGCTCTAGCCGCCGCCCGGGCTTGCCGATTGCAAAGCCGCCGCGTTCTGATACAGGCGAAATCATGGACCATTTCCTTTACCGCAACGGCGCGCTTTACGCCGAGGATGTGCCGGTGGCCGATATCGCGGCGACCGTGGGCACCCCGTTCTACTGCTATTCGGCGGCCACGCTGACGCGGCATTTCAAGCTGTTTCAGGATGCGCTGTCGCCGCTGCCGAACCTTGTCTGCTTCGCGATCAAGTCGCTGTCGAACGTGGCGGTGCTGAAGCTTCTGGGCAACCTTGGCGCCGGGATGGATGTGGTTTCGGCCGGGGAATACCTGCGCGCCAAGGCGGCGGGCGTGCCGGGTGACCGGATCGTGTTTTCCGGCGTCGGCAAGACGCGCGCGGAAATGCGGCTGGCGCTGGAAGGCGGCATCCGCCAGTTCAACGTGGAAAGCGAGCCCGAGATGCGCGCGCTGTCCGAGGTGGCGGTGTCGATGGGCGTGGTCGCGCCGATCACCATCCGGGTGAACCCCGACGTGGACGCCAAGACCCATGCCAAGATCGCGACCGGCAAGAAGGAAAACAAGTTCGGCATCCCGATCAGCAGGGCCAGCGAGGTTTACGCCGAGGCCGCTCGCCTGCCGGGGCTGAAGGTCGTCGGCATCGACGTCCACATCGGCAGCCAGTTGACCGAGCTTGAGCCGTTCGAGATGGCCTTCACCAAGGTCGCCGAACTGACCCGGCGGCTTCGCGCCGAAGGCCACGACATCACGCGGCTGGACCTTGGCGGCGGGCTGGGCATTCCCTACACCCGCGGCAACGAGGCCCCGCCCCTGCCGCAGCAATACGGCGCGCTGATCAAGCGCACCGTCGGCGATCTGGGCTGCGAGATCGAGATCGAGCCGGGGCGGCTGATCTCTGGCAACGCGGGCATCCTTGTCAGTCAGGTGATCTATGTGAAATCGGGCGAAGAGCGCGATTTTCTGATCGTCGATGCCGCGATGAACGATCTGGTGCGACCCTCGATGTACGACGCCTACCACGACATCGTGCCGGTGATCGAACCCGCGCCGGGACTGGAGACACAGGCCTATGACGTGGTTGGCCCGATCTGTGAAACCGGCGACACCTTTGCCAAGGCGCGGCCGATGCCGCCGCTGGCAGCGGGCGATCTGATCGCCTTCCGCTCGGCCGGGGCCTATGGCGCGGTGATGGCGTCGGAATACAACTCTCGGCCGCTGGTGCCGGAAGTTCTGGTGATGGGCGATCACTTCGCTGTAATTCGCGCGCGGCCGTCCTATATCGAGATTGTGAACCGAGATACCGTTCCGGAATGGCTCTGACGCGCCTGACCCGCGCGTGACGGCCGGAAAGGAAGCATGAGCGAAGGCAACCGGATTCCGGAAGAGGCGATGGCGCCGTTGCGCTGGCCGCTTCGACTGACCCGACTGGGGCTGCTGGCCGAACGCCTGACGCAGGCATTCTGGCCGGTCTGGAGCCTTTGCCTGTTGCTGATCGCGGCGATGGCCTTCGGCGTGCTCGACCAGTTGCCGATCGAGATTGCATGGGCCGCGCTGATGCTGGGGCTGGGCGGCATCGTCTGGGGTCTGGTCGTCGGCATCCGCGGCTTTCACTGGCCGACGCAGGACGACGCCATCCGGCGGCTGGACGCGACGCTGCCGGGGCGGCCGCTGGCGGCGCTGTCGGACCAGCAGGCGATCGGTGCGGCCGATGCCGCCTCGGTCGAGGTCTGGCGCGTGCATCTGGCGCGGATGGCAGACCGGGCCGCCGCCGCGCGGCCGGTGGAACCCGATCTGAAGCTGGCGCGCCGCGACCCCTTTGCGCTGCGCTATGTGGCGCTGCTGGCCTTCGTGCTGGCGGCGGGCTTCGGGTCGGCCTGGCGGCTGACAGCGATCAGCCCGCAATCGGCGGGCGCCGCCGTGGTGGCCGGCCCGACGTGGGAGGGGTGGGTGCAGCCCCCGCCCCATACGGGCAAGCCGTCGCTTTACCTCAATGACATCCCGAAGGGCGGCTTCAGCGTGCCTGTGGGCAGCAAGGTCACGCTGCGGCTGTACGGGCAGATCGGCGCGCTGACGGTGGCCGAAACGGTGTCGGGCCGGACCGGGCTGGTTGGCAGCGCCTCGGCGGCGGATCAGGATTTCACCATCGCACGGTCGGGCAAGCTGGCCATCGACGGGCCGGGCGGGCGGGCCTGGACGGTGACCGCCGTCGCCGACCAGCCGCCCAGCGTGACCATCGTCAGCCCGCCCGACCGCAAGGCCAGCGGCGAGATGCAGTTGCCCTTCCACGCGAGCGACGATTTCGGCGTGGTCAAGGGCACCGCGACCATCACGCTCGACCTTGCCGCCATCGACCGCCGCTATGGGCTGGCGGCCGATCCCGAACCGCGCCCGCCGATCGTCCTGGACCTGCCGATGCCGGTGACCGGATCGCGGGCGGATTTCAATCAGGTGCTTGTCGATGATCTGTCAAAGAACGCCTGGGCCAATCTGCCGGTGAAGATCACGCTGACGGTGCAGGACGCCGCCGGGCAGACCGGCAGCGCGGCAACCCTGTCGGCCGATCTGCCGGGGCGGCGCTTTTTCGACCCGCTGGCGGCGGCGGTGATCGAGATGCGGCGCGACCTCTTGTGGTCCGCCGCCAATGCGCAACGGACCGAGGAGATTTTGCGCGCCATCACCTATCGGCCCGAGGGCTTCATAAAGAACCAGCGCGCGTACCTCTTGCTGCGCGTGGCCATGCAGCGGCTTGAGACCGGCATCGAAGAGGGCCTGACCCCCGCCCTGCGCGACGAGGTGGCCGAGGCGCTGTGGCAAGTGGCGTTGCAGGTCGAGGATGGCACCCTGTCGGACGCGCTGGAAACGCTGCGGCAGGCGCAGGACAAGCTGTCCGAGGCGATCCGGCGCGGCGCCAGCAAGGACGAGATCGCCAAGCTCATGGATGACATGAACAAGGCGTTGCAGAACTATGTCGCAAAGCTGGCCCAGCAGCAGGACGGCAAGGACCAGCAGAGCGCGCAGAACCAGCAGGGCCAGTCGATCACCGGCGACCAGATGCAGCAGATGCTGGACCGCTTGCAGCAACTGATGGAACAGGGCCGCATGGCCGAGGCGCAGCAACTGCTGGACCGTCTGCGCCAGCTGACCGAGAACATGCGCGTGACCCAGGGCCAGGGTGGGATGCAGATCCCCGGCGGGCAGGCGATGAAGGGCCTGTCCGATACGCTGCGCCAGCAACAGAACCTGTCGGACAAGACCTTTCAGGATTTGCAGCACCAGTTCAGCCAGTCTGGGCAGGGCAGCCCCGGCGAGCAGCCGCAGGATGGCCAGCCGGGACAGGACCAGACCGGGCAAGGCGCGCAGGGCGACGGACAACCGGGCCAAAGCCTCGCCGACCGCCAGCGGGCGCTGCGCAACCAGTTGGACCAGCAGTCGCAAGGGACGCTGCCGGGCGACGGCACCGCCGACGGCAAGGCCGCACGCGATGCGCTGGGGCAGGCCGGGCAAGCGATGGATCAGGCCGAACAGGCGCTGCGCAACGGCGACAACGCCGGTGCGCTGGACAAGCAGGCCGAGGCGATGGATGCGCTGCGGCAAAGCCTGCACAACATGGATCAGGCGATGAACAAGGGCCCGGCCAGCACGGCGGGCCCGCAGGGTCAGGCCGATGGCACCGCCGGGCCCAAGGGGCAAAGCGACCCGCTGGGCCGCCAGATCGGGCAGGCGGGGGCGATGGGAACCTCGCAGAACCTGTTGCAGGGCGAGGATGTCTATCGCCGCGCCCGCGAGATCCTTGACGAAATCCGCAAACGCTCCGGCGACCAGACCCGCCCCTCGATCGAGCGCGATTACCTCAAGCGGTTGCTGAACCTGTTCTGATCGCCCGGCTCAGCCGTGCCCGCGGATCAGCGACACCGCCGAGGTCAGCAGCCGGTCAAGCAGTGTACGGGCGCTGTCGAGGCCCGCGACCAGCGGCTTGAGCACCGGCGCGGACACCGGCCACCGCGCCTCGATCGTTGGTGCCGTCACGTACAGCACCACCAGCACCAGCGCGACCAGAACGACGGTGCGAAAGCCCAGACGAAAGCCGCGGCGTTGCTCGGCCTCTTCTTCGGCCGGGGTTGGCGGCGCCGCGCGGCCACGTTCGGTCGTGGCCCGCAGGGTCGAGTTGATCTGTTCGATGTCGGGCAGCAATGCACGGCGGGCGCTGCGCGGCGACGCGATCAGGTCGCTGTCGTCGTCCTCGTCCATATCCTCGTCATCCGGGGCGGGCGGCGGCGCGGTGCGATCGCGCGCGGGCGGCGGCGCGGGCCTGCGGGTGGTGACGCGCTCGGGGCTGGTCAAACCAAGATCGGGCTGGGTCTCGATCGCGCCGCGCTCGGCGTCGCGCACGCGCTTTTCGCGCTCGGCCTCTTCGCGCAGGACGGCCTGCACGTTTTCATCCAGCACCTGCCGACGCGGCTCAACGGGCGGCGGCGGGGCGGGGCGTTCCGGCATCGGCTGCGGCACGACGGTCGCCGTGGCCGCCGGTTCAGGCGCGGCGGGCGGCGATGGCGGCATGGCGGCCGCATATTCCGGTTCGGGTTCGTCGGCGGGCTTGGCGGCGGCATCGCCGAAGGTGGCGGCCTCATCCTCCATCGCCTCTTCGACATGCGGTGGCAGCTGGAACCACGCGTGCCCGCAGTTTGAACATTGCACATCGCGCCCGGCGTCTGGAATGGCGCGATCATCCACTTCGTACTGGGCGTCACAATTCGGGCAGGTCAGCCGCATTTGGTCCCCTCATCCGGTTCAGGCGCTCCCGAAAGCGCTATCCCCTCGTCATGTTGTAGCAAGAGCGGTGGTTATATCCAAGTGTTTGTGTCATCGCCCGCATCTTGTCGGCGCGCCGATTGCAACCCCGCGCCGCCTGCGCGAAACTGCGCCGTCAGGATTCGGAGAGCCGTGTGATCGAATTCCAGAATGTCGCCTACAATTATGGCGGCGGTGAGTTGTTGACCGACATCAGCCTGCGGCTGCCGCCGGGGTCGTTCCATTTCCTCACCGGCCCGTCCGGCGCGGGCAAGTCGACATTCCTGAAGCTCTGCTATGGCGAGTTGCACCCGACCGCGGGCCGCGTCACCATCGACGCCCACGATATGCGCAGCCTGTCGCGCGACGATGTGGCCGCGATGCGGCGGCGGATCGGCGTGGTGCATCAGGATTGCCAGTTCCTGGACCACCTGCCGCTGGCCGAGAATGTGGCGCTGCCGCTGACCGCCTCGGGGCGCGATGCCGCAGGCGCCGACCTTGACGACCTGCTGGGCTGGGTCGGGTTGAAACCGCTGGCCAGCCACCTGCCACCCTCGCTGTCGGGCGGCGAGCGGCAGCGGGCGGCGCTGGCCCGCGCGGTGATCATGTCGCCCGACGTGATCCTGGCCGACGAACCCACCGGCAACCTAGATTGGGAAATGTCGGTGCGGCTGCTGACGCTGTTGATGGAACTGAACAAGATGGGCAAGACGATCCTGATCGCCACGCACGACATGAACCTGATCCGCACCGCCAAATCGCAAGTGCCCGCCCGCGTGCTGCGCATCCGCGACCGCCGCCTGCAACTGGCCGGGAGCGACCTGTGAAGGCCCGCGCCGCCGCGCTGGGGGAGTTGCTGGCGGGCGACCGCAGCGCCGACCGCATCGTGCCGCCGACCGGCTTTACCGCGCGGCTGACCAGCTTCACCGCCGGGGCGATGGCATTCCTTGCCGTCTTTGCGCTGGCGCTGTCGATCGCCTCGGGGCGGCTGGCGGAACGCTGGTCGGCGGCGCTGGCGCAGACCGCGACGATCCGCATCTCGGCCCCGCCGGAACAGATGGCGGCGCAAACGGCGAAGGTGCTCGACATCCTCAAGGCAACACCCGGCGTTGCCTCCGCCCGCGCGCTGAGCGATGACGAGCAGAAGAAGCTGCTGGAACCCTGGTTCGGCCCCGACCTGCCGCTGGACGCGCTGCCGGTGCCCCGGCTGATCGACGTGCGGGAAACCGGGGACGGCTTTGATGCCGACGGGCTGAAGAACCGGCTGGCGGCCGAGGCGCCGGGCGCGGTGCTGGACGACCACACCCGCTGGCGCCGCCCGCTGGTGGCGGCGGCCGACCGGCTGCGGCTGCTGGGGCTGGTCTCGATCCTGCTGATCGGGGGGGCCACGGCGGCGATGATCACGCTGGCCGCCAACGCCGCCCTTTCCGCCAACGCGCAGGTGATCCGCGTGCTGCGGCTGATTGGCGCCCGCGACGCCTACATCGCCCGCGCCTTCGTGCGCCGCTTCACCCTGCGCGCGCTGGCGGGTGCGGCGGCGGGCACGGTGGCGGGAATGGCGGCGGTTGCGCTTCTGCCCGCGACAGACGAGGCCGGCGGTTTCCTGACCGGCCTTGGCTTTCAGGGGCTGGGCTGGCTTTGGCCGCTGCTGATCCCGCCGCTGGCCGCCATCGTCTCTTTCGCGGCGACGCGCGCCGCGGCGTTCCACACATTGCGGAGGCTGACCTGATGACCTACGCGGCCCGCTGGCTGATGTCGCTGCTGTTCGTCGTGCAGATGTACGCGATGATGGCGCTGATGGCGCTTTACTTCACGCCCTGGGCGATCGTCGACCGCCGCGGCGCCTTTGCCGGTGTGCATACCTATTGCCGCTGGGTCCGCTTTACGGCACGGGTCATGCTGGGCCTGCGATCCGAAGTGCGCGGCACGGTGCCGACAGGCGAGGCGCTGATCGCGTCCAAGCACCAGTCGTTCTTCGACATCATCATGATCGTCAGCGAAACACCGCGGCCCAAGTTCATCATGAAGAAGGAACTGACCTGGGCGCCGATCCTGGGCTGGTACGGTCTGCGCATCGGCTGCGTGCCGGTCGATCGCGGCAAGCGCGGGCAGGCGATCCAGCAGATGATGGACGGCGTGGCGAAGGGGAAACTGCAACCGGGGCAGCTGATCATCTATCCGCAGGGCACCCGCGTCGCGCCGGGTGCGACCAGAAGCTACAAGGTGGGCACCGGGATCTTGTATCAGCAGTTGGGCCAGCCCTGCATCCCGGCGGCGACCAACGTCGGCGTGTTCTGGCCGCGCACCGGCATCTATCGCAAGCCGGGGCTGGCGGTGGTGGAGTTCCTGCCGGAAATCGCGCCGGGGCTGACGGTGGAACCGTTCATGGCCGAGCTGGAGCGGGTGATCGAGAGCGCCTCGGACCGGCTGATGGCCGAGGCGGGGTATGTCGCGGGATCGGCCTGACGCCGACGCGCAGCGGCGGTGGCGGAAGCCTCCGGCGGGAGTATTTGGCGCCAGAAAGAAGCCGGGAGGACGAGCCCCTTGAAGGCAATCGAAACCGTTGAGGCGCTGGAGGCGCTTTATGGCACGCCGGGCGAGGCGGCCGTAGTGAAGGTGGCCCGCCGCCTGACGCCGCTCTACCGCGCCTGGATCGCGCGCTCGCGGTTCTGCATCCTGTCGACCGTTGGCCCCGAGGGCACCGACGCCAGCCCGCGCGGCGATGACGGGCCGGTGGTGCAGGAGCTTGACCCCGGCACGCTCGCCCTGCCCGACTGGCGCGGCAACGACCGCATCGACAGCCTGCGCAACATCGTGCGCGATCCGCGGGTGTCGCTGATGTTCTTCGTGCCGGGCTCGGCCAACGTGATCCGCATCAACGGGCGCGGCCGGGTGACCGCCGACGCGGCGCTGCGGGCGCGGTTCGGGCGTGACGGCAAGCTGCCGCGCACCGTGGTGGTGATCGAGATCGCCGAAGTCTATTCGCAATGCGCCCGCGCCCTGCTGCGGGCCCGGCTCTGGACGGCGGGCGACGACAGCGCCGGGCTGCCCACGGTGGGTGACCTGTTGCGCGAGATGACCGACGGGCAGTTTGACGGCGCCGCCTATGACGCCGAATGGCCGGGGCGGGCGGCGCGGACGATGTGGTAGCCGGTCAGGCCAGCTTCAGCGCGGCAATGCCCGCGACGATCAGAAAGATGCCGCCGACGCGCATCAGCGTGACCGGCTCGCCGAACAGGAACACCGCCAGAATCGCCGTTCCCAGCGTGCCGATGCCGGTCCAGACCGCATAGGCGGTGCCGACCGGCAGCGATTTCATAGCGGTGCCGAGCAGAACGAAGCTGGCCACCGCGATCACCAGCGTGATGACCGAGGGCCAGAAGGCGGTGAAGCCGTTGGCGTATTTCAGGCCAAGCGCCCAGATGGTTTCGCAGACCCCGGCGATCAGCAGGATCACCCAGGGGTTCACGCCGCGAGACCCTTGGTGCCCATGTCGAGGAACTTCTGCCGCCGGTCGCGGATCAGCGCCTCGGGCTTCTTGCCCGACAGCTCTTTCAGCATCGCGGTCAGGGCGGCGCCGACCGCCTCGATGGCGTCTTTCGGCGCGCGCTGCGCACCGCCAACCGGTTCCTTGATGACGCGGTCGATCACGCCCAGCTTTTGCAGGTCTTGCGCGGTCAGGCGCAGCGCCTCGGCGGCTTCGCGCATCTTCTCGGCATCCTTCCACAGGATCGAGGCGCAGCCCTCGGGCGAGATCACCGAATAGATCGAATGTTCCAGCATCGCGACCCGGTTCGCCGTGGCGAAAGCCACCGCGCCACCCGACCCGCCCTCGCCGATCACCACCGACACCAGCGGCACGCCGATTTCGAGGCACTTCTGGGTCGAGCGGGCGATGGCTTCGGATTGGCCACGCTCTTCGGCGCCCTTGCCGGGAAAGGCGCCGGGCGTGTCGACCAGCGTCACCACCGGCAGCCGGAACCGGTGGGCAAGGTCCAGCAGCCGGATCGCCTTGCGGTAGCCTTCAGGGCGCGCCATGCCGAAGTTACGCTCGATCCGGCTTTTGGTGTCGTTGCCCTTCTCGTGGCCGATCACCATCACCGGCGCGTCGTTGAAGCGGGCAAGGCCGCCCATCACGGCATGGTCGTCGGCAAAGTTGCGGTCGCCCGCCAGCGGCATGTAATCGGTGAACAGCGCGGCGATGTAGTCGCTGCAATGCGGCCGGTCGGGATGCCGCGCCACCAGGCACTTCTGCCAGGGCGTCAGGCCCTTGTAGAGATCCTTCAGCAGCGCCTCGGCCTTCTTGTCGAGGGCCGCGGCCTCTTTCTCGACGTCCATTTCCTTGTTGGCGCGGCCGAGGGCGCGCAGCTCTTCGGCCTTGCCCTCGATCTCGGCCAGGGGCTTTTCGAATTCGAGATAGTTCATGCGCTGCTCCGGAACGGGTTGGCGGTTATATGGCCGGACAGGGCGAAGATTGCAACGTTCTCGACCGGGCGGCGGGGCGGCGGGGCGGGGCTATTTGCCGAAGAAGCCGGTGATGTCGAAGAACACCCGTTCGTGCTTGCCGCCATTGCCGACGGTCAGCACGTCGAAACTGCGCCCGCCCGCCGCCATCACCGCCTGCGATTGCAGATCGGCGCCGGGCCGGTTCTGTTTGAGCCAGGCATATTCGGCCGCCACCCCGTCGCTTTCGCCGCTCGCGCCCTCGATCACGATCGCGGTCTCGGCGCTGTGGCCGTCGCCACCGGCAAAGCGCACATCCGCCCCCGCGGCGGGGGCGAGCAGCGTGGCGCCCAGCAGGGCGGCGAGGGCAGCAGGGAAACGCGGCATGACCCCTCCGGTCCGGGTGCGGCAACGGGGCGAGCGTAACATGCGGCCATTCGCCCGGCAATTGAGTGCGGGCGCGCGAAGCAGGCGGCGGACGTCACGGCATGTCGAGGGAACCGGGGGCCTGAACGGCCCGCGCCCCGGATCGCTCCGGGGCGCGCCTCCTCCCCTGATGTCCGGGTCGGCCTCCTCTCCGGCCCGGACGGGGATTCGCGGGCTGCGTCTAAGTTACGCGGCGTCATCGAAGTGTTGCACAATCTGGAGGCCGTCTGTCAACCAAACGTTACCCGTTTCTACGCAATGCCGCCCCGCGCCGGGTGCAGCCCTTTCAGGCCCCGGCGATCATTTCGGCCTGCCGCACGATCACCTCGGCCTGCTTGATGCTGGCGATGTCGACCAGCCGACCCTTGTAAACGGTCGCGCCCTCGCCGCGCGCCTTGGCGGCCTCCATCGCGGCAAGGATCTCCCGCGCCTCGGCCACCTGCGCGGCAGAGGGGGTAAAGACCTCGTTGCACAGCGCCACCTGTTTCGGGTGAATCGCCCATTTGCCGACCATGCCCAGCGTGGCCGAGCGGCGGGCCTGCGCGCGAAACCCCTCGTCATCCGAGAAATCGCCGAACGGCCCATCGACCGGCAGCACCCCATGCGTGCGGCAGGCGGCGACGATGGCGGCCTGCGCCCAGTGCCACGGGTCGGACCAGTGCCGCGCGCCCTCGTGCAGCATGTAGTAGTTTTCCTGCGTGCCGCCGATGCCGGTGGTCTGCATTCCCATGCTGGCGGCGAAATCGGCGGCACCGAGGCTCATCGCCTGCAGCCGGGGGCTGGCGGCGGCGATCTCTTCCACATGGGCGATCCCGGCGGCCGATTCGATGATCACCTCGAAGCTGATCGGCTTCTTGCGCCCCGTCGCGCGTTCCACCGCCGTCACCAGCGCATCCACCGCGTAGACATCGGCCGCGCAACCGACCTTGGGGATCATGATCTGGTCCAGCCGGTCGCCCGCCTGTTCCAGCAGGTCCACCACGTCGCGATACCACCACGAGGTGTCGAGGCCATTGATGCGCACGCTGAGATACTTGGTGCCCCAGTCCACCTCGCGCGTCGCCGCGATGACGTTGGCGCGCGCCTGCGCCTTGTCGGACGGCGCCACCGAATCCTCCAGATCGAGGTTGATGACATCCGCCGCCGAGGCGGCCATCTTTTCGAAAAGCTGGGTGCGGGAACCGGGGCCGAACAGCTGGCAGCGGTTCGGGCGGGCGGGGGCGGGCGGCTGAAGGCGGAAGGACATGGCGCTCTCTTGGCAACTTAATTTCAGGATTGATTGTTGATCGGATAGATTATTGCGCACTGGCGATCAAGGGGAGATTTTGCACCGCAGCATGCCCGCGCCGCGGCGCGGCTATCCCGCGCACAAATCTTCGACGAAGTGCGCCCAAGACAGCAGCATCTTCGCCAGATCGCCGCCCGCTGCGGCAACTCTTCCAAGACATTCGCGCCACGCTCGCGCATCCTTGCTGCCAGACGCATCGGAGAGCTGCCATGATCGAGACCCCCTATCTTCTGTTTCTGGGCGATGCCCCCGACCCGCTTGCCGCCAAGGTGGCGCAGGGGATCCGCGACTGGCGCCCCGAATTCGCGATCGGGCAATACCGGATGGACGGCTGCAAGGCCGACATGAAGCTGCCCGACATGTCGCTGGCCGAGGCCCATGCCAAGGGCGCGCGGACGCTGGTGATCGGCGTCGCGAACCGTGGCGGGGTGATTTCGGAAAGCTGGAAGGCGGTTCTGCATACGGCGCTGGAACAGGGCTTCGATCTGGCCTCCGGCCTGCACAACCTGCTGCGGGACGAGATTGATCTGGTGGAAACGGCCCGCCAACACGGGCGGATGCTGCATGACGTGCGGGTGCCGTCGGTGAAATACCCCATCGCCAACGGCGTGAAGCGCAGCGGCAAGCGGTTGCTGGCGGTCGGCACCGATTGCTCTTGCGGCAAGATGTACACCACGCTGGCGATGGAGGCCGAGATGCGCGCCCGTGGCCAGAAGGCCACCTTCCGCGCCACCGGGCAAACCGGCATCCTGATCACCGGCGGCGGCGTGCCGCTGGATGCGGTGATCGCCGACTTCATGGCGGGCTCGATCGAATACCTGACGCCTGACGCCGATGCCGGCCACTGGGACTTGATCGAGGGGCAGGGCAGCCTGTTCCACGTCAGCTATTCGGGCGTCACGCTGGCGCTGATCCACGGCGGCCAGCCCGACGCACTGGTGATCTGCCACGAGCCGACGCGCAGCCACATGCGCGGCCTGCCCGGCTACAAGCTGCCCGGCATCGAGGCGGTGCGCGACATGGCGCTGGCGCTGGCCCGCGTCGCCAACCCGGCCTGTCAGGTCGTGGGCGTTTCGATCAACACCCAGCACCTGTTCGAAGCCGAGGCGACCCGCTATCTGGCCGAGACCGAGGCGCGGCTGGGCCTGCCCACGGTAGACCCGTTCCGCCACGGCGCCGGTCGGCTGGTCGACGCGCTGGCCGCAATCTGAGCGCACAGGGGTGTCGCCTCGTGCTGGCGCCTCCTGTAGGCTGGCGCGAGGCACAGGAGGAACCCCATGGACGACTTGAACGAATGGGAGGCTGCGGTCGACAAACTGCGCGCCGCGCTGGCGCGGGCGATCGAGCATCGCGGCACTGAAGAGCATCCGCGCGCGATGCAGCATCTCGAAACGGCGCGCGACGAACTTGACCGGGTGACCCGGCAGGCCCTGGGAGAGCGCGACACCGAAGGGGATTGACGGCCCGGAAGCCTGCGGCCACCGTCACCCGGTTTCCGGAGGAGCCCGATGATCACCGTTACCCGCGACACCTTCCGCCTCGCCCAGGTCTTCACCATCTCGCGCGGCTCGCGCACCGAGGCGAAAGTGCTCACCGTGCACCTCGCGCGCGACGGTGTCACCGGCCGCGGCGAATGCGTGCCCTACGCCCGCTACGGCGAAAGCCTCGACTCGGTGCAGATGCAGATCGAGGCGCTGCCCGACGACATCACGCGCCTCGACCTGCAAGAGGCCCTGCCCCCCGGCGCCGCCCGCAATGCCGTCGATTGTGCGCTGTGGGATTGGGCCGCGAAACAGTCCGGCAAGCGGGTGTGGGACATGGCGGGCCTGCCCGCGCCGGGGCCGATGCTGACCGCCTTCACCCTGTCACTGGACGACCCCGACAAGATGCGGGCCGAGGCGGCGAAGAACGCGCACCGGCCGCTGTTGAAGATCAAGCTGGGCACGCCGGATGACATGGCGCGGCTGGCGGCGGTGCGGGCCGGGGCGCCGAAATCGCGCATCATCGTGGACGCGAACGAGGGCTGGACCACCGAGATCTACGCCGACCTTGCGCCGCATCTGGAACGGCTGGGGGTGGCGCTGGTGGAACAGCCGCTGCCCGCCGGGGCGGATGAGATGCTGGCCGAAATCGCCCGCCCGATCCCGGTCTGCGCTGATGAATCCTGCCACGACCGCGCCAGCCTCGCCGATCTGGCGGGCAAGTACGACATGGTGAACATCAAGCTCGACAAGACCGGCGGGCTGACCGAGGCGCTGGCGCTGCGCGACGTCGCCCGCACGCAGGGCTACGGCGTGATGGTCGGCTGCATGGTCGGCTCGTCGCTGGCGATGGCCCCCGCCGTGCTGGTGGCGCAAGGCGCGGACTATGTGGACCTTGACGGCCCGCTGCTTCTGGCCGAAGACCGCCCCCACCCGCTGGATTATGACGAGGCGGGGGTGCATCCGCCGCGGGCAGAGCTGTGGGGGTAGAGCCCCGAAATCTGTTTGTGTGTTTATGGGGCTATGTGGAATGGGTCTTGACGCGCAAGCTTTCAGCCGGGTCTTTCCCAAAAGCCGTTCGCAGCAACTGAACGGTCGAGAGGCGCTGGAGCGGATTGCCGAGAGCGCCGCGGGTTGGGCGGAGCGGCAGGGCCTTGGGCCGTGTCTCGAAAGCCGGATGACCTCGGATCGGACCCTTGTCGTGGAGCCGCTGCCGGTTGTGGACGGGATACAGTTTGATCTGACGGATCGGGGGATCGCAGTCGGGTTCCGCAGCTCCAACGGTGGCCCGGGGTTTCACGCCGCAGTGATCGACATGTTGGACCACATGCAACGTGAGTTGGGTCTTGACTGGTCGTGGATCGGATCGGACGGCACCTGTCTTGACGAAACCGGATATGCGCTCAGCCGGGATTTTAGCGCGCTTCAGGGCAGCATGGCGGAATTCCTGAAGGCATTGTCGCGGATGGTTGAAAAATCGGGCCCCGACGGCCAGGCCCTCTGTGTGCCCCTCGGGTATCTGGGCGAGGGAGGCCAGATCGCCTGCCCCTTGGGGTTTCAGCAACCGGACCGGCTGCGCCGGTTGTGCGACGCCGACGAGGCAGATCTGCATGCTGCCGCTTCCACCTTCTTTATCTGGTGGGAAAGACCACTGGATGCGAGGCAATGGGAACAGCTTCTGCGCGCCCAGCTATGGCAGGTCGCCGACTGGCGGCGCCCGGTTTGCGCGGCGGACCTGACAGTGCAGCGGCGCATCGAGCATAGTGCGCGGATGGCCACGGCAAATGATCGGGCCGTGGCAACTGATCTGGCCGCCGCGCTGGACGAGCTGCGGCGATTGCAAGCTTCGGGCGAGGCGCCAGCCGAAACGGGGATCGGCTATCGTAGGCGGCTGATCAAGCACAGGCTCTACCAGAGTTGGTCGATGAGCTTGCCCGGTTGGTTAGTCTTCAACTCAAACGACGGCCACGCCACGTTCGAACATGACAGCCTTTGGCTGGGAACGCAGTCCATGACGATCGCGCTGAAACCCGGTGTGGAAGTCAATTGGTCGGCACTATATGGCGGATATGCCGGGCCAAGCCGCGAGTTGCGGCCGGGAGTATTCTGCCGCAAGTCGGCGCTTCAATTGCAGCAGGACGGGCCGGGACACGTGCAGACTGCGTTGGTCATGACGGCGCAATCCGGCGGCTTGGAACTACTGCTGCTCACCCTCTCGTCGCATCTGTCCGCGCCTTTCGACGCGTTCGACAGTTGGATCGCCACTATTGTCGCGCATGACAATACTGCTTGAAACCGCATGCGCTTAGGCGGATGCAGCCTGCGAACGTTTGCCACAGGACGAGGAATCCGATCCCTATGACCCGCACTGTCTATGTCAATGGCGCTTATCTTCCCGAAGATCAGGCCACCGTTTCCATCTTCGACCGCGGCTTTCTGATGGCCGATGCGGTCTATGAGGTGACCTCGGTCCTTGGCGGCAAGCTGATCGACTTCGCAGGCCACTGCGCCCGCCTTGCCCGCAGTCTGGGCGAGCTGGACATGGCCTCGCCCTGTTCGGAGGGCGAGTTGCTGGCGATCCACCGCGAACTGGTGGCGCGCAACGACGTGACCGACGGGATGATCTACCTGCAAGTGACGCGCGGCAATCCGGGTGACCGGGATTTCGCCTTCCCCGACGCCTCGGTGAAACCGACGCTGGTGATGTTCACCCAGTCCAAGCCCGGCCTCGCCGACAGCCCGATGGCGAAGACCGGCATGAAGGTGATCTCGATCGACGACATCCGCTGGGGGCGGCGCGACATCAAGACGGTGCAGCTGCTTTACCCCTCGATGGGCAAGATGATGGCCAAGAAGGCGGGCGCCGACGATGCCTGGCTGGTCGAGGACGGGTTTGTGACCGAGGGAACCTCGAACAACGCCTATATCGTCAAGGGTGGCCGCATCATCACCCGCAACCTTGGCCATGAAATCCTGCACGGCATCACCCGGGCGGCGGTGCTGCGCTTTGCCCGCGAAGCGCAGATGGAGGTGGAGGAACGCGCCTTCACGGTAGACGAGGCGAAGGCGGCCGACGAGGCCTTCATCTCGTCCGCCTCGGCCTTCGTGATGCCGGTGGTCGAGATCGACGGCACCGCGGTCGGCACCGGTGCCCCCGGCCCGGTGGCCGCACGGCTGCGCGAGATCTACCTTGACGAGATGCGCAAGGCGGCGATCTGAACCGGCCTCAGGCGGTCATCTTCATCATGTGCAACGTGATGGCGGCGTAGAACACCATGCTCGCCGCCAGCACGAAGACGTGCCAGATCGTGTAGTGATACGGCAACCGCTCGAACAGGTAGAACACCACGCCAACGGTATAAAGCAGCCCGCCGATCAGGATCAGCGTCACCACCGGGGCGGACAGCGTGGCAAGGAAACTGCCCCCCGCCGCCAGCCCGGCCCAGCCCATCCCGAGGTAAAGCGCCAGCGCCAGCCAGCGCAGCCGCGACGGCGAGATCACCTTCAACCCCATCCCGGCCAGCGCCGCCCCCCAGATCCCCGCCAGCAGGTAGCCGCCATGCGTACCGGGGATCAGTGTCAGCGGCGTGTAGGTGCCCGCGATCTTGGCGTAGATCGCCGAATGGTCCAGCCGCCGCAGAACCCCGGTCCAGCGGTGACGGCCAATGGTGTTGTAGAGCGCCGAGAACAGGATCATCGCGACCAGCGTGGCGCCATAGACCGAGACGGCAGCGATGGCCGAAGCCCCGGCCCCGAACCGCACCGTCAGCGCGATCAGCACAGGCACGGCAATCAGCACGGTGAACACGCCCAGCACATGCACGACCATGTCGCTGAAACGCTCGGTGGGGCTGTAGCTTTGGCGGGGTGGAAGCAGCATGTGCTTTATGTAGGATGCGTGCCGGATCGGTGACATGGGCGGGGCCGCGCAGTCTGCGCAAACGGCGGGAATCCGCCCGAACCGGGCGTTCAAGCCACGGCACGTCACGGCTTTTCAACCGCCCCGGGATTTGTAAGGCTGCATCCATCGCGCCCGCGCAGGGTGCCTGCCCGACCGGAGCCACCGATGCGCGCGACGATCCTTGTGCCTGCCCTGATGCTCGGCCTGCCGGGGGGCGCATTCGGCATGGATTGCCCGGCGCCAACCTCGGGCACGCCACCCGACCTGAGCTATTTCGCCAGAGCGTCCGCCGATGAAGCCACCGCCTGCCTCGCCACGCTGGGGTCAGCCGACCGGCGCGGGCTGGGCGACCTGACCCCCCTCGCGGTGGCGGCGCGGTCGTCGCACGACCCGGCGGTGATCGTGGCGCTGCTGAAGGCGGGCGCGGCGATCGAGGCGACGGTGCCCCAGTTCGGCGAACCGGTGACGCCGCTCGATCTCGCCGCGCGCTACAACCCCGATGCGGATGTGCTGCAGACACTGATCGATGCGGGGGCGAAGGTCGATACCTCGGATTCGACTGGCCAGACGCCGCTGATGCTGGCCGCCTACGGAAACATGAACCCCGAGGTGGTGCGCCGCCTCATCGCGGCAGGGGCGCCGGTCGGCGCACAGGATGCCAAAGGGATCACGGCGCTGCATCTGGCGGCCATAAAGAACAGCGCCGGGATGGTGAAGACGCTGCTGGCAGCGGGCGCCGCGGTGGATGCCCGGTCAAAGCGGGGGACCACGCCGCTGATGAACGCGGCCTGGCGCAACCCCGACCCCGAGGTGGCGCGCACGCTTCTGGCCGCTGGCGCCGACATCGCCGCCGTCGATAGCACCGGGTATACCGCGCTGATGACCGCCGCGCGTTACAACCCCGACGCGGGCATGGTGCATGTGTTGATCGTGGCGGGGGCAAAGCTCGATACGGCGGATTTGGCGGGCCACACCGCGCTGATGCTGGCCGCCGCTGAGAATGCGAACCCCGAAGTGGTGCGCCGCCTCGTAGCCGCCGGGGCGCAGGTTGGCGCGGTCGACGCCAAGGACAACACGGCGCTGCATCTGGCGGCCACGAACAATGGCGCCGCCGTGGTGCAGGCGCTGCTGCAGGCGGGTGCCACGGTGGATGCCCGCGCAGACGACAGATCGACGCCGCTGATAGAAGCCGCCTGGTCCAGCACCGACCCCGAGGTGGCGCGGGTCTTGCTAGCCGCAGGCGCAGACCCTGCCGCCGTGATGCCCTCGGGCGATACCGCGTTGCTGCTGGCCGCGTGGCACAATTCCGATCCGGCGATGATTGACGCCCTTGCCCAGCCGGATACGAACTTCAACGCCTTGATCGGGCGTGACCTGACGTTGCTGATCGCCGCCGCCGGACGGAACGAAAACCCGGCGGTCGCCCTGCATCTGATCGCCCGTGGCGCGTTTCTTTCGGTGCGCGGCCGCGATCTGGAGGGAACGCCGCTGCTCGCCGCGGCCAGATCGAACCGCAACCCGGCGGTGCTGGTCGCCCTGCTCGCGGCGGGGGCCGATCTGGGGGACGTTTCGGGCACAGTGAAGATGACCGCGCTGATGGAAGCCGCCAGCTACAACGAGAACCCGATGGTGGCAGAGGTGCTGCTGTCCAAGGGCCTTGACCCGCTGGCGGGCAACGATGTAGGCATCACCGCGCTGCATTGGGCAACCGATAACCCGAACCCGGCGGTGCTGCGCACCCTCCTGACGGCGGCCGGCAAGCCGGACCCGGTGGACGACTTTGGTCGCACACCGCTGCACTTCGCCGCCACCGAGCCCACCCTCGACGCTTTGCGCATCCTGCTGGACGCCGGCGCATCGGCAAACGCGCGCACCCGGAAAGGCGAAACCGCGTTGTTTCTGGCCGCGCAGTCCGGCACCGCGCCCGAGGCTGTCACCCTGCTTTTGGCCGCAGGGGCCGATCCCGGCCTTCCTGACGTGAAGGGCCGCCTGCCGGTCGACGTGATCGCGCTAAACCCGGCGCTGCGCAACACCGACGCCGCCCGCCAGCTAGACGCGGCGACGCAGTAGCCCCTACCCCGGCTTGCGCGCCACCAGCCCGATCACCGCCGACAGGCCCGCGTGGCCCTCGCCCTCCGACATCTCCACCTCTTCCTCGACCAGCCGCTCGATGACCCAGTCGCCGAAGGCGTCGCGCAGCATCGGTTCGGTGTAAAGGTTCGCCTCGACGCGCGGGCCGCCGGTGCCGTGGGCGAGTTGCCGCGGGGTGTAGCCCTGCACGATCAGCACGCCGCCCGGCTTCACCGCCCGCCGCATCCCCGCCCATTTCTGCGCCCGCTGCGGCGGGGCGGAAAACTGGGTGAAGACCTCCACCACCGCGTCGAAGGCGGCCTCGGGGTAGTCCCAGACATGCACGTCAGCCTCGATGAACTCCGGCGCCACACCGTGGCGGGCGGCCAACCGGCGCGCCTTGGCCTGCGCCACGGGCGAGAAATCGAGCGACACCACCGCAAGCCCCCGCGTCGCCAGCCAGACCCCGTTGCGCCCCTCGCCATCGGCGACGGCCAGGGCCCGGCCCGCGGCCGGCAACAGATCGGCGCAGGCGACCAGAAAATGGTTTGGCGCCTCGCCGAAGACATAGCCATCGGTCGCGGAAAAACGGGTCTGCCAGCGGTCGAAATCAGCGGTGCTCATGGTCGGGCCTCCTTGCGTGGCACAGTTAGGGCCGTGGGATGCGCCCTGTCCATCCCATGCGTCAGAGCGCCGCCACCCGGCCATGCGCGGGGCAGGTGACCAGATGGTCGTTCACCATCCCCACCGCCTGCATGAAGGCATAGGTGATGACCGGGCCGCAGAATTTGAAGCCCTCGGCCTTCAGATCGCGCGCAATCTCGCGCGACAGGGGGGTTTCGGCGGGCACTTCCGAAAGCGCGGCAAAGCGGTTCTGCACCGGCTGCCCGCCGACCCGATCCCACAGGAACCGCGCAAAGCCTTCGCGCGCCTCGATCCGTTCCCAGGCGCGGGCGTTGCCGATGGCCGCCTCGATCTTGGCACGCGAGCGCACGATGCCCGGATCGGTCAGCAGCCGGGCCACGTCGGCCTCGCCCCAGCGCGCGATTCGGGCAGGCTCGAACCCCTCGAAGGCGGCGCGAAACGCCTCGCGCTTGCGCAGGATGGTGATCCAGGCCAGCCCGGCCTGAAACCCGTCAAGGATCAGCTTTTCGAACAGCGCGCGGCCGTCACGCTCGGGCACGCCCCATTCGGTGTCGTGATAGTCGATGTAAAGCGGATCCTGCCCGCACCAGCCACAGCGTTCGCCCATCACAGCCATCCCTTGCCTCGCAACGATGTCGGGAAAATTAGAACAAAATGTGATCTTTCACCAGTTCTTTACTGCCTTCGCCCCAATCTGCCCGCATCGGAATGGAGGAACGGATGGCCGACGGACTTGGAATGGAGCTGCCGCTCCCGGGGCTGGACAGTCCGCTGTCTTTCGCCATCGGCGAACGCGACCGCGAGACGATCGCACTGGTGCGGCGGGCGCTGGAACGGCGCAACGTGATGCTGGCCTACCAACCCATCGTGCAGGCGCGAAACCCGCAACGGGTGGCGTTCTACGAGGCGCTGATCCGCATTCTCGACGACAGCGGCCGCATCCTGCCCGCGCGCGATTTCATGGGTGCGGTGGAAACCACCGAAACCGGGCGGGTCATCGACTGCCTCGCGCTGGAAATGGGGCTCGACGCGCTGGCGGAAACCCCGACGCTGCGGCTCGCGGTGAACATGTCGGCGCGCTCGATCGGCTATCCGCGCTGGAAACGCACCCTCGCCCGCGGGCTGGCGGCAGACCCGACGGTGGCGGAACGGCTGATCCTCGAGATTACAGAGGCATCGGCGATGATCATGCCCGATATCGTCAGTGTCTTCATGGATGATCTGCAACGCTCCGGCATCGCCTTCGCCCTCGACGATTTCGGCGCAGGCTACACCGCCATCCGCTACTTCAAGGATTTCGACTTCGACATCCTGAAGATCGACGGCCAGTTCATCCAGAACATCCACGCCGACCCCGACAATCAGGTGCTGACCCAGGCGCTGCTGGCGATCGCGCGGCATTTCGACATGTTCACCGTGGCCGAATTCGTCGAAGACCCGCGCGACGCCGAATTTCTTGCCCGGATCGGGGTCGATTGCCTGCAAGGCTACCTGTTCGGCGCCCCCACGACGATGCCGCCGTGGAAGACCGCCGAAGCCGCGCGCACCGCCTGATGGCACCGGCCCGGCAGCGGCGACCCGGCGCCACCGGATGGCAAATGCCACATTCGGGCCACATTCCGCCCGGAAAACCGGCACGCAACCGCGGCGACATTGCGCTTGACGCGCGGTCATCTTAGGGGATGCTGCAAAGCAGCGCAGGCGCCAGATGGCTGTGACCGCCTGTCCGCTGCCCCGTCACCGCCACTCTGGCGGCAGCGGGGTCCGGACAGACCCGCCGCGGCGCCCGTTGCACATTGTGGCAAGGGAGAGGACCCCAACATGACCAATGTCGTAATCGTATCGGCTGCCCGCACGGCCGTCGGCAGCTTCAACGGCGCCTTCGCCAATACCCCGGCGCATGAACTGGGCGCCACCGTGCTGGCCGAAGTCGTCGCCCGCGCCGGAATCGACAAGGCCGAAGTGTCGGAAACCATCCTGGGCCAGGTGCTGACCGCGGGCCAGGGCCAGAACCCGGCGCGCCAGGCGCATATCCACGCCGGTCTGCCGATCGAAAGCGCGGCCTGGTCGATCAACCAGGTCTGCGGCTCGGGCCTGCGTTCGGTTGCGCTGGCGGCGCAGCACATCCAGCTCGGCGATGCCGCCATCGTCGCGGCGGGCGGGCAGGAAAGCATGTCGCTGTCGCCCCATGTCGCGCATCTGCGCGCGGGCACCAAGATGGGTGACATGCAGATGATCGATTCGATGATCCGCGACGGCCTCTGGGACGCCTTCAACGGCTATCACATGGGCCAGACCGCCGAGAACGTCGCGCAACAGTGGCAGATCAGCCGCGACATGCAGGATCAGTTCGCCGTGGCCAGCCAGAACAAGGCCGAGGCGGCGCAGAAGGCCGGCAAGTTCAAGGACGAGATCGTCGGCTACACGGTGAAGACCCGCAAGGGCGACATCATCGTGGACGCGGACGAATACATCCGCGCCGGTGCGACGCTCGATGCAATGCAAAAGCTGCGCCCGGCCTTCACCAAGGATGGCACCGTGACCGCAGGCAACGCCAGCGGCCTCAACGACGGCGCGGCCGGCGTGCTGCTGATGAGCGCGAACGAGGCTGAAAAACGCGGGCTGGAGCCGCTGGCCCGCATCGCCTCTTATGCGACGACCGGCGTCGACCCCTCGATCATGGGCGTCGGCCCGATCTTCGCCAGCCGCAAGGCGCTGGAAAGGGCGGGCTGGAAGGCCGAAGACCTCGACCTCGTCGAAGCCAACGAAGCTTTCGCGGCGCAGGCCTGCGCGGTGAACAAGGACATGGGCTGGGATCCGTCGATCGTCAACGTGAACGGCGGCGCCATCGCCATCGGCCACCCGATCGGCGCCTCGGGCGCGCGCATCCTGAACACGCTGCTGTTCGAGATGAAGCGCCGCGACGCCAAAAAGGGTCTGGCCACCCTGTGCATCGGCGGCGGCATGGGTGTCGCCATGTGCCTGACGCGGGCCTGACCTGCGTCCGCAGAAATGCTGCACGTGCAAAACGGGCGCGCAATATAATTGCGCGCCCTTATTCTTTTCGGTAACACAGTTTCAAGACTTACAGACAGAACGGAGGAATCATGTCCAGAGTCGCTCTCGTCACCGGGGGGTCGCGCGGTATCGGCGCAGCCATCTCGATCGCGCTCAAGGCCGCGGGCTATCGCGTGGCCGCCAACTATGCCGGCAACGACGAGGCTGCCGCCAAGTTCACCGCTGAAACCGGCATCCCGACCTACAAATGGTCGGTAGCGGATTACGATGCCTGCAAGGAAGGCGTCGCGAAGGTCGAGGCCGAGGTTGGCCCGGTCGACGTGCTGGTGAACAACGCGGGCATCACCCGCGATGCGATGTTCCACAAGATGACGCCGCAGCAGTGGAAAGAGGTCATCGATACCAACTTGACCGGCCTTTACAACATGACCCACCCGGTCTGGACCGGGATGCGCGATCGCAAGTTCGGCCGCGTCGTCAACATCTCCTCGATCAACGGGCAGAAGGGGCAAGCGGGGCAGGCGAACTATTCCGCGTCGAAAGCGGGTGATCTTGGCTTCACCAAGGCACTGGCGCAGGAAGGCGCGCGGGCGGGCATTACCGTCAACGCGATTTGCCCCGGCTACATCGGCACCGAGATGGTGCGCGCGATCGATGAAAAAGTTCTGAACGAGCGCATCATCCCGCAAATTCCGGTCGGCCGCCTTGGCGAACCTTCGGAAATCGCGCGCTGCGTGGTGTTCCTTGCGGCGGATGACGCGGGCTTCATCACCGGCTCGACGATCACTGCCAACGGCGGGCAGTTCTTCGTCTGATACCACGCACGATTCGTGGACCGGCCAGCCTGTGCGGCTGGCCGTTTCCATTTGACCGGCGCGCGGGCGCATGTAGGACTGCGCGCCATGACCCGCCCCCGCGCCACCCTCATCGGTTTCACCGCGATCCTGCTCTGGTCGCTGCTCGCCCTGTTCACGGTCGGTTCGGCGCCGGTGCCGCCGCTGGAACTGAATGCGATCTGCTTTGCCATCGGTGGCGCGATCGGGCTGGTCTGGACGCTGGGGCGCGGTCAGGCGGGTGTGCTGCGGCGAATTGGCTGGCGGGTCTATGTCTTTGGAACGGTGGCGCTTTTCGGCTATCACGCGCTCTACTTTTCGGCGCTGCGCATGGCCCCGGCGGCCGAGGCCGGGCTGATCGCCTATCTCTGGCCGCTGCTGATCGTGCTGTTCTCGGGCCTGCTGCCGGGCGAAAGGCTGGGTGCCGGGCATGTGCTGGGCGCGCTGATCGCCTTCGCCGGGGCCGCGCTGATCGTGCTGCGCGGGGGCGCCGGGTTCAGCGGGGCGGCGCTGCCGGGCTACGGGCTCGCGTTCCTTTGCGCGCTGACTTGGTCGGGTTATTCGGTGCTGTCGCGGCGTCTCGGCCGCGTGCCGACGGAAAGCGTCGCGGTGTTCTGCCTCGCCACCGCGGTGCTTTCAACCGGGCTCCACCTTGCGATGGAACCGACGGTCTGGCCACGGGGCGCACTGGGCTGGGCCGCCTGCCTTGCGTTGGGCGTCGGCCCGGTGGGCA
Source organism: Paracoccaceae bacterium (assembly GCA_016124615.1). Classification (GTDB taxonomy): domain Bacteria; phylum Pseudomonadota; class Alphaproteobacteria; order Rhodobacterales; family Rhodobacteraceae; genus Solirhodobacter. Next base: position 85,603 of record WGNF01000015.1, on the reverse strand, counting down.
TCGCCTTCTACGTCTGGGATATCGGCGTGAAGGCGGGCGACATCCAGATTCTGGGCGTCGCGTCCTATGCCGCGCCGCTGTTGTCGACGCTGGCCCTGATCCTTGCAGGCGTCACAACCGCCTCACCCGCGATCCTGATCGCGGCGGGGCTGATTGCGGGCGGGGCCGGGATCGCCGCACGCAGCAGCGCGCGGCTAAACCGGCGCCCGGTGCCTAGTGCTGGCTGAGGCGCGCGATCTCTTCCTTCAGTTTCAGTTTTTGCTTTTTCATGTCGGCGATCGTCAGTGCATCCACACCGGGGCTCCGCTGAGCCTGTTCGACGCGGTCCGAGAGGGTTTCGTGTTTGCGGCGAAGCTCCTGCAGATGCGACGTCATGGTCATGGTCGTCCTCCTCTCGTGGGTTGCTCTGTCATGATTCCATCACACTTACCGAGTCGTGTCACGCGCCTCCGCACACACTCCGGTTGAGAGAAATGTGAGCACGCGCGGATTGCCGAAGGATTAACCGGCGAGCGGGGTCAGAGCGGCGCCATCGCGCAGGATTGCGCGCGCGGCGGCGGTAAAACTGTCGCGGTCGCCGTCATGTGCGGGGCCGGTGTGCAGCACGAACGGCGCCAGCAGCCGGAAGGCACCGCGGCCGCCCTTGCGGGCCTGGCAGATCACCCGTATCGCCGCGCGCCCCTCGCGCGGGGCCAGCGGCAGCAGGGTCACGCTGCCCAGCCGGTGGTCGCAGGCGGCCAGAAGGTCGGGCAAGCGATCAGCGGCGTGAATCATCGTCAAGAGGCCGCCGGGGGCAAGGCGGCGGGTGGCCGCGTCGAGCCATGCGCTGAGCGGTGTCGCCTCGCGCAGCGCGGCCTCGCGCCCGGCCTCGCGCGCGGGGGTGCCGCCACCGGCCGGAAAGTACGGCGGGTTGGCGATGACGTGGTCAAAGGTCGCAGCCCGCAGCGCGGCGGGCATCGCGGCCAGATCGCCCTCTTCCACGCTCAGCGGCAGGGCGTTGCGCTGCGCGTTGCGGCGGGCAAGGTCGGCATAATCCGGCTGCCGTTCCAGCCCGGCGACGCTGATCCCCGGCACCCGCGCCAGCAGGCAAAGCGAGGCGACCCCGGCGCCGCAGCCAAGCTCCAGCACGCGCTGCCCGGCCCGCGCGGGCACGGCGGCCGCCAGCAGCACCGGATCGGTGGCCGCCCGGTAGCCCGCCCGCGGCTGCAGGATCCGCAAGCGGCCGCCCAGAAAGCCGTCATCGGTCAGGTCCGCCTCATTGAACATGCGCTAGAACCCGAGCGGAATGTCGTTGTCCTTCATCACGATGCGCGCGATGAACAAGTCCTGATCGCGCACCATCAGGCGGCGCGGCAATATGCCAATCGAGCCTTCGAGTACGCTCATGTGGACGTCCATCGGAAACGCCGCTATACCCTCGCCCTGTAGAAGCGCGGTCGCGAAGGCGACGATCGTGGGGTCGGTGGTGCGCAAAAGCTCTCTCATCGCTCCGACTTAAGGGGAAGTCCGCGGCATTGTCGAGGGACGAGACGGATATGGGTTTGTTCGAGGCACGTCAGGCACCGCACGACCGGCTGGGCGCGTATCTCGCCGCCGATATGGAGGCGGTGAATGCGCTGATCCGCACGCGGATGGCGTCGGAACATGCGCCGCGCATTCCGGAAGTGACCGCGCATCTGGTCGAGGCCGGTGGCAAGCGCTTGCGCCCGATGCTGACGCTGGCCGCCGCGCGGCTGTGCGGCTATGGCGGGCCTTATCATGTGCATCTGGCCGCGACGGTCGAATTCATCCACACCGCCACGCTTCTGCATGACGACGTGGTGGATGAAAGCGCGCAGCGCCGCGGCCGCCCCACCGCCAACCTGTTGTGGGACAACAAATCCTCGGTTCTGGTCGGCGATTACCTGTTTTCCCGCAGCTTTCAGTTGATGGTCGAAACCGGCAACCTGCGCGTGCTCGACATCCTCGCCAACGCCTCTGCCACCATCGCCGAGGGCGAGGTGCTGCAACTGACCGCCGCGCAGGATCTGCGCACCACCGAGGCGATCTATCTGCAAGTCGTGCGCGGCAAGACGGCGGCGCTGTTTTCGGCGGCAACCGAGGTCGGCGGCGTGATCGCGGGCGCGCCCGAGGATCAGGTGCGCGCGCTGCATGTTTACGGCGATGCGCTGGGGATCGCCTTTCAGATCGTCGATGACCTTCTGGATTACGGCGGCACCAGCGCGGTGATCGGCAAGAACGTCGGCGACGACTTCCGCGAGCGTAAGCTGACGCTGCCGGTGATCCGCGCCGTGGCCAAGGCCGACGCGACCGAGCGTGCCTTCTGGCAGCGGGTGATCGAAAAGGGCGACCAGCGCGAAGGCGATCTGGAACAGGCGATGGCGCTGTTGCAGCGCCACGATGCGATGGCCACGACACGGGCCGACGCCCTCGCCTGGGTCGAGCGTGCCAAGGCGGCGCTGTTGCCGCTGCCCGGCCACGAGTTGAAGGAAATGTTGGCCGATCTGGCCGATTACGTGGTGGCCCGCGTCGCCTGAGGCGGCGCAAGGCCCGCATCGGCAACCCACCAGCCCGGTTCCGCCTTGCCGATGGCGCGCGCCGCCGCGGCGGCAGACAACGGATCGGCGAACAGGCCGAAACAGGTCGCCCCCGACCCCGACATCCGCGCCAGCAGACAGCCGGGCTGCGCCGACAGGGCGCGCAGCGCGGCGCCGATCACCGGGGCCAGAGTCAGCGCCGCCGCCTCCAGATCGTTGCGCGTCAGCCGCAGCCAGACGGCCAGATCGGCCGCGGTGGCGACGCGCGGCGGATCGGGCGGCAGGCCCGCATTGTCGCGCCGCACCAGCGCCCGGAAAACGGAGGGGGTCGCCACCGCCACGCCGGGATTGGCCAGCACCAGCCAGACCGGCGGCAAGGGTAGCAGCGGCACCAGATGCTCGCCGATACCGCCCATCCGCAGCGGCCGCCCGTCAAGGCAGGCGGGCACATCGGCCCCCAGCGCCAGCACATCCACCGCCGCAGGCAGCGCCCGGCCCCACAGTTGCGACAGCGCCCGCAGCGCCGCCGCCGCATCGGCCGACCCGCCACCGATGCCCGAGGCGACCGGCAGCCGCTTTTCCAGCGTGATCCGGGCGCCCTGCCCCGGCGCCAGCAGATGCGCCGCGCGCAGCACCAGATTGTCGGCATCGCAGGGCACGCCCGCCGCGCGTGGCCCCGTCACCTCCAGCGTCAGCGCCCCGGCGCCCTGCACGCGCAGGCTGTCGCCGACATCGGCGAACACCACGAGGCTGTCGAGCAGGTGATAGCTGTCGGCACGTTGGCCGATAACGTGAAGTGCCAGATTGATCTTGGCGGGCGCGAAGGCCTCAACCGCCGCTGGAGCCATTGTCCACGACGATTTTCAGCGGCGCGGCGCCCTCTTCCTTCAGCACGGCATCCAGCCCGATTTCCAGCTTGCGCTTGATGCGGGCAGCGTCTTTCGGATCGGGGTCGTAGGACAGCGCGCGATGCCACTGGAACTCGGCCTCCAGCTTGCGGCCCACCGCCCAGTAGACATCGCCCAGATGGTCGGTCACCACTGGATCCACCGGCATCAACTGCGAGGCATGTTCGGCGATCGGCAGCGCCTTTTCATACTGCCCGGTGCGGTAATAGACCCACGACAGGCTGTCGACGATGTAGCCGTCATCCGGCCGGGCCGCCACCGCGCGCTTGATCATGTCCAGCGCCTCGGGAAGCTTCTCGCCACGTTCGACCATCGCATAGCCAAGGTAGTTCAGCACCTCGGGCTGATCCGGTTGCAGCACCAGCGCCTCGCGGAAATCCGGCTCGGCCTTGTCCCACTGGCCCTGCCGTTCATTGCAGATGCCCCGCACGTAGAACAGCGTCCAGTCGCCCTGCTGCGGCGTCTGGATCAGCGCCACGGCGGCATCATAGGCCTTCGCCGCCTCGGTGTAGCGTTCCTGCTTGCGCAGCAGGTCGCCAAGGCCCATCTGCGCCGCAATCTGTTCGGGGTGGGCGGTCGTCAGCTGCTTCATCGCGTCGATACCGGCGTCGATCTGCCCCGCGGCATAAAGCGCCTGCGCCCGCCCAAGCTGCGCGTTGTAATAGGCCGGGTCGTCGCGCGAAACCTTGCCATAGGCGGTGATCGCCAGTTCCTGCTGGCCCTGCGATTCCAGCAGATCGCCAGTCAGCAGGACGGCATCGGCATTGTCGGGCCGCAGGTCTTCGGCCGTTCGCGCATAGACCAGCGAGAAGCTGTCGGCCGCCTCGCCCTTCAGCGCGGCCGCAACCGAAAAGAACACCTCTGACAGGCCATCGGTGGCGTTGCGGACCACGTCGAAAGGCAGCGTCTGGCCGTCCTTCAGGCGCTGGCGCAGCGCGTCGATCACCGGGTCGGCCTCTTGTCCGAACGAACTGTCCAGCAGCTTCACCGCGTCGGGGTTGCGGTCAAGCTGGCTCAGCACCTCGGCATCGGCGATCACCCCGCGCCGCGACAGGTTCAGCACCGCGCCGTCGCCGCCGGCAAAGATCTTCTCGGCGCCCTCGAAGTCGCCGACCGAGGCCATCGCCAGTGCCTTGTGATACAGCGCGAAGGCCTGCAACCCCGGATTCGCGCCCAGCTTGTCGAAGGCGGCAAGCGCGTCCGACATCTTGCCTTCGCCAACCAGTGCCCAGGCGCCGACCAGCCCATCCACCAGTGGCCCAAGGCCCTTGCCGGCCGCGATCCCGGCCAGCGCTTCGTCAAAGGCGCCGCGTTTCAACTGATCGGCCAGCACGATGATATTCGCCGTCGGGCTGGTCATGCCCGTCGCGACCATCGTCTTGGCCAGCGGCAGCGCGGCGTCGAAATCGCCCAGCGCCACATCCGACAGGGCGGCCACTTCCATCAGCCCGGTGTTGCCGGGATCATGCGCCAGCGCCTGGGTGAAATAGGTGGCGGCAGCGGCATAGTCCGACCGTTGGCTGGCCGCCTGCGCCGCCAGATAGGGGCCCGCGACACCATCCGCGTGAACGGGTGAAACGAACGCTCCGGCGACAAACAGGGTTGCCAGGCGGAAGCGGCGTCGGGTCTGGGTCACAGGCGGGGCCTCGTCGTCGGGGATATGGTTCCGCCAAGGCTACGGCCCCGCGCGTGCAGACGCAATCGGGGGCAGCCATCTGACCGCCCCCGACGCCCCCAGATCACGGAATTATCACATGTTGGGATAGTTCGGGCCATCCCCACCCTGCGGCGTGGTCCAGACGATGTTCTGGCTCGGGTCCTTGATATCGCAGGTCTTGCAGTGCACGCAGTTCTGAAAGTTGATCTGGAACCGCGGGTTGCCGCTGTCCTGCCCGACCACCTCGTACACCCCGGCCGGGCAGTAGCGTTGCGCCGGTTCATCATACTTCGGCAGGTTCACCCCGATCGGGACCGAATCATCCTTGAGCCTGAGGTGCGGCGGCTGGCTTTCCTCGTGGTTGGTAAAGCTGAAGGCGACATTGGTCAGCCGGTCGAAGCTGAGCACGCCATCCGGGCGCGGATAGTCGATCGGCGCGAAATCCTTCGCCAGCCCGGTCGCCGCCGCATCGGTCTTGCCATGCTTCAGCGTTCCAAGAACCGAGACGCCGAAGAGGTTGTTGGTCCACATGTCGAAGCCGCCCACCGCCAGCGAGGTGGTCAACCCGTAGTGCGACCACAGCGGCTTGACGTTGCGCACCTTCTTCAGGTCTTTCGCGATCGGCCCGCTGCGCAGATCGGCCTCGTAGCCGGTCAGCTCGTCGCCAGCGCGGCCCGCCTTGATCGCCGCATGCGCCGCCTCGGCCGCCGCCTTGCCCGACAGCATCGCATTGTGGTTGCCCTTGATGCGCGGCACGTTCACCAGCCCGGCCGAACAGCCCAGCAGTGCCACCCCCGGCGCCACCAGTTTCGGGATCGACTGCCAGCCGCCCTCGCTGATCGCGCGCGCGCCGTAGGCCACGCGCTTGCCGCCTTTCAGCAGGTCCGCCACCATCGGATGGTGCTTGAACCGCTGGAACTCCATGTAGGGGTAGAGGTGCGGGTTGCGATAGTTCAGGTGAACCACGAAGCCGACGTAAACCTGGTTGTTCTCCAGATGGTAGATGAACGACCCGCCGCCCGCGTTCGAGCCCAGCGGCCAGCCCATCGTGTGGGTCACGGTGCCCTCGCGATGCTTGGCGGGGTCGATTTCCCAGATTTCCTTCATGCCAAGGCCGAACTTCTGCGGGCAATGGCCCTTCGACAGGTCGAACTTGGCGATCACCTGCTTGGCCAGCGACCCGCGCACGCCTTCCGACAAGAAGACATACTTGCCCAGCAGTTCCATGCCCGGTTCATAGTTCGGCCCCGGCGTGCCATCGGCCTGCTTGCCGAACTCGCCCGCGACGACACCTTTCACCGATCCGTCGTCGCCCCAGACGATCTCGGAACACGACATGCCGGCGAAAATCTCTACCCCCAGCGCCTCGGCCTGTTCGGCCATCCAGCGGCAGACATTCGCCATCGAGACGATGTAGTTGCCGTGGTTCGACATCAGGGGCGGCATCGGCCAGTTCGGGATGCGCACCTTCCCGGCTTCGCCGAGGATGTAGAAGTTGTCCTCGCGCACCGGCACCTTGATCGGGGCGCCGCGCTCGCGCCAGTCCGGCATCAGCGCATCCAGCCCCGAGGGGTCGAGCACCGCGCCCGACAGGATATGCGCGCCGACCTCGGATCCCTTCTCCAGCACCACCACCGACAGATCGGCGTCTAGCTGCTTCAGCCGGATCGCCGCCGACAGGCCCGCAGGCCCGGCGCCGACGATCACGACGTCATATTCCATCGACTCCCGGACGATCTCGGTCATGCGTCACTCTCCCGGTCGGTGCGGGTCGGGGCCCGCCAATGCAATCCGAATGTTGCCCCGACCGTTAGCCCGGCTGCCCGGCAGGGGTCAATCATAACGCGGCATCACGGCGTCGCATTTGCCGTTTTGGCCTGCATTTCGTGCCGCATCGCGGCGTTTCCCGCCACCCGGTTTCACCCCGGCCGCCTCGCCTCTTGCATTCCGGGCGGCGCTGGGGTCAGGTGCCAAGGATAGGATTGAAGGACGGCGCCACGCCCCTGACGGGCGATTTGGCGCTTTTCATGCACGGGGACCGATGGAAAAGATTCCGATGACCCGCGCGGGTTTTACCGCGCTTGACGAAGAGCTGAAGCAGCTGAAGTCGGTGGAACGCCCCGCCGTGATCCGCGCCATTGCCGAGGCGCGCGAGCATGGCGACCTGTCCGAAAACGCCGAGTATCATGCGGCCCGTGAAAAGCAGAGCTTCATCGAGGGCCGCATCACCCAGATCGAGGCGCTGTTGTCGCTGGCCGACGTGATCGACACGTCGCGGCTGTCCGGCCCGATCAAGTTCGGCGCCACCGTGACGCTGGTCGACGAAGACACCGAGGAAGAGAAAACCTACCAGATCGTCGGCGAGGCCGAGGCTGACATCGAGCGTGGGCTTCTGAACATAAAGTCGCCGCTTGCCCGTGCCCTGATCGGCAAGGACGAGGGCGACAGTGTCGAGGTCAAGACCCCCGGCGGCGAGCGCAGCTATGAGGTTCTGAGCATCCGATACGCCTGAGGCCCGAAAGGACCCTGCCCGTGAGCGACGCGACCCAGAACCACCTGACCGACCCCAAGGGCCCCTTCGCGCCCGAGCCGCGTCGCCGCGTTGCCGCGACCGAGGTCATCGCGGTGCTTCTCAGCCTGCTTTGGCTGGGGGCCGTGGGCGCCTTTTTCCTGCTGTCGGACGCCCGCGCGCAGGCCGCGGGGGCGACCAACGCAGTGATGACCTTCCTTGCCGTCTTCCTGCCCATCGCACTGATCTGGGTCGCCGCCACCACGGCCCGCACCGTGCGCGAGCTGCGCGAAGAGGCGGCCCGGCTGCAGGTGACGGTGGCCGCGATGCGCAGCGCCTATCTGGAACAGGCGGGCGCGGCGTCGGCGGGCAAGCCCTCGGTGGAACAGAAGCTGGAAGAGATCGCTGCGGCCCAGCGCCAGACCGAAACCGCCATCGCCATCTTCACCTCGCGCCGGGAACTGGCCGAGCCTGCCCCGCCACCGGATCGCAAGGGCACCCTTGCCGCCGCGAAACCGGCCGCCGCCGAGGATGAACCGGCCCTCGCCCTTGGCACCCCGGCCGAGGACCTGCGGCCGCCGATCTCGATCGGCGATTTCATCCGCGCGATGAACTTTCCCGACAATTCCGACGACAAGGAAGGCTTTCGTACCCTGCGCGCCGCGCTGGAGGATCGCACCGTCGCCAAGCTGATCCGCGCCGCGCAGGACGTGCTGACGCTGCTGGCGCAAGACGGCATCTTCATGGACGACCTGAAACCCGACCGCGCCCGCCCGGAAATCTGGCGCCGCTTCGCCCAGGGCGAACGCGGCCGCGCCATCGCGGGCCTCGGCGGCGTGCGCGACCGGTCCAGCCTTGCGCTCTCCTCCGGCCGGATGCGCAACGACCCGGTGTTCCGCGACGCCGCGCACCACTTCCTGCGCCAGTTCGACCGGACGTTTCAGGACTTCGAAAAGAACGCCTCGGATGCCGAAGTGGCCGAGCTTGCCGAAACCCGCACTGCCCGCGCCTTCATGCTGTTCGGGCGGGTCACGGGAATCTTCGACTGACGCAGAAGCGGCGCGAAAGCGGTTCCGCGTCGGTGTGAAATCGGTGCAAAATCGGTGCCGAAACGGTAGCCCCGTTTTCCTTTTCCACCAACGACTTGCACCGAAGCCACCGGGCTTTGGCCGTCAACCGGCGAAACGGTCCCTGAACTGGTCGCGCAGCAGGTTCTTCTGCACCTTGCCCATCGTGTTGCGCGGCAAATCCTCGACCACCGCCAGCCCCTTGGGCTGCTTGAACTTCGCCAGCCGCCCCGACAGCGCCGCCAGAATGGCGTCGGCATCCACGCTTTCACCCTTCCGCGCCACCAGCACGCCGAACACCGCCTCGCCAAAGTCGGGATGCGGCAGGCCGATCACGGCGGATTCCAGCACCCCCGGCTGTTCGTCCAGGATCAGCTCGATCTCTTTCGGGTAGACGTTGTAACCGCCTGTAATGATAAGGTCTTTCGCCCGCCCGACGATGCTGACATAGCCATCGGCATCGACCTCGCCGATGTCGCCGGTGATAAAGAAGCCATCGTCGCGCAGCTCTTCGCGCGTCTTTTCCGGCATCTGCCAATAGCCCTTGAAGACGTTCGGTCCGCGCACCTCGATCATCCCCGCCTCGCCCTGCGGCAGGGTCTCGCCGGTCGCCGGGTCGGTGATCTTCAGCTCCACCCCCGGCAGCGCAAAGCCCACCGTCCCCGCCCGCCGTTCACCGTCGTAGGGGTTCGAGGTGTTCATGTTGGTTTCGGTCATGCCGTAGCGTTCCAGAATCCGGTGCCCCGTCCGCGCCTCGAACAGCGCATGGGTTTCGGCCAGCAATGGCGCCGAGCCAGAGGTGAAAAGCCGCATGTGTTCAACCAGTTGCCGGTCAAATCGCGGATCGTCCAGCAGCCGCGTGTAGAACGTCGGCACCCCCATCATCGCCGTCGCCTGCGGCAGCCAGCGGATCACCTGATCGCGGTCGAACCCCGGCAGGAAGATCATCGCCCCGCCGGTCAGCAGGCTGACGTTCGAGGCCACGAACAGCCCGTGGGTGTGAAAGATCGGCAGCGCGTGCAGCAGCACATCATCTGCCGTGAACCGCCACTCGCGCGCCAGAACTTCGGCGTTCGACAAGAGGTTGGCATGGCTCAGCATCGCCCCCTTCGACCGCCCGGTGGTGCCGGAGGTGTAGAGGAAGGCGGCAAGATCATCGGCCCCGCGCGGCACCGGCGCGAACTGGCCCGGCTGCGCCGCCGCAGCCGCGGGGAAGCTGCCGGTGCCATCGGCGTTCAGCGTCATCAGCCGCGCCCCCGCCGCCTCTGCCACCGGGGCAAGTGCCGCCGCTTTGGCGCCGTCGCACAGGAACAGCCGCGGCGTCGCGTTCTGCAGAAAATAGGCAACCTCTTCCGCGGTATAGCCGGTGTTCAGCGGCAGAAAGATGGCCCCCGCCGCCACCGTCGCTGCGTAGATCGCCAGCGCCTCGGCCGATTTCGCGATCTGCACCGCCACCCGGTCGCCCGGTTGCACACCGGCCGCCACCAGCGCATGGGCAAAGCGCGCGATGGTTGCCGCGAACTGCCGCCCCGTCACCTCGCGCCCATCCGGCAGGATCAGCAGACGGCGGTCGTTTTCCCCCAGCGGCGCAAACAGCGCGTCGAACAGCAGGTTGGCCATTGTCTTCCCTCCCCGGCGGCAATGTGGCCGTGTTTCTGGCACGGTCGGCACCCCGGCTCAAGCCGCCAAAGCCAAATCCGCATCCGTGGCTTGTTCGGATCGGCCCCGCGTTCTACATCGGAGGGATGAAAAACCTGATCCCGTTCCTGAAACGCCCGCCCACCGTGGCCGTCATCCGCCTTTCGGGCGTCATCGCCGCGGGCGGCCGCACCGGCGCCGGGCTCAACGATGCGACCCTCGCCCCGGTGATCGAGCGGGCGTTTCGCAAGGGCAAACCGGTCGCCGTGGCGCTGGCGATCAACTCGCCCGGCGGCTCGCCGGTGCAAACGGCGTTGCTGGCGGCGCGGATCCGGCGGCTGGCGGCGGAAAAGACCATTCCGATCCACGCCTTTGTCGAGGATGTCGCGGCCTCCGGCGGCTATTGGCTGGCCACTGCCGCCGACCAGATCTGGATCGACGACAGTTCGGTCGTGGGCTCGATCGGCGTAATCTCCTCGGGCTTCGGCTTTCACGAGTTGATGGCGCGGCAGGGGATCGAGCGGCGGGTGCATACGGCGGGCACGTCGAAAAGCTTCCTTGACCCGTTCAAGCCGGAAAAGCCCGAGGATGTGGCGCGGCTGAAAGCGTTGCAGGAACCGATCCACGCCGCCTTCATCGCGCAGGTCAAGGCGCGGCGCGGCGCCAGATTGTCTGCGGGCGATCTGTTCACCGGCGATGTCTGGGTCGGGCAACAGGCGATCGAGGTCGGACTGGCCGACGGCATCGCGCATCTGGTGCCGAAGATGAAGGACCTCTTTGGCGACAAGGTGCGCCTTGTGTCTTACGGCCCCCGTCGTGGCCTGCTGCGCCGGTTCGGTGCGCAGGTTCTGGGCGAGGCGCTGGCCGGGATCGAGGATCGCGCGCTCTGGGCGCGCTACGGGCTTTAGGCGGATGGTGAAGATCGTCTCGCTGTTCCTGATCGCCATCGTGGCGCTGGCGCTGATCGGCCGCCTGCGCCTGCCCGGCGGGCATGGCGGCCGCAAGGTGGGCGGGCGCAAGTGCCCGGCCTGCGGGCGCTATCGCATCGGGCCGGGCCCCTGCCCCTGCGGCAAGGATGGGCGGGCATGACCGGGCGCGCGCTGGTCACCGGCGCCGGGCGCAGGCTGGGCCGTGCGATGGCGCTGTATCTGGCAGGGCGCGGGCATGACGTGGCCGTCCACTACGCCACATCGCGGGATGAGGCCGAGGCAGTCGCCGCCGAGATCCGGGCGATGGGCCGCAACGCCGAGGCGGTGCACGCCGACCTGCTGGTCGAGGACGAAACCGCCACGCTGATCGCCCGGTCGGTCGCCGCGCTTGGCGGGCCGCTGACAGTGCTGGTCAACAACGCCTCGGTCTTCGAATACGACAACCTTGCCAGCGCGACCCGGCGAAGCTGGGATCGCCATATGGAATCGAACCTGCGCGCGCCTTTCGTGCTGATCCAGGGCTTCGCCGCGCAGGCGCCCGACCCGGCGACCGATGCGGCGGGCGAGCCGGTCGCGCGCGCGCTGGTGGTGAACATGGTCGATCAGCGGGTGCTGAAGCTGACGCCGGAATTCACCAGCTACACGATCGCCAAGATGGGCCTTTGGGCACTGACCCAGACGGCAGCGCAGGCGCTGGCGCCGCGCGTGCGGGTGAACGCCATCGGCCCCGGCCCGACGATGAAGGGCGCGCGCCAGTCAGAGGGTCATTTCGCCCGCCAGCGCGCCGCGACGATCCTGCATCGCGGCGCGAACGCAGACGAGATCGCCGCCGCCCTGGGCTATTTCCTTGACGCTACGTCAGTCACCGGCCAGTTGCTTTGCGTCGATGGCGGTCAGCATCTGGCCTGGCAGACGCCCGACATTCTGGGGCTGGAAGGTTAGCTGCGGCGCCACGCAGCACTCCGGGGCCTTGACTTGTCCACTTCGCGCCGAACGGTCACGGAACTGTTACGAATCTCGTAAGGTTTTCAGATGGTTGTCCTTGGCACTAAAATCTTTCCCATTAAATCAACGACTTGGGTAACTGCACAAAAATTAGGCAAAGTCACGAAGGCCCATGTATTCAACGACAATTTGCCCCTCGATCAAAGTTCTCTTCAGACTTATCCACAAAAACCGTGGACATGTTTTCACTTGCCCGAGGCCGGATAAGGGGGCAGCCAAGGGGCAGGAATCAGGGTGCCGCCGATGACCAAGAGTGACCAGACCGACAGCGTGGCCGAGGGGGCGGCAGCCCCTGCGCTGACCGGCCATGCCCTGATCCAGTCCTACCTGAAGACGCTGGACGCCTCGCCCGGCGTCTACCGCATGCTCGATGCCGAGGCGCGGGTGCTTTACGTCGGCAAGGCGCGCAACCTCAAGGCGCGGGTGTCGAACTATGCCCGCCCCTCGGGCCATTCGGGGCGGATCGCGCGCATGATCCGCGAGACGTCGCAGATGATGTTCCTGACCACGCGCACCGAAACCGAGGCGCTGCTGCTGGAACAGAACCTGATCAAGCAGCTGAAGCCGCGCTACAACGTGCTGTTGCGCGACGACAAGAGCTTTCCCAACATCCTGCTGTCGCGCGAACATCGCTTTGCGCAGATCAAGAAGCATCGCGGCAAGCGCAGCGAAAAGGGCAGCTACTTTGGCCCCTTCGCCAGCGCCGGGGCGGTGAACCGCACACTGAACCAGTTGCAGCGGGTGTTCCTGCTGCGCACCTGCACCGATGCCACGTTCGAAAGCCGCACCCGGCCCTGCCTGCTTTATCAGATCAAGCGGTGTTCCGCCCCCTGCGTCGGCTATGTGACCGAGGCCGACTACAACGCGCTGATCGACGACGCCGAAAACTTCCTCGAAGGCCGCTCCACCGCTGTGCAGGCGCATCTGGCGGCCGAGATGGCGAAGGCCTCCGACGCGATGGAGTTTGAACGCGCGGCGGCGCTGCGCGACCGCATCAAGGCGCTGACGCAGGTGCAAAGCGCGCAGGGCATCAACCCGCGCGGCGTCACCGAAGCCGACGTGATCGCCCTGCATCTGGAGGGCGGGCACGCCTGCGTGCAGGTCTTCTTCATCCGCGGCAATCAAAGCTGGGGCAACCGCGACTTCTACCCCCGGACCGGCGCCGGGGCGGAAGAACCGGAGATTCTGGAGGCCTTCCTTGCCCAGTTCTACGATGACAAGGTGCCGCCGCGGCTGATCCTGCTGTCACACGCCATCGAAGACGAAGACCTGATGTTGCAGGTGCTGGCCGAACGGGCCGGGCGCAAGGTGGAACTGGCGGTGCCCCAGCGCGGCGAGAAGGCCGAACTGGTGGAAAACGCGCTGCGGAACGCCAAGGAAAGCCTTGCCCGCAAATTGGCGGAAAGCGCCAGCCAGGCCCGTCTGCTGGACGGATTGGCCGAGGCGTTCGACCTGGCCCAGCCGCCAAAACGGATCGAGGTCTATGACAACAGCCACATCATGGGTACCAATGCCGTGGGCGGCATGATCGTGGCGGGGGCCGAAGGGTTCCTGAAATCCCAGTACCGCAAGTTCAACATCAAGGGGACGGAAATCACCCCCGGCGATGACTTCGGCATGATGAAAGAGGTGCTGACCCGCCGCTTTGAACGCCTGCTGAAGGAAGATCCGGACCGCACATCAGAGGCTTGGCCCGATCTTCTGCTGATCGACGGCGGCGCCGGGCAGGTTTCGGCGGTGCACGAGATCCTTGCGGGGCTGGGGGTGGAGGACGTGCCGATGATCGGCGTCGCCAAGGGTGTGGACCGCGATCTGGGCAAGGAGGAATTCCACCGCTTCGGCGAACGGCCCTTTGCGCTGCCGCATAACTCGCCCGTGCTCTACTTCGTGCAGCGCCTGCGCGACGAGGCGCACCGCTGGGCGATCGGGGCACACCGGGCGAAACGCGCCAAGGCGGTCGGCGTCACCCCGCTGGACGACATTCCGGGCGTCGGCGCCACCCGCAAACGCGCGCTGCTGCAGCATTTCGGCAGCGCCAAGGCGGTCGCCCGCGCGGGCCTGCCCGACCTGATGGCGGTCGAGGGGATATCCGAGACGATGGCGCAGACCATCCACGACTTCTTCCACGATCGCGGCTGACGAACCCGTCAGAAACGTCACGGTGTCGCGAGGCTGGCGCGCGACGGCTGGTGCGCCGCGTGGGCGCTGGCTAGCCTGCTGCACCCACGCTTCGTGAAACGCGGGCCGGTTGCGACGAAGGTCACCCCCATCCATCTTCAACGGGGGGAGCCCCGGCCCCGGCAGGCCCGCGCCCTGCGACGGCGAATCCGCTTTTCCCGCGCCCCCGGATTGGGCTAGGACTTTGGCCATGAGATGGACGATCCCGAACGCGTTGACAGTGCTGCGGCTTTTCGCGGCGCCCGGTGTGCCGGTGATGTTCCTCTATTTCCAGCGTCCCGGCGCCGACTGGCTGGCGCTTGGCCTGTTCGTCATCGCCTCGCTGACCGACTGGATCGATGGTTATCTGGCCCGCCGCTGGGGTCAGGAATCGAAGTTCGGCGCCATGCTGGACCCGATCGCCGACAAGGCGATGGTGGTCATCGCGCTGGTTGTGATCACCGGCTATTCGGGCATGAACCCCTGGCTGATCCTGCCGGTCACGGTGATCCTGTTCCGCGAGGTTTTCGTGTCGGGCCTGCGCGAATATCTCGGCGCCAAGGCCGGGTTGCTGAAGGTGACCAAGCTTGCCAAGTGGAAAACCACGGCGCAGATGCTGGCGATTGCCGAACTGTTCCTGGGCACCGGGCTTGGCTATGTTGAAGATCTGGGCCTGCAGGCCAAACATTGGTCGGCAAGTTCGGCCACACAGCTTGGGTTGGTGCTGATCTGGATCGCCGCCGGGCTGACGCTGTGGACCGGGATCGACTACTTTACGAAGGCGCTGCCCCACCTGCGCGGCGAAGTGAAATCATGATCGACGTTCTCTACTTCGCCTGGGTGCGCGAACGCATCGGTTTGCCAAAGGAACGCATCGAGACCGGCGCCGCCACGGTGGCCGATCTGGTCGCCGAACTGCGCCTGCGCGAGGAGCGGTACGAGGCAGCCTTTGCCGACCTCACCGCCCTGCGGGTGGCGGTCGATCAGCAGCTGACCGGCTTCGACGCGCCGCTGGCGGGCGCGCGCGAGGTTGCCTTTTTCCCGCCGATGACCGGGGGCTAGGATGACTGTCCGGGTCCAGGCCGCCCGCTTCGATCCGGGCGCCGAACTTGCCGCCTTCGGGCAGGGCCGCGCCGATATCGGCGCCATCGTCACCTTCACCGGCATCGTGCGCGACCGCGACGGCGGCGGCCTGCACCGGATGGAGATCGAGCATTATCCCGGCATGACCGAATCCGCGATCGCCGCGATCGAGGCCGAGGCGGTCGACCGCTGGGCGCTGCGGGACAGCCTGATCATCCACCGCTACGGCCCGCTGGCATTGGGCGAGGCGATCATGATGGTCGCGACCGCCGCACCGCACCGCGGCGACGCCTTCGCGGCGGCAGAGTTCCTGATGGACTACCTGAAATCCCGCGCGCCGTTCTGGAAGCGCGAAGTCACCGCCGATGGCGCCGACTGGGTCGCGGCCAAGGACACCGACGAGGCCGCGCTGACCCGCTGGTGACCGGCACTGCGCGATCGACGCGTTCCACGCACCTGCCAAGAGCCTGATCTGGATCAAGGCGCGCCCGGCGATCGGGCGCAATCTGGCAGGCGTCGCGCCACTTCCGGCTGCGATGCAATGCAAGGACTTGAATATGTTTGGAAATACACGGTCAGGCTGGCGACCGCCAGCGATCCGGGCAACGCTGCTTCTGGGTGCATTCGCCCTGTCAGCCTCCACCGCCTTCGCCGCCGGCAATGCCGTCGCAGGCAAGAAACTCTTCCTGCAGAAATGCCAGGTTTGCCACAAGGCCGACGCTTCCGGCGGCATCAAGATCGGCGACACCGAGTCGGCCAACCTGCAGGCCCCGGCGCTGGAATCGCAGTACAACGAGACCGACGCGCTGATCCTGCGCGCCATGCTCGACGGCAAGGACGAAGACGGTGGGGATCTCGACAAGGTCATGCCCCGCTGGCGCGGCAAGATCACCGATGCGCAGGCGCAGGACATCCTTGCGTTCCTGAAGACCGACATCGTCAAGACGGACGAGCCGATCCAGAACTGATGTAACGGCGTTTTCCCGCCCGCGACCGGCTGAAGGGATGCAGCGGTCCGCACGGGAAAACGCCGAGATACCGGGGGGCGTGCTGCGCTTGGGCCGCACGCCCCCTTTTTCGTCAGCTCGCGTTCATCCGTTCGATGTAGCTGCGCAGCTCTTCGGCCTCGCGTCGCGCGTCGCGCAGGCCTTCCATCGCCGCCCGCAGTTCCGCCTCGGTCTGCGAGATCTGGCTGGTCAGATCGGCCTCGCGGTCCTGAATGTAGATGATCGCCTGATCGCGGGTTTCCTCGGCCTCGTGCAGCGATTGCGCCATCCGGTCCAGCTCGCCCATATCGGCCTGGCTGACCCGCGTGAAGCGATGCAGCAGCCAGTAGGCGAACCACCCGAGGGCAAAGGCCACGAAGAGAAGCGTGGCCGTCACGGCGATGAATTCGGTCCGGTTCATGGCTTCCTCGCATCGGTTTCCGGGGGGCGCGCCTTGGGTCGCACGTTGTCCTGCGCGGGGGCGGCAGAGTCGGGCGCGGTCGTGCCATCCGTCGCATCGGCCCCGGTCGAATCCATCGCCGCGGCGTCGCCATCGGTCGCGCTGGTGTCGGCGGTCGGTTCGGTGCCGGGGTCCACCACCGGCGCGGCCCCGTCGGTCGCCTGATCCGGGCTGGTGACGTCCGGCACCGCGTCGCTGGCGGCGGTTGCCTGCCCGGCATCCGGTGCATCGGCCAACAGCGTGATCTCGATCCGCCGGTTCGCCTCGCGGCCGGTGTCGGTGCCATTGTCAGCGATCGGATGATCCTCGCCATAGCCGCGCGCAACCAGATTGCCGACCAGAACGCGCCGCTGCGACAGTGCCGTCAACACCGCCTGCGCCCGCGCCTGGCTCAGCGCAAGGTTCATCTCTGCCCGTCCCTGGCTGTCGGTGTACCCGGCAATCTCCATCTTCACATCCGGGCATTTGCGCAGCTCGTCGGCGATCGCGTCCAGCGTCGGCACCGAGTCGGGCGTGAACGTATCCGACCCCGGTTCAAAGCCGATCTTGTGCGCGGCCATCGCCGTCTTGATCGTGGTCACGCATTCCTGCGGCGTGGGCAGCCCCGCCTGCGGGTCGTAGCGTTTGTCGTAGCTGACCTTGATGGTGAATGCCCCGCCCTGCCCCAGCTGTTCCGACAGGATGCGCGAGATGCGATCCTGCGCGTCCGCCACGCCCGCGGTGCCGGTGACGGCGACCAGATCGGGTTGCACCAGCAGGGTTCCGTCGTGCAGCACCGACAGCGCCTGCAACCCGGCCAGCACCCGCACCGGCCAGCCGTTCGGCAGCTTGTCGTCGGCCCGCGTCGCGGTAAAGACGTGATCGGCACCGAACCGGGCGCGGGCGTAGCTGTCCACCACCTCGCGCATCCGGTCGTCGGTCAGGCGCCCGTGCAAGGCCACCTTGCCATCCGGCGTCAGCGCCGCGGTAAACTCCACCGGCCCGTCGGATTTCGTCGCCGCCGCCTTCTTCGGCAGCGTCGCCTTCAGCGAGAACACGTCGGGCAGCGTCGCCCCCAACTCTCCCACCACCTTGTCAAAGCTCGCCTGCGGCGTCGCGTCGGTCGCCAGCAACGAGACATCGGCATCCGAAAAGGTGATGGTGCCGTGGCCAAGCTCTTTCACCGCGTTGATGCCCTGCACCGCGGCCTCGGCCCAATGCGGCGTCGGCACGCCCATGCCCACGGTGCATTGCACCTTGCCGGTGACCCCGGCCGCCACCGCCGCCGCGACGATCTGGTCGCGGGCCTTGTCGGTATCGGCCGAGCAGGCATCAAAGCGCGAGCCCGCGTCGTCGATGACAAAGCGCAGCGTGAAGGGCGTGATGACCGGCCGCGGCGCCGAAATGGCGACCTCGACCAGCAGCCCCTGCGGCGCCGCACGGGCAAGGTCGGTTTCAAACTGCCGCTGCTGGATCTGGCTGTCGGCGATCCCGGTCACGTTCACCTTGTCGGCCGAGATCGAGATTTTCGCGCGCGGCAGCTCTTTCAGCGCCTCAAGCCCATAGTCCAGCGCCTGATCCCAGCCCGCCGGAACCGGGGCCGCTGCCGTTTCCAGCAGATCGGTCACACCGCCCGGCGCAGTCAGGGCCGCCACACGCTTGGCGATGGCGTCATGCCCGGTTGCCGCGGGCACCAGCCCGATCAGCGAAATTCCATCCCCGTTGCGCAGCATCTCGACCGAGAACCGTGGCGGCGGAATGTCCTGTGCCGGGGTCACCTGCATCAGGTCATGCACCCGCGCCGCATCCACCGAGGCATCGACGATGGCCAGAACCTTGAACCGCATCGCCTCGGTGGGCGCGGTGCCCGTCAACCGGATCTGCAACCCGTCGGTGGCGACCCGGACCCAGTCGTAGCCGTCGACCGATAGCGTATGCGAAATGATCTGGCGGGTGCGCCGTTCCACCCCGTTCGCCGTCCAGACGGCGCCGAAGTAACTCAGGACGGCGGCCGTGGCAAAGGCGGCAAGCGCGATCGGGGTCTGTGTGGGGCGCATGGGCCTTCAGCGGTCTCCGAAGAAAGGTGCATCTTCCTTAAGCGGCATGAACCGGCGGATCAATGATCGAACGCCCGCACGGCAAGAAACAGCGCAGCCTTCAGACGAAGGCCGCAAGCGCGAACAGCACCGCCGGGATCAGCCCCGCATTGCGGTTCGACCGGAACAGCGTCAGGCAGGTGGCCGGATCGTCGATGTCCAGTTCCGCCAATTGCCAGGTCAGGTGCCAGCCCAACCCCCAGGCCCCGCCCAGCGCCAGCACCATCGCCAGCGCCGATACCCGCGGCGTCAGCGCGGTGATGATCGCCAGGCTCATCACCAGAACCGTCACCACGGCGAAGGCGCGCAGCCATTGCGGCGTGTCGGTGCCAAAGAGCCGCGCGGTGGATTTCACGCCGATCAGCTCGTCGTCTTCCTTGTCCTGATGGGCATAGATCGTGTCGTAGAACAGCGTCCAGGCGATCCCCGAGACGTAAAGCAGCAGCGACGGCCCACCGATCTTGCCGGTATGCGCGGTCCAGGCCAGCAGTGCCCCCCAGTTGAAGGCGAGGCCCAGAAACACCTGTGGCCACCAGGTGAACCGCTTGGCGAAGGGATAGACCGCCACCAGCAGCAGCGAGGCCACACCCATCTCGATCGCGCGGGCGTTGAAGGTCAGGAGAATGGCGAAGGCCACCAGCGCCTGCGCCGCCATCCAGATCGTCGCCTGTTGCACCGTCACCTGCCCCGAGGGGATCGGCCGCGACCTTGTGCGCGCCACTGCGGCATCGAACTCGCGGTCGGTGATGTCGTTCCAGGTACAGCCCGCACCGCGCATCAGCCAGGCCCCGGCGGCGCAGCCCAGCGCGATCCACACGTCGCCCCAGCCCATGCCACGCGGATCGGCCGCCGCTGCCAGCGCACCGCCCCACCAGCAGGGCAGCAGCAACAGCCAGGTGCCGATCGGCCGGTCGGCCCGGCTCAGACGCAGATAGGGGCGGGCCGGTTCCGGCGCGTAACGGTCGACCCAGTTGCCGCGCACGGCGTCGGCGACCTGCCCTGCCGGCTCTGGAATTTGCTGGGGCTCGGGCATAAGGTCGCCTCATGTCGGATGCGAAGATCAGGCTCTTTGTAGAGCACCCGCTGGGGCCGGGGCAATCGGTTCCGCTGAATGCCGATCAGGCGCATTATCTCTTTGGTGTGATGCGGCTTGCGCCCGGCGACGCGGTACGGCTGTTCAACGGCCGCGACGGCGAGTGGCGGGCCGAAGTGGCGGCGGCCGGCAAGCGCGGCGGCATCCTTGCCTGCACCGGTCAGGCGCGATCGCTGCAACTGCCACCCGACCTCTGGCTGATCTTCGCGCCGATCAAGAAGGCCCGCACCGATTTCATCGTCGAAAAGGCGGCCGAGCTTGGCGCCGCCCGCATCCTGCCGGTGCAGACCGCGTTCACCAATTCCGAGCGCGTCCGACAGGACCGCCTGCAGGCCCATGCCATCGAGGCCGCCGAACAATGTGGCGGCACCTTCGTGCCCGAGGTGGCCGAGCTTCAGCCCCTCGCCCGCCTGCTCGACAGCTGGCCCGAGGCGCGCCGCATCCTCTGGGCCGACGAAAGCCGTGTGGGCGCAGCCGAAACGCTGGCAGGCCAGCCCCCCGGCCCCTGGGCAATCCTGATCGGACCCGAGGGCGGGTTTTCCGACCCCGAGCGCACCCGCCTGCGTGCGCTGCCGCAAGTACTGCCGATCAGCCTTGGCCCCCGCATCCTGCGCGCCGATACCGCCGCCGTCGCCGCGCTGACGCTGTGGCAGGCCGCCCTTGGCGACTGGCGGGCGGGCTAGGCGATGGATTTCCTGCGCCCCGAGGCGCTTGCCACCCTGCGGCGCTGGCGCGAGGTCATCATCGCCGCGGCCATCGCCGCCCTCGGCCTCTGGATCGCCTCTTACGGCGGGTTGTTCCTGCCCGTTGTCGGTGGCGCCTTCATGGCGCTTGGCCTTGGCTTGGCCGTCATCGGCCTGCGCCGGATGCGCTTTGCCCGCGGCGTCAGCGACCCCGGCGTGGTGCAGGTGGTCGAGGGGCAGATCACCTACTTCGGCCCGACCGAGGGCGGCTTTGCCGGGCTTTCGCTGATCGACGAGATCGCGCTTCTGACCCGCGATGGCCGCCGGGTCTGGCGGCTGTCGCAAAGCAGCGGCGACACGCTTTACATCCCGACCGCCGCAGAAGGGGCCGAGGCGCTGTTTGATGCCTTCACCGGCCTGCCCGGTCTTGACAGCGCAGCCCTTCTGGCCGCGGTCGAAGGCCCGCCCGATCTGCCCCGCATCGTCTGGCGCAGGCGGGCACAGCGACGGCTTGCCTGACCGGCCTTGACTTGCCCCCCCTGTCGCGCCACCTGTTGCGCCGGAAACGCAGAGCACGATCGGAGCCCCCAAATGTCCATTCCCCAGTCCGGCGGCGGGCCGATCGAGCACTTCGACCAGTTGGCCGAATACATGGCCTCGGGGTGCAAACCCAAGGCCGACTGGAAGATCGGCACCGAGCATGAAAAGTTCGGCTACCTTGCCGATACGCTGGAACCGTTGCCCTACGATGGCCCCAGCAGCATACGCGCCATGCTGGAAGGCATGCGCGACCGCTTTGGCTGGACGCCGGTCTATGAGCAGGACAACATCATCGGCCTGACCTTTGCTGACGGCGCCAACGTCAGCCTGGAACCCGGCGGACAGTTCGAGCTGTCGGGCGCCCAGCTTGAGACGATCCACCAGACCTGCGACGAGGTGAACGAACACCTGCGCGAGGTTCAGGCCGTCGCCGAACCGCTGGGCATCCGCTTCATCGGCCTCGGCGCCGCGCCGATCTGGACGCACGATCAGATGCCGCTGATGCCCAAGGGCCGCTACAAGCTGATGAACGATTACATGGGCCGCGTCGGCACCCACGGCACCCAGATGATGCGCCGCACCTGTACCGTGCAGGTCAACCTCGACTTCGCGTCAGAGGCCGACATGGTGCAGAAACTGCGGGTGTCGCTGGCGCTGCAGCCGGTCGCCACCGCGCTGTTCGCCAATTCGCCGTTCTTCGAGGGCAAGCCGAACGGCTTCAAAAGCTGGCGCAGCCGGATCTGGCGCGATCTCGACCCGTCGCGCACCGGGATGCTGCCCTTCGTCTTCGAAGACGGCATGGGGTTCCAGCGCTACGTCGACTATGTGCTCGATGTGCCGATGTATTTCGTCTACCGCGACGGCAAATACATCAACGCCCTCGGCCAATCGTTCCGCGCCTTCCTTAGGGGCGAACTGCCCGCGCTGCCCGGCGAAAAGCCGACGCTCAGCGACTGGGCCGACCACATGACCACGGTGTTCCCCGAGGCGCGGGTGAAGAAATACCTTGAAATGCGCGGCGCCGACGGCGGGCCGTGGCGCCGACTTTGCGCGCTGCCCGCGTTCTGGGTCGGGTTGCTCTACGACCAGTCGTCGCTCGACGCCGCCTGGGATCTGGTCAAGGGCTGGGATGCCGAAACCCGTAGCGCGCTGCACGTGGCGGCCTCGGTCGACGGGCTGCAAAGCGATACGCATGGCGTCAAGATGCTGGACCTTGCCCGCGAGGTGGTGGCGATTTCCGAGGCCGGGCTGAAAGTGCGCGCCAGACCGGGCGCCGGCGGCCTGATCCCGGACGAGACGCATTTTCTCAGCGCGCTGAAAGACAGCGTCGAGTCCGGCCGCGCCCCGGCCGACGAGTTGCTTGCGCATTACCACGGCGACTGGAACGGCGACCTGACCCGGATCTACGGCGAATACAGCTACTGAAGGACCGGCTTCGCCTGCGGGCTGGCAGCGTCGCCGACGCCAGCCCCGTGACGCAGTTGCTCCGCGCGTCAGGCAGGCGCGCCGAACCGGTTCGGCCCCTGCGTGCCTTCCTTGATGTACCAGTAAAGCAGCACCAGCCAGCCGATGATCGGGATAAAGACGATCAGCAGCCACCAGCCCGAACGGTCGATGTCGTGCATCCGGCGCGCCGCCACGGCAAGGTTGGGCAGCAGCAGCGCCAGCGACACCACCGACCCGATCAATGATGGCTGGTAGTTGAACGACATGCCGGCGTCGGCAGCCCCCATGTGCATGTCATGGACCCCGAACAGCATCCGGTCGAGGATTCCGGCGATAATGCTCAAAATCACGTTGAACAGCACGAACCACCACAGTTCCGACCGCCTCGCGCGCCCGCTGAACGTGGCATATTTTGACAGACACGTCGTGACCGAAGTCTTGAAATCCATGATGCACCCCTGTTGGCGTCAATGCCCAAAGGATGCGCGCCCTGCGGCAATTTGTCCACAAATTTGCGTCAGGTGCCTGTTTTTCGACCGATTCTCGGCTCTGTCCCGGCCTTGAGCCTGCGGATGTTCGCGGCGTGGCGGATGTAGATCAGCACCGTCAGGATCACCACCAGGAACAGCAACTGGCCCTGCCCGAACGGCAGCAGCCACAGGCTCGACAAGGCCGCCGCCATCAGCGCCGCGACTGAGGATACCCGCGCCACGAAAGCCGCCACCAGCCAGGTGGCGCAACTGGCCAGCCCGACCGGCCAGGATAGCGCCAGCAGGATGCCCAGGAAGGTCGCCACCCCCTTGCCGCCCTTGAACCGCAGGTAGATCGGAAAGATGTGGCCCAGAAACGCCGCCAGTGCCGCCACCTGCGCCGCATCCTCGCCCAGCGCGGCGCGCGCCACCAGCACCGCCACCGCGCCCTTGGCCGCGTCCAGCACCAGCGTCAGCGCGGCGGCCAGCTTGTTGCCGGTGCGCAGCACGTTGGTCGCGCCGATGTTGCCCGAGCCGATGGCACGGACATCGCCCAACCCCATCGCCCGCGTCACCAGCACGCCGAACGGCACCGAACCGAGCAGGTAGGCCAGCACCGCCACCAGCGCCAGGATCGGCAGCCCATGTGTGATGTCCGGCATGCCTCAGCCCTCCTGACCGTAAACCTGCGCGCCACCGACGAAGGTGGCCAGCACCTTACCCTCCATCTTCGCGCCGTCAAACGGGGTGTTCTTCGACTTTGACGCCAGCATGGTGAAGCGATCCAGCACGAACGGCGCATCGGGGTCGAACAGCACCAGATCGGCCGGGGCGCCGACTGCCAGCCGCCCGCCAGCCAGCCCCAGCCGCTTCGCCGGGTTCAGCGACATGGCGCGAAAGAGTTCCGGCAGCGTCATCGTGCCGTCGTGGTATAGCCGCATCGCCGCGGGCAGCAGCGTCTGCAACGCCACCGCGCCCGCCGCCGCCTCTTCATAGGGCAGGCGCTTGGATTCCTCGTCCTGCGGCGTGTGCATCGAACACAGGATGTCGATCAGCCCGCTCGCCAGCGCCTGCGCCACCGCCACCCGGTCTTCCTCGGCCCGCAGCGGCGGGGTCAGCTTGAAGAAGGTGCGATAATCGCCCACGTCGAATTCGTTCAGCGTGACATGGTGGATCGACACCCCCGCCGTCACATCCAGCCCGTTCGCCTTCGCCCGTTCCAGCGCGGGCAGCGTCCGCGCACAGGTGATCTGGTCGGCGTGATAGCGCGCGCCGGTCATCTCGACCAAAGCCATGTCGCGGTCGAAGCCCATCCGCTCGGCCATCGGGCTGACCCCCGGCAGACCGCGCAGGCTGGCGAACTTGCCGCTGGTCACCGCCGCACCCTTTGACAGGCCGGCATCCTGCGGATGCCCGATCACTAGCGCGCCAAGGCTGCGCGCATAGGTCAGGCAGCGCGACAGCACCTTGGTATCGGCCACCACATGATCGCAATCGGTGAAGGCCACCGCGCCCGCATCCAGGAGAAACCCGATCTCGGTCATCTCGCGGCCCTCGCGGCCCTTGGTCAGCGCCGCCATGTGGCGGATGTTGACCGGGCTCGCCCCGGCGGCGCGGCGCATCACGAATTCCAGCGTTTCCGGGCTGTCAATCGCGGGCGCCGTGTCGGGCCGCGTGATGATCGTCGTCACCCCCCCCGCCGCCGCCGCGAGGCCCGCCGAGCGGAACGATTCCTTGTGCCGCTCGCCGGGTTCACCGACCTTCACGCCGAGGTCGATGATCCCGGGCGCAAGGCAGCGGCCGTGACAGTCGAGGATCTGCGCGCCCGATGGCGCCGTCACCTCGCCCATCGCGGCGATAACCCCACCGTCGATCAGCAGGCTGCCCGGCGCTTCGGTCAGCGTCTCGGGGTCGATCAGGCGGGCGTTGGTTAGCAGCACCGTCATCGGTTGGTGTTCCTTGCGTCCTGACTGTCGTAGACGCATCGCATCGCCCGCTCCGCCTGCGCACGAGTCAGCCCGTCCATCGTGAATACAGGGCTACGTCTGTCGCCGAACCGCAACCCGCCAAGCCAAGAATATTCCAATGCGAACCCCTGCCTGTCGACCGCAAGGTACTTTCCGCGCCAGCGAGTCAGGAGCTTCATAGCGCGTCGGTCGGTCAGCGCAAAATGCATCACCATCAAGCCAGTCAGCCGCAGGAAGAACATCAAAACCGCGATCGCAACGAACACCATGCAAGCCACAAGCCCCGGCCATCGCATTGCGTAAATCTCAGCGCAGTAATGATTATTGCCCGGGCCGCAGTATGCCTGCTCGCTTGTCGCGCGGACGATGACCCATCCGAATACCGCCGCGCAGGCTCCGAACAGGCCGATTCCCGTGGCCGACCGGTGGAAGGAGCCGCCCACGCTCTGCTGGTCCGCCCAGAGTAGCCGCTCCCCCTCCTGAAGATGCTCCTGCCACATGGCCACCTCCCCCGGATCGCCGGGACCAGTCGTCTCCCCGCTCACACCACCACTCCCGCTGCCATCCGCCCGCGTTCCGCCTTCAGGTTCCGCGCCAGCAGGTCCATCGCGGCCATCCGCACGGCCACCCCCATCTCCACCTGTTCCTGAATGACGCTGCGGTTGATGTCGTCGGCCAGTTCGCCGTCGATCTCCACTCCGCGGTTCATCGGGCCGGGGTGCATCACGATGGCATCGGGCTTGGCGAAGGCCAGCTTTTCGGCGTCGAGCCCGTAGCGGTGGTAATACTCCCGTTCCGAGGGGATGAAGCCGCCGTCCATCCGTTCCTTCTGCAGTCGCAGCATCATCACCACGTCGGCGCCTTCCAGCCCGGCGCGCATGTCATCGTAGACCTCGCAGCCGAATTCGTTCACCCCCGCCGGCATCAGCGTCGGCGGCCCGATCAGCCGGATCCGGTTTTCCATCTTGCCCAGCAGCAGCAGGTTCGACCGCGCCACGCGGCTGTGCGCGATGTCGCCGCAGATCGCCACCACCAGCCGCTGCAACCGCCCCTTGGCGCGGCGGATCGTCAGCGCGTCCAGCAGGGCCTGCGTCGGATGTTCGTGCTTGCCGTCGCCCGCGTTCAGCACGGCGCAATTCACCTTCGACGCCAGCAGGTTCACCGCACCGGACGAGGGATGCCGCACCACCAGCAGATCGGGGTGCATCGCGTT
Organism: Paracoccaceae bacterium; assembly: GCA_016124615.1. Classification (GTDB taxonomy): domain Bacteria; phylum Pseudomonadota; class Alphaproteobacteria; order Rhodobacterales; family Rhodobacteraceae; genus Solirhodobacter. The sequence continues at coordinate 59,180 of WGNF01000015.1, read as the reverse complement.
CAGGGTCAACGCGGTGTCGATCAGCGTCTCGCCCTTCTTCACGCTGGAATGCGCCACCGCCATGTTCATCACGTCGGCGCCCAGCCGCTTGCCCGCCAGCTCGAAGCTGGCCTGCGTCCGGGTCGAGGCTTCGAAGAACATGTTGATCTGCGTCATCCCCGCCAGCGCATCGGTGCGCTTGATGGTGCGGCGGTTCAGGTCGACGTAGGTATCGGCCAGATCGAGAACGGTGCGAATCTCGTCGGGGGCCAGATGCTCGATGCCAAGCAGGTGTCGCGCGCGGAACGTCATGGGGCCTCCCGGTCTTTGTCCGGCTTATAGGAAGCGCGGGCCGCTGCGGCAAGCGGCGAGGCGCCGGGCCATTGCCGTTTTGCGGCCACGGGCCTAGCTTGGCGGCATGGAACAGGGGCTCGACTTTCACGCGGCACTCGCCGCCCTCGCCTGGCAGGTAGAGCTTGGGGCGGATGAGGCCATCGGCGAGGAGCCGGTGAACCGCTTCGACGCGGTCGAGCCCGTCGCGCCCCGCGCCGCCGCCACGCCCGATTTTTCGCAAAACAATCCCGCCCCCACGGTGCCCGCCGCGGACCCTGTCGCCGTTGCCCGCGCCGCCGCCGTAGCCGCCCGCACGCTGGCGGAATTGCACGAGGCCATCGCCGGTTTCGAGCTTTGCGAGCTGAAGAAAGGCGCCCGCAACACCGTCTTTGCCGATGGCAACCCGGCCGCCCGCGTGCTGATCCTCGGCGAGGCGCCGGGGCGCGAGGAAGACCTGGAGGGCCGCCCCTTCGTCGGCCGCGCCGGTCAATTGCTCGACCGGATGCTGGCCGCCATCGGGCTTGACCGCACCTCGCCCGACCCGGCCCATGCGGTCTACATCACCAATGTCATGCCCTGGCGCCCGCCCGCCAACCGCGACCCCTCGCCCCAGGAAATCGCGATGATGCTGCCCTTTGTCGAACGTCACATCGCACTGGTCGCGCCGCAGGTGCTGATCCTGATGGGCAACACGCCCTGCGCCGCCATCCTCGGCCGCCGCGGTATCCTGCGGCTGCGCGGCCAGTGGCAGACCGCACTTGGCCTGCCGGTGCTGCCGATGACCCACCCGGCCTACCTGCTGCGCACCCCTTCCGCCAAGCGCGAGGCCTGGGCCGACCTTCTGGACCTGCAAGCGAAACTCCGGACCCTGCCATGAGCCGTATTGACGAGACCAAAGAATTCATCCCCCTGAACATCGCCGTCCTCACCGTCTCCGACACCCGCAGCGCCGCCGACGACCGATCGGGCGACACGCTGGTGGACCGGCTGACCGGCGCGGGCCATGTGCTCGCCGCGCGGGGCATCGTGCAGGACGACCGCGCCACCATCGCGGCGCAGCTTCGCGCCTGGTGCGCCGATCCCGGCGTCGACGTGATCCTGACCACCGGCGGCACCGGCCTGACCGGGCGCGACGTGACGGTCGAGGCGCACCGCGACGTTTATGAAAAGGAAATCGAGGCGTTCGGAACCGTGTTCACGATGGTCTCAATGCAGAAGATCGGCACCTCGGCGGTGCAGTCGCGCGCCACCGGTGGCGTGGCGCAGGGCACCTACCTTTTCGCCCTGCCCGGCAGCCCCGGCGCCTGCCGCGATGCGTGGGACGAGATCCTGCGCTGGCAGCTCGACTACCGCCACAGCCCCTGCAACTTCGTCGAGATCATGCCGCGGCTGGACGAACATCTGCGGCGAAAGTAGCGGGGCGAAACACCGCCGGGATGCGGTGTGAAATCGGTGCGGAAACGGTGTGAAATCGGTATGCCGATTTCCCTGTCTTTTCAGCGATCTGCGCGGAACTCTCTACCCGGCCGGGCAGCCCGACAATTCCACCGCCCGGCTTTGCCCGAGGATGGTGATCGTCATCTGCGACCGGTCCAGCGCGAAGGGCGCCGAGGTCGAGGGCACCAGATCGGCCCCCGCGACCACCTCATCCCCCTGCCGCGCGGTGCTGGTGGCACCGATCCAGATCGTCGGGTCGGCGGTCTCGAACAGCGCGGTTTCCGCCGCCCCGTCGGGCGCCAGCCCGATATGCGCGGTCACGTGCAGCCCGTCCTTGATCGGGCTCACCTCGCAGTTGAAGCGCGTCACCCCGGCCGCCTTGGCGCTGACCGGTGCCGCCGCCAGCGCGGCCCGGATCGCCGGATCGGGCGCCCCCGGCGCGGCCAGCGCCGCGCTCAGGTGCAGTTCCACCGGCATGCAGATGTCATTGCACACGCCGATTGCCACCGTGCCCGCCACCTGCATCGGCTGCGAGGCATCTTTCGGCGTGAATTCCATCGGCAAAACAAGGTCATGCGTATAGCCGACGCTTTCCATACCGTTCACGTCGAACACCGTCGGCCGGGGCCAGTGGAAGGTGACAGAGGCCACGTTGGACGACCCCGACCAATCGAAACTGGGCGGAATCCCGGCATCGCCCGGCGCGCGCCAGTAGGTTTTCCAATGGTCCGCCAGATGCAGATGCAGCGCCGCCATATGCGTGCCCTGCGGCGTCTGCCAGCCGGTCAGCACCTCGGCCTGCACCACATCCTCGGGCTGGATCGGCCCGGCCCCGGCGGGCAGGGCGGGCCCCAGCGTCAGGATCGTGATGGCGGCGAGGTGAAAGAGGCTGCGATTTGTCATGGCGCGACAATAGGCGGCAACGCCGGGATGGGAAGTCACGATGTGGCGAAACACCGCCGTGTCACCTCGCCGTGACCCTTGCGCACAAAGCCCCCCGCCCCCATCCTTTCCACCATGAGCGCCCAGATCGATTCCATGAACCTGACCGGCAAATTCCTGATCGCGATGCCCGGCATGGGCGATCCGCGATTCGACAAGTCATTGATTCTGGTCTGCGCCCATTCCGCCGAAGGTGCGATGGGGCTGATCGTCAACAAACCGATGCCGCAGCCGGGGTTCCGCGGCTTGCTGGAACAGCTTGACATCGAACCCGGCGACGACTGCGCCGAGGTGCAGGTACATTTCGGCGGCCCGGTCGAAGGTGGGCGCGGCTTCGTGCTGCATTCGGCCGATTACGCCGCCGAAGGGGGCACGCTGCACGTCAACGAGGCGTTCGGCATGACCGCGACGCTGGAGATTCTGGAAGACCTCGCCCACGGCGAGGGCCCCGGTAAAGCCTTGCTGGCGCTGGGATATGCCGGCTGGGGGCCGGGCCAGATCGAGCAGGAGATCCTGCGCAACGGCTGGCTCAGCTGCGATGCGACACCGGCCATCGTGTTTTCGCCCGAAAGCGCATCGAAATGGGAACGGGCACTGAAAACGCTCGGGGTTGACGCACTGACGCTGTCGGCAACGGCCGGGCGGGCCTGAGCGGGCGGCGCGGCCTCAGGGGCGCGGCGCGGCGGCCCGGCGCAGCCGGTCGTTGATCGCGCGGCCAAGACCGTGATCGGGGATCGGCGCAAAGGCGATCGTGCGCCCCGCAGCCAGCGCATCGGCCGTGCGCAAGGTCTGGAACAGGGCCGCCGCAGCCTCCATCAGATCGCCAGTGGCAGAAAGGGTCAGCGGCGCATCGGCGCTGGTGGGCCCGAAGCCGATCCAGAGGTCACCGGCGGCGGGGGCGGTCACGTTCAGCCGCACCGGCGCGCCGGGGGCGTAGTGCGAGGCAAGCTGGCCGGGCGCGCTGATCACCCCGCCCTGCGGCACGGCAAGGGGGCCGCCAAGGCAAGCCTCGATCGCTTCCGCGGGCAGCCCGCCGGGGCGCAGCAACGTGGCGGCGCCGTCCATCCCGACGATGGTCGATTCGACCCCGACCCCGCAGGCGCCGCCATCGACCACCGCCGCGATCAGCCCCGCCAGCCCGTCAAGCACATGCGCCGCCCGCGTCGGGCTGACCCGGCCCGAGGGGTTGGCCGAGGGCGCGGCCAGCGGCCCGCCGAACGCATGCAGCAGCGCCTGCGCCACCGGATGCGCCGGCACCCGGATCGCCACGGTCGTCAGCCCCGCCGTGACCAGCGGCGACAGCCCTGCCTCGGGGCGCAGCGGCAGCACCAGCGTCAGCGGGCCGGGCCAGAATGCATCGGCCAGCCGCGCAGCCTCGTCCGTGACCACGGCAAACCGGCTTGCGGCGGCAAGGTCGGGCAGGTGCACGATCAGCGGGTTGAAGCGCGGCCGCCCCTTGGCCGCGAAGATGCCCGCCACCGCGCGATCGCTGCGCGCATCGGCGCCGAGGCCATAGACCGTCTCGGTCGGGAAGGCGACAAGGCCGCCGACGGCCAGCAACGCCGCCGCGCGCGTGAGACCGTCCGGCGTGGCAGGAAGCGTTTCGGTGATCGGGGCTTGCATCTTGTGACGTGGCGTTGGACTTGATGACGGGCGGCCATGCGTTAGCGTGGCGCCGGAAGACAGTCACATACGCGCGTCGGCCGTTGATTCCAAGCCGCGCCAGAGGGAGGCCCCGATGCCTTATCGCGCCCCGGTCGGTGAATTCCGGTTCTTGTTCGATCACGTCGTGGCCTTCGCCGAAGTCACCGCCACTGACCGTTTCGCCGAGGCGGGCGAGGTGACGGAAGCGATCCTGACCGAGGCCGGCAAGCTTTGCGACACCGTGATGGCGCCGTTGCAGCGGGTCGGCGACAAGACCCCCGCACGGCTGGAAAATGGTGTCGTGCGCACCACGCCCGGCTTTGCGGAAGGCTACGCCGCCATCCGCGACGGTGGCTGGGTCGCCATTTCGGCCGATCCGGAGTTTGGCGGCATGGGCCTGCCGATCACGCTGACCTCGGCGGTGAACGACATGATGTCGGGCGCCTGTCTTGCGCTGCAACTGAACCCGCTGCTGACGCAGGGCCAGATCGACGCGCTGGAACATCACGCCAGCGAAGAGATCAAGGCCACCTACCTGCCCCGGCTGATTTCGGGCGAGTGGACCGGCACCATGAACCTGACAGAACCGCAGGCGGGCAGCGACGTGGGTGCGCTGCGCAGCCGGGCCGAACCGAACGGCGATGGCAGCTATGCGATCACCGGGCAGAAGATCTTCATCAGTTGGGCCGACAACGACTTTACCGCCAACGTCTGCCATCTGGTGCTGGCGCGGCTGCCCGATGGTGGGCCGGGCACCAAGGGGATCAGCCTGTTCATGGTGCCGAAGTTCATCCCCGACGCCGACGGAAACCCCGGCAAGCGCAATTCGCTGGGGGTGGTCAGCCTTGAGCACAAGCTGGGCCTGCACGGCTCGCCCACCGCGGTGATGCAGTATGATGGCGCAACCGGCTGGCTGGTGGGCGAAAAGCACGACGGGATGCGGGCGATGTTCACCATGATGAACAACGCCCGGCTTGCCGTGGGGGTGCAGGGCATCGGCGTGGCCGAGGGCGCGTATCAGCACGCGCTGGCCTATGCGATGGACCGCAAGCAGGGCCGCACCCCGGTGGAAGGCGCGGGCGCCATCGCCGATCATGCCGACGTGCGGCGGATGCTGGCCACGATGCGGGCCGAGATCTTCGCCGCCCGCGCCATCTCGCTGGCCTGCGCCGTCGCCATCGACATGGGCCGCGCCACCGGCGAGGCCGAATGGAACGCCCGCGCCGCGCTGCTGACCCCGATCGCCAAGGCCTTTGGCACCGATACCGGGATCAGTGTCGCCAGCACCGGGATGCAGGTGCATGGCGGCATGGGCTTCATCGAGGAAACCGGGGCCGCGCAATACCTGCGCGACGTGCGCGTGACCTCGATCTACGAGGGCACCAACGGCATTCAGGCGATGGATCTGGTCGGGCGCAAGATGATGGACGGCGGCGAAGCCGCCTGCCGCCTGCTGCAAGAGGTGCAGGACGACGCCGAGGCCGCGCGCGCCCTGCTGCCCGAGATGGCGAATGCGGTCTGGTCGGCGGCCGAGACGCTGCGCGAGGCGACCGAGGCGCTGGTGCAGGCCGGGATGCAGGACCGGTTCGCGGGCGCGGTGCCCTATCTGCGCGCCGTCGCGCTGGTGCTGGGCGGGCACTACCATCTGCGCGCCGCAAAGGCCGAGGGCGGCGAAGGGCCGCGCACCCGGCTGGCCACGCTGTTCATCAAGCGGCTGATGCCGGAATATGCCGGTCTGCTGGCGCATCTGCGCGAGGGCGCGGCGGGGCTTTACGCCATCACCCTAGACGATCTTTGCGCCTGATGGACGCCCCCGCCCTGCGCTATCCGTTCGAGACGCCGCCGGGCGAAGGCGAGGCCATCGAGGTGGCGCCCGGCATCCTGTGGATGCGGCTGCCGTTGCCGATGAAGCTGGATCACGTCAACGTCTATGCGCTGGACGAGGGCGATGGCTGGACCGTGGTCGATACCGGCTTCGACAGCCGCCGCGCCCGCGCGATCTGGGGCGCGCTGCTGGCCGGGCCGCTGCGGGGCAAGCCGGTGACCCGCGTCCTGGTGACGCACCATCACCCCGACCACATCGGGCTGGCCGGCTGGTTTCAGACGATGGGGGCGGAACTGCTGACCACCCGCACCGCCTGGCTGCTGGCGCGGATGCTGGTGCTGGACGTGGAGGAAGTGCCCAAACCTGAATCGCTGGCGTTCTGGCGCGCGGCGGGGATGGATGCCGAGATCTATGCCAAGCGCGCAACCGAACGCCCGTTCAACTTCGCCGACATCGTGACCGCCCTGCCGCTGGGCTACACCCGGATTGCCGAGGGCGACCGGCTGCGCCTTGGCGGGCGAAACTGGCAGGTGCGGATCGGCAATGGCCACGCGCCGGAACATGCAACCCTGTGGTGCGAGGATGCGGCCCTGATCCTTGGCGGCGACCAGCTGTTGCCCTCGATCTCGCCCAATCTTGGCGTTTATGCGACCGAACCGGGCGCCGATCCGGTCGGCGAATGGTTGGCCAGCTGCGAGAGCTTCCAGCCCCACTCCCGCCCGGATCAGATGGTGCTGCCCGGCCACAAGCTGCCGTTTACCGGCCTGCCGCTGCGGCTGACGCAGATGATCGACAACCATCACGGCGCGCTGGCCCGGCTGCTGGATCATCTGACCGAACCGCGTACCGCCGCCCAGTGCTTTCCGCCGCTTTTCAAGCGCGAGATCGGCGAGGCGGAATATGGCCTTGCCCTGGTCGAGGCGGTGGCCCACCTGAACCACCTGCTGCGCACCGAGCAGGCGCGGCGGACGCCGGGCGATGACGGCGCGATGTATTGGCAACGGTCCGGGCCGACCTGACTGCCGGGCGGCGGCTCGGCCAAGGAACCCGTCAGAGGTGGGTGACAGGCCGCCATGAATCAGGTATTCCCCGGAAAACATTTGCTGAAGGAGCAGGGAATATGGCGCATCACACGCCGGGCTCGATGGATATCCGGGCCCACGAGAAGACCTTCAACGGCTTCATCCGGACGGTCAGCTGGGGTGCGGTGATTGCCATCTGCATCCTGATCTTCATGGCGCTTGTCGACGGCTAGGGCCGAAACCGAACGGGTGATCGCCATGCGGCGTGTGTTGTTTTGTCTTGGCCTGCTGGCCATCCTGTCCGCTTGTGGCTCTGGCCGCCCGGTTGCGCCTGACGACGTTGTCGATCATGCGGCCTATGTCGATGCGGGCCCGCCGTCGCTGACGCTGATGACCTCGATCCGCAGCGAGACCGGCGTCGGCGCCCATAGCGCGCTGATCATCAATGCCTCGCAGCGCGTCATCTTCGATCCGGCCGGCAGCTATCAGGCCACCATCGACGGGCAACCGGCGACGCCGCAGCGGGGCGATGTGATCTATGGCGTTTCGCCGCCGGTGCTGGCGGGCTACCTGACCTTCCAGTCGGCCAAGGGCTTCCACGCCACAACGATCACCATCCCGGTCTCGGCCGCCGTCGCCGAAGAGGCGCTGCGCAAGGCCGAGGGCCACGGCTGGGTGTCGCAGGCCTTCTGCGCCGATGCGACGTCGTCGCTGCTGGCATCCCTGCCGGGTCTTGAGTCGCTGCACCCGGCAATCTTCCCGCGTCAGTTCATGCGGCAGGTGGCCAAGCTGCCCGGCGTCACCATCAAGACCTACGATCGCGGGGTCGAGGTGCCGAACAATTCGATCGACGGATCCGGCGGGGATCGCCATGTTGGCGCCTACACCGACTTCTGACGCCTGCCCGCAGCGGCACGGCGCATGACGGGTGCGGGGCGCATCCGTATCGGAATCGCCCCCGGTCATCGCGTCGAGGTGGCCCGACTTTACTGGCAGGCGTTCGGCACCAAGCTCGGCCCGATCATGGGCCCCGAGGCGCAGGCGGTTGACTACCTCGCCCGCGTCATGCGCGAGGATCAGGTGCTGACGGCGACCTCGCCCAAGGGTGACCTGTTGGGCATGGCGGGCTTTCGCACCAGCACCGGCGCCTTCCCGCTTGGCCGGTGGGCCGAGATGCGGGCGGTCTACGGCATTCCCGGCGCGCTCTGGCGGGCCGGGGTGATGCGCCTTCTGCAACAGGATCTGAACCCGTCGCGGTTTCTGGTTGACGGGATCGCCGTCGCCGACACGATGCGCGGGCGCGGCATCGGCACCGCGCTGCTCGACGCGCTTTGCGCCGAGGCAAGCGGGCGCGGCTACGTCGAGGTGGGCCTTGACGTGGCCGACGTGAACCCGCGTGCCCGGGCGCTGTACGAACGTCGCGGCTTCGTGGCCCGTGACACCGTCCGGATGGGCCTTGTCGGCCCGATTTTCGGGATGGCAAGCGTCACCCGCATGGTGCGGCGGCTGGTCTGAGCGCAATCGCACGCTAGGCTGGGCCGGGACAGCTGCGGCCGAATCCGGTCGTCTTGGGGGAAAGCATGAAGACCCTTGTTCTCTACGCCCATCCCGCCCAGCAGCATTCGCGCGTCAACCGGACGCTGGCCGAAACGGCGCAACAGGTGGCGGGGGTGGAGGTCGTCGACCTCTACGCCGAATACCCGCGTTTCACGATCGACATCGACCGCGAACAACAGCGTCTGCGCGATCACGATGCCATCGTGTTCCAGTTTCCGCTGATGTGGTATTCGACCCCGCCGATCCTGAAAGAGTGGCAGGATCTGGTGCTGGAACACGGCTTTGCCTATGGCCACGGCGGCACCGCGCTCAGCGGCAAGCTCTGGCTTTGCGCGCTGACCGCCGGGGCGCCTCTGACGGCCTATGGCCCCGAGGGCCGCCACCGGATGCCGCTGCGGTCGCTGCTGGCCCCGCTGGAGACGACGGCGAACCTTTGCCGGATGCCGTTCCTGCCACCTTACGTCCTTTACGGCGCCCTTGACGCGACCGAGACGCGCTGCATGCCCCATGCCGAAGGCTACCGCCACCTGCTGGAGGCGCTGCGCGACGACCGGCTTGATCTGGCTGCCGCGCGCACGCTTGACCATCTGACCGTCGAAACCCTGCCCACCGTCATCAAGCGAGGCTGACCGATGAGCGGACTGCTGTTTCAGGCTTTCGTCTATCTCTGCGCCGCCGTCATCGCCGTGCCGATCGCCAAGCGGTTCGGCCTTGGATCGGTGCTGGGCTATCTGATCGCGGGCATCGTGCTTGGGCCGCTGATCGGCCTTGTCGGCGCCGAGACGCAAAGCATCCAGCAATTTGCCGAATTCGGCGTGGTGATGATGCTGTTTCTCGTCGGGCTGGAACTGGAGCCGCGCCAGCTTTGGGCGATGCGGCAGCGGCTGCTGGGCGTTGGCGGGGCGCAGGTGGCCGGAACCGCCGCGGTGGTGATGGCTGCGGCGATGCTGGCCGGGATCGGCTGGACCGTTGCGCTGGCGCTTGGCCTTGTCGCCTCGGCCTCGTCCACCGCGATCGTGCTGCAGACGCTGGGCGAAAAGGGCCTGCTGAAATCCGACGGCGGCCGCGCAAGCTTTGCGGTGCTGCTGTTTCAGGATATCTCGGTGATCCCGATGCTGGCGCTGTTGCCGCTGCTGGCGCTGCCCGCCCTGCGCGGGCAGGCGGGCGGCGACGCGGCCCACGCGGCGCCCAGCCTCGTCGCCGGGCTGCCGGGCTGGGAAACCGGGGCGATCACCATCCTTGCCGTGGCGGCGGTCGTGGTCGGCGGGCACTACCTGACGCGGCCGCTGTTCCGGTTCATCGCCTCGGCGGAATTGCGCGAGGTGTTCACGGCGGCGGCGCTGCTGCTGGTCGTCGGCATCGCGCTGCTGATGACGCTCGTCGGCCTGTCGCCGGCGCTTGGCACCTTTCTGGCCGGCGTGGTGCTGGCCAACAGCGAATACCGGCACGAGCTGGAAAGCGATGTCGAACCGTTCAAGGGCCTGCTGCTGGGCCTGTTCTTCATCACGGTCGGCGCGGGCATGAATTTCGGCCTGCTGCTGGCCCATCTGCCGCTGATCCTCGGGCTTACGCTGGCCCTGATCGTGGCGAAAGCCCTGGTGCTGGCCATCGTCGGGCGCCTCTTCCGGCTGCGCGGGCCCGATCTGTGGCTCTTCGCCCTCGGCCTTGCGCAGGCGGGAGAGTTCGCGTTCGTGCTTTTGTCCTTCACCGTGCAGAACGCCGTGATCCCGGCGGCGATGGCGCCCATGCTGCTGCTTGTCGTGGCCTTGTCGATGCTGCTCACGCCGCTGCTGTTCATCCTGTTCGACCGTGTCGTGCTGCCACGGTTGACCCGTGGCCGGACGCGCCCGGCCGACACGATCGACGCCCCGGCCCCGGTGATCATCGCGGGCATCGGCCGGTTCGGGCAGATCATCAACCGGATGCTGCGCTCGAACGGCTATGAAACCGTGGTGCTCGACCTCAGCGCCGAGATGGTGGACAGCATGGCGACCTTCGGCATCAAGGCTTTCTTCGGCGATGCCACCCGGCCCGACCTGCTCGACGCCGCGGGCCTGCGCACGGCGCGGATGCTTGTGCTGGCCATCGACGACCCCGAGCGCGTTCTGGCCATCGCGCGCCACGTTCGACAGATGCGCCCTGATCTGCACATCGTCGCCCGCGCCCACGACCGCCACCACGTCTACGAACTGTTTCAGGCGGGCTGCAACGACATCATCCGCGAGGTCTTCGACAGTTCTGTCCGCGCCGGGCGCAGCGCGCTGGAGGCGCTGGGGCATCACCCTTACGAGGCCGAAAAGATCGCCCAGACCTTCGTGAAGGGCGACCGGCAGACACTGCGCAAACTGGCGGGCGTGTGGAATCCTGCGATCCCGTCCAGCAGCAACCCGGCCTACATCGCCGCCGCCCGCGAGGCGCGGCGCGAAGAGGAAGCGATGATGGCAGGCGCCCGCAGCGCCACCCGCGACGGCGTAAACCGCGCCTGGATGCCGCCGGGCGCCCGAGACAGTGCAGAGGATTGACCCGCGTTCGGCAGCTGTTGGGCAGTCGCCAGCTGAGCGCAGCAACACCGCCGACAAACATCGTCAGAAGGGAAATGGTGCACCCGGAGCGATTCGAACGCCCGACCCTCAGATTCGTAGTCGCATTTTGGCCTTTCCGCTCACCTCACCCCATCTACGCCACTTTACCCCATCTTATTGACTCTGAATGGTTTTCCTTGACGGTCTTTGCGCTCGGCCTCTACCTCTTTCCGCGTGGTTGCCGTCCGCGTGCTTCCACAGTGCTTCCACGGAAGCGCCGACAGGGAAGGACAAGACCGTGCCAAAACTCACCAAACGGACCATCGACGCGCTGCAACCGGGTGCTGCGGATTACTTTGTCTGGGACAGCGAGATTGTCGGCTTTGGCATCCGCGTGATGCGATCCGGGGCCAAGACCTATCAGGCGCAGTATCGCAAGGGCGGGCGCACGCGGCGGGTCTCGCTCGGGCGGCATGGCAATATCACGGCCGAGCAAGCCCGGCTCAAGGCACGCGAAGTCATGGGGCTGGTGGCCAAGGGCGAGAACCCGGCGGAAGAGATTTCGCAGCACCGCCGCGCCCCGACGATTGCGGCGCTCTGTGATCGCTTCTTTTCCACCCATGTCATGGAACGCTGCAAGCCGAGCACGCAAGCGGAGTATCGCCGCGCGCTGAACCTCTTCATCAAGCCCGCCATCGGCGCCTTCAAGGTGGTGGACGTGGAACGGCACGACATTGCCCATCTGCACCACCGGCACCGCGCCACGCCCTATCAGGCGAACCGCACGCTGCAAGTGCTGTCCAAGATGTTCAACCTCGCGGAAGTCTGGGGCCTTCGCCCGGATGGCTCGAACCCCTGCCGCCACGTGCCCAAATATCGCGAGGTGAAGCGCGAACGCTACCTGAGCCATGCCGAGTTGCAGCGGCTGGGGATGGTGCTCAGCGTGGCGGCTGAGGACGGCACAGAGACGCCCTACATCATCGCGGCCTTCCGCCTGCTGATCCTGACCGGCTGCCGTCTTGGCGAAATCCAGACGCTCAAATGGGAATACATCACGTCGCGCGGGATGGAGCTGCCGGACAGCAAGACCGGCGCCCGGCGCATCCCCTTGCCACAGGCGGCCCGCGACGTGCTGGCCACCCTGCCCCGCCCGGACGGCAACCCTTATGTGATCGCAGGCAAGATCGAGGGCCAGCATGCCACCGACTTTCAGCACCCTTGGCGGCGCATCCGGACGCGGGCCGGGTTGGACGGCGTGCGCATTCACGATCTGCGCCACACCTACGCGTCCAATGCGGTGTCCTCGGGTATGCCGATCCAGATGGTCGGGCGGCTCTTGGGGCACACGCAATTGCAGACCACCATGCGTTACGCGCATCTGGCCGACGATCCGGTGAACCGGGCGGCGGAAGAGAATGCCGCGCGCCTTAGTGCCGCCATTGGCACACCCGAGGTCCGGCGCGCCCACCTGACAATCGTGCGGTAAGGGGAAAGTGCAGAAGTCTTCTGCGCGCGACCGGCCAAGGTTGGCTCAATGCCGCATCGCCAACATAAGGAGCGCCGCAAGCAGAAAGAGCGCTTCGGGCAACGGGAGCGAGGTTTCTCGTTGTCGGAGGGGTGCGCCTATTCGCTGGAACCAGCGCTCCAACATTTCCGCGCGCTGACGGAACGGCTCTTTGGACAAGAGACCGAAGCGGCGCGAAAGGTGCGCCGTGGCCTCTGATTCCTCACAGGGCGCGAGTTCTGGAAGCAATGAGTGGCTTTGGCGAAGACTGTTCATATTCTGCATTGCTTTCAGGGCGCTACCGGAAAATCCCGATATGCTGCCGCAACCATTACGTGAACTTGTCTTTTTGGACAGGTTCATAGCGTCGAAGGCGGCGACATGCAGAGCGCTGTCGCCTCTCCGACGGCAGGTCCGAGCGATCAACGCGAGGGCATGGCGAAGCTTCGCCTGCCATGCCTTGGATTTCTCGTTATGTAACGTAAGCGACCCGTGCGGCGCCAACCGTCCGGTGCTTGGCCTATGTAATGTAACGGTTCCCAAGGGAAGGGTTCCCAAGACAAGAAACCATTGGCCCTTCGCCGCGCCGGAGCCGAGCGTGGGGCAACCGCCGCGTATCGTTTCAAGGAACTTCGTGGCAAGTTCCAAGCCGCCAGAGCCGGTCCCGGCCCTTGCCGTTCTTGACATACCAAGACGAGGAATATGGCACAGTGATCTTTACGGACTATCTGAAGGAAACCTACACGCCCGAAGTCTTCGCCGCGCTTTGCGAGCAATTCGAAATCCCCGCCGATGTTCGGGACGAACTGCTCCGACGATTGGAAGGCGGCGCTGCGGTCTGGCGCCGCTACCATTCTCGGGATGAACCGCAACCCCCGGCCCACCATGTCCGGCAGGAACTCGCGACACTGGCAAAACATGCCGCGAAATTTATCGCCAGCTATCGCGACCTGTCCGACGAAGCGCGCCATGCCCTCTCAAGGATGCACGAACATCACATGACGCGCGGCGTTCCAGATGCTCTCACGGCGGCATCGCCGCCCTATCCCTACTTGCGTGCACCATCAGAAGACCCGGAAACGGGAGTCCTCACTGTCGATCTCGGCGAAATCGCGGGGCTCATCGAAGGGCTCCAGATTGTCGCGCGGGACGCCGCCGACAAGGTTTCCGGCGGCAGGGTCGGGAAACGGCGCAGCGAAGCACTGCGCATGTGGATGGTGAATATCGAGTTGATCTGGGAAGAAGTGCTCAAACGCCCGTTCACCCGTGACGCCACCTCACGCGGCGAGCCGATCACCGAAGCGGCACGGTTTTGCGTCGAGGCTTACAAGCCGCTGGACCCCGCCCTGCCAGCGTCGCGCGTGCTGAACGAGATGAAGCTTTGCATCAAGAGGAGACGCTGAGGGCCACTGGAAGATTTAGGGACGAAAACCCGCGCTAAATCTTCCAACGCATTTGCTCGACGGAGGCCCGCGACCGCGCAAGTCTGTCTCTGTAGCAACCAAAGGCAGAAAGGGGCCAAGGATGTCGAGCAGGGAAACAGGACCGCAAAGCGCGCGCGATGCGGTCGATTATTGGGACGGTTTCATCACCGAGACCGAGGCGGCAGACTACCTCTGCCAAAGCATCCGCACCTTGCAGAAGTGGCGCGTGACCGGCTTCGGGCCGCACTTCTACAAGCCCGGCCGCTCGGTGCGCTATCGCCGCCGCGACCTGCGGACCTGGGCGGAAAGCCGGATGCGCGCGAGCACCAGCCAAGACGCCGCCTGATCAGTTTTGCCCGCGTTGGGGTTGGCAGCACCGCGCGGGATTTTGGGGCCGGAAGGCTCTCGGGGCGTGGGGTGTCACCACTCCGCGCCCCAACCTTGTCTGCCCGCCGGACACCGAAAGGAACCCCATGTCCAACCTACCCGCACACAAGTTCAAGATCGGCCTCATCACCGCGACGATCTGGGAGAATGAAGGCTTCTATTCCGTCGACATTGCCCGGTCCTACAAGGCCGGAGACGGCAACTGGAAATCGGCCAGCACCTTCGGCCACAACGATCTGCTCAACGTCGCAAAATGCGCGGAACGGGCGGAAACCTGGGTTGCCCGCAAGACCGCCACGGGCAGCGAATAAGCGCGGCCGGGCGTCCCGCCCGGCCCCAAAACAAATGCTGCCCCGCCGGAGGCACATTCGAGGGCGCGCAAGCGCCCGCCTCTTCCTCAAATCGCCACTGAGAGCATCGGCCCTAAGGGCGACAAAGGGGGGTCTTGTAACACCCCCCTCCACGAATACCAAAGCGTAGGAGAGCGCAGATGAACGTGGAAATCCTCCACAGTGGGTTTGATGGGCTGAAGTTCACCGTCACCACCGACATTCCGTCCGAGTTGCGGGCCGTGCTGGCAGCGGCGAAGGCCGACGCCGTGCGCACCAACGCGGACACGGTGATTGAACGCGGCGGGATCGCCTTTGCAGTCCGGCGCAGCGGCGGCATGGCCTTCTCGGTCCATACCGGCGAGTATGGCGCGGAATGGTACTTTCTGGACCCGGAGAACCGCCCCGCCAACAACCCCGGTGTCACCGTGGACTTCCGGGCCTTCCTGCTCGCCACAGGCGGCCTCAAAGGGGCGGAGGCACATTTCCGGGAGTGCATGGCCGCGCTTGCCATCCCCTACGTGGAAACGCAGCTCCGCGTCTCGCGCGTCGATTTTGCCATCGACATTCTGGCGCCGTGGTTCGAGCCGGACCGCGAGGCCCTTGTCGTGCCACCTGGCACCGGCATCGCCGAATACACCGGTGCCGATGAAACCGTCACCCGCAGCACCGGCGCGCGCGTCACTGGTCTTCGCGTAGGCGCGGTCAATGCGCGGCAACTGGCGATCTACGACAAGCGCGCCGAAGTCCTCGCGACCGGCAAGACGGGGTGGCAGGTGATCTGGAACCATTCCCGCACCGAGGCTGGTCTGCCGGACCTCGCCTTTGACGACCGCAACCAAAGCCAAGTCTGGCGCTTCGAGTTGCGGCTGGGGTCCAAGCAACTCCGCAACCGGTGGGAAATGCGCAGTTGGGCTGACCTGGACGCCTTGATCGGCGATGCCTTTGCGGAGTTCTGCCAGAAGCTCCGCTACTGCATTGTCAGCGCCGACAGCAACCGCGCGCGGTGGCCGACGCATGAGCTTTGGCGCGCGGTCACTGAGGTTGTAAGCCGGGATATGCGCGACATGCGGTCGGGCGTCGTGCCCGAGGACGTAAAGACCGCGAACAGGGCGGAACACATGCGAATGCTGGACGGGATGGCCCTTGGCCTCTTGGTATCGCGCGCGGCTGCTGAGGGGGTGGCGGGGGACGAGGTGGAAGCCTTCCTTGCGCGACACGTCCAGACCCTCAAGGACAGATCGCGCGAGCATCCGGTGCCCGTTGACGAGCGTCTGGCGAAGGCTGCAGCGCGGTATCGGTTTCGGTGAAGTACCGGGCGCGCCGAAGCATGGCTTACGATGGCTACGGGGCGAAGAGCTGCCTGACGACAGTGTGGCGTGGCAGTCGCAGAGAGTTGTCAATAGTGGCCGTTTGTGCGGGGCGCCGCGCAAAGAAGTTGGAGTGAGCCCATCTGCCGCGGCAGGGAGTACAACTTAAACTGACCCACGTGCTAAGAATCGAGATAGGTCGGCGCATTGGCGATAAACTCCGCACCGCCGCACACGCTATATCCTTGCTCAGATCGGTCCGCGCCACTAGCTTCTGTGCGAGTATGAGTTGGGGCTGAGGTAAGAAATGGACGGTCGCATGATAGGCGCGTGCCGACCCGAGGGGTCGATCTGGAGGGGCGCTGGCATCGGGGTTGCCGAATGACCCTTACCTTTCAGGTCCCAGGAGAAGGATATACGCTCCATGACGCACTCGTCGCCGCTGCGACGGGAGCCACGGGCGGCTTCGCGGCATTCGCGTTCGCAACCTCTACTGGCATCGACACTGCCTTCGCTGAACCGTCAGTTCGCCAGCTCCTCGGTACTGGAGAGTTTCAGCTCGTGGTCGGACTCGACGCGATTACCGACACGGCCGCGGTCACCGCGCTCAAGACCGCAAAGGCCGCGCTTCCGAACGCCTCGGTATCGCTGTTCTACAATCCCAAGGGCGGCGTCCTGTTTCACCCGAAGACAATGTTCTTCAAAAGGCATGCAGGTGGGCAGTGCCTGACGGGTTCAGGAAATTTGACTCTCGGCGGCCTTCGCAACAACTGGGAGGCGTTCTGGAAGGCGGACGTCTCGACCGCCGACGCGGCCGTGCTTGAGGCTCAGTGGGCCAAGTGGGTAGCCGACCATAACGACAACCTCCTTCCGCCAGAAGACCCGAGAGTCACCGCGCAGGCGGCGCTCAACGCGAAGACGAGGGCGAAGATTCAAAAGGCGGTGAAAGAGACTGATGCCGAAGCGCTCGCTGCACTGGAGGAGGGAACAGCCGAGGCATTCTCGCTGAACCCATTCTTGATCGCTGAGGTGCCGAAGAACCGGCCGGGACAGGCTGACTTCGGAATTGACACCTACCAGGGCTTCTTCGGTGTCACGATCGGAAAGCCACGTGAGGTCACGTTTTATCAGGCTAGGCCGGACGGATCGCTTGCGCCGCCGGAGCACCGGCACGCGGTGGCGGTGAAGAGCAGCAACTACCGCTTCGAGGTCGAGGCGCTCAGCGGCTTGCAGCACCCAGCCCACGATCACTTTATCTTGGTGTTCGAGCGCATTGGCAAGTCCGAGTACAGGTACGTGCTTCTGAAGCCCGGCGAGGCCGGTCACGGGAGCGTGCAGAAGTTCTTGAACGACAACTATTTCGTCGCCGGTAACTCGAAGCGCAGAGTTGTCGTGACGCAGAGTGACGTTCGAGCTGCATGGGCCGACAATCCCCTCCTTCTGCACTAGCGGCAGAGCAGCAGCACCTCAGTTGTGCCCTTTGCGGCCTTGTTCAACGGCGTTTTGTTGAGCTTCATATGCTCCAGGTTCGCCAACTGCTCCACCCGAACTTCCTTGAAGCACTGCTGCGCGAGGCTGACGACCGCGTCCAGCGCCATGACCCGTGGCCGAGCCTCCATGCTTGGGTCGTATCCGGAGTAAGAGAGGACGAGCGGCACCCGGAGCGCGGCCACGCCAGCGAAAAGTGCCGCGAACGCCGCCGGGGCCTCCGACTTGATGCAAAAGGGTGACTGGTGTCGCCCCGCTCTGTAGCCGCCGCGGCTCTGGATATCGCCGCCGCCAAGGTTACTCATTGTGATGTGGGGATCGTCCCCCAGAGTTATGGTCTCGAGGCTGTGATAGAATCGGCTGTAATGATCGCGCGTATATGGCGGGTCCGCGTAGACTACCGACGGCTTGAGTGCGGGCTTGGCCAACGCCTCCCGGAAATCCGCTCTGACGGCGACGTGATCGCGCCTGATGACCGCAAGGCCCTCGTACTGCCGCAGGTAGCTAATGAAAACCGATCGGGCCGAAAGCCCGCGCTCAAAGAGGATTTTCTTTATGACGTGAAGTTTCGGCACGCCTGACTTGTCTTTTGGCCGTATCGGTTGGGCGAACTGCTTGCCAATCGAGTTTACCAGATGGCTCGCGGTACTCAGGGTGGCGGCGAGTAGAACCGAGCTCCCTCTGGAGCGTGCCAGGTAAGCGATTTCGTCAAGTTCGGCAGCCTGCGCAAAGCTGAAGTATTGCCCGCCGAAGTGTCGGACGCACACCGTCTCGGAACCGGGTAGCTCAAGTCCCTTTATCCGGGCCAGCGTCTCACGTACCGCGACTCCGAGCGGTGAACCTGCATGCAGTTCATCGCCCCTTTGGCTCGCGAGATTGCCCATCTGAAGGAGCTCGCATAGCAGTTCGATGTCGCCGCGTGTCGCGCCGAGCGCCGCCTCGATCTCCAGCTTGATTAGCGGATCGACTGCCCAGCGGAGTGCGATTCCGCGCCTATCGTCGCCGAGCGCCTTCTCGGCAGACGTCACAGACGAGGCCGGGGCCCCGTTCAGGACGGCCTCAGCCAGAACCCGCGCATATTCCTGGATGTCCACCGCCATCACTTGACGACGCTGGGAAAAGAACCGCGACACGGTAGCGGATCCGGAGAAAAGGTCGCAAACGGGTCCGCCCGATGGGTCGAGGCGATCCACGGCTTGCTCTATCGCTGTCAGGACCCGAAGCTTGCTTCCGAGATAGTGGATTGGTCGGAAGACGAAGCTGGGGCTAGCTTCGCCCAACCATTTAGTCCCTGCAGTGTTAGCTTTCACCGCGCCATTTTTCGGCATGACTTTGCTACCCTTTTGGCCTTAGACTCGAACCGGTTGATGGTAAGCACGACGACGAGACACTGTGAGGGCTATGACAACCGAGCTAGGAACCTCCGCAGCGGCAGTACTCCTACCGCGCTTGCTGGACGGGAACAACGACTTCACCCGCGAGGCAAAGCTGTGCGTCGGAGAAGCCCAGACTGGCAACGCCGTCATACACGGCGAGAATCTCGCGGTCCTCGACTCTCTCGGCGACGTGATTAGGGGACGCGTGAAGTGCGTTTACATAGACCCGCCATACAACAACGCCGAAGTGTACAGGCACTACGAGGACCGGCTCGGCCGACGCGTCTGGCTGGACCGCATGACGCACCGACTGAAGGCGCTCAGGGAGACGCTAAGGGTTGATGGGTCCCTCTGGGTCTCGATCGACGACAGCGAGCTGCATAGCCTCCGGCAGATCGGCGACGATGTGTTCGGGCCAGAGAACTTCATTTCATCGGTGGTCTGGAACCACCGCAAGACCAGAGAGAACCGTAGACCGTTCTCCACGAACCACGAGTACATATTGTGCTTCGCAAAGAGTGCGGAGGCGTTCAAGCGTTCGAGAAACCTGCTGGCAGCACCGCCAGAGATACTCAACCGCTACAAGAACCCTGACAGCGACCCGAGGGGGGCGTGGCAGTCGGTATCTGCTAACGTCCAAGATGGCCACGCCACGAAGTCGCAATTCTACACGCTGGTCGCGCCGAACGGCCTGCCGCACCGCCCGCCGAAGGGTCGCTGCTGGGTCTACAACCAGCCTAAGATGGAAGCTGAGATACACGCCGGTCGCGTTTACTTCGGCCGCGACGGGAACGCCGTGCCACGTCTTAAGAAGTACCTGAGCGAGGCGAAGATGGGGGTCGCCCCTTCGACACTCTGGATGGCCGACGAGGTGGGCACCACCGACTCCGCAAAAAAGCATCTAATGGCGCTGCTTACGAAAGAGGCCGTCTTCGACACCCCAAAGCCTGAAGGGCTGGTGCATCGCATCCTCCACATCGCAAGTAACCCGGGCGACCTGATCCTCGACGCGTATTTGGGCTCCGGCACTACGGCGGCGGTTGCCATAAAGATGGGACGCGACTTCCTCGGAGTCGAGCAGGGGCCTCACATCGTCACCCACTGCGTGAAGAGACTGCAAGCCGTTCACAATGGCGAAGCAGGTGGCATCAGCCCTTTGGTCGGATGGAAGGGCGGTGGCGGCTGCAGCTTTTACTCTCACCGGTCAAAGCTCACGCGCATCTGAGCTAGGACTTCCCCTTCCCGCTCACCGAGCGTTACGGCCAAGGTCAACACCAAGATCGGGCTTTGCGAATGTCCGCTTCCGGCAATGCTGCAGTGTCGAGAGCGATGACCTCGACTGGCGGCTACGGCCGGATGCGACGAACTTCGCAGGGCGGAGTAAGCGTGCCGTCCGACACTGCCAGCGCGCGATTCGCAGCCAATGCCAAAACCACGAATGCCAATTTGCCACAGTAGCCAATCCCGACGCGCTGCTTCCACAGTGCTTCCACGGCGCTTTGGCGCTCCGCCGCAAGGCCGAAACAGGCGCCGCAAGTCATTGATATAAAAAGATTAATGGTGCACCCGGAGCGATTCGAACGCCCGACCCTCAGATTCGTAGTCTGATGCTCTATCCAGCTGAGCTACGGGTGCAGTGGAGCGGGATTTAGGCGGACGGGGCGGGGAATGCAAGTGCGAAATTCCGGCGCGGTCAGCCCTCGGGCGCGGTCACCGACTTGGGCAGACGGATCATGAATTCGGTGCCATCCTCGCCCGTGCGCACCAGGTCGAGCCGTCCGCCGTGGCCGCGCGCCAGTTCGGCGGCGATGGCAAGGCCGAGGCCAAAACCGCCCTTGCGGGCATTGCCCTGAAACGGCGTGAACAGGTTGTCGCGCGCCTTGGCGGGCAGGCCGGGGCCGGTGTCGCCGACGCGGATCCACCAGGCGCCCTCTGAATCTCCGGCGCCCAGTTCGATGGTGCCCATCTCGCCGGTCGCCTCGATCGCCTGCCGCGCGTTGCGCACAAGGTTCGACAGCACGCGGTGCAGCTGCTCGCCATCGGCCCGCATCGTCAGACCGGGCGGCACGTCGGCCAGAAAGGTGATGCGCGACGCCTCGCCGCCCGCCGCCAGCCGCTCGCCCTCGATCACGTCCTCGACCAGCGGGCGCAGCGCGACATGGCTCAGCGCCGGTGGCGGCTCTTCGGCCTTGCCGAAGGCCAGCGAGCTTTCGCACAGGTTCACCGCCCGGCTGATCGAACCCACCAGCTTGGGCGCGGCGCGGGCGACGGCCGGGTCCTTGCTGTCTTCCATCCGGTCGGCGAACAGCTGCGCCGTGGTCAGGATGTTGCGCAGATCGTGGCTGATCTTGGCCACCGCGCCGCCCAGTTGCGCCAGCCGCTCCTTCTGGCGCAGCGCGCTTGTCAGCTGCTTCTGCAGCGATTGCAGCGCCACCTCGGCCTCGCGCAGTTCGGTGACAGAGGCGGTCGGCTCGATCACCCGGCGCGCATCCTCGGGCGCCTCGGCATAGGCCGTCATGTGATTGACCACCCGCTTGATCGGCACCACCAGCAGGCGGCGGACGGCGAGGAACAGCAGGAACGCCGTCATGATCGAAATGATGGCCGACAGCGCAAGGATGCGCAGGCCATAGTCGATCATCGCCTGCCGCATCGGGGCGGTTTCGGTGGTGACCTCGATCAACAGCCCGGCGTCCTGCACCGGATTGCCGATCACCCGGATGATCCGGTCCGTCGGGTCAAGCAGTTCCGCCATCGCGTCGCGGATCAGCAGGAAGGGGTCGGTGTCGCGCAGGTCGTAGGTGGCATAGATCGGCTTCGGGATCGGCGACGACAGCACCAGCTGGCGCACCGCGTCGCGCCGGAGCACCACGTTCAGCACCCCGGCATTGGCCAGCAGCTCCTTTTCAAGGCTGTCGGACACCATGCCGTTGTTCGCCAGCAGCGCAAGCGAGGCGATCTGCGCCCGTTCAAGGCGCAGCAGCAGGTAATCCTCACGGAACCGTGCGATCGACGGCACGAAGATCAGCACTTCGGCCAGCATGACGAAGAGCGTGGTCAGGATCAGGAAACGGCCCGAAAGGGTATTGAGAAACATGCCTCTGCCTTCACGCGGATTCGGAAAGGGAAACGCGACACCCTCCGACCGACCCGCTTGCCCTAGGATTATCAAAGAGTTTCACGGAAAAATAGGCGCCTCACACCGGTTTGGACAGGCCCAGAGGCGTCAGATCACGGAAAACGGCGTGATCGGGCGGTGAAGTGCCGAACAAGGGGCCGGGGATCAGCGCCCGGTCGCCGATCTGCACGATGGCGTTACCGGCGCCACGCCCTGACGACCGCCGGCAGCAGGGCCAGCGCCGCCAGCCCCAGCAGCGGCCCGAGGAACTGCGGCCGGAACAGGATGGCCATGTCCGGCATCTTGCCCATCGCGATCAGCGCGCCAAGACCCGACCCGACCCAGGTGAAGATGATCGCCGCCGGGATGATGCCGATGAAGGTGGTCAGCGCGAAACGCCAGACGCCCACGCCAAGCAGCGCGGGCACAAGGTTCGCCACGAAGAATGGCACCGCGGGCACCAGCCGCATGACCAGAAGAAACGACATCTCGTTCTGCCGGATGCCCTCGCGCAACCGCCGCACCGCGCCGGCGCTTTCGTCCAGCCGGGCGGCAAAACGGTCGCCAAAGCCATAGCGCGCGGCCAGAAACACGATCACCGCACCCGCCGTAGCGGCCGCAACGTTGAAGAGCACACCGGGAAACACCCCGAAGAGGAAACCGCCGGTCAGGGTGCAGATCGTAGCACCCGGCAGCGACAGGGCCACCACCGCGACATAGGCCAGCACGAACGCCACGGCCGTCAGCGCATAGTGATCCGCCGCATAGGCCATCAGCGCATCGTGATGGGCCTTCAGGGTCGCAAAGCTCATCGTGTCGCGCAGCGTCACGGTACCGATCCCCGCCGCGGCGAGGATGATCAGGAACGGGATGGCGTGGGTCCATCCGCTGCGGGTCGGCTTGGGCATCGGGCTCTTTCACGGCGACGGGGCCGCCCTATAGCATGGGGTGGAACCGATGCCTTGGGTAGGGGCCTCGCGCGCAACCGAAGCCGGGCGGGAATCTCGCAGGAAAATGGCCCCGGCGAATTGACTTGGGCGGCAAGCCTGCGTAAAGGACGGGCTTCGAATAGCAGGCGGCCCTCGAATCCGGTGGATTTGGGCTGCAGAACCCACGGAGTCCGCGATGAAGCGCACGTTTCAACCTTCGAACCTCGTCCGCGCGCGCCGCCACGGCTTCCGCGCCCGCATGGCAACCGTCGGCGGCCGCAAGGTGCTGACCGCGCGCCGCGCCAAGGGCCGCAAGCGTCTGTCGGCCTGAGGCCACAGCGGACATCACGTCCATGACACCGCCGGAGGTTCCCGTGGCAGGCATTGACGCCGACGCCGCAGGTGACCTTGTGGCGGTTTCGTCATGTCTGAAGGTGCTGTCGAAGCGCGCCGATTTCCTGCGCGCCGCACAGGCCCGCCGTCAGGGCACGCCCGGCTTTCTGCTGCAGGCCCGCCGCCGCGCCGAGACCGAGCCCGCCACCGGCATCCGCGTCGGCTTCACCTGTTCCAAGAAAGTCGGCAATGCGGTCGCCCGCAACCGTGCCAAGCGCCGGCTGCGCGAGATCGCGCGGTTGACCCTGCCCGCGCAGGGTCACGCCGGGTGGGATTACGTTCTGGTCGGTCGCCCTGGCGCCACAGCGGAACGCCCCTTTGCCCAGATGCTTGCCGACCTTGCCACCGCGCTCGGCCAGGTTCACGCTGAGCGCAAACGCCCCGCGCCCGAGGCCGCCCCGTGACGCCGCTCGCCCATCTCTTCTCGCTGCCCGTGCGGGCCTATCGGCTGGTGCTCAGCCCCTGGGTCGGCAACGGCTGCCGGTTTCAGCCGACCTGCTCGGCCTATGCGCTTGAGGCGCTGGAAAAGCACGGCGCGATCAGGGGCGGCGGGCTTGCGCTCTGGCGCATCCTGCGCTGCAATCCCTGGGGTGGTTCGGGCTACGATCCGGTGCCCGGCTGCGGCCACGACCATTCCGCCGACGGGGGCCATTGATGCTCGACGACCTCGACGACATCCACCCGCTGTTTCACGGCGCCCCGGCCACGACCGAGTTCAAGAAGCTGCGCAAGCGTCTCGTGCGCGAGGTGCGCGAGGCGATCGAAACCTACGGCATGATCGAACGCGGCGCCCGCTGGCTGGTCTGCCTGTCGGGCGGCAAGGACAGCTATACGCTGCTGGCGGTGCTGCATGAGCTGCAATGGCGCGGCCTGCTGCCGGTGGAGTTGCTGGCCTGCAACCTCGATCAGGGTCAGCCCGGCTTTCCGGCGACGGTCCTGCCAGAGTTTCTGGCGAAAATGGGCGTGCCGCACCGGATCGAGTATCAGGACACCTATTCCATCGTGATGGACAAGGTTCCGCAGGGCCGCACCTATTGCGCCCTCTGCTCGCGCCTGCGCCGCGGCAACCTCTACCGCATCGCGCGCGAGGAAGGCTGTTCCGCAGTGGTGCTGGGCCATCACCGCGACGATATCCTTGAGACGTTTTTCATGAACCTCTTCCATGGCGGTCGGTTGGCGACGATGCCGCCGAAGCTGGTGAACGAGGATGGCGATCTTTTCCTCTATCGCCCGCTCGCCTTCGTAGCCGAGGCCGACTGCGAGAAGTTCGCGCAGGCGATGAACTACCCGATCATCCCCTGCGACCTTTGCGGCAGTCAGGACGGGCTGCAACGCCAGCAGGTGAAACAGCTTCTCGACGGCTGGGAGGCGCGCAGCCCCGGCCGCCGCCAGGTGATGTTCCGCGCGCTGATGAACACGCGACCCTCGCATCTGCTCGACCCCACGCTGTTCGATTTCGTCGGGCTGGCCCGGACGGGCACAGCCGGAACTGCATCATTTGAGGCAAATCCCCCACAACTCCTGAGTGAGGATTAACGAAGGGGTCAGGGTGTTTGCCTAGCCTTCCCTGATCGGCGCGGTGAGGGACCGCCGCCGACGGATCGGGGGTGGATCATGCCGGGTTTTGCCGGAACGAGACTCATGGACGGGCTGCAGGAAGCGTCCCGGCAATTCAGGCGGCCAGAGAATCTGGCGTTCCTGCCGGCGATGACACTCGCGGCGTTCTGGGTCGGCGGGGAAAAGATGCTGATCCTGACGGCGCTCGGCCTGCCGCTCTTGTTCCTGATCGCGGGCGCCTTCCGCTTTGTTCCGCAGCGCGCCGCAGCATCGCCCACGCCGACCAAGCGCAGCGGGCTGATCGAGCGGCTCGATGCCACGCTGAAGGCGCAGAACCGCACCGGGTTGACCACGGCCTGCATCGTGCTGCACCTCGACGCGCTGGCGGATGTGGTGGAACGCCACGGCCATGCGGCGCATGGCGAAGTGCTGCAACGCACCGCCGAACGCCTGCGCAGCGCGCTGCGCGACGGCGATGTGGTGGTGCAACTCGACGGCGACAGCTTTGCGGTGGCGCTGCAATCCGTGCGCCGCGCCGATCTGGAAAGCGTGCTGCAACTGGGCGCGCGGCTGCAATCGGCGATCGCCAGCCCGATCAGCCTTGATGCCGCGCGGGTCTATGTGACGGCCTCGGCGGGCTTCTGTCTGGCCGCCCGCGCCCCCGCCGCAACCGGCACCGCGCTGCTGGAAGCGGCAGAGATTGCAGCCGACGATGCGCGCCAGAACGGGCCGGGTGCGATTCGCGCCTTTTCGCCGGAAATGCAGCGGCTGCGCGCCGACCGCAGTGCGCTGCGCGACGATCTGGAACAGGCGCTGGAGCTGGGCCAGATCACGCCGCACTTTCAACCACAGGTGTCCACCGAAACCGGCGAGATCACCGGGTTCGAGGCCCTGGCCCGCTGGGCCCACCCCAAGCGGGGGCTGATTCCCCCGATGGAATTCCTGCCACTGATCGAAACCGCCGGGCTTTCCGAACGTCTGGGCGAGGTGATCCTGTTCCACGCCCTGACCGCACTGACGGCCTGGGATGCCGCCGGGCTGCGGGTGCCGCATGTCGCGGTAAACTTCTCGCATGACCAGTTGCGCAACCCGCGGCTTGCCGAAACCCTGAAATGGGAACTTGACCGGTTCGAACTGACGCCCGAACGGCTTTGCGTCGAGATCCTCGAAACTGTCGTGGCCGAGACTGACAATGACGTGATAGTCCACAACATTGCCGCGCTGGCCCGGCTTGGCTGCGGCATCGACTTTGACGATTTCGGCACCGGCCATGCCTCTATCGCCAACATCCGCCGTTTCGCGGTGCGCCGCATCAAGATCGACCGCTCGTTCGTCACCCATGTCGATACCGACCCGGCACAACAGCGCATGGTAGCGGCGATCCTGTCGATGGCGGAACGTCTGGGCCTCGAAACCCTCGCCGAAGGGGTCGAAACGGCGGGCGAACACACCATGCTGGCGCAACTGGGCTGCGGCTTCATCCAGGGCTTCGGCCTCGGCCGCCCGATGCCCTTTGACGATACCCTGGGCTGGATGCAAACCTATCGCGGGCGGCTGACGGCCCTGCCGCGCATCGGGCGGCATGTCGTCTGACCCGCGCCAAACCGGATCGCGGCGGGGGTCCTTCCCTACCGCGCGCCTTGTTCACGGTGAAACCGCTTGACCTTTCCGCCCCCAGTCTGTTGAACCACGGCTGACCTCGGACAGGGAAGGTGGTGGTCCCTATGGACGATCAGAACAAGAACCTCATCCTCGCAACGGCGCTCAGCTTCGCCGTGATCCTCGTATGGTTTCTGCTGTTCCCGCCGCAGGACACGCCCCCGGTGACGCCGCCGCCCGTGACGGCCACCACCAGCACGGCTGCGCCGACCGCACCCGCGGCGGCACCGGCCGCAACAACCGCGGCGA
This sequence comes from Paracoccaceae bacterium, assembly GCA_016124615.1. Taxonomy (GTDB): domain Bacteria; phylum Pseudomonadota; class Alphaproteobacteria; order Rhodobacterales; family Rhodobacteraceae; genus Solirhodobacter. Next base: position 32,196 of record WGNF01000015.1, on the reverse strand, counting down.
CGGCAACGACCGCCGTCGCGACGACGGCCGCCGACCTGCCGCGCATCAAGATCGACACTCCGCGCCTGTCAGGCGCGATTTCGGTTCAGGGCGGGCGGATCGACGATCTGCTGCTGAAGGGCTATCCGGAAACGCTGGCGAAAGATTCGCCGCTCGTCCGCCTGCTGTCGCCGGTGGGTCAGCCGGATGCCTATTACGTGCTTTACGGCTGGGCGCCCGGCGGCAGCCTTGCCGATACCGACGTGCCCGGCGCGAACACGGTCTGGTCGGTCGTGTCCGGCGACACGCTGACGCCGACCACGCCGATCACCCTGCGCTGGGACAACGGCAAGGGCCTGATCTTCACCCGCACCCTGTCGGTTGACGACAAGTACATGTTCACCGTCGGCCAGACGGTGCAGAACACCACCGGCGCCCCGGTCGTGCTGGAACCCTATGGCATGGTCGTGCGCTACGGCAAACCGCCGACAACGTCCTCGTCGATCCTGCACGAAGGCGTTGTGCAGATGGCCGACGGCAAGCTGACCGAGATCACCTACAAGGGCATTCCCAAGCTGACCGCCGTCGCGCGCGAAGGCGGACCGGCCGAGGTGGTCGATGTGGCCAAGACCGGCTGGATCGGCTTTACCGACAAATACTGGATGACGACGCTGATCCCGGACTCGGGCACCCCCTTCACGGCGGTGGCGAAGTTCGTCAAGTCGAGCGACGTCTACCAGACCGAAGCGCGCCAGCCGGTGATGACCGTCGCCCCCGGCGCCACCGCGCAAGTCAACTCGCGTCTTTTCGCCGGGGCGAAGGAATACGACACGATCCGCGCCTACCAGAACGACGAGCACGTCGACCAGTTCATCAACTCGATCGACTGGGGCTGGTTCTTCTTCATCACCAAGCCGATCTACTGGCTGATGCACAACCTGCACGCGCTGATCGGCAACATGGGGCTGGCGATCATCTGCCTGACCATCACCATCAAGGCGCTGCTGTTCCCGCTGGCCTACAAATCCTACGTCTCGATGGCGCGGATGAAAGAGCTTCAGCCCGAGATCGAGAAGCTGAAAGAGAAGGCGGGCGACGACAAGGCCAAGGTGCAGCGCGACATGATGCTGCTTTACAAGGAAAAGAAGGTGAACCCGGCGGCGGGCTGTCTGCCGGTGTTCTTCCAGATCCCGATCTTCTTCTCGCTCTACAAGGTGATTACCGTCACCATCGAACTGCGTCAGGCGCCGTTCTTCGGCTGGGTCCGCGACCTGTCGATGCCCGATCCGTCGTCGTGGATGAATCTCTTCGGCCTGCTGCCCTTCCCGCTACCGGAATCGGGTACGTTGCTGGCCTCGGCCTCGCTCGGGTTGCTGCCGATCCTGCTGGGCATCACGATGTGGCTGCAGCAGAAACTGAACCCGGCCCCCACCGATCCGTCGCAGAAGATGATCTTTGCCTGGATGCCCTGGGTGTTCATGTTCATGCTGGGCCACTTCGCCTCGGGGCTCGTGCTCTACTATATCACGAACAACACGATCACCTTCATCCAGCAGTACATCATCATGCGCCGCCACGGTCATTCGCCCGACATCTTCGGCAACATCAGGTCGAGCTTCCGGCGCGGCAAACCGGCGGCGAAATGACGGTGCACCTCGCCGCGATCCAGCGGCATCCGATCAAATCGCACGGACGCGAGGCTCTCGCGTCCGTGTCGCTTTCCGAGGGGCGTTCAATGCCTTGGGATCGCCGCTGGGCGGTGGCCCATGCGCGCACGAAATTCGATGCCGCCGCCCCCGCGTGGGCAAAGTCCGCCAACTTCGTGATCGGCACGCGGGCGCCCGCCCTGACCGCCATCGCGGCGGTGCTGGACGAGGCGACCGCGACGGTGACGCTGACCCACCCCGAGCGGCCCGCGATTACTTTCGCGCCCGACGATGCCGCCGATCAGGCCCGGTTTCTCGACTGGGTCGCCCCGCTTTGCCTACCCGACCAACCGGCGCCGCAGGCGCTGGTGACGGTGCCGGATCGCGGCATGACCGATACCGATTACCCTTCCGTCTCGCTGCTCAACCTCGCCTCGGGCACCGACCTTGGCCAGCGCATGGGGGTTGATCTGTCGCCGCTGCGCTGGCGCGGCAACCTCTGGCTCGACGGGCTGGAGCCGTGGCAAGAGGCGGGCTGGATCGGGCGTGATCTGCGTATCGGCGCCGCCCGCCTGCGCATTGTGGAACCGATCACCCGCTGCAAGGCCACCACCGCGAACCCCGCCACCGGGCTGCGCGACGCCGATACGCTGGCGGCGCTGCGGCAGGGTTTCGACCACCAGCTTTTCGGCCTTTACGCCCGCGTGATCGAAGGCGGCACCATCGGCCAGGGCGACCGCGTAGAGGTGCTGGCATGACGACCCTTCCCTTCCCGCTGGTCGAGGAACCTGACGACATCACCCGCGAACGCGGCCGCCTGCTGTTCGCCGGGCCGGTCGATTTCGTCAAAGGCGTGGTGGCGATGGACGGCCTGCCGCCCGCCGACCGGCTGGAGGTTTGCTTTGCCGGCCGTTCCAACGTCGGCAAATCCTCCCTCATCAACGCGCTGACCGGCCGCAAGGCGCTGGCCCGCGCCTCGAACACGCCGGGCCGGACGCAGGAAATCAACTACTTCGCCCTGGGCGAAACCCGCTACCTCGTCGACCTGCCCGGCTATGGCTACGCCGAGGCGCCGGTGGCGGTGGTCGCGCAGTGGCAGCGGCTGTTGAAATCCTTCCTCTCGGGCCGCGCCACCCTGCGCCGCGCCTTCGTGCTGATCGACACCCGCCACGGCGCGAAAGCGGTGGACGAAGAGATCATGACACTTCTGGACCGATCCGCCGTCACCTTTCAGGTCGTGATGACCAAGGCCGACAAGGTGCTGCGGGCCGAGCGCGAAAAGAACCTCGACCAGGTCCGCGCCGCGCTGGCGAAGCACCCGGCGGCCTATCCGGAAATCGTCATGACCTCGTCGGAAAAGGGCGACGGGATCGAGACGCTGCGGGCGATCATTGCGGGGCTGGAGTAGGGGGCGGCGGAGGGGGCAAGGCCTGCTTTGCGCTCGCTGCAGAAATTGGGGTTTGCGATGTATACGGGCAATCGCACCACGCCGCCCCATTTCCAATTGATGTTCGCCACACCAGGCTTCATCAACAAACTTGCATTCATGCTCGTCGGGCCAATACTTGCTGCCGCCACAAGCGAATGGAACCAAGGCGCCTGTATCAGATGCGCAAAACTATCGCCGACTTTCCCAATGGCGTCTATGCGGTTGCCGAGCATGCTTCCACGGCCGATCGCGGGGGGCGCCGCTATCACCTCTTTTCCTTTGACTTCGACTCGACCCCTCTGAACCTCAAGGACCCTGAAGAGCATTGGGGCGAAGAGATCAAACGTCTCCACCTTGAGAGCCGCGCGCAACTCATCAAGCGGCTCGAGCAAGAATACGGCAGCCGCCACATGGATCGGGTCGTCAAGAATTCGTCCGATCTCGGGGCGAAATCAATGTCCTTGCTGACCTATCACAACACACTTCACGAACAAGCACGCCGCGCCTTTGTGACCGGCGCATATTATCCCGCATTGGTCGCAGCCTGCGCTCTGGGCGAGCGCATCCTCAATCATCTACTCCTGGACCTGCGGGACAGCTTCAAGGCTTCCCCGCACTACAGCAAAGTCTACCGTAAGGGCTCTTTCCAGGACTGGGAATTCGCGGTCACGGTCCTGACCGACTGGAATATCCTAGCGAACGACGTGCGGGTCGACATACTCGCCCTGAATAAGCTGCGCAATTGTTCAGTCCATTTCAATCCGGACACATACGAGTCCCTGCGCGACGATGCACTTGCCGCCTTGCAGTTGCTCGATCAGATCATCTCCAAGCAGTTCGGCTATTTCGGCGGCCAGCCGTGGTTTGTCGAGGACACGCCGGGCGCGCAATTCGTGAAGCGCGCCTACGAATCTGAGCCGTTTGTGCAGACTTACATCGTCCCGCGTAGCGGTTTCGTCGGGCCACTCTTTGGCATGGAGTTGACCCCAGAGAACCGTTGGTATCATCTCGACTATAGCGACTATGGCGACGAGGAACTTACAGACGAAGAGTTTGCTACACGGTTTCGGAAGCGTGACACCAAGCGGGTTGTCTCCCGTGCGATGATTGAACAGCAGGACGACAAACCGGGATAAAGAAGCCTGCACAGGCCCGTCACTCCCTCTCACACATGCTGCGCCCCGTTCACCTCGATCTCGGTCCCCGAGATGTAGCTTGCGTCGCCCGAGCACAGGAACCAGATGACGCTGGCCACCTCGGAGGGCTGGCCGAGCCGCCGCAGCGGCAGCGTTTCGACGATCTTGTCGGTGCCCGGCGACAGGATCGCGGTTTCCACCTCGCCCGGCGCGATGGCGTTGACGCGCACCCCCAGCGGCCCGAAATCATGCGCCATCTCGCGCGTCAGCGCCGCCAGCGCGGCCTTTGAGGTGGCATAGGCCGCCCCCGCGAACGGATGCACCCGCACCCCGGCGATCGAGGTCACGTTGACCACCGCCCCCTTGGCCGCCGTCAGTTCATCCTTCAGCCCGCGGGCCAGCACGACCGGCGCGAAGAAGTTCACATGGAACACATGGCCCCAGGTGCGCAGGTCCGTCTCCAGCGTGTTCAGGCGGCTGCCGCCGGGCCCCTTGGGCGAGATGCCGGCGTTGTTGACCAGCGCGTCCAGCTTGCCATCCAGCTTGTCCTTGATGATCTCGATCGCCGCGATGGTCTTGTTCGGGTCGGCCAGGTCCAGTTCAATGTGATTCTCTTCCCCGCCCGGCCAGGGGCAGCGCGAATCGAACGGCTGGCGCGAACAAGTCAGCACCCGCCACCCCCCGGCCGAGAACCGCTTGACCGTGGCATGGCCGATTCCCCGGCTTGCCCCCGTCAGCACCAGTGTTTTCTGCCTCGCGTCCGACATGCGTCACCTCCGGCCCCGACCCTATCCCAGCGTCACGAAAACGCAACGCGCCGCCCGCAACCCTTGGCAGGGCGCCGCAAACCGACTAGCAAAGAAACCCGATCCCAGGACCAAGCGATGAAAAAGCAGCTCATGAACATGCGAGACTCGATCGCCACCGCGAAGACGCTGAACGAGGCGCTGCCCTACCTGCAGCGCTACACCGGCGCCATCGTCGTCATCAAGTTCGGCGGCAACGCGATGGGCGATGACGAGGCGATGGCCGAATTCGCCCGCGACGTGGTGCTGATGCGGCAGGTCGGCGTGAACCCGGTGGTGGTGCATGGCGGCGGGCCGATGATCAACGCGCTGCTGGCAAAGCTGGGCATCAAGTCCGAGTTCGTGCGCGGCAAGCGCGTCACCGATGCCGCGACGGTGGAGGTGGTCGAGATGGTGCTGTCGGGCCTTGTGAACAAGCGCATCGTGCAGGCGATCAACGATCAGGGCGGCCGCGCGGTGGGCATTTCCGGCAAGGACGACGACCTGATGGTCTGCGAGCCCGACGACCCGGAACTGGGCTTTGTCGGCAAGCCGCGCGACATGCGGGTGCAGGTGCTGCATGACCTCTTCAAGGCGGGAATCATCCCCGTCGTCGCCCCGGTTGGCCCCGGCGACAATGGCGAGACGTTCAACGTGAACGGCGACACCGCTGCGGGCGCCATCGCCGGCGCGCTGAAGGCCGACCGGCTGCTGCTGCTGACCGACGTGTCGGGCGTGAAAGACGAAACCGGCGCGGTGGTGACGCAGCTCAGCCCCGAAGACATCCGCGACCTGACTGCGCGCGGCGTCATCGCAGGCGGCATGATCCCCAAGACCGAAACCGCGCTGGCCGCGCTGGAACAGGGCGTGCGCGCCGTCGTCATCATCGACGGGCGCATCCCCAACGCCTGCCTGCTGGAACTGTTCACCGACCACGGCGCCGGGTCGATCATCCGCTCGACCGAACCGCGCATCAAGCCGCGCGAGGAATGATCCTGCTTGACGCGGTCGCCGCTGCTGCCGCGGCCCATCACCTCGCCGTCTTCGGCGGCTTTCATCCGGACCCCGAAGAGGGCCTTGGCCAGACCGTCCTGATGCTCGGCCCAGCCGAGCCGGGTTTCTGGTCCCATGCCACTGCGCAGGCGGAATTCGCCGATGGGGCCGCCGACCCGCTGGATCGCTGGTCCAGCCGCACCATCGCCGCGCTGGCCGCCCGGTTCGGCGGCGCGGCGCATTTCCCCTTTGGTGGCCCGCCGCACCGGCCGTTCTACGCCTGGGCGCTGCGCACCGGCCGCGCCTGGGCCGCGCCGGTCGGGTTTCTCGTTCACGATGCGGCGGGGCTGCTGGTGTCGTATCGCGGCGCCATCGCGCTGCCGGACAGGCTGGCCCTGCCGCCAGCACCGCCCTGCCCCTGCGATGGGTGCGCGCGTCCCTGCCTGCGCGCTTGCCCGCCGGGCGCCTTGACGGCGACAGGCTACGATGTTCCGGCCTGCCACGCCTTTCTCGACACCCCCGACGGGGCGGCCTGCATGACGGGGGGGTGTCGCGTCAGAACGTCCTGTCCAGTCTCCCGCAGCTATGCCAGACTGCCTGAACAATCCGCCTATCACATGAGGCTGTTCCACCGATGACCAAGCGCCTGATCCTGACCCGCCACGCGAAATCGAGCTGGGACGAAGCCAACGTAGCCGACCATGAACGGCCGCTGAACGCCCGCGGCCGCAGCGCCGCCGCCGACCTCGGCCAATGGCTCGCCTCGCGCGGCTATATCCCGGATGAGGTGATCTGTTCCGATGCCCGCCGCACCGCCGAAACCTGGGAACACCTTGCCCCGGCCCTGACCGGTGCCGCCGCGCCGCGCTACACCGCCAAGCTTTATCAGGCTGGCGCCGATGTGATGCTTGCGGTGTTGAAACATGCCAGCGGCGACACGGTGCTGATGCTCGGCCACAATCCCGGCATCGCCGAATTTGCGCAGCGTCTGGTCGCGCGCGCGCCGCTGAACCCCGAATTCGCGCGGTTCCCGACCGCCGCCACGCTGGTGGTTGAATTCCCGGTAGAGTCCTGGTCGGACGTCGCCTACGGCACCGGCGCGCCGGATGACTTCATCATCCCGAAAGAGATCGAGGCCTGACGGCCCCGCATTCCCTATCCACAGCTAGTCCGGCAGGCCGGGGGCAGTGCCCCCGGCCTTCGCCGTTCAGTGCCCCAGAATCTGGCTCAGGAACAGCTTGGTGCGGTCCGACTTCGGGTTGTTGAAGAATTCCTCGGGCTCGTTCTGCTCGACGATCTGGCCCTGATCCATGAAGATCACCCGGTTCGCCACCTGACGGGCAAAGCCCATCTCGTGAGTCACGCACAGCATCGTCATGCCCTCTTCGGCCAGCTCGATCATGGTGTCGAGCACTTCCTTGATCATCTCGGGGTCCAGCGCCGAGGTCGGCTCATCGAACAGCATGATGCGCGGCTTCATGCACAGCGACCGCGCGATCGCCACCCGCTGCTGCTGCCCACCCGACAACTGGCCGGGGTATTTCTTCGCCTGCTCGGGAATCTTCACCTTCGTCAGGTAGTGCATCGCCGTTTCTTCGGCTTCGCGCTTGGGGATCTTGCGTACCCAGATCGGCGCCAGCGTGAGGTTTTCAAGGATGGTCAGATGCGGGAACAGGTTGAAGTGCTGAAACACCATCCCAACCTCTGACCGTACCTTGTCGATGTTCTTCAGGTCGCTGGTCAGTTCGGTGCCGTCCACGATGATCTGCCCGGCCTGATGTTCCTCCAGCCGGTTGATGCAGCGGATCAGCGTCGATTTCCCCGAACCCGAGGGCCCGGCGATCACGATCCGCTCGCCCCGGTGGACGGTCAGGTCAATGTCGCGCAGCACGTGGAACGTGCCGTACCATTTGTTCATGTTGGTGATCTGGACGGCGACCTCGGTCGACACCTGCATCTTGGCGGCTTGGGACATCATCGCGCTCCTATCGGTGGTCGGTCTTCAGCTTGCGTTCGAGGTATTGCGAATACCGCGACATGCCGAAGCAGAAGATGAAAAAGATGGCGGCCGCAAACATGTACGGCTCCCAGTAGATCCCGTTCCAGGCGACGTTGGCCCGGACCGCGTTCGAGATACCCATCAGCGGGTCAAGCAAGCCGACGATGATCACCAGCGTGGTATCCTTGAACAGCCCGATGAAGCTGGACACGATGCCGGGGATCGAGATTTTCAGCGCCTGCGGCATGATGATCAGCCGCTGCGCCTTCCAGTAGTCGAGCCCCAGCGCATCGGCCGCCTCATACTGCCCGCGCGGAATCGCCGCCAGACCGCCGCGGATCACCTCGGCGATATAGGCAGACGAGAACAGGACCACCATGATCACCACGCGCAGCACCAGATCGAAGGTGGTGCCCGGCGGCAGGAAATAGGCCAGCAGGAACGAGGCGGTGAAGAGCAGGGTGATCAGCGGCACGCCACGGATGAATTCGATGAAGACGACGCAAGTGGTCTTGATCAGTGGCATGTCCGACCGGCGGCCGAGCGACAGCAGTATGCCCAGCGGCAACGAGAAGCCGATGCCACAGATGCCGACGATGAAGGACAGAAGAAAGCCGCCGAGGTTACGCGATTCCACGAACGGCAGCCGGATCGGCAGAATGGCAGACAGCCCGTCAATCGTCGGGCCCGCCAGCAGCAGCCACCACAGGATCGCCACGACCACGCCGACGGCAAGACCGACCGCAGAGCCAAGGATCGTGCCCAGCAGGCGATAGGCGATCCAGGCCACCACAAATCCGGCAAGGATGGCCGGAATCACCCAGAACGATCCGCCCCAGATCAGCCAGTACCCCAGCGCCGGAAAGATCGCCGTGAACCAGATCATCAGGCGCGGGATCTGGCTGAACAGCACCGGCGCCAGCGCGACCAGCATCAGGATGAAGGCCAGATCGGGCCGCCAGAGCTGATCGACGGGGTAGAAGCCGTAAAGATAAAGGTTCCAGGTGGCGCGGATCACGGCCCAGCAGGCCCCAGATGCGCCCTCGCCCCAGGTGCTGGAAACGGTGGTCATGCACTGTCGCACCGAATCCGCGTTCCAGACCGAATGCGCGAACCAGGGGTAGGACAGCGTGATCAGGTAGATCACGATGGCGATGGTGATGATCGAGATGGCACCGTTGCCGATGCTGGAGAACATGTTCTCGCGCATCCATTTCAGCACCCCGCGCTGCGACAGCGGCGGCTCGCTGGGCGGCAGCATGTCGGTGCGGAAGAAGGCGACTGGTTTGTCGGTCATCTCAGCGCTCCTTCACACGGATGGACTGGTTGAAGATGTTCATCGCCAGTGAAATCAGCAGGCTGACGACCAGGTAGGTGACCATCATCAGCAGGATGCATTCCAGCGCCCGCCCGGTCTGGTTCAGCGTGATGCCCCCCAGCGTGCCGCCCAGATCGGGATAGGCCACCGCGAAGGCGAGGGTGGAGTTCTTGGTCAGGTTCAGGAACTGCGAGATCAACGGCGGCACGATCACCCGCAACGCCTGCGGCAGCACGACAAGGCTCATGGTGCGGTTCGGCCGCAGGCCAAGGGCATAGGCGGCCTCGGTCTGGCCCTTCGACACGGCAAGGATACCGGCGCGGACAATCTCGGCGATATAGGTTGCGGTGTAGACCGACAGACCGAACCAGAGCGCAAAGATCGAGTTCGGCGCCAGGATGCCGCCGGTGAAGTTGAAGCCCTTGAGCGTCGGCTCGTCGAGATGGAACCCAAGCGCCGCGAGCAGCAGGATCGGCGGGCCGAGGATCAGCAGGGTGGAAACCCACCATGTCGTCGGGCGCCGACCGGTCGCCTCCTGGATGCGGGTGACGCGGCGCAGATAGCGCCGGTTGGCCCAGACGCCCGCCACGATGACCACGATCAGCGCCATCAGGTCGATGCTGACCTTGAAGATCCCAAGATCAATGTTGCCAAGCGAGCGCCAGAATTCCGGCGATGGCAGCGCAACGTAGCGGTTGGTCACCGCGACCGAGTGCCAAAACCACATGTGGGCCGACGGATTGTCGCCGCGATAGGCGCTTGGGCCGGGGGTCACCTGCGTGAAGACCGCGTAGATGATCAGAAGCCACAACAGCAGCGGCACGTTGCGGACAACCTCAATGTAGATCGTCATCAGGCGCGCGACGACCCAGTTCTTCGACAGCCGCAGCACCCCGGCGATCACGCCGATGATGGTGGCCGTCACGCAGCCAAGCGCCGAAACGAACAGCGTGTTGATCAGCCCGACCAGCGCGGCACGGCCGTTCGTGCTGTCGGCGGTGTAGTCGATCAGCGTCATGCTGACGGGATAGCCCGCCCGATTCCACAGGAAATCGAAACTTGGCGTGATGCCCAGCCTGGCGAGGTTCGTGGCGGCATTCGAAATCAGCCAGCCAAAAAGCGCGACAATCGCAAGCGTGAAGAGGATCTGGATCGTGATGGCGCGGTAGCGCGAGTCGTAGATCAGCGCGCTCAACCGGAATCGGGCAGCCGGCCGATCATCAGCAATGCTCATGTCTGGTTCCCCATTTTCGGGTGTCGTTGCCGGTTGTTTTGGTCAACGTCCGCAGGCGGGTGGCCCGCGATCCCCTCGTCCCTGTTGGTCAGTCGAAACGGGCGCGCCAATGTGGCGCGCCCGATCGTCGAAGGTCTCAGTGGAACGGCATCGCGTACATCAGGCCGCCCTTGGTCCACAGCGCGTTCAGGCCGCGCGCCAGACCGATCGGGGTCGAGCCGCCGATGGTGGCTTCGAAGATTTCGCCGTAGTTGCCGCCAACTGCGATCGCGCGCTTGGCCCAAAGCTTGTCCAGCCCGAGCATGCCGCCCAGGTTGTCTTCGCTGCCCAGCAAGCGGTTCAGCTCGGGGTTGTCGGTGCCCTTGGAAAGCTCTTCAAGGTTGGCCGAGGTCACGCCCAGTTCTTCGGCCTCGATCAGCGCATACAGCGTCCAGCGCACGACGCTGGCCCACTGGTCATCGCCCTGACGGACGACCGGCCCAAGCGGCTCTTTCGAGATGATTTCCGGAAGGATCACGTAATCCTGCGGATTCTCGAAGGTGGCGCGCAGCGCGGCAAGGCCCGACGCGTCGGTGGTGTAGGCATCGCAGGCGCCCGCGAGGAACTGCTGCTTGCCTTCGGCGTCGTTCTTGATCGAGATCGGCGTGTACTTCATGTTGTGCGACTTGAAGTAATCGGCGAGGTTCAGTTCCGTCGTGGTGCCGGTCTGCACGCAGATCGTGGCGCCGCCGAGTTCCTTGGCCGAGCTGACGCCGAGTTTCTTCGACACCATGAAGCCCTGGCCGTCGTAGTAGTTCACGCCGACGAACTGGAGCTTCAGGTCCACTTCGCGTTTGAACGTCCAGGTGGAGTTCCGCGCCAGCATGTCGATCTCGCCCGAAGACAGCGAGGTGAAACGCGTTTCGCCCGTGGTCGGCACGAATTTGATCTTGGTCGGGTCGCCCAGCACGGCAGCGGCGACGGCACGGCAGATCGCGACGTCGAAGCCGCTCCAGTTTCCGTTCGCGTCCGGGGCCGCGAAGCCGACCAGACCGGTGTTCACGCCGCAGTTCAGGATGCCACGTGCTTTGACATCATCCAGCGTGCCGGCGGACGCCACGGTGGCCGCAAGGCCAACGGCGGTCAGCGCGCCCCAAAATACCGATGCTTTCATTTCTACCTCTTCCTGAGTCTTGCACCGCAATGCGTGCAGTTTATTGCCGATCCCGAGGGACGGGATTTTTCCGAAGGTGTCATCCCCTCCGAGTGGGGGGAGTGTGGCCGAAATCACAAGAAAACGTCAAGACTCGTGTCGGGATTACCTCAAGCAAGCGCCAAGTCGTTGAATTTCGCGCCATATTGGTTCACATTTGCGCGAGATGGAAATGCACCCCTCGGCTCCGGCAGAAGCCAAGAGGAAGAAGGGCTTGTGCGCCGGTCAGAACGGCGCTCCCCGGCACAGTTCAAAAAACTGCCCGGCGTGAAGAAAGGCGGCCTGTTTCACGGATTCGGCGGCTGCGGCCTCCTCGTCGGCGCCCCAAATCTCACGTTGCCAGTCTTCATCGATTCGCGACAGCCGCCACAGCGACTCAAGCGGGGCGCGGTCATGGATGGCCGCCAGCCCGATCACCAGCGACCCCGACAGCGAAACCAGATCGTGGAACGCCGTCAGCTCGAACGCGCTGAGCGCCCGCACCGCCGCATCCAGCTTGCGCAGGCTCGCGGCATCCTGCGGTTGGTGCACCACGCCCTGAACCGGCTTGAGCGGCGCCTCCAGCGCCTCCGCGACCCAGTCGAGCAGCGGATCCCAGCCCGCCGCCTGACGGGCCACCAGCGCGGCGGGCGACAGGGCGCGGTAACACAGCAGATCGCTGTCGGCATAGGCGGCGATCAGGTCGGCCACTTCGGCGAATTGCGGCGTGACCTTGTCGATCGCCGCATTGGCCGAACGGGTGAACGGCATCGTGCGCGGATCAACCGCCTCGCCCTGGGCCTGCCACTCGGCCGCGATGGCCTCGGCCAGCGGCAGGGTCGGCACGACCAGCGGCGCCCGGGCTGGGGTTTTCACCGCGCGGCCGTCAAGGCGCACGGTATGGCCGCCGTCGACCGGCTCGGCCCGCGCCTCGGACCAGAACCGCTTCGGCGCCCAGTCGGTCATGCCTTCTCCACGAAGGGATCGGCGGGCACATCGGACTCGCCCCAGCCGAAGGTTTCCCACGTCCGCTTCATATGCTCTGGCAGCGGCGCGGTGAAGGTCAGCATCTTCTTGGTGATCGGGTGCTCGATCGACAGGCTGCGGGCGTGCAGATGCAGCTTGCGGCTGATGTCGCCGCCGACCGCCGCGCCCCAACCATCGCCCTGATTTTCCTGCGACGAGCCGCCGTACTTGCCGTCGCCCAGAATCGGGTGGCCGATCTCGGCCATATGGGCACGCAACTGATGGGTGCGGCCCGTCACCGGCTCCAGCGCCATCCACGATAACCGGCTGCCGAGGAACCAGAGCGTAAAGAAGTCGGTCTGCGCCCGCTTGGCGTCGGGATGCTCGGCCATCTGCGCCGGGTGGACGCAGATCATCTTTTCGCCCTCGCCGCCGCGGCCGCGCCCCGGCACCTTCATCAGCCCGTATTTGATCGAGCCTTGCCGCGGGTTCGGCACACCCGCCACCACGGCCCAGTAGATCTTGCGCGCCGCGCGGTGCCGCAGCGCCTCGCTCAGCGCCCGCGCCACCCGGTCGGTGCGGGCCAGCATCAGGATGCCCGAGGTATCCTTGTCGAGCCGATGCACCAGCTTGGGGCGGTCCTTGTAGCCGAACTTCAGCGCCTCGGTCAGTCCGTCCACATGCCGGTCGCCCTGCCCCGATCCGCCCTGACTGGGCAGGCCGGCAGGCTTGTTCAGCACGATCATGTGCTCGTCTTTCCACAGCACGGCGGCCTGGATCATCTTCACATCGGCATCCGAGATGCCGGCCTCGACGGTGCGGGGCGGCGGCGGGCTGTCGGGGAACGGCGGCAGGCGCACGACCATGCCGGGGACAACGTGGCTGGAGGCTTTCACCCGCCCGCCATCGACGCGCACCTGACCGGTGCGGCACATCTTTTCCACCGCGCCCTGGGTCACTTGTGGGAACCGTCGCTTGATCCAGCGGTCCAGCCGTTGTTCGCCCTCGTCGGTGGAAACGGTCAGCGTCTTGACCCCGCTCATGCCAGCACCGTGCGCATCAGATGCACCCCTGCGATCAGCGCGAGGATCGAGACAGCGACCGACAGCCCGATATAGGTCGCCGCAAGCTCATACCGCCCGGTGTCAATCAGCCGCCAGCTTTCCAGCGAGAACGACGAGAACGTGGTGAAACCGCCCAGAATGCCGGTGGCCAGAAAGGCGTTCAGGTGGCTCAGGCTGCGCTGGCCGAGAAACACGATCAGCGCCCCCATGATGAACGAGCCGAGGACATTGACGAAGATCACCCCCAGCGGAAATTCATGCGGGCCGAAACCGCGCATGATCGCCACCCCTGCAAGATAGCGGGCCGAAGCCCCGATGGCGCCGCCGATGGCGACCTGAAGTACCGTAATCAACATCCGTCCCGTTCCTGATCCCGCCGGGTCAGCCGCCCTGCCGCTTTTGCCGCAGCTTGGCGAAATACTCGACTCGCTTTTTCAGCTCGCGTTCATAGCCCCTTTCTGGGGGCTGGTAAAACACCGGGCGGCGTATCCCCTCGGGGAAGTAATCCTGCCCGGAAAATCCGTCCTCGGCATCGTGGTCATAGCTGTAGCCTGCGCCGTAGCCCTGATCCTTCATCATCCGCGTGGGGGCGTTCAGGATATGCTTGGGCGGCATCGCCGAGCCGGTGCGCCGCGCCTCGTCGCGCGCCGCCTTGTAGGCCACATAACCCGCGTTCGACTTGGGCGCCAGCGCGAGGTAGATCAGCGCCTGCGCCAGCGCCAGTTCGCCCTCAGGGCTGCCGAGGCGCTCGTAAAGCTCCCACGCATGCAGGCACTGGGTCTGCGCCTGCGGGTCGGCGAGGCCGATATCCTCCACCGCCATCCGGGTGATGCGGCGGGCAAGATAGCGCGGGTCTTCGCCGCCCTCCAGCATCCGGGCAAACCAGTAAAGCGCGGCATCCGGGTCTGACCCGCGCACCGATTTGTGCAGGGCGGAAATCAGGTTGTAATGCTCATCCCCCGACTTGTCGTATTTTGCCGCCCGCCGCATCAGCCGTTGCGCCAGCGCCTGCGTATCCAGCGGCGCGGCCACCTTCCACGCCATCACCTGCTCGATCAGGTTCAGCAGCGCCCGGCCATCGCCATCCGCCATCTCCAACAGCCGCTCGCGCGCCTCGGCCTTCAGCGGGATCGCACGGCCCAGTTCCTGTTCAGCCCGCTGCGCCAGCCGTTCCAGATCGGCCAGCGACAGCCGTTCCAGCACGATCACCTGCGCCCGCGACAACAGCGCCGCGTTCAGCTCGAAGCTGGGGTTTTCCGTAGTGGCGCCGACCAGAAGGATCGTGCCGTCCTCCATATAGGGCAGAAATCCGTCCTGCTGCGCCTTGTTGAAGCGGTGGATCTCGTCGACGAACAGCAGGGTGCCCTGCCCGTTCTGCCGCCGCAGCCGGGCGCTTTCGAACACTTTGCGCAGTTCGGGCACGCCGGTGAAGATGGCACTGATCTGCACAAAGCTCAGATCGGTCTCGGCCGCCAGCAATCGCGCGATGGTGGTCTTGCCCACACCGGGCGGCCCCCAGAGGACCAGCGACGACAGGCTGCCCGAGGCCAGCATGGACCCAAGCGGCCCCTCGGGCGACAGCACCGGATCCTGGCCGATCACCTCCGACAGGCGGCGCGGGCGCAGCCGGTCGGCCAGCGGGCGCGGGGCCTCGGGCGTCTCGGGTTTGGCGGTGTCGAACAGATCGGACATGGGCGGCAAGTTACGCTGCCGCCCGGCCGGGGGAAAGCTCAGATACTGAAGCGCAGCCGCAGCCGCTGGCCCTGCCGGATCACGTCGACCTGCCAGAACCGGGTCGAGGTTTGCGCCGCCTCCTTCACGTCCTGCGGGCCGTTGATCTGGTCGCCGTTGATGCTCAACAGGATGTCGCCCGCTTGCAGCCCGACCGAGGCGGCAAGGTCTTCGGCCCGGCTGACCACCACGCCCCTGGCGGTGGGCGACAACGACAGCTCGGCGATGACCGCAGGGTTGATGCGTTCCACCGTCAGACCGCGAAACACCACATCCTGCGTGATCGTCACGGCGTCGCGCGGCGGGGTTTCGGGCGGCGCGGTCATCGCGATCTTTGCGGTTCGGGTCTTGCCGGCGTGCAGGTAGTCGATGCTGGCCGAGGCGCCGATACCCGCCGTGGTCATCCGGAACAGCAACTCCTGCGGGCTGTTCACCGCCTGCCCCTCGACTGACAGGATCACGTCACCCGTCGCCACCCCGGCCTTGGCAAAGGGGCTTTGCAGGTCGATCGCCGAGACCAGCACACCATCGGGATGCGTCAGGCCAAGGCTGTCGGCCAGCGAGGCATCGACCGCCTGCCCGGTGATGCCGGACCAGGGCCGCGTGAACCGCGTGGCCCCCGCCATCGCCTGCTTCAGGAAGGCGCGCACCATGTTCGACGGGATCGCAAAGCCGATGCCGTTCGAGCCGCCCGATTGCGACAGGATCGCCGAGTTGATGCCGACCAGCTGCCCCTGCATGTCGACCAGCGCACCGCCCGAGTTGCCGGGGTTGATCGGGGCATCGGTCTGCATGTAGTAACCTTTGCCCTCGCCCAGCGACAACAGCGAGCGGGCGAGGCCAGAGACGATGCCGCTCGACACCGTCTGGCCCACGCCGAACGGGTCGCCGATGGCCAGCACCAGATCGCCGACCTCGACCGTATTCGAATCGCGCAGGGTCAGCGCCGGCAGATCATGCGCGCCCTTGAGCCGCAGCACGGCAAGGTCGGCCTGCTGATCCTCCAGCACCACGTCAGCGGCAAACTCGCGCCGATCCTGCAAGGCCACGCGGATCTCGCTCGCCTTGCCGACCACATGGTAGTTGGTGACCACCAGCCCATCCGCCGACAGGATCACCCCCGAGCCGAGCGCGCTTTGCACCCGCGGCACGCTTTGGGCGTAGTTGCGGAACAACTGGTCGAAGAAGGGATCGCCGGAAAACGGGCTCGCGCTGTCCTGCACGATCCGCTTGGCGAAGATGTTCACGACGGCCGGGGCGGCGAGGCGAACGACAGGCGCAAAGCTCATCGTGATCTGGGCCTGCGACGCGGGCACCGTGGTATCGGCCACGGCCGTGCCCGCGCAGAAGAGCGCGGCAAGAAGAACTGCGGCGGTTTTCATCGGCGCCCCCACCTTGCAACCATGTCCTCTGGTTCATGCCACCGAAGCGGGCCGCACGAAAAGGGGGCGGGCGTTCACAATCCGTGCAGCGGTCCGTCCGGGAATCGGCCCGTTGCGGCCTTCGCGGTGCCGATGAATTGGCAGGGTCCGGGTGACTGATTCGCAGGCTCTGCCGCCACAATGGCCGCTATTCGGCCCGTGACCGGCGCAGAAGACAAAAAAATGAAGAAAAGACATGTTCTTTTAGACAGGTTGCGATATTCTCAATCAACCGTAAATTGATCGCGTCAGAAACGTACCAGGTTGAGTATGGTCATGAAGAGTCGTCTCGATCCATCCATCTTCGCGCGCATCATGGCGTTGCCGCTCTCCTTGCGGCACGATGTGCTTGAATTCCTCGGCTCGACGCCGGTCGCGCCCCTTTCGGCAGAGATGCTGATCGCGACGGTCGCGGTCAAGCAGACCGAGCGGCGCAAACCGCGATCCGCTTCGGCGAACTAACCCGCCAGTTTCACACCCCGGAATGAAAAAAGCCCGCCATTGGCGGGCTCTTTCGTATCGGTGATATGGCCGGGACTCAGTCTTCGGCGGCGTCCGCAGCGGCAACGCGGGCCTTGTCGGCGGCACCCTTGGCCGAGGGATCGCGATCGACAAACTCGATGATCGCCATCGGCGCCATGTCGCCATAGCGGAAGCCCGCCTTCAGCACGCGCACGTAACCGCCCTGACGGTCCTTGTAGCGCGGACCGAGGATGTCGAACAGGCGCGCGACATAGGCGTCCTGCTTCAGCTGCGACGCGGCCTGACGGCGGGCGTGCAGGTCGCCGCGTTTGGCCAGCGTGATCAGCTTTTCGATCACCGGGCGCAGTTCTTTCGCCTTCGGCAGCGTGGTCTTGATCTGCTCATGCTCGATCAGCGACCCGCACATGTTGGCGAACAGCGCCTTGCGGTGTTCCTGGGTGCGGTTCAGGCGGCGGTAGCCGGCTCCGTGGTTCATCTGTCTTCTCCGTCGTTTTGCTTTGTCCGGCGGCCCCGTCGTGCGGACCGCTCACCTTGGGGCACCATTGCCCATTGCTTCCCCGCCGATGCGGGCATTTGCGGGGGCCGTCTAGCCGACAGCCCCCGGTCGAGTCAATCAGAACTGGTCTTCGAACCGCTTGGCGAGGTCTTCGATGTTCTCCGGCGGCCAGTCCTCGACATCCATGCCAAGGTGCAGGCCCATGCCGGACAGCACTTCCTTGATCTCGTTCAGCGACTTGCGGCCAAAGTTCGGGGTGCGCAGCATCTCGGCTTCGGTCTTCTGGATCAGGTCGCCGATGTAAACGATGTTGTCGTTCTTCAGGCAGTTCGCCGAACGGACCGACAGCTCCAGCTCGTCGACCTTCTTCAGCAGCAGCGGGTTGAACTCCAGCCCTTCATCTTCGGCACCCCGGGTCGCCGATTCCGGCTCGTCGAAGTTCACGAAGATCGACAGCTGATCTTGCAGGATGCGCGCGGCATAGGCCACCGCGTCATCCGGCGTCAGCGAGCCATCGGTTTCCACCTTCAGCGTCAGCTTGTCATAGTCCAGCACCTGGCCCTCGCGGGTCGGGGTGACTTCGTAGCTGACTTTCTTGACCGGCGAATAGATCGCGTCGATCGGGATCAGGCCGATCGGGGCATCTTCGGGGCGGTTCTTGTCCGCCGCAACGTAGCCCTTGCCGATGTTGACCGTCAGTTCCATGAACACGTCGGCGCCATCGTCGAGGTGGCAGATGACGTGGTCCTTGTTCAGAACCTCGATGCCGTTCGATTCCGAAATGTCGCCCGCGGTCACGACGCCCGGCCCCTTGGCCGAGATCGAAAGACGTTTCGGCCCTTCGACTTCCATCTTGAGCGCGACGCCCTTGAGGTTCAGAACGATGTCGGTCACGTCTTCACGGACGCCCGCCACCGAGGAAAACTCGTGCAGCACGTTGTCGATCTGGATCGAGGTAATCGCGGCGCCTTGCAGCGACGAGAGCAGAACCCGCCGCAGCGCGTTCCCGAGCGTCAGGCCAAAGCCGCGTTCCAGCGGCTCGGCGACAACCGTCGCCTGCCGCGACGGGTCAGCGCCCGGCTTCACGTCAAGCTGCATCGGCTTGATCAGTTCTTGCCAGTTCTTGTGGATCATGCTTGTCGCCTCCATACCAGTCTGCGGCCCATGTCCTGAAGCCGCGGACGCCCGAGGATCATAAAATGACGATGCGGGCCGCGCGGAATCGCACGGCCCTGCAAGAATTTCTGTCGGTCAGACGCGGCGACGCTTCGGCGGGCGGCAGCCGTTGTGCGCCATCGGCGTGACGTCACGGATCGAGGTGACGTTCAGCCCGACGGCAGCCAGCGCGCGCAGCGCCGACTCACGCCCCGAACCCGGGCCCTGCACTTCGACCTCGACGGTCTTCATGCCGTGTTCCTGGGCTTTGCGGGCCGCATCCTCGGCCGCCATCTGGGCGGCGTAGGGGGTCGACTTGCGCGAACCCTTGAACCCCATCGTGCCGGCCGACGACCACGAGATCGCGTTGCCCTGCACGTCGGAGATCAGGATCTTGGTGTTGTTGAAGGACGAGTTCACATGCGCCACACCAGCGGCGATGTTCTTCCGTTCCTTCTTCTTTGCACGAACCTTATCGCGAGCCATTCCTGCCTCCCCTTATTTCTTTTTGCCGGCAATGGCCTTTGCGGGGCCTTTGCGGGTGCGGGCGTTGGTGTGGGTGCGCTGACCACGCACCGGCAGGTTGCGGCGATGACGCAGGCCGCGGTAGCAGCCAAGGTCCATCAGGCGCTTGATGTTGGTCGAAACTTCGCGACGCAGGTCGCCTTCAACCGTCAGGTTCGCGTCGATGTATTCGCGGATCGCCAGCACTTCGGCATCGGTCAGGTCGTTGACCCGGCGGGTGCGGTCGATCTTGACGGATTCGCAGATCATTTCGGCGAAATGCGGGCCGATGCCGTGGATGTAGGTCAGGGCGATGGGGACGCGTTTCCCCGTCGGAATGTTTACGCCAGCAATACGTGCCACGCGTGTATCCTTTCGTCGCGGTTCCGTGATTCCAGAACCTTTTTTCACAACGGGATCCGAAACGACGTTCCGGACCGGCTCGGGGGCCTCACATGGCGGAGCGTCCACCACACAAAACGATTCTCTTGACGAGACGCCGTGAGATATGGGGTTTTTCCAGTGCCGTCAAGGCGGGCCGCCAGAAAGTTCAGTGTTTGTCAAGAACTTTCCGGATCGCCTGCGCCACATGGTCGATATCGGCCAATCCATCGACGCTCTGCAACGCGCCCTTGGCATAGTAATAGCCGATCAGCGGCGAGGTCTTCTTGTAGTATTCCATCAGCCGCTGGCGCAGGGCATCGGCCGTGTCATCGGCCCGGCGGGTGAAATGGTGCGAGCCGCAGACGTCGCAGACGCCTGGTTTCGCGGTCGGCCGGGTCTGGTCGTGATAGACGGCGCCGCAGTTGCCGCAGGTGAACCGCCCGGTGATGCGGGCGACAAGCGCGGCATCGTCCACCCGCATCTCGATGACCGCATCAAGCGTTTCGCCGTGCCGGGCCAGCAGCGCGCCAAGCGCGTCGGCTTGGGCCAGCGTACGCGGGAAGCCGTCGAAGATGAAGCCCGCGCCATGCGGGGCGGCCATCTTCTCTTCGATCAGGCCGATCACGATCTCATCGGTAACCAACTCGCCCCGGTTCATCACCTCGGCGACACGGTGGCCCATTTCGGTGCCGCTGGTCTTGGCCTCGCGCAGCATGTCGCCGGTGGACAGCTGGGTCATCCCCCGCTCGTCCACCAGCAGCTTTGACTGCGTCCCCTTGCCCGCCCCCGGCGGCCCCAGGAGGATGACGTTCATCGCCCGGCTCGTCGTCATCTCCGGGTCGGAGCCTTGCGCGCCGTGCCCCGCTTCTTGCCGCGCAGTTGCGACCGCTCGATCAGGCCCTCGTACTGGTGCGCCAGCAGGTGCGACTGGATCTGGTTGACCGTATCCATCGCCACCGACACGACGATCAGCACCGAGGTGCCGCCGAAGTAGAACGGAATCGCGAACTCGTGGCGCAGGATCTCGGGCAGCAGGCAGACGAAGGCCAGATAGCCCGCACCGATCACCAGAATCCGGTCCATGACGTAGGACAGGTATTCCTCGGTCTTCTTGCCGGGGCGGATGCCGGGCACGAAGCCGTTCTGGTTCTTCAGGTTGTCGGCCACCTCATCCACCTTGAAGGCGACGTTGTGGGTGTAGAAGAAGGTGAAGAACACGATCATGAAGGTGAAGAACGCCAGATAGAGCGGCTGCCCCGGCCCGAAATAGGCCAGGATCGTCGACATGACCGGCCCGGTCTGGTTGCCCGAGAAGGTCGAAATCGTGGTCGGCAGCAGCAGCAGCGACGAGGCGAAGATCGCCGGGATCACGCCCGACGGGTTGACCTTCACCGGCAGGTGCGAGGAGCCGCCGTCATAAACCTTCATGCCGACCTGACGGCGCGGATACTGGATGTGGATCTTGCGCAGCGCGCGTTCCATGAACACCACGAAGGCAATCGTGGCGATCACCATCAGGATCACCCCCACGATGATCGCGGGCGACACCACGCCCTCGCGCCCCTGGCTGAGAAAGCGGGCCGCGGCCGCGGGCGATTCCGCGATGATGCCGACGAAGATGATCAGCGAAACGCCGTTGCCGATGCCGCGCGCGGTGATCTGCTCGCCCAGCCACATCAGGAACAGCGTGCCGCCGACCAGCGTGATGACGCAGGCAATTTCAAAGTTCAGGCCCGGCGTGGTCGCCAGCTTGCCCAACTCGATCGAACGCGCGATGCCCCAGCCCTGGAACAGCGCCAGCCCGACGGTGCCGTAGCGGGTGTACTGGTTGATCTTCTTGCGCCCCTGCTCGCCTTCCTTCTTCAGGCTTTCGAGCTGCGGCACCATCGTGGTCAGAAGCTGGACGATGATCGAGGCCGAGATATAGGGCATGATGCCAAGCGCGAAGATGCCCATCCGCCGGATCGCCCCACCGGTGAACATCGACAGGATGCCGCCGATACCGGTCGCGGCCTTGTCCATGAACTGGGTCAGCGCGACATGGTCGATGCCGGGAACCGGAATCCAGGTGCCAAGCCGGTAGATGACCAGAAGCCCGAGGGTGAACAGGATGCGCTGACGCAGGTCGGTCGCTTTCCCCAGCGCCCCCCACGACAGGTTCGCCGCCATTTGCTCTGCAGCAGATGCCATAGCCGGTGTCTCTTTCATGACAGCACCGCCGAACCGTTTTCCGGTCGGCGGCGCAGGAAAACTAGGGATGATGTAAGCGGGAACGCGCCCGCTCACAACCTCTTATTCGGCCGCTGCCTCGGTCTTGGGGGTCACGATCATGGTGATCGACCCGCCCGCCTTCTCGACCGCTTCCACCGCCGGCTTCGAGGCGCCCGAAACCGCCAGCGAAATCTTCGCGGTGATCTCGCCCTTGGCCAGGACGCGGATGCCGTCACGCTTGTGGTTGGTCACGCCAGCGGCGACCAGAGCGTCTTCGGTGATCGTCTCGGCAGCGTTCAGCTTGCCCGCCTCGATGAATTTCTGGATCAGGCCCAGGTTCACCACGGCCCATTCCTTGCGGTTCGGCTTGGTAAAGCCGCGCTTCGGCAGGCGGCGATAAAGCGGCATCTGGCCGCCTTCGTAGCCACCGATCGCCACGCCCGAACGGGACTTTTGCCCCTTGATGCCGCGGCCGGCGGTCTTGCCCTTGCCCGAACCCGGGCCACGCGCCACACGCTTTTGCTTCTTCGTGGCGCCTTCGTTGTCGCGCAGTTCATTCAGTTTCATGTCGCTCTCTCCTTGCCGGAATTGCCCCGCCAGCGACGGATGGGGCAAACACGGTTTCATTGGGAAGGCGGGCAAAAACCCGCCAGATACGATAGGTCGGGCGGAGTAAACCCCGCCCGGTCCTTAGCCGCGTTCCTCGATGATCTTCACGAGGTGGCTGATCTTGTTCACCATGCCGCGAACCGAGGGCGTATCCTCCAGTTCACGGGTGCGGCGCAGCTTGTTCAGCCCGAGGCCCTTGAGGGTCGCGGTCTGGATCGCGGGGCGGCGCGCCGCCGAGGCGACTTGCTGAACGACGATGGTCTTGGCCATGTGTTCTCTCCTTACGCTTCCGCCGCGACTTCAGCTTCGGGCTTCTTCAGGATGTCGGACACCTTCTTGCCGCGACGCTGCGCGACCTGACGGGGGCTCGATTCCTGCGTCAGACCGTCGATGGTCGCGCGGATCATGTTGTAGGGGTTGGTGCTGCCGAGCGACTTCGCCACGACATCCTGAAGCCCCAGCATTTCGAACACGGCGCGCATCGGGCCGCCGGCGATGATGCCGGTCCCGGCCACAGCCGTCCGCATCACGACCTTGCCCGCACCGTGGCGGCCTTCCATGTCGTGGTGCAGCGTGCGGCCTTCGCGCAGCGGAACACGAACCAGGCTGCGTTTAGCCTGCTCGGTTGCCTTGCGGATCGCCTCCGGCACTTCCTTCGCCTTGCCCTTGCCGAAGCCGACGCGGCCGCGCTGGTCGCCGACCACCACGAGCGCGGCAAAGCCGAAGCGTTTGCCGCCCTTCACGGTTTTCGACACGCGGTTGATCGCCACGAGACGATCGGCGAATTCCGGGGTTTCTTCGCGCTCACGACGATCGTCGCGGCGGCCTTCCCGGCGGTTGTCACGTTCTGCCATCATCGTCTCCTTAGAACTTCAGGCCGCCTTCACGCGCCGCCCCGGCGAGCGCCGCGATCTTGCCGTGAAAGAGGAAACCACCACGATCGAAATAGCACTCTTCGACCCCGGCCTTCTTCGCCCGCTCGGCAATCGCCGCACCGACCTTGGCAGCCGCTTCGACGTTGTTCTTGCCGACCACGCCCAGATCCTTCTCCAGCGAGGAGGCTGCGGCGACGGTCACGCCCTTCACATCGTCGATCAGCTGCACGCTGATGTTCTTGTTCGACCGATGCACCGACAGGCGCAAACGCCCATTCGACATCGCCCGCAGTTTGTTCCGAACGCGCAGGCGGCGTTTGAGGAACAGCTCTCTCTTGTTGTTCGCCATTTCTGCCGTCCTTACTTCTTCTTGCCTTCCTTGCGGAAGATGAACTCACCCTTGTACTTGATCCCTTTGCCCTTGTAGGGCTCGGGACCACGCCATTCGCGGATATTCGCCGCGACCTGGCCGACAAGCTGCGCGTCGATACCCTCGATCACGATTTCGGTCTGCTTCGGCGTGGTGATCGTGACGCCTTTCGGCACCTCGAAGTTCACGTCGTGGCTGTAGCCCAGTGCGAGCTTCAGCACATTGCCCTGCATCGCGGCGCGGTAACCCACGCCGTTGATTTCGAGCTCTTTCTTGAAGCCGGTGGTCACGCCGGTGACGAGGTTCGCCACCATCGTGCGGCTGAGGCCCCACTGCGAGCGGGCGCGGCGCGACATGCCGCGCGGCATTACCTTCACCTGCGTGCCTTCGAGCGTGATCGTCACGTCGTCGGTCGCGGTAAAGCTCAGGGCGCCTTTCGGCCCCTTCACTTCGACGGTCTGGCCGGAGAGGGTAGCACTTACCCCCTTGGGCAGCTCGACCGGTTTCTTGCCAATACGAGACATCCCACCCTCCTCAGAACACCGTGCAGAGCACTTCGCCGCCAACGTTGGCGGACCGTGCTGCTGCATCGGACATGACGCCTTTCGGCGTCGAGACGATTGAAACGCCGAGGCCGTTGCGGACGCTCGGGATGTCTTTCACGCTCATGTACACCCGGCGGCCGGGTTTCGAGACGCGTTTCAGCTCGCGGATCACCGGGGCACCCTCGTAGTACTTGAGGCTGATCACCAGTTCGCCCTGGCCGTTTTCGCTGTCTTTCTTCTCGTAGCCACGGATGTAGCCTTCGTCGGACAGCACATCGAGCACCCAGGCGCGCAGCTTCGACGCCGGCGTCGCCACGGTGGACTTGCCGCGAAGCTGGGCGTTGCGAATGCGCGTGAGCATGTCGCCGATCGGATCGTTCACATACATCGCGATCTCCTTACCAGCTCGACTTGACCATGCCCGGGATCTGGCCGAACGAGGCCAGGTCGCGCAGCATGATCCGCGAGAGTTTCAGCTTGCGGTAATACGCGTGCGGACGGCCGGTGAGTTGGCACCGGTTGTGCAGGCGTGTCGCCGAGGAGTTGCGGGGAAGCTGGGCCAGCTTGAGGTTCGCCTTGAAGCGTTCCTCCACCGTCAGCTCCTGGTTCTTCGCCACCGTCTTGAGCGCGGCGCGACGGGCTGCGTACTGCTTCACCATCTTCTGGCGCTTCAGTTCGCGTTCAACCATAGACTTCTTAGCCATATCCTGTTCCTCCCGCGATCAGCTGTTGAAGGGCATGTTGAAGAGCTTCAACAGCGCCTTCGCTTCTGCGTCGGTATCCGCCGTCGTGCAGATGATGATGTCCATCCCGAGAACCTCGTCGACCTTGTCGAAGTCGATTTCGGGGAACACGATCTGCTCTTTCAGGCCCATCGCGTAGTTGCCACGGCCGTCGAAGGCCGTGCCCTTGACGCCGCGGAAGTCGCGGACGCGGGGCAGTGCGATGGTGATCAGGCGGTCGAAGAACTCGTACATCCGGTCGCCGCGCAGCGTGACTTTCACGCCCAGCGGCATGTCTTCACGAACGCGGAAGCCGGCGATCGACTTCTTGGCGTGGGTGATGACGGCCTTTTGCCCGGCGATCCGCGTCAGTTCTTCCTGCGCGGTCTTCACCTTCTTGGTGTCCTTGACGGCCTCGCCGACGCCCATGTTCAGCACGATCTTGTCGAGCCGGGGGATCTGCATGTCGTTGGTGTAGCCGAACTGTTCTTTCAGCGCCGGGCGCATCGAGGTCTTGTAGAGCGCTTTCAGGCGCGGGGTGTAATTTGCTGCGTCGAGCATCAGATCGTCTCCCCGGTAGTCTTGGCGAAACGGACCTTCTCGCCCTTTTCCAGGCGGAAACCGACGCGGGTTGCTTTGCCGTTGCTGTCAAGCAGCGCAAGGTTCGAGAGGTCGATCGGCATCGCTTTCGGGATGCGGCCGCCCTGCGCGGTCTGGCTTTGCTTGGTGTGGCGGATCGCGACGTTGACGCCCTCGACCACGGCCTTGTTGGCCTGCGGCAGAACCAGGGAAATCTCGCCTTCGCGACCCTTGTCCTTGCCGGTCAGCACGACGACCTTGTCGCCCTTTTTGAGTTTCGCGGCCATCAGAGCACCTCCGGCGCCAGCGAGATGATCTTCATGAAGTTCTTTGCACGCAGCTCGCGCACGACCGGCCCGAAGATACGGGTACCGACCGGTTCACCCTGGTTGTTCAGGATGACGGCGGCATTGCGGTCGAAGCGGATCGAGGTGCCGTCTTCACGGCGAACTTCCTTGGCGGTGCGCACGACGACGGCCTTGCGGACGTCACCCTTCTTCACACGGCCTTTCGGAATGGCTTCCTTGACCGACACCACGATGATGTCGCCCACGGAAGCATAGCGGCGATGCGAGCCACCCAGAACCTTGATGCACTGCACCCGGCGAGCGCCGGAGTTGTCAGCTACATCCAGATTGGTCTGCATCTGGATCATTTGGTTTCTCCCGACCTTTGGGGGTTATCCCCCAGGGTTTCGTTCAAACCGGAAGGGGATGCATCAAGCCGAAGCTTCGATCACCACCGTCCAGCGTTTCGTTTTCGAAATCGGCGCGCACTCTTCGATGCGGACAGTGTCGCCAACCTTGAATTGGTTATGTTCGTCGTGCGCCCGGTACTTCTTGGATTTCCGGACGGTCTTCAGCATGACCGGGTGCTTGAAGCGGCGTTCCACGAGGACGGTGATCGTCTGCTCGTTCTTGTCGCTCGTCACGGTGCCTTGCAGGATGCGTTTGGGCATGTGCGTGCTCCTTACTTCGCCGCCGCTTCAGCGGCTTTTTGGGACAGGACCGTCTTCACGCGGGCAACGTCACGGCGGACGAAGCGCATGCGGGCGGTGTTTTCAAGCTGGCCGGTCGCCTGCTGGAAGCGGAGGTTGAACGCCTCCTTCTTCAACGACACCAGCGCATCGCGCAGCTGGTCGGGCGTTTTGCCCTTCAGTTCTTCGGCGTTCATCGCCTTTTCCTTTCAACATCACCGGAAGGCCCTGCGTACAGGTGGCCCCTGAGTCCGGTGGAGGATTTTCGAAGTCGTCGCTGTAGCTGCGAATCCCGCCTGTGGCAACCCCAGTTTCGGAGGACTCGCCACATTTTCACAGAAAGAGTGCCAACAGCGTCAGCAATGCAGGATCTGGTAGTCGCCGCGCTTAGGCATGTCGAGAGTGGCATCCATCACGCAGCGCCGAAAACGCAACGGCCCCGCCTTTGGGAGGCGGGGCCGGGCTTTCTTCGATTGCCCCACGCGGGGGCCAGAGGCTTACCAGTCTTCGCGGACCACGATGCGGGTCGTCACCGGAAGCTTCATCGCCGCAAGGCGAAGACCTTCCCGAGCGACCGACTCAGCCACGCCGTCGATCTCGAACATGATCCGGCCGGGCTTCACTTTGGCCGCCCAGTAGTCGACCGAGCCCTTGCCCTTACCCATCCGCACTTCGGTGGGCTTGGAGGTGACCGGAACGTCCGGGAAAATCCGGATCCAGACACGGCCCTGGCGCTTCATGTGGCGGGTCAGGGCGCGGCGGGCTGCCTCGATCTGACGCGCGGTGACGCGCTCGGGCTCGGTTGCCTTCAGACCATAGGTGCCGAAGTCGAGGTTGAACCCGCCCTTCGCCTCACCGTGGATGCGGCCCTTGTGCTGTTTGCGGAATTTGGTGCGCTTTGGTTGCAGCATCTTCTTTCTCCTTAGCGCGCGTCGCGACGGTCGTCGCGGCGCGGCGGGCGCGAGGCCCCACCGCTGTCATTGGCTTCCTGCATGCGCCGGTCATGCGCCTGCGGATCGTGATCGAGGATCTCGCCTTTGAAGATCCAGACCTTCACGCCGATGATGCCATAGGCCGTCTTTGCCTCGTGCACCGCGTAGTCGATGTCGGCGCGCAGGGTGTGCAGCGGCACACGGCCTTCACGGTACCACTCGGTCCGCGCGATCTCGGCGCCGCCAAGGCGGCCACCGACGTTCACACGAATGCCAAGCGCGCCCATGCGCATCGCGTTCTGCACCGCGCGCTTCATCGCGCGACGGAACGAGACCCGGCGTTCAAGCTGCTGGGTGATCGATTCGGCCACAAGCTGGGCGTCCAGTTCCGGTTTACGCACTTCAACGATGTTGAGGTGCAGTTCGGACTTGGTGAAATTCGCCAGCTTCTTGCGCAGCGTCTCGATGTCGGCGCCTTTTTTGCCGATGATCACGCCCGGGCGGGCGGTGTGGATCGTCACGCGGCATTTCTTGTGCGGACGTTCGATGATCACGCGGCTGACGCCTGCCTGCTTGGCTTCCTCGAAGATGAATTCACGCATCTTGAGGTCTTCGAGCAGAAGGTTGCCGTAGTCCTTGCTGTCGGCGAACCAGCGGCTGTCCCAGGTCCGGTTGACCTGAAGGCGCATGCCGATCGGATTGACCTTCTGACCCATTACGCTTGCTCCCCAACGGATGCGGTTTCGGCCTGACGGACCTTGATCGTCAATTCCGAGAACGGTTTGATGATCTTGCCGAACCGGCCGCGGGCACGCGGGCGGCCGCGCTTCAGGGTCAGGTTCTTGCCAACATAGGCTTCGGCCACCACCAGCTCATCGACGTCGAGCCCGTGGTTGTTCTCGGCGTTGGCGATGGCGGATTGCAGGCACTTCATCACGTCGCCAGCGATACGCTTCTTCGAGAAGGTGAGGTCGGCCAGAGCCTTTTCCACCTTCTTGCCGCGGATCAGGCCAGCGACGAGGTTGAGCTTTTGCGGCGACGTGCGAAGCATCTTGGACTTCGCCATCGCTTCGTTCTCGGCCACGCGGCGCGGATTCTTTTCCTTACCCATGACGCTTATTTCCTCTTCGCTTTCTTGTCGGCGGCGTGACCGTAATAGGTCCGCGTCGGCGCGTATTCACCGAACTTCTGGCCGATCATTTCCTCGGTGACGTTCACCGGGATGTGCTTCTTGCCGTTGTAGACGCCGAACGTCAGACCGACGAACTGCGGCAGGATCGTCGAGCGACGCGACCAGATCTTGATCACTTCGCTGCGCGCCGACCCGCGCGAGGTCTCGGCCTTCTTCAGCAGATAGGCGTCGACAAAGGGGCCTTTCCAAACCGAACGTGACATGGATTACCGCCCCTTCTTCGCATTGCGCGACCGGACGATATACTTGTCCGTCGTCTTGTTCTTCCGGGTCTTGTTCCCCTTGGTGCCCTTGCCCCACGGGGTAACCGGATGCCGGCCGCCCGAGGTGCGGCCTTCGCCGCCGCCGTGCGGGTGGTCGATCGGGTTCATCGCAACGCCGCGCACCGTCGGGCGGATGCCCATGTGACGCCGACGGCCCGCCTTGCCGAGGTTCTGGTTCGAGTTGTCGGGGTTCGACACCGCGCCAACCGTTGCCATGCACTCTTGCCGAACCATCCGCAGCTCGCCCGACGACAGCCGGATCTGCGCATAGCCGCCGTCACGGCCGACGAACTGGGCATAGGTGCCCGCGGCACGCGCCAGCTGGCCGCCCTTGCCGGGCTTCAGCTCGACGTTGTGCACGATCGTGCCGATCGGCATGCCCGAGAACGGCATCGCATTGCCGGGCTTCACGTCGGTCTTGGCGCCGGCGACGACCTTGTCGCCCACCGCCAGACGCTGCGGCGCAAGGATGTAGGCCTGCGTGCCGTCTTCGTATTTCACCAGCGCGATGAACGCGGTCCGGTTCGGATCGTATTCGATCCGCTCTACGGTCGCGGGCATGTCGAACTTCGTGCGTTTGAAGTCGACAATGCGGTAAAGGCGTTTTGCCCCCCCGCCCTTGTGCCACATCGTGATCCGTCCGGTGTTGTTCCGTCCGCCCGACTTGGTCAAACCCTCAGTAAGGGTTTTGACCGGGCGGCCTTTCCAAAGCTCCGAACGGTCGATCAGAACCAGCCCACGCTGGCCAGGCGTCGTCGGATTGTACGACTTGAGTGCCATGCTTTCTGTCTTCCGTCAGCTTCGGGTCACGAATGACCCAGTTTCTCAAATGATCCGCGGCCCCGGAAGACCGGGGCCGCAAGATTCGCGGCGTTCTATCAGAGGCCGGTAGTCACGTCGATGGTGTTTCCTTCCTCGAGCGTGACGTAGGCTTTCTTCACGTCGTTCCGCACGCCAGGCTTGCCGCGGAACTTCTTGACCTTGCCCTTGGTGATGGTGGTGTTCACCGCCTTCACCTTCACGCCGAAGAGGTTTTCCACCGCTTCCTTGATCTGCGGCTTGGTCGAGTCGATCGCCACCTGGAAGACAACCGCATTGGCTTCTGACGCCATCGTTGCCTTTTCGGTGATGACCGGCTTGCGGATCACGTCGTAGTGTTCGGGTTTCGCGCTCATTTCAGCCGCGCCTCCAGGGCTTCGACACCGGCCTTCGTGATCACCAGGGTGTCACGCTTCAGGATGTCATAGACGTTGGCGCCCATCGTCGGCAGCACATCGATACCTTCGATGTTGCGCGCGGCACGGGCAAAGTTTTCGTTCACTTCCGCGCCGTCGATGATCAGCACACGCTTCCAGCCCAGCTCGCGCGCGGCCTTGGCCAGCACCGCGGTCTTGGCTTCGGCCATTTCGGCGACATCCAGCACGACCAGTTGGCCGGCTTGCGCCTTGGCCGACAGGGCATGCTTCAGCCCCAACGCCCGGAACTTCTTGGGCAGGTCATGGGCGTGGCTGCGCGAAATCGGACCCTTCACGACACCGCCGTGACGGAAGATCGGCGCCTTCTTGGAGCCGTGGCGAGCGCCGCCGGTTCCCTTCTGGCGATAGATCTTCTTGGTCGAGTACGACACTTCGGCACGGGTCAGCACCGAATGGGTGCCAGCCTGTGCCTTCGCGCGCTGCCAGCGCACGACGCGGTGCAGGATGTCCGCGCGCGGGTCCAGCCCGAAGATCTCGTCGTCGAGATCGATCGAGCCCGCCTTGGCGGCATCGAGCTTGATCACATCGAGTTTCATTCGGTGGCTCCTTCAGCGGGTGCTTCGGCGGCAACGGCCACCTTGGCGGATTTCAGCGCCGCAGGCATCGGCAGACCCTCGGGCGCGGGCTTCTTGACCGCGTCCTTGATCGTGACCCAGCCGCCCTTGTTGCCGGGAACCGCGCCCTTGACCATGATCAGGCCGCGGTCGGCGTCGGTGCGCACGACTTGCAGGTTCTGCGTGGTGACGCGCACGGCACCCAGATGGCCAGCCATCTTCTTGCCCTTGAACACCTTGCCGGGGTCCTGGCACTGGCCGGTCGAGCCGTGCGAACGGTGCGAGACCGAAACGCCGTGCGAGGCGCGCAGGCCGCCGAAGTTGTGCCGCTTCATGGCACCGGCAAAACCTTTACCGATCGAGGTCCCGGCGATGTCCACGAACTGCCCTTCGGCATAGTGGTCGGCCGTGATCTCTTCGCCGACGCCGATCAGGCAGTCGGGGGTCACGCGGAACTCCGCGATCTTGCGCTTCGGCGCGACATTGGCCGCGGCGAAGTGGCCGCGCATGGCGGCGGTGGTCCGCTTGGCCTTGGCCACGCCCGCGCCCAACTGGACGGCGGTATAGCCATCCTTGTCGGCGGTGCGCTGCGCCACGACCTGCAGGCTGTCGAGGTGAAGAACGGTCACAGGAACCTGTTTGCCGTCTTCCAGGAACAGCCGGGTCATCCCCAGCTTCTTTGCGATAACTCCAGAGCGCATCTGTCGTGCCCCCCTTAAACTTTGATCTCGACGTCCACGCCGGCCGCGAGGTCGAGCTTCATCAGCGCGTCCACGGTCTGCGGGGTCGGATCGACGATGTCGAGAAGACGTTTGTGCGTCCGGATTTCCCACTGGTCGCGCGACTTCTTGTCGATGTGCGGACCACGGAGAACCGTGAATTTCTCGATCTTGTTCGGCAGCGGGATCGGCCCGCGTACAGTGGCGCCGGTCCGTTTGGCCGTATTCACGATTTCCAGCGTGCTGGCATCCAGCACGCGGTAATCGAAGGCCTTCAGCCGGATTCGAATGGTTTGACCTTGCATGTCCTGCCCTCGGGCTTGAGTTGGGCGGAGGGGCGGTCCCTCCGCCCGGCTCCGATTACGCGATGATTTTCGAAACGACGCCGGCACCGACGGTGCGGCCGCCTTCACGGATGGCG
Organism: Paracoccaceae bacterium; assembly: GCA_016124615.1. Classification (GTDB taxonomy): domain Bacteria; phylum Pseudomonadota; class Alphaproteobacteria; order Rhodobacterales; family Rhodobacteraceae; genus Solirhodobacter. The sequence continues at coordinate 78 of WGNF01000015.1, read as the reverse complement.
AAGCGCAGCTTCTCTTCCATCGCGATCGGGGCGATCAGTTCGACGTTGAACTTCAGGTTGTCGCCCGGCATCACCATT
>WGNF01000009.1 GCA_016124615.1 Paracoccaceae bacterium | reverse complement strand
TCTGAATTCTCGGCAGCCGAAATCGGTGCGCTCGCGCATCTTTACCGCGGCGAGGTTTACCGCAGCACGGTCTGGCGCACCCGGCTGGACACCACCACCAACTGGTCAGTCGTCACGCTCGGCGTGGCGCTGTCGATCACCTATTCGAACCCCAACGCCTCGCCGCTGCCGCTGCTGCTGGTCGGCATCCTGATCATGCTGTTCCTCGCGCTGGAGGCGCGCCGCTATCGCTATTTCAGCGTCTGGCGGACCCGCTCGCGCTGGCTGGAGACGCATTTTTTCGTGCCGATGCTGATCGACGGCGATCTGCACACAGAACTCGACTGGCAAAGCCAGCTGGCCGAGGACTACCGCAACCCGGTCTATCACGTCAGCTATCTGGTCGCGATCGCCCGGCGGGTGCGTTCGAACTACCTCTGGATCCTGCTGATCCAGACGCTTGCCTATGTCGGCAAGCTGATCGTGCATCCGACCCCGCTGGGAAGCTGGGCAGAGTTCGTGCAACGCGCGAATATCGGGCCGATGCCGGGCTATCTGGTTCTGGGGGCCGGTCTTGTCTACATCGCCAGCTGGGCGACACTGGCGATCTGGGTCGGCAAGCGCGACGCGCGCCGTATCCGCGAGCGCGGCGGCACCCCGTCGATGGGCTGAGGCGGAAAGGAATAGGCACCGGCCCCCCGAGGAAACGCGCGAACAGGACGGGGAACCGATGCCAGCCCCCTCTTGCGAAGGGGTGCCGCCATCTATTCCGCTTTCGGTGCGAGCCGCCTTGATTTGGGTCAACTTTCGGGCATCGCCCGCGGCTCTGCCTGCCGCGCGACCCAGTTGGCGAAAGCCTTGGCCGCGGGCCGCAGTACGCCCGGCGGGGTTACCAGAAAATACCCGTCGCGCGCGTCATCGGCGAACAGCACCCGCAGCCGCCCCGCCGCGATATCCGCCTCGATGAACGCCCGCGCCAGCGTCGCGACGCCCTGGCCGTCTCGTGCCGCGTCAATCATCAGGTTGCCGGGCAACGAGGTCAGCCCCTTGCGCATCCCCCGCGTCACGCCGTTGCGCTGCAAAAACGCGGTGGCCTCGGTGGTGCCGATCTCTTGCAGCCAGGGGTAGTCGGCAAGCTCTGCGACAGTGGCGATCGGCCCCGTCCCTACCAGCTTTGGCGAGGCGACCACCACCACCGGCGTCGAGACCAAAAGCCGCGACACCACCCCCGGCCAATCGCCCCGGCCATAGCGCAACGCCACGTCGATCCCGCCCAGCGCCAGATCCAGCACGTCGGGCGAGGGGTCGATGGACAGGCTGATCCCCGGATGCCGCTGCCGGAAATCGCCCAGACGCGGCATCAGCCAGCCCGACGCGAAAGAGGCGGTCGTCGTGATCCGCAGCGGCCGATCGGCATCGTCGCTGGTCAGTTGCGCCACCACCCGCCCAATGGTCTCGAACCCTGCCATTACCGCCTCGGCCAGCCGCTGCCCCTCGACCGTCAGAACCAGCGCGCGGCCGGAGCGGTCGAAGAGCGCCAGCCCCAGATGTGCTTCCAGCGCGCGCAGCTGCTGGCTGATCGCGGCATGCGACACGTTCAATCGCGTGCCGGCGTCCACCACCGAACCGGTCTGGGCAAAGGCCGCGAACGCGCGCAGCGCGCTTAACGGTGGCAGGGTTCGCCATTCCATCGTGTAATTCTGCCTTACATACCAGATCTATTCCTGATTGGTGTTCTGCCACGATTTCCCCCATATTCATAGCATCACGCCATCAGGGAAAGGAGATCGCCATGTTGGCAATACTTGCAAAAAGCCTGCTCATCGCCACGCGCAGCCAGATTGCGTGGCGCACCGAGTCCGAGGGCACGACAAGGGCCCGCCTTCGCCGCGCCGACGATGAGTATTTCTGGCAGGGCCGTCGCTGGCAACCCGGCAACCCCTGCGAACAGTGACAGGGCCGCACCCGACGCGCGCCCCGGCACCTGAATGCCAAACGACCCGGCTCCTCGCGGAACCGGGTCGTTTTGTCTTCAGGGATGGCGAAGGGCCTTACTGGCCGCCGCCCAGACCGTGCACGTAAAGCGCGACCGAACGGATGTCGGCTTCGGACAGCTTCGCCGAACCGGTGCTCCACGACGGCATCACGCCAGAGCGGCCTTTTTCGACGGTCTGCGTGATCGTCGCCTGATCGCCGCCATAAAGCCAGATCGCGTCGGTCAGATTGGGCGCGCCCATATCCTTGTTGCCCTTCGCGTCATCGCCGTGGCAGGCGGTGCAGTTGTCGGTGAACACCTTGGCGCCCGCATCCGCCGCCGTCGCGTCGAAGGTCTGGCCCGAGATCTTCAGCACGTATTGCACCACGCTGGTGATCTCTTCCGGCTTCAACGTCTCGCCCCAGGCCGGCATGTCCGGCGCCGGGCGGGTGTCGGGGTCGGTCGGGCTACGTACACCGTGCTGAATCGTGGTGTAGATCGCATCGATCGTGCCGCCGTGCAGCCAATCGTCGTCCAGCAGGTTCGGGTAGCCCTTGTTCCCCGCCGCCCCGGCGCCGTGGCACTGGATGCAGTAGGTCTTGAACACCGCCGCGCCCGCAGAGTTGGCGTATTGCAGCAGCGCCGGATCGTCCTTGACCGTGGTCAGGTCGGCGGCATCCAGCTTGGTCTGCAGCGGCGCATTCTGCGCTTCCCAGGTCTTCATCTCGGCCGCTTCGGCGCCCCGGGTCGAATATCCCAGTATGCCGGGCGTCTCGCCGCTGAACAGCGGCCACGCCGGGTAAAGCACGGTGTAGACCGCCGCGAACAGGATGCAGGCGTAGAAGGTATAGAGCCACCACTTCGGCAGCGGGTTGTTCAGTTCTTCGATGCCGTCCCACGTGTGACCGGTCGTCTCGACCTGGTTCTTGCCGTGCGACTGGGGTTTCTTTTCACTCATCTTCACGCCTCCTTGTGCACGGGTTTGTCACTGGCTGGCCGATCCTCGTTGCGGAAGATCAACCGCGCCGCGTCGTCCTGGTCGCGGCTTTTGCCGGGCCAGAGCGCCCAGACAACGGCGGCGACGAAGACGACGGTCAGGAACACCAGCGCCCAGCTTTCTGCGAATTCCTGCATTTGATTGAAGGTTTCCATCGCGCCCTCCTTACCGGGTCTTGTCCGGAATGAAGGTCGAGAAGTCGACCATCGTGCCAAGCACCTGCAGATAGGCGATCAGAGCGTCCATCTCGGTGATGCCGGGCTTGCCGTCGAAGTTGCGCACGTTGGCCTTGGGATAGCGCGCAAGCAGGCCGGACGAATCCGCGTCGGGGTTGTCCTGGGCGGCGAAGTCGGCCTTGGCGCTCGCCAATTCGTCGTCGGTGTAGGGCACACCCACTTCACGGTTGGTCTTCATCAGGTCTTCGATGTACTTGCCGTCGATCGTGGTGTCCGACAGGAAGCCGTATTTGGGCATGATCGACTCTGGCACCACCGATTGCGGGTTGGTCAGGTGGTCGACGTGCCAGTGGTCGGAATAACGGCCACCGACGCGGGCCAGATCGGGCCCTTGCCGTTCAGAACCCCATTGCGCCGGGTGGTCGTACATCGACTCCGCCGCAAGGGAGTAGTGGCCGTAGCGTTCGACCTCGTCGCGCATCGGGCGGATCATCTGGCTGTGGCACAGATAGCAGCCCTCGCGGACGTAGATCATGCGCCCTGCCAGTTCCAGCGGGGTGTAGGGCCGCATGCCCTGCACCTTTTCGATCGTGTTGTCGAGGTAGAACAGCGGCACGATCTCGACCAGACCGCCGATGGTCACCACCAGGAAGGCGAGGACCAGAAGCAGCGTGGCGTGGGTTTCGATTTTCTTGTGTTTATCCAGAAAAGCCATGACTGTCTCCGATCACTCAGCCGGAACAGCCGTGGCGGCAGGTGCCTTTTCAGGCATTGCAGTCGCGGTTTTCCAGAGGTTGAAGGCCATGATGAGCACGCCCGTAAGATAGAGGCTGCCACCGGTCGCGCGGGTTACCAGCATCGGGAAGCGGGCCGCCACGGTATCTGCGAACGAGTTCACCAGATAACCCTGCGCATCGACTTCGCGCCACATCAGGCCTTCCATGATGCCCGACACCCACATCGACGAGGCGTAGAGTACGATCCCGATGGTGGCGAGCCAGAAGTGCCAGCTGACCAGCTTGAGGCTGTACAGCCGATCCCGGTTCCACAGACGCGGCGTCAGGAAGTAGAGCGCGCCGAAGGTGATCATGCCGTTCCAGCCAAGCGCGCCGGAGTGGACGTGACCGATGGTCCAGTCAGTGTAGTGGCTCAGCGAGTTCACGGCCTTGATCGACATCATCGGGCCTTCGAAGGTCGACATGCCGTAGAAGCCGACCGACACTACCATCATGCGCATGATCGGGTCGGTCCGCAGCTTGTCCCAGGCGCCCGACAGCGTCATCAGGCCGTTGATCATGCCGCCCCACGAGGGCATCCAGAGCATAATCGAGAACACCATCCCCAGCGTCGAGGCCCAGTCGGGCAGCGCGGTGTAGTGCAGGTGGTGCGGACCGGCCCAGATATAAAGGAAGATCAGCGCCCAGAAGTGGATGATCGACAGCTTGTAGCTGTAGACCGGGCGTTCGGCCTGTTTCGGCACGAAGTAGTACATCATGCCCAGGAAGCCAGCGGTCAGGAAGAAGCCCACGGCGTTGTGGCCATACCACCACTGCACCATCATGTCTTGCACGCCACTGAACACCTGCACCGACTTCGAGCCGAAGATCGAGACCGGGATCGACAGGTTGTTGAACACGTGCAGCATCGCGATCGTCACGATGAACGACAGGTAGAACCAGTTCGCCACGTAGATGTGGGGCTCTTTGCGCTTGATGATCGTGCCGAGGAAGACCGCGAGATAGGCCAGCCAGACGATCGTCAGCCAGAGGTCCATGTACCACTCGGGCTCGGCGTATTCCTTGGCCTGGGTGACGCCCATCACGTAGCCGGACGCGGCCAGCACGATGAAGAGGTTGTAACCCCAGAACACGAACCAGGCGAGGTTTCCGCCCCAGAGCCGCGCGGCACTGGTGCGCTGCACCACGTAGAACGAGGTCGCGAGCAGGGCGTTGCCCCCGAAGGCGAAAATCACGCCCGAGGTATGCACCGGCCGCAGCCGCCCGAAGTTCAGATAGCCATGCGCCCAGATGAAGTTGAGCGAGGGAAAGGCCAGCTGCGAGGCGATGAACACCCCCGCCAACATGCCGACGACGCCCCAGAACATCGTCGCGATCACACCGGCGCGGATCACACCGTCCAGATACTCATCTGTCGGCACCGGCTTCGGTTCGTCGATCCGGCGCAGTTGCCAGACAAACATCCCGGCCGCGACAACCGTGATGAGGATCGCATGCACTTCATATCCGAAATCGCGTGCGTAATTGGCCGCGACCGCGCCGCAAAGCGCGATCGTGCCAAGCACGATCAGTTTAACGTAGTCCCACATTGTGCGTCCCTTCGTCCTGTCCCAGTCTGACTCGCAGCAGCCGGGGGCTTTTTGACTGCCCCGGTTGTCGCTGCCCCTCCGGGGGGGCGCCTTGATCCATGTCAATTCCCCGTGAGGCTTGGGTTGATCAAGGTCAATGCGTTGGGCCTCACGGCCCGATATGGTCAACTTGTCACATCATCCGAGGAGACGCTTGATGGCCTATAAATCGCTTATGACCGTCCTCACCGCCGCGGAAGCCATCGAACCGACGCTGTCCGCCGCGGTTGATCTGGCCCGTCGCGAAGACGCCCACCTGGAGGTGCTGTGCCTCGGGGTCGACCGGACACAGGCGGGGTATTACTACGCCGGCGCCGCCATCGTGCTGCAGCAGGAAATGATCGACCGCGCCGATGCAGAGGCCCGCGCGCTTGATGCCAAGGTGCAGGAACGCCTTGGCCGCGAGGATATCCGGTGGTCCAGCGAGGCCGCAGTGGCCCAGCTTGGTGCGCTGAACGGGCTGGTGGCGATCCGCGCCCGCTTCAACGACCTTGTCATCCTGCCCAAGCCCTTCGGCGCCGGTCGCGGCCAAGAGGAAGAGGCGATCGTCGAGGCCGCCCTGTTCGATGGCCAGACCCCGGTTCTGGTGCTGCCCGATACCGGCGTTGGCGCCAAGCTGGGCGGCCGGATCGTTGTCGCCTGGAACCAGAGCAGCGAGGCACTGGCGGCGGTGCGCCGGGCGATGCCGCTGCTGCGCAAGGCCGAGATGGTCGACATCGCGGTGATCGACCCGCCGAAGCATGGCCCGGAACGGTCGGACCCCGGTGGCCCGCTGTCGCAGATGCTGGTGCGCCACGGCGTGCGGGCCGAGGTTTCCGTGCTGGCCAAGACGCTGCCGAAGATTTCCGACATTCTGCTGCGCCACGCCAATGACATCAACGCCGACATGATCGTGATGGGGGCCTACGGCCATTCGCGCTTCCGCGAGGCGATCCTTGGCGGCGCCACGCGCGGGATGCTGGAACTGGCCACCGTGCCGGTGTTCATGGCGCACTAGGTGCTCGCCCGCCGGAACTTTGAGGCCCGCCCCGGCGCAAGCTGCGGGCGGGCCTTTTCGTTGGTCGCGCGGCGCGCCTGCCGCTAGTTCAGGAAGCCGCCATCGGTATCGTCGCCCGCTTCTTCCAGCAGGCGGTCAAGGCTTGGCACCGTCACATGCCGCTTGCCCTGCAACTCGATCACCCCATCGCGCTTCAGCGCCGAGATCTGGCGGCTGACGGTTTCCAGCGTCAGGCCGAGGTAATCGGCCATCGCCTCTCGCGTCAGCGGCAGATCGAAGGTCAGCGGCCCCTTGTGGCCGCGGATGTGCAGCGAGGCGTCGCGCCGCCCGATGATTGCCACAAGGCTCGCGATCTTCTCGCGCGCCGTCTTGCGGCCCAGCAGCAGCATCCATTCCCGTGCCGCGTCCAGTTCATCCAGCGTCATCTGCAACAGGCGCTGGCTGATGTGCGGCGTGCGGATCATCATTTCTTCGAACGGCTTGCGGCGGAAACAGCACATCACCAGATCGGTGGTGGCCGACACGTCATAGGGCGCGCGGTCGCGCCCCGGCCGACCGACGAAATCGGACGGCAGCAGCAGGCCGACCATCTGGCGGCGGCCATCCTCCATCGTCTGGGTCAGCGTCGCGATGCCCGTGACGACCGAAGCCACGAATTCCATCTGGTCCCCGGACCAGATCACCGTCTGCCCGGCCTCGAAGCTGCGGTAATACTTGATTTGTTCCAGGTCGCGCAGTTCCGCCGCATCGCAGCGGGCACAAACCGCCCGGTGCCGGATCGGGCAATTGCCGCAATCATGCTCGTTGAACGCGGCATGGGTAAGGTCCATCGGCGAATCCCATTTGATCTGCATCAAGGCGGCAACTGGGCCACCTTTTAAAACCTATCCCAATGGACAGTAACTCGCAACTTGCGCGGTTCGGACTCTTCGACGCGCGTGTACCCAGGTATACAAGCTACCCAACGGCACCGCATTTCAGCGCGTCCGTCGTTCCAGAGACATTTTCCGACTGGATCGCGGCGATCCCGGCGCAGGGCGAGATTTCGCTGTACCTGCATGTGCCATTTTGCCGCCGTCTGTGCTGGTTCTGCGCCTGCCGCACCCAGGGAACCTCCAGCGACGATCCGGTGCGCGCCTACGTGCAGACGCTCAAGGCCGAAATCGCGATGCTCAAGGCGCGGCTCGCGCACGGGGTAACACTGTCGCGGCTGCATTGGGGCGGGGGCACGCCGACGCTGCTGCCTGCCGACCTGATCGCGGAACTGGCCGAGACCGTCTTTGACGCCGTTCCAATGGGGCCACGGGCCGAATTCTCGGTGGAGATTGACCCCAACGAGATCGACGCCGCGCGATTGGATGCACTGGCAGCGGCGGGGATGAATCGCGCCTCGATCGGGGTGCAGGATTTCGATCTGGAGATTCAGAAGACCATCGGCCGCGACCAGACCTATGAGGTGACGCGCGACGCGATCCTTGCGATCCGCGAGAAGGGGGTGAAAAGCCTCAACGCCGACATCCTCTACGGGCTGCCGCACCAGACGCCGGAGCGTATCGCGGATTCGGTGCAGAAGCTGCTGTCGCTCTCGCCCGACCGGGTGGCGCTTTACGGCTATGCCCATGTGCCGTGGATGGCGCGGCGGCAGGTGATGATACCGTCGGATGCGCTGCCGACGCCGCACGAACGGCTGGACCTGTTCGAGACGGCGCGCAAATTGTTCGTCTGGGATGGATATCAGGAAATCGGCATCGACCATTTTGCCCGCCCCGACGACGGTCTGGCCGTCGCGCTGGCCAAGGGCGCCCTTCGCCGCAACTTTCAGGGCTATACCGACGATACCGCGGCGGCGCTGATCGGCCTTGGCGCCTCGTCCATCTCGCGCTTTCCGCAGGGTTTCGCGCAGAACGTCTCGGCCACCTCGGCCTACACCAAGGACATTCGCGCGGGCCGGTTCTCGACCCATCGCGGCCATGTCTTCACCGATGACGATCGCCTGCGCGGCCGTATCATCGAGGCGCTGATGTGCGACTTCGCGGTGTCGAGCGACGAGTTGATCCGCGATTACGGCGCCACCCACGCGCAGCTGGACATGATGTATGGCCGGGCACTTGCGGCCTTTCCCGGCATGCTTGGCGCGACCTCCACCGGCCTCGTGATTCCGGAACGTGCCCGCCCGCTGACCCGGATGATCGCGCGCGCCTTCGACGCCTACGACCAGTCCAAGGCCCAGCACTCTGCCGCGATCTAGGCGGGTATCAGGTTCAGCGCGGCCGCCAGCAGTTCGCGGGTGTAATCCGACTGCGGCGCAGCAAAGATCGCCTCGCTGTCACCAGCTTCAATCACGTCGCCCTCTTTCATTACGATCATCCGGTGCGCCAGCGCCCGCACCACGCGCAGATCGTGGCTGATGAAGATATAGGCCAGCCCCCATTTGCGCTGCAGATCGCGCAGCAGATCGACGATCTGGACTTGCACCGTCATGTCGAGCGCGCTGGTGGGTTCATCCAGCACCACCAGCCGAGGCCGCAGGATCATCGCCCGCGCGATGGCGATGCGCTGGCGCTGCCCGCCGGAAAACTCGTGCGGGTAGCGTTGCATCATCGCGGGGTCCAGACCCACCTCGGCCATGATCTGCGCCACCTCGGTGCGCGCGTCGCGCCCGCCGGTGCCATGAACGGTGAAGCCTTCCGCGATGATCTGTTCCACCGTCATGCGCGGCGACAGGCTGCCGAACGGGTCCTGAAACACGATCTGCATCTCGCGTCGCACCGGGCGCATCTGGCGGAACGAAAGCCCCTGCAACTCGCGCCCGAGAAAACTGATCGACCCCTCGGAGGCGATCAGCCGCAGGATCGCCAGCGCCAGCGTGGTCTTGCCCGACCCGCTTTCGCCCACAATCCCCAGCGTCTCGCCCGCGCGCACCGACAGGCTTGCGGCATTCACCGCCTTCACATGGCCCACCGTCTTGCGCAGAAAGCCGCGCTGAATCGGAAACCAGACCCGCAGCGCATCGGTTCTGGCAATCTCTGGCGCGTCGGGCGCGACCGGATCGGGGCGGCCCGTCGGCTCTGCGGCCAGCAGGCCCTGCGTATAGGGGTGCTGCGGGTTGGCGAAAATATCGGCCGTCGGCCCCTGTTCGACGATCTCGCCGCCCTGCATCACACAGACGCGGTCGGCGATACGGCGCACGATGCCAAGGTCGTGGGTGATGAACAGCAGGCTCATCCCCTCCTGCCGCTTCAGATCGGCCAGCAGGTCGAGGATTTGCGCCTGAATCGTCACATCCAGCGCCGTCGTCGGTTCATCGGCGATCAGCAATTGCGGCCCGTTCGCCAGCGCCATCGCGATCATCACGCGCTGCCGCTGCCCGCCCGAAAGCTGATGCGGATACGCGCCCAGCCGCGCCTCGGCATCATGGATACCGACCTTCAGCAACAGCTCGATCACCCGCGCCCGCGCCTTGGCGCCGGTCAGGCCCTGATGCAGCAGCAGGCTTTCGGCGATCTGCCGTTCCAGCGTGTGCAAGGGGTTCAGGCTGGTCATCGGCTCCTGAAAGATGAAGCTGATCTTGTTGCCGCGCACCTTCTGCAAGGCGGCGGGCGCGGCGCCCACCATTTCCTGCCCCATGAAGCGGACCGATCCCGCCACCTCGGCCGCTTCCGGCAGCAGCGCGACGGTGGAGAGGGCCGTGACCGACTTGCCCGACCCGCTTTCACCGACCAGCGCCACCGTTTCGCCCTGCCCCACGGCGAAGCTGACGCCCTTCACCGCCTCCACCCGCCGCCCGTCTTGCCGGAAGGCGATGTGCAGATCGCGGATGTCGAGGATCGGCGCCGTCATCGAAAGGTCTTTCGCGGGTCGAAGGCATCCCGGACGCCCTCGAAGATGAAGACCAGCAGCGACAGCATGATCGCGAAGGCAAAAAAGGCGGTAAAGCCCAGCCACGGCGCCTGCAGGTTCTGCTTGGCTTCCAGCGTCAGCTCGCCCAGCGAGGGCAGCGCGGCGGGCAACCCGTAGCCAAGGAAATCCAGCGTCGCGAGGCCCGAGATTGCGCCGGTGACGATGAATGGCAGGAAGGTCAGCGTGGCCACCATCGCGTTCGGCAGCACATGGCGCAACATGATCACGCCGTTCGACACCCCCAGCGCGCGCGCCGCGCGGACGTATTCGAAGTTGCGCGCCCGCAGGAATTCCGCCCGCACCACGTGGACAAGCGAGGTCCAGCCGAACAGCACCATCAGCCCGACCAGCAAGCCAAAGCTCATCTGGAATACCGCGCCCATGATGATGATCACGTAAAGGCTGGGCGTTGATCCCCAGATTTCGATCACGCGCTGAAAGATCAGGTCCACCAGCCCGCCGAAATAGCCCTGCACCGCGCCCGCCGTGATGCCGATCAGCGAACTGATCAGGCTGACCAGCAACGCAAAACTCACTGACAGACGAAAGCCGTAGATCACCCGCGCCAGCACGTCGCGCGCGGTGTCGTCGGTGCCCAGCCAGTGCCGGGCGTCGGGGGCCGATGGCGCGGTGCCCTGAATGTCGTTCACGGTGTTGTAGGAATAGGGGATCAGCGGCCAGAGGATGAACCCGGTTTGCACCGCCTTGCCGTCGATCACCCCGGTCTCGGCCGCCGCGCGGGTCTTGTCGGGGGTGTCGAAACACCCGTCGTTCCCCGCCGCGATGATCAGGCACTGCACCACCGGGTCGCGATAGACGGCCTCGGTGGCGAAATCGCCGCCGAATTCCTTCTCGGAATGGAAGTGCAGCACGGGGCTGAACCACGCGCCCTTGTAGCGTACCAGCAACGGGTGGTCGTTTGCCAGAAACTCGGCGAACAGCGACAGGCCGAACAGCACCGCAAAGATCATCAGCGACCAATGCGCCCGCCGGTTTGCGCGAAAGTTCCGCCAGCGGCGGCGGTTCAGTTCCGACAGCGCCATGCTTCAGGTTTCCCGCGTCTCGAAGTCGATGCGGGGATCGACCCAGACATACATCAGGTCGGACGCCAGCCCCATCACAAGCCCGATCACGCTGAACACGAAGAGCGTGCCGAAGATCACCGGGTAATCGCGCGCCACCGCCGCCTCGTAGCCCAACCGCCCGATGCCATCGAGCGAGAAGATCGTCTCGATGATCAGGCTGCCACCGAAGAAGACGCTGACGAAGACGCTGGGAAAGCTGGCGATCACGATCAGCATCGCGTTGCGGAAGACGTGGCCGTAAAGCACCCGCCGTTCCGTCAGCCCCTTGGCGCGGGCGGTCATCACGTATTGCTTCTTGATCTCGTCCAGAAAGCTGTTCTTGGTCAAAAGCGTCAGCGTGGCAAAGCCCGAGATGGTCGAGGCGATCACCGGCAGCGTGATGTGCCAGAAATAGTCCAGCACCTTGCCGATCATGCTCAGCTGGCTCCAGTTATCAGATGTCAGCCCGCGCAGGGGAAAGATGCGCCAATATGACCCCCCCGCGAACAGCACCAGCAGCAGGATCGCGAACAGGAAGCCGGGGATCGCGTAGCCCACGATGATCGCGCCGCTGGTCCAGGTGTCAAAGGCCGAGCCGTCCTTCACCGCCTTGCGGATACCCATCGGGATCGAGACCATGTAGGCGATCAGCGTCGTCCAGAGCCCGATCGAGATCGACACCGGCAGCTTTTCTTCGACCAGCTTCACCACCGAGATCGAGCGGAAGTAGCTTTGCCCGAAATCGAAGTGCAGGTAGTTCCACATCATGTCGGCAAACCGCTGCAACGGCGGTTTGTCGAACCCGAACTGCTTGTTCAGGCTGGCGATGAATTCGGGCGGCAGGCCGCGCGCGCCCAGATATTTGTCGTTCATCGCCATCGGGTTGGCCCCGGCGCCACCGGCATCGCCGCCGCCCGCGATGTTCTGGAACGCGTCGCCCTGCCCTTGCAGCCGGGCGATGATCTGTTCTACCGGGCCACCCGGCACGAACTGGGTCAGCGTGAAGTTGATCACCATGATCCCGATCAGCGTCGGGATCATCAGCAATATCCGCCGCAGGATGTAGGCGCCCACCTGCCCCGCCCTACCGCAGCACGCCCGACGCCTTCAGCGCCGCGGCCTTGGTCGCGTCGTACCACCAGAAATCCAGTTCCCCCAGCGCGTAGGGCGGCAGCGGGTCGGGGTGGTCGTAGATGTCGTAATAGGCCACGGTATGCTTGTTCCGGTACCACTGCGGGATCCAGAACCGCTCGGCCCGCAGCACCCGGTCCAGCGCGTGAACGGCGGTGGTCAGGTCGTCCTGCGACTTGGCGGCCAGCACATCCTCGATCAGCGCATCCACCGCCGGGCTTTTCAGCCCCATCTTGTTGAAGGTGGACATGTCAGCCGTGGCCGAGCCGAAATACTGCTTCAGCCCGGAATCCGGCACATAATCCATCGGGAACTGTGCCGTGATCACGTCGAAATCGTAGCTGCGCTCGCGGATGGTCTCTTGCGCATCGTCGACATGAGTCAGAAGGGCATCCACCCCCAGCGCCTGCAGGTTTTCGACGAACGGATTGATGACGCGGTCGAAATCCTGATTGCTGTCGAGGAACTCGACCCGCAGCATCTCGCCCTTGGCATTGCGGCGCTTGCCGTCGGTGCCGACCTTCCAGCCCGCCGCATCCAGCAGATCCGACGCCTTGCGCAGGTTGGCCCGGTCCAGCTGCCGCTCGCCCGAGGTTGGCGCCATCACGGCGTCGTCGGTCAGCACACCCGGCGGCAATTCGGCCGCAAGCGGTTGCAGCAGCGCCAGTTCGGCCTCGCTCGGCTTGCCGCTGGCCGCCAGCGAGCTGTTTTCCCAGAACGAGTTGACGCGGGCGTAGATGCCGTAGAACAGCTTGGCGTTCGACCAGTCGAAATTGAACATCAGCCCGATCGCCTGCCGCACCCGCGGATCCTGGAACTGCGGGCGGCGCAGGTTGAAGATGAAGCTTTGGCCGCTGGCGATGGTGCCGTCAGGCAGTTCCACCTTCTTGATGGCGCCGCTCTGCACCGCCGGGAAGGTATACCCGGTCGCCCATTTGATCGACGACGCCTCGTTCCGGAACGTGTAGGTGCCGCCCTTGAAGCCCTCGAAGGCGGCGTTGTAGTCGGCGTAATACTCGATCCGGATCGTGTCGAAGTTGTTGCGCCCGATATTGATCGGCAGGTTCTGGCCCCAGTAGTCGGGGTTGCGCTTGTAGACGATGCTTTGCCCCACGTTCATGTGGTCCAGCACATAGGGCCCCGAACCCAGCAGCGGTACCAGGCTCGACGCCTCGAAATCGCGGTGGTTGGTCTCGTAGAACGCCTTCGAGAAGATCGGCAACTGCCCCACGGCCGCGGGCAGGTCGCGCGTCGGGTAACCCGGCTTGAAGGTGAACTTGATCTTGTCGGGTGCCAGCACCTCGGCGCTTTGCACCTCTTGCCCCAGCACGGCGCGGAAATCGGGCAGGCCTTTGGTCAGCAGGAGGTTGAAGGAAAACGCCACATCATCGGCGGTCAGCGGCGAGCCGTCGGAAAACTTCGCCTCGGGTCGCAGGGTGAAGATCACCCAGGACCGGTCGGGCGGGTACTGGATCGTCTTGCAGACAAGGCAGTATTGCGCGCTCGTTTCATCCGCCACGCCGGTCAGCAGGCTTTCGAAGAAGATCGACGACAGCGCCGCGGCGCGGCCCTTGGTCGTATAGGGGTTCAAGCTGTCAAACCCGCCCGGCGCCCATTCCGAAATCTCGCCGCCCTTGGGCGCGTCCGGGTTGACGTAATCAAGATGGGCGAACCCCGCCGGATACTTCAGGTTGCCGAAGGGAGAGATGCCCCAGGACGAAATCACGTCGCTGTCGTCGGCCTGAACCGGCGCGGCCAGCCCCAGGCACAGCAGCGGCGCCACCAGCAGACCGCACAACCATCCGGCCACCCGATGCTTCGCGGGTGTTGAATGGGGGGCGGTGCGCTGCATCGTCTTTTCCTCCGGCGGACAGGCTTCGGGTTGGGCTAGGCTAAGGCGCCAGACCCGCGGGTTACAAGTTGAGTTTGCGTGAACCTTGTCGCCACGCAAACGAAAGGCCGCCCCCGACGGGACGGCCCCTGATCCGCGCTGCGGGTCAGATCACTTCAGCGAGGCGAGATAGGCGATCACATTGGCGCGATCTTCGACCTTGTCGAGACCGGCAAAGCCCATCTTGGTGCCCGGCGCATAGGCCTTCGGGCTGGTCAGCCACTGGTCCAGCCGATCCGGCGTCCAGTCGCCGCCAAGGCCCTTGAGCGCGTCCGAGTAGGCAAACCCGTCAACCGAGGCCACCACGCGCCCGACGACACCGTTCAGGTGCGGGCCGGTGGCGTTCTGGCCATCGACCTTGTGGCAGGCCTTGCACTTGTTGAACACGCTCGCGCCCTTGGTGGCATCAGCCGAGGCATATACCGTCGTGAAATCGGCCGCGGGCGCCGCGGATGCGGCGGGCGCAGCCGTCGCGTCGGCCGTCGCGATGCTGTAGGCTTGCTTGCCGCCAGCGTCCTGCGACGTGTACAGCGCCCCAGCGGCCCAATTTCCCAGGAGGAAGACCAGAAGAGCGCCGCAGAAGCCGCCCACTATCTTCGTGAAGGTCATCGTGTCGAACATGTCTCTTCCCGTCTGATGCGAAGTCTGCGCGTTATCTACCTGCTTCCCCTCGCCGGTTTCAAGGTATACTTAGCGCGACCATTCGCCCTGCCCCGGGCTTTGTTGAGTGAGGCGAAGGACATGGTCGGTCGAATTGCATTTCAGGGCGAGCCCGGAGCCTACTCGCACCAAGCCTGCCGCGAGGCGCGCCCGGCGATGGAAGCGCTGCCCTGCGCGACATTCGAGGACGCGATCGAGGCCGTCCGGAACGGCGAAGCCGAGCTTGGCATGATCGCGGTCGAGAACTCGACCTATGGCCGCGTCGCCGACGTTCACCATCTTTTGCCTGATTCCGGCCTGCACATCGTCGACGAGGCCTTTGTGCGCGTGCACGTCAACCTGCTGGGCGTTCCCGGCGCCCGGGTCGAGGACGTGCGCGAGGCGTTCGGCCATGTCGTGATCCTGCCCCAGGCGGCGGGCTTCCTGAAAGCGCATGGCATCCGCCCGCGCGCAAGCTCTGACAACGCCCGCGCCGCGCGCGAGGTGGCCGAGGCGGGCGACCCTTCCCACGCCGCGCTCGCCTCTGAATTGGCCGGGCAAATCTACGGCCTCGACGTGCTCGCCCGCCATATCGAGGATCAGAAAAACAACACCACCCGTTTCCTGATCATGGCGCGCGAGCCCGATTACACCCGGCGCGGCGCTTCGGGCATGATGACCAGCTTCATCTTCCGCGTCCGCAACATCCCCGCCGCGCTGTACAAGGCGATGGGCGGCTTTGCCACCAATGGCGTGAACATGACCAAGCTGGAAAGCTACATGGTCGATGGGTCATTCACCGCGACCCAGTTCTACGCCGAGATCGAGGGCCATCCCGACGACGCGAACCTCAAGCTCGCCTTCGAGGAACTGCGCTACTTCACCTCGTCGCTGGCGCTGCTGGGGGTCTACCCCGCCGATCCGCGCCGGAAATGACCGTTCAGCGCGCCGCCGCCGGGCTCTGGCGGTAGCGTTCGGCGATGTCGGCCGCGTGCAGCGCCACGCGGCTGTGCATCCGGTCGGTGATGCGCGTCTTGGCCAGCCGCAGCGACTGCACGAACACCCGCGCGGTCAGCGACAGCGGCTTCAGCTTCACCTTCACCGTCATCCGGGTCTGCCGCCGCGACAGTTCCACCAGATCGACCGTCAGCTCGCCGGTCAGGTTGTTCGCCTCGATGTCGAACCGCATGCGGCCGGGCGGGGCGTAATCCTCCAGCGTCAGCACCATCCGGCGCGGCTTGCCGCGAAACGGGAAGGTGGCGCGCCATTGCATCCCCCGCCCCGGTGCCACAAGGGTATCGGTGCGCGCCACTTCGGCGCCCCGACGCAGGGCGGTCTTTTCGAACCCGGCAAAATCGCTGAGGTCGGCGAATACGAAGGCGATGGGCGCCTCGATATCTTCTCGGGTCGAAATGTCCATGACGCTTGCGGCTGCCCCCGCTGACCTACGGTCTTGTTTTTCCGGCTCAATCCAAACGGTCAGCCAGCCAGTTTGCAATCAGGAAATGCGCAATTGCGCCACGCCGCGACGGTTTGATGCGCGGGTGCAACCCTGCCATCACGCCAACCATCTCTTCGCGGGTCAGCCACAGCGCATCCTCGATTTCGGCGGGGTCGATGGTGATCGCATCGCTTTCCGCATCGCCCTGACAGCCCAGCATCAGCGAGGCCGGGAACGGCCAGGGCTGGCTGGCCAGATACCGCACCGCCCCCACTTTCACGCCCGATTCTTCGGCAACCTCGCGGCGTACCGCGGCCTCGATCGTCTCGCCGGGCTCCACGAACCCCGCCAGCAGCGAATACATCCCCTCGGGCCAGCCCGGCGAGCGACCCATCAGCACCGAATTGCCCCGGGTGATCAGCATGATCACCACCGGGTCGGTGCGCGGGAAATGATGCGCGCCGCAGGCCGGGCAATCGCGTTGCCATCCCGCCATCGCCCAGTCGCTGCGCGCCCCGCATTTCGCGCAGAACCCGTGATGGGCGTGCCAGCCCAGCAGCGCCCGCGCCATTGCGGCCAGTTCCGCCTCGCGCGGGGTCAGTCGCGCCATCACCGCGCGCAGTTCGGCAAACCGCATGCCGTCGAACGCCGGATGCGCCTGCTCGGTCGCATCGAAAAACCGGCCGAGTTCGGCCGGATCGACCTCGGGCGGCTCCCAGCCCGATATGTCGGCGGCAAAGCGCGGCGCGCCGTCGTCGAGGCCCAGAAACACCATCCCCTCGCCCTGATCCGCCAGCGCCGGGTGATCGGGGGCCACAAACCCCAGCGCATCGCCTGCCAGAAGCGGCTTGCCACGCCACCAGACGCAGGCGCGCGCCGCAGGATCGGCTCGCAATTCGCCCAGACGCGCCGCATCGCCCCTGAATGCCGCCGCGCGGTCCAGACCCGATCCGCCGAACGTCACCGACTCTGCAATCCGCATCCTGACACCCCCAGCCGCCGCGCCTTTCCTGCCACGTCGGGCGGGCAAGCGCAAACGCCTCGGCCCGCCGATCTGGACCTCGGCGACGCGATGGCACAGAGTCCCCGCACGGGCCCGGAACAGGACCCGCCCATGCAGGAGACGACGTGACCGCACCGCACCCCTTCCCGGCCCATCGTGATGGCGGGCAGGTTCATCTGCGTCTGATCGCCACCACCGACCTGCACGCCCACCTGGTCCCCTACGACTATTTCGCCGACCGCCCGACGGACAGTGTCGGCCTCGCCCGCGCCGCCACCCTGATCGCCGAGGCGCGGGCCGAGGCGCCCAACACGCTGGTGCTCGACAACGGCGATTTCCTGCAGGGCAATCCGCTGGGCGACTACATGGCCTATGAACACGGCCTGCGTTCGGCAGAGGTTCATCCGGTGCTGGCCGCAATGGCGGCGGCGGGGATCGAAGCCTCCACGCTCGGCAACCACGAATTCAACTACGGCCTCGATTTCCTCGCCAAGTCGCTGGCCACCGCGCCCTTTCCGATCGTCTCGGCCAATGTCGTCATCAACCCCGGCCCGACCCCGTCCGACGACCGCACATTGGTGCCGCCCTTCGTTCTGCTCGACCGCAGGGTCACCGACGGGGCGGGCCAGACCCATAGCGTGCGAATCGGCGTGATCGGCTTCACCCCGCCGCAGATCCTGCAATGGGATCACCACATCCTGTCCGGCCACGTCACCGTGCGCGACATCGTCGCCACCACCGCCGCGCGGGTGCCGGAACTGCGCGCGGCGGGCGCCGACCTTGTCATCGCGCTGGCACATTCCGGCCTTGGCGCCCCCGACCCGGTCGAAGGAATGGAAAACGCCGCCACCGCCCTCGCCCGCGTCCCCGGCATCGACGCCATCATCGCCGGGCACACCCACCGCGTCTTTCCCTCCGATGATTTCGACGGCCAGCCCGGCCTCGACACCCTGCGCGGCACCGCGGGCGGCAGGCCCGCCGTGATGGCCGGGTTCTGGGGCTCGCATATCGGCGTCATCGACCTGTTGCTGACACGGGGCGCCGAAGGCTGGCAGGTGACCGCCTCGGCCAGCGAGGCGCGCGCTATCGCCCGCCGCGACGCCAGCGGCGCGCTTGTCGCCACGGTCGCCAGCGCCCCCGCCGTGCTCGATGCCGCCCGCGCCGCCCATGCGGAAACGCTGGCCTACATCCGCCGCCCGATCGGCCGCCTGACCGCGCCGCTGACCAGCTATTTCGCCCTCGTCGTCGATGACCCTTCGGTTCAGATCGTGGCCGAGGCGCAGCGGGCCTATGTCGCCGAAATGCTGCAGGGCACGCAGCACGAAGGCGTGCCCGTGCTTTCCGCCGCCGGGCCGTTCAAGTCCGGCGGGCGCGGCGGACCGGACTATTACACCGACATCCCCGCAGGCGATCTGGCGCTGAAGAACGCGGCCGACCTCTACATCTACCCCAATACGGTCCGCGCCGTCCGCGTGACCGGGGCCGAACTGCGCGAGTGGCTGGAACGATCCGCCGGGCTCTACAACCGCATCCTGCCGGGCCAGCCCGACCAGATGCTGATCGACCCGCGTTTTCCGAACTACAATTACGACGTCATCGCGGGCGTCACCTACTGCGTCGATCTTGGCCAACCCGCGCGCTACGACCTGCCCGGCCACCTCGTCGCGCCAGACGCGCACCGCATCACCGGGCTTTGCCACGATGGCCGCCCGGTCGCCGACACCGACAGCTTCATCGTCGCCACCAACAACTACCGCGCGGGCGGCGGCGGCGATTTCCCCGGTGCGCGGGTGGAAACGACCGTCTTCACCAGCCCCGACACCAACCGCGATATCCTGATCCGCCATATCCATGCGCTCGGCACCATCGTGCCGCCGGTGCCCGCAACATGGCGCTTTGTCCCGATGCCCGGCACCTCGGTGCTGTTCGACACCGGCCCCGGCGCGCGCGCCCACCTGCCCGAAGTCGCCGCCCGCGGCATTACCGAGGTTGGCCCCGCGCCCGGCGGCTTCCTGCGCCTGCGCCTCGCGCTTTAGGCGCCGAGCGCGATCACCTGCCGCGGCGCCAGCAGGAAGGGTGCGGCGATCCCGCAGGTGTCCGCCAGCGGCAGCAGCGTATCGGGAACGTCGAGCCCGATCACCTCGCGCATGAAGCGCCGCCGCGACAGGCAGCGCCCATGCACCGCCGGGTGGGCCGCCTTCAACGCCGCGTCCAGCCCCGCATCGACGATGACATAACCATCCTCCATCCGGGTCGATCCATAGACCGGATGCGCCGGGATAACGTCGCACTGCATCGCCATCCCGACGCGCAGTGGCAGGGTCGAGCCGCCGAAGATCGGCGACGAGATCCATTCGTCGGTGCCGATCAGGTGGCCGGGGTTCAGCGTCACGCCATGCCCCGGCAGCCGGTCCGCGATCATGCCCCAAACCTCGCCACCCGCCACTCCCGGCCGCATCAGCGCGAACCAGTCCGACAGCGCCGCGACATAGGGCCCGGCGAACGCCGCCACATAGTCTTGCGCCACCGCGGGCAGATCGCCCGGCCCTTCGGCCAGCCACCCGGCCCGGCAGATGTTCGCACCCCAGTGACAGACGTTGAACGAAATCGCACTGCCCCGCCGCAGCACCTCGCCGGTCGGCCCGCTCAAGCCCTGTTCGGCCCGCGCCCCGGTTGCGAACGTCGTGTGGCAGCCCAGCGGCAGCCCGCCGATATGGGCCGCCTCGACCGCCGCGAAGTCGGTCATGCCCTCGCGAAAGGCAAAGACCATCCGCGTCAGCGCCGCCGCCGCCATGTGGTTGGCAAACTCCAGCCGCGCGATTTCATCCACGCCCACGGTGCTGCGCAGCCCGTGGCCGGGGTGCATGAACAGATCGGTCGCATTCTCCACCCGTGCTGCGCGCGCGCGCAGCAAATCGGCGATCAGCGCGGGGATCTCCAGCGCCGTGGCCGGGTCATCGACCTCGCCCGCCTGCCAGTATTTCCAGCCGACGGTGCCGACGCGGGCACCCGGCGGCACCTCGTCCCGCAGGATCGCGTCCAGCCGGTCGCCCGCGCGCGGTTGCGACAGCAGGCTCAGGCTCGCGCAATGCCGCACCTGCACTGCGCCCGCCGCCACCAAGGGCGACACGCCGGTGTAGGGCAGGCACTCGTTGCCCGCCACCAGCACCGGCGCCCCCTCTGGCGCCACCACCAACAGCGCCTCCTCGAACCGCGGATCGAACCCGGTCGCCCAAAGCAGATTGGCCGCATGTTCCCGGTCGCCGTAGATCACCAGCCGGTCCAGCCCGCGCCCCGCCATCGCCCCACGAATCGCCGCCAACCGCGCCGTCATCTCGGCCAGCCCCGCCGCGCCCGGCACCGCGGGCGCGCCAAAATCCGGCCAGTCGATCCCGATCATCCGATGCACCATGCCGCCCTCCGCTGCTTTCAGGCACCCTAGCGGGCCGCCGGGCGGCTGTCATCGCGCCGCTTGCATCACCTGCGCCACCCGCCTATATCCACCCCCGAGAGGTTGGCGCGGGCGAGCGCCTCGCCAACCCGGTCAGGTCCGGAAGGAAGCAGCCGTAACGAGCCCCGCTTGGGTCGTTGTCCAGCCTCTCACCCCGTTCCGCCACTATTTGGCAAAAGACACGGAATGACTTACCCGGATACTCAACCTTGAGAATGGCGGGTTATCGCGCAATTCTCCTCCAGCGGGCAATATATTGTCGTGCAGATGCAGCAAAACCGGCATACTCTACGCGACGCTCGTCGGCACAATGTTAACCTGAGGAAATGACCATGAAATTCAAGTCCTTTGCACTCGCAACCTCCATCGTGGCCCTGATTGGCGCAGCCAGCGCCGCATCGGCGCAAGACTACCGCGTGCTCGGCGACGCAGTTGGCGCCTGCCCTGTTGGCTACGCCTTGATAACGCTCTCGACTTTCACCGATGCATCGCAAGCGCAGTTGAAAGGCTTCGACACCAACGGCGACGGCAAGGTTTGCGCACAGCAGGTTGCGGCTACCGGCACGTCGGGCGCGGGCCCCACGGGTAACCTTCTCGGCGGCGCCGGCGGCGTCGCCGCCGCGGGCATCGCGGTTGCGGTATTGGCGCTGGCGCTGTCCGGCTCCACCAATTCGACCACCGCGACCACCGGCACGAACTGATCGGCCAGGGCCGTCAGAACGGAAGCGGCGGCGTCCACACGGGTGCCGCCCTTCTTTTCGCGTCACCACGTCCGGCCGCTTACAGCCCCTCGACAGCCCAAGCGTATTGTTCATCGGTTTCCACTGCGCAGGGCCGCGCCGCGCGCAGCCGGGCCAGCGCCGTCGCCGGTGCCTCGCCCGCCTCAGCCATCAGCCGCAACGCGATCATGCCCGACCGACCGCAGCCGCCCTTGCAATGCACCAGCACCCGGCCGCCGCGATCCAGCCAGCCCAGCGCCTCTTGCGCCAGCATCGGCCACAATGCTCCCTCCGCCTCGGTCGGCACACCGAAATCGGTGATCGGGAAATGCCGCCAGGCGACGCCGTTGCGGCCCAGATCGGTGCCGAACCCGTTCGCCACGCCGCGCATCTCGCCCTGCGAGGCCAGGCTCAGCACCATGTCGGGCGCCCACGCGTGGATCGCGCCCAGATCGCCCCTGTAGTCGCCAGAACGCCCCGGCAGCGGGCAAATCCCCAGCCAGCCCGCCATGACCGGCACCTCTGCAATCGCGAACCCGCTCATCAGTCGTCCTCCTGCGGGGCGAACCTATGCCTCGGGTGGACGGCGGGCAAGCCGCGCCCTACTCTGCCCCCGTTCCGAATCCCGTGAGGCCCGATGACCGAAACGCCCGAAACCGGCTACCAGGTGCTCGCCCGGAAATACCGGCCCCAGACCTTTGCCGATCTGATCGGGCAAGAGGCGATGGTGCGCACCCTGAAGAACGCCTTCGCGGCCGACCGGATCGCCCATGCCTTCATCATGACTGGCGTGCGCGGGGTAGGCAAAACCACCACCGCCCGCATCATCGCCAAGGGCCTGAACTGCATCGGCCCGGATGGCAAGGGCGGCCCGACCACCGAGCCTTGCGGCGTTTGCGAGCCTTGCCGCGCCATCGCCGAGGGGCGGCATGTGGATGTGATGGAGATGGACGCCGCCAGCCGCACCGGCGTCGGCGACATCCGCGAAATCATCGACTCAGTGCACTACCGGGCCACGTCGGCGCGCTACAAGATCTACATCATCGACGAAGTTCACATGTTGTCCACCAGCGCATTCAACGCGCTGTTGAAGACGCTGGAGGAACCGCCCGCCCATGTGAAATTCATCTTTGCCACCACGGAAATCCGCAAGGTGCCGGTCACCGTACTCAGCCGCTGCCAGCGGTTCGACCTGCGCCGGATCGAGCCCGAGGTGATGATTGCCCACCTGCAAAAGATCGCCCGACTGGAACACGCCCAGATCGCCGATGACGCGTTGGCGTTGATCACCCGCGCCGCCGAGGGCTCGGTGCGCGACGCCATGAGCCTGATGGATCAGGCGATTTCGCATGGCGCCGGGGAAACCACGGCCGAACAGGTCCGTGCCATGCTGGGCCTTGCCGACCGTGGCCGCGGGCTTGACCTGTTCGAACTGATCCTGAAGGGCGACGCGGCGGGCGCGCTGGCGGAACTGTCGTCGCAATATGCCGATGGCGCCGACCCGATGGCGGTCTTGCGCGATCTGGCCGAGATCACCCATTGGGTCAGCGTCATCAAGATCACCCCCGAGGCGGCGGACGATCCCACCGTGCCGCCCGACGAACGCGCCCGTGGCCTTGGCATGGGTGGCCGCTTGTCGATGCGCGTACTGACCCGGATGTGGCAGATGCTGCTGAAGGCGCTGGAAGAGGTCGCGCAGGCGCCGAACGCCATGATGGCGGCCGAGATGGCGGTGATCCGGCTGACCCATGTCGCTGACCTGCCCGCGCCGGAGGAACTGATCCGCCGCCTGCAATCGCAGCCCCAGCCGCAGCCGCCCACCGGCGGCGCGCCGGTCGGCGGTGGCCCCGGCCCCGGCGGCCTCAGCGGTGGCCCGTCGCGCCTGTCCGCGCCGCGCGGCGCGTCGATGTCGGGCGCCGCCACCGCGCTGGCCGAGGCGCCCGAGGCCGCGCTTTCCCGTTTTGCCAGTTTCGACCAGATCGTCGCCCTGATCCGCGCCAACCGCGATGTGAAGCTGCTGATCGAGGTGGAAACCGGCCTGCGCCTCGTCCACTACGCCCCCGGCCGGATCGAGTTCGAGCCGACCGGCACCGCGCCGACCGACCTTGCCGCGCGCCTCTCGCAGCGCCTGCAAGCCTGGACCGGCGCGCGCTGGGGCGTCAGCGTCGTATCCAGCGGCGGCGCCGCCACCATCGCCGAGGCGCGCGACAAGGACCGCCTTGACGCCGAGGCCGAGGCGAAGCTGAACCCGCTGGTGCAGGCCGTCTTTGCCGCCTTCCCCAAGGCGCGCATCACCGATATCCGGTCCCCCGAGACCCTCGCCCAAGAAGCCGCCGCCGAGGCGCTGCCCGAGGTCGAGGATGAATGGGATCCGTTCGAGGATAGCTGAGAGGAACGTGAGATGCTGAAGGGTTTGGGCGGGCTTGGCGACATGGCCAAGATGATGAAAGCCGCGCAGGACATGCAGGGCAAGATGGAGGCGCTGACCGCCGAGATGGAGCGGATCACCGTGCAGGGCGAATCCGGGGCCGGGCTGGTGACGGCCACCGCCACCGCCAAGGGCGAGTTGACCGGGCTGAACATCGACCCCTCGATTCTGGTGGCGTCGGAAAAGGAGGTGGTCGAAGACCTCATCCTCGCCGCGATCAAGGATACCCAAGCCCGCGCCGCCGCCCGCTACAGCCAGGAACTGCGCAAGCTGACCGACAGCATGGGCCTGCCCGCCGACATGAAACTGCCGTTCTGATCTGCCCCCCTGCCATCCCCGCGCAAGCGGGGATCGCCCCGCAGAAAGCCGCCATGACCGACGCCCCGCCCGAGATTGACGCCCTGATCGAGATGATGGCCCGCCTGCCCGGCCTTGGCCCGCGGTCGGCGCGGCGCGCGGTGCTGCACCTGATCAAGAAACGCGCCGTGCTGATGGCGCCTTTGGCCGAAACGATGGCGCAGGTCGCCCGCAGCGCCCGCGAATGCGTCGCTTGCGGCAACATCACCACCACCGACCTCTGCCCGATCTGTGCCGCCCCGAAGCGCGCCACCGGCGAGATCTGCGTGGTCGAGGACGTCGCCGACCTTTGGGCGATGGAGCGGTCGGGCACCTTCCGGGGCCGCTACCACGTCCTCGGCGGCACCCTTTCCGCGCTCGACGCCGTCGGCCCGGAGGAGTTGCGCATCCCCAAACTCCTCGCCCGCATCCGTGACGAGGCAGTGACCGAGGTCATTCTGGCGCTGAACGCCACCGTCGACGGCCAGACCACCGCCCATTACATCGCCGAAGCCGTCGAAGCCACCGGCGTCACCGTCACCAGCCTCGCCCAAGGGGTGCCGATCGGGGGGGAACTCGACTACCTGGACGACGGCACGATCTCGGCGGCGCTACGGGCGAGGAAGCGGTTCTGAAGGGGGCTGCCCAATCTTCGCCAAAGTGTTCTGTTCTCTCCTCTACAAATTTTGAGTTTGGGATCATCGAATGGCGGACATCGACTGGGCAGATCGCGCATTCTACGATGACGGAGAGTGGGTGACTTGGACCGAGATCAACGAGCAACTTCGTTATCAAGAGTGGCAGGCAAAATATCCGAACGGGATACGTTCATTGATTCCATACTTCGAGGATCTGCTTTCTCTGGCTGAGAGCTATCACTTTGAAACCGGCCTGCATTTGGCTGTTTACGGAGATATCGGCGAACTTTTTGGTGCAATTACCTATGGCATTTGTCTGAACAAACGCTTTTCGCAGGGCTCGGACGGCAGGCTGGGTAACGACCACGTCGAAATCAAAACCATTACCCCTTTCAAGAACAAAGACGTTGTTGTGATCGACACCTCAGGGAACTTTAACAAGTTGCTCGTGGTCAAGATCAATGAGGCCTTTCAGGTCTCAGGACGAATGGTCGACCGAAAATTGCTGCTAAAGCGGCCCGGAAGATACAATCACGTCCGATGGTGTGATTTACCTTCTGCTCAATAACCGCTTCAAGAGGCACGCCCATCAAGAAACCAATCTAAGCTGCGTCCGTGTCTCCCGTCGCAGGTGAAGTTGCCCGCTTTCCCCCCAAACGCAAAAGGCCCCGGCTTCCGCCAGGGCCCCCACCTTTCCGACACCCGCCTCAGCGTTTGTCGTCGTCTTCGTCCTCGTCATCCTCGCCATGCGGCAGGTTGAAGAAGCTGTCGGCGTCGGAGTAGTCGGCCGGGCTCTCTTCCTTCTCGGTCAGCGTGAAATTCTCCAGCCCCGCCATCGACGAGGGCAGCTTCGGTTCCGACGACATGCCCAGCGATTGCTCGGTGGAGACCAGCTTGCGCCGCTCGTCATCCGTCATCACCACGCCTTCCGCGGCTTTCTTGCGCGCCGCGGCTTGCACGGCCGCATCCAGCTCGGACTGGCGGCACAGGCCCAGCGCCACCGGGTCGATCGGCTGGATGTTCGAGATGTTCCAGTGGCTGCGGTCGCGGATCGACTGGATCGTGGGCTTCGTCGTGCCGACCAGCTTGCCAACCTGCCCGTCGCTCAGTTCCGGGTGGAACTTCACCAGCCAGAGGATCGCGGCCGGGCGGTCCTGCCGCTTCGACAGCGGCGTGTAGCGCGGGCCGCGGCGCTTTTCCTCGCCCACGGCGGCGGCGTAGAACTTCAGCTTCATCCGGTAGGCCGGGTCCTTCTGGGCGCGGTCGATCTCGGCCTGGTCCAGCTGGTTGTTGGCGATCGGGTCGAAGCCTTTCACGCCGGTCGCCACATCGCCATCGGCGATGCCCTGCACCTCAAGATCGTGCATCCCGCAGAAATCCGCGATCTGGCTGAAGCTCAGCGTCGTGTTGTCGACCAGCCAGACGGCGGTGGCCTTCGCCATGAGGGGCTTGTTCATCTGAACCACTCCTTTACAAATCTTTCCCGTGCCGGGAAAACGGCTGCGGCCGGGGCCGCGGTTCCAGTTTTCGGGAAGTTGGGCGTGTATATAGTCGTCTCGCCGTCAAGAGGAAAGAGAAAATGCGCCGCCTTGCCTTGCTGATCCTGCCGATGATTCTTGCCGCCGGGCTGGCCCGCGCGGGCGACACGCCCGGCCGGTTCGACTACTACGTGCTGTCGCTCAGCTGGTCGGCCGACTGGTGCGCGCTGACCGGCGACGCCCGGCACGATGCGCAATGCGCGCCCGGCCGTGGCTTCAGCTTCGTGCTGCACGGGCTCTGGCCGCAGAACGAAACCGGCTACCCGTCGGATTGCTACGCCGCCACGCGCGACCCCAGCCGGGGCGAGACCGCCGCGATGGCCGACATCATGGGCGGCACCGGGCTTGCCTGGCACGAATGGCAAAAACATGGCCGCTGTTCGGGGCTGACGTCGGCCGCCTATTTCGCCGCCGCCCGACGCGCCTATGGCGCGGTGAAAATCCCGCCGGTGCTGGCGCATCTGGACCGGACGCTGCGGGTGAAACCCTCGGTCATCGAGGATGCGTTTCTGGAGGCGAACCCCGGCCTGAGCCGCGCCGCCATCGCCGTGACCTGCGACCACGGCCTGATCACCGAGGCGCGCATCTGCCTGACCAAAGACCTCGCCCCCCGGCCCTGCTCGGCTGATGCCGCGCCGCGCTGCACACTGCCCGCCGCCGAAATCGACGCGGTGCGGTAATCCCAAGGGCCAGACCGTTTTACGGGTTCGGCGGCATCCGGTCTTCGCTCAGCGGCAGCTTGTGGGTCACGTCCGCGCCCGGTTTGTGCGGTTCCGCCGGGGCCTCGTTCTCGGCGATCCAGAGCTTCGCCGCCTCCAGTTCGGCCAGGGCAAACACATGCACCGGGCAGGGCATCAGCGGCGCGAAGATCTTCACGCCCGCACGGATCCACTCGACGTCCGTCACCACCGCCACCCGTGCGAAATCGCCCATGTGCAGGAACCCGAGCTTCGCGTCATCCCACATCGCCCCGGCGGTAAAGCCCGCGTAATCCGGCCCCAGCACATAGACCAGCTTCAGCCGCCCCTCTGCCTTCACCTTGGCCTCGACCGCCGGGATCAGCACCGTCTCGTAATCCTCGCGCCGAATTTCGCCGGTGGTCCGGATCGCCAGAACATCGGCGGGATAGCCGTCCAGAATCTCCATGTGAGCTGTCATCGCATCCTCCATTGCAGCCGGTTTGCGTTTCCGCCCGCGCAAAGCGAGCCGACGAACGGCAGCCTGCGGGATCACCGCAGGCCCGTCCTTGCTCTCGGTCAAGATCGGGCCGGTTTTCCCGGCCCGCCGATCACGATCCGCGGCGCGGGGTCAGCGGACCTTCAGCACCACCTTGCCGATATGCCCCGCGCTTTCCAGCCGCACATGCGCATCAGCGGCCTGATCCAGCGGAAATTCCGAATCGATCACCGGCGCGACCGTGCCTGCCGCCAGCAGCGGCCAGACCTGCGCCTCCAGCCCCTCAGCAATGCGTGCCTTGGCCAGATCGGATTGCGGCCGCAGGGTCGATCCGGTGATCGTCAGCCGCCGCATCATCACTTCGGCGAAGTTCAACTCCACCTTCGGCCCGGTCAGAAAGGCGATCTGCGCCAGTCGCCCGTCATCCGCCAACGCCTGCACATTGCGCGGCAGGTACGACCCGCCGACCATGTCGAGGATCAGATCGGCCCCGCCTTCAGCCTTCAGCACCGTCACGAAATCCTCGTCGCGGTAGTTGATCGCCCGCTCGGCGCCCAGTTCGACGCAGGCGGCGCATTTCTCGGCCGATCCGGCGGTGGTAAAGACCCGCGCGCCGAAGGCATTCGCCAACTGGATCGCCGTCGTCCCGATGCCCGATGACCCGCCATGCACCAGAAACCGCTCGCCCGCTTTCAGTGCGCCCCGGCCGAACACATTGGTCCAGACCGTGAAGAACGTCTCGGGCAGGCAGGCGGCCGCTTTCAGCCCCATCCCCTCGGGGATCGGCAGCGCGTGGGCGGCGGCGGTCAGCGCATATTCGGCATAGCCGCCGCCCGGCAGCAGCGCGCAGACCGCGTCGCCCACCTTCCAGCGGTCGACGCCCGATCCGACGGCCGCCACCGTTCCCGCCGCCTCCAGCCCCGGCAGGGGCGAGGCGCCCTTGGGCGGCGCATAGGATCCCGCCCGTTGCAGCGCATCCGGCCGGTTCACCCCGGCATAGGCGACCGCAATCACGATCTGGCCCGCGCCGGGCACCGGCACCGGGCGGGTGCAGGGCACCAGAACCTCGGGCCCGCCGGGGCGGCTGATCTCGATTGCGCGCATCGTCACCGGCAGGCTCACGTCCGGTCCCCCCGGTTCAGAACCCCCGGCATGCCCTCGGGCAGCGGCTTGGGTGCATGCACCTTGCCCATCAGCCACATCGGCCCCGCGAACAGCTTCGACAGGACCGGGCCGTCCTTCACCTTGGCCTTGGCCGTCTCGATCCGCATCACATCCTCGATCCGCCGGTCGAGGAAGGCCCATGTCGCCTCGGCCCCCGGCGTTTCATCCCCCAGCCAGAACAGCACGGTCGAGGCATAGACCCCCGACAGCGTCATCCGCTTGGTGTACCAGTTGATATCGTCTGACCGGTCGCCCAGCGTTTCCCAGATCAGGTCGGCGGTGCCCCAGATTGCCTTCGCCCCCTCGGCCGCGTGCTGCGGCAGCGCGAACAGCGCCGTGCCCCGCCGTACTGCCTCGCGGTCCGCCACCTCCAGCCGATAGCGCACCGCAGCGGCGATTCGGTCGCGAAAGCGCATCGCGCCAAGATTGGCCACCTGCAACCGGTCCACCATCGCCGCGTCGCCCGCGGTGTGATAGGCCCGCGCCAGATCGACCGCGCCGCGCGGCAGCACCGCGCGCGCCAGCGCCGGGGCAACGCCCGCATCCTTGCAGGCGGCCTGGAACGTCGCCTCGCTCCAGCCGTCGAAGGGCACATGGCCCAGCGCCGCCGCCAACAGCCGTTCCCGCATCGTTTCCGGTGTCTCGCTCATCGCCATCTCCTTGTTGCCCCGGATGTAGCGCGCCCGCGGGCGGTAGACAAACCCGGCCGCCTTTGCTATAGGCCGCCAGCCTGCACAATTCGTGCAACTTTAACCTAGGAAGGTGGTGACAACCACATGCAGGTAAGCGTTCGCGACAACAACGTCGATCAGGCCCTCCGGGCCCTGAAGAAAAAGCTCCAGCGCGAGGGCGTGTTCCGTGAAATGAAGCTCAAGCAACATTTCGAGAAACCGTCCGTCAAGCGTGCCCGCGAGCAAGCCGAAGCGATCCGGCGTGCCCGTAAACTGGCCCGCAAGAAAGCCCAGCGCGAAGGCGGTCTTTAAGACGAGCGAGCCTTGGCGGGGCAACCCGCCGCCGGACGACCCCCGAGGCAGCGCCTGCGGGGGTTTTTCGTTTTCTGGGGCCGCCTAGTCCAGCGGAAACTCCGGCCCGACGATATGCACCGCCAGCAGGCAGCCGTCCGGGGTGTAGGAATTGTGTTCGGTGCCGTCGCGGTAGAACACCAGATCGCCCTTGCGCAGCACCGTGCCATCGCTCTCGATCAGCTCGCCTTCGAGGATCAGGAACTGTTCGTGCCCGTTGTGCCGGTGGCTGCGCGAGCGCATTCCCGCCGGCATCCGGTAGACGTGAAAACCCTGCCCCAGCGGCTTGCCATCGTCGAGTTGCAGCACCGCATCGCCCAGCGCCACGCCATCGTCATAGACGAACGGTTCAAACGGCGCTTCGTGGATATTCGCGATGCGGCGGTCGTCGGTTCCAACCGGTTTCATGCTGTCCCCCCTCTAGTCGCCGGAAATTCAGCACGGTTGCGGCGTCAGGGCAAGCCGCAGCCGCTCAGGCGGGCAGGTCCAGCACCTCAAAATCATGCGTCACCTCGGCTGCCTTCGACATCATGATCGAGGCTGAACAGTATTTCTCGGCCGACAGCGCCACCGCCCGTTCCACCTTGGTCGGCGACAGCCCGCGCCCGCTGACGATGAAATGCAGGTGAATCTTGGTGAACACCTTCGGGTCTTCGGTCGCTCGCTCGGCCGTCACCCGGCACTCGCAATCCTGCACCGGCTCACGCCCGCGTTGCAGGATCATCACCACGTCGACCGAGGAACAGCCCCCGGTGCCGATCAGCAGCAATTCCATTGGCGAGGGCCCCGGCGTCGCCCCGCCCGGCTCACCCGACGCCCCGAGCACGATCGAATGCCCGGAGCCCGAGGTGCCCACGAAGGTCTTGCCCTCCACCCACTTGATCCGCGCTTCCACGATGTCACCTCATGCCTGTTCCGGGCCGGATCATAGGCGGCGGGGTGGCGAGGGCAAGGTGGCGCGCCTCGCCATTCCGGGCGCCGCGGGGCCGAAAAGGCAACTCTCCGGGGGAGAGTTGCCCGGTCCCTTGCCCGCAAAGGCCGGAGGCCGTCGGGCGAGGGGTGTGCGGCCGGGACCGGAGCATATCCATCGGGCCGCGCCTGACTGGGCTGGCGCGGCAACGCGCCTGCCACGGGCAGGCAGGCGCGGCCCGATGCGTCTTCGGACACATCGGGCAAGACAGACAGGAACCGCCCCCTACTCCGTCCGCCCCCTGAGCTTCTCCAGAAACCCCGGCTCCAGCGCGAAGTGTTTCAGCGCGGCCTCGATCACCTCTTCCGACAGCGCGGGCGGCTCCAGCGTCAGGCCCTCGCCCAGCACCTCGGCGATCCTGGTCAGCGCGGCGATGCGGGCGAAGGGCTTGTCCTCGGCGGGAATCAGCGTCCAGGGCGCGTTGGGGGTGGAGGTCTTGGCGAACATCTCGTCAATCGCCCCGGCATAGTCGTCCCATTTCGCGCGGTTGCGGAAATCCTCGTAGCTTAGCTTCCAGCGTTTCAGCGGGTCGCGCAGCCGTTCCTCGAACCGGCGCAACTGTTCCTCGGGCGAGATATGAAAGAACAGCTTCACCAGCCGGATGCCGTCATCGGTCAGCATCCGCTCGAAATCGGTGATCTCGCGATAGCCCGCCGTCCAGCGGTCCTTCGGCGTCAGCGCCTCGACCCGTTCCACCAGCACGCGGCCATACCACGACCGGTCGAAGGCCGAGATTGCGCCCGAGGGCGGCAGCCGTTCCATGAAGCGCAAAAGGAAATGGCGTTGCAGGTAGTAGTTCCGCGGTGCCCCGATCGGCCAGACCTTGAAACTGCGCGGATCGAAGGCGGCGGCCAGACGGCGGATGGTGCCGCCCTTGCCCGCCGCGTCCCAGCCCTCGAACACGATCACGCCCTTGCGGCCGCTGGCAAGGTAGGCCTGCTGGATGCGGGCCAGCTTCAGCGTCAGCTTGGCGAGCTTCTTCTCATAGCTCGTATCGTCGATGGTCTGCTTCAGGTCCGCGTCTGCAAGGCGCGGCGTCGTGCGCTTGGTTTTGGCCATGCCAACCCCTCATGTAACCCCTCGCGCGCCGGGGCAGCATGGCAGAGCGGCGGGGGGCGGCAAGGGCAAACTTGCGGTGTAAAATCGGTGCCAAATCGGTGTGAAATCGGTATCAGGTTTCAGACCGGAATTGCCGTCGTGCGGAACACCGTGCGCAGCGCGAAAGAGGAATGCATCTGCGCCACGCCCGGCAACCGCGCCAGATGCTGGCGGTGGATGCGGGCGAAATCCTCGGTGTCCTGCGCCACCACCTTCAGCAGGTAATCGGCAGTGCCCGCCATCAGATGGCATTCCAGCACATCGGGGATACGCTTGACCCCTTTCTCGAATGCCTCCAGCACCTCATCCGCTTGACCGGAAAGGGTAATTTCTACGAACACGGTGGTCGGCCGCCCCATCCGCCGTTCGTCCAGCAGGGCAACATAGTCGCGGATGAACCCTTCTGCCTCCAGCCGCTGCACCCGGCGATGGCAGGCCGAGGGCGATAGGTTTACCCGTTCGGAAAGCTCGGCATTGGTCATCCGTCCGGCCTTCTGCAAGGCATCCAGAATGCGGCGGTCTGTCGCGTCAAGGTTCATTTTAGCGCACGTTTCTTCGAATAATGGCCAGATTTCCCGCAGACTCTACCGAAATCGCCCCCGAAAGCCACCCTTCTTTTCAAAGCAATTGCGCGCCGAAACGCCCAAAATATGGGCAATGGATTGCAGGGAGGATGCCCCATGAAGATCGGTTGCCCGAAAGAGATCAAGCCGCAGGAATTCCGCGTCGGCCTGACCCCCCACGCCGCCCACGAGGCGGTGAACCACGGCCATACCGTGCTGGTCGAAACCACCGCCGGCGTCGGTTCCGGCTTCAGCGATGCCGACTACATCGCCGCGGGCGCCCGCATCGTGCCGACTGCCGAAGAGGTCTTTGCCGCCGCCGACATGGTGGTGAAAGTCAAGGAACCACAGGCAGTTGAGCGCAAGCGCCTGCGTGACGGGCAGGTGCTGTTCACCTACCTCCACCTGGCCCCGGATGCGGCGCAGACGCATGATCTGCTGGCTTCCGGCGTCACTGCCATCGCCTATGAAACGGTGACCGACCGCAACGGCGGCCTGCCGCTGCTGGCGCCGATGTCGGAGGTTGCGGGCAAACTGGCGCCGCAGGTCGGCGCCTGGACACTGCAGAAAGCGAACGGCGGCCGTGGCGTGCTGCTGGGCGGCGTGCCCGGCGTGGCCCCGGCCCGCGTCGTGGTGATCGGCGGCGGCGTCGTCGGCACCCATGCGGCCAAGGTGGCGGCCGGGATGGGCGCCGATGTCGTGGTGCTCGACCGCTCGCTGCCCCGCCTGCGCTACCTTGACGATGTGTTCGGCCGCGATTTCAAGACGATCTACGCCAGCGCTGGCAACACGATCGAACTGGTCCGCGAAGCCGATCTGGTGATCGGCGCGGTGCTGATCCCCGGCGCGGCGGCGCCCAAGCTGATCTCTCGCGCACAACTATCTGAAATGAAGCCGGGCGCGGCGATCGTCGATGTGGCGATCGACCAGGGCGGTTGCTTCGAGACCAGCCACGCCACTACCCACCAGGACCCGATTTACGAGGTCGACGGCATCCTGCACTACTGCGTGGCCAACATGCCGGGCGCGGTCGCGCGCACCTCGACGCTAGCGCTTGGCAATGCGACGATGCCGTTCCTGCTGGCGCTGGCCGACAAGGGCTGGCGCAAGGCCTGCGCCGAAGACCCGCACCTGCTGGCCGGGCTGAACACCCACGCCGGCAAGCTGACCTATGCCGCCGTCGGCACCGCGCTGAACCTGCCGGTGATCGAGGCGAAAGCCGCGCTGGCGGCCTGAGCGCCTGCACCAGGAAACAGAAACGGCCGCCCCGGACAGGGACGGCCGTTTGCAGTGCAGCGGATCAGGCTTCGCGTGCTTTCAGCAGGTCGCGGATTTGCGCCAGCAGTTCTTCCTGCGTCGGGCCCTTCGGGGCTTCGGGCTTCGGCGGCTCTTTCTTCACGGCGGCATCACGGATCGCGTTCACGCCCTTGACCAGCATGAAGACGACCCAGGCGATGATCAGGAAGTTGATGATCGCGCTGAGGAACGATCCGTAGGCGAACACCGCCGCACCGGAATCCCGCGCGGCCTTCAGCCCCATGCCGGGATCGACATGGCCGCTGAGCACGACATAGAGGCTGGAAAAGTCGAGCCCGCCGACAACCAGCCCGATGATCGGGTTGATCAGGTCGGTGACAAGCGAATTGACGATGGCGGTAAAGGCGGCACCAACGATGATGCCGACGGCAAGGTCCATGACGTTGCCTTTGGATATGAAGTCTCT
>WGNF01000017.1 GCA_016124615.1 Paracoccaceae bacterium | reverse complement strand
TTCGCGGCGCGCCCGCCATCCTCGTCTCCAGACAACCGTCTCAACCAACACTTCCGCGTCCGTCTCAACCGTCGTACCGTCGCTTCCGCTTCGGTGAGGCGGTGTTTAGGCGGACAACCCAAGACCCGCAAGCGGAAAAATGCAGGAAGATGACATTTTCTTATCAGCGTCGAAATCTTGCTCAAGATGTTGCGGTCTGCGCAATTTGTGCAACAAATCTGCCCGGTCCGCTTGTGCAAGATGACCCGCGCCCAGCCAGCGCCCGGCGCCGGGGCCGCCTGCGCGCTCAGGCCGGGCGGGCGCTGAGTCGCTGCCGCGCCCAAACCACCCGCGCCGCCAGCAGAACCGCCACGATGGCAAGGTAG
This sequence comes from Paracoccaceae bacterium, assembly GCA_016124615.1. Lineage (GTDB taxonomy): Bacteria > Pseudomonadota > Alphaproteobacteria > Rhodobacterales > Rhodobacteraceae > Solirhodobacter. The sequence continues at coordinate 56,984 of WGNF01000017.1, read as the reverse complement.
ACCATCGGTTCGCGCGGCCAGGATTTCACCACCAGCAGGTAATGCACCGCCCCCAGCGCCGCGACAGCATAGGTCAGCTTGTGCAGCCGCCCCCAGGCCGCCGCCCCCAGCCGCCGGATCGAGAGGTTGTTCGAGGTCACCGCCAGCGGGATCATCATCGCGAAGGCGAGCATGCCGATGGTAATGAAGGGCCGCTTCAGGATGGCACTGCCGATCTCGCCCCAGCGGAGTTGCAGGTCGAGGAACAGCCAGACCAGGAAATGCAGCACCACATAGAAGAAGGCGATCAGCCCGATCTGGCGGCGGAACTTGATCAGGCTGACCTTGGTCAGCTTGCGGATCGGCGTCACGCAAAGGCCGGCCACGATGAACTTCAGCGCCCAAAGGCCGACCTCATGCTCCAATTCCAGCACCGGATCGACGCCAAGGCCACCGGTGAACGCCTCCCATGTCATCCAGGCGAAGGGCAGCAGCCCCAGCGGATAGAGCGGCCAGGTCGGAACCCGACGCAGCCGCCCGTTGATGTCCTGTGCCAGCGTCATCAGAAGAACTTCCGCAGATCCATGCCGGTGTAGAGGCTGGCCACCTCATCCGAATAGCCGTTGAACATCTTGGTATCGATGCGCGGCGCAAAGAGGCCGCCGCCGATCCGCCGCTCGCTCGCCTGGCTCCAGCGGGGGTGGTCCACATGGGGATTCACGTTCGAATAGAAGCCGTATTCGTTCGCCGCCTCGCGGTTCCACGAGGTCGGCGGCTGGTCGGCCACCGCCGAGATCCTGACGATCGACTTGATCGACTTGAAGCCGTACTTCCACGGCACCACCAGCCGGATCGGCGCGCCGTCCTGCGTCGGCATCGGCTCGCCGTAGATCCCGGTGGCAAGGATGGTCAGCGGGTGCATCGCCTCGTCGAGCCGCAGCCCCTCGACATAGGGCCAGACCAGCACGTTGTTCGACCGCTGGCCCGGCATCTCTTCCGGGCGCATCACCGTCTCGAAGGCGATATACTTCGCCGAGGGCTGCACGCCGGCGCGATCCAGCACCGTCTTCAGCGGGAACCCGTCCCAGGGAATGACCATCGACCATCCCTCGACGCAGCGGTGGCGATAGATCCGCTCTTCCAGCGTGACGCCCTTCAGGATGTCGCCCAGCGCGTAGCTGCCCGGATTGTCAACCAGCCCGTCGACCTTGATCGACCAGGGATCGACGGTCAGTTTGCCGGCGAAACGCGCGGGGTCGGTCTTGTCCAGCCCGAACTCGTAGAAGTTGTTGTAATGGGTGATGTCGTCGAGCGTGTTCGGCTTGGTGTCGGTCGAGTATTTGCTGGGCACCGTTGTCAGCTTGGCCTCGGCCCGCCCGCCGATCGTGCCCGCGGCCAGCAGGGCCCCGGCCCCCGCCATGATCTGGCGGCGGTTCATGTAGGCGGCCTTCGGCGTGATCTCGGACCCTTTGAGGCCCGGACGGAATGACGTGGTCATCGTGATCTCCTTCCTGTTCGGCATTGCGCTTGCCAACAGATACGCCCGGATCGGCGGAAAGTTGCCTCACATGCGTGAATCTGGCGCGAACGTGACCAGTGTTTCAATCCGTCGCGGGCGCAGCGTCAGCCAACAGGCGGGCGATCGCGCCGCACGGAAAGGGCTTCGCCGCGCGGTCTTGCGGGCATCACTTCGCCTTGACCGCACCAAACCGTGGCCCGATCGCGGGTTGAACCGCGGCGGCCCTGCGGGCTAAGGCTCGGACCACACCGAAATGCATCCAGGAAGAAAGGGTCACCGATGAACCGTCGCACCTGCGTCACCGCCCTCGCCGCCACCGGGCTTGTCAGCCTTGTTTCAGCCTGCGCACCGATGCTGCCCGGATCCAGCGGCAGCGCCGATGACGTTCTGGGCAAAGCTGCAGCAGACCCCGATCTGTCCAGCTTCGTTGCCGCCGTCACCGCCTCGGGCCTGTCCGACCGGCTGCACGGAACCGGGCCCTTCACCGTCTTTGCCCCGACCAATGCCGCCTTTGCCCGCCTGCCGCACGGCACGCTCGACAGCCTGATGCAGCCGACCAATCAGGCCCGGCTGGCCGCGCTGCTGGAACATCATGTCGGGCGGGGGAACTTCCCGCCCGCGATGCTGCAGGGTCAGGCGCTGCAAATCGCGACGCTGGATGGCACCAGCGTCGTGGCAGACGGGCGGACGGGGCTGAGCGTCGACCGCGTTGCGATCAGTGCCGCCATCCCGGCCTCGAACGGCGTGATCCTGAAGATCGCCCGCGTGCTGATGCCCAAAGGGTAACGCAAACGGGCGGGGTTTCCCCCGCCCGCCAGTCGCTTCAGCGCATGCGCCTGCTCAGTGGAACGTCGCGTGCTGCGGCGCGTGCCGCCGCGACGCCGACACCCGCGCGCCGACGATCAGACCGTCCGGCCCGGCGCTGACCTGCACCGTCTCGCCGTCCATCACGTCGCCCGCCAGGATCATCTCGGCCAGCTGGTCCTGCAGGTGATGCTGGATCACCCGCTTCAGCGGCCGCGCCCCGAACACCGGGTCGTAGCCTTCGTCGGCCAGCCAGGTCCGCGCCGCCTGATCGAGGTCCAGCGTGATCTTCCGCATCGCCAGACGCTTTTCCAGTCGCTTCATCTGGATCGTGACAATCCCGTCCATGTCGGCCCGCGTCAGCCGGTCGAAGATGATCGTCTCGTCCAGCCGGTTCAGGAACTCGGGGCGGAAGTGCTGGCGCACCGCCTCCATCACCTCGGCCCGTGCCGGGGCGGGGTCGGCCCCTTCCGGCAACTGGCTCAGCGCATAGGCGCCAAGGTTAGAGGTCAGCACGATCAGTGTTTGCTTGAAGTCCACGGTCCGGCCCTGCCCATCGGTCAGCACCCCATCGTCGAGCACCTGCAACAGCACGTTGAACACGTCGGGATGGGCTTTTTCCACCTCGTCGAACAGCACTACCTGATAGGGGCGTCTACGCACGGCTTCGGTCAGCACCCCGCCTTCGTCATAGCCGACGTAGCCGGGCGGCGCACCGATCAGGCGGCTGACGGCGTGTTTCTCCATGAACTCCGACATGTCGATGCGCACCATCGCCTGATCGTCGTCAAAGAGGTATTCCGCCACCGCCTTGGTCAGCTCAGTCTTGCCCACGCCGGTGGGCCCGAGGAACAGGAACGAGCCCAGCGGCCGGTTCTCGTCGTTCAGCCCCGCCCGCGCGCGCCGCACGGCGTTGGAAATGGCAACTACCGCCTGCCGCTGCCCGATCACGCGCTTGCCAAGCTCTTCCTCCATCTTCAACAGCTTCTCGCGGTCGCCCTCCAGCATCTTCGAGGTCGGGATGCCGGTCCAGCGTTCGACCACCTGCGCGATCTGCTCCGGCCGCACCGCTTCCTCGACCATCATGTCGCCCTCGCGGCTTTCGGCCTCGGCCAGTTGCTTTTCCAGCCCCGGAATGATGCCGTAGGAAAGCTCGCCCGCCCGCGCCAGATTGCCCTCGCGTTTCACCTGCTCCAGTTCCGCCCGCGCCTTGTCGAGCTGTTCTTTCAGCCCCCGCGCCGCGTCGAGCTTGTCACGCTCGGCCTGCCAGGTCGCCGTCATGCTGGACGACTGTTCCTGCAACTCGGAAAGCTCCTTGAGCAGCTTTTCCAGCCGGTCCTTGCTGGCCGCGTCGTCTTCCTTCTTCAGCGCCTCGGCCTCGATCTGCTTTTGCAGGATCTCGCGGTCCAGCGCGTCCAGCTCCTCGGGCTTGCTGTCAACCTCCATCCGCAGACGGCTGGCGGCTTCGTCCATCAGGTCGATCGCCTTGTCGGGCAGGAAACGGTCGGTGATGTAGCGATGACTCAGCGTCGCCGCCGCCACCAAGGCCGAGTCGCTGATCCGCACGCCGTGGTGCAGTTCATACTTCTCCTTGATGCCGCGCAGGATGCTGATCGTGTCTTCCACCGTCGGCTCTTCCACCATCACGGGCTGGAACCGGCGGGCAAGGGCCGCGTCTTTCTCCACATGCTTGCGATACTCATCCAGCGTCGTCGCGCCCACGCAATGCAACTCACCCCGCGCCAGCGCCGGTTTCAGCAGGTTCGAGGCGTCCATCGCCCCCTCCGCCTTGCCCGCGCCAACCAGCGTGTGCATTTCGTCGATGAACAGGATGATCTCGCCCGCCGCAGCCGTCACTTCCGACAGGATCGCCTTCAGCCGCTCCTCGAACTCACCGCGATACTTCGCGCCCGCAATCAGCGACCCCATGTCCAGCGCCATCAGCTTCTTGTTGCGCAGGCTCTCCGGCACGTCGCCATTGACGATGCGCAGCGCCAGCCCCTCGGCGATGGCCGTTTTACCGACCCCCGGTTCCCCGATCAGCACCGGGTTATTCTTGGTCCGCCGCGACAGCACCTGCATGGTGCGCCGGATCTCGTCGTCCCGCCCGATGATCGGGTCGATCTTGCCTTCCGCCGCCGCCGCCGTCAGGTCGCGCGCATATTTCTTCAGCGCGTCATAGCCTTCCTCGGCGCTGGCGCTGTCGGCGGTCCGCCCCTTGCGGATGTCGTTGATCGCCGCGTTCAGATTCTGCGCCGTCACGGCGCCCGCGTCCAAAGCCTCCTTGGCCTTCGACTTCACCATGCACATCGCCATCAGGATGCGCTCGACCGGCACGAAGCTGTCGCCCGCCTTCTGGGCCAGCTTCTCCGCCTCGTCGAGCACACGGCCCAAGAGCGGGTCCATATAGACCTGCCCGGCATCGCCCGTCACTTTCGGCACCTTGCCCAGCGCGACGTTGACCGCTTCGGCCACGCGCAACGGCTCGCCGCCCGCGCGTTTGATGAGGTTGGAAGCCAACCCCTGATCGTCGTCCATCAGCGCCTTCAGAAGATGCTCGGGGCCCATCCGCTGATGGCTTTCCCGCATCGCGATGGTCTGGGCGGCCTGAATGAATCCGCGCGACCGTTCCGTGAACTTTTCCAAATTCATCGGTCAATTCTCCTTTTCTGGCACCTGTCCCTCGGGGCGCCCGGCTTGGCGGCGCACCCCTCTTGCAGGCCTCGAATGGCATGTGGGAACCGGCCAGGGGGGCCGCAAGATCGGCCGATGCGAAAATATCACACCGGCCCGGCGCCTTGGCTGGGGCGCGACCGGAAGGACGTTACCAGAAGTCGAGATGATCCGCGGCGATCTCGGCTTCCAGCGCCGGAAACGGGCCGCGCACCGCGACCGGCCGCCGCCCGGCCGCGAAGACCTGATGGCAGCTCAGATCCAGCGTCAGGTTCTCGGGGTTGTCCCCGGTCATCTCGGCCAGCCGCTTTTCGGTCAGCCCATAGACGACCGCGCCGATCCCGGCCCAATAGGCGGCCCCCGCGCACATGCAGCAGGGCTCGACCGAGGTGTAAAGTGTGCAGCGCGCAAGGAACTCCGGCGCATAGGCGCGCGCTGCCGCCTGCGCCACGTTGGTTTCGGCATGACCCACGCCGCGATCCGTGCCGTATGTGTTGCCAGAGGTCAGCAGCACCTCGCCCTGCGGCCCCACCAGCAGCGCGCCGAACGGATGGTTCCCGGCCGCTCGCGATGCGCGGGCAAGGCCCACCGTCTGCCGCAGGTACTCTTCGTCGCCCATTGCGCTCTACCCTTTCGGCTTCAGCAGCTTTGCCGGCCGCGCCGCCTCGGCCGCCTTGAAGAGGCCAAAGGTCTGGTTCACATAGCCCACGGCACCCGAGATCATCTCCATGTAGCTGGTCAGTTCCGGCGTCCGCTCCGCTTCCACCACCTGAATCGGACGGTCCGGCCCGAAACCCTCGAACTGCACGTAGAACAGCGGATCGCCCCGCTTCAGGATGATGTCCTTCTCGGTCTCGTGCCACTCGAACGCCCACATCAGCGGGCGCGGCCACAGGCTGACCGGGAACCGCCCGCCAAAGATCGTGCCCGGCAGCGGCTGGCGGCGGTAATGCGCGAAAGCGTCCAGCTGGGTGATCCAGACCGGCTCATCGGCGATGAAGACATAGGGCAGTTGCAGCTGCACCGTCGGGCGGTCGGGGTAGCGCCATTCCGCCTCGTTCACCAGCGTCAGCACCTCGTTCAGCTTGGCCGACCGCACCGCGCTGGCCGCCCCCGCGCGGTTGATCAGCACCGCCTTGCCCTTGGCGTCCCGATCGAAACCGATGTGCAGGTCGAACGGGCACTTGATCATGAAATAGCGGCTTTCCAGCTGGATCACCGCCGGGCAGCGCGCGGCCGATTTGGCATGGGTCCGGTTGGTCTGCCGGAAACTCACCCGCTCTGGCGGGTCATAGACGATGGCGGCCTTGTCGGTCGTCCTGAGCCAGCCCACGGTGATCGGGCCGGATCGCGGCCCCTCGTCGTCGCGGTCATAGGTGATCGTGATCTGCATCGTTGCCCCCGTTCGCCAGTATCCCCGGGCGTTCGGCCGCATCGTCCGCCTGCCGCCCGCCCAAGTCAACTGCGCCGCTTGCCCCGCGCCCGCCCGGCCGTTAAGAGCGGAAAACTTCAGGAGCAGCCGCCATGACCCCCGCCGATGACCGCCTGATCGTCGCCCTCGACGTGCCGAACATCCTTGACGGCCTCGACCTTGCCGCCCGGCTGGGCGATGCCGTCAGCTTCTACAAGATCGGCCTCGGGATGCTGACCGGCGGCGGGCTGGCGCTGGCCAACGAGCTGAAGCGCGACCACGGCAAACGCATCTTCCTCGACATGAAGCTGTTCGACATCGGCGCCACGATCGAGGCGGCGGTGCGCGGGCTGGCGCAATACGATCTGGATTTCCTCACCGTGCACGGCGATCCGCAGGTGGTGCGCGCGGCAAGCGAAGGCGCGGCCGGATCGGGGCTGCAAATCCTTGCCGTCACGGTGCTGACCTCGCTTGACCGCGCCGATCTGGACGCCAACCTGATCCGCCCCGGTGACATCGCCGAGATCGCGCTGGAACGTGCCGCCCGCGCCTTCGAGGCGGGCGCCCACGGCGTCATCACCTCGCCGCAGGAAGCCGCCGCGATCCGCGCCCTGCCCGGCGCGGAGGGCCGCCTGATCGTCACCCCCGGCGTCCGCCCGGCGGGGGCGGCGCTTGGCGACCAGAAACGCGTCGCCACCCCGGCGCAGGCCATCGCCGACGGCGCCGACCACATCGTGGTCGGCCGCCCGATCTGGCAGGCGGCCGACCCCCGCGCCGCAGCCGCGGCGATCGTGGCCGAGCTTCGCTCGCCGCAGGCCCGCCGCCCGAACCGCTAGGCGGTATAGCCGATCGTCATCACCTTGCCCTTGAAGGCCGGTGCTTCCAGTTCGTTGACCATCGCCACGGCATAGTCTTCGGCGCTGATGGTGCTTTCGCCCTTGGCGTTCTGCACCAGATAGTCCGCCTGCACCCGGAAGTTCCCCGTCCGGACCCCCGGCGCAATCGTCCCGGCGGGCGCGAAGAACGTCCAGTCGATGCCGCTCTCTTGCAGCAGGTCGCGCATGTCCACCATCGCCGCGGCCTCGGCCCGGTACATCTCGGGCACGACGCTCAACACCGGCGTGCCATCCGGCAGCAGGGTCGTTCCCGCGCCACCCACCAGCACGAACCGCACGCCCGACGCCCGCGCCGCCGCGATCGCTGCCTGTCCCCAAGCCAGCGTTTCGGCCTTCGGGTCGCCGCCAGAGCGTGACGACAGCGCCGAAACGTAAGCGTCCGCTTCTTGAGCCAGCGGGATCAGCTCCGCCGCGTCATTGGCGTCGGCTTCGACCACGGTAACACCAGGCCCTGCCGCGATCCGGCCCGCATTGCGCGCCACTGCGGTCACCGAATGCCCGCGCGCCACCGCCTCGGCCAGAATCCGCGAGCCGATCATGCCGCTCGCCCCTGTCAGTAGGATCTTCATCTTGCTCTCCCAAGCCATATGGTTACGATAGGTAATCAGATAGCCAGATTGAACTGCCTGCGAAAGACGCACGCCCCCGTCACATGGTTACGCCCAAGGAACCGCCATGACCAACAGCCCCGCCCCGAACCAGACCTGCCCGATCCGCGACGTGCTCGACCGGATCGGTGACGCGTGGAGCCTGCTTGTCATGTTCGAACTGGCCAACGGTCCCTGCCACTTCAACGCGCTGCGCCGGGTGATTGGCACCATCTCGCAGCGGATGCTGGCGGTGACGTTGCGCCACCTTGAACGCGACGGGCTGGTGGCGCGCGAGGTGCTGCCGTTATCGCCGCCGCGGGTGAAATACACGCTGACTCCGCTCGGCGCCTCGCTGATCGAACGGTTGATCCCGCTGCGCGACTGGGCGCTGGACCATCAGCCCAGCGTTCACGCCGCACGGCTGGATTACGACGCCCGCGCCGCCTGACAGCAACCGGAACGTGTGGTACCCTTCCCGTCCGAGAGGACCACGCAATGCCCAAGGGAAAATCGCAGGAAGCCACCAACGATCTCGTGCTGTCGTTCAAGGCGGTGCGGCAGGCGCTCGGCTGGATCGGGGCGCTGTTGCCGGTGGCGCTGATCCTTGGCGGCGCGGGCTTCGATCACCACGTCGCCGCCTCGATCTCCGACACCTACTACACCGCGATGAAAGACGTCTTCGTCGGCGCCATGTGCGCCACCGGCGTGTTCCTTGTCAGCTACCGCGGCTACGACCGCGCGCCGGACGAGTTCCTGTCGGACACCTGGATCAGCCGCATCGCCGGGGCCGCCGCCATCGGCCTCGCGCTGATGCCGACAGCGCCGGCGCTGCCCGAACCGACGGGCGGCCTGACGGCGATGCAGCGCCTGATCGGCCCCGGCCCAACCTCGGTGCTGCACTTCACCTGTGCCGCCCTCTTCTTCGCGATGCTCGCCACCTTCTGCCTTTTCCTGTTCACCCGCACCGGCACGACCCGCGCCGCCACCCGCGCCAAGATCAATCGCAACCGCGTTTACCGCAGTTGCGGCTGGGTTCTGGTCGGCGTGATCCTCGCCGTGCTGGCCATGAAGCTGATCGAACTCGCGCTGCCCGCCTCCACCGCCGTCTTCCGAAGCTGGAGCGCGATGTTCATCCTCGAGGCGATCGGCGTCTGGGCCTTCGGCCTCTCCTGGCTCGTCAAGGGAGAATCCATCGGCTTCCTGAACGACTGAGGTAGCCGCGCAGCCGATCCTGCAGGAACGGCACCGCCTTTGGATGCGCCAGGAACTCTGCCAGCGGCATCATCCGCCAGCCCTGCCCCTCGTTGCCAAAGCGCACGGCGGCAATGTCTTCCGGCGAAAGATCGGCCGCAAAGAACACCCCCACCGCGCCCGGCCGCGTGGTCGAGGGGTGATCGGACCGCCAGATCAACCGCCCCGGCGCCAGCCGCAGGCCGATTTCTTCCTCGACCTCGCGCAGCACGCAGGTTTCCGGCGTCTCGTCACCCTCGCGCCCGCCACCCGGCAGATCCCAGTAACCGGCCCAGGGCAGCCCCGGCAGATCGTCGCGAAGGATCACCAGCACCTCGGCCCGGTGGATCAACGCCACCTTGGCCCCGGTGAAATCGGTCACCTTGCGTTGCGGTCAAAGACCGCGCGCAACTCGGGCCGCGCCGCCACCGCCTCGGCGATGCGCACCAGCGCGGGCAATTCCGCCGCAAACCACGCCCGCCCCGGCTGCCAGCGCGTCATCACCGCCACGTAGATGTCCAGCGCGGTGAAGCGGTCACCCAGCACCCAGGGCCCGCCGCGCCGTGCCGCCTCTTCCGCCAGCATCCGCCACAGCTGGCCACGCTCGGCCACCACCTTCGCCCGATAGCCTGCCACTTCGGCCTCTGGCACCAGCCGTTCGGCGGCATCGGCAAAATGCCCGGCGGGGTAGATCGACGAGACCATGAACACCAGCCAGCGCAAGAACGCCGGCCGCGGCGCATCGCCCGGCGCGGGCACCAGATCGTCGCGCCCGGTCACCTCGGCCAGATACAGCGTCATCGCCGCGCTTTCGCCCATCGCCTCGCCCGAGGGCAGTTCCAGCGTCGGCACCTGTGCCGATGGGTTCACCCGCATCAGCGCGGCCCGTGCCGCCGCATCGTGATAGATGTCGCCCGCCGTCACCAGATCATAGGGCAACCCGTAGGCCGCCAGTTGCGCCTCGACGATGGCCGATCCCCAGCCGGGGTTCTGCCACAGCCGATAGCGCGGCTCAGTTGTCGTTGATGTCACGATCCCACACCTTCACCTGCCCACGCTTCAGCCCGAAGATGGCGACCAGCGCCAGCCACGCTGCCAGCGACAGCACAGCGAAGACCAGAATGTGGTGCGGCCAGGAAGAGCCCATCCACCCCGACGGCGGCACGCCCAGCCATTCGATCAATCCGGTCAGCACCGCCCCGATGGCGAAACCGAGAAACACGAAGGCGGGTGCCACGATCTCCAGCATGCCGATCAGGCAGCCCGCGACGACCCACAACCACCATGCCATCAAGCTTTTCCCTTCAGCATCTTGAACGCATCGCCGAAGGCTTCCACCGCCTGCGCCGGCACGATCACCACCTGCTTGCCGGGGCCAGAGCCCACGGCCGTCAGCGCCTCGACCTGCTTCAGCGCCACCTGATACTGCGCCGCCTCGATGCCGTTTTCCTTGATCGCTACCGCCACCACCTGGGTGGCATAGGCCTCGGCATCCGCCGAAATCCGCCGCGCCTTGGCGCGCTGCTCGGCCTGGTAAAGCTCGGCATCGGCATTCAGCTCGACCGAGCGTTTCTTGCCCTCGGCCTCGGTCACCTGCGCGCGGCGGGCCCGCTCGGCGTTCAGCTGCTGCAACATCGCTGCCCGTGTCGCCTCGTCGAGGTTCACATCAAGAATCTCCGCCCGCGTCACCTCGATGCCCCAGTCATCCACCATCGCATGCACATGCTCGCGGATCTGGGCGATCAGCGAGGTCCGGTTGGACTGCACCTGATCCAGCTCCAGCTTGCCGATCTCGGACCGCACGATCCCGGCCACCGTGGTGGCGATCGCGGCATCGACGTCGCGGATGCGGTAGACGGTCTTTTCCGGTTCGGTGATGCGATAGAACACGCTGGTTTCCACCTTCACCAGCACGTTGTCGGTAGTAATCGCGTCCTGCGTCGCCGTCGGCAATTGCCGTTCGAGAATCGAGACCTTGTGCGCCACCCGGTCGACATAGGGCACGATGAAGTTGATCCCCGGCCCCAGCACCGTGCGCAGGCGGCCAAAGCGTTCCACCACGTACTTCTGCGACTGCGGCACGATCCGCACCGCAAGATAGACCGTCAGGATCACCAGCGCCGCAATCGCCAGCGTCACCGTGCCACTGTCCAAATATCCAGCCCCGTTCATCCTGTCCTCCGAAAAGCTTGGATCAAATCGGGTTCACTATGCCGCGTGGCGGGCCGGGTGGCTAGTCTCGACGCATCAGGCCCTGCGGCGGCGCGAGACCACGCCCAACCCGCCCAGCGCCCCGATCAGCAACAGGCCCGGCGCAGGCAGCGGCACGATGCCTGGCGGCAATGTGGTGATCAGCGGCGTGTAGGTCAGGCTCAGGCTGTTCAGCGCAAAGCTGCTGTTGGCGCCCGACGCGCTGAACAGAAAGGCGGTGCTGGCCGCGGTGTTGAACACCGACGCGTTCAGCCCGGCGATGTTCACGCTGTTGCTGATCACGTCGCCATTGCCGATTGCGCCGTCGTTGTTGGTATCCGACGCCCAGACGAACTGGCTTTTCGGCGTGCCGTTGCCCGTCGTGTTGGCATCGGTGAAGGTCGCCCCGCTCAAGGCCGCGCTTTGCGACAGGATGATCTCGATGAAATCGGTGCTGTTGCCCGACCGGTCGATGGTGGGCGAGTCGTTCTGCTTGCCGGTCCAGAACGACTTTCCCTCCAGCGTGTTGGTGACCCCGGCCCCGGTCGCGGAAAAGTTCAGCGCGCTGTCATAGACGTTCTGCTGCACGCCGTTGCGCCCGCCGGTCGTGGTCAGGTTGAAGTTGGTGATCTGCTGCTGTCGGCCGGTGGGTGTGTTCACGGTCCGGCTCTGGATGCCGTTGCCGCCAGAGATGCTCATCCCGGTGATCGTCACCGTCAGCCCGCTGGTCACCGTGGTGACGCCGTTCACCGTCGTGGTCGAGCCGCCAAGGGTCACGGTCTGGCTTTGCCCCACCGGCAGCGTCAGGCTGCCCAGTGACGTCAGATCAAGCGCCACCGTCGCGGCCCCTGCGCCCAAGGGCATCAGGATCGACAGCAACAGGCCGAACACGGCCGCGCTCAGGCGCTTCATCTGCAACATCGCAGTCTCCCGTCGTTCCAAAGACAGACCCGGTGATCCACCCACCGACCTCGGAACTGCCGCCAACTCATCATCCGCACATGGCGTGAACGCGGCCCGATTGTGGCGTGCCTGTGAACAATCATGGCCTCGCGCGTGAACTCTCCCCAGCTGCGGCACATCGGCCTATACTGAGGCGATCATGCCCGCCCTCTGCCGCGACTGCCTTACCCCCTTCGACGGCGCCAGCGCGCGCTGCCCGGCCTGCCGCAGCCCGCGGCTGCTGTCGCACGCGGAACTGTTCGCGCTGCCCATCGCCCATATCGACTGCGACGCCTTCTATGCCAGCGTCGAGAAGCGCGACAATCCCGCCCTGCGCGACGTTCCCCTGATCGTCGGCGGCGGCCATCGCGGGGTGGTGTCCACCTGCTGCTACATCGCGCGCATCCGCGGCGTGCGCTCGGCGATGCCGATGTTTCAAGCGCTGAAGCTGTGCCCCGACGCCACCGTGGTGAAACCCCGGATGGAGGTTTACGTCACCGCGTCGCGCCAGATCCGCGCGCTGATGGAGGAACTGACCCCCGCCATCGAACCGCTTTCGCTGGATGAGGCGTTTCTCGACCTGTCCGGCACCGAACGCCTGCACGGCCACCCGCCCGCCCTGTTGCTCGCCCGTCTGGTGAAGCGGATCGAGGCAGAGGTTGGCGTGACCGCCTCGGTCGGCCTGTCCCACAACAAGTTCCTTGCCAAGATCGCCTCCGACCTCGACAAGCCGCGCGGCTTTTCGATCATCGGCCGCGCCGAAACCACCGCCTTCCTGCGCGACAAGCCGGTTCGCATGATCTGGGGCGTCGGCGCGGCCGGGCAAGAGGCGCTGGCCGCCGCCGGCATCCGCACCATCGCCGACCTCTTGCGCTGGGACCGCAAGGATCTTGGCCACCGCTTCGGCCAGATGGGCGACCGGCTGTGGCATCTCGCGCGGGGCGAGGATCGCCGCCGCGTGCAGCGCGATGCGGCGTTGAAGTCGATCTCGAATGAAACCACCTTCAACGAGGATACTGCCGATCGCGAACTGCTTGACGGTCACCTCTGGCGCTTGGCCGAAAAGGTCGCCGACCGCGCCAAGGCCCGCGATCTGGCCGGGCGCACCGTCACGCTGAAACTGCGCCGCGCCGCCTTCACGCTGTTGACCCGCCGTCATGCCCTGCGTGAACCGACGCAGATGGCCGACACGCTCTACCGCGCCGCCCGCGAACTGCTCGATCAGGTCGCCGAGCCCGGCCCGTTTCGGCTGATCGGCGTCGGTCTGTCCGATCTTTGCCCCGATGCGATGGCCGACCGCACGCCCGACCTGCTGGATCCCGAGGCCGCCCGCCGCGCCGCCGCCGAACGCGCCGCCGACACGATCCGCGCGAAGTTCGGTCTCGACGCCATCGTCAAGGGCCGCGCGCTGCGCTGACCGCCCGCCCCGATTTTGTGGCGCAAAATCGCACCTCGCCCCACCCGCGCTTTCGCGCTATCCCGGCCCCATGACCGACAGCACCCCCTTCGAGATTTTCCTGATGGCCCCGCCCGGCCTCGAACCCGCCCTGCTCGCCGAGGTGCGCGCGGCGGGCTTTGCCGGGGCCACCGCGCTGCCCGGCGGCGTCACCGTCACGGGCGGCTGGCCCGAGGTCTGGCGTGCCAACCTGACCCTGCGCGGCGCCGGGCGTGTGCTGGCCCGTATCGGCAGCTTCCGCGCCCTTCACCTCGCGCAGCTCGACAAGCGCGCGCGCAAGTTTCCCTGGGCCGAAACCCTGCGCCCCGAGGTGCCGATCCGGGTCGAGGCGACCTGCGCCCGCTCGAAAATCTACCACGCCGGCGCCGCCACCCAGCGCATCGAAACCGCGCTGCGCGAAGACTTCGGCGCCACCATCGCGGCCGAGGCGCCGATCACCCTCAAGGCCCGGATCGAGGATGACCTTGTCACCCTCAGCCTCGACACCTCCGGCGAGTCGCTGCACAAGCGCGGCCACAAGGAAGCCGTCGGCAAAGCGCCGATGCGCGAAACCCTCGCCGCGCTGTTCCTGCGCCAGTGCGGCTATGCGGGCACCGAACCGGTGGTCGATCCGATGTGTGGCTCTGGCACCTTCGTCATCGAGGCGGCCGAGATTGCGGCGGGTCTGCTGCCCGGCCGCACGCGCAGCTTCGCCTTCGAACACCTTGCCACCTTCGACGCCGCGGCCTGGGCGGCAATGCGGGCCGCCGCCACACCGCACCCCACCGCCCTCAGGTTCCTTGGGGCCGACCGCGACGCGGGAGCGATCCGGTCCAGTCAGGACAACGCCGCCCGCGCCGGGGTTGCAAATCTCATCACCTTCCGCGCCCAATCCGTCAGCGACCTGACCCCGCCAGAAGGCCCGCCCGGCCTTGTCATCGTCAACCCGCCCTGGGGCGCCCGCATCGGTGAACGCAAGGCGCTCTTTCCGCTCTACGGCGCGCTCGGCAAGACCCTGCTGACCCGCTTCACCGGCTGGCGCGTCGGCCTTGTCACCACCGATGCGTCGCTGGCGAAAGCCACCGCGCTGCCCTTCGCCCCGCCCGGCCCGCCGGTTGCGCATGGCGGGCTGAAGGTGTTTCTGTTCCAGACCGGGCCGCTGCCCTGATCGGGTTAGAAGAAACCTAGGCCATGCCAAGGAAAGCTGTCCTTTTTCCAAAGCCCGCACCGCGCGACCCTGCGACAAGATGCCCGGAGGCCCGCCCATGACCCGCCACGACCCCGCCCTGACCCCGATCGAGGAACTGCGCGCCAATACCGCCGTCCCGTTCGAGCGCGCCCATGCCATGCCGAAATCGGTCTACACCTCGCCTGAGTTCCTCGCGCAGGAGATGACCCACATCTTCGCCAGGGACTGGCTCTGCGCCGGGCGTGCCGATGCGCTGCCCGACCCCGGCGACTACCTGACGATGACCATCGCGGGCGAGCCGGTGATCGTGCTGCGCGACCGCGACGGCATCCTGCGCGCAATGTCGAACGTCTGCCGCCACCGCATGTCGAAACTGCTCGAAGGCCGCGGCCACACCCGCGCCATCGTCTGCCCCTACCACGCCTGGACCTACAACCTCGACGGCACGCTGCGCGGCGCCCCGGCGATGACCCTGAACGAGGGGTTCTGCAAGGATCAGATCGCCCTGCCGCAGGTCCGCTGCACCGAATGGCTGGGCTGGATCATGGTCACCCTGAACCCCGACGCCCCCGCCCCGGCCGAGGCGCTTCGCGACGTCGAATCCCTCGTCGGCTACCTGCACATGGAAAACTACGTCGAGGCGTTCCGCGAGGAATTCCGCTGGGCCACCAACTGGAAGGTGCTGGCCGAAAAC
Organism: Paracoccaceae bacterium; assembly: GCA_016124615.1. Classification (GTDB taxonomy): domain Bacteria; phylum Pseudomonadota; class Alphaproteobacteria; order Rhodobacterales; family Rhodobacteraceae; genus Solirhodobacter. The sequence goes on along the minus strand of WGNF01000017.1, from coordinate 41,432 downwards.
TTCATGGAAAGCTACCACCTGCCGGTCTGCCACGCGGGCACCATCGGCGGCACCGTGGACCTTCTGAAGATGACCTGCCCCGAGGGGCTGCCCGCCTTCAACTACCACTACATCATCAAGAACGACGCGCTTGATCTGACGCTGGCGCACCCCTCCAACACCACGCTGACCGGCGATGAACGCCGCACCACCTGGCTTTTGTCGGTCTATCCCGCCCTGCTGATCACCCTGACGCCCGGCTATTTCTGGTACCTTTGCCTGACGCCCGACGGGCCGGGCCATGTCAACGTGCTGTACGGCGGCGGCCTTGCGCCCGAATTCGCCGCCGATCCGAAGTCCAAAGAGCACTTCGACCGCCTGAAAACCCTGCTCGACGAGGTGAACATGGAAGACAAGGGCTGCGTCGAGGCCGTCTACGCCGGCATCCGCGCCGGCCTCTCGGAACCCGGCCCCCTCAGCCACCTCGAACGGCCGAACTTCGACTTCGCGACGTGGATCGCCAGCCGGATACCGGCCTGAGCGGGCGGCCCCGCCCCCGCCACAGCGTCACCTGAAGCAAGGCCAAACACCGAAACCGCGCAGGTCGGCTGCGCGGACGAAGCGTGCAATCGCTTAAGAATTCAGGCTATCGAGAACCTCCCGGCAGAACCGATCCCGCGATTCAACATCGTCTGATTTTGCGATCCAGGTACGGTCCAACTCCAGTGTTCCGACCGGGACGATCTCTTTTGCGATCTCGCTCGGAGTGGTCTCGTCGATGTTACCTCCCGCCCAATCATGAAAGGCCGATGAGTATCGGACGACCACGCCGCCGGTCGACAGGTCGATTGTTCCCCCTTCTGCAAAGAAGGTCAGACCGTCCCCCATCTCCTCCCCCATGAGTTCGAGCCGCGCGCCGAGACGGTGCTTCAGGATGGCGACGAAGACGATCGCGGCGGAGAAGGTGAATTTGTCGACAAGCACACCGACCCTGCGATCTTCCGCACCGCCGGAGATCGCATCGATCAATGGCATGGTTCGGAGAAAATTGCCGCCCGAATTGCCGCGAACATCAATCAGGAGGGGCGTGTCGGGGTGCGACCTTACGCGGTCTGCCGCCTCGGAAACCGCATTCGAAAGGTCAGTTTCACCGGGATCGAAGAAGCTCGGAAGGACCAACAGCAGTCCGCGTTGACCGAAATCCATTATCTCCAGAAAGGTCGTGGGAGACCAGAACGCGTCAGTTTTCCCATGCTCGTTTCGCGGGTAGAGCGCAGATCCGGGAACCTTATTTGCCGTATCCGGAACAAGCTCGCTGATCCGTCCCGTCTCATTGCGTGTCCGGTATTCGATTGTACCGCTGCCGGAAAACACGCCCAAGCGGACCAACGCACTCGGCCAAGCGAAAAGGATTGGCCCGATGACGCGTTTTCGTTGTCTCGTTCCGGCCAGAAATTCCTCTGCGGCGACTTCGATCTCGCTCACCGGAATGCCGTTGATGGATATCAATTCGCTTCCAATCGCCTCAGCGAAACCGGACGGGGCACCGAGCAGTCGTACAGCGGCACCGATGGTTACGAACCTGAGAGGCAGGACCGAGATGGCATTATTTGGGATCAGGCGTGTATGTCCGTTACCCGGAAGTGCCAGAAGTCGCATCAGGGAAAGGAGGAATGCGTCCTTCGCGTTCGCGAGTGCATTCTGCCGGGCTTCGGTGATGAGACGATCCATTTCCCGGCGTTCGATTGCTCGGAAACTGGGGTCGGTCGCCAGGACCGTTCTCTCAATTTGCTCAAGGTCATCGATCATCGACATGCGTTAATGTGTAAGTATGCGTGATCGAATGTCTAGGTAGGGCTCGAAGCAGCCCTTACTCGCTTCGAGCCCCCGCCTCAGTTGAACGCGCAGCCGCCCTTCACGCCGAAAGCCTTGAAGATCATTGCGGCCGGGCACCAGCCGGTGATCGCCGACTGCATCATGTTCACGCCAATGAAGGCGGTGAACCAGATCCACAGCGGCGACACCCATAGCGTCAGGGCAAGGCTGACCAGGATCATCACCCCGGCGAAGAACATCACGGCACGGTCAAGCGTCATCTCGGCATCCTCCTGGGGCACCGCGGGGCGCGGCGCATCGGGGTCAAGATAGCATCGGCGCCACATAATATTCAACATACAGAATATGTATCCATTGCCGCAGGTCCTGCCGCCAAAAGCGGCACCGGGATCGGTGCGAAAGCGGTGTGAAATCGGTGTGAAATCGGTACCCCGATTTCGCAGCCTTCCCAACGCCTTGCCCGGTTTCCACCGCGATTCCGGCTGGCGCTAGATCCCCGCCTCCAGCCGGTCCAGCAGCGCCGCCAGCATCGCCTCGCAGCGCCCCATCTGTTCCAGGCTGACCCATTCGTCGGGCTTGTGCCCCTGCGCCATCGACCCCGGCCCGCAGATCACCGACGGAATGCCGAGGCGTTGCGAAAACAGCCCGCCCTCGGTGCCGAACGCCACCTTGATCGTCCCATTCGCGCCGGTCAACCCCTTGACGAAGTTGACAACTTTCGCCTCTGACGGGGTTCCGAGGCCGGGATAGTCCCACAGCCGTTCCACCGTGATCGCCGCCTCGGGGAAGTCACCCGACACGCGGCCGACGATCTCCGCCGCCGCCTGCCGCAGCCGCGCGATCAGCGCCTCCGGGTCATCCTGCGCCAGCGACCGGATCTCGAAATCCAGAACGCATTGATTGGGAACGATATTCACCTGCACGCCGCCGTTGAACTTGCCCACATGCAGCGTCGTGTAGGGCACGTCATAATCGCCATCGCGCCGCCCGTGCTCCGCCACCTCGGCCTGCAACCCTCTGACAGCGTTCAGGAAATCCGCCCCCAGATGCAGCGCGTTCAGCGCCAGCGGCGCCAGCGCCGAATGCCCCTCGCGGCCCGTGCAAGTCGCCCGCAGCGCCACTTTGCCCTTGTGCCCGGTCGCCACCTGCATCCCCGTCGGCTCGCCCACGATGCACATCAGCGGCCGAACCGGCGCCCGGTCCAGCATGTCGATCAGCGACCGCACCCCAAGGCAGCCGACCTCTTCATCATAGGTCAGCGCCAGATGCAGCGGCACCTTCAGATCGCGCTTCGTCGCGGCCAGCGCCGCCGCGATCGCCGCCGCCACGAACCCCTTCATGTCGCAGGCGCCGCGCCCGTAGTAGCGCCCGTCCGCCTCGGTCAACTGGAATGGCGGCTTGGTCCAGGCCTGCCCCTCTACCGGCACCACGTCGGTATGCCCCGACAGCATCACGCCGGGCAGATCCTGCGGCCCTATCGCCGCGTAAAGGTTCGCCTTTTTCCCGCTTTCATCGGGGATCAGCACGGCCGTCACCCCGGCCCCGGCCAAGAGGTCGCGGACCCATTCCATCAAGGCGATGTTGGGCGCCGAACTGACCGTGGGGAAGGCGATCAACTGGTCGAGGATGCTGCGGGTGTCCATGCGAGGTCTCCTTGTCGCCCCTGACAGAACCCGAATTTTCCGGCGGGGGAAACCCCCGGCCTTGACATGCCGCCCCCCGCCGCCACGATGCATGCGCCGACCGGAGACCGCCTTGCCGCTTCGTTTCACCCTGCGCCAACTGGAATATTTCGTCGCCGTCGGCGAAAGCGGCTCGGTCGCGCAGGCCTCGGCGCGGGTCAATGTGTCCTCACCCTCGATCTCGGCCGCCATCGCCCAGCTGGAAACCGAATTCGGCGTCCAGCTTTTCGTGCGCCGCCATGCCCATGCGCTTGTCCTTACCGGCGCCGGGCGGCAGTTGATCGGCGAGGCGCGCAAGCTGCTGGCGCAGGCCGAGGCGCTGACGGTGCTGGCCTCCGACATTGGCGGCGAGGTGTCGGGGCCGATCGCGGTCGGCTGCCTGACCACCTTCGCGCCGCTGATCCTGCCCACCCTGCGGCAGGCGTTCGAAACCGCCCACCCGCGCGCCCGCGTCGCGCAGTATGAACTCGACCATGCCGACATCCTCGAACGGCTGCTGAAGGGGGAAATCGACATCGGGCTGACCTACGATCTGGCGGTGCCGGGCGACGTGACCTTTCGCCCGCTGGCCACACTGGCGCCCTGGGTCATGGTCGCGCCCAGCCACCCGCTTGCGGGGAAACCGGAAATCGTGCCCGAAGACCTGCTGGGCGAGCCGATGGTGCTGCTCGATCTGCCCTATTCGGCCGATTACTTCCTGACCCTTTTCGACCGTATCGGCACCGCCCCCCTGATTGCGGAACGCACGCGCGACATGTCTGTGCTGCGCAGCCTTGTGGCGAACGGCTACGGCTATTCGCTGATCAACACGCGCACCACACAAGAGGACGCCCCCGACGGCAAGCGGCTGGCCTTCGTGCCCTTGAAGGGCGGCGTGCGGCCGCTGCAACTGGGGCTGGTCACCACGCGGGCCGGCTATCCGCGCAGCGTCGTTGCCGCCTTCGCGGACCTCTGCGCCGCCATCGTGGCGCGCGACGGCCTGCCCGGCTGCCGACCCTCCTGACTCTGCGACATCCGCGCACGGGGGTTGACCTTCCAGTGACGGGAACCCCTATGTGGGCTTCATGTCCGCATGGAAGGCCCCGCGATGACCCAGTCCGCCACGCTCGAAGTTGAAGGAATGACCTGCGCCTCTTGCGCCGGTCGGGTGGAACGGGCGGTCAAGGCCGTGCCCGGCGTCTCGGGCGCCAGCGTCAATCTGGCGATGAAGACCCTGCATGCCGATTTCAGCGGGGCCAGCGACCCCTCTGCCCTGGCCACGGCGATCCGGAAAGCGGGCTACGACGTCGGCGCGGCCGATACCGCGCTCAGCATCGAGGGCATGACCTGCGCCTCTTGCGTTGCGCGGATCGAGCGGGCGCTGAAGGCCTGGCCCGGCGTGACAGGGGCCGAGGTGAACCTGGCCACCGGCGGCGCGGTGGTGCACCACATGGCCGGGGCCGTCACGCCATCCGAACTCGCCGCCGTGGTGAAACGCGCAGGCTACGACGCCACCCCGGTGCACAAATCGACCACCCCGGTCAGCGCCCGGCACGATGCCGAGGCGCTGCGGCTGCGGCGCGCGCTGATCGGGTCGGCCGTCCTGACCCTGCCGGTCTTCGTGCTGGCGATGGGCGCGCATATTATCCCCGGCTTCCACGCGCTGATCATGCGCACGATCGGGATGCAGGCGGATGCCCTGATCCAGTTCGTGCTGACCACCGCCGTTCTGCTGGGGCCGGGGCGGCAATTCCTGACCCACGGCATCCCGATGCTGCTGCGCGCGGCGCCCGACATGAACTCGCTGGTGGCGCTCGGCGCCTCGGCGGCATGGGGCTATTCGACCGTGGCCACCTTCGCGCCGGGCTTGCTGCCCGAGGGCACCGCGAACGTCTATTTCGAGGCCGCCGCCGTCATCGTCACCCTGATCCTGCTGGGCCGGATGCTGGAGGCGCGCGCCAAGGGCCGCGCCGGGCAAGCCATCAGCCGTCTGGTCGGCCTTGCCCCGGCCACCGCCCATACCCGCCGCAACGGCCTGCTGATCGACCTGCCGGTAGAGGAGTTGCGGGCGGGCGACCTGATCGAGGTGCGCCCCGGCGAACGGATCGCGGCCGATGGCATCGTCGAGGACGGCACCTCCTGGGTTGACCGCGCCATGCTGACGGGCGAGCCCGCGCCGGTGGAAACCGGCCCCGGCGCCGAGGCGATCGGCGGCACGGTGAACGGCGCGGGCGCGCTGGTGCTGCGCGTCACCCGCACCGGCGACGATGCCACGCTGGCCCGCATCATCCGCATGGTGGCCGATGCGCAGGGCGGCAAGCTGCCAATTCAGGCGCTGGTCGACCGGGTCACGCTGTGGTTCGTGCCCGCCGTGATGGCCATCGCCGCGCTGACGGTGGCGGTCTGGCTGGTGCTTGGCCCGGCGCCGACTTTGGGCCATGCGCTGGTGGCGGGCGTTTCGGTGCTGATCATCGCCTGCCCCTGCGCGATGGGGCTGGCCACGCCGACCTCGATCATGGTGGGCACCGGGCGCGGCGCCGAACTGGGGCTGTTGTTCCGCAAGGGCGACGCCCTGCAACGGCTGGGCGCGGCGCGCGTGGTCGCCTTCGACAAGACCGGCACGCTGACGGAAGGGCACCCGCGCCTGACCGAGTTGAGCGTGACGAAGGGGTTCAATCTGAACGACACTCTGGCAATGATCGCCGCCATCGAAGCGCGATCCGAGCATCCGATCGCGCGGGCGATCCTTGCCGAGGCCGAGGGGCGCGGGCTGACGCTGCCCGAGGCCGCCGAGGTGGTAGCCAAACCCGGCTTCGGCATCACCGGGACGGTCGCGGGCCGCAACGTCAGCGTGGGCGCCGCCCGGATGATGACCGCGGCGGGTATCGACCTTGCCCCCTTCGCCGAAACCGCCGACCGGCTGGGCGCCGAGGGCAAGACCCCCATTCTGGTCGCGGTGGATGGCCAGCTTGCCGCCATCCTCGCCGTCTCCGACCCGGTGAAGGCTACCGCCGCGGCGACCATCGCGGCGCTGCATGCGGCAGGGATGCGCACCGCGCTGATTTCCGGCGACACCCGCCCCGCGGCTGAACGCATCGCCGCGGCCCTTGGCATCGACCATGTCGTGGCCGAGGTGCTGCCGGAAGGCAAGGTGGCGGCGGTGGAGGCGCTGCGCCGCGATCACGGCGCGGTGGCCTTCGTCGGCGACGGCATCAACGATGCCCCGGCGCTGGCCGCAGCCGACGTCGGCATCGCGATCGGCACCGGCACCGATGTGGCGATCGAGACCGCCGACCTCGTGCTGATGTCGGGCGACCCGGCGGGGGTGGCAACGGCGCTGGCGCTGAGCCGCGCGGTGATGCGCAACATTCGCCAGAACCTCGGCTGGGCCTTCGGCTACAACGTCCTGTTGGTCCCCATTGCGGCGGGCGTGCTTTATCCGCTGAACGGGATGCTCTTGTCGCCGATGCTGGCGGCCGGGGCGATGGCGGCCTCGTCGGTCATCGTGGTCAGCAACGCGCTGCGCCTGCGCGGTTTCGGGAGGCAGGCATGAACATCGCCGAAGTCGCCACCCGCGCGGGCCTGCCGCCCAAGACCATCCGTTATTATGAGGAAATTGGCCTGATCCGCCCCCGGCGGCAGGCCAACGGCTACCGCGCCTTTGCTGACGCCGACCTGCACAAGCTGGCCTTTCTCGGCCGCGCCCGCTCGCTGGGGTTTTCCATCGACGAGTGCCGCACCTTGATGGCGCTTTACGAGGATCGCAGCCGCGCCAGTGCCGATGTGAAGGCGGTGGCACAAGCACATCTGGACGCCATCGACGCCAAGATCGCCGAGTTGCAGGGGATGCGCGGCACGCTGGCCACGCTGGTGGCGCATTGCGCGGGCGATCATCGGCCGGATTGCCCGATTCTGGCCGACCTTGCGGGCGAGGCGTGTTGAGCGGACTGCCAGCGGCAGGCGCCGGGGGTTTTCCACCCCCGGACCCCCGAGGATATTTGTGCCAGTGTGATTGCAGGGCCGAAGGGAAAGAGACGGCGTGGCGATAGTTGAAGGGCGGCGCATCCGGGTGCGGGGGCAGGTGCAGGGGGTCGGGTTCCGGCCCTTCGTGTGGCAACTGGCGCAGCGGATGGGCATCGCGGGCGAAGTGCTGAACGATCCGGAGGGCGTGCTGATCCTCGCCTGCGGGGACGCGCTCGATGGGTTCGAGGCGGCGCTGCGGCTGGAACCGCCGCCGCTGGCGCGGGTTGAGGCGGTGGAAAGTGCGCCGCACCTGTTCGATCTGGCGCCGGTGGGGTTCGTGATTTCAGCCTCGCGCGGGACGGGCGCGGAAACGCGGATCACGCCGGATGCAGCCACCTGCCCGGCCTGTGCCGCCGAGATCCGCGACCCGGCTGCGCGGCGCTTTGGCTATGCTTTCACCAACTGCACCCATTGCGGGCCGCGTTTCACCATCATCACCGGCCTGCCTTATGACCGGGCGCGCACGGCGATGGCGGCCTTCCCGATGTGCCCCGCGTGCCGGGCGGAATACAGCGACCCCGCCGACCGCCGTTTCCACGCCCAGCCGGTGGCCTGCCCGGCCTGCGGGCCCCGGTTGTGGCTGGAGGTGGGCGGGGTCGAGCAACCGGGCGAGGCGGTGGCGCAGGCCGCGGCGCGGCTGCGGGCGGGGGATATTCTGGCGGTGAAGGGGCTGGGCGGGTTCCATCTGGCTTGCGACGCGCTGAACGGCGCGGCGGTGGCGCGGCTTCGGCAGCGCAAGCGGCGCCCGGCGAAACCCTTCGCGCTGATGGGAACGCTGGCGATGATCCGCGCCCATGCGCAGGTGTCGGCGGCCGAGGCGGCGCGGCTGGCCGACCCGGCGGCGCCGATCCTGCTGCTGGCGCGCCACGGCGCGGCGCTGCCCGAGGCGGTGGCGCCGGGCCAGCCGGTGCTGGGCTGGATGCTGCCCTATACACCGCTGCATCACCTGCTGCTCGACGCGTTCGGCGGCCCGCTGGTGATGACCTCGGGCAACCTGTCGGGCGAGCCGCAGGTGACCGGCAATGCCGAGGCCCGCGCAAAGCTGTCGGCCTTCGCCGACGCCTTCCTGATGCACGACCGTGACATCGTGCGGCGGCTGGATGACGGGGTGGAACGGGTGCTGCCCTCGGGCCTGATGATCCTGCGCCGCGCCCGCGGCCGGGTGCCGGAAACGCTGGCGCTGCCACCGGGCTTTGCCGACGCGCCACGGGTGCTGGCGGTGGGCGGCCAGATGAAGGGGGCGATCTGCCTGATCAAGGCCGGTCAGGCGCTCCTGTCGCATCATCTGGGCGATCTTGACGAGCCGCTGAGCTGGGCCGAGTTCGGCAAAGCCGAGGCGGATTATGCCGCCCTGTTCGACCACCGGCCCACGGCGCTGGCCTGCGATCTGCACCCAGGCTATCGCGCTTCGGCCCATGCCGCGGCGCGGGCGGCGGCAGAAGGGCTGCCGCTGATCGAGGTGCAGCACCACCACGCGCATCTGGCCGCCGCGATGGCCGATGCCGGGTGGGCGCGCGACGCACGGGCGGTGGCGGGCATCGTGCTCGACGGTCTCGGGCTGGGCGCGGACGGCACGATCTGGGGCGGCGAGGTGCTGCTGGGCGACTATCGCACGGCCGAGCGGGTGGCACATCTGGCGCCCGCACCGCTGCCGGGCGGCGACGCCGCGAACCGCGCCCCGTGGCGCAACCTGCTGGCCCGGCTCGACGCGGCGGGGCTGGAGGTAGAGGCCGACCGGTTGTTGGCCGGGCATCCGCTCGGGCTGCTGCGGCAGGCGATTCGGGCGGGGGTGAATGCGCCGCTTTCGTCCTCGGCCGGGCGGCTTTTCGATGCAGTGGCGGCGGCGCTGGGGCTGGTCGCCGAGGCGCAAAGCTTTGAAGGCGAGGCGGCGATGGCGCTGGAGGCGATGGCTGTGGGCGTGGTGGCGGCGCCCTATCCGTTCGCCTTCGATGGCGCCGTGATCGACCCCTCACCGATGTTCCGGGCGCTGGTGGCGGACCTCGCGGCGCACCGGCCCCCGGCCGAAATCGCGGCGGCCTTCCACGCCGGGCTGGCCCGTGCCGTCTGCGCTCCGGCGCGGGCGCTGGTGCAGGCGGGGCGGGCGGGCGCGGTGGCGCTGTCGGGCGGCTGTTTCCAGAACGCCACGTTGCTGGCGCTGTGCCTGACGGAACTGGCGGGGCTGCGCGTGCTGGTTCACCACCGTGTGCCCGCAAACGACGGCGGGCTTGCGCTGGGGCAGGCGCTGGTCGCCGCGGCCCGGCTGACGGACCCATGAGGCATGCGACATCGCTGGCCTCCGGCGGAGATGGCGCGCGACTGGTCGCCGCCGCGCAACGGGGCTAGAGTGGGCGCATGTCTGGCCCGCTGCCCTGCAATTCGCCACGCCCTGTCCGTGCGGCTGGGCTGCCTGTTGCGATCCGCGCCGCTGCGGGCGCGACCGGAAACGGCGCCGGATCTGACACTATCGGAGGCTGAGCGATGGACACGAGCGTGACCATTTTGCTGGATACGGCGGGCGGGAAGCTCTCCACCACCATTGCCGCTGGAACGCCGTTGCCGGTCGAAAAACTGCTGATCGGCCGCCCGGTGGCCGAGGCGGCGGTGCTGATGCCACGGCTCTTCAACCTTTGCCGCGCGGCGCAATCGGCGGCCGCGCATCTGGCGCTTGGCCTGCCGCTGCCCGAGGATGCCGAAGCGCTGCACACCGAGGTGCTGCGCGATCACATGATCAAGCTGTTCCTGAGCTGGCCAAACCTGCTGGGCCTGCCGCCCCGGCCGTTTCCCGCGCCGGATACGGCGGCCATCGCCTTCTTCGGCCCCGCTGGGGTGTTTCCCGACAGCCCCGCCGCCTTCGATGCCTGGCTGGCCGCGGGCGAGGGCTGCGCGCCGCTGCTGGGCGCGATCCGCGACGCCTTCGCGCCGGGCGAGGCGGTGGCCAGGTTGCCCGACAGCACCCCAGCCACGGCGATGCACCTTGCGCCGCAGGAAAACTCTACCGCGCTGCGGCATCCCGGCCACCCGGTGCTGGACCGCATCGCCGGGGCGCAGGGCCGCGGCCCGCTCTGGCGCGCCACCGCCCGGCTGATCGACGCCGGGGCCTGCCTTGCGGGCACCCTGCCCGCCCCCCGCAGGTTGTCCGATGGCACCGCCCTGACCCCGGCGGCCCGCGGCCAATATGCCGTGCGCGCCCGCGCCGAGGATGGCCGGGTCGCGGCCTTCGCCCGCGTCACGCCCACCGACCATCTGCTGACCCCCGGCGGCATGTTACAGGCAAGCTTTGCCAGCCTTCCGGCGGCGAAAGTCGATCTTGCCCCCCTACTTCTCGACATTCTTGATCCCTGTGTGCCGGTCACTTTGACTCAGGTCATGGAAAGCGGGACGCCAGATGCATGAAATGTCTCTGGCAGAGGGAATCCGGCAGATCGTTCTGGATCAGGCGCGCAGCCACGGCTTTACCGCCGTCCGCGTGCTTCGACTGGAGATCGGCCGCTTTGCCGGGGTCGAGAAACCGGCGCTGGCCTTCTGCTTTGACGTGGTGATGCGGGGCAGCCCAGCCGAGGGGGCGAAGCTGGAGATGATCGACCTGCCGGGGCTGGCGATGTGCTACGACTGCATGCGTGAGGTGCAGATCGACGACCGGCTTGATCCCTGCCCGATCTGCGGTGGCGGGCGGCTGGTGCCGGTGGCGGGGGACGAGATGCGGATCAAGGATATGGAGGTGGTGTGATGTGCACGGTATGCGGATGCGGCGATGCGCGGCTGGCGGGGGCGGATCATCACCACCCCGAGGGGCATCACCACCACGGTCATTCGCATGACCATGACCACAGCCACGATCACCTGCATTTCGGCAGCGGCCCGGCGGGCGTCAGCGTCGGCGGCATGAGCCAGTCGCGGCTGATCGAGGTGGAGACCGACATCCTTGCCAAGAATGATGCCCACGCCACCGGCAACCGCCGGGTGCTGCGCGCGCTTGGCATCTATGCGATCAACCTCGTGTCGTCGCCCGGATCGGGCAAGACGACGCTGCTTTGCAAGACGATCGAGATGCTGGGCACCACCCCGCTGGCGGTGATCGAGGGCGATCAGCAGACCGAAAACGACGCCGACCGCATTCGCGCCACAGGGGCCCCTGCGATCCAGATCAACACCGGCAAGGGCTGCCACCTCGATGGCCACATGGTCGGCCATGCGATGGACCATCTGGCCCTGAAGCCCGGCAGCTTCCTTTTCATCGAGAACGTCGGCAACCTTGTTTGCCCCGCCGCCTTCGATCTGGGCGAGGATGCCAAGGTGGCGATCCTCTCGGTCACCGAGGGCGAGGACAAGCCGCTGAAATACCCCGACATGTTCACCGCCGCGAAGCTCGCCATCATGAACAAGGTCGACCTGGCGCCCCATACCGATGCCGATCTGGACGCCTACGAGGCGAACCTGCGCCGGGTCAATCCGCTGATCCAGATCCTGCGGGTCTCGGCCCGGACCGGCGAGGGGATGGAGGGCTGGATCAGATGGCTGAAAGCCCAGCACGCCGCCAAAACGCTGGCCAAGGCCGGCTGAGAGGAGAGCTGACATGTGCCTGGGGATTCCCGGCCGGATCATCGCGATCACGGATGCAACGCGGCTGATGGCGATGGCCGAGGTTTCAGGCGTGCGGCGCGAAGTGAACGTGGCCTGCATCGCCGACGGCCCGCTTGAGGGGCTGATCGGCGAATGGGCGCTGATCCATGTCGGCTTCGCGATGAGCCGGATCGACGCCGATGAGGCCGAAAAGACGCTGGAGGCGCTGCGCGATCTGGGCGAGGCTCAGGAGGCGCTGGAGGCGATGGCCGAGGGGCAACGCGCATTGGAGGCCAATCCGTGAAATACGCCACCGAATTCCGCGACCCGAAAGCCGCCAAGGCGGTGCTGGCCGCCATTGCCCGCACGGCCGACGCCATCGGTGCCACGCGCGAAAAGCCCGTGCACATCATGGAAATTTGCGGCGGTCACACCCACGCGATCTTTCGCTACGGCCTCGACAAGCTGGTGCATGAGGGGGTGGAATTCATCCACGGCCCCGGCTGCCCGGTCTGCGTGCTGCCGATGAGCCGGGTCGACGAATGCGTCGAGATCGCCGAACGGCCCGGCGTCATCCTGACCACCTTTGGCGACGCGATGCGGGTGCCGGGCACGAAACGGTCATTGTTGCAGGCGAAGGCGGCGGGGGCCGACATCCGCATGGTCTATTCGCCCTTGGACGCGCTCGAACTGGCGCGGCGGAACCCCGACCGCGAGGTGGTGTTCTTCGGGCTCGGCTTCGAGACGACCACACCTTCGACGGCCCTTTCCATTCAGCAGGCGGCGCGCGAGGGGCTGACGAACTTCAGCGTGTTCTGCAACCACATCACGGTGCCCGAGCCGATCAAGGCGCTGCTCGACGATCCCGACATGCTGCTAGATGGCTTCATCGGCCCCGGCCATGTGTCGATGGTGATCGGCACGCATCCCTATGACTTCATCGCGCGCGATTACGGCAAGCCGATCGCGGTGGCGGGGTTCGAGCCGCTGGACCTGCTGCAATCGGTGCTGATGGTGCTGCGCCAGATCGCCGAGGGCCGCGCCGAGGTGGAAAACCAGTATGCCCGCGTCGTGCCGGAACATGGCAACCCGGTCAGCCTGGCAGCCATCGAAGACGTTTACGAACGCCGACCCAGCTTCGAATGGCGCGGTCTGGGCGAGATCGACGCGAGCGGGTTGCGCATCCGCGAAAAGTACCGCGCCTTCGACGCCGAGGAGAAGTTCGGCATCGGCTACGGCGCCGGGCCGCGGCAGGTGGCCGAGCCCGAGGGTTGCGCCTGTGGCGCGGCGATGACCGGCCGGATCAAGCCGACCGCCTGCCCGCAGTTCGGCCGCGGCTGTACGCCCGAGATGCCGCTGGGGGCGCTGATGGTCTCGTCCGAAGGGGCCTGCGCCGCCTATTGGCAATACGGCGGCGCCCGCGCGGCGGCGGAGTAGGGAGCGCCGCCCCCCTCGCCCTCACGGGCTCACCCCCCGGAGTATTTCCGCCAGGAAGAGGCAGGAAGAGGTCACGATGAAACTGCTGCGCGATACCCATGTGACGCTGGCCCACGGCGGCGGCGGCAAGGCGATGCGCGATCTGATCGAGAGCGTGTTCACCGACGTGTTCCAGCCGCCGGGGATGGAGGATCAGGCCCGGCTGATGGACGCGGCGTTGCAGGAGGCGGGGGCGCGGCTGGCCTTCACCACCGACAGTTTCGTGGTGACGCCGGTGGAGTTTCCCGGCGGCGATATCGGCAAGATCGCGGTCTGCGGCACTGTGAACGATCTGGCGGTGGGGGGCGCGCGGCCCTTGTGGCTATCGGCGGCCTTCATCATCGAGGAAGGCTGCGAGGTGGCGCTGTTGCGCCGGATCGTGGCCAGCATGGCACGCGAGGCGGCGGCGGCGGGGGTGCGGATCGTCACCGGCGACACCAAGGTGGTCGGCCGCGGCTCGGCTGACCAGGTGTTCGTGACCACTGCCGGCGTGGGGGTGATCCCGCCGGGGCGGGAACTGGCGGCGGCGCTGGTGCGGCCCGGCGATGTGGCGATCGTCAACGGGCGGCTGGGCGATCATGGCGCGGCGATCCTGGCGGCTCGCGGCGACATGGCGCTTTCGACGGATCTGCTGTCGGATTGCCAGAGCCTTGGCCATCTGATGGAGGCGGTTCTGGCGGCGGCGCCGGGCACGCGGGCGGCGCGCGACGCGACGCGGGGCGGCCTTGCGGCGGCGCTGAACGAGATGGCGCAGACGGCGGGCGTCGGGATCGAGATCGACGAGGCGGTGCTGCCGCTGAACGACGAGGTACGGGGGATGTGCGAGATCCTCGGCCTCGACCCGCTTTACCTTGCCAACGAGGGCGCACTGGTCGCCTTTGTGCCGCCGGATCAGGCGGCGGCGGCACTGGCCGCGATGCAGGGCACCGAGGCCGGGCGCGGGGCGGTGATCGTCGGGCGGGCGGTGACGGCGCACCCCGGCATGGTCACAATGCGCACGCTGTTCGGTGGCAGCCGCATCGTTGACATGCTGGTGGGCGAGCAGTTGCCGCGCATCTGCTGAGGGCTCAGAACCCGACCACGTTCGGCCCGGCGCCCACCCCCATCGCCATCAGCGGATCGAAGCCGGGGTTCCACGGGTCGAGGATGACGTGCCGGGTGATGCCGTTCGCATCCTCTACCAGCAGCAGGATCGGCGCCGTCACCGTCATCGCCCGGAAGGCGGCAACGGCGGCCGGACCGTCGAGGGGATCGCCGTTCACCGCCAGCACCGCCTCGCCCTCTTTCAGCCGGGCAAGTTTGGCGACGTGGTTGGCGGGCAATCCGGTAATCTGGCCCTGATCGTCAAGCACAAGGCCCAGATCGGCGACGGCAAAGCTGGCGGGGCGCGCGGGCGGCGCTGCCAGTGGATGGCGGGTCGGCGGGCCAAGGTCGAGCGTCAGGCTCTGCCGATGGTGGCCGCGCAGGATCACGGCCACGGCCTTGCCGTGCGGCGCCGCGGCCTCCAGCAGGAAGGCGATGTCGCCCGGCCGGGCCAGTGGGCTGCGGTCGATCTCGGTCATGATATCGCCGGGCATCAGGCCCGCGAGGGCGGCGATGCCGCCGGGGGTGACGCCATCGACCAGTTCACCCTGCCGCGGCACACCGAGCGCCAGCGCAATCTCGCCATCCACCGGGCGCACCCGCATGCCCAACACCGGCACCGGCTGCAGCGTGCCGGCCAGCAGGCGCGGCACGATATGCTGCAGGTCGGCGACCGAAATCGCAAAGCTGAGCCCGATGAAGTTGGGCGATCCGTCGACGATCTGGCTGTTCATGCCCAGCACCCGCCCCTCGCGATCGACCAGCGGGCCGCCGGAGTTGCCGTTGTTCACCGCGGCGTCGTGCTGCACCAGCCGGATCGGCACCGAGGGGTTCAACTGCCGCGGCCGGGCCGAGGCCATGCCGCGCGTCACCGTGAACTCCACCCCCAGCGGCGCGCCGACGGCATAGACGGTCTGGCCCAGTTCGGCGGCCCCCGGCGCGGGCGACAGCCCGTGACCCTCGCCGCCCGGCACCGCCAGCACCGCCACATCGCGCGCCGGGTCGCGGGCCAGCACGCGGGCGGTCTCCTCGTGTCCGTCGGCGAAGGTCACGCTGACCTCGGCCTCGCCATAGACGACATGGGCGCAGGTCAGCGCGATGCGGCCTTCGCCCCAGAGGAAGGCAGAGCCGAGGAAGGTTTCGGTCTCGTCGGTCGAATGCACCACCAGCGTCGCGCCGATGGCCCGGGTCAGGCCGGGGATCGCGTCGGCCCAAGCGGCGGGGGAAAGCCAAAGGGCGGCCACTAGCGCGACCGCCCCGATGGTGTGATGTCCGATGCGCAAAGCGGCGGCCTCCTGTATCCCTGCCCCAGAAAGATACCTCTGCGGGGCGAAAGGCAACGGGGCTGGGCCTTACGCGATTACCTCCGCAACCTTCACCACCCGCCCCTCGGCGACCGATTTCAGCGCGGCTTCGGCCAGCGCCAGCGCCGCCAGGCCATCCTCGCCCGAGGGGCTGGCCTTGCCCTTGCCCGAGGCGGCGGCGATGAAGGCGGCGATCTCGGCGGCATAGGCCTCGGTGTAGCGCGTCATGAAGAAGTCGTGCAGCGGCGGGCGGGTGTATCCCAGCGCCGAGGCGACCTCAATCGACACCGGGCGCTGATTTTCCGCCGATACCGCGCCTTTCGAGCCATGCACCTCGATCCGTTGATCATAGCCGTAGGTGGCGCGGCGCGAGTTGGAAATCATCGCCTGCCTGCCGCTGGCGGTCTTCAGCATCACCTGCACCGAGTCGAAATCGCCCGCCTTGCCGATCGCCGGATCGACCAGCACGGCCGCCATCGCCGAAACCTCGGTGACCTCTTCGCCCAGCAGGAACCGCGCCATGTCGAAGTCGTGGATCGTCATGTCGCGGAAGATGCCGCCCGAGCGGGCGATGTACTCGACCGGCGGGGCGCCGGGGTCGCGGCTGGTGATCGTCACCATTTCCACGTCGCCGATGCTGCCCGCGTCGATCACGGCGCGGACGGCGGCGAAGTGCGGGTCGAACCGGCGGTTGAAGCCGACCATCAGCGTCGCCTTCGTTTCGCGCACCACCTCAAGGCAGGCCGCCACGCGGGCGAGGCTGAGGTCGATCGGCTTTTCGCAAAAGATCGCCTTGCCGGCCCGGGCGAAGCGTTCGATCAGGTCGGCATGGGTGTCGGTCGGGGTGCAGATCACCACCGCGTCGATGTCCTTGTCGGCCTCGATCGCCTCGATGCTGCGGATCGCGCAGCCGTACTGGTCGGCGATGGCCCCGGCGGCGGCGGGCATGGCATCGGCGACCGCGACCAGCGTCGCGCCCGGCGTGGCGGTGATGGCCTTGGCATGGACCTTGCCGATGCGGCCCGCGCCCAGAAGTCCGAACCTGAGAGTCATGTCATCCTCTGAATTTCCGCCGGACAGCGCCGGCCCTGATATCCTGATCTCGCGCCTATTCGGGGTAGGCGCCAGCCACGTTCTGGTCGAAGTCGATCAGCGCGCCGGTCATCACGCCGGATTGCGGGCCCAGCAGATAGGCCGCCAGCCCCGCCACATGGTCGGGCTTCACCAGCATTCCCATCGGCTGGCGCGCCTCGGCGGCCTGCAACCAGCCATCCTGCGCGCCGTGATACTTGCGCTGGGTTTCATCTTCGCCGGGCGTATCCATCCAACCGCAGTTGATGCCGTTCACCCGGATGCGGTTGCCGCGCAGCGCCTGCGCCGCGTTCTTGGTCACATTCGCCAGCGCGGCCTTGGATGCCGAATAGGGCGACAGGAACGATTGCCCGCAATGGACCACCATCGACAAAATGTTCACCGCCGAGGCCGGATGCCCGCCCGCCACCGCCAGCTGCGCAAAGCGTTGCAGCGCGAAGAAGGGGCCCTTGGCGTTGACCGCCATCACCCGGTCCCAGGCCTCGGGCGTGGTGTCCAGCACCGAGCCGCGATCGGTCGCCGCCGCGGCGTTGCACAGCGCCGTCACCGGCCCCAGACGCGCCGCCGCACGGCCGATCAGCGCGGCGGCTTCTTCGGCATTCGCCATGTCGGCGGGCAGAAAGCGCACATCGGCGCCGCTGTCGCGCAAGGCTTTCGCCGCCTCTTCACCCTTCGCCACGGCGCGGCCGGAAATCACCAGCCGCCCGCAGCCCTGCGCGATCAGCGCCTGCGCGATGGCAAGGCCAAGGCCCTGCGAACCACCGGTGATGACGGCGACCGTATCGGCATGGGGGCGTTCAGGCAGCGGCGTCATCTTGCACCCTTTTCACGCTGGAAAGGTTGGGGGGCGCGGGCATGGGATCGGGGGTGAAGGTCAAGTGGCGTCTCCCGGCGGGTCGGCCATGTGTTACGCGGCCACATGGAACTAATATTCCATATACTTGCATTTTCAACTGAAAAATTCCATATTACGGTGCCGACGCGATGCACCGCTGCGCGCGGCTACTCTTGCGCCCGCAGGATCTGCGCCGGGCGGGCGGCAAGCGGGCGCAGCGCGAAGATCAACCCGGCCAGCAGCGTGGCCACAACGCCCCCCGCCACGATCGACAGCGCCGAGGCGACCTCGAACCGATAGGGCACCTGCATCACGAAGCGCATCACGCCCCAGCCGGCAAGCCCGCCCGCGACGATGGCCACCAGCCCCGCCGCCGCGCCAAGGATCGCCGCACGCAGGGCGAAACTCGCCAGGATGGTGCCGCGCGTGGCGCCCAAGGTCTTCAGCACCGCTGCTTCGTACAGCCGCGCGCGCTCGCCTGCCGCCGCCGCGCCGATCAGCACGATGAACCCGGTCAGCAAGGTCGCCGCCGCCGCCCAGGCGGTGGCCGAGGCGATGGCAGAAAGCGCCTGCGTGACCTGCGCGATGGCGTCGCGCACCCGGATCGCGGTGATGTTGGGGTAGGCGGTGGCAAGGTCGCGCAGGATCGCGGCCTCGGCCTCTGGCCGGCAATAGACCGTGGCGATATCGGTGTGCGGCGCGCGCGCCAGCGCGGCGGGGTCGATCGACAGGATGAAGCCGATCCCGGCGGTCTGGAAGTTCACGTCGCGGAACGACGTGATGGTGCCGGTGATGTCGCGCCCGAGGATGTTCACCGTCATCGTATCGCCCAGCTTCAGCCCCATCTCGGCGCCTTCCTTGGCGGCGAAACTGATCTGCGGCGGCCCGTCATAGCCTGCTGGCCACCACTGCCCGGCGGTCACTTTGGCGTTGTCGGGCGGTGTGTCCGACATCGTCACGCCGCGATCGCCGCGCAGCACCCAATGGTCGCCCGCGACCTCGGCCGCCGGTTTGCCGTTGATCTTGGTGATGATGCCGCGCAGCATCGGCGCGGTTTCCACACGGCTGACCCCCGGATCGGTCTGCAACCGGGTCAGGAAGCCCTGCATCTGGTCGGGCTGGATATCGACGAAGTAATAGCTCGGCGCCCGTTCCGGCAGGTCGGTCTGGATCGCGGCGCGCAGGTTGCCGTCGATCTGGCCCACCGCCGCCAGCACCGACAGGCCAAGGCCAAGTGACAGGATGACCGAGGCCGCCTCTTCCCGCGGGCCGCCGATGGCGCCAAGGGCAAGCCGCAGCGCCGTGCGGCCATGCAGCGCCCGCACCCGCGCCAGTCGCCGCGCCAGCCGCCGCACCGCCATCGCTGCCAGCACCAGCACCGCCAGCGCGATCATCACCCCCGCCGCCGACCACAGCGCCAGCTGCGCCACGCCGGAAAACCACGCCGCGCCACCGATCAGCGCCACGACCAGCAGACCCAGCGCCACCATGTAGCGCGCGCGGGGCCAGCCCTGCCCGGCGCCGCCATCGCGGTAAAGCGCCGCCGCCCGCACCTGTTCGGTGCGCGCCAGCGGCCAGAGCGTGAAGATCAGCGCCGTCAGCACACCGTAGAAAGCCGCCTCGACCAGCGGCTCGGGGTAAAGGCCGAAGGCAACCGGGAAGGGCAGCGCTGCCGCGATCACCGGCGCCAGCAGGCTGACCGCCGCCGCCCCCAGCACGACGCCGCCCGCGACGCCCAGCAGCGTCAGCGCCGCGATCTGCAGCAGATAGGTCAGGAAGATCGTCCCACCCTCGGCGCCCAGCGTCTTCAGCGTGGCGATGGTGGCGGTCTTGCGCTCCAGATAGGCACGCACCGCCGCCGACACGCCGACGCCGCCCACCGCCAGCCCGGCAAGGCCGACCAGCACCAGAAACGAGCCGATCCGCCGCACGAATTCGGAAATGCCGGGCGCCGCGTTGCGCTTGTCGGTCCAGCGCATCCCGCTGGTCTTGAACGCCGTCTCGGCCGCCCTTTTCAGCCGTGGCAGGCTTTCGCCGGGGTTCAGCAGCAGCCGGTACTTGGTGTCGAACAACGTGCCGGGCTTCAACAGGCCCGAACCGGCAAGATCGGCCGTGCGCACGATGGTGCGCGGGCCGAAGCCGAAACCACCGGCGGCGCTGTCAGGCTCGGTCACCAGCACCGCCGACAGCCGGAACGCCTGTGTGCCCAGCTTGAACGTATCGCCCGGTTTCAACCCCAGCCGCGCGCTGAGCACGCCATCCATCACCGCGCCGGGCACGCCATCCTGTGCCGCCAGCGCCGCCGACAACGGCATCGCCGGGGCCAGCGTCACCGCGCCCGTCAGCGGATAAAGCCCGTCCACCCCCTTCACATCGGTCAGCGCGCGCTGCGCCCCCGCGCCCTCGCCCACCACGGCCATCGAGCGGAAGGTGACCGCCTCGGACACCGCCGCCGCATGGGCTTGCATGAACGCCAGTTCGGCATCGGTGGCATGGCGATAGGTAAACTGCAGTTGGGCATCGCCGCCCAGCAGCACCGCGCCCTGATCGTTCAGCCCGCCGCTGATCGCCGCCCGCACGAGGCCGACGGCGGCGATGGCCGCCACCCCCAGCGCAAGGCAGGCGAGGAAGACACGAAACCCCGCAAGGCCGCCGCGCAATTCGCGCCGCGCGATGCTGGCCGCCAGCCGCAGCTTCATTCCGCCGCGCGCCGCAGCGCCTCGCCCTCGATCAGGCCATCGGCCAGCCGCACGATCCGGTCGCAGCGTTCGGCCAGTTCGGGCGCATGGGTCACCAGCACCAGCGTCGCGCCATGCGCATCGCGCAGGCCGAACAGCAGGTCCATGATCGCCGCGCCGTTCGCGCTGTCCAGATTGCCGGTCGGCTCGTCCGCCAGCAGGATCGCAGGCCGGGGCGCCGCCGCGCGGGCCAGCGCCACCCGCTGCTGCTCGCCGCCCGACAGCTGGCCGGGGTAATGCCCAGAGCGCGGGCCAAGGCCCACCGCCGCCAGTTCCGCTGCCGCGCGGTCGAAGGCATCGGCCACACCGGCCAGTTCCAGCGGCAGTGCCACATTCTCCAGCGCGGTCATTGTCGGAATCAGGTGGAAGGACTGGAACACCACCCCCATATTCCGTCTGCGGAAGCGGGCCAGCGCGTCTTCGTCCATCGCCGTCAGGTCGTGGCCAAGGGCTGCCACGCTGCCACCGGTGGCGCGTTCCAGCCCGCCCATGAGCATGAGGAGTGACGATTTGCCCGATCCCGACGGCCCCACCAGCCCCAGCGTTTCGCCGCGCGCAACCTTCAGCGTGATGCCCTTCAGGATGTCGACCGGGCCCGCGTTGCCGCGCAGGCTCAACCGTGCCTCGTCAAGGGAAAGAACGGGGTCGGTCATCGCGGGCCTCCTGCGGGGTATGCCTTTGGCATATGGGGCATTCGCGCGCCTGCGCAACCACAGTTTCGTGATGCTTCTGGCGCTCTTCGCCGCACTTCCCGCCGCTGCCGCACCGCCGCAGCTGATCGCGTTCGGCGACAGCCTGACCGAAGGCTACGGCCTGCCGCCCGCCGACGGGCTGGTGCCGCAGCTGCAAGACTGGCTGCAGGCGCATGGCCACGATGTGACGGTGCTGAACGCGGGCGTGTCGGGCGATACCTCGGCGGGCGGGAAATCCCGCATCGACTGGACGCTGGCGGGCGGCGGCGACGCGATCATCGTGGAACTTGGCGGCAACGACATGTTGCGCGGCATCGACCCGGTCGCAACGCGCGACAATCTTGACGCGATCCTGCAGGCCGCCAGCGCCAAGGGCCTGCCGATCCTGCTGATCGGCCTCAGCGCGCCGGGCAACTACGGCGCCGACTATCAGACCACGTTCGACGCGATCTACCCCGACCTTGCCGCGAAATACCACGCCCAGCTGGTGCCCGACTTCTTCGCACCGCTGTCCGCGGCCACCGACCGCGCCGCCGCAATGAAGGCTGACATGCAGGACGACGGCATCCACCCCAACGCGGCGGGGGTCAAGATCATCGTGGCGGCGCTTGGCCCGCAGGTGGTGCAGCTGCTGGCCCGCGTCGGGCAGCCCGCGACGAACTGACCCGGCTTGAAGCCCGCCGCGCCGCGTGAAAAGCTGGGGATGGACAGGGAGGGTGCGGCATGGACCTGATCGCGGATTTGCAGGCGGCACTGGGGGCCGCGCAGGTGCTGACCGGCGCCGATGCGGCGCGCAAGGCGCAAGACCCGACCGGGAAATACCGCTGGCAGCCGCTGGCCCTGGTGCGCCCCGCCGACACCGCCGAGGTGGCCGCCGTGCTGCGCCTTGCCGGTGCGGCCGGGGTGGCGGTCGTTCCCGTTTCCGGCAACACCGGCCTTGCCGGTGGCACCAATGCCGAGGGCGCGATCATGCTGTCGCTGGAACGGCTGAACCGCATCCGTGAAATCCGGCCCGAGGCGCGGGTGGTGGTGGCCGAAGCGGGCGTGGTGCTGTCGCGCCTGCACGAGGCGGCTGATGGCCACGGCCTTTACTTCCCGCTGTGGTTCGGCGCACGCGGCTCGGCGATGGTGGGCGGCGTGCTGTCCACCAACGCGGGCGGCTCGAACGTGCTGCGCTACGGCAACACCCGCGCGTTGTGTCTGGGGCTGGAGGTCGTGCTGGCCGACGGGCGGGTGATGAACCTGATGGGCGCGCTGCACAAGGACAACTCCGGCCTCGATCTGAAGGACCTCTTCATCGGTGCCGAGGGCACGCTGGGCGTAATCACCGCCGCTGTGCTGAAGCTGGTGCCGAAGCCCGCCGCCTATGCCACCGCGATGGTCGCCGTGCCCTCGCTGCCCGCCGCGCTCGACCTGTTGAACCGGCTGCAATCGGCGACCGGTGGCGCGGTCGAGGCGTTTGAATACATGCCGCGCAGCTACATGGACCGGTATGCGGTCTGCAACCCGAAGGCCCGGCCGCCCTTTGCCGAACCGCATGAGGTGACCATCCTTGTCGAGGTCGGCGCCACCGCCCCGCGTGACGCCACCCCCGGCCCGGACGGCACGACGCCGGTGGTCGCCCTGCTGGAAACCACGCTGGAGGCGATGCTGGCCGAGGGGCTGGTGCTGGATGCCCTCGTCGCCCGCACCGGCGCGCAGCGGGCCGAGATGTGGACCCGCCGCGAATCCGCCGCCGCGATCACCTTCACCCGCCAGCCGCTGGTGGACAACGATATCGCCGTGCCGCTGGACAAGGTGGAAACCTTCGTGCGCCGGATGGAACAGCGTCTGCCGCAGATCGACCCCGGTGCGGAATCGATCACCGTCGCCCATCTTGGCGACGGCAATCTGCACTACACCGTCTGGCCCACCTCGGGCGATGCCGTGCTGCACGACCGCGTGCGCGAAGCGGTCGAGGATGTGGTGGCCGATCTGGGCGGCAGCTTTTCCGCCGAACATGGCGTGGGCACCTCGAAGCTGACCACCATGACGCGGCGCAAGGATCCGGTGGCGCTGGACGTGATGCGGGCGATCAAGGCGGCGCTGGATCCGCAGGGCCTCTTGAACCCCGGCAAGGTCATCCCGTGACATGAACCCGCTTTCTGCCGCCCGAACGATCGCGGCCGATCCGGTCCTGCGCCTTGTCACGCTGGCACTGATCTGCACCGGCACGCTGTCGGCGGCGGTGGCGCCCTACCAGTCGCTGATCGCCATCCGCATCTTCGCCATCGCGCCCCGCTATTACGCCGCACTTCTGGTGGTGGCGGCACTGGTCGCGGTGACATCCTCGGTCGTGGCCGGGATCTGGGCCGACCAGTCCGCCCGCCGCCGCCGCGTCGCGCTTTGCCTGATCGCCGCGCTGACGCTTGGTACCGGGCTGGTGCGCCTGCTGCCCTCCACCGTCAGCTTTGCCGTGGCGCACATGCTGTTCTTGCCGCTGGGCGCGGGCCTGTTCGGGCAGTTGTTCGCGCTCGCGCGCATCGTGACCCAGGGCCGCCCGCAGGCCGAGCGCGACCGGATCGCCGCGGTGATCCGCGCCGCCTTCGCGCTGCCCTTCGTCGCCGTGCTGCCGCTCTGGGCGCTGGCGGTGAATGCCGGGGTGGCGCTGATCGACGTTTACGCGCTTGGCCTTGTGGCGGCGCTGATCGGCCTTGGCCTGATCCTGCGGTCCTGGCCCGCCGACGCGAGCCTGCCGGAAAACCACCGGTCGGGCCTGACGTTCCGGGCCGGGATGGCCGAACTGGCCCACCCCGCCGTGCTGGCGCGGATGCTGGCGCTGGGCCTGATCGGCAGTTCGCTCAGCCTTTACATGATCCTGCTCGGGCCGATGTTCACCACCGTCGGCGGCCGCGAACCCGGCATCGTCGCGCTGTTCGCCGGCTGCGTCGCGGGGCTGGAGATTCCGTCGATGATGATCGGCGCCGGCCTTGCGACGCGCATGCCCAAATCGCGGGTGATCGCGCTTGGCGCGGTGGTCCATGCCGCGTTCATGCTGGCCTTCGCCGCCTCGGCCCATCTGCCGCATGTGCTGCTTCTGACCCTGCCTGCGGGCTTTGGCGCCGGGATGTTGCTGACCCTGCCGCTCAGCTACATTCAGGATCTGCTCGGCCGCCGCCCCGGCGCGGGCGGGGCACTGATCGCGGTCAACCAGTTCCTGACGGCGGCCTTTGCCGCGCTGGCCTTTTTGATCGGCACCCAGCTTTCGGGCTACCCGTTGGCCGCCGTGGTGGGCGCGGGTTTCGTGCTTGTCGGCGCCGCGGTGCTTTCGATCCTCGACCGCCCGGCGCGGCTTGGGGTTGCCCCGCCCGCACCCGCCCCTATCCTGCATCCCCGGCCAGAGGAGACCGCGCCATGACCGAAACCCTTCACCGCATCGTGCTGGCCTCGCGGCCAGAGCATAAACCGGGGCTCGACAATTTCCGGATGGAAGAGTCCGCGCTGCCCGAACCGGCAGCGGGCCAATTCCTCGCCCGCACCCTCTGGCTGTCGCTGGACCCCTACATGCGCGGCCGGATGAGCGCGGCCCGCAGCTATGCCAAGCCGGTCGAGGTCGGCGCCACGATGGAGGGAGCCTGCGTGGCCGAGGTTGTCACCTCGCGCCACCCCGGCTTTGCGGCGGGCGATATCGTGCTGGCGCAACTCGGCTGGGCCTCGCACGGGATTTCCGATGGCGCGGGCGTGCGCAAGATCGACCCCGCCGCCGCACCGGTCACGACCGCCCTGGGCGTGCTGGGGATGCCCGGCCTGACCGCCTGGGTCGGCCTGAACGACATCGCGGGCGCCAGGGCGGGCGAGACCATCGTGGTTTCCGCCGCCACCGGCGCGGTGGGCAGCCTTGTCGGCCAGTTGGCCCGGCGCAAGGGAATGCGGGTGATCGGCATCGCCGGTGGTGCCGAAAAATGCGCCTATGCGGTCGCCGAACTCGGCTACGATATTTGCCTTGACCATCACGGCGCTGACGCCCGTCGCCTTGGCGCGCAAATCGCCGAAGCCGCGCCGAACGGGGTGGATGCCTATTTCGAAAACGTCGGCGGCACCGTGCTGGAGGCCGTGCTTCCCGCGATGAACACGCACGGCCGCATCGCCTTGTGCGGCATGATCGCCTGGTACTCCGGTGCGCCCGCCGCATTGCCCGCCCCCGCGATCTGGGGCGCGATCCTGCGCCAGCGGCTCAGGGTGCAGGGTTTCATCATCTTCGACCACTGGAACCGCCTGCCCGCCTTCCTCGCCGAAGTGGCGCCGCTGGTGAAGGATGGCAGCATCCGCTACCGCGAAACCGTGGCCGAGGGGCTCGACGCCGCGCCCGCCGCGTTCCTGCGGCTGCTGGAGGGTGGCAACTTCGGCAAGCAACTGGTGCGGGTCGGGTAAACTCCGCCCGCGCGACGCCGGGCGCGGTTCAGCCCTTCCAGTCGA
This sequence comes from Paracoccaceae bacterium, assembly GCA_016124615.1. Classification (GTDB taxonomy): domain Bacteria; phylum Pseudomonadota; class Alphaproteobacteria; order Rhodobacterales; family Rhodobacteraceae; genus Solirhodobacter. The sequence goes on along the minus strand of WGNF01000017.1, from coordinate 15,698 downwards.
AGAACCCCTTCGGCGCCCGCGCCAACAGCCGCGCCGCCAGATCGCGGCCCAGTGCGGCGGCATCGGCCACCGGCGCGCGGCCCTCGTCGGTCAAAGACTCGGACCCGTCGGGGCGCAGGATTTCGCCGCGCAGCCAGACCTCGCCGCCCTCCAGCACCGCAAGCCCGGCGATCGGCGTCTCGCACGACCCATCCAGCCCGGCCAGCATCGCGCGTTCGGCGGCCAGCCGTTGCGCCGTGGGGCCATCGGCGATCGCCGCCAGCATCCCGGCCACCCGCGCATCTGCCGATCGCCGCTCGATCCCGATGGCGCCCTGCGCCACGGCGGGCAGCATCTCTTCGGGGTCGATGGCTGATCGCACCACCGCCGCCATCCCCAGCCGGTTCAGCCCCGCCATCGCCAGGAAGGTGGCCATTGCCACGCCCTCTTCCAGCTTGCGCATCCGGGTCTGCACGTTGCCGCGAAACTCCACCACCTGCAGATCGGGCCGCCGCAGCTTCAGTTGCGCCCGCCGCCGCAGGCTCGACGTGCCCACCACGGCGCCCAGCGGCAGGTCCGCCAGCCGCGCGACATGGGGGGAAACGAAGGCATCGCGCACATCCTCGCGCGGCAGGTAGCAATCGAGGATCAGGCCATCCGGCTGCACCGTCGGCATGTCCTTCATCGAATGCACCGCGATGTCGATGCCGCCGTCCTGCAACGCCTCTTCGATCTCGCGGGTGAACAGGCCCTTGCCGCCGATCTCGCGCAGCGCCTTGTCCTGCACCTGATCGCCGGTGACCTTGATCACCACGATCTCGAATGCCGCCTCGGGCAGGTCATGCGCCACCATCAGCCGGTCGCGCGTCTCATGCGCCTGCGCCAGCGCGAGCGGGGAGCCGCGGGTGCCGATGCGGAAGGGATGGGCGGGGGTGGGAAGCGGATGCGTCATGCGCAAGGCTTAGCCAAAGCCGGCGGGCGCGACAATGGCCGTGCCGCCCTCAATGCGTCAACAGCGGCCAGAGCGTGGCGATCAGCAGCAGCGCCATCACCCAGTTGAACGCCCGCAGGTGGCGCGGGTCGGTCAGCACCCGGCGCATCTGCTGGCCCAGGACGACCCAGGAACAACAGGATGGCAGGTTGACCGCGCCAAACACCGCCGCCACCAGCACCACCGCCGCAAATCCCGGCCCCGACAGATAGGCCGTCATCGCCGTCATCCCCATCGCCCAGGCCTTGGGGTTCACCCACTGAAACGCGCAGGCTTGCAGGAAGGTCATCGGCCGCCCCTCCTCCACCAGACCGGGCGGCGGCGAATGCGCGATCTTCCACGCCAGCCAGAGCATGTAGACGAGACTCGCCGCCTTCAGGATCAGCCGCAAAGGCGGCCACAGGTCGAAAAGCCGCGCCAGCCCCAGCCCGATCAGCACCGCCATGAAGACAAAGCCCAGTGTCACCCCCAGCAGATGTGGCACCGTGCGCCGAAAGCCGAAGTTGGCGCCAGAGGTCATCAGCATTAGGTTGTTGGGCCCCGGAGTGATCGAGGTGGCGAAGCCGAAGCCCACAAGGGCAGAGAGGATGTCATATGTCATGCGCGCAACATTATGCGAAGATCGGCGCAATAGGCTTGCTATGTTGCGCAATATCGCCTCATTACTGCAACCCGTGACCGAATTTGACGCCACAAACACCCGGATATTGCGTGAGCTTTCGCGCAACGCCCGCTTGCCCAACATTGAGCTGGCCGAACGGGTCGGCCTGTCACCCTCCGCCTGCCTGCGCCGGGTGCAAGAGCTGGAGCGGCGCGGCCTGATCCGGGGCTACCGCGCCATGCTGGCGCCCGAGGCGCGCGGCGGCGGCTTCACCGCCTATGTCACCATCGGCCTGAACGAACACACCAAAGCGGCGCAACTGGCGTTCGAGCGCGCGATGGCGGCCAGCCCGCATGTGCGCGAGTGCCACAACGTCACCGGCGCCATCGAATACCTGCTGCGCGTCGAAGTGCCCGACATCGCCGCCTACAAGCATTTCCACGCCGAGACGCTGGGCACGCTGCCACAGGTCACCGCGATCACCACCTTCGTCGTGATGGACAGCCCGAAGGACGAGCGTGCTTGACACGCCCGCCCGCCGCCGCTTCTGTCGGCGGGCCGCACCGGAGATTGCCATGACCCTGACCGCGCTTCTGCTCTTCGCCTCCACCCTCGCTGCGGTGGCGGCACTGCCCGGCCCCTCGATCGCGGCGCTGGTGGCGCGCGTGGTGGCCCGCGGCCCGCGCGAGGTGCTGCCGTTCCTTGCCGCGATGTGGATCGGCGAAGCGATCTGGATTTCCTGCACGGTCTGGGGTCTGACCGCGCTGGCCACCAGCTTTCAGGCCGCGTTCACCGCGCTGAAATGGGCCGGGGTGGCCTATCTGCTGTGGCTGGCGGTGAAGATGTGGCGGGCACCGGTGACGGTGGACGATGGCGCCCTGCCGGAACGGGCGCGGCCGTCGCGGATGTTCATGGCCGGGCTGGCGGTGACGCTGGGCAACCCGAAGATCATGGTGTTCTACCTTGCGCTGGTGCCGACGCTGATCGACCTGACGCATGTCGGCGTGGGTGGCTGGGCCGCGCTGACCGGCACGGCGATGGCGGTGCTGGCGGTGGTCGACCTCACATGGGTGCTGCTGGCGACGCGCGCGCGCGGGCTGCTGCGCAGCCCGAAGGCGATGCGAACGGCCAACCGCTGCGGCGCGGGGGTGATGGCGGGCGCCGCCGGCCTGATCGCGGTGCGCTGATGGCCGTGCCGATCCTTCTGGCGTGGAGCGGCGGCAAGGATTCCGCGCTGACGCTGGCCGCCCTGAACGCCGACCCGGCGTGGGATGTGGTCGGCCTGCTGACCATGACCGGCGCTGACGATGGGCGGATCAGCATCCACGGCATTCCGCGCGCGGTGCTGCTGGCGCAGGCCGCCGCCGCCGGGCTGCCGGTGATCGCGGCGCCCTTGCCCGCCAACCCGGCGAACGGAACCTATGAGGGCGCGATGGCGGCGGCTTTGGCCGAGGCGCAGGGGCGCTGGCCGGGGCTGCGCCACATCGCCTTCGGCGACCTGTTCCTGGCCGATGTGCGGGCCTACCGCGAACGCACGCTGGCGCCCTTGGGCTGGCAGCCGGTGTTCCCGCTCTGGGGTCGCGATACCGCCGAACTGGCGCATGCGTTCATCGCGCAGGGCTTCCGCGCCGTGCTGACCTGCGTGGATACCACGCAGATCCCGGCCGACTTCGCCGGGCGCGCCTATGACGATGCGCTGCTGGCCGACCTGCCCGCCAGCGCCGACCCTTGCGGCGAAAAGGGTGAGTTTCACACCTGCACCCATGCCGGGCCGGTGTTTGCCGCGCCCCTTGGCCTGACGGTCGGGGCACGGCACCGCCGCGACGGGCGATTCGAGATGGCCGAGGTCGCGCTGGCGGTCGCCGCCGGCTAGACCCCGGCCAAGGGCCTTACGGCTCGATATGGGTGCCGCGCGAATCCTGGATCACGCGAACGCGCTGGCCGACGTACAGGTTCTGGCCGTCCTGGATCACCTGGATCACGCCGCCTTGCTGCAGGCGCACCGTCCACTGCCGCGTCACGCGGGTGTTGCTGCCATTGTCGGCCAGCGCGCTGCCCGCCATTGCGCCGCCGATGGCGCCAAGGCCCGTCATCGCGGTCTTGCCGCCACCCTTGCCGAACTGGTTGCCGACGATCGCGCCCGCAAGGCCGCCAACGATGGCAGCGCCGGTCTTGTTGTCGGCGTTATTGGTGGCGACCTGCACCGGGCGCGACTCGATGATCGTGCCGTACATCACGGACTGGCTCGCCACCGGCGCCTGCACATAGGTCGGGCCGGTGGTATCGTCGCAGCCCGCGACCATCAGCACGCAAAGCGGCAGGATCAGGGTCAATTTCTTCATTTTCAATACTCCTCCAATACGGGCACTTGCGCCATTCCGGCAGGATGCCGGGGCGCTTGGCCAAACGCAAATCCGGCATGGCATCACCGGCGATCTTCCGCCGTCAGGGAACGATGCGGACCCCGGCGGAACTTTGCACCACGTTCACCCATTGGCCGACGTAAAGGTCGTTGGCGTCCTGAATGATCGAAACGGTTCCGCCGGTGCGGAACTGGATCGTCCATTGTTTCGACACCCGGGTGGTTTGCCCGTCGGCCAGCTTGCTGCCCAGCATCGCACCGCCAACCGCGCCCGCGCCGGTCATCAGCGTGCGGCCGCCGCCCTTGCCGAACTGGTTGCCAAGGATCGCGCCCGCCAGCCCGCCGACAATGGCGGCGCCGGTCTTGTTGGCCTTGCTGCCCGAGGTGACCTGTACCGGCTTTTCGCCGATGATCTTGCCGCGCTGAACCGTCTCGCCCTGCCGGGCGACATAGGTCTCGGCAAAGACCGGGGTCACGGTCGTGGCGGTCATGGCACCAAGGGTCAGGGCTAGGATCAGGCTGAGGGTCTTCATGTGGGGTCTCCGTCCGGGGCTGACGAATGCACCCGAGGGGCCAGGCGGAAGGCGCATCCGAACTCACCCTCAGGATGCACGATCCGGGCGCGGAACACAAACCCCCACGCGCCGGACCCTGCCGCGCGGGGGGCTGGCTGTCGGTGTGAAATCGGTGTGAAATCGGTATCCGGTTTCACGGCCACTTGGCCACCGGCGGCAGGCTCATCAGCACCGCGTTGGCATCGTGCCCGGTTTCGAGCCCGAACTTGGTGCCCCGGTCATAGACAAGGTTGTATTCGGCATAAAGCCCGCGGTGAACCAGCTGCGTCTCCTTGTCGGCGTCCGACCACGGCGTATTGCGCCGCCTCTCTGTAATCCCCAGAAATGCCGGCAGAAATGCCCGGCCGACATCCTGGGTGAAGGCAAAATCCGCCTCCCAGTCGCCAGTGTTCAGGTCATCGAAGAAGATGCCGCCCACGCCCCGCGCCCGGCCCCGGTGGGGGACAAAGAAATACTCGTCGGCCCAGGCCTTGAAACGGGGGTAGTAGTCGGGCGAATGGCGGTCGCAATGATCCTTCAGCACCTGATGAAAGAACGCCGTATCCTCTTGATATTCAAGGCAAGGGTTCAGGTCTTCCCCGCCGCCGAACCACCACGCACCGGGGGTCCAGAACATCCGCGTGTTCATGTGCACCGCCGGGGTCTGCGGGTTCTGCATATGCGCCACAAGACTGATGCCGGAGGCCCAGAAACGCGGATCGGCCTCCATCCCCGGCACCCCGCGCGCCGCCATCGCCTTTTGTGCGCGCGGCGCCAGCGTGCCGTAGACGGTCGAGACGTTGACCCCCACCTTCTCGAACACCCGCCCGCCGCGCATCACGCTCATCAGCCCGCCCCCCGCGTCGGAGCCATCGTCCGAGGCGCGGCGGGTTTCGGTCACCTCGAACCGGCCAGCCGGGAAATCGGCAAACGGGCTGGTCAGTTGGCTGACTTCCAGCGCCTCGAAAGCCGCCACGATCTCGTCCCGCAGGGTGCGGAACCAGGCCGCCGCGCGGGCCTTGCGTTCGTCGAATCCGTCCGTCATTCCCGTACCTTCCGTCCTGTCCGCTCGTGATCGGCGACACTGTCGCGCCAAATCCGCGCGGCGTGCAAGATCGGAATTCGCTTGGCGTCCGGCCCGCTTGGGGCGACAATGGCCGACATGAACCTACGCCCCGCATCCCTTGCCGGTCTCGCCTTCGGGCTGGTGCTTGCCGCCTGTTCCACGCCGCAGGAACGCTGCATCGCCGACGCGACGCATGACCTGACCGTGGTCACGACGCTGGCCAACGGGTTGCAGGCCGATCTCGTGCGCGGCTACGGCTTGCAGGACTCGCAGGTGGTGACGTCGGTCTGGCGGCCCTGCGGTTTTGACGGCGGATACGGCGGCGGATACGGCGGGCATGACGACCACCATCACCACGGCGGCGGCAGTGGCGGGGATGGGAATCATCATCACGGCGGCCGACCGCCACACCCCTACGCGCCCGACATGTGCATGGAGGATGTCGTGCACACGATCCAGACCCCGGTGGCGATCGACCTTGTGGCGACCCGGCATCAGCTTGACGCGCTGCGCCGCAAGCAGGCCGAGTTGAGCCGCGCCGCGGCGCCGCAGATCGCCCAATGTCAGGCGCAATACCCCGAGTGACGGTCAGGCCTTGATCTTGTGCGGCCGCGCCGCGCGGGTCAGCCGGAAGCGGCCATCGCCGCCAATCTCGTCGACATCGCGGAACGCGGCGCGCAGCACGGGCTCATACGGCAGGTGCCGGTTCGCCACCATCCAGAGCGTGCCCGAGGGTGACAGCATTCCCGCCGCCGCCTTGATGAAAGCGGCCCCCAGGGCCGGATCGGCGGCGCGCCCGGTGTGGAACGGCGGGTTCATCACCACCGCGCCGACCGGGCCGGGCAGCCGGAACCGAAGCGCATCGGCCCAATGAAACTGCGCGCGCGGGTCGGTGATGTTCAGCCGGGCACAGTCCAGCGCGGCCGCCTCGGCCTCGACCAGATGCAGTTCCTCGACCTCGGGGTGGGCCAGCACGGCCCGGCTGAGAAACCCCCAGCCTGCGCCAAGGTCCATCACCTTGCGCGGCAGCTTCTCTGGCAGCGCCGCGGCCAGCATGGCGGAACCTGCATCGACGCCATCGGCCGAGAACACCCCCGGAAGGGTGCGGAACCCTTCCGCCAGATCGACCGGCCCGGCGGCCCAGTCGGCAAAGACCGTGGCATCCGGGGCGGCGAAAACGGCCAGCTTGCCATGCGCCTTGGCGACGGCCTCGCCCAGATCGACACGGCTGCGCAATTCGCGAAAGCAGGCATCGACGCCGTCGGTTTTCTGTCCGTCAACGATCAGCGGCGCGCCTTCGGGCAGATGCGCCGCGGCCGCTGCCACCAGCGCCCGCGCCTCGGCCCGCGCGCGGGGCAGGCAGACCAGCGCCGCCGCATAAGGCCCTTCTGCCGTCGTAGCCACGGCATAGCCCGCCGCCGCGAAGGCGTCATGGTCGGGGCGGAAGCCGGTGATCACGCGCACCCGGTCATGGCCCAGCGGCGACAGGTCGTCGCCCGCCTGCGGGTGGAAAACGGCAATGGGCCCGGCCTCGGGCAGACGCAGCAGACCAGCGTCGATCGCGTGAAGAATTCGGGTGGCGCGCATGGGCTGGGCCGGTCGGCCCTATTCCTTTTCCATCGTGCATTGCAGCGGATGCTGATGGCGGCGCGCGAAATCCATCACCTGCGCCACCTTGGTTTCCGCCACTTCGAACGAGAACACGCCCACGACGGCCAGCCCCTTCTTGTGCACCGTCAACATGATCTCGAACGCCTGCGCATGGGTCAGGCCAAAAAACCGCTCCAACACATGGACGACGAACTCCATCGGCGTGTAGTCGTCGTTCAGCAGCATCACCTTGTACAGCGGCGGGCGCTGCGTGCGGGTCTTGGTCTTCGTCAGGACCGAAGCATCGCCGTCACGGCTGTCCTTCTTGTCGGACATCATGAAGGGTGACAGGGTCAACGCGAAGGCTCCTCGGAGTCGGGTTTTGGGATTGACCCATCATATAACGCCTTCGGGTCATGAGAAAAGGCCCGGATGCTGCGATTTGCATCAACCGGCAAACGGAACACCACGGACGCCACGGAATGAACGCCGCACCCACCACCATCGGCTTCGACGCCGACGACACGCTTTGGCAGAACGAGCGTTTCTTTCGGCTGACGCAGCAGCGATTCACCGAATTGCTGGCGGATTATGCCGCGCCCGACCATCTGCACGACCGCCTGCTGGCCGCCGAGCGGCGCAACCTTGGGCACTACGGGTTCGGCATCAAGGGCTTCGTGCTGTCGATGATCGAGACCGCCATCGAGGTGACAGAGGCCCAAGTACCCGCCAGCATCATCGCCGACCTGATCGCGGCCGGGCAGGACATGCTGGCCCACCCGATCGAGTTGCTGCCTGCCGCCCGCGAAACCGTCGAGGCGCTGGCCGGGCGCTACCGGGTGCTGTTGATCACCAAGGGCGACCTGCTGGATCAGGAACGCAAGCTGGCGCAATCGGGTCTGGGGGATCTGTTCGCGGGGGTCGAGATCGTCAGCCACAAGACCCCGGCGGTCTATGCCGAAATCTTCGCCCGCCACGGGCAGGGGGCGGCGCGCGCCATGATGGTCGGCAACTCGCTGCGCTCTGACGTGATCCCGGTGCTGGCGGCCGGGGGATGGGGCGTCTACGTCCCGCACGCGCTGACCTGGGCGCTGGAACAGGACGAGACGCCCACAACCGCCACGCGATTTCGTCAGATTCAGACTCTCGCGGCGCTGCCCGCCCTGCTGGACACCCTCTCGCCCGCGCCGCCGCAGCCCGGATAAAGGGGGCCGCGCGGCAACAGATGAGAATCCGCGCGAAAGTCATTGAATTGAAGGGTTTTCCCGCACGATTCCTTCTGTTATCGTCAAACGCAGCAGAACAAGCCCCGAAAAACGGGGGCAACCGAGGCAGGAACAAGGAAACCCGCAACGTGGACACACGTCTGGGGCAGTGCGTGCGCAGAGCGTTCGTTTCTGCATGTTTGGTAATTCTCTGGCTGCTGACGCCCATCGCGGCATTTGCGGCGCCCTATGCGGCGCTGGTGATGGATGCGCGCAACGGGCAGATCATCTATTCCGAGAACGCCGATACGCGCCTGCATCCGGCCTCATTGACCAAGATGCTGACGCTTTACATCACGTTCGACGCCATCCGCCGGGGCGAGGTGACGCTGGATACGCCGATCACGGTCTCGGCCAATGCCGCCAGTCAGGCGCCGTCGCGGCTGGGGCTGCGGGCGGGGCAGGTGATCGCGCTGCGCTATCTGATCCGCGCCGCCGCGGTGAAGTCCGCCAACGACGCCGCCGCCGCGATCGGCGATGCGCTTGGCGGCAACGAGGCCGCCTTTGCCGCGCGCATGAACGCCACCGCCAAGGCGCTTGGCATGACCAACTCGACCTTTCACAACGCCAACGGGCTGACGCGGGCCGGACACCTTTCCACCGCGCACGACATGGCGATCCTGGGGCGGCACCTGTTCTATGATTTCCCCGAATACTACAACATCTTCTCGCGCCGCGAGACGGACGCGGGGATGGCGACGGTCTACAGCACCAACCGCAAGTTCCTTGAGGCCTACGACGGCGCCGACGGGATCAAGACCGGCTTCACCAACCCCTCGGGGTTCAACCTTGTCGCCTCGGCGCAGCGCGGCAACAAGCGGCTGATCGGCGTGATCTTCGGCGAAACCTCGACCGCCGCGCGCAACGCGAAGATGGCGCAACTGCTCGACATGGGGTTCGCCAAGGTCGCCGAAAACGTGCCGGTGCGCAAACCGGCGCTGCCGGACCTCAGCGGTATCGCCCCCGGCGCCTCGGCCCCGGCCAGCGATCTTGTCGCCCAGATCGACGGCGACCCGAACGGCCGCGCGACCACCGGCAAGACGCTGCGGCTGAACACCGCCGTGGCCACCAGCCCGGTGCCGCGCGCGCGGCCCGATGCCAATGCGCCGGACGCCACCGATGTTGCCGACGCCGATGCGCCGGGCGTGATCCCCGCGCCGCGCCCCGACGGGCTGGACGTGGCCGCAACCGCGCCCGAACCCCGCCCCGACAGCCTGCCGCAATCCGCGGAAGTTGCCGCCGCCGACCCCGAGACGCCACCGGGTGCGACAGCCGCCGACACGACCGGCCAAAACGCCTCGGTCGCCGATAATGACGGCGAAGCGATTGATCCGCCCCCGCTCAGCCCCTCCCGGATGGCCAACATTCAGGCCACCTCGGCCGCCATCGAGGCTTCGGTGGCCGCCCCCGCCCCGAAACCGCGCCCCGACATCGTCTTTGCCTCGGTCGCCGCGGCCGCCCCGGCCGATGCCTTGCCTGCGCCCGAAGTCGTGGCGCGCCTTGCCACCTCTGGCGCGCATGACTGGGCGATCACCCTGGGCCGCTTCAACAGCCGCGACGCCGCTGAAAAGGTGCTGTTGCGCACCGCGCTTTCGGAACCCACGACGCTGGACCAGACGCTGCGCAAGGTCGTTGACCGCAAGAGCGGATATGACGCGAATTTCGTTGGCCTGTCGCAGGACCAGGCCGATCTTGCTTGCCGCCGCATTCAGGCGCGCGGGCAGCAATGCTTCACGATGGCACCCTGAGCCCCGCTTGCACCCTGCGCCACAACCGGGCAGGAAGGTGCAAACGGAGGACATGATGACCCGATACGCGATCCCTGCCCCGCCGCAGCCAAGCGTCGCCATCCTTGGCAGCGACGCCCGCTTTCCCGTTCGCCGCATCTTCTGTGTCGGGCGCAACTATGCCGAACACGCGCGCGAGATGGGCAACGACCCCGACCGAGAGCCGCCGTTCTTCTTCACCAAGCCCGCCGATACGCTGGTCGAAGACGGCGCGATGGTGCCCTTTCCACCCGCCACACAGGACCTGCACTACGAGGCGGAACTTGTGGTGGCGATCGGCACCGGCGGCGCGGACATTGCCGAAGACGCGGCGCTTTCCCACGTCTGGGGCTATGCGCCCGGCAACGACCTGACCCGCCGCGATCTGCAAGCTGCGGCGAAATCGCTGCGCCGCCCGTGGGACATGTCGAAAGGGTTCGACCTGTCGGCCGTCTGCGGCGCGTTGGTGCCCGTCACGTCGGTCGGCCACCCCGCCCGCGCGCGGCTGACCTGCACGGTGAATGGCGTCGAGCGCCAGTCGACCGACATCGCCGACATGATCTGGCCGGTCCCGGCGATCATCGCCTTCCTGTCGGGTCTGGTGACGCTTTGCCCCGGCGATCTGATCTACACCGGCACCCCCGCGGGCGTCGGCGCGCTGACGCATGGCGACACCTGCACCATCATGATCGAGGGTCTGGGCAGCGTCAGCACCCGGATCGGCTGAGCCCGACCCTATTTCTTGGGGTGATCGTCGTAGTCGGGTTTCAGGATCCGGCTCGCGTTGCCCTTCGGGTCATCATATTGCTCGGAGTCGATCGTCCAGATGAATGCCATCAGGCCGATGCCGCCGATGATCAGCGAAATGGGGATCAGGTAGGCCAGCACGGTCATGGGGTCACCGAAGTCTGAGGGCGTTGAGGGAAACGGTAATCGACGAGGCCGACATCGCCAAGGCCGCCATCAGCGGCGTGGCGATGCCCATCATCGCCAAGGGCACGGCGATGAGGTTGTAAAGCGCCGAAACGGCGAAGTTTTCCTTGATCCGCCGGGTCGCGAGTCTGGCGATCCGTGCGGCCTCGCCGATCGGCGTCAGGTCGCTGCCCAGCAGCACCATATCCGACGCGACCCGCGCGGCATCCAGCGCCGAGGCCGGCGAGATCGAGACATGCGCCGCCGTCAGCGCGGCGGTGTCGTTCAGCCCGTCGCCGACCATCAGCACGCGATGCCCGCCCGTGCTTAGTGCCGCGATGCGCGCGGCCTTTTCGGCGGGCAGCGCGCCCGCCATCCAGTCGGCAATGCCAAGGCGCGTCGCAAGTTCGGCCACCACCCCCGCGCTGTCGCCAGAGATCAGGTGAACCGTCTTGCCCTGCGCCTTCAGCGCGGCAATCGCCGCCTCGGCGCCGGGGCGCAGGTGGTCGGCAAAGGCGAAGGCGCGTGGCGCGGCGCCGTCGCCCGCCTCCAGATAGCTCGCCGTGCGGTCGATCGGCTCGGTGCCAACCCAGGGCGCGCGGCCAAGGCGCACCCGGCGGCCCTGCCAGAGCCCCTCGACGCCATAGCCGGGCACCTCGTGCACCGCATCGACCGCCGCGGCCGCGATCCCCGCCGCCGCGGCGGCGGCGGCCAGCGCGCGCGCCAGCGGGTGTGACGATGCCGCCGCCAACCCCGCCGCCAGCGCCACATCGGCGGGCGACTGCGCGGCAAGGTCTACCGCTTCGGGTGCGCCCATCGTCAGCGTGCCGGTTTTGTCGAAAACAACGGTATCAACCTCGGCCAGCCGTTCCAGCGCGCTGCCCTCCTTGATCAACAGCCCCTGCCGGAACAGCCGCCCCGAGGCCGCCGTCACCACGGCCGGCACGGCAAGGCCAAGCGCGCAGGGGCAGGTGATGATCAGGACCGCAACGCCGATGTTCAGCGCCAGATGCAGATCGCCCCGGCTGAACCAGAGCCAGAACAGGAACGTCGAGAACGCCAGGATATGCACGCCGGGCGCATAGATCCGAGCGGCACGGTCTGCCAGCGTGGTGTAGCGATTCTTGGCGCTTTCCGCCACGGCGACCAGATCGGCCATCCGGTGCAGCGACGAATCGCGCCCCGCCGCCGTCACCCGCACCAGAAGCGGGCCGGTCAGGTTGACCTCGCCCGCGCTGACCTCGGCCGCGGGTCCGGCCCAGACCGGCAGGCTTTCCCCGGTCAGCAGCGACCGGTCCAGCTCGCTCGTGCCCTCGACCACCACACCGTCGACCGGCATCCGCCCGCCGGGGCGCACACGCACCAGATCGCCGGGGCGCAGATCGGCGATGGCCACCACGGTCTCGACCCCATCCACCACGCGGGTCGCGCGCGGCACTTCCAACGCGGCGAGTTCCTCCGCGGCGGACCGCGCCACCGCGCGGGTGCGGTAGTCAAGATAACGCCCGGCCAGCAGGAAGAAGGTCAGCGATACGGCGGCGTCGAAATAGGTGTGCCCGCCGCCCTCGGCGGTTTCGTACAGCGACATCGCGGTGGCCAGCAGGATCGCCAGCGAGATCGGCACATCCATGCCCAGCCGCCCGGCCCTGAGCGCGCCGACCGCGTTGCGAAAGAAGGGCTGGCCGGAAAAGATCACCGTGGGCAGCGCAATGGCCGCCGAAATCCACTCGAACATGATCCGCGTGGCATCTTCCGCACCCGACCAGACGGCGACCGACAGCAGCATGATGTTCATCATCGCAAAGCCGGCCACGCCCAGCCGCATCAGCAACTCGCGGCCCATCTTGTCGGTCTGGGTCGCACGCAGGGTGCCCGCATCCAACTCGTGCGCCTCGTAACCCAGCCGACCCAGCGCCGCGATCAGCGTCTCGGCGGTAACGTCCGGATCGGCCGCCACCGCCACCCGCTTCAGCGTCAGGTTCACCCGCGCATCATGCACGCCGGGCAGTTGCGCCAGCCCCTGCTCCACCGTCGTCATGCACAGGGCGCAATGCGCGGTGGGCAGCGTCAGCATCATCCGCGCCTCTCTTGGCGCGGCCCGCGCGGCCAAAGCCTCGGCCGAGGGAACCACGGCACAGGCCGGGCAGGCGGACGGTGGTGGAGTGCTGAGGGCGGTGGACACCGCCCCTACTCCGTCACGATCAGCGACAGACGTTGGTGGAACTCTGTCCCGTCCTTGGCCAGCGCGTTGACCTTCACCATCCATTTGCCCGGCGCCAGCTTCACCGGCGCGGTGAACACCGGCCCGTTCTGCGCGAAGGCCGGCCGCTGATCGTCGGCGGCCTCGGTCGGGCGGCCGACAAGCACGTTCATCGCCCCGACCTGCGCCACGGCACCATCCTTGCCGTTGAACGTTACCGTCAGCGTCTTGTCGGTGTAGCGCAGCCCGATCGACCAGCCGAGCGCCTGTTGCGCCTGCATGATCTGGTCGAATGCCTGACTTTCGTCATAGCCGTTGCCGGTCTCTTCCTCGAGGCCGGGGAAGGTATGCACGGCCTGATAGGCCATGCCCACGTTCACTGCGATGACGAGCCCGAAGAACGAGACCACGAAGATCAGGAACTTGCGCCCGGTGATCCCGTTGCGGAACAAGAGCCAGATCAGTGCCCCGAAAACACTCAGGATCGACGCGACAAACAGGCCGAAAAACTCGATCGTCTGAGCCATCTTACTTGCCTTTCCCGAAGAAGATCGTGCCCTGCTCGGCGCGGTCGGTGTTGGTCGTATCCTCGACCCAGAAGTGCAGTGGCGTCCGCTCGGATATGGCAGCGGGGCTGTTCGGCGCCGCCGTCACATAGACGCGCTGCAACTTGGTTTCGTCCGCGGGGACCGTCACGGTATCGCCATCCGCGCCTTCCAGCGAGATCTTCAGGTCGGCGGCCGAGGTCAGCGACAGCTTGAACGGACGCGCGTCATGCTGCTGGTTGTGCAGCCGGATGTCGTAGGTGTTGCGGATCGCCCCGTCGGACAGCGTGACGTAGATCGGGTTGCGCACCGGCGCCACGGTCATGCTGATCGGCGCGCGCATGAAGAGCGCCACCACCAGCCCGGTTCCGATGCCGCCCCAGAGCACGGTGTACAGCAGTGTGCGCACCCGGAAGACGTGTTTCCAGACGTTCTTGGGATGCGCCCCGGCCCGTTCCAGCGGCTCGTCGGTCAGGGCCATGTAGCCGATCAGGCCGCGCGGCTTGCCGATCTTGTCCATCATCTCGTCGCAGGCGTCGATGCACAGGCCGCAGGTGATGCAGGCCAGTTGCTGGCCGTCGCGGATGTCGATGCCCATCGGGCACACGTTGACGCAGGCCATGCAGTCGATGCAATCGCCCAGCTTTTCGGCACCGTCGGCCTTGCGGTGCTTGCCGCGCGGTTCACCGCGCCAGTCGCGATAGCCGATGGTCAGGGTATCCTCGTCCATCATCGCGGCCTGAATGCGCGGCCAGGGGCAGGCGTAGATGCAGATCTGCTCGCGCGCGAAGCCGCCGAAGAAGAACGTCGTCGCGGCCAGAATGCCGATGGTCATGTAGGCGACGGGGTTCGCGCTGCCGGTGACAAGCCCGCGCAGCAGGGTCGGCGCGTCCGTGAAGTAGAACACCCAGGCGCCGCCGGTGGCGATGGCGATCAAGAGCCACAGCACCCATTTGGTCATCCGCAAGCGCAGCTTCTTCAAGTCCCACTTCTGCCGGTAAAGCCGCAGGCGGTTGTTGCGGTCCCCTTCGACCCAGCGTTCGACCAGAATGAAAAGGTCGGTCCACACTGTCTGCGGGCAGGCATAGCCGCACCAGACCCGGCCAAGCGCCGAGGTGAACAGAAAGAGCCCAAGGCCCGCCATCACCAGAAGGCCCGCGACGAAGTAGAACTCGTGCGGCCAGATCTCGATCCAGAGCATGAAGAAGCGCCGGTTGGCGAGATCGAGCAGCACCGCCTGATCTGGCAGGCTCGGCCCACGATCCCAACGGATCCACGGCATGATGTAGTAAATTCCCAGCATGACCGCCATCAGCCACCACTTCATGGTGCGAAAGCTGCCCTTCACCCGGCGCGGAAAAATCGGCTCGCGGGCGGCGTAGAGGGTTTGCTGCGGGGGGATATCGGAAGATGACACTTCGGGCTCCAGTGATTCTGGGTTCCCGCCCGGTATGGCCTTCGAACCGGCCGGTGGCTTTGACTTGCGTCAAAAAGTGGATTGCCGATACATGAAATCGTGATCCCGCGTCACGCCGCCGCGCCTTTGCCCGCATCGCCTTGGCAGATCACGGTTTTCCAGGCTTCCGGGGCCGGAATACCGACCGATCCGCGGCGGCTTTGACCGCGACCAAATGTCCTGTCATGATTTCAGGGCCGCCGGAGAAGCGGCCATGACGTCAAAGACGGGGGGAATGCGGCGATGGACAAGCGCAGGGCGAAAGAAGCCTCTGAATTCTCGGCAGCCGAAATCGGTGCGCTCGCGCATCTTTACCGCGGCGAGGTTTACCGCAGCACGGTCTGGCGCACCCGGCTGGACACCACCACCAACTGGTCAGTCGTCACGCTCGGCGTGGCGCTGTCGATCACC
>WGNF01000013.1 GCA_016124615.1 Paracoccaceae bacterium | reverse complement strand
TGGATGCTGGATAGTCCCACCAATAGCGACTCAAATCGCTTCCAGTCTCACATACTTTGAATCGGTTTCAGAAATGCGACACAGGCAAGTCATTGAAAACAAATGGAACGCAATCTCAAAAATTCCGGCAGACCGACACCCGGCCCGGCTCAGACCCCGTCGATGAGGATGTCGAGTGCCCGTTTCAGCGCATCCCGGTGCTCTGCAAGCGTTCCGACCCGGTCGCGCAATTCCGCTCCCGGGACCGCCGCCAGTTCCTGCACCCGCACGATCCAGCGGCGCCCCTGCACGTCCACCGCAGGGGTCAGGCCCGGAAAGACCGCGTATTTCCCCGCTTCGCGCAACGGCGCGACGATGCGGGATGCCTCGATGCCGATCAGATCGGTTTGCAGATCGACGACGAGACGCCCGGTCTTCAGGCGATAGAGATCGAACTGCGCCATCCCTGCCGGCCCCTAGAAGCTGCGGAACGGTGCCAGCGGCAACCCGTCCCGCGCCACTTCTTCGGCGTAGGCGGCAATGGCCGCCTGGTTTTCCCGCTGCCACAGCCGGTTGCGTTCGGCCTTGGCCGCTTCGGCAATGGCGGCCTCGGCAAGCCGCGACATGTTCAGCCCAAGCGCCCGCGCCGCCTCTGCGACTTCCGCATCGAGCGTGAGATTGACCTTGACCCTTCCCACGATAGCCTCCTGGAGAATACGTATAATGGCAGAGTATAAATCGGGATCCGCACCCTCGCAAGAGAAGACCGATGAGATCGCCCTGCCCGCCGCCGTCGCGGGGTCAGGCACGCTCGACCGCCTCGTCGAAACCGCCCGCAACTACGCCCGCGCGGCCGCCTCCGAGAACACCCTGAAAGCCTATGCCAAGGATTGGGCGCAGTTCACCCGCTGGTGCCTCAGGCGCGGCGCCGATCCGCTGCCGCCCGCGCCCGAACTGATCGGGCTTTACATCGCCGATCTGGCGGCACCCGCGGGCAAGGCCCCTGCCCTCGCCGTTTCCAGCATCGAGCGGCGGCTCTCGGGCCTCTCGTGGTCCTATGCGCAGCGCGGCTTTGCGCTCGACCGCAAGAACCGCCACATTGCCACGGTGCTCGCCGGTATCCGCCGCAAGCATGCCCGCCCGCCGGTGCAGAAAGAGGCGATCCTGCCCGAGGACATCCGCGCCATGATCGCCACCCTGCCCCACGATCTGCGCGGTTTGCGCGACCGCGCCCTGCTGCTGATCGGCTTCGCCGGGGGCCTCCGGCGGTCGGAGATCGTCAGCCTGGATCACGGCAAGGACGACACCCCCGGTTCGGGCGGCTGGGTCGAGATCCTGGCGGGCACGGACGGCGGCGGTGCCCTGATCCGGCTCCGCGGCAAGACCGGCTGGCGCGAGGTCGAGATCGGCCGCGGTTCCGGCCCGCAGACTTGCCCGGTCCATGCGCTGGAACAGTGGCTGCACTTCGCCCGGATCGACTTCGGCCCGCTCTTCGTCGCCGTGACCCGTGATGGCCGTCGCGCGACCGACAGCCGCTTGAGCGACAAGCACGTCGCCCGGCTGATCAAGGCCTGCGTGCGCGCGGCGGGTCTGCGCCCCGACCTGCCCGAAGCCGAGCGGCTGCGGCTTTACTCCGGCCACTCTCTGCGCGCCGGCCTCGCCAGCAGCGCCGATGTCGACGAGCGCTATGTGCAGAAGCAGCTCGGCCATGCCTCGGCCGAGATGACCCGCAGGTATCAGCGTCGGCGGGACAGGTTCCGGGTGAACCTGACCAAGGCGGCGGGGTTGTAGGGCCCCTGCCCGCCGGTCGGCCGCGGCGCGCAGCGCCAAGGAAGCCTTGGGCATCGGCACGCAAACCGAGCCCGCCAAGGTTACCCGCCGGTAACCTTGGCGGGCTCGGTTACCGGCCGGTAACCGGACTCTGCATAGTGATCGGAAAGAAAAAAGGGCGGCCAACCGGCCGCCCCTTCAATCCGCGCCCAAACCAGAATCAACTCTTCTCGGCGAGCGCTGCATGAAAGGCGCGGACTGCGCGCTCCAGCACCTTGCGTTCAACCGACGTGAAGTCGATTCCCGCCTTGATCCGGAACTCTCCCGCGCGGGCCGTCACCTTGCTTTCGCCGACATGAAACTCGAACTTCTGCCGCACCGCACGCTCGCCCGTCGAGCCGCCGCCCTGTCCGGCGCGTTCCACATCCTCGCCCGCGAGGAACCCGCGCAGGATGGCGTTCTGATCGGAGTCTTGCATGACGCCCCTCAGCCGCGCGCATAGCTCGTGGCGCGTGGCTTCCCCTGCCTCTTGCAGCTTCCGCGCGACCTCTACCCCAAGGTCCCGGGGAACCTGTTTCGGATAGGGCAATGCATCACCCAAACCCTGCAAGAGCGCCACGAAAGACCTGATGTAGGCACGCTTCACCTTGTGCAGCGAACGGTACAACCGGCTCACCGCCTCCTCGACCGAGCCAATACCCGCGTCCGGATCCTGCGCCAGCTGCAGCGCGATCTGCGCCATCTCGGCGAAGGTCAGATCCTGGCGGATCACGTTCTCCTCGACCATATCGACGTAGAGCGCCGCGCGATCGCCGCCTTCCTCTGTCACCCGCGCCACGATCTCGCCGAAGCGCGGGTCGCTCGTCTCCTCATAAAGCTGCCGGAGGGCCGTAAGACGCCGCCACCCGGCCTTCAGTTGATAGGACCCGTCCGCAACCCGGAAGACCTCCACCGGCTCACGCTGACCACGGTCACGGATCGAGGCCTTGAGCTCATCCATCTCGTCGCTTGAAGCGGCCCCAACCAGGTCGATCCGGTCACGGGGCAGGGCGTCGATGCCGACATCTTCAAGAGGCAGGGTCACCAGCACGCGACCCTCGGCCCGCGCCGCCCGAAACTCCTTTGCATCTGCCGCGTTCTGCCGGCGCTGTTCGACAAGCGCCTCACTTGCCTCTTGCGCGCTCGTGGCGCTCTCGCGCACGGCGACGCCCATCGGGCCAGGATCGCGGTTGCGCCGCCGCGCACTCTCTGGCGGCAATTCGACCGGACCAATGCCGAAACGATTTCCCTTGCTCGTCATTTGCCGCCCTCCCGAACAGCGGTGCGCGCCTTCCATGCCTTCAGCACCGTCCCCCTGAATTCCGCGTAGGCACTGTCGAACGACTGCCGCGCCCGCTTCCAGGTCTCGCGCGTCATCTCGCGGTAGTCCTGCTCGTAGACCGACATCTGGAACCGTCCGGACTGTTCGACCGCCCGTGTCATCTCGATCGGATTCTGGCACACATCGGCCCCGAAGACATTCCGAAACGCTTCGAGCATCGCAACATGCAGCGGGTTGCTTGCCTCGTATCGCGTCATCAGCACCCGAATATCAAGGAAGCGCTTCGGCAACACGATCCCCGCATCAATGGCAATGCTCTCGAATCCGACGCTGATCTCCTGCAAGGCATCGCCCAACTGGCCCAGGAAGGAGGTTGTCGAGTCGTATTCCCAGTAGCCAGGGCCGGACGGGATATACAGCACGTCCGCCGCAAAGGCCGCATTCAGCGACTGATAGCCGATTGCAGGCGGGCAGTCGAAGATCACGATGTCGTACTGATCCTCCGGCAACTCGTCGAGGTAGCGCGCCACGCATCCGAAGAATGACCAGGCCTTGTGCAGCGAGCGGTACTGGGCCGAGGCAAACTCCACAAAGGCCGCGTTGGCGCAGGATGGGATGATGTCGATCGTGGGCCAGGCCGTATGCTGGATGAAGTCCTGCACCCGCATCAGCCCGATCTCTTGCACATCCTTCGGCAGTTCGTCCGCGGCAGGGTAGGGGCAGTCGGCCGGGTCGTCATAGGCCTCCATGATCCGGTCCGCCTCTTTACACAGATCCCGGCACATGATGCCCCAGACGGTATCCCACTCTTTCACCTCGACCAGGCCCATCGAGTGGGTCAACGTCGCCTGCGGGTCGAAGTCAACCACCAGCACCCGATAGCCGTCGAGCGCCGCAGCATTGGCGAGGTGCTGCGCCACCACTGTCTTGCCGACACCGCCCTTGAAGTTCGACACCGCGACCCGCAGGGCACGCCCCTTCGGACGCTCCGGCACCAGCGTCTTGCCTCGAAATCTGACCCGGCGCCGCAGTTCGTTGATCTCTGACAGCGTGAACCAGCGTTGCCGACCATCGTCCTCCACCGTCCCCTGCGGCAGCGACGGATCCTCCGCCAGTTTCTTGCGCAGCGTGTCCGCGGGCACGTCGAACATGAAGCTGCTGATCTCCCAGATCGAGAAGGGGCGCAGCGTCTTGGTCTCTGCCGGGGAAAACGTGGCACGGCGAACAGCAGCCTGCTGCGCCAGGCTTCGTTCGTTCATATCTTGCAGATAGCTGTAGTCGTGCATGGCAATCTCGCGTTATTGTGCTTCTATCCCTTAATAGCGCGAAATCAGAAACAGGCCAAATCCGAAATCGCGAAAGTCCCGCTTTTTAGAGCGATTCGGCAAAGATCGCGCGCAAGCGGCTCGCAACTACCAGATTTTGGTGACAGCCACCGCCCACATGCAAGACTTACGGTGACAGGATGCCCCTGATAAGGTGACACATAGATGCCCCCTATTACCTATAAACCATGCTTTTCTTCGAAAATCTGGTGTAGAGGCTAAATCCCGTCTTCGAAAATCATTTGACAAAAAGCGGGATCGTGTAACAGTTAGCCCCAATGGGAATCGGCAATCACAGACCGATCAACGAGCAGCAGGCACCCGATGCGCAACATGCGTCTTACCGGCCCCGGAGCGGGTTCGGAGAAGTATGATCTGTTAACCGCCCTGGCCGTCAATGGTCTGGCAATGGGAGGCGTAACTCAAGCCTCGATGATGCGGCTCATCGCCGTGGTGACTGCGCGATACAACTGGGCTCTCGATGAACTCTCGATCGGCCAGAAAGACATGGCGGCGCTGTGGTCGGTCGACGAACGAACCGCCAAGCGCGAAACCAAGCGGCTCATCGAGGCTGGATTGCTGGAGGTGAAACGTCCGGGTGTGCGGGGCAGGGTGGCCGTATACCGTCTGAACGTCGCCGAGATTTACCGGCGCAGCGAGCCGCACTGGACCAATGTCGGCAGCGACTTCAAAAGCAGGCTCGGCTCGCGCATCGCGGGCGCACCGCCTGACGCCCCGGCAGAGCGCAAGGTGGTCACGATCGATTTCCGATCCCGGTCGAGAGCGGAACCGTTCGACGAAAATGCCAGACCCGACGAGCATTGGCGGCAGGCGCAACTGCACCTGGCGGAGCAACATCCAAGCTTGTTCGCGGCCTGGTTCGCGGCCCTGAGGCTGGTCACGATCCATGAGGATCAGGTGCACCTCGCCGCGCCGACGCGTTTCGCAGCCCAATACGTTACGACGCATTTCCTGTCGTTCCTCGAGGCTGCGATGCGAACGCAGCTTGGCCGGACCGTCAAATGCATCGTGACGTCTGAGGAAACCCGGTAGCCGTCAAACCAGATCAACGGCGCGGCGTTCAGGCCGTCTGCTTTCGCCCCCAGACGGGGAACGGGTCTGGTAGGTCCGCCCACATCTCGGGCGAGCGCGGGACCGATGAACGCGACCTCCTCCAGCGCGCCCGGACGTGTCGGCCAGCGGTCGCGCGGCGCCGATGTTCACTTCGGACATGTCGTTGACGATCACCGCCACCCGGCGGCCGTCGCGGTTGTTCAGGACATGGTTGGGAAGCGTGGTCTTGCCCGCGCCGAGGAAGCCGGAAAGGACGGTGGCAGGCAGTTTCGATGACATCTTGGTGACTCCAGGAAATCCGATGCAGGGGGATTGACGCCCCGTGGGGCAAAACAGTAGGTGATGATATAACATTCCATATCCAAGCCTGCCAGAGGACTTCTACAGGAGAGCGTGATGAGAAGCAGACTGAAATCCTTGGTGATCACCGGGGCGCTGGTCGCCACCCAGTCGTCATCGGGCGCAGCCTGGGCCGCGGGCCCGATCCATGTGATTGCCGCCGAGAACTTCTACGGCGATCTGGCCACCCAGATCGGCGGCAAGCACATCGCCGTGACCAGCATCCTGGCCAACCCGAATGACGACCCGCATCTGTTCGAATCGAGCCCCTCGACCGCCCGCGCCATCGCCGGCGCGCAGGTGATCATCTACAACGGCGTCGACTACGACCCCTGGATGGACAAGCTGCTGTCGGCGTCGCACAGCGCCGACCGCACGACGATCGTGGCGGGCGATCTGATCGGCGCGAAGAGCGGCGACAATCCGCATCTGTGGTACAACCCGAAGACGCTGCCCGCCGTTGCCGCCGCGCTGGCGGCCGAGCTGGAAAAGCGTGACCCGGCCAATGCGGCGGATTACAAGGCCAATCTGGGCAAGTTCGACACGGCCTTTGCCGCCCTGATGACCGAGGTCGATGCTGTGAAGGCCAAGTATGCCGGCACCGAAGTGACGGCGACGGAGCCGGTCTTTGGCTACATGGCCACGGCGATGGGGTTCAAGATGCTCAACTACGATTTTCAGGTCGCCATGATGAACGACACCGAGCCGAGCCCGAGCGAGGTTGCCGGTTTCGAAAACTCGCTGAAAGACGGCACCGTGAAGATCCTGTTCTACAACGACCAGGTGACCGATGACACGACGACGCGGCTGCTGGGGCTGGCCAAGGCCAGCCACGTCACCGTCATCGGCGTGACCGAGACGGAACCCAAGGGCAAGACGATCGAAACCTGGTTCGCGGGCCAGATCGCCGACGTCCAGAAAGCGCTCGCGGCCAGCCATTGAGTGCAGTTTCCTTCGACGATGTGACGGTTACCCTCGGGCGGCGCCAGATTCTCTCTGGCGTCTCCTTTGCGGTTGAGGGTGGTGATTTCGTCGCCGTGCTTGGCCCCAACGGGTCCGGCAAGACGACGATGTTCCGCGTGCTGCTCGGTCTTTTGCCGATCCACGGTGGGCGCGTTGCGGTGCTGGGCCAGGCCCCGCGCCGGGGCAATCCGCAGATCGGCTATGTGCCGCAATCCCGGCGTGGCGCGGCGCAGTTGCAGTTCACCGGCTTCGAGTTCCTGCTGAGCGCGCAAGGTGGCAGCCGCTGGGGCCTTCCGGTCGCCTCGAAGGGCGACCGGAAGGCAGTCGAGGCGGCGCTGGAGCGGGTGGGCGCCCGCGACCTCGGGCAGCGTTCGCTGTCGGAAATGTCGGGCGGCGAGCGGCAGCGGCTCTTCGTCGCCCAGGCGCTGGTTGGCGCGCCGAAGCTTCTGCTGCTGGACGAGCCGCTCATCAGCCTCGATCCGGCCTATCAGCGCACCATCGTGGAGTTGGTGCGCGACGTCGCCCGCGAACGCGGCATCCCGGTGCTGTTCTCGGCGCACGAGATCAACCCGCTGCTGCGCGCGGTGGACAAGGTTCTGTATCTCGGCAACGGCCATGCGGCGATCGGTTCGGTGGACGAGGTGATCAATGAGGCGGTGCTAAGCTCGATCTACGGTGCCACGGTGCGGGTGATCCGCGCCGAGGGCCGGGTATTCGTCATCGCCGAGGACAGCGCGGCCGACGGGCACATGCACGAACATGACCACTGACAGAACCCCCGGAAAGGCAAACCAGCTTCCATGAGTGGCATCTTTGACTACGAGTTCATGCGCAACGCCTTTGCCGCGGCCACCATTGTGGCGATTGCGGCCGGGGCGATCGGCTACTTTCTGGTCCTGCGCGGCGAGACCTTTGCCGGCCATGCGCTGTCGCACGTCGGCTTTTCGGGGGCGACGGGGGCCGTGCTGATCGGGGTGTCGCCGCTCCTCGGGCTGACGGCATTCACGATGGCGGCGGGGATCGGCATCAGCCTGCTGGGCGAGCGGCTGCACCGCGACGTCGCCATCGGCATGGTGCTGACGCTGTCGCTGGGGTTCGGGCTTCTGTTCCTGCATTTCTACACCGCCTATGCCGGAATGGCCACGAACCTCTTGTTCGGCAACGTGCTGGGCATCAGCCCGCAGACCGTTCTGGTGCTGCTTGGCATGTCGCTGGTGACCATCGCCGCGCTCTGTCTCATCAGCCGCCCCCTGTTGTTCGCGAGCCTGCAGCCCGAACTTGCCGAGGCCCGCGGCGTGCCGGTGGCGATGCTGTCGGCCCTGTTCATGGTCGTCGTCGCGGTGACGATCGCGCAAGCCATCCAGATCGTCGGCGTCCTCCTCGTCTTCGCGCTCATGGTGGCGCCCGCCGCCACTGCGCTCAAGGTGACGCGGCGCTTTGCCACCGGATTGGCCACCTCGGTCCTCCTCGCGCTGGCCATTGCCTGGGCCAGCCTCGTGCTGGCCTATGTCACCGATTGGCCCACGAGTTTCTGGATCACCACGCTTGGCGGCGTCGCCTACGGCCTCGGCGTGCTGGCAAACCGGGTGCGGCAGGTCCGCTGACCAAGGTGCAGTCGGCATTGTCTGAACGGGCCAATCTGGTAGGGTTTCGACAAGGATTCCCGGCCGCCGTCGCGCGGGCTCTTGATGGTGCGCGGCGGCAACCAAAGTGCCTTTTTGACAGGAGAATGGACCCGTGCGGCTAAGGTCAGGCTTGCTGAACACCGGCACCATCCTCTGCCTTGTCGTGGCCATCCTTGCAACTTTTGGGCTGTCGCGATCCTTCGCCACTGAAATGACGCCCGCCGTTCCGGCCTGGCTGACGGCCCATATGGGCGACGGCGACGATCAGATTGCGCCGGTCGTCTTGCAGCGGGCGCGGGCGCTCTATCTGCAAAAGGTGGGCGCGGGCGCCGTCAGCAACCCCTGCTACTTCGCAATGGACGCAACGCGCCCCAACAATCTGGGCGACGGCGGGCCGGGGAACCGGTTCTACATCATCTGCGAAGCCAGCCGGACGTTCCGGGCGATTTCGTCGGGCCACGGCGGTGGCCGCATTCTGAAAGGCATCGCCGATTTTTCGGACGATCGGCAATGCGCGAAGAACTTCAGCAATGCGCAGGGCTCGTACCTGACGGCGGGCGGGGCCTATGTGACGGCTGAAACCAAGACAGGGTTCAAGGGCTATTACCGCACCTCGGGCAAAGGCACCGCGATCCTGATGCGGACATTCATCCAGTTCGATGGCGAGGGCGAGACCGGCAACGCCAGACCGCGCGCAATCGGTGGCCATGCCGCCGTCCTGCTCCGCAACGCGTGCCTGCTTCATGATCCGGGTAGCCCCTACGCGACCGGCGATGGCTACGTTCCGCTCGGGACGCTGGTGAATTATGCCGGTGGCCGCAGCGACGGCTGCACCAGCTGGTCGCCGACCGATGCACAGGACATCGTCGGCATGGTGGCAGACGATCCGACGACGCTTTACATCTATCCCGAGGCTGCCGACATCAATGCCGTCGCCCACGCGGTGGCCGCGGGCCGGTCGCTGCCGGGGGCAGGGCTGTACTGGAACACGGCTTGCCTGAAAGAGATCAAGGCGCCGAAGTTCTGGCCGAAAGAAACGCTCGAACCGCTCATCGCCCAGTACGACCGGGACCATCCCGCCCCGCCGCCGCGCCCGATTCCGATCTGCCCAGGGCAATGACGGAGCCGCAGGGCAGGTGGGCGTCCCACAAGATGGATTGGGCGCGACGTCGTCAGCCGTCTTCGAACAGCCCGCCGAGCCAAGCACCGATCGCCTTGATCCGGCCGAGATGGGCAAGATCCTGGTGGGTCAGCATCCAGATCTCCCGCTCCGGCAGCTGCACGCCCGCGGCGGGCAGTTGGCAAAGATCGGGTAGCGCATCGGCGATCAGGCAGGGCAGCAGCGTGCGCCCCAGACCCGCTCGGATGGCGGAAAGCAGACCTTCGGCATCGTTGACCGCGACCCTGGCCGTATCGTCGGGTAGCAGGCCACGGCCCGCGATCCAGCTTGCCTGCGGCAGGTCGGCCATCCCCGGCTCGTAGGTAATCCACGGCAGGCGGTCGGGATCCCGCACCTGCCAAGCGGCGTAGACCCCGTAGCGCAGGGTTCCGAGCCGCCGGGCAAGAAGACGGCTTCCCGTTTCCGGGCCGGGGCGGGCAAGCCTGATGGCGACGTCGGCATCGCGGCGCGTCAGGTTCAGATCGCGCGTATCCGCCACGAACTCGAGGCGCAACTTTGGGTGGCGGCTGAGGAGCGACGGCGACGCCGCGATGAAAAGCTGGTTCACGAGGACCGGAACGGCGGTGATGCGGACGGTTCCGGTTGCCTCTGCCACCGTCTCGCCAAGGCGGGCCTTCAGATCGCCGATCGCGGTCTCGACCAGTTCGGCCCGCGCACAGACCAATTCTCCAGCCTCGGTCGGGACGAGAGCGCCGCGGGCGTCGCGCGTCAGGAGCGCTGCGCCCAGAGCCGCCTCAAGTTGCGCAAGCCTGCGACCGACCGTGGTCGGGTCGACCCGAAGTTCACGTGCCGCCGCGGCATGTGAGCCACCACGCGCAAGCGCGAGGACGACGCGCAGATCGTTCCAATCCAGTGCCTGCATTCTTGCATGCCTTCTGGGCAAAACTACAGCTCGAACCAGTATGAATGCCGGGCTAGCTTGCGGCAAGTGGATGGAAGGGAGTGACGATGCTTGACGCCGTTCTGTTCGAGAATGACCCCGCGCTGTGGCGGCGGGTCTTTTTCGCAAGACCTGCCGAGGGGACATGAAGACATGCAGATCTCGTCTTTGCCAGCGGCCCTGTCTGGGGGCCTTCCGGCGCCACAACTCGCGTTCCTCCTCATCGTTGCCCTCGTGGCGGGGCTGTCGCGTGGCTTCTCGGGCTTCGGAGCCGCCCTTATCTTCATGCCGCTCGCAAGTGCGATGATCGGCCCGCAAGTCGCCGCGCCGCTGCTGTTGATCATTGATGCGGTTGCCGCCCTGTCGCTGTTGCGCGACGCTTGGAAAAAGGCGGACAAGGCGCGGGTGTTCATCATGGCGGCCGGGGCGGTGCTCGGGATCCCGCTCGGCACCGCGGCCCTTGTGCGGCTTGACCAGATCACGGTGCGATGGTTCATCGCGGGCGCTGTCTGCGTGCTCCTGATGCTGCTGATCTCTGGCTGGCGCTACCACGGCCGCCCACGCCCTGCCGCGACGGTTCTTGTCGGTGTGATGTCCGGCATCTTTTCCGGCTGCGCCGGGGCAGGGGGGCCGCCGGTCATCGCCTACTGGCTCGGGGGCACCGAGCCCCGGGACTTTATCCGCGCGAACATTGTTGCCTACTTTGCCGTTTCAACACTCATCACGATCATGAGCTACGGCTTGAGCGGGCTGTTCACATGGCGGCTTCTGCCGCTGTGCCTGTCGGCGGGGGTCGCCTATGCACTTGGCTTGCGGCTGGGCGCGATGCTCTTTCACCGGACGGGCGATGCCAGCTTCCGGTGGGTGTCCTACGTTCTGATCGCCGGGGCGGGCCTTGGAAGCCTGCCCGCGCTCGACCAGCTCTTGCGGTAGGGCCCGAAGTCGACCGACGTTCACGCTCAGGTTGCATTCCGGGTTTAGGATCCTGCGTTGACGCCACAGGAGGAACGCATGGCCCCCTCATCCCCGCGCAAGATGCCGAACCCGGTCTTTCACGAGCCGATCTTCAACGAATCTAATGTTTTGCCAGACCCGACCGGCTTCGCGGTTCCGCACAAGAGCGACTCGAAGACCTATGACGCGGTCGAGAAGCTGCTGAAGACCCAGGTCGTGGGCTTTCCCGCCTCGCGGCTTGATCCCGACGGCCTCTATCCGCTGGCGGAGGCCTACGGCGAGCGCGGCGCCGATGTGGAGGAGGAAATCCGCAAGGCTGGCCGCATCGTCTTCCACGTCATCGGCGATTCCGGGGCGGTGTCCGGCGGCAAGGTCTATGAACACGAGGTCGCCGTCGCCGACCAGCTTACCGCCGATTGCCGTGGCAACGACGCGGCCAATCGGCCGTCCTTCCTCTACCACCTCGGCGACGTGGTCTATAATTTCGGCGAGGCGAAATATTACTATGACCAGTTCTACGAGCCGTTCCGCAACTATCCCGCCCCGATCATCGCTATCCCCGGAAATCACGACAGCTTCGTCATCCCCGGCACGCCAGAGCAAGAGCGTCCGCTCGACGTCTTCATGCGCAATTTCTGCGTCGAGACGCCCGAGGTCTCGGTGGATGCGGGCTCGCTCCACCGCACCGCGACAACGGCGCCCGGTGTCTATTTCGCCCTCGACATGCCCTTTGCCCGCGTCATCGGCCTTTTTTCCAACGCGCTGGAGGATCCCGGTGTCATCTCCTCCGAGGGTGGGCGCTGGGAGGCGGTGCCTGATCTGCAACTCGCCTTCCTGGAAGCCCAACTTACGAAGGTCAGGGACGAAAAGTACAATGGCGCCGTGCTGCTGGCCGTTCACCACCCGCCGTTCAGCTATTCCCAGCTGGGCGAGGCGCCAGCGACGCATGGGTCTTCAATCGCCATGCTGGCCCAGATCGACGAGATCTGCGCCCGCGTCGGCCTCTATCCCCACGCCGTCCTGTCCGGCCACGCGCACAACTACCAGCGCTACACCCGCGTGATCGACATGGGCGAGGGGGAGCATCAGGTGCCCTTCATCGTCTGCGGCGATGGCGGCCATCACGTCAACCAGCTGGTCTGGTCGCACAAGGGCAGCCGCGACGAGCCCGGCTTTGGCACCGATGTGAGCTATCTCGACGCCGACCCGAAGGTCAACGCCAAGGGTCTGAGGCTGGAGAAATACAACGACCGCGACTACGGCTACCTTCGCGTCGACGTGACGCCGGATCATCTGGCCATCGGCTATCACACCGTCGGGGCCTTGGGCCTTGCCCAGTCGCGCACCGACAAGGTGACCATATCGCTCAGCACGCGCAGGATCATCGGCAACGGTTGATTGCTTCCGAGCCGGGGGAGGGGCTTCCCTGGTTACTCTCGCTGGCCCGGGGCCGCGGGTTGGTTGGCCCGCGCGGTGATGAGGGATCTGATGCGCGCCGCGGTTTCGCTGGTGGCGGGGTTGTAGACCAACATGGTCAGATCGGGCCGCCCTTCGACCGCGAAGGTAGAGAATTCCAGCTCGAGCAACCCGATCTCGGGGTGGCGGAGGCGTTTGATCCCCTCGCCGTGGCTCGCGATGTCGTTGGCCCGCCAGAGCGCCTCGAATTCCGGGCTCATCCGGGAAAGTTCCTCGACGAGTTGGGTGATCTCGGCCGATGCGCCGGCGCGCGTGGCATCGGCCCGGAACGCCCCGACCGCGAAGCGGGCGACGCCAAGCCAGTCCTCCTGGGCGGCCCGCACGCGCGAGTCGGAAAACATCAGGCGCAGGATGTTGCGCTGCGTTGGCGGAAGCTGGGAATAGTCGGTCAGCACCGTCGCCGCCGCCGCGTTCCAGGCCACGACGTCCCATGTCGCGGTCTTGATGATCGCCGGGCTGGTCGGCATCGCGTCGAGCACGTGCTGCAGCCGGGGCGTGATGCCCCCGCCGCCGGTGTAGCGCGGCTCGGGGCGGTGCCCGAAGGCGAGCAGGAAGAGATGCTCGCGCTCTGGCCCGGTCAGCATCAGCCCGGCGGCGATGCGGTCGAGCACATCAGCCGAGGGCGCGCCACCGCGGCCCTGCTCCAGCCATGTATACCAGGTCGGGCTGATGTTGGCGCGCTGCGCAACCTCTTCCCGGCGCAGGCCGGGGGTGCGCCGACGCCCGGCCTTGAAGCCGAACGAGGCGGGATCGAGCCGACTGCGCCGATCCCGCAGAAAGCTGCCGAGTGTGCTGCTGGTGTCGACGGGCATGGCAAGCCTGTTGTGAATTATACCATGATAAAGTCACTACTTTACCCGGAAGAAGCTTATGCCGACATGTGCTTGCAGGCAATAACGGAGGATATCCCATGCTCGTTTTTCTGACAGGCGCGACCGGCTTCATCGGGTCCCGCATCGTGCCCGAATTGCTCGGCGCCGGTCACCAGGTGCTCGGTCTGACGCGGTCCGACCGCGGCGCGGCATCCCTCGCGGCGGCGGGTGTGCAGGCGCACCGCGGCACGTTGGAGGATCTGGACAGCCTCCGCGCGGGCGCCGCGCAGGCGGATGCGGTGATCCACACCGCCTTCGACCACAACTTCGCGAATTTTGTCGCCAATTGCGAAAAGGACCGGCGGGTGATCGCGGCCCTGGGCTCGGTGCTCAAAGGCTCTGATCGCCCGCTGATCATCACCTCGGGCACCGGGATGGGCGATCCCGGCAACCGCCAGCCCGCCACCGAGGACGTGTTCAACAAGGATCACCCCAATCCGCGCGCCGCGTCGGAGATGGCGGGCAATGCCCTGCTCGAAGCGGGTGTGAACGTCTCGGTGATGCGGCTTCCGCAGGTCCATGACACGGCGCGGCAGGGCCTCATCACCCCGTTTGTCGAGATTTCGCGAGAGAAGGGCGTGGCGGCCTATGTCGGTGATGGCGGCAACCGCTGGCCAGCGGCCCATGTGCTCGATGTGGCGAAGCTCTACCAACTGGCGCTCGACAATGCGCGGCCGGGCGCGCGCTACCATGCCGTTGCCGAGGAAGGCATGCTGGTTCGTGACATCGCCGCGGTGGTCGGCGCCGGTCTTGGTGTGCCGGTGACCTCCCTCACGCCGGAAGAGGCGCCGGGGCATTTCGGATGGCTCGGGATGTTCGCAGGAATGGACCTTCCGGCCTCCAGCGCACTGACCCGCGCGCGCCTTGGCTGGCAACCGACAGGCCCGGGATTGATCGAGGATCTGACGCAGATGGACTATTCGCGGCCCGCGGCAGCAGCTGAGGGCTGAGGCGTACCTGGACCGCAACACGCTTCTGGCGACGGCGAGGATGTTGCCGTCGCCTCCCCGCCACCGCCGTCGAAGAAGATCGCGGCCGAATAGCTGACACAATATATTGACATACTCAGCTCAAGATTGTCTAATCGTGGGGTCAAGGTTCCCTCGGGGTGACTCGGGGGTGAAAAGGGAAGCCGGTGCGGCCGAAAGGCCAAATCCGGCGCTGCCCCCGCAACTGTAAGCGGCGAGCGAAGCTGAAAGACCACTGGGGCATTCCCGGGAAGGTCAGCCGAGCCCCGACCCGCGAAGCCAGGAGACCTGCCTGACACGAAGCAGACGAAACCGTGCGGCGGGCGCGGGGGCGTGGTTCAGGTGGGAAAGACCCGCCCGGCCAGCCTGTTCCCGCGGCGACAGAACGAATGGGGACACTGGGCATGACCATCACCGTCTATTCCAAACCGGCCTGCGTGCAATGCACCGCCACCACCCGCGCGCTGGATGCCAAGGGCATCGCCTATAGCCTCGTTGATCTGACCGAAGACGCCGAGGCGATGGAGCGGGTGATGTCGCTGGGCTATCGCCAGGCCCCCGTGGTCGTGGCGGGCGAGGCGCATTGGGCGGGCTTTCGCCCCGACATGATCGGCCGCTTGTCCTGAGGGCGGCGGATCGGGTGCGGCGATGGGCGGTCTGGTCTATTTTTCTTCGGCTTCGGGCAATACGGCGCGCTTTGTTGCAAGGCTGGGCCTGCCCGCCGACCGTATCCCGATCCGTCCTGCGGAGCCGATGCCGGTGCCGACCGGCCCCTTTGTCCTGATGACCCCGACCTATGCTGACGGCTTGGGGCAGGGCGCGGTGGCGAAGCCGGTGATCCGCTTTCTGAACGACCCGGCGCGCCGGGCCCTGCTGCGCGGCGTGATCGCCAGCGGCAACCGGAATTTCGGCCACCTCTTCGCCTGCGCGGGCGAGGTGATTGCCAGTAAATGCCACGTCCCGGCGCTCTATCGTTTCGAGCTGGCCGGGACCGACACCGACATTGCCCGCGTGCGCGCGGGGCTGGAAACGTTCTGGGGGATGGAATGCTTGACGCCGTAAAGCCTGATCTGGACTACCACGCGCTGAACGCGATGCTGAACCTTTATGACGGGCAGTGCCGCATCCGCTTTGACGCCGACCGCATGGCCGCGCGGCAGTATTTCCTGCAGCACGTCAACCAGAATACCGTTTTCTTCCATAGCCTTGACGAGAAGCTGGGGTATCTGGTCGCCGAGGGCTATTATGAGCCCGAGGTGCTGGACCAGTATTCGAAGAACTTCCAGCGCAAGATCTGGGATGCCGCCTATGCCCGCAAGTTCCGCTTTCCGGCCTTTCTGGGCGCGTTCAAGTATTACACCTCTTACACGCTGAAAACCCGCGACGGGCAGCGCTATCTGGAACGGTACGAGGACCGGGTGGTGATGGTCGCCCTGACGCTGGCGCGCGGCGACGAGGCGCTGGCGCTGCGGCTGCTGGACGAGATCATTTCGGGCCGGTTCCAGCCTGCGACGCCGACCTTTCTGAATGCCGGCAAGAAATCCCGGGGCGAGCTGATTTCCTGCTTCCTGCTGCGCATCGAAGACAACATGGAGTCGATCGGGCGATCCATCAACTCGGCGCTGCAACTGTCGAAACGCGGCGGTGGCGTGGCGCTGATGCTGACCAACCTGCGCGAGGCAGGCGCGCCGATCAAGGGAATCGAGAATCAGTCTTCGGGCGTCATTCCGGTGATGAAATTGCTGGAGGATTCATTCTCTTACGCCAACCAGCTGGGCGCGCGGCAGGGCGCCGGGGCGGTCTACCTGAACGCCCATCACCCCGATATCCTGCGCTTCCTCGACACCAAGCGCGAGAATGCCGATGAGAAGATCCGCATCAAGACGCTCAGCCTTGGCGTGGTGATCCCCGACATCACCTTCGAATTGGCCAAGCGCGATGAGGATATGTATCTGTTCTCGCCGCACGACGTGACGAAGGTCTATGGTGTGCCCTTTTCGGAAATCTCGGTCACCGAGAAATACGCCGAGATGGTCAACGACAAGCGCATCAGGAAGCGCAAGATCAACGCGCGGGACTTCTTTCAGACGCTGGCCGAGATTCAGTTCGAGTCCGGCTATCCCTACCTCATGTTCGAGGACACGGTGAACCGCACCAGCCCGATTGCGGGGCGCATCACCATGTCTAACCTTTGTTCGGAAATCCTGCAGGTGAACGAGGCCAGCGACTACAAAGACGACCTCAGCTACAGCCACCTTGGCACCGATATCTCTTGCAACCTCGGCTCTCTGAACATCGCCGCCACGATGGACGGTCCGGATTTCGGCGCGACCATCGAAACCTCGATCCGCGCGCTGACGGCCGTGTCAGAAATGTCGGCCATCGACGCTGTGCCCTCGATCCGCCGTGGCAATGACGAGGCGCATGCGGTGGGCCTGGGACAGATGAACCTGCATGGCTTTCTCGCGCGGGAGCGGATCCACTATGGCAGCCCCGAGGGGGTGCAGTGCACGTCGGTCTATTTCGCCGCTGTGGCCTATCACGCGATCCGCGCATCCTGCCTGCTGGCACAGGAAAAGGGCCGCACGTTCACAGGCTTCGACACCTCGACCTATGCCGGTGGATCGTTCTTCGACAAATATACGGGCCGCGACTGGCTGCCGACGCTGCCGGATGTCGCGCGGGTGTTCGATGGCATCCCGCTGCCCACGCGCGACGACTGGGCGCGGCTGAAGGCCGATGTGATGGCCCACGGGCTTTACAACCGCAACCTGCAGGCGGTGCCGCCGACCGGGTCGATCAGCTATATCAACAACTCGACCTCTTCGATCCATCCGATCGTGTCCAAGATCGAGATCCGCAAGGAAGGCAAGATCGGCCGGGTCTATTATCCGGCGGCCTTCATGACCAATGACAACCTCGACTATTACCGCGATGCCTACGAGATCGGGCCCGAGGCGATCATCGACACTTACGCGGCGGCGACCGAACATGTCGATCAGGGCCTGTCGCTGACCCTGTTCTTTCCGGCCGAGGCAACCACGCGCGATATCAACCGCGCGCAGATCTACGCCTGGAAGAAGGGCATCAAGACCATCTACTACATCCGCCTGCGCCAGTCGGCCCTTGAAGGGACCGAGGTGCAGGGCTGTGTTTCCTGCACATTGTGAGCTGCGCATGAAAGATCTTGCCCCCCGCATCACCGTTCCGCGCGCGATCAACTGGAACCGGCTGGAGGACGACAAGGACCTTGAGGTCTGGAACCGTCTGACGGTGAATTTCTGGCTGCCCGAGAAGGTGCCCCTGTCCAACGACGTCCAGAGCTGGGCGACCTTGCGCCCCGAAGAGCGCGAGCTGACGATCCGGGTTTTCACCGGCCTGACGCTGTTGGACACGATCCAGAACACCGTCGGCGCACCCGCGATGCTGCCTGACGCGCAGACCCCGCATGAAGAGGCGGTGCTGACCAACATCGCCTTCATGGAGGCGGTTCACGCCCGCAGCTATTCCTCGATCTTCTCGACCCTGTGCCTGACCAGAGAGGTGGATGAAGCCTTCCGCTGGTCCGAGGAAAACCCGCATCTGCAGGCCAAGGCGCGGGCGGTCCTTCAGGATTACGCGCCCGGCGCCGACCCGCTGAAGCGCAAGATCGCATCGGTCTTTCTGGAAAGCTTCCTGTTCTACTCGGGCTTCTATCTGCCGATGTATTGGTCCAGCCGCGCCAAGCTGACCAATACCGCCGACCTGATCCGGCTGATCATCCGCGACGAGGCCGTGCACGGCTACTACATCGGCTACAAGTTCCAGCGCGCGCTGGAGCGTGAACCCGAGGCGCGGCGGGCCGAAGTGAAAGATTACGCCTTCGCGCTGATCTTCGATCTTTACGACATCGAGGCGAAATATACGGCAGAGCTTTATGACGGCATCGGGCTGACCGAGGATGTGAAGGCTTTCCTGCATTACAACGCCAACAAGGCGCTGCAAAATCTTGGCTACGAGGCGCTGTTTCCGCCCGCTGCCTGCGAGGTGAACCCCGCGATCCTTGCCGCGCTGTCGCCCGACAGCGAGAACCACGATTTCTTTTCCGGGTCCGGCTCGTCCTATGTCATCGGCAAGGCGGTGGCGACCGAGGATGCGGACTGGGATTTCTGATCCGGCCATCCACGGGCAACATCGACCAGTTGGTGGCGCGGGTCATGGCACCCGTCTCGGCGGTTCGCCGCCGGTGGGCGGCAAGTGGCCGCCGAGGCCATCACACTTTGATCGCGAACATTCTTCATTCTGCCCGAGGCTCTATCTTTGAAACCAGAGCAATGGCTGCGGAGGAACGCGCATGATGCCGACCGTCCTGACAATGCCGGGCAAGGTGACCTTCCTGCCGCGCGAAGCGGGCCGGGGTTTCTGCGCCGGGCGCAGGGTCCCCGAGGCACTTGGCCCGATGCCGGAGGCCACGCTTGCCTGCTTCATCGATCTCGGCCTGACCGATGCCGAAATCGCCCACTATTTTGGCCTGCCAAGAGAGTATGTGACGGCCTTGACGCAGATGATCCGGGCGCGGATTGAAAGTGATCCCTGCCGGTAAGCAGACGGCCGGATGGGGGCCCGGGCAGAGGAGGGATACGATGCAAGACCCGCTTTATTTCGAGGATCTCGCCGTGGGGCAATGCTTCGCCAGCGACACCCACAATGTCGATACGGATCAGATCAAGGCCTTTGCCGCCGAATTCGACCCGCAGCCCTTTCACCTGGATGAAGAGGCCGCCGCCCGCAGCTTCTTTGGCGGGCTGGCGGCGAGCGGCTGGCATGTCGCCGCCCTCACGATGCGCTTGCTGGTCACCAGCACGCTGCCGATCGCCGGGGGCATCATCGGTGCGGGCGGCGACCTCTCGTGGCCAAGGCCGACGCGGCCGGGCGACGTTCTGCGGGTGACGGCAGAGGTTCTGGAAATCCGGCCGTCGCGATCGAAGCCGGATCGCGGAATTGTCACGGTGCAGGTCGCAACGCTGAATCAGGACGGGGACGTCCTGCAGGCGCTTACCGCCCGGCTTCTGGTGTTTCGGCGCCCCGACACGGCGGGGCCGGGCGCGTAGTTCCACTCGCAGGGGCTGGGCAGGGGCCACCGACTTTATCGGCCTTTCCAGCGATCCTTGGGGCGGGAACAGCGCTGTTCGACTGCCGGAGGTCGCCGCGTTGCAAATCTGGCATCCCAGGATGGGCGCCGACGCCGGGCATCGCCGGTTGCGCGACGGCCTTCGTTGCATTTTGCAACGGTGGCGGCGTGCACGGACGATATCACACTCCATCTGCCGATGAATCCGGGCTGAATGGCAGGGCAGGGGGGCGCGGTGACACGGCCCGCGCGTCGTCAAATCTTCCTTCCGGAGTGTCGTTCTTTGGTGCGATCAACCGGACCGGCGGTGATTCGCGATCTGCGACAAACATGCCGCACCCTAGATGTTTGCAACCGTGAGGATGAAAATTTGTTCTAATGCTTCCGGAGCGGGCGTAAAACTTTAGTATGAAATACATCGATTCGGCCGTAAGGACGATACAGGCTCAACGGCGGAGGCAGGATGGGCGGGGGGCGACGGGACCCGCGGATTCTTCTGCGTAGACAGATTTTCGACACATTTGTTTTGGCGCTGGTCTGGCTCGCTTCATGCTTCTGGACCGGCGTCGGGAGTGCGGCGCCAAGCGCGACACGCGTCCAGCGGACAACCGGCACCGTGGGCGGGATGCACCTGCAATGCATCCGCAGGGCAGCGGGCGGCGAGCGTGATCAGCCGAGCGCTGCCACCCTGGGATTTGACGCCGATTTGGCGGTAAACAGCACATTCTTTCACGGGAAATTGTTGTTTGGGCGGTTTGGGCGCCCGATCGGCGTGATCGACGCCGCCGCGATCGGTCCGGATCTGGTGGTTCGGCGGGTGCTGTTCGTGCCGCTCGATTCGTCGCTTCAGGTCTATTGCGCGGTTGATGCCGCAGCCGGGGTAAAGGTCGGTCGCAATGGTCTGCGTCTGCCCGTCACGCAGCAAAGTATCAATCTGATCCTGATGCGGATGGGCCAATTGTGGCAGAAATACGCCCTTGACGGTCAATAATATGGCAAAACTATGTCTCGTACCTTCGTCTGATTGTAGTGGTATCATAGATCCACGGCACAACTTTTACTTGCGATGTTGGTGCCAGACGACGTAATTTTCTATCACCACCTCACGGCACTTTCGCAACATTGTGAGGCAGGACGTCGAACCAAAGGGGTAGATCAATGATTCTCAGACTGATTGGTGCCGCCGCCAGAATGGCCTCGCGGTTCCGCAAAGACGAGTCCGGCGCCACGGCAATCGAGTACGGGCTGATGGTGTCTTTGATCGCGGCCGTGCTGGTCGTGGTCGTCGGTAACCTCGGACTCGCTGCACAGGGCGAGTTCTCAACCGTCTGCACTGCGTTGGGCGGCACTGACTGCTTGACTGCACCTACGTCTGGCGGCTGATGATGTTCCGCACAGTCGCCATCCTCACGGTATCTCTCGTCGGGGCCGCGGCTGTTACGTGGCTCTATGCAGCGAACCGGCCTCATGAACAGCCGCTGGCGGTTACGCCGCCAGCGACCACTGCGGTTCCCCAGGTTTCTGTGCTGGTTGCCCGGCACGCGCTGACCGAGGGCGCAATCGTCCAGACGCAAGATCTGGACATATCGAACCAGGCTGCCGCGGGGCTGCCGCCGGACTATATCGCGGCGAATTCGCCGGTGCGGGCGAAGCTGCCGGGGCAGATGGTGGTTCACGGCGTCGCCGCCGGGGCGCCGATCGTTCTGGCGGATGTCCAGCCGCCCACAACGGAAACCGCGGCGTTGCTGGCGCCGGGGATGCGCGCCATCGCCATTGCCGTCAATCCGCAAACCTCGGTGGCGGGTCTGCTGACCCGTGGCGATTTTGTCGATGTGCTTCTCTCGTACAAGATGGACAATGGCGCCGATGCAAGCCGCACGATCTTGCAGAACATTCGTGTGGTGGCGACCGATCAGAACACGAATGAGACGGGCAAGCCCGGCACTGCGGTTCCCAAGACCGTGACGCTGGAGGTTACGCCGGACGGCGCCAAGATGATCGCCCTTGCGGTGCAGGTCGGAACGCTGTCGCTCTCGCTCAGCGCGGCGCCGAGGGGCGGGGCCGGAAACGAGATCGTGCTGGATGACCGGCCGATCACGACCCGTGATTTGACCTCTGCGGGGCAAAGCGACCCGGCGCCCGTGGTGGCTGCGGTTACCGCGGCGGCGCCAGCGCCGGTGATCGCCGCGCCGGATGTGCAGATTTTCCGGGGCAGCGGGGTTTCCCGCGCGGCCGACGGGGCGGGTGGATCATCCAATTTCGGAGCAAAGGCGGGGCATTGATGCGGCGTGCGATGTGTATTCTGGCGGCCATAGGCAGCCTTGCGGCTTTCGTCCCGGCCCATGCCGAGACGATCATCGACAGCGGCAACGAGGTTCTTGACCTCTACACCGGGCAGGGCAAGCTGATCGAGGCCGATGCGCCGGTGGCAAGCGTCTTCCTGGCCAATCCGGATGTCGCGGACGTCGCGGTTAAATCCAGCAATTACATCTACATCTACGGCAAAGGTGCCGGGCAGACGACGCTTTACGTGCTGGGGCCGGATGGCAAGGTGAACTATTCCACCAATGTCCATGTCAGCGCCAACACCGGCGCGCTGACGGCCGCGGCGCAGGCGGCGGTATCGGCCGGCAAGGTCACCGTGAAAGCCGTTGGCGGCGCGCTGATGCTGGACGGGATCGTGGACACGCCTGAGGATGCCGATCAGGCCGACAAGGTGGTAACCAGCCTTGCGGGGCAGGGGGCGGTGGTTGTCAACAACTTGCAATTGGCCACGCCGCCGCAGGTCAACCTGCAGGTTCGCATTGCCGAAGTGTCGCGCACCGTGGGCGACGAACTGGGGGTCAGCCTCAATGGCTCCGGCTCGGGCGGGCTGGGGTCAACGTCGGCCTTTGCCGGCCCGTTCTCGCTGACCGGGTCGGTGTTCAAGGGCAGCGCGAAGCTGAATTACCTGATCGACACGCTGGCCAAGCAAGGGCTGGTGTCGATCCTGTCAGAGCCGAACCTGACCGCGCGATCGGGTGATACCGCCTCTTTCCTTGCGGGCGGGCGCTTTCCCTATCAGACGGCCTCGACCTCGACCACGGCCTCCAGCGTCGTCTTCGAACCCTACGGGGTTGAACTGAACTTCACCCCCGTGGTGTCGCGCCGCAACCAGATCAGCCTGAAGGTCGATACCAAGATCCGCGAGCTGGACTTTTCCAACGGCTCCACCACGACGACGCAGACGGTGCCGCTGATCCTGGAACGCAGCGCCTCGACGACGATCGAGGTGGGCAGCGGGCAAAGCTTTGCCATCGCCGGGCTGTTCAACTCCAAGACACAGGAAGATGTGGCGAAACTGCCGGGCTTCGGCAACCTGCCGGTGCTCGGGGCGCTGTTCCGCTCTACCCAGTTCCAGAAGGGCGAAAGCGAGCTGGTGATCGTGGTGACGCCCTACATCGTCACGCCCGTCTCGCCCTCCGACATCAAGACGCCGGTGGACGGGTTCCAGGAATCCTCTTTCACCGGGCGCAACTTCCTTGGCCAGATGAGCGCGACGGCGCCCGATGCCAAGGGCGGCGTGTCGGTCCGGGCGTTGAACGGCAATGCGGGGGCGATGTTGCAATGATCCGCCACAGCCTTGCCACCGGCCTCGTCGCTGCCCTTGCCCTGTCGTCCTGCACGGGCGCAATCAACGGCGTGCCAGAAGTTCAATCCGCCGTTTCGGTCCAATATGCCGAGGCGCAGTTTCAATACACCTTCCCGGCCGGGGCCACCACGCTGCCCGCAGGGGATCGCGGGCGGTTGGACCGGTTTCTGCGCAGCCTTGGCCTGACCGGGTCGGATGAGATCATCGCCACCATCCCGGCCAGCGGCAACGCCCGGACCGATGCGATCCGGCGGCAGTCGATGCTGGCGGTTCTGGCGCCGTGGCCGGCCAAGAAGCAGGTGATGATGGACACGTCCTTTGCGCGCCATCCGGGTGCGTCGGCACATGGCATCGCGCGGGTGATCCGCCCGCTGCGGGCCGGAACCACCTGCGGCACGCCGGGCTACGACAACCTTGGCTGTGCGACGGCGACCAATCTGGCCGGAATGGTCGCCGATCCCGGCGACATCCTCGCCCCGGCGCAAACCGGCACGGCGGCGCGTCAACCGGAGGGGCTATGATCAAATCGGCACAACGCAAGATTTCCGCCTATCTCGGCACTCAGGAGGCAGAGCAGGCGGTGCGGCAAGCCTCGGATCGGTTGGGGTGGGACCGGCCGACGATCCACCGCGGCGGCTTGGCCACGGCGGCACGGCTGGCCGGAAAGGCTGGCAGCCGCCAGACGATCATCGCCGAACTGGGCGACATGAACTCTCAGGATGCGGCGGAAAGCCTGCGGGCGCTGGCGGCCAACAGCACGCAGGTCATCGTGCTGGGCGAGCGGAACGATGTCGGGCTCTATCGCCAGATGCTGGCGGCGGGCGCGCAGGATTATCTGGTGATGCCGATCGGGTCGGATGACCTTGCAGGCGTCATGTCGCGCCGGGTTGCGGGTGCGCCCGAGCCCACGGCCGTGGCGAAAGTGATCGGCGTCACCTCGATCCGGGGCGGCGGTGGCGCCAGCTTCGTTGCCGCCAACCTCGCCTGGCTTTTCGCCGCGCGGATGGGGCGGCAAACGGTCCTGCTGGATCTCGACCTTGGCTTTGGCACGCAGGCGGTGGATTTCGACGTGCAGCCCACCGGCGGGCTGATCGAGGCATTGCTGAACCCCGACCGGATCGACGAAACCTACCTGTCGGCCACGCTGGCCCAGGTTGGGGAAAAGCTGCGGCTCTATTCCGCCGAGGGGCCGCTGGACCGTGACGGGCGCGACCTGACGGGGCGGACGCCGCAACTGGTGGCGCAGCTTGCCACCGCCGCGCAGGTGGTCGTGCTGGACTTGCCGCGCGATCTGGCGGTGGATGAACCCCAGACGATTTCGGCCTGCGGCGACCTGATCGTGCTGCTGTCGCCTGCGATTTCCGTGGCGCGCTCTTACGCCCGGTTCCGGCAGTGGATGGCCGAGATTGCCCCCGACACGCGCCTGCGGCCGGTTCTGTCGATGAACCGCAACGATGCGCGGCTGTCGCGCAAAGAGATCGAGGCGGCACTGGGTGAGCCGGTCGCCGCGATGATCCCGAACGTGGCGGCCGCCTTCGCGCGCGCGGCCGTGGCGGGCAAGCCGCTGGCCGCGTTGCAGCCGCGAAACCCGGCGATCGTGCCCTTGCAGGCATTGGCGCGCAGCATCGGCGGCGAAGAGCCGCGCCGCCGCGGCTTCTTTGGCCGGGGGCGGGGATGATCGAGGGCGCAGACCGGCCGGAACAGCTTGCCGCAGGTCGCGCCGAGCGGATCCTGTCGCGCTTTGCGGACATGTCCGGCGCCGAGGACGCGGCGCATCAGGCGAGTGCCGGCATCGACTGGCTGATGCAGCACGAGGGTCTGGCCCTGTCGCTGGCCGAACAGCGCGCCCTGCTGGAGGCGGTGCTGGCGCGACTGGATGCCGCGCCGGTGGAGGCGGTTGCGTCGCCGCAGTCGGCCACCTGGCGGCGCGCGGCAACAGCCGGTCAGCGCGTGGCGGAACTTGCGCAGGCGGTGATGCCGACGGTGATCGACCAGATCGACTTTCGCGGTCTTGGCGTCATGTCGGACGCGCAGCAGCGCGAGGAAATCCGCCGCATCGTGCGGCAGGCCAGCGTTGATCAGCGGCTGGAAGTCAACGGGCGCGAGTTGATCGAGCTGATCGACTATGTCGGCAACGACCTGCTGGGATATGGCCCGCTCGACCCGCTGCTGGCAGATGACAGCATTTCCGACATCATGGTGAACGGAGCCGAGCGCATCTACGTCGAGCGGCAGGGGCTGATCGAGCTGACCGGGCTGCGCTTTCGCGACAATGCCCATGTGCTGAACGTCGCGGTGCGGATCGTCTCGGCCGCCGGGCGTAGGGTGGATGAAACCCAGCCGCTGGTCGATGCGCGTCTAGCCGATGGCAGCCGGGCGAACGTGATCGTGCCGCCGCTGGCGATCGACGGGCCCGTGATTACCATCCGCAAATTTCCCAATGACGAGATCACGCTGCGCGATCTGGTCCGCCGCCGGACACTGTCATTGCCGATGGCGTCGTTCCTTGAACTTGTCGCGCGGCTGCGGCTGAACGTGGTGATCTCGGGCGGCACCGGGGCGGGGAAAACCACGCTGCTGAACGCCATGTCGCGCGCCATTCCGGCGACCGAGCGGATCATCACCATCGAGGATGCGGCCGAACTGCGCTTGCAGCAACCCCATGTCGTGCGGCTGGAAACCCGCCCGCCCAGCATCGAGGGGGCGGGCGAGGTGACGATGCGCAACCTGCTGCGCAACGCGCTGCGGATGCGGCCCGACCGCATCATCATCGGCGAGGTGCGCAGCGACGAGATCATCGAGCTTTTGCAGGCGATGAACACTGGCCATGACGGCTCGATGAGCACGCTGCACGCCAACAACCCGCGCGAAGCGATTACGCGGATGGAAAACATGGTGGCGATGTCGGGGGTGAAACTGTCCTCGGATTTCGTGCGCGGGCAGTTGAAGGACGCGATCCACCTCATCGTGCAGATCGCGCGGATGCAGGATGGCGTGCGCCGGGTCACCTCGATTTCCGAAATCGTCGGGATCGAGGGCGATGCCGTGACCATGCAGGAAATCTTTGCGTTCCGGCAAGAAACGACGACGGCGCGGCAGGGTGTTGTCGGCAGCTTCCAGAACATGGGGGTCCGGCCCGCCTTCGCGCGGCGCGCGGCCGAGTTCGGGCTGCTGCCAGAGTTGGAACGCATCCTGACGACGGAGGGTTAGATGCTGCTGGCAGCCGCCACCTTCTTCGGTTCGTTCGCGCTGTTCGCGCTCGCCAGCCTCAGCGTGTTCCTGATCCTTGACCGGCTGTCGCGCAAGCGCCGCTCGCGGTTGCGGCGCTATGCGCTGGTGCTGTCGGCCGAAACGGTGGCCGCCGCGCTGGACCGTGACCGGCAGCGCGATCCGCCGCGCGCGGGGGGCCCCGGCCGACGGTTTGCCCGCCTCGCCGCCAGCCTCGTGCGCGCCGGGATCAGCCTGCGCCCCGAAGCGTTGATCCTGGGATTTCTGCTGGCTGTCGTGGCGCTGGCCGTGGCCGTGTCGCGGTTTGTTCAGATGCCGGTTCCGTTGATGTTCGTGATGCTGGGGGCGGGCGGCTGGCTGGGTCTGACGGCGCTGATCGAGGCGGCGGGGCGGCAGCGGGCGCAGGTCTTTACCGATGCGCTGCCCGACGCGCTCGACACGCTGACGCGCGGCCTGCGGGCCGGGCGGCCGGTGGTGGATTCGATCCGCCTTGTCGCCGAGGTGGCCGAGGGCCGCATTCGCGACGAATTCGCCCGCTGCTCGGACGAGATGCGGCTGGGCAAGTCGCTGGCCAATGCGCTGGACGGGATGGCCACCCGCGTCGGGACGTCGGAAGGGCGGTTCATCGCGGTCGCGACCAGCCTGCAGGCCGAAACCGGCGGCAACCTGATCGAGACCTTCGACAACCTTGCCGACCTGATCCGCGAGCGGCGCAAGCTGAAACGCAAGGTGCGCGCGCTGTCGGCCGAAACGCGGGTCAGCGGCGTGATCCTCGGGGCGCTGCCGTTCGTGGTGGGCATCACGATCATGGTCCTCAGCCCGCATTACCTGAGGCCGCTGCTGAAAGACCCGCGCGGCCATGTCCTGCTGGCTTACGGGGTGTTCAGTCTTGGTCTGGGCATCCTGAGCATGCGTCGGCTCGCGCGGTTGGAGGTCTAGATGGTTCCTCTTCCGCTTCTCTTCGGTGCCGGGTTCTTCGTGCTGCTGGTCGCGACCCTGCTGATCGCCACGACGGCCTCGGATGCAGCCAAGCGTCGGCGGCGGCTGGCGCAGGCTGCGGGCCAGCGGGTGGCGGGGCCGCGCGAAGAGCCGCATTTCCTGCGCGGTTTCCGCCGCTTCGCCGTCACCACGGCGGAACGCTTCGCCGTGCTGAATGGGGCCGAGGCGCGCAAATCAACCACGCTGCTGGTGGCCGCCGGGTTCCGCAGCCGGGATGCTGTGCTGGTCTATTCGTTCCTGAAACTGATCCTGCCGGTGGCGTTGCTGGCCTTCGGACTGATCTGGGGGTTGGCCACCGGCGATCTGTTCCACCACCCGGCGCCGGGGGCGATCCTGATCCTCGGTTCGGCGCTTGCGGTATCGAAAGTGCCGGATGCGGTGCTGGCGGCAATGC
The DNA here is from genome assembly GCA_016124615.1 of Paracoccaceae bacterium. Classification (GTDB taxonomy): domain Bacteria; phylum Pseudomonadota; class Alphaproteobacteria; order Rhodobacterales; family Rhodobacteraceae; genus Solirhodobacter. The sequence goes on along the minus strand of WGNF01000013.1, from coordinate 26,037 downwards.
GCAAGAAGCGATCGGATGCGATCCGCCGCGCCTTTCCCGACATGCTGGAGCTGCTGGTGATCACCAGCGAATCCGGTCTGAGCCCGGCCGCCGCAATGCGCCGCGTCGCCTATGAGTTGGACGATGAAAGCTCGATCCTCGGGGCCGAACTGCGTCAGTTCGTGGTGGAGCTGAGCCTGATCGCCGACCGTCAGGTGGCCTATCGCAACTTTGAGGAGCGCGTGCCGATTGCCGAAGTGTCGCTGTTCGTGAACACGCTCGATCAGGCCGACCGTTTCGGAACATCGTTCGCCACGGCGATGCGCACGCTGATGGCCGATATGCGGGCCCATCTGCTGCTGCGCACGGAAGAGCGCGCGGCCCGGATTCCGGCGACGATGACGGTTCCGCTGATCTTCTTCATCATGCCCGCCCTGTTCGTGATCCTCATTGGCCCCGCCGCGCTGAGCATCATGGACAACATCATGAACAGGTGAGCGATGCGGGGCGCGGGCATCCGGAAATCTCTGCTGCGGTTCGGCCGCGGAACCGATGGTGCGGCAGCGCTGGAATTCGCGCTGGTCGCGCCGCTCCTTTTCGCGCTGCTCTTCGGCATCATCGTTTTCGGCTATGCCTTTGCATTGCAAAACAGTCTGCAGGAACTGACCGCCGACGCCGCCCGCGCCACTGTCGGGGGCCTGTCCACCACCGAGCGGCAGTCGCTTCTGGACAGCTACATGGCGCAGGCGTCGTCGCAATATGTGCTGCTCGACGCCAGCAAGCTGACCTACGCGGCCACGTTTACCGATGGCACCGCGGCCTCGATCGCGCTGAACGTGAACTATGACCTGACCGGCTCTGTTGTCGCGCTGCTCGACAGCACGCTGAACATGTCGATGACGACCCTGAGCGGGAGCGCGTACCTTGTCTACTGAGCGGCGGTGGCACCGTCTTCGCCACTTTGCGCGCGAGGAAGTCGGCGTCGTTGCCGTCGTGGTCGGCCTCTTGATGGTGGTGCTGGTCATCTTCGCCGCATTGGGAATCGACGTCGCCTCGCTTTACGCCCAGCAGCGGGATTTGCAGGCCAAGGCCGACCTGGCGGCCGTTTCCGGCGCGGGGCACCTGCCGGATCCGTTGGCCACCGCGCAGGCGACGCTGGAGGGGAATGGGCTGTCAGACGGCAGCCTGAAGACGCTTTCCTACGGCATCTACGCCCCGGTTTCGACGATGGCGATTGCTGCGCGGTTCGCCGCATCCACCCAGACCGACCCACGGACGAACGGCGTATCGGTTGTCCTGAACCGCTCGGCACCGCTCTATTTCGCCCGCATCCTGACGCAAAGCGACAGCATCACCTTGAGCGCGACCGCCAAGGCCGCGCGGCTGAAGGCGGCCTCTTTCACGCTGGGCTCGCGCCTTTTGCAACTCGATGGCGGGGTGCTGAATGACCTTCTCAGCGCCGCGCTTGGCACGCAGGTCAACCTGAGTGTGATGGACTATCAGAGCCTTGCCAATGCCAACGTCGATTTTCTGACCTTTTCCAAGGCTTTGGGCACTCGGGCGGGGTTGACCATCGACAATTTCAACGACTTTCTGGATGGCAATGTCACCTACGGCAATGTTGTCGGGGCGCTGCTTGACTCGGTTGGCGTGTCAGACGCGCAGCAGCCGCTGACGACGCTGTTGAACGGCGTTGGTTCATCCACCCTTGGCATCAACCAGCTGATCAACCCGCAGGGCGACGCGCTGGGATTACGGATCGAGGATGTGTTTCCCCCCATCCAGGTCTCGGCGCTGGACATGTTGACGGCCGCCGCCGACATCGTCACCGCGCAGCGACAGGTGACGCTAGGTGTGACGGCGGCCGTTCCGGGTGTTCTGAACGCCAGCGCGAACCTGCTGCTTGGCGAACCGGCGATCAATTCCGGCTATGTGACGATCGGCTCGCCTGGGGCGACGGTTCATACCGCGCAGACCCGGCTGATGGTGACGGCCAACCTCGACCCCACGCTCTTGTCCCTTGGCACAGGGGTGACGCCGGTCTCGGTGCGGCTGCCGCTTTATCTGGAAATTGCGGCGGCGACGGCTTCGCTCAGCATGATCAATTGCGGTGTCACTGATCCCTCGGCAACGGTTGCCACTTTCGCGACCGGGTTCGATGGCATTGACGATGGGGCGCAGACGGGCACCCACCTTCTCGACCTGTATCTGGGTACGTTCAACCCTGCGCTGTTCACCAACACCTCGGCCCCGCTCTCGGTTTCCAGCCTCGGCTATGCGGATCTGCTGAAGGTGAACCTGCTCGGCCTGCAACTGATCACGATTCAGGCGAAATCCTTTGTGGCGGTGGGGCAGGCGACGACAACCAGCACGGCTTTCACGCTCAGCGACATGCAGGGGCATGTGATCAAGACGGTGACCTCGGGCGATCTGCTGTCGTCGGCGGTCGGAACGCTGTTGCAGAATACCCAGCTGCAGGTCAGCCCCGGCACGGTCCTCGGGTTTCTGGTCGCGCCACTGGTCAACCCGTTGCTCGCGATCCTGCCGACGATCCTGAACACCGCGCTGCTGACCCCGGTCGACAGTCTGATCGACGGCCTGCTCAAGACGCTTGGCATCGGCGTCGGGCAGGCGGATTTGACGCTGGACGGGGTCACCTGCGATACGGTCCGGTTGGTGCGCTGAGGCGGGGGCAAACGAAAACGGGGCCGCGACCGGCCCCGTTCTTCCCGCTCCGCCGCTCCGCTTAGCCGAAGACCAGCGCGCCGATCGGCTTGCCTTCCAGCATCAGGTGGCGCAGCGCGCGGTAGACGCCGATGTTTTCCTCGATCTTCGCGGCCGACATATCGGTTTTCAGCGTCGCCCGCGCATCCTCATCGCGCCCGGCCAGGCCGTAGACGAGGGCAAGGTTGCCGCGCACGTGCGGCGCGGCGTTCGGGTCGCGGATCAGATCCTGAAGGATTGCGATCCCTTTTTCCTGCTGCCCCGAGGAGGCCAACGACAACGCATAGTTGCTGAGCAGGATGAAATTCGTCGGGTAAAGCCGCAGCGCCTGCTGATACACCCTTTGCGCCGCCGTGTGCTGCGACTGGTAATCCAGCGCCACCGCCTTGCCAGTCAACGCCGAGACGTTCCGCTGATCGACCGACAGCGCCTTGTCGAAATAGGCCACCGCCGAGGGGCCATCATGTTCGACAAACTTGATCCGCCCCAGCTGGTTCAGCATCAGGATATTGTTCGGCTGAAGCTGCAGCCCGCGCATCAGCGCGCTTTCGGCGCGTAACGTCTGGCCAAGGGCGGCATAGCTTTCCCCGGCGCCAAGCAGGGCGGCGGTATTGTTCGGGTCCGCACTCAGCACACGCTCATAAAGTTTCGCCGCCCCGGCATAGTCGCCCGACTTTTCGGTCGCCTGCGCGATTTGCAGCGTCGATCCCGTGGTATCGCCGCGACCGATGCCGGGTAAATTCTGGCCCGCGCAAGCGCCAAGGCAGAGGAGAAGGCAGACCGAGCGGATATGCCGGGTCGAGAATGGCACAGATCGCACGTGATTCCCCCAAATTGGACATCGCAAGGGTATCGCGCTTTCGTGTTCCACCTCAAGGAGATATGGGGGCCGATGGGCATTTGCCGCATGGCAAAGTGCGCGAATTTCAGGCGCCTCGCGCTCAGCCAGCTTTATTTCAAGACCTGCTGCGGGGTGAAACTTTGTTCACGATCGGCGCGGTCCGCCGACCCTTCACTGCACGGCGCGTCCGGCCTTCCATAAGTGCTTGCAAACAATGGCACCTACTACAGGATCAGTTCTTTCGCCGCCTTGCAGGCCCGCGAAACCGGGCTGAACCGGCGCAGATAGCGAGCGTAGATCCGGTAATCACGATGGGCACCACAACAAGCCTCTTCATGCCGGGCGCGCGCATAATAGAGCAGGTTGACCGCAATCAACGCCAGCGTATTCGCGATGGCGTCACGGGGCGAAGCGGCGAGGAATGGAACCTGAATCAGCCAATAGCTCAGGTTCTTTGAAAGATAGGCCGGATGCCGGACATAGGCATAGGTTCCGTGGCAGACCGTTCCCCGATAGGTCAGATTGGAAAACCGGAACGCGAAGGCGACTGTGCTGGAGGCATAGGCCGCGATCAGAAGCAGAATGATCGTTCCCCAGATGTCATAGGTCAGCGAGTTTTCCGGGAACAGACTGCCCCAGGTAATGCTGCTGTCGTATTGCAGGAAGTCCCGTCCGATCACCTGCCAGAATGGCGCGTAGCAGACCAGACAGACAAGCCAGCCCGACAGCTTCTGTTCCGGCCAGCGGATATGCGCATTCAGGATCCGCAGCGACACGACATAGCCGATCGTTCCGAACACCACGTCGATGAAGAACAGAAAGCGGTAGAGGAACTCGTAAACCTCGCGAAAAGAGTTCAGGGGCAGGGCGTTCGCGTAGAAAAACCCCCAGTCGTCGCGGGCGAAGCCGAACATCAGCGGAATGTAGAAGACCTTTATCAGCGTCGCGCCGGTGTGATCGAACACGGCCGCCCGGTCGCCCTCGGCGCCACGCGACAGAACGAAACGGCCCGCCTCGGCCCAACCGTCGCGCGGGTCTTTCGAGACGAAGTGAAGCACCATGACGTAGGCCCACAGCACAAAGGTCAGAAGGATCCCGTTGTTCAGGACCGGTCGCAGCGTCGCCTGGTACCAGGGATCCTGATAGAGCGGAACGAACAGGTAGATGGCGGCGATCCCGGCAACCGTCGCCAGGACCCCCGTCGTCTTTTCGGCCAGCACCCGAAGATCAAGCCGGTCCATCAGTCCCGACAGGGTGAAATCCAGACCTGCGTCGGATTGCGCCCAGGCGCGGGCGACAGCAATTTCGAACAGGATCATCGGCAGAGTGACGAGGGCAAGAAACAGGACCAGTTCGCCATCCGACCGCGCGACGATGCCTTTCGGCCAGAATACGAAGGCCAGAAGGAAGACGATCAGGCCGATGGCGCCGGTGAGTCGGTCGGGGCCGTTGGCGCGTCGGGCCCATTTGCGCAGGGCGCTTCCGTATCTTGGGGGGCGTCCGAGTCGGGGGGCGGGGCTGCGCTGGAGAGTTCGCGACATATGGATCGATCACTGCGTTGAGAGGTCTTGGGCCGCAGGCCCTATCGGCAGGCGGCGTGCGACTGCTCCTACGGAGCATTTGTGCAGGTCGGACCACATCCTCCTTTCGTATGAGACGGTGATTTTTCCCACCGATGTCCAGCAAAATGCCCGCTCGTCCCTTGGTGCCGGGCGCGAAAGTTCATCCGGCAGTCCAATGGAAAGGCAGAAGAAAAGGCGGAAACTGTCGGATGTGGTGTGGGGCCAGACAAGTTGGGAACTGAAAATGAGCATCAGCGATAACTCCATGGACATCGGCCACACCCTGCGGCCGTCCGTCTTCTCACGTGCGTTCGACCTGCTTCGTGGTGCCGTGGGTGTCGGCGCGCATGATGAGGGCATGGCGCGCCCCGCCATCCTGGACGATGACTATGATATGACCGAACTGACCGGCCATGAAGTCTATGTGCTGGGCGATCGCAGCCGCAGCCTGCTGAGCGCCGCCGCCATTCTGGAAGGCACCGCCCGCAGCGTGACGCTTGACGACAACGTGCGGCGCGGGTTGAACCGCGCGGGGCGCGAAAAGCTGGCGCCGACCGTGTGCCTGGTCGATATCGACGAGATGCAGAGCGTCGACGAGGCGGTGGACGTCCTCACCGCGTTCCGGCGGATGCACCCCGGCGTGGCCATCGTGATCGCGTCGCGCGATTTTAAGCGCAACGACTACAGCCACGAGCGTTTCGTGATTGCGGATGCGTCGCTGCGGCTTCCGGCTGGTCGTGCCAACGTGGCCCTTGCCCTGCGCGCCTCGGTCGAAAATAATGCGCGGCAACTGCACGTTTCGTAAAGACAGAAGCGACGGCTCAGTTTAAACTGAGCGATGGGCTAAGGCACAGGAAGAAAAGCTTGCAATCAGGAGACATCCGTATTCGCGGTGCGGCGGCCATTGTTGCCGTATGCCTTTCGGTGTCTTGTGTCCAGGCTCAGGTTTTGGCCAAGGTCGACCCGTCCATTCTATCTGACCCAACGGTGGAACGCGCCTTGCCCGTGATTAGGGCATTGCAGGCGCAGGGCTATACGATCGTCAGTATCAACAAGACCCTATTGAATCGGGTGCGAATCCGGGCACAGGACAGTGACTATTTGCGCGAAATCGTCGTGAGCCCGTCTTCGGGCGAAATCCTGCGTGATGCGGTGGTGACAGAGTTTCACCCGATGCCGAATGTTCCGCCGCAGGATCAGACGTTCGTGCCCCTGTTGCCAGTCGAACCGCCTGCGGCCAAAGGCCCGGGCCAATAGGCGGGGCCTGTTAGATCATGCGTGCGCTCGGTCTCCGGTGGCCATTCCTCGTCGTTCTGGTTCTGGTCCTGATCATTCAGGTCGCCAGCAGCCTGTTCTTCATCTTCAACCTTCTGGCCGATGTCTTCCTGATCCGGGTTCCCTTTATCCCTTGGGAAGTGCAGGAGATCCTGCAAATTCTGGCCAGCTTCGGCCTGCTGTCCGGCGTGCTTTGCAGCGTTGCCATTCTGGCCTTGTCCTTCAAGCGCATGCGCAAGATCGAGGGCCAGATCGAAGCGGCGGCGGGCCAGTTCCAGACTCATATCGATGGCCAATTCGATGCCTGGGCCCTGACGCCGACCGAACGGCAGATAGCGCTGCTGGTGATCAAGGGATTCAGCAATTCCGAAGTCGCCTCGTTGCGCAAATCGACGGAATCGACGGTGAAGTCGCATCTGACGTCGATCTTTCGCAAGTCTGGCCTGAATAGCCGCCAGCAATTGGTGGCCTCGGTCATCGAGGATCTGATCGCGGCTTTATCGGAACAATAGGCGCCTGCGTCGGTTCAGGGGAAACTCTGGCGACACTCACCATCGCGGCCTCCACCCAAATGTGGGGCGGAAGCCGGAAGGTGTCCGGTCTTTCAACCGATCCTAATAGGTGATCCGTTTCGTCAGCGCCGAGGCCAGATTGATCAGCGGCGCGCTGTCTGGCTGTTGCCGATCCGGGGCAGTATTTTCCGAAGCCAGCAACGTCGTGACATTCGAGATCGTGCCGCGCGATCCGGAAAGCCAACCCCCCAAATCACCCAGCACGGCCGAGCGGAGGTCGATCATCGCATCCTCGCCAGGCCCGAGATCGGCCATCGCCGGAGAGGGCAGGGGGCTGGCCATCGCGGGCAGCACCGTGGGCGAGGTCAGGGCCTCGCGCAGGTCCAGCGGGGCGGTGGGATCGCCTGGCGGTTGCGACATGTCGGCCGTATCGCCCTGCATCGGCAGCGTAGGCGCCAGGGGTTCCTGAAGCACCGCCATGCGCAGGTCGATGTCGTCCGGTCCCAGCGGCACGGCCATCGCCGGGGCAGGGGGGCTGACCCGCAGGTGCACGGTGCGCCGCAGCATCGGCGGCGCATCCGGCACAGGTGGCGGGGCATCCTCGGCGATCTGCGGCGGCGTGGCGGTGGCCCCGGCCGCTGCCGTGGCGGCAGGCTGCTGCACCGTCATCGCTGCGGCGGGCGTTGCCCCCAGCGACATCGGGATGCTGAGGGCGTTCATCACCACCTTGGCCACATCGAACTGTGGCAACGTCACGGGTTGCGGGGCTTGCGAAGCCACCTTGGGCGGCGCCACAGCCATCGGGGCCGTCACCTGCGCCTGCGGCGCTGGCGGCCATCCTTGCGGCACCAGCAGCGTCAGGGCTGGCAGGGCCACCACCCCCACGCCGGCAAGAAGAACAAGATGTTCGGCGGAAAACCTGCTCGTCCCTTTCATGGCCTCACCCTTCCTGAATGACTTCTGTCTAAATCCCGCGGTTGTCAGTGACCGGCGAGCGGCGGAATCATCCCGCGCATCTCATCGGCAGGAATCGGCAAGCGGATACCATTCCGGCCCACTTCAATGTCCTTGACCGTGATTGTAACGCACTGCATGGGTTTGACGAAACTGGCCAGAGTGGCGAAAGCCAGCTTTCCCACCATAAGGTCTGGTCCGATCCAGGCGGCGTGGATGACGCCGATCGGTCGGCCGCCGCTGCCGAACAGCACCTGCCCGTTGTAGGCTTCGCTGTTTCCGGTGATGCCGCAGATCTGATGGCGCGCGGCCTGTACCTCACCCGGGTCCGGCATCGTGTAGGTCACGGTGGACGGCGTCGTTCCCGAGGATGACGAGCTGCCGCCACTCGATGTGCCGCTGCTCGACCCGCCGCTGACCGATGCGGTGATGCCGGTCTGTGCGACACCGACGTTGACATTCAACCCGGTGGCGCCGCCGACCGAGGCGTTGACCCCCAGTCCGGTGCCCTGGGCGGCCGAAACGCCAGCGTTGACGCCCGTCGCGCCACCCACCGAGGCGTTGACGCCAAGGCCGGTCGATCCGCCAACCCCGACGTTCGCATTGACGCCGTTGCTGCCTCCGACCGAGGCCCCGACGCCGAGCCCGCCACCGGATGAACCGCCGACCGAAACCGAGACACCGCCAAGTGAAACGCTCAGCGCACCGGCACTTTGCGCCCCCACGGCCAATCCAATCGCCGAAATGGCGCAGAATAACCGAAATGGACCGGCCAACACGCCAGACATTTGTCTGCTATTTCCTGACCTCAAGTCGCAATGGACTCGCATATTCGTCCTCCTGTCCCACGTAGACGTTCCCCCACCTGAGTCGGAGGCGCAGAAGTATTGCGCCGTAGGCCTCATCGGGCGCCGCCTCCCATTTTTACATGTTGACCCGTGACGCGCTGTTTCGAAAGCAATTTCGTATCGTCCTTTAGTATGAGTCCGACGCTAGACGGATTTTTTAAGGCCTTATACGAGCGCAGTGAGGATGTGTTGGGTAAGCCAACGCTCGGCATCGGGCTAGGTTTAGGGAAACCCCGACGCGTTTGCGCAGTATGTGCAGCAAAGGGAAACGGGTCCGCTGGCACACTCACCGGCATTATGGCGGGCGAATTTGGCGGCAGATGCTCAAAACAGGTTAGACATTATGAGAAAATTCTCAACCATGAAGAAGGCTGCTATCAGTGCTGCAGTGCTTGCGGTGGTGTTTGGCGGCAAATGGACGGCGGATGGGTTGATGGCCCATGCGGCGACCCTGGGCCTTGGCGGCCTCGGCAGCGTTTCGATCGGCGGCGGCAGCAACGGCGGTCTGAACGTTGGCGCGAACATCGGCGGCAGCAATGGCGTTTCGGCGGGCGTGTCCGTCGGTAACGGCGACGCTGTCGGCTCCAGCACCGGCGTGGCCGGGGTTGGCGTGTCGGTGGGCGGGACCAGTGGGACCAGCAGCGGCACCAGCGTCGGCGTCGGCGTTGGCACCAGTGGTGGCTTGGCCAGCGTCAGCGTTGGCCCGGGCGCGACGTCGAGCGGAACCTCGTCGGGAACCAGCAGCGGCACCTCGTCGGGCACGTCTTCTGGTACCTCGTCGGGGACCAGCAGCGGCACGTCTTCGGGCACTTCCTCGGGGACGAGTTCCGGCACATCCTCCGGAACCAGCAGCGGAACTTCCTCCGGGACGTCTTCGGGCACCTCGTCGGGCACGAGCAGCGGCACGTCGAGCGGAAGCTCGTCGGGCGGCTACACCTCGGGCACGATGGTGGATCCGACCACCTCCTACCCGGTTCCGGTTCCGCCAGCGGGCGCTTTGGCCTGCGACGACCACTCGGGCAACAGCGTGGCCTATAACGGCTACACCGTGCTCGACAGCCAGGGCGAGCCGAAAGGCACTGTGCAGGCCGCGGCCGTGGACGACAAGGGTCAGCTTGACATGATCCGGTTCAAGACACCGACCAACGTCATGTCGGCCAAGTTCTACTGCGTGCTGATGAAGAACGTGCCCTTCCGCGTTCTTGGCGGCGCGGTCCAGGTTCCGATCGACGGGCCGAAATACGACATGCTTCTCAACAACAGCCAGGGCTAACCTGCGCGCCATTCTCCCCCAATCGACTGGAAGCCGGCCTTGTGCCGGCTTCTTTGTTTTCAGGGGTTGGATCTTCTTGACGGAGTCGAGCTGACAAACCTTTCGCAGCTTTTCAACGGCAATTGCGTCGGCGTTCAAACGGCCGTGCCGCGTCGCCATGTCGACAACACCTGCCATTTCTCTCTCGCAGGATTCGCCGAACACCGCGAACGGGCGGACAAAGCCTGCACCCGGACGGCGAGCGAACGGCAACGGGCCACGGCCCGGGCCTAACCGTTAAAATCTCGCACATTTGACCGAAGATGCGATTCTCGTCTGCCTTCGATGGCCTCGTACTTTCGGACAGATTGCCGTTGGTCGAATATCTTTTTGGACAATGGAAGGGGAGAATTGTGCGGCAAGTCGCTTCGGTGGCGGCGCCCGCGCCGGGGTTTCCGAGCGGGCTACTCCAAAGGATTAGGGAGAGAACGATGACGCTTCAGAAACTTGGCCTCGTGTCGGCTCTGGCCATGTGCGCCGCAGCGGTGTCGGTGCCTGCGCAGGCAGGCACGCTGGATCTTGGTGTCGCTTCGGTGTCGCTCGGCAGCAACAGCGCGGGTGGCACGTCGGTCGGTGTCAACGTTGGCGGTGCTGCAGGCACTGCGGGCAACGTCGCCCACGTCAACGCGAACCTGGGCAACACCGATGGCTCCGGCCCCGTCAACGCCAGCGTGAATGCCTTGAACTCGACCGCCACCGCCACTGCGTCGGTCGCATCGGGTAACTCGGGTCAACTCGGCCTCGGCAACCTGGCGCAGGCGAATGTGAACGTGTCGCCGAATGGCGCTGCGGGCGGCTTGTCGGGCGTGACCGGCCTTCTCGGTGGTGTGACCGGTGGCAGCACCGGCGGCCTGTCGGGTGTGACCGGCACGGTGACGGGCCTCCTCGGCGGTGCAACCGGCGGCACTGGCGGTCTGTCTGGCGTGACCGGCACGGTGACGGGCCTTCTTGGCGGCGCAACCGGCGGCACCGGTGGCCTGTCGGGTGTGACCGGCCTTCTTGGTGGGGCGACCGGGGGCGGCACCGGCGGTCTGCTTGACCTCTCGAGCGCGCTGAGCACGGTGACCGACACGGTCGGCGGGCTGACCGGCGGCACCGGGGGCGCGACCGGTGGCCTGTCGGGTGTGACCGGTACGGTGACGGGCCTTCTTGGCGGCGCGACCGGTGGCACCGGCGGCCTGTCGGGCGTGACCGATACCGTGACCGGCCTTCTCGGCGGTGCGACGGGCGGCACCGGTGGCCTGCTCGACCTCTCCGGCGCGCTGAGCACGGTGACGGGCGCCCTTGGTGGTGCCACCGGCGGCTGATTGCCGCGCGGTCCTGCCGCCGTCTGAAATACATGCGTCCGGCGCTTTGCCTCCCGTTGGGTGGGGAGGCGCAGAGCCACCGCCGGGCGTATGACCGGGGCCGGTCCACGGATCGGCCCCGCCGTTTCGGAGAGCCTGCCGGTGTCACTGCTTTCTCGGCTCTCCTTCACGCTCGGGTCAGGCCCCCAGCTGCCCCTGGGAGGCGCCTCTAGCCTCCTTGACCCGAGCGTGAACCTGGGGCCGATCTTCGGGTCGGCCCCATTTTTGTTGCCGTAACGCAGCGGACCCGAAGCTGACGCGCCTAGGTTCCGCATTGGCGGAGGGCGAAGGACGGCGGCGCACCGCAACCATATAGGCGACGTTACACTTTACATACCAGACGCAAGCAGCGGCATGGCGCCATCCCTTCGGTTGTGTGGGGGAATAGGCTATGAGTGATATCGAAAGATTCGTTCGCGGTCGGTCGCTCGGAGGCGGCCCGCTTCCATCCGGAGGGATTGTGCGCCACGTCTATCTAGATGAAGCAGGCATTTCCCAGAACGGCGTTGAGCCGTACTTGGTAGTTGCCGCTGCAATCACAAACCCTGATCGCCACTGGCACGATATAGTGAATTATTATGACGTACTAGCCGAGGGTATATTTGACAACTATTCTCACGAAAGAGACGGGCATTTTATATTCCATGCAAAAGACGTATGGCACGGATGCGGGCTCTTCCCAAGAGAGACCTTTTCGCTGCAAGAAAGAATGCGTATATTTAGGCAACTTGCGCAAGCCCCTGATCTGCTAGCGATTCCAATTTGCATTGGGATTCTGGATAAGGGGAAGATTGCGTTCCGTGACGGGACATCCGATGCGGCGAAAATGTCTATCTCTCACGCCATTGCGTTTAATCTGGCAATGCAAGATGTCGATTGGTGGATGGAAGAGCATTGCACCGGTCAGATAGCGATGGTGACCGCTGAGGACACTCCGGTCGTCAAAAAGGCACTTCAGTTATTCCATGCGTCTCCGCAAACAGATGGACGCGGATATACGCACGAAAACACGAATGTGTTTATGACGAGATCAATAGTCGATTCAATAAACTTTTCTGTCAAGAGAAGTTCCCCAATCATGCAAATGGCAGATCACTGCGCATTTATTGCAAGAAGGTCTCTAACTGATTGCAAATTTATTGGAGAATATAAAAAAATGATTGATCCGGCTATCTACGCGGCCCCAACTTCGCGTCGAATATTGTTGCTTAGGCTGAGCTTGGAGGTGTGGTGATCTCTTCCGTTCCTAGTTTGCGATCTTAGCCGGTATAGGTTTGGTTAAATTTGCCTTCGTTGATTATAGCTATTTGGTTCCGTGCGCTATCGCCGTAAACGCCTCATCAAAAGACTCTTCACTTTCCGATGCTTCTACCTCGCGCGCTGTCTCTTGAAAGCGCGCGAGGCGTTCTTCATCAGTTAGCTTATGTTTTCCCTTTAACCCTTCCTTGGGCCGCGCTTTCTTTTCCATGCTTCCTCTCAGACACGAGCCGTTTGATAGGTCAGGCGCTTGCCGACGACGCCTTGCAGCGCGATATCTGCGCGCATGGTGTCGTTGATGCCAAGCTTCTCGCGAGTGTTTTGGCGGAAGTCAAATTCCGCCAGATAGCGTTGCAGGTGCTTCTTGTCCATGTGCTGGTAAACTCCAATCAGTCCGCGCTTGAACACCGAAAAGAAGCCTTCAAGGGTGTTAACGTGAACATCGCCCCGAACGTATTCGCGCTTGGAGTGGTCAACGCTTTCGTGTTGTCCCAAGGGCATGAACTTCACGTAGGCGGTATGCCCATCAGTCAGCAGGCGGCTTTCCTTGTCCAGATGCTCATGCAGTGCATTGCGGATAGTGCGATGGTCAAGGAACACAGACCGTTGCTTGCCGCCACGCTCGATAAGGCTCAGGATTTGGGTGCTGGTGCGTTCGCCCGGTTGGCGACGGGTCTTCGGCGATTTGGTGATATAGGTTTCATCAACCTCAACCGAGACGCCAGCGCCGCCAAGCGGGCCAAGATCATTCGACGCCATCGCTTCACGGATACGATGCCCAAGGAACCACGCGGTCTTCATGCTGCATTCAAGCATCCGCTGAATTTGACGGGTGCTAATGCCTTTCTTGCTGGTGCAAAACAGGTGGATCACTTGCAGCCAAAGATGCAGCGGAAGGTGGCTGCTTTCAAATATGGTTCCGACGCGCACGGTGAAGTGTTTCTTGCAGGCGTAGCACTTGCACAGACCAAGGCGGGTGGTCTTTCCGTTGAGGCGCCCGACGCGATCAGCCTCACCGCAATGCGGGCATACCGGGCCGTTCGGCCAAAGCCGCGTTTCGACGTATTCGAAAGCTTGCGCTTCGGTCTGGAACTGCGGGGCGTTGAGAACGGAACGGGCCATGGCGGTATCTCCTATGGCCTCAATCTAGGCTTTGCGGCTAGGTATGTCAAGTGTAACATCGCCACCATATATTACATAAGATATGTTATGCGTTTCTGTGGTCCGTCCGTTTTGCCGCAATGATGACACAAAATCAACAGCTATTTTGCCTAACCCCTCGGCCGAAGTGTCACAGAGAGGAATGTCCAGCATGTCTATCCCCGAATCGTCCGACCAAGACCCAGCCAAAGGTGCCGATTTCATCCTGCGCCGGACGCTCAGCGATCTGGAGCGCGTCACCGCCCTGTTACGCCGCAAGGTTCATGCCGCCGAGGACGAGGGACGCCGCGCCAGTGGCCTTGCGACCCTGTTTCGGGATCTGCGCGCTGCCGGGGTCGAGGCGCTGGCGCTGGAACGCAGCGGCATCGCCCCCGGTCTGGCGGTGGCCCGCGTGGCGCGGCGGCATGGCTCGCCTGAGGCAACGGTGGCCTATTGGCGCGATGCCGCCCGCCGGGGGCAGTCGAAGGGCGCGCGGGCGCTGCGCGATCGCGAGGTGATCCGGCTCGCCGCCCTCGGGCATACCAATGGCGCCATTGGCGCCCGGATCGGGATCAGCAGCCGCACCGTGAGCCGGATCGTGACGGCGGCCTACCGCACCCCGCCGTGACGGTCAGCTGATGCACTGATGCTTGATCGCCGTCTCGTCCAGCACATCTTGCTCGTTCCGCAGCCGGGTCAGGCCATTGTCGGACTGATCCTGTTGCCAGCCATAGCCGTTGGAAATCGCGAAGGCTTGAAGCGCCGTGTTGAGGATTTGGTTCTGCGCGCCGGACTGCGAGGCTTGTGCGATTTTCGAGCCAACCAGCGCCTGTTCCGCCTTGATCTGGCGACAGTTGTAGCCGTCATAGGTCGCGGGCGAGACGTAGTTCGGGTCTGGCACAGGCGCGGTTTGCGTCGAGCATCCCGACAGGATCGCGGCGCAGGCAACGGAAATCAAAGCGATATTGGCGATTTTCATATCTTCCCCCAGATTGCGCGGCGAGGATAGAAGCGCAAGGCGGGCCAAGGCAACGAAAAACCCCCCCCGGCTTGGGTCCGGGGAGGGTCAGCGCGGGGGAAAGGAGACCCCGCGCGGCCGGATCGCCTGCGGTCAGCCCCCCGAGGGAGGCACGGGGGCAGCAGCGGCGCCGGGGTTCAGCTGTTTGTTCATCGCCGACCAGCCGAGACCGGCCAAGGTCATTGCGACCCCGGTGACAGTCGTCCAGGTATCGTTGGACCAGCCGTAATTGGTCACCAGCACCGCGCCGAAGGCGGTCAGGCAATGGCGAACGACAGCGATGAACACAGATTGCGTCATCAGGGCAGAGAAGATCATCTTGGCGAACATTGGTGGGTTTCCTCCTGTTTCTGTTCGATCTTTTCCAATCGGCGGAGAATGTCGACAATGCTTTGCCCGAAGCCGCCGAGCTTCAGGAAAATGCCACTGAGGAGGCCGATATTCGCCAGCGTCCCGATTGCGGTGAGGATGTCAGTCGGGCTTATGCTCACTTCGCCAGCCCCCGCTTTTGCATCACCCGGTAGGCGACATAGAGGCCGCCGCCGATCAGTGCGAGCTTGCCCAAGCCCTGCGCCTTGGTCGCCGCGGTGCCTGCGTCGGTCACCGCCTGATCGGTCGATTTGATCGCGTTCAGGCCGAGAAGGCCCATGCCGCCCCAGAACACATAGGGCACGATTTCAACGAGCAGCGGCATGTCAGGCCCCCGCGTATTGATTGGCGATGTTGACCCGCGCCGACAGGCTGGCGGCAGGGGCGGCCGGCCGTTCGTAATAGTCTTCGAACACCGTGGTTGCCCCATCTGCCGTGGTCTGCGCTTGCAGCTTGGGCAGCACATAGGCTTGGGTGGTCTGAAGTTCTTGGCTCAGGAAGCCCCAATTAGCGGCGTAGGAGCTTGGCGCCAGATTGTTGGCGGCGCAGTAGGCAAGGAAGGCGGTGCGCCGGGAGCCGGTCCATTGTGCATAGCCATAGCCGCCCTGCCCGCTCAGCGGCGAAACCTCCTGCAAGGTGTTGAAGCCACCGCTCTCATAGGAGAGGTTGCCGACCACGCCTGCCGCCTGCGCCGAGGTCAGCCCGAAAGTCGTCATCAGGTCGGATTTAAGCTGCAAGCCGATGTTGGTCGGTTGCGCACTGTTGGCGGAAGGTTGCGACATGAGGGTTCCTAGCGAGAGGCCGAAGGGATCGGCGGTTGCGCCCGATGCCGGGGCGGCCGGGCTGGTCGAGGTGGCGCCACTCGCCGCGGCGCCGGTGACCGCGCCGAAGAGCGTCCCGAGGCCAGCGACCAGCGTCGGCAACAGGCTGGCAAGCGGGTTCGAGGCGGCCGCCGGGGCCGCCACCGGTGGCGCCAGCGCGGCCGCCTTGGCCTGCCCGATGAAATCCACGGCCGTAGAGGGCGCGGTCATCGGCAGGCCAAGGCGGCGGCGCTGGCGCCACCAGAGAAGACCCAGCACCCCGGCGCCACCCATCAGCAGCACCGCACCGATGGCGCGCGCATCGCTCATGGCGCGGCCGGGGGCGGAGGCGCGACATAGGCGGCAATCCCCCCCGCCGCCGTGACCGCCGCCGCCATCGCGGCGGTGTCGAAGTCGGCGCCGGTGTCGGCCGGATCGAGGGTGAACGGTATCCAGCCGAAGACGGGGTGCTCAATTTCGAGATTGATCCGCGCGCCGCCCGCGTCGGCATAGGCCGGGGCGCGGAAGGCCGGAAAGGCAGGCGCCGGGGCGTCGGTCTGGTCGGTCATGCGATCCTCACGAAGATGGCGGCCGGGGCGTAGACGCCGGTAACGCCCAGAACGTCATGCAGCGCCCGCCACGTTCCCGACATGGCAACCGTGCCCGCCGAAGACCCGGCGCCGGTGTTGCTGGCCGGGGTGCCATACATGCCGACCGAATGCAGGCCGGACCCGGCTACCACCTGCCCCGCCGCCAGCGGCACGTTGGGCGTGGTCAGGATCAGATGGGCATGGGCGCCGACTGAATAGGCTGCGATCCCGGCGATCAGGGCGCCAACCTTTACCGAGGTCAATGGCGGGGGATTAAGGATCGTCATGCCGACCACGCATTTTCGAAGACCCGGCAGGCTGCCGTATTGGTCGGAGAGGCGTTGAAGGCATAAATGTCGGCCGCATTGGTGAGTGTGAGCGACTGACCGGGGTTGAGGATGATCCCATAGTTCTGGTCGAGCGCGGCACCCGAGGTAATGTAGAGCAGTCCCGCATTCCCATCAGCGGCCCAGATGGTAATATCGGCCCGCAGCGGATTTGCGGCGCGCAAAAGGATCGCGCTTGACACCGGCACTGAGATATAATGCAGGGTGTTGAACACGTCCGGCGAGCCCTGCCGCACCGGCAGGGTTTGCCCGGCGTTCAGGGTGACGCGGTTGTCGCGCATGTTGCCGATGCCGAAGCCGAGCGTCAGGGTGATCGGCACCGCGTTCGGGTTGCGGATTTCCACATCCTGAAACCCGCCGATGGGCTCGAATTGCAGCCCGGCGTTGAAGTCGCTTTCCGGGCTGTTGTCGAGCTTGATCTTGAACGCGGCAGAGGATGCCAGGCAGTCGATGAAGGTCGCTTGCCGGGGGTATTTCAGGGTCGAGCCTGCCGCCAGCGTAAATGACCGTTCGGCATAGGAGACTTGGTTGCTCACAGCACATATTTCCCGATCAGGAGCGCCGCCAACACCATCAGCACGATGTTGTTTTGCGAGGCCGGTTGCGAGGCGGGCGGCAGGCTGTCGGGCAGCGGCGCATAGCTGTCCACCTGCGTCGTGGTCGGGAACGGCAGGTCCATACCCGCCGCCTGCGCCGCCGCGTTGAGGAACTGTTGCGCTTGGCTCAGCACCGTCGCTTGCGTCGTGGTGGTCATTTCGAGCCTTTCAACCAATAGATCAGCACCACCGCCGGGATGCCGAATTGAATGAGCTTGGTGGAGAGAGACGAGGTGGCGCCCTGCGCCGCCGTCTGCGTCTGCGCCAGCACCGCCGCCGAATTGGCCTGCGTCGTGTTCAGCGCCTGCGCCAGTGTCGTCAGGCTCTGTTGCGCCAGATCGAAGGCGGCGCCCGGCGTTTCGATCAGCTTCACATTGCCGTTCGTGGTGACCGCAATGCCGCCATCGGTCGCCACCGCGCCGCCGCCTGCGTTGTTCGCCTGCCCGCCCTGCACCGCTTGGCGCTGGTCGCTGTTGGTGGTGTTCGAGGTTTGCAGGGTGGACGAGTTACCGCCGCCAAAGAGGCCCATCAGTGCCTCCCGTGGTGCAGCACCACCCAAGCCCCGACCGCCAGCGCGCCCAGAACGGGCAGCATGGAAATCAGGCTTTGGGTGACACCCTGCGCGCCGCCGAAGACCGGCGCGAAGGTTCCATCCGAGGCCGGGCCGGTGGTCGGGTTGCCGCCGGAAATCGCCGGGCCGGAGGACAGTTGCAACGAGAGCGGAGGCAGCGTCATCAGCGTTTCGCCATCTCATAGACGCCGAAGGCAACGGCGGCGATCAGCACCAGTTCCATGATGTTGATTCCGCCAGTGCTGGCGGCGGGCGTGGTGTAATAGCTGGCCGGGATGGTGCCGGTGGTCGGGGTCGAAGGCGTGTTCTGTTGCGCCGGGGCGAGGATCGAGGTGGCGAGCGCACCGAGGCTGTAGAGGAACGAGGTGGAGCCGCTCGACTGTTGCGAGGCGTTCTGTGCCGCCTGCGCCCCGGCGACTGAGGCGGGCGTGGCATATTGCGCCGCGCCGCCGAGCGGGCCAGACAAGGCCAGCGCGCCTTGATTGACCGGCGCCGGTGAGCCGAGACTGAAGAGGCCATTAAGCGAGGTCCAGAAACTCGGATCGCCGCTTGGCGTCGAGGTGCCGGTGCCGAAGCCAAGAAGCGGGGCCGATCCGCTTGGCGACAGCGTGCCGTTCATGTCGATGGTGGTCGGAAGGCCAAAGGAAAGCGTCATGGGAACCCCTCAAAGGTCAGGGGCCGCAGCCCCAAGGGACCGGGGGGGGCGGTGCCCCCCCGATGTGTCAGAACGACGCGATACCTTCGGTAATCAGGTAGAAGTTCCCGGCGGCCGTGAAGGTCGGCCGGACACGGAAATCCTGCACCTGCATCGCCACCGAATCCGCAACCATGTTGCGGTCGAGGAAATCCCACGAGGTATAGCCCGCCTGTGCGATCCGACCTGCGCACATCAGCGCATTGGCCCGCGTCGAGGCGTCGGTTTGCAACAGCGGCAACTGGTTGGAGAGCACGTCCATCGCGGAAATGTTTGCGGTAGTGAAGTGGAACGCGGTCATCACCAAACCCGCCGTCTTGGGCAAGTCGGCGATCTCCACCTTGCCGACCACGCCGATATTCTGCGAGAACCGCTGGATTTCCAGATGATGGCCCCAGTTCGACGGCCCGGTTTGCAGGCTGTAGACCTCAAGGCTGTTCACCGTCTGGCCCGCGTTGATGTCCATTTCGATGATCATCGTCGCAACGCCGGTGGTGCCGTAGCCCGATACCTGCGCATCGCCGGGCAGCTTCAGGAACGGCATGGTCAGGTCAATCGGCAGGGTGCCGTTTTGCAGGACGTAGCCGAAGAACTGCGCCCGCGCGACCGCATCCTTGGCCGCGATTTCGATCTTGGTCTGGCCATTGACGATGATGCGAATGTCGCCGAAGACCGTGGTCCAGTCGGCCGCCGCCAGATCCTTCGGCGCCGCCGCAATCTGCGCATTGCAGCGAATGTCGATCCGGTTGTGGGTGTAGCCGAGGATCAGCTTGGTGGAGGCCGTCTGCCCCGCGCCGATGCTGCCGGGGGTCGGCATTTTGGTGTAAATCTGCATGGCTCACGTCCTGCGTTGGAGGGGGGAAGATCAGGCCGAAGGCGGAAGGATCAGGACGTGAAGCCGCTGCGCGAACTGTCGGCGAGGCTGTTGCCGCGCAGCATGTTCAGCAGGTAACCCGCGATCAGCACACCGGCCGACACGATGAGGACTTGTTCGATGGGGAGTTTCTTCATGGTCAGGCCCAAATTCCTTGAGGTTGGGGGGGGGTCGAAGACGCGCCCGAAACCTTCGCCGTGAGCCGCTCAACGATGACGGCGGCAATCACGGCGATCAGGACTTGGCGGGCAAAATCTGTGCTCATGGGCCAGCCCTAGCAGCACAGTTTAAGCCCGCAAAACCGGCCTGTTCCTTGTAAAACAAGGCAAGAGTTCCTTGTTTTACGTTAAGGATTTGCGAGAAAGTTCAACTTTTTTGCGCGCCGTCCCGGCCGGGCTTGCATGGAAGTATTCCAGCCGTGGCAGGTCCATGACCGCGCGCCAGTCAAGCCGGGCATTCGCCGCCGCGCGGCGGGCGCCCACCTCGTCCGCCTGCCGGAAGACGACATGTTCGGTCAGGTTGTCGCGGAATCTGCCCGCCACCTCCGCCACCCGCTGCGAGACGCCGATGACTTCGATGTGGCGGGCCCGGCCGCGCGAACAAACTTCGGCAAAGCCGCGACACTTGTTGGCGCCATGGGTTGGAAAGGCGAGGTTCAATTCCTCCGCAACCAGCGTGATCTTGGGGAACGCCTTGCCCTGATCGGCCGCCGCGTCCTGGACCCCGACCAGATACCACGCCAGCGCCGACAGGGCGTCGGGTTCCGCCCCGGCGGGCGGCACGAAGCAAACCCGGAAATCGCGCCAATGGGCGAGGATATGGCGTTCCATTTTGGCGACCGAGGCGAGGTCGAAGCGGGCGAAGCCGTCGCGGCGGTATTCGTCCTGCGGATCGAACACCGCAACCCGGCCGAGCCCCGCAAGGCGGCGTTTCGTCCAGGCGGATTTGCCCGAGCCGGACGCGCCCCACACCCCGATGCGTTCGCCCTCCTGCGCCCGCCCCGCATCAGCTCGCGTCATAGGCTGCCTCACGCGCCCGGCGCCGCGCCTCCGCTTCCTCCGCCCGGATCGTCTGGAACGTCTCGAACTGGCCCTTGCAGAAGGCCAGCGCGATGAAGAGTTCGACCGAGAGCGCCGACTTCGGCGGGATCAGCCACGGATAGCGTGGCGCGATGTAATCGAAGATCACGCCGCCGGTGGTCATCCCGGCCGGGCGCCGCTCTGCGGTCAGCGCCAGCGGCGCATAGATCGGCCGCACCATGCCCGGCACCGACCAGCCGTCGCAGAACATTTCGCAGAAGGTGGCGCGGTCGATGCGGTCGCCGCCGAGGTCGGAGCCCTCTTCGTCGAACTGCGCCGCGTCGTCGTCGCTGGCCTCAAGATGCAGGCGCTGGACGCGGGTGCTATCCTCTTCGGCCCCGACCTGCGCCATCGTGAAATCGACCTGCGGCGCGTCGTCATGCGGCTGCCGGTCGTCATGCGAGGTTTCGTCAATAGCCGAGGAACGAGCGTTTGCCATCGGTCGGGGGTTCCTTGTCTTGGGGATCATGGGCGGCGCGCCATTTGGCGGTCAGGTCGCGGCTCTTCGGGGCGCCGAAGAAGACCTTGCTGTTGCAGGGTTCGAGCTGGTCGCCGTAGGCATGGGGGCAGATGCCCGAAAGCCGCCCTTTGTCGGACGGTCGCATTGCTATGGAGAGGCCGCAGGCCGGGCACTTGACGATGCAAACCGTGGTGCCCGGCGGCGCGCGCCAGTCGAACGGCGGCGCCGGTGGCCGCCCGCCCTTTCTGGCCTCCTCGCTCATTTCGCCTCAAGCTCCACGATGATCCGGTCGAGCAGGTTCACCACGTCTTCGGCCCATGCCTTCACCTCGCGGATCGCGGGCACGAACTCAGGCCATTTGATCACGCCGAGCTTGGCTTTCAGGGCTTCGACGGCCGCTACCAGTTCCGAGGTCACCGGCGCGGCCGGACCAGCGGGCGGCGCGGCAGGCGGTGCGAAGGGAAAGCCGAAGCCGGTGCGCGGCGGCGCCCCGGCGCCGGTTCCATCTTCGGGCGCGAAGGCGATCAGCGGCAACGCGGTGGAGGTCAGCAGACGTTTCATGGGAGGGTTCCTTGGAAGGGTTTCGAGTAATGTTATCACATCACATTACCCGGAATCGGTCCAGCCCCGGTTTCGCGCATTGCAGGGAACCCCCGATTTTTGCCCGTGGAAGCCCCATGCCGGGGTTTCGGAGCATCGGCCGCCGGAAACCCCGCCTTGCCAGCCCTGCCCCCGTTCTGGCGGCGCCACGGCCCCGCGCCGCCGCTTCGCCCTTCTGTCATTCTCAGCCCTGTTTCCAGCCCGGCCGCCGGTCAACCCGCCGCCCCGGCCGGGTGCCTTGGGTTGCCGCGCAGGGCCGCAAGGCCCGGTGCGCGCGGCGCCGCTTCCTAAGGGATCTGAGGATACAGAGGTAGGGGGGGGTTTATTCACCCCCCTTTAGACGGAAATTCACCCCCCTTTAGACGGAAATTCACCCCCCTTTATTCTGCACATGCTGGAAATTCACCCCCCTTTATCGGGCACAAAAAACCCCCCGGCAGGGGCGCCGGGGGCTTGACAGATGCGCCGCGCTGTGGGTCAGGCCACGCCGCGGTGGGCCTGCGAATCCAGTGCCGCGAGCAAGTCCTTGTGCCGCTCTTCCAGATAGTCGGACGGATCGAAGCCAAGCACCTCCGCCAGCTTCACCAGCGCGGGCAGCGGCGGCATGGCGCGGCCGCATTCGTAGTTGTTGATGGCCGATTGCGGGCGGCCGATCCGCTCGCCCAGGGCGATTTGTGTCAGCCCACAGGCGATCCGCCATTGCCGCAGATAGGCCCCTTCGGCGCTGCGTCGGGTGCGGCTGTTCTGTTTCGGTTTCATGGTGGCTCCTAGTTCGCTGCGGCGAAGTCGATCCGCCGGATGGAGGGATCAGCGCCGCGCGCCAGTTCGAGGAGCGGCGCCGCAAGATGGGTGCGGCAGTATTCGGCGGCGAAGGCGGTGGGCGCGGTTAGGGAGAGCGCCCCGCCGGTGTCCGAGGCACAGGCCAGCTTTGCCACCCATGCGCGCCAGAGCGCCGGTTGCGCCGCCTTGTAGCCCCGGCTCACGCTGTCCCAGAGGCCCGCCGGGGCCGGATCGGCGGTGGTGGTCGAGGGTGTAAGCTCTGCCCCCCGTGCCAGCAGTCTGTAGGTCACCGCGTTGCCCCGGCCGCCCTTGGCGTTGCGCACCGGCAGGATGATCCCGGCCTCTCGCAATTCCCGAATGGCGGCATAGACCGTATCGCGATAGAGGCCGCTTTCTTCGACCAGCTGCGGCTTGGTGGTGGTCACCTCGGGCCGGTCGAACTCGGACAGGCGGCAGAGGATTTCCAAGACAAGCCGTGTCGAGTGTCGGGTGCCCGATCCGGCGACAACGGCCCCGACATGCCGTTGTCTGCGGTAGGTTTCGGATGCCATGACGCCCGCCCTAGGCCGCATCCTCGCCATAGGCCGCAAGGTGTTCCTGATCGGCCGGGTCGCGGTGCAGCGCGAAGAGGCTGGGCTGTATCTCAACCGCGACCAGAAACACCGCCCCGCTGCCGGGGTTCAGGATCAGGTGCAGCAACTGGTTGCCGTCCGCGTCGAGACCGGCCTCATGCAACCAGCCGATTTCCTTTCCCCTCCCCTTTGACGAGACGAGGAAGCGGCGGAATAGATGGGACTGTTTCGAGGAAGAGCGGTTGGCCGTGAAGAATGAGAGGCCGTTGAGCGAGGTGCGACCCTCGAAATAGAACGATCCCGGCGCGAAGCCTTCCAAGCGCATCATTTCGCCGACTTTGGTGGATTTCATCGGGTTTCCCCTTGGTCTGCGGCGGTGCAACAGCCAGCCCGGTCGCATCCCCGCGCTGATCCGCTCAGGCCGCCGCAGCCGGAGGGGATACCCATTGCAATTAGGCGTTAGCGTTGCTATTCTTGGCCTCGTCTCCGCGTCTCACACGCGGATGAGACCACCCCTTCCCTGCCTACTTGCCGCGTTTTTGTGGTAAAAGGCCCCGCAAGTCTGGCGGGGAGGGGGAACAAACCCGGAAGTTTGGGCCGGTCAGCTAAGCCATAAGATATGTTATGCGACTACCTCAACTCTAGGGGGTGGATTCAAGATTGAAGTGCGACTTTTGAGCAAAAACAATGTCTTGCTCAAGGGAGGATTCGCATGCCCCGCTCCTATCTGTGAATAGGCGCCGAAGCGTGACCCCCATCAGGCGCCTGCACAAACTCTTGATATAGTGGCCAAAATCCATCACCAGCCGGGGTCATGATCGGCCCCGATCATGACCCCGGCCAAAGCCGAATTTAGTAAACAGTCTCAACGGGTAGCTTCGAGCTGCCTCGGGGTCACAGTTGAGCGCCTATTCACAATCCCATTTCGGTATTGCTCAGTCCAAACGTGGCAGGCGATATCCACCAGCGGATTGTGTCGCTGCAAGAAGGTTCGTCCGATGTAACCCTCATTCGGGATACTGTGCCGACGGCCGACGCGATGACAGCCATGATCGAGCGAAGAGTCGAATCGGCCCAAAGCGTGAAGGACGCGCTGCCGGTGACAGTCCTTAACACCGCTCCAAAACACGATGCGATCGCTATCATTCTCTCCGGCGATGGGGGCTGGCGCGATATCGACTCTTCCATTGGAAAACTGATGCAGGCCGATGGTGTGCCGGTGGTTGGAATCGACTCTTTGCGATATTTCTGGTCCCCGCGCACGCCGCAGCAAACGGCAAGGGATCTGGCGACCCTGATCCGGAAGTACCGCGCAAGTTGGTCGGTCAACAACGTGATCCTTATCGGTTATTCTTTCGGCGCGGACGTCCTGCCGGCAACCTACCTGGAGTTGCCACAGGTAGAGCGCAATCACGTCCGTTTGGTCAGCCTCCTTGGTCTGGCAAGCAACGCGGATTGGCAGATTACCGTGTCGGGCTGGCTAGGGTCGCACGGTAGCGACGCGACCCCAACCCTACCCGCCGCCGCACGAATGCCAGGATCAATAATCCAGTGCGTCAATGGCCTTGAGGTTGACAATGCCGCCTGCGCCGCGCTGGAAAAATTGGGCGCAAGTATCTTCATAACCAGAGGTGGGCACCATTTCGGCGGCGAGTATCGCAAAGTTGAGAGGGCCATTCTCGCCGCTTACGCCGAGCGCATCAACCAGGCTCCCTTGGCCGCGCCTCAAACGATCGACCGGGGACAGACTAAGTTTGTGCAAGCTTCTACCTCTACCCAGCTTGGGCCCGCGGTTTTGGCGCCTTTCCATGCTGTGCCCTGACGCCGGAGCCGCTGTCCGAAGTGCTCGTCGGTGAGCACTTCGGACAGCGGGTTGATATTTCGGAGATCCTTGGTGTGAATAGTCGCCGAGGCGTGGCCCCCTCAGATATCCAGACATACCTTTGATAGAGTGGGCGAAATGCATCGCCAACTCAGGTCATGATCGGCTCCGATCACGACCCCATTTTGCAATAATTTTCAATTGGTTGCTTTGATTCTGTGCGGGGTCACGCTTTGGCGCCCTTTTGCATTTTGCGGCATGTGAGGCGGTCGGCTACCTTTCCAGTGCCGTGAGTTGACGTCCTGGAATGGATACATGACTTCACCCGGCGCAGAACAGCGAAGGTGCCGGGTGTCGGCGGTCGAGACTCGCGGAACTCGCATCGATATCTATGGGTACATACGCGGCCCGCGCGCGATCCAATGGCATTCCCGCACCAGTCGCGACCCAGCGCAGCGCGGCAGTTGCGCCGCATCCTTTCCGAAGGTTTGCGTTGCAACCCTCTGCCCTTCGAGCATCATCAGGCGTGGCTGCGCCCGCCCCCGGACGGCCCAAACCGCACCTGCGCCACCGAAAGCGCCGGGATGTGATGAAAGAGCTCATGTTCGAGTTCTCCGGCGATCTCCTGCGCCTCGGTGAGCAGAAGTCCCTCGTCGACCGCGATCGCCACCTCGACATGCAGCTTGTGGCCAAGCCAACGGGCGCGGGCCTCGGTTACGGCTTCGATCCCCGCCACATGCTGGGCCGCATGCTCGATCTCGTCGATCAGGCCCGGCTCCACCCCGTCCAGCATCCGCGTCAGCACCGAGCGCGCCGATTGCCAGACGATGCCGAGGATCGCCGCCGTGATCGCAAGCCCGATCAACGGATCAGCTAGCGGGAAACCGAGCCAGACGCCCGCCGCACCCACCACCACGGCCAAGCTCGTCAGGCCGTCAGTGCGGGCGTGGTAGCCATCGGCGATCAGCGCGGCCGAGTTGATCTCGCGCCCGACGCGGATGCGGAACAGCGCCACCGCCTCGTTCCCGGCAAAGCCGATCAGGCCCGCCAGCGTCAGCCAACCGAGGTTCGTGACCGGCTGCGGGTGGATCAGGCGGCCCACCGCCTCGTAGCCC
>WGNF01000008.1 GCA_016124615.1 Paracoccaceae bacterium | reverse complement strand
TGTTTCGATCGGTCCGCAGAGCTTCAAGCTGCGCACGTTCAGCGGGGCCAAGGTAAAGGCAGAGGTCATCGCGTCTCATGCCGAGACTATCGCACACCAAACCAACAATGGGAATCATCCGTCAGGTGACGAACACTAGCGCGAAGTTCATAAGGAACTTCACGCTAAACATTTACACCCTCGTCCCCCACAGATCATACTCCCCCGCCTCGTCCACCTCGACCGTCACGATATCGCCTGGCGTCAGCCCCTCGAACCCCTCGTCGATGAACAAATTCCCGTCGATCTCGGGCGCGTCGGCCTTGGTGCGGCAGGTGGCGCCTTCGTCATCGACCTCGTCGACGATCACCTGCAGCACCTGGCCGACCTTCGCCGCCAGCTTCGCCTCGGAAATGGCCTGCGCCTTGGCCATGAAGCGGTCCCAGCGGTCCTGCTTCACCTCGTCCGGCACATGGTCGGGCAGCGCGTTCGACCGCGCACCGGCGACGTTTTCGTATTGGAAGCAGCCGACGCGATCCAGTTGCGCCTCGTCCATCCAGTCGAGCAGGGTCTGGAACTCCGCCTCGGTCTCGCCGGGGTAGCCGACGATGAAGGTGGAACGCAACGTGATCTCGGGGCAGGTTGCGCGCCACGCCGCGATCTCGTCCAGCGTCCTCGCCGCCGCCGCCGGGCGGGCCATGCGGCGCAGCGTGTCGGGGTGGGCGTGCTGGAACGGGATGTCGAGGTAGGGCAGCACCAGCCCCTCGGCCATCAGCGGGATCAGGTCGCGCACATGCGGGTAGGGATAGACGTAATGCAGCCGGACCCATGCGCCGAGGCTGCCGAGATCGCGGGCGAGGTCGGTGATATGGGCGCGGTGGCCCTTCGCCTCGGCATGGCGGATATCGACGCCGTAGGCCGACGTATCTTGGCTGATCACCAGAAGTTCGCGCACCCCGGCCGCGACCAGCTTTTCAGCCTCGCGCAGCACGGCATGGGCGGGGCGGGAAACCAGACGGCCGCGCATGTCGGGGATGATGCAGAACTTGCAGGCGTGGTTGCAGCCCTCGGAAATCTTCAGATAGCTGTAGTGCCGCGGCGTCAGCTTCACCCCCGTCGCCGGCATCAGGTCGATGAACGGATCGGGCGACGGTGGCACGGCGGCGTGCACGGCGTCCAGCACCTGTTCGTATTGCTGCGGCCCGGTCACGGCCAGCACCTTCGGATGCGCGCCGGTGATATAGCCCGGCTCGGCGCCCAGACAGCCGGTGACGATCACCCGGCCATTTTCGGCCAAAGCCTCGCCGATCGCATCAAGGCTTTCGGCCTTGGCCGAATCGAGGAACCCGCAGGTGTTCACGATCACCGCATCGGCGCACTTGTAGTCAGCCGAGATGGCATAGCCCTCGGCCCTGAGCCGGGTCAGGATGCGTTCGCTGTCCACCAGCGCCTTGGGGCAACCGAGCGAGACCATACCGATGGTCGGCTGGCCATCGCGCCGGTCATCGGGGATTGCGGCATGAACAAGGTCGGGGCGCAGGCTGGGCGGGTTCTGGGTCATCGCGCGGGTATAAATCCAGCCGCGTGGGTTGGGAAGGGGCGGCGGGGCAGCTGATGGCGGCCGATGGTGGCCGTAAAGTTACGTTTCGTCTACGGCCGTTACAACGCAGCAAAAAAACATTACCGATTTTACATGCTTCATGTCAGCATTGCGGATGTCGGGCCCGCAAGAGGGATGCGGGGAAGGTGACGGTGCCGCATGGCGACGGCATCGGGGCAAGCAACAAAGCAGGGAGGGACGGATGACAGGACTCTACAAATCGCGGACGCGGGTCGGGCTGGTCGCGATCGCAGCGACACTCGCTGCGACTCAGGCGTTTGCGACCGCGGGCTATTTCGCGCTGGGCTACAGCGCGGTGCAGCGTGGCCAGGCCGGTGCCGGCGTGGCGAATGGCGAAGATGCGATGTCGAGCGCGATCAACCCCGCCGGGGTCGCGACGGTCGGCAACCAGATGTCGATGGGGCTGCAACTGTTCGCGCCTTATCGCGGCTTCACCGCCACGGGTACGGCCTTCATCCCGTCGGGCACCGTGAACAGCGACAAGAACCTCTTTCCGGTGCCGAACTTCGCCTACAACAAGGTTCTGGCGAACGGCGCCCGGCTGAACTTTGCCGCCTACGGCAACGGCGGGATGGACACGACCTATCCCGCGGTGGCGAACGCGAACTGCGTGGCGGGCGTGTATTGCGCCGGTGCGGCCGGGGTGGATCTGGAACAGCTGTTCATGTCCGTCACCTATGCGCAAAAGATCGGCGGCTTCTCCTTCGGTATCGCGCCGACCCTTGTGGCGCAGGGCTTCAAGGCCAACGGCCTCGACGCGTTCAAACCCTACTCGATGGATCCGGCCCACCTGACCGGCAACGGTCGCCAGTGGGTTCTGGGCGGTGGCCTGCGCGCAGGTATTCAGCTTGATCTGACCAGCACGCTGCGCTTTGGCCTGAGTGCACAGACCAAGATGAAGATGGCCAAGTTTACCAAATATGCCGGTCTCTTCGCAGATGGTGGCGCGTTCGACATTCCGGCCTCGGCGACCATCGGTGTGGCCTGGGACGCGTCCAAGGACGTGACCGTGATGCTGGACTATCAGCGTATCTGGTATTCCGGCATCCCGTCGATCGCCAACCCGTTCCCGAACGGGATGAACCCATTGGGTGGCGTGAACGGCCCCGGCTTCGGCTGGAAGGATGTCGGCGTGATCAAGCTGGGCGCCTCGTGGAGGTCTAGCCCGACGATGACCTGGCGGTTCGGCTACGCCTATTCGACCAATCCGGTGCAGTCGAGCATGGTGATGCTGAACATCCTTGCGCCCGGCGTGGTCCGCAATCACCTGAGCGCGGGCGGCAGCTGGAAGATGAACGCGCACGACACGCTCGACTTCTCGCTCGAATATGTGCCGACGGCCAGCGTGACCGGACAGGAGTATCTTCCGGGGTTCGGCCCGAACCCCGCCAGCACGCTGAAGCTGTCGATGCACCAGTTCGCGGCGACTGTAGGCTGGACCCGGACGTTCTGACACCGGAACTGGATGAATTGAGGCCCCGTGCAGAAGCCTGCGCGGGGCCTTTCCTTTTTCACAAGCGGCGGATTCTTGCGGCACGGGCGCCGGGCGGTTGAGACTGTCACGTTTTGCGGGCAGACTTTCCCCGATTGCCACGGGGAGGGACAGATGCGCTGGATCATTCGGATTATTGTGACGCTGGTGGTCCTCGTGATGCTGGCGATCGTGGCGTTGCTGTTGATTCCCGCCGACCGGATCGCGGCGATTGCGGCGACGCGGTTCGAGGCGGCCACCGGGCGGCAGATGGTGATCTCGGGCGGGGTCCATCCGACGCTTTGGCCCGAGTTGGGGATTCGCACCGGCGGCGTGCAGATCGCCAATGCGCCCTGGTCGAAGCAGGGCCCGATGCTGTCGGCCGAGGGGCTGACAGTGGGCGTCGATCCCGTCGCGCTGTTGTCGGGCGCGGTGAAGGTGGGGCGGGTCGACCTGATTGCGCCGAAGATCGTGCTGGAGCGCGACAAGGACGGCCACGGCAACTGGGAGATGGCGGGCAGCGCCCCGGCCACCGGCACGGCGGCGCCCGCGACGACGACCGAGGGCGGCGGCCTGCCCGCGCTGAGCATTGATCGCGCGACGATCACCGGCGGCGCGGTCACCTGGATCGACGATGCGGCCGGAACCACCCAGACGGTGGACGGGATCGACGCCACGCTGAAGCTGCCCGACGCGGCCGGGCCACTGGACCTGACGGCGGCGGCGCAGGTCAACCGCCAGCCGGTCAGCGTGACGCTGCATCTGGACAAGCTGGCCGCAGTGACGCTGGGGCAGCCGACGCCGGTCGCGCTGAAACTGGTGGCGGGCGGCTCGACGGTCGGGTTCACCGGCACAGCGGACACGGGCAAGCTGGCGGTGCAGGGCACGCTCGACGCCGATCTGGGCGACCTGTCCGCGCTCTTCGCCGCTGCCGGGCTGGCCGACCCCGGCTTGCCGCAGGGTCTTGGCGCCAAGCGGATCGCGGCCAAGGGCATGCTGGTGGCTGGGGCGGATGGCAGCGTGACGCTGGATCAGGCGACCCTGACGCTGGATGGCAACACCCTGACCGGCAAGCTGGGCGTGACCACGGCGGGCGCGCGGCCGAAGCTGACGGCGATCCTGTCGGCGGGCAAGCTTGACCTGAAGGCGCTTGGCGGCAGCGGTGGTGCGGCGGGCAGCGGCGGCACGTCGGCGGCGGGCTGGTCGAAGGCCCCGATCGACGCCAGCCCGCTGTCGCTGGCCGATGCCGACGTGACGCTGGGCGCGGCGGGGCTTGACCTTGGCACGGTGACGCTGGGGCAGACCGACGTCGCGGTGCAACTGGTGGCGGGCAAGGCGACGGTGGCCCTGAAGCAGGTCGCGGCCTATCAGGGCACCATCAGCGGGCAGATCGTCGTCGACGGCGCCAAGGGGCTGGCGGTGTCGTCGGACCTCACGGTGAACAAGGTGGCGCTGCAACCGATCCTGACCGATTTCGCCGGCTACACCCGGTTGCACGGCACCGGCACGGCGAAGATCGCCCTGAACGCGGCGGGGGGCTCGATGGATGCGCTGATGCATGCGCTGGCGGGCAGCGGATCAATCACCTTCGGTCAGGGCGAACTGGACGGGTTCGACCTTGCCGGGATGCTGACGCACCTGAACGCGAATTACATGGGCGCCGGGGCCAAGACGATCTTCGATTCAATCACCGGCAGTTACACGGTCAAGGCGGGCGTGCTGTCGAACAGCGATCTGGCCTTCAAGTCGCCGCTGGTGGATGCTTCGGGCAAGGGCACGGTGGATATCGGCGGCCGCACGATGGACTATACCGTGACCCCGGTCGCCTTGCAGGGGGTGGCGGGTGCCAACGGGATTTCGGTGCCGCTGAAAATCTCGGGCGGCTGGGATGCGCCGAAGTTCGGGCTGGACATGACCTCGGGCGTCGGCCAGCAGATCGACGCGCAGAAGAAGAAGCTGGAGGACAAGGCCAAGGCCGAGGCTGCGAAGGCGCTTGGCCTGTCGACCGACACCACCGGCACCAGCAGCGGCACCAGCGGCACCAGCGTGAAGGATGCCGCCAAGCAGGGCCTGTTGAAACTGCTCGGCGGCAACTGAGGGCGCGACCGCGCGCCACGCCTTGACGGGCGCCGAAAAGAGGTGAACATTGCGCGAACATTCAGGACGCGCGAGGGTTCCATGGCGTTGGACAAGGGTCGGGCCGCCATCACCCCGGCAGCCGTGCGCAACTACCGGCTGGGCCTTGCGCTGGTCACCGGATCGGCGGTGGCGTGGAGCACGGCGGGGTTCTTCACCCGGCTGATCCCGCTGCACAGCGCCACCCTGCTGGTCTGGCGCGGCCTGTTCGGCGGGCTGGGGCTGCTGGCGCTGATCATCGTGCGCGAAGGGCGGGGAACGCCGGCGGCGCTGACGTCGATGGGGCGGCCGGGGGTCATCTTTGCGGCCGTTTCGGCGCTGGGCATGGTCTTTTTCATCACCTCGTTGCGGCATACCACGGTGGCCCATGTCGCCGTGATCTATGCCACGGTGCCCTTCGTCGGCGCGGCACTGGCCTGGATGTTTCTGGCCGAGGCGCCGGGGCGCGCCGCGCTGCTGGCAAGCCTTGGGGCGTTGGCGGGGGTAACGGTGATGGTCGGGCTGGGGCGGGAGGGCGGGCTTTCGGGCGACCTGCTGGCGTTCGGCATGACCGCCTGCATGGCCGCGATGATGGTGATCTCGCGCCGCCATCCCGGCATCGGCGTCTTGCCCGCCGCGGCGCTGTCGGCGTGGTTGAGCGCGCTGGCGGCCCTGCCGTTTGCCGATACGGCGCTGCCCGGCGCAACCGATATGGTGCTGCTGGCGGCCTTCGGGCTGGTCAACTCGGCGCTGGGGCTGGCGTTCTTCACGCTGGGTGCCCGGCGGCTGCCGGTGATCGAAACGGCGCTGATCGGCGCGCTCGACGCGCCGCTGGCGCCGGTCTGGGTGTTCCTGGCCTTCGGCGAGACGCCGGACAGGGCCACGCTGGTGGGGGGCCTGATCGTGTTCGCGGCGGTCGGGTTGCACCTGCTGGTTGCCACCGGCGCCGGGGTGGAAGGGCCGCCACCGATGGCAGCAGCCCCCCGTCCGGTTCGCGTCAGGCGGCGCCGATGAAGTCGGTCTTGCCGAGTTCGACGCCGTTGTGGCGCAGGATCGCGTAGGCGGTCGTCATGTGGAAATAGAAGTTCGGCACCGCGTAGCTGGCCAGATAGGTGGCGGCCGGAAACTCCATCTCGCGCCCGCCGACCTTGATGGCGATCATGCGGTCGGCCGCACCGGCATAGCTTTCCGGCGTGAAGCCCGAGATGAAGTCGAGCGTCTTGGCGATGCGGGCATGCAACTCGGCAAAGGTGGTTTCGGTGTCCGGAAAGCTCGGCACCTCAGCGGCCGCCAACCGGGCCGAGGCGCCCTTGGCGTGGTCGCAGGCAATCAGCACCTGCCGGGTGAACGGCAGCATGTCGGGGTAAAGCCGCAGCGAGACCATCACGGCGGGGTCGATCTTTTTCGCGGCGCAATGCGCCTCGGCCTTGGTGAGAATGGCGTCAAGTGCCTTCAGCGAACGCGTGAAGGCCGGAATGATATGGTCGTACATGGTGGTGTCTCCCTGTGCCCGCGCGCCTGCGGGCGCCTGTTGCGCCACGCGGCCCGTGCCGGGCAGAACATGGCGCAAACTTTGGCGGCTGCAAGCCCCAGCTGGGGGTCAGACGCCAAGACACCAGCGCATCACGGCCTTCTGTGCGTGCAGCCGGTTTTCCGCCTCGTCGAAGACGACCGAATGCGGGCCGTCCATGACCGCGCTGGTCACCTCGTCGTCGCGGTGCGCGGGCAGGCAGTGCATGAAGAGAGCATCGGGCTTGGCGCGCGCCATCAGCGCCTCGTTCACCTGATAGGGCCGCAGCTGGTTGTGGCGGCGTTCCTTCGAGGACTGGCTGTCGTGCATCGAGACCCAGGTATCGGCGACCACGACATCGGCGCCTTCGACGGCGCGGGCGGGATCGCGTTCGATCGTGATGCGGGCGCCCTGCTTGCGGGCGGCGCCGATGAAACTGGGCTCGGGGTCCAGCGTTTCCGGGCCGGAGAAGGTGAAATCGAACCCGAACTGGCCCGCCGCATGCAGCCACGAGGCGCAGACGTTGTTGCCGTCGCCGCACCAGACGATCTTGCGGCCCGCGATGGCGCCGCGACGTTCTTCAAAGGTCATCACGTCGGCCATGATCTGGCAGGGGTGGGTGCGGTTGGTCAGGCCGTTGATGACCGGCACGGTGGCATATTCCGCCATTTCCAGCAGGGTCTGTTCTTCATAGGTGCGGATCATGATCAGGTCGACATAGCGCGACAGCACCCGGGCGGTGTCGGCGATGGTCTCGCCGTGGCCCAG
This sequence comes from Paracoccaceae bacterium, assembly GCA_016124615.1. Lineage (GTDB taxonomy): Bacteria > Pseudomonadota > Alphaproteobacteria > Rhodobacterales > Rhodobacteraceae > Solirhodobacter. The sequence continues at coordinate 482,098 of WGNF01000008.1, read as the reverse complement.
CTGCATATCGGCGCCCGACAGCACCATCGTCTGGCCGCCCATCTGGCGCACGCCGACATCGAACGAGATGCGGGTCCGGGTTGATGGCTTTTCGAAGATCAGCGCGACCATGCGGCCGGCGAGCGGCTGGCTGGCATCGGGCGTGCCCTTGGGCAGCCCGTCGCGGGCCGCCTTCATCTCGCGGGCAGAGTCGATCATGGCGCGCAGGTCGGTGGCGCCGGTTTTATGGATGTCGAGGAAGTGGTTCATTCGGAACGGTTCTCTTTGCGGAGGGCGCCGGGGGCTGTCTGCCCCCGGACCCCCGAGGATATTTTCGCCAGTAAGAAATCAGGCGGCTTCAAGGGCGGTGGCGGCGCGGTCGAGGCGGGTGATGGCCTCGACAATCTCGGCGTCGGTGATGGTCAGCGCGGGCAAGAGGCGGATGACGTTGTCGGCGGCGCCGACGGTCAGCACGTGTTCGGCGTAGCCGGCCTTCACGACCTCGGTGTTCGGCGCCTTGCAGCGCAGGCCCAGCATCAGCCCCTCGCCGCGCACCGCCTCGAAGACCGTCGGGTGGGCGGCGACGAGGCCTTCGAGCCGTTGGCGGAACAGCGCGCCCTTGCGGCCGACCTCGGCGAGGAAGGCGTCATCGGCAATGATTTCCATCACCCGGATGCCGACCGCGCAGGCCAAGGGGTTGCCGCCGTAGGTGGAGCCATGCGTGCCCGCCGACATGCCGGAGGCGGCGCTTTCCGTGGCCAGCACGGCGCCGAGCGGGAAGCCGCCGCCGATGCCCTTGGCGACCATCATGATGTCGGGCGTGATGCCCGCCCATTCGTGGGCGAAAAGCTTGCCGGTGCGACCCATGCCGCATTGCACCTCGTCCAGGATCAGGAGCACGCCGGTTTCGTCGCACAGGTCGCGCAGGCCCTTCAGGCAGGCGTCGGGCAGCACGCGGATGCCGCCTTCGCCCTGAATCGGCTCGACCAGGATGGCGGCGGTGTGACTGTCGATGGCGGCGCGCATCGCGGCATGGTCGCCGAACGGCAGATGAACGAAGCCGGGCATCAGCGGGCCGAAGCCCTTGACCATCTTGTCGGACCCGGCGGCGGCGATGGCGCCGGTGGAACGGCCGTGAAACGATCCCTCGAACGTCAGGATGTTGGTGCGCTCGTGGTGGCCCTTTTCGTACCAGTATTTGCGGGCCATCTTGATCGCCAGTTCCGCCGCCTCGGTGCCGGAGTTGGTGAAGAACACCGTGTCGGCGAAGGTGTGTTCCACCAGCAGGTCGGCCAGCCGCTGCTGGTTCGGGATCTGGTAAAGGTTCGAGGTATGCCAGAGCTTGCCCGCCTGCGCGGTCAGCGCCTTCACCAGCTCCGGGTTGGCGTGGCCAAGCGCGTTGACGGCGATCCCGGCGCCCAGATCAAGGTATCGGCTGCCATCCGCCGTCATCAGCCAGCTTCCTTCGCCGGTCTCGAAGGCAAGCGGCGCGCGATTGTAGGTCGGCAGGACAGACGGGATCATGGAAGCGGTCCTTTCAAGGAAGCCTTAGGGGTGCCAAAGGCAGGGTGCCAAGTCAACGGAAGGATGGGGGTTGTGCGGCGGGCGCACGGGATCGTCAGGCGTCAGGCGCGGGTGCGACGACGTCGGGGCAGCGCAAGGGGGGCGATGCGGGCGATCATGGCCGCCGTTTAGCGCGGGCGGGGGCGAAAGTCCATCGGCTTTCGCGGCGGCGGATCAGACTCCGTCGAAGGCGTCGGTCTTGTTCAGCCGACCCTGATAGAGCGGGTCGGCGGCAAGCGCGGCATAAAGCGGGGCGGCGGCAGAGTCGGTCACATCGGGCGTGGTCAGCGCGCCCATCGCCACCGTCCAGGCGGCGGCAAGGGTTTTGTTGGCAAAGCTCGGCTTCTGGCCGCCCTGAAACGCGCTTTGGTTACTGTAGTAATAATACAGGCACTGCGCGATATAGGCGGCGGATTCTGACAGTTTCACCGTGACCGGCGTGGCCAGAATGTCGAGCGCCGCATGGACCGACTCGTGCACGATTACCGCCTCTTTGTCGGCATTGCCGCTGACCGCCTGAAAGCCCAGCCGGTAGCGGTTGTGCTTGTAGGAATAGACCGCGATGTTGGCGGGCAGCTTGTTGGAAAATTCGACGGTGATCTTGCCGTCCTTGATCGCCTGGATCACCGGGCCGAAGGTGCCGGGGCCGACCTTGATCGCGCCGATGCTGAACGTGAATTTGGTGGCGCCGGGCAGGCCGAGCGTGTCGATGACCAGATCTTTCATCGCGATGTCCTTGTTTTGAAAAGGGGCCGGGGAGAAAAAGAAAGGCTTGAGCGGCGGGAATGCGGGGCCGCGGGCTAAGCCACCCTAGCACGGCAGGGCCGGAACGCCTAGCCGCGCGCCGCAGACGGGTCAGCCGAGGCCCCAGATCCGCGCCTCGCCAACCTCGACCGAATTGCCCGCCGGATCGCGCAGGTAAAGCGAGCGGGCGCCGTCGGGCCAGTGATGCTCGTGCTCGATGGCGAGGCCGAGGGCGCGGAAATGCGCCTGCCAGCGGTCGATTTCGGCCGCGCTGTCGGCGCGAAAGCAGACATGGCCGGGGCCGATCGCGCCGTGGCGCGGGATCGGGCTGCCGGGCGCCTGCAGGCTGGAAAAGGCCGGGTTGAAGATCAGCAGCATCGCCGGGCCGCAGCGCAGAAAGACGTGCTGGCCGGGCGACCGGGCAACGAGGGTCAAGCCGAAGACGCGGCCGTAGAACGCTTCGGCCGCGTCGAGGTCGTCGGCGTACAGACAGGTTTCAAGGATGGCCTCGGCCCGCATCCCCCCCCTTTCGGTGTCGGGCAAGGATGCGCCCGCGCCCCTGCGCTGTAAACCGGGCGGCGCTTTCCGACGCGGCGGGCCGCCTGCGACTTGAACTCTGGCGCGCGAGCTTGTATCTCGGTGCGTCCCGACTAGGATGGGATGCGAGGCGCCAGCGCCTGCGGTGCCAGGCGGCACCGGCAAGGCGGGGCCGATGACCGGAGGTTGCCATGTCCTGGACCGACGAGCGTGTCGAGACGCTCAAGAAGATGTGGGCCGAGGGCCAGAGCGCGAGCCAGATCGCCAAGGAACTGGGCGGCGTGACCCGCAATGCGGTGATCGGCAAGGTCCATCGGCTGGGGCTGTCGAACCGGGCGGATGGCAGCGCCAAGGCCGAGGTCGACGCCACCGAGGACGCCGCGCCCGAGGTCGAGACCGTGGCCGCCAAGCCGCAATCGCCGCGGGCGGCAGATGCGCCGCGCGCGACCGAACCGGCCGCCGAACCCCGTGCCGCCGCGCCGCAACCGGCCGCCGTGCTGACGATGCCGGTGCCGGTGCGCAAGCCGATCATTCCCGCGGGGCAGCCGCTGCCGCCGCAGCCCTCGGCCAACGAGATCAGCCCCGAGGCGCTGGCCTCGGTGCGCGAGGTCGAAAAGAAGGCAAAGCGGCTGACGCTGATGGAACTGACCGAGCGGACCTGCAAATGGCCGATCGGCGACCCGGCGACCGCCGATTTCTGGTTCTGCGGGCTGGCGACGGCGCAGGGCAAACCCTACTGCGAGGCGCATGTGGGTGTGGCGTTCCAGCCGATGTCGTCGCGTCGCGACCGGCGGCGCTAGGCCTGCCATTGATCGGGTGACGCGGCCGTCCTTCGGGGCGGCCGTTTGCATGTGGCGGGCAAGGGGGCTGTCTGCCCCCTCGGTCTGCGGCCTCACCCCCGAGGATATTTTCGCCAGTGTGACTGAGGCAAGAGGCGCGGCATCAGGTGCCGCGTGGTTTGGCGCGGGTGGTGGGGGTGGCTTCGGTCGGGTCTTCGGGCCAGGGGTGGCGCGGGTAGCGGCCGCGCATGTCGCGGCGGACGTCGGCATAGGAACTGGCCCAGAAGCCGGGCAGATCCATCGTGGTCTGCACCGGTTTGGCGCCGGGCGACAGCAGGGTGAGGCGCAGGGGCAGGCGTTTCGGGCCGACGGTCGGGTGGGCGGTGACGCCGAAAAGCTCCTGCAGCCGCAACTCGATCGCCGGGGCCCCGCCGTCGTAGTCGATCGGCACCCGGCGGCCGAGCGGGGTTTCGTAATGCGAAGGCGCGAGGCGGTCGAGCAGTTGGGTTTCCTCCCAGCTCAGGCTTTGGCGGAGGGGCTCCAGCAGGTCGAGCGTGGCCAGATCGGCGGCGCTGCGGCGGCTGGCGAGGTGGGGTGTCAGCCAGTCATCGAGCCGCTCCATCAGCCCGGCATCGGACATGTCGGGCAGGGCGGCACCCTCGGCACGCAGGAATTCGACGCGGGCGCGGAAGCGGCGGGCTGCGGGCGAGAAGTTGGCGGCCTCAAGCCCCATGTCGCGAATGCCATCGGCGGCAGCGCCGGCCAGCGCCTCGGCCGGGGCGTCGGGCAGGGGCTGGTCGTCAAGCACGAGGGCGCCGAACACCTCTTGCCGCCGGGCGGTGACGCGGCGGTCACGGCGCGACCATTCGACCAGATCGCGGCGGTGGATCAGCGGGGCGAAGAGGCGGCGCAGGGAGGTGTTCGTCAGCGGGATCGCCTGCCGGATGCGGGCCTCGCGCGGGTCGCCATCAAGGTCGGTCGCGACGATCAGGCGGCTTTGGCCAAGCGGGTCGGCGGCGTCGAACACGGCGCCCTTGCCGCCCGACAGCAGGTAGCGCGGCGCCTCGCCCGGGCGGCGCTGGCCAATGCGGTCGGGGTAGGCGAGGGCGGCCATTTCGGCGGGGTCGAACGGGTCGGGCAGGGCGGGGGCGAGGGCGGCGAGGCGGCGGGCCTCGGCCCGGATGCGTTCCACCCCGCCACGGTCGGCGGGCCATGGGTGGCGGTCGGCATAGGCACGGGGGGCGGCGAGGGCTTGCAGGCGCAGGCCGAGGTCGCTGGGCGCCGCGCGCGGCAGCGGGTCGCGGTCGGAGAGGAGCGCGGCCAAGGGTGCTGCGGCGCGGCCTGCGGTCAGCAGCATGTGGCCAAGGCGGGGGTGCAGCGGCAGGGCAGCCAGCGCCTTGCCGTGCGCGGTGATCGCGCCGCCCGCGTCGAGCGCGCCCAGTTCGGCCAAGAGGGCGCGCGCCTCGGCGAAGGCGCCGGGGGCGGGGGCGGTCAGGAAGGCCATGCCGGTGGCATCGCGCGCGCCCCAAAGCGCGAGGTCGAGCGCGAAGGCGGTGAGGTCTGCCGCCTCGATCTCGGCCGGGGGGAAGGCGGCCAATGCGCCTTCCTCGCCACGGGTCCAGAGCCGGTAGCAGATGCCGGGCGCCACCCGACCGGCGCGGCCGCGACGCTGCTCGGCCTCAGCCCGCGTCACCCGTTCGGTGACGAGGCGTGACATGCCCGAGGCGGGGTCGAACCGCGCGCGGCGGGCGCGGCCGGTGTCGATGACGACGCGGACATCCTCGATCGTCAGCGAGGTTTCGGCGATGGCGGTGGCCAGCACGATCTTGCGGCCTGTCGCGGCGGGGGCGATGGCGGCACGCTGGGCGGTGAAATCCATCGCGCCGTAGAGCGGGCGCAGGGTGCAACCGGCGGGCAGGCGGCCTTGCAGCAGGGATTCGACGCGGCGGATCTCGCCCTCGCCGGGCAGGAAGACCAGCACGCCGCCCTCTGTCTCGGCGACGGCCTCGGCGATCAGGTCGGCGGTGGCGGGTTCGAGACGGGCGGCGGGGGGCAGCGGACGGTCGCGCCAGCGGGTTTCCACCGGGAAGGCGCGGCCCTCGGAGGTGAGCACGGGGGCGTTCAGCAATGCCCCCACCGGTTCGGCGTCGAGCGTGGCGGACATCACGATCAGGATCAGCTCGGGGCGCAGCGCGGCGCGCACCTCGCAGGCCAGCGCAAGGCCCAGATCGGCGTTCAGCGAGCGTTCGTGGAATTCGTCGAAGATCAGCGCGCCGATGCCGGGCAGCGCCGGGTCGGACTGGATCATCCGGGTCAGGATGCCTTCGGTCACCACCTCGATGCGGGTGGCGCGGCCGACCTTCGCCTCGCCCCTTATGCGGTAGCCGACGGTCTGGCCGACCGCTTCGCCCAGCGTTTCGGCCATGCGTTCGGCCGCGGCGCGGGCGGCGAGGCGGCGGGGTTCCAGCATGACGATGCGGTCGGGGAAGCCCGCGTCCAGCAGCGCCAGCGGCACACGGGTGGTTTTGCCCGCGCCGGGGGGCGCTTGCAGCACGGCGGCACCCTCGGCGCGGAGGGCGTCGATCAGGCCGGGCAGGGCGGCGTCGATCGGCAGGGGCGTGCGCATCCCTAGCGCCGCTTCAGGCTCGCGGTGCCGTAGATCGAGTCCATGTCGACGCGGTCGACCTGAACCATGCCATCGGCGGTGGCGGCATAGGTCATGCGGAACGGAAAGGCCGGGTGTTCCATGTCCTTGGCGGAATAGCCCGCGACCCGGCGGTATTCGCCGTTGCAGGCCAGCGTGCCGCCGCCGCCGTCGGCGGGCCAGAGCCTGAGGCTGGCGTGGCGGGTGCCGTCGTACATGGCGATCGTGGCGGTGCAGGCCTCGGCCTCGGGCATCTCGCGCATGGTTTCGTAGATCGCGGTCAGCGTGTCGACCGTGCCGCCCTGGCTGGCGGGGTCGAGGGCGCCGGGGTCTGGGGCGCGGGCCGGGCTGCGCACCAGCCCCTGCGGCTTGCCGTTGGTGTAGCTCATGGTTTCGGTATGTTGGTCGTGACCGGCGTTGACGGTCAGGGTATAGGTGTCGGGGCGCGGCACGCCATCGACGATGCTGCCGGTCACCGTCGCGTCATACCGCATCGACTTGACCAGCGAGAGCAGCCCGGCGGTGGCGAAACGGCCGTTGACAGCGTAGTAGTTTCCCGACTGCACGCCGTTGAAGACCAGAATGCCGGCGCGGAAGCTGCGAACGTAGAAGTCGAAGACGGCGGTGTCGCGTACCTCGGCGGCGGCGGCCGCAGAGGCGCTGGCGAGCAGCGAAAGGGCGAAGACGGCGATGATCCGGCGAAGGAGGGGCATGGGGGGCTCGCGTTGTCGTCCTGCGGGCTGGACATACACTGCCCGGCCGGGGCAAGAAACCCCTCGGGTCCGGCGCTCGCGCGATGTTGCGCGGGGTTGGTGCGGTTTCGGCGGCGCTCCGCCGTCGGGAGGCTGAGGCGGCGATGACCGAACACGATCTGGCAGAACGGCTGCGGGCGGGCGACCGGCGCGCGCTGGCGCGGGCGATCACGCTGGTGGAAAGCGGGCGGGCCGATCACCGGGCGCGCGCGGTGGCGCTGCTGGATGCGCTGGGGCATGACCGGCAGGCGCTGCGGATCGGCCTGTCGGGCACGCCGGGGGTGGGCAAGTCGACCTTCATCGAGGCGTTCGGGCTGATGCTGACCGGGCAGGGGTTGCGGGTGGCGGTGCTGGCGGTCGATCCGTCCTCGGCCCGGTCCGGCGGCTCGATCCTCGGCGACAAGACCCGGATGGAACATCTGAGCCGCGATCCGCGCGCCTTCATCCGCCCCAGCCCCAGTCAGGCGCAGATGGGCGGCGTGGCCCGCCGCACGCGCGAGGCGGTGGCGCTGTGCGAGGCGGCGGGGTTCGACGTGGTGCTGATCGAGACGGTGGGGGTCGGCCAGTCGGAAACGATGGTGGCGGGAATGTCCGACCTTTTCGTGCTGCTGCTGGCCCCGGCCGGGGGCGACGAGTTGCAGGGCGTCAAGCGCGGCATCATGGAGATGGCCGACCTGATCCTGGTGAACAAGGCGGATGGCGCACTGAAGCCGGCGGCGCTGCGGACGATGGCGGATTATGCCGGGGCGCTGCGGCTGTTGCGCCGCCGCCCGCAGGACCCCGAGGGCTTTCCCAAGGCGATGTGCGTTTCGGCGGTGGCGGGCGAGGGGCTGGCGACGGCCTGGGCCGAGATGCAGGCGCTGGTCGGCTGGCGCCGCGAGACGGGGCATTTCGCGGCCGCGCGCGCCGAACAGGCCCGCCGCTGGTTCGAGGAAGAGGTGCGGGCGGGCCTGCTGGCGGCCCTGACCCGTCCCGGCCCGGCGCGCGACGCGCTGCACCGGCTGGGGGACGAGGTGGAGGCCGGGCGGCTGACCCCCGCCGCGGCAGCCGAGGCGATGCTGGCACAGTTGGGGCGGGGTTGATCGCAGCCTCAGCCGCGGTTGAGGCCGATGTCGCGCAGCAGATGGCCCGACAGCGGGGTAAGGTCGCGCAGGTCGAGCCAGGGCTGCTGCGGTGGTTTTGCGGGTTGGCCGGGGTGCAGGTTCAGCGCCCTTTGCCATAAACTGGGCTTGCTTTGGGTGGGGGCGATGCAGAGGGTCATGACAGGCGCGCCTTGTTCTGGTTTTATGGGCCTTGTTGTACCTCTGCCGGGGCTGCGGCACCAATCGAACCGGGCCCTTATGGCATAAGTGGAGTTTATGGATCATGCGTCCGCCGCTGCCCCCGCTTGCCGCCATCCGCGCCTTCGAGGCGGCGGCGCGGCATGGCAGTTTCACCCGCGCGGCGGACGAGCTGGGGATGACGCAGGCCGCCGTTTCCTATCAGATCAAGGTGCTGGAGGACCGGGTGGGCAGCCCGCTGTTTCAGCGCCGGGCCCGTGGCGTCATCCTGACGGCAGAGGGGCTGCGTCTGGCCGCCGGGGCCAGCGAGGCGATGGATATTCTGCGCGACGCCTTTGCCACCGCCCGGCACCAAAGCGCCGAGGTGCTGGTGATCAGCGCGCTGGCCACCTTTGCCACGGCGATCCTTGCACCGCGGCTGGGCGGGTTCCAGATCGCCCACCCGAAGATCGGCACCCGCATCGACATCAACCACAGCTTTGTCGACCTGCTGGCGGGCGAGGCGAGCCTTGCGATCCGGGCGGGCAAGGGCAAATGGCCGGGGCTGCATGCCGACCGACTGATGCGCTCGATCTACACCCCGATGATGAGCGCGGGGTTCGCGGCCGAGCACGGGCCGTTTCACCACCCGGCCGACCTGCTGCGGGTGAACCGGATCGACGCCTCGGATCCGGCCTGGGCCTACTGGTTCGCGGCGGCCGGGGTCGCGCCGCCGCCGCCCGGCCCGCCCGACGCCTCATGGCTGGGCACCCAGATCCTTGAGGCGCAGGCGGCGCAGGCCGGGCAGGGCGTCTGCCTGCTGACCCCGGTCTATTTTCGCGACGCGCTGGAGCGGGGGATGCTGGTGCAGCCGTTCGACATCGTTGCCGAGGAAGACATCTCTGTCTGGCTGGTCTGCCCCGAGCGGCGGCGCAACGCCCCGGCGATCCGCGCCTTCCGCATCTGGCTGCTTGACGAGATGCGCGCACTTGGGGCAATTCCTGCGGCAGGCGTTTCTGTGGCGGACCCGCTTGACCTTCGCCGGGAATCCCCCTAAACGGCGCGGATGGAATTCGGTGCGCCGCCCCCTGCGGCGCCTTCTGCGTTTAAGAGAACAAGGAACACGACGATGTCGCGCGTTTGCGAACTGAGCGGTAAGGGCCCGATGTCGGGCAACAAAGTCAGCCACGCCAACAACAAGTCCCGGCGTCGGTTCTTGCCGAACCTGAATGATGTCACGATGATTTCCGACATCCTGGGGCAGTCGTTCAAGCTGCGCGTTTCGGCGGCGGCGCTGCGCACGGTCGATCACCGCGGCGGGCTGGATGCGTTCCTTGCCAAGGCGAGCGACGACGAACTGTCGGAAAAGGCGCTGAAGATCAAGAAAGAGATCGCCAAGGCCCAAGTCGCGGCCTGATCCTTTTGCCGAGCATTCGGTAAGGCCCCGCCCCGGCGGGGCCTTTTGCGTTCGGCGGGATGCCGCAGCGGCTCGCGCCGGATTGCGACATCGGCGTCGCGAATGCGCGCGCAAGGCGGGCGGGCAGGGCGCATCAGGCGGCCTGCTTTACCGGAGTGCCCGATCCTGCTGGCCCCTTTCGCCGTTCCTGACGCGTTTTCCCCCGAAGACTGTGCGCGCATCACTGCGCTGGCGGCCGATGGGCCGATGCGCGAGGCGGGGCTTGTGCGCGGCGTCAGCGACGCCGCCACCCGGCGCGCAGAAGTGGCCTGGCTGGATGACCGGCCCGCCGCGGGCTGGGTCACCGACCGGCTGGTGGCGCTGGTCGCCAAGGTCAACCGCGACCATTTCGGCTTTGCGATCGACGAGTTTGCCGAAAGCGCGCAGGTGGCGCGCTATGGCGCCGAGCGGCAGGGCCATTTCGGCTGGCACGCCGACATTGGCGAGGGCCCGCTGGCCCGCCGCCGCAAGCTGACGCTGGTGGTGCAGTTGTCAGAGCCTGAGGGTTACGTCGGGGGCGGGCTGGAACTTTGGCCGCATGGCACTGCCCATGAGGCGCCGCGAACGGTCGGCGCGGCGATCCTGTTTCCGGCCTTCGTCTTGCACCGCGTCACCCCGGTGACCGGGGGAGAGCGGTTTTCGCTGACGATCTGGGCCCACGGGCCCGCGTTTCGCTAGGCTCAGCCGCCGCAGTTGGCAGCGGCGGCGGTGCCGAAGTTGCTGTAACGCTGCCAGAAGGCGTTGTCGTCGTCCGACTTCGACATGCGGACTTCCTGCGCCTTGTCGGGATCCTGGAAGAACCCGGCGGCGCGGCGCTGGTCGGCCCGTTGCAGCGTCAGATCGGCGACCCGCTGGATGCAGCCGCAAAGCGCGGGCGATGCGTTGCTGTTGCCCGATCGCAGGCAGGCGGACCCGATCGGTCCGGCCTCGACCAGGGATGCACACAGAATGGTCAGCACGAATGCCAACAGGATCATCTTCATCAGTTTGCCTCTTTCCGAATTGCCGCAAGGGTTCGTCCCCTGCTGGCGCATGAGCTGTCGATTGCAGAACAATGCCAGTTTTTTCCGCGCATTACAACGCGACCCTCACCCATGTGACGATGGCGCCGGGCGTCGCAGAGGATGTGCCCGCGCGCCGGTGCGACACTAGATGGCGCGCACGGGCGGCGGCGGGCCGGCAGGCGGCGGCGCAAGGGGTGATTCGCGCCGCCTTTCCGGCTCAGATCACCTCGGCCGGATAACCCTCATCCGCCAGCGCCTTGATCAGCGCCGCGACCGGGGCCGCGCTTTCCACCGCAACCGTGTGCGCGTCAAGATCCACCGCCACCTTGGCGGCGGCGTCCTGACCCGCGATGGCGCGTTCGACGGTCGCCTTGCAGTGGCCGCAAGTCATCTCGGGGATGGAGAGTTTCGTCATCTGGGTCATGGCCGGTCCTTTCGTGAATCTGGCGCCGCGCAGACTGCGCCTTCCCGCCACGGGAAGGTCAAGCCCGAAGCCACCGGCGAGGCACCGTGACGCGCCCGCGAGCCGCCTTGACCGGCCTGAAAAACCTGCCATACCGCCGCATCATGACCGAGCTTTCCCTGATCCGCAATTTCTCCATCGTGGCGCATATCGACCACGGTAAATCCACCCTCGCCGACCGGCTGATCCAGCTGACCGGGACGGTGGCCCAACGCGACATGAAAGAGCAGTTGCTCGACTCGATGGATATCGAGCGCGAGCGCGGCATCACCATCAAGGCCAACACCGTGCGGATCGACTATCCGGCGAAGGACGGCAAGACCTACACGCTGAATCTGATCGACACGCCCGGCCACGTCGACTTCGGCTACGAGGTCAGCCGCTCGATGCGCGCGGTCGAAGGTTCGCTGCTGGTGGTGGATGCGTCGCAGGGGGTGGAGGCGCAAACGCTCGCCAACGTCTATCAGGCGCTCGACGCCGGGCACGAGATCGTGCCGGTGCTGAACAAGATCGACCTGCCTGCCGCCGAGCCCGAACAGGTGCGCGCGCAGATCGAGGATGTGATCGGCATCGACGCCAGCGACGCCGTGCTGATATCGGCCAAGTCCGGCCTTGGCATTCCCGACGTGCTGGAGGCGATCGTGACGCGCCTGCCCGCGCCGCAGGGCGACCGTGAGGCGCCGTTGAAGGCGATGCTGGTGGATAGCTGGTACGACAGCTATCTGGGCGTGGTCGTTCTGGTGCGCATCATCGACGGCGTGCTGAAGAAGGGCGACCGCATCCGCATGATGCAGACCAACGCCTTCTACGGCGTCGAAAAGCTGGCCGTGCTGAAGCCGCAGATGGTCGACATCGCGGAACTGGGGCCGGGTGAGATCGGCGTGCTGACCGCCAGCATCAAGCAGGTGCGCGACACCCGCGTCGGCGACACCATCACGCATGAAAAACGCGGCTGCACCACGCCGCTGCCGGGCTTCAAACCGGCGATGCAGGTGGTGTTCTGCGGCCTCTTCCCGGTCGACTCGTCGGAATTCGAGGCGCTGCGCGATGCGATCGAAAAGCTGGCGTTGAACGATGCCAGCTTCAGCTATGAGATGGAAACCTCGGCCGCGCTCGGCTTTGGTTTCCGCTGCGGCTTCCTCGGGCTCTTGCACCTTGAGGTGATCCGCGATCGGCTGGAACGCGAATATGACATCGACCTGATCACCACGGCGCCCTCGGTGGTCTATCACCTGCACATGCGCGACGGCACGATGACCGAGCTGCACAACCCCGCCGACATGCCCGACCTGACCTACATCGACCATATCGAGGAGCCGCGGATCAAGGCGACCATCCTGGTGCCCGATGAATACCTGGGCGACGTTCTGAAGCTCTGTCAGGACCGGCGCGGGATTCAGCTCGACCTGTCCTATGCCGGGTCGCGCGCGATGGTGGTCTATGACCTGCCGCTGAACGAGGTGGTGTTCGACTTCTACGACCGGCTGAAATCGGTCACCAAGGGCTATGCCAGCTTCGATTATGCCATCACTGGCTACCGCGAGGATTTCCTCGTCAAGATGTCGATCCTGGTGAATGACGAGCCGGTGGATGCGCTTTCCATGCTGGTCCACCGCGACCGCGCCGAGGGGCGGGGCCGCGCGATGGTGGAAAAGCTGAAAGAGCTGATCCCCCGCCACATGTTCAAGATCCCGATCCAGGCCGCCATCGGCGGCCGCGTCATCGCCCGCGAGACGCTTTCCGCCATGCGCAAGGACGTGACCGCCAAATGCTACGGCGGCGACGCGACCCGCAAACGCAAGCTGCTGGACAAGCAGAAGGCCGGGAAGAAGAAGATGCGCCAGTTCGGAAAGGTCGAGATTCCGCAGGAAGCGTTCATCAATGCGTTGAAGATGGATGGGTGATTATTGGGCTGGGGCCTTGGTGTATTCTGCCAAGTCGCTTGCTCCAATTTCTAGTGCGCGCTCGAACAACGCAGAATAGCGATCCTGTGGAAAATTCGCCGTTTTGGCTGCTTTGTGCTTAGCAACGGTCCAATATGGATTGAACATGAGTGCGTAACTCAAGGGGCCAGACGGGCCCTCCTTAATATCAATGAAGTCCAATTCTTTTAGACGCTTCATCCGTTCCCGCCATGTAGCGACCGCCCGCTGACCAGAGAAGCCGGACGAAAAGGCGATTTCCTGTTGTTTGCTTAGATTTACAAAGCCGTCGTCATAGACGCGGCACCACAATTCCAGATACGTTTGCATCAGTGGTTTTCCCTTTCCGGAGAGGGCGTCTGCAATTGCCCCTATTTGCGACAGGGTACGTGGGACGGTGGTATATCCGTCTGAGCTTTTGCGACTCCAAACTGGCAGGTCTCCAACGTTTGGCCAGAGCTCCGCTCGAAGGGCCTCAATCTGGATTGATATCTTTGATTTCTTCGCCATGTCCGGTATCCTTTGATTGTGTGGCTAGCGCGGTATGTGGCGTACTGCGCTAGCCGTTTTCCGGATTTGGACTCCGGAGTGTAGAGGCCGTTCAGCCATCTTGAGGGGTGCAGGGTGTGGAAGCCTGCACCCCGCCTCCGGTTTTGGACGCCGAAGACTTCGAGTATCGCGAGTAGTGTGGACCTCTCTCGCCTCGCAGTATCAATATACGTCTTTTGTATGTTAAATCAATGAGTTAGATAATTTATATCGACTCATAAGTAGCTGTATGTGACGATCTCATAGTATCATATTGCGTCAAACTACGCAATTTGACGTCTATGATGCGTTGTGTCTCGTTATATTTTGTAGCGTTAACAATGGGTTGGAGCTGGAAGACAGTACTCATCGTACTCATCGTACTCATCGTGCTCTACGTGCTCATCGTGCTCGAACGGAGGGGTGTGGGGAACCGGGCTCAATGCGCTCCCTATGTTTTTCAAAAGGAAGTCTAGCAGCCGTAGCCCCTTGCTCACCCCGCCGCCCCGCACCCAGTGGCGACTCCCGCCCCTACGTCCGCACCCCTGAAAACCGCGCCTGCCAGTCCGCCCGCTCCTCGTCAGTGATCTTGCGGAACAGCACTTCGGGCACGGTGAAGGCGTGGCCGGGGGGCAGCAGGGTCAGCGCGGCGGCGATGTCGGTGGGCCAGGTCCAGTCGTCGCAGCCCATCGCCGCCATTGTCGAGGCGGCGGCGTCGGGGATGAAGGGGGCCGACAGCACGGCGTAGAGCCGGGTGAGGTTCAGCGACAGGCGGACCATCGCGGCGGCGGCCTCGGGGTCGGTTTTCACCACCGTCCAGGGCGCGGCGGATTGCAGGTATTCGTTGCCCGCGACCCAGATCGCGCGCAGCTCGGCGGCGGCCTTGCGCACCTCCATCGCCTCCATGTTGGCCTCATAGGCGCGGATGCGGGTGGTCAGCTCGTCGATCAGCGCCGCCTCGCGCGGGCCAGGCGCGCCGCCCTCGGGCACCACCTCGCCGAATTTCGACCGGCAGAACTTGGTGATGCGGCTGACGAAGTTGCCCAGCACGTCGGCAAGGTCCTTGTTCACCGAGGCCTGGAAATTCTCCCAGGTGAACTCGCTGTCAGAGCTTTCGGGGGCGTGCGACAAGAGCCACCAGCGCCAGTAGTCGGCGGGCAGGATGCTGAGTGCCTGATCCATAAACACGCCGCGGCCCTGACTGGTGGAGAACTGGCCGCCATCATAGTTCAGGTAGTTGAACGACTTGATGTAATCGACCAGCTTCCACGGCTCGGCCCCGTCATGGTTCGCGCCGAGGATGGTGGCGGGGAACGAAAGGGTGTGGAAGGGCACGTTGTCCTTGCCCATGAACTCGATGTAGCGCACGTCTGCGGCGCCCTTGTCGGTGCGCCACCAGCGTTGCCAGGCGGCGTCGGGCAGGCCCTGCGCATCGGCCCATTCGGCGGTGGCGGCGATGTATTCGATCGGCGCGTCGAACCAGACGTAGAATACCTTGCCCTCCATCCCCGGCCAATCCTCGGTGCCCTTCTTCACCGGCACGCCCCAGTACAGGTCGCGGGTGATGCCGCGGTCCTGCAGACCCTCGCCATCGTCCAGCCATTTCAGCGCGATCGAGGTGGTCAGGACCGGCCAGGCCGGGTTGCCGTCGGCGTCGGGCTTGGTCTTCGACAGGATCCAGTCGCGCAACTGCCCCTTCAGCGCCGACTGGCGCAGGTAAAGGTGCTTGGTCTCGCGGATTTCCAGATCGGTGGAGCCGGAAATGGCGGACCGCGGGTTGATCAGGTCGGTCGGGTCCAATTGCTTGGTGCAATTCTCGCACTGATCGCCGCGGGCCTTGTCATAGCCGCAGTTCGGGCAGGTACCCTCGATATAGCGGTCGGGCAGGAAACGGGCGTCGGCATGGGAATAGACCTGCTTTTCCGAGACCTCGGCGATCAGCCCGGCGTCGGCCAGACGGCCGGCGAAGTGCTGGGTCAGGGCGCGGTTGCGCAGCGACGACGAGCGGCCGAAATGGTCGAAGGACAGCCGGAACCCGGCGCCCAGTTCCTTCTGCACCTCGTGCATTTCGGCGCAGTATTGTTCCACCGGCTTGCCGGCCTTGGCGGCCGCCAGTTCGGCCGGGGTGCCGTGTTCGTCGGTGGCGCAGATGAACATTACCTCATGCCCCCGGGCGCGCAGATAGCGGGCGGTCAGGTCGGCGGGCAACTGGCTGCCGACAAGGTTGCCCAGATGCTTGATGCCGTTGATGTAGGGGATCGCCGAGGTGATCAGAATCCGTGCCATGCGCGCGTGCCTTTTATCCCGTTCGGGCGGTGTTTAGCGCCCGCGCGGGCCGAGGGCCAGAGGCTTAGCGGTTCGCCTCGGGGCCTTCGTCGCGCAGCGGTTGCTGCAACTGCCCGATCAGGAACGAGGTGCGCGGTTCGCTGACAAAGCGGGTGCGGGTGCGACGGCTCGGCCGCGCCTTCATCCGCGCGAGGCCGAAGACGATCAAGAGCCCGTTGACCGCCGCGATGAAGGCGAACATCGAGGCCGGGCCCGCGACCGAGATCAGCGTGGAGGCGATGATCGGGCTGGCAATCGCGCCCGAGGCCCAAAGGAACATCTGCGCCGACGACAGTTCCACCCGTTCGGCGGTTTCGGCGAAATCGTGGCCATGCGCGGACGAGACAGAGTAAAGCGGGAAGGTGGTGAAGCCGAACAGTGCCGCCGTTGCCAGCACCGCGCCGGTGCCAAGATGCGCCAGCATCACGGTGGCGCCCGCCGCCACCATCGTGCCCGCCGACAGCCCGATCAGCACCACCCGGCGGTCATAGCGGTCGGCGAGCGCGCCGACGGGCATCTGGGCGACCCAGCCGCCCGCGACATAGGTGGCCAGAAACAGCGCGATCTGATGCACGCTGAGCCCGATTGCCGCGCCGTAAAGCGGCCCGACCATGCGGAATGACGAACCCGTTGCCCCCGCCACCATCACCCCGAGCGAGCCGAGCGGTGAACAGTCCCAGGCGAGTTTCGGGCGCAGGCGGGGCGCCTCGGGCGTCGGCGGCAGCTCCATCCGGGTCAGGGCGACCGGGAACAGCGCCGCGCAGCACAGGATGGCCAGCAGGTTGTACGACACGAAATCCGCCGTCGGCAGAAACCCGATGAAGAGCTGCGCGCCGAAACTGCCGCCCGCATCCACGGTGCGGTAGATGCCCATCATGCGGCCGCGGCTTTCATTGGTCAGCCGCGCGTTCAGCCAGGCCTCGATGATGGTGTAGCAGCCCGCGACGCACATGCCCGACAGCATCCGCATCGCGATCCAGGCGAAGGGGTTCACCCACAGCATATGTGACAGGATGCCTATCGTGCCCGCCGCGGCGAAGGCGGAAAACGCGCGGGCATGGCCGACCGTGCCCATCAGCCGCGGGGTCCACCAGCAGCCGATCAGGAAGCCGAGGAAATGCGCCGAACCCAGCATCCCGATCTGCGCATTGGAAAAATGCAGCACGATACCCGACAGCGCATCGAGCGGGGCCACCCCGCCAGAACCGAACTGCAACAGCACATCGGACATGAAGAGGGCGGTGAAGGTCAGCAGCAGGCGCATCGGGCGGGATCTGTCCGGTCGGGCATCCTTGGCACCTTGGCCGGTCGGATGGGCGAATGCCGTTCCCGTACCGTCACGCCCATGTCGATTTTGGCCCCTTGGGCCGGATCAGCGCCGCCCCAGCACCATGCGCGACAGCGTGCCGTCGCGCGCCAGAACCGACCGTTTCAGCGCCCCGGCAACGTGCAGCGCAAGCAGGCCCATCAGCGCCCATGTCAGCCAGTGGTGCAGCGTCAGCAGCGCCTTCGCCCCGGCCTCGGACGGCGGCACGATCGGCGGCAGGGTCAGGGTGTTGAAGACCACCACGTCGATGCCGGTCGCGGCGCTGCCCGCCCAGCCCGACAGCGGCACCGCCAGCATCAGCAGGTAAAGCGCCCGATGCGTCCAGCGGGCCAGCGCCAGTTGCGCGGCCGGCACACCGCCCAGCGGGCCGGGGGGTGGGCTGACCCGGTGCCAGAGCAGCCGCAACAGCGCGAGGGCGAGCAGCGTTATCCCGATGCTCTTGTGCAGCCCGAACAGCCAGACGGTGGCAAGGCTCATCCGCATCCGCACCAGGGTCAGCCCGAAGGCCAGCATCCCGAGGATGCCCGCCGCCATCCCCCAGTGCAGCAACCGCGTGACCGGGCCGAAACCGTCGGGGCGGTTGGCAAGCCTCATGCGCCGGTCTGCGCGACGCGCGCGACGATGTTCAGGCGCACGTCATCGCCGACCATTTCGGCCCAGCCGGTCGCGCCGAACGCGCTGCGATGGACGATGCCGGTCAGGTGAATCTCCAGATGCGTCAGGTCGTCGGTGGCGGTGCCATGCTGGCGGTAGAGCGTGGCGACCAGCGTGAAGGGCTGGGTGACGCCGCGAATGGTCAGGTCGCCGTCGATTATGGCCCCGGTGTCGGTGGGGTGGATCGCGGTGCTGACGAAGGTGATCTGCGGGTGGTCGGCCGCGTCCAGCACCAGCGGCCCGCGCAGCGCCTGCGCGGCGAAGGGGAAACTGGCCGTAGCTTTCGAGGCGTCCAGCGTGACGGCGACATGGCAATTGGCCAGCGTGTGGAAATCAAGCGTCAGGTCGGCCTGCGTCACCGGCATGGTGCCGGTGATCTTGTCGGGGCCGAAGTCGGTCTCATACCCGACCAGCGAGGCTTCGGTTTGCAGCGCATAGTGGCGCGCGGTGGCGCTGGTGGCCGCGGCGGGCAGCGTCCCGAGGCCGCAGATCAGGATGGTCAGGGCGGCGATCAGGCGCATGTGGTTCTCCTTCACCGCAAGAGTATACGGAAGGGGCTACGGCGCGGTTCATTTCCTTGTGACGCAAGGTGCATGTTCGCCAACGTTCAGGCGCGCGGCGCCACTATCCGGCACAGGCCGGGCGGGGGCCGTCCTCACCAAAGTCCGGGATATTCCTCACGCGTCCTCAATCCCGCCCTTGCCCCCGCCGCCTTGGACAGTAGGGTTCCGCGCGACGCGCGCGCCTGTTCGGCGCGCAAGCACAGCAGAGGCACATGATGAAGATGATTCCGCTTGGTCGCACCGGCCTGACCGTATCCGAATTCTGCCTTGGCACGATGACCTGGGGTAACCAGACCGACGAGGCCGGAGCCCATGCCCAGATCGACCGCGCGCTGGACGCCGGGATCAACTTCCTCGACACCGCCGAGATGTATCCGACCCAGCCGGTGCGTGCCGAGACGGTCGGCCGCACCGAAGAATTCATCGGCAGCTGGCTGGCGAAGACCGGGCGGCGCGATGGTCTTGTGCTGGCCAGCAAGGTCGCCGGACCGGGGCAGAAGGCGGTGCGCGATGGCGGCGCGGTCAACGGCGCGACCCTGATCGCCGCCGCCGAAGCCTCGCTGAAGCGGCTGCGCACCGATGTGATCGACCTTTACCAGATTCACTGGCCCAGCCGCGCCTCGTACAATTTCCGGCAGAACTGGCGCTTTGACCCCTCGTCGCAGGATCGGGCCGCCACGGTGGCGCATATGCTGGACATGCTGGAAGCGGCGCAGACGCTGGTGAAGGCGGGGAAAATCTGCGCCTTCGGCCTGTCGAACGAAAGCGTCTGGGGCACCGCGCTGTGGCTGCGGCTGGCCGAGGAAAACGGGCTGCCGCGCGTCGCCTCGGTGCAGAACGAATATTCGCTGCTGTGCCGGATGGCCGACACCGACATGGCCGAGCTGTGTCACAACGAAGAGTTGCCGCTGCTGGCCTTCTCGCCGCTGGGGGCGGGGCTGCTGACCGGGAAATACGCGGGCGACGTGACGCCCGACGGCTCACGCAGGTCGCGCACGCCCGACCTTGGCGGCCGCATCAGCCCGCGGGTGTGGGAGGCGGTGTCGTCGTACCTCGGCATCGCGGCGCAGCACGGGCTGGACCCGGCGCAGATGGCGCTGGCCTGGACCCGGACCCGGCCCTTTCCGCTGATCCCGATCCTTGGCGCCACCACGCTGGCGCAGCTTGACGTGGCACTGGGGGCGGCCGATCTGACCCTGTCGGCCGAGGTGCTGGACGATATCGCGGCGGCGCACCGGGCGCATCCGATGCCCTATTGAGGCGTTCCGTGTGTTTTCCGCAGACAGATGCCTTTCCTGTCATATAGTCGGGGAACCGAAACAGGGAGGAACCCCATGACCCGACTGCTGATCAGCCTTGCGGCCATCGTCGCCACCACCGGGGCCGCGCTGGCCCAGGGCAAGACCCATCACATCGCCTTTCAGGTCGACCAGAACGACCCGGCGGTGATGAATCTTGCGCTCAACAACGTCGAAAACCTTGTGAGCTATTACAAATCGCAGGGCGATACCGCGGTGATCGAGGTGGTGGCCTATGGGCCGGGGCTGACGATGTACGTGAAGGACAAGAGCCCGGTGGCCGATCGCATCTCGGTGATCGGGATGGAGGATCCCGATGTCACGTTTTCCGCCTGCGGCAACACGCTGAAGGCGATGGAAAAGAAGCTGGGCGCGACGGTGCCGCTGGTGGACGAGGCCAAGGTGGTGCCCGCCGGGGTGGTGCGACTGACCGAGTTGCAGGAACAGGGCTACAGCTACATCAAGCCCTGAGCCTTGGGGGCGGCGCTTCGCCCTTGCGCCGCCGCCGGAATCAACGTCCCCTGCGGCGGTCCGCCCGTCCTGCGTGAGTGATGCCATGCCCCGCCGCCGCCTGCTGTTCCCCGCCCTTTGCCTTGTCCTTGGCGCCTGCGTCATGGCGGGGCCGGGGGCCGCGCCCAAACTGGCGCCGGTCGGGGCCGCCAGCGTGGCGCAGGACAAGGCGTCCTGCGAACGCGCGGGGGGCGAGTTTGCAGGCACCCCCGGCAAAGGGATGCTGTGCTTTCGCACGCCCCCCGACGCGGGCAGGCAATGCAATCGCGGCACCGAATGCACGGCCGGTTGCCTTGCCAAAAGCCACACCTGCGCGCCGATCACCCCGCTGATCGGCTGTCAGGATTTGCTCGACGATCAAGGACGGACGGTCACCCAATGCGTCAACTGAGCCTGCTGTTGCTTGTGCTTTTGGCCGCCTGCGCCGCCCCGCCGCCGCGCGTGGTGCCCTATCGCAAGGCGGGCGCGCCGATCTATTCCAACGCCGGGCTCGACCCGGCGCGGCTGGCGGGGAATTGGCACGAGCTTGCCGGGTTCTACGATCCGGCGGAAACGGGCTGCGCGGTCGGGCTGACGCAGGTTCAGCCGCGCCGCGATGGCGGGCTGACGCTGACACTGTCGGAATGCGCCGGGGTCGGCGCGCGCACGGTGACGGCGACGCCCGCCGGGGCGGCCGGACGGTTCCGCGCCGAGTTGCCCGGCCCGCTGGGTGAACCGTGGTGGGTGCTCTGGATCGCCGAAGACAACAGCGCGGTGGTGATCGGCACGCCGTCGGGCCATTTCGGCGCCATCCTTGGCCGCACGCCGACCCTGCGCCCCGACGTGATGGAGGCGGCGCGGCAGTTGCTGGACTTCAACGGCTACGACCTGAAGCGGCTGCGCCCGGCGATGCGCTAAGCCGTCAGGTCTGTCGCGCGGTCTTGCAAGAACAGCTTTTGCAGCCGCCGCCGGTGACGAGTTCATGGTGCCGCTCGCCCACGCGGGGCGCGGCGCCGGTCAGGCAGGGGCGGCGGGCGGCGTCCTGCACCGGCACCTTGGCCATCACCTTCTGAACCGCATCAAGGTCCAGCGCCGCCTCGGCCGTGAACTTGCCGGCATAGGCCAGTTGTTCCTCTTTCAGCTCGTAGCAGGTGGCGCCCTCGATATCCAACAGCACCGCCTCCATCCCGCTGTCGCGGAAGGCGTGGTGGCGTTTCAGGAAGAACTCGCCGCAGCACATGCCGACGTAGCTTTCCACGCCGCTCTGCTTCATCTCTTTCAGCGTATCGGCGAGGTGTTCGAAGTTGGTGATCGTCACCACCTCCATGTTACGCTCGCGTGCCATCAGATAGGCGTCGCCGACCTCGCACTGCCCGCATTCGACGCAATCGACGGTGTGGCGCCATTTGCACCACGACGGCTTGGCGCAATAGGGCACCAGCATGACGTTGGCGCGTTCCAGCGCCGTGGCCGGGCTGGCGCCTTCGCCCGCCAGCATCAGGCCCGAGGTTTGCGCCGGGGTCAGCCCCAGCCATTCCTGCATCGACCATTTCGAGGCTGCGCGGTCGATCAGCTTCACCACATCGGCCGGGGCGAAGCCCGCGGTATCGGGCGCTTCCTGCGCCAGCCAGTCGGCGGCGCGGGCCGCAAGATCGGCCACGGGGGTGCCGATCAGGTGCTGCGCCAGCCGGTCGAGTGCGTCGGCGGGGGTGATGTGGCCATCGGTGGCGAACCGCACCAGCCGCGCCACGTCGCCCTCAAGGTCCAGCAGCACCCGCAGCGTGGCGCCGGGCACCTTGTCCTTGGTTTCGAACCTCGTGCCGTCCAGCGTCCAGGGCTCTTCCCGCAGGGCCGCGGCGGTCAGGCTGGGCGGCGGGGCCAGCCGCAGGCCCAACCGCGCCTCAGCCGCGCGGTGCAGGGCGGCGGTCAGCACCGGTTCCGTCGGTGCGGCGCCCAGCAGTTCCTCCAGCGAGGTCATGCGTTCCTTGGCGTGCTCAAGCCCGGTGACGGTCAGCTTTTCGGTCGGCACCAGCAGCGCCTGCATCGCGGCGCTCAGATCCAGCCGGGCGATGACGGTGGCGTATAGCAGCGCCGAACCCCCGGCTTCGGCCAGAAAGACCGAGGCGATCTTTTGCCGCCCGTCAACCTGAAGGTCATTCGGCGCCTTGAACGCGGTCGCGATGCCGAAGCTGGCGAGCGCGTCGGCGACGATGGCGGCGCCGGTTTCCAGCCGTTCGGCCAGCGTGCGGCCAAGGGCGGCGGCGGGCACGACAAGGGTCATCCCCTGTTGCCCGGCGTCGAGGTAAAGCGCCCCGCCTGCAGTGGCGCGGCGGGCGACCGGAATGCCCTGCGCGGCGCAGAAGTCGCGGCGCGCCTCATGCGCAAAGGTCTGGTGGCAACCGACCGACACCATCGGGCCGGTGCGGTGAAAGGCGATCGCGTCCGGCGCCCGTCCGGCAGCATGGGCGGCCAGCAGGGCGCGGTCGCGCCCGCTGTAAGTTTGGGGCGCTGGAATCGCGGTGCCGCCGAAGCCCTGTTCCGGTGATGCAAAGTCTTCCATGCAGCCCTCCCGTCCTGCGCGCTCAAAATATGATGAATTTGGAATGTATTTTTGTCAACGCTGGAATCCGGGGTGCACGGCCGCGCCTCAGCCGATGATCCGGGCGCGCAGCCCGCGCAGGTGGTCCGGCATGTCGCGGGCGCCGATGGCGGCCTCGCGCACCAGCCCGTCGAAGTGCTGGGTGAAGCCCGCCACCCGATCGCTGTCGCGAAAGGCGAGGTAGTGGCGGCCAAGGTAAAGCACGGCCAGCAGCGGGCCGAAGACGGTGATCGGCGCCGAAAACACCCGCCGCGCGTCGAAAAGGTAAAGCCTTAGCGCCGGGTAAAGCTGCTCGATCAGGTCCAGAAGCCGGTCGATCTGGTCGCGCCGGGTCGCGGCGGGCAGACCTTCATAGTAGCCGGTCGCTGTGGCGAAGGCTGCGAGTTCATGCAGCGGCAGCGCGATCTCGTAATCCGATCGGGCGGTGCGCATCCAGCGCAGCCGATCCTCGGACGCGCCGATGGCCTGTTCGGCAGAGCGGCCCAATTGCGGCTCATACTCCCACCGCAGCATCTCATGCGTCTTCAGCATGTCGGGCAGGGTCGCGGGAACGTGGCGGATCTTGTAGCCCGCCGCCTCTTGATGCCAGGCAAAGATGCGTTCGTCGATCAGCGCCCGCGGCGCTTCTGTCATCGAGAGCGAGGTGGCCAGCAGATCGGCCAGCCGTTCCGGCCGCTCGGTCAGGCCCAGCAGCCAGTCGGCCGAAACGCCAAGCGCTGCGGCGCATTCGGCGACCACTTGCGCGTTTGGCAATCGCGCCTCATCCGCCGCCAGAAGCTGCGACACGGTCGAGCGGTCCACCCCCACCGTGCGGGCCAGCGCGCTTTGGTTCACGCCCTTGTCGGCCATCGCGCGGGCAAGGCGTTCGCGAAACAGGGTGGCCCGAAGGCGCTTGTCGATTCTTTGCGGCATGCGGTGAATATTATCACATCTGTTGAGGATATGTTGCGTATCTTCCGAATGCCCCAATTCGTTGCCCGGTGCTATGCCGATTCCGGGGGACAGGTATGGAGTGATTGATCTTGAACGAAGAATCCGTGGGCGCGGTGGAATGGCCGACACTGGGGTTGCTGGCTTTCACCTATGCGGTCTGGATGATCGGCACCACTTGGGCCTCGGCCGTCTGGCTGCCGCTGGGCATCGTTCTGACGGTTCTGGCCATCGCCCAGTTCTCTTCGCTTCAACACGAATTGCTGCATGGCCACCCGTTCCGCAATGCCACGCTGAACCATGTGCTGGCGTTTCCGGCGCTGGGGCTGTGCATTCCCTACCTGCGGTTTCAGACCACCCATCTGGCGCACCACTACGACCCGATCCTGACCGACCCCTATGACGACCCGGAGTCGAACTACCTCGACCCGGCGGTGTGGTCGCGGCTGTCGCGGCCGGTGCAGCGCCTGCTGCGGCTGAACAACACGCTGCTCGGCCGGATGCTGCTTGGCCCGGCGATCGGCACCTATACTTTCGTGCGTGGCGACTGGCGGCTGATCCGCGCGGGCGATGCCTCGGTGCGCGAGGCCTGGGTGCTGCACGGGTTCGGCCTGCTGCTGGTTCTGGCCTGGCTGATGGCGGTCGGCGCGATGCCGCTTTGGGCCTATGTCGTCGCGGCCTATGGCGGGATGTCGCTGCTGAAGATCCGCACCTTCATGGAACATCGCGCGCATGAAAAGGCGCGGGCACGCACCGTGATCATCGAGGATCGCGGGCCGCTGGCGCTGCTCTACCTCAACAACAACCTGCATGTGGTGCACCATCAGCACCCGGCGGTGCCGTGGTACCGGCTGCCCGCGCTCTACGCCGCGGGCAAGGCGCGCTATACCAGCTGCAACGAGGGCTATGTCTACCGCTCCTACGCCGACATCTTCCGCGCGCATCTGCTGAAGGCCAAGGATCCGGTGCCGCATCCGTTCTATCATCCGCACTAAGGCCCCTCGACGCCGCCCAGAGGCTGTGCCAGAACCTGCGGCATGACGCTTTGGGTTCCGGTCACCTTGGCCGCCGCGCTGGTGCAGGCGGTCCGCTTTTCGCTGCAAAAGCGACTGAAGGGGCTTGGCCTGTCGACCGGTGGCGCGACCTTCTCGCGCTTCCTGTTCGCGGCGCCGCTGGCTTGGGTGGCGGCGGCGGTGTTGATCGCGGCCTCGGGGCAGGGGATGCCTGCGCTCGATGCGCGGTTCTGGGCCTTCGCGGTGGCAGGGGGCATCGGCCAGATCATCGCGACCTTCTGCACTGTCGCGCTGTTTTCCGAACGCAGCTTTGCCGTCGGCATCGCCTTCACCAAGACCGAGACGGTGCAGGTGGCGCTGGTCTCCGGCCTGATCCTGGGCGACCGGACCTCGGCCTGGGGATATGCGGCGATCCTGCTGGGCGTTGCCGGGGTGATCCTGCTGTCACGGCCGCCCAAGCCCGCCGAGGGCAAGCGCGGGTCGATCTTCAACAAGGCAAGCGCGCTGGGCTTGCTGGCGGGCGGTTTCTTCGGCGCCTCGGCCATCGGCTATCGCGGCGCCACGCTGGAGATTGCGCGCGATGACGTGCTGCTGCGGGCGGCGCTGGCGCTGGCCTGCGTGACGACCTTCCAGACGCTGGCGATGGCGGCGTGGCTGCGCTGGCGCGAACCGGGCGAGTTGGCGCGCGTGCTGCGCGCCTGGCGCCCGACCTCGCTGGTGGGGGTGACGGGGGTGCTTGGCTCGTTCGGCTGGTTCACCGCCTTCACGCTGGAAAACGCCGCCTACGTCCGCAGCGTCGGGCAGGTCGACCTGGTGTTCAGCTACCTGATCTCTGTGCTCATGTTCCGGGAACGGGTGCGGCCGGTCGAACTGTTGGGCATCGGCCTTCTGACCCTTGGCATCCTGATGATCGTCACCCTCGCCTGACGCAAGATGGGCGCCTGACGCAAGATGGGCGCCTGACGCAAAATGGGCCGACAATGGGCCGATCCCGGCCCCGTTTCGCCCGCAATTCGATGGCAGGATGAGCGGGAAGGATAGACGGGGTCTTCCAGCCATGACGGGCTTTTCGCATATTTCCGCAGCGGCGCTTGCGGTTGCACTGACCCTCGGGGCGGGATCGGGCGCGGCGGCCACGCTGGATTTCACCTATGACCCTGCGATGTCGTCGATCACGGTGACGAACACGGCCAACGGGCTTTTGTGCGGCTTGACCGGTTGCGGGCTGACCGCCAGCCTGATCGCCCCGACCACGACCGCCACGCTGGGCACCGGCGACAGCGTCACGCTTCCGGCGCTGAGCTTTGGAACGCAGGGGCTGGGCATGGCGAATTTCACCGTCACCGCAACGCTGGCCTTCACCGGCCTGCAACCCTTCAGCGCGACGATTACCGGCACCGGTACGGAAACGGTGCCGTTGTTCGGAGCCCAGAGCGGCAGCCTTGTCTGGGTGGCGCAGCCCGGCCCGCTGACCCTGCCGGATGGCTCCATCGTATCGCTGAGCTTCGCGACCCCGGCCGCCTTCACCGGTGGCGCCGTCACCAGCACCGCCACGCTGACCGCAACCTATATCGCCCCGGCGCCAAGCCCGGTGCCGCTGCCCGCAACCGGCTTGCTGCTGGCCGGGGCGCTTGGCGGGCTGGGGCTCTTGCGCAGGCGCGCGCGCGCGGCCTGACGGGTCAGGCGATCCGCCGGAAGGTCGGCACCGGGCCGGAATTGTCGAAGAACGGCACCGATGCCGGCGCCGCGCCGCCGTTGCGCAAGAGGTCGGTGACCTCGGCCAGCACGATCGAGGTGATGAACGGCAGATCGAAATGGCGCGCCCGGTCCAGCGCGATCCATTGCAGATGCTCCAGCTCATCCGAGGCATGGAGGAAATCGGCGGGATCGGCGGCCAGCGCCTCGGCCGTGGTCAGAAAGAAGCGCGCATCGAACCGGCGCGTGCGGCCCGGCGGCGTGATGGCGCGAAAGACAAAGCGCAGCGCCCCGGCGGCGGGCAGTAGCCCGGCGGTGGCGAAGGCTTCCCAACCCTCCGGAACCTCGCCGGGCCAGCGGCCGGGAACCGCCATCGGCAGCCCGGTTTCTTCCCACAACTCACGGATCGCGGCCACGGCAAGACGCGCGGCACCCTCGGGCCCGGCGCCCTGCGCCAGCCGCGCGTGGCAAGTCGGGTCCAGCGGTTCGGCCAGCGCCACCGCCGCGTCGCCCGCATCGACCGCGCCGCCGGGAAAGACGAACTTCGACGGCATGAAGGCCGCACCCGCGCCGCGCTGACCCATCAGCACCTCGGGCCCATCGGGGCCGCTGCGCACGACGATCACCGTTGCCGCGTCTCGGATCGGCGGCGCGTCGGTCACGCCGTCTCCACGTCGCCGGAGCCGAAGCCGTGCATCCGCTTGGCCCACTGGATCGCGACCAGCACACCCTTCAGCCGTGGCAGCAGGAACAATGACAGCGCTACGGTTCCCACGCAGAACGCGCTGGCCAGCACCAGCGGGTCGGGCCGGTATTCGACGAAGATGAACAGCAACAGCGGCGCCATCAGGTGGCCGACGATCAGGATCGTCATATAGGCCGGGCCATCGTCGGCGCGCTGGTGATACAGTTCCTCGCCGCAGACCGGGCAGGAGTCGCGCACAGTCAGGTAGCCGCGCAGCATCGGGCCGGCGCCGCAGTTCGGGCATCGCCGCCGCCAGCCGCGCAGCATCGCGGGCCGCATCGGACGGTCTTCGTCTTCCATCGGGGGGGAGTCAGTCATGGTCATTCGCGCCTTGGATTCAATCTTCCGAACATAGTCGAAGTCGGCGCCGATGCCAGCCCGGTGGCCGGGCTTGCGTCGCGATGTCGCGAGCGGCGCGAATTTCCATCCGGCCCCGCGACGGAATGCGGCGCGCGGCGCGTTTCTCTCTCAGATCGCGGCCAAGGCCGGGACGACATCGAAGAGGAGAGACGGCATGAACTTCAAGGCAACCCTGACCGCACTGACGCTGACGGCGGTGATGGCGACCGGCGTCGCGTCGATGGTGCAGGCGCAAACCCCCCCCGGCCCGATGGGTGGCGCGATGGGCGCGGCGACTTTCGCCAAGATCGACACCAACGGCGACAAGGTGCTGAGCCCGGATGAAATCCACGCCTATGTCGCGGCGCAAATCCAGGGGCTCGACGCGAACAGCGACGGGTTTCTGACCGCCGACGAGATCGCGGCCAAGACGACGTTGCTGGCGCATGACCGCATCGCGACGCGGGCGACCGAGATGCTGGCGCGGTTCGACAAGAGCGCCGACGGCAAGATCAGCGTCGAGGATCTGGCCAAGATGCCGACCCCGATCGACCGCATGGTGACGCGGATGCTGAAAGCGGGCGGTGGCAAGATCACCAAGGAAACCTTCGACACGCTGCAGGCGATGCGCGGTGGCATGGGTCGGCCCGACATGGGCAAGCCCGGCAAGGACCGCGGCGCCAAGGACGGCAACGGGCGCATGGGCGACCGTTGGGGCGACCACGGCCGCATGGGCGGCCGCGGCGGCGATCATGGCCCGATGGGTATGATGGACGGCATGGGTCCGATGGGGCCGGGCATGATGGGCCCGGATCATCAGATCAAGTTCTCGGACATCGGCACCGGCAACAAGGGCTACATCACCGCCGATGACATCGCGGCCTACAAACTGGCCCGGATCAAGGCGCTCGACGTGAACGGCGACGGCTTCATCACCCCCGATGAATTCGCGACCGCCGTGATGGCGAAGATGGAGCCGCGGATCAAGGCCCACGCCGACGAGATGGTGAAGCGGGCCGACCTGAACGGCGACGGCAAGCTGAGCATCGAGGAACTGGCGGCGACCCCGATCGACATGATGTTCGCGCATCTGCCAACCGACAAGGACGACAACGTGACCGAACAGGGCTTCATGCGGGCGATGCACGACCACGGGCCGCGCGGCAACGGGCACCACCGCGGCGGGATGACGCCGCCGCCGGCGCCGGATGCGAATGGCGGCTCGGGTAACTGAGCCGACGGCCGCGCCCGGAGCGATCCGGGCGCGGCCAATTGCCCGTACCTGGGTTTCGCGCTACGTCTGAGGCCGGATGACGATGCCCTATGACGCCCTCTCTGCGGTTTCTGACGATGCGCTGCTCGTGCTTTACGCGAATGGCGACGCCGAGGCCGCACGGCTTTTGACCCTGCGGCTGGCGCCGCGGGTGTTGCGGCTGGCGGCGCGGATGCTGGGCGACGCGGCCGAGGCCGAGGATGTGGCGCAGGAAACCATGTTGCGGCTCTGGCGCATCGCGACAGAGTGGCGGGCGGGCGAGGCGCAGGTGTCGACCTGGACCTACCGGGTCGCGTCGAACCTGTGCACCGACCGGCTGCGGCGCCGCCGCCCCGTCGATCTCGACTCGGTCCCCGAGGTCGAGGACGACCGGGCAGGCGTCGTCGAGGGCATGATCGAGGCCGACCGGGCGCAGGCCCTGCAGGCCGCGCTCGACACGCTGCCGGAACGGCAACGGCAGGCGGTGGTGTTGCGTCATCTCGAGGGGCTGTCCAACCCCGAGATTGCCGAAGTGATGGACATCGGGGTTGAGGCGGTCGAAAGTCTGACCGCCCGGGGAAAGCGGGCGCTGGCGGCGGCTTTGGCCGGACGGCGCGAGGAACTGGGGTATGGCGATGGCTGACACAAGCGACGAATTCGACGGGCTGGACGCCTTCTTCGAAGCGGGCCAGGCCGAGGCACCCGCGCTGTCCGACGCGCTTCTGGCGCGGATCGTGGCGGATGCGGCTGCGGTGCAGGCGGCGGCGCTGCAGGCGGCGAAGCCCGCCCCGGTGGCCCGGCGGCGCCCCGGCCTGTGGCATACGCTGTCGGCGGCGATCGGCGGGCGCGGCGCGGTGGCCGGGCTGCTGAGCGCGACGCTGGCCGGGCTCTGG
Source organism: Paracoccaceae bacterium (assembly GCA_016124615.1). Taxonomy (GTDB): domain Bacteria; phylum Pseudomonadota; class Alphaproteobacteria; order Rhodobacterales; family Rhodobacteraceae; genus Solirhodobacter. The sequence goes on along the minus strand of WGNF01000008.1, from coordinate 452,346 downwards.
CTGGGGTTCAGCCCGCCCGCGCAACTGGCGCCGCTGACCCGCAGCATCTCGCAAAGCGTGCTGGGCGATACAACGACGCTGGACGGGCTTGACCTGATCCCCGCGATCGACACCGTTCTGACGGAGGGCTGAGTGATGACCGAAACGACGACCGGCCCGGATGCCCGCCCGCCGCGGACGTGGACCCGGATTCTGCTGGTCCTGTCGCTGGGGCTGAACCTGATCATCATCGGCAGTCTGGGCGGGCTGGCCCTGTCGCGGGCGATCCGGGGTCCGTTCGAGCCGGTGCACGATCTGGCCTTCGGGCCGTTCACGCAGGCGCTTTCGCCCGACGATCGCCACGCCATGCTGCACGCCTTCGCGACCGAGGCGAAGGGCTTCCGGGCCGAGCGTGACCAGATGCGCGCCGACTTTCAGGCGCTGGTCGCGGCGCTGAAGGCCGATCCCTATGACCCGTCGGTGCTGGACGGCGTGATGGCGCGGCAGAAGGCGCGCACCGATCAATGGCTCGCGCTGGGCCAGCGGTTGCTGGCAGAGCGGCTGACGGCGATGACCCCGGCCGAACGCGCCGCCTTTGCCGACCGGCTGAGCGATGACCTGTCGCGCCGGTCGCATCACGGGACCACGCCGCCGCCCGCCAGCGACTGAGCCGCCGGTCAGGCCGCGTTCATCGACACGGTCACCTTGTTGCGCCCCTCGGCCTTGGCGGTCAGCAGCGCCAGATCGGCACGCGTCAGCACCTCGGCCACCGTCGCCGGGGCGGTAACCTCGGGTGCGACGCCGCCCACGGCGAGCCCGATCGACAGCGTGACCCGCAGCATCCCGGCGCCGCCCGGCAGCGCAAACGGGCTTTGCTCGACGATTCGGCACAGCCGTTCGGCGGCGCCGCGCGCCTCGGCCAGACCGGTGTCGGGCATCACCACCAGAAACTCCTCGCCGCCGATGCGGGCCAACAGGTCGACCGCGCGCAGATTGTCGCCCAGCCGCCGCGCTACCTCGACCAGCACCGCGTCGCCCGCCGCATGGCCCCAGCGGTCGTTCACCGCCTTGAAGCGGTCAAGGTCCAGCACCATCACCGCGAACGCCTTGCCCGCCGCATGGGCCCGGTCGGCGACGCGGGCAAAGTGGGGCAGCGCATAGCGGCGGTTGAACAGCCCGGTCAGCGGATCGCGGACCGAGGCGCGCAATTCGTCGCGCACCGAGGCGCGCAGCCGGTCCATCAGCCGCTTGCGCCGCACCAGCGTCTCGATCCGCAGCGCAAGTTCCTGCGGGTCGAACGGCAGCGTGACCAGATCGTTGGCGCCCAAGTCGAAAGCGGTCGCGGCCAGATCGGGGGCGCCGCCGGGCAGCGCGATGCAGATGCCGGAATGCCGGGTCGGTGCGCGGCTGCGCAGGTCCGACAGCAGCCGCAGCCCGTCGCCGCTGCGGTCAAGATCGGCGGCGATGACAAACACATCGGGCGCGGGTCCGGTGTCGGCCAGCGTCTCGGCCCGGCTTTGCACCACCAGACGGTGCGGCAACAGCGGCGCCAGCAGGCTGCGCCAGCGCAACGCGCCCTCGCTGCGCCCGGCCACCAGCGCGATCAGCGCCGGGGCCACGAACCCGGTTTCCGGCTCGGCGAAGCCAAGCTCGCGCCCCGTCGTTTCGCGCAGGCTCAGTTCGGCCTCGGCCTCGCGGGCGCGCAGCAGGCTGCGCAGCCGCGCCAGCAGCACCTGATCGTCGCAGGGCTTCGACAGGAAATCATCCGCCCCCGCCGCCAGCGCGGCAAGGCGCGCGGCGGCATCGGTCCCCGCCGTCAGCATCACGATCGGGATCGTCCGGGTCGGTGCATCGGCGCGCAACCGGCGACAGACCTCGACGCCGTCGATGTCGGGCAGGTCCGGGGCGATCAGGATCAGGTCGGGCAACTCGCGCCGCGCGACCTCCAAACCGGCCCGGCCGCTGGCGGCCTGCAAGACCTCGTAACAGGCATCGGTGAGTTTCACCTTCAACACGATGCGATTGGTGGATACAGCATCCACGACAAGGACTCGTCCCGTCATGGTCTCGCCTCCTTGTCTGGGTGTGGTCGTTCCGTTGCAGAGGGAGTCTTGATCCGAATGGTTAACAAAACCTTTCCGGCCGCGTTAACGTCACCCGCAAACCGGATTAACTTCTCGTGAGTGCGCAGGAAGCCGCCGAGGTCGTGGCGCTGCAGGCTTTGGCCTGGCTGGCCGGAAATGACGAACTGTTGCCGGTCTTCCTGGGCAGCACCGGGGCGGCGGCGGATGACCTGCGGCGGCAGGCGGGCGACCCGGGGTTTCTGGGTGCCGTGCTTGATTTCCTGCTGATGGACGATGCCTGGGTGATCGCGTTTTGCGATGCGGCGGGGCTGCCCTATACCGCGCCGATGCAGGCGCGGCAGGGCCTGCCCGGCGGCGGGGCCGTGCACTGGACCTGACCCGCGCGGGCTAGAAGTGCAGCAGGTTGTGGGCTTCTCCGGTGCGCAGGTCCGCCATCAGGCTTTGCAACTGCGCGGCCCCCTCGGGCGGCAGTTTTGCCAGAAAATGCTGCGCGTTATCTTCGGCGATCGGCACCGCCTTGGCCAGCAGGGCGGCGCCTTCCACGGTCAGCGCCACCCGCGTCGTGCGCCGGTCGGCGGCGCCGGTATGGCGCGCCAGCCACCCCTTCGCCTCCATCTGCCGCAGCGCGCGCGAGGTTGCGGTGCGGTCGATGCCGATGAACTGGGCGATTTCCGACGGCTGCGAACAGCCCTCGACCTCGACCGCCAGCAGCACGCACCACGACAGGCGGGTCAGCCCGAGTCGGCGCAAGCCTTCCTCCAGTCGTCGCTCCTGCAGGCGCGAGGTGAGGGTCAGCTGATACATGATCGAGGCGTGAAGCCGGTACGGATGTGCCATCCGACCAGATGTCCGATATCGTCCGGCGGCTGTCAATGCGGCGGGGCATCCCGCCGACGGGTCGCCGCGCGGTTGCAAAAAAGCCCCCGCTCGGCGATGGTGCGCGCGCGACACGGGCAGGGAGGGGCCTCGATGATCACCGGAATCCTGTTCGACAAGGACGGCACGCTGTTCGACTTTCAGGCCACGTGGAGCACCTGGACCCGGGCGTTGCTGAACGACCTTTCCGAGGGCGACGCGGCGCGCGCCGCGGCCCTTGGCGCCGCCGTCGGCTTTGACATGGAGGCCGGGCGCTTCAGCCCCGACAGCCCGATCATCACCCACACCCCGGACGAGATCGCGACGGCGCTGCTGACGCTTCTGCCCGGCAAATCGATGGTGGCGCTGGTGTCGCACATGAACGCGATGTCGGCGACGGTGGCGCTGACCCCGGCGGTGGCCCTGGTGCCGTTCCTCGACGGGCTGCGCGACCGCGGGCTGCGGCTGGGCGTCGCGACCAACGACGCCGAATCCGCGGCGCGGGCGCAACTGGCCTCGGCCGGGATCGAGCGGCGGTTCGACTTCATCGCCGGTTTCGATTCGGGGCATGGCGGCAAACCGGCGCCTGGGATGCTGCTGGCCTTCGCCCAGGCCTTCGATCTGGTGCCGGAACAGGTGCTGATGGTAGGCGACAGCCGCCACGACCTGATCGCCGGGCGCGCGGCCGGAATGCGCCCCGTCGGGGTGCTGACCGGGCTCGCTTCGGCTGCCGATCTTGCGCCGCTGGCCGAGGCGGTGCTGCCCGACATCGGCCATCTGCCCGCCTGGATCGACGCGCAGATGGTGGCGGAAATCTGAACGCGGCGCAAAAACGACCGAAACCCGTCGCGAATTGAAAGCCCTTGGGCCGCGTCTGCTGTCACATCTTCGCAAAAGCGAAGAGGGTGCCATGTCCGACGATACCGGCCGAAAGAAACGCGCGGGTGGCCGCGCTGGCAACAAGATCCGTGCGGGCAGTGCCGTCATCGACCAGATGCCCTGGCGCATCCCGGTCAACCCCGATCGCCCGACCGAACCGCTGGACGGCGATGGCGTCGAGGCGATCCACCGGGGCGCCATGCGCATCCTGCGCGACATCGGCATCGAATTCCTGAACCCCGAGGCGCTGGAGATCATGCGCAAGGCGGGCTGCAAGATCGAAGGCACCAACGTCCGCATGGACGAGGACTTCGTGATGGAGATGGTGGGCCGCGCCCCCGCAAGCTTCACCATCACCCCGCGCAACCCGGAACGCGAGATCATCGTCGGCGGCAACCATATGGTGTTCGTCAACGTCTCCTCGCCGCCGAACGCCTGGGATCTGGAACGCGGCAAACGCTCGGGCGATTTCGCGACGTTTCAGGAATTCATCAAGCTGACGCAGTATTTCAACTGCATCCACGTCGCGGGCGGCTACCCGGTAGAGCCGATCGACATCCACCCCGCCGTGCGCCACCTCGATTGCCTGTTCGAAAAGCTGACCACGACCGACAAGGTGGTTCACGCCTATTCGCTGGGCAAAGAGCGGGTCGAAGACGTGATGGAGATGACGCGGCTGGCCGGTGGCCTGACGCATGAGGAGTTCGAGGCGAAGCCGCGGATGTACACCAACATCAACTCGGTTTCGCCGCTGAAGCACGACTACCCGATGCTGGACGGCGCGATGCGGCTGGCGCGGCGTGGCCAGCCGGTGATCGTGACGCCGTTCACGCTGGCGGGGGCGATGGCGCCGGTCACCATGTCGGGCGCCGTGGCGTTGTCGCTGGCAGAAGGGCTGTCGGCGATCGCCCTGCTGCAATACATCAAGCCGGGCTGCCCGGTTGCCATCGGCACCTTCACCTCCAACGTCGACATGAAATCGGGCGCGCCGGCGTTCGGTACGCCTGAATACATGCGCGCGACGCAGATGACCGGGCAACTGGCGCGCAAGTACAAGCTGCCGCTGCGGTCCTCCGGCGTCTGTGCCGCCAACGTGCCGGACGGGCAGGCGATGTGGGAAACCTCGAACTCGCTCTGGGCCGCTGTGCAGTCGGGCACCAACTTCGTCTACCATGCCGCGGGTTGGCTGGAGGGTGGGCTGATTGCCAGCCCCGAGAAGTTCGTGATGGATTGCGAAGTGCTGCAGATGATCCAGCGCTATTTCGAAACCTCGACCTTCGCCACCACCGAGGACGACATCGCCTTCGACGCGATCAAGGAGGTCGGGCCCTCGGGCCACTACTTCGGCTGCCAGCACACGCAGGACCGCTATACCGAGGCGTTCTATGCCCCGATCGCCTCCGACTGGCGCAATTTCGAAGCGTGGGAACTGGATGGCGCGGTCTGGACCCCAGAACGCGCGCATCGCATCTACAAGGCGATCCTGAACGAGTTCGTGCCGCCGCCGATGGATGCGGGCCACAAGGACGCGCTGATCGACTTCGTCGCCCGCCGCAAAAGCGAGGGCGGCGCCCCCACCGACTTCTGAGGCGGCAATCGGGCTCTGGCGCTCGGGCCCCGCGCTTTGTAGGCTCTGCGCGAGCAGACGAAAGAAGGCGCGCATGAAGCGGTTCGGACAGGCATTTCTGGCGCGCGGAACGCTCGCCGTGATCGGCGCGATGGCGGGTCTGTCGCTCTGGTGGCTGGTGCAGCACCGCGATCTGATGGGCCTGCATCCGCAGGTCTATCTGTTCGGCGCCGTGCTTTCGACGGTGTTCTTCGGCGCGACGCTGTCGCTGGCCGGGCCGCTGTCACTGCCACGGGCGATGGCCTCGGCGCTGGCGCTGGCGGTCGCGGTGGCACTGCTGATGACCTGGGCCAGTCTGCGGTTCGCACAGGTGCCCGACTTTCTGTCGGGAACCGAGCGGATGGCGGCGGCGCTGCTGATCGCTATGCTGCCCTTGCCCTATCTGATCGCCGGGGCCGGGCGCGGATGGCTCGACTACCCGACCCTGTTCGCGCAATCGTGGAGCATCGTGGTCCGCATCGCCGCCGCCTGGATTTTCGTCGCGGTGATCTGGATTCTCGTCTACCTCAGCGATGCGCTGCTGAACCTGGCCGGGGTCAGCGTGATCGCCGACCTGATCGCGCGACCGGGTGTGTCCTGGGGCCTGACCGGGGCGGTGCTTGGCCTTGCCATCGCGGTGGTGAACGAGTTGACCGACTACGTCTCGCCCGATCTGGCGCTGCGGCTGTTGCGGCTTCTGGTGCCGGTGGTGCTGGCGGTGTCGGTGCTGTTCCTGATCGCGCTGCCGATTCACGGGTTGTCGACCTTCTACGGCCGCTTTTCCTCGGCGCAGACGCTGCTGGCGATGGCGGTCGGCGCCGCCCTGCTGGTCTCGACCGCGCTGGGTGAGGGGGAGGCCGAGGCGGTCCGTGCGCCGGTGATGGTGCGCGCGACGCAAGGGCTTGCGCTGATCCTGCCGCTGCTTGCGGCACTTGGCGCGGCCGGGGTCTGGCTGCGGGTGGCGCAATACGGCTGGACGCCGCCGCGCATCGCCTCGGCGCTGGTGGCGGTGACGATGCTCGGCTACGGCGTGATCTATGCGGTGGCGGTGCTGGGCGGCGAGGGGTGGGCCGCGCGCATCCGCCGCGGCAACGGCACGATGGCGCTGGCAGTGCTGGCCGGAACCGCGCTGACCTTCACGCCGCTGCTGGATGCGCAGCGCATCTCGGCCACCAGCCAGCTTGTGCGCTACACCTCGGGGCGGCTCGGGGTGGGTGATCTCGACCTTGCGGCGATGCGCAACGACTGGGGTCTGGCCGGGGCGGCGACGCTGGCGCAGTTGACGGCGCTGGCGGCGCAACCGGGGCAAGAGGCGCTGCAGGCGCGGCTGACGGCCGCCGCAGCCGCCACGCCCGAAAGCCGCGACGAGTCGGTGGTGGCGCTGCGGCGCGCGCTGCGCGCCCGCCTGCCGCTGCGCCCCGCGCAGCCCGCAGGTACGCCGGATCCGCTGCTGGATGCCCTGCTGGGCCGCGCCAATCCCGGCGATCTGCGCGCCTGGCTTGACGCCTGCGGCCGCAGCCTGCCCGACGGGCGGCCGGGCTGCGTGCTGGTGTCGGGCAGCTTCCTGCCCGATCGCGGCGGGCCGCAGGCGATCCTGCTCTATCGCGCGCCAACCGGGGCGCTGCGCGCCGACGCCGCGATCATCGACCCGCTGCTGGGCTATGTCCGGCTCGACACTGCCGACCTCGGGACGCCCGCCACCCCGCCCGAGGACGCCGCCGAGGTGCTGGCCGCCGTGCTCGATGGCGCCGCACCGCTGGCGCCCGCGCGGATCAATGCGCTGACGATCGGGGCCCATCAGATTATGATCCGGCCCTGGCCCTGATAAGCCACTTGTTAACGACCGTGTCCTAGTCTCGCCGCAGTGAGCAAGGAACGGTCTCATGCACGGCCTCATCAACCGCTCGATTCAGAGCTTTCTGACCGATACCTACGGGCCGGTGCTCTGGCGCCGGGTCGCGACGGCCGCCCGGCTGGGCTTCGACGATTTTGAGGCGATGCTGGACTACGACGATGCCCTGACCGACGCGGTGATCGACGCGGCCGCCAGCCAGCTTCGCCGCCCGCGCGACGCGCTGCTGGAAGACCTTGGCACCTACCTCGTCTCGCACCCGAACCGCGAGGCGTTGCGGCGTCTGCTGCGCTTCGGCGGCGTCAGCTTTGTCGATTTCCTGCATTCGCTCGACGATCTGCCCGGCCGCGGCCGCCTCGCCGTGCCCGACCTCGACCTGCCGCAACTGCAACTTTCCGCCCGGTCCGACCGGCAGTTCACTCTGGCCTGCCGTGGCCCCCGTCCGGGCTATGGCCATGTCATGGTCGGCGTGCTGCGGGCGATGGCCGACGATTACGGCGCGCTGGCGCTGCTGGACCACACCGGCACGCAGGACGGGGTGGAAACCATCACCATCGACCTGCTGGAACCAAGCTTTGCCGCCGGTCGCCCCTTCGCCCTTGCCACGCGCGGGGGCTGAGGATGCTTGCCACGGACCTGCCGCCCGATCTGCCCAGCCTCGACATTGCCTGTCTTGCGCGGCTGATGCCGATGTTCCTCTGGGTTCTGCCGTCGGGCCTGATCAGGGCGGTCGGCCCGACGCTGCGCAAGCTTCTGCCCGACGATCCGGTGGGGATGCCGTTCTTCGACCTGTTCACCATCCGCCGCCCTGCCGCCGCGCCGGGGATGGCGGAATTGCAGCGCCTGTCCGGCGCGCGCCTGCACCTGCTGCTGCGCCCCCCGCCCGGCACCGGGTTTCGCGGCATCACCGTTCCGCTGGCCGCAGGGCAGGGCGCGCTGGTCAACCTGTCGTTCGGCATCGAGGTGGCCGATGCGGTCCGCGCCCACCACCTGACCGATTCCGACTTTGCCCCGACCGACCTGACGGTCGAGATGCTCTATCTGGCCGAGGCGAAATCGGCGGTGATGCAGGAACTGCATGAGCTGAACCGCCGCCTGCAACAGGCCAAGGCCGCCGCCGAGGAACAGGCGCTGACCGACACGTTGACCGGCCTTGCCAACCGTCGTGCGATGGATCAGGCGGTGGACCGGTTGATCGCCGATGCGACGCCCTTCGGCCTGATGCATGTCGATCTCGATTTCTTCAAGCAGGTCAACGACACCTTCGGCCATGCGGCGGGCGATGCCGTATTGCAGATCGTGGCGCGCGTGCTGCGCGATGAAACCCGCGTCGGCGATCTTGTCGCCCGTGTCGGCGGCGATGAATTCGTGCTGATCCTGCCCGGCATCGCGCAGACCGACCCGCTGGGCCCGGTCGCGCAGCGCATCATCGCGCGGCTGTCAGAGCCGATCGACTATCGCGGCCAGTCCTGCCGCGTCTCGGCCAGCATCGGCATGACGGTCTCGACGCTCTACCCCCGCCCGCGCCCCGGCCGCCTGCTCAGCGACGCCGATCGCGCGCTTTATTTCTCCAAGTCGCAGGGCCGCGCGCGGGCCACCGCCTACACGCCAGACCCGGAGGAAGAGGGCGAGCCACCCCAGGCAGAGGCCGATCGGCGCATGGCGCCGGCCGCGACCGTCACCCTCGACACATCAGCGCCCGATCCGGGGCTGAACGTGGCGCCGCGACGGCTGACCAACGGGGCGGCACCGTGAGCCCGCGGGCATCGGCGCGCCTCGTCCTAGGCGCCGCTCAACACCGGTTCGGCCCCTGCCGCGCTGGCGAAGAAGCCATAGCCGTTCGGGCCCAGCGAAAGCCGCCCGCCGCCCGCCAGAACCGCCGCCGCGGGGCCGACGCCCGCGGCCGCGCCGCGCAGGTGCAGCGTCACCGGCGCGGGCGAGAGGTTGTAGACGCAGCTGATCGTGCGGTCCGGGCCGGTGCGGTGGAAGGCCAGCACCGGCTCCGGCAGGTCGATGAACCTGGTACGGCCCTCGCGCAGCACGGGTTCCGCCCGCCGGAAGGCCAGTGCGGCGCGATAGGCCGCCAGCACCGAGGCGGGGTCGCCCTCTTGCAGGTCCACCGCGCGGGCCGCCTGCGGCGGCTTCACCGGCAGCCAGGGCCGGGCGGCGGAAAATCCCGCATTCGTGGCCGCGTGGTCCCAGACCATCGGCGTGCGGCAGCCATCGCGGCCCTTGTTCTCTGGCCAGAATTTCAGCCCCGGCGGATCGGTCAGCTCTTCATAGGCCAGTTCGGTCTCGGTCTGGCCCAGCTCCTCGCCCTGATAAAGCCCGATCGTGCCCTCGAAACCGACCAGCATCGCGATGGCCAGCCGGGCCATCGCCTCGGGGCTGGCGGCGGCGGGTGCCCAGCGGCTGACATGGCGGATCACGTCGTGGTTGGAAAAGCTCCACCACGGCCAGCCATCCGGCGCCCCGGCAAAGAAGCCCTCGATCTGCTGGCGGAAATGTGCGGCGGTGAAGGCCGGGCCCAGCATCTCGAACGAATAGGCCATGTGCAGCCGGTCGCAGCCGCGGGTATAGGCCTCCATCACCTGCAACGCGCGCTGGCTTTCCCCGACCTCGCCGACCATCGCGCGCCCGCCATACTGGTCGGTCAACGCGCGCATCCGCTTGAGAAAGCCGATGTTTTCCGGCTGCGTCTTGGAATGGACATGGTCCTGCATGTCGTAGGGGTTGACCGTCGGCCGCCCGTCTTTCTGGGCCAGCGGCGGGTTCGACCGCAGTTTGGCATCGCAGAAGTAATAGTTCACCGTGTCGAGCCGGAAGCCGTCCACCCCCCGATCCAGCCAAAACCGCATCGTGTCGAGCAGCGCATCCTGCACGGCGGGTTGCTGAAAGTTCAGGTCGGGCTGGCTGGCGAGGAAATTGTGCAGGTAATACTGCCGCCGCCGCGTGTCCCACTCCCACGCCGGGCCGCCGAAATGCGAGGGCCAGTTGTTCGGCGGCGTGCCATCCGGCTGCGGATCGGCCCAGACATACCAGTCGGCGCGCGGGTTGGTGGTGTCGGCCCGGCTTTCGGCGAACCAGGGATGGCGGTCGGAAGTGTGCGACAGCACCTGATCGACGATCACCCTCAGGCCCAGATCATGGGCCCGCGCCACCAGCGCGTCGAAATCGGCCAGGGTGCCGAACAGCGGGTCGATGTCGGTATAATCCGACACGTCATAGCCCATGTCGGCCATCGGCGAGGGGAAGACCGGCGACAGCCAGATCGCATCGACGCCCAGCGATGCGACGTGATCCAGACGCCGCGTGATGCCCGCAAGGTCACCGATGCCATCGCCCGAGTCATCCTGAAACGACCGCGGGTAGATCTGGTAAATCACCGCGCCACGCCACCAATCCTGCATCATCACTTCCTGCCGCTGAGCCCTGCCACAGCCAGACATTGCATGCCCCCGCAGGGCTGTCAAAGCACGGGCCGCCGCACCGCGCGCCGACACCGGGTCGCAAGGCCTGCGCCAAGAATTGGCTTGATTTGCAACCGGACGCTGCCTACCGTTTCATTTCTAGAATGCCGAATTATTAGCCTGCCAGCAGATCCCAAAAACCGACTTTGCTTCCCGTCCGCGCCCCGCGGCCGGGCCCAATCCCGTAGGAAGGACGCAATGCCATGTTGAAGCACTCCCTTTCGATTCTTGCCCTCCTCTGTGTCACCGGAACGGCGGGCGCCAGCCTTGCGGACGACGAAACCGTGACCCTGGCGATCGACATCAACCAGCCGTCGCTGTTCTCGGCCGACCAGAAGGACGCCTTCAAGAGCACGATCGACGATCGCAGCGGCACCACCGCGTTCGATCTGCTGTGCTCGGCGGGCGCCAGCGCCTGGCTCGGGCTGAGCCGGATCGACCAGGCCTGCGCGCTGAGCGGCAGCGGCAGCATCAAGAACCCGAACAACCCCAGCCAGAGCCTGCCGCGCGTCAGCTATTCGGGCGGCTATACCGTGGTGGCCAAGCAGGACGGCTATACCGACGCGACCACGATGCTGGCGAATTACCTGCGCGCGGGCTCGGCCCCGGCGCAGAACAGCAGCTTCAAGGGCGGGCTGATCCTGAAGCCCGAACATCCGTCGCAATCGGCCACGGCACTGGGCGCCGACCTGATCAAGAACCTGCAACAGACGGCGACAGGCACCACCGCCGTGACCTACAACACGCAGATCGACTCGGTCCGCTTCGACGGCTTCACGGTGCCCGATGTCGGCCAGCGTGACAGCGCCGCCTGCAGCTGGACGGGCGATGCGATCTACGCCTACGCCAACAGCGCCTGGCAGATGAAGCTGGATGTGAAATGCGGCGACAAGGCCTTCAAGATCGAGGGCAACATGCCGCTGGTCGATGCCGCCGCGGGCAGCGACTGGCAGCAGGAATACGACCTCAACCTGGTGCTGCCCGGCGTGGGCGGCGGCGACCCCTTCGCGGCGGCCGACCCCTTTGCCAAGGTTGACGGCATTACCGGCGTGGTGAAGCTGAAAAACAGCGGCCGCGCCACCAAGGACGGCGTTTACGAACATGTGCGGGTCGACGGCCAGTTCACCGGCAGCGGGGTGCCGCTGGAAATGGTGCGCGGCTATGCCGAGATCATGGCGGTACTGGCGCGCACATATTTCGGCGCCTGATCCCGCAGCGATGTTCGGCGGGCGCCCCTCGGGGCGCCGCCAGACCTAGCGCTCGGCCCGGTCGGGGTCGAGCGCGCGGCTCTTGACCAGTTCGCGCACCTTGTTGGGGTAGGGCATCCCCATCAACGTGCATTCCGCGTCGTCGCCGCCGGTGAAAATCTCGATCATGCCGACGTCGAAGATGCGCTGCCAGAAGCTCTGCTTGACCGTGACCGTGCGGATCTTGCGCGCATCGATGTCGATGTTTTCCTTGCTGAACAGCCCGCGGGAAATGTGCAGCGCATTGCCCGAGATCGTCATCCGCGTGGCGTGCGCCTTCAAATACCAGTAGATCAGGATCACCGCCCCGACCCCGACCGGGATCAGGATGACCGCGACGATGAACCCGATCGGATTGTTGCGAAACATTGCCGGGCTGGCATCATATTCTGGCGCCATGCGCCTTCTCCTCTTCCTCGAATGCAGAACAAGATGACGTGGCGATGGCCGCGCGACTCCGTCGCGGTCCGGGGTCTGGCTGGGCCAACTAGGCCCCAACCGGGGAATTCCCGTCAAGCTGCATCTGGCGCGCAGCCCCCTGCGGGCGCGGCTTTGCCGACCGCATCCGGGTTCCGGGCGTCGCGATCCGGCAATGGGCGGTTGCGCCTACGCCGCCTACAGCGCCCGCCAGCCGATATCGCGGCGGCAGAAGCCTTCCGGCCAGTCGATCGCGTCAACCATCGCATAGGCCCGGTCGTGCGCCTCGCGCAGGCTCGCGCCACGGGCGGTGACGTTCAGCACCCGGCCGCCGTTGGCGACCACCAGCCCGGCCCGTTCGGCCGTTCCGGCATGGAAAACCATGTGCGATGAGTCCTCGGGCAACGCCGGCAGCCCCCGGATCGCGCTGCCCTTCGCGTAGGTGCCCGGATAGCCATCGGCGGCCATCACCACCGTCAAAGCATGATCGTCGGCCCAGTTCACCGCGGCCCCGGCCAGCCGCCCCTCGGCGCAGGCCAGCAGCAGGTCCAGCGCCTGCGCGCCCAGCCGCATCATCAGCACCTGACATTCCGGATCGCCGAAACGGACGTTGTATTCCACCAGCCGCGCCCGGCCATCCGCGATCATCAGCCCGGCGTAAAGCACGCCTTTGTAAGGCGTCCCCCGCCGCGCCATCTCGGCCATCGTCGGGCGGATGATCTCGGCCAGCGCCTGTTGCACCAGCGCCTCGGTCAGCACCGGCGCCGGGGAATAGGCGCCCATGCCGCCGGTGTTCGGCCCGGTGTCACCGTCGCCGACCCGCTTGTGGTCCTGCGCCGTGCCGACCGGCAGCACCGTCTTGCCATCGCAGAGTACGAAGAAGCTGGCCTCTTCGCCCGCCATGAACTCCTCGATCACCACCTCGGCGCCCGCCGCGCCCAGCGAGCCGCCGAACATGTCTTCCACCGCCGCCACGGCCTCGTCGATGGTCATGGCGACGACGACGCCCTTGCCCGCCGCCAGCCCGTCGGCCTTCACCACGATCGGCGCGCCCTGCGCCCGGATATAGGCCGCCGCCGGTGCCGCCTCGGTAAACCGTGCCCAAGCGGCGGTCGGCGCGCCGCAGGCGTCGCAGACTTCCTTGGTGAAGGTTTTCGACGCCTCCAGCCGCGCCGCCGCCGCCGAGGGCCCGAAGGCCAGGATGCCCGCCGCGGCCAGCGCATCCGCCACCCCCGCCGCCAGCGGCGCCTCGGGCCCGATCACCACGAAGTCGATCGCGTTCTCGGCGGCGAAGGCCACCACAGCGGCGCCGTCCAGCACGTCAAGGTCGGCGCATTCGGCCAGCGCGGCGATCCCGGCATTGCCCGGCGCCACGATCAGCCGGTCGCATTTGGGGTTCTGCGAAATGGCCCAGGCCAGCGCATGTTCGCGCCCGCCGCCGCCCAGCACCAGGATGTTCATGCCCCGTCCCCTTCCGCTTGATCTGCGGGCGTTCTAAAGTCACCCGGCACGGATCACAAGCGAGCGCCCATGTCCGACCTTCTCGACACCGACTCCGGCGGCAACGCGCCCGAATTCACCGTCTCGGAACTGTCCGGCGCGGTGAAGCGGGTAATCGAGGGCGAATTTGCCCATGTCCGCGTGCGCGGCGAGGTGGGGCGGGTGTCGCGCCCGGCCTCGGGGCACCTCTACTTCGACCTGAAGGACGACCGCTCCGTCATCGCCGCGATCTCGTGGAAGGGGCAGGCCGCCCGCCTGACCGCCAAGCCCGAGGAGGGGATGGAGGTGATCGCCATCGGCCGCCTGACCACCTTTCCCGGCCAGTCGAAGTATCAGCTGATCGTCGACGACCTGATCCCGGCCGGGGCGGGCGCGCTGATGGCGATGCTGGAAAAGCGCAAGGCGATGCTGGCGGCCGAGGGGCTGTTCGACACCGCCCGCAAGCAGATGATCCCCTACCTGCCGGGGGTGATCGGCGTCATCACCTCGCCGTCGGGCGCGGTGATCCGCGATATCCTGCACCGTCTGCGCGACCGTTTTCCGCGCCATGTGCTGATCTGGCCGGTGGCGGTGCAGGGTGCGAACTGCGCCCCCGAGGTTGCCGCCGCCATCGCGGGCTTCAATGCGATTCAACCCGGCGGCCCGATCCCGCGCCCCGATGTGCTGATCGTCGCCCGTGGCGGCGGCAGCCTCGAAGACCTCTGGGGCTTCAACGAGGAAGTGGTCGTGCGCGCCGCCGCCGCCTCGGCGATCCCGCTGATCTCGGCGGTGGGGCATGAAACCGACACCACGCTGATCGACTTCGTCGCCGACCTGCGCGCCCCCACGCCGACCGCCGCCGCCGAACTGGCGGTGCCGGTCCGGCTGGAGCTGATCGCCACGCTGGATGCCTTCGCTGCCCGGCAAAGCCACGCCCTCGGCCAGGGTCTTACCCGGCGCGGCCAGCGCCTGCGCGATCTGGCCCGCGCGCTGCCGCGGCTTGAGGCGCTGACCGCCCCGGCCAGCCAGCGGCTGGACCTGATGTCGGAACGCCTGCCCAACGCGCTGGCCCAGACCGCCGCCCGCAAGCGCACCGCCTTTGCCGAGCGCGCCGCCCATATCCGCCCGCGCCTGTTGGCCGACCTTGCCGCCCGCTTGCGTGAACGGCTGGCGGCCCGCGCCGATCGCCTTGGCCCCGCGCTCGCCCGCCCGGTGGCGCAGGGTCGCCGCGACCTGACCCGTCTTGGCGCCCGGCTTCAGCCAGTGATGCTGGCCCGCGGCACGGCCGAGCATCGCAAGGATTTCGACGCGCTGACCGCCCGCCTTGCCCGCGCCGCCACGGCGCAGGCCGAGGGCTGGCGCGCCCGCCTTGATGGCCTCGACCGGATGCGGCAGACCCTTGGCTACACCGAAACCCTGAAACGCGGCTTTGCCGTGGTGCGCGCCGAAGGCACCGTGCTGACCACGAAAGCCGCCGCCGAAACCGCCGCCACGCTGGAAGTCGAGTTTCAGGATGGCCGCCTCACCCTCGGCGCCCGCCCGACGCGCAAGCAAAAACCGGGTGATCCGCCGATGCAGGGCAGCCTGTTCTGATCTTCTGAAATATCCTGCGGGGGCGCGACGCCCCCGCTACGCCACCCGGCGCGGCATCAGTTGATCCGGCGCCCCGTCGTGCCGTCGAACAGATGCAGCGCCCCCGGCTCGGGCGCCAGCCATAGCACCTCGCCGATCTCGCCATCCGGCGGCAGGGCGCAGACGAAGGTCTGCCCCTCGATCCGGCCATGCACCAGCCGCTGCGCGCCAAGCTCTTCCAGATAGGCGACCTTCAGCGGGATCGCGCCTTCCGTTTCCGGCCGCACCACATGGACGTCTTCGGGCCGCAGGCCCAGCGTCACCTTGCCGGCGGGCACCGCCTCGGGCAGCGCCACCGTGGTCGCGCCGATCCGGGCCACCGTGCCCGCTGCCTCTGCCGACAGCAGGTTCATCGCGGGCGAGCCGATGAAGGCCGCGACGAAGGCCGAGGCGGGGCGGCGGTAAACCTCCAGCGGGGTGCCGACCTGTTCGATCCGGCCGCCGTTCAGCACCACCAGCCGATGCGCCAGCGTCATCGCCTCCAGTTGGTCATGTGTGACGTAGATCGAGGTGGTGCCCAGCCGCGCCTGCAACTGCTTGATCTCGCCGCGCATCTGCACGCGTAGCTTGGCGTCGAGGTTCGACAGCGGCTCGTCGAACAGGAACACCGCCGGTTCACGCACGATGGCGCGGCCCATCGCGACGCGCTGCCGTTGGCCGCCCGACAGGGCGCGCGGCTTGCGGTCAAGGTAGGGGCCGATTTCAAGGATGCCTGCCGCCTCGGCGACCCGCCGGGCGATGTCGTCCTTGCCCATGCCGCGGTTTTTCAGGCCGTAGGCAAGGTTCTGGCGCACCGACATATGGGGGTAAAGCGCGTAGTTCTGGAACACCATCGCAATGTCGCGGTCGGCGGGCTCGACCTCGTTCACCACCCGGTCGCCGATCTTCACCGTGCCGTGGCTGATCTGTTCCAGCCCCGCCAGCATCCGCAGCAAGGTGGACTTGCCGCAGCCCGAAGGCCCGACCAGCACGAGGAATTCGCCATCCGCGATGGCCAGGTCGATGGCGTGGACGGCGGTGACACCGCCGACATAGGTCTTGCCGACGCCCTCAAGCGTGATCGCGGCCATTCACTTCTCCGTCTCGACGAGGCCCTTGACGAAGAGCCTTTGCATGAAGATCACCACCAGCACCGGCGGCAGCATGGCCAGCACGACGGCGGCCATGATGAAGTTCCATTGCGGCGTGGCATCGGTCACATCCGCCATCCGCTTGATGCCCGCGACGATGGTGTAATAGCGCGAGTCGGTCGTCACCAGCAGCGGCCACAGGTACTGGTTCCAGCCGTAGATGAAGAGGATCACGAACAGGGCGGCCATGTTGGTACGGCTCAGCGGGATCAGGATGTCGCGGAAGAACTTCATCGGCCCGGCGCCGTCGATGCGGGCGGCATCCAGCAATTCATCCGGGATGGTCATGAACACCTGTCGGAACAGGAACGTCGCCGTGGCCGAGGCCATCAGCGGGATCGACAGGCCCGCGTAGCTGTTCAGCATCCCGAGGTCGGCCACCACCTTGAAGGTCGGCACGATGCGCACCTCGACCGGCAGCATCAGCGTGATGAAGATCGCCCAGAACGCCAGCGTGCGGAACGGAAAGCGGAAGTAGACGATGGCGAAGGCCGACAGGATCGAGATCGCGATCTTCCCGATCGCGATCGACAGCGCCATGATCAGGCTGTTCATCATCATCAGCCCCAGCGGCGGCGCGCCGGAGGACGACAGGCCGATCCCCAGCATGGTGGCGTAGTTTTCGACCGCATGCGGCCCCGGCAGCAGCGGCAGTAGCCCCGACTGAAAGTCGAACGGCGCGCGGGTCGAGGCGATGATCGCGATATAGACTGGGAAGGCCACTACCGCGACGCCGAGGATCAGCACGGCATGGGCCAGAACGTTCAGGAACGGGCGGTTCTCGACCATCTTGGCCCCCTCAATACTGCACGCGACGTTCGACCCAGGCGAACTGGATCACCGTCAGCGCGATCACGATCACCATCAGCACCACCGACTGCGCCGAAGACGAGCCGAGGTTGAGGCCGATGAAGCCGTCGTTGTAAACCTTGTAGACCAGGATGTTGGTCGCCTGCGCCGGTCCGCCCTGCGTGGTGGCGTGGATCGTCGCGAAGGTCGAGAACATGGCATAGACCACGTTCACCACCATCAGAAAGAATGTGGTCGGCGACAGCAGCGGTAGCGTGATCGTCCAGAACCGCTTGGCGGGCCCGGCGCCGTCGATCGCCGCCGCCTCGCGCATCGAGGCGGGGATGGATTGCAGACCCGCGACGAAGAACAGGAAGTTGTAGCTGATCTGGTTCCAGCTTGCCGCGATCACGACAAGGATCATCGCATCGGTGCCCTTCAGCGAATGGTCCCAGTGATAGCCGACCTGTTCCAGCAGATAGGGCATCAGGCCGATGGTCGGGTTGAAGATGAACCACCACATTACCCCCGCCACGGCGGGCGCCACGGCATAGGGCCAGACCAGCAGCGTGGTATAGCCGGTCGCCGTCTTGATCATCCGGTCCACCGCCAGCGCCAGCACCAGCGCCGCGACCAGCGATAACAGCGTGACCGCGACGGTAAAGACCACCGTCACCTTCAGCGAATTCAGATAGTCGGGGTCGGACAACAGCGCGGTGTAGTTCGCAAGGCCGACGAAGGTCGTCTTCAGCCCGAACGCATCCTCGCGCTCGAAGCTTTGCACCACGGCCTGTCCGGCGGGCCAGAGAAAGAAGATCGCCGTCACCGCAAGCTGGGGCGCCAGCAGGAAATACGGCAACAGCCGGTGGCGGAAGATCGTGCGCTTGGTATCCATGAACGCCCCTGCGGAAAGACGCGAAGCCCGCGTGCGATGACGCGGGCTTCACTGTGGCCGGGGCCGGTTACTTGTTGGCGGCTTCGAACTGGGCGATCAGGTCGTTGCCACGTGCGTCGACGTTGTTCAGCGCATCCTGGGCGGATTCCGAACCGGCCAGCAGCTTCTGGAACTCTTGGTCGATGATGTCGCGCACCTGCACGTAGTTGCCGAAGCGCAGGCCCTTGGAGTTGTCGGTCGGCGGGTTCAGGTTGATTTCCTTGATGCCGACGTCGGTGCCCGGATGCTTGTCGTAGAAGCCCTGCTTCTGACCCAGCTCATAGGCCGCCATCGTGATCGGCAGGTAGCCCGAGAACTGGTGCCAGTCGGCCTGAACGGCGGCCGACGACAGGTAGGTCAGGAAGTCGGCGACGCCCTGATACTCTTCTTTCGGATGGCCCTGCAGCACCCAGAGGGTCGCGCCACCGATGATCGAGTTCTGCGGCGCGCCCGCGGCGCCCGCCTCATACGGCATCATGCCATAGCCGACCTGGAAGGTCTTGGCGTTGGCGACGACGCCGGCAAGGCTGGCCGACGAGTTCATGTACATCGCGCATTCGCCCGAATAGAACTTCGGCGGGGCGTCGTTGCCGCCGCCCGGCCCGCCGTATTCGAACACGCCTGATTTCTGCCACTTGGCCAGATCGTCCCAGTGCTTCACCAGCAGGGCGTCTTTCGAATAGGTCAGGCGGGCGTCCATGCCGCCGATGCCGTTCTGCAGCGTGCCGATCGGCTGGTTGTGCCAGGCCGAGAAGTTTTCGGTTTGCACCCAGCTGATCCAGCCCGAGGTAAAGCCGCACTTGGCCGCGCCCGAGTCCATGATCTTTTTCGAATCGGCCACCACGTCTTCCCAGGTCTTGGGCGGGGTGTTCGGGTCAAGGCCGGCCTTCTGGAAGGCGTCCTTGTTGTAATACATGATCGGGGTCGACGAGTTGAACGGGAACGACAGCATGTTGCCGGCGGCGTCGGTGTAGTAGCCGACCACGGCGGGCAGGAACGCTTTCGGGTCGAACGGCGCGCCGGTGTCCTTCATCAGTTGGTAGATCGGGTAGACGGCGCCCTTGGCGGCCATCATCGTGCCGGTGCCGACTTCGAAGACCTGAACGATATCAGGCTGCTGCTTGGCGCGGAACGCGGCGATCGCGGCGGTCATCGTCTCGGGGTAGGAACCCTTGTAGGTCGCCTCCACCGTGTATTTGTCCTGGCTCGCGTTATATGCGGCCACGATCTGGTCAAGCTTGGTGCCAAGCTCGCCGCCCATCGCGTGCCACCAGGTGATGGTGGTGCGCGCGTTTGCGGCACTCAACGACGTCCCGAGCATCAGGCTCGCGATCAAAAACTTCCGCATCATGGCGGCTCTCCCAAATTGGACGGTGAACTGCGTCACGCTTAGGCTGATCACGTTACAGGATTGCGTTCGTTTCGTGTAGCTTTTGTAACGCATCTGGCGCGCATTTATGCAAACATCTCGCTGCGTCGCGGCATCGTCGCGTCACGCTGCACGCGCGGCAGCACTTGCGGAGCGGCCCGATTTGCCCGAATGCTCACGCCCGAAATGACACAGTTGTTCAATGCCATTATCGGTCTGCTTTCGGCGCACCCGTCACTCGCGCTGTTCATCGTGTTCGTTGTCGCGATGGGCGAGGCTCTGCTGATCGTCGGCCTCTTCGTGCCCTCGACCACCGTGCTGGTCGGCGCGGGCACCCTGATCGGCGTGGGCGAGCTGCCGTTCTGGCCGATCTTCCTGGCCACGGTGGCAGGCTGCGTGGCGGGCGATGCGCTGTCTTACTGGGTCGGCTGGCGCTACAACGAGCGGATAAGACAGGTCTGGCCGTTCAGCAAATACCCCCTGGTGCTGACGCAGGGCGAGGCGTTCTTTCACCGCTACGGCGCGATGAGCATCTTCATCGTGCGCTTCATCCCCGGCGCCAAGGCGGTGGTGCCCGCCATCGCGGCAATGGCCGGGATGCCCGCGTTCAAGTTCACGCTGATCAACATCGCCTCGGCTTTCGTGTGGTCGGGCGTGCATATCCTGCCCGCCATCGCGCTGGGCCGCGGCATCCGCGTCGCGCATCTGGCCGACCCGCGGCTGATGGTGCTGCTGGCGCTGGTCGCCGTGGTGCTGGTGCTGGCCTGGTTCGCGACGCGGCTGGCCTATTTCATCGTGCTGCCCCGGCTGGATCGCGGCCGCCACGTGCTGGTCGCCCGACTGGCCAGCAACCCCGCCCAATGGGCGCGCCTGTCGGTGCGCGTGCTGGAAAACCGCGACGGGCTGTTCGTGACCTTCGTGCTGGGCCTGCTGGCGCTGCTGGCGCTGCGGGTGTTCGTCTATGTCATCGCGGCGCTGCTGCTGGCGCCAGGCCTGCTGCGCTCGGATCAGGCGATCAGCGCCTTCGCGCAGAACCTGCGCGACGAGACGGTGACGCATTGGATGTCGGCGATCACCATGCTGGGCGATGGCCGGGTGCTGGTGCCGATCCTCGTCATGCTGATCGGGCTGTTCGCGGCGCGGCGGCAATGGGGCGTGGTGGGCATCGTCATCGCTGCCGCCATCGCCTCGGCCGGGTTCGAGCCGATGCTGACGGCGCTGCTCTTTCGCCTGCCGCCGGGGCACGGCCCGCTCGACACCAGCGGCGGCCAGATGACGGCGATCGGCAACGTCGCCCACGCCACGGTGGTCTATGGCCTGCTGTCGCTGTTCCTCGCCCGTGCCGTGCCGCGCAGCTACCGGGTGGCGGTCTACCTTGCCACGGTGCTGCTGATCGCGCTGATCGCGGTGTCGCGCATCTACCTGTTGGCGCATTGGCCCAGCGACGTGCTGGCCGGGGTCACCTTCGGCGCCGCGCTGGTGCTGATCACCGCGTTCCTGTTGCACGGTCGCGGCGTGCAGGTGCCGCGGCGGGGTCTTGCCGCGCTGGTGGCCATCACCGCGCTGGGCGTGATCCCGACGCATCTGATCCTGGGCTATCCGCGCGCGCAGCAAGCCTATGCGATCGCGACGCCGGTGGTGGAACTGGCCCGGGCCGACTGGCTCGCGGGCGGCTGGCACGATCAGGCCCCGGCGCGCATCCTGCTGGACGGCGATTATGGCGAGCCGATGATCCTGCAAAGCGATCGCCCGCTCAGCGATCTGGTGCAGCCCTTGGTCAAGGCAGGCTGGACGCTGTCGACCGCCTCGCAGCTCGACTCGCTCTTGGGCGCCATCCTGCCCACGACCGAGGGGCTGGCGCCGCATTCGCCCTGGCCGCTGACCCATGTCGGCCGCACGCCGGTCGCCACGCTGTTGCAGCCGGTGCCGGGCGCGCCTGCCAGCCGCTATGCGCTGCGGCTCTGGGATAGCGGCGTCGTCATCACCGATGGCACCAAGCGGCATCCGCTGCTGCTGGCCTCGGTCGCGGGCGAAAAGCTGGACCCGGTCACGCTGGGCTGGTCGCTGCTGGAACCGCTCGACCTTGACGACGCGCAGACGGCGGCGATCCGCGCCGCCGTCGCGCAGGCGCTGGACGTGCCCGATCCGGGGCAGGGGCCCTTGCTCGCCCCGCGTTAGGGCCGCGCCTTCCGCTGGCCTTGGCACGCGCGCCGCACTAGGTTCCCTCCGAACAGCCTTGGAAGGACGCCCGATGCCCTGGACCCCCGCCGCCAGCCGCTACGACACCATGCTCTACCGCGCCTGCGGCAAAAGCGGGCTGAAGCTGCCCGCGATCTCGCTGGGCCTGTGGCACAATTTCGGCCATGACGCCGCGCATCAGCTCAAACGCGAGATCTGTCGCACCGCCTTCGATCTGGGCATCACCCATTTCGACCTTGCCAACAACTATGGCCCGCCGCCCGGCAGCGCCGAAGAAGCGTTCGGCGAGATCCTGCGCACCGACTTCGCCGGTTACCGGGACGAGTTGATCATCTCGTCCAAGGCGGGCTACGGCATGTGGTCGGGCCCCTATGGCGAATGGGGCAGCCGCAAATACCTGATCGCCTCCTGCGACCAGTCGCTGAAGCGGATGGGGCTCGACTATGTCGACATCTTCTATTCGCACCGCTTCGACCCCGACACCCCGCTGGAAGAAACGATGGGCGCGCTTGATCACATCGTCCGCTCGGGGCGCGCGCTCTACGCCGGTATCTCGTCCTACAATTCGGAACGCACGCGCGAGGCCGCCGCGATCCTGAAAGACCTCGGCACCCCCTGCCTGATCCACCAGCCCAGCTACAACATGATCAACCGCTGGGTTGAAACCGACGGGCTGAAGGACACGCTGAAAGACCTCGGCATCGGCTCCATCGCCTTCACGCCGCTGGCGCAGGGGATGCTGACCAACAAATACCTGAAGGGCATCCCCGAAGGCAGCCGCGCCACGCAGGGCAAATCGCTGATGCGCAACTGGCTGTCCGACGAGGCGATCGGCAATATCCGCCAGTTGAACGCGCTCGCCGAGGCGCGCGGCCAGAGCCTGGCACAGATGGCCATCGCCTGGGTGCTGCGCGAGGGCGGCATCACCACCGCGCTGATCGGCGCCTCGCGCCCGGATCAGGTGACCGATTGCGTCGGCGCGCTGGGCAACCTCAGCTTCAGCGCCGAAGAACTCGCTGCGATCGACCGCTGGTCGGACGCGGGCAACGTGAACCTTTGGCAGCGTTCCTCGGACAGCTGACCGTTTTCAGGAGCATCCCATGACCCAGGCAAGAACCGTGATCATCGAGGCGTTCGGCGGCCCCGAGCAGATGAAGATCGTCAGCCGTGACGTCGGCGAACCCGGCCCCGGCCAGATCCGCATCCGCCACAAGGCGATCGGGCTGAACTTCATCGACGTCTACCAGCGTTCCGGCGTCTACCCGAACCCGCTGCCGCTCAGCCTCGGGATGGAGGCGGCGGGACTCGTCGAGGCCGTCGGCGACGGTGTCACCCACCTCAAGCCCGGCGACCGCGCCGCCTATGCCGCCGCCCCGCCCGGTTCCTATTGCGAGGCCCGGGTGATGCCCGCGGCCCAGGTCTGCCCCTTGCCCGACGCGATCAGCTTCGAGGAAGGCGCGGCGATGATGCTGAAGGGGATGACGGTCGTCTACCTCTTCAACCGCACCGTGCCGATCAAGCGCGGCGACTGGGTGCTGTTTCACGCCGCCGCCGGGGGCGTCGGTCTGATCGCCTGCCAATGGGCGCGGTCGGAAGGCATCAACCTGATCGCCACGGCGGGGACAGACGCGAAATGCGCCCTCGCGCTCGATTACGGCGCCAACCATGCCATCAACTACCGGCAGGAGGATTTCGCCAAACGGGTGCGCGAGATCACCGACAACCGCGGCGTCGACGTGGTGATGGACAGCGTCGGCAAGGACACGTTCGAGGGGTCGCTGATCTCGCTTCGCCCGTTCGGCACGCTGATCTCGTTCGGCGGCTCCTCGGGCAAGGTGCCGCCCTTCGATCTGGGTGTGCTCTCGGCCAAGGGCTCGCTGATGATCGCGCGGCCGACGCTCTTCACCCATATCGCGCGCCACGAGGATTGCCAGCAGATCGCCCGCGACCTCTTCGCCAAGGTTACCTCGGGCGCGGTGAAGATCGTCATCGACCAGCGCTTCCCGCTGGATCAGGTCGCCGAGGCCCACCGCGCGCTGGAAGCCCGCGCCACCACCGGCGCGACGATCCTGACGGTCTGAGGACTGGCCCCTTCTTCCGTTCTGAAATATCCCGCGGGGGTGTGAAGCCCCCGCCGCTATCCGCTCCGCGCCGCCGCCAAGGTAAATCGGTCCCGGATGCGGTGCGAAATCGGTGTCAAATCGGTGCCCCGATTTCCCAGCCTTCCCAACGCCTTGCGCGCCGCCCGGCGCTAGACGCCCGTGCGCAGTTCCAGCCGCAGGATGTGCTGCGGCCCCGACCGCCCGCCCAGCCAGAGCGCCCCGGTATCGGCGAAACCGGCATTGAGGTAGACCGCCCTTGCCGCGGGGTTGCGTTCGTTCACCGTCAGCACCAGGCTTTCCGCCTCGGGATAGGTCGCGGCCATCAGCCCGCGCAGCCCGGCCATCGCCGCCTTGCCGATGCCCTCGCCCTGCCGGGCCGCGTCGATCAGCACCGACCGCAGCCCCGGCTCGCCCGGCCGCGCGAAATCGTGGGTCGCCGCAAAGCCTTGATCTATCACCAGAAACCCGACCGCGTCGCCCGCCCAAAGGATCGCCCAGGCGTGCTGATCTGCGGCCAGGCTGGCCAGCCGCAGCGCCGGATCGGCGGTGAACGCGTCCTGCCCCGGTGCCATCGTCAGATGGTCGATGCGTGGCACGTCGTCGCGCGTCAGCCGCTGAAAGCCGAGGCTCACCCCTCCATCGCCTCCAACTCGTCGATGAAGCCCGCGATCATGCTCAGGCCCTTGTCCCAGAACTTCGGGTCCGAGGCGTCGAGCCCGAACGGCGCCAGCAAGTCCTTGTGATGCTTGGATCCTCCGGCTTTCAGCATGTCGAAATACTTGTCCTGAAACCCCGGCGTGCCTTCCGCGTAAACCGCATAAAGCGCGTTCACCAGCCCGTCGCCAAAGGCGTAGGCGTAGACGTAGAACGGCGAGTGGATGAAGTGCGGAATGTAGGACCAGAAGGTCTCATACCCGTCCATGAACTCGAACACCGGGCCAAGGCTTTCGGCCTGCACAGACATCCACAGCGCGTTGATGCCGTCCGGCGTCAACTCGCCATCGGCGCGGGCGGCGTGCAGCTTGCATTCGAAGTCGTAGAAGGCGATCTGGCGCACGACGGTGTTGATCATGTCCTCGACCTTGCCGGCCAGCAGCGTCTTGCGCTCGGCCGGGGTCTTGGCCTGGTCCAGCAGGCGCCGGAACGTCAGCATCTCGCCGAACACGCTGGCGGTTTCGGCCAGCGTCAGCGGGGTGGAAGACAGCAATTCGCCTTGCCCTGCCGCCAGCACCTGATGCACGCCGTGCCCCAGCTCATGCGCCAAGGTCATGACATCGCGGGGTTTTCCAAGATAGTTCAGCATCACGTAGGGATGCACGGTGGTCACCGTCGGATGCGCGAAGGCCCCCGGCGCCTTGCCGGGCTTCACCCCGGCGTCGATCCAGCCCCGCTCGAAGAAGGGCATCGCGATCTCGGCCATCTTCGGCGAGAAGGCGGAATAGGCGCCCAGCACGGTCGCCTTCGCCTCGTCCCAGCCAACGGTCTTCGGTGTCTCGATGGGCAGCGGTGCGTTGCGGTCCCAGACCTGCAGCTTGTCGAGCCCCATCCACTTCGCCTTCAGCGCATAGTAGCGGTGCGACAGTTTCGGATAGGCCGCCACCACGGCATTACGCAGCGCCTCCACCACCTCGGGCTCGACATGGTTGGCAAGATGGCGCCCGGTCTGCGGCGTCGGCATCTTGCGCCAGCGATCCTCGATTTCCTTCTCTTTCGCCAAAGTATTGTGAACGCGGGCGAAAAGCTTGACGTTCTTGTCGAATACTACCGCCAGCCCCCGCGCCGCCGCCTCGCGTTTCGCGCGGTCGGGGTCGGTCAAAAGGTTCAGCGTGGCTTCAAGGTTCAGCGGTTCATCTTCGCCCGTCACCTCGAACATCAGCCCCGCCATCGTCTCGTCAAAGAGCTTGTTCCAGGCCGAGGCGCCGACGGCCGACTGGTCGTGCAGGAACTTTTCCAGCTCGTCGGACAGTTGGTAGGGCTTCATCGCGCGCATCCGGTCGAACACCGGCTTGTAGCGGGCAAGGTCGGCGTTTTGCGCCAGCAGGCCCGCCAGATGCGCCTCGTCCAGCCGGTTGAATTCCAGGCTGAAGAACACCAGCGGCGTGGTGGCGTCGGTGATCACCTCCTGGCAATCGCCCATGAACTTGGCGCGCTCGCTGTCCATCGTGTTCTGGTAATAGCGCAGACCCGCGAACGACATGATCCGTCCGGCGGTGATGTCGATCGCCTCGTAGCGCAGCACGCAGGCCAGAAGGCTCGCCGCATCCAGCGTGGCCAGCTTGCCCTCGTAGTCGGCGGCAAAGTCGCGGCAGGCGGTTTCCACCCAGTCGATGTCGCGCGTCAGTTCAGGCGCGTCCTCGCTGGCGTAAAGGTCGGTCAGATCCCAGTCGGGCAGGCGGCCCAGGGATCCGCCGCCGCTGGCGTTGGCATCGAAGACCGGGCGGGGCGTGGTGGACAGCATGGCAACCTCTTGGCTTGTTTTCCCCATCTAGGACGCCGGGGGGACAGGGTGCAAGGTCGGGGCGGTCCGGGCGTGTGCCTCATTTTTGGGCAGACGCCCCCTGAATGTCGCCCCAAGGCACAGCCGACCCTTCCATCTTGGCAAACCCGCTGATTAACTGACCCCAAGCAGCGCAGGCGAGACATGGTCCCGACGTATTTCAACGAAATGTATCACGACGGCAGCGCCCGTCCGCCCTACCGGCATCTTGAGAACTGGACGGCCGACATGCCGGCCGAGTTGCGAAGTCTGAAGCAAGCCGAAGCCGAGGCCCTGTTTCGCCGCATCGGCATCACCTTCGCGGTTTATGGCGAAGGCGGCGACCCGGATCGGCTGATCCCGTTCGACATGTTCCCCCGCGTCTTCACCAACGCCGAGTGGACCAAGATGGAGCGCGGCATCAAGCAGCGGGCGCGGGCGCTGAATGCCTTCCTCGTCGATATCTACGGGCGGGGCGAGATCGTGCGCTCGGGCCGGATTCCGGCGCGGCTGGTCTATCAGAACGAGGCCTATGAAAAGGCGGTCGCCGGGTTCGTGCCGCCGCGCGGGGTCTACAGCCACATCGTCGGCATCGACATCGTGCGCACCGGCCCCGAGGATTTCTTTGTGCTGGAGGACAACTGCCGCACCCCTTCCGGCGTCAGCTACATGCTGGAAAACCGCGAGATCATGATGCGGATGTTCCCGGCGCTGTTCCGCGAGAACCGCATCCAGCCGGTGGACCGCTACCCCGAACTGTTGCGCCGCACGCTGGCCTCGGTAGCGCCGGCGAAGTGCAACAGCGAACCGACGGTGGTCATTCTGACGCCCGGCCACTTCAACTCGGCCTATTATGAACATTCGTTCCTGGCCGATCTGATGGGCGTGGAACTGGTCGAGGGGCAGGATCTGTTCGTCGAGGGCGAATTCGTCTGGATGCGCACCACCGAGGGCCCGAAGAAGGTCGACGTGATCTATCGCCGGATCGACGACGCCTATATCGACCCGCTCTGCTTCCGCCCCGATTCCATGCTGGGGGTGCCGGGGCTGATGGATGTCTACCGCTCGGGTGGCGTCTCGATCTGCTCGGCCCCCGGCGCGGGCGTCGCCGACGACAAGGCGATCTACACCTTCGTGCCCGAGATGATCCGCTTCTATCTGGGCGAGACGCCGATCCTGCAGAACGTGCCGACCTGGCAATGCGGCAAGTCCGACGACCTGAAATACGTGCTCGACCATCTGGGCGAGCTGGTGGTGAAAGAGGTGCATGGCTCGGGCGGCTACGGCATGCTGGTCGGGCCGAAGTCGTCCAAGGACCAGATCGCCAGCTTTGCCGAACGGGTGAGGGCCGACCCGGGCAACTACATCGCGCAACCGACGCTGGCGCTGTCGACGGTGCCGACCTTCGTGAACGAGGGCATCGCGCCGCGCCACGTCGACCTGCGCCCCTACTGCCTTGTCGGCGAGCGGGTGGAACTGGTGCCGGGCGGGCTGACCCGCGTGGCGCTGACCGAGGGAAGCCTGGTCGTGAACTCGTCGCAGGGCGGCGGGGTCAAGGACACCTGGGTGCTGGCGGAGTGATGGAATGCTGAGCCGGACCGCCGACAACCTTTACTGGATCACCCGCTACATGGAGCGGGCCGAAACGATGGCGCGCCTCTTGGACGTGGGCAGCCGGATGTCGCTGCTGCCCTCCACCGGCGAGGGCTATCTGAGCGAGTGGGACAGCCTGTTGCAGGCTTCGGGCACCGCCGAGGGCTTTGACAAGAAGTATGGCGAGCCGGTGCAGCGCAACATCGAAAGCTACTTCTTCTTCGACCGCGACAACCCGTCCTCGATCGCGTCCTGCATCGGCAGTGCGCGTGAAAACGCCCGCATCGTGCGCGGCGCGCTGACGACGCAGGTCTGGGACGCGCTGAACGGTGCCTTTCAGGAAATGCGCGCGCTGGAACGCAAGCCCCGGTCGGAAGTCGATCTGAGCTACATCACCGACTGGACGATGCGCCACTCGGCCCTGCTGCGCGGTGCCATCGACGGCACCCAGTTGCGCAAGGACGGCTGGGATTTCCTGAACCTTGGCTATTACCTCGAACGCGCCGACAACACCGCGCGCCTGCTGGACGTGAAGTATTACGTCCTGCTGCCGGGGGTGGAATTCGTCGGCTCCGGCCGCGACAACTATCAGTGGACCACGCTCTTGCGCGCGATGAGCGCCCATCGCGCCTTTCATTGGGCCTATGGCGGCGAGGTCACGGCCCGCAAGATCGCCGATTTCATGATCCTCAACGGCGCCTCGCCGCGGTCGCTGCGCTCTTCGGTGGAAGGCATGACCGACCACCTCGACCGGTTGGCCCGCGGCTACGGGCGCAGTTCGGCGGCGCAAAGCAAGGCGCGGTCGCTGCTGGCCGAAGTGGCAGAACTGACGGTGGCCGACATCTTCGACGAGGGGCTGCACGAGTTCCTGACCCGCTTCATCCGCGAGGTGGCCGCCCTCGGCGCGCTGGTGCATGAGGTTTATCTGAGCGGGGACCAGCGATGATCCTGTCTGTCCTGCATACCACCACCTACCGTTACGAAACGCCGGTGCGCGGCGTGGTGCAAAGCCATCGGCTGACGCCCTCGGTCTTCGACGGCCAGAAAACCCTGCGCTGGAAGGTCGAGGTTGAGGGCGGCCTTGCCGGTGGCGCCTTCCGCGACGGCGCGGGCGACTGGATCCAGAGCCATTCCGTGCATGGCCCGGTGTCGGAAATCACCGTGCGCGTCTCGGGTGATGTGGAAACCTTCGACCTTGCGGGCGTGCTGCGCGGCCACCGCGAAAGCGTTCCGCCCGAGGCCTATCTGCGCGAGTCCGCCTTCACCCGCGCCGATGCCGCGCTGGTGGAACTGGGGCGCGCCGCGGTGGATGGGGTGCGCGACGCGCTTGATGCGGCCCACCGCATGTCGGCGGCGGTGGCCGAGGCGATCGCCTATCAACCGGGCGCCACCCAGTCGCAGACCTCGGCCGCCGAGGCCATGTCGCAGGGGCAGGGGGTCTGTCAGGATCACGCCCACGCGCTGATTTCGGCCGCGCGGTCGCAGGGCCTGCCTGCGCGCTACGTTTCCGGCTACCTGCTGGCCACCGAGGGGGAAGGGCCGCACGAGGCCGCCCATGCCTGGGCCGAGATCTGGATCAAGGGGCTGGGCTGGATCGGCTTTGACCCCGCCAACAGCTGCTGCCCCGATGACCGCTTCATCCGGCTGGGATCGGGCTATGACGCGCAGGATGCGGCACCGATCCGCGGCATCGCGCGGGGGCCGGGCAGCGAAAGCCTTGATGTGACCGTTGCCATCCAGGCCGTGCAGCAATAGTGTCGCGCGGTTGTCCCTCACGACGGTGTGAACCATGACCTATTGCGTGGGCCTGCTCTTGCACAAGGGCATGGTCCTTCTGTCCGACACGCGCACCAACGCGGGGCTCGACAACATTTCGACCTATCGCAAGATGTTCGTGTTCGAGGTGCCGGGCGAAAGGGTCATCACCATCCTGACGGCGGGGAGCCTGTCGGTGACGCAGACAACTATCGCGCGGCTGCACGACGCCATCGACGACCCCGACGCGACGCCGGAAACCTCGATCCTGAAGGCCGAGACGATGCTGAAGGTCGCCTATATCGTGGGCGAGGCGCTGTCATCCACCCGGCGCGAGATCGACGAGAAGCTGGCGATGATGAATCAGGGCGCCACCGCCTCGATGATCGTCGCCGGGCAGCGCAAGGGCGGGGGCATGCGGATGTTCCTGATCTACCCCGAGGGTAATTTCATCGAGGCGACCGAGGATACGCCCTTCCTGCAGATCGGCGAGCACAAGTACGGCAAGCCCATCCTCGACCGGGTGGTGACGCCCGACACGACGCTGGAAGACGCCCAGAAGGCGGTGCTGCTGTCGATGGATTCCACGCTTCGATCCAACCTGTCGGTGGGGATGCCGCTCGATCTTTGCGTGATCGAGAAAGACGCGCTGAAAGTGTCGATGAAGCGGCGGATCGAGGCGGGCGATCCGCAGTTCAACGCGATGAGCCTTGCGTGGAGCCAGGCGCTGCGGGACGGCTTTACCCGCATCGTCATCTAGCCGATGCCGCGCGTTCTGGTCACCGAGCCCGTGCACCCCGACGCGCTGGCGCTGCTGCGCCATGCCGGTCTCGAGGTGGTGGACGCCGCCCACCTGACCCCCGGCGAGATCGACGAGGCGCTGCACGAGGCCGAGGTGATCCTGGTGCGCACCCGGCGGCTGGACCCGGCACTGATGGCGCCGCCGTTGCGGCTGGTGTCCAAGCACGGCACCGGGGTCGACAATGTGCCGCTGGCGGCGGCGCGGGCAGCTGGCGTCTGGGTGACCAACACCCCCGGCGCCAATGCCATCGCCGTCGCGGAACACACGCTGATGCTGATGTTCGCGCTGGCCAAGGCGCTGCCTGCGATGCAGGCGGCGGTGCGGGCCGGTACCGCGCCAGACCCGGCAGCGCGGGTGGTCGATCTGGCCGGGCGGCGGCTGTTGCTGGTGGGCTATGGCGCCACCGGGCGGCGCGTCGCCGCCTGCGCGGCGGCCCTCGGGATGCAGGTGACGGTGCATTCGCCGCGCCTGACCGGGACGCAGACGCCCGAAGGCCACCGCATCGCCCCCGATCTGCGCGCCGCGCTGCCCGAGGCCGAGGTGCTGAGCCTGCATTGCCCGCTGACCGCCGCCACCCGCGGGCTGATCGGCGCCGATGAAATCGCCCGCCTGCCTGCGGGGGCGCTGGTCATCAACACCGCGCGCGGCGGGTTGATCGACGAAGCCGCGCTGGTCGCGACGCGGCATCTGGGCGGCATCGGACTGGACGTGGTGGACCAGGAACCGATCCGCCCCGATCATCCGCTGATCGGCCTGCCGAACGTGATCCTGACGCCACATTCCGCCGGGGTCAGCGCGGGCGCCTTCCGCCGCATGGGGATGGATGCCGCGCAGAACATCCTCGACGTGCTCGCCGGGCGACCGGACCCGGCGAAGACGGTCGTGGCCCCCTAACGGTTGGCGTCGAAGAGCGCCGTGGCGGCGTCGAAGAAATGCGCGCGGCGGGCGGGGGTTTCCATCATCATTTCATGCTCGGCGCCCGGCACGACTTCCAGCCGCCCGCCGGGCCAGCGGCGCATCCGCTCTGTCACCGGCCCTGGATCCACCACCCGCTCGTTTCCGCCGATCACCGTCAGCACCGGCACGGTCGGCGAGGGCAGGGCGGACAGCGCCGCGCATTCGTCGATGCTCTCCTGCAACCAGTGCAGGCTCGGCCCGCCCAGCGACAGCTCCGGCACGCCGGTGATCTGCGCCTTCATGTAGGCCCACATGCTTTCGTCTGTGGTCAGCACGTTATCCGCAAACGGCGCCGCGGCGGTATAGGTGACAGGCCCGGTGCTGGGCACATAGTGGTGCGACAGCCCCAGCAACCGGCTGGCGCGGGTCGCGATCCAGGCAATGGGCATGGTTCCGGTCGGCAGCAGGATGCCCCACATCGGCGCGGAAAAGGCCGCAGCCTTCACCGGCAACCGCTCGATCAGCGCGCGAAGCGCGATGGCCCCGCCCATCGAATGGCTGACAAGGTAAAGCGGCTGCGGCAGGGCCAGCGCCTTTACGGCTTGCAGGACGGCGGCGACATCCTTCTGGTAATCGCCGAACCGTTCGACATGGCCCACGTTGCGATCGGCCAGCGGCCGGTCGGCAAGGCCCTGGCCGCGCCAGTCCACGGTCACCGTTGCATAGCCGCGCCGCGCAAAGTCGCTGGCGGCGCGGCCGTATTTCTCGACATACTCGGTGCGGCCGGGGAACAGCAGCACCGTGCCCTTCGCGCCCGCCGCAGGCCACACCGCCACCCGGATGCGCACGCCGTCGGTGGTGGTCAGCCATAGGGTATGGCCGCCCGCCGGGCCATCGGCGAGCGCGGTGTGGAAGGGCGCGGCCTGCATCAGCTCAGGACCGAACCAAGCTGCATCGCCAGACCCATGTTGCCATCGACCGCCAGCTTGCCCGACATGAAGGCCATCGTCGGGTTCAGGTCGCCGTCGAGGATCGCCTTGAAGGTTTCGGCGTCGGCGGTCAGCGTCACCTCGGCCTCTTCGTCGCCCGCGCGCACGCCCGTGCCGTCGATCATCAGTGCGCCTTCGCCCGGCACGACGAACTTCGCCACCCCGTCGAAGCCGCCCGTTATCCGCTTGCTCAGGGCCGCCACCGCCGCGTCGATCACGTCGCTCATCCCGAATCCTCCGATTGTGACCACGGGGCTCTCGCATTTCCCGCAGGCAAGGTTACATTCCTGCGTGTTATGGGTGCACCTGCCAGATATCTCAATCGTGTCGTTGCGGCATCCCTTGCCATCTGGCTTGTCGGGGTGCCCGTGCTGGCGGCATCGCAGGTGCAGGCCCCGGATCAGGCGCAGGAACTGCGCGACCTGAAGTCCGACGACTATTCCACCTGGCGCAAGGCCGAATCAGACCTGACGCGGCAATGGGCCAGTTCCGGTTCGCCCGCGCTCGATCTGCTGCTGGAACGCGGCCGCGCGGCGATCGACGCCGGTGATTTCCGCGCCGCGGCCGAACATCTGACCGCGCTGATCGACCATGCGCCAGATTTCGCCGAAGCCTACAACCTGCGCGCCGAGGCCTATTATCGCGCCGGGCTCTTTGGCCCCGCGATCGAAGATATCGGCAAGACGCTGAGCCTGAACCCGAACGAATTCGACGCGCTGGCCGGTCTGGGCGCGATCCTCGAAGCGGTCGGCAAGCCGAAGGACGCGCTGGCCGCCTACCGGATGGCGACGGCTATACATCCCCACTTGCCGACGGTATTGGACGCCATCAAGCGGCTTGCGACGACGGCCGGGCAAGAACTTTAATCGAGGCGTCCCCATGCGCGAGCAGGCGAGGGTGACCGCGGTCCTCGGGCCGACCAACACCGGCAAGACCCATCAGGCCATCGAGCGGATGCTGACGCACCGCACCGGCGTGATCGGCCTGCCGCTGCGCCTTTTGGCGCGCGAGGTCTATGACCGCGTGGTGGCGCTGCGCGGGCCTTCGGTGGTGGCGCTGGTGACGGGCGAAGAGCGTATCGTGCCCGATCGCACGCAATACTGGATCTGCACCGTCGAGGCGATGCCACTGGAAATCGGCGCCGATTTTGTCGCGGTGGACGAAATCCAGCTGTGCGCCGATCCCGATCGCGGCCATGTCTTCACCGACCGGCTGATGCGCGCGCGCGGGCTGTTGGAAACCATGTTCCTCGGCTCCGACACCATGCGCCCGGCGATTGCCGCGCTGGTGCCGGGGGCGCAGTTCGTACATCGCGAACGGTTTTCGCAGCTGACCTACGCCGGTTCGAAAAAGATAAGCCGGATGCCGCCGCGGTCGGCCATCGTCGGCTTCTCGGTCGAAAACGTCTATGCCATCGCCGAGCTGATCCGGCG
Organism: Paracoccaceae bacterium; assembly: GCA_016124615.1. Lineage (GTDB taxonomy): Bacteria > Pseudomonadota > Alphaproteobacteria > Rhodobacterales > Rhodobacteraceae > Solirhodobacter. Next base: position 418,378 of record WGNF01000008.1, on the reverse strand, counting down.
CCAGAAGGGCGGCTGCGCGGTGGTCATGGGGGCGCTTTCGCCGCGCACGCGGAACGCGCAGGTCGCGCTCTACCAGAATGGCGACGTGGATTATCTGGTTGCCACCGACGCCATCGGCATGGGCCTGAACCTCGACATCCAGCACGTCGCCTTTTCCGCGCTGGCGAAATTCGACGGCCACCGGATGCGGCCCCTGTTCCCGAACGAACTGGCGCAGATCGCGGGCCGGGCCGGGCGCCATGTGCAGCCCGGAACCTTCGGCGTCACCGGCGAGGCGCATGCGCTGGACGACGAGATCGTGGAGGCAATCGAGGCGCACCGCTTTCAGCCGGTGCGTAAACTGCACTGGCGCAACGACGATCTGGAGTTCGGCTCGCCCGAGCGGTTGATCGCCGCGCTGGAACGCCACACCAGCCACGACTGGCTGACCCGCGTGCGCGACAGCGACGACCTCGTGGCGCTGAAGGCGCTGTCGGCGATGCCCGAGGTGCGCGACCGCATCCGCGGCGGGCCCGACGTGCATCTGCTGTGGGATGTCTGCCGCATCCCCGATTTTCGCAGCGCCTCGGAAACCGAGCATGCCAGCCTGCTGGCCCGCATTTTCGAGTTCCTGCACGCCGGTGGCCGGGTGCCGAACGACTGGATGGCGAAGGCGATCGCGCGCATCGACCGCACCGATGGCGACATCGACACGATCTCGAAGCGGCTGGCGTATATCCGCACATGGACATATGTCGCGCAACGGCGTGGCTGGGTGGATGACGAAAGTCATTGGCGCGACGAGACGCGCGCGGTAGAAGATCGGCTGTCAGACGCGCTTCACGCTGTTTTGACCCAGCGATTTGTAGACCGGCGCACCTCTGTGCTGCTGCGCCGGTTGAAACAGAAGGAGACCCTCGTGGCCGAGGTGAACGACAAGGGCGAAGTGACGGTCGAAGGCGAATTCATCGGCCGGTTGGAAGGCTTCCGCTTCCGCCAGGACGCGAGTTCCTCGCCCGACGAAGCGCGCACGCTGCGCCAGGCCGCGGTGCAGGTGCTGCGCCCCGAATTCAGCCTGCGGGCCGACCGGTTCTACAACGCACCGGATACCGAGATGGACTTTACCGAGCAGGGCGGCCTGATGTGGGGCAACCAGGCGGTGGGCAAGCTCGTCGCCGGGTCCGAGGGGCTGAAGCCGCAGGTGGAACCCTTCGTCGATGAAGAGGCCGGGCCCGAGGTTGCCGAAAAGGTGCGCCGCCGGTTGCAGCACTTCATCGACCGCAAGGTGGCCGCGCTATATGAACCGCTGCTGGCGATGTCGCGCGACGAGGCGCTGACCGGGCTGGCGCGCGGCTTTGCCTTCCGCATGCACGAGGCGCTGGGTGTGTTGCAGCGCGACGCGGTGGCCGAAGAGGTCAAGCAGCTTGACCAGGAGGCCCGCTCGGCGTTGCGCAAGCACGGGCTGCGGTTTGGCCAGTTCACCATCTTCCTGCCCGCGCTGCTGAAGCCCGCGCCGACCCGGCTGCGGCTGGTGCTGTGGTCGCTGGTGAAGGGCTTGCAGGACTTTCCGTCCAGCCCGCCGCCCGGCCTTGTGACCATCCCTAACCTGCCCGAAGTGCCGCGCGAGCATTACACGCTGGGCGGCTACCGCCCGGCCGGCGCCCGCGCGATCCGGATCGACATGCTGGAACGGCTGGCAGACCTTTTGCGCGCCAAGGACAGCCGCGCCGGTTTCGAGGCGACGCCCGAGATGCTGTCGATTACCGGCCTGACGCTGGACCAGTTCGCCGACCTGATGGGCGGTCTGGGCTACAAGGCCGAAAAGGCCGAGCGGCCGAAGGCGCGGCCGGAGCCGGTGGCAGTGGCCGCGGGCGATGTGCCCGAAACGCCGTCCGAGATGCCGGTGGAACCGCCGACCGAGGCGCCGGTGGAGGTGCCGCAAGAGGCGCCCGAGAGCACGCCCGCCGAGGTGCCCGGCGACATGCCGTCCGAGACCCCGCCGGAAGAGTCGGCCTCGGCTGAGTCCGCACCGGGCGAGTCGGCGGCTTCAGCCGAGGCGCCGGTGGTTGAAACCGAAAGCTTCTACACCTTCACCTGGGCGCCGAAACCGCGCGGCGACCGGCGCGGGGACCGCAAGCCCGAACGCAGCGCCGCGCCGCGCAACCGGGGCCCGCGCCCTGCGCAAGCCGAGGCGCAACCGGTCGAGGCTGTGGCGGCCGCTGCCCCCGCCGCGGAAGGCGAGGCCCGCCCGCCCCGGCACGAACGCCGCCCCGAGCGTCAGGACCGCCCCGAACGTCAGGGTCAGGACCGCAATCGCCCGAAGGGCAAGCCACAGGGCGAGCGGAACGCCGAAGGGCGCGGCGAGCGGCCGCAGCACGGCAAACCCAACGACAAGGGCCCCCGCCGCGAAGAGCGCGCCAAAAGCTTCGAGGCGCGTCCGCCCCGGCGCGAAACGCCGATCGACCCCGACAACCCCTTTGCCGTGCTCGCGGCCCTGCGTGACCGGACCTGAGCTTGGCGGGCGCGCCCGCACCGGCCCCGCGCGAGACGATCCGTCTCGACAAATGGCTGTGGCACGCGCGCTTCTTCAAGACGCGGGGGCTGGCGACACGGGCCGTGCAGGATGGCGCGGTACGGCTGAACGCGGTGCGGGTGACCAAGCCCGCGCAGCCGATCGGCGCGGGCGATACGCTGACCTTTGCGCAGGCCGACCGCATTCGCGTGGTGCGATGCCTTGCCGCCGGGCTGCGGCGCGGCCCGGTGCAAGAAGCGCAGAGCCTTTTCGAAGACCTCGCAGCGCCCGAAACCGGTGATGGGAAAGAACGCCGCAGCCCGCCGGTTTCCCCGTCACGCCCGCTTGAATGATGCGGGCCACTGGTCTAGCTAATCCCCGTCGTCCTGTGAAAGAGCCCGCGCATGACCTACGTCGTCATCGATAACTGCATCGCCTGCAAATACACCGACTGCGTCGAGGTCTGCCCGGTGGATTGCTTCTACGAGGGCGAGAACATGCTGGTGATCCACCCGGACGAGTGCATCGATTGCGGCGTGTGCGAACCCGAATGCCCGGCCGACGCGATCCGCCCCGACACCGAGCCCGACATGGAAAAGTGGGTGGAGTTCAACCGCAAGTATTCCGAGATGTGGCCGGTGATCGTCACCAAGAAGGATCCGCTGCCCGAGGCGACCGAACTGGACGGGGTGCCCGACAAGCTGGGCAAGTACTTCTCGGAAGCGGCGGGGCCGGGCGGCTGACCTCGGCGCGGCGCTGATTCGTCCGACGCGCTTCGGTATTGCGGCTTTTCGCAACCACAATATTTGGGTCTTGGGGCCCGACAAGCCGTTTCGTCGCGGCCGCCGGGCTTTGATTCGGCGCTGCAGCGTGCTATATAAGTGTCACAAAGATAACTGGAAGCCTGCCCGCCATCCGCAGCGCTGCTCGCCTGCGCGGTGGAATTATCAGCGCCAAGGAAACGAAAACGCCGGGGATGACTTGTCCCGGGTGGTTTTCTTGTCGCCGGTGTCGGGGTCCTTACGAGGAAGCGTCTGAATGACCAAGACCAAGAAATCCGAATTCCGCCCGAACGACTTCGTGGTTTACCCTGCGCATGGCGTGGGCCGGATCATGTTGATCGAAGAGCAGGAAATCGCCGGGCTGCGGCTGGAACTGTTCGTCATCTCCTTCGAGAAAGACAAGATGACGCTGCGGGTGCCGACGCACAAGGCGACCGAAATCGGCATGCGTTCGCTGTCGTCGCCCGACGTGGTGACCAAGGCGCTGGACACGCTGAAGGGCAAGGCCCGCGTGAAGCGTGCGATGTGGTCGCGCCGCGCGCAGGAATATGAGCAGAAGATCAACTCGGGCGACCTGCTGTCGATCGCCGAGGTCGTGCGCGACCTGCACCGGTCGGATGACCAGCGCGAGCAAAGCTATTCCGAGCGTCAGCTTTACGAAGCGGCGCTGGAACGGCTGACCCGCGAAGTGGCGGCAGTCAGCGGCGTGGACGAGATGAACGCACAAAAGACGGTCGGCACCGCGCTGATGACGCGCGCGGCCTGATCCGGTCACCACTTTCCTCGATGCCGCGCGGGGCAACCCGGGCGGCATTTTTCTTTGGCGCGGTCAGGCGGCGTTAGCTTTCAGTTGGAGGCGGCCAGTCTCATCTAACCAAACTCACTTGGGATTTCGCCTTTGGGGACGACGACCGTAGCGGGCCAAAAGCTCTCGATTTCTGGTTTTGTCGACCAAGTCAGGTGAACAATGTATGCCGATCCGGGGTCGTGAGGATTCGAAAGAAGAATCTCATCCGAGGCGCCATTCACGGCGATAATCTCTAACTTTTCAAGCACTTCGAATAGAACGTGCTTTGGCCCGACCTCTTTCTTCAACTGGGCCACAATCCGGTCAGCATGGGGCGGGCGCGCAACTTCCCATGTGGCCCAATCCATTTCTCCATTGCTCTGCATTCGCCTACCCTGCGCTGCAACGGAATGTAATTCAACGTCGGCGTCGTCCCGCCCGGCAACGCGACGCAATTGCGAGACCCCTCGACCTCCTTTGCCCAAGCCCCCGCCGCCGATGGACGGGCAACTGCGATTGCGCTATCAGGCGCCGACCCTGCGAGGAGCGCGCACATGTCCGGCCATGACACCCCGATTCCGATGACCGCCAGCCGTTCCGGCCCGCTGACCGGCTCGGCGGCGGTGCCGGGCGACAAGTCGATCAGCCATCGCGCGCTGATCCTGGGCGCGATGGCGGTGGGCGAGACGAAGATCACCGGCCTGCTGGAAGGGCAGGACGTGCTGGACACCGCCAAGGCGATGCGCGCCTTCGGGGCCGAGGTGACGCGGCACGGGCCGGGCGCCTGGTCGGTGCACGGCGTTGGCGTCGGCGGCTTTTCCGAGCCGTCCGACATCATCGACTGCGGCAACGCGGGCACCGGCGTGCGGCTGATCATGGGCGCGATGGCGACCACGGCGATGACGGTCACCTTCACTGGCGATGCGTCCCTGCGCAAACGGCCGATGGGGCGCGTCACCGATCCCTTGGCGCTGTTCGGCGCGCGGGCCTACGGGCGGCAGGGCGGGCGGCTGCCGATGACGGTCGTCGGCGCCGCCGATCCGCGCCCGGTGCGCTACACGGTGCCGGTGCCGTCGGCTCAGGTGAAATCGGCGGTGCTGCTGGCCGCGCTGAATGCACCGGGCGAGACCGTGGTGATCGAACGCGAACCCACCCGCGACCATTCCGAACGGATGCTGACCGGCTTTGGTGCGCAGTTGTCGGTGGAAAAGACCGCCGAGGGCGATGTGATCACCCTGCTCGGTCGGCCTGAACTGCGCCCGCAGACGGTGGCGGTGCCGCGCGATCCGTCGTCGGCGGCCTTCCCGGTCTGCGCCGCGCTGATCGTCGAAGGCTCCGACATCCTCGTGCCGGGCGTCAGCCAGAACCTGACGCGCAACGGGCTTTACCGCACGCTGGTGGAAATGGGCGCCGATATCGAGTTTCAGAACCCGCGCGAAGAGGGCGGCGAGCCGGTGGCCGACCTGCGGGTGCGTTTTTCGGCCGCGCTGAAGGGCGTCGAGGTGCCGCCGGACCGCGCGCCCAGCATGATTGACGAATTCCCGGTGCTGTCGGTCGTCGCCGCCTGTGCCGAGGGAACCACGGTGATGCGCGGCGTCAGGGAAATGCGCGTGAAGGAAAGCGACCGCATCGACGCGATGGCGCGGGGGCTGGAGGCCTGTGGCGTGCGCGTCGAAGAGGATGAGGATACGCTGATCGTGCATGGGCTTGGCACCGGCGGCGTACCGGGCGGGGCGACCTGCGCCGTCCACCTTGACCACCGCATCGCCATGAGCTTTCTCGTGCTGGGTCTGGCGTCAAGGAAGCCGGTCACGGTCGATGACGGCTCGCCCATTGCCACCAGTTTCCCGATCTTCGAGGCGCTGATGGCCGGTCTGGGGGCCGAGATCCGGCGCGGCTAGCTCGCCGAGGCCAGAAGCGCGCCCCGCTTCACCAACCGGGCCCGCCGCCTTGGCCAGAGGCGACCGGCCCGGCCGAGGATCGCATCCTCGCGGATGGTGACGTGATAGCCACGGTTCAGCGCCGCCTCGGCCGTGGTGGCCACGCAGGCAGCGGCATCGAGCCCGGCGATTTCCAGCGCGCCGACCCCAAGGTAATCCAGCAGCGCATCCAGCGTGCCATCGGCAAAGCCGTCCTGCACCGATTTGTCGATCACATGGTCGACGTCGTCGATGGGCGAGACCAGCGCCGCGCCGGGGCTGCCTGCCAGACCGGTGCCGTGCATCGCCAGCTTCGACAGGAACCGCATTCCCGGATCGCGCCAGCCGTGCCGCAGCGCCACGACCGGGCGGCCGGTGACCTGCGCGGCGGCGATCAGCGCGGAAACCCGGCGCATCACCGCGGCGCGTTCGGTGGCGGGGTAGGGGCCGCGTTCCAGAAAATCGCGTTGCAGGTCGATCAGCAGCAGCGCGCTACGCTTGCGGTTCTTCGGGATCGGCGCGCCCCGGCTGACCTTCATCACCGGGCGCAGGATCATCGCCAGCACACCGGCAGCCAGCAGCGCGATCAGGATCAGGGCAAGAACCATGTGCGCTCCGGGGCGGCGCGGGCCGCCGGTTGACATCAGACCCGAAGTGGAACAAGGGCGGGCGCGGGTCAAGGGGGCTGCGATGATCTTCACGGTGGCAATCGACGGGCCGGCGGCGGCGGGCAAGGGCACGATCAGCCGCGCGGTGGCGGAACGGTTCGGGTTTGCGCATCTCGACACCGGGCTGCTTTACCGCGCCGTGGGGGCCAAGGGCGGCGATCCGGTCGCCGCGGCCGAAGGGCTGACCCCGGCCGATCTGGCGCGCGGCGACCTGCGCAGCGCTGCGGCCGGGCAGGCCGCCAGCCGCATTGCCGCCATCCCCGCGGTGCGTGCCGCGCTGGTTGCGTTCCAGCGCCGCTTTGCCCGCGCCGAGGGTGGCGCCGTGCTGGACGGGCGCGATATCGGCACGGTGATCTGCCCCGAGGCCGAGGTGAAACTTTACGTCACCGCCTCGGATGCCGTGCGCGCGCATCGCCGCTGGCTGGAACTGTCCGCGCAGGGCGAACGGGTGACCGAGGCCGAGGTGCTGGCCCAGTTGCAGGAACGCGACCGCCGCGACAGCGAACGCGCCACCGCGCCATTGCGCCCTGCGGCCGATGCGGTGCTGCTGGATACCTCGACCCTCGCGGTCGAGGAGGCGGTGGCCCGCGCCATCGCCGAGGTTTCGGCCCGCCTCTGACGCCGACTGTGGCCGCAGGGTCGCAGTTCCGGCCGACGTGCGACAAGATGCCGCCCGGCGCTTTGGCTGCCACGGCGAATCGTGCTATCCCGCCCGTGTTCCACTGCGCAACTAAGGGAGGCGTAAGATGATGGATACTGCTTACGCCGCCACCCGACGCACTGGAACGACGCGCCAGCGCACCCGATCGCTCAAGGTAGCCTTTACGGCCTGACCTTGTGACGCCGGACCGCTGATCGCGGTCCCCCTCCCGAACCACCAACCGAGTTCCGACACCGGCCGCAGGCCGTCTTCCGTCCGGACTCTTTCCACCACCAGCCAGGGAACCGGTCTGCCGCAAGGCGCCGGCTGATATCATGACCACACAGACCCAAACGCATTCCATTTCCGCCGATCCGGGCGTTGCCATCGCGCAGATCATCGGCCAGCACGGTGCCTGGCGCGTGCTGCGCGCCGCCGCGCTGGCGCTGTTCGGCGGCGTTGGCCGTGTCCCCCGCTACGACATCGAGCGGATGAGCGACCACCTCTTGCGCGACATCGGCCTGCCGCCCGGCTTGCGGCCGCCCGACGATCGCACCCTGCTGTAAGGCAGGCGGCGCGCTGTCCGTTTTGCTTGCCAGCGCGCCGCCGGTCCTCTATATGCCGCCCATCCCAAGGGAAAGTCAGCGCTGGACGGTGTCCGGCGCCTTTGGCTTTTTGCGCGGGGCCATCAAAGACCGGCGGAGCCAACCGCATGGCCAGAAATCACGCAAAAAAGGAAACTGAACCGCATGTGCGCCAAAGCTAGCATGGAAGAATTCGAAGCTCTCCTGAAGGAGAGCCTGGAAATCGACACCCCGTCCGAGGGCTCTGTCGTCAAGGGCAAGGTCATCGCCATCGAGGCGGGCCAGGCCATCATCGACGTCGGCTACAAGATGGAAGGCCGCGTTGATCTGAAGGAATTCGCCAACCCGGGCGAACAGCCGAACATCAAGGTCGGCGATGAGGTCGAGGTCTATCTTGACCGCGTGGAAAACGTCCGTGGCGAGGCTGTCATCAGCCGCGACAAGGCGCGCCGCGAAGAAGCCTGGGACCGGCTCGAAAAAGCCTATGCCAACGAGACCCGCGTCGAAGGCGCGATCTTCGGCCGCGTCAAGGGCGGCTTCACTGTCGATCTGGGCGGCGCCGTGGCGTTCCTGCCGGGTTCGCAGGTTGACGTGCGTCCGGTGCGCGATGCCGGCCCGCTGATGGGGCTGAAGCAGCCGTTCCAGATCCTGAAGATGGACCGCCGCCGTGGCAACATCGTGGTGTCGCGTCGTGCGATCCTCGAAGAGTCGCGTGCCGAGCAGCGCGCCGAAGTCATCGGCAACCTGACCGAAGGCCAGACTGTCGACGGCGTGGTGAAGAACATCACCGAATACGGCGCCTTCGTCGATCTGGGCGGCGTTGACGGTCTGCTGCACGTCACCGACATGGCCTGGCGCCGCGTCAACCACCCGTCGGAGATCCTGTCGATCGGCGAGACCGTCAAGGTTCAGGTCATCAAGATCAACAAGGAAACCCACCGCATCAGCCTTGGCATGAAGCAACTGCTGGCGGATCCGTGGGATTCGGTCGAGAAGAGCTACCCGATCGGTTCGGTCCACAAGGGCCGCGTCACCAACATCACCGACTACGGCGCCTTCGTGGAGCTGGAGCCGGGTGTCGAGGGCCTCGTTCACGTCTCGGAAATGTCCTGGACCAAGAAGAACGTGCACCCCGGCAAGATCGTCTCGACCTCGCAAGAGGTGGACGTCATGGTGCTGGAAATCGACAGCGCCAAGCGCCGCGTTTCGCTGGGCCTGAAGCAGACCATGCGCAACCCGTGGGAAGTCTTCGCCGAAACCCACCCGGTCGGCACCCCGATCGAGGGCGAGGTGAAGAACATCACCGAGTTCGGTCTGTTCGTCGGCCTCGACAACGACATCGACGGCATGGTGCACCTCAGCGACCTGAGCTGGGATCAGCGTGGCGAAGATGCGATCCAGAACTACCGCAAGGGCGACAGCGTGAAGGCCGTCGTCACCGAGGTGGACACCGACAAGGAACGCATCTCGCTTTCCGTGAAGGCGCTGGGCGAGGATACCTTCACCGACGCCGTTGACGGCGTGAAGCGCGGCACGGTCATCACCACGACCGTGACGGCGATCGAGGATGGCGGGATCGAAGTGGAATACAACGGCATGAAGTCGTTCATCCGCCGTTCCGACCTCAGCCGCGACCGGGCCGAACAGCGCCCCGAGCGGTTCCAGGTTGGCGACCACGTCGACGCCCGCGTGACCAACATCGACAGCAAGACCCGTCGTCTGGGTCTGTCGATCAAGGCGCGCGAGATCGCGGAAGAGAAGGAAGCCGTGGAACAGTATGGCTCGTCCGACTCGGGCGCCTCGCTGGGCGACATCCTTGGCGCGGCCCTGAAAGCCGATCGCAACTGAGGCCATCGGCCCATCTGAACGCAGCGAAGCGGCCCCCTTGCGGGGCCGTTTCCATTTTGGTGATTCGCCCGGCCGGGAAGTGCTGCGTCGCAGCAATCCGCCATCAAGCCACCGAGAGTCGCGAAAAGACGCCGAAAACCCCGGCGCGTGACCCAAAAATCACCGCCATTCCAATGGCTTTCCTGTTTGTCGCCCGGAAAATTAGCCCTATAGTTGCGCAGGAAAAGAAGACGACGACGGCCGACAGACCGCAGGGAGACAGTGCGCATGATCCGCTCGGAACTGATTGAGAAGATCGCCGCCGAAAATCCGCATCTCTATCAACGCGACGTCGAGAAGATCGTGAACACGATCTTTGAAGAGGTCATCGAGGCGCTCGCACGGGGCGACCGGGTGGAGTTGCGCGGCTTTGGTGCTTTTTCGGTGAAAAAGCGCGACGCCCGCACCGGGCGCAACCCCCGCACCGGCGAGGCGGTCGAGGTCGAGGAAAAGGCGGTGCCTTTCTTCAAGACCGGCAAGCTGTTGCGCGACCGGCTGAATGGAAAGCAGATCTGAATGCGCTACCTGAAGCTTCTTGTGCTGGCGGTGTTCGCCGTGGCGCTGGTTGTCGTGGCGATGGCGAACCGCGACCTTGTCACCCTGAACCTGCTGCCGACCGAGTTCAGCGATTACCTCGGGTTCCGCTGGACCGCCGAAGTGCCGCTGTTCCTGGTGATCTTCGCCGCGGCGGCGGTCGGTCTGGTGCTGGGCTTCATCTGGGAATGGCTGCGCGAAAGCAAACACCGCAAGCAGGCCGCGACCGGCAAGCGGCAGGTTTCGGCGCTGTCGCGCGAGGTCAGCCGCCTGCACGCGCAACACACCAAGCCCAAGGATGAGGTGCTGGCGCTGCTCGATGCCCCGGCACGGGCCCGCAACGGCTGAGCGGGCGTTTCCGGCAAGGATTTGAGACGATGAACGGCCCCGTCAGGGTGAAGATTTGCGGCTTGCGCGACCCCGCGCATGTCGTGGCGGCGGCCGAGGCGGGCGCGGCCTACGTCGGGTTTGTGTTCTTCGAACGCTCGCCGCGCCATCTGGGCGTGCTCGCCGCGCGCGAGGCGGCGCTGGCCGCCCCGCCCGGCGTGGCCAAGGTCGGGCTGACGGTCGATGCGACCGATCGCGAGCTTGACGCGATCCTGGCCCGTGTGCCGCTGGACATGGTGCAACTGCACGGCCACGAAAGCCCCGCCCGCGTCGCCGAGGTGCGGGCCCGCTATGGCCTGCCGGTGATGAAGGCGGTGGGGGTTTCCGGGCCGGACGACCTGCCCGCGCTGGACGATTACGCGGCGGTGGCGGATCAGATCCTCGTCGATGCCAAGGCCCCGAAGGGGGCCGCGCTGCCCGGTGGCAACGGCCTCGCCTTCGACTGGCGGCTGATCGCGGCGCGGGACTGGCCGAAACCCTGGATGCTTGCGGGCGGCCTGACCCCCGCCAACGTGGCCGAGGCGATCCGGCTGACCGGCGCCCGGCAGGTCGATGTCTCCTCCGGCGTCGAGATCGCGCCGGGGGTGAAAGACGTCGGCTTGATCCGTGCCTTCGTCGCCGCGGCGCGGCCCGCTTGAAACCGCGCGGGTGGCGTGGAAGGATGGCGGCGCGGGTGGTGCGGAGTCGGGGTCATGGTCTGGGTTTCCGTCGGGGGCATGCGGCTTAAGGGCTGGCGCCATTTTCTGCCCGTCATCTCGCGCACCTACCCGACCCTGCGCGCGGCACGCCGACAGCCCGGCTGCCTGCACGCGGAAATCTTTCGCCGGGGCCGGTTCTATTTCAACTTCACCGCCTGGGCCGACGGCGACGCGATGCGCGGGTTCGCGCATGACGGGCTTCACGCTGCACTGATGCCGCTGGCCGGTGAGGCGATGGCCCTTTTCCGCAACGTCAGTTTCGAGGCCGAGGCGGTGCCGTCGCGCGCGGCTGCCCTTGCCAGCTGGAAACGGCTGGTGGAGGCCGAGCGGGGCGGGGCCGGTGCCGGGCCTTTAGCTTGCCGCCGCGCGGCTTGCCCATCGTCAGGCGCGCGCATAGAACCGGCACAGACCTTGGGGAGACATCAGACATGGCCGACGACCTTTTCAACAGCTTCATGCGCGGGCCCGACGAAACCGGTCGCTTCGGGCAGTTCGGCGGGCGCTTCGTCTCTGAGACGCTGATGCCGCTGATCCTGTCGCTCGAAGAGGAGTACGAGCGGGCCAAGGTCGATCCCGCCTTCTGGGCCGAGATGGATGACCTCTGGAAGCACTACGTCGGCCGCCCCAGCCCGCTCTATTTCGCCGAACGGCTGACCGACCATCTGGGCGGCGCGAAGATCTACATGAAGCGCGACGAGCTGAACCACACCGGCGCACACAAGATCAACAACGTGCTGGGGCAGATCCTGCTGGCCCGCCGGATGGGCAAGACCCGCATCATCGCCGAAACCGGCGCGGGCCAGCATGGCGTGGCTACCGCCACCGTCTGCGCGCGCTTTGGCCTCAAATGCATCGTCTATATGGGCGCGCATGACGTGGAACGGCAATCGCCCAACGTCTTCCGCATGAAGCTGCTGGGGGCCGAGGTGATCCCGGTAACCTCCGGCCGCGGCACGCTGAAGGACGCGATGAACGATGCGCTGCGCGACTGGGTCACCAATGTGCGCGACACCTTCTACTGCATCGGCACGGTGGCGGGGCCGCATCCCTATCCGGCGATGGTGCGCGATTTCCAGTCGATCATCGGCAAGGAAGCCCGCGAACAGATGATGGAGCGCGAGGGCCGTCTGCCCGACACGATCATCGCCGCGATCGGCGGCGGCTCGAACGCGATGGGGCTGTTCTTCCCGTTCCTCGACGACGCATCGGTGAAGATCATCGGTGTCGAGGCCGGCGGCAAGGGCGTCGATGACCGGATGGAGCATTGCGCCAGCCTGACCGGAGGCCGCCCCGGCGTGCTGCACGGCAACAAGACCTACCTGTTGCAGGATGCCGACGGGCAGATCCTCGAAGGTTTCTCGATCTCGGCCGGGCTCGACTATCCCGGCATCGGCCCGGAACACGCCTGGCTGCACGACATCGGCCGCGCCGAATATGTGGCGATCACCGATGTCGAGGCGCTGGAGGCGTTCCAGCTGTGCTGCCAGCAGGAAGGCATCATCCCGGCACTGGAGCCCAGCCACGCGCTGGCCCATGTGATGAAGATCGCGCCGGGCCTGCCGAAAGATCACCTGATCATTATGAACATGTGCGGCCGGGGCGACAAAGACATCTTCACCGTCGCCCGCCACCTGGGTGTGACGCTGAAGACCTGAACCGGCCTCAATCCGCCGCGTAAAGTTCCAGCACCTCCAGCGGCACCACCGTCAGCGTCCGGCGGTGGGTGGCGTGCAGGTTGACCTGCGGCGCAGCACCTTCCTCATGCGCCTGCAGGAACCGCCCGGCGCACAGGCACCAGCGGTCGCCCGGTTTCAGCCCGGCAAAGCCGAACTCGGGGCGCGGGGTGGACAGGTCGTTGCCGAGGTATTTCGACAGCGCGAGGAATTCCGCCGTCATCACCGCGCAGACCGTGTGCATGCCGCGATCCGAGGCGGCGGTATCGCAGCATCCGTTGCGGAAAAAGCCGGTCAGCGGATCGCGTGAGCAGTCTTCCAGCGTGCCGCCAAGCACGTTCACCGATGGCTCCATCGCCGACATCTTTCTGCCTCCCGCTGCGCCCCCTTCATCATAGGGGCATTGGCGCCAAGATCGAGTCCCGCGCCGCCTAAAGCCCCTCGGCGATCTTGCGGAACATTGCGATGTTGCGCGTCTCGACCCCCGCGCCCTCGAACTGCCGGTCGGCGGCGTTGACGGCGATCACCACGCCGCGGGCGCGGTTGACGTAGACATACTGGCCATAGATGCCGATGGCGTAGAACTCTTGCCCGGCGCCCGGCCCGTCGGCCGGAATCCACCACTGGAAGCCATAGCGGATCGCCCCCGGCGCGGTCGGCGCGCTGGGGGTGGTGGAGGCCGCGACCCAGTCGGCGGGCACCACCTGCTGGCCATTCCACTGGCCGTTCTGCAGATAAAGCTGGCCCAGCCGCGCGTAGTCGCGCGTCGTCATGTTCAGCCCGCCAAGTGCAAAGGCGACGCCCTTGCCGTCGGTCACGTAATAGGCCGCCGAGGTGACGCCGATCGGGCGCAGGATGCGCGCGTCCAGCAGGTCGGGGATCGACTGGCCGGTGGCGCCCCGGATCACCATGCTGATCACATGGGTGTCGATCGAGACATAGTGCCAGGCCTTGCCCGGCGGGTTGTCGCGCGTCTTGATCGAGGCCGCGAAGCCGTCCATCGAGCCGCCAAGCGCCAGCACGCGGCCCATCTTGTTGATGTCGGACCAGAAATCCAGATAATCCTCGTTGAACTTCACGCCCGACGCCATGTTCAGCACGTTGCGGATGGTCGCGCCGTCGTAGGCGGAGCCTTTCAGCGTGGGCGCGTATTTCGTCACCGGATCGTCGATCGAGGCGATCTTTCCCTCGGCCAGTTCGATCCCGAACAGCGCCGACAGGAAGCTTTTCGCGACCGACCACGAGATGCGCAGATCGCCCGGCCCGGTGCCCTGATAGTATTCCTCGGTGACGACCTTGCCATCCTTCAGCACCACCAGCCCGGTGATCGCGCGGTCCTTGATCCAGGCCGCGGCCTCGGGCGGCAGCGCCGCCGCGACCCCCTGCGGCAGGGGGGTGGCATTGGGGGCAGGGGCCATCGCCTTGGTCAGGAACATCGTGTCCATGTGGCTGAAGTTGCCCACGATCCGCCCGGCGTCGAAAAGCTGGTTGACGGCCAGAAGCCGCGTGATCTCTTCGCGTTTCCAGGCGGCGAGGGCGGCAACGACAAGGATCACGACAAGCAACAGGCGCAGGATACGGCGCATGACAACCCCACTGTTCACGACATGGGGCACGAGAACACGGCGGCGGGGCGAGAGGCAAGCCTGTCGTGAGGTCAGGCGGCGGGGGCCGCCCACTGCACCCAGCGGCCGTGAAAATCGGCGCGGCCGAGCGTGATCGCCTCGCTACCGGGCCAAAGCCGCAGGGTCAGGCCCGCGCCGGGGCTCTGGCCGTCCGCTTCCATGCTTAGGTGGGCCAGCGGGGCATAGGGCGTCGCGCGCTGCCCGGCCGCCTGCAGCAGCGCCAGCCCGCGCGTCTGCGTGGCCGCCGGGAAATATTGCCAGGCGACGGTGTGAAAGATCAGATGCAGTCGTCCCGGCTGCGGCACGGCAAGGCGCGCGGCCAGCCAGTCGATGGCGTCGGCCCGCGCGACAGGCGGCCGGGCCAGCGCTGCGGCATCAAGGGCGGCCTCGGTCCGGGCGATCCGGTCGGTCTGATCGGCCCAGATGTAGGACAAAAGCCGCAGCCGGTCGGCGACCGGGTCCAGCGGGTTCAGGTCGACCCCGGCGCGGCTGTCCACCTGCGGGCGGGTGGCCGGGGGCAGCGGGCCGGCCCAATCGGGGCTCAGCGTCAGGGTGGAGGCGGGTGGCCCGAAGGTGTCGGTGCCAATCCGCAGGGCATAGCTGTCCCACAGCAGGTTCAGCCCGGCGCTGGCCCCCAATTCCGACAGCACCAGCGGCAGGCCGATCCGCGCCGCCAGCCAATGCGCGGCGGCGATCAGCACCGCCGAGCGGCGCACCTCGTTGGTTTGCGGCGGGCTTTCGATCCAGTCGAGCAGGAAGCCCTGATGCCGCGCCATCGCGCCAAGCGCTGCGGCCAGAAGCGCCGCATCGCTGACGCCGACGGGGTCGGCATAGGCGGCCGACAGCGTGGCATCGCGCCCAAGCCGCACCAGCGCATGCAGCCCGCCCGTCAGCCGCAGCGGCAGCGAGGCGCCATTGCCGGACAGATCGCCCGGCCAGTTCAGCAGCCGGTCCGCCAGCGCGCTGCCCGGCACGATCCGGTCGGCGAGGCCATCCAGCAGGCGCGCGGTGAAGGGCGAGCCGAGCCCGGCGCAGGCGCGGGCCTGATCGTGGAAGGCGGCGGCTAGGCTCACCGGAACTTGTCCGCCAGCCGTTGCAGCGGTGAACGGGGTTCCTCGGTGGGGGCCGGGTCATCCTTCGGCGCCGCATTGGACGGTGCCGCCGCCGGGCGGGGGGCCGACGGGCGCGGTGGCGCGGTGCGCAGCGCGACGGCGTTCTGGAACCGGCTGCCGTCGCCCTCGGCCAGCGCCACGGCGCCATCCGAGATGCCCGTCAGCAGCTCTTCCAGCCAGTTCTCGTCCGCCTTGCCGAAATCGTGCAGCACATAGCCCGCCACCCGGTCCTTGTGGCCGGGGTGGCCGATGCCCATCCGCACCCGGCCGTAAGCCTCGCCGATATGGGCGTGGATCGAGCGCAGGCCGTTGTGGCCCGCATGTCCGCCGCCCTGCTTCAGGCGCAGCTTGCCGGGGGCAAGGTCAAGCTCGTCATGGAACACCGTCACCTCGGCGGGTGTCAGCTTGAAAAACCGCATCGCCTCGCCGACCGACTGGCCCGAGAGGTTCATGAACGTGCCGGGCTTCAACAGCGCCACCTTTTCGGTGCCAAGCCGCCCCTCGGCCACCTCGCCCTGAAAGCGCGCGCGCCAGGGCGTGAATCCGTGGTCGGCGGCGATCCGGTCAACCGCCATGAAGCCGATGTTGTGGCGGTTCCGGGCATATTGCGCGCCGGGGTTGCCAAGGCCGACGAAGAGCCGCATCGCGCGCGTCCTTCCGGAAAGGTCCGTTGCGCCCCGTTCTGCCCGCACGGGGGCAAAAACGCCAGAGGGGGGCCGAAAAGAAACGGGGCGCAAAGGATGCGCCCCGTCCTGTCGTTCCATTCAGGCAGACGATCAGGCCTCTGCGGCCTCTTCGCCTTCACCTTCGTTGTCGGTCGAGCGCAGGCCCGAAGGCGCCGCGACGTTGGCGATCACGAAGTTCCGCTCGATCGTGGCGCGGGCGCCTTCCGGCAGCTCCACGTCGTGGATGTGGATGACGTCGCCGATCTGCTTGCCGGTCAGGTCGACCGTGATGTGATCGGGAATGTCCGCCGCCGTCACTTCCAGTTCAACTTCCGGACGCACGACGACAAGTGTGCCGCCGCGTTTCAGGCCCGGCGACGCTTCGTGGTTGATGAAGGTCACGTGGATGAACAGGTTGATGCGGCTGTTGCGGTGCAGGCGCATCAGGTCGACGTGCGTCGGCTGATCCTTCACCACGTCGCGCTGCACGCCACGGCAGATCACCCGCACATCGTCATGGCCTTCGACCTTGAGGTTGAACAGTGTCTGCAGGAAGCGGCCCGCTTTCAGCTTTTTCAGCAGCGGATAGTAGTCGAAGTTCAGCGGGACGGGCTCTTTGCCATCACCGTAAACGATACCGGGTACGTTGCCCTCACGACGAGCTTGACGAGCGGCCCCCTTGCCTGTCCCCGTCCGTACCTCGGCGTGAAGATCAGGGATCTCACCAGCCATTGAGGATACTCCATTGGTGTTACCGACCGCCCTCCAAGGGTGCGCGGCCGCGAAGGCGAGCCTATAGGGCAGTTCCACCTTGAAGAAAAGGCCAAAAGCGGGCCCCGGCTTGCCGTTTTGCGGCTATCGCGCTAGCTGTGGCGCGCCCGCCATCGCCGGGCCGGAGCCATCCCATGTCGATTCTCGTTTCCCTGCGCGCCGCCCGCGCGCCGCTTGCCAGCTTTGCCGCGATGGGCATCCTCTGGGGGTCTTACGCCGGAATGGTGCCCGCGACCAAGGCCATGCTGGGTGTCGATGACGCGCAATGGGGGCTGCTTTTCCTGTGCTCGTCTTCGGCGGCGGTTTGCGCGATGCTGTTCGCGCCGCGGCTGGGCGGGCTTCTGGGCGGCGCCGTGCTGCCGGTGTCGACGCTGGCGATGGCGCTGGTCTTCGCGCTGCCGGGGCATCTGGATCAGGTGATCCTGTTCGCCCCGGCGATGATGCTGCTGGGCATGACCTCGGGCTCGCTCGACGTGCTGATGAACGCGCGCGTCAGCAGCATCGAGACGGAACGCGGGCTGCCGCTGATGAGCCTGAACCACGCCGCCTATTCCTTTGCCTATGCCGCCGGGGCCTCGGTCACCGGGCTGGCGCGGCTGGCGGGATATGGGCCGGCGGCGGTGCTGACCACGGCGGCGCTGGTCGCGGCCGGGCTGGCGCTGCTGACGATCGAGCGGAACGCCCGCATTCCCGGCCTGACCCGTGGGCGTGGGGTAGGGGCGGGGCCGCTGGGGCTGGTACCGGTGATCGGCGGGGTGGTGATCCTGATCGCCTTCCTCGCCGAGAATGCGGCCGAGGCGTGGTCGGCGCTGCATATCGAACGCACGCTGGGCGGCGCGCCGGGGCTGGGCAGCTACGGCCCGGCGCTGTTGGGGCTGACGATGGGGATCGGGCGGATGTCGGGGCATGTCCTGTCGGCCCGCCTGCCCGAGGCGGCGCTGCTGCGCTGGGCCTCGCTGACCGGCGCCGCGGGCGCGGTGATCGCGGCTTTGGCGCCGACGCCGGGCGTGGCCTATCTGGGCTTTATCGTGCTTGGGCTGGGCGTGTCGGTGATCGCGCCGCTGGCGTTGGCGCTGATCGGGCGGCTGGTCGAACCGGCGCGGCGGACGCGCGCCATCGCGCGCGCCTCGATGCTGGGCTACCTCGGCTTCTTCTTCGGCCCGCCGTCGCTGGGCGCGCTGTCGAATGCTTTCGGGCTGCGGGTGTCGTTCGGCGCGGTGGCGGTGGTTCTGCTGCTGCTGTTGCCGTTGACCCCGATGCTGATGCGCCGCAACACGGTGCGGGCCTGACCGAAGTCAGGCCCAGTTCCCCTCGAAATCGGCCGGGATCAGCAGGTTGTCGCGCCCGAGCGCCTTGACGTCACGCTCGCCGCACAGCGCCATCGATACGTCAAGCTCCTTGCGGATCACCTCCAGCGCGGTGGCGACGCCCTTTTGCCCCATCGCGCCAAGCCCGTAGATATAACTGCGGCCGACGTAGGTGGCATGGGCCCCCAGCGCCAGCGCCTTCAGCACGTCCTGACCCGAGCGGATGCCGCTGTCCATGTGCACCTCGATCTGATCGCCGACGGCGCGGGCGATGGAGGGCAGCATCCGGATCGCCGACAGCGCGCCGTCAAGCTGACGCCCGCCGTGGTTCGACACCACGATGGCATCGGCGCCGAAATCGGCGGCGCGCTTGGCATCCTCGACGTCAAGGATGCCCTTCAGGATGATCTTGCCGCCCCACATCTCGCGGATGCGCTGGATCTTGCCCCAGTCAAGCTGCGGGTCGAACTGTTCGTTGGTCCAGGCCGACAGCGACGACGGATCGCCCACGCCCTTCGCATGGCCGACGATGTTGCCGAAGAACCGCCGCTTGGTTTGCAGCATCTCCAGCCCCCAGCCCCATTTGGTGGCAAGGTTGATCATCGTCGGAATGGTCAGCTTGGGCGGCGCGGAAAGCCCGTTCTTCAAATCCTTGTGGCGCTGGCCGAGGATTTGCAGATCGAGCGTCAGCACCATCGCCGAGCATTTCGCGGCCTTCGCTCGGTTGATGATGTTCTCGACGAACTCCCAGTCCTTCATCACGTAAAGCTGGAACCAGAACGGCTTGGTGGTATGCGCCGCAACATCTTCGATCGAGCAGATCGACATGGTCGACAGCGTGAAGGGCACACCGAATTTTTCGGCCGCCTTCGCGGCCAGAATTTCGCCGTCGGCGTGCTGCATCCCGGTCAGCCCGACCGGCGCCAGCGCCACCGGCATCGAGACCGGTTCGCCGATCATCGTCGAGGCGGTCGAGCGGCCGGACATGTCCACTGCCACCTTCTGGCGCAGGCGGAGTTTCTGGAAATCGGTGCTGTTGTCGCGGAAGGTCTGTTCGGTATAGCTGCCGGATTCCGCGTAATCGTAGAACATCTTCGGCACCCGGCGCCGGTAGATCTGTTTCAGGTCGTCGATGCAGGTGATCACGGGCATGGGGGCAGTTCCCTTTTGACGAAATTGGTTATCTTCCCTTACCGATCTCGCCCGGCCGGGGCAATCCGGCGTTGACCGCGATCAAACCGGGCGCGTTTCCTCGGGGTGTTCAAAGCGGCGGTCGGGGACGATCCACATCAGCGCGACCAGAACGACGCCCGCAAGCGCCAGCCAGTGGTTCACGAAGCTCAGCGCCAGCGCGATCAGGTAGATGGCCACCGAGACCTTGTCTTTCCACGATTTGCCAAGCGCGCGGGCGAAATCCGAGCTGGCGCCATGCTGTGCGATCAGCGCCCGTTCCAGCAGGAAATAGGCCGCGCCGCACATCAGCAGGTCGAAGATGTAGATCGCCATCGGCACGCCGGCAAATTCGTTCTCGCCGACGAAGCCGCTCGCGAAGGGCAGGAGAGAGAGCCAGAACAACAGATGCAGATTGGCCCAGAGCACCCAGCCGCCGACGTGTTTGACGGCCTGAAACATGTGGTGGTGGTTGTTCCAGTAGACGCCGACATTGGCGAAGGAAAGGATGTAGGACAGGAACACCGGGATCAGCGGCTGCAGCGCCGCGAAGTCATGGCCATGCGGCACATGCAGTTCCAGCACCATGATGGTGATGACGATGGCCAGCACGCCATCCGAAAAAGCCTCGATCCGTCCCTTGGTCATGCCATTGGCCCCGTGCGCGCCCGGAAATCCTAGGCGGCGCGGCGACCGCGATCAAGGCACTGCCGCGCGTCGTTCTGCGGTTGGTTTCGCCGACCAGGCCCGGAACAGCGCAGCACGGGTGCCGTGCCGATGCAGCGGCACGACGGTCGGCGGTGGCGGCGCGTGCAGCAGGTTGTAATCGCGCACCATGTCATCGGCTCGCGCGCGCACCTTGCACAGCCGCGACCAGAGCCGGGCGGTGGCAACCTCGCGCGCGTCGCCGTGATGTTCGGGTGCGGTCTGCCAGCGCGCCAGCGTGGTTTCGGTGATCAGGATTTCGATCGCCGCCAGTTTCGCGACGGTGATGAAATGGCCCCAGCCGCCTTCCGGCATCCGCACCGGGGTGAAGAAGGGCGAATCCTCTGCCATCAGCACGTCGGCCATGAAATCGGCGACCGGCGTGCGGGGATAGATCGCGTCCAGCATCGCGCGGATGTCTTCCCGTCGTGCAACCCGTCCCAACATGGCCAAGCCCTCCCCGGACTTGCGAATGAAGCCTGCACAGGATGTGCCCTCAAAGAGTCAATGTCCGATGAAGAGCGGTGCAGAACTGTGGCAATTGCGGGAAATTGCAGCGGCGTTTTCGACCGAACGCCGCCAGCACCCTCAGATCGCCCCTATTCCGCGCAGGATGATCGCCTTCACGCTGGCCTTTGCCGCCTGCCACTGTCGGTCCGTCAGCGGCTTGCCGCCGTTCAGCGTCTCGATCTGGTGGCCGAAGTCGGCATAGTGCTGGGTGGTGGCCCAGAGCATGTAAAGCAGGTGACTCGGGTCGACCGGGGCCATCTTGCCCTCGTCGATCCAGCGCTGGATCAGGGCAACGCGGCCCTGCGTCCAGTCCCTGAGGCTGGTTTCCAGATAGTCCTGTATCACCGGCGCGCCGTGCATCACCTCGGACGCCCAGACCTTGGAGCCATGCGGGTGGAGGCGCGAGATTTCCATCTTGGCGTCGATATAGGCGCCGATTCCCTCGGCCGGACCCGTCGCCGCATCCATGCTGTCGGCGGCGTGCAGCCAGATCTCGAAAATGTCGCGCACCACGCGGCGGTACAATTCTTCCTTGGTGGCAAAATAATAGTGCAGGTTCGCCTTGGGCAGCCCCGCCATATCGGCGATCAGCTGCATCGTGGCGCCGCCATAGCCCGCCTCGGCAAAGACTTTCTCGGCTGCTGACAAAATGAGCGTCTCGCGCTCTCGCCGGATGTCGGTTCGTCGCGGCGTGCGGTCTGGGGCGGTCATGCCAGCGGAACCCTTCCATATTTTTGTTGACCGGATGGTCAAGGCATGGTGCGCTTCTCTTGACCATATGGTCAGGATTGGATTCGGACAAGCGTCCGGCCGAGGGCATCGCAGAATGCCGCGGCGGACAGGGAGACTGCGATGACCGCACCCGGCGCGAACCTGCGCATCAACGGCGAACGGCTGTGGGACAGCCTGATGGAGATGGCCAAGATCGGCCCCGGCGTGGCGGGCGGCAACAACCGCCAGACCCTGACCGATGACGACGCCAAGGGCCGCGCCCTGTTCAAAGGCTGGTGCGAGGCGGCGGGCTGCACGATGGGCCTTGACCAGATGGGCACCATGTTCGCCCGCCGCGAGGGGACAGACCCGAACGCCTTGCCGGTCTACATCGGCTCGCATCTCGATACCCAGCCGACCGGCGGGAAATACGACGGCGTTCTGGGCGTGCTGGGCGGGCTGGAGGTGCTGCGCTCGATGAACGACCTCGGGATCCGCACGAAACACCCGGTGGTGCTGACCAACTGGACGAATGAGGAGGGCACGCGCTTTGCCCCCGCCATGCTCGCCTCGGGCGTTTTCGCCGGGATGCACGCGCAGGACTGGGCCTACGCGCGGGTCGATGCCGAGGGGAAGAGCTTCGGCGACGAACTGGCCCGGATC
This sequence comes from Paracoccaceae bacterium, assembly GCA_016124615.1. GTDB lineage: Bacteria > Pseudomonadota > Alphaproteobacteria > Rhodobacterales > Rhodobacteraceae > Solirhodobacter. The sequence goes on along the minus strand of WGNF01000008.1, from coordinate 396,089 downwards.
GGCTGGCGTGGCGAAGAGGTGGTCGGCGCCCGCAAGATGCACGCCATGTTGGAGCTGCACATCGAGCAGGGCCCGATTCTGGAGGCCGAAGGGCGCGAGATCGGCGTGGTCACCCACGGCCAGGGCCTGTGGTGGCTGCAGATCACCCTGACCGGCAAGGACGCCCACACCGGATCAACCCCGATGGCGATGCGGGTGAATGCGGGGCTGGGGATGGCGCGGGTCATCGAGCGGGTGCACCAGATCGCGATGGCGCATCAGCCGAACGCGGTCGGCGCGGTCGGGCAGGCGAACGTCTACCCCAACTCGCGCAACGTGATCCCCGGCAAGGCGGTGTTCACGGTCGACATCCGCAGCCCCGAGCAGGGCAAGCTGGACCTGATGCGGGCCGAGGTGGAACGCGCGGCCCATGCGGTGGCGGCCGAGCTGGGGCTGGGCTGTGAGATCGAGGCGGTGGGGCACTTCGACCCTGTCACCTTCGACCCCGGTCTGGTCAAGGTCGTCCGCGGCGCGGCGGAACGGCTGGGCTATTCGCATATGGATATTGTCTCGGGCGCTGGCCATGACGCCTGCTGGATCAACCGCGTGGCGCCGACGGTGATGATCATGTGCCCCTGCGTGGACGGGCTGAGCCACAACGAGGCCGAGGAGATTTCGGCCGAATGGGCAAAGGCCGGGACGGATGTGCTGTTCCACGCGGTGGTAGAGACGGCGGGGGTGGTGGGGTGAGGGATGCTCTCGCTGCCTTTGTAATTGCTTCAGCGATTGCGACAGTTTGTGCTGCGCAGACGGGCGCGAAAAGGCCTAGTGACCGATATCTTGGGGCTAGGGGGATTGTGTTTGAGAGCTGCGGCGAATTCTTGCGGTATTCTGATGTCATTACTTTCCGACAGGCCTTTGTCAGTTGGGTGTATGGTTATTGGACCGGAATGAATTTCGGCATTGGAGCGGGTACTGGCCCGACCGGCCCCAATATCTCAAGAAATATCTGGGATAAGTCCGTTGAACCCGATGCTCTGGTTACGCGAGTGAAAGCCAAATGCATCGAAAACTCAAGTGCTAGTGTTTTCGATGCGATCTCCGACATCTATTGGAAATTACCGCAGATGGAGAAATAGGAAGCCCAAAATGACCGCCATCATCAAGAACGGAACCATCGTAACCGCCGATCTGACCTACAAGGCCGATGTGAAAATCGACGGTGGCAAGATCACCGCCATCGGCCCGAACCTCTCGGGCGACACGGTGCTGGATGCCACGGGCTGCTATGTCATGCCCGGCGGGATCGACCCGCATACGCATCTGGAAATGCCCTTCATGGGCACCTATTCCAGCGACGATTTCGACAGCGGCACGCGGGCGGCGCTGGCGGGGGGCACCACGATGGTGGTGGATTTCGCGCTGCCCGCGCCGGGGCAGGGTCTGCTGGACGCATTGCAGATGTGGCACAACAAGTCGGGCCGGGCGCATTGCGACTATTCCTACCACATGGCGATCACCTGGTGGGGCGAGCAGGTGTTTGACGAGATGCAGGCCGTGGTGGGCAAGGGCATCAATACCTTCAAGCATTTCATGGCCTACAAGGGCGCGCTGATGGTGAACGACGACGAGATGTTCGCCTCGTTCCGCCGCTGCGCCGAACTGGGCGCGCTTCCGCTGGTGCACGCCGAAAACGGCGACGTGGTGGCCGAGTTGCAGGCGCGCCTGCTGGCCGAGGGCAACACCGGGCCCGAAGCGCATGCCTATTCCCGCCCGCCGCAGGTGGAGGGCGAGGCGACCAACCGCGCCATCATGATCGCCGACATGGCGGGGGTGCCGCTTTATGTCGTGCACACCTCTTGCGAAGAGGCGCATGAGGCGATCCGGCGGGCGCGGATGCAGGGAAAGCGGGTCTGGGGCGAACCCTTGATCCAGCATCTGACGCTCGACGACAGCGAATACATGAACAAGGACTGGGACCATGCCGCGCGGCGGGTGATGAGCCCGCCGTTCCGCGACAAACGGCACCAAGACAGCCTGTGGGCCGGGTTGCAATCCGGCAGTCTCTCCGTTGTGGCCACCGACCATTGCGCTTTTACTACCGCGCAGAAACGCACCGGCCTGGGCGATTTCACCAAAATCCCGAACGGCACCGGCGGGCTGGAGGACCGGATGCCGATGCTCTGGACCTATGGGGTTAACACCGGAAGGTTGACGATGAATGAATTCGTCGCCGTGACCTCGACCAATATCGCGAAGATTCTGAACTGCTACCCGAGGAAGGGCGCTGTTCTGGTCGGCGCGGATGCCGATCTGGTGGTCTGGGATCCGGAAAAAAGCAAGACGATCAGCGCCGCCAATCAGCAATCCGCGATTGATTACAACGTGTTCGAGGGCAAGGTTGTGAAGGGCCTGCCGCGCTTCACGCTGACCCGTGGCCATGTTGCGGTAACCGACGGCACCATGACCTCGCGCGAGGGGCATGGCGAATTCGTGAAACGGGCGCCGAACGGGGCGGTGAACAGGGCGCTGTCGGCGTGGAAAGAGCTGACCGCGCCGCGCCCGGTACAGCGCACGGGCATCCCGGCGAGCGGGGTCTAGGGGACCAGATGTTCCAGTTCCGGCAACAGGATAACGCTTTCCTGCTCATGCGGATCGGTGCGGGCGATCACCGCCACCGCCGGACGGTCGGACAGATTCATCGGCAGATGCGGCATGTCGGCCGGGATGTAGAGGATCTCTCCCTCCGCCACCTCCATCCGGTGCTCAAGCCTCTCGCCCCAGTACATCACCGTCTCACCCGCGATGGCGTAGATCGCGGTTTCGTGGGTGGCGTGCTTGTGCGCCTTGGCGCGGCCGCCGGGCGGGATGGTCAGAAGGTGCATGCAGATGCCGGTCGAGCCCATCCGCTCGGCCGAGACGCCTTCGAGGTAGGTAAAGCCCTGCTTGCCGGCGTAGGTGCCGCTGGGGCGGATTTTCTGACATGATTTCAACATGGAAGGCCCTTCCCCGGTGCAGGACACGACGGCGATGATAGAGCAGATCGAGGGCGCTGCACAGTCGGGCACGCCGGTGATCGAGGCGCGGGGGCTGGGGTTGACCTTCGCCACGGCCGACGGGCCGGTGCAGGCGTTGACCGGCGTCGATCTGACGATCGCCAAGGGCGATTTTGTCAGCTTCATTGGCCCCTCGGGCTGCGGCAAGACCACATTCCTGCGCGCGATCGCGGCGCTGGAGAGCCCGACAGAAGGTACGCTGACGGTGAACGGGATGAGTGCGGATGCGGCGCGGCGAGCGCGGGCCTATGGCTACGTGTTCCAGGCGGCGGGCCTGTATCCCTGGCGCACGATTGCGGGAAATGTGAAACTTCCGCTGGAGATCATGGGCTTTTTGAAAGCGGATCAGCAGGAGCGTGTTCGAAAAGTGCTGGAGCTGGTGGACCTTTCCGGCTTTGGCAACAAGTTCCCCTGGCAGCTTTCGGGCGGGATGCAGCAGCGCGCCAGCATCGCCCGCGCGCTGGCCTTTGACGCCGACATTCTGTTGATGGACGAACCCTTTGGCGCGCTTGATGAAATCGTCCGCGACCGGCTGAACGAGGAATTGCTGAAGTTGTGGAACAGAACCGGGAAAACCATTGGTTTCGTTACGCATTCCATCCCCGAGGCGGTCTATCTTTCGACCCGGATCGTGGTGATGAGCCCGCGCCCCGGCCGCATCACCGACGTGATCGACAGCCCGCTGCCGCGCGAGCGGCCGCTGGAAATTCGCGACACGCCGGAATTCATCGCGGTGGCGCATCGGGTGCGCGAAGGGCTCAGGGCGGGGCATTCCTATGAGGTGTGAAGCCACCGTTCGGGGCATACCGATTTCACACCGATTCCGCACCGGTTTCACACCGATGCAGGGCGGTGCCCGATGAGGTCGGTCTGGCCCGTGACGGCGGTGCTGCTGGTGATCCTGGCGCTGTGGTATGCGGGGTCGATCTGGCTGAACGCGCAATGGGTCTATGATCAGGCCGCGCGCGCCAACACCACGGTGACGCTGGCCGACCTGATCCCGCAGACCATGAACCAGACCCGCCCGGTGCTGCCCGCGCCGCATCAGGTGGCGGCGGAGCTGTGGAAGACGGTGGTGATGACGGCGCCGACCTCGAAGCGCAGCCTGATCTACCACGGCTGGGTCACGCTGAGCGCGACGCTGCTGGGCTTTGCCATCGGCACCGCGGCGGGCGTGCTGCTGGCGGTGGGCATCGTGCACAACCGCGCGATGGACATGAGCGTGATGCCCTGGGCCATCGCCAGCCAGACGATCCCGATCCTGGCCATCGCGCCGATGATCATCGTGGTGATGAACTCGGTCGGCATCACCGGGCTGGTGCCGAAGGCGATCATCTCGGCCTACCTGAGTTTCTTTCCGGTCGTCGTCGGCATGGTGAAGGGGCTCAGAAGCCCGGACGCGATGCAGATCGACCTGTTGCGCACCTATGGCGCCAGCGGCGCGCAGGTGCTGGGCAAGCTGCGGCTGCCGGCTTCGATGCCCTATCTCTTCACCTCGCTGAAGGTGGGGGTGGCGGCGGCGCTGGTCGGCTCGATCGTCGGCGAACTGCCCACCGGCGCCATCGCGGGGCTGGGCGCGCGGCTGTTGTCGGGCAGCTACTACGGCCAGACGGTGCAGATCTGGTCGGCGCTGTTCGCGGCGGCGGCGCTGGCGGCAGTGCTGGTCGGGATCATCGGGGTGGTGCAGCGGCTGACGCTGGCGCGCATGGGGATGGACCGATGAGCGAGCGGCCGATGACCCTTTGGCAGGCGGGCGATGTCGGCCAGCTTATCGGCGGGGCGGCGGTGCTGCTGGCGGCGGCCTGGCTCGACCTGCGGCTGGCAGCGGTGCTGGTGGTCTGGCTCGCGGCCTGGGCGGCCAACGTCGGGCTGACCCGGTTCGCGGGGCGATGGGCGCGCTACCTGGTTCCCACCATTTTCGGGCTGACGATCCTCGTGCTCTGGCAGATGACGGTGCGGCTTTACGCCGTGCCGGGGATCATCCTGCCGCCGCCCACGGCCATCGCGCAGACCTTTGCGGCCAACCTGCCAACGCTCTGGCAAGACTTCGCGCAGACCTTCCTGAAGGGCGCGCTGGGCGGCTATGCCATCGGCTGTTCGACGGCGGTGGCTACGGCGGTGCTGATCGACCGGTCGGATTTCCTGCAGCGCGGGCTGCTGCCGGTGGGCAATTTCGTCGCCGCGCTGCCGATCGTCGGGATGGCGCCGATCATGGTGATGTGGTTCGGCTTCGACTGGCAATCGAAGGCGGCGGTGGTCGTGGTGATGGTCTACTTCCCGGTGCTGGTGAACACGCTGGAAGGCTTGCGCGCCGCCGACCCGATGCAGCGCGACCTGATGGCGACCTGGGGCGCGTGCTATGGCCAGAGTCTGCGCAAGCTGCGCCTGCCCGCGGCAATGCCGTTCATCTTCAATGGGCTGAAAATTGCGACAACGCTGGCGCTGATCGGTGCTATCGTCGCCGAATTCTTCGGCTCTCCCATCATGGGGATGGGCTTTCGCATTTCGACCGAGGTCGGGAAACTCAACCTCAATATGGTCTGGGCAGAGATCACGGTCGCGGCGCTGGCGGGCAGCGCCTTCTACGGGCTTGTGGCGGTGGCGGAAAAGGCGGTGACCTTCTGGCATCCATCGCAACGGGGATAGAACAACAGATTTAACCAGGGCCGGGGACATGGCCTGCAACACGGAGGTTCGAATGAAGAAGACAATGTGGGCGGGCGCGCTGGGTGCCCTGATGATCGCGGGGGCGGCCCATGCCGCCGACAAGGTCACGCTGCAACTGAAATGGGTGACGCAGGCGCAGTTTGCGGGCTACTACGTCGCGCAGGCGAAGGGCTTTTACAAGGACGCCGGGCTTGACGTCACGATCAAGCCGGGCGGCCCCGACATCGCCCCCGAGCAGGTGATTTCCGGCGGCGGTGCCGATGTGATCGTCGACTGGATGGCGGCGGCGCTGGCGGCGCGCGAACGCGGGCTGGGTCTGGTAAACATCGCGCAGCCGTTCAAGCGCGGCGGGCTGGAGCTGACCTGCCTGAAATCCTCGGGCATCTCGACGCCCGCCGACTTCAAGGGCCACACCCTCGGCGTCTGGTTCTACGGCAACGAATACCCGTTCTACGCCTGGATGGCGAAGCTGGGGATCAAGACCGACGGCAAGGCCGATGGCGTCGAAGTGCTGAAGCAGGGCTTCAACGTCGATCCGCTGCTGCAAAAGCAGGCCGACTGCATTTCGGTGATGACCTACAACGAGTACGGGCAGGTGCTTGATGCCGGGATCAAGCCGGATCAGTTGGTCACCTTCAACTACCTCGCGGAAGGCGTGGGGATGCTCGAAGACGGGCTTTACACGCTTGACAAGAACCTGGCCGACCCGGCGTTCAAGGACAAGATGGCACGGTTCGTCAAAGCCTCGATGCAAGGCTGGAAATACGCCGAGGCGAATCCGGACGAGGCGGCGCAGATCGTGATCGACAACGACACCAGCGGCGCGCAGACGCTGGCGCATCAGGAATACATGATGAAAGGGATCGCCAAGCTGACCGAAGGATCGAACGGCGCGCTCGACCCGGCGGACTACGACGAAACGGTGGCAACGCTGCTGTCGGCGATTTCGAAGGACAATCCGGCGATCACCAAAGAGCCCGCGCCGGGCGCCTGGACGCATGAGATTACGGATCTTGCGCTGAAGTAAGGCGGCGCCGAGAGGTGAAGGAAGGCGCGTCCCGCGGGGCGCGCCTTTTTTTCGCGCTGTTGACTGATATCAAGGCCGCAGGACGCGCATGACGTAGATTTGTCGCGAGGGGTCGGAAGCCCCATAGCGAGGGATGAAGTCATGCAAATGAAGATGGCGATGGTTCTGCTGGCGGCGGTTCTGGCGGTGGCGGCCTGTGCGGATCAGGGCAAGCCTGCGGTTGGCCAATGCGAACCGGGGGTAAACGGCCTGAGCCAGACGTTGAGCCCGGTGCCCAAGGTCTGCTGATGCGCGCGCGGCTGCGGCGGGGCTTGCAACCGCCGCAGCCGCGTGATGCAAAGATGTAGGCAAGGCATTGATGCCGGTGCCTTTCCTTGGCAAGCTCAGGGTGGAGGCCACAATGTCGCGTTCGGCGCTGACGGGAAGCCGCATCCGTGAGCGGCGCATGCTGGGCGGGGTCAAGCAGGCCGACCTTGCGCGGCAGGTCGGCGTGTCGGCGTCTTATCTCAATCTGATCGAGCATAACCGGCGCCGGATCGGCGACGCGCTGCTGCGCCAGATCGCCGAGGCGCTGGGGGTCGAGGCGGCGGTGCTGACCGAGGGCGCCGAGGCCGCGCTGCTGGACGGCCTGCGCGATGCGGCGGCGGTCGCGGCCGAAGGCGGTGCAGATGGCGAGGCACCGGAACTGGACCGGATCGAGGAATTCGTCGGCCGCTTTCCCGGCTGGGCGCGGCTGCTGTCGGCGCGGCACGGGCGGGTGGCGTTGCTGGAACGCACGGTCGCGGCGCTGTCGGACCGCATCGCGCACGACCCGGTGCTGTCGTCGGCGCTGCACGAGGTGCTGTCGGCGCTGACCGGCGTGCGCTCGGCCGCGGCGATCCTGGCCGACACAGAGGATCTGGAACCAGAATGGCGGCTGCGGTTTCAGGGCAACCTGAGCGCCGATGCCGACCGGCTGGCGCTGGGGGCCGAGGCGCTGGTCGCCTATCTCGACGGGCCTGCGGGCACCGAAACGGCGCTGGCCTCGCCATTGGAAGAGGTCGAGGGATGGCTGGCGGCGCGCGGCCACCATCTGCCCGAGGTCGAAACCGGTGCCGCGACGGCCGACGCGCTGATCGGCGGCGCCTTCGACACGCTATCAGCGCGGCGCATCGCGGCGGCGCTGGTCGAGCGTTACGCGGCGGATGCACAGCGGCTGCCACTGGTGCCGTTTCGCGCCGCTCTGGCAGCGGCGGCGGGCGACCCGGCGGCGGTGGCGGCGCATTTTGGCGTCGATCTGGCGGCGGTGCTGCGGCGCGTCGCCAGCCTGCCGGAACAGGCGGGCGCGGGGCTGGTGATCTGCGACGGCGCCGGGGCGCTGACCTTCCGCAAGCCGACCGAGGGTTTCGGCCTGCCTAGGTTCGGCGCGGGCTGCCCGCTCTGGCCGCTGTATCAGGCGCTGTCGCGGCCGATGGTGCCGCTGCGCGCGACGGTGGAAATGGCGGGGCGCACGCCGCGACGCTACCGGACCTATGCCATCTGCCAGCAGGTGCGCCCGGCCGGTTTCGACGCGCCGCAGGTGCTGGAGGCGACGATGCTGGTGCTGCCCGAAACCGGCGCGAAAACCGGTCCGGCAGAGCCGGTGGGGCCGACCTGCCGCATCTGCCCGCGTGAGGCCTGCCCGGCGCGGCGCGAGCCCTCGATCCTGATGGAGGAATTCTGAGCGGCATTTTGACAGTCGCCCGGTTCTTCGCGATAGTCATCGAAACGACACGCCCGAAGGGCTGCGGGGGAGGGGAAGAACCGGATGGGCAAGCATGTCCTGCTGGTCGAGGACGAACCGAACATCATCGAGGCGATCCGGTTCATCCTGACGCGCGACGGCTGGCGCGTCAGCACGCATTCTGACGGTGTCGACGCCGCCGCCGTCATTCGCGCCGCGGCGCCGGATGTGGTGGTGCTGGACGTGATGCTGCCGGGGCGGTCCGGGTTCGAAATCCTGCAGGAACTGCGCGCGACAGAGGCGACGCGGGCGCTGCCGGTGCTGATGCTGACCGCCCGCAGCCAGGCGCGCGACCGCGAGATGGCCGAACGCTATGGCGCCAGCCGGTTCCTGACCAAACCCTTCGCCAATACCGAGATCGTCGCCGCCCTGCGCGAAATGGCGGGGCTCTGATGGCGATGCGGCGCGCGCTCTTTCTGGCACGGCGCAGCTACCGGCTGCGGCGCATGATGGATGCGGCGCGGCTGTTGCCGATCCTGGGTTTCATGCTGTTCCTGATGCCGATCCTCTGGGGCCCGGCCACCACCGATGTGCGCCCGACTGCCTTCGATGCGGTTTATCTGTTCCTCGTCTGGCCGGCGCTGATCCTTGCCGCCTTCGCCATCGCCCGGGCGCTGGCGCCGGTGATGGGCGCCGAGGGGGCCGAGGCGGAAGCAGCCGAGGCCGGGGGCCGCGACGGAGCCCCGCGATGATCGCCTTCCGCCTGCTGGTTCTGGTCTGCCTGCTGTACGTCGGAATGCTGTTCCTCGTGGCCTTTTTCGTCGAGCGGCGCGCGGCGCGCAGCGGCATCGGCTGGCTGCGCTCGCCATTGGTCTACACGCTGTCGCTGTCGATCTACTGCACGGCCTGGACCTTCTATGGCGCGGTTGGCTATGCCGCGCGATCCGGGCTGGAGTTCGCGACGATCTACCTTGGCCCGACGCTGGTCTTCATCGGCTGGTGGTGGTTCCTGCGCAAGCTGGTGCGGATCGGCAAGTCGCAGCGGGTAACCTCGATCGCCGACCTGATCTCGTCCCGCTACGGCAAGTCGAACCTGCTGGGGGTGATCGTCACGGTGCTGGCCGTGGTGTCGGCGATGCCCTACATCGCGCTGCAACTGCAATCGGTGGCGCTGTCCTTTGGCGCCTTCGCCGACGCCGCGCCCAAGGGCTGGGCGATCGAGGGGCCGGCCAGCACCGCGTTCTGGGTCGCCGTCGGGCTTGCGGTGTTCACCGTGCTCTTTGGCACCCGCAATCTTGACGCCAACGAACAGCATCAGGGCGTGGTGACGGCGATCGCGGTCGAGGCGGTGGTGAAGCTGGTCGCGCTGCTGGCCGTCGGGGTCTTCGTGGTGTGGTTCGTGGCGGATGGCCCGGCCGACATCATCGCCCGCGTCAACGCCTCGCAAATCGCCGCGTGGCGGTTGCAGCCGGGGCGCTGGATCGGGCTGACCTTCCTTGCCGGGGCCGCCGTCGTCTCGTTGCCGCGCATGTTTCAGGTGATGGTGGTTGAGAACGGGCATGAACGGCAACTGGCGACCGCGTCATGGGCCTTCCCGCTTTACCTGTTCGCGATGAGCCTGTTTGTGGTGCCGATTGCCGTCGTCGGGCTGGAGATGATGCCGAAAGGCTCCAACCCCGACCTGTTCGTGCTGTCGCTGCCGCTGATGCTGCATCAGAACGGGTTGGCGATGCTGGTCTTTCTGGGCGGGTTTTCCAGCGCGACCTCGATGGTGATCATGGCGGCCATCGCGCTGTCGACGATGGTGTCTAACCATGTCGTGATGCCGGTCTGGCTGCATTTCGTGGCGCCGAGGGCGACGCTGTCGGGCGACGTGCGCCGCGTCGTGCTGCTGTCGCGCCGCATCGCCATCGGCGCGATTCTGGCGATGGGCTACGGCTACTATCGCTTCACCGGCGGCGGCGAGGCGCTGGCGGCGATCGGCCTGATCTCTTTCGCCGGGGCGGCGCAGGTGCTGCCCGCGATGGTCGGCGGCATGTTCTGGCGCGGCGCCACGCGGGCGGGCGCGGCCTCGGGTTTGCTGATCGGCTTCACGCTCTGGCTTTACACGCTATTCCTGCCCAGCTTCGGCGATACCGGCCTCTTGTCGCCTGCCGTGATGACGCAAGGGCTGTTCGGGCTGGCTTGGCTGCGGCCCCATGCGCTGTTCGGCGTTGACGGGCTCGACCCGCTGCTGCACGCGCTGTTCTGGTCGATCGCGCTGAACACGCTGGCATTCTGCGCGGTGTCCCTGATGACCTTTCCCAGCCCGGTCGAACGCTTGCAGGGCGCGCAATTCGTCAACGCCTTCGAACGCGGCCCCGGCGCGCAGGGCTGGAGCCGGGGTCTGGCCGAGGCCGAAGATCTGCTGGTGATGTCGCAGCGCATCCTTGGCCCCGACGCGGCGCAGGCCTTCTTTGGTGCGCAGGCGCGCGCGCAGGGCGTGGAGGGCCTGCTGCCCGAAACGACGCCCGAATTCGTCGACCGGCTGGAACGGTTGCTGTCCGGCTCGGTCGGGGCAGCCACGGCCCATGCGATGATCAGCCAGATCGCGGGCGGGGCGGCGGTGTCGGTCGAAGACCTGATGGCGGTCGCCAACGAGACCGCGCAGATGATGGAATATTCCAGCCAGCTGGAGGCGAAGTCGGAAGAGCTGACCCGCACCGCGCGCCAGTTGCGCGAGGCGAACGCCAAGCTGACCCAGCTGTCGTTGCAGAAGGATGCGTTTCTGGGTCAGATCAGCCACGAGTTGCGCACGCCGATGACCTCGATCCGGGCGTTTTCGCAGATTCTGATGGGCGGTGGTCTGCCTGAGGCCGATGCCGCGCGGTTTGCCGGGATCATTCAGGACGAATCGATCCGCCTGACCCGGCTTCTGGACGATCTGCTGGATCTGAGCGTGCTGGAAAACGGTCAGGTGACGCTGAACGAGACCGAGGTCAGCCTGCGCACCCTGATCGACCGGGCGCTGGTGGCCGCCGCGTCGGGCGGGCTGACGATCGAGCGCGAGGCGGGGGCCGAGGCGGTGACGCTGCACACCGACGCCGACCGGCTGAGCCAGGTGTTCATCAACCTGGTCTCGAACGCGCGCAAGTATTGCGATGCGGCCCGGCCGCGGCTGAAGATCGCCGTCCGGCAGCGCGGCGCGCAGGTCGAGGTGGATTTCATCGACAATGGCACCGGCATTCCCAAGGATTCGCAGGCGCTGATCTTCGAGAAATTCGCCCGCCTGACGGATCAGAGCCGGGCGGGCGGCGCGGGCCTTGGCCTTGCCATCTGCCGCGAGATCATGGCCAACCTCGGCGGCACCATCGCCTATCTGCCGGGGCAAGGCGGCGCCGCCTTCCGCGTCAGCCTGCCACGCCGGATCGCGCGGGTGGCCTGAACCCGGCGGGCGCGCGTCAACGCAATCTAAACGCTCGTCTGTCAGCACTGGGCACAACGACCGGGCAGGCAGAAGGCAGGGCGGTGGACAGCGCGGGATCGGTTCTCAGACGCAAGACGGGCGGGGCGCGGCCGCGCGCCGATACTTTGGGCGAGGCTGCGGCGGTACGGGCGCTGCGGCTGGCCCTCGGCCGCGCCGGGCAGGCGGTGCCGGGCCTCGGGCTGGAGGTTGCAGGCCTGACCGAGGCGCGGCTGTCGCTGGCCGAACTGCTGGACCTGCCGCCGGATCGCGCGCTTCTGGCGATGATCGAGGGGCCGGGCGAGGCGTTGGGCCTGATCGCCCTGTCGTCGGGCGTTCTGGCCACACTGATCGAGGCGCAGACCACCGGCCGCGTCGGGCAGGGCGATCCGGCGGCGCGCAAGCCGACGCGCACCGATGCAGCGATGTCGGCCGGACTGGTCGACCGGATGCTGACCGGGTTCGGCGACGAACTCGATGCCACGGCCGACCGGGTCTGGGCCGGGGGCTTTCGCTACGCCTCGTTTCTGGACGACCCCCGCCCGCTGGAACTGCTGCTGGAGGATACTGCCTACCGCGTGTTTCGCGCCGATCTGGCGCTGGCCGCGGGCGCGCGGCGGGGCGAGGTGTTGCTGGCCCTGCCCGCCGCCGGGCGCGGCAAGGCCGCCGCGACCGCCTTGCCATCGGCGATGGCTGCGGCGCCCGTCGCACCGCCGCCGACCTTGGCCGAGGTCGCGCTGGCCGCCCCGGCGCAGTTGACCGCGGTGCTGCACCGGCTGGTGATCCCGCTGTCGGCGGTGCTGGCGTTGAAACCGGGCGATGTGGTGCCGGTGCCTGCCGCCGCGCTGGACCAGATTGTGATCGAAGGGCTCGACGGGCGGCGGCTGGCCGAGGGCAAGCTGGGCCAGAACCGCGGCCACCGCGCCGTGCGACTGGCAGCAGCGCCGGGCGCGGCGGCCGCCGCCGCACCGCTGGCCCGGCCCCCGCCGGGGCCCGCGGCCGAGGCTTCGCCGCCAGCCCCCCGCGCCGCCGTCGGCTAAGGTCGTTGGTCGAGGCCGCCGGGCGACGCGGGATGTTGCCGCGCGGCCCGCCCGGCCGGAAAATCCGCGCGTTCCCCTGCGGATGCCGGTTTCTCCGCCGCCGCGCCCGGCATAGAGTGCGGCCGGGCAGGACGGAGCAGATGATGGCTGATCGGACCCTTGTGGTCGACCTCGACGGAACCCTGATCCGGTCGGACATGCTGGTGGAGAGTTTCTGGGCCGCCTGCGGGCAGCACTGGTCGGCGCCGCTTCAGGCCGTCGCGACCGGGCTGCGAGGGCGCGCGGCGATGAAACAGCGGCTGGGCGCGCTCGGGCCCGTGGATGCCGCCGGGCTGCCCTACAACGCGGCGGTGCTTGACTATATCGCCCGCTGGCGGGCGGCGGGCGGGCGCACCGCGCTGGTGACGGCCGCGACGCAGGGGCTGGCCGACCGGGTGGGCGCGCATCTGGGGATTTTCGACGAGGTGCACGGCTCGAGTGCAACCGAGAATCTGAAGGGCGCCGCCAAGGCCGCGTTTCTGACCGGCCGTTTCGGCGCTGGCGGCTTCGACTACATCGGCGATGCCGAGGTTGACCTGCCGGTCTGGGCGGCGGCGCAGAAGGCGATCGTTGTCGGCGCCAGTGCGGCATTCCTGCAGCGGGTCAAAAGCCTTGGCGGCGAGGTCGAGGCGGTGGCCGCCCCGCCGCATTCCCCGCGCGCCTATCTGCGCGCGCTGCGCCCGCATCAGTGGCTGAAGAACCTGCTGGTGTTCCTGCCGATTCTGGCCGCGCATCAGATGCATGCGCCGTCGCTGGCGCGCGCGCTGCTGGCCTTCGTGGCCTTCAGCCTGATCGCGTCGAGCGTCTATGTGGTCAACGATCTGGTCGATCTTGCCTCGGATCGCGCCCATCCGCGCAAGCGTCAGCGCCCCTTTGCCAGCGGCGCGATCCCGCTGACCCACGGCACCGCGATGGCGCCCGCGCTGTTGCTGGCGGGGCTGGCGGTGGCGCTGCCGCTGGGCCCGCGCTTCCTTGCCGTGATGCTGGAATATTACGCGCTGACAACGGCCTATTCGTTCTACTTCAAGCGGCGGCTGGTGGTCGACATCATCATGCTGGCCGGGCTTTATACGCTGCGGATCGTCGCCGGGGGGGTGGCCACGCATATCCCGCTGTCGGTCTGGCTGCTGGCCTTCTCGGTCTTTTTCTTCTTCGCGCTGGCGGCGGTGAAACGGCAGGCCGAACTGGTGGACGGGGTGACGACCGGCAGGGGCAAGGTGGCCGGGCGCGGCTATGTGCCGGAAGACCTGCCGCTGGTCGAGATGATGGCGACCAGTTCGGGCTTCGTTTCGGTTCTGGTCATGGCGCTTTACCTGAGTTCGCCCGAGGTGACGAAACTTTACCATCATCCGACCGCGCTCTGGGGTATCTGCGTGGTGCTTTTGTACTGGATCAGCCGGGTGGTGATGCTGACGCACCGGGGCCAGATGACCGATGACCCGGTCGTCTTCGCAACCAAGGACTACGTCAGCCTTGGCTGCGGCCTTGCCATCGCCGCCTGCGCGTTGAGCGGGGCATTGCTGTGAGCGTGGCGCGGCTGAGCCTTGGCGTACTGGTGCTGCGCTATGGCGCCTTCGCGGCGGTGGCGACGGTGGTCAACCTCGGCGTGCAGCGCGCGGCGCTGGCGCTGTCGCCCTGGCTTGCGCTGGCGATGCTGGCGGGCACGGCGGCGGGGCTGGTGGTGAAATACCTGCTCGACAAGCGCTGGATCTTTTTCGACGGCGCTACCGGCGCGGCGGCGCATGGCCGCAAGTTCGCGCTGTACACCGCGATGGGGGTGGTGACGACGCTGATCTTCTGGGGCGCGGAAACCGGGGCTTGGGCGATCTGGCACAGCGAGACGGCGCGGGAAACCGGCGCCGTTCTGGGGCTGATGGTGGGCTATGTCGTCAAGTTCCGGCTGGACCGGCGCTTTGTCTTCACCGATGCGCGGCTGGGGATCGGGGGCGCGGCATGATCCTGTCGGGCTGGGGTCGCACCACGCCACAAGCCTGCCGGGTCAGCCGCCCGCGCAGCGAGGCGGAACTGGCCGCCCGCGTGGCCGAAGGCGGGCTGATCGCGCGCGGCGCCGGGCGAGCCTATGGTGACGCGGCGCAAAGTGCTGCCAATACCGTCGACATGGGCGGCGTCAACCGGATGATCCGCTTCGATGCGGACAGCGGGCAACTGGTGGCCGAGGCTGGCGTCTGGCTGGCGGATGTGATCGCGACCTTCCTGCCGCGTGGATGGTTCCCTGCGGTCACGCCGGGCACGCGGTTTGTGACGCTGGGCGGCGCGGTCGCCGCCGATGTGCACGGCAAGAACCATCACCGCGAGGGCTCGTTCGGCGCCTTCGTGGACTGGATCGACCTGATGGGGCCGGATGGCACGGTGCGCCGCCTGACGCCGGGGGATGACCTCTTTCGCTGGACGCTGGGCGGCATGGGGCTGACCGGGGTGATCCTGCGGGTCGCCCTGCGGCTGCGGCGGGTCGAAACCGGATGGATCGCGCAACGCACCGTGGTGGCGCCGGACCTTGCGGCGGCGATGGCGGCGTTCGAGGGCAATGCCGATGCGCTCTATTCGGTGGCGTGGATTGATTGCCTTGCGCAGGGCGCGGCGCTGGGTCGGTCGTTGGTGATGCTCGGCGAACACGCCAGCGTGGCCGCCCTGCCCGGGGTCCGCCGGGAACATCCGTTCACGGTGCCCGCCCGGCCGCGGCGGGCGCTGCCCTTCGACGCGCCGGGCTTTGCGCTGAACCCGCTGACGGTGCGGGCGTTCAATGAAGTTTACTGGCAGCTGGGCAAGCGCAAGGCAGGCCCGGCGCTGGTGCCGTGGGATGCCTATTTCTACCCGCTCGACGCCATCGGCAACTGGAACCGCATCTATGGCCGCCGCGGCTTCGTGCAGTTTCAATGCGCGCTGCCGCTGGCCAGTTCGGCCGATGCGCTGCACGAATTGCTCAAGGTCGTCTCGGCCTCGGGGCAGGGCTCGTTCCTGGCGGTGCTGAAACGCTTTGGCCCGCAAGCCGCGCCGTTCGCCTTCCCGATGGAGGGGTACACGCTGGCGCTCGATTTCCCGCTGCACGGGCAGACGAGCGCGCTGCTGGACCGGCTGGACCGGATCGTGGTGGCGGCGGGCGGGCGCTTCTATCTGGCGAAGGATGCGCGTATGTCGCGCGAGACGTTGTGGCAGGCCGATCCGCGCGCCGCCGCCTTCGTGGAGTTGCGCGACAGGCTGGGGCTGCGGGCGGCCTTCGCCTCCACCCAATCGGAAAGGCTGGGACTATGACCAAGGGCGCTGTGCTGATCCTGGGTGGCAGGTCCGATATCGGGCTGGCCATCGCGCATGCTTTCGCGGCGGCGGGGCATCCGGTGATGCTGGCCGCGCGCGGGCCGGAAACGCTGGAGGCTGACCGCGCCGACCTCGCCTTGCGGCATGGCGTGACGGTGACGCTGCACGCCTTCGACGCGCTCGACACCGCGAGCCACGCGGCTTTCGTCGATGCGCTGCCCAGCCTGCCCGCCATCGCCGTCTGCGCCGTGGGAGCAATGGGCGTTCAGGCGAAGGACGAACACGACCCCGCCGCCGCCATTGCCGTGATGCGGGCGAATTTCGAAGGCCCGGCGACCATCCTTGCCATTCTCGCCGACCGGTTCGAGGCGCGCGGGCGCGGCACGCTGGTCGGCATCAGTTCGGTCGCGGGGGAACGCGGGCGGGCCACCAACTACATCTATGGCGCCGCCAAGGCCGGGTTCACCGCCTATCTGTCGGGCCTGCGCAACCGGCTGGCCAAGCAGAACGTGCATGTGCTGACGGTGTTGCCGGGCTTCGTCGCCACCCGCATGACCGCCGGGATGGACCTGCCCGCGCGGCTGACGGCGACGCCTGCCGCCGTCGGCGCCGCCGTGCTGCACGCGGTCGAGCGCAAGCGCAACGTGATCTACGTCAAGCCGGTCTGGCGGCTGGTGATGGCCGTGATCAAGGCCATCCCCGAGCCGGTGTTCAAGAAGCTGAAGCTTTAAGCGGCCTCAGTGCCCGCCACCCGCGGCGGGCCCGCCACGCGGCGCGGGTTTGCGCATCGCGACCGCCAGCACCGACAGCACGACGAACAGCACCGTCAGCAGTTCGAAGACGTCGATGAACGACAGCACGCTGGCCTGCTTTTTCACCATGCCGGCGAGTTGCGCCATCGCGCCCGCCGCCGGATCGGCGATCCCCAGCGCCTGCATGCCCTGCGTCATGGTCGCCAGTTGTGCCATGACCTGTGCGTTCGCCCAGGTCACGCCTTCGGCCAACCGTTCATAGTGCAGGGTGCCGCGCTGGATCAGCAGTGTGTTGATCAGCGCAAGACCGACCGCGCCGCCAAGGTTCCGCATCAGGTTGTAAAGCCCCGAGGCGCCGCGCATCCGCGCCGCATCCAGCGTGCCGAGCGCGAGGTTGTTGATCGGCACCATGCAGAGCATCAGCGACATGCCGCGCAGGATCTGCGGCACCAGAAGCTCCCAGAAATCCCACTGGTCGGTCAGGCCGGTCAGCAGCCAGCACGACAGGCCGAAACCGAGGAACCCCACGATCAGCATGAAGCGCGGATCGAATTTCGATGACAGCATCCCCGAGACCGGCGCGGTGAAGAACATCGCAAGGCCCGAGACGAACATCGTCTCGCCGATCATCAGGCTGTCATAGCCACGGATGCCGGCCAGATAGACCGGGTAAAGGTAGGTCATGCCGTAAAGCCCGATCCCCATCACGAAGGAGAAGATGCAGCCGACGGCAAAGTTCACGTTGCGAAAGGCGCTGAGGTCCACCACCGGCAGGCTGGCCCGGAAGGCGCGCCAGAAGAAGGTGACGCAGCCGGTGACGCAGAGGATCGCCATCCAGAACACCGCATTGTCGTTCAGCCAGTCGTTTTGCGGGCCCTCTTCCAGCACGTATTCCAGCGGGCCGAGGAAGGCCGCAAGCCCGGCAAGGCCCCACCAGTCGAACCGTTTCATCAACTCGGGTTCGGGCTTGTCGAAATCCACCAGGTTCCAGACCGCGATGGCGACCAGGATGCCCGGCGGCACGTTGACCAGAAACAGCCAGTGCCAAGAATAGGTGTTGGACAGATAGCCGCCGATCGTCGGCCCAATGGTAGGTGCCAGCGTCGCCACCAGACCGATCATCGGCGAGACGATGTTCTGCTTCGACCGCGGGAAGATCGTGAAGGCCGCCGCAAACACGCTGGGGATCATGCCGCCGCCGATGAAGCCCTGAATGGCGCGGTAGATCATCATCTGGTCGATGCTGGTCGCGGTCGAGCACAGGAAGCTGGCCGCGGTGAAGCCGATCGCCGAAATGGTGAACAGCACCCGCGTTGACAGGATGCGCCCGAGGATCCCCGACAGCGGGATCATGATAACCTCGGCGATCAGATAGGCGGTCTGGACCCAGGCGACCTCGTCCGAAGAGGCGCTGAGGCCCGCCTGAATCTCGGAAAGCGAGGCTGACACGATCTGGATGTCGAGGATCGCCATGAACATGCCGAAGACCATCGCGAGGAACGCGAAGACCCGGCGCGGGGTAAGGGAGCCTTCGGGCGCCATGATTATTTGCCTTCGGGCAGGGTGCGGCTGTCAACCTCGACCACGGCGCTGAGGCCGGACCGCAGGCGGCCCGAGTCGAGCAGCGCCTTGGGCAGGCTGATGCGCACCGGAACGCGCTGCACCACCTTGGTGAAGTTGCCGGTCGCGTTCTGCGCCGGCAGCAGCGAGAATTCAGACCCCGTGGCGGGCGCGACCGAGGCGACGGTGCCGACGAAGGTCTGATCCGGCAGGGCGTCGATGGTCACGCTGACGCTGGCGCCGGGGGCGACGCCGGGCAGCTGGGTTTCCTTGTAGTTCGCCTCGACATAGATGGCGTCGGTCGGCACGATGGCGGCGATCTTCTGGCCGGGCGAGACCAGATCGCCTTCGCGTACCGCGACGTTGGCGACGGTGCCGTCAACCGGCGCGCGCAGCACGGTGCGGTCGAGGTTGCGCTGGGCCTGATCGACGGCCAGCTTCAGGCTGGCCAGCGCACTCTGCGCCTCGGCCTGTTGCGCCTGCAGCACGGTCACATTGGCTTGGGCCGCAGTGATCGCGGCGGCTGCGCCGGTCACGGCGGCGCGGGCCTGATCAAGGGCGGCCACAGCGTCATCCACCGCCGACTGGGTCGCGACGGAGGATTGCAGCAACGCTTGCGTGCGGTCGTTCTTGGTCTGCGCGTTCTTCAGCCCGGCATCGGCCGCGACCTTCTGCGCCTCGGCCTCGGCGACGCTGGCCTTGGCGGCCTCGACCTGCGCGGCGATGCGCTTGATGGTCACGTCCTGCGTCACCACCTGGCTTTGCGCGGCCTTCAGCGCGTTCTGATAGTCGCCGTCGTCCAGCTGCATCAGCAGGTCGCCCGCCTTCACCGGCTGGTTTTCAACGACGGCGATCTTCTGCACATAGCCCTGCACCTTCGGCGCGATGGCGGTGATGTCGGCCTTCAGATAGGCGTCGTCGGTCGAAACCATGAAACGTCCGACCGTCCAGTAGCCGTAAGCGGCATGACCGGCAAAACCGAGCGCGACCAGCGCCACCGCGCCGAGGATCAGGCGCCGGGCGCCGCCCTTCTTGGGCTCGGCCTTCGCGGGGGCTTCGGCTTCCGTCCGGGCCGGGAAGGGCTTCACTTCGGCATCACGGCCCTGTTCGGCGGTCTTGTTGGCTTGTTCCATCGCGCGCATCCTAATCAAAATAGACCGAACCGTTCGGTTCGAGCCATTGACATAGCGCGCAACAATGGGCAAATCAATAGAGATCGAACTGATCGGTTCGACAAAATCGCACACGAGGCTAACAGAGATGAACATCCGTCACCCGGCCGACAAGGACGCCCATTGTTCGCTGCGGCTCGCCGCCGGGCAAGATCCGACGAAACGGGCGCAAATCCTCGACGGCGCCGGGCGGGTGATCAGCCGGATGGGCTATGATGCTGCCAGCGTGAACGACATCGCCCGAGAGGCGGGCGTGTCCAAGGGCACCATCTATGTCTACTTCACCGGCAAGGAAGACCTGTTCGAAGAGTTGATGGAGGAAACCCGCGAGCGGCTGTTCAAGGAACTTGAGGCGCTGCTCGACAGCCCCGGCGATCTGGCCGAGAGGCTGAAACGCTACGGCGCCATGCTGGCCAGCAAGCTCTGCTCGGATCCGGTGATCCGGGCGCATCGGGTGATGATCGGCGTGACCGAGCGGATGCCGGAACTCGGCGCGCGGTTTTACGAGCGGGGCGGCACCCGTGGCACCCGGCTTCTGACCAGTTTTCTGGATGCCGAAGTGGCCGCCGGTCACCTCGACATTCCGGATATGCAGCTTGCCTCGGCGCAGTTCTTCGAACTGTGCATGGCGGGCCTGTTCCGCCGCCGGTTGTTCGGCCACATGGCCGAACCGCCGACCGAGGCAGAGGTCGACCGCACGATCAGCGCGGCGGTCGAGATGTTCCTGTGCCGCTACGGCGTGAAAGATCCCGCCTGACGCCTCAGATCGCGAGGTATTCCGCGCGCAATTCGGCGTTGTCGAGCACTTCGCGGGCGGTGCCGTCGAACACCACCGTGCCGGTGTCGAGGATCACCGCGCGGCTGGCCAAGTTCAGCGCCCGGATCGCGTTCTGCTCGACGATCACCGTGGTGATGCCCTGCGCCTTGATGATGTTCAGCATCTTCTCGATCTCGTCGACGATCACCGGGGCCAGCCCCTCGTAGGGCTCGTCCAGCAGCAGCACCTTGATGTCGCGCGCCAGCGCCCGCGCAATCGCCAGCATCTGCTGTTCGCCACCCGACATGGTGACGCCCTCTTGCTTGCGACGCTCGCCCAGGCGGGGGAACAGCTCGTAAATCCGCTCCAGCGTCCAGCCGATCGGCGGCACGATCTGCGCCAGTTGCAGGTTCTCCTCGACCGTCAGGCCGGGGATGATGCGGCGATCCTCGGGCACCAGCGCGATGCCCGCGATGGCCGCCTGATACGAGGTCATCTTGTGCAGCGGCTTGTGGTCCAGCCAGACCTCGCCATGCGTCAGGCGGGGGTTGGCCAGCCGCGCGATGGCGCGCAGGGTCGAGGTCTTGCCCGCCCCGTTGCGGCCCAGCAGCGCCAGAATCTCGCCCTCATGCACGTTCAGGCTGACGCCCTGCACGATGTAGCTTTCGCCGTAGTAGGCGTGGATATCCCAGACCGAGAGAAACGCGGGCGCGGTCTCGGCGTGGTTGGCGTTCATGTTCGGCTTCACGTTCATCCTGCCATCCCCTCAGTGTGCCGCTTCGCCCAGATAGGCTTCCTTGACCTTCGGATGGCCCTTGATGTTCTCGGGCACGTCCTCGACCAGCGGCGAGCCCTGCGCCAGCACGGTGATCCGGTCGGCCAGCGAAAAGACCACGTGCATGTCATGCTCGATGATGACCATCGTGATGTTGCCGCGGCTCTTGATCTCTTTCAGCAGGTCGATCGTGTTGTTGGTGTCGGCCCGCGCCATGCCGGCGGTGGGCTCGTCCAGCAGCAACAGCTTCGGGCTTTGCGACAGGCACATCGCCATTTCCAGCCGCCGCTTGTCGCCACGCGACAGCGCGCCCGCGTGCATCTCGCGCTTGTCCCACATGTTCACGTCGCGCAGCATCTTTTCGGCCTTGCCGAGGATGTCGGTCTCGGCCGCGATCGTCTCGAAGGCGTGCAGGCGATAGGCGCCGTCACGCTTGGCGAAGCAGGGGATCAGCACGTTCTCGAACACCGAGAGGTCGGCAAAGATTTCCGGCGTCTGGAACACCCGGCTGATGCCCATCTGGTTGATCTCGTGCGGTTTGCGGCCCAGCACCGATTGGCCGTCGAACAGCACCGAACCGGTATCGGGGATCAGCTTGCCGACGAGGCAGTTCAGCAAGGTGGACTTGCCCGCCCCGTTCGGCCCGATGATCGCATGCACCGTGTTCTCGGTCACCGAAAGGTTCACGTTACCAAGCGCCTGCAACCCGCCGAAGCGTTTGTTGACGCCCTTGACTTCAAGGATACCCATTTCGCGCTCCTCACTCGGCCGGGGTGGACGCGGGCGCGGGGCCCTTGGCGTCAGGCTTGCGGCGGAACAGCCGCCCGATGCGCTGGCCGCCTTCGATCAGGCCGCCGGGCAGGAAAATGACCACCAGCATGAACAGCACGCCCAGCGTCAGGTTCCAGCCCTGACCCACGAAGGGGTGCAGGATGCCGACCAGCAGGTTTTCCAGCCATTTCGGGAAGATCGAGAACCAGTCGTGCAGCACCGAGTCGTTGATCTTCGAGAAGATGTTTTCGAAGTACTTGATGAAGCCCGCGCCCAGAACCGGCCCCAGCATGGTGCCGACGCCGCCCAGGATCACCATCAGCACGACCTCGCCCGAGGCGGACCATTGCATCCGGTCGGCGCCCGCCAGCGGATCCATCGCGGCCATCAGCCCGCCCGCCAGACCGGCATACATGCCCGAGATGACGAAGGCCGCCAGCATGTAGGGTTTGGAGTTCAGGCCGGTGTAGTTCAGCCGGTGCTGGTTCGACTTGATCGCGCGCAGCATCATCCCGAACGGCGAGCGGAAGATGCGCAGCGCCAGATAGAACATCAGAACCGACAGGATGCCGCAGACATAGTAGCCCGCGTTGAACTGGAACAGCCGCCCCCACAGGTCCATCTTGTAGGTCGCGCGCATCGACAGGCCGAACAGGTTCACCTCGGGGACCGAGCCGGAGGTGTTGACCGCATCCAGAATGCGCGGGTCGGCGATCTGCGGGCCCAGGCCGTTTTCGCCGCCGGTGATCGGCGTCAGCACGGAATAGGCCATGTTGAAGCACATCTGTGCGAAGGCCAGCGTCAGGATCGAGAAGTAGATGCCCGACCGGCGCAGCGACACATAGCCGATCACCACCGCGAAGAGGCCGCCCATCACGATGCTCAGGATCAGGCCGGGCAGGATGTTCATGGTCAACAGCTTCATCATCCAGACCATCGCGTAGCTGCCCACGCCGATGAAGGCCGCGTGACCGAAGCTGAGGTAGCCGGTCAGGCCGAAGAGGATGTTGAAGCCCACCGCGAAGATCGCGAAAATCGCGATGCGTTGCATCAGGTCGGGGTAGCCCGCGTTGAACTGCGCCATCGCCGAGCCTTCGGGGAAGGGGTTCAGCAGGATCGGCGCCGTCAGCGTGAGCAGCACCACGATCAGCAGGAACATCAGGTCTTTTTTTCCAAGGCCGAGCATTGGCTTAGTCCTCCATCACGCCTTTGCGCCCCATCAGACCGCGCGGACGGGTCAACAGAACGACGATGGCGATCACATAGATGATGATCTGGTCGATGCCGGGGATGATGTCCTTGATCCAGTTCATCGAGGCATAGCTTTCGAGGATGCCCAGCAGGAAGCCCGACAGCACCGCGCCCGGCAGGCTGCCCATGCCGCCCACCACGACCACGACGAAGCTGAGGACAAGGAAATCCATCCCCATGTGGAAGTTTGGCGAGTTGATCGGCGTGTACATCGCCCCCGCGGTTCCCGCGACGACGGCGGCAAGGCCGAACATGAAGGTGAACCGGCGGTCGATGTTGATGCCCAGCAGGCCCACCGTCTCGCGGTCGGCCATGCCGGCGCGCACCACCATCCCGAAGGTGGTGAACTGCAGGAAGGCGAAGACGCCGCCGATCACGAACAGCGAGAACAGGAAGTAGATCATCCGCCAGTACGGGTAGACGATGGCGTTCGGCGGAAAGCCCAGCATGGTGCCGAAGTCGATCGACCCGGCGAACTCGGCGGGGGCCGGGGTCGGGATCGGGTTGGCGCCGAAGAAGTGCTTGATGACCTCCTGCAACACGATCGCCAGGCCGAAGGTCACCAGGATCTGATCGGCGTGGCTGCGTTTGTAGAAATGCTTGATCAGCCCGCGCTCCATCACGACGCCGATCCCGACCATCACCGGCACCGTCAGCAACAGCGACAGCGGCACCGACCAGTTGGTGATCGCCGCCGCCGTGTCATGGCCGAACCAGGCTTGCAGATAGGGCACCTCCACCTTCAGCGGGTTGCCCAGAAAGTCCTTCTTGGTCGGGTCGATGATGGTTTCAGAGATGCCGATGATGCGCTGCAGCGTCACGGCGCAGAAGGCGCCGAGCATGAACAGCGTGCCATGCGCGAAGTTCACCACCCCGAGCGTGCCGAAGATGATCGTCAGGCCGAGGGCGATCAGCGCATAGGCGCTGCCCTTGTCGAGCCCGTTCAAGGTTTGCAGGATCAGAGCGTCCATCGTCCCCACCAAGGTGCAAGCGATCGCTCCGCCAAAAGGCGGATGCGGAATGCCGTCAGATTATGAAGAGGCGGCCGCGCGCCTGATGCGCGCGGCCGCAATGTCATCGGGGGCCGATCAGGCGCCCGGGTTGCACTGGCCCAGATCGCCGCCCGCGAACATCTTGTTGTCCGGGGCGTAGGTCACTTCGCTGGCCGGCGTGACCTGCACGATTTCCAGCGTGTCGAACTGGTTGTCGGGCGTTTCCTTGCCCTTCACGACCAGGCAATCCTTGATGCACTGGTGATCGGCGGCGCGGTATTCGGTCGGCCCGTTGCCCAGACCGTCGAACTTGTAGCCTTCCAGCGCCTCGACCACGGCGCAGGGGTTGAAGCTTTTCGCGCGTGCCACGGCATCGGCATACAGCAGGACCTGCGCATAGCAGGTCTGCGCGGCCTGGCTCGGCGGGGCGCCGTATTCCTTGCCGTAGGATTGCACGAAGGCCTTGGTGCCCGCGTCGGTCAGCTTCCAGTTCCAGTTCGACGAACCGGGGATGCCCTTGATGTTGGCGCCAGCGCCTTTCGCCATCAGTTCCGAGATCAGCGGCACGACGATTTCGAACTGCTTGCCGTTCACCATCTTGTCGCGCAGGCCGAACTGCACCGCCTGGGTCAGCGAGTTGACCATGTTGGCGCCGTAGTGGTTCAGCACCAGCACGTCAGCGCCCGAACTGAGCACCGGCGCGATGTAGGACGAGAAGTCCGTCGCGGCCAGCGGCGTCAGCACGTTCGCCACCGTCTTCCAGCCCAGCGCCTCGGTCGCGGCCTGCATCGAGGCCTGCTGGGTCCAGCCCCAGCTGTAGTCGGCGGTCAGGTGGTAGGCGGCGCGGTCGCTGCCGTACATCGTCTTCAGCACCGGGGCCAGCGCCGCGGCCGACATGTAGGCGTTGAAGAAGTGACGGAAGCCGTTGCGCTTCTTGTCCTTGCCGGTGGTGTCGTTGGAATGCGACAGACCCACCATGTTGATCAGCCCGGCCTCCTGGCACAGCGCCTGCAGTGCGATCGCGACCGCCGACGACGAGCAGCCGGAGATCATGATCGCCCCGTCTTTTTCGATCATCGACTTGGCGGCGGCGCGGGCGGCGTCGGGCTTCGTCTGGGTGTCGCCCGAGACGAAGGCGACCTTCTTGCCCAGGATCCCGGCGCCGTTCAGCGCCTTGGACGAGAACGAGGACAGCATGCCGCCGTCGCCTTCGCCGTTCAGGTGCTTCACGGCCAGCGTGAACGCCTTCAGCTCGTCGGCGCCTTCGTCGGCATAGGGGCCGGTTTGCGGAACGGTGAAGCCGAAGGTGACGGTGTCGGCCTTGGGTTCATTGGTGAAGGCATTGGCCCGCGCCGTGAAGATCGTCGGCAGCGCCAGACCGGCACCTGCGACGGCGCCGGTTTTCAGAAGTCCACGCCGAGTCAGCTCTGATTTAATCATTTGATTCCTCCCTGGAAGATGTTGCGGCGCCCGCCTCCTCAGCACGCGCCACAGTCCGGTGAAAGACAGGCGCGATCATGCGAGGAATCCGAAAATTTCGCAACAACTCATTATAAGAAAACAAAAATCCTGTAAATTTATGAACACTATGGCATGCGTATTTGCAAACTAATTTTCTTGCGTCTGCAGAAAGTCCTTGATGTTGCGGCATTTTCGGGGCGGGCAGGCGGGGCCTTTGACACGGCTCGAAACGGCGCCGACGCCACGCCGCGCCGCAACCTGATGACGTCACGGCAACCGGGCAGGCGGGGCGCACAGAATCACCCCGCCGTCCGCCGCGTCATTCAAGCTTGGAACGGCCGTCAGTCGTTCAGCGCATAGCTGTGCTTCAAGACCCCGGTGCGGCCGTCGAAGATCAGGATCTTGCCGCTGTCGGTGACGATGGCGACCCAGCCCTTGCCCATCGTCACCGCCGAGGGGGTTTCCCCGGCCGGCAGGGTGATCTTTGCCGGGATCGCCGGGATTTGGTCGTCATCGGTCGGGAAGCGGATGACAAACACCGCAACGATGGTTATGAGCCCCGCAATCATCGTGATGGTCAACGCCGTCACGAGCCATTTCAGAAACCGCACGGTGGGGTCCAGTCGGATCAGGTCCTCATTTGCCGGAGCGTCCTGCATGTCGCAACCTCCCGAATCCCGTCTTGATCTGCGGATCGGCGCCGCGCCGCCCGAGCGCCTTGATAAGGCGCTGGCCCGCGATGTGCCAGACGAGGCGGCACTTTCCCGCTCGCGCCTCGCGAAGTTGATCGCCGAGGGGGCGGTGTCGCTGAATGGCACCGTCGTGACCGACGCCCGCGCCAAGGTAGCCGAGGGTGACGCCATCGCCATCGCGCTGGCCCCGGCGGGCGAGGTTGCGGCGGCGCCAGAGGCGATCCCACTGGTCGTTGTCTATGAGGATGACGACCTGATCGTGATCGACAAGCCCGCAGGCATGGTGGTGCATCCCGCGCCGGGCCAGTGGACGGGCACGCTGGTCAACGCGCTGCTGTATCATTGCGGCGATACCCTGTCGGGCATCGGCGGCGAAAAGCGCCCTGGCATCGTGCACCGCATCGACAAGGAAACCTCGGGCCTGCTGGTGGCGGCGAAGTCCGACCGCGCCCACCACGGCCTTGCCGCGCAGTTCGAGGCGCATACCGTCGATCGCCACTATCTGGCGCTGGTGCATGGCGTGCCGGATGCCGCCGACCCCCGGCTGCGCGGCTTGCGCGGCGTCAGCTTCGAGGCGGGCGGCATCCTGAAGGTCGCGACCCACATCGCGCGCCACAAGACCGACCGCCAGCGCCAGGCGGTGCTGTTCGACAGCGGCCGTCATGCCGTAACGCGGGCGCGCGTCGCCGAACGCTTCGGCACCCCCGCCGCCGCCGCGTTGATGGATTGCTGGCTGGAAACCGGGCGCACGCATCAGATCCGGGTGCATCTGGCCTATGCCGGGCACGGGCTGCTGGGCGATCCGACCTATGGCGGCCACCGCCGCCTGCCGGTCAAGGCGGTGGGCGAGGCGGGTGTCGCGGCGGCCGACGCCTTTCCGCGACAGGCGCTGCACGCGGCCACGCTGGGCTTCGACCATCCGGTGTCGGGTGCGTCGCTGTCCTTCGCCTCGCCGCTGCCGGCCGACATGGCGGCGTTGCTGGCGGCGCTGCGCGGCACACGCCGCGACACGTCCACGTGACCTCGCGCGGATATCAGGTGCAGACCGACGGATGCGCGCTCATCATCCGTTGATGGAAGGTGGATAGGATGCCACTCTTGAACCGAACGGTTCGGATGCATAATTCGTAACTTCTCCTCTCGGCCGGTGCCGGGAAGAAACAGGGGGTCTGGGATGAGCAGCTACGCCAATCTGCCGGCGCCGTCGCCCGAACAGGGGCTCAACCGGTATTTGCAGGAAATCCGCAAGTTTCCGATGCTGGAACCTGAGGTCGAATACATGCTGGCCAAGCGCTGGGTGGACCATCAGGATGCGGAAGCCGCGCACAAGATGGTCACCTCGCATCTGCGGCTGGCCGCCAAGATCGCGATGGGCTACCGCGGCTATGGCCTGCCGCAGGCCGAGGTGATTTCCGAGGCCAACGTGGGCCTGATGCAGGCGGTCAAGCGGTTCGACCCCGAAAAGGGCTTCCGCCTTGCCACCTATGCGATGTGGTGGATCCGCGCCTCGATCCAGGAATACATCCTGCGCTCGTGGAGCCTGGTGAAGCTGGGCACCACCAGCGCGCAGAAAAAGCTGTTCTTCAACCTGCGCAAGGCCAAGGCCAAGTTGGGCGCGCTGGAAGAGGGTGATCTGCGCCCGGAAAACGTCGCCCAGATCGCGCATGACCTGAACGTGTCGGAATCCGAAGTGGTGGCGATGAACCGCCGCCTGTCGGGCGGCGATGCCTCGCTGAACGCGGTTGTCGGCTCCGACGGCGACAGCACGACGCAGTGGCAGGACTGGCTGGAGGATGAAGACGCCGATCAGGCCGGCGACTACGCCGAGCGCGACGAGCTTGAGGCGCGGCGCGAACTTCTGGCCCGCGCGATGGACGTGCTGAACGAACGCGAGCGTGACATCCTCAACCAGCGCCGGTTGCAGGATCAGCCGGTGACGCTGGAAGAGTTGTCCGACAAGTTCGGGGTCAGCCGCGAGCGCATCCGCCAGATCGAGGTGCGCGCCTTCGAGAAGCTGCAAACCCGCATGCGCCAGCTGGCCAGCGAAAAGGGCATGCTGGAACACGCCTGACGGGCCTTCCGCCGGACGCGGCCGCACACTAGGCTGGCCGCGTCCAACCGGAGGCGCCGATGCCCGATCCGATCCGCTGGGGTGTCCTCGCCGCCGCCGATATCGCCTTTCGCGCCGTCTGCTCGACGATCCCGACATTGACGCGGTCTGCATCCCGCTGCCAAACCACCTGCACGTCGAATGGGGCGAACGCGCGCTGGATGCGGGCAAGCATGTGCTGTGCGAAAAGCCGATCGCGCTGGCCGCCGAGACCTTCGGCCGCTCTGCCACCACCGCGGCGCCGTTTGCCTGCCCGCCCGAATTCTCGCACGGCAACCAGCAGATGATCGACGCCATCTTTGCCAGCGCGACCTGCGCGCAACCCTGAAGGAGTCCGACCATGCAACCCACCGTCCGCTGGGGCATTCTGAGCGCCGCCAAGATCGCCCGCGAATGGGTGGCGCCCGCCATCCACAATTCGGCCCGCGGCACCATCGCCGCCATCGCCAGCCGCAGCCCCGGCAAGGCCGAGGCGCTGGCCGCGCGCTATGGCGAGGTGCGCATTCACCATGAGTATGAGGCGCTGCTGGCCGATCCGGGCGTCGATGCGGTCTATATCCCGCTGCCGAACGGCGGCCATGTGGAATGGACGGAAAAGGCCCTGCGCGCCGGCAAGCATGTGTTGTGCGAAAAGCCCATCGCGCTGAAGGCGGACGAGATCGACGGCCTGATCGCGCTGCGCGAGGCCAGCGGGTGCTTTGCCGCCGAGGCGTTCATGGTCACCCATCACCCGCAATGGCACCGGGTGCGTGAACTGATCTCGCAGGGCGCCATCGGCACCTTGCGCCATGTGCAGGGCGGGTTCACCTTCTTCAACGACGATCCCGGCAACATCCGCAACGATGCGGCGCAGGCGGGTGGCGCGCTGCGCGATATCGGCGTCTACCCCTCGGTCGTCACCCGCTTCGTGACGATGCAGGAACCCACCGCGATCACCGCGCGGATCGACTGGGATCGCGGCATCGACTCTACCGCCCGCGTCTGGGCGGAATTCCCCGGCTTCACGATGGATTTCTACGTCTCGATGCGGATGCACGGCTATCAGCAGATGCATTTCCACGGCGACGCGGGCTGGATCAAGGTGATGACCCCGTTCAACGCCAAGCAATACGGCGATGACGTGCTGGAAATCCGCGACCGGTCCGGCGTGGTGCGCAGCGAACGGTTCCCGCTGGTGGACCAGTACACCGCGCAGATCGACGCCTTCAATGCCACCGTGCTGGACGGCGCGCCTTACGTTTGCCCGCTCGAATTCTCGCGCGGCAACCAGCGCATGATCGACATGATCTATGCGGGCGCGCGCGACGCCTGATGCCGGGGCGCGCGCATCTGGTTCTGCACCTCCCGGCCGCCTCGCTGCGCGCCGGGGGCGAGCCGCCGAGCCCGGTTTACCTGCGCGTCATCGCGGATTTCACCGCGCGGGGCGGCATCGTCAAGACCGTCCCCCATATCCGTGACATGGTGGCGGAAGAGGTCGCGGCCGATACGCATTTCCACCTTGTCAACCACGGCGACGGCCACCACCCCCGGTTGCTGAACGTCGGCCTCGCCTATGTCTATCCGTTCTGGCATTTCGACCCGTTGGGGTTCCGCGCCGCATCCTCGATCGGCGCGATGCCGTTTCACGCCAGCCGGATGGACGGCGCCGCGACGCAGGCGTTCTTTGCCCGTCTGCGCAAGCGTCTGGTCGGCAATCGCGTCTCTCGTTACGAACAGCCGCGCGACAGGGCCGACTTTCCCGCGGGCTGCGTCGCGGTCTTCCTGCAATCCGAGGCGCATCGCGGGCTGCGGGAAACCTGCTACCTGACGCAGGATGCGATGCTGCGGGCGCTGCTGGCGCGCCCCGACCCGCGCCCGATCGTGATCAAGCCGCATCCGCTGGAACCCGACGGCCGCGGCCGCGCCCTTGCCATCGCGCTGGCGGCACAGGATGCACGCGTCATCGTGACCGATGCCAACCTGCACGACATCCTCGACCACGCGGCGGTGACGGTCACGATCAATTCCGCCGTCGGGCTGGAAAGCATGTTGCACCGGGTGCCGGTCGTGCTGTGCGGGCAGGCCGATTTTCACCACTGCGCCGTGACAGTGCGCAGCCCCGGCGCCCTCGACGCCGGGATAGCCGCGGCAGAGGCACGGGCCTGGCCCTTCGCGCGCTACCTTTATTGGTATTTCGGGCTGAACTGCGTCAACGCGGGCGCGCCCGACCTCTTGGACAGCGTTCTGGCCCGGATCGCCGCGACCGGCTTCGATACGGGCCGCTTTGCGCTGGCGCCCGCGGCCGGTTGAGCGGGATCAAGGCGGCACCCGCGACGTCGGTGCAGGCTGCCCTCGTCAACGGAAAGGAATCTGCGATGCAATCCATCAAGACGCTTCTGGTTCTGGCGAGCGAACAGCGGGCGCGGTTCTTCGAAAACACCGGCGTCGGCAAGGGTCTGGCCGAGGTCGAGGATGTCGGCCGGTCGGCGCTGGACATGGATCGCGCCACCCCCGCCGACCGCGAGGGGCGCGTGGCCGCAGGCGGCGGGGCGCGGCACGGTTTCGAGCCGCGTTCGCTGCCCGATGACCAGTTGCGCCACGCCTTCACCGCCGAGGTGATGGCGGCCATCACCGCCCGCGCGACCGATGCGCCCTTTGACCGGCTGGTGATTGCGGCGCCGCCCCGGATGCTGGGCCTGCTGCGCGCGGCGCTGCCGCACGATCTGCGCAAGCGGCTGGTGTTCGACCTCGACAAGGATCTGATCGACGTCGCGGCGGCCGACCTTCCGGCGCATTTCGCGGCCCATGCGGTGTTCTGACCGGCTCAGCCCTCGGGCAGCATCTGGCCCAAAAGCCGCGCCATGTTGCCGCCCATCACCTTGGCGATGACCGTCTCATCAAGCCCGGCGCGTAGCAGCGCATCGGTGACGGCGGCAAGTTCCGACACGTCGAACGGTTCCGGCACCGCGCCGTCGAAGTCGGAGCCAAGCGAGACATGGTCGGCGCCCAGCAGGGTAACGGCGGCCTTCACCGCCCCGGCGATGCCGTCGGGCGAGGGGTCGCCGATCACCTCTTGCCAGTAGCCGATCCCGGCCACGCCGCCGCGCGCCATGATCGCCACCATCAGGTCGTCGGGAAAGTTGCGCGGGCTTTTGCAATAGGAACAGATGCCGGTGTGGCTGACCACCAGCGGCACATCGGTCATCGCCAGCACGTCGCGCGCGGTCTGCACGCTGGAATGCGTCAGGTCGATGATGAAGCCCTTGGCCACCAGATCGCGCACCAGTTGCCGCCCGTAGTCGGTCAGCCCGGCGTGGCTGGCCCCATGCAGCGAGCCGCCGACCTCGGTATCAAGGAAATGGTGCAGCCCGATCAGCCGGAACCCCGCCGCCCACAACCGGTCAAGGTTCTCCAGCCGCGCGTCGAGCACATGCGCGCCCTCGGCGCCCAGAATGGCACCCACCACCCTGTCGCCGCGCGCCCGCGCCGCCAGCAGCGCGGCCAGATCGGCCTTGGTGCGCAGCACCCGCAACCCGTCCGGCGCCCGCGCGGCAAAGCGGTGCAGCCTTTGCGCCTGATGCAACCCCCGCTCGCACAAGCTGCCCCAGGCCCGCACCGGCCAAAGCTGCCCGATCGCCAGCAGCGTGATCCGGTCGCGGTTCTTCGCAAGGTTCTGATGCACGTTCATCCCGGCGGGAACCTTCGTCACCGTGGTGAAGACCTGCAACGCTACGTTGCCCTCGCGCAGCCGGGGCAGGTCGACATGCCCGCGCGTGCCGCGCTGCGTCAGGTCACGGTTCCACAGCAGGCTGTCACAGTGCCAGTCGCCCACCACCAACCGGTCGTGCAGCGCCCGCGCCTCGGGCGAGATCGGCCAGGGATCGTGCGGGATCACCCGGTTCATCCGCGCCTCGGCGATGGAGGGTGCGAACAGCAAGAACGCTGCCGCCACAAGAAATATCACGCCGACGGCCACCCCGAGGATCGTGCCCAACATCCGCTCGCCCCTGTCTGACCGTCGTTTTCCCGGTCAGCCTAACCCGCGCCGCGCCGCTTCGCCAAGGCTCGCTCTGCCCTCTTTCCGCCGTTCGTGATCCGGGGCAATCTGGCCCAAAAGAGGGGAGCACATGAAAGTCTTTTTCAGCGAGGATCATCGGCGGCACTTTCCGCAGGCCGAACTGTCGGGTGGCCAGTTCGTCACCCCCTACGAGCGGCCGAGCCGGATGGAATACATCCTGCGTCGCCTGAAGGAACGCGGGCTGACCGACATCACCGACCCCGGCGCGGCCGACATGGCTGCGATCCGCGCCGTTTGCGCGCCCGACTTCCTTGAGTTCCTCGAAACCATCTGGGGCGAGTGGAAGGCGGCGGGCAACGCGGGCGAAGTGATCCCCTACAACGTGCCGGTGCGCCGGATGCAACAGGCTCGCGTGCCGCGCAACGTCGATGGCAAGGCGGGCTACTACTGCCTGTCGCAGGAAACCGCGATCACCGGCGGCACCTGGGCGGCGGCGTTGTCTTCTGCTGCTTCGGCGCAGGCGGCGATGCGCCATGTCGCGGGCGGGGCGCGGGCGGCCTTCGCGCTGTGCCGCCCGCCGGGCCACCATGCGACGGCCGACATGTACGGCGGCTACTGCTTTCTGAACAACGCCGCCATCGTGGCGCAGATGCTGCGCGACACCGGCGCGGTGCGCGTCGGCGTGCTCGACATCGACTTCCACCACGGCAACGGCACGCAGGATATCTTCTACGGCCGGGGCGACGTGTTCTATGCCTCGCTGCATGGGGCGCCGGAAGACGCCTACCCCTATTTCCTCGGCTATGCGGATGAAACCGGCACCGGCGCGGGCGAGGGCGCGAACGCCAACTATCCGATGCCGCCCGGCACCGGCTATGGCCCCTGGGCCGAGGCGCTGGACCAAGCGCTGGCCCGGCTGAAGGCCTGGGGCGCCGAGGCGCTGGTGGTCTCGCTCGGGGTCGATGCGTTCAAGGATGACCCGATCAGCTTCTTCCGCCTCGACAGCCCCGATTTCACCGACGCGGGCCGCCGCATCGCGGGCCTTGGCCTGCCGACGGTATTCTGCATGGAAGGCGGCTATGCCATCGAGGCGGTGGGGATCAACACGGTAAACGTGCTGGAGGGGTTTCAGGATGCGTAACGTCACCCTTGCCGCGACGCAGTTCGCCTGCACCTGGGATCTGCCCGCCAACCTCGACCGGGCCGAGGCGTTGGTGCGGCAGGCGGCCGGGCAGGGCGCGCAGGTGATCCTGATTCAGGAACTCTTCGCCGCGCCCTATTTCTGCATCACCGAGCGGCCGCAATACTTCGACCTCGCCGCTCCCTTCGACGGCAATCCGCTGATCGCCCGCTTCGCCGATCTGGCGCGCGAGCTGGGTGTGGTGCTGCCCTGCCCGTATTTCGAACGCGCCGGGGTGGCCTTCTTCAACTCTTGCGCGATGATCGACGCCGATGGCCGGGTGTTGGGTACCTATCGCAAAAGCCACATTCCGCAGGGGCCGGGGTATCAGGAAAAGTTCTACTTCTCGCCCGGCGATACCGGCTTCAAGGTCTGGGAAACCGCCGTCGGCCGCGTGGGCCTCGCGATCTGCTGGGACCAGTGGTTCCCCGAGGCCGCCCGCGCGATGGCGCTGATGGGGGCCGAGATGCTCCTCTACCCCACCGCCATCGGATCGGAGCCGCCGAACCCCGGCTACGACAGCCAACCGCATTGGGAGGCGACGATGCGCGGCCATGCGGCGGCAAACATCCTGCCAGTGGTGGCGTCGAACCGCATCGGCGTGGAGGTCGCGCCCGAGGGGGTGCCGCTGACCTTCTACGGCTCCAGCTTCATCGCCGACCCGGCCGGGCAACTGGTGGCGAAGGCGTCCCGCGACGCCGAAGAGGTGATCACCGCGACCTTCGACCTCGACGCCATCGCCGCGCTGCGCCGCAGCTGGGGCGTGTTCCGCGACCGCCGGGTGGATCTGTACGGCGCGCTGGCAACGCTGGACGGGCGAGGGTAGGGGGCCCCGAAACACGAAGGGCGGACCCTGCGGCCCGCCCCTTGTCGCTTCCCTTGCGCGGCCTCAGCTCGCGGTAGCGGGCTCGCCCTTGGCCTTGGAGTAGATCAGCAGCGGATGCGCCTCGGCCGCATTCACGGCTTCCTCGTTCACCACGACCTCTTCCACGCTGTCGAGGCCGGGCAGTTCGAACATTGTATCCAGCAGGATATCCTCCATGATCGAGCGCAGGCCGCGGGCGCCGGTCTTGCGCTTGATCGCCCGTTTGGCGATGGCGCGCAGCGCGTCGTCGGTAAAGGTCAGGTCGACGCCCTCGATGTCGAAGAGCCGCTGATACTGCTTCACCAGCGCGTTCTTCGGTTCGGTCAGGATGGTCACCAGCGCGTCTTCGTCCAGATCGGTCAGCGTGGCGATCACCGGCAGACGGCCGACGAATTCCGGGATCAGGCCGAATTTCAACAGATCTTCCGGCTCCAGCGACTTGAACATCTCGCCGACGCCGCGGGTGTCGTTTTCCTTCACATCGGCGCCAAAGCCGATCGACGATCCCTTGGACCGCTGCGCGATGATCTTTTCGAGGCCCGAGAAGGCGCCGCCGCAGATGAAGAGGATGTTCGTGGTATCCACCTGCAGGAATTCCTGCTGCGGATGCTTGCGCCCGCCCTGCGGCGGGACCGAGGCCACGGTGCCTTCCATGATCTTCAGAAGCGCCTGCTGCACCCCCTCGCCCGACACGTCGCGGGTGATCGAGGGGTTGTCGGACTTGCGGGTGATCTTGTCGACCTCGTCGATATAGACGATGCCGCGCTGCGCCCGTTCCACGTTGTATTCGCTGGCCTGCAACAGCTTCAGGATGATGTTTTCCACATCCTCGCCGACATAGCCGGCTTCGGTCAGCGTGGTGGCATCGGCCATCGTGAACGGCACATCCAGAATCCGCGCCAGCGTCTGCGCCAGCAGGGTCTTGCCGCAGCCGGTCGGCCCGATCAGCAGGATGTTGGACTTCGAAAGCTCGATATCCGCCGCCTTCGCCGAATGGTTCAGCCGCTTGTAGTGGTTGTGGACGGCGACCGACAGCACGCGCTTGGCGTGGACCTGCCCGATCACGTAATCGTCCAGAACCTTGCAGATGTCGCGCGGGGTCGGCACCCCGTCGGTGGCCTTCAGCCCCGAGGTCTTGGTTTCCTCGCGGATGATGTCCATGCACAGCTCGACGCATTCGTCGCAGATGAAGACCGTCGGCCCCGCGATCAGCTTGCGAACCTCGTGCTGGCTCTTGCCGCAGAACGAACAGTAGAGCGTGTTCTTGCTGTCGCTACCGGAATTGCTTGCCATCTGTCACCTCTGCGGCGCGCCTGACCCCCTGCCGGGGCGGTGCGTCTTTCTGCCTGACTGCCCCGGAAAACTTTAGGGCAGCCATAGAACCTTCACAATGCCAAAATTCCGGGGCCCCGCGGCCCCGGAATTCTGACCCATCATTTCGTCGTGTCTTCGGCCTTGCCGCGGCTTTCCACGATCTCGTCGATCAGGCCCCAGGCTTTCGCATCTTCGGCCGCCATGAAGTTGTCGCGCTCCAGCGCCGCCTCGACCGCTTCCAGCGGCTGGCCGGTGTGCTTGACGTAGATCGCGTTCAGCCGGTCCTTCAGCTTCTGCGTCTCGCGGGCGTGGATCATGATGTCCGTCGCCTGCCCCTGATACCCGCCTGAAGGCTGGTGCACCATGATGCGGCTGTTGGGCAGCGAGAACCGCATGCCCTTTTCGCCCGCCGTCAGCAACAGCGACCCCATCGAGGCCGCCTGCCCGATGCAGAGGGTCGAGACCTTCGGCCGGATGTATTGCATCGTGTCGTAGATCGACAGGCCCGAGGTCACCACGCCACCGGGGCTGTTGATGTACATCGAGATTTCCTTGGACGGGTTTTCCGCCTCGAGGTGCAGCAGCTGCGCCACGATCAGGCTCGACATGCCGTCGTGCACCGGGCCGCCAAGGAAGATGATCCGCTCCTTCAGAAGGCGCGAGAAGATGTCGTATGCCCGTTCGCCGCGCGAGGTCTGCTCGACGACCATCGGGACAAGGGTGTTCATGTAGGTGTCGATCGGGTCTCTCATGTCGGTCCGCCTGGCTGTTCCGGAATGTCTACCGCCGTCTCATTGCCAGAGTCTTAGTGGGGTGCACCGGCACCTGCAAGGGCAGCTAGCCACCGAAGCGCCGCGCCCCGCCGCAGCCGCCGGGGCTGGACCTCGGGCGCGCGACGGTGCATCCCTGTCGAAACGCCGCTAATACGAGAGTGCAAGACATGGAAACCGCCCCGCTTTTCGCCGCCCTTGGCCTGACCCCGACGCTGCTGACCGGCGGCACCCTGCCGGTCTCGTCGCCCATCGATGGCGCCGGGATTGCCCGCATCGCGGTGACCGGGGCCGCCGAAATGCCGCAGGTCATCGCCCGCGCGCAGGCCGCCTTTCGCCAATGGCGCGAGGTGCCCGCGCCGCGCCGGGGCGAACTGGTGCGCCTGCTGGGCGAGGAACTGCGCGCCGCCAAGGCGGAACTGGGCGCGCTGGTGACGCTGGAAGCCGGCAAGATCGCGTCCGAAGGCCTGGGCGAAGTGCAGGAGATGATCGACATCTGCGACTTCGCCGTCGGCCTGTCGCGTCAGCTTTACGGGCTGACCATCGCCAGCGAGCGCCCCGGCCACCGCATGATGGAAACCTGGCACCCGATGGGCCCCTGCGCCGTCATCACCGCCTTCAACTTCCCCGTCGCGGTCTGGTCGTGGAACGCGGCGCTGGCGCTGGTGTGCGGCGATGCGGTGATCTGGAAGCCGTCCGAAAAGACGCCGCTGACCGCGATGGCGACGATGAACATCCTCGCCCGCGCGCTCGCCCGCTTCGGCGACGCGCCCGAGGGGCTGTGCCAACTGGTCATCGGCGGGCCTGAGGTGGGCGAGGCGCTGGTGGCCTCGCGCGACGTTGCCATCGTCTCGGCCACCGGCTCCACCCGCATGGGCCGCGCCGTCGGGCCGAAGGTCGCCGAACGCTTCGGCCGCGCGATCCTCGAGCTTGGCGGCAACAACGCGATGATCGTGGCGCCCTCGGCCGACCTCGACATGGCGGTGCGCGCCATCGTGTTTTCGGCCGTCGGCACCGCCGGGCAACGCTGCACCTCGCTGCGCCGCCTGATCGCGCATCACTCGATCCGGGCGGAACTGGTCGAACGGCTGGTGAAAGCCTATGCCAGCCTGCCCATCGGCGATCCGCGCGCCGCGACCACGCTGGTCGGCCCGCTGGTCGATCATGCCGCGCGCGACCGGATGCTGGCGGCGCTGGAACAGGCCCGCGCCGAAGGCGGCACCGTCCACGGCGGCCGCACTGTCACGGCGGGCGTCCCGCAGGGCGGCGCCTATGTCGAACCCGCGCTGGCGGTGATGCCCGGCCAAACCGCGATCGTGCGCGAGGAAACCTTTGCCCCGATCCTCTACGTCATGGGCTACGACAGCTTCGACGAGGCGATCGCGCTGCAAAACGACGTGCCGCAGGGCCTGTCGTCCTGCATCTTCACGCTGAACCTGCGTGAGGCCGAAACCTTCCTGTCGGCCACCGGATCGGACTGCGGCATCGCCAACGTGAACATCGGCCCCTCGGGCGCCGAGATCGGCGGCGCCTTCGGCGGCGAGAAGGAAACCGGCGGCGGCCGCGAATCCGGCTCGGACGCCTGGAAGGCCTACATGCGGCGCGCCACCAACACGGTGAACTATTCCGCCAGGCTGCCGCTGGCGCAGGGCGTCACGTTCGACTTCTGAGGCGCGCAGCGCCGGGCGTTAGCCGGTAACGCCGAGGGGTTGCACCACCAGCCCCTCGGCGGTGCGTTCCACATGGGCGCGCAGCCCGAAGACCTCGGCCAGGTTGGCCTCGGTCAGCACCGCTTCCGGCGGGCCGTCGGCGACGAGGCGCCCGCGCGACAACATCAACAGCCGCGTGCAGTGCCGCGCGGCCAGCCCGAGGTCGTGCAGCGCTGCGATCACGGCGTGACCCTCGGCCGCGAGGCGGGCGAAGACCTCCATCGTGCGGATCTGCGCCGCCGGGTCGAGGCCCGCGATCGGTTCATCCGCCATCAAGAGCGGGGTTTCCTGCGCCAGCGCGCGGGCGATCAGCACCCGCGCCTGCTCGCCGCCGGAAAGCCGGGTGGCGTCGCGGTCGCGGTAGGCCTCCAGCCCCATCCGGGCCAGCGCGCGGTCGACCGCTGCGCGATCCTCGGGCGACGGGCCGCGGGCGCCAAGGTGCGGCGTGCGACCCAGCGCCACCAGTGTCTCGACCGATACCGGCCAGGCGACCTCGCGCGCCTGCGGCAACCAGGCGGCGGCGTGGGCGCGGGCGCGCGGCGGCAGTGCGGCAAGGCTGGAATGGCCCCCGGCGGGCAACAGCCCGAGTGCCGCGCGCAACAGCGTGGTTTTCCCGGCGCCGTTCGGGCCGATCAGGCCGACGCATTCGCCTTCGGCCAACGACAGGCTGACGCCGTCCACCACCGGGCATTCGCCGCGCCGCACCGTCAAGTTGTCGAGGGTCAGCAGCGTCATGCCTCTTCCCCCCGGCTGCGCCAGATCAGGTTGAGGAACAAGGGCGCCCCCACCAGCGCTGTCAGCACACCCAGTTGCAGGTCACGCTCTGGCGCGATGACCCGCACCGCGATATCGGCCGCCAGCACCATCGCGGCGCCACCCAGTGCCGAGGCGGGCAGCAGCGCCGAGGGCCGCGCGCCCACCGCGCGGCGCAACAGATGCGGCACCACGAGGCCGACGAAGCCGATCGCGCCGGCCACCGCCGTCGCCGACCCCACCGCCGCCGCCGTGCCGAGGATCAGCGTCAGCCGCAGCCGTCCGATCCGGATGCCCATCGCCTCGGCCGCATCCTCGCCCAGCGTCAGCGCGTCAAGGCCGCGCCCGAGGCCGAGGAGCGTGGCGCCACCGATCAGGATCAGCGGCGCCGCCAGCCAGACATGCAGCATGGATCGGTCGGCGAGCGAGCCCATCAGCCAGAACATCATCTCGGTCGCGGCAAAGGGGTTGGGCGACAGGTTCAGCACCAGCGCCGTCAACGCCCCCGCCAGCGCCGAGACCGCGATCCCGGCCAGGATCAGCGTCAACGTCGAGCCGCGCGGCCCTGCCAGCAGCAAGATCAGCGCTACCGCCGCCGTCGCCCCCGCCAGCGCCGCCAGCGGCAGCGCCAGCGCGAAGGCGGCGGCCAGCCCGGTTTGCAGCGCGATCACCGCCCCCAGCGCCGCGGCGCCCGAAATGCCGATCAGCCCCGGTTCGGCCAGCGGGTTGCGCAGGAAACCCTGCAGCGCGGCGCCCGACAGCCCCAGCGCAGCGCCAACCAGCAGACCCAGCAAGGCGCGCGGCAGCCGGATTTCCTGCATCACCAGCACGATCGCATGCGATTCCGATGCACTGCCGAACAGCGCCCGCAGGCTGGTGCCGATCGGCAGATGCGCCGGGCCGATCAGCAGCGAGGCGGCGAACAGCACCGCCACCAGCCCGGCCAGCAGGCACAGGAGCACCCGGAGCCTCATGGCCGCGCGCCCGGATGCGCCGCCTGCAACGCCGCGATGGCGTCGATCAGCTTTGGCGTGCCACAGTCCCAGTCGGGCCCGGCCACCTGCGGCGGGCCAAGCCGGGCGATCATGTCGCGCAACACCGGATGGTGCAGGATCGCCTCGGGGCGCGAGGCGCCGGGATAGTGCTGCGAGGTCACCAGCGCATCGGGGGTGGCCAATACCAGCCGTTCCAGCGGCAGGCGGGCATAGCCGATGATCCCCGCCTCGGCCGCGACATTGCGGAACCCGGCCGCGCGCAGGATGTCGTCGGCGATGGTGCCGGTGCCCGAGGTATAGCCGCTGGGCGCATAAAGCGCGGCACGATCCGGCGGCAGCGGGCGGGCGCGCAGCGCGGCAAGATCGGCCTCGAACCGGCCCGCCATCGCGTCGGCCGCAGCCTCGCGCCCCAGCGCCGCGCCGACGGCCCGCATGGCGGCGCCGACGCTGTCCAGTGAGTCTGGCGCCGGGATGATGGCGACCTTCACCCCCAGCCGACGCAGCAGATCGACGCTGGCCCGCGTCGTGTAGGTGCCCGCCAGCACCAGATCGGGGTGCAGAAGAAACACCTCCTCTGCCTGGCCGTGGTTCTTGGGATAGCCTGCCGCCTCGGCCACCATCGCCGAACTCAGCGGGTCGGCGGCGAGGAACGAGACCGAGACCAGCTGCCCCGGCGCCGCCAGCAACATCGCCAGCTGGTCGGTGCACAGGTTCATCGACACCACGCGCGCGGGCATCGCCGTCGCGCCGGAGGCCAGCCCCAGCGCGACGCCCACCGCCATGATCAGATCAGAAATCCGCACGGATCCCCACATAGACCGACCGCCCCGCTGCCGCGTAGTTCTGCACCAGCTGATACTTGGCATTGAACAGGTTTTCCACGCGCAGGTAAGCCTCGACCCGGTCGGTCAGCGCATAGCCCAGCCCCGCGCCCACCACGGTGTAATCCGCCATGCCGTTCGGCCGCGCGATGCCGGACAGGCTTGACAGCGACCCGGTCAGCTTGGCCGTCAGCGGTGCGCTCAGCGTCAGCGCCAGCGCATGGCGCGGCACGGCGGCCCAGCTTGTCGTCGCGCTCGCGGCGCTGTCGGTGTAGGTATAGGCGGCGGTCAGCGTGGCGGCGCCCAGCTTGGTCTGCCCCTCCAGTTCGATGCCCTGGCGGCGCGAGGTGCCGGGGGCCTGGAAATAGGCATAGGTCGTGTTGTCGAAGTCGATCAGGTTATGCGCCTGCAGCCAGAACGCGGTGGCGCGCAGGTAGCTGTCGGCGCCGAACCGCTTTTCCACGCCGAAATCAAGGCTCTGGCTCTTTTCCGGCGTCAGGTTGGGGTTGCCGGTGCCGTAAGGCGCGTAAAGCTCATAGGGCGACGGCGCACGGAACCCGGTGCCCGCCGATGCGCGCACGGTCACATCAGCGCTCGGCCGCCATGCGACGGCAAGGCGGCCGGTGACGGCATTGCCGAACGCGGTCTGGTGGTCGTCGCGCAGCGAGGCGGTCAGGTCGACCTTGTCGGTCGGGCTGTAGCTGAGTTCGCTGAACACGCCCTGGATGCGGCGGTCGATCGTGGTGCCGTAATTGTCGGCATAGGTCTCGCGCGTGGCGTCGGCGCCGAACACCAGCCGGGTCTTGGCACCAAGGCTGATGGCGCCCTGATAGGCCAGCTTTTGCCGGGTGCCGGTCAGGGCATAAAGCCCGTAGTCCGACCGGTCGTAATCGCGCGCGTTGCGGAACACGGTGGCGGAAATCGTGTTTTCCACCGCGCCGGTGGTGAATTCGGCATAGACCCGCAGCGCGGCGGTGTCGCCCTTCTGCGCGGCGGTGACGGCCGTCCCGGCGGCAGGGTCGTATTCGCCGTGGTTCGCCTCGGCAAAGCCGGCAAAGCCCAGCTTCACCCCGTTGGCAAAGGTGTGGCTGCCGTTCATCGCGATGCGGTTCGACCAGTAGCCGTCGTCCAGCCCGTTCGACGTGGCGCCGGTAAGGCCCACCGTGCCGCTGGTGCCAGTATGGCTGAGCGTCACCGCCAGATCGCTGTCCTTGGTCTTCACCGTGGTGGCGAAGCTGAGGTTGGCGGTCTTGTGGCTGCCCACCTCGGCGGCGGTGTAATAATGCACCCCGTCCTCGGTCGCGTGGCGGCTGGTGATGTCGATCACGCCGCCCACCGCCGACGACCCGTAAAGCGCCGATTGCGAGCCCTTCAGCACCTCGATGCTCTGGATCCCGGCGGTGCCCAGGTGGCCGAAGTCGAACGACACCTGCGGGCCCGAGGGGTCGGTGACGTCGATCCCGTCCACCAGCACCGCCACGTCAAAGCTGGGCGCGCCGCGGACCGAGACATAGGCCTGCTGCCCGACGCCGCCCTTGGGCGTGATGGTGATGCCCGGCTGATAGGCCAGCGCATTCACCACGCTGCCCTGCGCCGCGTCCTGCAACGCGGTGGTGCCCACCACATCCACCGTGGCGCCGACCTTGTTCAGCGCCGTGGGTTCCAGATTGGGCGAGACCACGATCTCGCCCAGATCGAAACTTTGCGCCGTAGCGGCAACCGGTGCCACCGCGAGCGCGGAGAGAAGAAGAAAACGCATCGTTTCATGCCTTCCGATGCGCGGGGGGCTGCCCCACGCCAGTCCTGGGTCGGTCTTTGGAGGGCAGGGGCCCGCCGCAGACGGTGAAGCGTCACCACTGCGGACAACCGCTTCCAAGGCGCGCCCCGCGCCCGGAGAGGGTGATCACTTCGGCAGGTCTCCTGGCTCGCGGGTCTTCGCTCGGGCTGGCCTTCCCGGGTTTCCCCAGTGGCATCGTCAGCCGTCGCTCGCCGCTTACAGTTGCGGGGGCAGCCGCGGAGTTGGCCCCGTCCGAGGCCGCACCGCATTCCCTTTTGGACCCGGACGGCAAAGCCCGGAACCGAAGCCCCCCTTGCCTAGTCCAAATCACGCGCCTGTCAAGCGCCCGTTATCGCCGCCGTCGCCGTCGCGCGCCGGGGTGTCGCTTCCCGCCGCCGTGCCGCAAAAACGACCTTTGCGCCGCCTTTGGCATGGACACCGCGGCCCCGGCCCTTAGGCTCGCCGCCAGAGGAACGGAGGGCGCGATGATCGAAGGCTATGGAACGATGGACGCAACCGCGCAGGCGGCGCTGGTGGCGCGCGGCGAGGTCAGCCCCGACGAACTGCTCGATTCGGCGCTGGAGGCGGTGGAACGGCTGAACCCGCAGCTGAACGCCGTGGTGCTGATCCAGGAGCATATCGCCCGCAAGGCGATCCGCGACGGCCTGCCGCGTGGCCCGTTTCGCGGCGTGCCGTTCCTGTTGAAAGACCTCGGTTGCGAGGCGGTCGATTTCCCGTCGAACAGCGGCTCGCGGCTTTGCGCCAACACCCGCTATGGCCGCGATTCGGCGATCTACCAGCGCATCCGCGCCACCGGCGTCGTTAGCTTCGGGCGCACCACCGCGCCCGAGGGCGGCATCGGCCCGGCGACCGAATCCGCCGTCTACGGCGGCCCCACCCGCAACCCCTGGGCGCTGGATCGCACCCCCGGCGGCTCGTCCGGCGGGGCAGGGGCGGCGGTCGCCGCGGGCATCGTCGCCGCCGCGCATGGCTCGGATGGTGGCGGTTCCGTCCGTATCCCGGCCTCCTCCTGCGGCCTCTTCGGCTTCAAGCCCACCCGCGCCCGCCTGCCCGATGGCCCCTACGCGGGCGAGGGCTGGGCCGGCATGGCAATCGACGGGTTCCTGACCACCTCGGTGCGCGACACCGCCTATTTCCTCGACGCCTGTGAGGGTGCCGACCTTGGCGCCCCTTATTGGGCGCCACCGCTGGGCCGCGGCCACGCCGCCGCCATCACCCGCCCGCCGCGCCGCCTGCGCGTGGCGTTGTGCGAAACCACCCTGACCGGTGACCCGATCCACCCCGACTGCAAGGCGGTTGTCCATCAGGCCGCACAACTGCTCGCCAGCCTCGGCCACCATATCGAACACGCACGCCCCGAGGCCGACACCTTGGGCATGATGCGGGCCTGGACCGATATCGTCGCCTGTGGCGCCGCGCTGTCCGTCCACAAGACCCTGAACGGCCGCGCCGTTGACCCGGCCGAGGTCGAGGGCGTCACCCGTGGCGCCATCGCCCATGCCGCCACCATCCCGGGTGAGCGTTATCTGGAGGCGGTGGGTCAGGTTCACGCCTATGGCCGCGAGATGGCTGCCTTCTTCGAGCCCTGGGATATCCTGCTGACCGCCACCCTCGCCGAACCGCCTGCCAGGATCGGCCGCTTCGCCCACGACACAGAGGATTACGTGGCCTTCCGCATCGGCCCCGAGGGGGTCTTTGCCTATTCCCCCTTCTGCGCTGCCTTCAACGCCTCGGGCCAGCCCGCCGCTTCGCTGCCGCTGCATATGACGGCCGAGGGCCTGCCGATCGGCATCCACCTCGCCGCCCGCTTCGGCGCCGACGAGGAACTGATCGCGCTGTGCGCCGAGATTGAAGCCGCCGCCCCCTGGGCC
Source organism: Paracoccaceae bacterium (assembly GCA_016124615.1). Lineage (GTDB taxonomy): Bacteria > Pseudomonadota > Alphaproteobacteria > Rhodobacterales > Rhodobacteraceae > Solirhodobacter. The sequence goes on along the minus strand of WGNF01000008.1, from coordinate 351,498 downwards.
GCCCGCCGCGCCCCCTTGCATGTGTGACCCATGACCGACCTTACCAGCCTTTCCGCCACCACCCTCGCCACCCGGCTCGCGAACGGCGAGACGACGGCGGTCGAGGTGATGACCGCGCATCTCGACCGCATCGACGCGGTGAACCCCGCCGTCAACGCCATCATCGAACTGCAACCCCGCGCCGACCTGCTGGCCGAGGCGAAAGCCGCCGACGCCGCCCCGCGCAAGGGCTGGCTGCACGGCCTGCCCTTCGCGGTGAAGAACCTCGTCGATGTGCAGGGCCTGCCCACCACCTCCGGCTCGCCCATTTTCGCCGGTTATGTGGCGCCGAAAGACGATCTGCTGGCCGCCCGCCTGCGCGCCGCCGGGGCGATCTTCATCGGCAAGACCAACACGCCCGAATTCGGCCTGGGATCGCACAGCTTCAACCCGGTCCACGGCACCACGCTGAACCCCTACGATCTGACGCGCACCGCGGGCGGCTCTTCCGGCGGTGCCGCGGCGGCCCTTGCCGCGCGCCTCGTGCCGGTCGCCGATGGCTCTGACACGATGGGCAGCCTGCGCAACCCCGCCGCCTTCTGCAACATCTACGGCTTCCGGCCCAGCTTTGGCCTGATCCCCGGCGATCCGGTCGGCGAGACCTTCCTGAACCAGATTTCCACCGAAGGCCCGATGGCGCGCAACGTCGAGGATATCGCCCGCCTGCTACAGGTGATGGCGGGGCCAGAGCCGGGCTTTCCGCACTTCCGCCCGACCGAGCCCTTCGCCGACGACCTTGATACCGACCCGAAGGGCGCCCGCATCGGCTGGCTGGCCGACTGGGGCGGTGCCTATCCGATGGAACCCGGCATCCTCGCGCTGTGCGAATCCGCGCTTGGCACCTTCACCGCGCTGGGCGCCCATGTCGAACCTGTCGCCCCGCCGATGCCCGCGACGCAGCTTTGGGATAGCTGGATGGCGCTGCGCGGCTTTGCCAACGCGGGCACCAAGGCCGCGCTTTACAACGACCCGAAAACCCGCGCCCTGCTGAAGCCCGAGATGATCTGGGAAATCGAGCGCGGCATGGCCCTGACCGCGGCCGAGGTCTGGACCGCGTCCGTCATCCGCTCGCAGTGGTTCGCCACCCTCGCGACCCTGTTCGAAACCTATGATGCGCTCGTGCTGCCCGCGGCGCAGGTCTGGCCGTTCCCGGCGGACTGGCGCTATCCGGAAACCATCAACGGCCAGCCGATGGATACCTACCACCGCTGGATGGAGGTCGTGATCCCGCCCAGCCTCGTCGGGCTTCCGGCCCTGGCGATCCCGGCGGGCTTCGGCGCCAATGGCCTGCCGATGGGGATGCAGCTTTTCGGCCCGCGCGGCGCCGACCGCGCCATCCTGCGCCTCGGTCAGGCCTACCACCGCGCCACCGACTGGCCCGAACGTCGCCCGCCCGGCCTGTAAAAGCGGCACCGCATGCGGTGCGAAATCGGTGTAAAAACGGTATGAAAACGGTGCGCCCTTTTTCCAGCCTTCCCAACCCCTTGCGCCCCGTTCCGCCGGATCCCGCCGCGCGCCCTTCCGGTTTCGGCAAGCTCTTGCACATCCGGTCACAGCATGGCGACGGCGGACCGGAAGCACTGGACCTCGCCGCGCCCTTGGTCCATATGAGGGCAAACCACCCCGGAGGATTTCGATGGAATTCCTGAAGCGCCTTCTGACCTGGTGGAACAGCCAGACGCTGGGCACCCAGATTTACACCTGGCGCAACGGCGTCCGGGTGGGCGAGGATGATCAGGGCAACATCTTCTACCAGACCCGCGACGCCAAACGCCGCTGGGTGATCTTCAACGGCGAAAGCGAGGCAAGCCGCGTTTCGCCCGACTGGCACGGCTGGCTGCACTTCACCTGGGATCAGCCGCCGACCACCGCGCCGCTGGCGCACCGGGCCTGGGAAAAGCCGCATCAGGAAAACCTGACCGGCACGATGCTCGCCTATGTTCCGCCCGGCTCGATCCGTCGCGAAGCGCCCGTCGCGCGGAGCGATTACGAGGCCTGGCAGCCGGAGTGACCTGAGCATGGCCGAGAACGCGGCAGAAGTCATCGTCGGCGGTCTGGTGCTGGCAGCGGCGGCGGGATTCGTCCTTTTCGCAGCGCAGGCAACCGGTTACGCCAAGCGTACCGGCGGCACCTATCCGCTGGTCGCCTCGTTCCGCTCGGTCGAGGGGATCAGCGTCGGCACCGATGTGAAGCTGGCGGGCGTCAAGGTCGGCACCATCACGGCGCTTGACCTGAACCCCAAGACCTACTTCGCCGACGCCACCATCGACGTGAAGAAGAACATCGCGTTGCCCGACGACAGCGCCATCCTGATCTCGCAAGAGGGGCTGCTGGGCGGCAACTTCGTCGAGATTGTTCCCGGCGGCTCGCCCGACAACCTCAAGCCCGGCGACCGCATCGAGGATACGCAGGGTTCCGTCAGCCTGATCTCGCTTCTGATGAAATTCGTCTCGGGGCAGGGTGGCACGCCAAAGCCGGACGCCGCAGGGGCGACCGGCACGCCGTCGCCATGACCCGGGCGCTGATGCTGGCGCTGGCGTGTTGCGCCGCCGGGGCGGCGGCTGCGCAGACCGCGGGGACCGGGACCAATCCCGACGTCATCCAGATGCAGCCGCTCAACGCGCTGAAACCGCAGGATAATCTGGCGCCGGTGACGCCCGCGCCGCAGCAGGATCAGACCCAGCCGCCGGCCGCCCCCGCGCCGCCCGCGACGGTGCCCGGCGCGACGACGACCACCACCACGACCGACCAGGTGGCCGAGGCGCCCGGCGTCGTGGTGCGCTGGCTCGACAAGATCTCGGGCGAGACGGTGGACCTGACGCTGAAGCGCGGCGAAAGCAAGACGCAGGGTCGCATCACCGTGACGCTGGGCGATTGCCGCTATCCGATCAGCGATCCGGCCAGCAACGCCTACGCCTACCTGACCATCCACGACAGTCTGGTCACCGATCCGATCTTCGAGGGCTGGATGATCGCTTCAAGCCCGGCGCTGAACCCGCTCGATTCGGCACGCTACGACGTCTGGGTCTTGCACTGCACGATGCCCTGAGGCGCGGGAATCGCGCCCTGCCGGTCGAAGTCCGCCTGCTTTGTCAGCGCGGCGGCCAACTGGCGGCGATACTCGGCCCGGCTGATCTCGATCGCCCCCAGCGAGGCGAGATGCGCGGTCAGGAACTGCGTGTCGAACAGCCGGAACCCGCCCGCCCGCAAGCGGCACACCAGATAGGCCAGCGCCACTTTCGAGGCGTCGGTGCGGCGCGAGAACATGCTTTCGCCAAAGAACCCCGCGCCCAGCGTCACGCCATAGACCCCGCCGACCAGATCGGCGCCCTGCCAGACCTCCAGCGAATGGGCGTGGCCGATCCGGTGCAACCCCTGATACAGCGCCCGGATTTCATCGTTGATCCAGGTCTCGGGCCGGTCGGCGCAGCCGTCGAGCACACCGGCAAAATCCCGGTCTGTGGTAATTGTGAAAGTCCCGGCTCGGATGCGCCGCTCAAGCGAGCGGGAGATGTGGAAATTGTCCAAGGGGAAAACTCCGCGCCACCGCGGGTCGATCCAGTGGATGCGGTCATCGCCGCGGCTTTCGGCCATCGGAAAGATGCCCGCCGCATAGGCGCCCAGCAGAATCTCGGGGGTCAGCGCGTCAGCCACGGCACCACCCCCAACCGCACGAATGCGCTTGACCGATCCGACCCCTTGCCTGTGTGATGCCCGCCAGAGAGGCCCGCGCGATCACGCGGGCAGGGTTGGAGTAGGCGGCGCAATGGGTTTCTTCGATTTCATCGACACGATCGACGCCTACAAGGACCATCGCGGTCCGGTCGCCCGGATGAACCACCGCCACGCCCACATCGTGCTGCCCTTCCTCGATGACATCCGCGGCGCGCGGGTGCTGGACCTTGCCGCGCATGATGGCCGCTGGTCCTACGCGCTGGCGGGCGCGGGCGCCGCCCATGTCGTCGGCGTCGAGGCTCGCCCCGAGTTGATCGCGCGCTTTCCCGAATTCCCCGACCCGGCGCTGCGCGCAAGGGTCGAACTGCGCTGCAACGACATCTACGCCGAGATGGAGGCCGACATTGCCCGCGGCGTCAGCTATGACGTCGTCGCGGTCTACGGCATCCTTTACCACGTGATGGATCATTTTCGCCTGTTCCAGCTTGTGCGCAGGCTGCGGCCGAAGCTGGTCATCGTCGACAGCGAATTCAACACCCGTCCGAATCCGATGATACAGCTGATCCGGGAACGCACCGACAATGTGCTGAACGCGGTGCCGCAGTTCGACGGGCAGGAGGTCGCGCTGAAGGGCGTGCCCAGCTTCCTTGCGATGGAGGCCATCGCCGAGGCGTTGCTTTACGACATTACGTGGATCGACTGGACCGACCTGCCGGAAGGCCAGCGCGGCGCCGTTGGGGACTATTTCCGCACCACCAACATGCGCCGCGGCACCTGCGCCCTGCGCCCGGTTCAGCCGTAGGTCTTGGCCAGCCACTTTTCCAGCCAGTGGATGTTGTAGGCCCCGGCCTCGATGTCGGGGTCGGCCAGCAACTGATGGAACAACGGGATCGTGGTTTCCACGCCGTCGATGATCAGCTCGCCCAGGGCCCGGTTCAGCCGCGCCAGCGCCTCGGGTCGGTCGCGGCCATGCACGATCAGCTTGCCGATCAGGCTGTCGTAATAGGGCGGGATCGTGTAGCCGCCATAAAGCGCCGAATCCATCCGCACGCCCAGCCCGCCGGGGGCGTGGAACACCTTCACCTTGCCGGGGCGGGGGGCGAATTCGGGCAGCTTTTCGGCGTTGATGCGCACTTCGATGGCGTGGCCGTTGATCACCAGATCGTCCTGCGTGAAGGACATCGGCAGCCCGGCGGCCACGCGGATCTGCTCGCGCACGAGGTCAACGCCAAAGATCGCCTCGGTCACTGGATGTTCGACCTGCAGGCGGGTGTTCATCTCGATGAAGAAGAATTCGCCGTTCTCGAACAGGAACTCGATGGTGCCTGCGCCGCTGTAGCCGATCTTCGCCACGGCATCGGCGCAGATTTTGCCGATGCGGGCGCGCTGTTCGGGGGTGATGACGGGGCCGGGGGCCTCTTCGAACACTTTCTGGTGGCGGCGTTGCAGGCTGCAATCGCGTTCGCCCAGATGCACGGCGCGGCCCTTGCCGTCGCCGAACACCTGAATCTCGATGTGGCGCGGGGTTTGGAGGTATTTCTCCATATAGACTTCGTCGTTGCCGAAGGCGGCCTTGGCCTCGCTGCGGGCGGTGCGGAAGGCCACTTCCAGCTCGGCGGCGTCCTTGGCCACCTTCATGCCGCGTCCGCCGCCGCCGGCGGTCGCCTTGATGATGACCGGATAGCCGATCTGCGCCGCCACGGTCAGCGCCGTCGCCACGTCAGGCACGCCGCCCTCGGATCCCGGAACCACCGGAATCCCCAGCGCCTTGGCGGTTTCCTTGGCGGTGATCTTGTCGCCCATGATGCGGATATGTTCCGCGGTCGGGCCGATGAAGGTAATCGCGTGGTCTTCCAACACCTGCACGAAGGCGGCGTTTTCGCTGAGGAAGCCATAGCCGGGGTGAATCGCCTCGGCGCCCGTAATCTCGCAGGCCGACACGATGGCCGGGACCGACAGATAGCTGTCGGTCGAAGAGTTCGGGCCGATGCAGACCGATTCGTCGGCCATGCGGACGTGCATCGCGTCGGCGTCGGCAGTGGAATGCACCGCGACCGACTTGATCCCCATCTCGCGGCAGGCCCGGATGACGCGGAGCGCAATTTCGCCGCGGTTGGCGATCAGGATCTTCTCGAACATCGGGGGCCCCTTATTCGATGATCATCAGCGGCGCGCCGTATTCGACGGGGCTGCCGTCCTCCACCAGAATGCGCTTCACCGTGCCCGAGCGCGTGGCCGGGATGTGGTTCATCGTCTTCATCGCCTCGATGATGAGGACGGTCTGGCCCTCTTTCACTTCGGTGCCGATGGTGACGAAGGGGGCGGCGCCGGGTTCGGCCGCCATGTAGACCGTGCCGACCATCGGCGAGGTCACGGCGCCCGGATGCTGGGCCGGGTCTTCCATCGCGGCAGGCGCGGGGGCAGCGGCTACGGCAGGTGCGGCGGCCACCTGGGCCGTGTGCATCGGCGCGGCCATCGTCACCATCTGGGTCTGACGCGACACGCGCACGTTCAGGCTGTCGTTCTCGCCATATTCGCGCTTCACCGTCAGTTCGGTAAGGTCGTTCTTGTGCAGAAGTTCCGCGAGCGCCTGAATGAAGGCCACGTCGCTTTCGTGCGGTTCTTGGGTCATGCCGTCCTCGATCGGTCTTTGCTGCCTGTCTTCGTGCAGGCCTTGGCCTGAGATTGGCCGCTTATACGCCACAGGTGCGAGGGTGAAAAGCGCCCTGTTGCCGCCAGTCGAACTGTCGGTTTTCGGCACTCTGCCTGTTTTGCGGGCAATCCGGTGCCTCTGGCCCGCGGCGGCGCATGTCACAAAATTTACCGTTTGATAAAAAATAGACCCTGTGGCAGCGTCAGACAAAACGACACCCAATGGGAGAGGTGCCCCTTGTCCAACAGCATGTTGACCCCCGGCGTGGTGCCGGGCCGTCTGCCGCCCTCGGCCTATGCCGACAACTTTTCCGATATCGCGCCGCCCTTGGACCGGCACGAGGCGCAGGTGGCGGCGGACCGCTGCTATTTCTGCTTCGACGCGCCCTGCATGACAGCCTGCCCCACCTCGATCGACATCCCGCTGTTCATCCGCCAGATCGCCACCGGCACGCCCGAGGCGGCGGCGAAAACGATTCTGTCGCAGAACATCCTGGGCGGCATGTGTGCCCGCGTCTGCCCGACCGAGACGCTGTGTGAAGAGGTTTGCGTGCGCGAAGTGGCCGAGGGCAAGCCGGTCGAGATCGGCCGCCTGCAACGCTTCGCCACCGATACGCTGATGGTCAAGGGCGGCCACCCCTTTATCCGCGCCGCCGCCACCGGCAAGCGCGTCGCCGTGGTTGGCGCTGGGCCGGCCGGCCTGTCGGCCGCGCACCGGCTGGCGATGCTGGGCCATGCGGTGACACTTTACGAAGGCCGCGCCAAGGCGGGCGGGCTGAACGAGTTCGGCATCGCCGCCTACAAGGCCACCGACGGCTTCGCGCAGGCCGAGGTGGACTGGCTGATGCGGATCGGCGGCATCACGGTGGTGACCGGCCAGCGGCTGGGGCGCGAGTTGTCGCTGGACGGGCTGACCGCCGGGTTCGACGCCGTCTTTCTTGGCATCGGCCTTGCCGGGGTGAACGCGCTGCGCGCCGAGGGTGAAGAACGGGCGCATGTGCGCGACGCGGTGGATTTCATCGCCGAACTGCGGCAGGCGCGCGACCTGTCGGCGCTGCCGGTCGGCCGCGAGGTGGTGGTGATCGGCGGCGGAATGACGGCCGTCGATGCCGCCGTGCAGTCGAAACTGCTGGGCGCCGAGCATGTCACCATCGTCTACCGGCGCGACCCCGAAAAGATGAGCGCGTCGGAGTATGAGCGGGAACTGGCGGCCTCCAAAGGGGTGCGCATCATCACCGGCGCGGCGCCCTTGCGGGTGCTGGGCGCCGATACGGTCGAGGGGGTGGAATTCGCCTATACCTCGGAAGGGCCCGAGGGGTTGATGCTGACCGCCGAAACCTTCCGGCTGAAGGCCGATCAGGTGTTCAAGGCCATCGGCCAGTCGCTTTCTGGCGTGCCGGGGGGGCTGAAGATCGACCACGGCAAGATCGCGGTGGAAGGCGCCGGGCGCGCCTCGGTCAAGGGCGTCTGGGCGGGCGGCGATTGCGCCACCGGCGGCGACGATCTGACGGTGACCGCCGTCGCACAGGGCCGCGACGCGGCGATGGACATTCACGCGGCCCTGATGGGCTGAGGGAGAGCACGATGGCAAACCTTTCCTCTGAATTCGTCGGGATCAAATCCCCGAACCCGTTCTGGCTCGCCTCGGCGCCGCCGACCGACAAGGAATACAACGTGCGCCGCGCCTATGAGGCGGGCTGGGGCGGCGTGGTTTGGAAGACGCTGGGCGAGGCCGGGCCGCCGGTCGTCAACGTCAACGGCCCGCGTTACGGCGCGATCTGGGGGGCGGACCGGCGCCTGCTGGGGCTGAACAACATCGAGCTGATCACTGACCGCCCGCTGGAGGTGAATCTGCGCGAGATCAAGGCGGTGAAGCGGGATTACCCCGACCGCGCGCTGGTGGTGTCGCTGATGGTCCCCTGCGAAGAAAGCGCGTGGAAGGCGATCCTGCCGCTGGTCGAGGAGACCGGCGCCGACGGGGTCGAGCTGAACTTCGGCTGCCCGCACGGGATGGCGGAACGCGGCATGGGATCGGCCGTGGGGCAGGTGCCGGAATATATCGAGATGGTCACGCGCTGGTGCAAGCAGAACACCCGGATGCCGGTGATCGTGAAGCTGACGCCGAACATCACCAACATCCTGCACCCGGCCGAGGCCGCCAAGCGTGGCGGGGCGGATGCGGTTTCCCTCATCAACACGATCAACTCGATCACCGCGGTCGATCTTGACCTGTTCGCGCCGGAACCGACGATTGACGGCAAGGGCACCCACGGCGGCTATTGCGGCCCGGCGGTGAAGCCGATCGCGCTGAACATGGTGGCCGAGATCGCGCGCCATGCGGCGACCCGCGGCCTGCCGATCAGCGGTATCGGCGGCGTCACCACATGGCGTGATGCGGCAGAGTTTCTGGCGCTTGGCGCGGGCAATGTGCAGGTCTGCACGGCGGCGATGACCTATGGCTTCAAGATCGTGCAAGAGATGATCTCGGGCCTCAGCGACTGGATGGATGCAAAGGGCCACCCCTCGGTCGCTTCGGTGGTCGGTCGCGCGGTGCCCAATGTCACCGACTGGCAATACCTGAACCTGAACCACGTCACCAAGGCACATATCGACCCCGACGCCTGTATCCAGTGCGGCCGCTGCTTTGCCGCCTGCGAGGATACCAGCCATCAGGCCATCGCCATGTTGCCCGGCCGGGTGTTCGAGGTGAAAGACGACGAATGCGTGGCCTGCAACCTCTGCGTCAACGTCTGCCCGGTCGAGGATTGCATCACGATGGTGCCGATGGCCAAGGGCACGGTGGACCCGCGCACCGGGCGGCCGGTGGGCGATTACGCGAACTGGACGACGCATCCGAACAACCCGGCGGCCAAAGCGGCCGAATAGGTCAGGGGGCGTTCGGATCGGCCGGTTTCGATGCGGCGGCGGGCGTGGCGCTCGTCATAGCCCGTCCTGCGGCTTCGGCGGGGCTGCCCGTAGCCTGCCCGCCAGCCGGTTGCCGGGGCGCGAGCTGACCGGCATCCGGTAGCGGCGCCATCGCCTGAACCTGTGCATAGCCCTTCGCGCTGAGACGCGAGAGGATGACGTGCCAGTCGCCCTCTTTCTCCAGCGGGGTGGTGGTGAAGGCGGGCGGCGGGCCGGTGGGCAGATCGGGGTCGATCGGCCGCGCGGTGTGCGCCGCAGCCTTTAGCCCCTGATCGGCGCGCCCGGTGCCGTCATTCCCGGTCGAGCCGGTGGCCGTGTCGATGGTCGCGCCGCGTGCCGCCGCCTGCACCGGCCACACCACCGAAGCGGCGGAAAGTCCCCCGATGTCCATCATGATCCCCGAAAGGTCATGCCCGCACCCGACACCGACGCTACCCCCGTCAGATTACCACCGGGTTAACGCGCGGGCGTCAGCGCCGCGCGATACATCTGGGTCAGAAACCGCTCTGCCTCGGCAAAGGGGGCGTCGCCTTCCTGCCCCAGCACGCGATGCACCTGAATGTCGAAATCGGCATAGTGCTGCGTCGTCGCCCAGATCGAGAACATCAGATGATAGGGATCGACCGGCGCCAGCCGCCCCTCGGCGATCCAGGCGCGGATCAGCGCGGCCTTGTCATCGACCAGCGCCTTCAACTCACCCTCGATCTGATCCAGGATTCGCGGCGCGCCCTGCAGGATTTCATTGGCGAACAGGCGGCTTTCGCGCGGGTAAAGGCGGCTCATCTCCAGCTTGCGGCGCACATAGTCGAGGATCTCCTCGACCGGCTCGCCGTCATGGTGCAGCGCCCGCAGCGGGTCGAGCCAGGTATCCATCAGCCCGGACAGAAGCGTGACATGGATCGCCTCTTTCGAGGGGAAGTAATACAGCAGGTTCGGCTTCGACAGCCCGGCCACCTCGGCGATCTGGTCCAGCGTCGCGCCGCGAAAGCCGTATTGCGAAAACACGTCCAGCGCCGCTTCGAGGATCGCCTCGGAGTTCTTCGCCTGAATCCGTGTGCGTGTGCGTGGTGCCGCCATGCCGTTCCCCCCGTCCAATCGTTGCGCTTGCATCGCGCGTCGGCTTCGCCTTGACTGGTCTGCATCCTCTGCTAGCGTGCCGCTGACCATTTGGTCAAACAATCAATCATCCGCCGCCGCATCGACGGCCGATCCGGGAGAAAGAGCCGATGGCGCTCGACCGCAATGCCCCCAACGACCTGAACGCCTTCTGGATGCCGTTCACGGCGAACCGCCAGTTCAAGAAGGCGCCGCGCATGTTGGTGGGCGCGAAGGACATGCACTACACCACGTCAGACGGACGGCAGGTGCTGGATGGCACGGCGGGGCTGTGGTGCTGCAACGCGGGGCATTGCCGCCCCAAGATCACCGAGGCGATCGCGAAGCAGGCGGCCGAGCTGGACTATGCGCCCGCCTTCCAGATGGGGCACCCGATCGCCTTCGAACTCGCAAACCGCATCATCGAGATCGCGCCGATGGGGATGGAGCACGTATTCTACACCAACTCCGGCTCCGAGTCGGTGGAAACCGCGCTGAAGCTCGCCATCGCCTATCACCGGGCCCGCGGCGAGGGCGCGCGCACGCGGCTGATCGGGCGGGAACGCGGCTATCACGGGGTGAACTTCGGCGGCATCTCGGTCGGTGGCATCGTCAACAATCGCAAGGTCTTCGGCACGCTGCTGGCGGGCGTCGATCACCTGCCGCACACCCATCTGCCCGCGCTGAACGCCTTTACCAAGGGCCAGCCGGAGCATGGCGCGAACTTGGCCGACGAGTTGGAACGGATCGTCGCCCTGCATGGCGCGGAAACCATCGCGGCGGTGATCGTGGAGCCGATGGCGGGGTCGACCGGGGTGCTGTTGCCGCCGAAGGGCTATCTGGAAAAGCTGCGCGCGATCACCAAGAAGCACGGCATCCTGTTGATCTTCGACGAGGTGATCACCGGGTTCGGCCGCCTCGGTTCCGCCTTCGCGTCGCAGCATTTCAACGTGCTGCCGGACATGATGACCACCGCCAAGGGCCTGACCAACGGCGTGATCCCGATGGGCGCGGTGCTGACCACACCCGACGTGCATGACGCCTTCATGAACGGGCCGGAACACATGATCGAGCTGTTCCACGGCTACACCTATTCCGGCAACCCGATCGCCTCGGCCGCCGGGATCGCCACGCTGGAGGTCTACAAGGAAGAGGGGCTGTTCGAGCGCGCCGCCGAACTCGCGCCCTATTGGGAAGAGGCGCTGCACAGCCTCAAGGGTCTGCCGCATGTGATCGACATCCGCAACATGGGCCTGATCGGCGCGGTGGAGCTGGAAGGGATCGCGGGCGAGCCGACCAAGCGGGCGTTCAACGCCTTCCTCAAGGGCTTCGAGAAGGGCATCATGATCCGCACCACCGGCGACATCATCGCGATGAGCCCGCCGCTGATCATTGAGAAAAGCCACATCGACACGCTGATCGGCACGCTGGCCGATGTGCTGAAAACGCTGGACTGAGATCGGGGCCGGGGGAAACCCCGGCCCGTTTCATACGGAGGCCCCGATGCGCCCGCCCTGCACCGCCACGATGATGATCGACGACGACCGCGTGCGCGTCACTCGGTTCGACTTTGCCCCCGGCGCCGAAACCGGCTGGCACCGCCACGGCCACGACTATGTCATCACCGCGATCACCGACTGCCCGATGCTGCTGGAGGAACCGGGCGGCGGCTCGCGCACCGTCCTCGTGCCCGCAGGCACCGCCTACCGCCGGATGGAGGGGGTGGAGCACAACGTCATCAACGACGGGACGGGTCCGATGAGCTTCGTCGAGGTGGAGTTGAAGGGGGCTCTTCCGCCGCAGATGGGGTGATATTGCGGCGGGACATCCGCTAAGGCGGCTGCGGCCCTTGGCGGGTAACCCACTGAAATTTGATGGAAAAATCACGCCAACTGGCAGCCCGTAGGGGAGTCGAACCCCTCTTACCAGGTTGAAAACCTGGTGTCCTAACCGATAGACGAACGGGCCGCGGTTGGCGTGGGGCGGGATTTAGGGGATGCGGCGGTGACTCGCAAGGGGATTTTTCGCAAATTCGTCATGCGATTGCGGGAAGGGCCGTTCAGGCCCGTGCGGCGTCCTCGAGACGCAGTTGCACCTTGGTGCGCCCGCCCCAGGTGTTCAGCTCCAGCCGCCCGGCCAGATGGAACCGGTTCGCGTCCGGCGCCTCCAGCAGCGGGCCAAGGGGGCCGTCGAAGGCGCCGAAGGCCACCGCCTCCAGCTTCGGGCCGGTGGTGTCGCCGAAGGTCAGCCGCAGATGCGACTCGCCGATTCGGCGGCTGCTGACGGCCTGGGCGGCAAAGGCGAAGCGGGGGGCGGGGGCGGCGGCGCCGAAGGGGCCAGCGGCCTCGATCTGCTCGATCAGGGCGGGCGTCACCGCGCCCGGCATCAGAAGGCCGTCGAGCCGCAGGTCGGCCGGGCCGGCATTGCCCGCGCCCTGTTTCGCCAGCAACTCGCCCAGCCGTTCCATCGCCGCCTCGATCCGGTCGCGGCTGACGGTGAGGCCCGCGGCCATCTTGTGCCCGCCGCCCTTCAGCAGCAGCCCCTCGGCGGCAACGCGGTGGATCGCGGCGCCAAGGTCGACGCCCGCGACCGAACGGCCGGACCCCTTGCCCTCGTCGCCGTCCAGACCGATCACCACGGCGGGGCGGTTGGTGGCCTCTTTCAGCCGCGCGGCGACAATGCCGACGACGCCGGGGTGCCAGCCTTCGCCCGCCGCCCAGACCAGCGGGCCGTCAAGGCCCCGGGCCTCTGCCTGCGCCAGCGCAGCCTCGCGCACCCGCAGTTCGATCTCGCGCCGTTCGGTGTTCAGCGCGTCGAGCCGTTCGGCCAGTGCCACCGCCTCATGCGGGTCGGCGGTGGACAAGAGCCGGGCGCCCAGATCGGCCGCGCCGATGCGGCCACCGGCGTTCACCCGCGGCCCCAGCACGAAGCCGAGCGCGTAGGGCGTGGGCGCTTCGGTCATCCGCGCCACATCGGCCAGCGCCACGAGGCCGGGGCGTTCGCGCCGCGCCATCACCTTCAGCCCCTGCCGCACCAGCGCCCGGTTGACGCCGGTCAGCGGCGCCACATCGGCCACCGTGGCCAGCGCCACCAGATCCAGCATCGCCATCAGGTCCGGCCCCTTGGTGCCCTCGTCGCGCAACAGCCGGTTCGCCTCGACCAGCAGCAGGAACACCACCGAGGCGGCGCAGAGGTGGCCCAGATCGCCGGACTCGTCCTGCCGGTTGGGGTTCACCACCGCAAGGGCCGGGGGCAGCATCTCGCCGCCAAGGTGGTGATCCAGCACCACCACATCGGCGCCCTTCGCGGCCGCGATCGGCTCATGCGACAGGGTTCCGCAATCGACGCACAGGATCAGGTCATGCGCGGCGGCAAGCTGCTGCATGGCGGGCACGTTGGGGCCGTAGCCCTCGTCGATGCGGTCGGGGATGTAAAGCGTGGCGGGCCGCCCCATCGCCCGTAGCCATGTCAGCAGCAGCGCGGCGGAAGACCCACCATCGACATCGTAATCGGCGAAGACGGCGATGCGTTCGCGCGCCTTCACCGCGCGCAGAAACCGCGCCGCGGCCGGGGCCATGTCGCGCAGGCTCAGCGGGTCGGGCAGCAGGTCGCGCAGCGTCGGTTCCAGAAACCGCGCGGCCTCGTCGGGTGCCACGCCCCGGCGCACCAGCGTCAGGGCCAGCGGTGCGGGCAGGCCGGTGGCTTGTGCCATCGCTTCGGCCAGCCGGTCCTCCTCGGCCGTGGGGCCGATCCAGCGGCGGCCGGTGGCCGAGGCTTCGACGCCAAGGAAGGCGCGGGTCACTTCATCGGGGTGCGGTAAGACATCCGCCGCACCGAGCCGGTCTTGGACCGCATCAGGATCGTCTCGGTGGTCAGCCAGCCGATTTCACGCTTGATGCCGTGCACGATGGAGCCATCGGTGACGCCAGTCGCGGCAAAGATCACGTCGGCGGTCACCAGATCGTCGCGGGTATAGATGCGGTTAAGATCGGTGATTCCGGCCCGCGCCGCGCGGGCGCGTTCGTCATCGTTGCGGAACAGAAGCTTGCCGTACATCTGCCCGCCCATGCACTTCAGCGCCGAGGCGGCCAGCACCCCCTCGGGCGCGCCGCCAGAGCCCATGTACATGTCGATACCGGTAATCTCTGCCTCGGCGCAGTGGATCACGCCGGCCACGTCGCCATCGGTGATCAGCCGGATCGCCGCGCCGCTTTCGCGGACCTCGGCGATCATCGCCTCGTGGCGCGGCCGTTCGAGAATGCAGACGGTGATGTCGGACGGCAGGCAGCCCTTGGCGCGGGCCAGCGCCGCGATCCGTTCCGTCGGCGACATGTCCATCGTCACGGTATCCACCGGGTAGCCCGGCCCGATCGCCAGCTTTTCCATGTAGACGTCGGGCGCGTGCAGCAGCGTGCCGCGCGGCGCCATCGCGATTACGGTCAGCGCGTTCGGCATGTCCTTGGCGGTCAGCGTGGTGCCTTCCAGCGGGTCGAGCGCGATATCCACCGCCGGGCCGTTGCCAGAGCCGACCTTCTCGCCGATGAACAGCATCGGCGCCTCGTCACGCTCGCCCTCGCCGATCACCACGACACCGTTGATGTCGAGCAGGTTGAGCTGATCGCGCATGGCGTTGACGGCGGCCTGATCGGCGGCCTTCTCGTCGCCGCGCCCGATCAGACGGGCCGAGGCGAGCGCCGCGGCTTCGGACACGCGGGCAAGGCCCAGCGACAGCAAGCGGTCATGAAATTCGACGGCGTCAGCCATGAGACGTTCCTTCGGCAAAATGCGTTGCCCCGTCCTAGCCCGAAGCGCGCCCCCGGAACAAGCCGCGCTTGCGCTAACAGATGCGGGCGGGCGTCGCGGTGTGGCGCGGACCGCGCAGGATCACCTGCAGGAGCAGGCCGATCATCAACGCATTGCACAGGTGCCACAGGAAATGCGTGCCAAGCGGAAAGCTGGAACAGATCGCCGGGTCGATGGTGCGAAAGACCAGTGACAGGCAGAATGTCGCCGTCGCGGCCGCGATCCAGACCCGCATCGGGTGGTGGCGACGCCAGCTGACCGCGGCGAAGACGGCCAGCGCGATCACCGCGGGCGCATATTGCCCTGAGCCGTTCAGCGGACCCGGCGGCGCAACAACGCCCGGCGCTGCACCCTCCTGCGCCGCCGACCAGGCCACGGCGGCGACCATCGCGGCCAGCGCCACCGCAGTCAGCGCATGCGGCTTGCGCCCGCTCATTCGCGCGATGGCAACATAGATGAACAGCGCGACGAAGGCCCAGATCGGCAGGGTGTCGGCCAGTTCCGCCCATCGCTCGGCAATCGTGTGGAACAGGAACGACCCCACGCCGACCGCCGCCGCCAGCACGATCAGCGCCCAGACCAGCGGATCGCGGTCGCTCCGCGCCCGTGCCGTGCGCGCGCCCCAAAGGGCCGCGAGCACGAAGGCGATGTTGGTCAGCGTGTTGACCGGCTCGGCCCAGAACGCCGCGCTCGTCCGCTCGCAGTAAAGGTCGACGGGCTGCAGCCAGTCCACCCGCTCAGACCGGTTCGATGCGCAGCGCGACAGGGTCGCCCACCATCACGCCGGTCGCGGCAAACCCGGCCAGCGCCACGTCAATGGCGTCGCGCGTGGTCTTGTGGGTCACGATCAGCACCGGGGCGGTGCGGTCGGCATGGCCGTATTGCCGCATCCGGTCGATCGAGACGCCAGCCTCGCCCAGAACCGTGGCGATCTTGGCCAGCGCTCCGGGTTTGTCCTGCAAGGTCATGCGCAGGTAATGCGGCGCCGGGGCCGTCGCCTTGGCCGCGATCGCATCGACCAGCGAGGCCGCGGGCCGCCCGAAGGTCGAAAGCCGGGTGCCGCGGGCAAGGTCGATCACATCGGCCATCACCGCGCTGGCGGTCGGCCCTTCGCCCGCCCCCGCGCCGCGCAGCACGATCTGCCCGACCGAGTCGCCTTCCAGCACCACCATGTTGGTGCCGCCCGGCAATTGCCCCAGCGGGCTGTCGGCGGGCACGAGGCAGGGCGACATCCGCTGTTCCAGCCCGCGCCCGGTCATCTGCGCCACACCCAGCAGCTTGATGCGCAGCCCCATGTCGGCCGCCTGCCGGATATCGTCGATCGAGACGCACTCGATCCCCTCCAGATCCACGGCGTCGAAACTGACGCGGGTGCCAAAGGCGATCGCCGCCAGCAGGCTCAGCTTGTGCCCGGCGTCGATGCCGCCCACGTCCAGCGTCGGGTCGGCCTCGACATAGCCCAGCCCCTGCGCCTCGGCGAAGACCTCGGCATAGGGCAGGCCGGTATTCTCCATCCGGGTCAGGATGTAGTTGCAGGTGCCGTTCATCACGCCCATGACGCGGGTGATCTGGTTGCCCGCCAGCCCCTCGGTCAATGCCTTGATGGCCGGGATGCCGCCGGCAACCGCCGCCTCGAACCGGATCACGCCGCCCGCCGCCTCGGCCGCCTCGGCCAGCCATTGGCCGTGGTGTGCAAGCAGCGCCTTGTTCGCCGTCACCACATCCTTGCCCGCGGCAATGGCGGCCTCGGTCGCGGCCCGCGCCGGGCCTTCGGACCCGCCCATCAGTTCGATGAAAATGTCGACGTCGGCGCGCTGCGCCAGCGCCACCGGGTCATCTTCCCAGGCGTAGCCCGACAGGTCCACGCCCCGGTCAGCGGCGCGGTTGCGGGCCGATACGGCGGTGATCACCACCGGTCGCCCGCCGCGCGCCGCGATCAGGTCGGCATGGCGCTGCACGATCTTGACGACGCCGCGACCGACGGTGCCCAGACCGGCGATGCCAAGGCGCAGGGGGTCGGGCATGGGTCTCTCCGTCGCTCGGGGGTTCGGGGGTCTGTTAGCCTGTTGCGGTGGGCCTTGCAACGCGCCCGATCAGCCGTTCGGCGGCGGCACCAGCGCGCCATTCAGGCGGATGATCGTCGCCGGATCCAGTACCGCCCCGGTCAGCCCCGCCGCCCGCGCCCGCAGCGCGGTGACCCGCGCATCGGTTGCGCCCGCCTGCTGGCCCAGCGTTGCGGCATCGGTGACCGTGGCGCGGCTTGCCGCGATCACCGGCAGCGGCTGAAGCGCCGGATAAACGCCGCTCGGCGCGACGGCGGCCTTCCCGGCCGGGCCAAGGTCGGGGATCTGGGCACAGCCCGCAAGCAGGGCAGCGCAAAGGCAGGTCAGGGTCGCGCGGCGCATCGGCAGGTCCGGGGCTGGTTCGGGGCCGACCTTATCCCTGGGGCGGGGCAGGCCGCAAGCGCGCCCCTTGAACTGAACGGGCGTTCAGATCACTCTGGCGGCATGGCCCGCAAGACCGGATCACATGCCGAGATCACCGGCCCGCGCCTGCGCGCGGTGGCGCGCGACCTGTTCGCGCGGCACGGCTATGCCGCCGTCTCGATGCGCCAGATCGCCGCCGGGGTGGGGGTGCAGGCCGGCGCGCTTTACCTTTACACGCCCGACAAGCAGGCGCTGCTGTTCGAACTGATGCGCGGCCACATGGATGACCTTCTCGCCGCGCTGGCCGCCGAGCCGATGCCCGCCGACCCCTGCGGCCGACTGGCCGCCTTCGCGCGTTTCCACGTTCACTTCCACCTTGACCGACCGGCCGAGGTCTTCATCGCCTATATGGAGCTGCGCAACCTGACGCCCGAGAACTTCGCCGTACTCGAACGTCAGCGCCACGCCTATGAAGACGCGCTGGAGGCGATCCTGCGCGACGGCGCCGCCACCGGCGCCTTCCGCGTGCCCGATGCCAAACTCGCCACCCGCGCGCTGATCGCGATGCTGACCGGTGTCACGCAATGGTTCCGCGACGGCGGCCGCCTTGGCCGCGCCGAGGTCGGGGCGATCTATGCCGAAATGGCGCTGCGCGCCGTGGGGGCCTAGGTTCCCGCCGCATTCTTCCGTTCTGAAATATCCTCGGAACAGCCGGGGGGCGGGCAGCCCCCCGGTCTTGCCGTCAATGCGCCGGTTTGATGAACGTGCCGTTGCGCAGTTCGGCCATCGCCTGCACCAGCTCTTCGCGGGTGTTCATCACGATGGGGCCGTGCCACGCCACCGGCTCTTCGATCGGCGCGCCCGAGATCAGCAGAAACCGGATGCCCTGGTCCCCGGCCTGCACCGTGACCTCATCGCCCGCGCCGAAGCGGATCAGCGTGCGGTTGCCCGACAGGTCGCGCAGGTTCACCTCGCGGCCCATCACTTCCTTCTCCAGCAGCACGCCTTGTGGCGCTGCGGCATCGGCGAAGCGGCCCGCGCCCTGGAACACATAGGCAAAGGCGCGGCGGCGGGTGTCGACCTTGAAGCTTCTGCGCTTGCCGGGTGGCACCGAGATATCAAGGTATTGCGGATCGGCGGCGATGCCGTCGACCGGGCCGGTCTTGCCCCAGAAGCTGCCGACGATCACCCGCACCACGGTGCCGTCATCCTCCATGATCTCGGGAATATCGGCGCCCTTGACGTCCTGATAGCGCGGCCGGGTCATCTTCAACTGCGCCGGCAGGTTGGCCCACAGCTGGAAGCCGTGCATCTGGCCCTTGGCGTTCCCCTTCGGCATTTCCTGGTGCAGGATGCCCGAGCCGGCGGTCATCCATTGCACGTCGCCCGCGCCCAGCAGGCCACGGTTGCCCAGCGAGTCACCATGCTCGACGGTGCCCGACAGCACATAGGTGATCGTTTCGATGCCGCGGTGCGGGTGCCAGGGGAAGCCCTTCAGGTAGTCTTGCGGGCGTTCGTTGCGGAAATCATCAAACAGCAGGAACGGATCGGCTTCGCTCGGGTCGCCGAAGCCAAAGGCGCGGTGCAGGTGAACGCCCGCACCCTCCATCGTGGGTTGGGCATTGGATTTGGAAAGGACAGGTCTGATCGACATTTGCGGTCTCCTTCGTTGCGGATGAAGGTAGACCACGCCGGGCGGCGCGCAAGTCGCCGTCGGCGCGCGCTGATTGTGCATCCCGGCACAGAGCGGGGTGCGGCAGCCTTACGAGCTTTTGTAGACCACCTGCGGGCTGATCCGCGGGCGGGTCACGACGTAGGAGTTGAGCTCTTGCGATTTCATCCCGACGATCTTGAAGGACGGCGTATAGCCCACTTTCGTTTCGACAAGGATCAGCGTGTCGCTGGCCGCGATGACCGGGAACTTCGAGATCAGGTCCTGCAACGTATCGGAGGTCAGCGGCGTGCCGGTCCCGCTCGCGTCGGACCAGACGACGTAATACTCGCCGTTGGCGCCCAGTGCCGGGTTCCACGACAGGCAGGTGACGCGAACGGCGGTGTTGGTGGTCTCGCTGCGATCCAGATAGGCGTAAAGCGTGTTCATCCCGTCGATGAACGTGGGCGTCACCGTCCCGGTCTGGCGCGAGATCATGTCGGCCAGCGTGTAGGTGGCCTTGTCGTTGCGGGCGATGGTCAGGAAGGCGTCGAAATACTGATAGGTAGCCAGATGGGCCCAGATCAGCAGCGGCAGGGCCACCAGCGCCTCGGCCGTGATCGTGCCGCGGGTGTCGCGAAGAAATGAGGCAAGCCGTGTCTTGATGCGCTTCATCTTACCCTCACGTCGGTTCGTTGACGAAGGCCGTCGTCGCGATCAGCGCATAGCCGCCGGTGCTGTCGACGGGCAGGTTAAGGCCCCATTTCGTGCCGGGAAACAGCGGGTCGATGATCGCGCACACCCGGATCAGCATCATCTGGTCGCTGACGCCCTGTTGCACCGTGGTCACCGGCTGGACCGTCGCACCCCGGTTGACGCAGGTGGCGGCGTTGGAGGGCATCGCCCAGGTGCCGGTATCGACGGGGGTCAGTTCGACCATCACCGAGTTGTTGCAGTCGGCGATCACCGTGGTGTAGGTGCAAATCTCGCTGCGGATCGTCGCGTTCGTCGGGTCGGTCATATGCCCCAGCCGCAGGTCGCGGACGGTCAGATCCAGCGCGCGTTCCAGCATCGTGTCCCGCACCATCAACCAGCCGGCTTCGAACGACTGGAAGAAGATCATCATGAAGATCGGGAACACGATGACGAATTCGACCGTCGCGTTGCCAGCCTCGGACCGGCGGGCCGCGCGCAGGCGCTGCCCCAGCTTGCGCAAGATCCCAGTCATTCTGTCAACCTCAGGTGAACGATGCTCGACGCGATGGTGGCGAACACGGTCGAGATCTCGGTGCCCTCGGCGTCGAAGTAGAACGCCGGGCTGGTGGCGCAGTCGGTCAGCACAGAGGCGCCTTGGGACGTCGTCTGAAAGCCGATCGCATAGATCAGAACACCATTGGCCTTGGCGGCGGCACAGATGTTGTGCAGCTGGCTGTCCATATCGGTGGAGGGCACCGTATCGACGATCCTGTTGTACCAGGTGTTCGCGACCGAGCTGCCGTAGATCGGCTTGATGTAGGTGTTGGTGAAGTACTGCACCGGCCACTTCGCCCAGAGATCCGGCCAAGTGTATTGCGTGGCCGTGGTCGCGGCCTTGCTGTCGGACACCGTGAAGTTCGAGCAGGACGAGGTGCAGGGCTGCGACTTCGCGCCTTTGTAGTAGTTGGACGCATGCCACTTGCTGTCGTAGTTCCAGTAGTAAGGCGTGCTGCCCTTGGTGCTGTCGTAGAACGACCAGTAGGACGATGTCCCCGTGTAGAAGAGGCCCGAGTCGCCGGAATAGTAGCCTGGGTTCAGCTGCCAGCGCGTGGTGTTCTCGCCATCGGTCATGACGATCAGAACCTTCATGAAGTTCCGGTTGCCATAGGCCGCCGGGCGCCCGGCATAGTCCGAGGTCAGCGTGCCCGCCGAAATCATCTTGTTCACGACCGGCTGGAACGACGGGTCAAGCGTCGCCGCGGCCCATTTCACGCCGGTGTCGATCGAGGTGTTGCCGTTCGCATTCATGCTGTTGATCAGGCTGTGCAGCGCGGTGGCATTGCTCGAATACACGACCGAGTTGCGCGAGGCGCTGGTGTCGCACTCGGGCGTGACCGAACTATTGGAGTCGTGGCCATCGAAGTTGCCCGACCGTTGCAGCAGGTCGGTTGCGCTGATCGCCGTCGTGTTGAAATCGCTGGGCAAGAAGTCGATGCACTTCGCGATGCTGTTTTCGCTCGACACGTTGAGGTCGGTCATCAGCGTGGTGCCGATGTTGAGGTGCGAGTCGTAGGGCAGCAGCGAAATCGTCAGCGCGCCATTCTCGACCTGGCTGAACATCTGGTCGACGAAGCTGTTTGCTGCGGCGATCAGCGCCAGGATTTTCGTGGTGTACTGCGTCGTCGTGGTGCAGGTCTGCTTGCCGTATCTGTTGGTCGTGCAGGTCGTCGTCGTGCCCGCCACCGCCTGCTGTGCCATCGAGCCCGAGTTGTCGAGCGCGATCGCGACCTCGACGTTGCCGATGCTTTCAACGGCCGTGCTGACCCCGTTCACGCCCAGCGACCGGATGCCTTCCAGCGGCATGAAATAGGTCGGCAGATCGGCCGTGGTCGTCGCCGTCACCTGCCGGGCGTTCGACGCCGTGGTCACGGTCACCGACGACAGATAGGGGGTCATCCCCGCCTTGGCGAAGTAGTCTTCCACGACCGAGGTCGGGTCGAGGCTCTGATCGAGGTTGGTCGCGGCCAGCACCGCCTCGTCGTTGGTGTTCTGGATCGCAGAACGCATCCGTTCGTGCCGCATCAGGTCAACCGCCATGCCGCTGCACATGAAGATCAGGATGATCAGGATCATCGAGAAGAACGTCATCGTGCCGGTTTCATCGGCGCGGAATCGCGATACGCGGCGCATGACCTCTTGGCCAGGTCCGCCGGCGTCCGCATTCATGCGTTGAAGTCGATTCATGGCTCACGTCTCCCGGCACTTGCGCCGCTGCTACTCGTTGACTGTCACACTCGATCCGGCTCTTCAGGCAGCGCGGGCCGATCAATCATCTTTCATTTACACCAATGCCTGCGGCTGAATTATGGCGCGCTTAACCTGAAATGCGGTGCGGATGGGGCAGTCTCTCAACACTCTGCAAAGGGTGCCGGGATTGTTGCCGACCCGGCCACAGCGGGCGATTTGCGGTTGACGCCTGCAGCCGCTTCGTCGACGCGGGACCGGCCTCGCGACCGGACCCGATTCGCGTTTTTGCACGTCAAAGGGGTGTTTTCCGAGGCGTAAACCTGTCAAAACTCGCGCCAGGGAGGCCACATTAAGGCCCCCTCGTTTGGGAGGACGAACTATGGCCGTGATGGGGGAACCGAGTTTCCGCGATTCCGTCGACATGATGTTCAACCGCGCGGTTGCGCTGATGGACCTGTCGCCGGGGCTGGAACAGAAGATCCGCGTGTGCAACTCGACCTATACGGTCCGCTTCGGCGTGCGTCTGCGCGGCAAGATCGAAACATTCACCGGCTACCGCTCGGTCCATTCGGAACACATGGAGCCGGTCAAGGGCGGCATCCGGTTCGCGATGAACGTCAGCCAGGACGAGGTCGAGGCGCTCGCCGCGCTGATGACCTACAAATGCGCGCTGGTCGAGGCGCCGTTCGGCGGCTCCAAGGGCGGGCTGTGCATCAATCCGCGCGATTACGAAGAACACGAGCTGGAACAGATCACCCGCCGGTTCGCCTATGAGCTGATCAAGCGCGACCTGATCAACCCGAGCCAGAACGTGCCCGCCCCCGACATGGGCACCGGCGAGCGCGAGATGGCCTGGATCGCCGACCAGTACGCCCGCATGAACACCACCGACATCAACGCCAAGGCCTGCGTCACCGGCAAGCCGATCAGCGGCGGCGGCATTCAGGGCCGGGTCGAGGCGACCGGGCGCGGCGTGCAATACGCGCTGCGCGAATTCTTCCGCTACCCCGAGGAACTCGCCGCCTGCGGCCTGCGCGGCGATCTGGACGGCAAGACGGTGATCGTGCAGGGCCTCGGCAACGTCGGCTATCACGCCGCGCTGTTCCTTTCGACCGAGGATGGTTGCAAGATCACCGGCATCATCGAACACGACGGCGGGCTGTGGGACGAAAACGGCCTTGATATCCGCGCGGTGCGCGACTGGATGAACACCCACGGCGGCGTCAAGGATTACCCCAACGCCACCTATGTGGCGAAGGGCGGCGTGTTGCTGGAATCGGATTGCGACATCCTGATCCCGGCCGCGATGGAGGGGGTCATCAACCTCTCGAACGCCGACCGCATCAAGGCGAACCTGATCATCGAGGCGGCGAACGGCCCGATCACCTTCGGCGCCGACGAGATCCTGCGCAAGAAGGGCATCGTCATCATCCCCGACATGTATGCCAACGCGGGCGGCGTGACGGTCAGCTATTTCGAATGGGTGAAGAACCTCGGCCATATCCGCTTTGGCCGGATGCAGCGGCGGCAAGAGGAATCGCGCCACCAGTTGCTGATCGACGAACTGGAGCGGTTGTCGGCGGACAAGGGCCTTGGCTGGACGCTGTCGCCCGGCTTCAAGGAAACCTACCTGCGCGGGGCGGGAGAGCTGGAACTGGTCCGCTCGGGTCTCGACGACACGATGCGCGCCGCCTACCAGTCGATGCGCGAGGTCTGGCACGGCCGCAACGACGTGACTGATTTGCGCGTCGCGGCCTATATCGTGGCGATCAGCCGGGTCGCCTCCAGCTATCGGTCGAAAGGGCTTTGAGGCGCGTGCCGGGGCGGGGCAGGGCCCACGCCCCGGCGATCGCGGCTTTGGTCCGCAAACGACCAATTCTGTCGCCTGCTGGCGAGGTTTTGACCACTCCGACCTTGTAAACCTGCGCCAAGGCCGGTTCACTTGTGCCGGAACGTGAAGGAGCGGCGGCATGCGCTATTCGGGCTTGCAGGTGATCAAAGAGGGGTTGTTCGGCAACAAGGGCTGGACCCCCGCCTGGCGCAACCCCGAGCCCAAGGCGGAATACGAGGCGATCATCATCGGCGGCGGCGGGCATGGCCTGTCGACCGCCTATTACCTCGCCAAGAACTTCGGCCTGCGCAACATCGCCGTGCTGGAAAAGGGTTACCTTGGCGGCGGCAACGTCGGGCGCAACACCACCATCGTGCGCGCCAACTACTTCCTGCCCGGCAACTCTGAATTCTACAGCCATTCGCTGAAGCTGTGGGAGGGGTTGGAGGCCGACCTCAACTACAACGTCATGCATTCGCAGCGCGGCCTGATCAACCTGTTCCACTCGGATGGCCAGCGCGACGCCTTTGCCCGGCGCGGCAATGCGATGATCAATCAGGGCGACGATGCGATTCTGCTGGACCGTGACGGGGTGCGCCAGCATCTGCCCTATCTCGATTTCAACAACACCCGCTTTCCGATCTACGGCGGCCTTCTGCATCCGCGCGGCGGCACCGCCCGGCATGACGCGGTCGCCTGGGGCTATGCCCGTGGCGCCGACCAGCGCGGGGTCGACCTGATCCAGAACTGCGAGGTGACGGGGATCGACGTGCAGAACGGCCGGGTGACGGGCGTGCAGACCACGCGCGGCGCGATCAAGGCAAAGAAGGTCGCCATCATCGTTGCCGGTCGATCCGGTCAGGTCGCGGCGATGGCGGGGATGCGGCTGCCGATCGAAAGCCACGTTCTGCAAGCCTTCGTCACCGAAGGGCTGAAGCCGGTGATCAACCATGTCATCAGCTTCGGCATGGGCCACTTCTACATCAGCCAGTCCGACAAGGGCGGCTTGGTCTTTGGCGGCGACATCGACTTCTACGCTTCCTACGCGTCGCGCGGGAACCTGCCGATGGTGGAGCATGTGATGGAAGCCGGCATGACGCTGATGCCGATGATCGGCCGTGCCAAGGTGCTGCGCAGCTGGGGCGGCATCATGGACATGACGCCCGACGGTTCGCCCATCATCGACAAGACCGATACCGAGGGGCTGTTCATCGACTGCGGCTGGAACTACGGCGGCTTCAAGGCCGTGCCGGCCTCGGGCTGGTGCATGGCGCATCTGATGGCCACCGGCGAAAGCCACGCCGTCGCCCGCCGCTTCAAGCTGAACCGGTTTGCCACGGGGCATCTTCTTGACGAAGAAGGCACCGGCAGCCAGCACAATTTGCACTGAGGGGGCGCGGACATGTTCATCAAGCCGATTGTTGAATACGCGGGTTTGGACGTGGACGAGTCCGGACGCAATAGAATGGCAATTTTCGACGAAGCTGAGTGGGGCAGCCATTCCTATTGGGGCGAAATAATTTCTCGCCTCAAGGCAACTCATGGCCTCTATCTTTTCTATGACAGTATGACTCGACCTCTTTACGTCGGCATCGCGCAGGACCAATCCATCTGGCTGCGAGCGAACCAATCCTACAACCATTATCGTGACCGACAGCTTCGGGTTCCGATGGTCTCGCATCCAACGAGTAACGTTCAATATGATCCTGACAGGACTAGGAAGATCGTGCGCAAAGGCTTCAACCTTTCGGAGGTCGCATCGTTCTTCTCTGCCTATGAGGTATCCGCTGACTTGATTCCAGGTTTGGAGGCTTTTGCAATACGGGCCTTCGGCGGAGTATTGTTGAATACCAAGATTGAAGGGAATGGCGGACTAGGCCTTACCGGGGTTGAAGAAGAATGAGAATTCACTGCCCCCTCTGCGGCCAACGCGACCGGCGCGAGTTCACCTACTACGGCGCCGACGATTTCCTGCGCCGCCCCGGCGAGGGTGCCGCGCCCGAGGCGTGGGACAATTACCTCCACCTGCGCGACAACCCGGCCGGAGTGACGCGCGATCTGTGGTATCACGACATGGGCTGTTCCTCCTGGCTGGTGGTGGAGCGCAATACGGTCACCCACGCGGTGCTGTCGGTCCGCCTTGCCGCCGAAGCGGAGGGCGCGGCATGAGGATCGCTGGCAAGGGCCTGATCGACCGCACGGCGCCGCTGAACTTCCGGTTCGACGGGGTTGGCTATTCCGGCTTCAAGGGCGACACGCTGGCCTCGGCGCTGCTGGCGAACGGCGTGCGGCTGATGGGTCGCAGCTTCAAGTATCACCGCCCGCGCGGCGTGCTGACCGCCGGGTCGGAAGAGCCGAACGCGATGGTCGAGGTGCTGGAGGGCGCGCAGCAAACGCCGAACGTGCGCGCGACCGTGCAGGAACTTTACGAGGGGCTGGCGGCGCAAAGCCAGAACCGCTGGCCGTCGCTGCGCTATGATGCGCTGGCGGTGAACGACCTCATGGCGCCGTTCTTCAGCGCGGGCTTCTACTACAAGACCTTCATGTGGCCGCGGGTGTTCTGGGAACGGCTGTATGAACCGATGATCCGCCGCGCGGCGGGCTTGGGCAGCCTGTCAGGCAAGCATGACGAAGGGCTTTACGAAAAGGCTTTCGCCTTCTGTGACGTGCTGGTGAT
This sequence comes from Paracoccaceae bacterium, assembly GCA_016124615.1. GTDB lineage: Bacteria > Pseudomonadota > Alphaproteobacteria > Rhodobacterales > Rhodobacteraceae > Solirhodobacter. The sequence goes on along the minus strand of WGNF01000008.1, from coordinate 324,781 downwards.
CGGCTCGGGCCCCGCGGGTCTGATGGCGGCGCTGACGGCGGCGCGGGCCGGGGCCGATGTGATCCTGGCCGAGGAAGACAGCCGGATGGGCGGCCGCCTCTTGGCCGATACCGGCGAGATCGACGGCCAGCCGGGGCTGCAATGGGCGACGGGCGTGCTGGCGGAACTGGCCGCAATGCCCAACGTGCGGCTGATGACGCGCACCACTGTGACAGGCGCCTACGACCACGGCACCTATTCCGCGCTGGAACGGGTGGGGTTGCACATGGCCGCCCCCGGCGCCCGGCCGCGTGAGTGTTTCTGGCGCATCGTGGCGGGGCAGGCGATCCTTGCCGCCGGGGCGCTGGAACGTGGCATCGCCTTCGCCGACAACGACCGGCCCGGCATCATGACGGCCTCGGCCGTGCGCGCCTATGCCAACCGCTGGGGCGTGGCGCCGGGCAAGACCGTGACGGTCTTCGCCAACAACGACAGTGCGCGCCGGACGGCCGATGACATGGTCGCGGCGGGCATCAAGGTGGCCGCCGTGATCGACAGCCGCGCCGATGCCTCGGTCGATGCCGATTACCGCGTCTATCGCGATGCGCAGGTGGTGGGCACGCACGGGCGGCTTGGCCTCGAATGGATCGCCGTGCGAGACAAGAGCGGCGAGCGGCGGATCGAGACCGACTGCCTTGCCATCTCGGGCGGCTGGAACCCGACGCTGCACCTGACCTGCCACATGAACGGCCGCCCGGTCTGGTCGCCTGAAATCGCGGCCTTCGTGCCGCAGCCGGGCGCGGTGCCGGGGCTGACGCCCTGCGGCGCGGCGGCGGGGGTGTTTTCGACCGCCGGATGCCTGCAGGACGGGCAGAGGGCGGCGGCCACGGCGCTTCAGGCGCTGGGCCGCACGGCGCCGGACCTTGCGGCGCCGAAGGCCGAGGATGGCGCCTATGCGATCAGCCCGCTTTGGGTGGTCGACGGCGTAAAGCGCGCCTGGCTCGACTTTTCCAACGACGTGACGGTGAAGGACGTGCGGCTGGCGGCGCAGGAAAACTTTGCCAGCGTCGAGCACATGAAGCGCTACACGACGCAGGGCATGGCGCCCGATCAGGGCAAGAACTCCAACGTTGGCGCGCTGGCGGTGCTGGCCGATGCGACCGGGCGCGGCATTCCGGAAACCGGCACCACCACCTTCCGCCCGCCCTATGTGCCCACCTCCATCGCCGCGATCGGCGCCGGGGGCCGGGCCGAGGGCTTTGCCCCGCAACGATTCACCACCAGCCACGACGCCAGCATCGCCCGCGGCGCGCCGATGATCGAGGCGGGCCTTTGGTATCGCCCCAGCTACTTCCCCCGCCCCGGCGAGGCGAACTGGCGCGAAAGCTGCGACCGTGAGGTGCGCTATGTGCGCGAACGGGTCGGCGTCTGCGACGTGTCCACGCTGGGCAAGATCGACGTTCAGGGCAAGGATGCGGCGGCGTTCCTCGATTTCGTCTACACCAACACCTTCTCGACCCTGAAGCCGGGGCGGGTGCGCTATGGCCTCATGCTGCGCGAGGACGGGCTGGTGATGGACGATGGCACCACCGCCTGCCTTGCCGAAAACCACTACCTGATGACGACCACCACCGCGGCTGCCGGGCTGGTCATGCGCCACCTCGACTTCGTGCATCAGGCGCTGCGCCCGCATTGGGATGTGCGCTTCATCTCGGTCACCGAGCAATGGGCGCAGTTCGCCGTGGCCGGGCCACGGGCGCGCGACCTGCTGAATTCGGTGCTGGACGAGCGGCTGAAGCCCGAGGACTGGCCCTTCATGGCCTGCGGGCCGGTCAGCGTTTCCGGCGTAGCGGGGCGGCTCTTCCGGATCTCGTTCTCGGGCGAACACGCTTATGAGGTTGCGGTGCCCGCCCGCTATGGCGCGGCGCTCTTCCGCGATCTGGTCAGCCGGGCCGAAACGATGGGCGGCGGCGCTTACGGGATGGAGGCGCTGAACGTGCTGCGGATCGAGAAGGGTCTGATCACGCACGCCGAGATCCACGGCCGCACCACCGCCTTCGACATCGGTGCCGAGAAGATGGTGAGCGCGAAGAAGGATTGCATCGGCAAGGCCGCCGCCGCCCGGCCGGGCATGGTGGGGCCGGAGCGCGAGCAACTGGTGGGCCTGCGCCCGATCGACCCCGATCGCCCGATCGGCGCCGGGGCACATCTGTTCCGCAAGACCGACCCGGCGAAACGCGAACACGATCAGGGCTATGTCACCTCGGTCTGCTGGTCGCCGATGGTCGACAGCTACCTTGGCCTTGCCTTCCTCAAGGACGGCCGCGCCCGGCATGGCGAGATGGTTCGCCTTGTCGATCACCTGCGCAAGGCCGAGGTGATGTGCGAGGTGGTGGACCCCGTGTTCTTCGACCCGGAAGGAGGCCGCGCCCGTGGCTGAACTGATCGCAACCTCCGCAACCGAGGGGCTGGTGCCGGTCTTGCACGGCCCCTTCACGCTGACCGATGCGGCGCCCGCGCGCATCACCTCGGTCGCGCCGTTCAACGGCAAGGAAAAGGCGGTGTCGGCGGCGCTGAAGAAAGCGCTGGGGCTGGCCTTTCCGGCGCCGAATTGCGCGCTGGCCAAGGCCGAGGCGCGCATCGTCTGGACCGGGCGGGGGCAGGCCTTCCTGCTGGACGCCGACCCGGCGCCGCTGGCGGGGCTGGCCGCCCTGACCGACCAGACCGACGCCTGGGCCGCGCTGCGGCTTGCGGGGCCGGGGGCCGATCAGGTGCTGGCGCGGCTGATCCCGCTGGACCTGCGGCCCGCCGTTTTCGCCGACGGGGCCGCCGCAAGGTCGGCGCTGGGCCACATGATGGCGGTGATCTGGCGCGAGGGCGACGGCTTCGTTCTGCTGGTCATGCGCTCGATGGCGCGCACCGCGGTGCATGAGATCGCGGCAGCCATGTCGGCCGTCGCGGCCCGCGGCTGAGGTGCTGACCAACGCCGACATTGCCGAACTGACCGCGTTCCGGCGCGATTTGCACCAGTTCCCCGAAGTCTCCGGGCAAGAGGTCGACACCGCGCGCCGGGTCGCGGCGGCGTTGCAGTCGATGGCGCCCGATCAGGTGGCGACCGGCCTTGGCGGTCACGGCGTCGCGGCGGTCTTTGCGGGGGCGGCCCCCGGCCCGACGGTGCTGTTCCGCTGCGAACTGGATGCACTGCCGATCCACGAACTCTCCGATGCGCCCTACCGCTCGGCCATTCCCGGCAAGGGTCACCTCTGCGGCCACGACGGCCACATGGCGATCCTGCTGGCGCTGGCCCGGATGCTTTCGCGGCAGCGCCCCGCACGGGGGCGGGTCGTCCTGATGTTCCAGCCTGCCGAGGAAGACGGCTCTGGCGCCGCCGCCGTGATCGCCGATCCGGCCTTTGCCGCGCTGCGCCCCGACTGGGCGTTTTCGCTGCACAACATGCCGGGCGCAAAGCTGGGGCAGTGCTGGCTGACCGACGGCCCGGTCAACTGCGCCTCGGTCGGCATGAAGGTCGTGCTGGAGGGTAAGACCAGCCATGCCGCACAGCCCGAGCTTGGCCTGTCACCGGGGCTGGCGCTGGCGCGGCTGATCCCGGCATTGGGTGCGCTGGGGCAGGGTGGCCCGCTGGGCGAAGGCTACCGCCTTGTCACCGTCACCCATGCCACGCTCGGCGAACCCGCCTTCGGTATCTCGCCCGGCCATGCCGAGGTTTGGGCCACCCTGCGCACCATGACCGATGCGCCGATGCACGCCCTGAAAGCCGCCGCCAGCGATCTTGCGCGGGCCGAGGCTGCGGCGGCGGGCCTGACGCTGACGATCAGCCTGCACGACGATTTCGCGGCCTCGGTCAACGACCCCGAGGCGACCGCCCATCTTGCCGCGGCCCTCGATGCGCTGGCGATCCCGCATCAGACCGGCGATCTGCCGATGCGCGCGTCCGAGGATTTCGGCCGCTTCGGGTCCGTGCCCGGCACGAAGGGGGCGATGGTCTACCTTGGTGCGGGCGCGGATCATGCCGCGCTGCACAACCCCGACTATGACTTTCCCGACGATCTCATTCCGGTCGGTGCGCGGCTCTTTCGTCAGGTGGCCCGCGCCATCCTCGGCTGACCCGCTGGACTTGGCGGGCCATCGGGCCAATATGGGCCCCCATGAGTCTCCCGAACGGTTTCCTTGAAGAACTGCGCTCGCGCGTGTCGCTGTCCCAGGTGGTGGGGCGCAAGGTCGTGTGGGATATGCGCCGCTCGAACCAGGGCAAGGGCGACTATTGGGCGCCATGCCCGTTCCATCAGGAAAAGTCGGCCAGCTTCCACGTCGATGACCGCAAGGGATTCTACTACTGCTTTGGCTGCCACGCGAAGGGCGACGCGCTGACCTTTCTACGCGAGACCGAGAACATGGGATTCATGGAGGCGGTCGAGGTGCTGGCGCGCGAGGCCGGGATGCCGGTGCCCGCCCGCGACCCGGTGGCGGCCCAGCAGGCCGACCGCCGCAGTCAGTTGGCCGAGGTTATGGAACAGGCGGTGCAGTTCTACCGCCTGCAACTGCGCGCCGGTGCGGGCGGCGTGGCGCGTGACTATCTGGCCCGGCGCCGCCTGCCCGAGGCGTCGCAGGCGCGGTTCGAACTCGGCTGGGCGCCCGACACGCGGCAAGGGTTGTTCGCGCACCTGCGCGGCAAGGGGGTGGCGCCCGATCTGATCGTCGATGCCGGGCTGGCGGCGCGCCCCGAGGGTGGTGGCGAGCCCTATGACCGCTACCGCGGCCGGGTGATCTTTCCGATCCGCGACGCGCGCGGCCGCGCGATCAGCCTTGGCGGCCGGTCGCTCGACCCCAACGCGCGGGCGAAGTACATCAACGGCCCCGAGACGGAATTGTTCGACAAGGGCAGCAGCCTTTACAACCACGGCCCCGCGCGCGACGCGGCGGGCAAGGGCCAGCAACTGATCGTGGCCGAAGGCTACATGGACGTGATTGCGCTGGTCGAGGCCGGGTTCGAGGCGGCGGTGGCGCCGCTAGGCACGGCGGTGACCGAAGAGCAATTGCGCCTGATGTGGCGCATCTACCCCGAGCCGGTGATCGCGCTCGATGGCGACGCAGCGGGCCTGCGCGCCGCCCTGCGCGTGGTCGATCTTGCGCTGCCCTTGCTGGAGGCGGGGCAGGGGCTGCGCTTTGCCATCCTCGAAGGCGGCAAGGACCCCGATGAGATTTTGCGCGGGCCGGGGCCTGCCGCGCTGCAAAAGCAACTCGACGCCGCGCTGCCGATGGTCGCGCTGCTCTGGCGGCGCGAGACCGAGGGCAAGGTGTTCGACAGCCCCGAACGCAAGGCGACGCTGGACAAGACGCTGCGCGCCGCGCTGACGCGGATCAAGGATCTGTCGATCCGCGCGCATTACGGCGAGACGATCAAGCAACTGCGGTGGGAACTGTTCGGCACCCGCCGCCCCGCGCCGGGCCGCCGGGGGGCCGCCTTCGTGCCGCAGGCGCCGCTGCCGTCAACCCGCGGCTCGCTTCTGGCCGTTGACGACGCCGCGACCGGCGAGCGGCTGCGCGAGGCGGTGATCCTCGCCACGCTGATCGCGCATCCCGCGCTGATCCACCGCTTCGAGGGCGAGATGGAGCGGCTGGATCTGCACGGGGCAGGCCACAACCGGCTGCGCGACGCCATCCTGCGCCACGCCGACATCGACGATCCGGCCGCGTTGCGGGAAAAGATCGCGGCTGTCGCGGGCGATGACCTTGAAAGCCTGTTCGCGCTTGCCCACGTGCGAATTGCGCCACCTGTCCGCGAGGCGGGCGATGCCGAGCTTGCCGCGATGTGCCTTGCCGAGGAACTGGCGAAGCTTGAGGCGGCGCGGGGGGTGCTGCGGGAAATTCGCGAAGCGTCGGAAGACTTGGACGGCCTTGCCGACGAAGGCGTGACCTGGCGTCTGACGCAGGCCGCCGATGCCCACAACCGGGCCGGACGCGCGCATAACGAGGATGGCAACGACCTTGGCGAGGATCGCGCGGCCCTGTCTGCGCACCTTCAAAGCCTTATCGATGCCGAGGTTTGGGTAAAGAAAAAAGGCTGAGCGCTTTCCGCCCCTGTGATTCGCGCTATTGATTCGATACACCGGCTGAACGATTCGGCCTTCGCGAGGAGCTTCCATGGCTGCTAAAGACACTGACGACGCCAAGACCGAAGAGCAGGAAGCCGACGGCTCGCTCGACATGAGCCAGGCCGCGGTCAAACGGATGATCGCTGACGCGCGCGAGCGTGGCTACATCACCTATGACCAGCTCAATCAGGTCCTGCCGCCGGAACAGGTGTCGTCGGAGCAGATCGAGGACGTGATGTCGATGCTGTCCGAGATGGGCATCAACGTCATCGAGAACGACGAGGCCGAAGAGGGCGAGCCCGAAGGCGGCGAACTGGTCGAGGTTTCGACCTCGCGTGAGGTGGCGGTGTCCACCTCTACCACCGAAACCCTCGACCGCACCGACGACCCGGTGCGGATGTACCTGCGTGAAATGGGTTCGGTCGAACTGCTCAGCCGCGAGGGCGAAATCGCCATCGCCAAGCGGATCGAGGCCGGTCGCAACACGATGATCCTGGGCCTCTGCGAAAGCCCGCTGACCTTTCAGGCCATCACCATCTGGCGCGACGAACTGCTGAGCGAAGACATCCTGCTGCGCGACGTCATCGACCTCGAGGCGACCTTCGGGCGCACGATGGACGACGACGGCGAGCTTGAGGGCGCGGGCCTCGACGGGGTCGAGGTCGGTGGACCGGCCCGCGTGGTGAACGGCGGGGCGGACGAGCCCGAACTGGATGCCGATGGCAATCCGCTGATGCGCTCGGACGACGACGACGAGGATGACGAGCAATCAAACATGTCGCTGGCCGCGATGGAAGCCGCGCTGAAACCGCGCGTGCTGGAAACGCTGGAACAGATCGCGCGCAACTACGGCATGCTGGCCGAGATGCAGGATCTGCGCATGTCGGCGACGCTGAACGAAGACAACACCTTCACCACCGAGGCCGAGGCCGCCTATCAGAAGCTGCGCAGCGAGATCGTCGAGCTGGTGAACTCGATGCACCTGCACAATAACCGCATCGAGGCGCTGATCGACCAGCTGTACGGCATCAACCGCAAGATCATGTCGATCGACTCGAGCATGGTGAAGCTGGCCGATCAGGCCCGCATCAACCGGCGCGAATTCATCGACGAATACCGCGGCTATGAGCTTGATCCGACCTGGCTGGACCGGATGGCCGACAAGGCGGGCCGGGGCTGGCAGGCGCTGATCGAACGCAGCCGCGACAAGGTCGAGGAACTGCGCGCCGAGATGGCGCAGGTCGGCCAGTATGTCGGCGTCGACATTTCCGAATACCGCCGGATCGTCAATCAGGTCCAGAAGGGCGAGAAGGAAGCGCGGCAGGCCAAGAAGGAAATGGTCGAAGCGAACCTTCGCCTCGTGATCTCCATCGCCAAGAAATACACGAACCGCGGGCTGCAATTCCTTGATCTTATTCAGGAAGGCAACATCGGCCTGATGAAGGCCGTGGACAAGTTCGAGTATCGTCGCGGCTACAAGTTCAGCACTTATGCAACATGGTGGATCCGGCAGGCCATCACCCGCTCGATTGCCGATCAGGCCCGCACCATCCGCATTCCGGTGCACATGATCGAGACGATCAACAAGCTGGTGCGCACCGGCCGCCAGATGCTGCACGAAATCGGCCGCGAACCGACGCCCGAGGAGCTGGCCGAAAAGCTGCAGATGCCGCTGGAAAAGGTCCGCAAGGTGATGAAGATCGCCAAGGAGCCGATTTCGCTGGAAACCCCGATTGGCGACGAGGAAGACAGCCAGCTTGGCGATTTCATCGAAGACAAGAACGCCATCCTGCCGCTGGAATCCGCCATTCAGGAAAACCTGAAGGAAACCACGACGCGGGTGCTCGCCTCGCTGACCCCGCGCGAGGAACGCGTGCTGCGGATGCGGTTCGGGATCGGCATGAACACCGACCACACTCTGGAAGAGGTCGGCCAGCAGTTCTCGGTGACCCGTGAGCGGATCCGGCAGATCGAGGCGAAGGCGCTCAGGAAGCTGAAGCATCCGTCGAGGTCGAGGAAGCTGCGGAGTTTCCTGGATCAGTGAGAGGTTGGGCGAGGAGTTCCGCCCTGTTCCTTACTCAGCTAGGGCGACGGCGTAGGTAAAGCGACAAACCCGACCGCCTGACGCTGTCACTACCCGGCGTCTTGCGATGACCCCCGCGACAATCCCGAGGCCACCCGGTAGGTCGCCACCTTTCGCCAAATCGCCCACGCCCCATACATCGTCTCCGGTCTTCCAGTCTCTATCGACAATCTTCCCGCCGAAACCGCCCCATGCAAATTCTGACATAGCTTTCTCCTGTCCAATGCGCCGCAACATCGCGGTCTCGAATCAGATAAACCACCGATCGCCCTCTTTGCGGCTAACCGTTCATCGCGAAGGCCCCGGGCGATTCGTCATCTCGATTTACCGCACAGACGGCCGAAAATGTGGCTGGAGTCCGCCCGCATGATTCGTGAGTACGCGACGCGCCCCTCATCTCCAACCTCTTCGCGATCCATAGCTTGATCAGCGAATGCTGCGTGACACGGAGCCTCTTACTTGTAGTTGTGGGGGGCCTTGCCCCCATGTACGCAACTCCGTACATTCCGCCCCATGAAACATACCACCTCCACCGAACTGCGCGCCAACCTCTCGGCCATGATGGACCGGGTGAACGAGGACCATGAGCCGGTCATCGTCACCCGCGCCAAGGGCAAGCCGGTGGTTATGGTCAGTCTTGAAGACTGGGCCAGCATGGATGAAACCGCCTACCTGCTCGCCTCGCCCGCCAATCGGGCGTCCTTGATGCGGTCCCTCGCTCAGGTAGAGCGGGGTGAGGGCGTGACGGTCGATCCGGCAGAGCTTGAGCAGTTGACCGAGGAATGAACCTGACCTTCACGCCCGAGGCGTGGGAGCATTTCCGCTACTGGCAAGCTCAAGACAAGGTCTTTGCGAACAAGTTGGACAGGCTGATCCGGGAATGCCTGCGCCATCCGTTCGAAGGCACGGGCAAGCCGGAACCGCTGAAGGGCGATCTCGCGGGCTGCTGGTCGCGCCGGATCGACCGGGAGCACCGGCTGGTCTACAAGGTCACAACCGAGGCGCTGATCGTGATCCAGTGCCGCTACCACTACTGACGCCCTACGCCAGATACTTCCCGAACCACGCCAGCGTCCGGCTCCACGCCAGTTCCGCGGCAGCTTTGTCATATCTCGGCGTGGTGTCGTTGTGAAAGCCGTGGTTGACGCCGGGATAGATGAACACCTCATAAACCTTGTGGTTTGCGTCCAGAGCGGCCTTGTAGGCGGGCCAGCCGCCGGTGATGCGGGTGTCCAACTCGGCGTAGTGCAAGAGCAGCGGGGCCTGGATGCGGGGCACGTCCTCGGCCTTGGGCTGGAGCCCGTAGAACGGCACCGCCGCCGACAGTTCGGGGTAGGCCACCGCCGCCGCGTTCACCACGCCGCCACCATAGCAGAAGCCGACGATGCCGACCTTGCCGGTCGACTCGGGGTCTTTCAGCAGCACCTCCACCGCGGCGAAGAAGTCGTTCATCAGCTTCACCGGGTCGACCTGCTTTTGCAGCGCGGCACCGTCTTCGTCATTGCCGGGATAGCCGCCGACCGAGGTCAGCCCGTCGGGCGCCAGCGCAAGGTAACCGGCCTTGGCCAGCCTGCGCGCCACGTCCTCGATATAGGGGTTCAGCCCGCGGTTTTCGTGCACCACCACCACGACGGGGAACCGCGCGCCGGTCGCGGGCTGCACCCGGTAGGCGCGCACCGCGCCGTTGCCGTTCGGCGAATCGTAATGCACATAGCTCGCATGGATCGTCGGGTCGGTGAACGACACCTGCTGGGCCAGCGCGTAATCGGGGCTGAGCATCTTCAGCAGCGCCCCGGCGGTGAGGCCCCCCACCGTCCATTTCGCGGCACGGTCGAGGAACTCGCGCTTGGTGATGATGCCGTGGGCGTAGTGATCGTAAAGGTCCAGCAGCTCCTGGTCGAAGTCCTTGGCGGTCAGGCGGGTCATGGGCAATCTCCTCCGGTTCCCCTGTAAGGTAGAGGATGCCCGCTTCCCTGCAAGTCAGGGCAACGTGACCAGCAGCGCCTCGTCCATCGCGATGTCGTGCGGCTGCGGGAAGATCGTCGGGATCGCCTGGAAGCCGTAGCCAACGCCGATCGTCAGCGGCTTGGCGCCGGTCGCGATCAGCCGGGCCAGCGTGCGGTCGTAGAAGCCGCCGCCGTAGCCAAGGCGAAAGTTGTCGGCGCCGAGGCCCACGACCGGGGCGACGACGATGTCGGGCGTCAGCTCAGGTGCGTCTTCGGCGGGGGCAAGGATGTCCCAGACGCCGCGCACCAGCGGCGCGCCCTCGGCCCAGAGCCGGAAGATCAGCGGCGCGCCTTTCGCCACCACCACCGGCAGCGCGATGCGGGCGCCGGTGCCGCGCTGGCGGGCGGCCCAGCCGCGCAGGTCGGGTTCGCCCTTGAACGGCCAGGTGATCGCGATGACGCGCCCCGTAGTCGGCCCCAGCCGCGCATCAAGCCGGTCGGCCAGCGCGGCGTCGGCGGCCTGCCGCGCCGCCACCGGCACCGCCTGCCGCAGGGCGATCAGCCGCGCCCGCTCGGCCCGGCGCCAGCGTGCGACCTCCAGCGCGGTCTGCGCGTCGGGCAGGCCGCCGAAGGTGGGGTCGACTTCGGTGATCGCGCAGGGCGAGGATGCGGGTTCGGTTGTCATGCAGGCCTCCGTTCTTCCGCCATCCTGACGCGGCGCCGGCGCCCGTGCTGCGGCCGGATCGACCCCGCCTGTGTCGCGGGCGACACCTGCGGCCCCAACGATCTAGTAGCCGAATCGACCCACTACCCAAACTCTGGCGGCTGGCCTATAGTCCCTGTGGACAAGTCAGGATCGCCCCCGAGGGAGAGAGCATGCGCTGCCCGTTCTGTGGAAATATCGACACCCAGGTGAAGGACTCGCGCCCGGCCGAGGATCACGTCGCGATCCGGCGGCGGCGGTTCTGCCCGGCCTGCGGTGGTCGCTTCACGACCTATGAGAGGGTGCAGTTGCGCGACCTCGTGGTCATCAAGAACTCTGGCAAGCGCGAGGACTTCGACCGCGACAAGCTGGAACGGTCAATCCGCATCGCGATGCAGAAACGCCCGATCGACCCCGAGCGGATCGACCAGATGATTTCCGGCATCGTCCGGCGACTGGAAAGCCTGGGCGAGACCGATGTGCCGTCGAAGGTGATCGGCGAGATCGTGATGGAAACGCTGGCCCGGATCGACACCGTGGCCTATGTGCGCTTCGCCTCGGTCTACCGCAATTTCCAGGCGGCGGGCGATTTCGACAAATTCATGCTGGAGCTGCGCCCGCAGCCCGGCTCGGAAGAGTGACAGCCGAAGACGACGCGCGGCACATGCGCCACGCGCTGTCGCTGGGCGCGCGCGGGCTGGGCCAGACCTGGCCCAACCCGGCCGTCGGCTGCGTGCTGCTGCGTGACGGCCACATCGTCGGGCGCGGCTGGACGCAAGCGGGCGGGCGACCCCATGCCGAGGTACGCGCGCTGGCCCAGGCCGGGGCGGCGGCACGGGGCGCCACCGCCTATGTCACGCTGGAACCCTGCGCCCATCACGGGCAGACCCCGCCCTGTGCCGAGGCGCTGATCGCCGCCGGGGTGGCGCGGGTGGTCACCGCGTTGACCGACCCCGATGCGCGGGTGGCGGGGCGGGGCCACGCGATGCTGCGGGCGGCGGGCATCGCCGTCACCGAAGGGGTAGAGGAAGCCGCCGCCCGCCGCGCCCATCGGGGTTTCCTCAGCCGCATCACCGCAGGGCGGCCGCTGGTCACGCTGAAGCTGGCCACCAGCCTTGACGGCCGCATCGCCACGGCGGGGGGCGAAAGCAAATGGATCACCGGGCCGGAAGCGCGCCATGCCGTGCACGGGATGCGGGCGGCGCATGATGCAGTGCTGGTCGGTGGTGGCACTGCGCGGGCCGACGACCCGCTGCTGACGGTGCGCGGCTTCGGCCCGTTGCGCCCGCCGGTGCGGGTGGTGGCGGCGCGGCGGCTCGACGTGCCCGAGGCGGGGCAACTGGCGCGGACCGCGGCCGAGGTGCCGCTGTGGCTGTTGCACGACCCGGCGCAGATCAGCGAAGCGCAGCGGGCGCATTGGCTGGGCACGGGCGCGCGGCTGATCCCGGTCGCGGCGCTCGACGGGCCGCACCTTGACCCCGCCGCGATGCTGCGGGCGCTGGGGGCGGAAGGGTTGACGCGGGTGTTCTGCGAAGGCGGCGGGGCGCTGGCGGCCTCGCTTCTCGCGGCGGGGCTGGTGGATGAACTGGCGCTGTTTTCGGCCGGCCTCGCGCTGGGGGCCGAAGGGCGGCCGGGCATCGGTGCGCTTGGTATCGGGGCGCTGGCCGAAGCGCCACGCTTTCACCTCGCGTCGGTCGAGGCGCTGGGCGGCGACGTGCTGCAACGGTGGGTGCGACGCTAGCTTTCGGCGGTGAACTGCGCCGATACGGCAACCCAGCCCGGCCCCAGCCGCGTGACCACCGCCATCAGCACGGTGGCGATCCGCCCGCCGTCGCTGCCGTCGGCGTTCAGCACACCGCTCAGCACGAAGCGTTGATGCACCACCGCCGCGCCGGGCCCCAGCATGCGCAGCTTGGCGCGCCCCGTCACCAGCCGGGCGCGGGCAAAAGCGCCCTTGAACTCGGCCTTCAGCGTGCGCTCGATCGCGGCGCGACCCTCGGCCCAATCGCCGGTCAGGCTGAGGAAATCCGCGTCTTCGGCGAAAAGCTGGCCCAGCGTGGCGGTATCCTGCGCCAGCCATCCCAACGCAAAGCTGCGGGCAAAGCCCTCGGCGGTGTCGGCTGCCATCAATTCCCCCGTACCGTCTTGCCCGGATTGAGCAGCCCCGCCGGGTCAAGCGCCCGCTTGATCTGCCCCATCACATCCCACCCCGCGCCATGTTCGCGCGCCATGTAGTCCAGCTTGCCCATGCCGATGCCATGCTCGCCGGTCACCGTGCCGCCAAGGCGCAGGGCGCGGTCTGCCATCCGGGCCGACAGGCCCTTGGCCGCCGCGATTTCCGCCTCGTTGCCGGGCTCGACCAGCAGGATCGCGTGGAAATTGCCGTCGCCGACATGACCAAGGATCGGGCCGGGAATGATCGAGGCGGCGATATCGGCCCGGGTTTCTTCCACCGCTTCGGCAAGCCGCGAGATCGGCACGCAGACATCGGTGACCCAGGCCGTGGCGCCGGGGCGCAGGGCGAGGCAGGCGTAATACGCGTTGTGCCGCATCCGCCACAGGGCGGCGCGCTCTTCCGGCCGCGAGGCCCAGCGGAAGCCTTCGCCGCCCGCCTCGGCGACGATCTCGCCGAACCGTTCCGCCTGCTCGGCGACGGCGGCGGGCGAGCCGTGGAATTCGACCAGCAGATGCGGCTGTTCCGGCATCCCCGCATTGTCGCGCGCGTTGAAGGCGGCGACCGTCGCGGCATCGACGAACTCGATCCGTGCCATCGGGATGCCGGACTGGATCGTGGCGATCACCGCCTGCACCGCCGGACCCATCGCCGGAAAGGCGCAGACGGCGGCCGATACCGCCTCTGGCTGGCCATGCAACCGCAGCGTCAGTTCGGTAATCAGGCCCAACGTGCCTTCCGCGCCCACGAAGAGCGCCGTCAGGTCGTACCCGGCAGAGGATTTGCGTGCCGCCGTGCCGGTGCGGATCACCCGTCCATCCGCCAGCACGACCTCCAGCGCCAGCACGTTGTCGCGCATCGTGCCATAGCGCACCGCCGTGGTGCCGCTGGCGCGGGTTGAGGCCATGCCGCCGAGGCTGGCATTCGCGCCCGGATCGACCGGAAAGAAAAGGCCGGTGGCGCGCAGTTCGGTGTTCAGCGCCTCGCGGGTGATGCCGGGCTGGATGCGGGCCACCATATCCTCGCCGCGCACCTCCAGCACCTGCGCCATGCGGGCGAAATCGACCGTCACGCCGCCGTTCAGCGCCAGCGCGTGCCCTTCCAGCGACGTGCCCGCGCCCCAGCCCTGAACAGGCACGCCATGACGGGCGCAGATCGCCATCAGCGCGGCAACCTCGGCGGTGGTTTCCGGATAGGCGACGGCATCGGGCGGCAGCGGCGGGAAGTGGGTTTCGTTGCGGCCATGCAGCGCACGATCGGCGGCAGTGGTAACCAGCCGGGCGCCCAGCAACGCCTCCAGCTCGGTCAGCGCCGCAGGGGAAAAATGGGGCATCCTGAACCTCGCCACTGGCCGCCGCGCGCGGCAGCGGCGCCTCCGTCATGGCAAATGCGCGCGCCCGGCGCAATGGGGGGGTAGGCGGGGCTCCGCCGGTTCAGACCCGTTCGAGCGCGACTTTGCTCGGGTAGAACGCCAGATGCCCGGCGATCCGCTCGACGCCCGGTTTCGGGGTCTCATAGCTCCATGCGGCGTCGGCGATGCGGCCGCTTTTGGCGATGATCGCGTAGTAGTTGGCCTCGCCCTTCCAGGGGCAGGTCGAGGTCGTCTCGGATCGTTCGAGGAACGCCATCGCGATGTCGGCGCGCGGAAAGTAGATCACCGGCGGATAGTGCCCTTCAGTCAGTTCCAGCGCATTCTGGCTTTCGGCCAGCACGGCGCCGCCTGCCCGCACCACCCAGGTGCCTTCGGCTTTCGTGATGCGGATGTGATCGGGCATGGCGGGCTCCTGTTGGGTCAGATCGGTGCGGTGGCCGCCTCAAGCCAGCCCCGCGCAAAGTCGCTGACGCGCGGGCCGATCTTTGCCCGCACGGCGGCGTGGTAGTCGTTCAGCCACTCCCGCTCGCCACGTGACAATGCGTCGGCGTCGATCAGGCGGCGGTCGATCGGCACCCATGTCAGCGTCTCGAAGCTGAACATGGGGCGCGGGTCGGCCCCCGGCAACTCGGGCGCGGGCTGCACCACCACGAGGTTCTCGATCCGGATGCCGAACGCGCCTTCGCGATAATAGCCCGGTTCGTTTGACAGAATCATGCCAGCCTCAAGCGGCACCTCGGAAATCCGCGACAATCGCTGCGGCCCCTCGTGCACCGAAAGGTAGGCGCCGACGCCGTGGCCGGTGCCGTGGTCGAAATCCTGCCCTGCCAGCCACAGGTTGTAGCGCGCGAAGCCGTCCAGATCGCGGCCCGCCAGCCCCTTCGGCCAGCGCACGCGGCTGATCGCGATCATGCCCTGCAACACGCGGGTAAAGGCGGCGCGGGCCTCTTCGGGCGGCTGCCCAAGGGCCACGGTGCGGGTGATGTCGGTGGTGCCGTCGGGGTATTGCCCGCCCGAGTCGACCACCAGCAGCTCGCCCGAGGCCAGCGCCCGGTTGGTTTCTTCGGTCACGCGGTAATGCATGATCGCGCCATGCGGACCCGATCCGCAGATCGTCTCGAAGCTGATCTCGCGCAGGCTGTTGGTCGCCCGGCGGTAGCCTTCCAGCGCGGTGACCACGTCAACCTCGGTCAGATCGCCCGGCGCGTTGGCGTCGAGCCAGGCGAGGAACTCCACCATCGCGGCGCCGTCGCGCAGGTGGGCGACGCGCATCCCCTCGATCTCGGCGGCGTTCTTGCGCGCCTTGGGCAACAGGCAGGGGTCTTGCCCGGCCACCGCCGCAACCCCCGCACCCTCCAGGATGTGCCAGACGGCCAGCGGCGCGGTGGCGCGATCGACCCGCACCGGACCGGCCAGCACGGTCAGGGCCGCGGTGAAGGCGGCGGGTGCAGCAAGCGTCACACCGTCGCCCAGATGGGCCCGCACCTCGTCCGACAGCTTGGCCGGGTCGATGAACAGCGTCAGGGCGCCATCATCGCGCAGGATCGCAAAGCCATGCACCACCGGGTTGCGCGCCACGTCGCTGCCGCGGATGTTCAAAAGCCAGGAAATCGAATCCGGCAGCGTGATCACCGCCGACGCTTGCCCGGCCATGCGCAGCTCTGCCGCCAGCCGCGCCCGCTTGTCGGCAGAGCTTTCGCCCGCGAATTCCAGCGGATGCACGATCACCTTGCCCTGCGGCGGGGCGGGCTGATCCGGCCAGATCGCATCGACGCAGTTGGCAACCGGCTTCAGCGTGACGCCGGTCCCCTCCAGCGCGGCCTCGATCTTGGCGATCTCGTCGGCGGTGTGCAGCCAGGCATCGAAGCCCACCACGCCGCCGCCGGGCAGCTTGTCCTTCAACCAGTCGCCCGGTTTCACATCCGGCCAGGGCACCGGCGTATACTGCGCCAGATCCACCTGCGCCTTGACCTGCACGCGGTAACGCCCGTCGATGAAGACGCCCGCCACATTCGGCAGCACGATGCAGAACCCGGCCGAGCCGGTGAAGCCGGTCAGCCACTGCAGCCGTTCGTCATGCGGTGCGACGTATTCGCCCTGATGCGCGTCGGCGCGCGGCACGATGAAGCCGGTCAGCCCCTCGGCCGCCAGCGTTTCGCGCAGCCGCGCCAGCCGGGGTGGCCCCTGTTCGGGCCGGGCGGTGACGTTGAAGGTCTGGAACATCAGCGGCGCCCCCCTGCCATCTTGCCCATCGCACGGGCGCGCAGTTTCGGGTCGGCCTCGAACAGACCGGCCAGTTGTTCGGTGATGGCGCCCGCCAGTTGCTCGACATCGGTGATCGTCACGGCGCGCTGGTAATAGCGCGTCACGTCATGGCCGATGCCGATGGCGATCAGTTCCACCGCCTTGCGCCGCTCCACCATCGCGATGACGTCGCGCAGGTGTTTTTCCAGGAAATTTGCGGGGTTGACCGACAAGGTTGAGTCATCCACCGGCGCCCCGTCGGAAATCACCATCAGGATCTTGCGGGCCTCGTGCCGTGCCACCATGCGGCGGTGCGCCCATTCCAGCGCCTCGCCGTCGATGTTTTCCTTCAAAAGCCCCTCTTTCATCATCAGCCCAAGGTTCTCGCGCGAGCGGCGCATCGGCGCGTCGGCGGACTTGTAGATGATGTGGCGCAGGTCGTTCAGCCGCCCCGGCTGTTGCGGGCGACCGCTTGCCAGCCAGCGTTCACGGCTTTGCCCGCCCTTCCAGGCGCGCGTGGTGAAACCGAGGATCTCGACCTTCACCTGACAGCGTTCCAGCGTGCGGGCCAGCACGTCGGCGCAGATCGCGGCGATGGAAATCGGGCGACCGCGCATCGAGCCGGAGTTGTCCAAGAGCAGCGTCACCACGGTATCGCGGAACTCGGTGTCCTTCTCCTGCTTGAAGGAAAGCGGCGTCGTCGGGTTCGCCACCACGCGGGCCAGCCGCCCGGCGTCGAGCGTGCCTTCCTCCAGATCGAACAGCCACGAGCGGTTCTGTTGCGCCTGCAACCGGCGCTGCAGCTTGTTCGCCAGCCGCGACACGGCGCCCTTCAAGGGTTCCAGTTGCTGGTCAAGGTAGGTGCGCAGCCGCTCCAGCTCGACCGGGTCGGCCAGATCCTGCGCGCGGACTTCTTCATCGAAATCGGTGGTATAGACGGTATAGTTCGGGTCCGCCTCGGAATAGGGGGCGGGGGGCGGCGGCTCCAGCGGGGCCTCGCCATCGGGCAGTTCAGCCTCGTCCGACATGTCGGCGTCGGGCGCGTCCTCCATCGAGACCTGGGCCTGACTCTGGTCTTGGGTTTCTTCCTGGCTGTCCTCGGGGCTGGCGTCGGCCTCTTCGGCGTCATCCTGATCGTCGCCCTGGCTGTCGGGGTTGTCCTCGTCCTCTTCGGCCGAGTCCTCGCCCTCATCCTCGCCTTCGTCGGGGTCGTCGCCCAGCTGGTCGCCATAGCCCAGATCGGCGATCACCTTGCGCGCCAGACGGGCGAAGGCAGCCTGATCGGCCAGCACCTGGCCAACCTGTTCCAGATCGCCGCCCGCCTGCTGGTCGATGAAACCGCGCCAGAGGTTGGTGATGTTCTCGGCGCCCTTCGGCAGGTCGCGCCCGGTCGCCAGTTGCCGCACATAGTAGCCCGCGGCGGTCGCCAGCGGCGCATCCTCGCGCCGGGTGATCTGGCTGTAGCCCTTGCGGTCGGCCTCATGCGCGATCTTGGCGTCGATGTTGGTGGCCGTCCCCGGCATCTCGCGCGCACCGACAGCCTCGCACCGCGCGGTTTCCATCGCCTCGTACAGATCGCGCGCCATCTGGCCCTGCGGCGTGTACTTGGCATGGGTCTTGGCGTCGTGGAACCGGTGGCGCAGCGCGAAGGCATCGGCCGTGCCGCGCGCCAGCAGCACCTCGTCCCGCGTCATGCGGCGGCTCACCTGCGGCAGGCGCATCGTGTCGCCGGTCTGCCCCGGCGGATCGACCGAGTAGCTGACCGTGAGGTCGGCATCATGCGCCATCGTCTTGGTCGCTTCGGCCAGCGCCTTCTTGAACGGCTCGGCGGGGTTGTCGGTGGGTTTGGTCATGTTTGCCGGTCCAGTCCAATATCCGCAAGGCTGCGGGTGCCGATGGCCAGATCGGCCAGCACCGCCACATGCACGTCAAGCGCGTCGATCACAGGGTAACCCGGATCATGCGCACCATCAAAGCCGAGGTTGAGGTCGGTGCCCGCAAGGATGATCGCCTCGGCGCCCTGATCCTCGACCATGCGGCGACCGGCCTCGAAGAAGATGGCGCGCTGCTCGGGCGTGCAGATGCCGCTGGTGGCGACGTTCTGGTACACCTGTCCCAACGCCACGAGGTCGCCGGTGGGCGCCACCGCCTCGGTACGCCGCAACTGGCCGTAAAGCCGGGTGCGCATCACCACTTCCGTTCCCAGCAGGCCGACACGCTTCAGCCCGCGCGCGGCGAAATGGTCATCGAGCGGCGTCACTGCGCTGACCAGCGGCAGGGCGGAAATCCGCGCCGTTTCGGCAAAACAGAAATGCCCGCCCAGCGAGGTGATCGCGGCGCAATCGGCACCCGCCGCCGCCAACCGGTCGATCAGGTCGGCATAGATCGCCGCCTGATCCGCGCGCCGGTCGGCAAGGTTGTTGGCGATCAGGTCGTAGACATCGGCCTGCACGATCGTCAGTTCCAGCCGGGCCCCCGCCGCGCGCATCGCCGCGCAGAGCCGCTGGTAATACACGACCGTCGCCGCAGGCCCGATGCCGCCGATCAGTCCGATGTGCATCTCACGCTCCCCGCCCGGCGGACGGGCTCACTTCATCGCCGTACTTGCGGCGCTTTCCGGCAGTTCCTCGTTGAAGCAGCGCTGGTAGAACTCGGCCACGGTCTGACGCTCCAGCTCGTCGCATTTGTTCAGGAAGGTCAGCCGGAACGCATAGCCGATGTTGCGGAAAATCTCGGCGTTCTGGGCCCAGAACATCACCGTCCGCGGGCTCATCACCGTCGAGAGGTCGCCGTTCATGAAGGCGGTCCGCGTCAGGTCGGCGACGGTCACCATCTGGCCGACGGTCTTGCGGCCCTTGTCGGTGTTGTAGTGCGGCGCCTTCGACAGCACGATCGCCACTTCCGCATCGTGGGAAAGGTAGTTCAGCGTGGTGACGAGGTTCCAGCGGTCCAGCTGCGCCTGGTTGATCTGCTGGGTGCCGTGGTACAGGCCGGTGGTGTCGCCAAGGCCCACGGTGTTCGCGGTGGCGAAGAGCCGGAAATACGGGTTCGGCGTGATGACCTCGTTCTGGTCAAGCAGCGTCAGCTTGCCGTCGGCCTCCAGCACGCGCTGGATCACGAACATCACGTCGGCGCGGCCCGCGTCGTATTCGTCGAACACGATGGCGGTCGGGTTGCGCAGCGCCCAGGGCAGGATGCCTTCCTGAAACTGGGTGACCTGGCGGCCGTCGACCAGCTTGATTGCGTCCTTGCCGATCAGGTCGATCCGGCTGATGTGGCTGTCGAGGTTCACCCGCACGCAGGGCCAGTTCAACCGGTTCGCGACCTGCTCGATATGCGTCGATTTGCCGGTGCCGTGGTAGCCCTGAACCATCACGCGACGGTTGTAGGCAAAGCCCGCGAGGATGGCGAGCGTCGTGTCAGGGTCGAACTTGTAGGTCGGGTCTTCCAGCGGCACGCGTTCGGTGCGGGTGGCGAAACCCTTGACCTTCATGTCGGTGTCGATGCCGAAGACATCGCGGACCGAGATTTCCTCGGTCGGTTTCGCATTCACGTCAATCACGCCGTCGGCCATGCCATTTCCCCTTCCGAACGCCCTTCGCGCCCGCCCTTTCGTGCAACCCCGGTGTGATGGAACATAACGCGGGGGGGTGCAAGAGGAAGGGCGACACGAGGTCGCCGGTTTGCGTCAGGGCCGGGGGGCGTCGGGTGCAAGCGGGGGGCACTCCCCCTGCACCCCCGTGGGATATTTTCGAACGGAAGAAACGGCGGCGGCGGTCCCGCGGCGTCCCTCAGTCCTTGAAGTAGCGGCTTTCCTTGATCTGGTCCCAGGCCCAGACGACCTCTTGCAACCGGTCCTCGTCGGCGCGGTTGCCGCCGTTCATGTCGGGGTGCAGGTCTTTCACCAGCACCTTGTACTGCTTGCGAATCTCCATCCGCGTCCAGTGGTCGCGGGCGTCGAGGATTTCCAGCGCCTTGCGTTCGGTCGGCGGCAGCTTGCGGGTGGAACTTTGCGCCCGCCCCGGATTCTGTGTGGCGTTCGGCCCGAGGATCTCCATCGGGTCTTCGACCCCCAGCCGCGACCAGGCGCGGTCTTCCTCGCCGCGCTTGCCGAAGGGCTTGGTTTCGCGGTTCCAGACCCGGTCGCTGTCGATGCTCTTCTGGAACTCCTCTTCGGTCTGGCCGGTGAAGAAGTTCCATTTCAGATTGTACTCGCGCACATGGTCGCGGCAGAACCACAGGTATTCATCCAGGTGGTCGGGCGACTTCGGCGCGCGGTATTGCCCGGCTTCGGTGCAGCCCGGCGCGTCGCAGGCGCGGGTTGAGGTTTCGAAGGCACCCGACATGCCCCGCCGGGTCTTCGTCCGGCGTTTCTTGTCCGCTGTCACGCGGATGTCGAACTCGAAGGGGGGACGTTGGGTCATGCGGGTGCCTTTCCGACTCGGACGCAAGAGTTTAGGGTTTTTCGCGTGACGTTGAAGGGGGCTGGCCAGATAAAATGAACATGAGCGCGGAAATCGAACGGCGACTGACGGCGGCCTTCGCCCCCGAGGCATTGACGGTGGAAAACGAAAGCAGCCGCCACGCCGGTCATGCCGGAGATGACGGTACGGGCGAAAGCCACTTCCGCGTGATGATGCGCGCCACTGCGCTGGGCCCGATGAGCCGGATCGAGCGGCATCGTGCCGTCCATGCCGCGCTGGGCCCCGAGGTGGTGGGGCGCATCCACGCGCTGGCGCTGGACGTGGCGGGCTAGGCCCTATTCGGCGGGCGGTTTCGCCTGCTCTTCGCGCGGGGCGGCGGTTGCCGGGCCCACCGACGGCGCCGGGCCACGGTCGCTGAACGGCGACACCAGCCGCGGCGCGCGGTTGCGCGGAGTGGCCAGCGTGTGGATGTTGGCAAGCTTGGTGGCGACCGCCTCGGACAGCGGTTCGCTGGGCGGCAGCGCATCCACGACGATCTCGGCGGGCGGCTGCGGCGCGGTTGCGGCCGTTTCGGCCAGCTCACGGCGGAACACCAGCATGTTCTGGTAGCTGGTCTGAACGCGCTGGGCCAAGCCATGACGCTCTTCGCAGGGCAGGGTGTCGGCGCGTAGATATTCCCAGCCGTCGCGGCCAAGGCTGTTCATCAGCGTCGTCAGGGCCAGGGCGAAACGGTCGCCGGTTCCCTTGACGCCGCGCGCTTTCTCACCCCGGTTCGGGGCGGGAACCACCTTGTACTCGTACCGCGTCATATAATCCCCCGTTGGAAATTTATTGCTTTGTCGCAAAGGTTAACCGGAACCGCGTGACGAGTCCAAGACAGGATTCGGCTGTCGCGGCGCCCCCCAGATGCGGGGCGCACGGCGAAGAAGGGCGCAACCTGTGGGGAGGGGGCGCCAAGGCTCGGGCCTGAAAAGCCCCCGGTCCCCGCCGGGAATCAGAGCCCGAGCTTTTTCGCCACCATCTCGTTCACCACCGCCGGGTTGGCCTTGCCGCCGGTCGCCTTCAGCACCTGACCGGTGAACCAGCCCGCCAGCTTGGCGTTGACGCGGGCCTTTTCCACCTGCGCCGGGTTTGCGGCGATCAGCGCATCCAGCGCCGCCTCGATGGCGCCGGTGTCGGTGACCTGTTTCATGCCCTCGCGCGCCGCGATCTCGGCCGGGTTGCCGCCTTCGGTCCAGACGATCTCGAACAGGTCCTTGGCCATCTTGCCGGTGATCTCGCCCGAGGCGAGCAGGTCCAGCACGCCGCCCAGCTGACCCGAGGACACCGGGCTGTCGGCGATGCTGCGGCCTTCCTTGTTCAGCCGCCCGAACAATTCGTTGATGACCCAGTTCGCCGCCTGCTTGCCATCGCGGCCCTGCGCCACCTGTTCAAAGAACGCACCGGATTCCAGATCGGCGGTCAGCACGTTGGCGTCATAGTCGGTCAGCCCGAAATCGGCCATGAAGCGGGCCTTCTTGGCGTCGGGCAGTTCCGGCATGGTGTCGCGGATATGATCCACCCACTCTTGTTCGATCTCCAGCGGCAACAGGTCGGGGTCGGGGAAGTAGCGGTAATCATGCGCCTCTTCCTTGGACCGCATCGAGCGGGTCTCGTTCTTGTCGGGATCATAGAGGCGGGTTTCCTGCGTGATCGAGCCGCCATCCTCAAGGATCGCAATCTGGCGGCGCGCCTCGTAGTCGATCGCCATCTGGATGAAGCGCATGGAGTTCATGTTCTTCAACTCGCAGCGGGTGCCGAGATGGGCGAAATCCTGCGTGGCCTGATATTTCTCATACTGGCCGGGGCGGCAGACCGAGACGTTGACATCGGCGCGCAGGTTGCCGTTTTGCATGTTGCCGTCGCAGGTGCCGAGATACCGCAGGATCTGGCGCAGCTTGGTGACATAGGCGGCCGCCTCTTCCGGCCCGCGGATGTCGGGGCGGCTGACGATTTCCATCAGCGCGACGCCGGTGCGGTTCAGGTCGACAAAGGACATGGTGGGGTCCATGTCGTGGATCGACTTGCCTGCGTCCTGCTCCAGATGGATGCGTTCGATGCGCACCAGACGCGCGACGCCGGGGGACATTTCCACCAGCACCTCGCCCTCGCCGACGATGGGGTGGTAAAGCTGGCTGATCTGATAGCCCTGCGGCAGGTCGGGGTAGAAGTAGTTCTTGCGGTCGAAGGCGGAAAACAGGTTGATCTGCGCCTTCAGGCCAAGCCCGGTGCGCACCGCCTGTTCAACGCAGAATTCGTTGATCACCGGCAGCATCCCCGGCATCGCGGCATCGACGAAGGCGACGTTGGAGTTCGGCTCGGCCCCGAATTGCGTCGAGGCGCCGGAAAACAGCTTGGCGTTCGAAGCGACCTGCGCGTGGATCTCCATCCCGATCACCAGTTCCCAGTCGGATTTGGCGCC
Source organism: Paracoccaceae bacterium (assembly GCA_016124615.1). Classification (GTDB taxonomy): domain Bacteria; phylum Pseudomonadota; class Alphaproteobacteria; order Rhodobacterales; family Rhodobacteraceae; genus Solirhodobacter. Next base: position 301,283 of record WGNF01000008.1, on the reverse strand, counting down.
CTGGATCACCTTGGGCTTCGGGGCTTCAAACGTCAGATCGAGCATCGCGGGCGTCCTTCCATCGGTCGGCCTAATTAGGCCAAGCCGGGGGCGCGGGGCAAGGGGCGGCTAACGCCAGAGGTGCGCCGACCCGGCGAAGAGGCCCTGCAACTTGGCCAAAGCCCGGTTCGCGGCGCCGGGATGCGGGATCGGGCCCTGTGCCAGCCGGTCTACCACCACCTCGGCGGGGCAGGGCAGGCGGCTGACCGGGTCGTAATAACGCGGATAGGCGATCAGCGCGGCATGGGCCAGCGCGGCAAGGTCGGGGCGCATGTGGCGGCGGGCGGGCACGCGGCCAAGGTCGCGGGTCAGGCCCCAGCCCGCATAGAACGGCGCGCCCAGGCAGGTGACGGGAAGGCCGCGAAGGAGCGCCTCGAACCCGAGGGCAGAGGTCATCGTCCAGACCTCGTTCACCTCGGCCAGCAGGGCGGCCGGGTCGGCGTGGCGCACCACGGCATCGGCCAGCAGCGCCAGACTGGTTTCGGGCACGGCGCCCTTGCGCAGCCCGGCCTCGACATCCGGATGCGGCTTGTAGATCACCACGGCGTCGGGGTTGTCGAGCCGCACCCGGCGCAGCAGGCCAAGGTTGGTCGCCACCACATCGGCCCCCTTCAGGATCGAGGCGTCATCCTCGACCTGGCCCGGCACAAGGATGCGGTGGCCCACCGGCAGATCGGGCAGCGCCGCGCCGCCAAGGTTGTATTTCGTGATCCCGTCGCGGATCAACCGGGCCACCAGCCGTTCCACCCGCAGCGCGCCGCCGGGGGGCGGGCCTGCCGCGATCAGCCGTTCCAGCCGACTTTCGTGGCTTGGGTCGTAGTAGATGCCAAGGTTATCAGTCACCAGCGACAGCGGCGGAACCAGTTCGGCACCCAGCCCGCGCGAGCGCAGGAAGCCGTCTTCCACCCGGCGCAGCGTCACCTCGGCATGAAGGCGGGCGTCATCCTTGCCCGCCCAGACCAGCAGCCCACGGCCGCTGGCACGGGCCACGGCCAGCGCCCGATCGGGGGCGTTGATGAAGCGCAGCCGCTTTTCGTGGCCGAAGACCTTTTGCAGCGGCGCCCGTTTCCACAGCCGCATGCCCACCGCGACATGGCCCGCCCGATCCTCGCGAAAGGCGCGGACGGTTGCCTCCAACTGGTCCACCGCCTCCTCGAACCGGCAAAGCCGGTCGCGGCAGGGGTCGTACCAGGTCGGCGCCAGGATCATCGCGGCGGCGAACAGTTGCGCCTTGGTCAGCTTGCGGGTGCGTCGCGGCACCGGGTTTTCATCGGCGGTCAGGCCCCAGCCGGAATAGAACGGCTGGCCAAAGACGCGGGGGCGGTGGCCCGCAAGGATCGCCTCGAATCCCAGTTGCGAGGAGACGGTGTAAACCGCGATGGCCCCTTCCATCAGCGTCCAGGGCGAAACCGGCGCGGTCAGCAGGCTGATGCGCCCGCTGGCGTGTTCGGGCCCGTAATGGCCGGGGCGCTCGCCCGCGGTGGTTTCCGGATGCGCGCGGATCACGATGCGCGCGCCGGGATGTTCTTCCTGCGCGAACACCAGCATCTCGCGGAAGGTGTTGGCGGTCGCGCCGCCAAAGGTGATGGAGGCGTCGCCACGGGTCTGGTCGATCACCAGCACATAGCCCGGCGGCGGCGGCGGCAGCGCGGGATCGTGGGTGTTGTATTTCGACAGATCCGCTGCGATCAGCCGCCCGATGCCATCGCGCGCGCGGGCCAGCAGCGCGCTGTCGTCCAGCGGATGGGTGGTCAGCAGCACTTCAAGGTCGCTCGGCAGCTTCGGGTCGAAATGCACCCCGCGCCGGTCGATCATCAGGCCCAGCGGCGGCTCGCCCAGACGGCCGGGGCGGATCGAGCGCAGAAAGGCATCCTCGATGCGCACCAGCGGCACGTTGCGCCGGGCGGCGACCGCCTCGCCCCGCGCGGCGATCGGGCTGCGGCCCCAGACGCCGACCAGATCGCCCGGCCCCGGCAGCCCCAGCGTGGGGCGCAGGCCCGCCAGCGTCAGGATGCGGCGGACCCGGCCGGGGCGCTGCAGGCCGCCCGCGTAACAGAAAAGCCGCCGGGGAGGTGCCCCCCCGGCGGCTTCGTTGTGTCGGTCGTCGGCCATGCAGCCCTAGTGGCCCGAAATCGCGTTGCCCAAGCTCTTGCCCGTGGTGGCGGTGCTGAGCGTCTGCGCACTGGCGACCGTGCCGGTGAAGATCGACAGCGATTTCTGCCACTGAACGAAGGGCGCTTCGGTCACGAACACGGTATCGCCATCGCGCACGAGGAAGTCGCGGGCGTTGAACATGCCGTTCGGCGCGGTCAGGTCGAGCACGTAGATCATGCGCTGATCGCCGACCAGATCGGTGCGGCCCAGAACCGCGTTGGCGATCGGGGCAGGTTCGTTGCGGAACACGAAGACGCCCTTGGGATCGGCCAGCCCGGTGTTCAGGCCACCCACCTGCGCGATCGCCTCGATCGCCGACAGGGTTTGGGTGGTGAACTGGACCCGGCTTTGGGCGCCGGTGGCGCCCAGCACGGTGAAGGCGCGCAGGTCACGCTGCACATAGACCTTGTCGCCGCCGCGCAGCGCGATGTCGAGGTTCGGGTTGGTGTAAAGATCGTTCAGCCAGACCCGTTCGGATTTCTTGCCGCGCGTCACGATGATCTCGGCCGTGTCGACCGCGATGCCGACGCCACCGGCCTTGGCGATCATCGACGACAGGGTGCGGGTCGATTGGGTGATCGGATAAACCCCCTGCGCCCCCACGGAGCCCTCGACCGTGACGGTCGACCCGTCGCCGGGAACACGCCCGATGGAAACCTGCGGGTCGGGAGTCTGGGTCGCCAGCTTGCGGGTGATCTCGGCACGCAGCGTCTCGGGTGAATCCCCGGCGGCGTGGATGCGCCCGGCATAGGGCACGTAGATGAAGCCCAGACCGTCAACCTCGACATCGGCGAGCACGGTCGCCTTTTGCCCCGGCTGGCCCAGCAGCGGGTTGGCGACGTTTTCATAGACCGAAACCGTCAGCTTGTCGCCCGATTGAATGGTGTCAGGACCGACAAGGCCCGCCTTGAGGAACGCCGCGGTGAACCCCAGTGCCGGCACAACCGCGGTTGCGCGGGTCACGCGGTCGTTCACCTGAACGACGAACGCGTCGCCCTGCTTGAGTTCGGAACCGGCGTAGATTTCGCTTTTGGTGGGGCCGCTTCGCGGCACGCCGCAAGCTGCAACCGCCGCAACGAGGACGAAAAGGGCCAGACGTTTGGCCCCCTTGAACGGGATCGGGATCACTGCTCGGGCTCCTTCTCGGGAAACTGCCTCAAGTTTTTTGTGCAAACCTACAGAAAGGCGGGATAAAAAGCCAGAACGTTCATGCCGGGCTAGTTCACGAGTCGCAACTGTTGCCGAGGCGCCGCGTTTCCCGAGCGCAGGGCATCATAGGGGTCTTCGGGCGCAAGGATCATGTCGACGACTTGTCGCAGCAGTTCGCGCCGCCCGCGCGCCGAATAAAACCCGCCCGGCACCTGCGAGGTTTCAAGCAGGAAATGCCGGTAATCGCGGTAGGCGCGGCTGTCGGGGCGGGTCGGATGGGCGAAGAATTCGGGCAGCGGCTGGGTCGAGACGAATTCCGGCTTGGCATAGACCGCACTGCCGAAAACTTTCAGCGGCAGGCCCCGCCACAGCGCCTGTTGCGCGGCGGTGGAATTCACCGTCACCACCGTGCGGGCGTGGTTCATCAGCGCGGCCAGCTTGCCGCCGCGCACGAAATGCACCCGGTCGGCGACGCCCTGCGCCAGCGCAAGGCGGCGCAGATCGGCCTTGACCGGCACCCGGCCGTCTTCCAGCGGATGCGCCTTGAACACCAGATGATGGTGCGGCGGCGCGCCCCTGGCGAAGCCTTCGACGCAAAGCGCCAGAAACTCCCGCATCGTGGTGAAGGGGCTGTGCATCCGGAAACTGGCGTCGTGTTCCAGTTGCAGCAGCACAAGGTGATAGGGGAAGCCGCCGAACTTGATGCGCTGGGTTTCCAGCATCCGCTCGACCTTGTGCACCGGCATCAACAGCAGACGCCGCAGGTAAAGCCGGAATTCGGCCGCCACGGTCATGTCGCGGTGCGGCCGAAAGCTGCGATAGGCGCCGTTCCGCGTCAGCACGAACCAGTGATAAAGCGCGCCGTAAAAGACGTGGTGGCGCATGTCGCCCCAGCGCGCGGGGGCGTCGGGCAGATCCATGTCCATCTGCGCCAGCGCCGCCTGCATCTGCGGCACCGTCATCTCCATCAGCCGGGAATGGCCGTTCACGCCGCCGCGTTCGTAGGTCACCCAGAACGGGCGCAGATAGCCTTCCTCGAACACATGCACGCTCAGCCCTGCCGCGCGTGCAATCTCCACCGCCTGGGCGTGGATCGGGCGGGTGTCGCCGTAAAGGATGATATCGGTGATGCGATGTTCGGCGACCAAAGCGCCGAAAGTGGCGGGCCAGTCCTCGGGGCGGCCGGTAAAGGGGATGTAGCCCTTGGCGTGGAACCAGAACACCCGGTCGCCCTGATTGAAGCCGACGCGCCAGACCTCGGCCCCGGCGGCGCGCAGCATGGCGCCGAGACGGTGGAAGAAGGGCCCGTGCGGCCCTTGCAGGAAAAGGAAGCGGCGCCCCGCCCCCGAACCGTCATGCATTCTCGCCGTGCTCCCTGAGCCGGGCGCGTTGCCCGTGCGGATATGGCCCGATGCGGTATGAATTGTATCCGGGTTGCCCACAATGGCGCAAAGGGTGTGGCACCAGCACGGCAGGCGCGAGACACAATCGTGGCAAGGGATGAAAATGCCATCGGTCCGGCGCCTCTTGTCAGGATGGCGCCGGGCGTTTACCTCGGGCTGACAGGGGGATCGCAGCATGTTCACCGGGATCATCACCGACATTGGCCGTATCATCGCGCTGGATCAGCGTGGCGACCTGCGCGCCCGGATCGCGACGCGGTATGACGTCGCGGGCATCGACATCGGCGCCTCGATCGCCTGCGAAGGGGTCTGCCTGACCGTGATCGACAGAGGATACGAGGTCGGAGAGGGCTTTCAGACAAGGGTTCATGCGGAACCACGTTCGCGGCCCGAGGGCTGGTTCGACGTCGACATTTCGGCCGAAACCGTGTCGAAGACCAACATCGGCCGCAACCGCTGGAGCCTTGGGCGCCGCATCAACCTTGAACGCGCATTGCGGGTGGGTGACGAGTTGGGCGGCCACATCGTTTCGGGTCACGTCGATGGCGTGGCCGAGGTGATCGGCCTGCGCACCGAGGGCGACAGCACGCGGGTCACATTCCGCGCACCCGAGACGCTGGCGGGGTTCATTGCGCCGAAAGGGTCGATCGCGCTCAACGGCACCTCGCTGACCGTGAACGAGGTGCAGGGGGCAGAGTTCGGCGTGAACCTGATCCCGCATACACAGGCCGTCACCACCTGGGGCGATGTGGCGGTGGGCGATCCGATCAACCTCGAAGTCGATACGCTGGCGCGCTACGTCGCCCGGCTGCGCGAGTGGGGCGCATGACGGCCGGGCCCGGCCACAACGGCGGGCCGGGGCTGGAGCCCGGCTTTAGCTGGCGCAAGCACTGCTGGACGAAAGCGCGGGCGGAACTGCTGCCGCACCTGCCGCTGGAAGTGCTGCGCACCCGGGTGCGGCGGGCGGCAGAGCTTGGGCTGGACTACCGCACCTATGCCTCGGTCCGGGCCGCGACCGGGCATGACGTGGTGGCATTCCTGTTCTCGTCGAACGCGCTCAGGGTGTTCGCGCCCGCGCCCACGCTGCCGCCGGACCGCGCCGCGAAGCTGGCGGCGATCCGCGACACGCTGCGCATCGGGCTGGCCAGCGGGCGGCTGGAACCGCAGATGCTGCAAGCCGTTGCCGAACTGGACGCGGCCGATGTCGCCCCGGCGGCGCTGTCGTCCTGGGCGGAACAGCGGCGGCGCTTGCGGGCCGCGCTGGCCCCGGCGCGCCTGCCGGGCGACCGTGTGCTGCTGGTCGGCGATCTCGATCTGGAACGCGAGTGGTGCGCGGCGGGCGGGCTGGCCGGCTACATTGCCGCGCCAAGGTATTTCGCGGTGATCTGATCTTCGTCGTGGGCGGCGAGCCGGCCGCCGATCTTCCAGCAGGCCACGCCGATCAACGCGCCCGCCGCCGATCCGATGGCGTAGTGCCAGGCCAGCAGAACCGTGCCAAGCGCGATCATGGTCGCAAACACCGTCAGCGCGATGCCGACCCCGCGCGAGAGCCGGTAGCCGTAAAGCGCCATCACGACCGAGGTCGCCAGGTGCATGCTCGGGAAGGCCGAGATGCCGGAGATCGGGCCGCGGCCAATGTAGCCGTCCCACAGCATGCCCTGCACTTGCAGCGACCAGACCGGGCTGACCTTGTCGAAGGCGTGCAGCGTCGACATCAGCGGTGCGAGCCGGTGGCCAAGGCCCAGCATCGCGAAGTAGACCGGACCGGCCGAGGAAAAGATCGTGGCGATCAGATTGCCGCCAACCCCCCAGGTCAGCACGAAGGCAATCAGAAAGGTGTTGCGCGCGCGCATGTCCTCGACCGACAGGCAGGCGAAGAAGGCCATGAAGAAGATCACCAGCAGCCAGACGTTGTAGGCCGCGTTGATCGCCGTGGTGATAAGCGGCGTCGCCAGCGGCAAGAAGAAGGTGTAGGCGTCGTGACCGCCCAGCAGCATCCTGTCGGCATCGGAAAAGAACTGATCCCAGCCGAACGGATTGATCACCGGGATGGCGGACTTCAGGAAGGTGAAATTGGCGCAGAACAGCACCACGGCAGGGATCGAGATCAGGGCGCCATAGAAGCGGTCGCGTTCCAAGATGATCGCGCGGATGTCCCGGATGAGCCAGGGCAACGGGCGTTTCGGCCGCACGAACCGGATCATGTGCACCACCCGCCACAGCACGATGATCATCGCGAAGGCGGGCGCCAGAACCGCCATCAGCAGGCCGACCGCGGCAAAAGCGCCGGTGTCATAGGCGAGGTGAAACCGCGCCGCCACCAAGGCCGTCGCCAGGGCGTGGACCAGCACGAGGCCCACCGTCCAACGGTTCTGGCGCAACGCGCGCAGCAGCACCGCATTGCCGGAAAAGCCTGCCTCGGCCTGCATCGTCATTGGTGTGCCCCTTCCAATGTGGTCTCTTCGCTTCTGGGAGCAGAACGCGGCATCGGCGTGGCGGTACCGCGGATTTTTCGGCACATTTTCGGCAGAACACATTTTCGCGGCGAAATCGCCCGCAACCGTCGAAAGCACGGCTCTGGCCTTCGCCACCGCCTTGCGCTAGGTGCAGGCGATGCGGAGGGCCCACCGATGACCGACACCAGCAAGACCGAATATTCCGATGCGATTTCCTCTGTCGAGGAGATCATCGAGGACGCCCGCAACGGGCGCATGTTCATCCTCGTCGATCACGAGGATCGCGAAAACGAGGGCGACCTCGTCATTCCGGCGCAGATGTGCACGCCTTCGGCGATCAACTTCATGGCGATGCACGGGCGCGGGCTGATCTGTCTGGCACTGCCGGGCGAGCGTATCGACGCGCTGGGCCTGCCGCTGATGAGCCCGAAGAACTCCAGCCGCCACGAAACCGCCTTCACCATGTCGATCGAGGCGCGCGAGGGGGTCACCACCGGCATCTCGGCGCATGACCGGGCGCGCACGGTTTCGGTTGCCATCGACCCGACCAAGGGCGCGGCCGATATTGCGACGCCGGGCCACGTCTTTCCGCTCCGCGCCCGCGAGGGCGGCGTGCTGGTGCGCGCCGGCCATACCGAGGCGGCGGTGGATGTGTCGCGTCTGGCCGGGCTGAACCCCTCGGGCGTGATCTGCGAGATCATGAACGAGGATGGCACGATGTCGAGGCTGCCCGATCTGGTGGCCTTCGCGCAGCTGCACGGCCTCAAGATCGGCACGATTTCCGATCTGATCGCCTACCGGCGCCGCCACGACAACCTGGTGAAGGTGACCAAGGAGCGGATGATCCATTCCGAGTTCGGCGGCGAATGGGCGATGCGGATCTATTCCGACGACAGTCAGGGCGCCGAGCACATCGCGCTGATCAAGGGCGACCTGTCGGGCGAGCCGCCGGTGCTGGTGCGGATGCACACGCTGGACCCGCTGCTGGATGTGGTCGGCATTGGCGGTGCCGGGCGCGCGGCAGAGTTCGGCCATGCGATGACCCTGATCGCGAAAGAGGGGCGCGGGGCGCTGGTCTTGCTGCGCGACACCCAGATGAAGCTGGTGACCGAGGATACCGTATCGCCGCAGACGCTGCGGCAATATGGTGTCGGCGCGCAGATACTGTCGTCGCTGGGCATCACCAAGCTGACCTTGCTGACCAACTCGCGCACGCCCAAAGTGGTGGGGCTGGAGGCCTATGGCCTGTCCATCGAGGGCACCCGCCCGATTCCGAAGGAGTGAATGATGGCCGGAACCGAAACCCATACCACCCTGCCGCTGCCGGTCTTCGACAAGCCGGTGAAGGTGCTGATCGTGGTGGCGCCCTACTACAAGGACATCGCCGACGACCTGATCGCCGGCGCCCGCGCCACGCTTGAGGCGGCGGGTGCCACGCATGAACTGATCGAGGTGCCGGGCGCGCTGGAAGTGCCGCCCGCCATCGCGCTGGCCGAACGGCAGGCGAATTTCGACGGCTACGTCGCGCTGGGCTGCATCATCCGGGGCGAGACGACGCATTACGACACCGTCTGCAACGACAGCTCGCACGGGCTGATGTTGCTGGGGTTGCAGGGCGCCTGCCTTGGCAACGGCATCCTGACGGTCGAGAACCGCCAGCAGGCGGTCGTGCGCGCCGACCCGGCGGACCAGAACAAAGGCGGCGGTGCCGCCGCGGCGGCCTTGCACCTGATCGCGCTTTCGCGCAAATGGGCACGCCAGACCAAGGGGGTCGGCTTCAAGCCCGCGGGCGAGCCGATCCGGATTGCAGAGGACCACAAGACCGCATGACCGCGAAGCCCGACAAGCGCCGGATGCGTTCCGCCGCGCGCCTTTATGCCGTTCAGGCCCTGTTCCAGATGGAAGTCTCGGGCCAGACCGCAGAGGCCGTATCGTCCGAGTTCGAGACGCACCGCTTTGGTGCCGTCTATGACGAGGACGAGATGGAAGAGGGCAACGTCGAGCTGTTCCGCAAGCTGGTGGGCGACGCGGTGAACTGGCAGGCCCGCATCGACCAGATGACCGATCGCGCGCTGGTGGCGAAATGGCCGATCGCCCGCATCGACCCGACGCTGCGGGCGCTGTTCCGCGCGGCCGGTGCCGAACTGATCCAGCCGGGCACGCCGCCGAAGGTGGTCATCACGGAATACGTCGATATCGCCAAGGCCTTCTTCCCGGATGGCAAAGAGGCGAAATTCGTCAACGCCGTGCTGGACCACATGGCGCACGAGGCGCATCCCGACGGTCTTTGACCGCGCTGTGGCGCTTCGCCGCGGAAAAACCCCCGGTGCGCAAGAAAGTCCGTTTGACTTTGCACCAAAGGCGTTATGCTCTTGTTACAACGCCTGAGAGGAGTCGCCCGATGCCGCAGTTGGTTCGTCTGTATATTCGTCACGTCCTGATCGGCTTCGGCATCTCGGCCGCGTTTTGCGTGATGATCGTCTGGCTCAACGTCGCCGGGTTGCAGCATCTGGTGCTGAAGACCGACATGGGCTGGGTCGCAGCACTGATGCTGTTCGTCTCGAACGGGGTGGTGTTCGCGGGTGTGCAGTTCGCGATTGCGGTGATGATGCTGGCCGAGGATGACGATGGCCCGCGCGGCGGCCGCCGCCAGCCGGTCGCGAAAGTCTGGCTGCCGCTTGCGATTCCGGTGGAAGACAGGCCGGTGATGGATCGCCGCCGCCGCTGAGCGAGGCAACAGGTTTGCAGGGTCCGCCCGGGCGTGATGCTCGCGGCGGGCCTTTTCATGTCTGCGCCCGGCGCGTGGACGTGGGGGAAGGGGTGGCGGGAACCGCGGCAACCGTGCAGGCGTGAATTTCCCGAGAGCCTGGATTACCAGGTGGGCGCCAGATACCGGGACCACGGTCCCGGCAGAGCCAGCTCCCTCGGAGAAGCTTATCGGCCACTGGAAAAGGGCCCGACACGCGAAGGGCAGAAGCCCGCCGAGGGTCAAGATAATCCTGTGCGGGGGCCACGGCAAGGGCCGTGCTTTGCGCGCCGCACTGGACTTTTGTTCACGCCTTGTTCATATCTGGCCCATGCCCGACGATCTTGCCCCCGGCCAGCTTCTTGCGCGTGGTGTCTGCCGCCACCTGCTGGGTCATGACTTCGTCAGCGTGGTGGAACTGGTCCCTGCGCCGGGCCTGCGCGTCGACGTGATGGCGCTGGGCCCGAAGGGCGAGGTCTGGATCGTCGAATGCAAATCGAGCCGGGTCGATTTCACCTCTGACCGCAAGTGGCAGGGCTATCTGGAGTGGTGCGACCGCTTTTTCTGGGCCGTCGATGCCGATTTCCCGACCGAGCTTTTGCCCGATGACACCGGCCTGATCATCGCCGACGCCTATGACGCCGAGATTGTCCGCATGGCGCCCGAGGCGAAACTGCCCCCCGCGCGGCGCAAGGCGATGGTGCATAAATTCGCCCGCCACGCGGCGCTGCGGCTTCAGGCGTTCCGCGATCCCCGCCCGCGCGGCCTGCTGGGCGGGCCGGAACCGGACCCCGGCGAGGAAGAGGAATAGCCTACCGGCGCGGCTTTCTGGTGCCGCCCTGCGGTGCCGGGGCGCCCATTTCGCGCGCCATCTTCGCGGCGGCCAGCAATTCCTCGGCGATCTCCTCGGCCTCGTCCGGCTCGAAGTCGAGCGGCAGGTCGACGCCTTCACCCTCGACATAGATGCGCACCATGCCGAGCGTGGTCGGCCCGATCTGCAGGTTCGCGGCAATCTCGCTTTGCTTGTCGATGCTCATGGCGCCCTCCGTTTCGCTCTCGCTAGCGCCGATAGGGGGGACTGGCAAGGGCAAGGATACTTGACTAAGGCAAGGAGTTGACGATGCTGCCCGCAGGAGGATCGTCATGGACACCATCGACCGGATTCGCGCCTTCAACCGCTTCTATACCCAGCGGATGGGCCTGCTGGCCCGCAGCTACCTGGGCAGTGGCTTCTCGCTGACCGAGGTGCGGGTGCTCTATGAACTCGCGGCGGGCGAACTGGTCTCGGCGCGCGCTTTGGCGCAGGCGCTGGGGCTCGACGAGGGCTACCTGAGCCGCCTTCTGAAACGGTTCGAGGCGCGTGGCTGGCTGACCCGCAGCCCCGACCCGGCGGATGCGCGGCGGGCGCTGCTGGCGCTGACCCCGGCCGGGCGGCAGGTGTTCACGCCGCTGGCCGAACGCTCGCGCGCCGATGTGGCCGCGACGCTGGCGGACCTGTCGCCCGAACGGCAGCAGGCGCTGTGTGGGGCTGTCGAAGAGGTGCAGACCCTGCTGACCGCGCCACCGCCCGAAATCGTGCTGCGCGACCTTGCGATCGGCGACGCGGGCTGGATCATCGAACGCCACGGCGTTCTCTATGCGGCAGAGGAGGGCTATGACGCCACCTTCGAGGCGCTGGTGGCGGAAATCCTCGCGGGCTACATCCGCGGCCACGACCCGGCCCGCGAACGCGCCTGGGTGGCGGTGCGGGGCGATGAGCGGCTGGGCTGCATCTTCTGCGTCAGGGCCGACGACGAAACCGCAAAGCTGCGCCTGTTCCTGATCGAACCCTCCGCCCGCGGCACCGGCCTTGGCAAGCGCCTGCTGCGGGAATGCCTTGGCTACGCCCGCGCCCGCGGCTACCGCCGCATGGTGCTGTGGACCCACGCCAGCCATCGCGCGGCCTGCGCGCTTTACGCCGCGCACGGCTTTCGCATGATCGACGAGACGCCGACGCGGGCCTTCGGGCAGCAGGTGATCGACCAGACCTGGGAGATTTCGCTGTAACCGCCGCGCGGCCCAACACCCCTTGCAATCGCCCCCCCACGGCGGTAAATCGCCCCGGAGTGCCGACATAGCTCAGTTGGTTAGAGCACCAGATTGTGGATCTGGGGGTCCCCCGTTCGAGCCGGGGTGTCGGTACCACTCAAAACCCCCGCTTCGCTGGATTTTGGACCGGGCTTCCCTTGCTCGAACCCCAAAGCCGCAATCTGCGCGCAACGTGCTTTCGCAGCGCCTTAGCGGTGCTGCATGGCCCATGCCGCAGGTGCGCAACGGCTCCTTGGCGGCCCCGGAAGGAATCGAACCCTCAGCCTGGCGATTAGAAGTCGCCCGCTCTATCCAGTTGAGCTACGGGGCCGTTTGGGTCGGCCCTGACGGCCAGACCCATCCCGTCTTTACCGGGGTGCGGCGAGGCTTTCAAAGCAAAAAGAACCGACGGGCCCGCCCCGATGTGACGGACGGAATGTGCCTGTCTGGCGGGCGATCACACGTAAACCGCCTGCTTTTTGCGCGCTGTGGCCGCGCGGGGCGCCCGGTTGCATGGTCGTGTCGCGTGGCGTGGCGCGCCCTGATAGCTGAGGAAGGTGCTAGTTCCCCATTCCGTTTTGTGGAACGGTGCCGCAGACCCAACTTCGGATGACCCATGTCGATCAAGGCCGCGATCACCCACCTGACGCATTACAAATATGACCGCCCGGTGATTCTGGGGCCGCAGCTGATCCGCTTGCGCCCGGCGCCGCACAGCCGGACGCGGGTGATCTCGCATTCGCTGAAGGTCGGGCCGCAGCCGCATTTCGTGAACCACCAGCAAGATCCCTACGGCAACTGGCTGGCGCGCTACGTTTTTCCCGAGCCGGTGATGGAGCTCAAGATCGAGGTCGATCTGGTTGCCGACATGACCGTCTACAACCCGTTCGACTTCTTCGTTGAGGAAGAGGCCGAGCACTGGCCATTCGACTATCCGCTGGATCTGACCGACGACCTGTCGATCTACCGCAAGCCGGAAGCGGCCGGGCCGGGGCTGCGCGCCTTTCTGGATGCGGTGCCGAAGACCCGGCAGCGCACGGTGGATTTCGTCGTGGCACTGAATGCGCGGGCGGCCAACACCGTGGGCTACGTCATCCGGATGGAACCCGGCGTGCAGACGCCAGAGGAGACGTTCGAGCGCGGCACCGGGTCGTGCCGCGATTCAAGCTGGCTGCTGGTGCAGGCGCTGCGCCACCTCGGTTTTGCCGCCCGCTTCGTTTCGGGCTACCTGATCCAGCTGAAGCCCGATCTGAAGGCGCTGGATGGCCCCTCGGGCACCGAGGTCGACTTTACCGACCTGCACGCCTGGGTCGAGGTTTACCTGCCCGGCGCGGGCTGGATCGGGCTGGACCCGACCTCGGGCCTGCTGGCCGGCGAAAGCCACATCCCGTTGGCCGCCACCCCGCATTACCGCAACGCCGCGCCGATCTCGGGGCTCGCCAGCTTTGCCGAGGTCGAATTCGCCTTTGACATGAAGGTGACCCGCGTCGCCGAGCATCCGCGCATCACCAAGCCGTTTTCGGACGCGGCATGGGACGAGTTGAACGCCTTGGGCCGCAAGGTCGATGCGGCGTTGGGGGCGGGCGATGTGCGCCTGACGATGGGGGGCGAGCCGACCTTCGTCTCGATCGACGATTTCGAAAGCGACGAGTGGAACACCGCTGCCGTCGGCCCGACCAAACGCATTCTGGCCGACCGGCTGATCCGCCGGTTGCGTGACCGCTTCGCGCCGGGCGGGTTCCTGCACTACGGGCAGGGCAAATGGTATCCGGGCGAGACGCTGCCGCGCTGGACCTTCTCGCTCTACTGGCGGCGCGATGGCAAGCCGATCTGGCGCGACGCGGCGCTGATCGCGGAAGAGGGCGCCAAGACCGGCGTCGGCCCGCTGCAGGCGCAGGAACTGCTGCGCGAGATCGCGGCCGAGCTGGAGGTGGACGAGGAAAACATCCTGCCCGCCTATGAAGACCCGGCCGAATGGCTGGTGAAGGAAGCGAACCTGCCGCCGAACGTGACGCCCGCGAATTCCAAGCTGGAAGATACCGAGGCCCGCCACCGCATCGCGCAGGTGTTTGATCGCGGGCTGACGGTGCCATCGGGGTTCGTGCTGCCGGTGCAAAGCGCGCAGGCGCGGGCTGGCAAGCGGCACTGGCGGTCGGAACGCTGGCGACTGCGGCGCAAGCACATGTTTCTGGTGCCGGGTGACAGCCCGGTGGGCTACCGGCTGCCGCTGACCTCGCTGCCGTGGCTGTCGCCCGCGCAATACCCCTACACCAACCCGGCCGACCCCTACGCGCCGCGCGACCCGCTGCCGGAGACCGAGGACGACATCGACCGCGCGCGCCGGACCCAGCCGCTAGCCAGTTTCGTGCCCAGCTCGCCGCAACAGAACCTGCAGCCGCAGACCCCGGTGGAGATCGAGGGCTTCGTGCGCACCGCGATTTCGGCGGAACCGCGCGACGGGCGGCTGTGCGTCTTCCTGCCGCCGGTTGTGGCGATGGAGGATTACCTCGAACTGGTGCAGGCGGCCGAGGTCGCTGCCGCCCGGTTGGGCCTGCCGGTGCATATCGAGGGCTACGCGCCGCCGCATGACCCGCGCATCAACGTGATCCGCGTTGCGCCCGATCCGGGCGTGATCGAGGTGAACATCCACCCCGCCTCCAGCTGGGAGGAATGCGTCGCCACCACCGAGGCGGTCTATGACGAGGCGCGCCAGACGCGGCTGGGTGCCGACAAGTTCATGATCGACGGCAAGCATACCGGCACCGGCGGCGGCAACCATGTCGTCGTCGGCGGCGCGACGCCGGAGGATAGCCCCTTCCTGCGCCGCCCCGATGTGCTGGCCAGCCTGATCCTGCACTGGAACCGCCATCCGGCGCTCAGCTACCTGTTCTCGGGTCTCTTCATCGGCCCGACCAGTCAGGCCCCCCGCATCGACGAGGCGCGCCACGATGCGCTGTACGAGTTGGAGATTGCGCTGGCACAAATCCCGGCGCCTTCGGCCGGGGTGCCGCCGCTGCCCTGGCTGACCGACCGGCTGTTGCGCAACATGCTGACCGACGTGACCGGCAACACCCACCGGGCCGAGATCTGCATCGACAAGCTGTATTCGCCCGACGGCCCCACCGGGCGGCTGGGTCTGGTCGAATTCCGCGGCTTCGAGATGCCGCCCAACGCCCGCATGTCGCTGGCGCAGCAACTGCTGATCCGGGCGCTGATCGCGCGGTTCTGGACCTCGCCCGCCGTGGGCAAGCTGACGCGCTGGGGCACCGCGCTGCATGACCGTTTCATGCTGCCGGAACATCTGTGGGCCGATTTCATGGATGTGCTGGCCGACCTGAAAGACCACGGCTTCGCGCTCGACCCCGCGTGGTTCGAGGCGCAAGCCGAATTCCGGTTTCCGTTCTGCGGCGAGGTTGTCGCCGAAGGGGTGCATCTGGAACTGCGGCAGGCGCTGGAGCCGTGGCACGTGCTGGGCGAAACCGGGGCGATTGGCGGCACGGTGCGCTACACCGACAGCTCGACCGAGCGGTTGCAGGTCAAGTTGACGGCGCCCGATCCGGGCCGCTACACCGTCACCTGCAACCGCCGCAGCCTGCCGTTGCAAACCGTCAACCCCGGCGTGGCGGTGGCGGGCGTGCGCTACAAGGCGTGGCAACCCGCCTCGGCGATTCATCCGGTCTTGCGGGTCGATGCGCCGCTGACCTTCGACATCTTCGACACATGGACGGGGCGGGCGCTGGCTGGCTGCACCTATCACGTCGCCCACCCCGGCGGGCGCAACTACGACACTTTCCCGGTGAATGGAAACGAGGCCGAGGCCCGCCGTCTGGCCCGGTTCCAGCCCTTCGGCCATCATGCGGGCGGCTATCGCCCGCTGCCCGAGGCGCCGCACCCCGAGTTTCCGTTCACGCTCGATCTGCGCCGGGCGCCGGGGCTCTAGATGGCAGAGGCGGCACGACCTGCGGACGACCCGGCGGCGGCGCTGCTGCGCGGCTACGCGCCGGTGTCGGGGATTGCCGACGAGTTGATGGATGCCGAAGGCCGGGTTCGCCCGGTCTGGCACCCGTTCGTCAGCTATCTGGGCGGGCAGAGCCGCGAAGAGATCGCGACACGGGTCGCGCGCGGCGATCAGTATCTGCGCGACGCGGGCGTGTTCACCCGCCTTTACGCCGACGGCGGCAGCACCGAACGCGCCTGGCCGCTCAGCGCGGTGCCGGTGATCCTGCACGAAAGCGACTGGGCCGAGATCACCACGGGCCTGCGCCAGCGCGCCGACCTGCTGGAGGCTGTGGTGCGCGACCTTTACGGGCCGGGTCGGCTGGTGACCGAAGGGCATCTGCCCGCGGCACTGGTGGCGGGCAATCCCGAATGGCTGCGCCCGCTGGTGGGGGTCGAGCCGCGCGGCGGGCATTTCCTGCACTTCGTCGCCTTCGAACTGGGGCGCAGCCCGGACGGGTCGTGGTTCGTGCTGGGCGACCGCACGCAGGCGCCTTCTGGCGCCGGGTTCGCGCTGGAAAACCGGGTGGCGACCAGCCGCGTCTTTTCCGACTTCTACCCCGAGGCGAATGTCGAGCGGCTGGCGCCGTTCTTCCGCCGGTTCCGCGACGCGCTGAACGGGATGCGCGGCGGCGAGGATAGCCGGGTGGCGATCCTGACCCCCGGCCCGATGACCGACACCTACTACGAACACGCCTACATCGCGCGCTACCTTGGTTTCATGCTGCTCGAAGGCGAGGACATGATGGTCGAAAACGGCCGCGTGATGGTGCGCACCGTGGCGGGGCCAAAGCCGGTGTCGGTGCTCTGGCGGCGCCTCGACTCTGCCTTCGCCGACCCGCTGGAGCTTGATCCCGCCTCGCATCTTGGCACCGCCGGAATGGTCGGCGCGCTGCGCGGCGGGCAGGTCGCGATGGTCAACGCGCTCGGTTCCGGTGTGCTGGAGGCGCGGGCGCTGATGGCCTTCATGCCGCGCCTGTGCCGGGCGCTGCGGGGCGAGCCGCTGAAGCTGTCGAACATCGCTACATGGTGGTGCGGGCAGGCGGCGGAACGCGGCTATGTCGCCCGCCATGCCGAGCGGATGAAGTTCGGCCCGGCCCTGTCGAACCGGCTGTTCTTCGAGGAACAGGCCCCGGCCCGGCGCGAGGGCGAGGCGCTGGCCGACTGGCTGGAGGCGCGCGGCGCCGCGCTGGTGGGGCAGGAGGCGGTGACGCTGTCCACCACCCCCGCCTGGGACGGCACCCGTCTGGTGCCGCGGCCGATGAGCCTGCGTGTTTTCCTTGCCCGCACGCCGGAAGGCTGGGCGGTGATGCCGGGCGGCTATGCGCGGATCGGTCGCCATGCCGATACCGCCGCGGTTGCCATGCAATCGGGCGGTTCGGTCGCCGATGTCTGGGTCGTCGCCGATGAACCGGTCGCCGCCGAAACGATGGTGCCGCCAACCACCGGCCCGTTCCGCCGCACCGAGTTGAGCGTGCTGCCCGCCCGGGCGGCCGACAACCTGTTCTGGCTGGGCCGCTATGTCGAGCGGGTGGAAACCGTGGTGCGGCTGTTGCGCGCCTACCATCTGCGGCTGGCCGAGACGGATCGCGGCGACCAGCCGCTGTTGACCGCGCTGGCCGATTTCCTCGACCTGCACGGCGTATCGGTCGATGAGCCGTTTGCCGCGGTGATCGCCGCCCGGCTCGCCTCGGCGCGGGGCTGCGCCGCGCAGGTGCGCGACCGGTTTTCTATCGACGGCTGGGCGGCACTGGGCGATCTGGCGGAAAAGGTGGCCGATCTGGGCATCGAGACGCGGAAGGGCGACGATGCCGCGCGGGTGCTGGGGCTGGTGTTGCGGCGGATCGCGGGGTTCTCGGGGCTGGTGCATGAAAACATGTACCGCTTCACCGGCTGGCGGTTCCTGACGCTGGGCCGCGCGCTGGAACGGGCGAATGCGATGGCCTGGACGCTGGCGGTCTTCGCCGATGCGGCGGCGCCGGAAGGCGCGCTCGATCTGGCGGTCGAGGTGGGCGACAGCCTGATGACGCATCGTCGCCGCTATGCGGTGGCCACCACGCGCGAGACGGTGATCGACCTGCTGGCGCTTGACGACCGCAACCCGCGCTCGATCCTTTACCAGTTCGATCTGGTGCGCGATCAGGTCGGGCGGCTGCCGGGGAATGAACCGGGGCCGCCGCTGACCCCGCTGGCCCGCCGGGTGCTGGAGGTTCACACCGGGCTGGCCGTGGCGACACCCGAGGCGCTGACCACGGCAGAGCTTCTGGCGCTGCGGCAGGCGATGGCAGAGGTGGCGAGCCTCGTCACCGCCAGCTATTTCGGCTAGGGCGCGGGATGCTTTACGACATCGGGCTGACCATCGACTACACCTACGATCCGGCCTCGGGTGCCGGGCGCCATCTGCTGCGGCTGATGCCCGCGACGCTGGCCGGGCACCAGCGGCTGATCGCCGGGCGGCTGTCGGTTGACCCCGCGCCGCAGGAACGGCGGGACGGCCGCGATTTCTGGGGCAACGCGGTGACAGAGATCGCCTTTCGCGGCGGCCACGAACGCGAGCGGTTCCGCCTGACCGCGCGCGTCGATTGCACCGCGAAGGCGCCAGAGCTGGACCTGTCGCCGCCGATCGAACGCCTTGCGAAAGAGCTGGCCGAGGTGCGCAGCCTTGGCCCCGGGGCGCCGCACCATTTCCTCGGGCCATCGGGGCGGCTGCGGCCCTGGGCCGAGGCGACCGCCTATGCCCGCGCGCAGCTTCAGCCCGGAATGACGACGCTGGCCGTGGTCGAAGCGGTGGGGCAGGCGCTTCATCGCGACATGACGTTCGATGCCGAGGCGACGACGGTCGACACCGACCCAGCCGAGGCTTTCGCGCGGCGCGAGGGCGTCTGTCAGGACTTCAGCCAGATCATGATCGCTGCGCTGCGCGGGCTTGGCGTGCCGGCGGGCTATGTCTCGGGCTTTCTGCGCACCACGCCACCCGAGGGCCGCGAACGGCTGGCCGGGGCGGATGCGATGCACGCCTGGGTGCGGGCCTGGTGCGGCATCGAGGCGGGATGGGTCGCCTATGACCCGACCAACGCGGTGCTGGCGGCGACCGATCATGTCGTGGTCGCGACGGGCCGCGATTATGAGGATGTGGCCCCAGTGCGCGGCGTGCTGCGCATCGCCGCCGCCGCGCAGACCCGGCAGGAAGTCGACGTCATCCCGCTTGGCTAGGGCGCGGGGCCGGGCGCGGGTGGTCAGGCGGTCTTGGCGTCGATGACCGGTTTGCAGAACATGTCGTAGAACAGGTCGATCGCCCGGCGCACGTTTTCATCGGCCAGCGCGTAATAGATCGCCTTGCCGTCGCGACGGCTCGACACCATCCCCTCCAGCCGCAGGCGGGCGAGTTGCTGGCTGACCGCCGCCTGCCGCGAGGCGAGCAGCAGTTCCAGTTCGGTCACCGACTTTTCGCCCGACGAGAGGTGGCACAGAATCATCAGCCGCCCTTCATGTGCCAGAGCCTTGAGGAAGTTCGCCGCCGATTGCGCCTGCCCGGCCATTTCATCGACCGAGATCGAGGCGCAGTTTGCGAATTCAGTGACTTCGGCCGGAACTTCTGCCGAAGGATCGCTTGGACGGTTCTTTTCCCGCGTGTCGAGGGCCATGCTCACGTCTCCTTCTGCCGGGTCGCTCCGGCAGCAGCTGCACGGGAAGTCCGCCCATGCTCAGGGCGCTGCCGGGGCCGCGTGAAGATTTCCCGCACGACAGAACCGACAAACGGCATATATAGCGTAATCCTAATATGAGAATGCCTTTGCCGCAATGACTCGCGGCGCGGCAAAGGAATGCGTGCCGGATATGGCCGGGTTTTGCTGCCCTCTTGCGCGTTCGGATCGGGTTTGCCGCGATTTTCACCGGCTCAGGGCAGCGTTTGAAACCCGCCATAGCGCCCGCGCGAGAAGATCAGCGGGGCGCCGTCACGGTAGCAGGCGCGCAGCACGCGACCGATGATGATCAGGTGATCGCCCGCGTCATGGGTCGCTTCGGTCGCGCATTCGAACCGCGCCAGCGTGCCGCCGATCAGTGGCGTTCCCTCGGGCGAGGTCGTCATGTCGAGCCCGGCGAAATGATTGTCGGCCTGGGTGAAGTGGCGGCAAAGGTCCATCTGATCCTCGGCCAGCACATGCACCGCAAAGAACCGCGCATGGGCGAAGGCGCCAAACCGGCGCGAGGTCTTGGCGGGCGACCACAGCACCAGCGCCGGGTCGAGCGAGACGGCGGCAAAGCTGTTCGCCGTCAACCCGACCGGGCCATGCGGTCCGTGCGTCGTGACCACCGTCACCCCGGTCGCAAAGCGTCCCAAGGCGTCGCGCAGGCTGCGCGCGTGATCTGGGCCGGGGGTGAATTCGGTGTCGGCGGTCAAGTCGGCTTCCTCTCAGGGCACCTCGCGCCCCAGCGCGAGGGTGTAGAGTTCGAACCACGTTTCACGGTCCATCGCCAGTTTCAAGGCGTCGGACATGCGCGCGATGCGGTCAAGGCGGTTGGTGCCCAGCACCGGCAGAATGCGGGCCGGATGGCGCAGCAGCCAGGCGATCGCCACGGCGGTCTCGTCCACGCCGAAGGCGTTGCCGATCTCGGCCAGACGGGCGCGCAGCGCGGCCTGTCCGGCAGCGAAAAGCCGCCCGCCCGCCAGCGGCGACCAGGCCATCGGCGCCAGCCCGCGTTCCTGCAGGAAGGCCAGATCGCCGTTGGTAAAGGGCTCGGTGCAAAGCAACGACAGCTCGATCTGGTTTGTCGCCAGCCGGGTTTCCATCGCCGATTGCAGCAGCGTGAAATCCCACGGCCGGAAGTTCGACACGCCGACCGCGCCGACCTTGCCCGCCGCCACCAGCGCATCCAGCGCCTCGCCGGTTTCGACATGGTCCATCAGCGGGTCGGGGCGGTGGATCAGCAGCAGGTCCAGCCGGTCGGTGCCAAGATCGCGCAAGGAGGCCTCGACCGAGGCGCGGATATGCGCGGCCGAGGTGTCGTAGTGCTTCACCCGCACCGCCGCATGGCGCCCGGCCGCCACCACGATGTCGCATTTCGTGACGATCTCGATCTTCGCGCGCAAGCCGGGCGCGGCCTTCAGCGCGGCGCCGAACAGCCC
Source organism: Paracoccaceae bacterium (assembly GCA_016124615.1). GTDB lineage: Bacteria > Pseudomonadota > Alphaproteobacteria > Rhodobacterales > Rhodobacteraceae > Solirhodobacter. The sequence goes on along the minus strand of WGNF01000008.1, from coordinate 280,145 downwards.
CTCGACCGTATAGCCGCCGTAGACGTCGGCCAGATCGAAGGTGGTGATGCCCTGCGCCAGGCACGCCTCGATCTTGGCCTGCACATGGGCGGGCGAGGTATCCGGATCGTCGCCCAGCCGCCATGTGCCGTAGACCAGCCGCGACAGCTTCAGCCCTTTGGTCGTCTTGACGAAATCCATCAGCGCCGCGCCCCCGTGCCCAGCGGTGTCGCTGGCGTTTCAACTGGCACCCGGCCGTATTCATGCGGCAGCGAGCAGGTCTTGAGCTGCGGCAGCACCTTGGTGCCGAAGTGCTTGGCCTCGTCCAGATGCGGATAGCCGGAAAAGATGAAGGCGCGGATTCCCATCTTCTGATAGGCCTCGATCTCGCTCAGCACCTGATCGGTGGATCCGACCAGCGCCGCGCCGCAGCCAGACCGGGCGCGGCCGATCCCGGTCCACAGATGCGGTTCGATATAGCCGTATTTGTCGGCCAGTTCGCGCGCCTTGGCCTGATGCGACACCCCAAGGCTGCCCGAGTCATGCGCCCTTTCGCGGATCATCCGGCCATAGTCGTCGTCGAGCTTCGAGACCAGCTCCTCGGCATATTCCTTCGCCTCGGCCTCGGTATCGCGCACGATCATGTGGACGCGCAGACCATAGTCGAGCGTGCGGCCATGTGCCTTGGCGCGCTCGTGCACGTCGCGCATCCGCTGCGCCAGTTGCTCCTTGGTCTCGGGCCACATCAGGTAAACATCGCAATGCTCGGCGCAAAGGTCCAGCGCGTCGGGCGAGTAGCCGCCGAAATACATCAGCGGCCCGCCGTTCTGCTGATAGGGCCGGGCGGGCTCGGTCGGCACGCCCTTGAAGGTGTAGACCTCACCGGCATGGTCGATCGTGTCGCGGGTCCAGGCCTGCCGCAGGATCTGCACCACCTCGCGGCTGCGCTGATAGCGGAAATGCGAGTCCGCCACCTCGCCGGGGAAGTCGGAGCTGATGATGTTCAGCACCAGCCGCCCCTTCAGCATGTGGTCGAGCGTGGCAATGGTGCGGGCCAGCATGATCGGCTGCATCTCGCCGCAGCGGATCGCGGCCAGCAGGTTCATCCGGCTGGTGATCGGCGCGCAGCCCGCGACAAAGCTGAGCGTGTCTTGCCCGACCTGATAGGACGAGGGGCACAGGATGTTGCGAAACCCCAGGCTTTCCGCCGTTGTCACGATCTCTGAACAGTGTTCCCACGAGGATCGCAGGGCACCATCGGGCACGCCGAGGTAACGGTAATCGTCGGAACAGAGGGCGGCGAACCAGCTGACCTCGGCGGCGTCGAGGTCGGCGGACGTGACGGGAACGATGGTCATCGAATCTCCTCCGGGCGCGATTTTGCCCTTGTGTAACCCTCGCATTGATGTAGATCAATAGTGTATCAATTTGGACCGAAGCGCGACGTCATGCCCCAGAACGGGTCTCTGCCGCTCTACCAGCAGATCAGCGAGTTGCTGATCCGCGACATCGCGGCCGGGCGGTTGACTGATGGCGCGCGGCTGGCGCCCGAGCGTGACATGGCGGCCGGGATGGGCATCGCGGTCGGCACGCTGCGCAAGGCGCTGGCCGATCTGACCACGAAGGGGTTGCTGGAGCGGGTGCAGGGCTCGGGCAACTACATCCGCGCGAAGACCGAGGTGGACAGTGTCTACGCGCTGTTCCGGCTGGAGCTTCCGGGCGGCGGCGGTCTGCCCACGGCCGAGGTGCTTTCCGTTGCCCGGCTGGCCAAGCCCGCCGACCTGCCACCGTTCGGAACCTCGGCCGAGGCGCACCGCATTCGCCGGTTGCGGCGGCTGTCGGGCGCGGCGGCGGCGGTGGAGGAAATCTGGCTCGACGGCAGCTACATCGACCGGATCGCGGCGGAAGACCTGTCAGAGTCGCTTTACCTTTTCTATCGCGAGCGGCTGGGGCTGTGGATCCAGCGGGCGGAGGATCAGGTGGGGCTGGGCGCCGTGCCGGGCTGGGCGCCCGACGCCTTCGCCCCACCGTCCGGCACTGCGGCGCCGCTGATCGAGCGGCTGAGTTGGGCCCAAGACGGCACCACCGCCGAGTTTTCGCGAACATGGTTCGACCCCAAAACAGCGCGCTACGTCGCGCGCATCAGATAGAGGCCAAGATGTCGGAAAGCGTTAAATACGGAATGGTCGGCTGCGGCATGATGGGGCAGGAGCATCTGCGCAACATCGCGCTGTTGCCCGGCGCCGAGGTGGTGGCGATCTTCGAACCCGACGCCGGGATGCGGGCCGAGGCGGCAAAACTGGCACCCGGCGCGATGATGGTCGGATCGCTGCCCGACCTGCTGGCGGTGCCCGAGGTGCAGGCGCTGGTGATCACCAGCCCGAACTTTCTGCACCTGCGCCAACTGGAGGAGATCGCGGCAATCCGGCCGCTGCCGATGCTGTGTGAAAAGCCGCTGTTCACCGACCCCGCCGACGCGCCGCGCATCGCGGCACTGCGGGCGGCCTATCCGGCGCCGATCTGGGTGGCGATGGAATACCGCTACATGCCCCCCGTCGCCAGGCTGATCGCCGAGGCCGAGGCTGCAACCGGCGGCGTGAAGATGCTGACGATCCGTGAACATCGCTTTCCGTTCCTCGAAAAGGTCGGCGACTGGAACCGCTTCAACGCGCAGACCGGCGGCACGCTGGTGGAAAAGTGCTGCCACTTCTTCGACCTGATGCGGGTGGTGCTGCGGTCTGACCCGGTGCGGGTAATGGCCTCGGGCGGGCAGGCGGTGAACCATCTGGGCGAAAGCTACAATGGCCGCACCCCCGACATCTGGGACAATGCCTATGTGATCGTGGATTTCGCCAGCGGCGCGCGGGCGATGCTGGAACTGTGCATGTTCGCCGAGGGCGCGCGCTATCAGGAAGAGATCAGCGCCGTCGGCCCCACCGGCAAGATCGAGGCACTGGTGCCGGGCCCGGGGCGGTTCTGGCCCGCCCATCTGGGGGCCGCGCCGGTGCCGCAGGTGATCGTCAGCCCGCGCGAGCCAAAGGGCCCCCGCGTGATGGAAAGCCCGGTCGATCCGGCGCTGCTGGCGGCGGGCGACCACAACGGATCGACCTTCTACCAGCACCGGGGCTTCAACGCCGTGGTGCGCGGGCAGGGTGTGCCCGAGGTCGCCCTGACCGATGGCTGGTGGGCGGTCGCGATGGGGATGGCGGCGCAGCAATCGGCGGCCAGTGGTCAGGCGGTCGACCTTGGTGCGGCCCCCTTCGCCCCACGCTAGGCGCCCCGCTGCCGCCACACAAAATCTTCACGAATGCGTGATGTGAGTGTCGTCTGCGGCCAGTAGCAGTCGCCCTGACGAATAGGGGTGACCATGCTGCTGAGCGTTGAAGGCGTGACCAAGACCTTTGGCCGGACCACCGCGGTGGAACGTGCCACGTTCGCGGTGGAAAAATCCGCGATGATCGGCATCATCGGCCGGTCCGGCGCCGGAAAGTCGACCTTTCTGCGCATGATGAACCGGCTGACCGATGCCACCTCGGGCCGCCTGATGTTCGAGGGCCGCGACGTGCTGACGCTGGTCGGCGCCGCCAAGCGCGCCTGGCAAAGCCAGTGCGCGATGATCTTTCAGCAATTCAATCTGGTGCCGCGGATGGATGTGGTGTCGAACGTGCTGCACGGCACGCTCAACCGCCGCTCGACCGCCGCGACGGTGTTCAACCTCTACCCCCGCGACGACATCAACCGCGCCATCGACATTCTGGATCGTCTTGGCATCGCCGCGCAGGCCCCCAAGCGCGCCGAGGCGCTGTCGGGCGGCCAGCAGCAGCGCGTCGCCATCGCGCGGGCGCTGATGCAGGACCCCAAGGTGATCCTTGCCGACGAGCCGATCGCCAGCCTCGACCCGATGAACGCGCTAGTCGTGATGGACACGCTGCGCCGCATTCACGAGGAAGACGGCCGCATGGTGATCGCCAACCTGCACACCCTCGATGCCGCACGGCGGTATTGCGACCGGGTGATCGGGATGCGCGATGGCCGGATCGTGTTCGACGGCACGCCCGACCTGCTGACCACCGACGTCGCGCGCGAGATTTATGGCGCCGACGAAAGCTTTTCCGAAGCCGCGACCTCGACCTCGATCGAGGCGCTCGAAACCACCACGGCCTACGCCTCCGCCGTTCCCGGCGCATAGGGCGAACCGACCGGGGCGATTGGCCCCGATGCTGCAACCCACGGAGAACAGACATGAAGACCCTTATTGCCGCTGCCCTGATGACGACCGCGCTGGTCTCGCAGGCCTATGCCGACGCGCCGATGACCGAATTTCGCATCGGTGTGCTGGGCGGCGAAAACGCTCAGGACCGCGTGAACGAAAACCAGTGCCTGGTGGACGCCGTGCAAAAGGCGCTGGGCGTTCCGGTGAAGCTGTACACCCCGGCCGACTATGACGGCGTGATCCAGGGGCTGCTGGGCGGCACCATCGACTTCGCCAACCTCGGCGCCTCGGGCTATGCCAAGGCTTTCGTGACCGATCCGAACTCGGTCGAGCCGCTCGCCGTGACCGCGAACCCGGATGGGTCGTATGTCTACTACTCGATCGGCTTCGTGCGCAAAGACTCGGGCATCAAGAGCCTCGATGACGCCAAGGGCAAGACGCTGAACTTCGGCGACCCGAACTCGACCTCGGGCTACCTGATCCCGAACATCGAACTGACCCAGAAGCTGGGCGACCTGACCAAGTACTTCTCCAAGGTCGCGTTCTCGGGCGGGCATGAACAGACCATCGTCGCCGTCAACAACAAGTCGGTCGACGTGGGCGTGAGCTGGGCCGACGGCCAGGGCAAGTGGGAAGACGGCTACAACAACGGCGCCTTCCGCAAGGCCGCTGATGCCGGTCTGGTCGACATGAACAACCTCGTGGAAATCTGGCGCTCGAAGCCGATCCCGAACGGCCCGTGGGTGTTCCGCAAGGTGCTGCCGCAGGATGCCAAGGACAAGGTTCTGGCGATCCTCGAAGGCATGAACAAGACCGACCCGAAGTGCCTCTACAACATCGCGGGCGGCGACTCGGCCGGGATCGTTCCGATTACTGCCGACTACTACGACTCGATCGTCGCCGTGCGGCGCGCTCAGTCGAACTGATTTCACTGACGGGTAGGGCGGGTTCCGGAAACGGAGCCCGTCCAATTCTTTGCGGGGCAGGGGAATGGATGACGGCTTGACCGGGCTGGCGCGCGTGCGGGCCGACTATATCGCGAGCCTGCGGCAGCGGCGCCTTGTGGGCGGGGTCGTGTTGATCCTGTTCGCCGCGCTGATGGCGACCGGGTTCGTGCTGGCGAACGCAGAGAACTCTGGCGGGTTCTGGCGCGGGCTGCCGCATATCTTCGACTTTCCGGCCGAGATCCTGTCGGAAGCCGCGCGCAAGGTCGGCGAGCTGCCGGGCCTGCTGGTGCACTACATTCCGGCGCTGGTCGAGACGCTGAACATCGCAGCCATCGCCACGCTGATCGGCACGCTGGGCGGCGGGCTTTTCTCGATGCTGGCGACGCCGGGCCTGGCACTCTGGCCGCGGGCGATCCCGGTGTTTCGCCGCATCATGGACCTTTGCCGCGCCTTCCCCGAGATCGTGGTGGCGCTGGTGCTGATCTATGTGATGGGCGGCGGGCCGGTTCCGGCGACGATTGCGATCACCATCCACTCGGTCGGCGCGCTGGGGAAATTCTTCTCCGAGGTGAACGAGAACGCCGACCTGAAGCCGGTCGAGGGCCTGACCTCGGTCGGTGCGGGCTGGTTGCAGCGGATCTGGCTGGGCGTGGTGCCGCAGGTAGCGCCGAACTACCTGAGCTATGCGCTGCTGCGCTTCGAGATCAACATCCGGGCTTCGGCGATCCTCGGCTTCGTCGGCGCGGGCGGTATCGGCTATGAACTGCGCAACGCGATCAGCTGGGGCAAGGGCCGCTATGACGCGGCGGCGGCGGTGTTCATCCTGCTGATCCTGACGATCATGGTGGTGGATCAGACCTCTTCCGCGCTGCGCAACCGTCTGACCAAGGGGGCCTGAGATGGCGATGACCGATGCCGCCACCCTGAACACGGACGACCTGAAGGCCAGCGTGGCGCGGATGTTCGCACGCAAGCGCCGCGTGGCGCTGGCGGTGCCGGTGCTGATCGCGCTTTACCTTGTCTACATCTTCTTCGCCTTCGACCTGCCCGGCCTTGCCGCCCGGGCGCGGCTGGACAATGCCGCGATCCTGGTGGCCGACAGCTACAGCTACAAGACCCATGTGACGCTGGACAACCGCGCCGACCAGATCACCGTGGCGATCGAGGGGCAGCGCAAGGGCACCTATGCCAAGGGCACGGAGCCCGACTGGGTGAAGATCGCGGGCGACACCGCCGTGGTGACCCTGCCGCGCGGCGCGAAGGTTGAAATGGGGCCGCAGGGCATGCATTTCACCGTGCCCAACTACGGCGAGATCAGCGCCCGGATCGACGCCGACAACCATGTGGTGGCCGATCTGCCGCCCGGCCCGGTGCCGGACTGGATCAGCGCCTCGAACACGCGGCTGGGGATCACCACGCCCTATGGCCGGGTGAACGTGACACGCTCGAAAACCGAGGTGTTCCGCTATTTCCTGGGGTGGGAGATGTTCTTCTTCACCCTCGACAGCCCCTATTCCGGCCTGTCTATCGGGCAGCTGGCGGATGCCGTGCTGACCGGCGACCGCATCGACCCCAATCGCGGCAACCTTGCGGGCATGTGGCAGGATTTCTGGGGCAACGACGTCTGGAACCACGGCAACGTGGCAAAGGCGATGTTCGAGACCATGCTGATGGCCTTCCTCGGCACCATGAGCGCCGCGATCCTGGCGCTGCCGCTGGCCTTCCTGTCGGCGCGCAACTTCACCCCGCTGATGGGGCTGCGCTTCGGCGTGCGCCGGGTGTTCGATTTTCTGCGCGGGGTGGACGGGCTGATCTGGACTATCATCCTGACCCGCGCCTTTGGCCTTGGCCCGCTGACCGGCACGCTGGCGATCATGCTGACCGACACCGGCAGCTTTGGCAAAATCTTCTCGGAGGCGCTGGAGAATGTCGACGAGCGTCAGATCGAGGGCATCCGCGCCACCGGCGCCAACCCGGTACAGCGCTACCGCTTTGGCGTGATCCCGCAGCTGATGCCGGTGCTGCTGAGCCAGGTGCTCTATTTCCTCGAATCCAACACCCGCAGCGCCACGGTGATCGGTGCCATCGTCGGCGGCGGCATCGGCCTTCTGCTGACGCAGGCGATCAACACCCAGAAAGATTGGGAACAGGTGGCCTATTACATCCTGCTGATCCTTGCGATGGTGATGCTGATGGACTGGATTTCCGGGCTGATCCGGCGGCGGCTGATCAAGGGGAAATGACCTTTGGCGCCGCAGGCGGCCGGGGGCGGGGAGCCTCCGGCGGGGATAGTTTGACCAAGATGAATGTGCAGGAGCAAAGATGCCGAAATTGAGAGCGCAAGCGCCCTTCATTCACCCGGACTGCGAGATTTCGGGGGCGACCTTCGGCGCCTATGTCGAAATCGGCCTAGGCAGCCGGGTGCAGAATTCCGCGTTCGGCGATTACAGCTACTGCGACCGCTATGCCGACATCGCCAATTGCACCATCGGCAAGTTCGCCAATATCGCCAGCTTCACCCGGATCGGGCCGACCGATCACCCGATGGGCAACGCCAGCCTGCACCATTTCCTCTACCGCTCGGAATACTATTGGGACGACGTGGACCGTGATGCCGACTTCTTCGCCCGCCGGGCCGGGCGCCGGGCGGCGATCGGGCATGACACCTGGATCGGCCATGGCGCCGTCATCCGGCCAGAGGTGACGATCGGCGACGGCGCTGTGGTGGCGGCGGGGGCAGTGGTGACCAAGGACGTGGCGCCCTATCTGATCGTCGCCGGAGTGCCCGCGGTGCCGCTGAAGCACCGCTATCCCGAAGCGGTGGCCGCGCGGATGATCGCGCTGGCCTGGTGGGACTGGAGCCATGATCGCCTGCGCGCCGCGCTGGGTGATTTCCGCGCGCTGCCCGCCGAGGCGTTTCTGGAGAAATACGAGGGGTGAGGCCGACCTATTCGGCGGCAATCCCCAGCGCCTGCGGCTGGCGCAGGAAGCGCCGCGCCGCCTCGCCCGACAGATAGCTGAGCCGACCGGCGGCGATGGTCGCCTCGATGGCCCGCGTTTCGGCGTTGACCACCACGAGGTCGGCGCGCTTGCCCGGCGAAAGCTGGCCGCGGTCGGGCATCCGCAGGATTTCGGCCGGGGCGGTCGAGATCATCGCCCAGGCTTTCGGCAGGCTCAGCGTGCCGGTATCGACCAGGGTCCAGGCCGCCTCGGCCAGCGCGGGGAAGTGGTAATCCGAGACCAGCGCATCGCAAAGCCCTTGCCGGATCATGTCGATCGCCGGAACATTGCCAGCCTGACTGCCGCCCCGCACCACATTGGGCGCGCCCATCACGACCGGGTTCATCATCGCCTTGGCCGCCGCCGCCGCCTTGCGGGTGGTCGGGAATTCGGCGATCCGCGCGCCGATCATCGAGAAGCGTTCACGGGTTTCGCCGTCGGGGTCATCGTGGCTGCCATAGACCACGCCCAGCTGGTCGAATGCTTCGGCCAGTCGGCACAGGTGGCGCGGCACTTCGCGCGAGCGGGCGAGCGCGCGTTCGACCGCCGTCAGGTGATCCTCGGGCGAACGGCCAACCTTGCGCGCCCACAGCGCGAACCCATGCGGATCGTCGCGCCGCATTTCCAGCGCCTGATCGAGATGGTTGTTGAACACCACATAGCCTAGCCGGTGCCGCTCGATCAGCGCCAGCAGTTCGGCCCCCGAGTCGACCAGATGGGTTTCACAACGGATTTGCAGGCGGATGTCGGTTGTCATGCGCGGACGGGCGGCGGCAAGCGCATCGGCGACAGCGGCAGCCTGCGCCGGGCTGTGGCCGCCGCCTTCCCAGCTCCACCCCTGGGCGAAAAACGCGGTGGTGATGCCGTTCGCCGCCGCATCGCGGTCGGCGCTGGCGAGACCCGAGACCAGCGGGAAGCAGGCCGACGGGCGCGGCGCGATGTGCCGCTCGAAGCTGTCGCCGTGCAGGTCGATGATGCCGGGCAGCACGTAGTAACCGGTCAGATCCACCTCGGGCAGCGGGCCCGTGGTGATGCGGCCCTCGGCGAAGGCAATGGAGCGGCGCTGCAATTCGCCGTCACGCAATACGGTTGCGCCGGTCAGGCGCAAGGGGGGCAGGAGCGTCATTGGGAAACCGCACTGCTCGGAGGGTTGTTTTGCCTGTGGATAAGCCATGTCTGTATCGCCGGTATGACATCCGCCGCGAAGCAGGCAAAATTCAACGAATATTACGATTCCGATGGCTACGGCTCACTCTGGTGCGACGGTCAGGGTGATGCGGTCGCCTGCGAACCAGGTGCGCCCGAATTCCACCGGCTGGCCCGCCGCATCGACGTTCACCGCCTCGGTGCGCAGGATCGGGGCGCCTTCGGGCAGCCGCAGGGTGGCGGCCTGCGTCGCGGTGGCAAGTTTCGCGGTGATCCGGGTCGAGGCGCGGGTGTAGTCGGCCACGCCCGCCGCCGCCAGCGCCACCGTCACCGAACGGGTCCGCGCCAGCGCGGCAGGCAGGTCGGGCAGCCGGTCGGCCGGAAAGACCGAGCTGAACAGCGCCACCGGCGCCCCGTCGGCCAGCGAGACGCCCTCGTACACATGCACCTGCGCCCCCTCGGGCAGCGCCAGTTCGGCGCATTCGCGGGCGTCGGCGTGCCGGGTTTCCAGCCGCAATATCTCGCGCGCGGCCATCTGCCCGGCGGCGGCGAGGGTCTGGTGAAACCGCACCCGGCGGCCAAGCGGATAGTCGACCGGCCTCAACGCGACAAAGACCCCTGCGCCGCGCCGGGCATGGACCAGCCCGCCCGCCGCAAGCTCGGCCAGCGCGCGCCGCACGGTATGGCGGTTGACGCCGAAGCGGGCGGCCAATTCCGCCTCGGTCGGCAGCTTGTCGCCGGGGCCGTAGTGGCCGCGCGCAATCTCGGCCCGCAGCGTCTCGGTGATGGATTTCCACAGCGAAGAGCGTGGCATGGGGCGTCCCGTCATCAAAATTTCACTCGCCCGGCGCTTGTCTCTCGCGGGCGGGTGGAGTAATGAGTTGTCTAGTTGTATAGTAACTTAGACAACTTCGCAAGGTGTCTGCATGATCGCTGCCGAAGATCGCAAAAGCTGGATGGGCCTGCTGGCCAAGGCCAGGCCCGCCGCGCTTGCCGCGCTGTGGGATGAGGCTGTGCCGCATGAGGTGCTGCGCGCGCCCGAGGTTGGCGCGGTGATGGTGCAGGGCCGGATGGGCGGCACCGGCGCGCCCTTCAATCTGGGCGAGATGACGGTGACGCGCTGTTCGCTGCGGTTGGCCACGGGCGAGGTCGGCCATGCCACGGTGCAGGGCCGCGACAAGGATCACGCGCGGCGGGCGGCGATGCTGGATGCGCTGTTGCAGGGCCCGCGCCGGGCCGAGGTACGGGCGCGTGTGCTGGCGCCGCTGGGGGCGCAGCGGGCGCGCGAGGCCGAACACCGCGCGGCCAAGGCGGCCGCGACGCGGGTCGATTTCTTCACGCTGGTCCGGGGGGAAGATTGATGGACGCGATCTCTTTGCAAGGTGGTTTTGCCGAGGCGGCACCCGAGGCGGCACGGGCGTTCCGCGCCGTGCTGAACGCGATGGCGCGGCCGGGAACGGTGGAGCCCGTGGCTGGCGCGCGGCCGCCCGCGCCGCTTTCAATGGCGGCGGGCGTGGTGCTGCTGACGCTGGCTGATACCACGACGCCGATGCATCTGGCGCCGTCGCATGACCTTCCCGTGGTGCGCGACTGGATCACCTTTCACACCGGCGCGCCCTTTGTTGCGGCCGGGCGGGCGGTCTTTGCGTTGGGCGACTGGGCCGGGCTGGCGCCGCTGGACCGCTTCCCGATCGGCACGTCGGAATACCCCGATCGCGCGGCCACCCTGATCGTCGAGGTTGCGGCACTTGCCCCCGCCACCCACCGGCTGACCGGCCCCGGCATCCTCGACGCGGCGCAGCTGCGCCTGCCGGGGGGCGAGGCCGCGCGGTTGAACGCCGGGCGCTTTCCGCTCGGGCTCGATCTGATCCTGTGCTGCGGCGACCGGCTGGCCGGGGTGCCGCGCACCACCAAGCTGGAGGCGCTCTGATGTATGTCGCAGTGAAGGGCGGCGAGCGGGCGATCGAGAATGCGCACGCGTTCCTGGCCGAGGACCGGCGCGGCGATCCTGCGGTGCCAGAGCTTTCAGTGGCACAAATCCGAGAGCAGATGGCGCTGGCGGTGAACCGGGTGATGGCCGAAGGCTCGCTCTACGATCCCGACCTTGCCGCGCTGGCGATCAAGCAGGCGCGCGGCGACCTGATCGAGGCGATCTTTCTGATCCGCGCCTATCGGACCACTTTGCCGCGCTTTGGCTCCTCCAAGCCGCTCGATACCGGCGCGATGGCCTGCCATCGCCGGATCTCGGCCACCTTCAAGGATGCGCCGGGCGGGCAGGTGTTGGGGCCGACGTTCGACTACACCCATCGCCTGCTGGATTTCAAACTGATGGCCGAGGGTGAGGCGCCGGTTGCCCCCGTCGCCGAACCGCGCCGCGAGCCGACCCCGCATATCACCGAATTCCTCAACAAGGACGGGATGATCGAGGAAGAAGCTCAATCTGACGCCATGCCGCCCGACCTGACCCGCGAGCCGCTGGAACTGCCCGCTGACCGCGCGCTCAGGCTGCAATCCATCACGCGGGGCGACGAGGGTTTCATCCTCGGGATGGCCTATTCGACCCAGCGCGGCTATGCGCGCAACCACGCCTTTGTAGCTGAGCTGCGGATCGGAACCTGTTCGGTTGAAATGGAAATTCCGGAACTCGGCTTTGCGGTCGAGATCGGCGAGGTCACGCTGACCGAATGCGAGACGGTGAACCAGTTCAAGGGCTCGAAAACCGAACCGGCGCAGTTCACCCGCGGCTATGGCCTCGTCTTCGGCCAGACCGAGCGCAAGGCGATCGCGATGGCGCTGGTGGACCGGGCGCTGCGCTGGAAGGAGCTGGGTGAAGACAACTCCGGCGCGCCGGCGCAGGACGAGGAATTCGTGCTCTACCACGCCGACAACATTCAGGCGACGGGGTTTCTGGAGCACATAAAACTGCCGCATTACGTGGACTTCCAGTCCGAACTTGAACTGGTGCGCAAGCTGCGCGCGGGGGTGCCCGAGGCGCTGCGGGAGGCTGCGGAATGAACGACTACAACTTCGCCTACCTCGACGAGCAGACCAAGCGGATGATCCGGCGCGCGCTCTTGAAGGCGGTGGCGATCCCCGGCTATCAGGTGCCCTTTGCCAGCCGCGAGATGCCGATGCCCTACGGCTGGGGCACCGGCGGGGTGCAGGTGACGGCGGCCTGCCTGACGCCAGAGGATGTGCTGAAGGTCATCGACCAGGGCGCCGACGACACCACGAATGCGGTGTCGATCCGCAAGTTCTTCCAGCGCACCGCCGGGGTGGCCACGACCGAGCATACCGGCGAGGCGACGCTGATCCAGACCCGCCACCGCATCCCGGAAACCACGCTGCACGAGGGCCAGATCCTCGTCTATCAGGTGCCGATCCCGGAACCTCTGCGGTTTCTGGAACCGCGCGAGACCGAGACCCGCAAGATGCATGCGCTGGAAGATTACGGACTGATGCATGTGAAGCTTTACGAGGATATCGCCCGGCACGGGGTCATCGCCACCGCCTATGCCTATCCGGTGAAGGTGGAGGGGCGCTACGTCATGGACCCCTCGCCGATCCCGAAGTTCGACAACCCGAAACTGTCGGACAGCGCGGCGTTGCAGCTGTTCGGCGCCGGGCGCGAGCAGCGGATTTACGCGCTGCCGCCCTACACCACGGTGGTGAGCCTGGATTTCGAGGATTACCCATTCGAGCCGACCAAGGCCGATCACGCCTGCGCGCTCTGCGGTTCGGCCGAAAGCTATCTGGACGAGGTGATCATGGATGATGCGGGCGGGCGGATGTTCGTCTGTTCCGACACCGACTATTGCGCCACGCGGCGCGCCGAACAGGACAAATCTTCTGCGAAGATTTGAAGCACGGATTTTCGAAGAAAATTCGGGGAAGGGGATTGAGGGATGACACCGTTGTTGCAGGTTCGCGGGCTGACCAAACGCTACGGCGCGCGGATCGGTTGCGCCGATGTGTCGTTCGACCTGTGGCCGGGCGAGGTGATGGGCATCGTCGGCGAAAGCGGGTCGGGCAAATCGACCCTGCTGAACTGCCTCGCCGGGCATCTGGCGCCGGACGCGGGCCGCGTGATCTTCGACACCCGCGCCGATGGCTCGCGCGACACCGTCACCATGCCAGAGCCGGAACGGCGGATGCTGGGCCGCACCGATTGGGCCTTTGTCCACCAGAACCCGCGCGACGGGCTGCGCATGGGCGTTTCCGCCGGCGGCAACGTCGGCGAGCGGCTGATGGCGGTGGGCGCACGCAACTATGGCGGCATCCGCGCCACCGCGCTCGACTGGCTCGGCCGGGTAGAGATTGCGGCGGATCGGGTGGACGACCGGCCGTCGTCCTTCTCGGGCGGGATGCAGCAGCGGCTGCAGATCGCGCGCAACCTTGTCACCGGGCCGCGGCTGGTGTTCATGGACGAACCGACCGGCGGGCTGGACGTGTCGGTCCAGGCGCGGCTGCTGGACCTTCTGCGCGGGCTGGTGCGGCGGATGGGCTTGTCGGCGATCATCGTGACGCATGACCTTGCCGTGGTGCGTCTGCTGGCCGACCGGCTGATGGTGATGAAGTCGGGGCTCGTGGTCGAAAGCGGGCTGACCGACCAGGTGCTGGACGACCCGCAACATGCCTATACGCAGTTGCTGGTGTCCTCGGTCTTGCAGGTGTGACGCGATGCTTCAGGCTTTCGGAAAGAACGGTCACGGGCTGATCCGCCTCGACGTCGGGGCGTCGCTGGACGCGGCGCTCTGGATCGACCTTCTGCATCCGACCGAGGACGAGGTCGCCCGGGTCGCGCGCTTCGGGCTGGCCGTGCCGACGCTGAGCGAGATGGAAGAGATCGAGATTTCGAACCGGCTTTATCGCGAGGATGGCGCGGATTACCTGACGGTCGTGTTGCCCGGCCTGACCGACAGCGCCACGCCGATCACCGGGCCCGTGACCTTCATGCTGATGCCGGGGCGGCTGGTGACGGTGCGCCACCACACCCCGCGCCCGTTCGACACCTATCCGACGCGGGCCGACAAGGCGACCTCGGGCTGCGCCTCGTCGGAACGGGTGTTTCTGGGCCTGACCGAAGAGATCGTGGCGCGGCTGGCCGATATCCTTGAAGGGGTCGGCCACGCGCTTGACCGCGTCACCCGCGACGTGTTCGGCGGCGGCGCGGCGCAAAAGCCCGAGATGCTGCAACAGGCGCTGGAACAGACCGGGCGGCAGGGCGATCTGCTGGGCCGGGTGCGGCTGTGCCTGCTGACGCTGGAACGGGCGTTGAGCTACTTCGGCCAGACCCTTGCCGCGCGGCACGAGGGCGAGGCGCTTGGCGCCGTGGTCAAGGGCCAGATGCGCGACATGCAGGCGCTGGAGGTTCACGCCGATTTCCTGTCGTCGCGCGTTGGGCTGGCGGTCGATGCGACGCTGGGCATGGTCAATCTGGCGCAGAACGTAACGGTGCGGATCGTGTCGGTGGTGGCTGTGCTGTTCCTGCCGCCGACGCTGATCGCCTCGATCTACGGCATGAACTTCGCCCACATGCCGGAACTGGCCGACCCCTGGGGTTATCCGATCGCGCTGGCGCTGATGGTCGCTTCGGCGGTGGGCACGTATTTCTTCTTCAAGTGGCGGCATTGGCTTTAGGGGATCGTCGGATGATCGAAATCAGGGACTTGCACAAGGCGTTCACCCTGCACAATCAGGGCAGCGCGGTGATTCCGGTGATGGCGGGCGCGCATCTGACGGTGGCGCCCGGCGAATGCGTGGCGCTGGTCGGCGCCTCGGGCGCCGGGAAATCCACGCTGATGCGGATGATCTGGGGCAACTATCTGGCGCAGTCGGGCAGCATCCGGGTCGGCACGCTGGACGTGGCGAAGGCCGAGCCGCGCGAGATCCTGGCGCTGCGGCGCGAGGTGCTGGGCTATGTCAGCCAGTTCCTGCGCGTGGTGCCGCGGGTGCCCACGGTCGATGTGGTGGCCGAGCCGCTTCTGACGCTGGGCGTCAATCCCGCCGTGGCGCGGGCGCGGGCCGAGGCGCTGCTGACCCGGTTGGCGATCCCGGAACGGCTGTGGTCGCTGTCGCCCACCACCTTCTCGGGCGGCGAGCAGCAACGGGTGAACATCGCGCGCGGCTTCGCGCATGACTACCCGGCGATGCTGCTGGACGAGCCGACCGCCAGCCTTGACGCGAAGAACCGCGAGACCGTGCTGAGCCTGATCGAAGAGGCCAAGGCGCGCGGCGCGGCGATCATCGGCATCTTCCATGACGAGGCTGCACGGGCCCGCGTGGCCGATCGCGAGGTGAATGTGTCCCTGTTCACGCCCGGCGCGGGCGAGGCCGCATGATGACGGCCGGTCGTTCTGTCACGGCAACGGCCCGGTCAGGACTTGCTGACGTATTTGTTCCAGACCGCGAGGATCTCCAGAAACCCGTAGGGCGTGATATTGACCGGCGGCACCGCCAGCCCGGTATTGCGCGCGATATCGGCCGAAAAGCTGACGCAATCCTTCACCGACAGCACATAGGTCGCGCCGGTATAGGCCCGCGTGACTGTGGTCAGCGCGCCGCGCAACCGGCCTTCGTCGACGTCGAAGGTGATCTGGTGGTTGATGAATGCGGTCCGGTCGGAGGTATCGACGATACCGGCGCCCGCCGGGGCGCGATGCTGCTTAGGCTTGAACCCGGCCCAGACCACGCTGTTGGAAAAGGTAAAGCGGCAGGCGGAATGGAACATTCCCGTTTCGCTGATAATCATCAATTGGGCCAAGACATGCCTCCAAAAATCAATTTCCGACGCGTCGTCAAACACCTTCGTGCAGGCACCGGGGCCCGCAAATCAATGACTTCTGTGCCAATGTTGCGGCCCGCGGGGGGCTGTGTCAATGTGCAATTGGCCCGACCCGGCGCGCGGGGGGGCCTGTGATGGCCGGGCGTCTCTTCGCGGTGGTGGGGCCATCGGGGGCGGGCAAGGACACGCTGATCGCGGCGGCGCGGATGGCGCGGCCGGGTCTGCATGTCGCGCGCCGTGTCATCACCCGGCCGGAAGAGGCGGGCGGCGAGCCCTTCGAGGGCGTCACGCCGGAAGAATTCGCCCGCCGCAAGGCCGCCGGAGACTTCGCGCTGGATTGGCAGGCGCATGGACTGTGCTACGGCATCCCGGTCGAGATCGACCGCGCGCTGAGCCAGGGCCGCGACGTGATCTTCAACGGCTCGCGCGCCATGCTGGGCACCGCCTGGGAAGACTATCCGAGCCTTGCCGTGATCCATGTCACCGCCTCGGTGCCGGTTCTGGCCGAACGCCTTGCCGCGCGCGGCCGCGAAACCCGCGACGATATCGCGCGGCGTCTGGCGCGGGCGAGCTACGAGATTCCCTACGGCATCCCGATCCGGGTGGTCGAGAACAACGGCCCGCTGGATCAGGCCGTCACGGCCTTTCTCGCCGCGCTTCAGCCGGAAAGGGTGTAGCGGTGCAGGATGTGGAAACGCCCGTTGGCGGCCTGCCCGAACAGGCACAGCTGATCCACCGTGAAGGGCTGCGGCAGCAGCGGGGCGACCAGCGGGGCCAGCGCGGTTTCCACCACTTCGACCTCGCCCGGCGGCAGGTCGCCGGTCAGCGTCAGGTGAAAGCGGAACTCTTCCAGCACGTAGGGATAGCCCCAGCGGTCCAGCAACGCGCGCTGGCGCGGGTTCAGCCGGTCGGGGCGGCGGCGGGCGATTTCGGCGGCATCCGGCGCAGCGCGGAAGCCATCGAGCCCGGTCACGACCTCAGCGGCGAGTGTCGCCAGGGCGCTGGCATCGCCCGTCGGTGTCAGCGCCAGAAACCCGCCCAGCCGGTGCAAGGCAAGGCCGTCCAGCGTCACCGGTGCCAGCCGGGCCGCCAGCCCGGCCGCGGCCTGATGCAGCTTCTCGGCCGACTCGCCGCCAGCGAGCCGGAACGGCGGCTTGATTGTGCCGTGAAAGCCGTATTTGCGCGGCGTCTCGGTCAACCCGGCCACGGCGCGCGGCAGGCCCGGCACGTCCGGGTGCGCAACCTCGCGCCCGGTGGCGGCGTCCCAGCCAAGCCAGCGGGCCGCAAAATCGGCCAGTGCCCCCGGCAGTGGGGCGTAGTAGATGGCGTAGCGATCATATCCGGTCATGCGCCCCTCTTTCTCAGTCCTGCGTCACAGCCCTGTGACGCTGGCCCCCGATACAGCGCGGATCAACAAGGAACCACTCATGTCTGAGACGATTCTGGCCAATGCAACGCTCATTCTGCCGCAGGGCACGCTGCGGGGCAGCCTGCGCATCGTCGATGGCCATATTGCCGAAATCGCGGAAGGCGCCGCGGTGCCGCCGGGCGCGATCGACTGCGCGGGCGACCTGATCGCACCGGGGCTGATCGAACTGCACACCGACAACCTTGAACGCCATATCGAGCCGCGGCCCAAGGTCGACTGGCCCCATGCCGCCGCCATCTTCGCGCATGACGCCGAACTGGCGGGGGTCGGCATCACCACCGTTTTCGACGCGCTGCGCGTGGGGTCCATCCACAAGCGCGACAACAGCTACAAGCGTTATGCCCGGCCGCTGGCCTCGGAAATCCTTGAACTGCGGGCGCAGGGCGCGCTGCGGATCAGCCACTTCCTGCACCTGCGGGCCGAGGTCTGTTCCGAAACGCTGGCGGAGGAACTGACCGAGTTCGGGCCCGCGGACCGGGTCGGCATCGTCAGCCTGATGGACCACACCCCCGGCCAGCGCCAGTTCCGCGACGTCGACAAGCTGCGCGCCTACATGCAGGGCAAGCGCAACTATGGCGAGGCCGAATTCCAGGCCCATATCGCCAACCTCAAGGCCCTGCGCGCCGAGTTCGGCGAGATGCACGAAGCCGCCGCCGTCGCCGAGGCGCTGCGGCTGGGCGCGGTGCTGGCCAGCCATGACGACACCACAGAGGATCATGTGACAACCTCGGCCGCCTATGGCATCCGGCTGGCGGAGTTTCCGACCACCGTCGAGGCGGCGCGGGCCTGCCACGCCCACGGCATCGCCGTGATGATGGGGGCGCCGAACCTGATCCGGGGCGGCTCGCACTCCGGCAACGTCGCGGCCGAGGAACTGGCGCGGCTTGGCTATCTTGACATCGTGTCGTCGGACTATGTCCCTTCGGCGCTGCTGACGGCGGCGTTCCGGCTGGGTGAGATTTGGGATGACCTGCCAAAGGGCATCGCCACCGTCACCGCCGCCCCGGCCGACGCCGCGGGCCTGACCGACCGTGGCCGCATCGCGCCCGGCCAGCGCGCTGACTTGATCCGCATCCGCCGCGTCGGCGAAACACCGGTGGTGCGCGCCACCTGGGTGCTGGGCGAGCGCGTCGCCTGAAGCTGCCCCCCGACCATTCCCAAAGGAGCCCGCCATGACCGACCCGCTTGACGCCTTCACCGCCCCCGGCCGCTTCTGGCGCGGCAATCTGCACACCCACTCGACCAACTCCGACGGCGTGCTGGCGCCCGAAGAGGTCTGCCGCCGCTACCGCGCCGAGGGTTATGATTTTCTGGCCCTGACCGACCATTTCATCGGCCTCTACAAATACCCGATCACCGACACGACGCCCTATCGCGGCAACGGCTTCACCACGATTCTGGGCGCCGAGCTGCATTCCGGCGCGACGCTGAACGGCGAGCTGTGGCACATCCTTGCCGTCGGCCTGCCGCCCGATTTCGCGCCCGGCAACGCGCCGCATTTCTTCCCGGTCGAGGGTATGGAAACCGGCCCCGAGATCGCGGCGCGGGCAGTGGAAGCCGGGGCTTTCGTCGCCATCGCGCATCCGCAATGGTCGGGCCTGACGCTGGCCGATGCGCGCAGCATCGCGGCCGCCCATGCGGTGGAGATTTACAACCACGGCTGCGCCGAGGGCTGCGATCGCGCCGACGGCACAGCCATCGCCGACCTCCTGCTGTCCGAGGGCCGTCGCCTCAGCCTCTGCGCCACCGACGACGCGCATTTTTCGGAGCCCGACCATTTCGGCGGCTGGGTGATGGTGAAGGCGCAGGAAAACACACCCGAGGCGCTGCTGGCCGCACTGAAGGCGGGGCATTATTATTCCTCGCAGGGGCCGGAACTGCGCGGGATCAGCTTCGACAAGAAGGGCGTCGATGTCGATTGCTCGGCGGTGCGCTCGGTGATCGTGCAGGGCTACGGCCAGGGCGCGAAGGCGGTGCACGGCAACTCGATGACGACGGCGCGGGTGCCGCTGGACCGGTTGGGCAATTCGCCGTGGTTCCGGGTGACGCTGATCGACGCCGCCGGACGGCGGGCTTGGTCGCAGCCCTACTGGCGGTGAAAATTGGGGGGTGTTGCACGGTGCAACACTTGCCTAATATTTTGAAATAAAACGGTTTCGATCTTCTTTGACCGAATCTTAACCCCCGCCGCGACGCCGTCTCAGGCGCTCGCGGGGGGCGTCTGGGCCGGCTTGCCAGTGGGCGAGAAGTGAAAATCCTTCTGACCGCAATGAACCAGAGCGCGCCGGTATGGGATGCGGCGATTTTTGGGGCCATCGGGGAGATGACAGCCCGGTCGGCGCGTGCAACATTCGGCGCGAATTACCCTGGAAGGATGCATGATGGGTAAACCACTCAGTGCGACGGCGGTCAGTGTAACGGCGACCTATCGCGCCTTTGTATCGGCGCAGAATGGCCGGAACGCGGCGGCTTTGACGCCCCTGTTGCTGGAGGGCGAGGATTTTCTTTGGGTGACGACGACGGGGCATACGATCCGGGGCCGCGATGCGGCGATGGAGCGGTTCGCGTCGAACTGGCGCGGCACCTGGTCGCTGGTGCCGGAGTTTGACGCGGTGACGGTGATCGACGTGGCGCCCGAGGTGGCGTTGTTGCATGTGCCGGTGCATTTCACCTTCGCCCCGCCCGGCGAAGTGGCGCAGGAGGTCACGATCAAGTGGTCGGGCCTGTTTCGCAACGCCGACGGCGGTTGGCGCGTCGCGGCGATCCTGTTGACGCCGGTAGCCTGAGGCGGTTCCAGCGTCGATGCAAACCGATCGCGGCAGAGGCGGGGGTTTCACTCCCCCGCACCCCCGTGGAGTATTTTCGCCAAGAAGAATGGCGAAGGCTCAGTTTCCCAGGATGCCGGGCAGGCGCAAGCCGTGATCGCGGGCGCAGTCGAGCGCGATCGGGTAGCCCGCGTCGGCGTGGCGCATAACGCCGGTGGCGGGGTCGTTCCAGAGCACGTTCTGCAGCCGCCGCGCGGCGTCTTCGGTGCCGTCGGCACAGATCACCATGCCGGAATGCTGGCTGAACCCCATGCCGACGCCGCCGCCGTGGTGCAGGCTGACCCAGGTGGCCCCGCTGGCGCAGTTGAGGAGCGCGTTCAGCAGCGGCCAGTCGGACACGGCGTCCGAGCCGTCGCGCATCGCCTCGGTTTCGCGGTTGGGCGAGGCGACGGAGCCGCTGTCGAGGTGGTCGCGGCCGATCACCACCGGGGCCTTGAGTTCGCCCTTGCGCACCATCTCGTTGAACATCAGGCCCGCCTTGTGCCGCTCACCAAGGCCGATCCAGCAGATGCGGGCGGGCAGGCCCTGGAAGGCGATGCGTTCGCGCGCCATGTCGAGCCAGCGGTGCAGGTGGGCGTTGTCGGGAAAGAGCCGCTTCATCGCAGCGTCGGTCTTGTAGATATCCTCCGGGTCGCCGGAGAGGGCGGCCCAGCGGAACGGGCCGACACCGCGGCAGAACAGCGGGCGGATATAGGCGGGCACGAAGCCGGGGAAGGCGAAGGCGTTTTCCAGCCCCTCATCCTGCGCGACTTGCCGGATGTTGTTGCCGTAGTCGAGCGTGGGCACGCCCGCATTCCAGAAATCGACCATCGCGGCGACATGGGTCTTCATGCTGGCGCGGGCAGCCTTTTCCACCGCCTTCGGCTCGGTTTCCTGCTTCGCGCGCCATTCACCGACGGTCCAGCCGAGCGGCAGGTAGCCATGCAGCGGATCGTGGGCCGAGGTCTGATCGGTGACGATGTCGGGGCGCATGCCGCCAGCCTTCATGCGGGCGTAAAGTTCCGGGAAGATCGCGGCGGCGTTGCCGACGAGGCCCACCGATTTCGCCTCGCCCGCCGCCGTCCATTCGGCGATCAGGGCCAGCGCGTCGTCAAGCGAATGCGCCTTGGCGTCGAGGTAGCGGGTGCGGATGCGGAAGTCGATCCGGGTCTCGTCGCATTCCACGGCAAGGCAGCAGGCGCCCGCCATTACCGCCGCCAGCGGCTGCGCGCCGCCCATGCCGCCGAGGCCGCCGGTGAGGATCCACTTGCCGGTCAGGTTGCCCGAATAGTGCTGCCGCCCCGCCTCGGCGAAGGTTTCATAGGTGCCCTGCACGATGCCCTGGGTGCCGATGTAAATCCACGACCCGGCGGTCATCTGGCCGTACATCGCCAGACCCTTCTTGTCCAACTCGTTGAAATGGTCCCAGGTCGCCCAGTGCGGCACGAGGTTGGAGTTGGCGATCAGCACGCGGGGCGCGTCCTTGTGGGTGCGGAAGACGCCGACCGGCTTGCCCGATTGCACCAGCAGGGTTTCGTCATCCTCCAGCGTTTTCAGCGTGGCGACGATCTTGTCGAAATCCTCCCAGGTCCGCGCGGCGCGGCCGATGCCGCCGTAAACCACCAGTTCATGCGGGTTTTCCGCCACGTCGGGGTGCAGGTTGTTCATCAGCATCCGCATCGGCGCCTCGGTCAGCCAGCTTTTGGCGGTGATCGTGGTGCCGGTCGGCGGGAAGACGTCGCGCAGGTTGTGGCGGGGGTTCTCGGTCATGGCGATCCTCAGAGCGTGGGAAGGGGCAGGTCGGCGGCGCGGGCGAGGTCGCCTGCGGCGATCAGGCGGGCGGCGGTGGCGAGGTCGGGGGCGAGGTAGCGATCCTCGGCCATGCCGGCGACATCCGCGCGCAGCCGCGTAACGACGCGGGCGAGCGGGGCCGAGGTTTGCAGGGGCGCGCGGAATTCGACGCCCTGCGCGGCGCAGAGCGCCTCGACCCCCAGAATGACGTTGAGGTTCGCCACCATCGGGCTCAGGCGGCGGGCGCCGTGGGCGGCCATGCTGACGTGATCCTCCTGATTGGCGGAGGTGGGGGTGCTGTCGGTCACTGTCGGGTGGGCGAGGTGCTTGTTCTCGCTCATCAAGGCGGCGGTCGTCACCTCGGCGATCATCAGGCCGGAGTTGAGGCCGGGCGCGGGGGTCAGGAACGGCGGCAGATCGAAGCTGAGCGTGGGGTCCACCATCAGGGCCACCCGGCGCTGCGCGATGGCGCCGATTTCGCTGATCGCCAGCGCGGTCATGTCGGCGGCAAAGCCCACCGGCTCGGCGTGGAAGTTGCCGCCCGAGACGATCAGCCCCGCGCCGGTCAGCACCAGCGGGTTGTCGGTGGCGGCGTTCGCCTCAATCTCCAGTGTGCGGGCGGCCATGCGCAGCACATCCATCGCGGCGCCGGTCACTTGCGGCTGGCAGCGGATGCAGTAGGGGTCCTGCACACGGGTGTCGCCCTCGCGGTGGCTTTCGCGGATTTCCGAGCCGTCGAGCAGGGCGCGCATCGTGGCGGCGGCCTCGATCTGCCCGGCATGGCCGCGCAGGCTGTGGATCTCGGGTTGCAGCGGCGCGGTGGAGCCCATGATGGCGTCGGTGGAAAGCGCCGAGGTGACGAGCGCGGATTGCGCCGCGTTCCAGGCGCCGAACAGGCCGACCAGCGCCCAGGCGGTGGAAAACTGGGTGCCGTTGATGAAGGCGAGCCCCTCCTTGGGGCCAAGCGGGATCGGGGAAAGGCCGACGCTGGCCAGCGCCTCGGCGCCCGGCAGGATGTGCCCCGCCACCTCGGCCTCGCCCGCGCCGATCAGCACGGCTGTCATGTGGGCAAGGGGGGCGAGGTCGCCGGAGGCGCCAACGGAGCCTTGGGCGGGCACCACGGGGGTGACGCCAAGGGCCAGCATTTGCTCAAGCAGTTCGATCAGATCCCAGCGCACGCCCGAGGCGCCGCGGCCGAGGCTCAGGAGCTTCAGCGCCATCATCAGCCGGGTGACCTCGGTCGGGCAGGGCGCGCCGACGCCGCAGCAATGGCTGAGGATCAGGTTGCGTTGCAGTGTGGCGGTGTCCTTGGCAGCGATCTTCAGCGAGGCCAGTTTGCCGAAGCCGGTGTTGACGCCGTAGACGGCCGTTCCGCCCGCGGCGGCGGCGGCGATGGTGGCGGCGGCGGCCTCCACCTGCGGTCTGCAGGCGCGGTCCAGCCGGGCGGGGGCGCCGCTGCGCCACAGGCGTTCAAGCTGGGCCAGTGGCGTGGCGCCGGGGGTCAGGGTTTCAGGCGTCAAGGCGGCCTCCGATGATGCGGGAATGAAGCGGGGTGGGGCCGATGCGATAGGCGAGTTCGGCGGGGTGCCCGGCCTGCCACACGGCCAGATCGGCGCGCAGGCCGGGGGCGATGCGGCCGCGATCGGTCAGGCCAAGGGCGCGGGCGGCGTGGGCGGTGGTGCCCAGCAGCGCCTCCTCCGGGGTCATGCGGAACAGGGTGCAGGCCATGTTCATCGCAAGGGTGATCGAGGTCATCGGCGCCGTGCCGGGGTTGCAATCGGTCGCCACCGCCATCGGCACGCCCGCCACCCGCAACAGGTCGATGGGCGGCAGTTTCGTTTCGCGCAGCGTGTAGAAGGCGCCGGGCAGGATCACGGCAACCGTTCCGGCGGCGGCCATCGCCAGCGCCCCGGCCGCGTCAAGGTATTCCAGATGGTCGGCCGACAGCGCGCCGTAGCCCGCCGCCAGCGCCGCGCCGCCAAGATCGGAAAGCTGCTCGGCGTGCAGCTTGACCGGCAGGCCAAGCGCCTTTGCCGCATCGAACACCCGCGCGATCTGGGCGGGGGCAAAGGCGATGCCCTCGCAGAAGCCGTCAACCGCATCCACCAGCCCCTCGGCATGGGCGGCGCGCAGGGCGGGGATCGCCTGCTCGGCCAGGTAATCGCTCGACCGGCCCTTGTATTCGGGCGGCACCGCATGGGCGCCCAGAAAGCTGGTCACCACCGTCACATCGCGCAGCGTCGGGATCCGCCGCGCCACCCGCAGCATCCGCAGTTCCGTTTCAACATCAAGGCCATAGCCTGATTTCACCTCGATAGTGCCGACCCCCTCAGCCAGCATCTGGTCGATGCGCGGCAGGGCCTGCGCCAGCAGCGCATCTTCGGATGCCGCGCGGGTGGCGGCGACGGTCGAGACGATGCCGCCCCCGGCGCGCGCCACTTCTTCATAGCTGGCGCCATTCAGCCGCATCTCGAACTCGCGGGCGCGTTGGCCGCCGAAGACCGCATGGGTGTGGCAGTCGATCAGCGCGGGGGTCAGCAGCCGCCCGCCAAGGTCGCGCCGCTCGCCTGTGGTTGCGGGCATCGCCGCTTCGGGCCCGGCCCAGAGGATGCGGTCGCCCTCGATGACGACGGCGCCGCCGTCGATCAGGCCATAGCCGCCCTCCATCGTCGCCAGCGTCGCATTGCCGAGAATCATTGCCATGAGGCTTGCCTTATGTCTGCATGTTTGTGTATTATGTCTGCACATAATAACCCCTGTCAAGCGGAGTCCCCGATGCGCACCGTTCTTCATGCCGATCAGGCGCTGCTCCCCTCGGGCTGGGCGGAGAATGTCGTGGTGGAACTCGCCGAGGGCCGCATTACCGCCGTGACGCCGAACGCGGCGCCGGTGGGCAACCGGGTCGCGGTGCTGCTGCCCGCGCCGGTGAACCTGCACTCCCACGCCTTCCAGCGCGCGATGGCCGGGCTGACCGAGCGGCGCGGGCGCGACCCGAAGGACAGTTTCTGGACCTGGCGGCAGCTGATGTACCGCTTCCTCGACCGGCTGACGCCCGAGGACGTCGAGGCCATCGCCGCCTTCGTGCAGATGGAGATGCTGGAGGCGGGTTACGCGGCGGTGGCCGAGTTTCATTATCTGCATCACCAGCCGGGCGGCGGCGCCTATGCCAGCATCGCCGAAATGTCTGAGCGGATCGTTAATGCGGCCGCAGAGACCGGGATCGGCCTGACGCTGCTGCCGGTGCTCTATCAGCAGGGCGGCTGCGACGGCCGCGCGCTCGGGCCGGGGCAGGCGCGGTTCGGAAACGATATCAACGCATTCGCGGCCCTTCTTCAGGGTGCCGAGGCCGCCGTGGCCAGTCTGCCCGGCGATGCCGTCCTGGGCCTTGCGCCGCATTCGCTGCGCGCCGTCAGCCGTGACGGGCTGGCCGAGGCCGCCCGGATGCGCCCCGGTGCCCCCATTCACCTTCACCTTGCCGAGCAAGCCGCTGAAGTTGAAGAAGTTTCCGCCGCCTATGGCGCCCGGCCGACAGCGTGGTTGCTGGCGAATGCCGCCGTTGATCCGCGCTGGTGCCTGATCCACTGCACCCAGATGACGCCCGCCGAAACCACGGGCCTAGCCGCCACGGGGGCGGTCGCCGGGCTTTGCCCGATCACCGAGGCGAGTCTGGGCGACGGCATCTTTGACGGTGTGCGCTATCTTGCCGCCGGTGGCCGGTTCGGCATCGGATCGGACAGCAACATCCGCATCGCGCTGGCCGAGGAACTGCGCAGCCTGGAATATTCGCAACGTCTGCGCGATCGTGGCCGGGCGCTGCTGGCGACGGCGGAAAAGTCAACCGGGCGCGTGCTTTACGAGGGGGCGGTACAGGGCGGCGCACAGGCCGGTGGGCGGGCCGCGGGCGCGATCGCACCGGGGATGTGGGCCGATCTCGTGGCGCTTGACGTGGCGCATGTCGACCTTGACGGGCGGCGGGGCGATGACCTGCTCGACGCCTGGCTGTTCGCGGGTGACGACCGCATGGTGGCCGAGGTCTGGTCGGCCGGGCGCCATCTTGTGCACGAGGGCCGCCACCTGCACCACGACACGCTGACCGGCCGCTACCGCGCCACCCTCGCGCGGTTGAGGGTGCGGCTGTGAGCACGCCGCAGGGCTGGGAGGAGATTCGGGCTGAGGTGTTGCGCCGCATCAGTCGGCGCGACTGGCCGCCGGGCGCGATCATCCCGACCGAGGAACAGCTTGCCGCCGAGTTCGGCTGCGCCCGCGCGACGGTCAACCGGGCGCTGCGCGAACTGGCCGGGGCGGGCGTGCTGGAGCGGCGGCGCAAGGCCGGAACGCGGGTGGCGATGTATCCGGCGCGCCGGGCCACGTTCGAAATTCCCGTTATAAGACTTGAGGTTGAGGGGCGGGGGCAGCGGCATTCCTTCCGCCTCTTGGAGCAGGCCGAGGCCGTGCCGCCGCTGGCGGTGGCGGCGCGGCTTGGCCTTGCGCCCGGCGCGCGGCTGCTGGAGGTGCGCACGCTGCACTTTGCCGATGGCAAGCCCTTCCTGTATGAGGATCGCTGGCTCAACCCCGCGGTGCTGCCAGAGGGGCTGCCGCCCGACATGCAGGCGACCAGCCTCAACGAATGGCTGGTGAAGACCGTCGCCTATACCTATGGTGATATTGCCTTTTCCGCCGAAAGTGCCACGCCGGACGAGGCCGCGCTGCTGGGCGTTGCGCCGGGGGCCGCGCTGTTCGTCACCGAACGCACGACCTGGGCCGGGGATCAGCCGATCACCTCTGTCCGGCTGGCCTATGCGCCCGGATACCGGCTGCGCACGGTGGTCTAAGGCGCCGGAGCAATGGCGCGCAAGGCTTTGGTAAAAAATGAAAATCTGGATACCGATTTGACACCGCTTCCGAACCGATTTCACACCGACAGGAAACCGCCCTACCGTCGCGTGAAGCGGTCGCGCAGGATCGCCAGCAGGCGGCGGTGGACATGGCCCGGTCGGTTGCGGACATGCACCACGGCATAGACCGGCTGCGTGATCGGCGGCACGTCGGCGACCAGCGCGGCCCGCCCCTCGGTGACCAGCCCGGCCGCCGTTTCGGCCAGCATGAAGGCCGAGCCGCCCATTGCCGTCAGCAGGTCGGCGACCGCCGCGCTCTGCCCGCTCGACACCGGGGTTTCGGTGAAGCCGGGTAGCGCCTGATCGTGCAGGCGCGCGAAGGCGGGCGAGTATTCGGTGCGGATATGGGTTTCCGGGCGCAACCCGGCGCGGTGGTCGGTGTCGGTTGACACCAGACGGTAGCTCAACTCGCCCAGCATCTCGAAATGCAGATCGGGCTGGGCGCGGGGGGTGAAGATCACGCCAAGGTCCAGCGCACCCAGCACGATGTCGGTGCAGATCTGGGTGGAATAGTCCGGCTCGATATAGAACGCGGTCTGCGGCAGCGCCTGCCGGAATGCCGCGACCCAGTCACCAAGGTGCAGCGCCGCCACATCCTGCTGCATCCCGATCCGCAGGCTGAGCGCGGTGGTGGCGGTCGATTGCACCGCGCGCAACGTTTCCGTCCATTCGCGGCGCAGGCTGCGGGCATGGGGTTCGAACTTCAGCCCCTCGGTGGTCAGCAGTGTACCGGTGCGCGAGCGGGTAAAAAGTTTGCGGCCCAGGGCGGTTTCCAGCGCCATTACCCGGCCGGATACGGTGGATTGCGTCACCCCCAGCCGGTCGGCGGTGCGGTGAAAGCTGCGGGTTTCCACGAGGTCGAGGAAGGTATCCAGAAGCTCGATCTGCATCGTCAGAGCGTCAGACCGGGGGGCAGCGCTGCGCCGATCCGGGGCTTGATCGCGGCCAGCGTCTCCAGATCGCGCAGCCAGTCGTAATAGACCGATTTCACCGTCAGCACGGAGGCGCCCGCTGCCGCGATGCGGGCAAGGCCCGCCGCGCGGCAGGCGCCCGGCGCGCCGGTGGCATCGCTGACCACGGTAACGCCGAAGCCTTCGGCCAGCAGCCCCAGCGCCGATTGCGCCACGCAGACGTCGGTTTCAAGGCCGACCAGCACCGGCTGATCGCGCCCGGTGGCGCGCAGCGCGGCAAGGATGTCGGGCTGCCCGGCAAGGCCAAAGACGCGCTTGTCATGCACCGGGCAGCCCGGCGGCAGTTCCGCCAGCACCTCGGCCACCGGCGGGCCGTTGCCGGCCAGATCCTCGCCCATCGCCAGCATCGGAATGTCCATCGCCCGCGCCACCCGCATCAGCCAGGCGATGCGGGCGACCAGCGGCGCGCGGTCGGCCAGCGCCAGTTTATCCACGAAGGCGGGCTGCACGTCGATCACCGCCAGCACGGCGCGAGAGCGGTCGAGAAGCTGCGAATTCGGCATGATCGCGTCCTGATCGGATTTTCCGATCAATATCCCGGTGCGGGATCAATTGAAAGCGCCCGCGCGCCGCCGGATACTCACCCCGAAGCAGGGGGATGTGGCATGAGCGGGTTTCCGACACAGGCGCGGGTGGTCATCATCGGGGGCGGGGCCGTCGGCGCCTCGGCGCTTTACCATCTGGCGAAGGCGGGGTGGACGGATGCGCTGCTGCTGGAGAAGAACGAACTGACCGCGGGCAGCACCTGGCACGCGGCGGGCAACGTGCCGACCTTCTCCTCAAGCTGGTCGATCATGAACATGCAGCGCTATTCGGCGCAGCTCTATCGCGGCCTGGGGGCCGAGGTGGATTACCCGATGAACTACCACGTGACGGGCTCGGTGCGGCTGGGCCACACCCGCGAGCGGCTGATGGAGTTCGAGCGGGTGAAGGGCATGGGCCGCTATCAGGGCATGGAGCTTGAGGTGCTGACCCCCGGCGAGATCGCGGCGAAATACCCGTTCCTCGAGACGCACGACCTGACGGGCGCGCTTTACGACCCCTACGATGGCGATATCGACCCGGCGCAGCTGACGCAGGCGCTGGCCAAGGGTGCGCGCCAGATGGGCGCGCGGATCGAGCGGTTCTGCCCGGTGACCGGCGTCCGGCGCGAAAACGGCGAATGGGTGGTGGTGACGCCGAAGGGCGAGGTGCGGGCCGAGATCGTGGTGAACGCGGCCGGTTACTATGCCCGCGAGGTGGGGAAGTTGTTCGGCCGCGAGGTGCCGATGATGGTGATGAGCCATCAGTACATGCTGTTCGACACCATCCCGGAACTGGCCCAATGGTCGGCCGAGGTCGGGCACAAGCTGCCGCTGCTGCGCGACGTCGATTCCAGCTACTACCTGCGGCAGGAAAAGAACGGCTTCAACCTTGGCCCCTACGAGGGCAACTGCCGGGCGCATTGGGCGACGCCGGATGATCCCTTCCCGCAGGATTTCAGCTTTCAGCTGTTCCCCGACGATCTGGAGCGGCTGGAGTGGCATATCGCCGATGCGATGGCGCGCGTGCCGCTGCTGGAAAAGGCCAACCTGACCAAGGTGATCAACGGCCCGATCCCCTATGCGCCGGATGGCAACCCGCTGATCGGGCCGATGCCCGGCGTTCCGAATGCGTTCGAGGCTTGCGTCTTCACCTTCGGCATCTGTCAGGCGGGCGGCGCGGGCAAGGTGCTGGCGGAATGGGTGACGGAGGGCGCCACGGAATGGGACATGTGGTCCTGCGACCCGCGCCGCTTCACCGGGTTCGAGGACCAAAGCTACTGCGTCGCCAAGGGGATGGAGGTCTACGGCCACGAATACGCCATCGGCTTCCCGCATCACGCATGGCCCGCCGGGCGCGACCGGAAGCTGTCGGCGGTGCATCGGCGCACCAAGGCGCTGGGCGCGGTCTATGGCGCCTATAACGGCTGGGAACGTGCGCTGTGGTATGCCCGGCCGGGCGATGACACGTCAGAGGCGGCGCAGCGGACCTGGGACAGGGAAGGCCCGTGGTTCGGCGCGGTGCAGGCGGAATGCGCAGCGGTGCGGGATGCGGCGGGTATTCTCGACCTGCCGGGCTTCTCGCGGTTCCGGCTGTCGGGGCCGGGGGCGGCCGAGTGGCTCTCGCGCCAGATCACCGGCAAGGTGCCGCCGGTGGGGCGGCTTGGCTTGGGCTATTTCGCCGACGACAAGGGGCGGATCGTCACCGAAATGTCGCTGTGCCGGCTGGCGGAGGATGAGCTGTGGCTGATCACCGCCGCCACCGCGCAGGCGCATGATCGCGACTGGCTGGTGAAACATCTCGATCCGGGGCTGAGCCTCGTCGACGAGACCGACGACTGGTCCTGCCAGATCCTCACCGGCCCGGCCGCGCGTGACATCCTTGCCGCGGTGGCTGATGCCGACCTGACGAAGCCGTGGCTGACCTGGCAGCAGGCGCAGCTGGCGGGGGCCGAGGTGATGCTGATGCGGGTGTCCTTCGCCGGGGAACTGGGGTGGGAGGTTCACTCGCTGACCGCGCACACGCAGGCGGTCTATGACACCGTGATGGACGCGGGCGAGGTGCATGGGCTGAAACCCTTCGGCATGTTCGCGCTGGACAGCCTGCGGATCGAGAAGGGCTACCGGGCGTGGAAGGGCGACCTTTCCACCGATTACACCGTGCTGCAGGGCGGGCTGGAGCGGTTCGTGGACTGGTCGAAGCCGGATTTCCGCGGCAAGGCGGCGCTGGCGGCGGAAAAGCAGGCGGGGGTCAGCAAGAGCTTCGTGGTGTTGGACGTGCTGCCGGGCGATACCGATCCGCCCTACATGTCGACCCTCTGGCATGACGGCCGGGTGGTGGGGGAAACCACCTCGGGCGGCTGGGGCTTCCGCGTCGGCCGCTGTCTGGCGCTGGGCATGGTGAAGGCCGATCTGGCGGTGCCCGGCACCCGGCTGGAGGTTGAGGTGTTCGGATCGCGTCGGCCGGCGACCGTGCTGGAGGGTGCGCCGTGGGACGCGAAGAACGAAAGGATCCGGGCGTGAGCCAGCCTGCCGTCATGTCGGGTGTGCAGCTTGTCGGCCACGGCGGGCCCGACATGCTGGTGTGGCGCGACGATCTGCCGGTGCCGCGCCCGGGGCCGGGCGAGGTGCTGGTGCGCGTGCTGGCGGCGGGCGTCAACGCGACCGACGTCAACACCCGGCTGGGCTGGTACGGCAAGGGCGAGGGGCGCGCGGGCTGGGCGGGCGAGATTGCCTTTCCGCGCATCCAGGGGTCGGACCTTTGCGGCCGGGTGGTAGCCCTGGGGGCGGGGGTGGAGGGGTTGGCGCCCGGCGCGCGGGTGATCTGCCCGACCAATCAGGGCGAGCCGACCGGGGCCAACCCGCTGCATTTCGTCGCCATCGGCTCGGAATACGATGGCGCCTTCGCGCAATACTGCGTGGTGCCCGCGCGGCATCTGCACGATGTCAGCGCCTCGGCGCTATCGGATGTGGAAATCGGCGCGATGCCCTGCGCCTATGGCACCGCGCACAACCTGCTGACCCGCGCGCGGGTGGCGGTGGGGGAACGCGTGCTGGTTACCGGCGCCTCGGGCGGGGTCGGGTTGGCGGCGGTGCAACTGGCGCTGCTGCGCGGCGCCGAGGTGACGGGGCAATGCAGCCTGACCAAGGCGCAGGCGGTACGCGCGGCGGGGGCCCGGGTGCTGGACCGCGCCGATCCGCCGCCCGCGCGCCGCTTTGACGTGGTGATCGACGTGGTCGGCGGCGACGGCTGGGCCGACCGGCTGGAAGCGCTGGTGCCCGGCGGGCGCTATGCCACCTCGGGCGCCGCGGGCGGCCCGCTGGTGCAGGGCGACCTGCGCACGATCTACCTGAACGACCTGACGATCTACGGCGCCACCCACCAGCCGCGCGAGGTCTTTGCGGGCCTTGTGACCATCATCAACACCGCGCGGCTGCGCCCCGTGGTGTCGAAAACCTACCCGCTGCGCGACATTGCCGCCGCGCAGGCCGATCTGGCCGCCGGGCGCTATCCCGGCAAGCTTGTCCTTGTTCCCCCGGAGCCCAATCCATGACCCTTCCCGCCAA
Source organism: Paracoccaceae bacterium (assembly GCA_016124615.1). GTDB lineage: Bacteria > Pseudomonadota > Alphaproteobacteria > Rhodobacterales > Rhodobacteraceae > Solirhodobacter. Next base: position 248,098 of record WGNF01000008.1, on the reverse strand, counting down.
AGCCTGCGCCGTGATCATCGGCGGCGGCATTTCCGGCTGCTCGCTGGCCTACCACCTCGCCAAGCTTGGCTGGAAGGACGTGGTGCTGCTGGAACGCAAGCAGTTGACCTGCGGCACCACCTGGCACGCGGCGGGGCTGATCGGGCAGTTGCGCGGCTCGCAGAACATGACCCGGCTGGCGAAGTATTCCGCCGACCTCTACGTGAAGCTGGCCGCCGAGACTGGGGTGGAAACCGGGATGCGGCAGGTCGGCTCGATCTCGGTCGCGCTGACCAAGGACCGGCATGAGGAGTTGTTGCGGCAGGCCACGCTGGCGCGCGCCTTCGACGTGGATGTCAGCGAGATCAGCCCGGCCGAGGTGAAGCGGATGTATCCGCATATCGAGGTCGGCGATGTCGTGGGCGCGGTGCATCTGCCGCTGGATGGCCAGTGCGACCCGGCCAATATCGCGATGGCGCTGGCCAAGGGCGCGCGGATGCGTGGCGCGCAGATCGCCGAGGGGGTGAAGGTGCTGCGCGTCACTGACAACGGCGCGAAAGTGACCGGGGTGGATTGGGAAAGCGTCGAGGGGCGCGGCCATATCGCGGCCGATATCGTCATCAACTGCGGCGGCATGTGGGGGCGCGATCTGGCGGCGGCCTCGGGCGTGACGCTGCCGCTGCACGCCTGCGAGCATTTCTATCTGGTGACGGAACCGATCGAGGGCCTGGGCCACCTGCCGGTGCTGCGGGTGCCCGACGAATGCGCCTATTACAAATCCGACGCCGGCAAGATGATGCTGGGCGCCTTCGAGCCGAAGGCGAAGCCCTGGGGCATGGCGGGGATTGCGGAGGATTTCTGCTTCGACAGCCTGCCCGAGGATTTCGACCATTTCCAGCCGATCCTCGAAGCCGCGATGAAGCGGATGCCGATGTTCGAGACGGCGGGGATTCACACCTTCTTCAACGGGCCGGAAAGCTTCACGCCGGACGATCGGTATTACCTCGGCGAGGCGCCGGAGCTGAAGGGCTACTGGATCGCGGCCGGGTACAACTCGATCGGCATCGTGTCGTCAGGCGGCGCCGGGATGGCGTTGGCGCAATGGCTGGAGGATGGCGAGCCGCCGTTCGACCTGTGGGAGGTGGATATCCGCCGCGCCCAGCCGTTCCAGCGCAACCGCAAATACCTGAAAGAGCGGGTGACCGAGACGCTGGGCCTGCTTTACGCCGACCACTGGCCCTACCGGCAGGTGGAAACCGCGCGCGGCGTGCGCCGCTCGCCCCTGCATCAGCATCTGGCCGACCGTGGCGCAGTCTTCGGCGAGGTCGCGGGGTGGGAGCGGGCGAACTGGTTCGCCGCGCCGGGGCAGGCGCGGGAATATTGCTATGACTGGGGCCGGCAGAACTGGTTTCAGAACCAGAAGGCCGAGCACATGGCGGTGCGCACCGGTGTCGGACTCTTTGACATGACCAGCTTTGGCAAGATCCGGGTTGAGGGGCCCGACGCCTGCGATTTCCTGCAACGGCTTTGCGCCAACGAGATGGACGTGGACGTGGGGCGCATCGTCTACACCCAGATGCTGAACGCGCGCGGCGGCATCGAGAGCGACCTGACGGTCACCCGGCTTTCCGAGACCGCCTATTTCCTCGTCGTGCCGGGGGCGACGCTGCGGCGCGATCTGGCCTGGCTGCGCAAGCATCTGGCGGATGAATTCGTCGTCATCACCGATGTGACGGCGGCCGAGGCGGTGCTGTGCGTCATGGGGCCGAAGGCGCGCGATCTGATGGCGCGGGTCAGCCCGGACGACCTGAGCAATGCCGCGCATTCCTTCGGCACGGCGCGCGAGATCGAGGTGGGTATGGGCCTCGCCCGCGCCCATCGCGTGACCTATGTCGGCGAGCTGGGGTGGGAGCTTTACGTCTCTTCCGATCAGGCGGCGCATGTGTTCGAGGCGCTGGCCGAGGCGGGCGCGGATATGGGCCTGACGCTCTGCGGGCTGCACGCGCTTGACAGCTGCCGGATCGAGAAGGCCTTCCGCCACTTCGGCCATGACATCACCGACGAGGATCACGTGCTGGAGGCGGGGCTTGGCTTTGCGGTCAAGACCGGCAAGGGCGAATTCATCGGCCGCGACGCGGTGCTGCGCAAACGCGAGGCCGGGCTGGACCGGCGGCTGGTGCAGTTCCGGCTGACCGACCCCGAGCCGATGCTGTTCCACAACGAGGCACTGGTGCGGGATGGCAAGATCGTGTCGATCATCACCTCGGCCAATTACGGGCACGCCTTGGGCGGCGCGGTCGGGCTGGGCTATGTGCCCTGCCGGGGTGAAAGCGCGGCCGAAGTGCTGGGCTCGGCCTACGAGATCGAGATTGCCGGGCGGCGGGTGGCGGCGGTGGCGTCGCTGACGCCGATGTATGACCCGAAGGCAGAGCGGGTGCGGATGTGACGGGCGCCGGGGGGCCGTCTGCCCCCCGCACCCCCCGAGAGTATTTCGACCAGGAAGAATGGGGTAGGCGATGGACGTGATCGAGGAAGGCTGTGCGCCGACGCGCAATCGTCGGGCGGGTGGACGGGCGAACCGGGTGGCGGTGCGATCGGCGCCGCTTGCCGAAGGATTGCGCCCGGTGCGGGCGGGCATGTCGGGTGGGCAGTACAAGCCGCTGACACCCGAGGGGATGGCGCGGATTCACGCCGCGGCGCTGGAGGCGCTGGAGGTGATCGGCTTCGCCAACGCGCCGAAATCGGGGGTGGAAATCCTGACCGGGGCCGGGGCGATCCTGGGCGACGACGGCCGCATCCGGTTTCCGCGCGCGCTGGTCGAGGACATGCTGGCCAAGGCGGCGCGCGGGATCACGCTGCACGGCCGCGAGGCGAAGTACGATCTGCATCTGGAAGGGACCAAGGTGCATTATGGCACCGCGGGGGCGGCGGTGCATATCGTCGATCTGGAGCGCAACGAATATCGCGACTCCACCGCGGCCGATCTTTATGCCGCGGCGAAGCTGACGCATCACCTTGACAACGTGCACTTCTTCCAGCGCGCGATGGTCTGCCGCGACATCGTCGACAACTACGAGATGGACGTGAACACGCTTTACGCCTGCTGCGCGGGCACCACGAAGCATGTCGGCACCTCGTTCAGCGACCCGGCGCATGTGAAGGGCTGCTTCGAGATGCTGCACATGATCGCGGGCGGCGAGGACAAGTGGCGGGAACGGCCGTTCGTCTCGAACTCCAACTGTTTCGTCGTGCCGCCGATGAAGTTCGCCGAGGAAAGCTGCATCACGATGGAGGCCTGCGTGCGCGGCGGCATGCCGATGCTGCTGTTGTCGGCGGGGCAGGCGGGGGCGACGGCGCCGGCGCCGATCGCGCTGGCCATCGTGCAGGCGGTGGCGGAATGTCTGGCAGGGCTGGTCTATGTGAACGCGATGGTGCCGGGCTTTCCCTGCATCTTCGGCACCTGGCCCTTTGTTTCCGACCTGCGCACTGGCGCCATGTCGGGTGGCAGCGCGGAACAGGCGTTGCTGACGGCGGGCTGCGCGCAGATGCACCAATACTATGGCCTGCCGGGGGGCGCAGCCTCGGGCATCAGCGACTCGAAGCTGCCGGACATGCAGGCGGGTTGGGAGCAGGGCATCACCAACGTGCTGGCGGGGCTGTCGGGCCTCAACATGTGTTATGAAGCGGTGGGGATGCATGCCTCACTGCTGGGGTTCAGCCTGGAAAGCCTGGTGCTGGGCGATGACCTTCTGGGGCAGGCGATGCGCTGCGTGCGGGGGATCGAGGTGACCGAGGATTCGGTGAACATCGAGGCGATGCGGCAGGTTTGCCTGGAGGGGCCGGGGCACTACCTTGGCCATGCGCAGACGCTGAGCCTGATGCAGACGGAATACATCTATCCTGCCGTCGCCAACCGGATGAGCCCGAAGGAATGGGTGGAGGCCGGCAAGCCGGAACTGCTGGACCGGGCGATCGCGCGCAAGAACGCGATCCTTGCCAAGGCCGGGAACCTGATCGACCCGGTTGTGGACGCGGCGATCCGGGCGGCCTACCGGATCCATGTGCGGGATTGAGGAAACGGGCGGGAATGTTCGATAAGTGAAAAACCCGGCCGAAAAACGGCGGATGAGGGGAGGGGAATGATGCAGTACGGCTATATCGGCTTGGGAAACCTTGGCAGTCATCTGGCCGCGAGCCTGTTGCGCAAAGGCTTTGCGGTGACCGTCTACGACCGCAACCCGGCGCTGGCCGCGCGCCACGTTGCCCTTGGCGCCACGCTGGCCGCGAACCCGGCCGAGGTTGCGGCCACGGCCGATGCGGTCATCACCTGCCTGCCCTCGCCCGCGGTATCCGAGGCGGTGCTGTTCGAGATGCTGCCGGCGATGAAGACCGGCGCGACCTGGATCGAGATGAGCACGCTGGGGCGCGACGACATCCTGCGGCTGGCCGGGCTGGCGTCGGAATACCGGATCGAAACGCTCGAAAGCCCGGTGACGGGCGGGGTGCATCTGGCCGGGCAGGGCGCGATCACCGTGCTGGCCGGGGGGCCGGAGGCGCTGTTCGAGCGGCACCGCCCGGCGCTGGAGGCGATGGGCGGCAAGATTTTCCACATGGGCCCGCTTGGCTCGGCGGCGGTGATCAAGGTCATCACCAACATGCTGGCCTTCATCCATCTGGTCGCCGATGGCGAGGCGCTGATGCTGGCCAAGCGCGGCGGGCTGGACCTGAAGAAGGCCTGGGAGGCGATCGCGGCCTCGTCCGGCACCAGTTTCGTGCATGAGACCGAGGGGCAACTGATCCTGAACGGCAGCTATGACATCGCCTTCACGATGGATCTGGCGCTGAAGGATCTGGGCTTCGCGATGGGGTTCGGCCGCGAATTCGGGGTGCCGCTGGATTTGGCCGGGTTGACCAACCAGATCTTTGTCAAAGGCAAGGCGGCCTATGGCGGGCAGGCGCAATCGACGCAGATCGTGAAGCTTCTGGAGGATGTGCTGGGCACCGACCTGCGCGCCGAGGGGTTTCCGGCGCGGCTGGAGTAGCCCATCCCACCCCGCGCGATCCGGCGTGGACCCCGTTGGCGATCTGGCGCATCCTGTTGACGGCACTATGCGCCAGATCAAGGCCGGGCCGCGCCATCGCGGGTTATGCTGACGCGACGCCAGTGGAAAAGAGGTCGATCGTGGAGGCTGCGTTGCAACCGGATCAGACGGCCGCGACAGGTCGCGTGGTGCTGGTCGATGGCTCGGTCGTCGATGTCGCTTTCGCCGATGGCGCGCTGCCGCCGGTGAACGACGCGCTGCGGGTCGAGTCGGGCCACGGCGCGGTCGTGCTGCTGGAGGTGCATCAGCATCTGGACCCCGTCACGGTGCGCGCGGTGGCCTTGCAGGAAACCGCCGGGCTGTGCTGCGGCATGGTGGTCGAGGCCACCGGCAGCCCGGTGCGGGTGCCGACCGGCCCGGCGGTGCTGGGCCGGATGATCGACGTGACCGGCCGACCCGTCGATGCCGGGGCGCCGTTCCCCGCCGACGCGCCGCGCCGCCCGATCCACCGCGCCGCGCCCGCCTTTGCCAGCCAGCGCGGCGGGGTGGAGCTGTTCCTGACCGGCATCAAGGTGATCGACCTGTTGGCCCCGCTAGCGCGCGGGTCGAAGGGGGCGATGTTCGGCGGCGCGGGCGTGGGCAAGACCGTGCTGATCATGGAGCTGATCCGGGCAACGGCGGAAAAGCACGGCGGGCTGTCGGTCTTCGCCGGCATCGGCGAACGCTCGCGCGAGGGGCATGAGCTGTGGACCGAGCTGAAGCACTCCGGCGTCATCGCCAATACCGCGCTGGTCTACGGCCAGATGAACGAGCCGCCAGGGGCGCGCTGGCGGGTGGGGCTGGCGGCGTTGACGGTGGCGGAATATTTCCGCGACGTGCAAAAGCAGGATGTGTTGTTGCTGGTCGACAACGTCTACCGCTTCGTGCAGGCGGGCAGCGAGATCTCGGGCCTTTTGGGGCGGTTGCCCAGCCGGGTCGGCTATCAGCCGACTCTGGCGACCGAGATTGCCGAGTTTCAGGAACGGATCACCTCGGTCGAAGGCTCTGCCGTGACCTCGATTCAGGCGGTCTATGTGCCCGCCGACGATTTCACCGACCCGGCGGTGGCGCAGATTTTCACCCACCTCGATTCCAGCCTGGTGCTCAGCCGCGACATGGCGAGTCAGGGGCTTTACCCGGCGGTCGATCCGCTGGCGTCGATGTCGTCGCTCTTGGATCCCGCCGTGGTGGGGCAGGCGCATTACGACATCGCGCAGGAGGTGCGCCGCCTGATCGAGCATTATCGCGAATTGCAGGAAATCATCTCGCTTCTGGGGATGGAGGAGCTTGGCGCCGACGACCAGACCGCCGTGAAGCGCGCGCGTCGGCTGATCCGCTTTCTGACGCAACCCTTTGCCGTCACGGCGCAATTCACCGGCATCGCCGGCGCCTCGGTCGCGCTGGAGGATACGCTGGCGGGCGCGCGGGCGATCCTTGACGGAAAGGCCGACGACTGGGCCGAAAGCTCGCTGTACATGGTCGGCACGCTGGCCGAGGCCGAGGCGAAGGAGAAGGCCGCGGACAAGGCAGTGGCGGCATGAGGCTGGTCGTCACCACGCCGCTGGCGCTTGTGCTCGACGCCCCCGATGCGGCGCGCATTCTGGCGGAAGATGCCTCGGGCGGGTTCGGCATCCTGCCGGGGCACGCCGATTTCCTGACCGTGCTGCCGGTATCGGTGCTGACATGGTTCGACAGGGCGGGGACCGAGCATAACGTGGCGCTGCGGCGCGGGGTGCTGCGGGTGGCGGGCGGGCAGACCGTGTCGGTCGCCGCGCGCGAGGCGGTGGCGGGCAACGCGCTGGAAGACCTCGAAGGCGCGGTGCTGGACCGTTTTCGCGCCGCCGAACGCGACGAAGCCACCGCGCGGGTTTCAACCGAACGGCTCAATCTGGCGACGATGCGCAGTCTGCAACGCTATCTTGGCACCGCCGCGGGCTATGGCCGGATGCCCGCTGCAGACGACGGGGCCGGATCATGAGCGCGCGGCCGAAGAAGATCGACCCGCTGCAGGAAGCGGTGAAAAAGCGCGAACGGCGCGAGGAACAGGCGCGCGCCGAGGGTCAGCGGGCGCCGTGGCAGAACGTGGCACTGATCGGGTCGCTGGCCTGGCTGGTGGTGGTGCCGATCCTTGGCGGGGTGCTGCTGGGCCGCTGGCTTGACCGGTTGACCGGGCATCTGGTGCTGTGGAGCGCCCTGGGCATCGTGCTGGGCGCGGGGTTGGGGTTCTGGATGGCGTGGCAGAGGGCGAACCGGGAATGACGATGACGCTGCCGCAGATCGTGCTTTACGCCGCTTTGGGCCTGGCCCTGGGCGCGGGCTATTTCGCCCTGATGTGGCGCACGGTGCGCCTGCATGTCGAGGGCGCGCCCGCGGGCTGGATCGCGCTGCATTACGTGCTGCGGCTCGGGCTGGCGGGGCTGGTGCTGTGGCGCGTCGCGCTGATGGGGGCGGCGCCGTTGCTGGCGGTGGCGGCGGGGTTCGTCGTGGCCCGCCTTGCCGCGACCCGCTTCGTGCAAAGGGACCGCTGATGGAAAGCCCGTTCGGATTTGAGACGCTGTTTCACCTCGGCCCGGTGCCGATCAGCCGGGCGGTGGTGACGACCTGGGGCATCATGGCGGCGCTGGTGCTGATCTCGTGGCTCGGCCTGCGGCGGGCGCGCCCGGATGGCGGCCCGGTGCAGACCGTGCTGGAAATTCTCGTCGGCACGATCGAGGATCAGATCCGCGCGATCCTGCAACGCGATCCGGGGCCCTATCTGCCGCTGCTGGGCACGCTGTTCCTGTTCGTGGTCAGCGCCAACCTGTCGGCCATCCTGCCCGGCGTGAAGGCGCCGACCAGCCGGATCGAGACGCCGGCGGCGCTGGGGCTGATCGTGTTCCTGTCGATCCACTGGTTCGGGCTGAAGGTGCAGGGCCTTGGCGGCTACCTTGGTCATTTCCTGAAGCCGAACCCGTTCCTGCTGCCGCTGACGCTGCTTTCCGAATTCACCCGCATCCTGTCGCTGATGGTGCGCCTGTTCGGCAACATGATGAGCCACGAGTTGATCCTCGCGATCCTGATCTATCTGGCCGGGTTCATCCTGCCGGTGCCGTTCATGCTGCTGGGCGTGCTGATCGGCGTCATTCAGGCCTACATCTTCACCATCCTCGCCACCGTCTACATCGGCGCCGCCGTCGGCGCCGTCGAAACCTAGGAGAACCGCTTTGACCATCGAGATGATTTCCGTCCTTTGCGCCGCGCTTGCGGTGGCCTTCGGTGCGATCGGCCCGGCGCTGGGCGAGGGCCGCGCGCTTGCCGCCGCGATGGAGGCGATCGCGCGCCAGCCCGACGCCTCGGGCACGATCTCGCGCACGCTGTTCGTGGGCCTCGCGATGATCGAGACGATGGCGATCTACTGCCTCGTCATCGCGCTCTTGCTGCTCTACGCCAACCCCTTCGTGAAATAGGCCCCGCATGACGATCGACTGGTGGACCCTTGGCCTGCAGGCGGTGAACTTCGCCGTGCTGGTCTGGCTGCTGCGCCGCTTCCTTTACGCCCCGGTGCGCAAGGTCATCGCCGAGCGCAAGGCGCAGGTGGATGCCGCGCAAACCGAGGCGGCAACCGCCAAGGCGGCCGCCGAGGCCGAGGCGGCGCGGCTGAAAGCGGCGCAGGCCGCGCTGGAGGCATCGCGGGCCGGGGTGCTGGCTGACGCGGCGGCCGAGGCGGAAACGGCGACCAAGGCCAGCGCCACGCAGGCGCGGGCGGCGGCGGATGCGATGCTGGCCAAGGCGCAGGTGGCCATCGCGTCGGAACGCAAGGCCGCCGTGGCGGGTGCGCAGGTCGAGCTTGCCGGGCTGGCCGCCGGGCTGGCGGGGCGCATCCTGCAGGATACGGCGGCCAAGGTCGCGCCGGGCGTGTTTCTCGACGGGCTGGCCGGGGCGCTGACGGCGCTGCCCGCCGACGAACGCGACCGGCTGGCTGCCGACATGGCCGCGCCCGGCGCGGTGGCGACAGTGGTGACCGCCCGCCCGCTGACGCCCGACGACCATCCGGTCTGGTCGGCCCGGCTGATGCCGCTGTTGGGCGGCGCCGGAACGCTGGCCTTTGCCGAGGATGCGGCGATCCTTGGCGGCGCCGAGTTGCGGCTGGCGCATTCGGTGCTGAAATTCGGCTGGGCGGACCGGATCGCCGCTGCGCAGGGGGTGCTGACCGGCGATGAGTGAGCTTGATGATGTCCTGCGCGGCTGGTTCGGCCCCGCCCGCGACCGGATCGGCGCCATGCAGGTGGCGCCAGTGGTCGCGCATGTCGGCACCGTCACGCGCATCGGCGACGGCGTTGCCACCGTGACCGGGTTGCCGGGCACCAAATCGGAAGAGGTGCTGGAATTCGCCAACGGCGCGCGCGGTCTGGTGCTGCGGGTCAGCGTCGATGAGGCGAGCGTCGTGCTGCTTGACGCGGCCGAGGGCATCGTGGCGGGCAGCGCCGTGCGCGGCACCGGCGAGATCATCCGCGTGCCGGTGGGCGAGGCGCTGCTGGGCCGCGTGGTCGACCCGATCGGCCGCCCGCTGGATGGCGGCCCGGCGATCATCGCCGAGCGCCATGACCCGGTGGAACGGCCGGCCCCCGGCATCGCTGACCGCGAACTGGTGACCGAACCGCTGATGACCGGGCTGACGGTGGTGGACGCGATGATCCCGCTGGGGCGGGGCCAGCGCGAGTTGATCATCGGCGACCGCAAGACTGGCAAGACGGCGGTCGCGCTCGACACGATCCTGAACCAGAAAGATACCGACGTCATCTGCATCTACTGCGCGGTGGGGCAGAAAGCCTCCACCGTCGGGCAGGTGGTGGAATCGATCCGCACCCGCGGCAACCTTGGGCGCTGCATCGTGGTGGTGGGCGAGGCCGACGCGCCGCCCGGCGCGCAATGGCTGGCGCCCTACGCCGCCTGCACGATGGCGGAATACTTCCGCGACAAGGGGATGCACGCGCTGGTGGTCTACGACGACCTGACCAAGCACGCCATCGTCTACCGCGAACTGTCGCTGCTGCTGCGTCGCCCGCCGGGGCGCGAGGCCTATCCGGGCGACGTGTTCTACCTGCATTCGCGGCTGCTGGAACGCGCGTCCAAACTGTCGGCGGCCAAGGGCGGCGGCTCGCTGACCGCGCTGCCGATCGCGGAAACGCAGGGCGGCAACCTGACCGCCTATATCCCGACCAACCTGATCTCGATCACCGACGGGCAGATCTTTCTGGAGCCGAAGCTGTTCTACGAGGGGCAGAAACCGGCGGTGAACGTCGGCCTGTCGGTCAGCCGGGTCGGCAGTGCCACGCAAGCGCCCGCGATGAAGGCGGCGGTGGGCACGCTGAAGCTCGACTACGGCCAGTTTCTGGAACTGGAGGTCTTCACCCGTTTTGGCGCGATGGTGGATGCGCGCACGCAGGCCAAGATCGACCACGGTCGGCGCATCCGCGCGATGCTGGCGCAGCCGCAGTTCCGCCCGGCGGGGCTGGCGACGCAACTGGCGCTGCTGACCGCGACCGCCTCGGGGCAACTGGACCCGCTGCCGCTGCCCGTGGTGGAACGGTTCAAGGCCGCGCTGCCCGACCGGCTGGCCACCGACTGCCCCGAGGCCGTGGCACGCATCACCGAAACCGGCAAACTGGCCGAAGACGACCGTGCCGCGCTGGTGGCGGCGGTCGCCGCCTGCATCGCGGCGGCGGGGGGCTGAGGTGGAACAGGAACAGGTTCTCAAGGCCCGCATCAGCAGCCTGACGGAACTGCGTGGCCTGTTTCAGGCGCTGCGCGCGCTGGCCGCCAACCGGCTGCAAGAGGCGCAGGGGGCGCTGACCGGCATCCGCGCCTATGCCGACATCATCGCCGAGGCGCTGGCCGATGCGCTGGCGCTGGACGGCGAGGGGCTTGACCGCGACGTGGGCAAAGGCGCCGCGCTGATCGTGGTCTGTTCCGAACACGGCTTTGCGGGCGGCTTCAACACCCGCTTGCTGGAGGCGGCCGCGCCGCGCCGCGTGCCCGGCGAAATGCTGGTGGTGCTGGGCAAGCGCGGCGGCGTGACGGCGGCCGAGCGCGGCATGGCGCCCGATGTGGTGCTGCCGATGGCCACCCATGTCGCGGGCGTCGCGGCGGCGGTGCACGATCTGGCGCAGGCACTGGCGGGCCATGCGACGGCGGGCGTGGTCTACGGCGCCTATCAGCGCGGCGGCGGCTTTGCGCCCGCCTACCGCCGCATCCTGCCGCCCGACCTGCCGCCACCGCCGAAAGGCATCCGCCGGGCGCCACCGCTGGCGCAACTGCCGCCCGCCGATCTGTTGCGCGCGCTTGACCGCGAATACCTGTTTGCCGCGCTGTCGCAGGCGATGATGGATTCCTTCGCCTCGGAAAACGCCGCCCGGCTGCGGGTGATGGAAGCTGCCGACCACGCCATTGCCGACAAGCTGGAAGGCCTGCGCCGCGACGAGAACGACCTGCGGCAAGAGGCGATCACCTCGGAACTTCTGGACGTGGTGACCGGGTCCGAGGCGATCATGGCGGCGGGCCGCTAGCGCTTGGGGTGGTGCGCCTTGGCCGTGCGGTCCTCGACCGCCTCTTCGACCGAGTGATAGACATGGTGCTGCCCGAAGGCGGCGATCAGGCCGGTGCGGGCGGCAGCGGCCTCGGCGCGTTCATTCTCCAGCCGTGCCAGCACCATCTGGTGCCCCTCGGCGCGCAACGCGGTCACCGCGTCCTGCAGGATTTGGCCGCCGGTGAAATCGACGCCGATCACCCCGGTCGCCTCGATCACGATCACCTCCGGCGGGGTCGGGGCGGTGGCCACCGCCTTGCGCAGATGCGCCACCATGAAGCGCGCGTTGAGAAAGTTGACCGGCGCGCCAAGCGCGAAGACCAGCACGCCCGGCACCCGTTCGCCGGCTTCGCCGGGGCCAAGCGCCCACCAGATCGTGGTGCCCGGCACCCGCTGCAACTCGGTGCAGGCGGGGCGCGCGATCGAGTATAGCGCATGGGCCAGCGCCAGCATGATCGCGAGCCACACGCCCTGATTGACCGGCAGGAAGATCACCAGCAGCGCCGCCGCGGCCACCAGCAGCACTTCCGCCGGGCTTTTGCGTGCGATCTTCCGCATCGTGCCCAGATGAAAGAGGCGCAGGCCGACCATCAGCAGCACGCCGTTCAGCGCCGCCTGCGGCAGCCAGGCAAAGGCACCGGCGCCGAACACGATCAGGCCCACCGTCAGCGCCACCGCGATCAGCCCCGAGGCTTGTGACCGCGCCCCCGCCGCCTCCAGTGCCGCGCTGCGCGGCGGGCTGGAATTCACCGCGAAGCTGCCCAGCAGCGCCGACAGCACGGCGCCCGCGCCGATGGCGGCAAAATCGCGGCCGGGGTCGGCGTCGGCAGTGTCGGGCAGGCCCTGCCGCACCGCCGCCGTCTGCATCATCACCACCAGCGCGGTCACCCCGGCCAGCGGCAAGAGCGCCATCACCTCGTCGAAGCCGGGCAATTCGATCCGCGGGCCGGGCAGGGTGTGCGGCAGCGCCGCCAGCATCGGCACCTGCAGCGCGAAGGCCGTCACCGCCCCGGCCGCCAGCGCCAGCGCGATCAGCGGGCCCGGCACCCGGCGGCCGATCCGGTCGGCGCCAAGGCCGACAAGGGTCACGCCGATCCCCAGCGCGGCGGTGACCGGGTCGGCCTGCGGCAGCTGGCGAAAGAGATCGGCCAGCCGTTCGGGCAGGCTGGTTCCCGTCGCGGTCAGGTTCAGGATCGGCGGCAGCGCGCCCGCGACGATATGCACGGCGATCCCGGCGAGAAACCCGGTGGTGACCGGCACCGACAGCAGATCGGCGATCCAGCCCAGCCGCAGCGGGCGCGACAGGATCAGGAGCACCCCGGTCAGCGTAGCCAGCATCCCCGCCAGTGCCGCGTAATGCGGGCTGCCGGGCGCGGCCAGCAGCGCCAGCGCCGCCGCCATGATCGGCGCGATGGTCGAATCCGCCCCGACCGACAGCGACCGGCTAAGCCCGAAGGCCGCGAAGGCGACGGTGCCCGCGACAAAGGCGATCAGGCCGGTGATCGGCGGCAACCCCATCAGCCGCGCCGTGGCGAGTTGTTCGGGGACCGCGATCGCCAGCAGCATCAGCGCCGCCACCACCTCGCCCGGCAGCATGGCAGGCGTCAGGCCGCGCAGCGTCGGGAACAGCAGAGGCGCCAGGCGCGGCGGGGCGGCGAGGGCCGGGTGGGATTTGGTCACGGGCGGTTCCCTTTGGGATCGCGCCGATCCTAGCGGGGGGCGTCACCGCTCGGCAAGGCGGCGCCAAGATCGAATGACTGGTGCAGGGCCGGGATCACCACATGGGTCTGGCCCAGGTGCTGCGCAAAGGCTTGTGCCGCCGCCGCCTCGCCATGCACGAGGAAAGTGGTGGCCGCCCGCGCCGTTGCCGACCAGGCCAGCAGGTCGCCCTGATCGGCATGGGCGGAAAAGCCGTTGATGGTGTGCAACTGGGCGCGGACCGGAACCTCATCCCCGAACAGGCGCACGCTGCGGGCGCCGTCGATGATCCGCCGCGCCAGCGTGCCGTTGGCCGCGTAGCCGACGAAGATGATCGCGTTTTCGGCATGGCCAAGATTGTGGCGCAGGTGGTGGCGGATGCGCCCGCCGGTGCACATGCCCGACCCGGCCATGATCACCGCGCCGCGCACGCTGTTCAGCCGGGCGCTGCCCTTGGTGTCATGCACCAGTTGCAGGCCCGAGGGCGACAGCGGCTCGCGGTCGGCGGCGAACATCGCCGTGACCGAGGCGCGGAATTCCTCGGGGTGGCTTTCATAGATTTCGGTCGCGGTGATCGCCATCGGGCTGTCAAGATAGACCGGCAGGCCGCGCGGAATTTTCCCGCTGCGTTCGCCCTGCCGCAGGAAGAACAGCACCTCTTGCGCGCGGTCGAGCGCGAAGGTCGGGATCACCGCGTTGCCGCCGTGGCGGGTGGCTTCGGTGATCGCGGTGTAAAGTTCGTCGACCGAAGCATCAAGGCTGCGGTGGGTGCGGTCGCCGTAGGTCGTCTCGATCACCAGCGCGTCGGAGGGCGGTGCGGGGTCGGGGTTGGCCAGCAGCGGGCGGCCGGGCCCGCCCAGATCGCCCGAGAACAGGATCGTGCGCCGCGTGTCGCCTTCGGTCAGCGCCAGTTGGATCCAGGCCGACCCGAGGATGTGCCCAGCATTGCCGAAGGTCGCGGTGATCCCCGGCGCCAGCACCAGCGGCGTGCCGCAGGTCGCGGTGGGGCCGAAGCGGTCGAAGGCGGCCAGCGCATCCAGCGTGCCGTAGAGCGCGGCATGGGCGGGGCGGCCGGGGTGGCGGGCGGCACGGTCGGCCTCTTCCTCTTGCAGGCGGGCCGAGTCCATCATCACCAGCCGCGCAAGGTCGCGGGTGGCGGCGGTGGCGATGATCTGGCCGCGAAAGCCGCGCTTGACCAGCAGCGGGATGCGCCCGCAATGGTCAAGATGCGCGTGGGTCAGCAGCAGCGTGTCGATCGCCGCGGCATCGAAGCCGAAGGCGGCGGCGTTGTCTTCCTCGATCTCGTGGCCGCCCTGAAACAGGCCGCAGTCGATCAGGATGCGCCGCCCGGCACATTCGATCAGGTGGCAGGATCCGGTGACGCCCCCGGCCGCCCCGTGGAAGGATACCCGCATCGCCGCCTCCTGTGATGCCCCGTTACCGCGGCGACGGCGCGCCTTTGGGCGTCGTGTCCGGCTGTTGCCACCAGGGCTGTTCGTCGGAATCCTCGACCTCGTGCAGCAGGGCCGAGACGTCGAAGACCGCCGTATAGCTGATGAATTCGGTCATCGCCGAAACCTCGATCCACCAGCGCACCCGGCTGGCCATCAGCCGGTCGTTGGTGCCGGCCTTTTCCTCGGTGTTCAGGGGTTCGATCAGGAACGGGATGCCGCGGGTGGAATCGACTTTGGAATGAGGCACATGGCACACGCTCTTGAACAGCGTCGTCGCCACGGTGCGGCCCTGCACGTCTTCGCAGCGCAGCCGGATCGAGTAGCGCCCGACCGCATCCACCGGGCGTTCGGTCCGGATCACACCGCACAGCGGATGGCCCTGCACCGGCGGGTCGATCTCGATGGTGGAACGGCCATAGCGGCGCAACCGCCACCCGGCGCGGACGCCGTTGATCAGGAAGAACGGCCCGATCGCCGAGCCGATCGCGGGCACCAGCATCAGGATGCTTTCGTGCCGCACATCCGGTGGCATCTTGCCCAGAAACCAGAGCGCCGCCGCGATCGCGAGCGCGCAAAGCGACGCCGCGCGCATCGAGGCGCCGCCTTCGTCGTTCACGTCGCGTTCGATGTATCGGGGCGGCTCGGCCAGGCTCATCGGATCGGGTGCCTCGTCGGTCAGGGGTTCTGACGCAAACGTTACCTGTTTTGGCGCGCCCGCGCTACCCGCGATTGGCAGATGCGCGGGGTCAGCCGTGATCCGCATCGCCGCCGTCATGCCGGTTCCCCCGCCTTGCCCCATTCCCCTCTCTTTGCCGCCAAACGGTTGACAGCACATGAATCCCCGCGTGGCTTGACGGATGGCATCGGGGGCGCCAGTGTCTCGGGGTCACGCCGATGGCGGGCCGGTGTCTGGCGCCGATTTGCGCTGGTCGGCCCTTTCGTATCAGAGAGGAAATTCCGTGCGCAGATCCCTTTTCGCCCTTGCCCTTCTCGCGCTGGCCCCGGCCTCGGGCGCTTGGGCCGCTGCCGTCGATTCCGGGCTGCCGGGGGGCGCAAGCTCGTTGCAGGAAAGTTATGATGCGTGGTCGGTCGCCTGCCGGGTGGCAACGGATGCGGCGGGCAAGACGCAAAAGCAATGCGGGATGAGCCAGGTGCAGATCGACAAGGCCAGCGGCAAGCATGTGCTGGAGGTTGACGTGGCCCCCGTCGACACCGGCGCGGCGGTGACGCTGGTGCTGCCCTTCGGGCTGGACCTGACGCAGGGCCCGATGCTGCAACTCGACGCCGCCGATCCGGGCCCCGCGCTCAGCTACCGCACCTGCCTGCCGGTGGGCTGCGTGGTGCGCGCGCAGATCGACGCCAAGATGCTGTCGGCCCTGCGCGCCGGGAAGGTGCTGAAGATCAAGACCCATGCCGACAACGGCAGCCCGGCCGATTTCCAGGTCTCGCTGACCGGGTTCGGCGCGGCCTTCGATCGGGTCACCGCGCTGCTGAAATAGCGCCACCCCCCGGCTTTGCCAGATGAACCGGGCGCCGCGGCCGTCTTGCGGGGCGGTCAGCGCGGCCCGGATCGGGGAAGCTGCCGCTGATTGCCGCTGAAAGGACTTGCCGATGCCTGCCGCCGACGTCTTTGCCCTGCCGCTGACCCGCATCGCCCTGCACGAGGGCGCTGGCGGCGTGCTGGAGGCGGTGCTGAACCGCCCTGAAAAGCGCAACGCGCTGGATGCCGAGGCGGTGGAGGATCTGGTGCGCCTGTTCGACGCGGTGCCGCGCGCGGGCGTGCGGGCGGTGCTGCTGCGGGCGGCGGGCGACCATTTCTGCGCCGGGCTCGATCTGGTCGAACATCACCGCGAGGATCGCAGTCCCGCCGCGTTCATGCACCTGTGCCTGCGCTGGCACGAGGCGTTCAACAAGATGGAATACGGCGGCGTGCCGGTGATTGCCGCGCTGAAGGGCGCGGTGGTCGGTGGCGGGCTGGAACTGGCCTCGGCCGCGCATATCCGGGTGGCCGATGCCTCGACTTACTACGCGCTGCCGGAAGGCCAGCGGGGGCTGTTCACCGGCGGCGGGGCGACCATCCGCGTGACGCAGATGATCGGCAAGCCGCGCACGGTCGACATGATGCTGACGGGGCGCGTCTATCGCGGGCAAGAGGCGCTGACGCTGGGCTTCAGCCAGTATCTGGCCGAGGGCAGTTCCGACGATCTGGCGCGCGAGGTCGCGGCCAAGGTGGCGCAGAACCTGCCGCTGTCGAACTTCGCCATCACCTCTGGCGTGTCGCATCTGCAGAACATGTCGGCGCTGGATGCTTCCTATGCCGAGGCGGTGCTGGCGGGGGTGGTGAACACCCAACCCGACGCCCGGGCCCGCCTTGCCGCCTTCGCCGACAAATCGGCGCCGCGGGTGCGGGCCGACGACTGAAGCTGCTAGCCGCGCGCCTTCAGGAACGCCTCGAAAGCGCCCAGCGTTGCATCGGAAACGTGGTGTTCTATCCCCTCTGCGTCGATCTCGGCCGCTTCGGCGGGCACGCCGACCGCCACCAGCAGATCGACCACCACCCGGTGGCGCAGCCGCACGCGCGCGGCCATCGCGACGCCGATCTCGGTCAGGAACACGCCGCGATAGGGGCGCGAGACGGCCAGCCCCTCGCGCTTCAGCCGCGCCACCGCCTTCGCGGCGGTCGGGTGGGTGACGCCCATCAGCCGGGCGATATCGGTCAGCCGCGCCTCGCCATGTTCATGGATCAGGTCGTCGATCATCTCGGTGTAGTCTTCCAGCAGCGCGACCGATTGGGCGGTGCGGGCGTGGTTGAACCCTTCGGCGCGGGCCGGGGCCTCGTGGTCGCCGTGTGTGTCCTGGGGCATCATCTTTCCTCGGGCGGCGGCGGCCGCACGGCCGGAATGCAAGGGAAGGTCCACCATAAAGACATGGCTACCTAATGTAAACGCGATGATCACTTGGGCGTGAAGTTGCGTCTTCATGCTCCGGCCAGTTGACAAAAGTGTAGACGTGGCTACATTTGGCGTCGAGGACAGGGTACGAGCAGGATTGTCGATGAACGAGATGGCGAGACAAGACAGGTCGATGACCGGTCGGACCCGGCGTGGCATGTCGGCCGTGCTGGCGGGCAAGCGGCGCGGGCCGGGGTCGGTGCTGCTGTTCGCCGGGCCCGCGATCATCGCCTCGATCGCCTATATCGACCCCGGCAACTACGCCACCAACATTCAGGCCGGGGCGGGCTATGGCTATACGCTTCTGTGGGTCGTGCTGCTGGCGAACCTGATCGCGATGCTGTTTCAGGGCCTGTCGGCCAAGCTGGGCATCGTCACCGGGCAGAATCTGGCTGAGCTGTGCGGTCAGCATTTTTCCCGCCCGGTGGTGATCGCCATGTGGCTGGTCAGCGAGATTGCCGCGATGGCGACCGATCTGGCCGAGTTCCTTGGCGGCGCGATCGGTCTGGCGCTCTTGTTCGGCATCCCGCTGATGGCAGGCATGGTCGTCACCGCGGTCGTGACCTACGGCATCCTGCTGGTCGAGGGGCGCGGCTTTCGCCCGATGGAACTGGTGATCGGCGCCTTCGTCGCGGTGATCGGCCTGTGCTATCTGACCGAGCTTTTCATCGCGCCGGTGGTTTGGGGGCAGGTGGGGCTGGGCCTTGCGCTGCCGCAGATGCCCGATGCGGCGGCGCTGACGATTTCGGTTGGCATTATCGGTGCGACGGTGATGCCGCACGCGATCTACCTGCATTCCGGCTTGACGCAGGGCCGCGCGACGGTGCGCAATGAGGGTGAACGCCGCCGCCTGCTGCGGTTTTCCAACATCGAGGTCGTGCTGGCGCTGGCCGTGGCGGGGATGATCAACATCGCGATGGTGATCATGGCGGCTGGGGCCTTTCATGCCGGCCACAGCGACGTGGCCGAGATCGAGACCGCCTATCACGCGCTGACGCCCTTGCTGGGTGCGGCGGCCGCCTCGGCCTTCCTGATTTCGCTGATCGCTTCGGGCATTTCCAGTTCGGTGGTGGGCACGATGGCGGGGCAGGTCATCATGCAGGGCTTCGTGCGGATCTCGATCCCGGTCTGGCTGCGCCGTCTGGTGACAATGATCCCGGCCTTCGTGGTGGTCGCGATGGGGGTCAACGCCACCGAGGCGCTGGTGGCAAGCCAGGTCGTGCTGAGCCTTGCGCTGCCGGTGCCGATGATCGCACTGGTGCTGTTCACCGGCCGGGCCGACATCATGGGCAGCTATGTCGGCGGGCGCATTGAACGGGTGCTGGCCATCGCGGGGGCGGCGGTGATCCTGATCCTGAACGTCGTGCTGTTGGCGCAGACCTTCGGCGTGCCGATCCCCGGCCTCGGCTAATCCGTCAGCCGGTCGGCAGCATCGACGCCACCAGCGTGCGGAACGTATCCAGTCCCGCAGGCTCGCGGAATGCCACCGTGGCCGCCGCGCCGGACATCTTCTGTTCGGCCCAGTCGATCACATAAGTCGTGGTTTGCCCGTCAAGGAACGGGTTCGCGGTGATCGCGGGCTGCCCGATCAGCGGCAGCAGCGGCGAATCCGGTGGCGCGCTCAGCACGACGTTGGCGCCCTCCATGCCCAGAAAATGCGCGAGGTAAAGCCGCCCGGCGGTGATTTCATGGCCGCGCGCGCGCAGGTAGGCCTCGCCCTCTTTCGCCAGCAGGAACACCATCTGGCGCGAAATCTCGGGATCGTTGCGCATCGCCAGCAGTTGCTCGGGCGTGTTCGCGATCACCAGATCGGGGCGATAGGTGCGCATCATCCGCAGCCAGGTGCTGCCGATGAACTGGCCCGCCCCGGTCGCGCCCGACAGCGGGTTCTTGGCCGTGGCGTTGCCGCCGGATTCGATGGTGATGATGCGGTCCACCAGTTGCGACACCGCCGCATCGTTGCTTTCGGTCGGGGTACCGGCGGGGGCGGGCGCGGCGGCGGCCGGGGCGGGCTGCGGCGCGCGCACCGCCGGGCCGCCCTGATCCTTCGAGCGGCCATAGCAGGCGTAATCGGCGCCGGGCGAGGGCGGATAGACGTAGCAATCTACCGTGACGTTGGCGCCCTTGATGGCAATGTAAAGAACCTGCCCGATCCCCGGCACGCTGCTGCCGGGATCGGGCGAGTAAAGCAGCGTCATGTGGTCGCCCGCCACCGCATCGACGTCAAGGTCGTGCGCCTCGGACAGAAGCATGATGATCTGCCCGACGAGGGTTGACGGCAGCTGATCGCGCAGCGCCGCGCTGTAAAGCGCGTCGAGCACGCGGTAGTGCCGCGCCGGGGCCGGGGCGGCATCGGTCGCGGCGTTGGCGAACAGGTCAACCTGCACCCAGGGGTCGGCGCCGGGCACCAGCCCGCCCGGCTGTGGTGTGCTGTCGGGGCCGGTCGTGTCGTCGGCCCGCGCCAGCGAGCCGACATAGCCGCGATCGGCCTTGTAGATCGACAGTTGGCGGAACGACAGCGCCGCGCCCTTCGCCCCGCTCAACCCGCGCAGGGCCAGCACTTCGCCGGGGTCGAGCGCGGTCAGGCCGAAATTCTGCGTCACCGCGGCGGAAATCTCGTCGGCCTCGGCGGGCGTGATCCGGTTTTCCCGCAGCACGTCGGCCACCGGCCGGGTCGAGGTCAGCCGGATCACCACATCCTCGGTCAGCGGGTGGCGCTGGTTGCCGTCGAGCACCGAGACGCTGAGCGTGGTGGCCTTGGTCGCCGCATCGACCGGGAGCGATACCGGCGCCGGGGTGGTGCCGGTGTCGGCACCGCCGATGGCCGCGCCCTGCAGGCCACGGCGCTGCGCCTGAAACACGGCAAAGTCTTCCTGCGACGAGGGCAGCGTGGTCACGACACGTTCCTGCCCCGAGATCATCACGTCCTGCACCAGTGTCAGCGGGCCCGCGCCGCGATCGGCGGGCAGGGTGGCGGGCCGGTCGATCGTGCTGATGCCGCGATCCTGCGGCGCCGCGGTATCGAGGTGCAGCGTCATCGGGTCGCCCGGGATGTTGACGAAGGCCGACAGGGTTTCGTGCCCGGCCTCGCCCACCGCCTCCAGCTGCTGGCCGCCCGCCACCACTGTCACCGAACCGGGGGTGGAAAGGTGCCACTTGTCGCGCGTGAACCACGCCCCGACCGCCAGCACCACCGCCAGCACCACGAAACCGGTCAGCAGCCGCGACATCTGTGCCCGGCGCCGCCGCGCCCGGGCCCTTTCGCGCGCCTCCTGGAATCTGGGATCGACTTCGGTCATGGGCCCGTTCGGGTTTTCCCGTCCCTGATCAGAAATTCGGTATCAGAATCAGCTTCTTGATCTTGCCCCCGCCCGAATCCGGCGCGGCGGCCACCGGCGGCGCGGTCACCCGTGGCTTGGCGGGCGCAGCCGGGGCTGTCGGGGTGGTTCGCACCGGCGTCGGCGGTGGCGGCGGTGCCTTGCAGACGGTGTCGGTCTCGCCCAGCAGCTGGATATAGACCGCCTCGGTCGGCGCGGTCTGGTCGGCGGGCAGGTTCTTCGCCTTGAAGTAATTCGCCAGCGCCCCCTGCGAGCCGGGGCCGAAGTCGCCATCAATCCCGCCGGTGTAGCAGCCAACCCGGGCCAGTTCCTTCTGGATCGCGCTCGGCAACTCGGCCGGGTCCATCATCGGCACCCGCGTGCCATCGTCCAGCACTTCGGTGCCCGGCAGCGTGGTGAACTGGGGTGCGGCGGGTGACAAGGTGGTGTCAGGCGGCACGGCGGCCAGTTTCACGCTATCGGCGGTCGCGGGCAGCGGGCTGAGGTGCTGGTCGGGCACGATCTGGTGCAGGGCGGGCAGCATCGCGATGCTGGGGGCGGTGGATTCGCCGGGCGGCGGCGGCGAGTCGTAGCCGCGCGGCAGCAGGAACGCGCGCAGCGGCATCCGCTTCGGCGGCTCGGCCTCGGCGGTGCGGGCAGGCGCTGGCGGCGCAACCGTGCTTTCGGCGCTGACGGCGGGCGGCAACGGCTCTGGCGGGGCGGTCACATACTGGTCGGTCTGCGACAGCGAATAGGCGGCGTCGAGCGTGGAATAGACCCAGGGCGATTGCGCCTTGCCGGTCGCTGCCTCCAGATCGCGCTGCACCCAGTCCATCACGGTGGCCAGCGGTTTCCCGGCCGAGGGCAGATAGGTTTGCAGCCCCAGCGTGAAGGTGCTGAATGCCCCTGTTTCCGCGACCGGCGCGTGGCCGGGTTCAGCCGACAGCGCCACCATCACCGGATCGCGGCCCGACAGCGCCGGTTGCGCCAGACCGGGGCCAGAGCCGCCTTGCAGCGCGGCCGGCAACGGATTGCCCGGCCCACTGTCGATGAAGACCAGCAAGGGCCGGTTCGGGTTCGTCAGGCGCGAGATGATCGCGTCCAGCCGCAGCGTTTCAGTCTCGACCGCCCCGGCGCTGGCAAGGGCGGCATCGACCGGCACCAGATGGTTGGCACCCTGATACTGGAACGTCGCCCCGGAGTAGTAGACGAGGACGGTATCCGCCGCCGCAGCCTCGCCCGCGAAGGTGTCGAGCGCGGCCGACAGGTCGGCCTTGTTCGCGTCGATCAGCGTCGTCACCTTGAAATGCAGCGATTGCAGCGCCTCTTCCATCAGGCTGGCGTCCAGCGAGGGCGTTTTCAGCACCGGCAGGGTCTGATAGTTCGCTTCGCCGATCACCAGCGCGATGCGATCGGCCGCCGCCGTCACCGCCGACGCCAGAACCAGCGCCAGCCCCAGCAAGGCCGCGCGAAGCGCCCGGATCGGGCGCCCTCTTCGGGGTCGGCGGTCAGTCATCGGCCCCTCCCATCTGCGGGCGTCCTGCGTCGCCTGCTGGTCGCGCATCACCCTTCGGATACGACACTAGACCAAACAGTCCCGCAAGGCCAAAGGCTTCCGGTGATGCGACGATCCGGTGCGCGGCAGGCGTGCGGCCCATCTCAACTGCCGCCCGGCGGCTTGATGAACAGCGTGAAACGTGCGGCAGATCCGGTATCGACCTCCAGAAACGGCGCCTCGATATGGCCGCGCTGCCAGCAATCGCCGGTGCCGCTGATGGTGAATTTCTTCGGCGCTACGCACATCTCTGTCTTGCCATCCAGCAGGGGTTGACCGAACACGTCGGTGGCGTAGGCATAGACATAGCGGTTGTCGAGTTGCCCCTTGATGACGTTGGCGCATTGGTTGGTGCCGATCGTCCACCAGCCATCGGTGCGAAACCCATCCCCCGCCACCTGCCCGATGGCCACGTTCACCACGTCGAACGACTGGTTGCAGACGATGAATTCGGCATGGGCGGGCAAGGCGCAGAAACCTGCGCCAAGCGCCACCATCGCTGCCAGAACTCGGGTCATCGTCTGCGTCCGCCGCTCAGCCCAGATCGTAGGCGAACTGCCCGTTCTCTCCCATCGCGATGTTGACATGCACCAGCTCGCTGCCGTCCAGCGTCTTGGTCAGCACGGCACGGCTGAGTTCGGGCAGCAGCGTGTTGGTCATGATGTTGTCCACCATCCGGCCGCCCGAGTCGGGGTCGCGGCACTGGTCGACGATGTGCTTCACCACCGCGTCGTCGTAGGTCATCTTCGCCTTGTGGTTCTGCTTCACGCGGCTGACGATCGAGTTCAGTTTCAGCCGCACGATGCTGCCCAGCACCTCGGCCGACAGCGGGAAGTAGGGGATCGTCACGATCCGGCCCAGCAGCGCGGGCGGGAACACCTCCAAGAGCGAGGGCCGCAGCGCCTCGGCCAGCACCTCGGGATCGGGCCGGGTTTCGCCGTTTTCGGCCATCCGCATGATGACCTCGGTGCCGACGTTCGAGGTGAGCAGGATCACGGTGTTGCGGAAGTTGATCCGGCGGCCCGAGCCGTCTTCCATGATGCCCTTGTCGAAGACCTGGAAGAACAGCTCATGCACGTCGGGGTGGGCCTTCTCGATCTCGTCCAGCAGCACGACCGAATAGGGTTTGCGCCGCACCTGTTCGGTCAGCCGCCCGCCCTCGCCATACCCCACATAGCCGGGGGGGGCGCCTTTCAGCAGGCTGACGGTATGGGCCTCCTGAAACTCGCTCATGTTGATTGTGATCACGTTCTGCTCGCCGCCATAGATCGCATCGGCCAGCGCCAGCGCGGTTTCGGTCTTGCCGACGCCCGAGGGGCCGCAGAGCATGAAGACGCCGATCGGCTTGTTCGGGTTGTCAAGCTTGGCGCGGTTGGTCTCGATCCGCCGGGCGATCTGGGTCAGGCCATGATCCTGCCCGACGACGCGCTTCTTCAGCGTTTCCGGCAGGTGCAGGATGGCCTGCACCTCATCCGTCACCATGCGGCCGACCGGGATGCCGGTCCAGTCCGACACCACCGAGGCGACGGCCTGTTCATCGACATGGGCGTAGATCATCCGTTCGTCGGGCTTCAGCGTGCCCAAAGCGTGCACCTTGGCGGTCAGTTCGGCGCGCAGTTCGGCCTCGGTCTGGACCGGGGCGGCCTCTTCGCCCTCGGCGGCGGCTTTCGGCGGGGCGGCGAGCTTGCCGCGCAGGTCCACGATTTCGTCGACCAGTTCCTTTTCGGTGGTGTAATGCGCCTCCAGATCGGCCAGCGTCGCGGCTTCCTTGGCCAGCGCCTCGTCGATCTCGACGATGCGGGCCTCGTTGACGGTGCCAAGGTCGGCCTGCCGTTCCTTCGCCACCCGCTCGCCCTGCAGCGCGGCGATGCGGGCCTTGGTATCCTCGACGCCCGGCGGCATCGTGGTCTGGCTGATCGCCACCCGCGCGGCGGCGGTGTCCAACAGCGAAACCGCCTTGTCGGGCAGTTGCCGCGCCGGGATGTAGCGCGCCGACAGCGTGACCGCGGCGACGATGGCCTCATCCGAGATGCGCACCTTGTGGTGCGATTCCATCGGCCCCATGATCCCGCGCAGCATGGTGCAGGCGCGATCCACCGTCGGTTCATCAATGGTGATCGGCTGGAAGCGGCGGGTCATCGCCGGGTCTTTCTCGAAATACTTGGCGTATTCCATCCAGGTCGTGGCACCCACGGTGCGCAAGGTTCCCCGCGCCAGTGCCGGTTTCAGCAGGTTGGCGGCGTCGTTGGTGCCCGCCGCGCCGCCCGCGCCCATCAGGGTGTGAATCTCGTCGATGAACAGGATGATCGGCGTCGGGCTTTGCTGCACCTCGTCGATGACCGACCGCAGCCGCTGTTCGAATTCGCCCTTCATCGAGGCGCCGGCCTGCAACAGCCCAAGATCGAGCATCATCAGCTTGTTGCCCTTCAGCGCCGGGGGCACCAGGCCCGCCGCCAGCCGCTGGGCAAAGCCTTCGACCACGGCGGTCTTGCCCACCCCGGCCTCGCCGGTCAGGATCGGGTTGTTCTGCCGCCGCCGCATCAGGATGTCGATGATCTGGCGAATCTCGTCGTCGCGCCCGACGATCGGGTCCATCTTGCCGCCAGTGGCCTGTGCCGTCATGTCGACGCCGAACCGGCCCAGCGGCGTTGCGCCGCGCGCGGCCCCGGCGGCTTCACCGCCTTCGCCCGCGGCACCGCCCTGGCCGATGCCAGAGCCGTCCATCGGGCGCATGTCCTCTTCCTCGGACGCGGCCCACAGCCGCCCGGCGTCGCCCACCAGCTTGTCGACGTCGATCTGGGCGAAGACCTTGGACAGTTGCAGGATGTTTTCGCGCAAGTCCTTCGCCTTCAGCCCGGCCACCAGCAGGTGACCGGTGCGGATCTGCGCCTCGCCGAACAGCAGCGTGGCATAGTGCCAGCCGCGATCCAGCAGGTCGGTCATCTGCGACGAGATGCCGGGCATTTCGGTGACGTTCTTGCGCAGCGCGTCGATCGACTTTTGCAGGTCGCTGAGCAGCTTGGCGCGGTCGAGCCCGGTCTGGATCAGCGTCACCGAAATGTCGGATCGTTCGTTCGACACGATGTGGAACAGCCAGTGCGACAGTTCCAGATGGCGGTTGCCTTCGTTCTTGGCGTGCCGCAGCGCTTTCATGAAGGCGTCGTAGCCGACGCGGTTCAGCTTCCCGGCGACGGTCTCCAGGCTGATGTCGTTCATCGGATGCTTCCCTGTGGTTTGGTTGTTCCCGGCTTGGCGCGGGTGGATTGGCTTGGCATGGCTCAGGTGCCCCGTCGGGCCGTGGCGCTGAAGGTCGCGGCAAGGATGAAATCGTCATCCGCTGCGGGCGCGTCGCGGGGCGTGGTATCGGGCGCGGCCGCATCGTTGGCGGCCGTCGCATCAGGGGCGGACCAGGCGGTCCAGCCCAGGCGCCCGGCGGCGCCAAGGCGCGTCGCGGGCCGTATCTTGCGCGGCAGTTCCAGCGCGAGGTCGACGTCGATCAACTCGCCCAACTGGAAATACAGCAGGTCGGCGATCTGGCGGAACCGTTCCTGCCCCGGCAGAAAACTTTCGTATTCTTCCAGCGAATGGGTGCGGATCGTCACGGTGATCTTGTGGTTGATCGACTGCACGCGGGCGCCAAGATGGGTGCTTTGCCCCAGCACGGCCCCGGTCTGGCCCAGACGCGAACAATCCTGCGGCTCGAAGTCGAGCCAGCTTGCCACCCGTTCGGTCACCCGGACATCGACCTCCAGAATGCCGCGCAGCACCTGCATCAGCCGCGTGGCGCTTTTCACCCGGCTGCCAAGGATGCCCGCATAGGCCAGTTTGGCGATGTCGGGCAGGCTGTCGCGGTCGCGCAGGGCCGGGGTGCCAAGGCCGATGGCGCTGCCGACCCAGGCGCGGAAGCGGTCTTCCTCGGGGCGGCCGAACAGCGCCAGCGGCCGCGCGTCGGCCCAGGCGCGGTAGAAGAGCTGCAGGAACCGTTCGGCGAAAATGTCGGTGAAGCGCACGAAGCTGTCGTCGTGCGCGCGTTGCCAGTGATAGGCCTCGAAGGTCGTCGTCAGCGGCAAGGCACCCTGCGGCCCGAAGAAGCCAAGGAACCGCGTGCGCAGCCGGGCCCGTGCATTGGGCGCGGTCTGCACGAAATCGGTGACGTTGGCGGTCGGGAAGGCGACGAACGGATCTTGCCCGATCGACACGATATCCTCGGCCAGAACCTGACTGCGGCCGATGCGCGGCTTGCCGGGTGTGCCGCGTTCCAGTTCACGCAGCAGCGCGAAGAAGTCGAACCGCCAAGGCTCGGCGTCGAGCATCTCGCGCCGCGTCGTCATAGCACCGGCCCCGTGCCGGACCGGGGCGGCCAGCGCATCACCTCGCCCCGGGTCTGGGACAGGATCACCGTCTCGGTGAAGCTGTTGACATGGGCGTAATCGGCCAGAAAACGGTCAAGCACCGCGCCGATCAGCGCGATTCCGGCGCCTTCGAAGGCGCGTTCGTCCAGCGTGATCGTCACCTCGGTGCCGCGCGCGGCGTGATAGCCGTCGGCGCGGCGGATCGAGCGGGTGACGGGGCGCGAGGCGACGGCGGCGATGCCGCGCACCTGCCGTTCGGTGACCGCGTCGGTCATGTCGGCGAAAAGCGCCATCACCTCGCGCAGGCCGCCCGCCGGGTCGCCGGGATGGCGGTCGGTCAGGCCGAGGTGGTTGAAGGCCAGAAAGTTCACCAGCCGCCAGAGGATTTCGCCCTCGCTGCCGGCGCGCGGGTTCGCGCGTTCGGCGTGAACGAGGGAATCCCGCGGCGCCGTCGGCCCGGCGACGCAGGTGATCGGCACCGTCACATCATCCACCAGCCGGAAATCGAGCGCGGCCTTGCCGATCGGCAGATGCGCCGTCAGGTGCCGGTTGGAACACAGCGCCACCACCTGCAACCGTTCCGCCCGTTCGGTGGAATCCAGCCCGACCGGTTCATGGATCGAGATCAGCGTTTCGGTGCCGATGTAATCGCCGGTCGCGCCAAAACGCCGCTCGCGTTCCGTCAGGCGGCGGGCGCGGCTGCGGTGGGCGTAATACAGCGCCTCTTGCGGGCGCTGGCCACCTTCGGGCAGCGAATAGACCGGGTGCACCCGCACCTTCTTGCGCATGCCCGGATAATGCGCCGACACCTCGATGAAGCGGTGAACCTCGTAGTTCACCGAGGGGCTCGAATCCGGCACCACCAGATATTCGTTGTGTTCCGGGCCCAGCCGGACCGGGGTGCAGCGTTCCTCGAACAGGTTCACCGCAGGCACGGTGAAAAGCTTGAACTGCGCCGGGGTCAGCACCGGGGCCAGACGCGGCTGCACACGGTCGAACTCGAAAATCAGATCGAACGCCTGCGCCGGGATTTGCGACAGCAGCGCCCGCAGCCCCTGCAGCCGGAAGCCCGAGAACTTCTGCGGCAGGATGTTGAACTCGCGCAGGGTCGAGAACCCGGCAAAGACGTGCTTGTCTTCGGGAAAGAGCGACTCGGACGGATCGAAGCCGATCTGGCCGATCAGACCGGGCCGCACCGGCAGGAACACCGGATCGCCGCGCGGGTCGAGGTAGCGCGCCGTGATGCGGCGGCAGTTGGAAAACAGCTGTTCGTAAAGCAACGCCATGTCGGCGGGCTGGCCGACGAGGTGGATCGGCAGCACATCCGCCATCACCTCGCGCAGCGGGGCGATCTTGGTGCCGGGCGCGGGCTGGTCGGGCAGGGGGCCGGAATCGGCGCCGGTCCGGCGGGCAAAACGCAGGCGCAGGCCCGCGGCCGTCTGCGGCAGCACGTCCAGCCCCATCGTCTGCAACGGGCCGGGGCCGGGATGATAGCTGGCGCGGTCCAGTTCCAGGGGCCACAGTTCCAGCGGCGCCGACAGCCGGAACCGGCAGGACACGCGCTGATCACGCTCGACATAGTTCGCATCCAGATAGGCACCGGCGGGGAAGCGTTGGCCGGTGATCATGTCGGGGTCGTTCATGTCGGGGCGGCCCTGCACCAGCATCGCGGCCGGTGTCGGCGCCAGATAATTCGGCAGCAACTGGTCCAGCAGCGCCGTGGTGAAGGTCGAAAACTCGCTTTGCAGCTTCAGCTGCACCCGTGCGGCCAGAAAAGCCGAGCCTTCCAGCAAACCCGCGATGCCGGGATCGAGTTTCTCTTCGGCCAGCCCGCCAAGCCGTTCGGCGATGCCGGGATACTCGTCGGCAAACTCCTTCGCGCGCTCGTAAAGGATCGCGA
This sequence comes from Paracoccaceae bacterium, assembly GCA_016124615.1. GTDB lineage: Bacteria > Pseudomonadota > Alphaproteobacteria > Rhodobacterales > Rhodobacteraceae > Solirhodobacter. The sequence continues at coordinate 219,246 of WGNF01000008.1, read as the reverse complement.
GTTCCCGGTTGTAGGCGTCAAGAAACTCGCGGTTCATCCGGTCCCCGCCGCAAGCTTGGACAGTTTGACCTTGCCGGACCCAACGTCGATCTCGGCCACGAATTCCAGCGGGATGTCGACCGGGCGGCAGGCCATTTCGGCCCCCACCTGAAACGAGATGCGCTGGGTCACCTCGTTGAACGCCTCGCGCAGCTTGACGTTGACCGTGCCGGGGATCAGCCGCGGTTCGTGACGCAAGAGCGCATCACGCAGGTTGCGCACGAGGTCGGAACTGGCCACGGCCTCGCTGGTGATATGCGACATGTCGGCCAGCCCGAAGTTCAGCACCGATTTGCGAACCCAGGACAGGCCGTCGAGATCAACCGCCGATTCAAGGTTGACGGTGTTCACAAGGTTCGTCAGGTCGAGATCGAGGTTCGCTTTCAGCTGTTCCTCGTTGGCACCGCGGCGCCTGATGGAGCCGCGGTTGCTCAGGATGCGTTCATCGTCTGCGGTCCGCTCGTCCAGCGCGCGCTTGGCATCATGCGCGTGGAACGCATCGCGAAATGCGTACATCAGCGGCACCTGCAACGGCTTGCGCTTCTGGTCACCGGTGCGCGAAGGGGTCTGGGGCAGGGCCATGCCAATGCGCGTCCGGCCTTCGGCGGTGATCCGATGCGAGCTATGCACCCGCCCGGATCACCGCCGCCGGCGAACGTCCGATCAGGTCGCTGCCTTGCCGAGCGCGATATCCCACCCGGCCGGCACAGCGCCACCGCCAACGCCTTTGGCGTCTTGCGGCGTGTAGGTGAACACGAACTTGCGGAAGTTGAACGAAATCTGTTCAACCACGCGGTCAAGCCCGTCAGAGCTGCCGCCGGTCTGGTACGACGAGATCAGGACTTCGGTGAAGTCGATCTTGAGGTATTCCACCGGCGCATCGCCGCCCGCCTTGCTGACCGTCAGGTTGGCAGTGGCGATGTGCGTGCCCGCGCAGCACGCCTTGATGATCGGCGGCGTCGACTTGTCGACGTATTTCGAGAAATGCATGTCCTGCACGTTGACCTTGCCCGAGCCAGCGCCCGGCCCCAGCTGGGCGGTGCCGCTCTGGGTAATGCCCCAGCTCCAGGACAGAACGTCGAGTTCGTCCTTGTGGTAATCGTTGAGCGACTCGCCTTTGATGCCGTCAATCTTCAGGTGGATATCCACAGCCATTTTATTGTCTCCTCACGTTTCAAATGTGTTTCCGGTCAGTGCTCTCAAAGTCACTTGGAGGGAAGTTTGGACACCAGGCTCATCCCGATATCCATCCCTTCAAGCTGGTAGTGTGGGCGCAGAAGGAAGCGCCCGAGGTAATAGCCAGGGTTCTCTTCGTCTTCGATGATCTCGACCGTCGCGCCAGCCAGCGGCAGTTTGGCCTTTTCTTCTTCGGTCGCGTTGGACGGGTCGCCGTGGACGTATTTGTTGATCCAGCGTTGCAGGTCACGCTCCAGCTGGTTGCGGTCCTTGCTGAGGCCGATCTGGTCGCGCACCATGACCTTGAGGTAATGCGCAAACCGCGAGATCGCGAACATGTAGGGCAGCCGCGAGGACAGGTTGTCGGACGCGGTGGCCGCGTCGTCGACGAATTTCTTCGGCTTGTAAAGCGACTGGGCGCCGATGAACGCGGCCTTGTCCGAGTTCTTGCGGTGCACCAGGCTGATCAGCCCCGACTTCGACAGTTCCGCCTCGCGCCGGTCGCTGATCGCGATTTCGGTCGGGCACTTCAGGTCGATCGCGCCATCGTCCGTCGGGAAGGTGTGGGTCGGCAGGTTGATCACCTCGCCGCCCGACTGCACGCCGCGGATCTTCACCGTCCAGCCGTATTCCTTGTGCGACCGGGCGATGTTCGCGGCCATCGTATAGGCCGCATTCATCCAGGCGTATTTCTCGCCGGTATGGCCGTCGGTGACTTCCTCGAAGTTGAACGCCTCGACCGGCAGCGAGTTCTGGCCGTAGGGTTCCCGCGCCAGCACGCGCGGCATGCACAGGCCGACGTAGCGGGCGTTTTCGCTATCGCGCAGCGATTTCCAGCCCGCGTAGTCCGGCGTTTCGAAGATGGTGGACAGGTCGTTGGGGTTGCCCAGCTCGTTCCAGCTGTCCATCCCCATCAGGCCCGGCGCCGCCGAAGCGAAGAACGGCGCCAGCGAGGCGGCCGCGATCTTGGCCATGTCGCGCAGCACACGCACGTCGGCGGGCGAGTGGTCGAAGTAGAAATCGCCGATCAGCGTGCCGAAGGGCTGGCCGCCAAGTTGGCCAAACTCAGACTCATAGACCTTCTTGAACAGCGGCGACTGGTCCCACTTTGCGCCCGGATAGCTGCGCAGCTCGCGCTCCAGTTCCGACTTCGAGACGTTCATGACGCGGATCTTCATCGTCGCGTCCGGCTCGGAGTTGTTCACGCAATAGGCCAGACCCCGCCAGGCGCTTTCCAGCTTCTGGAACTCGGGGTGGTGCAGCAGTTCGTTCATCTGGTCGGTCAGCTTGGCATCCAGCCGGGCGATCATCTCGTCGACGGTGTCGAGGATGTCGTTCTTCACCACCGAACCGTCGGCCAGTGCCTGCTTGACCAGCGTCGTGACCGCGTTTTCCACTTCGGTCTGGGCGGTGTCGCTGCGGGGTTTGAAATTCTGCTTGAGCAGCGACGAGAACTCTTCGAGTTCCGCCATCCCTGCCGAAGCGGATGGGCTTTGTTGAGCTTCGGTTGCCATCTAGAGGCGCCTCTCCTGCTGTCGTGCGGGCTGTTCCCGACGACGGGATGTCACGTCATAATCGGTTACTCGGACCCTTCGTCCGGTTCGGACTTGGCCTTGCTTTCCAGCATCGCCATCAGGTTCTGGTCCGACAGCAATTTGTTGAGCATGTCCTGCGCCGGGGCCTTGCCGTTCATGTAGCGCTGCAGGTTGGCCAGTTGCTGGCGCGCCTCAAGCAGCGCGTTCATCGCGGGCACCTGCTTGGCGATTTCGCCGGGATCAAGATCGGCCATGCTGCGGAACGTCAGTTTCGCCGCAATGCTTTCACCTTCCTTGTCGCCCAGCTTGTTCTGCATCGTCAGGCTGACGCCCGGTTCGACGCTGGACATGAAGCTGTCGAAATTCTCGGTGTCGACATTGGTGAAGTCGCGATCGCCGATCTTCGGCTTTTCCTTGTCGGAGGCGTTCCCCGACAGGTCGGCCATGACGCCCATCACGAAGGGCAGTTCGACCATTTTTTCAGAGTTGTAAGGGTCGGCGTAGGCAATTTGCACGCGCGGCGGCCGATTCCGTTTGATAAATTTTGTCGCGGAGTCCGAAGGCATTGAAATCAACTCCCTGTTATGTATCGAAAGGAAGCCACGGACGCCCCCCTCTTGTCAATTGTTATGCAGTCTGTGCCGCCTTGGGCGGACGTGAGTCCGGGTTTATTCCCGGTTCGGAAAGAGATCGGCGACAATAGCGGAAAAATCCCGGCTCAGGAACGTCTTCGCCTTGAACAACAGCACGGGAATCGGGCTCGAAGGCTCGACCTGACGAAAGAATGTTTCAACCGTCGACATCAGCGCGGCGGCGCGGTCGCGGCTTTCCACCGGTGCAATCTCGGTGACCTCCGACCCGCCGTCGATGGGTGAGTCCAGCACCGACAATTCGCGCATCCGCTCCATCCCCAGCCCGAAGCTGGTGCCCGTGCCGAAGTCGATGCGGGCCTCGCTGGCGGCGGACGGCATCAGCAACATGATCGCCTCGACCAGCGGTCGGCCGATCAGCGCGCGCGACTGGCGCAGCAGGAAAAGTACCGGTGACGAGGGTTCGCGGCGGGCAAAATACGCTTCGGCGGCAGCAAGGGCGGCATCGGCGGCGGCGTGATCGCGGATCGGGCCGCTGATCGCGGGCGCGCCAGAGCCTGCGGCCGCGGCGGGCTGATCCTCCGACGTCTCATCGGCAACCTCGGTCGTCGCGCCCGCGGCCCCTTCGGGCGCCAGATCGGGGCGCACCTCGACCAGAAAGCCGAGGATGGCCGCAACCGCGCCCGAGATATTGTCGAGGTTCGGCGAGAACGCGTTGCGGTCGGCGGTGACGCAGGCCAGCTTGATCGCGCTCAGCGCCGCGGCGCAGGCGGTCAGCCGGGCGTGGACCTCTTCGACCGCTTTCGCGTTGTCGGCATTCTTGAAGGCCGAGACGATGCCGTTGGCATCGCCCGCCTGTTCACCCTCGCGCGTCGGCCTGCGGCCCGAACCGGTGGCGAACATGTACCAGCTGATCTGGTCCATCCGCCGGTCGGTGATCAGCGTCGCCTGCTCCAGCGGCAGCACCACCGTCGCGCGGTTGTCGAGCAACTCGATCGCGTTGCGCCGGTCGGTGGCGTCCTCGCCGCTTTGCGGATGCACCTCGGCGGGAAAGCTGGTCAGCAGACCGGCCATCGCCTGCACGCAGTCGATGAAGCCGAACAACTGCCCGGCGAGAATCTGGAATTGCGCCTCCAGCGACAGCAGCCGCAGATCGCGCGAGCGTTTCAGAAGACCGCCGATCGCCGCCGTCTCGCCCTTCAGGTCGACGCTCTTGCGGTCGAACATGGCGCCGGTCTTGTCGTTGTAGAACCGTTCCGGCAGCCGGGCGAGCGCCTCGAAGTAGTAGTCCAGAAACGCCTCGTCATCCTCTGCGACCAGATCAGGGCCACAGGGCGCGTCTGCGGACAGCGGCACCAGAAGGGCATCGACGTTCATCGTCTACCGTCCTGCCCGCACCGGGCGCGAAAAGGCGCGCAGTCCATTCAAATAAACCCTTCAAAACAACATGAAGCGAAGATGCGCCAGCGCCCGCCCCGAGTCAACACGCCTGCGGGCCCGTCAGGGCTTTGGCCCGCTGCCGCCCTGTTCCACCGCATCATAGGCTTCCGCGAAATACTTCATGAACAGATCCAGCATGCCGTTTTCATAGGGATGGGTCTTGGCGTCCCACCGCTCCACGAAAATCTCCCAGGCGCGGGCCTTGCGCGAATGCAGGATCGACCCGCCCACCTTCTGCTCGACCGACTCGGGCGACAGATCCTCGATCAGCCGCGCCAGCGCGGGCTGGATCGCGGCATGGACGGCGTATTGGTGCCGCTTCACATCCTCGAAGCTCTTGTGGACCGCTTCCGCGCCACGCTGAAACCCCGGCTTGCCGGTGCCGAACATCGCATCCAGCCGTTCCGGCGCGGTCGGGATGAACTTCAGCGGGTTGTTGTCGACCGCGCCCAGCATGGTGCGGCTGCCCGAGCGGACCGATTGCTTGGTCGCGGCACGGGCGCGCAACAGGCCCGCCAGCTCGTCGGTGGCCACCCGCAGCGCGCGGCCGATCTCGCGCGCGGTCGCGATCGGATCGCCTTGCGACAGCAGGGTTTCCGGCACCCCCGCGCCCTCTGCGATGGCGCGCAGTATCGCATCGTGGGCGACCGGGCCGGACCCCGCCGCCGGGGCCGGGGCCTGCGGCGGATAGGTCGGCTGCGGTTGCGGCGGCTGCGAAAATTGCGCGCCCGGAAACGCCTCGGGCTGCGGCGCGGCGGCCGGGGGCGGGGCGGCGTAGGGCTGCGGCGCGCTGTAGGACGGCGGCGGGGCCGCGAACTGCGGCATCTCGATGTGCTGGTCGGCAAAGTCGGCCTGGCTCGGCGCCCCGCGCGGGCGCGGATCGAAGCCGCCGCCGGGCGGCGGCGCGCTGACCGGCGCGCCCCAGATGTCGGCCATGCCACCGCCCTGTGCCGGGCCACCGCCGAACGGGCTGCCCTGCACCCCGCCGCCGTAGGGCGCTGCGGGGGCCGCGCCGCCATAGGGCGACGGCGGAGTGCCACCAAAGGGCTGCGCCGCTGCCGGGGCACCGGCGTCGATGGTGACCGACACCAGATACTGGCCGATCTGAAGCCGGTCGCCCGATTCCAGCCGATAGGGGCTTTTCACCCGCGAACTGGCGCCGTTGACGAAGGTGCCGTTGGTCGACACGTCGGTCATCACATAGGCGCCACGCTCGAACTTGATTTCCAGATGGCGGCCGGACACGAATCGGTTGGGGTCGGGCAACGTCCAGTCCATCGCCGGATCGCGGCCAACCTCGAAACCCCGCCCGTCGGTCGTGTAGAACGTCGGCCCGCCATCGCTGAGCTGGTCCATGTTCTCGATCTTGAACGTCAGGGTCATGGCTGGGTCCAACGGAAATGCGGCAAAGCTGCGCGGCGCAGGGGCCGCGACTGGACGAGTGTAGGGGGGCAGGGGGAGGCGATGCAAGCGCGCGTGGTAGCGCCGCGGTTTAGTCGGACCCCGCGAGCATCAGCGCCATCTTGACGTAGGTCTGCAACATGGCCGTGCGCTGCGTCCGCTCGACCCGCGCCAGCGCCGACAGCACGCCCGCATTGACCGCCCGCGCGGTGAAATGCGGCGCAACCGGCACCGCCGGGGCCCCTTTCGGCGCCATGCTGCCCGACGACCAGCCCGCCGCGAAGGCGATCCAGACCCCCGGCGTCTTCGCCGAACTGTTCATCGCGGCATCGAGCGCGGCATAGCGGTGATCTTCGTCCGGCGCGCCGACCCAGTGCGCGGCAAGGTCCATCATCTGGCGGTCGGCGTCGCCAAGCCCCGCATCGGCGTGGCGCAGGCATTCATGGCCCCACCAGACCGCATGGCGCGGCTCCAGCGCATAGGCCGAGAAGGTCAGCGCCTCTTCGGGCGTCTGGGACTTGGCGAGGGCTTCGATGAAGCCGATCGCCTCGTGTCCGTTCGGCCGGGCGGTCAGGTCCTCTTCGATCTGCGGCATTGCCTGGAACACTTCCTGCGCCGTCAGGAAACGCAGGTTGGGATTCTGCTGCGTCAACACGTGCCTCCCGCCGCCTCGCACCACATTTCTTCGTTCAACACAGATCCTTCCGCCCCATCCGGGAACTGGTCGTCAATTGATCAAGACCATGACGCCCTTGATCGTCATCGTGATGCCGCCGTCGTGTTTCGATGACAGCTTGGATGAGGTTTCCAAGGCCAGCTCGGCAGTCGACTTGATATTCATTCCTTCGAGCGTGACGTTCATGGCGTCGAGCGTCACCTTGCTCGGCCCGACCTTCAACTCGATCTTGGTGCCGTCCATCATCAATTCGCACATCCCGACCGTGACCTTGAAATGCGACTTGGCGGTGATCTCGTAGGTGGTGGTGACATCGGTGGATTTCGACTGCGAGACGGTCGTCTTCATCGTCCCGGTGATGTCTTCCTTGTCGTTACCTTTCACCGTGCGGGTGTCGTTCACGTCGATCTCGGTGGTCCGGTTGTTCTTCACCGTGCGCCGCTCGTCGTTCTCGACCGTCGACTCCATGTCGTATTGCGCGTGGGTCCGGATCAGCTCGGCGCCACCGGTATCGTCCAGGATGAATTCATTGTAGCCGGACCCGCTGACCGAGTTCGACTTGATGCCAGCGATGTTCTGCTGACCGGGAAGACCATAGGGCGGGCTGTTCTGGCCGTTGTAGAGGCAGCCCACCACCACCGGAAAATCGGGGTCGCCGTCCAGAAACTCGACCACCACCTCCATCCCGATGCGCGGGATGAAGATGTTGCCAAAGCCGTTGCCGGCCCAGGGCTGCAGCACCCGGCAGCGCATCGACATGGCGCCGTCTGCATCCCACGGAAACTGCACCGTGATGCGGCCGAACTCGTCGCTGTCGATTTCGCCGCCGCCGGTGACGACGGCGACATGGGGCCCCCGGATCACCGCGCGCGGGGTGACGCGGGCCGGAACGATGGGCTGATCCTTCGGGCTGAACTCGTAAGCGCCGCTATAGTGGTTCTCGCCTGCGGTTCCGGCGCTGCCGCCGCTCGAATAGGATTGCGACACGAAGGAATGCGAACAGGACAGCGCCACGAAGCTCTTGCCGTCCAGATTCTCGTCTTCGTCGCTCTTGAGCTTCACCACCATCCCGGCGGCCAGCGTCATCGCGTCGCCTTCGGCCCGGTTGCGGTTGTCCTCGGCGCGCACCTGTTTCAGCCGCAGCTTGGCAACATTGCTGCCTTCGCCGCCGTCCAGATAGCCGCCCGGATATTCGTAGGCCTCGATGTCGTGATGGCTATATTCCGCCGTGCCTGACTGCTCGGCCCCCATCGACGCGGTGGGCGTCTTGAAGTTGTAGTCGGTCAGCTTCACCCGCCCGGTGGTAATCCGGCGGTCAGAGGTCCAGCCTTCGAAATGCTCTTCATCGCCCAGATGCTGGTTCGCCGAGGTCAGCACGACCCGCGTGTCGCCCGGGATCGGGGTCGCAAAGTTGCCGTCGTTGATGATGAGGTCGTGCTTGTTCTTGTCATGCACGAAATAGAAGTTCAGCCCGAACCGCTCCATCATCCGGCGGATGAAGGTCAGGTCGGTCTCGCCGAACTGGACGGTGTATTCCAGCGTCGGCAATCCCGAGGCCGTGATTTCGACGTTGAATCCATACTCGCTGATGATGGTCTGGATGATGTCCTGCGGCGTCACGTCGTGAAAGATGCGCTGGTTGCGCCGCTGGTCGAGCAGCCAGAGCCACGGCCGCAGCGTCAGGCGGTAACCGATCCCGCCCTCCACCAGCCCAAGCGCCGTGATCTCGGTCAGCAGGCCGTCGAAATAACGGGCCCCGTGCGCGATGGACCCCAGCTCGACTGTGCAATGCTGGCCGACCGCGTCGTTGAGGTTCAGCGTTTTGGAACTGGTCATCGCGTCGACGGTGAATTCGAACAGTTCGTTGACGGATTCGGTGCCATCGAACCGCAGCAGCACCAGAACGTCGTCGCCAAATGGCGTATACAGTCGTCCGGCGCGATCCGCCTGAGACATCGCTTGCAGTTCATTTATGACAACTGGTGACATGGTCGGGCAACCCCGGGTCTATGAGCCTATACTGTCCGGACGAATGCCATCCGTCCGGACCAACGTCCTTGATCCAATCCTGAGAGCCTGACATGCAACCTGCCGGATCGCAAGCGTTTCGCGGTGCCGGGCGCGCGCCAGGCGTTGCAGATATGTCGCCCCGCGGACACGAAGTTGCGGCGTTCTTGGTCAGGACTATCCAAAAGTTCTTTGAGCATGACCCGGCGTCAGACTATAGATAGCACAAATTTTTTTGATTTTGACGTGATGGGGTGAACACGATGGCGATTTCCGACCGCGACTTCCTGGTGGTGTCATCCCAGGACAGGGCGTCTCTGCCATCTGTTCGGTCCGCGCGCATCCGCGGGCTTTTGTGCTCTTCGGCAATCGCGCTGGCGCTGGTCTGGCTGAGCGGGCAACCGGCGGGGGCTCAGGTTTACAGCGGCGCAGACAACGGTCTCTGGGGCACGGGCACCAACTGGACCCCGGCGACGGTGCCGAACGCGGCGGGCGCAAGCGCGAGCGTCGGGCCGAACGGCGCGGTGACGGTCGATCTGGGCACGAACACCTACACTGTGGGCGCGCTGACGCTGACGGACGGGTCGACCGTCACGAACGGGACGCTGGTGTTCGACAGCGGCGTTGCGGGAACCGATGCGACCTTCACCGGGAGCGGATCGGGATTTAATGTCGTCGCCACTTCCGTCACACTGACCAGCAACCTCACCATGAACGGCAGCGGGCTCCCAGAAATCGACGGGAAGGTGAGCGGCGGCGGGGCGATCACGGTTGCGGCGGGAACTTACGCCTACCTCGGCAATAGTGCCAATGACTATTCCGGCGGCACGTCGGTCAACGCGGGTGGCATTGTCGCCGTGGCGAGTGAGGGGCTTGGCGGCGGAACCCTTACGCTGAATGGTGGCGGGGTCGTGACCGGGATTCTGGGGGCGACGACGCCGACGCTCAGCAATGCCATCTCGGTGACGGCAGGGACGACCGGCAAGATTGGCGGTCTTGACGGCACGTCCACGACGGTTTCCGGGAGCCTCAGCCTCGGTTCGGGCGCGGCCCTTCAAGTCGGCGGCGTGTTTTCCAACATCAACGGCGATATCGCGTTCACCTCCGGCACGGTTACGGCGAACGCCTCCAACACCTTCGCGACCGGCGGCACCGGCACGGTCGACATTTCCGGCTCCGCCGCGCTGAGCACGGCACTCGGCACAATGGGCGGCACCAGCGTCGGTTCCGGCTCCACCCTGCTCCTCGGGTCGGGCACCACGACGATCAACGCGCTGACCGGTTCGGGCACCGTGGCCGACGGCACCGCCACGGCGGCAACGCTGGCGACCACCGGCACCTCGACCTTCGGCGGCACGCTGGCGGACGGCAGCGCGGGCGGCTCGCTCGGGCTCGATGTGGTCTCGGGCACCACGACGCTCAGCGGCACAAGCGCCTACAGCGGCGGCACGACGATCGGCTCGGGCGGGACGCTGGTGGTGACCAACGGCGGCGCGCTGGGGGCCGGGGGGGTGACCAACGCGGGCACGCTGGTGGGGGAAGGAACCTTCACGCTGGGCAACGATATCACGGTGGCGTCGGGCGGCAGCGCGACGCTGGCGGCGACGGCGGGCAGCACGCTGACGCTGACCGGCGCGGGCGTGTTTGATGGCGCGGCGCTTCATGTCGGGGCGGCGGGCGACACTGGCACGGTGGTGGCCGACTTCGGCGCTGGCTCCAGCGTCGATGCGGGGACGACGATCGCCATCGACTTCGGCACGCTGGCGGTCGGCTCGGACGACATCGGCATGGGCGTGCCTGCGACCAGCATCGCCACGGGCGCGACGCTGGACATGAACGGGCATGACACCACGCTGGCCGGGCTGAGCGGGACGGGCACCGTCACCGACGGCGTCGCGGGGGCGAAGACGCTGACGGTCGATGGCAGTTCCAGCTTCGGCGGCGTGATCCAGGATGGCGCGGGCACGGTGGCGCTGGTGCATGACGTCGGCGGCACGCTGACGCTGTCGGGCGCCAACACCTTCACCGGCGGCAGCGAGAACAAGGCGGGCACGCTGGAGATCGCCTCGGGTGGCGTTGTCGGCGCGGTCGCCAACGATGGCGGCGCCAGCTTCACGGTGGATACGGGTGGCGCGGCGGGGGCGGTGACCAACAGCGGCACCGGCTCGAACGCGGGCACCATCGCCTCGCTGGTGAACGGGGCGGGCGCGGGCACGTTCACCAACACCGGCACGATCAGCGGCACGGCCGATGTCGATGGCGGCACGCTGAACAATAACGGCGGCGACATCGGCGGGCTGACGACGGTGAATGGCGGCACGCTGGGCTTCGGCGGCGGCACGTTCACCGGCGGCATCGACGCGCAGACCGCGGTCGACGTCACGGCCAGCCTGAGCGGGCTGGCGGTGCTGCAGAACGAATCGACGATCACCATCGAGGACGGCCTGACCGTCTCGGCGACCACGGTCACCAACAACGGCACGATCGACATCGGCGCGGGCTCGACGCTGCACGGCACCGGCGCCTCGATCAACAACACGGTGACGATCAATGTCGCTGCGGGCGGCAGCCTGACCGACGCCACCGACATCAACAACCTCGCCGGGGGCACGATCAACTTCACCGGCACCAGCGGCACTGCGACCCTGTCGGCGCCGACGCTGACCAACGCCAATACCGCGACGATCGAGATGGCGGCGGGCGGCAGCGTGGATGCGACCGGCGCGCTTGCCAACAACGGCGCGCTGACGCTCGACGCGGGCAGCGGCACCTTCGCGCTGACCGGCGCGCTGACCAACGCCGCCGGTGGCGACGTGACCATCGGCGCGGGCACCACGCTGTCGACCACGGCCGGGTTCGAGAACACCGCGGGCACCGCCAATGTCGGCGGCACGCTGACCGGGCAGATCGACATCTCGGGCGGCACCGTGCAGACGACGGGCGGCGGCGGCATCCTGAACGGCGCGGTCGGGGTCAGCGGCGGCACGCTGGACGTCAACGCCGGCGGTTCGGTCGCCGCGGGCAATACGGTGACGGTCTCGGGCACCGGCACGGTCGACAACTTCGGCACCGTGCACGACGTGGCCCAGAGCGGCGGCAGCTTCACCAACGAGGCCAGCGGCAGCATCGACAGCCTGACGCTGAGCGGCGGCGCCTTCGACACCGCCGGGACGATCACCGGCACCGCGACGATCAACGGCGGCACGCTGACGCTGGATGCCAACACCTCGATCAGCGCGTTCAGCGGCAGCGGCGGCGCGATCGACCTTCAGACCTTCACGCTGACCACCAACCCGGCCAGCAATCCGAACGTCTACGATGGCACGATCACCGGCACAGGCGGGCTGACCAAGGGCGGCGCAGGCTCGCTGACGCTGGGTGGCAACAACGCGGGCTTCAGCGGCCTGCTGACGATCAACCAGGCGACGGTGTCGCTGACCAATGCCAATGCGCTCGGCACCGCCGGGGTGACCTTCGGCGGCAATTCCGCGCTCGAGGCGAGCGGCGTCGACGTCACTGTTGCCGGAACGACGACCGTCAACGCCGGTGTTTCGGCGAGCTTCGTCGCGACCTCGGGCAACACGCTGACGCTGGCCGGTCCGGTCGCGCTCAACGGCGGCGCGGGCACCACGCTGCATATCGGCGGCAGCGGCGATACCGGCACGGTCACGCTGGCGCCGACGGCCGTCACGGCCGATCCCGCCACCGCGTTGGCGGTCGACGGCGGCACCCTCAAGATCGGCAATGCCAATGGCGCGACCGTGCTGGCCGACCTGACCGGCGGCACCACCATCGGCACCGGCGCGACCAGCGCGACGCTGGACCTTGGCGGCAATGCGGTGACGGTGAACAACCTCGGCGGCAATGCCCAGGGCATCATCACCGACAGCGGCGCGGCGGCGGTGCTGACCGCGAACAACAGCGCCGACACCACCTTTGCCGGTGTGATCCAGGACGGCGGCGGCGTGCTGTCGCTCGACAAGACCGGGGCGAACACGCTGACGCTGTCGGGCGCGAACACCTATAGCGGCGGCACGACGGTCGACGGCGGCACGCTGCGGATCGCCTCGGGCGGCGTGATCGGCGCGGTGACCAACGCGGCGACCCTCACGGTGGATACGGGGGGGCAGGCCGGGGCGGTCAGCAACACCGCCACCGCCACCAACGCGGGCACCGTCGCCTCGCTGAACAATACCGGCGGCACCTTCGGCAACGATGGTACCATCACCGGCACCGCGACGATCTCGGTCGGGGCGCTGACCAACAACGGCACCGGCACCATCGGCGCGCTGGTCAGCACCGGCGGCACGACGACGAACTCGGGCGCGATCACCGGCACCGCCGACGTCTCGGGCGGCACGCTGACCAACAACGCGACCGGCACCGTCACCGGGCAGACCACGATCTCGGGCACCGGGGTGGTGGCCAACGATGGCACCCTCGGCGCGGTTGACAACCAGGCTGGCGGCACGCTGACCAACAACCTGACCGTGGCGTCGCTGAGCAACAGTGGCGGCACCACGACCAACAACGCCACCATCACCGGCACCGCGACGATCTCGCTCGGGGCGCTGACCAACAACGGCACCGGCACCATCGGCGCGCTGGTCAGCACCGGCGGCACCACGACGAACTCGGGCGGCATCACCGGCACCGCCGCTGTCTCGGGTGGCACGCTGACCAACAACGCGACCGGCATCGTCACCGGGCAGACCACGATCTCGGGCACCGGGGTGGTGGCCAACGATGGCACCCTCGGCGCGGTTGACACCCAGGCTGGCGGCACGCTGACCAACAACCTGACCGTGGCCTCGCTGAGCAATAGCGGCGGCACCACGACCAACAACGCCACCATCACCGGCACCGCGACGGTCTCGGCCGGATCGCTGACCAACAACGGCACCGGCACCATCGGCGCGCTGGTCAACACCGGCGGCACCACGACGAACTCCGGCGCGATCACCGGCACCGCCGACGTCTCGGGCGGCACGCTGACGAACAATGCCACCGGCATCGTCACCGGGCTGGCCACGATCTCGGGCACCGGCACGCTGACCTCCTCCGGCAGCCTCGGCGGCGGGCTGACCAACTCGGCCACCGTCAATGCGCAGGGCACGGTGAACGGCGCGATCACCAACAGCACGGGTGGCATCTTCAACGTCACCGGCACGCTGGGCAGCGACAGCACCTTCGGCAACGCCGCGGGCGCCAACCTGAACGTGACCGCGGGCACCTATACGGTGGCCGGGTTGCTGACCAACGGCGGCACCGTCACTGTGACGGGTGGCGCCACGCTGACCGATACCGCGGGCGGCATCACCAACAGCACCACCGGCACGATCACCGTGCTGGCGGGCGGCGCGGTCAATGACACGCTGAACAACGCAGGCACGGTGGACAACTTCGGCACCTACACCGCCGACGTCAACAACGACACCGCGACCGGGATCATCACCAACGAGGCGGCGGCGACCTGGGTCGGCAACCTGCTGTCGAACACCAACGGCGCCACGGTGACCAACGACGGCAGCTGGACCGGAACGGCCAGCAACGCGGCCACCCTGACCAACAGCGCCACCGGCATCTGGACCGGCAACGGCACCAACCTCGCGGCCGGCACGCTGACCAACCAGGGCACCTGGACCGGCACGATCGACACCGCAGGCAGCTTCGACAACCAGGCCGGTGCGACGGTCTCGGGGCTGGTGACCAACACCGGCACCGGCACCAACGAGGGCACGCTGGCCGCGCTGACCAACAACGCGGGCACCTTTACCTCGACCGGCACGATCAGCGGCGACGTGACCAACGCCGCGGGCGCCACCGCGAACCTTGCGGGCAGCGTCGGCACGGCGGGCGGCAACACCATCGCCAACGCGGGCACGATGACGGTGACAGCGGCGCTGACCACCAATCTTGCGACGGTGAACAACACCGGCACCGGCACGCTGGCAGTGACGGGCGGCAGCTTCACCGGCATCGGCACGCTGACCAACAGTTCGACCGCGGCCTCGGGGGTCAGCATTGGCGCCGGGCAGACGTTGGGCGCGGCAACGGTGCAGAACGATGCCGGTGCGACGATGGATGTCGCTGGTACGCTGGCGGGCACCGGCACCGGCGTGACCAATGACGGCACGCTGAACCTGAACGGCGGCACGATCGACACCACCGGCTCCACCGGCGGGCTGAGCAACACCGGCACGCTGACGGTCACCGCCGCTTCAAGCCTGAAGGGTGCGGCCAGCAACACCGGCAGCTTCACCGCCAATGCGGCGCTGACCGGCGACGGCAGCAGCTTCGCCAATACCGGGGCGGGCGTGCTGGCGGTGAATGCCAATGTCACCGGCCTCGGCGCGGTCACCAACAGCTCCTCGGCGGCCAGCGGCATCGTGATCGCCGCGGGCCAGACCCTGGGCGCGGTGACGCTGACCAACACCGGCGGCGTCAGCTTCGGCGCTGGCGCGACGGTGGCGGCCGATGTCAGCAACAGCGGCACGCTGGCGATGACCGGCACCACCGCCACCATCGCGGGCAACCTGACCAGCGCCGCGGGCAACCTTGTGAACCTCGACACCGGCACGCCGGGCAACACCTTCACGGTGACCGGCGCGATGTCGGGGCCGACGGTGATCAAGGTGGGCTTTGACTCGGCGACGCAGACCGCCGACCAGATCGACGTCACCGGCAACTCGACCGACACGGTCGCGGCCACGGTCGACATTGGCGCGGGCGGCCTGCTGCCCGGCAAGTCGGCGGTGATCTACTCGGCGGGTACCGCCGGGGCGCTGACGATCCAGGCGGTCAACAACGTCGGCACCGCGGTGCCGCTGGACGGGCTGGTGGTGATGAGCGCCTCCAAGACCGGCAACACCTGGTCGGTGCAGACTCAGGCCAACCCGGCGCTTGGCGGCATGGCCAGCGGCTTTGCGGTGATCCAGTCGCTGATCGACACGGTGATCGAGCGGCCGACCAGCGCCTTCGCCTCGACCCCGGTCTATGACACCAACAAGTTCTGCGCGCCCGGCGGCTGGGCCCGTCTGGTGGGCGGCCATGCCCAGGGCACCGCATCGTCGGCCAACGGCGTATCGAACCTGCCGGCGACGGTGAAGGCGACCTATGCCGGCATCCAGGGCGGCGGCGACTTCGGCTGCTACAACTCCTCGGGCGGCTGGGACATGGTGCTCGGCGCCCAGTTCGGCTTCAACCACGGCAACACCAGCCAGAACGTCTTCGCGATCGACCCGGCCGACCCGTCGAAGCTGGACTATACCGCGCTGACCAGCGTCACCAAGACCAGCTTCAACCAGACCTATGCCGGGCTCTACTTCGCGGCGACCAAGGGCATGCTGCGCGCCAACCTGCAACTGCGCACCGAGCATACCGGTTACGATCTGAGCGACACCAACGGGCTGTTCTTCGCGCCTGGCGCCAAGACCAAGGTGAACGGCACCACGCTGACCGGCGACTTCGCGATGGCCCGCAGCTTGGGCAACGGGCTGTCGTTCATCCCGCGGGCGGGCTTCGGCATCACTCGGATGGGCAGCGCTACGCTGACCTACCTCGATGGCTCGACGCTGAAGATGGACGCCCATACCAACAGCATCGGCTATCTCTCGGCCAGCTTGCAGAAGACCCGCCAGAACGCAGCCGGCGACGCGCTGCTGGGCACCTTCGTCACCGCCACGCTCTACAACGACTTCAGCCCCAAGGTGAACTCGACCTATACCACTGGCGGCACTACCTCGACCTTCAAGACCTCCAACCTCGGCACCTACGCCGAGGTCAGCATCGGCATCGACTACCTCAAGGTCCTCGACGCAGGCGCCATCGGCAACGCCAAACAGATGAACGCCTCCATCCGCCTCGACGACCGCTTCTCCAACAACGTCAACGCCCTTGGCCTCACCGCCCAGCTCAGGCTCCAGTTCTAGGGACGACGGCGCAAGCCAAAACAATGGCAACGGCCCGGCCCGCAAATCTGCAGGCCGGGCCGTTGGTTTTCTTGAAGGTTTTCTTTGTGCTTTGCGCGATGTCCTGTATCGTCGGGTCAAGTTGAACCGGTTCGAATTCCTCACCTTCTTAGGCAAAGGCACAGATGTCCTGGTACTCCAAAGTCGCTTGGAAGGAAGGGCTCTTTCTCCAGCCGCACCACCTTCAGCAGCACGACCGCTATGTCGAGAAGCTGGTCGAAAGCCGCACGCGGCTGGTCAGCGCCTATCCCTGGGGATTCGCGCAGATCGAACCCGACCGCGATGTTGCGCAGCAGAACAAATACGGGCTGCGCGTGGCCTCGGGCATCTTTCAGGACGGCACGCCGTTCGACATGCCCGGCACCTCGGCGCTGCCGCCGCCGATCGAGATCCCGGAAGGCGCGGAAGGCATGTTCGTCTGGCTGACGATGCCGATGGCCACCTCGAACGGCCGCGAGGTTGGCACCGACGAGGAAGCCTCGCGCGGGAGCCGGTATTTCCTCGATCGCGAGCGGGTGGCGGATTCGGCGGCAGCGATGCGGCTGGAGCAGGACATCGAGATCGCGCAGCCGCGCATCACCTTCGACATCCGCAAGACCGAAAAGCCGGGGTTCCTGTGCCTGCGGCTGGCCCGCGTGGTCGAGGTGCGCGACAAGACAGTGATCTTCGATGAAACCTTTGCCCCGCCGGTGCTGACGCTGGCGGCGCATCCGGTGGTGGCGGGCTGGGTCGAGCGGGTAGTGGGCTGGGTGGAAACCAAGCTCTTGTCGCTGTCGCGCTATGCTGCCGATCCGACCTCGGGCGGCGGGTTGCAGGCCACCGACTATTTCATGTTGCTGCTGCTGAACCGCGAGATCAACGTGCTGCGGCATGCGCGCATGTCGCGCTATATCCACCCGGCCGACTTCTATCAGCAACTGCTGCGGCTGGGCGGCGAGCTTTGGACCTTTGATTCCACCCGGCTGTGCCCGGAATATCCGCCCTATGATCAGGACAACCTCGAAGAGGTGTTCGACCCGGTGCTGCGCGATATCCAGCGGCTGCTAAGCCGCGATGTCGGCCGCGCGATCCGGCTACCGCTGGAGAAGCTGGCGGCAAACTCCTACATGGCCAATGTCGCCGACCGGAACCTGTTCCGCGATGCGACCTTCGTCATCGAGGTGGCGGCACAGAAGCCGCTGACGCAGATCCAGCAGCAGTTCCCGGCGCTGTGCAAGGTTGGCCCGACCACGCGGATGCGCGAGATCGTCAACAACAACCTGCCGGGGCTGGAGCTGATTCACCTGCCGACGCCGCCGCGCCAGATCCGTGCGATCACCACGCATGTGTATTTCGGCATCGACAAGAACGCCGCGCTGTGGCGTGAATTCAGCACAGCCCCCGCGATCGGGCTGCATTTCGCCGGTGACTGGCCCGATCTGGAGCTGGAACTGTGGGCGATCATGGAGAACCGGGCATGAGTTCGGATGATCCCAAGAAACCACCGCAGCGCACCGTGCTGCGCCCCTTGCCGGGCGGGGCAGGCGCGCCGCCGTCGCCGCCGCCACCGGGGGGCGACCCGAACATGCGGCCCGCACCGATGCCCGGTGGTGGTGGCCAGCGCCCGCCTTCGGCACCGCAGCGCACGGTGATCGGCAGCATGCCGCCCGCGGGCGGCGCGCCGGGCGGCGGCGGTGGTGGCGGCTTTGGCGGCCCCGACCTTGACCGTGGCGGGGCAGGCGGTGGCTATCCGGCGCCAGGTGGCCAAGGTGGCTATGGCCAGCCGCCGCAGGGCGGTTACGGCCAGCCGCCGGGTGGTTACGGTCAACCGCCGGGTGGTGGCGGCTATGGTCAGCCGCCGGGCGGCTACGGGCAACCGTCCGGCGGGGGCGGTTACGGCCAGCCGCAGGGCGGTTACGGCCAGCCGCCGGGTGGCTATGGCGGTGCGGGCGGCAACCCGTTTGATGCCTTCGCCCCGGCGGCCGCGCCCTCGTCTGGCGGGCACTGGCTGGGCGCCACCGGTGGCAACGACGATTCCTTCTTCCCCGAACAGCGCCGCCCCGAGCCGATCCAGCGCGCGCCCACCCACAAGATCAGCCTGGAGGATGCGCTGCGGGTCCGTGCCGCGGGCCACAGCGCCGAGGTCAATCCGATCACCGCCGCGGCGGCCGGGCTCTTGATCCTGTTTGGCCGCCTGCGCAGTCAGATCGTCGACATGCAGGCCGTGCCGTTGATGACCTATGTGACGGAAGAGATCACCGCTTTCGAGCAGCGTGTGCTGCAGGCCGGGATCGACCCGCAGGATGCGATGGTGGCGAAATACGCGCTTTGCGGCACCGCCGACGATATCGTGCAGAACCTGCCCGGCACCGATCGCGACGTCTGGATCCAGTATTCGATGGTGGCGCGCTTCTTCAACCGGCGCACCTCGGGCGTCGGGTTCTTTCAAGAGGTCGAAAAGGCGCTGACCGATCCGGCGCGCAAGTACCACCTGCTGGAGCTGATGCTGACCTGCCTGCAACTCGGATTCGAGGGGCAGTATCGCGGGATGCCGGGTGGCGACGTCGAGTTGCAGCGCGTGCGGCGGCGCATTTATGAAACGCTGCGGCGGGTCAAGGCGCGGGGCGACGACGATATCTCGCCGCATTGGCGCGGGGTCGAGATGGTGGCGCGGCGCAGCCGTGGTGGCCTGCCGGTCTGGGTTGCCGCCTGCATGGCCGGGGCGGTGCTGGCCGGGGCCTATTTCGGCATGCGGTCGTTCGTGGCGCAGGCGGGCGATGCGGTCGCCAACAACATGATTGCGGTGAACCCGCGCGAAGCCGTCACGCTGCGCCAGATCGCGGCCGTGGTGGCGCCGCCGCCCGAGCCCTACAAGCCGCCGGTGCTGCCGCCGCCGCCGGATCAGGGGCCGACGCAGATCGACCGGTTGCGGACCGCGCTGGCCAGCGACATCAGTGCCAAGGCGCTGACGATCGACACGGCGGGCGACTACATCTCGCTGACCGTGAACAACCTCGTGCTGTTCGATTCCGGCAAGGCCGACACCCGGCCCCAATTCGCCGAGATCGCAAAGCACATCGCCGAGGCGCTCGACAAGGAACCGGGCACGATCAAGATCGTCGGCCACACCGACAACGTGCCCCTGGCCGGGTCCGGCCGCTACAAGAACAACTTCGACCTGTCGGTGGCCCGTGCCAAGGCGGTGGCCAAGGTCATCACGCCAAGCCTGACCAAGCCTGACCGGGTTCAGATCGAGGGCAAGGGGCAGGACGAACCCATCGCCGACAACGGAACGGCCGAGGGCCGGGCGCTGAACCGGCGGGTCGAGATTCTGCTGCAACGCGCCGATACGCTGCCGCCGGATCAGACGGCGGGGCAGGCTGCCGCGCAACCCGCCGCCGGAAACTGACACGACCCCGCCACCGCGCGGGAAGAAAGACACGAGTTGGACGCATGAAACTTTGGCTGACGCGCATACTGGTTGCATTGGGGCTCATCTGTTTCGGGCTCGTGGTCTGGTTTGCCGCGCCGCTGGTCGGCTTCGGCGACATGCAGCCCTTCGATCCGGTCTGGGTGCGGCTGCTGATCATCTTCACGGCGGTCCTGATCGTCTTCGTGGTCTGGCTGGTCGGCTTTCTGCGCCGCCGCCATGCCGAGAAGGCGCTGGAAAGCGCCATCGCGCCCAAGGTCACCGGCGACACCGACCAGCTATCCGAGAAGATGGCCGATGCGCTGTCGGTGCTGAAGAAATCCAGCGGCTCGCGCCAGTACCTTTATGACCTGCCGTGGTATGTCATCATCGGCCCGCCTGGCGCGGGCAAGACCACCGCGCTC
Organism: Paracoccaceae bacterium; assembly: GCA_016124615.1. Lineage (GTDB taxonomy): Bacteria > Pseudomonadota > Alphaproteobacteria > Rhodobacterales > Rhodobacteraceae > Solirhodobacter. The sequence goes on along the minus strand of WGNF01000008.1, from coordinate 198,599 downwards.
TTGAATTCGGGCATCAAGTTCCCGCTGTCGGAAAAGACCGGCGGCGCCATCGCGGGCGTCGGCGGCACGCGCTACTGCGATTGGTGGTTCGCCGAGGAAGCGGTGATGATCGACACCGCCGGGCGCTATACCACGCAGGACAGCGACGCCGAGGCCGATGCCGAAAGCTGGAAATCGTTCCTGAGCCTGTTGAAGACCAACCGCCCGCGCCAGCCGATCAACGGCGTCATCGTGGCGATCGGTCTGGATGAAATCCTCGCCGGCTCGGAAGCCACGATCGAGGAACACGCCACCGCCATCCGCACCCGCCTGATGGAGGTGCACGATACGCTGAAGGTCGATTTCCCGGTCTATGTGCTGTTCACCAAGGCCGACCTGATTGCCGGGTTCAGCGAGTTCTTCGGCTCGTTCAGCGCCTCACGGCGGCAGAAGGTCTGGGGCGCGACGTTCCAGACCAAAAGCCGCAAAGAGGCGACCGTGCCGCGCTTTGCGGCGGAATACGATGCGCTGGTGGCGCGGCTGTCGGAAGAGGTCACCGACCGGCTGAACGAGGAACCCGACGGCATCAGCCGGATTTCCATCTTCGGCTTCCCCGGTCAGGTCGCCATGCTGCGCGACCGGCTGAACGCCCTGCTGGTGTCGATCTTCGAAAGCTCGCGCTACCGGGTGAACGCCAACCTGCGCGGGTTCTATTTCTCCTCGGGCACCCAGGAAGGCACGCCGATCGACCAGGTGCTGGGCGCGATGGAACGCAGCTTTGGCGCGGCCAGCTACGGCGGCGGCATGTCCGGCAAGGGCAAGAGCTTTTTCCTGCACGACCTGCTGACCAAGGTCATCTTCCCCGAAGCGGGCTGGGTCTCGTTCGACCGCCGCGCGGTGCGCCGCGACGGCCTGCTGCGCGGTGCTGCCTTCAGCCTGATCGCGGCGGCGACGATCGGCCTGCTGGCCGCCTGGGGCATGAGCTTTTACCAGAACCGCCAACTGGTCCAGACGGCCAATGCGGCGATGATCAACTATGCCTCGGCGGCCAAGGACGAACTGGCCCGCACCGAGATCGACGACCCCGACCCGAGCAAGGTCGCGGGCTACCTGCAGATGCTGCGCACCATGCCGACCGGCTATGCCGACACCACCACGGGCGGCTCGCTGCTGGATTGGTTCGGCTTCGGCCAGTATGCGCGCCTGAACTCGGCCGCCACCACCAGCTACCACCTTGCGCTGGAACGGATGCTGCGGCCGCGCCTGATCATGGGGCTGGAACAGCAGCTGGCGGGCTTCATTCAGGATAACAACCTGCTGGCCGTCTACGAGACGCTGAAGGTCTACAAGCTGATGGGCGACGCCGCGCCGAAGCCCGACGACAAGGTGGTGCTGGCCTGGTTCAGCAAGCAGTGGCGCGACCAGTTCCCGCTGGATGACAACACCCGGCTGCAACTGCTCGATCACCTCAAGGCGATGATGGTGCTGGACACCAATGGCAAGCTGGGCATCGGGCTGAACGGTGCGCTGGTCGATCAGGCCGAAAAGATGCTGGCGCGGATGAGCGTCGCGGATCAGGCCTATCTGCTGGTCAACGGCACCGCCGAATTCGCCGGGGTGCCCGACTTCAACATGGCGCTGCGCGCGGGTCCGGATTCCGACAAGGTGTTCGAGACCGTCGACGGCACCGATTTCAAGACGCTGGCGGTGCCCGCGCTTTATACCTATCGCGGCTTTACCGAATTCTTCCTGCCGCAACTGTCGCAGGTCGCCCAGAAGATCGAGGATGACAAGTGGGTTCTGGGCAAATACGGCGAAGAGGCGGGGGTTGAGGATCAGTTGAAGCGCCTCGGCCCGGATCTGCTGAACCGCTACACCAACGACTTCCTCGCCGCGTGGAACAAGGTGCTGGACAATATCCGGCTGCGACCGATGGCGGCGGACAAGCCGAACTACACCGCCCTTGGCATCGCCTCGGCGCCGCGGCTGTCGCCGGTCTTCCTGCTGATGAAGGCGATCAGCGACGAAACGCGGCTGACGCAGGCCTTCGACCAGGATCCGGCGGCGGCGGCCGGCGGCACCGTGAATGGCCTCGTCGCACAAGCCAAGGCGGGCACCGGCATGGCCGGGGCGGCCGCCAACGCGGTCGGCAGCCAGATTTACAACATGTCGAGTGGCCTGACCCGGATCGGCCTGCAGATCGTCTTCGGCGGCAAATCGCAGGATCGCGCGGGGGGCGGGGCGGGCGGCAGCGGCGCGAACAACGCCTCGCAGCTTCCCGGTGCCGGGATCGAGGCGCAGTTCACCGCCTATCACGAGCTGTTCGAGGGCAGCGAGGGCCAGCGCCCGATCGACGATCTTCTGGCAACGCTGAACAAACTGCACGACAGCCTGACGTTGGCCTCGATCTCGCCGGGGCAGGCGGCGCAGCAGATGCCGGAACAGATCGGGCGGCTCAGGGCGATGGCCTCGCGGCTGCCGGGGCCGCTGGCGCGCATGGTCACGCAGGCCAGCAATGACTTCCTGAGCGATGCAACCAACACCTCGATCGCCGACCTGAACAACCAGCTGAACGATCAGGTCACCCAGCAATGCCAGAAGGTGGTGACGAACGCCTATCCGTTCTCGGCCAAATCCTCGCGCGACATGCAGATGCTGGACTTCGCCAAGATGTTCGCGCCGGGCGGCGTGATGGACAAGTTCTTCTCGGAAAAGCTGCAACAATACGCCGACATCTCTGGCGCCGACTGGAAATGGAAGGACGACTCGCCGATGGGCTCGCGGCTGTCGACCGCGACACTGCGCGAGTTCCAGCGTGCGGCCGAAATCCGGTCGGCCTTCTTCCCCTCGGGGTCGAATGTGCCGGGGGTGGATCTGACGATCAGCCAGACCGCCATCCATAACGAGATCGACAGCGCGCTGCTGGAAATCAACGGGCAGGTCATCACCACGCGCCAGACCGGCAACACGCCGCAGCGGGTCACCTGGCCCGGCAGTTCGGCCAGCGGGTCAGCCTCGCTGCAATTCGCGCCGGTGCTTGCCGGGCGCGATTATCAACTGGTCGCGCCCTCGGGGCCCTGGGCGTTGCTGCGTCTGGTGAAGATGGGCAGCCCGCGCGTTTCGGGCCGTCAGGTGTCGGTGACCTACACCATCGGCGGGCGCTACATCACCTATCTGATCGAGGTCGGCTCGCTGGTGAACCCGTTCGCGATCCGGTCGCTGGGGCAGTTTTCCTGCCCGGTAGGGCTTTAAACATGGCTGCGGGCCGCGGCCCCGGCCTGTTCGGCAAACTGCCCGCCAAGGGTGATTTCATCACGCGCGACCTGCCGCCCGTCGTGTTGCAGGCGTGGGAAGGCTGGCTGCAGACGGTGATGGCGTCCAGCCGCGACCGGCTGGGTCCGGGTTGGGCGCAGTTGTGGCGCGCGGCGCCGGTCTGGCGGTTCTGGATCGGGCCCGATGTGTTCGGCACCGCCTGCGCCGGCGCGCTGATTACCTCGGTCGACCGGGTCGGGCGGCAGTTTCCGCTGGTCCTTATCCAGCCCGAAACCGCCGGTGATTTCCCGCCGCCGCCGGTCGTCGCCCCGTTCGAAAGCTGGTACGGCGCGCTGGAAGCGCGACTGCGCGAGGCCCTGACGCTGGACAGCCTGCCCGACGTGTCCGCCTTGCTCGACGGGCTGGAGCCCGGCGCCGTGCGGCGCCCGCCCGTCGTGGCCCCGCTGGCCGAGGAAGCGCCGCCCCCGGCGGCGTGGATCGACCCCCCGGAGCCCGCCGCACCAGAGGCGAGCGCAGACGAGGCGCCGCTGGAGGAGGTTGCGGCCGAAGCCGTAGCGGAAGCGCCGGAGCCCGAGGTGCCGGAGCCGGAAGAGGCGGCGGCCGACGATGCGGCACCGGAAGACCCTGCACCCACCGCCGCCTATGCCGAACATGACGCCGTCACGGTCGACGCGCCCGCCTATGCCACGCCGGAACCGGAGGAGTTGGAGCCGCCGCAGCTCTGGCCGCCGCTGCCGCGCCGCCCTGATGATCCCGTGCGCGCGGTCTGGGCGATGGCGGGGGGCAGCGACGTGGTGGCGCTTCTGGCCGATGTCGCCGCCGCAGATCACTACCGCGCCGCGGCGGGGCGCAGCTATTGGTGGACAACCGGAGGCGCCACCGGGGCGGCCGCGATGATCGCGGTGCAGGGCCTGCCGGATTCCGCCGCCTTCGTTCTTCTGCTTCAGGGCGGCTATGCGTGAGGCTTGGCAAGCGGCAGACATTACGCCTATCGTTGCCGGGCGTCTTTTGTTCCCGATGCCGCCCCGGTCACGGCGGGTGATAGAGAAAAGCTCGATATGTATTTTCGCTTTCAAACCGGCGCGCTGACCCATCAGGGCTGTGTGCGCGACCACAACGAGGATCGCTTCCTCACCGACCCGCGTGCGGGTCTCTGGGTGGTGGCCGACGGCATGGGCGGGCATCAGGGCGGCGAGGTCGCATCGGGCAGCATCGTCGATCATCTCGCCTCGGTCGGCGTCGCGGCCTCGGCGCCCGATCTGCAGGCCCGGTTCCTCGACCGCCTTGCCCGCGCGAACGATCACATACAGGGCCTGTCGCGCGAACGCGGCGGCGCAATCATCGGATCCACCGTCGTCGGCATTCTGGTGTTCGATCGCGATTTCGCCTGCATCTGGTCGGGCGACAGCCGCGCCTACCGGCTGCGCGACGGCACGCTGCGCCAGATCAGCCGCGACCATACCGAGGCGCTGGAACTGCTGGATCGTGGCGTGATCACCGCCGAAGAGGCCGAGAACTGGCCGCGCAAGAACGTCATCACCCGCGCCGTCGGAGTGGCGCCGCAGCTGAACTATGACGTCGTTTCCGGGCAGCTGAAAGACGGCGACCAGTTCCTGCTGTGCTCGGACGGGCTGACCGGCCATGTCGACGATGCCGAAATCCGCGAGATCCTGATGACCCATTCGCCGCAGGCCGCCTGCGACCGTCTGGTCGAACTGACGCTGGAACGTGGCGCGAACGACAACGTCACCGTGGTGGTGATGCGCTGCGCGGTGAAGACGCTGGTGGTCGGGTCTTCAAGCGCGGCCGCGCCTGACGCCGCAGACGTCTGGTCATGACAGAAATGCCGTCCGATACACCTCCTGGCTACATGCCGAATGCCATGCTTCCCGCGGGAACGCAGATCATCGGCACCTATGAGATCGAAAAGCACCTGAACACCGGCGGCATGGGCGAGGTCTATCGCGGCCGCAACATCCACACCGCCGAGCCGGTGGCGATCAAGATCGTGCTGCCCGCGCTGGCGCATGACCCCAAGATCCTCTCGCTGTTCCAGAAGGAGGCGACGATCCTCAACCGCCTCAGCCATGAGGCGATCGTCCGCTACCAGATTTTCACCGTCGATCCCGGTATCCAGCGGCCCTGCCTGGTGATGGAATTCGTGGACGGCGAGTCGCTGGCCGACCACATGCACCGTGGCCCGATGCCGACCGATCAGGTCTGCACCATGCTGGCGCGGGTCGCGTCAGGGCTGGGGGCCGCGCACAAGCTGGGCGTGGTCCACCGCGACCTGTCGCCCGACAACGTCATTCTGCAGGACGGGCTGGTCGAGCATTCCAAGATCATCGACTTCGGTATCGCCAAGGCCGCGACCATCGGCAAGAAGGGCACGCTGATCGGCGGCGATTTCGCCGGCAAGTTCGGCTATGTCGCGCCCGAGCAGCTGGGCAAGTACGGCCGCGACGTCACCGCCCGATCGGATATCTACAGCCTTGGCCTGCTGGCCGCCGCCGCCTGTCGCGGCGAGCCGATCGACATGGGCGACGATTTCTACGAGGCACTGGAAGCCCGCAACAAGGTGCCCGACCTGTCCGACATCGACCCGGCGATGCACCCGTTGCTGGAGCGGCTGTTGCAGCCCGATCCCAAGGACCGGCCCGAGAGCATGGCCGAGGTTCTGACGCTGATCCCTGGCTATGGCGGTGGCAACACGCAGCCGCCGAGCGGCTATTCGGTGCCGCCCCGGTCGCAGCCGCCGTTATCGCAACCGCCGCAGTCGCAACCGCCCCAGTCACTGGCGCCACAGTCCGCACCGCCGCAGTCGCAGCCCCCCGCCTGGCAGCCGTCCGCCGAACCGCGGGCGATGCCGGGGCCCGCAGCGCCCACGATGCTGTCGACCCCGCCCGAGCCGCCGGTGCAACCCGTCTCGCCGCCGCCGGTGGCTGAACGTCCGGCGTCGGCACCGCGCCCGATGCCGACCGCGATCGAGCCCTTGCCACCCGCCGGGTCGGTGCCGCCCCCGGCCTGGGCGCCGCCGCCGCCCTCGCAGCGCCAGCAGGCCCCCGCGACCACGGTTTTCATGCCCTCGGCCCCGCCGCCGGAGGCTGAGGCGCCCGTCTCTGCTCCGCCGCCGGTGCAGTCGGCACCGCCGCGCCCCGCACGACAGGAGACCGACAGCCCGTTCGGCCCGCCGCCGACCTCTGCCGCGCCGACCCCCGCGCCCGCCTATCAGCCGACGCCCGCACCGGCGCCCGCGAAAAGCGGGGGCCGTGGCGGGCTGATGGCGGCGGTGGCGGTTGTGGTGCTGGGGGGCATCGGGGCCGGGGCGTGGTTCGGCGGGCTGATCCCGCATGGCGGTGGCACGCCGACGGGCCCGAAGCTCGCCAACGTTCCGCCGGTCGAGCCGACTCCGACCCCGACCCCGACGCCAAAACCGACCCCCACGCCGACGCCTCAGCCGACGCCGCAACCAAAACCGACGCCCACCCCCACCCCCACGCCCACCCCGAAACCGGTCGAGCCGACGCCGGTGGTGAAGCCTGTCGAGCCGACGCCCGCGCCGAAACCGGCGCCGGTGCCGCCAAGCCCGCTGCAAAACGTGCTGAACATCTTCGGCACCGATTCCTGTGCCTATGCCGAAGCGGCGAATACTGCCGGTGCGGTGACCGCCTTCGCCAGCAAGGTCTCGCTGGTCGCGGTGCTGCAACGCTCGCTGACGCAGGTCGAGGGCAAGGCCCCCGACCTGACGGCGCATATGGTGACGCCGGCGCAGTGCCCGGCCTTGCAACTGGCCTCGGGGCTTGGCGCCACCGCGCCCGATCCGCGGACGCTGAAGATCACGCTTGACAGCGACGTCATCAAGTCGAGCGACAAGATCCGCGGCACGCTGCATGCGGCGGCCGGGCAATCGGTGGTGCTTCTGATGATCGACGGCAACGGGATCGCCTATGACCTGACGCCGCAGCTTGTGCGCAAGGGCGACGGCAGCGCCACCTTCTCGACCAGCCTCGCGGTGCCCGTGATCGGCACCCAGACCCGCATGGTGCCGCTGCTGTTCCTTGCCGCCGCAGCCCCCAGCGCGTTCGACGGGTCAAAACTGACCTCGGCGCGGGCGCAGACCGCGCAGGAACTGGTGCCGATCCTGAAGCAGCAAGTGTCGGCGCGCGGTCCGGGAAGCGCGGTCGCCCTGGGCTATGCGCAGTTCAGCTTTCCCTGAGCCGCTCAGCCGCCGATCATCACCGTCGGGTAGCCCAGCGTGATGCTGCCGCCATGCACCGTCGGATCGCCAATGCGCGCGGCCATCATGTTTCCGATGTAGACGGTGGCAGAGCCCTTCATGATGCTGTCCGGCGGGCCGACGCAAACGCAGATATCGCCCATGCGCGCGGCGGGCATGGAGCCGATGAGGACGGTGACAAAGCCGCTGACGATCGGCCCGCCGACATGCGGAATGGGGGGTACGCCCGGCGTGACCATCGGACAAACATGCATGTCGGTGATCCGGGCGGCAGGCGGCATCGGTCAAATCCTCGCGGCACATGTCATCCGGTCAGTATGTCCGAAGTGATGCGATCCGGCAACGGATAACCGGCGGTTGTCAGCCGGTCGGTGTCAACATGCTTTCCCGCGTCGCGAAAAAGGTGTAAATCCTTCTATCGGGGGCAATGAAAGGTGAGAGTATGATGAAATCTTCTTTGATTGCCGCGCTGCTTATGGCTTCCGTCGCGATTCCGGCCTGGGCCGACAGCACGGATGGTCAGCCCAGCGGTTGGCATGTTGTGACGGCGGAACAGCTGGCACAGCAGCAAGCACAGCAGTCGAACGATACGACCAAACGCAAGATCAAGGTCGTGCGGCTGTGGAGCTTTGGCGTCCTGCACTAGTCAGACGTCTCGGCACCGGATAAACGGGACGGGCCGGGGGCTGGCCCGCCCGGTTTTTTCAGAAGGCTCGATTGGCAGGGACGATGAACAGATTTACCGTTTCCCTGTTGGCTGGCGCCTTTGCATGCCTTCCGTTGGTCAGTGTCGCTGAAACGGCCGGGATCGGCCTTGAACTCAACAAGGCGGGCGATGTGAATGGCGCCTGTCGGTTGACCTATGTCGCCACCAACGGCGCCGGGCAGGATTTCGACAAGCTGTCGCTGGATGTCGTGGTGTTTGACGCGGCGGGAATTGCCAGCCAGCGCCTGATCCTCGATTTCGGCGCCATGCCCAAGGACAAGACCAAGGTGGTCGAGTTCGACTTGCCCAATACCGCCTGCAACAAGGTCTCGCGCCTGTTGCTGAACGACGTGCTGCAATGCACGGCGGGCGGTGCTGCGGTGTCGGGCTGCACCGCGTCCAGCATCACGCCGTCCAGCAAAGTGCCCAAGCTGCCCTTCGGCGCCTGACGGCCGGGCCGCCGTCGCCTCAGCCGATGCGGCCACCCAGTTCCACCTCGATATGCTGCCGGATGATCGCGTCGAAGCTCGCATCGGCGCGAAAGCCCAGTGCCAGCGCGCGGGTGGCGCTGAAGGTCTGCGGCCAACCGGCAATGATGCGGGCAATGACCTCATCCGGCTCTTCGCGGATCAGTTGCACGGCTTTCGTCCCCGCCACCCGTTCCAGCGCCGCAATCTCTTCAGCCACCGTCGCCGACAGCCCCGGCACCGACAGCGACCGGCGGGCGCCAAGGGCGGCGGTGTCCATCGCCGCGGCATGGGTCAGGAACCCCACCGCCGCGGCGGGCGAACAGAACCAGTGCCGGGTGTCGCGCGAGACCGGCAGCACGGCCTCCATCCCCGCCAGCGGTTCGCGCAGGATGCCCGAGAAGAAGCCCGAGGCGGCGCGGTTCGGCGCGCCCGGCCGGATCACCACGGTGGGCAGACGGATGCCCACGCCATCGACAAAGCCGCGGCGGCTGTAGTCGTTCAGCAGCAACTCGCCGATTGCCTTCTGGGTGCCGTAGCTGGTCAGCGGCGCGGTCAGGAAGTCATCCCCGATCACCGCCGGGAAGGGGGCGCCGAAGACCGCGATGGACGAGGTGAAGATCAGCCGTGGGCAGTAGGGCTCTTGGGCGGCTTCGGCCCGGATCGCCTCCAGCAGCGCCTGCGTGCCGCCAAGGTTGATGCGGTAGCCCTTGTCGAAATCGGCCTCGGCCTCGCCCGAGACGATGGCGGCAAGGTGGAAGATCAGATCGGGACGGCCCGCCACCAGCTTGGCCGCCGCGCCGGGGGCGGCAAGGTCGGCCGCGCGCGTGCTGACCGGGATCGTGGTGGCGGGCAGCGCCGGTTCGGCCACATCGGCCAGCGTCATCCGGGTGATGCCATGCCCGCCCACGCCCGCGTCGGCCAACAGTGCCGCCGTCAGCTTGCGGCCGATCATGCCTGCCGCGCCGATGATCAGGATGTGCATCGCGTCTCTCCCTTCATGCCTCGGGCGGCATCATCGCCGACCGGCGCAGAAAGGCAAGCCGCGGTCAGACGGTCGAGGCGCGCTTGGGGTCGGTGACGGGAAAGCCGCCCTTGGCGGTCAGCCGGTCGATCAGCGCCTGCGCGCCCTGTTCCAGCAGGAACCCGGCCTCGGCGTCGGTGATGCCGGTGAAGGTCAGGAACTGCACCGAACCCGAGGGCAGTTCGAACCCCTCCGGCAGGGTCTTGGGGATGCTGACGACGCAGTTGCGGATCAGGCCGGTGGTGCCGCCCTCGATCGGCGATTTCAGCGGCAGCACGTTGCCCGGTTGCAGCGGCTCCTTGCCCTCGAACCGGCCCGCCGACAGCAGGATGTCGAAGGCCAGCATGCTGGCCAGATGGGCAATGGCCCAGTCGCCGGGGGTCTTGGTGGCAAACAGGAACTCCACCCCCGCGCCGGACAGGCCGGGGCCCTGATCATCCTCGGGCGTGGCCTCCCACGGGTCGGAGTTTCCGGTGGTGACGTAAAGCCAGAACGGCCGACCCGCTGCGGGGGCGTATTCATAGACCCCGAAGGTCAGCCAGGTCGGGTCAATGTCAACCTCGCCGAAGCGTTCGAGAAAGACTGCCGCCGACAGCGGAAACGGCCCGCGCCGTCCGCGCCCGAAGAGCTTGGGGTAGACCGTGTCGTTACGGATCGCCTTGACGTCAACGTCTTCCATCGCGCCCACCCTTTTGCCTCACGCTTCAGTGATAGGCCGGATTGGCGGCGGCTGGCAACGGTTTCAACCACGCCGCGCCGCGATCAGGCCCGCGGAACGGATTGCGCCGGGCAGGGGGTCCCGCCCGGCGCGATGTCAGCTCAGCTGCAGGCTCAGAACAGCACGAGGCCCTTGGCCAGCGCAATCCAGACGCCGATCAGGAACGGCACGCCGACCGCCGCCCAGAACACGAAGCCGAGCACGCCAAACTCGCCGCGCGCGGCGGTGCGGGCCGCGGCGCCCGCCGTCTTGTCGTGTTGCAGCGCGCGTTCCTGCGCCAGTTCGTCATCGTCCATGAAGTGCTTGTCGTGCACCGGCTTGACCAGCAGGTTGCAGATCAACCCGACCAGCAGCAGCCCCGCCATGATGTAGAGCGTGCGGTCATAGACCAGGTTCTTGGCCACGCCGTGGTCAAGCTGGTACTGCCGCACGCCCGCGATGATCATCGGCCCGGCGATGCCCGCCACCGACCAGGCGGTGATCAGCCGCCCGTGGATGGCGCCCACCATCTGGGTGCCGAAGATGTCGGCAAGGTAGGCCGGCACGGTCGAGAAGCCGCCACCATACATCGTCAGGATGATGCAGACCGACAGCACGAAGAGGCCCGGGATCTGCATGTGGCCCCAGGTCGGCAGCAGGACGTAAAGCGCCATCCCCAGCACGAAGAAGATGACATAGGTCATCTTGCGGCCGATCTTGTCCGACAGCGAGGCCCAGAACAGGCGGCCAAGGCTGTTGAACAGGCTGATCAGGCCGACCAGTCCCGCCGCCGCCGCGACGATGGCGGCCTTCTGCGCATCCGGGCTCATGCTCGCGCCCGCGTTGCCCAGCAGGTGCGCGCCGAACACGTCCTGCAACATCGGGCTGGCCATTGCGATCACGCCGATCCCGGCGGTCACGTTCAGGCACAGGACCAGCCAGATCAGCCAGAACTGCGGGGTGTGGATCACGCGTTCCAGATGCACGTGGCGGCTGGTGATCATCGCATTGGCCTTGTCGGCCTGCGCCTGGGTCCAGCCCTCGGGTAGCCAGCCGACCGGGGCGACGCGGAAGCTGAAGGCGCCGATCGACATGACGACGAAGTAGATCGCCCCCATGATGATCATGGTCTGCGACACGCCCTGAATGCCGTCATGCGCGTTGATCTTCATCAGCCAGACCGCCAGCGGGGCGCCAACCATCGCGCCGCCGCCATAGCCCATGATGGCAAAGCCGGTCGCCATGCCGCGCCGGTCGGGGAACCATTTGATCAGCGTCGAGACCGGGGTGATGTAGCCCAGCCCCTGACCGACGCCACCGATCACGCCGGTGCCAAGGTAGACCAGCCAAAGCTGGTGCATCGACACGCCCAGCCCGCCGATGGCCATGCCGCCGCCCCAGCAGATCGCCGCGATGAAGCCCGCCTTGCGCGGCCCGACCCGTTCCAGCCAGCCACCCCAGATTGCAGCCGAGATGCCCAGAAGCGCGATGAAGGTCTCGAAGATATGGGTCTCCGAGGGCACATCCCAGTTGCATTTCGTGGTGGTCAGCATGGCGATGAAGCCCAGCCCGGTGCAGGAGGCATCGGGCGTTGCGATCAGTTTGGTCATCGGCAGCCAGAACACCGAGAAGCCATAGGCCATCCCGATGCACAGATGGATGCACAGCGCAGCCGGAACGACCAGCCATCGGTTGTAGCCGGATGAGGCGATGGTGTTTTCCCTGTCCAGGAAACCCGCACCGCCAGCGGTGGCAGCAGTTGTCATATTGTTCCCTCCCGTTGGTCTTGACCGACGACAGGTAGCCGCCCCGCTCCCCCGGGGTTTGTCGGACGCCTGAAGCCGGGTGCGGCAAGGCGCCGCACCCATTTGGTGCCACGAACTGGTGAATGTGGTCAACTATTTTTGCCAGTCTGGCGGTTAACTCCGACGTTTGTCGTAGTCCGGCCCCGGCTCAGTCCGCGTCGCGCCGGATCCGCAGGTCGGCGGTGCGGGCATGCGCCTCCATCCCCTCGACGCGGGAAATCAGCGCGGTCACCTCGGCCAGCCGGGGCAGGGCCTGCGCCTCGACCCGCTGCCAGGTCACGGTGCGCAGGAACTTGTGCACCGATAGCCCGCCGGTATAGCGCGCGGCGCCGCTGGTGGGCAGCACATGGTTAGTGCCACTCGCCTTGTCGCCGAAGGCCACCGTCGCCTCGGCCCCGAGGAAGAGCGAGCCATAGGCGGTCAGCCGCGCCTTCCACCAGTCGAGGTCGCGGGCCTGCACGTGCAGATGTTCCGGCGCGATGCGGTCGGCCTCGCGCGCCATCGCCTCGGGCCCCTCGCACAGGATGATTTCCCCCAGCGCAGCCCAGGCCGCGGCGGCCGAGGTGCGGTTGGGTTCCGGCAGCGTGTCGATGCAGGCGGGCACCTCCGCCGCCACCGCCTCGGCCAGCGCGCGGCTGTCGGTGACCAGCCAGACCGGCGTGTTCGGCCCGTGTTCGGCCTGCCCGACCAGATCCCAGGCGACGGTGCGCGCGTCGGCGCTGGCGTCGGCGACGATCAGCACATCGGTGGGCCCGGCCATCATGTCGATGCCGACGCGGCCGAACAGCTGGCGTTTCGCCTCGGTCACGAATTCGTTGCCGGGGCCGACGAGGATATCGGCGGGCGGCAGGTCGAACAGGCCGAAGGCCATCGCCGCCACGCCCTGGATGCCGCCCATCGCCAGCACCCGGTCGGCGCCGCACAGGTTCAGCGTGTAGAGGATCGCATCGGGCACGCCCGCGGGCGCGTCGGCGCGCGGCGGCGAGACAGCGGCGATGTGGCTGACGCCTGCGACCCGCGCAGTCGTCACCGTCATCAGCGCGCTGGCGACGTGGCTGTAGCGCCCACCCGGCACATAGGCGCCCGCCGCCGCGACCGGCAGCACGCGCTGCCCGGCGAACAGGCCGGGGCGCAGTTCCACCTCCATCTCGGTCAGGGTGGCGCGCTGCGCCTCGGCGAAGCGGGCAATGTTGTCATGCGCCCAGGCGATGGCGTCCTTCAGCTCTTGCGGCACCCGGGCACAGGCGGCTTCGATCGCGGCCGGGGACACCACCACCTCGCCATCCCAGCGGTCGAGCGCGCGGGCGTGGCGCAGGGCGGCGGCCTCGCCGCCGGTCTCGATGTCGCGCAGGATGCGGGCGACGGTGGCGCTGACATCTGCCGCCGCGTCGGCCGGGGGCATGACCCCGCGCTTCAGGAAGGTTTGCGTCATCTTCGCCCGTGCTCCCGCTGGCCGCATCGCTGATGCCGCCTGTGCCTAGTGAAGCGCGTCGGGATGTCCAGCGATTTTTCGCGGGGCGTCAAAGCGGGCCGCGCCTCGGGGACGACGCGCGGCCCTCCGGCCGGTGCGACTAATCGACGTCGCGGGGTCCGGCCGGTCGTTTCAACCCGGTCACCATCGCGGCAACCAGATTTTCACCGTGGCGGCGGCTGGCCAGCACGACACCGCCAAGATGCAGCAACACCAGCAGCAAAAGGCCGTGGGCGCAGAGCGAATGCAGCATCTGCACCCAATCGCTGCCGTAGTAGGTGTTGGTCGTCATCATCCAGCCAGTGACGGCGGTCGCGGCCATCCCCGCCAGCAGCGCGATGACCATCGCCCCGCCTGCCGGGTTGTGGCCGATGTGGCGGGCCTCGCGCCCGGTCACGATGTCGTGCAGATAGGCCAGCACAGCCGCCGGATGGCGCAGAAAGTGCGAAAACCGGGCATAGCGCGTCCCGACGATGCCCCAGATCAGGCGGATGCCCACCAGCGCGCCCGCCGCATAACCCGCCCATTCGTGGACCCAGCCCAACTCGCCCTCATGGGTCAGCCAGGCCACCACGAAGCTGGTCACCAGCGACCAGTGAAAAAGCCGCACCACCGGATCCCAGACCCGCGTCACGGCCATGCCGGGACGCGGGGCCAGCATCGGCAGCCTGCGCTCAGTTACCCTCGCCGGCTTCGGCATTGGACACCTGTGCGAGCGTTTCGGCGTTAAAGGCGACGTTCACCTTCTTGCCGGCCTTGTCGATGGCATAGACCTCATAGCAGCCGCTTTCGGTCTTGATGCGCTTCACGTTCAGGCCTTCGCTTTTCAGCTGCGCCTTCAGCGTCGCTTCCGGCTGGAATTTCGCCTTGGGCGCCGTCGAGCACTGGCTGCTGGCGGCAAACGCGGGGGCGGCCAGCAGGGCGGCGGCCAGGGCGAAAGCGGGGGCAAGGACGAGGGTGCGATACATGGGGGTCTTCTCCGTTCGGATGGCGGGCAGGGCCGCCGGGTTTCAGCCTGTGGCGCGGTCGTGGTCGGCCGTCGCTGCGGCAGGCCTAGCAGCCGCCGGCTGTCAGCTTCCTGACGTGATGCGTCGCGATTGGGCGTTGCAATTTCGCGGGTCTCGGCGAAACTTGCGTCCGGGCCGCCGACAGAATGTGGCCGCAGGGAGGAAGACGTGATGACGAGACGGGTTGCCGCCGCACCAGCGCGCCGCATCAGTGCAGACGAGGCCGCGGCTCTCGTGCAGCCGGGCATGTGGCTGGATTACGGGGCCGTTCTGGGCCAGCCCGACGCCTTCGACGCCGCGCTGGGCAAGCGCATCGGCGATCTGAGCGGCGTCAAGGTGCGGTCGTGCCTGTCGGTGCGCCCGCGTGCCGTCGTCGAGGCCGATCCCGAGGGCAAGCACGTGCACTGGGTCAGCCTGCATTTCTCGGGCTACGACCGCAAGAAGCACGACTCGGGCCTGTCGCATTACATGCCGGTGAACCTGGGCGAGATCCCCGACTACTACCGCCGCTTCATCGACCCGGTGGATATCGTGGTCATCAAGACCTGCCCGATGGATGAAAACGGCTATTTCAACATGTCGGCCGCGAACCTCTGGCATGGCGCCGTGATCGAACGGGCGCGCTGCGTGATCGTCGAGGAATGCGCCACCATGCCCTATGTGATGGGGGTCGAGACCGGGGTGCATGTGTCCGAGGTCGACTACATCATTCCCGGCGACAACCGGCCGCAGCCGGAACTGCCCAGCGCCCCGGCCTCGGAGGTGGATCGCGCGGTGGCGCGGCTGATCACGCAGGAAATCGACGACGGCTCATGTCTGCAGATCGGGATCGGCGGCATGCCCAACGCGGTGTGCAGCCTCATCGGCGAAAGCGGGATCAAGGATCTCGGCATCCACACCGAGATGCTGGTGGATGGCATCATCGACCTTTACCGCGCGGGCAAGGTGACCGGCGCGCGCAAGCAGATCGACACCGGCAAGATCGTCGCCACCTTCGCGCTGGGCTCGGCCTATCTTTACGAGGCGATCGACCGCAACCCGGATTTCGAGTTCCACCCGGTCGATCACACCAACCTGCCGCACCGCATCATGCTGAACGACAACGTGGTGGCGATCAACAACACCACGCAGATCGACCTGCAGGGGCAGGCGGCATCGGAATCGGACGGCCACCGCCAGATCTCGGGCACCGGCGGGCAGTTGCAGTTCATCCGCGGCAGCTATGCCTCGAAAGGGGGCAAGTCGTTCATCTGCCTGTCCTCGACCTTCGACAAGCGCGGCGACCGGCGCAGCCGCATCGTGCCGCGCCTGACGCCCGGCAACACCGTCACCGCGCCGCGCAGCGACATGATGTATGTGGTGACCGAATACGGCATCGTGAACCTGAAGGGAAAATCCCTGCCCGAACGGGCGCTGGCGCTCATCTCCATCGCGCACCCCGACTTCCGCGAAGAGCTGGAGCGCGAGGCCTACGCAGCCGGGATGATCCCGCGGGGGTTTTTCTGAGACCCACTCACTCGTAGCGCAGCGCCTCGATCGGGTCGAGGCGGGCGGCCTTTTGGGCCGGGTAGTAGCCGAAGAACACCCCGATCGCGGCCGAAAAGAGGAAGCCGCCCACCACCGCCACCGGCGAGATCGGGGCGGGCCAGCCGGCGAAGTGCGACAGGATCAGCGAAGCCGCGATGCCCATCAGCACGCCCGCGCCGCCGCCGAGCGCGCTGAGCAGCACCGCCTCGGCCAGGAACTGCAACAGCACCTGCACCCGCCGGGCGCCGATGGCCATGCGCAGCCCGATTTCGCGGGTGCGCGCCGTCACCGACACCAAGAGGATATTCATGATCCCGATCCCGCCCACCACCAGCGAGATCGAGGCGACGGCAGCCAGCAGCAACGCCAGCACCTGGCTGGAGCCCTGCGCGGCGTCGGCGATCTGGCTGAGGTTGCGGATCGAGAAATCGTTGGGATGGTCGGGCAGGATGCGGTGGGTGCGGGTCAGCGTGGCGGTGACCTCGTCCATCGCGCTTTGCACCTGACCGGCGCCGGTCGCCTGCACATAGATCTGGTTGACGTAGCCCAGAAGCCGGGGCGGCAGGCCATAGGGGTTGGGCGGCGTCGGATAGATCCAGCCGATCGGCACCTGGGAGGAGCTTGGCGCGGCGGCGCCGAGCACGCGGCGCTGCGCGGTGGTATAGGGGATCATCACCACGTCGTCCTGATCCTGGCCAAAGCCGGTCTGGCCCTTGGCGGTCAGCAGGCCGACCACCTCCATCGGCGTGCCCTTCACCTGGATGCGCGCGCCGATCGGGCTTTCGGTCGGGGCGAACAACTGGCTGTAGACCGACTGGCCGATCAGCACGACGGCGGCGGCGGCATCGTCATCGGCCTGGGTCAGTCCGCGCCCCTCGGCGATGGTCCAATTTGTCGCGGCGGGGTAGTCGGGGCTGACGCCCTGGATCGAGGTCTGCCAGTTCAGGTCGCCATAGATCACCTGCCCACCTTGCCGGATCAGGTAGCTGACCGACTCGACGGCGGGGTCTTCGGCGCGGATCGCCTCGGCATCCTTCACCGTCAGGGTCGAGGCGCTGCCCGCACCCGCCCGCGCGCCGCCCGCCGCCGTGGCGCCGGGCTGCACGACGACAAGGTTGGTGCCAAGGCTGGCGATCTGCTTTTTCACCGCGTCGTTGGCGCCCTGACCGACGGCGACCATCGTGATCAGCGCGGCGACGCCGACGAACACGCCCAGCATGGTCAGGAACGACCGCGTGCGGTTGCGGTTCAGCGACTGCACGGCGACGGCAAAGATCATCCGGGCGAAGGCCCAGGGGCCAAGGGCGCGGCCGCCCGCCGCGGCCTGCGGCGGCCCCGGCGCGCGGGTGGCGGCGGCCGGTGCCGACCTCTTTTCGTTCGGCAGGTCGGACAGCACCAGCCCGTCGCGCATCGTCACCACGCGGTCGGCATAGGCCGCGATGTCGGGCTCGTGCGTCACCACGACCACGGTCACGCCGTTGTCGCGGTTCAGCCGCGTCAGGGTTTCCATGATCTCGTGCGAGGTCTTGCTGTCGAGGTTGCCGGTCGGCTCGTCCGCCAGCAACAGGCGCGGGGCGTTGATCAGCGCGCGGGCGATGGCGACGCGCTGCTGCTGGCCGCCGGACAGCTGGCCCGGCGTGTTGTCCTCGCGCTCGGCCAGGCCGACCCGGGCCAGCGCGGCGCGAGCGCGGGCCTGCCGTTCGGCGCGCCCGCCCGCCGCGCTGCGCCCGTAGATCAGCGGCAGGCCCACGTTTTCCATCGCGCTGGTGCGCGGCAGCAGGTTGAAGCTTTGAAACACGAAGCCCAGCCGCTGGCGGCGGATGTCGGCCAGCGCATCCTCGGACAGATGCGCGACATCGGTGCCCTCGAACCGGTAGCTGCCGGTGGTCGGCCGGTCGAGGCAGCCGAGGATCGACATCAGCGTGGACTTGCCCGATCCCGAGGCGCCCATGATCGCGACGAACTCGCCAGCGCGGATCGCCAGATCGACGCCGCGCAGCGCGTGCACCTCGGTATCGCCCATCCGGTAGGTGCGGGTCAGGCCCGTGACCTCGATCACCGGAAGGGCAACGGGCGCGTTCATGGCCGGAACCGAAGCGCGCTGCCGCGGGCAGAGCCGCCGCTACTGCCGCCGCTGCGGCTGGCCGAGCTTTCGCCAAGGATCACCGCATCGCCCGCCGCCAGCTTGCCCGAGAGGATTTCGGTGTTGGTGCCGTCATCAAGCCCGCTGTGCACGAAGACCGGCACCGGTTTGCCATCCCGCAGCACCCACAGGCGGCCGCGTGTGCCGGGGCTGGCCTCGGTGCTGGCCGCCGTGCCTTGCCCGGTTCCGGCCGGTCGGCCCGTCGTTCCGGCCACCACGGTCGAGGGCTGATAGCGCAGCGCCTTCGATGGCACGCGCAGCACGTCGGCGCGCTGGTCGACGACGATCTTTGCCGAGGCGGTCATGCCGGGGCGCAGCGCAAGGTCGGCATTGGCGACCGCCACTACGACATCATAGGTGATGACGTTCTGCACCGATTGCGGCGACTGGCGCACCTCTTTCACCTTGCCGGTGAAGACCCGCGCCGGATAGGCGTTCACCGAAAAGCTGGCATCCTCGCCCGCCTTGACCTGACCGATGTCGCTTTCGCTGACGTTCACATCGACCTGCATCTGCGTCAGATCCTGCGCGATCAGAAACAGCGTCGGCGTCGTCAGGCTGGATGCGACGGTCTGCCCGGCGGTGACGTTGCGCAGGATCACCGTGCCCGCCACCGGCGATTTGATCTGGGTGTAGTCAAGGTTGATGTTCGCCGCGTCCAGCGCCGCCTGTTTCTGCTCGATGGTCGCCTGATCCACCTGCAACTGCGCCTGCGCCTGCTGGAAGGAGCTCTTGGCAAGATCGACGGCGTCCTGCGACACCGTGCTGGTCTTCACCATCTGCAGGTTCCGGTCATAGTTCGCCTGCGCGTAGTCCAGCCCGGCCTGATCCTTGGCCAGTTGCGCGCGGGCAAGGTCAAGATCGGATTGCGCCTGCGCCACCGTGGTGCGGAAGGTGCGATCGTCGATCCGGGCGCAGACCTGCCCCTGGGTCACGGTGTCGTTGAAATCGCACAGAACCTGCGCGATGACCCCCGAGACGTAAGAGCCGACGGTGACCGTCACCACCGGGTTCACCGTGCCGGTGGCGGAAATCGTGCTGGTCACCGCGCCGCGGTCGGCGGCGGCCGTGACATAGGTCACCGGCGCCGCGGGGCGGGTCAGCCACCAAGCCGTTCCACCGGCCAGAATCAGCACCGGCACCAGCCACCCGAGGCGTCGCCCGCGACGGTGGCGGGCCCGTGGCGGCGCGGCAGGGGCGGTCACCGGGGCGGTCACCGGGGCGGCGGTCGGGTGCTGGGCAACTTCGGTCATGTTTTCGCCCTTTCAGACGCATATCCCGCACTGCGGGCGTCCAACGTAGTACGCCGGGGCGGCGCATTTCTGTCGGTGATGAAAAGATATTCCGGAAATCCGCAGAGACCGCCGCCGGGCAGCCGCCAAGCCCCAATTTAGCCACGATTTCGCAAGACTATCCGGTCTAACTAAGAACACATCCGGCCATAACGATCCGGAACAGACACAGGCGCAATGATCTATGGCAACCAGCACCGGAAGTTCCGGCAATGACACGCTGACCGGCACCAGCAACGCCGACTCGATCTCGGGTCTGGGCGGTGACGACAGCCTTTACGGCGCGGGTGGCAACGACACGATCTATGGCGGCGACGGCAACGACTACCTCTTTGGCGGCAGCGGCAGCGACAGCCTTTATGGCGACGCGGGCAACGACACGTTGCAGGGCGGGACCGGTAACGACCTGATCAACGGCGGCACCGGCATCAACACCGCCGATTTCAGCGATGCGGGGGGGGCCGAGACCGTCAACCTGACGACCGGCCGCGCCACCGGCGGCGCGGGCGCCGATGGCTCCGACACGCTGGCGAACATCCAGAATGTCATCGGGTCGGGCTACAACGACTCGATCACCGGCGACACCGGCGATAACGCGCTCTATGGCGGCATCGGCAACGACACGATCTACGCGGGCGGCGGCGGCAACGACTCGCTTTATGGCGGGGCGGGCAACGACCGGCTCTACGGCTCCACCGGCAACGACCTGTTGCAGGGCGGGGCGGGCAGCGATTCCATCGTGGGCGGCGGCGGCAACGACACCGCCGACTTCAGCGATTCCGCGACCGGCATCACCCTGACGCTAAACAACGGCGCGGGCACCGCCTACGGCGACGGCACCGACACGCTGAGCGGGATCGAGAACGTCATCGGTGGCACCGGCAACGACAACATCACCGGCGACAGCCTTTCCAACTGGATCAGTGGCGACCTTTACGGCAACGACAGCCTCTATGGCGGGCTTGGGGATGACACGCTTGTCGACGGCTTCGGCAATGACGTGATCCAGGGCGGCACGGGGATGGACTACCTGGACATCTCCAACTCCACCGTGGGGGTCTCGGTCAACCTGACGACCGAGATGGCCTATGGCATGGGCACCGACACGATGAGCGGCATGGATGGGGTCATCGGCTCCAGCCACGACGACACGCTGATCGGCTTCGACGGGCAGGGGCTGGTCGGCTCGGGCGACGTCTACACCAACGTGCTTTATGGCGCGGGCGGCAACGACCAGATCTATGGCCTTGGCGGCGCCGACAGCCTGTATGGCGGCGATGGGGCCGACACGATCTATGGCGGCTCGGGCAACGACTCGATGTACGGCGATGCCGGCAACGACGTGCTTTACGCCGACTCGGGCAACAACCAGGTCTATGGCGGCGACGGCAACGACACGCTTTACGGCGGCACCGGCGCCGACACCCTGTCGGGTGGCGCGGGCGACGACGTGCTGTATGGCCAGGGCGCGGGCGCCTCGCTGGATGGTGGCGACGGCAACGACACCCTCTATGGCGCGCCGAACGAGGTGCTGACCGGCGGCGCCGGGTCCGACGTGTTCTATGCGGCGGTGGGCGACACGATCAACGGCGGTCTGGGCGATCAGGATACGCTGAACCTTGCGGGCAACTATCACTTCGTCGCGGTGCCGGGCAATCCGCTGCTTGAAAACGTCGTCGACTCGCTGGGGAACGTGGTTGGCCACGTCGATTTCGCGCCGGGCGATGTGCAAAGCGGCGTGGTCAGCTTCACCGACTCGTCGGGCAACACCACCAGCACCATCACCTTCTCGAACATCGAAAAGATCGTGCCCTGCTTCACCCCCGGCACCCTGATCGCGACCCGCGACGGGCTGGTCGCGGTGGAAGCCCTTGTCCCCGGCGACGAGATTCTGACCCGCGACCACGGCTATCGGCCGCTGTGCTGGATCGGGCGGCAGACCATCGCCGCCGCGCGGCTGGCGGCCGAGCCTGCGCTGCAACCGATCCTGATCCGGGCGCGCGCGCTGGGCCCCGATGCACCCGCGCGCGACATGATGGTGTCGCGCCAGCACCGGATGCTGATCCAGGATATCCGGGCCGAACTGCTGTTCGGCGAGGCCGAGGTGCTGGTACGCGCGGCCCATCTGGTGGGACAGCCGGGTATCGAGGCAGTGGTGCTGGACGAAGTGACCTATGTCCACCTGCTCTTTGCCGCGCATGAGGTGATCCTTGCCGATGGCGCGTGGAGCGAGAGCTTCCAGCCCGGCGACCGCACGCTGGCCGGGTTCGACGATGCGCAACGCCACGAGCTTTACGCGATCTTCCCGGAACTGGCGCTGCCCGCCGCCACCGAAAGCTATGCCGCCGCCCGGCTGACGCTGAAGGCGCATGAGGCGCGGGTACTGCTGCGCGACCGCCGCCCCGAGCCGCGCCGGGCCGCGCGCGCGATGCCGTCGTCGATCCTGCTGGACAATCCGCGCGCCCTGCCGCTGCCGCCGATCGCCCGGCCGCTGGGCGAAGGGTCGTTGACGGCGGTGGCCTGAGCCGCCTAGCCGGGCTTGCGCGCCGGGAACAGCGCGCGCAGCTCGGCCTCGGAATAATACCCCATCGCCAGATCATGGGCGCGTGCCACCGGATCGCGCCGTGCCGGTGGGCCATAGCCGCCGCCGCCCGGTGTGCGCACCTCGACCCGGTCGCCGGGGCCCAGCGGAATATCCTGCGCCTTCGACAGATGCTCGGGCGTCATCGGCACACCGTCGCGCCAGACCGAGACCTCGTTCACCGCGCCATCCTTGCCGCCCAGCGCCCCCTGCGGGCCAAAGCGGCCGTGATCCATCACGAAACTCGCCCGCGCCGCGCCGCGCCGCAGTTCCACCATGTAGTCGAGCCCGAAGCCGCCGCGATGCTCGCCCGCCCCGCCCGAGCCTTCGCGCAGGCGGTAATGATGGTAGAGCACGGGGAACTGCTGCTCCATGATCTCGACCGGCGGGGCCTTGGAAATGCCGATGGTGGAACAGCCGTTCGAAATGCCGTCGCCCCCCGCCCAACCGCCATAGCCGCCGCCCGAGAGCTGATACATGACATAGTCGCGCCCGGTGGCCGGGTCGTGGCCCCCCAGCGCGAAGTTGCCCGAGGTTCCGGCCGGGGCGGCGGTGACGCGATGCGGCAGGGCGGGCACGAGCGCGGCGAACACCGCCTCGGCGATGCGCTGGCTGACCTCGGCGGCGCAGCCTGACACCGGGCGGGGGTAGCGCGCGTCAAGAAAGGTGCCCTCGATCCCGGTGATGTTCAGCGGCGCGAAGGCGCCCGCGGAAATCGGCACCTCGGGAAAGATGTGGCGCATGGCAAGGTAGACCGACGACAGCGTGGTGGCGCGGACCGAGTTCATCGGCCCGGCGCAGGGTGGCGAGGATCCGGTGAAATCGAAGCTCAGCCCGTCGCCCTGCCGCGTCACGCTGAGGCGAATGGCCAGCGGTTCGTTCACCACGCCATCGCTGTCGATCCATGCGGTGGCGGTATGGGCGCCCGCGGGGATTTCCGCGATGAAGGCCCGCATCTGCCGCGCGGCGCGGCGGCGCAACTCGGCGATGGCCTCGGTCACGGTGTCGTCGCCGTAGCGATCCATCAGCGCGGCGAGTCGCTCCTCGCCCACCAGCAGGGCCGCCGCCTGTGCCTGCACATCGCCGATGCGTTGGTCGGCAACGCGGATGTTGGAACAGATGATGGCGTAGATCTCGGTGTCCAGCACGCCCTGCTTGAACAGCCGCACGGGGGGCAGCCGCAAACCCTCTTGCTCCACCGAAGTGGCCGAGGCGGAAAACCCGCCCGGCACCGCGCCGCCGGTATCGGGCCAGTGGCCGGTGTTCGACAGCCAGCAGTAAAGCCTGCCGCCGCGATAGAACGGCCGGGCGAAACGCACATCCATCAGATGCGTGCCGCCAAGGTAGGGGTCGTTGACGATATACACGTCACCCGGTTGCGGCGCCGGGGTCAGGCCCGCCGCGATCCGCTCGATCAACTGGCGGGTCGAATCCTGCATGGTGCCGACGAAGACCGGCAACCCGCCCGCGCCCTGCGCGATCAGCGCGCCATCCTCGGCGGCATAGATCCCGTCGGACCGGTCGTTCGCCTCGGCGATGACGGGGGAGAAGGCGGCGCGGGAAAAGCTCAGGTCCATCTCGTCGCAGACCTGCTGCAGGCCCGCGGCGATGACGGTCAGGGTGATCGGGTCGATCATGGCGCGCCCCCGAGGGTGATGAGGATGTTGCCGTCGGCGTCGCCCCGCGCCTGGTCGCCGGGTTCGATGACGGTGGTGGTATCCATCTGCTCGACGATGGCCGGGCCGGTCAGGGCGAAACCGGCGGGCAGGTGATCGCGCCAGTAGACCGGGGTTTCATGCCAGATGCCGCCGAACCGCACCGCCCGCGTGGCCGTCTGCGCCGCGGCAAGGGTCGCCCGCCGATGCGCGGGGTCGATGAGGGTGGCAAGGTCAAGCCCCGCACGGCTTCCCACGACCGAGGTATTGGCGTTCACCACCGCCGCCGGGGCACCCGCCAGCCGGATGCGGAAGCGGCGGAAATACACCTCCTCGAACCGGGCCAGCAGCGCCGCGCGGGTGACGGTAGCCTCGTCCAGCGGCACCCGGATCAGGTGGGTCTGTCCGCGATACTGCATGTCGACCGAGTGCAGCCGCCGCACCGCCTGCACCGCGATCCGTTCCTGCCCGATCAGCGCCGCGCCCTCGGCAGCCTGACCTTCCAGCACCTGCGCCAGCCGATCCATGTCGAGCGTGTCCAATGGCGTATTGAGCGTATGCACGAAGTCGTGCCGCAGGTCCGCCACCACGCAGCCAAGCGCGTTGGTGATGCCCGGCCGCGCCGGGATCAGCACGCGCGGCACCCCCAGTTCGCGCGCCAGCGCGGTGGCGTGCAAGGGCCCCGCGCCGCCAAAGGCAAAGAGCGTGAAATCGCGCGGATCGGCGCCAAGCGAGACCGAGACCATGCGGATCGCCCCGGCCATCCGGATGTTGACCAGCCTTATCACCGCCTCGGCCGCCGCCACCTCATCCAGTCCCAAGGGCGCGCCCAGCTTGTCGCGGAACGCCGCCGCCACGGCGTCACGTGGCGCCTCGGCGGCGGTGAACTTCGCCGGGTCGAGGCGGCCCAGCAGCAGGTTGGCGTCGGAAATCGTCGGCTCGGTGCCACCGCGCCCGTAGCAGATCGGCCCCGGTGTGGCACCCGCGCTGTCGGGCCCCACCGCCAGCAGCCCCGCCGCCGTCACGCGGGCGATAGATCCGCCACCGGCGCCCACGGTGCGGACATCGACCATCGGCACATGGATCGGCATCGCATACTCGATCTCGATCTCGTTCGACACCGGCGGTTCGGCGCCCCGGATCAGCGCCACATCTGTCGAGGTGCCGCCCATGTCGTAGGTGATCAGGTCCGGGAAGCCCGCGCGCCGCCCAGTATAGGCCGCCGCCATCACGCCCGAGGCCGGGCCCGACATCACCGTCTTCGCCGCCTCGCGGGCAACGGTGCGGGCCGACACCATGCCGCCGTTGCCGTTCATCACCAGCACTTCACCGGCGTATCCGCCCTGCGCCAGTTCCTCGGTCAGCCGGGCAAGGTAGCGTTCCAGCAAGGGTTGCACCGAGGCGTTCACCGCCGCCGTCACCCCGCGCTCGAATTCGCGGCTTTCCGACAACAGCGCGTGGCCCATCGTGATGTGCCCGTTCGGCCAGAACCGGGCGAGAACTTCGGCCGCCTGCCGTTCGTGCGCCGGGTTGGCGTAGGCATGCAGGAAGTGCACCACGACCGAGACGCAGCCCGCCGCCAGCAGCGCCCGCCCGGCCGCCTCGACCGCCGCCGCGTCAAGCGCGATCACGACCTCGCCTGCCGCATCCATCCGCTCGGGCACCTCCAGCCGCAGGTCGCGCGGGATGATGGGGATGAAATGGCCGGTCATGCCATAGGCTTGCGGGCGGGTGCGGCGGCCAAGCTCCAGCACGTCGCGAAAGCCCTGGGTGGTGATCAGGCCGGTGCGGGCCAGTTTGCGTTCCAGCACGGCGTTGGTGGTGGTCGTGGTGCCGTGCGCGATCAGGTCGGTGCGAGGCAGGTCGGCGCCCGCCGCCCTCAGCGCGGCCAGCACGCCGAAAGCCTGATTGTCGAGGGTCGAGGGCACCTTGGCCAGCCGCACCGCGCCGCTGGCCGGATCGAACAGGATCAGGTCGGTAAAGGTTCCGCCCACATCGCAGCCGACGATCTGGCCTGCGTCCATGCCCGCCCCCTGAACTGTTCGTATGCAAACGATGCCCGGATCACGGCGCGCCGTCAACGGTGGATCGGGGGGGCCGTGGCGGCGCCGATCTTTCGACGAAAGATCGGATCGAATTTTCCGTGAAAATTCGGCAATCGCGCGGGGTCAGCCAAGCCGCGCCAGCAACGCCAGAAACGCCGCCTGTTCAGCCGGGGTCAGCGGCGCCAGCGTGTCGGCGGTGATGCGCTGCGCCAGCGGGCGGGCGGTGTCATAGGCCGCGCGCCCGGCCTCGGTCGGGGCCAGCATCAGCCGTCGCCGGTCGATCGGGTCGGGCAGCGTCGCCACCAGCCCCTTGTCGCGCAGCCGGTCGATGACGCCCTTGATCGTCGCCGCATCCATCGCCGTCGCCCGGCCAAGCGCGTTCTGCGAGGTCGGCCCCATCTCGCACAGTTTCGCCAGCGCGGCGAACTGGGTCGGTGTCAGGCCGCCGATCAGCCCGGCGAAGATCGCCAGGTGCCGCTGCGTCGCGCGGCGCAGCAGGAACCCCACCTGTTCGTCAAGCCGGTAGCCATCGTGTTGTGCATCATCCATGCGGCAATGATCCCGCGCAGGTCGCGGCCCCGCAAGGGCGAACTTCGCCGTTGACAGGGAAAGGGAGCGGCCGCACCATCTGTTTGCATACGAACGACCTAGCCGATGGAGACTTCCTTGGCCGACCTGTTCCGGCCCCGCACGCTTCAGGATGCCGTGGCGATCACCGCGCGCGGCGGTGTCACGCTGATGGCGGGCTGCACCGATCTGTTCCCGGCGACCCCGGCGCAAAGCCTGCGCGGCCCGATGCTGGATCTGACCACGGTCGAGGGCCTGCGCGGGGTGACGCGCGACGGCGCGGGCTGGCGGATCGGCGCCACGACGACCTGGGCCGAGATCGCGCGGGCCGACCTGCCGCCCGCCTTCGACGGCTTGCGCGCCGCGGCGCGAGAGGTCGGCGCGGTGCAGATCCAGAACGCGGGAACGCTGGGCGGCAATCTGTGCAACGCCTCGCCCGCCGCCGATGGGGTGCCACCGCTGCTGACGCTGGATGCTGCGGTGGAACTGGTCTCGGCGCAGGGGCGGCGCGTGCTGCCGCTGGCCGATTTCCTGACCGGCCCGCGCCGCACCGCGCTGCGGCCGGGCGAGCTGCTGGCGGCGGTGCTGATCCCCGATGATGCCGGGCGCGGGGTGTTCCTGAAACTCGGGGCGCGGGCCTCGCTGGTGATCTCGATCGTCATGGTGGCGGCGCGGGTCGTGGTGCGCGACGGCCGGATCGCAAGCGCCGCGCTGGCGGTGGGGGCCTGTTCGCCGGTCGCGGTGCGGTTGCCTGCGCTGGAGGCAGCGTTGCAGGGCGCGCCGGTGGCGGAGGCTGTGGGGCGGATCGCGGCCGGGTTGGTGCCGCTGGTGCCGCTGACCGACATCCGCGCCGGGGCGGAGTATCGGGCGGGGGCGGCGGTCACGCTGTTGCGGCGCGCATTGGCCGGGGCGATGGCATGAACCGGGTGGCGAATCTGACCGAATTCACCGTGAACGGCGCGCGGGTGGCGGTGGCGGCCGATCCGTTGCGCCGCCTGTCGGATGTGCTGCGGGAAGAGGTCGGGCTGACCGGCACCAAGGTTGGCTGCGACGCGGGCGATTGCGGGGCCTGCACCGTGCGGCTGGATGGCGCGGCGGTCTGCGCCTGCCTGACGCCGCTGGCGCAGGCGGCCGGACGCCGGGTCGAAACGGTCGAGGGGCTGGCACAGGGCACGCTGTCGGCGTTGCAGCAAAGCTTTCTGCGCCACGGCGCCGCGCAATGCGGCATCTGCACGCCCGGCATGCTGATGGCGGCTGCGGCGCTGCTGGACGCCGTGCCGCAGCCGACGCAGGCCGAGGTTGAAACCGCGCTGGCGGGCGTGCTTTGCCGCTGCACCGGCTACGGGGCCATCGTGCAGGCGGTGGTGGCGGTGGGGCAGGGCGCGTCGGCGCCGCTGCCCGGCGCGGGCCGCGCGGTCGGCGCGCGGGTGGAACGGCTGGACGGGGTGCCGAAGGTGACGGGCGCGGACCGCTTCGGCGCCGACGACTGGCCCGAGGGCGCGCTGGTGGCACGCTCGGTGCGCTCGCCGCATCCGGCGGCGGGGTTCCGCCTTGGCGACGTGGCGGGCTGGGCCACCGCGCGCGGGGTGCAGGTGTTCACGGCGGCCGACATCGGCGGGGTCAACCGGTTCGGCGTGATCCCGGCCTTTGCCGATCAGCCCGCGCTGGCGGTGGATCAGGTCCGCTTTCGTGGCGAGGCGGTGGCGCTGGTGGCAGGCGAGGCGGCGGTGATGGCCGCGCTGGACGTTGGTGATTTCCCGGTGACCTGGGCGCCGCTGGACCCCGTGACCGATCCCGCCGCCGCCATCGGCGCGCGGGCGGTGCTGGCGGGGCGGCCCGACAATGTGCTGATCCGCGGCCGCGTCGCGCGCGGCGACCCTGACGCGGCGCTGGCTGCGGCGCAAGTGGTGGCCGAGGCCGAGGTGGAAACCACCTTTGTCGAGCATGCCTATATCGAGCCAGAGGCGGGCGTGGCCTGGATGGAGGGCGATACGCTGGCGATCCGGGCCTGCACGCAGGCGCCGGGGATGGACCGCGACGAGGTGGCGAAGGTGCTGGGCCTGCCGCTGGACCGGGTGCGGATCATCCCCTCGGCCACCGGGGGCGGCTTTGGGTCGAAGCTCGATCTGTCGCTGCAACCCTTGATCGGGCTGGTGGCGCTGAAGACCGGGCGGCCGTGCCGGATGGTCTACACGCGGACCGAGTCGCTGCAATCCACCACCAAGCGCCACCCCGCGCGGATGGTCGCGCGGATCGGGGCCGATGCCTCGGGGCGGATCACCGGCATGGTGTTTCAGGGCACCTTCGACACCGGCGCCTATGCCAGTTGGGGCCCGACGGTGGCGAACCGGGTGCCGGTGCATGCCTCGGGGCCATACCTGACCCCGGCCTACCGGGCGGAAACGGTGGCGGTGCATACCAACAACCCGGTGTCGGGCGCCTTTCGCGGCTTTGGCGTGCCGCAGGCGGCGGTGATTCAAGAGGCGCTCTACGACGATCTGGCGCTGGCGCTGGGGATCGACCGGCTGGCGTTTCGGCAGCGGAACGCGCTGACCGAGGGGGCGCCGTCGGTTTGCGGGCAGGTCATGCGCGGCGTTGGCATCGGCGCCTGCCTCGATGCGCTGGCGCCGCGCTGGGCCGCGGCCAGCGCCGAGGCGGCCGAGTGGAACGCCCAAGGCGGCGCGATCCGGCGCGGCATCGGGCTGGCAAGCTGCTGGTATGGCTGCGGGAATACCGCGTTGCCGAACCCCTCGACGATCCGGATCGGCATCACCGCCACAGGGCGGCTGGTGCTGCATCAGGGCGCGACCGACATCGGGCAGGGATCGAACACCGTTATCGCGCAGATCGTGGCGGATGGGCTGGGCGTGGCGCTGGAGGCGGTTACTTTGGTCGGCCCCGATACCGCGCTGACGCCGGATGCCGGGAAAACCTCGGCCTCGCGGCAGACGGTGGTGACGGGGAAGGCCGCGCTGAAGGCGGCGCAGGCGCTCCGGGCGGCGATCCTTGCGCGCACCAACAAGGGGCCGGAGGCGCGCATTGAGCTGGACGCGGGGTGCATCACGGTGACCGATGGAAGTGGCGCGGCCGGGATTGCGCTGGCGACCTTGCCGCAAGATGCGCGTGGCTACGCCCTGTCGGCCGAAGCAACCTATGACCCGCCTACACGGCCGCTGGACGAAAACGGGCAGGGTGCGCCCTATGCCGTCTACGGATACGGCGCGCAACTGGCCGAGGTGCTGGTGGACATGGCGCTTGGCACGGTGAAGGTCACCCGCATCACCGCCGCGCACGATCTGGGCCGCGTCATCAACCCGATGCTGGCCGAGGGGCAGATCGCGGGCGGCATCGCGCAGGGCCTCGGCATGGCGCTGATGGAGGATTACGTGCCGGGCCGCACCGAGAACCTGCACGACTACCTGATCCCGGTGGTGGGCGACATGCCCGACGTGGTGCCAATCCTGATCGAGGTGCCCGACCCGGAAGGCCCGCTGGGCGCCAAGGGCTTGGGCGAGCATGTGCTGATCCCCACCGCGCCCGCGATCCTGAACGCGATCCGCGATGCCTCCGGCGCGCGGATCACCCGGCTGCCCGCGTTGCCGCATCGGGTGCTGGCGGCGATCAAGGAGGCCGGGCGATGACCGATCCGTTGCACGATGCCCGCGCCGACACGTCAGACGGCCTGCCGCAACCGACCCGCGTGAAGGCGGAAAAGATCCGCTGCGACGCCTGCCCGGTGATGTGCTACGTCGCCGAAGGCCAGGCCGGGGCCTGCGACCGCTATGCCAACGCGGGCGGCCGCATCATCCGGGTCGACCCGCTGACGGTGTTCGACCGCAGGCTGGCGGCGGGCGGCGAAATCCGCCCGTTCCTTGCCGCCGACTGGGACGGCACCCTGGCCGACAACCTGACGATCACCGGCATCGGCGCGGGCACGACCTACCCGGACTACAAGCCCGCCCCGTTCATCGTGTCGCGCGATGTTGAGGGCGTCGATACCGTCACCGTGGTGACCGAGGCGATCTACAGCTACTGCGGCGTCAAGGTGAAGATCGACACCGATCGCCATCTGGGCGACGAGGGCGCCGTGGTGCGCGCGGGCGGCGAGGCGGTGGGGCTGGTCATCACCGGTGAATACGGCAGCCAGATGCTGTCGCTGGGCGGCGTCGATCACCTGACCGGCGGCAGCAAGGCCGAGGGGCGCGCCACCTGCGCCGCGCTGATGGATCTGTGCAACCGGCAGGCGGTGGAGCTGACCATCGACGAAGGCGCGCGCGTGCTGGTGCAGGCCGGGCAGGCGCCAGTGGTGGACGGCATGCCAGAGGCGCGGATGCGCGTCGGCTGCGGGTCGGCCACCATCGGGATGTTCGCCAGCCAGTGGCAGGGGCTGGTGGACGAGGTGGTGGTGGTCGATGACCACATCACCGGCGTGGTCAGCGAACATCAGGCGGGCAAGGTGCTGGGCTGGCCGGATACCGGCATCCGCATCCTCGGCCACCGCTCCACCCCGGGGCGGTATTTCAAGGTGGCGCAGCCGGGGCTGGGCTGGGGCGGCACCGACATCGCCGACCCGCTGACGATCCTTGGCGACTGGCGCGCGGCCAAGGGGGCGCGGCCGGGGCTGTCGCTGCTGATGGTTTCCACCACGGGCGAGCATTCGGGGTATTATGTGCTCGATGACGGCTTGCGGCCGGTGCGGCACGAGATGCCCGAGGGTTTGCGTCCCTCGGTCGATCTGATCGCGGAGAATTGCGAACCCGCGCTGTGCACGGTGCTGTTCATGGCCGGGGCCGGGGGCTCGCTGCGATCCGGCGTCACGCGCAACCCGGTGCGGCTGACGCAGGCGGTGCAGGCCGGACGGGTGCGGGTCAGTTGCGGCGGGGCGCCTGCCTATGTCTGGCCGGGGGGCGGCATCACCTTCATGGTCGATGTGATGCGGGTGCCGGTGGGCTCGTTCGGCTCGGTGCCGACGCCCGCGCTGGTGGCGCCGCTGGAGTTCACGTTGTCGCGCGCCGACTATCGGGCGCTCGGCGGGCATGACGGACGCGTGCGCAGCGTAGCGGATGTGCTGGCGACCGGGGGCGAGTATGGCGCGGCGGTGCGCGCGCTGGGGCGGCCATGAGCGCGCTGGCCGCGATGCTGCCGGACGGGCGGCGGCTGCACCTGAACCACGGGCCGATCGACCTGATCGTCGAGGCCGACGCGGGGCATCGCGCCGCCGCCTATGCCGCCGCCGCCCACCGTTTCGCCACCGTGCTGGACGAGTTGGTGGCCGAATTGCCGGTACTGCGCCAGCCGGTCACGCCCGGCGCGCTGACCGGCCCGGTGGCGCGGCGGATGGAGGCGGCCTGCCTGCCGCACCGGCCCGTTTTCATCACCCCGATGGCGGCCGTCGCCGGGGCGGTGGCGGATGAGATTGTTGCAGCGATGGCAACAGTGTCGGGGCTGGCGAAGGCATATGTCAACAATGGCGGCGATATCGCGCTGCACCTGACGGGCGGCGAGAGCTTCACGGCGCTGATGCCGGGCGGGCGGGTGACGCTGGCGGCATCGGACCCGGCGCGCGGCATTGCCACCTCTGGCTGGCGCGGCCGCAGCCACTCGCTGGGCATCGCCGATGCGGTGACGGTGATTGCCGCCAATGCTGCCGCTGCCGATGCCGCCGCCACCCTGATCGCCAACGCGGTCGATCTGCCCGGCCACCTCGCCATCGCCCGCCGCCCGGCCTGCGAGTTGCAACCCGACAGTGATCTGGGCGACCGCCTTGTCACCATCGGCGTCGGCCCGCTGACCGCGCAAGAGACCGCCGATGCCCTTGCCAGTGGCTTCGCTACCGCACAAGCCATGCTGGCGCGCGGGCTGATCGGCGCGGCGCATCTGACGCTGAACGGCCAAACCCGCGCCCTGACCCCGGAGCCTGCACATGCCTGAGTTTACCCTGCGCAAGACGATGATCTTCATCGAGGATATCCACCATGACGGCGGCCCGGCGCCCACCCTGCCGCGCCGCCGTGCCGCCATCGTGGCGGTGGTGGCGAACCCCTACGCCGGGCGCTACGTCGAAGACCTGCAGCCCGGGATGGAGGCGCTGAAGCCGCTGGGCCTGATGATGACCGACCGGCTGATCGAGGCGATGGGCGGGTTGGATGGCATCGATGGCTACGGCAAGGCCGGGCTGGCGGGCGAGGGCGGCGAGCTGGAACATACCGCGCTGTGGCACGTTCCCGGCGGCTATGCGATGCGGGCACGACTGGGCGAGGCCAAGGCCATCGTGCCCTCGGCGATGAAGGTCGGCGGGCCGGGGACGCGGATCGACATTCCGCTGGGCCACATCAATGCGGCCTATGTGCGCAGCCATTTCGACGCGATGGAGGTCGGGCTGCCGGATGCGCCGAAAGCGGGCGAGTTGCTGTTCGCGTTGGCGATGTCGCGCGGGGCGCGCATCCACAACCGCATGGGCGGGCTGGCGGTCAGCGAGGTTACGGGGCTCGACGGTCTCAGGTAGCTTTCGCGATCACGTCCAGCAGATGGGCGTGGACGGCGGGCGAGCCTGCCACGACCCGGCCATCGGAATGGCGATCCAGCGGGCGGCCCTGCCAATCGGTCATCACGCCGCCCGCCGCCTGAACCAGCGGCAACACCGGCAGGTAGTCGTAGGGTTCCAGCCCGTAATCGACAACACCATCGACCCAGCCGGCGGCCAACTGGATGTAGCTGTAGCAATCCGCCGTCGCGCGGGCGTAGCGGCCGGCGGCCAGCAGCGCCTCGCAAATCGCGCGGTCCTTCGCCAACATCCGGGGCAGTTCGTTCAGGCAGAGATAGGCGGCCGCCGGGGCGACCGTGCGGCAACGGATCGGTTTGCCGTTCAGCGTGGCGCCAAGGCCGGGGCCGCCGATGGCAATCTCGCCCAGCGCGGGCATCTGCACCACGCCCAGCACTGGCTGGCCGCGATGCAGCACGCCCAGCAGCATGCCCCACATCGGATGACCGGTGATGAAGCTTTTGGTGCCGTCAATCGGGTCGATCACCCAGACGTAGTCGGCATCCAGCCGGTCGTTGCCGAACTCTTCGCCCAGAATGCCGTGGTCGGGGAACCGTGCGGTGATCTCGGCGCGCAGCCGCGCCTCGGTGGCGCGGTCGGCCACCGTCACCGGGCTTTCATCGGCCTTCGCCTCGACCGCCAGCCCGCGGCGGAAATGGCCCAGCGGGATCGGCCGCGCGGCGGCGGCGATGTCGGTCGCGGCGTCGGCCAGCGCTTGCAGCGTTTCATGGGGCAGGGCGGTCATGGCGTTTCCTCTGCGGGCGCGATCTCGATGGCGACACCGGCACTGGTCAGCATCCGCCGGATCGCGGGCGGCGGGGCGGCATCGGTGATCATCCGCGCCACCGCACCCGGTTCGGCGATGCGGATCGGGGCGGAGCGGCCGAATTTGCTGGCGTCGACCGCCATGATGGTGCGGTCGGCCCCGGCGATGATGGCGCGGGCGAATTCGGCCTCGCGCAGGTCGCGCAGCAGAAACCCCGCCTCGGCGCTGATCGCCGCCGCCGACAGGATCGCGAAATCCACCCGGAACTGCCGCACGAAGGCCAGCGCCTCGGCGCCGAAGGCACCACCGTCATGGGCGCGCAGCTCGCCGCCCGCCATGAACACGCGGTTGCCCTCGACCGGCGCCAGCGCCTGCGCCACGGCCAGCGAATTGGTCACTGCCATCAGCCCCTTATGCCCGCGCAGTGCCTGCGCGACATAGGCCGTGGTGGTGCCGACGTCGAGGAACAGCGCCGCCCCGTCGGGGATCGCGGCGGCCACCGCGCGGGCGATGGCGCGCTTGGCTTTGGGGTGTTCGGTGACACGCTGGGCAAAGCTGGGCTCTGGCGTCCAGTCGCGCAGTTGCACGCCGCCGTGCAGCTTGGTCACCAGCCCCTGCGCCGCCAGCCGCTTGACGTTGCGGCGGATGGTTTCCTCGGTGACGTTGAGACGGCGCGACAGGTCGAGGATGCGGCACGAGCCGGTATCGTTCAGGGCCTGAAGAATTTCCACCTCGCGCTGCGTGGCCTGCATCGGCGCCTCCTGTGCATGCGGCGGAGTGTGTGGGAACATCGGGGTTATGGCAACGAGAATTGTGGGAATGGTCGCCATGGCCCCAGTTTTCTTTTGACCAAACCCACATTTTCCCACAGCCTGCGATCAGATCGCCATCGATTCCTGCATGGAGACGCCATGACCCCCTACGACAAGGCGCGCCATCTGCCGATCTGGCGCGGGCCGGTGGACCCGCAGCCTTTGGGCGGCGGCATCACCAACGTCAATTTCGTGGTGGAGGATCTGGGGCGAAAGGCGGTGGTGCGGATCGGCGATGATATTCCGGTGCACCAGATCCTGCGCTTCAACGAACTGGCGGCCAGCCGGGCGGCCCATGCAGCGGGGGTGTCGCCTGCGGTTCTGTATCACGAACCCGGCGCGCTGGTGATCGACTTCATCGAGGGCAAGACGCTGGCGGCCGAGGATGTGCGGGCGCCGGGAATGCTGGAGCGGGTCCTGCCGCTGCTGGCCCGCGCGCACCGCGAGGTGCCGCGCCACCTGCGCGGCCCGGCGCTGATGTTCTGGGTGTTCCATGTCATCCGCGACTATGCCGGGCGGCTGGACGCCGACCGCAGCCCCCATGCCGCGCTGCTGCCCGATCTGCTGGCGCAGGCCGCGATGCTGGAGGCGGCGGTGGGCCCGGTGCAGATCGTCTTTGGCCACAACGACCTTCTGCCCGCCAACCTGATCGACGACGGGCAAAGGCTCTGGCTGATCGACTGGGACTATGCCGGCTTCAACTCGCCGCTGTTCGATCTGGGCGGGCTGGCCGCCAACAACGGGCTGTCCGAGGCGCAGGAGGGTGCGATGCTGGGGGCCTATTTCGATGCCGCGCCCGATGCCGCGCTCTGGCACCGCTACCGCGCGATGAAGGCGGCGGCGGCGCTGCGCGAGACGCTGTGGAGCATGGTGTCGGAGCTGCACTCCGATCTCGATTTCGACTTTTCGGGCTACTCGCAAAAGAACCTGACCGCGTTTCGCGCCGCGTTCGCAGATTTCACACAAGGCTGAGCCATGACCGCATCCCTTCCCACCACCGCCCGCGTCGTCGTCATCGGCGGCGGCATCGTCGGCTGTTCGACGGCCTACCACCTTGGCAAGCTGGGCCTGACCGATACCGTGCTCTTGGAGCGGAAAAAGCTGACCTCGGGCACCACGTTCCATGCGGCGGGGCTGGTGGGGCAGCTACGCACCTCGGCCAACATCACGCAATTGCTGGGCTATTCGGTCGACCTTTACAACCGGCTGGAGGCAGAGACCGGGATCGGGTCGGGCTGGAAGATGAACGGCGGTCTGCGGCTGGCCTGCAACGCCGAACGCTGGACCGAGGTGAAGCGGCAGGCCACCACCGCGCATTCCTTCGGGCTGGAGATGCATCTGCTGACCCCGAAAGAGGCGCAGGATCTGTGGCCGCTGATGGAGGTGTCAGACCTCGTGGGCGCGGCGTTCCTGCCGACCGACGGGCAGGTGAACCCCTCCGACATCACCATGTCTCTGGCCAAGGGGGCGCGGATGGCGGGGGTGTCGATCTTCGAGGATACGCCGGTGACGCGGATCGTGGTGGAAGATGGCCGGATCACGGGGGTCGAGACGGCGGCCGGAACAATCGCTTGCGAGAAGGTCGTGATCTGCGCCGGGCAGTGGACCCGCGCCTTGGCCGCGACCGTGGGCGTCAACGTGCCGCTGATCTCGGTGGAACACCAATACATGATCACCGAGAAGATCGCAGGCGTCACCCCCGGCCTGCCGACGCTGCGCGACCCCGACCGGTTGACCTACTGGAAAGAGGATGTGGGCGGGTTGGTGATGGGCGGCTATGAACCGAACCCGCGGCCTTGGGCGGCGGAGGGCATCCCCGAGGGGTTCCACTACACCCTGCTGACCTCGGATTTCGACCATTTCGAACAGTTCATGGAACCCGCCGTGGGCCGGGTTCCGGCGCTCGCCACCGCCGGGATCAAGCAGTTGATCAACGGGCCGGAAAGCTTCACCCCCGATGGCAACTTCATCCTCGGCGAGGCACCGGAGCTGAAGAATCTGTTCATCGGCGCGGGGTTCAACGCCTTCGGCATCGCCTCGGGCGGCGGCGCGGGCATGGCGCTGGCGGAATGGGTGGCCAAGGGCGCGGCGCCGTTCGATCTCTGGCCGGTCGACATCCGCCGCTTCGGGCGCAACCACCTTTCCACCGACTGGGTGCGGGCACGCACGCTGGAGGCTTACGGCAAGCACTACACCATCGCCTGGCCGTCGGAAGAACATCACTCCGGCCGCCCGCTGCGCCGCTCGCCGCTTTACGGCATCCTGAAGGGCGCGGGGGCGTGTTTCGGCGAAAAGCTTGGGTGGGAGCGGCCGAACTGGTTCGCCGATCTTTCGGCGGGCGAAACCCCGGTGGATGTCTACAGCTACGGCCGCCCGGGCTGGTTCGACGCGGTGGGGCGCGAGCATCGGGCGTGCCGCGAGGCCGCCGTGCTGATCGACCAGACCAGCTTTGCCAAGTTCACGCTGAAAGGGCCCGATGCGGCGCAGGCGCTGGGCTGGGTGGCGGCGGGGAATGTCGACCGGAAGGTGGGCAGCCTGACCTATACCCAGATGCTGAACGCCAAAGGCGGGATCGAATGCGACCTGACCGTGGCACGGGTGGCGGCGGATGAGTTCTACATCGTCACCGGCACCGGCTTTGCCACGCATGACTTGCACTGGATTTCGCGCAACCTGCCGGAAGGCGCGCGGGCAGAACTGGTGGATGTAACCTCGGGCGGGTCGGTGCTGTCGCTAATGGGCCCGCAGGCGCGGGCGATCCTGTCGGCGCTGACGCCGGATGACCTGTCGAACGCCGGTTTCCCCTTCGGCACCGCGAAGCGGATCAGTGTGGCGGGCTGCCCGGTGCTGGCGCTGCGGGTGACCTATGTCGGCGAGCTGGGGTGGGAGTTGCATATCCCCACCGAATTCGCGGTGACGGTCTACGAGGCGCTGATGGATGCCGGGGCGCCTTTGGGCCTGACCAACGCAGGGTATCGAGCCATCGAGACGCTGCGGCTGGAAAAGGGCTACCGCGCCTGGGGCAGCGACATCGGACCGGACCACACGCCGGTGGAAGCGGGGCTGGCCTGGGCCTGCAAGATGAAATCCGGCCTGCCGTTCCTTGGCCGCGAGGCGGTGGAGCGGCAGCTGCGCGAGGGGGTGAAAAAGCGCCTTGCCGCCTTCACCGTGGATGATCCCGAGGTGATCCTGCTGGGCCGCGAGACGATCTACCGCGATGGCGAGCGGGTGGGCTGGCTGTCCTCCGGCGGGCACGGCCACACCATCGGCAAGCCGATCTGCATGGGCTATGTGCGCCAACCGGGGCCGGTAAGCGACGATTTCCTGACCTCGGGCGCGTGGGAGCTGGAGGTGGCATCGGAACGGCTGCCCTGCACGCTGCACATGGGCGCGCTCTACGACCCCACCGGCGCGCGCATCAAGGCGTAGTGCCGCAACCCGCCAGCCCCTGAACCGGCGTCGCGGTGTACCGCTGCAACAGGGCGCCCCCGGCGCGGCGTTCCAGCGCAAGACCGGTGCCGTGTGTGGCGAAGCGGGCCAGCACATCCGACTGTGGCGTGTCCAACGTCACCAGCAGTCCGGGAGCAGCACACAGCCGCGCCGGAATTGGACCGCGGAACAGGTAGCGTTGCGGCTCTACCACCGACCAGACGGGCACGCCGGGCAGCGCGAAGCTGAACCGCCCGGTCAGCCCGTAGGTGTCGGTGGCGATCCAGCGTGCGCCGCTTGCCTGCATCGCCGCGCGCAAATCGGCCAGCACGGGTGACCAGCCCTTGGTTTCGTTCGGCGTGTTCGGTCCCGGAAAAACCGGTGCCCCCGGCGCAAAGGCCAGTGCCAGCGCCCCAAGCCCGATCGCGATGCCGGTCGCGGCAGCCAGCAGCGTGGCCCGGTCGGGCCGTTCGCGCGCCGCCAGTGCGGCCAACACGGCAAGACCGGGGTACAGCGGCACAAGCCAGTTCGCCTGTACCTGCGCATGGATGGCGTGAATTGCCATGTAAAGCACCAGTGGCGCGGTCAGCCACAGGATCAGCCGGGCGCCGCCGCGCGCGCGCTGCACCCCGCCGGGGATCAGCATCAGGATCAGCGGCGTCACCAGCGCGATGCTGGTGCCGAGATAGTCCAGCAGCCAGCGCAGCCCCGCCGACGTGCCGCTGTCGATGCGGCCGAATTGCCGGGTCAGGCCCAGCCCGTCGTGCGCAAGGTTCCAGCGCGCGTAGGGGATCAGCACCGCCAGCGCCAACGCCGCCGCGGCCCAGACCACCGGGCGGCGCAGCATCGCGCGCCCATCGGCGGTTGCCACCAGCCAGCCGACCAGCCCGACCCAGAGGAAGAGGTTGGTGAACTTCGACAGCACGCCCAACCCCGCCGCCAATCCGGCCAACAGCCACCAGCGTCCGGCGCGGGCGGGGTCTGCCACCGCCTCCATCGCGGCCCAAAGGGTCAGCGCCCAGAAGAAGACCGACGGCGAGTCCGGGGTGGCGGTGAAGCCCAGAACCAGCACCAACGCCATCGCGTTCACGAAAAGCGCCGCGATCCGCCCGGCGCGCCGGTCGCCGCCCGTCGCGATCCGCGCCATCCGGCCGACCAGCGGGGTGAGGGCTGCAAAGGCCAGCACCGAGACGAGGCGCACCCCCAGTGCGGTCGGTCCGAACAACCGCTCGCCCGCCCAGATCCACCAGGCGATCATCGGCGGGTGGTCGTAGTACCCGGCGGCGGGGGCGGTGGCCCAGAGCGCGTAGTAAGTCTCATCCGCGACCAGGGGGAGGTGAAGCGCCAGCCACAGATGCAGCGCCGCGAACACCACCAGAGTCACCGTCAGCGGGGGCAGGCTGGCCTGGGCCATGCCTTGCCGCCGTTGCCGCGCCCCGACGCCCGGCGTGTTCAGGAGTCGCGACTGTCCTGGCCCCTCGATCATCACTGCTCGTCCCCTCGATCCGTGTCGACGCGGTCTGGAGGGGTCTAGCTTGCAGGTGGCTGACGCGGCGCTACACGACCGCGTGAGACGAGCCAAGTTAATGAAAATAAAGGTTTTGCGGTGATGCTGGCAGGGTCGCTAAAAACAGACGTGACAACGCCACCACGAAAGTTTCACTGCCGTGACCCAAGCCGCTTTGCTCGACCGCGCCCGCATCATCCCGGTTCCCCCGCTTTCCACCGTGCCAGAGCTGACGGTGGTGGTGCCGACCTATGACGAGCGTGCGAACATCCGCCCGCTGGTGCAGCGTCTCGCCGAGGCGCTGCATGGTGTGGCGTGGGAGGTGATCTTTGTCGACGACGACAGCCCCGACGGCACCGCGGCCGAGGTGCGCGCCGTGGCGCGTGACACCCCGCAGGTGCGGCTGCACCACCGGATCGGCCGTCGCGGCCTGTCAGGGGCCTGCATCGAGGGCGTGCTGTCCTCGGTCGCGCCGCTGGTCGCGGTGATGGACGCCGACCTTCAGCATGACGAGACGCTGCTGCCGCGCATGGTGCAGGCGATGGCCGATGATGTCGGCCTCGACCTTGTCATCGGCTCGCGCCACCTTGACGGCGGCACGGTGGGCGAGGGGCTGCACGGGCTGCGCAGATGGGGGTCGGACCGGGCGGGGGGGCTGGCGCGGCGGGTGCTGCACATCGACGCCACCGACCCGATGAGCGGGTTTTTCATGGTGCGCCGGGCGGCCTTCAACGGGGTGGTGCTGGATCTGCAACGGCAGGGGTTCAAGATCCTCGCCGACATGCTCTCGGCCTCGGGCGGGCGCTGGCGGGTGCGCGAACTGCCCTACACCTTCCGCCCGCGCGTGGCCGGTCAATCGAAACTCGACAGCGCGGTGACGCTGGAATTCCTCGGCCTGCTGGTGGCGCGGCTGACCGGCGGGCTGCTGCCGATCCGGTTCATCCTGTTCCTGATGGTCGGTCTGACCGGGGTTGTGGTGCAGCTTGGCGCGGTGCGGGCTGCGCTGGCGCTGGGGGCGGGCTTTGGCGTGGCGCAGGCGGCGGGCGTCGGGGTCGCGATGACGACGAACTTCCTGCTCAACAACAGCCTGACCTGGCGCGACCGGCGCCTGACGGGGCGGGCGCTGTTGCGCGGGCTGGTGTCGTTCTACGCGGTCTGCGGCCTTGGTGCCGTCGCCAATATCGGCGTGGCGGATCGGGTTTTCGCGCTGGTGCCGAACTGGGCGCTGGCCAGCCTTGCCGGGGCCGGGATCGGCGCGCTCTGGAACTTCTGGGCCAGCCTGATGGTGACCTGGCGGGCGAAGTGAGTGGCCGGTGCGGGTTGGACAACGCCCGCATCCGTGCCACATTCTGCGCGCGGCGATGACAGGGCCGCCGCGAAGATTCAGACGGAAGGCCGACCATGACGAAACGCGCAATCGAGATCACCACCGCCGACGGCACCGCGCCCGCCGGCCTGTTCCTGCCCGAGGGCGGGCCCGCCGGTCGCAAGGCTGGCGTGATCCTTTACATGGATGCCTTCGGTCCGCGCCCGACGCTGGACGGGATGGCCGAGCGGCTGGCGGCGGCGGGCTATACCGTGCTGGTGCCCGACCTCTTTTACCGTGCGGGCCGCTATGGCCCGTTTGATCCCCTGACCGCCTTCGCGAACGAAGGAACGCGGGCGCAACTGATGGGCCTGGTGCAGGGCACGACGCAAGCGATGACCGAAGCCGACACCGGCGCGTTTCTTGACGCGCTGGCCGCGGCGGGTGCCACCGGCCCGGTCGGCACCACCGGCTATTGCATGGGGGGCGCGCGGTCCCTGACCGCGGCGGCGGCCTACCCCGATCGCGTCGTGGCGGCGGCGAGTTTCCACGGCGGCAACCTCGCCTCTGACGCGCCCGACAGCCCGCATTTGCGCGCCGCCGCGATCAAGGGTCGCGTCTACGTCGGCTGCGCGGGCGAGGATCGGAGCTTTCCGCCGGAACAATCCGCCCGCCTTGCGCAGGCCCTGCGCGAGGGTGGCGTTGACCATATCATCGAGAACTACCTTGGCATGGCGCATGGCTGGTGCGTGGAAGATCACAGCGTTTACAACGCCACCGGGGCGGAACGGCACTGGAAACGGCTGCTGACCTTCTTCGCCGAAACGCTCGGCTGAAGCCCCCCGGCCGGGGCTGCCGGGAATCACCGGCGGCCCGGCCGGATGGCTGTCATGCGCTAACATTTTGCCGGTGGCGCGCCGCGTCACCGAAGCCTGCCCGATTGCGCGGCGGATGCCTTGTCTTTGTCAATCACCTTGCCGTAATCGCGCATGAAATGCACCCAACGAATGGCGGCCATGCAAAAAACCGTTGGCGTGAGGTGAAAAACTCGCTAACGCTCGGATGGGGGGGAGAGGGTTGAATTGGCAAAACCTTTTGACCAGTTTGACCTGTCTCCGTGCCACAACCGGATGCGTGACTGGCCAGGGAGGAGAAACCTGCCGATCGCGCGGCGAAAACGAGAAACGCAATCCTAGGTGAGGTCGACATGACGAAAGACGGATTCACTTCACGCCTTGACCGGCGGACGCTTCTGAAAGCCGGGGCCGTGATCGGCGCGGCGCAGATCGCTTCGCCCT
Organism: Paracoccaceae bacterium; assembly: GCA_016124615.1. GTDB lineage: Bacteria > Pseudomonadota > Alphaproteobacteria > Rhodobacterales > Rhodobacteraceae > Solirhodobacter. The sequence continues at coordinate 156,464 of WGNF01000008.1, read as the reverse complement.
TCGTGCGCGTTGCGCGCGCGGCCGACACGATCAAGATCGGCGTCGATAACCCGCTGACCGGGACCTACGCGGCGCTTGGCAAGAACGAAGGCATCGGCATGGCGATGGCCGTGGACGAGATCAACGCCAAGGGCGGCATCCTTGGCCGTCAGGTTGAGCTTTCGATCGAGGATTCGACCTCGGGCGACGCCAGTACGGCGGTGGCGAAGGCCCGCAAGCTGATCGACCGCGATCAGGTCAGCTTCATTCTGGGCAACATCAACTCGGCGCTGGCGCAGGCAATCGCCAACGTGGCGAACGAAAAGAGCGTGTTCCACGTCGTTCCGGGCGGCCACACCGACTCGGTCACCGGCTCGAACTGCCACTGGAACACCTTCCGCGTCTGCAACACGACGCAGACCGAGGCGAACGCAGTCGCCGGTGCGGTGATCAAGAACGCTGGCAAGAAGTGGTACTACCTGACGCCCGACTATGCCTTTGGCCACACGTTGCAGGCCGGGATGGAGAAGGCCGCCGCCGCGCTGGGCGGCACCAAGGTCGGCGGCGACCTGACGCCGCTGGGCACCACCGATTTCTCCAGCTACCTGATCAAGGCGCAGGCGGCGAACCCGGATGCGATCATCTTCCTGCAGCAGGGCGATGATGGCGTGAACGTGCTGAAGCAGGCGGTGCAGTTCGGGCTGGACAAGAAGACCCACCTGGCTGGCGCTCAGCTTGAACTTGAAGTGCTGCTGGGCCTGCCGCCCGAGGCGCGCGTGGGCACCTGGGTGTTCGAGTGGTACTGGAACCAGCCCAACGTTCCCGGTGTGAAAGAGTTCGTGGCAGAGGTGCGCAAGCGTTCGGGCGGCCATGTGCCGACGGCGCGGACCTGGTTCGGCTATGCCTCGATCCACACCTGCGCACTGGCGGCGGCTCAGGCCAACTCGCTCGATGCGGTGAAGATGGCGCGGGCGATGCAGGGCTTCAAGCTGCCGCCGGAAATCGCGCTGATGCCGGACGGGGCGTACTACCGCGCCGGGCAGAACCAGCTGATCCCCGACCTCTACGTCGGTCATCCGCAAGCCACCGGCAAGGACGATCCGGAAGACCTGTTCGTGGTCGATCAGGTCGTGAACGGCGCCGATGTCTCGCCCACGCTGGAAGAGACGATGTGCAAGCAGGACTGGCCGGCCTGACAACCGTCAGACCGCGGCGCCACCCCGACGGTGGCGCCGGACGGCCCGTGCCCGGCACGGGCCGGGCGCGCGGACCGAACTCGAAAACCTCAGCCTCCACCCCCGGCCTGCGGCGCGCCTGCGTGCGACGCAGGCCGCGGTTTCACTGGAAAGCCATGCCAGCATGACTCAACTCATCCTCTTCAACGTGATGAACGGCCTGATCATCGGGGCGTTCTACGCCTTGATGGCGATCGGCCTGTCTCTCATCATGAGCCTGTCCGACGTGATCAACTTCGCGCACGGCGGCTTTCTCGCGGTCGGCGCCTATCTGGCCTACACGATGACCCCCTACATCGGCTTCTGGGGCGGCTTGATCGTCGCGCCGCTGCTGACGGCCGTGCTTGGACTGATCGTCGAGAAATTCCTGATCAGTCGGGTCTATGGCCGCGATCCGCTTTATTCGCTGCTGCTGACCTTCGGCCTTGCCTTCATCTTCGAGGATGGCACCCGCTACATCTGGGGCGCGCAAAGCCTGCCCTATCAGGTGCCGGGCTGGCTGATGTCACCGCTCAGCTCCAGCCTGTTCTTTCTGACCGGGTATCGGGTGTTCATGATCTTCCTGATCGTGGTCGTGGTCGGGGGGCTGTTCTTCATCATGACGCGCACCCGGCTGGGCCTGCGGATCCGGGCCGGCACGCTCGACCTTGAAACCGTGTCGGTGCTGGGCGTGAACGTGCGGGTGCTGCGCAACCTGAACTTCGGCATCGGCATCTATCTGGCGGGCCTCGCCGGGGTGCTGGCGGCCGGGCAACTGGGCCTGCAACCCACCATCGGCGCCTCGCTGATCATGCCGAGCTTTGTCGCGATCATCATCGGCGGCCTTGGCAGCCTGACCGGCACCCTGCTGGGCGGCCTGCTGATCGGCGTGGCGTCGGGGGTGACGGCGGTGTTCCTGCCCTCGGCCACCGAGGCGGTGATGTATGTCATGATGGCGGCGGTGCTGCTGATCCGGCCGCAAGGGCTGCTGGGTGAAGAGGGGCGGTTCTAAGTGGGAAATCTTGATCTTCGAAAGCAGTCGACCAACCTGATCGTCTGCGCACTTCTGCTGACCCTGCCGTTCTGGATCGACCATGTCGGCAGCTACATCCAGCTTGGCACCCAGATCGTCGTGATGGCGCTTGCGGCGATGGCGCTGAACTTTCTGCTGGGCTACACCGGCGTGCTGTCGTTCGGGCACGCGGCCTATTTCGGGCTGGGCGCCTATGGCACCGGGATGACGATCCGCTATCTGCTGCCATCGACCGGCGTCGGCATCCTCGTCGGCACGCTGGTGGGGGCGCTGGCGGCGGCGGTGATCGGGCCGATGATCGTGCGGTTGCGCGGGGTCTACTTCGCGATGGTCACCATCGCCTTCGGTCAGGTGTTCTACTTCATCGCCTTCCGCTGGAACGACGTGACCGGCGGCGACGACGGCTTGACCAACTGGAAACGGATGCCGATCGACCTTGGCTTTACCACGGTCGACATCCAGCACAACGCGACGGCGTTCTACTATTTCGTGCTGGTGATCTTCGCGGTGGCCGTGGCCCTGATGGCGTTCCTGCTGCGCTCGCCCTTCGGGCGCACCCTGATCGCGATCCGCGAAAACGAGCGGCGCGCGCGTTTCATGGGTGTCAACGTCAACTTCCACATCTGGATGTCCTGGGTAATCTCTTGCACATTCATGGCGCTGGCGGGGTCGCTGTCGTCGCTGCTGAACAACTTCGTCGATCCGCGGTCGCTGTTCTGGACCCAGTCGGGCACCTTCGTGATCATGTGCGTGATGGGGGGGATGCGCAGCTTCTGGGGCCCGCTGGTGGGCGCCGCGATCTTCGTCGCGCTGCAGGACTATCTGTCAAGCGCCACACCCAACTGGCAAAGCTTCGTCGGCTTGGTCTTCGTCATCGTCGTGCTGTTCTTCCCGCGCGGCGTCATGGGCATCTTTCGTCGGAAGGCCACGGAATGAGCTTTCTTACCGTTGAAAACATCTCGAAGCACTTCGGCAGCCTGGTGGCTGTGGACGGTGTGACCATGCGGGTGGAAAAGGGCGAGTGTCGGGCGATCATCGGGCCGAACGGCGCGGGCAAGACCACGTTCTTCAACCTGATCACCGGAATGCTGCCGCTGACCTCGGGGCGCGTCTCGCTTGAAGGGCGCGACATGGCGGGGATCGACCCGTCCCACCGCGTCAAGCTGGGCATGGCGCGGACGTTCCAGATCACCGAGATCTTCCCCGAACTGACGGTGCGCGAGAATATCCGCATCCCGGTGGAAATCGCGGCCGGTCTGCGCTTCAGCCCGTGGATGCCGCGTGCGATGGAGGGGCCGATCCGGGACCGGATCGACCAGCTGCTGGACGAAGGCGGCCTGCACCGCATCGCCGACCGTCTGGCGGGCGAGCTGTCGCACGGCGATCAGCGTGCCTGCGAGATCATGATGGCGCTGGCGCTGAACCCGCGGCTTTTGCTGCTGGACGAGCCGACCGCCGGCATGGGCGATGACGAAACCTATGCCATTGCCCGGTTGATCCGCCGCATCCACGCCGAGCAGCACATGACCATCGTGCTGATCGAGCATGACATGCGCGTGGTCTTCAACCTTGCCGACCGGATCACCGTGCTGGCCGAGGGCCGTCCACTGGCCGAGGGAACCCCGGCCGAGATCACGGCGAACGAAAAGGTCCAGGCGGCCTATCTGGGAGGCGCGGCATGAGCGGCAACGCACTGACGGCCGAAGGGCTGCACACCTACTACGGCAAAAGCCACATCCTGCACGGCATCAGCCTGAACGTGGCGGAAGGCAAGATCACCACGATTCTGGGCCGCAACGGCGCGGGCAAGTCCACCACCCTGCGCAGCCTGATCGGGCTGACCCCGGCGCGCGAAGGGCATATCGAGATCTTCGGGCGCGACACCACCCGGATGCCGCCCTTCGCGATTGCCGGGCTGGGTGTCGGCTTTGTTCCCGAGGGTCGCAAGATCTTCCCCAGCCTGACGATCGAGGAGAACCTGAAGGTTCCCGCCGACCGGCCCGGCCCGTGGAACATCCAGACGATCTACGAACTGTTCCCGCGCCTCAAGGAGCGCCGCAACAACAAGGGGCGCCAACTGTCGGGGGGCGAGCAGGAAATGCTGTCGATCGCCCGCGCGCTGCTGCTGAACCCCAAGCTCTTGATCCTCGACGAACCTTCGCAGGGGCTTGCGCCACTGATCGTCAAGGAGGTGTTCCGCATCATCGTGAAGATGCGGGCCGAGGGAATCTCGGTCCTGCTGGTCGAACAGAACGTGCGCATGAGCCTTGAGGTGGCGGATTACGCCTATGTGCTGAACGACGGCGAAGTGGCCTTTGCGGGCACCCCGGCGGACCTTGCGGCCGACGAGGCGCGGCTGCAATCGCTGGCCGGGGTGAGTGCGGAGAAGTGGACGATCTGAGCTGAGCCACCGCGCGCGGAGGCCCAAGACTCCGCCACGGACGGCGCCGGGACCAATTCATGGTTCCGGCGTTGTCGTTTTCGGATGGCAACATGCGTCGCAGGTGGGCGACGCGGGCCGGTTTCATGTCTGCGGGAAGTTGGCTGGGGCGCCAGGATTCGAACCTGGGTATGGCGGTACCAAAAACCGCTGCCTTACCGCTTGGCGACGCCCCAACTGCCGGGGTGTTTAGCGAAGCCCTCGGACTGCCGCAAGGGGGTTTTGACGAATTTGCGGCGTTGCGGGCGCGCGGGCGGCAAGCTATTGCGGCGGCATGGAAACGGTCGATGTTGTGGTGCTGGGCGCCGGGGCGGCGGGCATGATGTGCGCGGTCGAGGCAGGGCGCCGCGGCCGCCGGGTCATCGTGCTCGATCAGGCCCGCGCGCCGGGCGAGAAGATCCGCATCTCGGGCGGCGGGCGCTGCAACTTCACCAACCTCAACCGCGGCGCGGATCGGTTTCTGTCGCAAAATCCGCGGTTTGCGCTGTCGGCGCTGGGGCGGTTCACGCCGCGCGACATTCTGGACCGGATCGAGGGCGCCGGGATCGCCTGGCATGAAAAGACGCTGGGCCAGCTGTTCTGCGACGGCTCGGCGCGGCAGGTGGTTGACCTTTTCGTGCGCGACATGGGCCATGCCGGGGTGGATCTGCGGCTGGGCGCCACAGTGGAGGCGCTGCGCCACGATGGGCGGTTTCTGGTGGCGACCGACCGCGGGATGGTCGCGGCCGACAGTCTGGTGGTGGCGACCGGCGGCAAGTCGATCCCGAAGATGGGGGCCAGCGATCTGGGCTACCGCATCGCGCGGCAGTTCGGGCTGGCGGTCACCGAAACCCGGCCCGCGCTGGTGCCGCTGACCTTCGGGGCCGAGTTTTCGGCCGATCTGGCCGGGGTCGCGGTGCCTGCGGCGCGGGTCGGCTGCGGCCGCGTCAGCTTTGACGAGGCGGTGCTGATCACGCATCGCGGGCTGTCGGGCCCGGCGATCCTGCAAATCTCTTCCTACTGGCGCGAGGGGCAGGGGATCACGCTAAACCTTTGCCCCGGCACGGATATTGCACAGGCGCTGCGGCAAGCACGCGCCGACAGCCCGAAAGCCGCGCCGCGCACCGCGCTGGCGCGTCACCTGCCAGAACGGCTGGCGCGGCGGATGGAGGCGCTGGCGGGGCTGGAGGGGCCGCTGGGGGCGCAGTCGAACGCCGCGCTCGACCGGTTGGCCGGGCTGGTGCAGCGGTGGGAGTTGCTGCCGACCGGGTCCGAGGGCTACCGGACCGCCGAGGTGACGCTGGGCGGGGTCGATACCGCCGCACTGGACGCGCGGACGCTGAGCGCGAAGGCGGTGCCGGGGCTGCATTTCATCGGCGAGGTGGTCGACGTGACCGGGTGGCTCGGGGGCTACAACTTCCAGTGGGCCTGGGCCTCGGGCTGGGCAGCCGGGCAGGTGGTTTGAGGTTTCGGGCGCAAGGGCTTGGAAAGGCTGGGAAATCGGGGCACCAATTTGACACCGATTTGGCACCGTTTTTGCACCGCATGAGGGCGGGGTTTGAGGAGGGGCGCGGGGGGAGATCCCCGCTTGTGCGGGGATGGCAGGGGAAGGCGCGTTCAGAACGTCTGGTCGTAGTCGCCGACTTCGGGTTCTTGCCGGATCACCGCGTCGAGGTTGGCGAAGATGGCGCGCAGTTCCGCTTCGCTGTCCGGGCTTTCGCAGACCACCACGAGATTGGGCGTGTTCGATGAGGCCCGCACCAGACCCCAGGCGCCGTTTTCCAGCATGACGCGGGCGCCGTTGACGGTGACGATGCCGGTGATGGCACGGCCGCCAAGGCTGCCACCGCCGTCTTTCAGCACCTCCAACCGACCCATGATGCGGTCGAGCACCGCGTATTTCTCGGTGTCGGGGCAGTAGGGCGAGAGCGTCGGCATGGCGTAGGTGGTGGGCAGGGCGCGGCGCAGGTCGGACATGCTTCGGCCCGGGTGGCGGTCCATCATCTTGACGATTTCCACCGCAACCCGCATGCCGCAATCGTAGCCGCGCCCGATCGGGGCGGCGATGAAGTAGTGGCCCGATTTCTCGAACCCCGCCAGCGCGCCCAATTCATGCACGCGGCGCTTCATGTGGCTGTGGCCGGTTTTCCAGTAGTCGGTGGTGGCACCCAGCGATTTCAGCACCGGGTCGGTGGCGAAGAGGCCGGTGGATTTCACATCCACCACGAATTTGGCGCCGGGGTAGAGCGCGGCGAAATCGCGGGCGAGGATGACGCCCACCTTGTCGGCAAAAATCTCCTCGCCCTCGTCATCCACCACGCCGCAGCGGTCGCCGTCGCCATCGAAGCCAAGCGCAAGATCGGCCTTCGATGCCGCGACGGCCTCGGCCATGTCGTGCAGCATTTCAAGCGCTTCGGGGTTCGGGTTGTAGACCGGGAAGGTATAGTCGAGCGCGGTGTGCAGCGCCACGACCTCGCACCCCAGCCGGGCCAGCAGTTCGGGGGCGAAGGCGCCCGCGGTGCCGTTGCCGGTCGCGCAGACCACCTTCAGCGGGCGCGAGACCTTGAAATCGCCGCAGAGGTCGTCGAGATAGGCCGCCTTGACGCCCTCGGCCCGGCTCAGGCTGCCGCCCGGCCGCGCGACGCCGTGGCCGCCCAGCACGATGTTGCGCAACTCGGCCATTTCCTCGGGGCCGTGGGTCAGGGGCGGGGTGAAGCCCATCTTGACCCCGGTCCAGCCGTTCGGGTTGTGCGAGGCGGTGACCATCGCCACCGCGTCGATGCCCAGATGCACCCGCGCGAAATAGGCCATCGGCGACAGCGCGGTGCCGATGTCGGTCACCCTGATGCCCGCCTGCATCAGGCCAAGGATCAGCGCATTCTTTACGCCCAGCGAATAATCGCGGTAGTCGTTGGCCACCACGATCTCGGGCACCAGCCCGCGCGCCTGCATCTGGGTGCCAAGGCCAAGGCCAAGCGCCTGAATGCCGGGCAGGTTGATCTGATCGGGGTATTTCCAGCGCGCGTCATATTCGCGAAAGCCCGTGGGCGCGATCATCGGCTCGTTCAGAAAGGCCCAGGTGTTGGGCGTCGAAATGGAATGCGGTGCGGTCAAGGGTCAGATCCTTATCGGTTCGGCTTTCGCAAGGCGATCAAACTGCATCAATGTGTCAAGCAGATGCGCCATCTGATCCAGCGGGATCATGTTCGGGCCGTCCGAAGGGGCAGAATCCGGGTCTTCATGCGTTTCGATGAACACACCTGCGATGCCAAGGCTGACGGCGGCCCGCGCCATCACCGGCGCGAAACGACGATCACCGCCCGAGGCATTGCCCTGCCCGCCGGGCTGCTGCACCGAATGGGTGGCGTCCATGATGACCGGGTAGCCGGTCGCGGCCATCCGGGGCAGGGCGCGCATGTCGGCGACAAGGGTGTTGTAGCCGAACGAGGTGCCGCGTTCGGTCAGAAGGATGCGTTCGTTGCCGGTCGAGGCGACCTTGGCGGCGACGTTGTCCATATCCCACGGGGCGAGGAACTGGCCCTTCTTGATGTTGATCGCGGCGCCGGTGGCCCCGGCGGCCAGCAAGAGGTCGGTCTGACGGCACAGGAAGGCCGGGATTTGCAGCACGTCGACCACCGCCGCAACCTCGCCGCAGTGGTCGCGTTCGTGGATGTCGGTCAGCACTGGCACGCCGATCGCCTTCCGGACGCTGGCAAGGATGTGCAGCCCCTCGTCGATGCCGACGCCGCGGCGGCCGGAAAGCGAGGTGCGGTTGGCCTTGTCGTAGCTGGCCTTGAAGATGTAGCCCGCGCCAACGGCGGCGCAGGCGTCTTTCATCGTCCCGGCGATCATCTGCGCGTGGTCGGCGCTTTCGATCTGGCAGGGACCGGCGATCACCGTCAGCGGGCGGTCATTGCTGACGGTAAGCCCGCCGATCGTCACGTCTCTCATCTGGTCTTCCTCAGGCTGAGACCTGCTCTCGGAGGATCGAGGCGGTCATCGACAGCATCAGATATAGACCGGCGAAGATCAGGAAGGCCACAATGGTATTTTCAAAGGCGCGTGGGTAGGTCGGCTCGTCCGGGGCGACCGGCTGCACGCCGACCGAGAAATAGCGCGTCTGTTCGTTGGCGGTGACGCGGGCGGATTCGAGCGCCTGCAGGGACTGGGCCAGCATCAGCTGGCGGGTTTGCACTTCGGCCTGGGCGGCGAGAATCTGGCTCTGGATCGCGGCGAGCGATTCCCCGTCGCCGTTGTTCACCGTCAGTTTCTGGCGCAGGTCGGCGATCTGCTGGGTGATCAGGCTGATGCGCTGTTTCAGCGGATCGATGCGGGCCTGGGTCGGGGTCTGCGCCGACATCATCTGTTGAAGGTCGAGGTTGTCGCGGTCCAGTTCGGCGCTGAGCGTGGCGATCTGGCTGGTGACCAGCGAAACCTCGGCATCGCTCGACATCACGCTGTATTTTTGCTGCAACTGCACGACCTTGGTGTTGGCGGCCTCCAGCTTTTTCTCGGCGTCGTCGTAGCTGTCATGCGCGCCCTTCATCTGGTCGTCGCGCATCCGCAGCGTCATCTTGTCGACCTGCTCCTCGGCGTAGCCGATCAGCGCCTTGGCGAATTCGACCGACTTCTGCGGATAGGGGGTCGCGACTTCGAGGTTGATGATGCCCTCGGACGGGTCGTAGCCGACCACCACGTTGCGCTGGTAAAGCCGGTAGGCGGCTTCATTCGTCGCATTCGGGGCCAGCCGCTGCAACGGGTCGATGGAGGGGTCGCTGAACAGCTTCTTGAACCCGTGTTCGCTGTCGAGCCGGACCATCGCGTCACGCGAGTCGAGGAAGGCCTGGGCGTTGATCGAGTCCTGCGAACTGGCGAACTGGGTGCCGGTCAGGAAACTTGCCACCGGCGAGGCGCTGGCGCCGCCTTCGGATTTGTTGATCACGAAGGCCGCCTTGACCGCGTAGAAGGGGGTGGCGATCTTGTAGTAATAGTAGCCCGCCAGCGCGGTGGGCAGCAGCACGAAGAAGGCCAGCCGGGCGTAAAGCAGGGCCATGCGCCGACGGCGGCGGCGGGCCAGATCCTGCTGGATGCGCATGATGTCGCGCACGCGGTTGTCTTCGGCGCGGATCTCGGTCGAGGGCGGCGCGATCGGCTTGACGGTCTGCGGCAGCCGGTCGCGGTCATCGGTGGTGGCGGGCAGTTTGTCCTGCGTGTCCGAGACCACAAGCTCCAGCATGTTGGCGCGCTGGAACGGATCGATCCCGGCGCGGCGCAACAGGCGCACGGCGTCGAAATCCGAGGTCGCGGGCAGGCCGTTGCGCTGCGCCACGCGGCGCGCGGTGCGCAGCTGGCGGCCGGTCAGCCCCTCGCCGCGGATCGCGTCGATCTCGCCCTCGGCGGCGGCTTCGCCGGCGGTGGTGATCTCGCCCTGCGCGGCGGTCGCGAACTTGCCGGGGCCGAAGCCGTCATCGAGGGTCTCGAACAGCGGTTCGTTCATGTCGCGGCGCGGCACTGACGGCGGCAGGACCACCGGGGCCTCTGCCTCATGTGCGTCCGATGCGCCGAAGACGCTGAGCGGGCTCCGCCGGATGCGGAACTTCTTAGCCTTGGGTTTGGTAATCATAGAGGCGCTTCGCTTCTTCAAGAGTGTCGAACATGTAAAGTTTGCCATCGCGCAGCACGGCCGCCTGACGGCAGAACTTTTCCAGCGTGGAGGCCTGATGGGAGACGACGACGACCGTCGCGCTTTCCAGCCGGTCGCGCAGGATCGAGCCCGCGCGCTGGTTGAAACCCACGTCTGTGGTAGAGGGCATGCCCTCGTCGATCAGGTAGATGTCGAAATCGAGGGCCAGCAGCAGCGAGAACGAGAATCGCGACCGCATGCCCGCGCTGTAGGTGCCGATCGGCATGTCGAAATATTCCTCGATCCCGCAGACATAGCGCGAGAAGGCTTCGACATAATCGGGGTCCAGCCCGTAGAGCCGGGCGATGTAGCGGGCGTTTTCGGTGGCCGTGTGTTTGGAAATCACGCCGCCCATGAAGCCCAGCGGGAACGACACCCGCGAGGTGCGCCGCACCGTGCCCTCATCCGGTTTTTCCAGACCGGCCATCATGTTGATCAGCGTGGTCTTGCCGGTGCCGTTCGGCGCAAGGATGCCCAGCGACTTGCCCGGTTCAACCCGAAACGACGCGCGATCCAGGATGATCTTGCGCTGCTTGCCCGTCCAGAAGGACTTGCTGACGTTATTGAACTCGATCATGGCCTTGCCCCGGGCTGGAACAGCCCACCCACCGATTACCGGTCTATGGTCAAGAATGGGTGTTACCCGCCCTTTGGGGCCGTATTATGTCGAGAACTGGAAACCTGCCGCCATCTTCCAGTCGTGACGCAGGGTCAGGCGATCCGCCGCCCGATCGCGCGGGCCAGCATCAGGGCCAAGGGCGCCGCGATCAGGCTGAGCAGCAGGCCAAGCCGGGCGCCCTCGCTGAGCACGCCGCGGGGCAGGGTGGCGTTGATCGCGAACAGCGGCACGCTGAAGCCCATCGCGGCGATGACGCCGACAACCGCCAGATCGCGCGGCACCATCCCCTTGGGCAAGGGCGCGCCCAGCAAGCGCAGCGCCAGCGTGCCGCCAAGGATGATGCCCACCGGCTTGCCGATCAGCAGCGCCAGCATCACCGCAAGGGTTTCGCTGTCGGCCGAGGCGAAGGGCGCGCCGGAATGGGTCAGCGCGAACAGAAAGAGGATTGCACCGACCGGCACGATCAGCCAGCGGGCGATGCGGTTCAGCATGTCCGGCAACATCTCTTCGGCTTCGGCGAAGATGCCGAAGGCGTGATCGGCATGCGGAATCGCCGGGATCACCGGCAACAGGCCGAGCGCGGGCATCAGCCCGGCCTGTTGCATGCCGTACCAGCTGAGCGCGCCCGCCACCGCATAGGGCCAGACCGACAGGCGGTGGCGTACCCAGCGCGCGGCGGGCTTCAGCGGGTCGCCGCGGTCGAGCCAGCGTGGCAGGGCATTGAAACCGGCGTAGGCCAGAACAGAGGCGCCGAGCGGCAGCAGCAGCCAGACCGGCCGCAGCGTGCCGATCGGAAAGGCAAGGCCAGTGATCAGCAGCGCAAGGATATCGTCGGCGATGCTGACCAGCAGCAGGAAGCGCAGGGCCGGGTGGCCCGGCCCCAGCGCCAGCCGCCCGACGACGTAGCTGAGCGCCACATCGCCCGCCATTGGTACCGGCCACCCGGCTGCGGGGGCGGGCAGCACCGGCGCGGTGACGTAGCGCGAAAGGCTGGCGTAAAGCAGGGCGGGCATCAGCGCCGCGGCGAGGGCGGTGATCAGCGGCGCCACCGACTTGGTGCCGCGCAGCGCGCCCTGACGCAGCACCAGCGCCTCCCACAGCTCTTTCCCGATGTAGAGAAAGAAGAACGACATCAGCGCGTTGCCCGCCAGATAGCCCAGCGTCAGCGTGCGCCCGAAACGCAGCAGGCTGTCGGGGTTCGGGTAGCCGATCAGCGAATTGTCGGCCAGCCGAAGCTCGACAAAGTCCTGATAGCTTTGCGGCGAAAGGTTCACCCAGATCAGCGCGACGGCGGCCCCGGCCAGCAGGCAGACTGCGAACTGCGAGACGAAATGCGAGACGCGATACATCGGCGGGCCTCCATCGGGGATCCGGGGCGCGGGATTCGGGATAGACGAGGCGGGCGGCCGGGGCAACCGGCACGCCGCACTGCGGCGCGACGGTGTGGGCCAATTGTCGCATCGCCGCGGCCGCATTAGGGTGACGGCATGGCCCCGACCGATACCGCCCTTGCCGAGGAAATCCGCGCCTGCCGCCTCTGTGCCGCGCGCTTTGCCGCCACGGCGACGGCGCACCCGCCGCGCCCGGTGGTCTGGTTCCGACCCGGCGCGCGGCTGCTGATCGCCGGGCAGGCGCCGGGGCTGCGGGTGCACGAGGCCGGGCGGCCTTTCGCCGATGCCTCGGGCGACCGGCTGCGCGACTGGCTGGGGCTGACGGCGACGGAGTTCTACGACCTTCACCGGGTGGCGGTGGTGCCGATGGCGTTCTGCTTTCCGGGTTATGACGCGAAGGGATCCGACCTGCCGCCACCGCCGCTGTGCGCTGCAACATGGCACGCAAAAGTGATGGCGGCGTTGCCGGGCCTGCGGTTGCGGGTGCTGGTGGGCGGCCATGCCTTCGGCTGGCATCTGGGCGCGAAGGGCGTGACCGCGACGGTCGCCCGGTGGCGCGAGGTCGCGGCAGCGGGTGCGCCCGTCACCTTTCCCTTGCCGCATCCGTCGTGGCGGAATACGGCGTGGCTGAAACGCAACCCGTGGTTCGAGGCCGACCTGCTGCCGGTACTGCGCGCCGAGGTGCGCCGCGTGATGGAGACGCCATGACTGACCCGACGCCGCTTGATGCCGCCCACGCCGCGATGGCCGCCGCCCCCGAGGATGACGCGGCCCGGCTGCGGTTCTATGCCCGGCTGGTCGAGGCAGAGCTTTACCTGCTGCTGGAGCATGAGGCCGAAGGCGAGGTGCTGTCGCCGCGCCTCTTTGATCTGGAAGATGGCCCGGTGGTGCTGGCCTTTGACCGCGAGGACCGGCTGGCCGCCTTCGCCGGCGCCCCCGCGCCCTATGCCGCACTGCCGGGCCGGGTGGTGGCGCGGATGCTGGATGGGCAGGGGATCGGGCTGGGCCTGAACCTGGAAGTGGCGCCGTCGGCGATGCTGCTGCCGCCTGCCGCCGTCGACTGGCTGGCCGGGATGCTGGCGCAGGCGCCCGAGGAACGCGACGAACGGCCGGTGGAAGTGTTCGCGCCGGGCGGGCTGCCAGAGGCGGTGCTGGCCGCGCTCGATGCCGCGCTGGCCCGCGCGGCGGGGCTGGCGACCGGCGTCTGGCTGGTCGCGGCGCGGTTTGGCGACGGGCGCGAGGGGCACCTGCTGGCCTTCACCGATGCCGCGCCGGGGGCCGAGGCGGCACTGGCGCGCGCGGCGGGCGAGGCGCTGGCCTTCTCGGGCGCCGAGGATCTGCGCATCGACGTGACCTTTCTGGACGGCGGCGACCCGGCCGCTGCGCGCATCGCCCGCGTCGGGCTGCGCTTTGATCTGACACCCCCCGCCGCCGCGCCCGCCCCGCCACGCCGCGCGCCGGGCAGCGACCCCGATGCGCCGCCGATCCTGCGCTAGCGGCTTGGAAAGAAACGATTTTTCTTTGAAAAATCGGATCGGATTTTCGACGAAAATCCGGGGCTTGGGGTGTGGGTGTCGGATGGGGTATTATAGTACCCATCTTGTATCTGATTGAATTCACGTCGATAAATCCAGCCAAACGCACTTGACTGGCGCGCGAAACTGCTTAGAACACCGCAATCCGAGACTCGGGGGCACCACTGCCTCGGGCTCAACCCTTTTTGAGACAGGGCCACCGATGAAAACCTTCACCGCTACCCCGGCGGACATCGACAAGAAATGGATCCTGATCGACGCCGAGGGCGTCGTTCTGGGCCGTCTCGCCTCGATCGTCGCCATGCGTCTGCGCGGCAAGCACAAGCCGTCGTTCACGCCGCACATGGACATGGGCGACAACGTCATCATCATCAACGCCGACAAGGTCCAGATGACCGGCGCGAAGAAAGATGACAAGCGCTACTACTGGCACACCGGCTATCCGGGCGGCATCAAGCACCGCACCGCGCGCCAGATCCTCGAAGGCGCGCATCCCGAGCGCGTGATCGAGAAAGCCGTGCAGCGCATGCTGCCGGGCGGCAAGCTGTCGCGCCAGCAGATGACCAACCTGCGCATCTACGCGGGCGCCGAGCATCCGCATGAAGCGCAACAGCCGCTGGTGCTGGACGTGAAGCCGCTGAACCCGAAGAACACCCGGAGCGCATGACAATGTCCGACGAAATCAAAACCCTCGAGGGGCTGAAGTCGGCGGTTGCCGGTGCCTCGGCCGCCGCTGCCGCGACCGCCGCCGTCGCGTCCCTGCCCGAAGCCGCGCCGCGCACCCCGGTGCGTGACAGCCTCGGCCGGTCCTACGCCACCGGCAAGCGCAAGAACGCCATCGCCCGCGTCTGGATCAAGCCGGGCAACGGCAAGGTCATGGTGAACGGCAAAGAGATGAACGTCTACTTTGCCCGCCCGGTGCTGCAGATGATCCTGCGTCAGGCCTTCTCGGTCGCTGGCGTCGAAGGCCAATTCGACGTGATGGCCACCGTGAAGGGCGGCGGCCTGTCGGGTCAGGCCGGTGCGGTGAAGCATGGCGTGTCGAAGGCGCTGCAACTGTACGATCCGTCCTTGCGCGGCGCGCTGAAGGCGGCGGGCTTCCTGACCCGCGACAGCCGCGTGGTGGAACGCAAGAAGTACGGCAAGCGCAAGGCGCGCCGGAGCTTCCAGTTCTCCAAGCGCTGATCGGTTTTCCGATTTTCGAAAGGCCCGCCCGGTTGGCGGGCCTTTTGTCATGACAGGACTGTTGCGCGAAAGACTCTGTCGGAGGGAATAATGTTGCGCGCGGCCCTGTCGGCGAACATTCGCGCAACATCGAGATTGACGGATTTCCGCGGCGGTTTCATCATCCGGGTTCAGAGCCAGAAACCGGGGCCGAAGATGACAAGTCTGTCCAGTTTTCACAGTTCTGCCGCAAGGCACACATTCCTCGGGCTGCGCACCACGTCGAAGGGGGCGATGGAGATCGTCTTCGACGATGGCGAGGCCCGTCACCGCATGGTCTGGCGCGTGAAGACGCCGGACCCCAACGAGGCGCGCATCGGCGAAGCGCTGCAACTGGCCGTGGATCAGGTCCGCGTTCTGCCCGCGCTTTTTTCCGAGCTGAAGAAGCGCTCGATCGCGATCGAGGCGGTGGTTCCCTGACCGGGGCGAACAGCGCCGGATGCCCCGAGCCGCGCGGCTGCGCGGTCGTCTGAATTTGCGCTGCGCCATCCTCACCCGCCCAATCTTTGAGCGTCTGACGCTCAAATCGACTTGATGTCGCAAAACCCTTGCGCTTTTCCGCGCCGCATCCGAGGGTTGGCGCAAACGGGTTGAACTCCGCGCGGCCCGTGACAGAAACGAAACAGGGACGTCGGTGGCAGGGGACCGGATGACGAAACGCAAATTCCTCGGATCAGAGGCCGCGAACGGGCTTCTGATGCTCAGCCCCACGGCGATCTATTCGATCGTGGTGATGGCTGCGCCGCTGATTGCGGTGCTCTTGTTCAGCTTCATGACGCCGGGCTACCTGAAGGTGATCTGGACGCCGACGCTGGACAACTACGCCAAGGTGCTGTCGGACCCGATCTATCAGGTGCTGCTGGGCCGGTCGCTGGTGATGGCGGCAACGGTGACGGCGGTGACGGTGCTGACGGCGTTTCCGATCGCCTATTTCATCTCGTTCATTGTCTCGCCGGAAAAGAAATCGCTCTGGCTGTTCCTGATCACCATCCCGTTCTGGACCTCGTATCTGATCCGGGTGTTCCTGTGGAAGGTGATCCTGGGCTACAACGGCGTGATCAACGAGGCGTTCATGGGGCTGGGCATCATCCACCAGCCGATGACCTTCCTGCTTTACAACATGAATTCGGTGGTGCTGACGCTGGCGCATTCCTACGCGCCCTTCGCGATCCTGCCGATTTTCGTCGCGCTGGAAAAGATCGACCGCTCGCTGCTGGAGGCGGGGCAGGATCTGGGTGAAAGCCGGATCATGACCTTCATCCGGGTGACGCTGCCGCTGGCGATGTCGGGGGTCGTGGCCTCGGTGCTGATCGTCTTCATCCCGACGGTGGGCGACTATGTGACGCCGACGCTGGTTGGCGGGTCGAGCGGGCAGATGATCGCCAACGTCATTCAGCTGCAATACTTCAAGCTGGGCAACTATCCGGTCGGGTCGGCGGTGTCGATCGCCGCGATGGGCGTGGTGACGGTGATCTCGGTGATCTTCGTCTTCGCCAACCGGCGGTTCATGCGGGGGCCGCAATGAAAAGCAAGGGCAACGGGTTCCGCATCTACGCCATCCTGTATCTGGGGTTCCTTTACGCGCCGATCGTGCTGCTGCCGATCTTCGCCTTCAACAACTCCACCGTGATCTCGTTCCCGCTGGTGGGCTTCACCACGCAATGGTTTCAGGCGCTGGTCACCGATACCTCGCTGCTGCTGGCGGTGCGCCACAGCCTGATCGTGGCGGTGTCGGTGTCGATCCTCGCCACCACCTTCGGCGTCTTCGCGGCGCGGGCCACGACGCGGTACAAGTTCCCCGGCAAGGGCGGGCTGATGGGCATGATCATGCTGCCGCTGGTGCTGCCCGACATCATCATCGCGGTGGCGCTGCTGGGGGCGATCACCAACATCCTTGGCATGAAGCTGTCGCTGATCACGGTGATCTTCGGCCACACGCTGATCGCGACGCCGTTCACCATCGCCATCCTCAACTCGGCATTCCAGTCGCTGGACCGGTCGCTGGAGGAAGCTGCCTATGACCTTGGCGAAACCAAGATCTCGACCTTCCGGCTGATCATCCTGCCGCTGGTGATGCCGGGCATCATCTCGGCGATGCTGATCGCCTTCACGATCTCGCTGGACGAATACATCATCGCGGCGTTCCTGTCGGGCACCGAGGCGACGCTGCCGGTCTACATCTTCTCGCAGTTCCGCTTTCCACAGCGGGTGCCGGTCATCATGGCGCTGGGCACCATCCTTGTGTGCCTGTCGATCGTGCTTCTTACCGTAGCCGAATATTTCCGTCGCCGCGGCATCGCCAAGGCGGGCGGCAAATCCTCCGGAGGTTTCCTGTGACGTCTTCCCCCGCTGCTGCCGCGCCGACACCCAAGGCCAAGCGCCCGCTGATCGAACTGCGCGACATCGAGAAATACTACGGCGACTATTACGCGCTGCGGAAAATCACGACCGACATCCGCGAGGGCGAGTTCTTCTCGCTGCTGGGGCCGTCGGGCTGTGGCAAGACCACGCTTCTGCGCTGCATCGCCGGGTTCGAGGAACTGTCGGGCGGCAACCTGCTGATCGACGGCAAGGATATGGAGGGGGTGTCGGCCAACCACCGGCCGACCAACATGGTGTTCCAGTCCTACGCGATCTTTCCGCACCTGACGGTGGAAGAAAACGTGGGCTTCGGCCTGCGCCGCGAGAAGGCCACGAAAGAGGACAAGGCCCGCCGCGTCGCCGAGGCGCTGGAGATGGTGGGGCTGAAGGGCTACGGCAAACGCGCCGCCCATGCGCTGTCGGGCGGCCAGCGGCAGCGCGTGGCGCTGGCCCGCGCGCTGATCCTGAAGCCCAAGGTGCTCTTGCTGGATGAACCGCTGTCGGCGCTCGACAAGAAGATGCGCGAGCAGATGCAATCGGAACTGCGCAAGCTGCAGCGGCAGGTCGGCATCACCTTCATTCTGGTCACCCATGACCAGGAAGAGGCGCTGATCATGTCAGACCGCATCGCGGTGATGTTCGACGGGGTGATCGCCCAACTCGACAGCCCGGAACGGCTCTACCGCCGCCCGGTCAGCCGCAAGGTGGCCGAATTCATCGGCATCATGAACTTCCTGCCCGCCACCGTGACGGGCACCGAAGGCGGCCAGATTCAGCTGGAGGTCGCCGGGCTGGGGGCGATCGCCATCGACGCCGAACAATGCCCCGGCGCGGTCAAGACCGGCGAGGCCAGCGTGGGCTTCCGCCCCGAAACCATGACGGTCCTGTTCGAAGGCGACCCCGAGCCGACGCGCGGCAAGATCGCCGGGGGCGAGGTGGAGGAAGTCGTCTATTTCGGCGACATGAGCTATTACGACGTCAAGCTGGACGGGGTGGAAAAGCCGGTGCAGATCTCGATGCGCAACGTGGTCGGCCGTCCGGTGCTGGGCCGCGGCGCCCGCATCCGGATCGCCTGGGAAGCCGGGGCGCTGGTGCTGTTCTGCTGAACTGACGCGATGGACATGAAGAAGGGGCGCCAAGCGATTGGCGCCCCTTCTTCTTTTGTCTTGCGCAATCAGGCGGCGGACAGCGCGTCGATGATGGCGCCGAAATCCGTGGCCTTCAGCGAGGCGCCGCCGACCAGCGCGCCATCGACGTTCGAGACGGCGAAAATCTCCACCGCGTTCGAGGGTTTCACCGACCCGCCGTACAGGATGCGCACGCCGGTGCCCTCGTCGCCGAAGCGGGCCACCAGCGTGGCGCGGATGTAGTCGTGCACCTCGGCGATTTCGGCCAGGGTGGGGGTGCGGCCGGTGCCGATGGCCCAGACCGGTTCATAGGCCACGACGAGCGTATCCGCCGTGCCGCCCGCGGGAAGCGAGGTATCCAGCTGGCCGCCGATCACCGGCAGCGTCGCGCCAAGGTCGCGCTGGCGTTCGGTCTCGCCGACGCAGACCACGGCGACAAGGCCCGCGGCCCAGACGGCCTCGGTCTTGGCCAGTACCATCGCGTCGGTTTCGCCGTGGTCGGTGCGGCGTTCGGAATGGCCAAGGATGACATAGGTTGCCCCGGCATCGGCCAGCATCGGGGCCGAAATGTCGCCGGTATGGGCGCCCGAGGTATTCCAGTGGCAATCCTGCCCGCCGATCTTCAGGTGCTTGGCCCGGCAGCGCCAGGCCACCTGCGCGATCAGCGTCGCGGGCGGGCAGATCAGCATCTCGCAGGCCGGATCGGGGTGGGTTTCGAGCAGCTTCTCGATCTCGACGAGGGACGCGGTGGTCCCGTTCATCTTCCAGTTTCCGGCGGCAAGCTTGCGGCGCATCGTCATTCTCCCTGGTTCAGTGCAGGTCTAGACGATCGCAAGGCCGCGGGAAACGTGGAAAAACAGCGCACAAGGTCAGGCGGTGGCGTCCTGATCGCGGAATTTCACCGATTCACCGCAGCCGCAGGCATCGACCACGTTGGGGTTGTTGAAGCGGAACCCGGCGTCGAGCAGCGTGGTTTCATAGTCGATCTCGGTTCCGAACAGGAACATCTGCGCCATCGGGGCGATCATCACGCGGGCGCCGTCCTGTTCGACGATCTCGTCCATCGGGTTCACCTCGGCGGCAAACTCCATCGTGTATTCCATGCCCGCGCAGCCGCCTTTCTTGACGCCGATACGCAGGCCCTTGGCGCTGTCGCGCGCCATGAGCCGCGTGATCTGCTTCGCGGCCGCGGGGGTAAGGGTGACAGCCTGTTTGCCGGGGATGCCGAACATGGCGCTAATCCTGTGCTTTTCACTCAACTTAGGGCGGGGCGGGGCGAATCTCAAGCCTGATGGATCGGACGGGCCGGATTGCCCGCGACGGTGGTGCCAGCGGCCACGTCGCGGGTCACTACGGCCCCCGCGCCGATGATGGCGTTGTCGCCGACGGTGATGCCGGGCAACAGGATCGCGCCGCCGCCGATCCAGACGTTACGGCCGATGCGCAGGGGCTTGCCCGACTCGAGCCCGGCGGCGCGCACCGCCGGGTCACGCGGGTGGTCGGCGGTCAGCAACTGGCACAGCGGGCCGATCTGGGTGCCGGCGCCGATGTGAACCTCGCAGACATCGAGGATGACGCAGCCGTAGTTCAGGAACACGCCCTTGCCGCAGTGGATGTTCACCCCGTAATCCACGGAAAACGAAGGACGAATGACCGCGCCGTTCCAGGTGCCCAGCAGTTCGCCCAGCAGATGCGCGCGGGCGTGATCCTCGCCGTAGACGGTGGCGTTGTAGGCCCGCATCAGGCTTTGGGCGCGGCGGCGCAGCGCCACAAGCTCGGGGTCGCCGGCCCGGTAGGGAGCGCCGGCCAGCATCTTGTCGCGCTCGGAGAGCGCCTCGCTCACATGAAGCCCAGTTCGAGTCGCGCCTCGTCGGACATCATGTCCATGCCCCAGGGCGGGTCGAAGGTCAGCTGTACCGCGACCTCCTTGACCCCGGCGACGGGCTCTATCGCATCCGACACCCAACCCGGCATCTCGCCCGCCACCGGGCAGCCGGGGGCGGTCAGCGTCATCACGATCTCGACGGCGTTTTCATCATTGATCACAATCGAGTAGACCAGCCCGAGGTCGTAGATGTTGACCGGAATTTCAGGGTCGTAGACGGTCCGACAGGCGCCCACGACGGCGTCGTAAAGCGGATGCTCGGTCGAGGACGGCTTGATCAGGGGCGTACCCTCGATCGCTTCGGCTGTCTGGGCGGTCATGGTTCTCTCGCGCAGTTGTTGACCGATTATATAGGGAATTCGGCGGGCAGGTCCAGTCGGTTGCGCGGAACAAAATCGGGTTACCGCTTTTGCACCGATTTCACACCGATTTCACACCGCATTGCCCCGGCTTTGGCCGCGCTAGGTTTCGGACGGCACCACCGTCTTGGCCCGCTTGCGCGCGGGGGCCGGGCGCACGCGCTTTTCGATCTCGTCGAACAGGAACGCGGCGACGTTCTTGCCCGAGGCGCTCTCGATCCCCTCGAAGCCGGGCGAGGAGTTCACCTCCAGCACCTTCGGCCCGTCGGAGGATCGCAACATGTCCACCCCGGCCAGCCCCAGCCGGAAGGCGCGGGCGGCGCGGATCGCGCTGTCACGCTCGGTCCGGGTGATGCGCACCGGCTCGGCGGTGCCGCCCTGATGCAGGTTCGACCGGAACTCTCCCGCTGCCGCGCGCCGCCGCATCGCGGCCACCACCTTGCCGCCGATCACCAGACAGCGGATATCCTCGCCCTGCGCCTCGGCGATGAAGTGCTGCACCAGAAAGTTGGCCTTCAGCCCGCGGAAGGCCGAGATCACCGATTGCGCCGCACCCGCGGTTTCGGCCAGCACGACGCCCTTGCCCTGCGTCGATTCCAGCAGCTTCACCACCAGGGGCGCGCCGCCGGTCAGCGCGATCAGGTTGCTGGTGTCCTTGGGCGAGGCGGCAAAGGCGGTGGCGGGCATGCCGATGCGGTGGCGGGCGAGGATCTGGTGCGCGTGCAGCTTGTCGCGGCTGGCAAGGATGCCCTCGGCGCCGTTGACGCAGAAGGTGCCCGCCGCCTCGAACGCGCGCATCACGGCGGCGCCGTAGGCGGTGACCGACACGCCGATGCGCGGGATCACCGCGTCATAGCGCGGCAGGCGGGCGCCGTCGTAGTGGATTTCCGGCGCCAGCGCGTTGATCGCCATGTAGCAGCGGGTGGTGTCGATCACCTCGACCACATGGCCGCGCCGGGTGCCCTCTTCCACCAGACGCCGGGTGGAATAGGCGCCGCCCTCGCGGCTGAGCACGGCGATGCGCAGGGTGCGCGCCGGGGCGGCGGCCTGCACGGCGGCAGAGTGATAGGCGGAATAGTCCAGCACCGGCTGGCAGAAGCTTTCGCCCGGCACGATCACCGTATCCTCGGCCAGCGCCTGCCGCCCGATCAGCATCCGGTAGGCCATCGCGCCGCGATGGGTCAGTGTGATGTCGGCCGGCCAGCGCCGCCCGCCGATCGCCAGATCGGAGCGGATGACAAAGCGGGATTCCGTCTCGCCGTTCGAAGAGGTCACCTCGCGCCGGTCGACGATTTCGGCCGAGCAGGGAATCGCCACATCCTCGCGCCCCGGAATCGGATGCACGGAAAAGCGCACATGCGGCGCCCGCGCCGGGCCGAACGGCTCGATATCGAAGGCGTGTAGCGCCGAGGTGCGCGCGCCGGTATCGACCTTGGCGCGGATCGCGGGCAGGCCAAGACCGGGCAGGGCCACCCATTCTTCCCATCCCAGACGCAGGGGTGGGGCCGTGGCGGCATCGGGCATCATCTTCTCCTTGGCATTTCCGGGGAATCGCCCGACAAGGGCGCGTTTGCGCGCGCCCGAGAGAGACGACATGGCCGAGAAGTTCAAATTTTCTGTGACAGCGACCGACGGCAAGGCGCGGGCGGGCGTGATCGCCACGCACCGGGGCGAGATTCGCACCCCCGCCTTCATGCCGGTGGGCACTGCCGGAACGGTAAAGGCGATGCTGCCGGACTCGGTGCGGGCGACCGGGGCGGATATTCTGCTGGGCAACACCTACCATCTGATGCTGCGGCCTACCGCGGAACGCATCGACCGGCTGGGCGGGTTGCACAAGTTCATGAATTGGGAACGGCCGATCCTGACCGACTCGGGCGGGTTTCAGGTGATGAGCCTGTCCAAGTTGCGCAAGATGAACGAGGACGGCGTGCGGTTCAAATCGCACATCGACGGGTCGGAACATCACCTGACGCCGGAACGCAGCATGGAGATTCAGCGCCTGCTGGGATCGGACATCGTGATGTGTTTCGACGAATGTCCGGCGCTACCTGCCACCGATGAGGCGGTCGAGAAATCCATGCGGCTGTCGATGCGTTGGGCGCAGCGGTCGCGCGACGCCTTTGGCGACCGGCCGGGCCATGCGCTGTTCGGCATCCAGCAGGGCGGCGTGACCGAGGCGCTGCGCGCGGAATCGGCAGAGGCGCTGACGGCGATCGGCTTTGACGGCTACGCCGTGGGCGGCCTCGCGGTGGGCGAGGGGCAAGAGGCGATGTTCGGCGTGCTCGACTACGCGCCGGGGATGCTGCCCGCCGACAAGCCGCGCTATCTGATGGGCGTCGGCAAGCCCGACGATATCGTCGGCGCGGTGGAACGTGGCATCGACATGATGGATTGCGTGCTGCCGTCGCGGTCGGGCCGCACCGGGCAGGCGTTTACCCGCCGCGGCGTGGTGAACATCAAGAACGCGCGGCATCAGGACGACCCGCGCCCGCTGGATGAGCATTGCACCTGCCCGGCCTGCCGCAGCTATTCGCGCGCCTACCTGCACCACGTGTTCCGCGCTGGCGAGATCATCAGCTCGATGCTGCTGACCTGGCACAACCTGCATTACTTTCAGGAACTGATGGCGGGCCTGCGCGGCGCGATAGCGGCGGGTGCGTTGCCCACCTTCGTCGCCGGCTTCCATGCCCAGCGGGCCGAGGGCGATATCGAGCCGCTTTGAGATGGCCCGCGGGGGGCTAGCCTTTCGGCCCCCGCGTCAGGTGGATCGACATTCGCCGCAGCGAGTCGTGAAACTGCGGCGTGACCGTTTCCAGCGTGGCGGTCAGCCCGTGCAAGATCGCCAGATCGTCGCCAAGTCGCGCGATCTCGGGCGCGCTGACCTCGTGGTCGGGGCGGGCGAAATTGGCCACGCTGCGCGAGCCATTGGTGTCGAGCGCGAGGGCAACGCCAAAGCGCATCCCGTGTTCGGCGGCACGGGCCATCACCCCGGCCTCGTCACCGGGGTCCAGCGCGCTCCAGCGCACGGAGCCGGTGTGGGCCAGACCCCAGCGCACCGTGGGATCGTGCAGCACCAGCCCCTCACGCGAGTAGATGTCCATCCAGTCGGTGCGATAGGACTGAAAAAGGTACTTCGGCGCGGCGTAGTTGAAGTGCAGCGCGATCGCGAATCCGGCCGGATAGGCCGCCCGCAGCGGCGCCAGCACCTCACTTATCCGCGCCAGCCGGTCCATCTGCGGGCCCCGTTCCTTTTTCTCTGACGTTTTCGTGACAAATGACGGAATATGCCTCATGTATGCGGCGAAAGGCCGGGCCACTTCAACCCCGCGAGGAGCGCCGAGGGCGATGCGGCAACCGTCGGACATCATTGCGTTCTCCGAACTTGCCACGGCTGGCTTCTACGTCGCGGTGCGGGTGGGATTTGCCTTTCCGCTGGCCGAGTACAACCGGCTACCGGTGCCGTGGGTGGAGTACTACACCCACAACGGCCTGATGCTGGACGATCCGGTGGTGCGCTGGGTCTATAACCACACCGGCGCCACCCGATGGAGCGCGATCACCGGCGCCGATCCGCGCGGCGTGCTGGCGCTGGCGCGCAGTTACGGGCTGAAATTCGGCGCGGCCATCGCCTGCACCGACGGCGGGCAGGATGGGCAGCGCAGCTATGGCACCTTTGCCCGCGCCGACCGCGAATTCACCGATGCCGAGGTCGGGCGGCTGCACACCGGGGTGCAGAGCCTGCACGATTCGATGGTGGCGCCGTCGAACCTGACCCGGGCCGAGCTGGAGGTGCTGCGCATGGTCCGCGACGGGCTGAAACTGCGCGAGGCGGCGACGCTGCTGGGCATTACCGAGGGCGCGGTGAAGCAGCGGCTGAAGAACGCCCGCCTGAAGCTGGGCGCGCGCAACGGCAGCCATGCGGTGTCGCTGGCCTCTGGCGCCGGGCTGATCTGAGGCGGCGGCGATCCTGCTTGCCCCCGCCGGACGGGCACGGCATTCTGTGACAAAGCCGTGAACCAGTGTGGTTGAAAGCCACGCAAGCTTACCCCAGATATTGTGGCGATGAAGGGGAGGGTGGAGTGCTGCCGACTGTCGGGGCCAGCGCCCTTCTGCCGAGAAAGGAACGCGCATGAAAGAGTCTCTTGCCTCCAGCTACCCGGTGTTGCCGCTGCGCGACATCGTGGTGTTCCCGCACATGATCGTGCCGCTTTTTGTCGGCCGCGAGAAGTCGGTGCGGGCCTTGGAAGAAGTGATGAGTGACGACAAACAGATCCTGCTGTCGTCGCAGATCGACCCTTCGGTCGATGACCCGGATACCGATGGCATCTATCCCACCGGTGTGATCGCCAATGTGCTGCAACTCTTGAAGCTGCCCGATGGCACCGTGAAGGTGCTGGTCGAAGGCCGCGCCCGCGTGCACATCGCCGAATACCTGCACAACGACTCGTTCTTCGAGGCGCGGGCCGAACTGTTGACCGAAACGCCGGGCGAAAAGACCGCCGTGACCGCGCTTGTCCGCTCGGTCGGGGAAGAATTCGAGCGTTACGCCAAGATCAAGAAGAACATCCCCGAGGAGGCCCTGTCGGCGGTGGCCGACACGCGCGAGGCCAACAAGCTGGCCGACCTTGTCGCCGGGCATCTGGGCATCGAGGTGGCGCAGAAGCAGGACCTGCTGGAAACGCTCGACGTGGCGGAACGGCTGGAGAAGATCTATGGCCTGATGCAGGGCGAAATGTCGGTGCTGCAGGTCGAGAAGAAGATCAAGACCCGCGTGAAAAGCCAGATGGAGCGGACCCAGCGCGAGTACTATCTGAATGAGCAGATGAAGGCCATTCAGAAGGAACTCGGCGACGGCGAGGAAGGCCAGAACGAGGTTGCCGAACTGGAAGCGCGGATCGCCAAGACCGCACTTTCCAAGGAAGCGCGCGAAAAGGCCGACGCCGAGGTGAAGAAGCTGAAGGCGATGTCGCCGATGTCGGCCGAAGCCACCGTGGTGCGCAACTATCTGGAGTGGATGCTGTCGATCCCGTGGGGCGTGAAGTCCCGCGTCAAGAAGGATCTGGGCAAGGCGCAAGAGATCCTCGACGCCGATCACTACGGTCTGGAAAAGGTGAAGGAACGCATCGTCGAGTACCTCGCGGTGCAGGCGCGGTCGGCCAAGATGAAGGGCCCGATCCTTTGCCTCGTCGGCCCACCCGGCGTGGGCAAGACTTCGCTGGGCCGGTCGGTGGCGAAGGCCACGGGGCGTGAGTTCATCCGCATCTCGCTCGGCGGTGTCAGGGACGAGTCGGAAATTCGCGGCCACCGGCGCACCTATATCGGCTCCATGCCCGGGAAGATCATCCAGGCGATGAAGAAGGCCAAGACCACCAACCCGCTGATCCTGCTCGATGAAATCGACAAGATGGGGCAGGATTTCCGCGGCGACCCGGCCTCGGCGATGCTTGAGGTGCTGGACCCGGAACAGAACGCGACCTTTGCCGACCACTATCTTGAGGTGGAATACGATCTGTCGAACGTGATGTTCATCACCACGGCGAACTCCTACAACATGCCCTCGCCTCTGCTCGACCGGATGGAGATCATCCCGCTGGCCGGCTACACCGAAGACGAGAAGCGCGAGATTGCCCGGCAGCACCTGCTGGACAAGCAGGTGAAGGGCCACGGCCTGAAGAAGGGCGAGTTCAGCGTGACCGATGCCGCGCTGATGGAGATCATCCGCACCTACACCCGTGAGGCCGGGGTGCGGAACCTTGAGCGCGAGATTGCCAAGCTGGCGCGCAAGGCGGTGACCGAGATCGTCAAGGGCAAGGTGAAGAGCGTTACGGTAACCCCGGATAACCTTGAGGAATTCCTTGGGGTGAAGCGGTTCCGCTATGGCCTCGCCGAGAAAGAGGATCAGATCGGTGTCGTCACCGGGCTGGCCTGGACCTCGGTGGGTGGCGAGCTTCTGTCGATTGAGGCGCTGAAACTGCCCGGCAAGGGGCGGATGAAGACCACCGGCAAGCTGGGCGACGTGATGAAGGAATCGATCGAGGCGGCCTCCAGCTTCGTGCGCTCGATCGCGCCGGAACTGGGCATCAAGCCGACCAAGTTCGAGACGGTGGATATCCACGTTCACGTTCCCGAAGGGGCGACCCCGAAGGACGGGCCGTCGGCGGGCGTGGCGATGGTGACCTCCATCGTCTCGGTGCTGACCGGCATCCCGGTGCGCAAGGACATCGCCATGACCGGCGAGGTGACGCTGCGCGGCAACGTGCTGCCGATCGGTGGGTTGAAGGAAAAGCTGATGGCGGCGCATCGCGGCGGCATCACCACGGTCCTGATCCCCGAGGAGAACGCCAAGGACCTGCCGGAGATTCCGGACAACGTGAAATCGGGGCTGACGATCATCCCGGTGTCGCATGTTCGCGAGGTGCTGAAGACGGCGCTGGTGCGGATGCCCGAGTCCATCGAATGGGACGAGGCCGCCGAGGAAGCCGCCGCCAAGGCCGCGCTGCGACCGGCGGGAGAGGCCGCGGCGCAAACCGCGCACTAAGCCACCCGGCCCGAGAACAGGACAGGCGCGCCCCGCAACGGGCGCGCCTGTTCGCATTTCGCAGGGCGGTTGCCACCTGATTCGACGGCCATGTGATCCCGCGTCATTTTCGCATCGCGGCAGGCGCGACCCTCGCAGCTCTGTAGCCGCGCGACGGGCGAAGGCGTATAGTCGCGACGAGGCAGAAATCCCGGGAAGGACACAGGGAATGGCAAAGAAATCATCGGCATCCAAGGCCGTCGTCGCGTCGGAGCCCGAGGGCGATCTGGCCGTGCTTGCGCCCCTGGCGGAAGTCGAGGCCAGCGACGCCGAAAACACCGTCGCCGCGACGGTGATGCGCAAGAAGGATCTGGTCGACCGCGTGCTGAAGCGGACCGATACCAAGAAGAAAGAGGCGCGCGAGATCATCGACGCCGTGCTGGAAGAGCTTGGCCTGGCGCTGACGCGCGGGGACGAGCTGAACCTGCCGCCGCTGGGCAAGGCCAAGGTGAACCGGCAGCGCGATCTGGTCTCGGGCGAAGTGCTGATCGTCAAGCTGCGCCGCGCCGGAGCCGGGCAGGAAAGCGGTGAGGAAAGCGTGGGCGCCCCCCTTGCAGACGCCGACGACTGAGGCTAATACCCCCGCCGACGGGTGATTAGCTCAGTGGTAGAGCGCTTCGTTCACATCGAAGATGTCAGGGGTTCAAATCCCTTATCACCCACCATTCCCTCCGCTTGACCAAGCCCCGCGCGGCAACGCGCGCTGCCCCTGTTCAGCCGCCGGGGCTTCGTTGCGCCAACGACGTCCGGCGTCGGGCTGACATTCGCAGGCGCAACCGCTTAAAAGTTAGGCGTGCGGCAAGCCTGAACCCAAGCCGCCTGTGGCAAAATCGCCCCTTTGGCGCAGCGCAGGCGGCTCAGAGGTGTCGGCGGGGCCGTTGCAATTTGCAATTTATCACGGGGAAGTTATAGTTGACCCAGTCGCAAGGCTTGCGTTGAGCTTTTTCATGCGAGGGAACCAACTATGAAAAGTGCATTCATTTCGGGAATTGCCGCGGCGGCACTGCTGACCGCAGCGAACATGGCGGGCGCCGTCACACCGGCGCCGATGGTGAATTGGTCGGGCTACTACGCCGGTGGCGGTTTCGGCGGTGCCTTTGCCCGCGACCACATTCAAGACAACAGCGTCGGGAGCGGCACTCAGGACTACAACACCCATTTCAACCTGCGCGGCGGGATGCTGGCAGCCTACGGCGGCTACAACGTGCAGCAGGGCGCGATGGTCTACGGCGCCGAAGCGGACCTTTCGTTCGGGGCCACCGGGGGCGACAATGCCGCCTGGCCGTTTGGCACCGACATGAAGGCGCGGGTTCCCGTTGTCGCCTCGCTGCGCGGCCGGATCGGCTATGCGCTTGGTGACAACCTGCTCTATGCCACCGCCGGTTTCGCGCTGGGCCGGATCACGACGCATTACTACGATGTCGGCCCCACCGAGGACAGTTTCTCGCACACCCGGGCGGGCCTGACCGCGGGCGTTGGCATCGAGCATGCCTTCAACGCGAAGTGGTCGGGGCGTCTGGAGTTCCGCTATACCCGCTTCGCACGCGCGACCGACCTGACGGCCAACACGGATCCGGGCTGGTACGAGCACAACAACATCTATTCCGAGTCGATCCTGTTCGGCGCGACCTATCGATTCTGACCGGACGGCAGACGAACGACTGTGCGGGCGAGGGCCACGGCCTTCGCCCGTTGTCATTTTACGCAACGGTGGGCGGCCGCTCAGGTGGTTCCGCCCGGTCTTGCAGCCACCGCCCTGCTGAGGCAGGCTCGGTTGACACTTCCGGAGGCGATCCCTAAACTGTTCAGTTCAGATGCCCCGCGACAGTTGGGGTCGTATTTCTCGGGGCTACGGTGAAAACGGTCGCGGTCGTCATACCCATGCACAACGAGGCAGAGGCCGCCGGGCCGCTGGTCCGCGCGATCGCGCGGGTTTGCGCGGAGCTGCCCGATTTCGAGATCATCGCCGTCGATGACGGGTCGAGCGACGGCACCGACGCGCGGTTGCAGGACTTGCAGGACGAGGTGCCGCAGCTGCGCGTGCTGCACCACCCCAAAGCGGGCGGGCAAAGCGCGGCGGTGCATTCCGGCGTGCAGGCGGCCGAGGCGGCGATCATCTGCACGCTGGACGGCGACGGCCAGAACCCGCCGGAAGAGCTGCCGAAGCTCTGGCGGCCGCTTCTGGCCGACCAGACCGGCCGTATCGGGCTGGTGGCGGGGCAGCGGGTGAAGCGGCGGGATACGCTGTCAAAACGGCTCGCCTCGCGCTTTGCCAACCGGCTGCGGGCCTGGGTGCTGGCCGATGGCACGCGCGATACCGGCTGCGGCCTCAAGGGCTTTCGCCGCGATGCCTTCCTCGCGTTTCCCTACTTTGATCACATGCACCGCTACCTGCCCGCGCTGGCGCGCCGCGACGGGTGGGAGATCGTGCTGGTCGACGTGGCGCATCTGGAACGCAGCACGGGCCAATCGAAATACACCAATTTCCAGCGCGCGCTGGTGGGCGTTGCCGATCTGGCCGGGGTTGCCTGGCTGATCCGGCGGCGCAAGAAGGCGCGCGCCACCGAACTCCAACCCGCCGCGAAGGAACCGCCCCGTGCATGACGCGCTGATGAAGCTCTTTGACCTCGATACGCTGGGCGACGTGATCTGGGTCGCGGTCGGGCTGCTGGGGCAATTGCTGTTCACCGGGCGGTTCGTTGTGCAATGGCTGGCGTCGGAAAAGGCGCGGCGGTCGGTGATGCCGGTCGCGTTCTGGTATTTCTCGATCGGCGGGGCGCTCATCCTGCTGGCCTATGCGATCCACCGGGGCGATCTTGTCTTCACCCTCGGGCAAACCTTCGGCGTGGTGATCTATGCCCGCAACCTCTGGCTTATCCGTGCCGAGCGTCGCGCCGTCTGACCGGCGCGGATGGCTTGCCGCCGCGCTGCTGATCGTTCTTGGTGTCACCGCGCTGCGGGTTCTGCTGCTGGCTTTCGACCGGGTCGACCTTTTCGTTGACGAGGCGCAATACTGGCTTTGGGGGCGCGAGCTTGCGTTCGGCTATTACTCCAAGCCGCCGCTGATCGGCTGGGTGATCCGCGCGACCACCACGCTTGCCGGGTCGGATGCGCCGTTCTGGGTGCGCTTGCCCGCGCCGCTGTTTCATGCCGCGACCGCGCTGATCCTGGCCCGCATCGCGGCCGAGACGGCGGGCAGGCGCGCCGCGGTCTGGGTCGCGGCGGGGTTCGTCACGCTGCCGATGGTGGCGGTCGGCAGCCTGCTGATCGCCACCGACACGATGATGTTTCCCTTCCTCGCGCTGTCGCTCTGGGCCTGGCGGCGGGTGCTGGCGGGCGACGGGGCGGCGCTGGCGGCGCTGGCGGGCCTCAGCCTCGGGCTGGGGGCGCTGGCGAAATATGCCGCGCTCTACTACCTCGGCGGCGCGGTGCTGGCGGCGCTGCTGCTGCCCGGCGCACGGCCGGGGTGGCGGGCGGCGCTGGTGGCGCTGGCCGCCTGCCTGCTGGTGCTGTCGCCCAACCTGATCTGGAACGCGGTGCACGGGTTTCCGACCTTTGCCCATACCGCCGACAACATCGGCTGGGTCGTGGACCCCGACGATCTGCGGCTGAGCCCGGCGGCGCTGGCGGCGTTTCTGGCCAGCCAACTGGTGATCTTCGGGCCGCTGGCGGTGCCGCTTTTCGTGGGCCTCGCGCTCGACTGGCGCCGCCGCACGGGGCCGGACCGGGTGTGGCTGGTCGTCGCGCTGCCGATCCTTGCGCTGGTCTCGGTGCAGGCGCTGCTGGACCACGCCTATGCCAACTGGGCCGCCGCCGCCTGGCTGCCCGCGACGCTGCTGGTCTTTGCCTGGCTTGCCCATCGGCCCCGGCTGGGGGCGGCCACGCTGGTGCTGAACGCTGTCTTCTGCATCGTGCTGCCGCTGGCGACGCTGGCCCCGGCCGCGTTGACCGGCCCGAACGGGCGCCCGCTGCTGATGCGCTACCTTGGCCGCGCGGCGGTCAGCCAGCGCATTCTGGCGGTCGCCCGGGCGGCCGGTGCCACCGCCATCGTGGCGCAAGACCGCAGCGTGCTCGCCGACCTCTTCTACACCGGCCGCGGTGCGGGCCTGCCGTTCTACGCGACGCCCCCCGCCGACTGTGGCGACGAGGACTGCTACACCGACCATTACGAGATGACCCACCCGGTGCCGCGCCAACTGCCCGGCGACGCGCTCTACGTCGGCACCGCCGCCCCGGCCTGCGCCTCTGATGCCGCGCCGCTGGCCATCCTGACGCCCACGCCCGAGACCTACCTGAAGGCGCCGCTGCGGCTGACCCGCGTTCCCGCCACCTGCTGGGCCACGCGCTGAGCCACACACCCTTGCGCCCCGGCCCCCGACCGGGCTAGGAAGGCCCGCAGCGCGGGTGATTAGCTCAGTTGGTAGAGCGCTTCGTTTACACCGAAGATGTCGGGGGTTCGAGTCCCTCATCACCCACCAAGAAAATGGTAATGTCTGTGTGCATATTCCTGGCCGTTCCGCGCGGAGGGCTTGGGCCTTCCGGTGTCCGGCTTCAGATCACCAGATCAAGGGGAAGGTCGGCAATGTCGCGCAGGCGCTGACCTTCGATCATCGTTTCCACCAGTTCCAGCGTTTCGCGTTCCTGTTCTTTCAGGACTTCCACAAGTTCAGGCAGGGCGAAGTGATACACGCAATCAATGTCGCCCGTCCCAAGCGCGATTGCCGCGATTCGTGACGGTGTCGGCTCCGCCGTTACAGCCGCAATATGGGGCAGGCGTCCCTTGCGGTTCCTGATCAGGTTCAGGGCTTCGGATCGGGTGTTCTGGACGCGGTCTGAACGGATCGTGAGTTTGCAACTTATCGATGCATGAAGCGTTGCCTTGGCGCCGTTTGCTGCGCGGAGCGGGGTATGCAATGCCACAGTGTCATCTACAAGCAGAGCATTGCGGTTGATGTTCGAGTCCGGCTCTGCCGCGCGGATCACGACAACGTCGGGCTTGATCAGGTAGTCCGTGCCAAGGAGGGTTTTCAGTTCGCGGCTGGCATCGGCAAGCGCCTGCAACTCTTCGAGGTGGTGATATTGGTCAAACAGCGAAATGGCCCTGCCTCTGGCGACGGTCAGTACACCGGGGCGGATGTGATCAAGCTGCGCCAGCGTCTCGGACAAGAACTGCTGGCAAACGGTTTCAAACATCGTACCAGACGACTGACCGGCGGGCTTCGCCGCCATGATCTTCGATTTCCCGATCTTTGCGACAAGGGCAACAGAAATTTCCCGGCTAGGCCGGTTTGAGACATCCGCTATGCTAGGAACCCCGTTCGTCAAGGTGATCGGACCTGCCAGGCACTCGGCATGAAAGCGGCGGCGGGCATCAGCAAGCCATGCCTGCATCACGCCACCGCATGCAAGCGGCGGACCGTGATCGCCGCTTTGATGTTTCGCGCGACGGCCTCGGCGACGGGTGGCGGGAACGCGTTGCCGACCTGACGGTAGGCGGCGGTCTTGCGGCCCGCGAAGTGCCAGTCATCTGGGAAGCCTTGCAGACGCGCCACCATGCGCACGGTGAGCCGGGGCATCCCTTCAAAGTCGGGGTCGGGCGGAGTTTCGGCAACGCTGCTGCCATTTACCCCGAGGCTTGCCCACGCTTGGCGCGCGCGCGTCGGGCCCAGGTCGGGGCCGCCGTGTTTTTTCGATCCCCCGACAATCGTTGGCGCGATTTCATCGGCCTGCGCGCGCCACGCGTCGGCCCCCTTCCACCCCCGCGAGGCCATGAGGTCATGCAGCGCGTTGCCCACCGTTACGGGGCGCTCGCTGATGCCGGTGGGCCATTGGAAGCCGTCTGCGTAGCGTTCATGGATCGCCACGATCACGACACGGGGGCGAAGCTGCGGCACGCCAAAGTCGGATGCGTTGTAGAGGTGCCAGTCGGCGAAGGTGTAGCCCAGCTTTCGGAGCTGTTCGCGCAGCTTGTGCCGGTAGTCGATAAAGATCGCGCCGAGGAAGCCCCGGACGTTTTCGAGCATGACTGCCTTCGGCCGGACTTCGTCAATAACTCGGACGGCTTCGGGGAACAGGTCACGTTCATCCGCAGGGCCAAGCTGCTTTCCGGCAATAGAGAACGGCGGGCATGGGACGCCGCCCGCGACGAGGTCAACACCCCGGTAGGGGCGGGCATCAAACTTCGTCAGGTCAGATTGCGCGCCTTCCACAACGTTCCATGCCGGGCGATTCATACGAAGGCTTGCGCGGGACCAATCGTCAATCTCGACAAGGGCTTCATGCCTGAAACCGGCGCGTTCGAGCCCAAGCGCTTGCCCGCCGCCGCCGGCACAAAGCTCAATGGATGAGTGGCCAAGCTGCATGTTGTATACCATCCCATTTTTTCTACGACATATCGCGCGTTAAGGCAGGTCAAGTCAACGATCTTGTCAACCTTCCAGGCGGGGAACACAGTAGGAACAGGATCCTAAGCGATTGTAAACTTGGGCGTGGTCGTTGCTTGCCGCGGCTCTCTGCCCGGCCCGGATGGTATCCGCCAGCGTCATCTTGCTTGTTTGATGCATGGCCATCATGACCTCAGCGCTCTTCGCAATGCTGCCACAATACCGGTCGAGGCTTTGGCTCACTTCGGCAGACGCTTGCGAAGCAAGGGCTACGGCAAGAAAAGGCAAGATGAGCTTCATCCAAAGCCTCCGACAGGTTCGTTCGGCGGCGTGACAATGGCAGAAAAGGGGGTTGAGGTCACCTGCGGAGTGATATTGAAGGATGTCCGCAGGAACAGCGCGGTCGCATCGACTCCGTAGGATTCTAAAGCAGTGGGAATTATTTCACTATCGGATACAATTGACGTGCCCTTTCCTCAGCGGCTCTTTGTCGCAATGGCTGATTTTGCCGAGGCCCGCGGTGAAGACGCAGTTGTTTGGGGGGGAATAAAGCAGCGCTTCTTTGACGGAGGGTCTTTTCTTGATGTTCAAGAGCTGAACGAAGATGAGTTGGTAACATTGCGGCGCACCATTGCTTGTCTTATTCGCTACGTCGAACACCATGCAGAATTTGCCGGTTTTCAAACAAATGGCGTCCTTGAAAGCCTCACAAGGATCGACAAATTCCTTAACAACTGAAGAGCGTGGTTAGGGTCAGGACCCATTGATCCAGCGCTTGCTGTGCGCCTCCGCACTGCCTCTGCGCTCCTCCGGGGGAGGCAACGTCATGGTTCTGCGCTATCTTGGGGCAAGACGCATACAGGAGACTTGCCATGAGCTGGAGCCCGCTGCTCGATCCGCAGATCCCGATCGGCGATGCCGTCGATGCCATCGAGGCGGTCATCGTGCCGCGCGCCCGCGATCTGGGCGGCTTCGAGGTGCGCCGCGCGCTGCCCTCGCAGGCGCGCCAGATGGTCGGGCCGTTCATCTTTTTCGACCAGATGGGCCCGGCAGAGTTTCTGACCGGGCAGGGCATCGACGTGCGGCCGCACCCGCATATCGGCCTGGCGACGGTGACCTATCTTTTCGAAGGCCGGATGCACCACCGCGACAGCCTTGGCACCGATCAATGGATCGAGCCGGGCGCGGTGAACCTGATGCTGGCGGGGCAGGGGATCACCCATTCCGAGCGCACCGACGGCGCGGCCCGGCAGGCGCCGATGAAGATGTTCGGCATCCAGACCTGGCTCGCCCTGCCGCTGGCCCGCGAGGATGATCCGGCCGGGTTCGTTCACGCCGGGGCCGAGGCGCTGCCGGTGCTGGAGGGCGAGGGCAAGCTGGTGCGGCTGATCCTTGGCGACGCCTGGGGCGCGCGGGCGCCGGTTGCGACGCCGTCCGAGACGTTCTACGCCGATGCGACGTTGGCCCCCGGCGCGACCCTGCCGCTGCCGGACGACCAGGAGGATCGCGGCATCTACGTGCTGTCCGGCACGGTATCGGTCGGTGGGCAAAGCTTCGAGGCCGGGCGGATGCTGGTGTTCCGCCCCGGCGACCGGCTGGGGGTGACGGCGGGCCCGCTGGGCGCGCGGTTGCTGGCACTGGGCGGCGCCACGCTGGAAGGCCCGCGCCACATCTGGTGGAACTTTGTCGCCTCGTCGAAAGAGCGGATCGAGGCCGCGAAAGAGGCCTGGCGGGCGGGCGACTGGATGCACGGCCGGTTCCACCTGCCGCCCGGCGACGACCGCGAGTTCATCCCGGCACCGGATCGCTGACCCGGTGACAGGCACGCGAGGGGTGCAGGTTCTGGCGATCTCGGGCAGCCTGCGGGCGGGCTCGACCAACACCGCGTTGCTGCGCGGGCTGGCGCTGGCCGCGGTGCCGCCGCATCGGGTGCGGCTTTGGGCGGGGCTCGCCGATCTGCCGATATTTTCGCCCGACCGCGAGGGGCCGCCCGCGCCCCCCGCGGTCGAGGCTTTTGCCGCCGCGGTCGCGGGTGCTGACGCGCTGGTGATCGCCTGCCCGGAATATGTGCATGCGCTGCCGGGCGGGTTGAAGAACGCGATCGACTGGCTGGTGTCGCGCCCCGAGATCATCGACAAGCCGATCGCGCTCTTGCATGCGTCGCATCGGGGCGAGGACGTGCTGGCCGACCTGCGCCGGGTGCTGGGCACCGTGTCGTCGCGATTTGCCGCTGATGTCTTCGAGCGGTTCGCGCTGATGAAACTGTCGCCCGACGCGGTCGCCGCGGTGCTGGCCCGGCCGGCCGAACAGGCGCGGCTGCGCGGCTTCCTCGACCGGCTGGCACGGCACGTGCAGGCCGGATAGGGGAGAGCCCGATTTTCCGCCGAACTGCGCTTGACGGGGGGAATGGGCATGCGTAATACGCACTCCACGTCCGGGAGGCGATCCGGGGCGGGGATGAGCGGTTGTAGCTCAGTTGGTTAGAGTACCGGCCTGTCACGCCGGGGGTCGCGGGTTCGAGCCCCGTCAACCGCGCCATCCCCACCGGATCGCCCCGGATGTTGCCTTTCGGCAACCTCGCGCGGTTGTAGCTCAGTTGGTTAGAGTACCGGCCTGTCACGCCGGGGGTCGCGGGTTCGAGCCCCGTCAACCGCGCCATTTCATGATCTTTCCGTAAATCGGGCCTGCGGCGAAACTTTTCCGGGCGTGGGTCGTATCTCTTCTGTCGTCCCTTCGAGGGGCGCCGCCGTTGCACCGGGTCTGCACGATCCGGGCCCGAAAGAGAGGAGATCACCATGCGCCCATTCGCCATGACCACCCGAGCCGCCTTTACCCCCGCCGTTGTCGCCGCCGCCCTTGCGCTGGCGCCCGGAATCGTCACCGTTTTCGCCCCTGCGGCACATGCCGAGGCGCAAAATGAGTCCGATGCCATGGGCTGGATGACGGATCTGGTGGTCAAGTCCGTCAACCCCAGCGCCTTCACCGTGGACCTGTCCGACGGCCACACCTACAAGGTTCTGTACGCGGCGGATTTCCACAGCCTGGTGCCGGGCCAGCATATTACGGCGCGCTATGTGACGCTGAACGGCGACGCCACGATCACCGATCTGCGGATGGTGAAATAGGGCCGCGGCAATCGCGGCGGATCGCGGTCAATAACTAAACCGTGCAGTTCACTTTCAGGCGCCGCGCCGCCACCTATCTGACTGACACGGGCCGGGGGTTGCCGGGCATCGCAGGTGCGAAACGCCGACGCGACAACCCATCGGAGGCCCAGATCAGAGCGGACCCGCGAAAGGGTCCGTGCTTATTGGAGACTGTATCATGAGCAGCAAGTTTATCCCCGCCGCGCTTGCGGCGATCCTGGTCGCATCGCCGATGGCCGTTCTGGCCCGCAGCCAGGGTGCCTTCAGCGACGTCGTCGTCCAGTCCGTCAGCCCCAGCGCGATGACGGTCACGATGGCGGACGGCAACACCTATGATCTTGCCTATGCCGCCCAGCTGAACCAGCTGAAAGCTGGCGACCATGTGTCGTTCCACTGGACCGACGTGAACGGCGGTTCCCGGATCACCGACGTTCACGCTGCAAGCTGAACCGGAACACCCGGCAACAGACGAACGGAGGCCCCTTGGGCCTCCGTTCGAATTTCAGGGGTGCGTCAGATGCGGCCCATCGCGCGGCCGTGATGACAGCAACGGATCCGATGCGATATGATGCCCTCAGGCGGCGATCCGACCCGGCGGGAAAAGCCGGGCGGAGGCAACAGGCTGGGGCCGGCGCCGCGGGTCCGGGCAGCCCACAGGAGCAGCAATGATGCGCAAGAAACTTGCAACGGGACTGGTCGCCCTCACCTTGGCCCTGACGCCGCTGGCGGCGTCGGCGCATGTCACCAAGGGCGTGGTGAAGTCAGTGGATTCGCACAAGATGATCCTTCGGCTGAAGGATGGCAGCGCCTTCACCCTGCCGAAGGGCTTCGCCGACACGCTGAAAGCGGGCGAGCATGTCAAGCTGACCTGGGCCATGTCGGGCAAGCGCCATTTGATCAGCAAGGTGACCGTCGCCAAGGGCTGAGCCGTCGGCCGGGTGACCGGAGGCCCCCGAAGGGGCCCCCGGCACAGCAGTGTCAGGCCAGCGCGGCGAGGATGCGCGCCCAGCTGCGGATGCCCTTGTGGAAGCTTTCCAGATCGTACTTCTCGTTCGGCGAGTGAATCTGGTCGTTGTCGCGGCCAAAGCCGATCAGCATCGCATCCATGCCCAGAATCGACTTGAAATAGCCCGCGATCGGGATCGAGCCGCCGCAGCCGACATAGGCCGCGGGCATCCCCCATTCCGCCGTCAGCGCGCCGCGCGCCTTCTCGAACGCCGGATCATCGATCGCCATCTGGCCCGCCGGGCTGGCGCCATAGCCGTGGAAGCTGACCTGACAGTCATAGGGCACCAGCGCGCGGATGTGGTTGCGGAAGTTCTCGCGGATCGCAAACGGATCTTGCGTGCCGACCAGACGGAAGCTGATCTTGGCATGCGCCTCGGATGGCAGCACGGTCTTGAACCCGTCGCCGGTATAGCCGCCCCAGATCCCGTTCACCTCGCAGGTCGGGCGCGACCAGATCATTTCCAGCGGTGTGCGGTCATGTTCGCCCGCGGGCACGGAAAGCCCCACGTCACCGAGGAGCTTGGCATGGTCGAACGAAAGGCTTTGCCACTGTTGGCGCACCGCATCCGGCAGCTCTGGCACGCCGTCATAGAAGCCCGGCACGGTGATGCGGCCGTTTTCGTCGTGCAGGCTGGCGATGATCTTGGCCAGCACGCGGATCGGGTTCATCGCAGCACCACCGTACATGCCGGAATGCAGATCCTTGGTCGGCCCCTTGATGGTGATCTCTTCGCCCAGAAGCCCGCGCAGCATGGTGACGATGGCGGGAACGGTCGATTCGAACAGCCCGGTGTCGCAGATCAGCGCGATGTCCGACGTCAGCTCGGCCGCGTTTTCCGTCATGAAGGGGATCAGCGAGGGCGAGCCGGATTCCTCTTCGCCCTCGAAAAACAGCGTCAGGTTCGGGGGCAGGGCGCCGTTCACCTCTTTCCAGGCCCGGCAGGCCTCGACGAAGGTCATCAGCTGGCCCTTGTCGTCGCTGGCGCCGCGCGCCCGGATCAGCTTGCCCTTCGGCCCGTCCTGCAATTCCGGATCGAACGGGTCGCGGTCCCACAGCGAAAGCGGGTCGACCGGCTGCACATCGTAATGCCCGTAGAACAGGATGTGCTTTCCGGTGCCGCCCGAATGCGCCACCACCATCGGGTGGCCGGTGGTCGGCCGTTTCGAGGCGTCAAAGCCAAGCGCCGTCAGATCCGCCACCAGCCAATCCGCCGCCCGGTCGCAATCCGCCTTGAAGGCGGGATCGGTCGAGATCGAGGGGATGCGCAACAGGTCCATCAGGCGGTCGGTCGCCTCTGGCAGGGTTTCGTCGATCCGGGCAAGCACGGCGTCGAGAGACATCGGGGAACTCCTTTTCTGATTGCGGGCGAGCCTAGCACTCGGCGAAGGGGTGTCCAGACCCGGCAGGTTGTGTATCCTCATCACGTAACAAGAGAGGACACCGCATGTTTCGCGTCACGATTGCAGCCGTCTTGGCCGCTCTTACCTTCGCCATTGCAGCCGATGCGGCTCCAATCACCGATGATGTGGCGCGCACGCTGATCTACACCAGCCGCGACGCCGAGATCCGCACGACACCCGCGCCGGGCATCAGTTCCGGGGCATTGGCATCCATCGCGGCGCAGGTGCGCGGCCTCGCCTATTACGGGGCTGTCGCGGCCAGCGTGCACCCCGATGGCAAGGTCGCCTTTGTCGCCGCGGCCGATTACAACAATAGCATCGCCGCCCGGCAAGCCGCGCTTGCTTCGTGCAAGGCCGGGCAGCCAGTCGGCGCGACCTGCGCGGTGGTGGCTGACATCGTCCCGAAAGGCTGGACCCCGCGCGCGCTGGAGATGGGGCGCAGCGCCACGGGCATGTACATGCAGTTCTACATGCGCGACGCCGGGCCGAAGGCCTTCGCTTTCTCGCCCTCCCGCCCGGCTTCCGGCCTCGCCCGTGGCCCTGACGCCGTGTCTCGTGCGCTCTCCGCTTGCCGAAGCGGCACGCGCGGCGGTCGTGGCGGAACCACCTGCTACAACGCTGACGGCCGGCTCGACTGTTCCGCAGGTGTTCCGGCCACCGACTGCCGTCTTGCCATCGAGAACTGAGTGCAAACCAAGGCGTGATCGGATATCGGGCACGGGGCGGCAAATTGCCCACTTGGCGAGACATGTATTTGACCGATATCAAGGCACACCGCGAACGGACGCCCTATTGCGCCCTAAAGCAACCCGGCGCGAGGGACTTGGAATGAACTACGACTCTTCGATCGATGCGGCCCTGCAACGTCTTCACGACGAGGGCCGCTATCGGACGTTCATCGATATCGAGCGCCGCAAAGGGGCCTATCCGCACGCGATCTGGCGCAAGGCCGACGGCACCGAGAAAGACATTACCGTCTGGTGCGGCAACGATTATCTGGGCATGGGGCAGCACCCGGTGGTGCTGGCGGCGATGCACGAGGCGCTGGACGCGACCGGCGCCGGATCGGGCGGCACGCGCAACATTTCGGGCACCACGGTCTATCACAAGCGGCTTGAGGCGGAGCTTTCCGACCTGCACGGCAAAGAGGCGGCGCTGGTGTTTTCCTCGGCCTACATCGCCAATGACGCGACGCTATCGACGCTGCGGACGATCTTTCCGGGCCTGATCATCTATTCCGACGCGCTGAACCACGCCAGCATGATCGAGGGGATCAAGCGGGGCGGCGGGCTGAAGCGCATCTTCCGCCATAACGACATCGCACATCTGCGTGAACTTCTGGCCGCCGACGATCCGGCCGCGCCGAAGCTGATCGCCTTCGAGTCGATCTACTCGATGGATGGCGACTTCGGCCCGATCGCCGCGATCTGCGACCTTGCCGACGAGTTCAACGCGCTGACCTATCTTGACGAGGTTCACGCCGTTGGCATGTACGGCCCCCGCGGTGGCGGCGTGGCCGAGCGCGATGGCCAGATGCACCGGCTCGACATCATCAACGGCACGCTGGGCAAGGCCTTCGGCGTGTTCGGCGGCTACATCGCCGCCAGCGCGAAAATGGTCGATGCGGTGCGGTCTTACGCGCCGGGCTTCATCTTCACCACCTCGCTGCCGCCGGTCATCGCGGCGGGCGCCGCCGCCTCGGTGCGCCACCTCAAGACCGATCAGGCGCTGCGCGACCGCCATCAGGCCGCCGCCCGCACGCTGAAGCTGCGGCTGAAGGGCCTCGGACTGCCGCTGATCGACCACGGCAGCCATATCGTGCCGGTGCATGTCGGCGACCCGGTGCACTGCAAGATGCTGTCGGACATGCTGCTGGAACAGTTCGGCGTCTACGTCCAGCCGATCAACTACCCCACCGTGCCCAAAGGCACCGAGCGGCTGCGCTTTACCCCCTCTCCGGTGCACGATGCCGCGATGATCGAGGCGCTGGTGCAGGCGATGGACAAGCTTTGGGCGCACTGTGCGCTGAATCGCGCCGAGATGACTGCCTGACCTCTTCTGCGGGTGCATCCATCACGGCCGTGTGTTATTTCTTGCCAGAGCCAACGCGGGCTGAGTCGGTGCCGCGAAAGACAATTAACCGCTGTTAAGACGGAACAGGCATGAGGCGGATCGCATGATCGGGCGTAGGGGCAGGCCCTCGGCGACGGATGAGGAGAAGCCGAAAGGCTTCGACGATTTCGAGCTGAAACTGGGCGATCTGATGCGCGGTGAACGCGCCACGCTCGGCAAATCGCTACTCGACGTTCAGCGAGAGTTGAAGATCAAGGCGACCTATGTCGCCGCGATCGAGAATTGCGATGTTTCGGCCTTCGAGACACAAGGATTTGTGGCGGGCTATGTCCGCTCTTACGCCCGCTATCTTGCGATGGACCCCGAACAGGCGTTCGAGCGGTTCTGCAAGGAAGCCAATTTCTCGGTGGCCCACGGCATGTCGGCCGCCGCCTCCTCGGTGCGCCCGACGCCGAAGGCGCGCCCGAAACCCGAACATCGCGATCCGCTGGCCAACCCCAACGCCACCTTCGTGCCGCATGGCCCCGGCCTGTTTTCGGGCATTCAGCCCGGCGCGGTCGGCTCGGTCCTCGTGCTGCTGGCGCTGATCGGCGTCGTCGGCTACGGCGGCTGGTCGGTTCTGCAACAGGTGCAGCGCGTGCAGGTCTCGCCGGTCGATCAGGCGCCCGGTGTGGTGGCCAGCCTCGATCCGCTGGCCGGTGTGGCGAAACTTCCGGCAGGCGCCGCGACGGGCGCGGCGGCGCAGGTCGCCGGTGTCACCGTGCCCTCGGCCGATGCGCTCGACCGGCTTTACCGGCCGCAACCGCTTGACGTGCCGGTGCTGGTGCCGCGCGATGGCCCGATCGCCGCGATCAACCCCGATGCCCCGGCGCAGGATGCCACCGTTCCCGCGCCGCAATCCTCGATGGCCGCCGCGCTTGCCGCCGCCGCTGCGGGCAGCGCACCCGCCGACACCCCGAAGGTCGTCGCCGACGCCGCCCCGCCGGTGCAGATCATGGCGGTCCGCCCGTCCTGGGTGCGCGTCACCGCCACCGATGGCACCGTGCTGTTCGAGAAAATCCTCGACGCGGGCGAGAAATGGACCGTGCCGCAGACCGAACAACCCGCACGCCTGCGGGCGGGCAATTCGGGCTCGGTCTACTTCCTGCTGAATGGCAAGGCCTATGGCCCGGCCTCGCCCGGCAGCCAGGTGATCAAGAACCTCGCCCTCAGCGCCGAGAACCTGCAATCGAGCTACAGCGTCGCCGACCTGAACCGCGATCCGGACCTTGCCAAGGCCGTCGCCGTCGCCGACGCCAGCACGAAATAACCCCCGTCCGATTGCCGCGCCGATGGGGATGCCCTAGATAAGGCGCATCCCCACCCGCGAGGTTGCCCATGTCGCTGAACCCGATCCGCCCCTGGCGCAATATCGAGCGCCGCAAGTCGCGCCAGATCATGGTGGGCCGCGTGCCGGTCGGTGGCGACGCGCCGATCACGGTGCAGACGATGACCAACACCAACACCTCTGACGTCGCCGCCACGCTGGATCAGGTGCAGCGCTGCGCCGTCGCGGGCGCCGACATCGTGCGCATCTCGACCCCCGATGAAGACAGCACCGCCGCGCTGAAGCACATCGTCGCCGAAAGCCCGGTGCCGATCGTCGCCGACATCCATTTCCATTACAAACGCGCGATCGAGGCGGCCGAGGCGGGCGCGGCCTGCCTGCGCATCAACCCTGGCAACATCGGCGACGCCCGCCGGGTGCGCGAGGTCATCAAGGCCGCGAAAGACCACGGCTGTTCGATCCGCATCGGCGTCAACGCCGGGTCGCTGGAGCGGCATCTGCTGGAGAAATATGGCGAGCCTTGCCCCGAGGCGATGGTGGAATCCGGCCTCGACCACATCAAGATCCTGCAAGACAACGACTTCCACGAGTTCAAGATCTCGGTGAAAGCCTCCGACGTCTTCCTCGCCGCCGCCGCCTACCAGCAACTGGCCGAGGTCACCGACGCCCCGATCCACCTTGGCAT
Source organism: Paracoccaceae bacterium (assembly GCA_016124615.1). Taxonomy (GTDB): domain Bacteria; phylum Pseudomonadota; class Alphaproteobacteria; order Rhodobacterales; family Rhodobacteraceae; genus Solirhodobacter. The sequence goes on along the minus strand of WGNF01000008.1, from coordinate 113,032 downwards.
CACCGAGGCGGGCGGCCTCGTCTCTGGCACGGTGAAAAGCGCCATCGGCCTTGGCAACCTCTTGTGGTCCGGCATCGGCGACACCATCCGCGTTTCCCTTTCCGCCGACCCGGTGGAAGAGGTGAAGGTGGGCTACGAGATCCTGAAATCCCTCGGCCTGCGCCACCGCGGCGTCACCATCATCTCTTGCCCGTCCTGCGCCCGGCAGGGCTTCGACGTCATCAAGACCGTCGCCGCGCTGGAGGATCGCCTCGCCCACATCACCACCTCGATGAGCCTGTCGATCATCGGCTGCGTGGTGAACGGCCCCGGCGAGGCGCTGATGACCGATATCGGATTCACCGGCGGCGGCGCCGGATCCGGCATGGTCTATCTGGCGGGCAAGCAAAGCCACAAGCTTGGCAACGACAAGATGATCGACCACATCGTCGAACTGGTCGAAGCCAAAGCCGTCGAGATCGAGGCCAAGGCCGAGGCTGCGGAATAGCAGCCCGCCACCCCGTTCACGCCGAACCCGAGCAGAAGTGATCGGCGCGCATTGGCGCGCTGATGCCGATCCGCGCACATCCCGACGGCTGTTTCCTGCCATTCCGACCCTGACCCGCCGACCCTGATCGCGGCCTTTGCAAGCTGCCATCGGGCGGCCCATGTCCTTTCCGTCTCAAACAGAAAGGAGAGACTCCGATGCGGATGAACTCGCTTGCAGCCCTTTCGGCGACGGCCATGCTGATGGCGCCCGCGGCCTTTGCGCAGACCGCGCAGGCCACCATCGTCACCAATGGCCCGCTTTTGCAGGGGCCGGGAACGCAATACACGATCATCGGCCAGCCGCCGGTGAACAGCCCCGTGATGGTGCAGGGCTGCCTTGCCAGCAATGACTGGTGCGAAGTCGAGATGAACGGCCAGACCGGCTGGATGTCGGCGGCCGACCTCGGGGTTACGACCGGGTCCGGCCAGGTTCTGCTGTCGCAGCCGAATTCCGAGACCTCGGTTTCCACGCTCACCTATGACCAGCGGAAGGTAAACCACCACGCGGCTGGCGGCGCGCTTGCCGGGGCCGCGGTCGGCGCCGCGGTGGGCGGGCCGGTCGGGGCCGCGGTCGGCGCCGTGGTTGGCGCGGCAGGCGGTGCGGCGACGACCGCGCCCGACCGGAAGGTGACGACCTACGTCACCCAGAATCCGGTCGCGCCGGTGACGGTGCCCGGCAATGTTGCGGTCGGGACGGTGGTGCCGAACTCGGTCACCCTGACCCCGGTGCCGGACAGCCGGTATTCCTACATGTACCTCGACGGCCAGCCCGTCGTGGTCGAGAACCAGTCGCGCACCGTGGTGCGTATTCTTCAGTAGGCCGGCAGGGCCGGGGGGCGGATAGCCCCCCGGACGCCGCGCGATTATTCCGACCGCACCTTGGTGACGATCTCTTTCATGCCGTCCAGCGGCAGGTAGCCGCGGATCATCTGGTCGGCCAGCACAAAGGTCGGCGTGCCGCTGATCTGCATCGTGTCGCCCAGCGAACGGTTCTCGGTGATCACCTGCGTCACCGCGTCCGAGTTCATCCGGGCCAGCAGGTCCTTGGCGTCCAGCCCGAACTTGGCCGAAAGCTCGGTCAGCGAGGTCGCGTTCACCTCGCCGCGGAAGGTCATCAGCGCGTCATGCACCTTGGCATAGGCGGCGGGCCCGTCGGCCTGCATCACCGCGATGGCGTAGCGCGACGAGATCTCTGACTGCTGGCCAAGGATCGGGAATTCCTTCACCACGAAGCGGATGTTGCCATCCCCCTTCACCAGTTGGCTCACCTCGTCATAGGCCTTGCGGCAATAGGCGCAGCGGTAATCGAGGAACTCGACCAGCGTCACGTTGCCGTCCGGGTTGCCGCCGACGAAGGAATAGCCGTCCTTGAACAGCGCATCGGCGTTGCTTTTCACCAGTTGCACGTCCGACTGTTCCTGTTGCGCCGCCTGCCGCGCATCCAGTTCCTTGATCGCCTCCACCAGCACCTCGGGGTGGGCCAGCAGGTAGGTTCGCACCTCTTGCTGGAAGGCGGCGCGGTCACTGTCGGACATGTTGGTCAGGTCGAGCGGTGCGGCAGGCGCCGCCAGCGGCGCGGCGAGGGCCAGCGCAAAGGCCAGCGCAAGACGAAAACGGGGCATCGGAATCCTCATCGGTCGTGGGGGGCGTTGGCGGGAAGCATCGCAGATCGGGCGGCAGAGGCAAGCGCCGGGGTGTCGCGCGGCCGGTTTCCGCGCGGCTGCGGCGGCAGGCGGGGTTGACCGCCGCCCGCCCGGCTGGGAAGAACCGGAACGGATGGGCAAAGGGGGCGGCAGATGCGGGCATCACGACGGGGCGCGGTCGACCCTTTCATCGTCATGGACGTGATGGAGGCAGCGCGGGCAGCGGAAGAGGCCGGGCGCCACATCATCCATATGGAGGTCGGCCAACCCGGCACCCCGGCGCCCGCTGGCGCGCGGGCGGCGCTGGCGCGCGCGATGGAGGCCGGGCCGCTCGGCTACACCGTCGCCCTTGGCCTGCCGGACCTGCGCGCCGGCATCGCCCGACTTTACCACCGCTGGTACGGAATCGACCTCGACCCCGCCCGTGTCGTCGTCACCGCAGGCTCTTCGGCCGCGTTCCTGCTGGCCTTCACCGCGCTCTTTGATGCGGGCGAACGGGTGGCGCTGGGGGAACCGGGCTACCCGTCCTACCGCCAGATCCTGCGCGCGCTGTCGCTGACCCCGGTCGGCATCCCCACCGCCGAGGCGAACCGCCTGCAACCGATGCCCGCCGATCTGGCCGGGGTGCCGGACCTGCGGGGACTGATCGTCGCTTCGCCGGGTAACCCCTCGGGCACTATGCTCAGCCGGGCGGCGCTGGCGGCGCTGATCGCGCATTGTGCCGAACGCGGCATCAGCTTCATTTCCGACGAGATCTACCACGGCATCCAGTACGAAGGCCGGGCGGTGTCTGCGCTGGAACTCAGCGATGACGTCTACGTCATCAACTCCTTCTCGAAATACTTCAGCATGACCGGCTGGCGCATCGGCTGGATGGTGGTGCCGTCCGATCACGTCCGCCTGATCGAGCGGCTGGCGCAGAACATGTTCATCTGCCCGCCGCACGCCAGCCAGATCGCAGCACTTGCCGCGCTGGACTGCGACACCGAGTTGCAGGCCAACGTCGCCGTCTATGCCGAGAACCGCCGCCTGATGCTGGAGGGGCTGCCGCGTGCGGGCTTTGCCCATATCGCGCCGCCCGATGGCGCCTTCTACATCTACGCCGATGTGTCCGACCTGACCCGCGACAGCCGCGCCTTCGCCGCCGAGATTCTGACCGAAGCCGGGGTGGCGGTCACGCCGGGGCTGGATTTCGACCCGGTGCGCGGCGCGCAGACGCTGCGGTTCTCCTACGCGCGGGCGACGGCGGACATCGCCGAGGGGCTGGACCGGCTGCGCGCCTTCGCGAACCGCCGCTGACGCCAACGTGAAATGGCCGGTGCCAAATCGGTGCGGAAACGGTGTGAAATCGGTGTTCACAGTTTCGCCCAAAGGTTTGTTTCGCCGCACGAAATGGCGTAGCCTTGGCGGCAAAAGGGCAGCGGGCATGGGCAGGGTTTTTCGGGCGATCGCGGCACTGGCGCTGGCCGGGTTCCTGTCCGTCACGGGCGGGGCGCGGGCGGATCAGCTGTCAGCGCTGGCCAGCTTCGATCCGGCGGGTTCGGCGATCACCGATCAGGGCGCCGGGTTCGATCCGTTGCTGGCACCCTCGATCAATATCCTGCTGAACCTCAGCCAGCCGGTGCCCTACCGCATCTCGACGATGGCGAACCCGCCCCGGCTGGTGCTCGACTTCCGCGAGGTCGACTGGCGCGCGCTGGACCCGGCCAAACTTTCCACCTCGCGCCACGTCACGGCGATCCGGGCCGGGCTGTTGCAGGCGGGCTGGTCGCGCATGGTGGTGGAACTTGACGGCCCCTACGGCGTCGAACAGGCCGAGATGGAGACGCGCAACCTGCGCGGCCGTGCCGCCGTGCGGCTGGAATTGCAGCCGGTCAGCGCCGCCACCTTCGCCGCCACCGCGGGCAAGGCCGATGCCAGCCTCTGGGCGCTGCCCACCCCGGCCCCGGTCAAGCCGCCGAAACGGCGCCAGACCGGCGACGCGCCCTTGCTGGTCGTGCTCGACCCCGGCCACGGCGGCATCGACCCCGGCTCGATCAGCGGCGATGTGCACGAAGCCGACATCACGCTGAGCTTTGCCCGCCAGTTGAAGGAGGTGCTGGTGCGGCAGGGGGTTCAGGTGATCCTGACCCGCTCGGCGGATGAGTTCGTGCCGCTGGAAACCCGCCTGTCGATCGCCCGCGCGGCGGGGGCCGATCTGTTCCTGTCGATCCACGCCGATGCCGAAAGCGCGCGCGAGGCGACCGGGGCCACCGTCTACACCCTGTCGGATCAGGCGACCGACAAAGCCTCGGCCGAACTGGCCGCGCGGCACGACCGTGACGATATCCTGTCGGGCGTCGATCTGTCGAACGCCGACGACCAGATTGCCACCGTGCTGATGGACATGGCCCGGACCGAAACGCAGCCACGATCGGAACGCTTTGCCGCGGCCCTAGTGACGGCGATCAAGGCGGCGGGTCTGCAAATGCACAAGCGGCCGCACCAGATGGCGGCGTTTTCGGTGCTGAAGTCGCCCGATGTGCCTTCGGCGCTGCTGGAGCTTGGCTTTCTATCGTCTGACAGTGACTTGAAAAACCTGCAGGATCCCGCCTGGCGCACGCGGATGGCGGCGGCCATCGGCGAGGCCATCGCCGCCTGGGCCAAGGCCGACGCGGCCGAGGCGGCGCTGATCCGGCAATAGCGCTCGCGCAGCTGTGACGCTGCGATCGGCGGGATTCGGCGCGCGCTCCGGCCGAGTTGTTTTGACCCTGCCGGGGTCAGTGCGTATATGGGGGCCAACGAAAGGGGGCCGGTTCGTGATCCGCCTTGTGATGTCTTTTTTTGGGGCCCTCTTCGCCGGGCTGACGATGGCCATGTTCTTCGGGGCGTTGACCGTTGGCGCGCTGTTCTGGATGTATTCCCGCGACCTGCCCAGCTATGACCTGCTGGCGCAGTATACGCCGCCGACGATCAGCCGCATCTATTCCGGCGAAGGCCAGATCATCGACGAATTCGCCACCGAACGGCGCCTGTTCACCCCGATCGACGAGATTCCGAAGCTGGTGAAAGAGGCCTTCATTTCGGCCGAAGACAAGAACTTCTACGAACATCAGGGCTTCGATCCGCGCGGCATCGCAGCGGCGATCGTCACCGCCGTCGCCTCTGGCGGGCATGACATCCGCGGCGCCTCGACCATCACGCAGCAGGTGGCCAAGAACTTCCTGCTGGACGGCAGCCGCACCGGCGAACGCAAGATCAAGGAACTGATCCTCGCCTACCGGATCAGCCAGGCCTATTCCAAGGACCGGGTGCTGGAGCTTTACCTGAACGAAATCTTTCTTGGCGCCAATTCCTACGGCGTCACGGCGGCGGCGCAGACCTATTTCAACAAGACGCTGAGCCAGCTGACGCCGGGCGAGGCCGCCTATCTGGCCGCGCTGCCGAAGAAGCCATCCGACCTGAACCCGGCGCGCAACATGCGGGCGGCGGTTGACCGGCGCAACTATGTGCTGGGGCAGATGTTCCAGAACGGCTACATCGACAAGGCGGCCTACGATACCGCGATGGCGCAGCCGCTGAAGACGGTGCAGTCGGGCGACATCCCCGCCTTCCGCGACAGCCTGCCGCCGCGCAGCTACTTCACCGACGAGATCCGGCGCCAGCTGTCCTCGACCTTCGGCGAGCAGGAGTTCTTTGGCGGTGGCCTGACGATCCGCGCCACGATGGACCCGGAAATGCAGACCATCGCCACCCAGGCGCTGCGCGACAGTCTGGAAGCCTATGACCGGGCGCAGGGCGTCTGGCGCGGCACCGGCAAGACCATCCCGCTGGCGAAGCTGAAAACCCCGCTGGAATGGGCGCAGGCGCTGGCCGACGTCAACGTGCCGCGCGACATCGACGGCTGGTCGCCGGCGGTGGTGCTGGATCTGGCCGACAACAAGGCCCGGATCGGCATCGAAGGTGTGCCGCCCTCGGCCGATGGCGATTTCATCCTGCCCGCCGACGTGACTTGGGCGCGCAAGCTGCAAGATGACGGCAAGCTGGGCCCCAAGGCCAAGACCCCGTCCGATCTGCTGTCGGTGGGCGATGTGGTGCTGGTCAAGCAGATCACCGACCCCAAGACCAAGGCCGTCCGCTGGTCGCTGCGCCAGATCCCCAAGATCGAAGGCGCCTTCATGGCGATGGACGTGAACACCGGCCGCGTCATCGCGATGCAGGGCGGCTTCAGCTATCAGGCAAGCGTGTTCAACCGCGCGACGCAGGCGACGCGGCAGCCGGGGTCCGGCTTCAAGCCCTTCGTCTATGCCGCGGCGCTGGATAGCGGCTTCACCCCCGCCACCATCGTCATCGACGCGCCGATCGAGGTGAACACGCCGCAGGGGCTCTGGACGCCGAAGAACTCGGAAGACAAGTACTACGGCCCGGTGCCGATGCGGATCGGGCTGGAACAGTCGCGCAACCTGATGACCATCCGCATCGCGCAGGCGATCGGCATGGATACGGTGGCGAAATATGCCGAACGGTTCGGTGTGTACGACCCGATGAACCCGTTCCTTGCCAACTCGCTCGGCAGTCAGGAAACCACGCTTTACAAGCTGGTCGGCGCCTATGCGATGATCGCCAACGGCGGCGAGCGGGTGGAACCGACGCTGGTCGACCGGGTGCAGGACCGCTTTGGCAAGACGATCTACCGGCACGATACCCGCACCTGCGAAAACTGCGACGTCGCCTATATTCCCAAGGGGCAGGCACCGCAGATCGTGTCGAACCGGGAACGCGTGATCGACCCGATCACCGATTACCAGCTGATCTCGATGATGCAGGGCGTGGTGCAGCGCGGTACGGCAGCGGGTGTGGTGCACCTGCCGGTGCCGGTGGCGGGCAAGACCGGCACCACCAACGACGCGAAAGACGTGTGGTTCACCGGCTTCACCTCGAACCTCGTCGCGGGCTGCTACATGGGCTACGACAACCCCGAAACGCTGGGCCGCAGCGCCTTTGGTGCCAGCATGTGCGGCCCGGTGTTCCAGCACTTCATGGAACAGGCGATCAAGAAATACGGTGGTGGCCCGTTCAAGGTGCCGCCGGGGGGCCACTTCATCAACATCGACCGCTGGACCGGCGAGCCGCTGCCGGACGGGTCGAGCGGGGCGAACGTGCAGCCGGAATACTTCCGCAACGGCGAGGAACCGGTGTTCGGCATGGCCGGCATGGTCGACGGCGGCTTCGGCATGGGCGCCAACCTGCCGCTGTTCGCACCGGGCGAGACCGACCCGACCGCCAGCAACGGCGACGTGACCGTGACCACCTCGACCGGCGAGACGAAAGTCATCCCCGGCAAGGCGAATTTCGGCACCGTCAGCTCGGGCGGGCTCTACTGAGCTTGCCCACCCCCTTCCTTGCCGCTATCAACCGCCGCTGACACCGCCGTCCGGAGACCTGACCCCATGCGCGCCGAGATGCAGAACATCGTCGAAGCCATCGAGAAATCGCTGGCGCTTCTGGCCCAGCGCATGGACTGGGAAACCGCGCCGCACCGGCTGGAAGAGTTCAACGCCCTGATCGAGGATGGCGATCTATGGTCCGACCCGGCCAAGGCGCAAAAGCTGATGCGCGAGCGCCAGCAACTGATGGACGCGATCAACACCTACAAGGGCATCAAGACCGACCTTGAGGACAACCTTGGCCTGATCGAACTGGGCGAGGCCGAGGACGATGACGAGGTCGTCACCGAGGCCGAGGCGGCGCTGAGGGCGCTGAAGGAACGCGCTGCGCAGAAAGAGCTTGAGGCGCTGCTGGATGGCGAGGCCGATGCCAACGACACCTTCCTTGAGGTGAACGCGGGCGCGGGCGGCACCGAGTCCTGCGACTGGGCCAGCATGCTGGCGCGCATGTATGTGCGCTGGGCGGAAAAGCACGGCTACACGGTGGAACTGCAGTCGGAAAGCCCCGGCGAAGAGGCGGGCATCAAGTCGGTCAGCTACAAGATCAGCGGCCACAACGCCTATGGCTGGCTGAAATCGGAATCCGGCGTGCATCGCCTGGTCCGCATCTCGCCCTACGACTCGGCGGCGCGGCGGCACACCTCGTTTTCCTCGGTCTGGGTCTATCCGGTGGTCGACGACGCGATCGAGATCGACGTGCAGGACAAGGATATCCGGATCGACACCTACCGATCTTCCGGCGCCGGTGGCCAGCACGTCAACAAGACCGACTCGGCGGTGCGGATCACCCACTTCCCTTCCGGCATCGTGGTGACGAGTTCGGAAAAGTCGCAGCACCAGAACCGCGACATCGCCATGAAGGCGCTGAAATCGCGGCTTTACCAGATGGAACTGGACAAGCGGAACGCCGCCATCAACGAGGCGCACGAGGCCAAGGGCGACGCGGGCTGGGGCAACCAGATCCGGTCCTACGTGCTGCAGCCCTACCAGATGGTGAAGGATCTGCGCACCGGGGTGGAAACCTCGGATACGCAGGGCGTGCTGGATGGCGACCTCGACCGCTTCATGGCAGCGACGCTGGCGATGGATGTGGCGGGCAAAAGCCGCGCCGACGCGCAGACGGAAGCCTGAGGGGCCACAGCCCCGCGCCGACGGCCTGACGTCCCCGTTGCCGGGAATCGCCCCCTCCCGTAGCCTGAGGCAAAACGGGGGGAGAGATGGACGACTATATCATGACGGCGGCGTCGCCGGTGCCCGAGGTGCGGATGATCGCCGTGCATACGGTGACCGACGCGCTGGCCCAGGGCTTGCGCGACTACGTGCGCGCGCCGCTGTTCGGGCTGTTCTTCAGTGCGGTCTATGTTGCGGGCGGGCTGGTGCTGGATTCGATCCTGGTCGCCGCCGGGCGCGAATGGTGGCTTTTGCCCTTCGCGGTGGGGTTCCCGATCCTTGGCCCCTTTGCTGCCGTCGGGCTTTATGAGGTCAGCCGTCGACTGGAGGCGGGCGAGCCGCTGGACTGGGGCGCCGTGCTGGGCGTGGTGCTGCACCAGAAAGACCGGCAGATCCCGGCGATGGCGGTGGTGGTGCTGTTCCTGTTTCTGGTCTGGCTGTTCGTGGCGCATACGATCTTTGCGCTGTTCCTTGGGCTGTCGGCGATGGTGAACGTGTCCACCGATCCGCTGGCGGTGCTGTTCAGTTCGGACGGGATCACCATGCTGGCGGTCGGCTCGGTGGTGGGGGCCGGGTTCGCGGGCGTGCTGTTCGCGATCACCGTCGTCGGCCTGCCGCTGCTTCTGGACAAAGAGATCGACTTCGTCACTGCGATGATCACCTCGGTTTCGGCGGTGATCCAGAATCCGGGGCCCATGCTGCTGTGGGGCGCCACCATCGCCGTGCTGCTGTTCGTGGCGATGCTGCCCGCGTTTCTGGGGTTGTTCATCGTGCTGCCGGTGCTGGGCCATGCCAGCTGGCACATCTACCGCGCAACGCTGGCCCCGCGCGGCTGACGCGGGCCCCAATTGGAAACGGGCACCGCCCCCGAAGGACGGTGCCCGTCTTGTCAGTACCGTCCGGCTCAGGCCTTCGGGGTGGTGGCCGCCACCGGCGCCGCGATGGCTTTCGGGGCGCCCGCCAGCGGATCGTCTTGCCGCTGCACGGAGCCTTCGAAATGCGCGCCGCTTTCGATCGCGATGGTCTTGTGGATGATGTCGCCTTCGACCCGCGCGGTCGAGGTCAGGCGAACCTTCAGCCCGCGCACGCGGCCGACGACGCGGCCGTTCACCACGATGTCATCGGCGACGATTTCGCCGCGGATGGTGGCGCCTTCGCCAACGGTCAGCAGATGCGCGCGGATGTCGCCTTCGACGACGCCCTCGATCTGGATGTCGCCGGTGGTCTTGACGTTGCCGACCACAGTCAGGTCCGAGGACAGCACCGAGGGCGCCGGTTTCGGCTTGGACGTTGCGGGGGCCGCGTAGTCCATCGTGGGCTTCGTCGCGGGCACGTCGGTCTTGGGCTTTTCAGCCTCGCCTGCCTGCTTCGGCCCCGGTTCGTTGATCCTGCTCTTAGAAAACATTGGTCGCTGCCTTGATATAAGTCATGGGATTGACGGCTTTGCCTCCGACCCGGATCTCGTAGTGAAGATGGGTCCCGGTCGATCGTCCTGTGCTGCCCATATCACCGATCCGGTCGCCGCGCGAGACCCTTTGGCCGGTCTGCACGCGGATTTGGGAAAGGTGACCATAGAGCGATTGGATGCCGAAGGCGTGCTGGATCATCACCTCGCGGCCGTAGCCATTGACCCAGCCCGCCGTCACGACGATGCCGTCGGCGGTGGCGTAAACCGGTGAGCCATAGGCGCCGCCCATGTCCTGACCGGGGTGGAAACTGCGGGCGCCGGTAAAGGGATCAAGGCGTCCGCCGAAGCCGGAGGTGTAGACAAACTTGGTTTTCAACGGCAGGCCCAGCGGGACCTTCTGCTCGGCCAGCCGATAGAAGTTCACCGTGCTCAGCCCGTCGAGGATGCCATTCGCGCGGGTCGCGTCAAGCGCGCCCTGCTGATCGTGCAGCGGTGGCGGGATCGGCGTCAGCGGCCCGCCTTCGCCGGTGTAGCCGCTGCGGATTTCGGCCAGCACCTTCTGCGGGTCCAGCCCGACCGAGCGGAAGACCTTGTCGAGCGGCGCCATCGACACCTTCACCGCCGCTTCGAGCTTGGAGAAGATCAGCGCGTTGCGTTGCTCGATCAGCTTGGTGTCCAGTTCCGCCTTGCTGGCGGCGGCATCGGCGACGGCGGCCTGCGCTTCGGCGCTGTCGCGGGCGGCGGCGGTATCGCCAAGCTGGCTGGCAAGGATGTCGACGGTGGCGCTCATGTCCTTCATGTGGCCCGCGTCGGTGTGGTCGGCGCCGCTTTGCTTGGCCATCGTCAGGCGCAGGCTGTCGGCCTCGGCGCGGGCGGCGTCACGTTCCTTGATCACCCGGCGCAGCGTCTTCTGGATGACGTCGATGCCGGTTTCCAGCTCGGTGCGGTGATCCTCGGACGCGAGCAGCGCCGACTGCATCAGCGACACCTGATCCAGCGCGGTGTTGAAGCGGGTCTGGGCGCTGGCCGCCTCGGCGGCGCGGGCGTCGCGGGCATCGGCAAGGCCGTTCAGGCGCTGTTCGTAGTTCGACTGTTCCAGCATCGCCTGCTGGCGCGCGTCGCCCGAGGCCATCGACTGCACGAAAAGGATGGAGGTCGCGACCAGCGTCCAGCCGATCACCAGCGCCGAAATGGCCAGCATCAGCGCCTGTGTGACCGGCCGCACCCGCACGAACCGGGTTTCGTAGTCCGAGCGCAGGAAGATGCGCTGCTCTGGCAGCACGCGCTCAAGGGCCGCGTTCAGTCGATGCGTAAGCCGTCCGGTCACCCGAGTGATCCTGTTGTCATCCCCCCGCGGTCGCGCGTTATCCCGCCGCGCGGACCACTGCATCGTGCATAGCGACCGCGGGCAGGGGGCCGCAACCTCTTTGCGGGCAGGTGGCGGGATCAGGGCGGCGACAGGCCGAAGATGCGCGGAACCTCGCCGATCGGCTCAGATATCCTTCATCAGCCGCAGCGCGTCATAAATCGCGGCGTGGGTGTTGCGGGCCGACACGGCATCGCCAATGCGGAACAGCTGGAACCTACCGTCGGGGTTGGTCGCGATGGTTTGCGCCCGGCCCTCGATCAGGGCGGCATGGTCGACCTCGCCCCGGTTGGTGGCCAGCGGCTTCAGCTCGAAGTAAAGATCGTCCAGCGGCAGGGTGCCGTGGTTCACCACGATCTGATCGAAGGCGCGCCGTTCGGCCAACGGCTTGTAGTCGGACCCGATCACCGCCATCAGCCCGTTGCCCGCGCGTTCGACCGCCGACAGGCGGTAAGTGACGGTGAAGGCGACATCGCGGCCCTGAAGCGAGCGCATGTAGGGCACCAGGTTCATCGCCATCACGTCGGGGGCAAAGCTGCGGTCGGGTGTCATGATCTCGACATGCGCGCCGGTGGCGGCGACGACCTCGGCGGCTTGCAGGGCGGCATGGTCGCCCGCGTCGTCGTAGATCAGCACGTTCTGGCCGGGCTTCACGTCGCCCGACAGAATGTCCCAACTGGAGACGACCAGATCGTTGCCCTGCTCCAGCACCTCGGTGTGGGGAATGCCGCCGGTGGCGATGATCACCACGTCCGGGGCTTCGGCCAACACGTCGGCGGCCTCGGCCCAGGTGTCGAAGCGGAATTCCACCCCGCGCGCGGCGCATTGCGCCATGCGCCAGTCGACAAGGCCGATCATCTCGCGTCGGCGCGGCGTGCGGGCGGTCAGGCGGACCTGCCCGCCGGGCTGGCTGGCGGCCTCGAATACCGTCACGCGGTGGCCGCGTTCGGCGGCGACGCGGGCGGCCTCCAGCCCGGCCGGGCCGGTGCCGATCACCACCACCTTTTTCGCCACCGGGGCGGGGGCGATGTCATGCGGCATCGTCAGTTCCCGCCCGGTAGCAGCGTTGTGCATGCAGAGCGCCTCGCCGCCCTGATAGATCCGGTCAAGGCAGTAGGTGGCGCCGACGCAGGGGCGGATATCCTCTTCGCGCCCCTCGATGATCTTTCGGACCACATGCGGGTCGGCCATATGGGCGCGGGTCATGCCGACCATGTCGAGCTTGCCCGAGGCGACGGCATGGCGGGCGGTCGCCACATCGGGGATGCGGCTGGCGTGGAAGGTGGGCAGCCCGACCTCGGCCTTTATGCGGCCGGCGAAATCGAGGTGGGGGGCAGATGCCATGCCCTGCACCGGAATCACGTCGGTCATCGCCGGGTCGGTGTGGATCTGGCCGCGAATGACATTGAGGAAATCGACGTTGCCCGAGGCCTTGAACATATGGCCGATGGCGATGCCCTCCGCCTCGGTGATACCGCCCGGCGCGGTCTCGTCGGCGGTGTAGCGCATCCCGACGAGAAAATTTTCCCCGACGCGGGAACGGATTGCGGCCAGAACCTCCAGTGCGAACCGCGCGCGGTTTTCGAGGCTGCCGCCATAGGGCGCGTCAAGCTCGTTGGTCAGCGGCGACATGAACTGATCGAGCAGGTGACCGTAGCATTCCAGCTCGATCCCATCCAGACCGGCGTCTTTCATCCGTTCCGCCGCATCGGCGTAATCGGTGATGATGCGGGCGATGTCCCAGTCTTCCATCTTCTTCGGAAAGGCGCGGTGGGCGGGTTCGCGTTGATGCGAGGTGGTCAGCGCGGGCAGCCAGTCGCCCTTGTTCCAATGCGTGCGGCGGCCAAGGTGGGTGAGCTGGATCATCACCGCGCAGCCGTGGTCGTGGCATTCGTCGGTGAGCTTCTTCATCCAGCCCACAACCTCGTCCTTGTAGGCCAACACGTTGTTGAAAACGGGCGGGCTGTCGCGCGACACCGCCGCCGAGCCCGCGGTCATCGTCATCGCCACACCCGCCTTCGCCCGTTCGACGTGGTAGGCGCGATAGCGATCCTTCGGCATCCCGGCCTCGGGGTAGGCCGGTTCATGGCTGGTGGTCATGATCCGGTTTTTCAGGGTCAGGTGCTTCAATTGATACGGTTGCAGCAGGGGATCGGACGAGGGCATCGGCAGGCTCCGCGATTGGCTTTGGCCGCAGTGTCCTGCGGCAGGGGCCCGGTGCGCGCCACCGTTACCGACATGTCATCCGGGCGTTGCCGACATTGTTGCGCGTGGCGACGGGTTTGGCCATGCTTCGGCAAGGCCCGCGCACCGGACAGCGCGACGGGCGAGGGAGGAACCGGATGTCCGACGCATACAGCTATCCGCTGCTGGTGAAGCAATTGCTGCACTCGGCCCTGTCGACCCGCGCGACGCAAGAGATCATCTACCCCGGCGTGATGCGCTACAGCTACGCCGGGTTTTCTCAGCGGCTGCAACGCGCGGCCAATGCCTTCGCGGCGCTGGGGCTGGGCCGCGACAGCGTGATCGCGGTGATGGACTGGGACAGCCACCGCTATTTCGAATGCTTCTTTGCCGTGCCGATGATCGGGGCGACGCTGCATACGGTGAACGTGCGGCTGTCGCCTGATCAGATCGTCTACACCATCAACCACGCCGAGGATGACGCGATTCTGGTCCATGCGGATTTTGTGCCGCTGCTGGCCTCGGTGATGGACCGCATCACCCGGCCGGTGGTGCTGATCCTGTTGCAGGACCAGCCGGGGCCGGTGCCGGGCGGGCTGCCCTTCGCCGGCGAATACGAGGCACTGCTGGCCGCCGCTGCGCCCGATCACGCCTTTCCGGATTTCGACGAACAGACGCGGGCGACGCTGTTCTACACCACCGGCACCACCGGGTTGCCGAAGGGGGTCACCTATTCGCACCGCCAGATCGTGCTGCACACGATGGGCCTTGCGGCGGGGATCGGGCCGGTGCCGGGGATGGCGGGGGCGCATCGCGGCGACGTCTACATGCCGATCACGCCGCTCTTTCACGTGCACGGCTGGGGCTTTCCCTTCGCCGCGACGATGCTGGGGCTGAAGCAGATCTATCCCGGCCGCTACGAGCCCGGCCGCCTGCTCGCCTTGATCGCCGAACACAAGGTGACGATCTCGCATTGCGTGCCGACGATCCTGAACATGCTGCTGACCGTGCCGGGCACCGCCGATGTAGACCTGTCGCGCTGGAAGGTGATCATCGGCGGCTCGGCGCTGCCGAAAGGGCTGGCACAGGCGGCCTTGGCGCGCGGGATCGACGTCCACTCTGGCTATGGCATGTCGGAAACCTGCCCGCTGCTGACCCTGTCAGACATGTCGAACGCGCGGCCGGGCGAGGATGTCGACCTGCGCACCGCAACCGGGGTGGCGATGCCGATGGTGGAACTGAGGGTGGTCGATCACGACATGCGCGACGTGCCGCGCGGCCAGAAGGCGACCGGCGAGGTGGTGGTGCGCGCGCCCTGGCTGACGCAGGGCTACCTGAAGAACGAGGAAGGCAGCGCCGCGCTGTGGCGGGGCGGCTATCTGCACACCGGCGACGTGGGCTATCTGGACGACGACGGCACGCTGCACATCACCGACCGGATCAAGGACGTGATCAAGTCGGGCGGCGAGTGGATTTCCTCGCTGGAGCTGGAGACGATCGTCAGCGTGGTGCCGGGCGTGGCCGAGGTTGCGGCGATCGGACTGCCGGATGCCAAGTGGGGCGAACGGCCCTGCATCGTCATCGTCGCAAAGCCCGACATGGCGCCCGAAACGGTCGAGGCGGGCCTGCGCGCCGCCATCGCCGGGGCGATCAAGGCGGGGCACCTGTCGGCCTGGGCGGCGCCCGACCGGGTGGAATTCGTCGCGGCGCTGCCCAAGACCAGCGTCGGCAAGCTTGACAAGAAGGTGATGCGGGCGACCTTCGGCACCGCCTGAACCTGCGCCACTTTGGCGGGCAGGGCCGGGGCGCGCGGGCGGCGAGCGACATCCTTGTGTCGGTTCGGCGTTGCATCCCGGCACCCGGTGCCGCTAATCTCTGCCCGATCCCTGAGACATCACGGACAGGAACCGATCCAGATGCGTTATGAAAAACCCCAGACGGTGGCCGAGGCCGCGCGTCTTCTTACGGCCGAAAAGGGCCTGACCCGGATTTTGGCGGGCGGCACCGATGTGCTGGTGCAGCTGAAGGCCGGCATGGTCGAACCCGAATTGGTGGTCGATATCAAGGCTCTGCCGGGGCTGCGGTCGATCGTGTCCGAGGCGGGCGGCTTTCGCATCGGCGCCGCCGTGTCAGGCGCCCAGCTTGGCGAGGATGCCGAGGTGCGCGCGCTCTGGCCGGGCGTGGTCGAGGCCACGAACCTGATCGGCTCGACCCAGGTGCAGGGTCGCGCGACGATGGCGGGCAACCTTTGCAACGCCTCGCCCGCCGCTGATTCCGTGCCCGCGCTGGTCGCCGCCGGGGCCGTGGCGCGCATCGCCGGGCCGGGCGCCGCGCGCGACGTGCCGGTCGAGGCGATCCCGGTCGGGCCGGGCAAGACCGCGCTGAAACGGGGCGAGTTCATCACCTCGATCTTCCTGCCCGCGCGGCCCGCCCGCTCGGGCGACGCCTACCTGCGGTTCATTCCGCGCACCGAGATGGACATTGCCGTCGCCTCCGCCGCCGTCAGCCTGACGCTGGACGAAGGCGGCACGATCACCGCCGCCCGCGTCGCGCTGGGGGCCGTGGCGCCGACCGTGCGGCTGGTCGAGGCCGCCGCCGCCGCGATCGTCGGCACCAAGCTGGAGGATGCGGCGGTGGCAAAGCTCGCCGCCGCCTGCAGCGCCGCCTGTTCGCCGATCGACGACAAACGCGGCACCATCGAATTCCGCACCGAAGTGGCGGGCGTGCTGGCCAAGCGCGCCGCCCGCATCGCCTATACCCGCGCCGGAGGCCAGGCATGAGCATTTCCGTTTCAACCACCGTCAACGGCGACGCCGTCGATTTCATCTGCAACCCCGAAGAGTCGCTGCTGGACGCGTTGCGCGGCCGCCTTGGCCTGACCGGCAGCAAGGAAGGCTGCGGCACCGGCGATTGCGGTGCCTGCTCGGTCACGCTGAACGGGCGGCTGGTCTGTTCCTGCCTCGTGCTGGCGGTCGAGGCCGAGGGGGCCGAGATCGGCACCGTCGAGGGGCTGGCCAGCGCCGACAGGCTGCACCCGTTGCAACAGGCGTTCCTGGATCATGCCGCGCTGCAATGCGGGGTCTGCACGCCGGGCATTCTGGTCGCCGCCAAGGCGCTGCTGGAAAAGAACCCCGACCCGAGCGACGAGGACGTGCGCTACTGGCTGGCGGGGAACCTGTGCCGCTGCACCGGCTATGACAAGATCGTCCGCGCGGTGCAATCCGCCGCGGCCCAGATGAGGAGTGCGTGATATGGCCTTCGATTCGCATCAGAAACGGGAATTCAAGCAGGTCGGAACCCGGCCGCCGCGCCCCGATGGCATCGACAAGGTGACCGGCCGCGCGCTCTATGGTGCCGATGTCAGCGCGCCGGGGATGCTGACCGCCCGCATCCTGCGCTCGCCGCATCCGCATGCCAAGATCGTGGCGATCGACACCTCGGAAGCGGCGGCGCTGCCGGGCGTGAAGGGCATCGTGACCGGCGCCGATTTTGCCTTGCCGGACGATGAGTTCTTTGCCGACATTGCGGTAAACGTGATGGCCCGCGACAAGGCGTTGTACGACGGCCACGCGGTCGCGGCGGTGGCGGCGATCAGCCCGGCCGTGGCGGCCGAGGCGCTGAAGCGGATCAAGGTCACCTATGAGGTGCTGCCGCATGTGACCGACGTCGATGCCGCGATGCGCGCGGATGCGCCCGTGGTGCAGCCGGGCCGGGCGGTGGAAACCGTCCCGGCCGGCATGGGCGCGAACGTGACCCATTTCTGCGAGTTCGGCCACGGCGACGTCGCGGACGGTTTCGCCAAGGCCGATCTGGTGGTCGAGCGCAGCTTCAGGACCGCGGCGACCCATCAGGGCTATATCGAGCCGCATGCCTGCCTTGCCTCGATGACCGCCGACGGCAAGGCCGATCTGTGGTGCTGCACGCAGGGCCAGTTCAACGTGCGCACCATTTGCGCCACCCTGCTGGGGATTGAGGCGAGCCAGCTACGGGTTTCGGCCTCGGAAATCGGCGGCGGCTTCGGTGGCAAGACGACGGTGTTCATCGAGCCGGTGGCGCTGGCGCTGTCGCGCAAGACCGGAAAGCCGGTGAAGCTGGTGATGACCCGCGACGAGGTGTTCAAGGCGACCGGGCCGACCGTTTCAACCTCGATCGACGTGAAGATCGGCATGACGAAAGACGGCCGTATCACCGCGGGCGAGGCGGTGCTGCGCTATTCCGGCGGCGCCTATCCCTGCGGCACGGTCGACATGGGCGCGCAGGCGGCCTTTGCCGCCTACGACCTTGCGGCCGTGCGAACAACGGGCTGGAACGCCTTGACAAACCGGCCGAAAGAGGCGGCCTACCGGGCGCCCGGCGCGCCGCAGGCGATCTATGCGGTGGAAAGCGTGGTGGACGAGCTTTGCCTTGCGCTCAAGCTCGACCCGCTGGACGTGCGCATCCGGAACGCGGCGCGCAAGGGCACAAAATCCTCTTATGGCCCGACCTTCGACGATATCGGTCTGCTGGCGACGCTGGAGGCCGCAAAGGCCCACCCGCACTATACCGCGCCGCTGAAGCCGGGTCAGGCGCGGGGGCTGTCCTGCGGGTTCTGGTTCAACTTCGGCGGCAATACCTGCGTCAGCCTGAACGTGAACACCGACGGCACCGTGGGCGTGACCGAGGGCAACCCCGACATTGGCGGGTCGCGCGCCTCGATCAGCCTGATGGCGGCGGAAGAGCTGGGGATCGAGTACGACAAGGTGCGCACCATCATCGCCGACACCTCCTCGCTGGGCTACAACGACGTGACCGATGGCAGCCGGGTGACCTTCTCGGTCGGCCTTGCCACGATCAAGGCGGCGCGCGATGCGATCGGCAAGATGTGCGGCCGTGCCGCGAAGATCTGGGGCATCGACGAGGATGCGGTGGAATGGCGCGATGGCGCGGCGCATCCGGCCGGGCCGAACGCCGGGCAGTTTCCACCGATGACGCTGGCCGAAATTGCGGCGGTGTCGTTCCAGACCGGCGGGCCGATTGCCGGGCACCATGAGGTGAACGTCGACGGCGCCGGTGTCAGCTTTGGCGTGCATCTGGTTGATCTTGAGGTGGATTCCGAAACCGGCGCCACCAAGGTTCTGCGCTACACAGTGTTTCAGGATGCGGGCCGCGCGGTGCATCCCGACTATGTCGAAGGCCAGATGCAGGGCGGCGCCGTGCAGGGCATCGGCTGGGCGCTGAACGAGGAATATATCTACGGGCGTGACGGCCGGTTGCAGAACGCGGGCTTTCTTGACTACCGCGTGCCGGTCGCCTCGGACCTGCCGCCGATCGACACGGTGATCCTGGAGATTCCGAACCCCGGCCACCCCTACGGCGTGCGCGGGGTCGGCGAAACGCCGATCGTGCCGCCGCTGGCCGCGATTTCCAACGCGGTGTCGCGGGCGATCGGTGTGCGGATGCAGGAACTGCCGATGTCGCCGCCGCGCATCCTGAAGACGATCCGGGCCGCGCGGGCCTAGCATGGTCAAGGTCCTGCTCTGGGGGTCGATGCGGACCCATACCGAGGGCCGGGCCGAGGTCGAGGTGGAGGCGCGTACCTT
The DNA here is from genome assembly GCA_016124615.1 of Paracoccaceae bacterium. Lineage (GTDB taxonomy): Bacteria > Pseudomonadota > Alphaproteobacteria > Rhodobacterales > Rhodobacteraceae > Solirhodobacter. The sequence continues at coordinate 93,728 of WGNF01000008.1, read as the reverse complement.
CAAGGAGGTGCTCGACAAGCTGGCGGAGGCCTATCCCGGCCTTCGCCCCCAGATCGAGCGCGGCGTTTCGATGGCGCTCGACGGGCGGATCTATCGCGAGGCCTGGTTCGCGCCGGTCGGGCCGGACAGCGAAGTGGTGCTGATGCCCTACATGACCGGCGGTTGAGCCTCTGGCCGGGCGCCGGGGGTTTCACACCCCCGGACCCCCGTGGAGTAGTTCCGCCAGAAAGAAACCGCGGGCCGTCAGGCCAGCGCGGCCATGACACCGCGAAGCTCGGCCAGCCCCCGCATCCGCCCGATCAGCGGGTAGCCGGGCATGGATTTGCGCTTCAGATCGTCAAGGATGTCCTGACCGTGGTCGGGGCGCATCGGCAACTGCCAGTCGGCACGGCCCGCGGCGCGGCGACGTGCCTCTTCGGCCAGCAGCGCGCGGATGGTGGCCACCATGTCGGTGTCGCCGTCGAGATGGGCGGCCTCGTAGAAGCTGGTGCGGGTGGCGGTGGCGGGCGCGATGCGGGTCGTGTTGCGCAGGTGGACGAAGGCGATGCGCGACCCGTGGCGCTGCACGAAGCCGGGCGCATCGAAGCCGGGGGCGACGCCGAACGACCCGGTGCAGAGCGTGGCGCCGTTGGCCGGGCTGTCGATGGCGGTGAGGGTGTGGGCAAAGTCGGCCTCGGTCGACATCACGCGGGGCAGGCCCATCAACGGGAACGGCGGGTCGTCGGGGTGGCAGCAAAGCCGCAGGCCCAGACGCTCGGCGGTGGGCACGACCTCGGACAGGAAGTCGATGAGGTTCTGCGCCAGCATGTCGCGGCTGATCGGCGCGTAGGTGGCCAGAAGCGCGCGGATCTGGTCGAGCGTCCAGCTATCGTTGGCGCCGGGAAGACCGGCGACGATATTGTCGCGCAGGGCGCGGCGGGCGGCATCGTCCATCGCGGCGAAGCGGGCACCGGCGGCCGCGGCAATCTCGGGGCCGTGGTCCTCGGCGGCTTGGGCCCGCGCGAGCAGGTGGATGTCGAAGGCGGCGAAATCGACAAGGTCGAACAGCATCGCGGTGCCGCCGTGCGGCATCGGCGCGCGCAGCCGGGTGCGGGTCCAGTCGAGTACCGGCATGAAGTTGTAGCAGACCGTCGCGATGCCGCAGGCGGCGAGGTTTTCCAGCGAGGTCTTCCACGCCGCGATGTGGTCAGCGTAGGCGGCGCCCTTGGTCTTGACCGTCTCGGATACCACGAGGCTTTCCACCACATCCCAGCCGAGGCCCGAGGGCGTGCCATCGGCGCGGCTGGCGATCTGCTGCTGCCGCTTGCGGATTTCCTCGACAGGCCAGACGGTTCCGGGCGAGAGGTGATGCAGCGCGCTGACCACGCCCTGCACCCCCGCCTGCAACATCTCGTCGACGCTGACGGTGTCGTGCGGCCCGAACCAGCGCCAGGTCTGCTTCACGACGCGGCCCCCTTGCGCAGGCTCTTGCTGGTCTTGGCGGAAAAGAGATGCGCCTCGGCCGGGTCGATGGCCAGCGTGACCGCGCCGCCCGGCTCGATCGCGGTCTGGCCGGGGCTGTGGACGGTGACGGCGGTGCCGTCCTGCGTACTGCCGTAGATGTAGGACTCGCCGCCCAGACGCTCGACCCCGGTCACGGTGACGCTGAGCCCGCTGCCGCTGTCGACCGGGTGCAGCCCGTTCGGGCGGATGCCCAGCGTCACCTCGGCGCCCTCGGCCATGTCGAAGGTGTCGCCCGGCAGCGCGACGGTTTCGCCGGTGGTCAGCCGGACGGCGCCGCCCGCGATGCGGCCGGTGAAGAAGTTCATCCGGGGGCTGCCGATGAAGCCCGCCACGAAGGCGTTCGCGGGCGCGTTGTAGAGGTCGAGCGGGCGGCCGAACTGTTCCAGCCGCCCGTCGCGCAGCACGGCGATCTTGTCGGCCATCGTCATCGCCTCGACCTGATCGTGGGTGACGTAGATCATCGTGTTGCCGATGCGGCGGTGCAACCGGCTGATTTCGCCGCGCATTTCCACCCTCAGCTCGGCGTCGAGGTTCGATAGCGGCTCGTCGAACAGGAAGATGCGCGGCTCGCGCACCACGGCGCGGCCGATGGCGACGCGCTGGCGCTGGCCGCCCGAAAGGTCTTTGGGCCGCCGGTCCAGCAGCTTGTCGATCTGCAGCATCTGCGCGGCTTCGGTGACGCGGGTCTCGATGTCGGCCTTGGTGGCGCGCAGGTTTTCCAGCCCGAAGGACAGGTTCTGGCGCACCGTCATATGCGGGTAAAGCGCATAGCTTTGAAACACCATCGCCAGCCCGCGTTCGGCCGGGCCGCGGCGGTTGACCACCTCGCCGCCGATCCGGACTTCGCCGCCGGTGATCGGTTCCAGCCCCGAGATCATGCGCAGAAGCGTGGACTTGCCGCAGCCCGAGGGGCCGACGAAGACGCAGAACTCGCCTTCAGCCACCTGCAGGTCCACGCCTTTGATGACCTCGGCCGCGCCATAGGCCTTGGTCACGCCGCGAAGTTCAAGATCGGCCATGCGAGGTCTCCTTATTTGCCGCCGGTGGAGGCGATGCCGGTGGCGATGTATTTCTGCAGGAAGGCGAACACCGCCACGACCGGCACCAGTGTCAGCACGGTCATCGCCAGAAGGCTGGCCCAGTCGGTGGTGAACTCGCCCCGGAACGAGTTCAGCGCCAGTTGCAGGGTGAAGTTTTCGGTTTGCGACAGCGCGATCAGCGGCCAGAGGAAATCGTTCCAGCGCCACATGATCGACAGGATCGCCAGCACCGCAATCGCCGGGGCGGACAGCGGCAGGATGATGCGCCAGTAGATTTTCCACTCGCTGGCATTGTCCATGCGGGCGGCATCGAGGATCTCATCCGGGATGGTCAGCATGTATTGCCGCAGCAGGAACACGCCGGTGGGGGTGGCCGCACCGGGGATGATGACGCCCCAGAGCGTGTTGATCAGCCCGAAGTCGCGGGTGATCAGGAACAGCGGCACCAGCACCACGGTTTGCGGAATCATCAGCGTGCCGATCACCATCGCCATCACCGTGCCGCGGCCGCGGAATTCGTATTTCGACAGCGCGAAGGCGGCCATCGAGTTCACCAGCAGGGTGATCGCGGTGGCGACCACGGTGATGAAGGTCGAGTTCCAGAGGAACCGCAGGAAATTGAAGCGCTGGAACAGCTTTTGGTAGTTCGAGGTGGCCAGCGCCACATGCTCGACCGGCTCGCGGTCGGCGATCGGCACCTTGACGATGGTCGTGGGATCGTCGGGCCGCACCATCTGGCTGACAAGGCCGATCCGGCGCACCTGTGCCACGTCCTGCCCGGCCAGCGGGCCCTGCGTGACATGGAACACCAGCAGCGGATCGTCGTATCCCGGCAGCGTCACGGTTTGCTGCACATAGGGCAGCAGGCGCGGCGGGTAGTGCTGCAACTCGGTTTCGGTCTTGAACGAGGACAGCACGAGCCAGAGCACCGGCCCGAACATCAGCAGCACGCCGAAGCCGAGGTAGGCATAGCTGGCCCAGTCGGTCCAGTGCAGGCGCTGGCGGCCGCGGGTGCGGGTGATGAAATTAGCCATTGGCATTCCTCCGCGTGATCCAGAGCTGCACCGCGGTCAGCACCACCAGCACCAGCGCCACCATGATCGAGGCGGCCGAGGCGAGGCCGAAGAGGCGAGGGGCACCGGCAAACCCGGTCTGGTAGATATACTGGATCACCAGCGTGGTGGCCGAGCCGGGGCCGCCGCCGGTGAAGGCATAGACCTCGTCGAAGGTCTGCACGCCCTTGATCAGCGCCAGCACCAGCACGACGACCATCGTCGGCATCAGCAAGGGCAGGGTGATGCGATGGAACACGCGCCAGGGCGAGGCGGCATCCATCTGCGCCGCCTCATAGACATCGCGCGGGATCGCTTGCAGGCCCGCCAGCAGGATCAACGTGTAGAACCCCATATGCGCCCAGCAGGACAGGAACACCGCCCAGCCGAAGGCCCAGGAGGGGTTCAGCAGCCAGTTCACCGTCGGGTAGCCGAAATGTTCCAGCACCGCGTTCAGGGCGCCCTGATCCTGCAATATCCATTTCCAGATCAGCGCCACCACCACCGGCGACAGCAGCACCGGAAAGAAGAACACCGCCCGAAAGAAGCCGCGCGCCACGATCTTGCGGTTCAGGATCAGCGCGGTCAGCAGCGAGAAGCCGACCATGAAGCCGACCTGCAACACGATGAACCAGGCGGTGTTGTGTACCGCACGCCAGAACACGTCGATCTTGCAGCTGTTGGCGTCAAGGTAGCTGGCGCATTGGCTGAGGTCGGTGAAGTTGCGCACGCCGACAAAGGGGCGGTCGCGCAGCAGGATCTGATCGCTGCCGGTCAGCGCATAGGCGATGTTCACCAGCACGGGCAGGAAGGCGAAAAGGCCGAACAGGATCAGGTTCGGGGCGAGGAACGCCCAAGCCAGCCGACGCGGGCCAAGCAGGCGCTGCAAGGCGCGCATCGGCACGTCGACGATCTGCATCAGCGGTGTGATGAGCTTGAGCATCGGCCTCTCCTCAGGGTCCGAAGGGTGGGGGCGGCGTTGCGGCCGCCCCCGGCCGGGATCAGTTCGCGGCGGCGACAGCCTGCTTCAGGTCGTCGGCCATCCGGGCCAGCGCGTCATCCATCGAAAGCTCGCCCACGATCGCCTGGGTCAGACGGGTGACGGTGATGTTGAACATCGCGCGGTTGTTCTTGTAGCCCTGATAGGCATAGGCCACCGGCGACAGCGTCGGCACCTGCGCGCTGAACGCGTTCAGCGCCTTGGCCGCCTCGGGGGTCGCACCCTCATAGGTCACGCCCGCCGCGGCAACGCCGGTATGCGCCGGGATGTTCAGCGACTTGGCTTCCAGCGTGGTGTAGTTGTCCTGCTGGGCCAGGAAGTCGAGCAGCGCCGCCACTTCCTTCGGGTGCTGGGTGGTCTTGAAGCCGACCACGCCCGAACCGCCCGGCATGCCGGAGCAGTGACCAGCGCCAGCCGGGCCGCAGGGGGCGGGGATCACTTCCCAGTCGAAGGCGGTGTTGATCTGGCTGGCGAATTTCTGCACCTGCCACGAGCCCGAGTAGTACATCACCAGATCGCCGTTGATGAACTCTTTCGAGGCGTCGGCGTAGGTCGCGCCGCCCGAACCGGCCCAGACGTCCTTGTCCATCGTGCCGTCCTGGTTCCACGCCACGAACTGCTTGGCGGCGGCGGCAAAGCCCGGATCGGACAGCTCGGGGTTGCCCTTGTCGTCGAAGTAGGTCGCGCCATAGGGCATCGCCATGCCGGCAAAGCGGTGGCCGGTGCGGTCCATCGCCATCGGGTATTTCGCGCCGGTGGCCTTGGCGACGGCGACGGTGGCCTTGGCCCAGTCGTCCCAGGTCGCGCCCGGGCCCGGCACGGCGATCTTGGCCTGATCGAACAGCGTCTTGTTGATGAAGCCGCCGGTGATCGTCAGCTGGGTCTGGATGCCGTAGATGCCGGGATCAGCGGCCCCGGCGCGGTACCAGTCCAGCGTCTTGCCGAAGCTCTTTTCCCAGTAGTCCTTGTTCACGTAGGGCGTCAGGTCGAGGTAGTATTTGTGCAGGCCGCCGAGGTCGGTGACCTTGGCAAGATCGGGCCCGGTGCCCGCGGCAAGGTCCACCGGCAGGTTTTCGAGGATGGCCTTGTAGGGCACGAGGTCCATCTTCACCGTCACGTCGGGGTGCGCCGCAGTGTACTTCTGAAAGATGGCGTTCATCGTGTCGCATTCGTTGCCGTCCTGCGCGCATTCGAAGCGCAGTTCCACCGCCGAGGCGCTGGTGGCGGCCAGAAGCGCGGCAGTCGCCGCACCGGCCAGGATCAATCGCATCTGTGTCATCGGTCTTCCTCCCTGTGATCTGTTGTCGCGTGGCAGTCTTCTTTGGTCGTCAGGTGGCGGGCACCCAGCCCGCATAAAGCGGCGCCTCGGGGCCCAGCGGCAGCGTGATCGCCTGCCCGCTGCGGGCGGCGCTGTAGATGGCGGTCACGAGTTCGATGGATCGACGGCCGTCCTCGGCGCTGACCGCCTGGGTGGCGTCTCCCTCCAGCGCGTCGGCTGTGGCTTGCAGGAAGCCCGCGAAGCCGGTCAGGCCCGGCGTCACGTCGGCCAGCACCTCGTCGATGCGGGCCTGTTGATAGGGTTCGCGCGCGGTAAAGCGCCAGGCGCCGGTGGCGGGCGCGTAGGGGGCCGATCCGCTTTCGGCGGTCAACCCTTCGAAGCAGAAGCGGATGCGGCTGGTATCGGTCGCGGCGCCAAGGGTGATCGAACTGGTCGCCAGCGCCCCCGACTCCATCTCGAAGCTGATCGCGGCGCAGTCTTCGGTCTGGATCGCGTTGACGCGGGTCGCGGTGAAGGCCGAAAGGCGTTTGACCGGCCCCAGCACCATCATCATCAGGTCGTGGTTGTGGATCGCATGGCCCAGCACCGCGCCGCCGTTTTCGCCCGCCCAGGTGCCGCGCCACGGCACTGCGTAATAGGCCGGGCCGCGCATCCAGTGCGTCTCAAGGCTGGCGGCATAGGCGCGGCCGGTCAGCCCGGCGGCCGTCAGCGCGCGCAATTGCGCCATCGCCGGGCCATAGCGGTACTGGAACACCGGCGTCACGCGCTTGCCTGCGTCGCGGGCGGCGCCCAGCAGCCGGTCGGCATCGGCCAGCGAGGCCACCAGCGGCTTTTCGCAGATCACATGCTTGCCCGCCGCCAGCGCTTTCAGCGAGATCGGCAGATGCAGGTGCGGCGGCAGGCAAACGTCGATCAGGTCGATCGCCGGATCGGCCAGCACAGCGTCGATGTCGGCTTCGATGCGGATCGGATCGGCGCCCACCACCGCTTGCGCCCGCGCGGTATCCAGATCGACCAGTGCCGCGACCTGAAAGCGGGTGGGCAGCAGGCGGTAGCCGTCCAGATGCTCGCGCCCGATCCCGGCACCAAGGATGGCAACGCGGATCATCGCCCCGCCCCCTCGGCCAGCATCTGCGCGGTGATCGCCAGTTCCATCACCTTGAAGGCATGGGCCTGCGGCATCGCGGTTTCGGTGCGGTCGCGGATGTCATTCGCCAGCCGGGTGAAGTAGGGCAGGCCCGCATCGGCACAGTGGATCTTTTCGCAGCGGCTGCCGTTCACCAGAATCAGATGGTCGGTGCCCTCGGTGCCGCCGACATCGACGTATTTGCGCAGCTCGATATAGCCCTCGGTGCCCAGGATGGTCAGCCGCCCGTCGCCCCAGGTCGGCAGCGCGTCCGGCGTGTACCAGTCGACGCGGATGTAGCCGTGGCCCTTGTCGGACCGCAGCACAATCTCGCCGAAGTCCTGCAGGCCGGGGGTTTCCGGGTTGGCGTGGTTCGCCACCGTCGCCCATTCCACCGCCGCGTCGGTCGAGCCGGTGAAGAACAGGAACTGGTCGAACTGGTGGCTGCCGATGTCGGTGATGATGCCGCCGTAAGCCTCGCGGCGGAAGAACCATTCCGGCCGGATCGCCTTGTTCAGCCGGTGCGGGCCGATGCCCAGCGTCTGCACCACCTTGCCGATGGCGCCCTGCGCCACCAGTTCGGCGGCGCGGGTGACGGCGGGCACCTCGAAACGTTCGGAAAAGTCGATCGACCAGATGCGGCCGGTGGCGGCCTGCGTCGCCTTGATCTGCGCCAGTTCTTCCAGCGTGACGCAGCCCGGCTTGTCGGTCATCACGTCCTTGCCCGCCCGCATCGCGGCGATGGCGAGCGCGGCGCGGTCGCAGGGAATGGCGGAGATGAGGATCAGGTCGATGCTGTCATCGGCCAGGATATCCTCTTTCGAGGCGATGCGCGGCACCTCGCCAAAGCGCTTCGTGAAGCTCTCCAGCGTGTCGGGCGTTCCCTCGGTCCACCAGCCGACGAACCGGGCGCCGGTGTCCATCATGTTCTGCGCCATACCGAAGATGTGGCGATGGTCGATGCCGAAAGCGGCGAAGCGTAGCGGGCGGGTCATTTTATCTCCGGCAGGTCGATGGCGCGGCCCTCGGCGGACGAGGTCGCAAGGGCTTCGATGAGGTGGTGAACGGGCAGGGCGGCGCGGCCCGGAATCGCGGGCGGGCGGCCTTCGGTCACGGCGGCGGCGAAGTCTTCGAGGATCGCCTGATGCCAGGCGTGGGTAAAGGCCATCGGGTCGGCGCCGCCACCGCCGCCGGTGCCGCTGGCCTGCCCGAGGATTTCAGTGCTGCCGTCGCGCCATGTCAGCTCCAGCCGCCCCGCGATCAGCTTCGCCGAGCCTTTGGTGCCGTGCAGCGTGATGGTTTCGGCCGCGCCGGGGTGGCTGGCGGTGGTGGCGAACAGGCTGCCCACCGCGCCCGAGGCGAAATCGAGCCCGGCGGTCACGGTGTCTTCAGCCTCCATCCGGTGCAGCCGGGTGGTGCGCGCCATCGCCTGCACGTGGGCGACCGGCCCGGTGAAGGTCAGCGCAAGGTCGAGCGTGTGGATCGCTTGGGAAATCAGCACGCCGCCGCCGTCGCGGGCATAGGTGCCGCGGCCGGGCTGGTCGTAGTAGCTTTGCGGCCGCCACCACGGCACGGCGATTTCGACCAGACCGAGGTCGCCCAACGCGCCATCTGCCAGCAGCGCCGACAGCCGCTGCGCCGACTCGCGCATCCGGTGTTGCAGCACGATGCCCAGCGGCACGCCCGCGGCCTCGCAGATCTCGACCAGCGCGGTTGCGGCGGCGGCGGTCCGCTCGATCGGCTTTTCCATCAGGATCGGCTTGCCCGCCGCGGCCAAGGTCGCCACCGCCTCGGCCCGCGCATCCGGCGGGGTGGCGAGGATGACGAAATCCACATCGGGGTCGGCGGCAATCTCGGCGGCGCTGGCATAAACTTGCGGGGCGCTTTGCAGGGTTGGCGCAACGCGCTGGGCAAAGCAGGCGGCGCGGTCGGGGTGGCGGGCGAAAACCCCGGCAAGGCCGATCCGCCCCTCGGTCGCGGCGATTGCCTCGACATGGGTATCGGCGACCATCCCCAGCCCGATCAGTGCCGCTTTCATCGCATCCTCCCAGGGCGATTCCCGCCCGTTGATCTTTTCACTAACAGACCGGTATACCGGTTGTAAATGATTAGAATACCGGTATACAGGAAAGAGTCGAAGAGGCCCTCCATGTCCACGTCCCCTGCTTCCGCCCCCGTCCATGAGCCTTCGCCGCCGGAGGTCAGCCGCCTTCAGGTTCCCAAGGTCGACCTGACGCGGCCTGCTGGCAACCAGATTTTTCAGGCGCTGAAGACGGCGATCCTGCGCATGGACCTGCCGCCCGGCTGCATCATCTCTGAATCCGACATCGGCGCCCGCTTCGGCGCCAGCCGCACCCCGGTGCGCGAAGCGCTGGCCCAGTTGCGTGATGCGGGGCTGGTTGCGACGATCCCGAGCCGGGGCAACTTCGTCACCAAGCTGAACGCCGACAAGATCCGCGAGGCCCGCTTTCTGCGCGAGGCGCTGGAGGTTGCGAACGTCGCCCGCATCGTTGAAACCGGGATGACGGCGGCGGTCGAGGCCGATCTGACGCAATGCCTGATCCGCCAGCAGGAGGCGATCGACGCCAACGACGATCTGGCCTTTCAGGCCGAGGATGACCTGTTTCACCTCAAGCTGGCCTATGCCACCGGCTATCCGCGCGTGGCGCATGTGCTGGAACACGAAAAGATGCAGCTGGACCGGCTGCGCGTGCTGAGCCTGCGCGACCATGACCACCTCGACACGCTGCAGATCCAGCACTGCCAGATCTTCGACGCGCTTCGCGCCCGCGACATGAAGCTGGCGATCAGCACTACGCAATCGCACCTGCGCTCGATCTTGCTGGTGCTGGCCGACCTGACCGTCAGCCATGCCGACTATTTCGACTGAGGTCGGGATGATGGTCGGCGCCGTTGCGCGCGTGGTTGTTTTGTTGACAAAAGAAGGTGTTGCGCGGTGACCTTGAACCAAAACAGCGCCCCGCTTCGCATCGCCTGCGTCGGCGAGGCGATGATCGAGCTCAGCTTTCGCGGCCCCGGCCAGACCGACCCGCGCATCGCCTATGCGGGCGACACGCTGAACACCGCCGTCTATCTGCAACGCGCGCTGGGGCCGCTGGGCCGGGTGTCCTACATCACCGCGATGGGCACCGATCCGTTTTCCGACGCGGCGCTGGCCTTCATGGCCTCCGAGGGGCTCGACACCAGCCGCATCGCCCGCGATCCCATGCGCTTGCCCGGCCTTTACGCCATCACCACCGACGCGCAGGGCGAGCGCAGTTTTCACTACTGGCGCGAGGCTTCGGCGGCGCGGCAGATGTTTCAGGGGCCCGAGGGCTTCGCGGCGCTCGACGGGTTCGACGTGATCTACCTGTCCGCCATCACGCTGGCGATCCTGCCGCCCGCGGTGCGCGCCGCGCTGGCCGCGCGTTTGGCCGCGCTGCGCGAGGGCGGCACCCGTGTCGCCTTCGATTCGAACTGGCGCCCTCGGCTCTGGCCTTCGGTCGAGGCGGGGCGCGAGTGGGTCGCGCGGTTCTGGCGGCTGACCGACATCGGCCTGCCGTCTGTCGATGACGAACAGGCACTGTTCGGCGAGACCGACGAGGCCGCCACGCTGGCCCGCCTGCGCGGCTACGGCCTGCGCGACGGTGCCCTGAAACGCGGCGCGCGCGGCCCGGTGGCGCTGGACCCGACCGTGCCGCCCGGCGTCTACCCGCCCGCTGCCGAGGTCGTCGATACCACCGCGGCCGGCGACAGCTTCAACGCGGGCCTGCTGGCGGCGCGGCTGACAGGGCAGGGCGCCGCCGCCGCACTCGCCGCCGGCCATGCGCTCGCCTGCGAGGTCGTCGGCTTTCGCGGCGCGTTTCGGGAACAGAGGGCCGACCCTGTTGCGACTTGAGGCGTGGGCGCAATGCTCACACCGCGTCGAAAGCGCCGCCGATGAACGGCTCATACCGCTTCCACGCCTGCGAACTGCCCCGATAGACCTCTTGCCGGATTTGTTGATCTGACGCGGTCCGCACGCTGCGTGGGTTGTTGTGCGGCGAAAGGCAGGCGTCTTCCCATGTCAGCCCGAGGTGCGCGATCAGCTTTCGCGTTTCGGCCTCTTGATCTTCCGTCAGGGCATCGTAGTCGAGCGTGTAGACCCGGTCCGGAAGCCGCACCGACCAGTATGTCATAAGCCCTTCGTAAAGCTTGTAGAATTCGGCGACATCGTTCAGGTCGTAGGCATAGCCAAGCCCGGCTGTGTTGAAATATTGCCGGAAGTTCGACCAGCACACCGCCTTGGCATTGCGCGTGACGTGGATGATCTTGGCATCCGGCAAAGTTCTGGCAATCAGCCCGATGAACTGGAAATTGTGCGGTGCCTTGTCCGAGACGAAGGTCTTGCCTTCGGACCGCCGCGTGACCTCCGCCAGATATCCGGCGCCGAACCGAGTCAGGTTTTCCGCTGTCGGGGCCGTCTTGCCCGCGATCAGGTCGCCACCGAGACGCTCGATGGTGGCCAACTCGCCCGCGCCGTGAACGGCGGAATGGCTGGAGAGGATCTGCTCGACCAGACTCGTGCCCGAACGGGGCATGCCCAGGATGAAGATCGGCACCGGCGCGCCGTCGGGCAGGGCGCGCGTGATCTTGATCGCGCTGGCCGCGTCATCAGCTTTCCTGATCGCGGCGAAAACGCGGTGATCCTGCGTGATGTCGTACTGCAAAAGACCTTTGCGAAGCGCGTTGCCCTGTTGAAGATACCCGAATGCCCGCGACAGATCGCCGGTGTCTTCAAACGCTTTGGCCAGGGCGAAGCAAAGATGACACCGGTCGCTGACCGACGTGCCGTCGTCCTCGTGAAGCCGCTGCAGGGTGACGATCTCGGGATCGCCCGCCTTGTAGGTCGTCAACCCGCTGAGCAGGCGGAGACACTCGGCGTAGTCCGGCTTGATCGCCAGAGCGCGTTGATAGCTCGCGCCCGCTTCGGTGAACTCGCCCCGGGCACTCTGTGCAATGCCCAGGTTGGTGTGGGCCAGCGCGTGATCCGGCGCGATCTCCAGCGCCCGGCGGTAGCATTCGATGGCCTCGTCCGTCCGCCCCAGGTCGTTCAGGGCGTTGCCCAGGCCGTTGAGGGCAGCCACTTGGTCCGGCGAGATCCGCAGGGCCAGACGATATCTGTCGACGGCCTCTTCGGCCCTGCCTTGCAACGTCAGAATGTTGCCCAGATTGATATGGGCAATGACGTAATCGGGCTTCAGGCTCAGCGCGCGGCGGTATCTTTCGGCGGCCTCATCCAGCTCGCCCTGATCTGCCAGCGCGTTGCCGAGGTTGTTGTGCGCCTCGGCATAATTCGGCACCAGCTCGATCGCCCGGCGAAAGCTCGCGACGGCGTCGGTGATCTTGCCTTCGTCCCGCAGCACGTTGCCAAGGTTGTTCTGGGCTTCGGCGTAGTCCGGGTTCAGTTCGCTCGCCCGCCGGAACGCAGTTTCTGCAATTGCAAGATCACCGAGTTGCGCGCTTGAAATGCCAAGCATGTTCCAAAGCACGACCGACGTGGCGAAGCGGCGCACCAGCTTCCGGGTTTGCTCGGCCAGAGCAATTGTTTTCCCCTTGCGGTAGAGGTCCAGCAGCGCATCCAGCACCTCTTGCGGGGGCTCTTGATTGACCTGCCGCCGGGATTGCCCGTCAATCCGCGCAAGCGCCTGTCTCGCGCGCCAGTTTCCGGGAAAGGCTTGCAGAACATCCTTGTAGATATCCCGCGCGGCGTCGATCTCGCCCTTGTGCTCATGCGCTCGCGCGCGGCTGATGGCGTCGTTCACCGGAAGCCTTGTCATCTGAACGCCATCCCACCGTCACACAGGTGAGACATAAGGCTGCGTGGTCTGGGGTTCACCTCACAGTTGCGTTCACGCCGCGTGATGCGGCGTGAAGGTCAGGATATTGCGGGGCGTGACGGCATGCTGCGCGCGCGAGATTTGCGGCGGTGCAGCGAGAAAACAACCTGTGTTGTCTGGTCTTGGGGCTCAGTGCCCCGAACGTCTCAGCACGCCATACCGGGCATAGTCGCGGTAGAGCGACCGGCATTCGGCGGTCTGGCCCGCGGCTGCGGCCGTCGCGGCAAGGGCGGTTTCGATGTCGCCGCGGGGTGCGACGTGGAATTTCGCCAGCCAGGCCCGCAAGCCGGACCGGAACCATCGCGGCAGTTCGGCCTGATCGCCGAAATCCACGACGTGAAGCTCGCCACCCTCTGCCAGATGGGCGGCGGCGGCGGTCAGGGCGGCATGCCAGTCGGGGATCATCGAGAGGCTGTAGGACAGGATGATACGGTCGAATTTCGGCTGCCCGAACAGCGTGGCGCCGTCAAAGCGGCAGGCGTCGCCCTGCTTCAGCACCGCCGTCTGCCCAAGCTTCGCCCGCGCCGAGCGCAGCATTTCCTCGGAAATGTCGAGGCCGAAGAGGCGGCAGCCCGGATGGCGGGCCGCAATCACGCTCAGGTTTCGCCCGGTGCCGCAGGCAATCTCCAGAATGCTGGCGTCTTTCGGCGGCGCCAGCCGGGCGATCAGGTGATCCCGGCCCAGCAGAAAGTACCGTCGACTCAGGTCGTAGATCCGCCGCTGGTAGCGGTAGGTCGCGTCCATCAGTTCGGCATGGGAAACCGCTTGATCCGACATGGTCAGCCCTTCCGGCGGTAGACGTGGAAGCCGCCGTAGATGGCGGACCGGTCGGCAAGAAATCCGCGCCGGGATTCGGCCGCGTCATACTGCCATTGGTCCAGCAGCGCCGGGGCGACCCGGCCCGGCAGGATGTCGGCCTGCCCGCCGGTACGGAAGATCACGCGCGCGTCCGCGCTGGCGGTGCGCGTGATCTGCGTCCAGAGCGCGCCAAGCTGATCGTCGGTCATCCAGTCCTGCGCGTCGAGCAGGACAAAGCATTGTTTGGATGCATCGGCCTCTTCGGCAAGCACGTCGGTCAGCGACCGGTTCAGGATCCGCACATCGGCGCCGTGCCGCCGCACCGTCTCGAACGCTGAGGGATCGAGGTAGGGCGGCAGCGAGCGCGGCGCCTGCGGCGCATAACCGCGGTTGAACGCCTGCCAGGCGAAGTAATTCTCGCCGATCGGGAAATCGCACATCAGCTTGCGCACACGTTCGCGCAGGACCGGGATGACATCGCCACCGCCGTCGGCGGCGAGCTTGTCATATTGCGCGGGCGGGATGCCCAGCCCGAACAACGAGGCACGGCGGCGGGCGAGAAACCGCACGAGCCCAAGCTCGAACAGCGGCGCGACCTTGGTATCGAAGAATGCACGCTGTTCCTCCAGCGTCTTGCTGTCCAGCAGCGGGCCAAAATCCACCCCGCCCAGACGCGCAACCAGATGGACCGCGCCGAGGAAGCGGCCAAGCAGGCCGTACCGATAGAAGCCGTGCGCGAACATGTCGATCCGGCGCCGCCCCAGCAGCCCGGCATCCCAATAGGCGCGCGTGTCGGGGTCCAGACGAGGTGCGAGGATCGCATCGTAACGGCGTGGATTCACAGGTTTATCCGCGCTTCCGAAGAAGTCGTAGAAGCTGTCGTAGTCGGGCAGGCACCGTGCCGCGGCCAGCTTCAGCCGCCCCAGCGCGACATGCGCGGGCGAAAGGTCGACCGCCAGGATCGAGGCGGGCTCGGCCGTCAGATACGACATGACGTTGCAGCCACCCGAGGCGATGCAGACGATATTGTCGGTCGGCCCGATGTTCAGCGCGGCCATGTCGACCACCGGATCCTCCCAGATCTGGGGATAGACCAGACCGTGAAAGAGGCGCGAGAACAGCCGCTCCAGCAGCCCGCTTTGGCTCAGAACCTCGTTCTGGTGCACCGCGGCGCCCAGTTGATCGCCGACCGAGGGCGAATAGGTCATGCTCAGGCATCCTCTCTTTTGCGCTTGCGCCGTTCACGCAACTCGGCGGGCGCGATGCCGGCCGCCCGCGCGTCGCGCACGATCTGGCGGCGGCGTTTGACACCGGCCCAGTCGATCAGGTGCAGCGAGCCGTCGAAGCGTTCGACCACCGCGGTGCAGCTTTCGACCCAGTCGCCGGTGTTGACGTAGTCGATCCCGTTCATCTTGCTGATGTTCGCGCTGTGGATATGGCCGCAGATGACGCCGTCGAAATGGCCCCGGCGCGCCTCGGCCGACAGCACCTTTTCGTATTCGCTGATGAAGTTCACCGCCTGTTTGACCTGCTGCTTGGCCCATTTCGACAGCGACCAGTACTGCCCGCCCCAAAGCTGGCGCAGCTTGTTGGTCTTGGTGTTCAGCCACAGCGCAAAGACGTAGGCATGGTCGCCAAGCAGGGCCAGCCACTTCGCATGCACCACGATCGAGTCGAACTGGTCGCCGTGGGTCACAAGGAACTTGCGGCCATCGGCGGTCACATGGGTGGCGGTCGCCATCACCTCGATGCCGCCGAAATGGGTGCCCAGATAGGACCGCATCATCTCGTCATGGTTGCCGGGAATGTAGAAGACCTTCGCGCCATCCTGCGCCTTTGCAAGGAGCGCCTGCACCACGTCGTTATGCGCCTGCGGCCACAGCCAGCCGCGCCGCAGCCGCCAGCCATCGACGATATCGCCGACCAGATAGATATATTCGGCGTCATGCCCGGCGAGGAAATCAAGCAGCAGGTCGGCCTTGCATCCACGCGTGCCAAGATGCGTGTCCGAGATAAAGATTGTGCGGTATCGCACGGGATGCCTCGCGGTCCGGCCAGTTTTTCCGACCCTAGGTGCCGGACGCAACGACCGTGTGACATACCGGCAGGGATCGCGGCCAAAGCGCACCGGCTGGCACGATCTTGCGCAGGAAAGTGGCCGGGGGGGCGGCGACGCCTAGATGTTGTGCACTGATCGCGCCGCCCCGGCCTTGCTAGGGGGCGTGGTCAGCAAGCGGGGCGACGAGGTTGCCCTTGAGCGTGACCGATTTCCACAGCCGCACCTTGCCATCCGCCTCGATGCGAACGTCGTAGCGGCCCGCCCTGACCGTCAGCTTGTCGCCAAGTGCGCCTTGCGCGGCCATCGTGCCATCCGCCGCGATCAGCGTTACCGTGCCGGTCGGGGGGGCGATGGCCTTGGTCACGATCTCGGCCAGCGCCTTTGACAATTGGGCACGGTCGGCGGCGGGGTAGTAATGGCCGACGCAACTCAGCAACCGGGCCTGATCTTGGCCCAGCGTGAAGCCCACCACGAAGCTGCGGGTGACGACGCCCTTGTCGGCCAGGTCGGCGGCCACCTTGCAGGGATCGCCGCCGCAGGATTCCAGACCGTCAGTGATCAGCACGATGGCATTGCTGCCCCCCTTGGGCAGATCGCCCGCGGCGGCCTTCAGGTTGGTCGCGATCGGCGTCCAGCCGCCCGGCGCGGTGCCGCCAACCGCCGCCGACAGCGCCGCCTTGTCGATCGGCCCCATCGGCACCGCAAGCCTGGTATCGCTGCAATCATGCGCCGCTTTCGGCTGGGTGCCGTAAATCCGCAGCGCGACGTTGACGCCGGTATCGGGCAGGCCCGCGATCGCCTGTTCGAGAACGGATTTCGCAATCTCCATCCGGCTCGATTTACCATCGACGCTCGACACCATGCTTCCCGAAGCGTCGAGGATGAACTCGACATTCGGCGCCGGGGCTGCCGATGCACCCGCGGTGCCGCCCGCCTTCGCGGTGACAGTCAGCGAGGCCAGCGCCGCAGGCAGGTCCAGCGTCAGCCGGGTATCGCCGGCGGGCAGCGCCTTGCCCTTCGCCCAGACGCTTTCGGTGGCGCCGCCTTCGCCAAGGAAGCAGCCGATATCATAGGTGCCGGGGTCGGTTTCCTGCCAGGCGCCACTATCGGCGCGGTTCAGCGCCTCGCCCTCGCTGCCCGGCGGGAAGAGGCCGCACCAGGCGCCGGGCAGCGGCATCTTGTTGCGCGTGACGGTTACCATCAGCCGGGCGCGCGGCGCATCGAGTGCGATCGTCAGGTGCTGCGTGCCGGTCAGCGCCACCTTGCGCAACCAACCCTCGGCGGTCTGGTCCGCGTCGGTCGCGTGAATGTCGTAGGTGCCAGCCTCCAGCGTCGCCTGCGTGTCGGCGGCGATGCTGCCGACGTCATAGCCCTCGGCCGGGTCCGAGAAGGTCACCTGCGCCTTGACCCCCAGCGGTTCGCCGCCGCGGGTGACGGTGACGGTGGTCAGGGCCAGCGGCAGCCCCATCTCGATCACCGGGGCGGCGGTGCCTGCGAAACTCTGGTTGTCCAGCCAGATCTCCTTGCTGGCAAAGCCGATGCGGTAGGTCACACGCAGATCATAAGCCCCGGCCGCGATGCGCACCTTCTTGCCGGATGCGGCCCAGGTCAGTTCGTCATCATGCTTTCCGGCAAGGTAATAGTGCACTTCGCCCTGATCCCGAGTGTCGACGCCAAGGTTGGTGACCGTTGCCGTCACATCGGCGAGAGGCAACCCGATCTCGACGGTTTTCTCGACCGTGCCGTTAAAGCTCTGACCGTCGATCCAGAACGCCTTGTGCGCGTCGCCGTCATCGAAGCTGACCTGCACGTCATAGCTTCCGGCCGGGATGGTGACCGGGTTGCCCGAGGCGGCCCAGGTGACAACATCGCCATCATGGTGCCCGGCGGGGAAGTAGTGCACCTGACCCTTGTCCTGGGTATCCGTGCCGCCGTTGGTGATGTGCCAGGTCACTTGCGCCAGCGGCAGGTTCACCTCGGCCGAGTTCTCGACGGTGCCCGCAAGGCTCTGGCCATCGATCCAGAACGCCTTGTGCGCGTCACCATCGTCGAAGGTGACCTGCACGTCGTAACTCCCCGCCGGAATGGTTACCGGATTTCCCGAGGCCGCCCATGAAACGACCTCGCCATCATGATGCCCGGCGGGGAAATAATGCACCTGGCCCTTGTCCTGGGTATCCGTGCCGCCGTTGGTGATGTGCCAGGTCACTTGCGCCAGCGGCAGGTCCACCTCGACCGTGCGCTCGGTGTCGGCGGTGAAGTTTTGGTTGTCGATCCAGAAATCCTTGTGCGCGTCGCCGTCACCAAAGACGATGTGGACGTCATAGGCCCCGCCCGGCAGGCTGACCGAGGTACCAGAGCGGTCCCAGGCCACGTCGCCCGCGTCATGGTTGCCGGCCGGAACGAAATGCACCTCGCCCTTGTCCCCGGTGTCCACGCCGCCATTGGTGATGTGATAGGTCACCTGAACATCCGCGACCGCCACCTGAGGCGAGACGAGGCAGACCAGCAAGGCCGAGAAAAGCACAACGAAAACCGATTTCAGCATCCGACCAATCCTTTGCACAAGAACCACCAGATCGCGCCAACGCGCGGGGGAACGCTAGCATCCCCAGCCGGATCGGTAAACCGGCGCGGCATGGGGCGTTTGCAATGCGGCATGCGCCGGATTGGCCGAGGCCGGAGTTGCGTCGACCCGCTGGACTCCTGCTCATGCGACAAGGGGACAGGAGTTTTGTGGTCCAAAGGTCGCCACGAACGTCACCGGGATCGGTCCCGCCAACGCCACGCGACTGTTCAAGATCCTTTGTCGGCCGATGCCCGACGGGATCAACGCCACGCTACGATCTGAGGCGTCGACCCAACCGTTTCGGAGCCACTCCGCCGACATTGCCGGCCCCTCGCGCGATGGGCTGGGGGAACTTGCCTGCGAGCCGATGGGCCGCCCGGTTGCAATGTTTGTTGACCGTCCCGAGGAAGGGCTGTCCCAGAAACGCGATGCCTGAGAAGCTGCCCGCGGCCTGATCGGACAGTCGGCAACCCGGCGAGAGCCTCTCCGGCCGCGGACGGTTGGGGGGCAGGAATGTGAAGTCGGATTGCGATCTGACTTCCGACCGGACCGGGCGTTCACCTGCGCGTCGGCGCCATCGTGACCGGCCTGCAAGCGGCCTTTCATTTTTTGCCGCGGCGACGTTGCCGGGTCGTCTCACCTCTCTCGATACTCCCGATGATCTGTGCGCCGGAACGGTGACTATTCATCGGCCGTTCGCCGTTTCTCGGTCGGGTTGATTCAGCAACAGACTGGGCAAACAATCGTATGGCAGGGCGGTGGGAACCGCCATCCCGCACATATGTCCGCTGATCGGCCGCCACCACCCCGGCCAAGGAAGGCCGCGACGGGTCCGCAGGAAGTTGCTAATCTTGCAGACGGGGGGATGCGGAGATGACACAGACTCTGACGAGACGCGGGTTTCTTTCGGCAACCGCAACCGTGCTTGGCGCAAGCGCCGGGGCCGTGTTGGCCGAAGCCCGACCCTTTGCTTTGGGCCTGACGCCGGTGTTCCTGAGCAACGATACCGATTTGCTGCGGAACTTTCAGAACTACCTTCAAAGCTCGATGCAGGGGCCGGTGGAATTCGTGCAGCGCCGGACCTATGAGGAGATCACCGGCATGCTGCTGGAAGGCTCCCTCGATGCGGCCTGGGTTTGCGGCTATCCCTACGTCCAGCACGAAGATGCCTTCGCGCTCGTGGCGGTGCCGGTCTGGCAGTACCAGCCACTTTACCGGTCGTATCTGATCGCGGCGAAGGACAGCGGCGCGCAGGGCCTGACCGATCTGCGCGGCACGCTTCATGCGTTCTCGGACCCGAATTCGAACTCGGGCTTTCTCGTCACGGCGTCGGACCTCGCCGCCTTGGATGAGCGGCCGGAGAGTTTCTTTCGTCGGACGATCTTCACCTATGGCCACCGCAACGTCGTGCGCGCAATTGCCGTGGGGTTGGCAGAATCCGGCAGCGTCGATGGCTATGTCTGGGAGGCGTTGACCGTGGTGGAGCCCGAACTGACGGATCAGACCCGCATCGTGCAACGATCGGAACTTCTCGGCTTTCCGCCGGTGGTCTGCCGCATCGACCGGGCCGAAACCCCCAGCATACGGGCGCTGCAGGCGGCGCTGGTCAACATGCCCTCCACCGCGACGGGCATGAACGCGCTGACGCTGCTGCAACTTGACGGCTTCACACCGGGCAGCAGCGCCCTGTTCGACGGTATCGCCGCGCGGATGCGGCGTCTGAATGCGCGGGGCTGAGCGTGCCGAAGCTTCCAGGCATTCCGCTGGTGGCCCGGGTGCCGCTGATTGCGGCCGGGCTGATGATCCTGTTCGGCATCTTCGCCTCGCAGCAGGTGCTGAGCGCCTTGACGCGGTTGCAGGAACAAAAGCTGCGTGAACTGGCGCAGGTGCAACTTGACGGGTTGGAGGTCGCCACGCTGCCATCGATCCTGCATCAGGATGTCTGGGAGGTCTACGATACGCTCGACCGAGCTGCGCGAGCGAGCAAGGGTATGCGCGCGACGCTGCTGGTTGTTGGCGATGCGCAGGGCAAGGTGTTGGCGGCCTCGGATCCGCGCCGGGCGCCGGTGGGCGAACCCATGGCGCAGTTCACATCCAACGCAACGCCGGTTAAAGACCTGAGGTTGCCAAGCGGGGCGGATTTCATCCGGGTTGTTGCGCCGGTCAAGTATCATGACGAGACGATCGGGACGATTGCCGCGGAAATGGACGTGCGCGATCTGGCCCGCGAACGGCGTCAGGCGGGGGCCTATCTTCTTCTGGCAAATGCCGCGGCCACCTTGGTGCTGGCGGTCGGCGGGGCGTTTCTGATGGGGCGCACGCTGCGACCGCTGGCCACGCTGGCGCACCACATGGGCGAAAGCGGCGGCACGCCGCAGCCCATCCCCGACGGCCTGATCCCGCCCGGCAAAACCGAGGTGTCGCGGCTGATGCACAATTACAATGCGATGGTGGGGGCAGTGCAGGCGCGGGGCGAGGCCGAGCGGCGGCTGGCCGCGCGGGAACGCTTTGTCAGCCTCGGCCGGCTGTCGTCCTCGCTGGCGCATGAGATCAACAACCCTCTGGGTGGGCTGCTGAACGCGGTCGACACGATCCAGCGCTTTTCCGACCGGCCCGAGGCGGTGCGCGAGTCGGCTGACCTGCTGGACCGTGGCCTGCGCCATCTGCGCGACGTGGCGCGGGCGACGCTTGACCTGCACCGCACTGACATGGCGGATACCCCCCTGACCGCACGGGATTTCGACGATCTGCGGCTGCTCTTCGCGCCCGAGGTCGCGCGGTTCAGCCAGAACCTGACCTGGCAGATCACGGCGGCCGAAGGCGATCTGGAAAGCCTGCCCGCCGCGCCGGTCCGCCAGATCGCGTTGAACCTGCTGCTGAACGCGGCGGCAGCAGCAGGCCCCGGCGGCGGCGTGCAGTTCCGAACGGCGTCGGACGGGCAAGACGTCCGGCTGAGCGTCAGCGACACCGGCCCCGGCCTGCCGCCCGAAGCGCGCGCCCGCATCTTCGAGGACGGGCCAGCCGAGCCGGGGGGCGGCGTGGGCCTGCGGCTGGTGCGCGACCTTGCGCGCGGTCTGGGGGGCATGATCGCGCATGATCGCAACGGCGGCGAAACCGTCCTGACCGTCACGCTGCCCATTCGCCGCGAAGGAGTGATGGAATGCTGAAAGGGCGCCACATCGTTCTGGTCGAGGATGATGAGATCATGGGCGGGTCAATCTATCAACGCCTGCGGCTGGAGGGCGCGGTGGTGCATTGGGTCAAGCAAGTGGCGCGGGCCGTGGGGGCAATCCGCACACCGGGGCATCCGGTCGATGCGGTCGTCTGCGACATCCGGCTGCCCGATGGCTCGGGCGAGGATCTGTTCTTCCGCCTGTCGGACTCGGTCTCACTGCCGCCCTTCCTGTTCGTCACGGGGCATGGCGGCGTCGATCAGGCGGTTCGCCTGATGCGGGCAGGTGCCGCGGACTACATCCAGAAACCCTTTGAGATGTCGGCGTTCCTTCAGCGGTTGAGCCTGCTCGTTGGCGCAGGCAGCAGCGAGATCGACCATTTCGTAGGCATCTCTGCCGCGGCGACGGCGGTGGAAGATCTGGTTCGGCGGGCGGCGCAGGTCAACCAGCCCGCGATGATCCGGGGTGAACACGGGACCGGCAAGGGCCGCATCGCGCGGGCGCTGCACGGGCTGTCTGCCGACCGCGCGCAGGGCTTTCATGAGGTGGATTTCGCGAAACAGGGGGCCAGCCTGATCTTCGACAGGCTCATGCCCGACGCTGAGGGCACCGCCCTAGTGGGTTCCGGCGGGACGATATTCCTGAACGCGCTGGCCCGAATGCCGCGAGAGGCACAGGATCGGCTGGCCGAGGCGCTGGAACGCGATCCCCTTCGCGCCCGCCTGATTTCGGCTTGCGGACGGGAAATGGATCAGGCGCTGGCCGATGGTGCGTTCAGGGCCGATCTCTTTTACAAGCTCGACGTCATCGACATTCCGGTTCCGCCGTTCCGCGACCGCCCCGACGACGCGATCTGGCTGATGATGCGGCTGTTTGAGGCCAAGAACGCCGACCGCGATCCGCCACTTGCGGGCATCTCTGCCCGGACCGAGGAGGCGATGCGCGCCCATGTCTGGCCCGGAAATGGCCGCGAGCTGCGCAGCCGGGTTATCCGTGGGCTGGAGATGGCGCGGGGAACCTTGCTGATGCCGGCGGATGTGTTCCCGGATCGCCCCGAGGTGGCGGAGACGCGGGCGGAGCTTCCGTCGCTCGCCACCGTGCGCGACGCCGCCGAACGGCGCCAGATTTTGCTGGCGCTCGAAACCACCGGCGGTCAGGTCGGTGAGGCGGCGCGACTGTTGCAGGTGTCGCGCACCACGCTGTGGGAGAAGATGCAGAAGCTGGGAATTTGAAGGCTGTCAGGATTTCCGAACATCCCCCCGCCCGCCATGTCCGGGAATCCGAACCTGCATTTATTATATATCAATTACAAATGATTAGTCGCCACCCCTGCCGTGATCTCCTGCCTCCCTCACTTCGAAGCCCGCGCTAAACTGACCCGAAAGAAGCGCAAGGGAGGAGCGTGCGATGAAATGCAACCAACTGGTTGAAGTTGGCAGGCGTCAGTTTTTGCGGGGGGGACTTGTGGCAACGGCAGGCGCTGCGGCCGCGACGATGATGCCGGGCCGCGCCAAGGCGGCGCCGCCGATGGCGCTTGTTGAATATCCCAGTAACCGGCTGGCGAACCTGTCCGATCTGAAGCTGAACGAGCCGATGGACATCGCCTACCCCGATGGCGACAGCCCCGGCGTGTTGCTGAAGCTCGGCAAGGCGGTGGAAGGCGGCGTGGGCCCCCAGATGGACATCGTGGCCTTCTCGGTCACCTGCCCGCACAAGGGGTTTCCGCTGTCCTACAACACCGATGACCGGACCTTCAACTGCCCCGGCCACTATTCGCGCTTCGATGCCGAGGCGGGCGGGCAAGAGGTTTGGGGCCACGCCACGCAAAACTTGCCGCAGTTCACCCTGCGGATCGACGCCAAGGGGGACATCTACGCCGAAGGCGTCGATGAGCTGCTCTATGGCCGCCTGTCAAACGTGCTCTGAAGGAGGGATCCGCGATGGCTTACAAAAGACAGATCGACCGCCTGCCGATCATTCCGAAGGATGCGAAGGAATTCAACGTCACCTGCCACTATTGCATCGTCGGCTGCGGCTACAAGGCCTACACATGGCCGATGAACAAGCAGGGCGGCACCGCGCCCGGCGCCAACAAGTTCGGCGTGGATCTTGGCCAGCAGCAGGACGCCCAGACGCCGAACTGGTATGCGCCCTCGATGTACAACGTCGTCAAGCAGGGCGGGCAGGACGTGCATCTGGTCATCAAGCCGGATGACAACTGCGTCGTGAACTCGGGCCTCGGCTCGGTGCGCGGCGCGCGGATGGCCGAAAACCGCCGCTCGGACGTGACGGGCACGCAGCAGCAGCGGCTGACAGAGCCGATGGTCTGGCGCTATGGCACCTGGCAGCCAACGACATGGGACGATGCGCTGGACCTTGTGGCGCAAGTCACCGCGCGGGTGGTGGACAAGGGCAAGGAAGATGACCTGTTCGTGTCGATGTTCGACCACGGCGGCTCGGCCGGCGGGTATGAGAATACATGGGGCACCGGCAAGCTCTACTTCGGGTCGATGAAGGTGAAGAACTGCCGCATCCACAACCGGCCCGCCTATAACTCCGAGGTGCATTCGACCCGCGACATGGGCATCGGCGAGCTGAACAACTGCTATGAGGATTACGAGCTGACCGACGCGATCTTCCTTGTCGGCGGCAACGCGATGGAGACACAGTCGAACCTGTTCCTGAACCACTGGGTTCCGGGCCTGCGCGGCGACAGCATGGACAAGAAAAAGGCGCAACTGCCGAACGAGCCGCATGCGCCCGCAAAAATCGTGATCGTCGATCCGCGGCGGACGGTGACGATCAACACCTGCGAAGTGGTCGCAGGCAAGGACAACGTGCTGCACCTGCAGATCGAAAGCGGCACCGACCTTGCGCTGTTCAACACGCTGTTCACCTACATCGTCGACAAGGGCTGGCTGGACAACGACTTCATCGCCGCCTCGACGTTCCAGGGTCCGGACCCGGCACAGGCCGAGAACAAAGCCTATCCGGCGGCGCTGACCAGCTTCAAGGCGGCGGTGGCGGCCTGCAAGATGTCGCTGGACGATGGCGCCAAGATCTGCGGCCTGTCGAAGGACGACATCGTGAAGGCCGCCGAATGGATTGCCAAGCCGAAGGATGGCGGCGCGCGCAAGCGCACGGTGTTCCCCTATGAAAAAGGGATCATCTGGGGCAACGACAATTACCGCACCATAGGTGCGCTGGTGAATATCGCGCTGGCAACCGGCAACATCGGCCGCCCCGGTGGCGGCGTCGTGCGGCTTGGCGGCCATCAGGAGGGCTATATGCGCCCCGACGAGTCGCATGTCGGCCGACCCGCCGCCTATGTCGACGACCTGATCATCAAGGGTCAGGGCAAGGTCCACCACATCTGGGCCAACGACCATTACAAGACCACGCTGAATGCCACCGAGTTCAAGCGCATCTACAACAAGCGCACGAACATGGTGAAAGAGGCGATGGACGCCGTCGCCGGTGGCACCCGCGCCGAACTGATCGACGCCATCGTGAAAGCGGTGGATGCGGGCGGGCTTTTCTCCGTCAACGTCGACATCATCCACAGCCAGATCGGTCAGGCCGCGCATGTGATCCTGCCCGCGGTGGAATCGGGCGAGATGAACCTGACCTCGATGAACGGCGAGCGGCGGTTGCGGCTGACCGAGCGATACATGGATGGCCCCGGCAGCGCGAAGCCCGACTGCATGATCGCGGCGGCCCTGGCGCAGAACATGGAGCGGGTGCTGCGCGCGATGGGCAAGGCGGATTATGCCGACCAGTTCAAGGGCTACGACTGGAAGTCGGAGGAAGACGCCTTCATGGATGGCTACTATGCCCATACCGGCAAGATCGTCACCTATGACCGGCTGCGGGCAATGGGCACCAATGGCGTGCAAGAGCCGGTGGTGGACTACAAGGACGACAAGCTGGTCGGCACCCAGCGGCTTTATACCGATGGCAAGTTCGACCGGCACGGCCGCCCCGATAAAAAGGCGCTGTTCTGCGCCGGGGCGTGGCGCGGCTGGCAGGCGCCGGGCAAGGCCGACGAGAAGGTGAAATACGCCTTTCTCATCAACAATGGTCGGTCCAACATCAACTGGCAGAACCACTTTCTGGATCAGGAGAACGACTTCGTTTCCGACCGCTACCCGTTCCCGTTCATCGAGATGCATCCCGATGACATGGCAAAGGTCGGCGTGAAGGCGGGCGATCTGGTCGAGGTCTACAACGACGCCGGCGCCACCCAGGCGATGGCCTATCCCACGCCCACGGCCCGGCCGGGCGAGACCTTCATGCTGTTCGGCACCCCCACTGGCCAGCAGGGCAACGTCGTCAACCCCGGCGTGAACGAGCTGGTGCTGCCGGATTACAAGCACGCCTGGGCCAACATCCGCAAGCTGGCCGACGCGCCCGAGGCGGTTCGCGGCATCTCCTTCAAGTCGAAGGAATACACGGCCTGACGGGCCTCGCCCCCTTGCCGGAACAGACCGGCGAGGGGGTATTCGTCAGCGCCGGGCCGCTTGCAATGGCGCATCCGCCCGGCCACCACGCCGTGCACGGTGGACGTGGGTCACCTGCCGAGCTTGCGCACCGCGAGCCAACTGAGCCCTGACAGCACGCCCGCCGTGGCAAGGCAAAGCGGCAGCCCGCCGACCTCGTAGCTGACACCGGAAAGCAGCGTGCCCAAGAGCCGACCCGCCGCGTTCGACATGTAGTAGAACCCCACATCCATCGTCACCCGCTCGGCGCTGGTGAAGGCGAGGATCAGGTAGGAATGGACCGAGGAGTTGATCGCGAAGACATAGCCGAAGCCCAGCAGCCCGACGGCCAGCGTCAGCGTCAGCCAGAGCGCGGGCGCCCCGGCGAAGAGCGCGACAGCCGCCAGCGCAAAGGGGATTGCAGTCAGGATCAGCACCCAGTGCGAGGCGAGCGCGGTGATGTCCGCCTCGGGTCGGTTCGTCGCATGCAGCAGTTTCGGTGCCGCCGCCTGTACCGCGCCATAGGCGATCACCCAGATCGACATGAAGGCGCCGACCAGAAAGAACGCCATGCGGTGCCCGGCGGGGGTGCCATCCGACAGCGCCGCCTCGAAGTAGACCGGGATGCCGACCACGAACCACACGTCGCGGGCGCCAAACAGGAACATGCGGGCGGCGGACAGGCGGTTGATGCGCGCATCCTTCGAGAAGATCTCGCCGAACTTCGTGCCCTTCTTGCCGCGGGGCAGGCCGGGCGGCATGAACGTCACCGAGGCGATCAGGATGGCCAGCAGCACCAGCGCCATCGCCCAGATCGAGGCGCGGAAGCCGAAGCCCGCCAGCAGCGCGGCGCCGACGAAGAAGCCCGCCCCCTTCACCGCGTTCTTCGAGCCCGTCAGCACCGCAACCCAGCGGAAGAGGCCACCCTCTGCGGCGGGCGCCAGCAGTTTCACCGCGCTTTTCGACGACATCTTGGTCAGGTCTTTCGCCACGCCGGAAAGCCCCTGCGCCAGCATCACATAGGCGACCGACACCGCGATGCTCCACTGCGGATCAAGCCCGGCGAGCATGACCAGCGCGCCCACCTGCAACCCCAGCCCGGCGTAAAGCGTCGTCGTCAGCCCGAAGCGAATGGCGATCCAGCCCGCCGAAAGGTTGGTGACGATCCCCGCCACCTCGTACAGCAGGAAAAGCCAGGCGATGGCGATCGGGCTGAAGCCCAAAATGTCGAAGTGCAGCAGCACCAGCATCCTGAGCGCGCCATCCGACAGCATGAAGGCCCAGTAGGCTGCTGTCACCGCGCCATAGGCGGCCAGAGCCGAGGATCGCGCGGCGGTCGTCACAGCGACCCCGCCACCATGTGGGCGATGTCGACCAGACGGCAGGAATAGCCCCATTCGTTGTCATACCAGGCGTAGATTTTCAC
The DNA here is from genome assembly GCA_016124615.1 of Paracoccaceae bacterium. Lineage (GTDB taxonomy): Bacteria > Pseudomonadota > Alphaproteobacteria > Rhodobacterales > Rhodobacteraceae > Solirhodobacter. The sequence goes on along the minus strand of WGNF01000008.1, from coordinate 66,346 downwards.
CTGCGTGCCATTCACCACCATCGTGGAACCCGCATCGACGATCGACGAGCGCGGGTCGTTCAGATAGTCCGACGAGACAAGCACCCGCGTCTCATAGCCCAGAATACCGTTCAACGGCCCTTCTGCGGCGGCGGCGAACAGCGCGTTCACCTCCTCGACCGTGGTCGCCCGCTGCACCTCGAACACGCAATCGGTGATCGAGGCGTTCAACAGCGGCACCCGCACCGCATGGCCGTTCAACCGCCCCTTCAACTCGGGATAAATCAGCGTGATGGCGGTGGCGGAGCCGGTCGTCGTCGGGATCAGGTTCAGGAGTGCCGAACGGGCGCGGCGCATGTCCTTGGCCGGGCGGTCGACGATGGTCTGGGTGTTGGTCACGTCGTGGATCGTCGTGATAGAGCCGTGCCGGATGCCGATCGCCTCGTGGATCACCTTCACCACCGGGGCGAGGCAGTTCGTCGTGCAGCTTGCCGCCGTGATCAGATCATGCTGCGCTGGGTCGTAAAGCCCGTGGTTGACCCCGTAGACGAGGTTCAGCGCGCCGCCATCCTTCACCGGCGCCGACACCACCACCTTCTTCACCCCCGCTGTGTAATAGGGCGCGATCTTTTCCGCCGTCTTGAACACGCCTGTGCAGTCGATCACCAGATCGACGCCCATCTCGGCCAGCGGCAGATCCTCGATCCGCTTTGCCGCCGTCAGCCGCATCCGCGTGCCGTTCAGCGTCAGGCTGTTCGCGTCATGCGCGATCTGTGCGCCCCAGCGGCCATGCACCGAGTCGAATTCCATCAGCAGCGCGTGCTGTTCCGGCGTGCCCGCCGGATCGTTCAGCAGCACGATGTCGCCCGCCGCGCCCTGATCCACCAGCCGTCGCAGCACCAGCTTGCCGATACGGCCAAGGCCGTTCAATGCGATCCGTGTCATCTTTCCTGCCCTCCGATACCCGTCACGCCTCGACCTCGTGACCCAGATCGTCCAGCCGGTCCTGCAGGGCGACGCGCTGCAGCGCCTCGAAGGGCAGCGCCACGAAGGCGCGGATGCGACGTTCCAGTTCGGCATAGGTGCGCGCGAAGGCCAGCGCCTTTTCGGCATCGGTGCCGGTGGCCTTCACCGGGTCGGGCATGCCCCAGTGCGCGGTCATCGGCTGGCCTGGCCAGGGCTGGCAGTCCTCATGCGCGGCGGTGTCGCAGACGGTGAAGACGAAGTCGAACTTCGGGGCACCCGGCTGGCGGAATTCGTCGACGTTCTTGGCGCGCAGGCTCGACACGTCATGGCCGCTGCGCTTCAAGACCTCCAGCGCGTAGGGGTTCAAGTCCGACCGCGGCTTGGTCCCGGCCGAAAAGGCGACGAACTTCCCCGCGCCCTCCTTGTGGAGGATCGCTTCGGCAAAGATCGAGCGGGCAGAGTTGCCCGAACAGATGAACAGAACGTTGAACACGCGCTTCGACATGTTGAGGGTCCTTTGAACGGGGGGGAAGGTGGCAAGCGTGGCGGGTGCGCAGAGGTCCGGTCGGCCCCGGCAGCAATCGGTCAGGAAATAGTCGACCAGTCCCGCCGTGCGGGGCAGGTCAATGGAGTAGAAAATCGCGCGGCCGTCGCGGCGTGCCGCGATCAGCCCGGCCTGTTCCAGCGCGCCGAGATAGACCGAGGCCGTGTTCGGCTTCAGCCCCAGCACCTCGGCAATCTCGCCCGCCCGCACGCCCTGCGGGGCGTGGCGCATCAGCAGGCGGAAGACCGAGAGGCGGCCCTCATGGCCAAGCACGGCAAAGATGTCGGAGGCGGCTTTTGATTCCATAAATCATGAATACTGGAATCATTCGTCGTCAGGTAGTGAACCTTTTGCGACAGTTCCATGATGAGGGGGCGACGGCATGGGGCCTAGAACGCCTTGAGCTGTGCCCCGGCCTCTCTGCGGATGATCAGGACCAGCAGGATGGCCGCAGCGAGCGGCAACACCGAAACCACGGCAAGCGTGTCAAGCGTGCCGTAGGGGCCCAGGTGGTCCAGCAGTGCGGAGCCGACGAGCGGCGCCGCCGCCGATGCAATGAGGGTGGGCCGCGCGAGGCGCCCCATCACAAGGGCATAATCCTGCGGGTCGAAGATCGCCAATGGCAGCGCGCCGCGGGCAATCGACCACAGCCCGTTGCCCGCCCCGTAGGCGACCAGCGCCGCCGCGGCCGGTGCCCCGACCAGAAGCCCGGCGAAGCCTGCGGCAACCAGACCGGTGGCGGCCATCATCGTCCAGGCCGGATGGTGTCGGCCACCGCTCAGCATCTCGATGACACGGGCGGCGACCTGCGACGGGCCGATGAACACGCCAAGCCCCACCGCCGCAGCAAGCCCGTAGCCATCGGCCTTCAGGATCGTCATCACATGGATCGACCAGAGCGCGGCCAGCACCGCAAGCGTGACACCCGCCACCGCGATCAGCCAGAGCCTTGGATCGTGGATCAGGGTGTCGCCGTCAGGCCGGGACCGGCCGGGGGACGAGGGTAACGGCGGCACCTTGCGGGGCAGGGCAAAGAGGCAGAGCGGCAAGGTCACGCCCAGGTGCAGACCGGTGTAGGCGAAACACGCCCCGCGCCAGCCAAGCGCATCGACGAGAAAGGCGGAAATCGGCCAGCAGACGGTACTGGCGAAGCCGCCCCACAGCGTCAGGACGGTGATCGCCCGCCGCGCCTCGTGGCCATAAAGCCGCCCGAGCGTGGAGAACGCGGCGTCATAGAGCCCCGCGCCCATGCCGAGGCCGATCACGATCCACGCGGCAAGGTAGAGGCCGAAGGTCTGGGCGAGGCCCAGCATGACCAGCCCCGCGGCGATGCAGCCGACCCCACCGGCCAGCACGAGCCTGCCGCCGTGCGTCTGGATCAGCCGCCCGACCCGGCGCGCGACAAGGCCGGAGATCAGCAGGCCGATGGAAATGCCAGCCGTCACCGCCTCAGCCGACCATCCCGTGCCGCGCTGGATCGGGCCCGCCAGCACGGCAAGCAGGTAGTAGGTGGACCCCCAGTTGAAGATCTGGACGATGCCAAGCGCCGAGATCACCCGGCTGCGTTCACTCAGCAGCATGCCGCCTCGCGCGGTTTGCCGGTTGGGGCGCCGCATCCGCAGCCCACCTCGCCCGCAGCCTTCGCCGCCTCGTCGCGCAGGCAACAGGCCCCCGCGCTTGTTGCTGGCCCGCCACAACAGGCGCTCGCCCCTGCAGCGGCGTCTGGAACGGTCGGCAGACCACTGCAGACGCCCGTCTCTGGCAGCACCAGTTCCACTTGCCGTGCCGCCACGCGGTCTCCGGCCAGTTCGGCGGCAATGGAACGCACCTGCTCGTAGCCGGTTGCCATCAGGAAGGTCGGGGCGCGGCCATAGCTTTTCATGCCAACGATGAAGAAACCTGTCTCGGGGTGCGAAAGCTCATCGACCCCATGCGGCGGAACCGTGCCGCAGGAATGCAGGTTCGGGTCGATCAGCGGTGCCAGCGCGCGCGGCGCCTCCACTGCCGGATCGAGCGACAGGCGCAGTTCGCCAAGCGGCGACAGATCGGGTCGGAAGCCGGTTGCGACGACGATCCGATCCACCTGCAGGGTCACCGGCTGGCTCTCTGCCGCAGCCTCCACCTCCACGCCGCCGTTGCGTGCCGTGATCCGCCGCGCCGAAAACGGCGACAGCAGTTGAACCCGGCCCGCCCGGATCGCCGTTTCCGCCGCAAGCCCCAGGTGTCCGCGGCCGGGCAGTTGATCGTTCAGCCCGCCGCCCAGCAACCGGTTGATGCCACCCGACCGGGTCGCCCAGATCACCTGTGTCTGCGGCGCCTCGGCTTGCAGATCAAGCAGGTCGAGCACCACGTTGATCGCCGAATGGCCCGCGCCGATCACCAGCGTTCGCTGCCCCGCGTAGATGTTCCGCGCCGCCTGCTTTACGTCCGGGATGCCATAGGCGATGCGATCCGCATTCTCCAGTTCCCCTTCGACCGGCAGCCCGTCGCGGCCGATCGGGTTGGGCCGCGTCGAGGTGCCCGAGGCGTCGATGACGGCGCGGGCCAGGGTGCGGTGTTGCCCCGACGCGTCGCGCCAGACCACCATAAAGGGCGCGTCGTTCCGGCCCTCGCTGTCCAGTCGGCTGTGGTCGCGTCGGCTGATCGCCAGCACCTCGGCCCCCAGCCTCAAGCGCGGCGCCAGGGCCGGAAGCGCCGCCAGCGGCTCGAGGTAATCGCGCAGGATCTCGCCCCCGGTCGGAAGATGGTCAGCCGCGGGCGCGGTCCAGCCGTTGGCCTCCAGCAGCGCCCGCGCGGCCAAATCGACATTGTATCGCCAGGGCGAAAAGACCCGGACATGGGCCCAGTCCGCAATCGCGGCACCCACCGCCGTGCCGCGTTCGAAGACAAGAGGCTCCAGCCCGCGGGCAATCAGATGGGCCGCGGCGGCAAGACCGACCGGACCGGCCCCGATCACGGCGATCGGCAGGGGGGAATCACTAATCATGGCATTTCCTTCCGTCATTCTGGGATAATGGAATTATAGGCCAAAACATCACCCCTCCGCCGCCGGTTCAGCCAGCCCCGCGGCGGGTGCGGGGCCACAGCCCCCCTCGCGCTCGTCCGCGCAGCACTCATCCGACAGAAACCCCAACAGGCGGCTCATCGCCGGATATTCGGCGTGGCAGATCAGGCTGGTGCCCGCCCGGTCCTGCCGCACAAGGCCGGTGTCGATCAACCGTTTCAGGTGATGCGACAGGGTTGACGCGGGAAGGCCGAGACGGTCCTGAAGCCCGCCGACTGCCAGCCCGCTCATCCCCGCGCGAACGAGGGTGCGGTAGATGTTGAGGCGGGTGGCGTTGCCGAGCGCCTCGAGTTGGTGGGATACTATTTCGATGTTCATGGAAGTAGAGTGGCGCCCCCTGGGCGGCCTGTCAAGCTCTATTTCCATGATTGCTGAAATAGCCGGCTGTCAGGGCGCCGGCAACCTCGCGGTAAGCATCTCGCGACCGCCTGTATTTGCATCGCAAAACGCATATACGCTGCGCCCACTGGCCGAATTCATCGCACCTGACCCCGCCCGCCAGCGCCACCTGTTGCCTGCCATTGCCCAAGGACATGCCGTGAACGCCTTCGAACGCTATCTGACCCTCTGGGTCGCGCTGTGCATCGTCGCGGGCATTGGCCTTGGCCAGATGTTGCCCGGTCTCTTTCACGCCATCGGCGGGCTGGAACTGGCCAATGTGAACCTTGCCGTGGCGGTGCTGATCTGGCTGATGATCATCCCGATGCTGTTGAAGATCGACTTTGGCGCCCTTGGTCAGGTGGCAAAGCACTGGCGCGGCGTGGGGGTCACGCTGGCGATCAACTGGGCGGTGAAGCCCTTCACGATGGCGCTGCTCGGCTGGTTCTTCCTGTCCGTCCTGTTCCGGCCGCTGCTGCCCGCGGGGCAGATCGACAGCTACATCGCCGGTCTGATCCTGCTGGCCGCCGCCCCCTGCACGGCGATGGTGTTCGTCTGGTCGAACCTGTCGAACGGCGAGCCGCTGTTCACGCTAAGCCAGGTCGCGCTGAACGACACGATCATGATCGTGGCCTTCGCGCCGATCGTGGCCTTCCTGCTGGGCCTGTCCTCGATCACCGTGCCGTGGGAGACGCTGCTGCTGTCGGTCGCCCTTTACATCGTGGTGCCGGTCATCCTATCGCAGATCATCCGGCGCAACCGGCTGGCGCAGGGCCGCGAGGCGGCGCTGACGGCGTTGCTGACGCGGCTTGGTCCGACCTCGGTGGTGGCGCTGCTGGCCATGCTGGTGCTGCTGTTCGGTTTTCAGGGCGAACAGATCATCGCCCAGCCGGTCGTCATCGCGCTGATCGCGGTGCCGATCCTGATTCAGGTCTATCTGAACGCGGGCCTCGCCTATCTCTTGAACCGCGCGACGGGCGAGGCGCATTGCGTGGCGGCCCCCTCGGCGCTGATCGGGGCCTCTAACTTCTTCGAACTGGCGGTGGCCACCGCAATCAGTCTGTTCGGCTTCGCCTCCGGCGCGGCGCTGGCGACGGTTGTCGGCGTGTTGATCGAGGTGCCGGTGATGCTGTCGGTCGTGGCGATCGTGACCGCGACCCGGCCGTGGTACGAACGCGGCCGCGCCGTCCGGCGGCTGGCGCAGAAGACAAGAGGCGAAGCCACCAAGTAGACGGGGCCAGCCTGATCCTTTCTTGATGCATGCCGATTGACGCATGTATTATATATGCCTATATGCGCATGAACGCAAAAGCGCAGGAGCGTTGCATGCCGGTCGCCATTCTCTCAGCCCTCGCCGAACCCACGCGCCTTGGCGCGGTCCAGATCCTTGCCGACGGCGGGGAACATTGCGTCTGCGAGTTGATGAAACGGCTCGATGCCACGCAAAGCCGGATGTCGCGGCATATGCAGATGCTGAAGCAGGCAGGCTTGGTGGTTGACCGGCGCGATGCCCAGTGGGTGCGCTACCGGTTGAATCCGGCGATGCAACCTTCCGCACGAGCCATCCTCGACGCGGTTCTCGCCGCCGCCAAAGACGAAGAAAGGAAAGCCGCATGAGCGCGGACATCACCGCCCCGCTGCACGGCAGGGATGCCCGCCCTGATTGGGTCTGGCATCTGGGCGTGATCGGTTTTGTCGCGGTCTGGTTTGCCCTCTACCGGCAATTGCCGGGATGGTCGGAATGGATCGTGGCGCATCTGCCCGTGGACCGCGCCGGCCACACCGGCGAGGCGCTGGCGTTCTTCTTCTACGACACGCCGAAGGTCATGATGCTGCTGATGCTGATCGTCTTTGGCATGGGCGTGGTGCGCAGCTTCTTCAGCCCCGAGCGCACCCGCGCCATGCTCGCCGGGCGGCGCGAGGGCGTGGGCAACGTGATGGCGGCGGGACTTGGGGTGCTGACGCCCTTCTGTTCGTGCTCGGCGGTGCCGCTGTTCATCGGGCTGGTCTCCGCCGGGGTGCCGCTTGGCGTCACCTTCTCCTTCCTGATCGCGGCGCCGATGGTGAACGAGGTCGCACTGGTCCTGCTGTTCGGTCTGGTCGGCTGGAAGGTCGCTGCCGTCTATTTCAGCTTTGGCCTTGGCGTGGCCATCGTCGCGGGCTGGGTGATCGGCAAGCTTCACCTTGAAGGCTGGTTGCAAGGCTGGGTGCGCGACATTCATTCCGGTGCCGTCACGCCCGGCGTCGTCGCGGCTGACCGCCTGACGCTGGTGGATCGCTATCGTCAGGGGGGCGTGGCGGTGCGGGAAATCTTCGGCCGGGTCTGGGTCTGGATCATCCTCGGCATCGCGATGGGGGCCGCCATTCACGGCTATGTGCCGCAAGATCTGATGCTGCGCATCATGGGGTCCGGGTCGGCAGGCACCGCAGGGGCCTGGTGGTCGGTTCCGGCGGCGGTTCTGATCGGCATCCCGATGTATACCAACGCAGCCGGGGTGATCCCTATCGTCGAGGCGCTGTTGAGCAAGGGCGCCCCTCTGGGCACCGTTCTGGCCTTCATGATGAGCGTGATCGCACTGTCGGCACCCGAGATGATCATCTTGCGCCAAGTGCTGACGCTGCGGCTGATCGGCGTGTTCATCGGCGTTGTGGGCAGCGGCATCCTCGCCGTGGGCTTTCTTTTCAACTACCTGTTCTGAAAGGACATAATCATGGATATCAAAGTGCTGGGCTCTGGCTGTGCAAAGTGCAAAGCCACGACGGATATCATCACCCGAGTCGCGGCCGAGACCGGCAAGGACGTAACACTCGAGAAAATCGAAGACATGCGCCAGATCGTGAGCTTTGGTGTGATGACCACGCCCGCCGTCGTCGTCGAGGGCCGCGTCGTGCACAAAGGTTCCGTCCCCTCGCGCGATCAGGTTCTGGCCTGGCTGGGCTGAGGCGAACATCGCAAACGAGGCTGCGCGGGCCGCCCGGCCCGCACGACAGGCTCGCTTCTCTGCCCGCCGCTGGCGCCGGGCCCTCGGAAGGCATCAGCGTGTCGAACTCACCATCATCAACTCGAGCAATATCGCCGCCAGCCTCGCCGGCTTCTCGATCGGTGGAAGGTGGCCGCAGTCGGGAAGAACCTGAAATGTCGACCCCGGCGTGAGGTCGTGAATCTCCTGGGAGAGATTGAGCGGGGTTATCCGGTCGTCAGAACCGACGACCACCACAGTTGGAATGCTGATCGTGCGCAAGACCGGACGCTGGTCCTTTCGCGACGCCACCGCGGTGCTTTGCCGGATGTAGACTTTCGCACCGACCCGGACGCCCATCTCGGCCAATTCCTTGCGCACCTCTGGGGGCGCTGATGTGTGGACCAGCGATCTGGCGCTGCTGGCCGACAGCCGCCCCAAAAGGCCAGGGATGGCGACCACCGCGCTGGACAGATAGCGGTAGGCCCTTTGGCCCGCGGTATCCGGCCGCGCGTTGGTGTCGACCAGGGCCAGATGGGTCACCCGCTGGGGCGCGATCCGCATGATTTCCAGCGCGACCATTCCCCCCATCGACACGCCGGCCAGGGCAAAGGTCGCCGGGGCCTGATCCAAGACCCGCCGCGCCATGCCCGGCAGGCTGTTGTCGCCGTGGGTGTTGCCGACGAGGCAGTTCACCCGCCCGTCCAAGGCCGCGATCGTGGGCTGCCAGACGGCGGCGTCGCTGCCAAGGCCGGGGATGATCATCAGTGTTTTCATCGCGACCTCAATGCCCTTGATCGAACCGTGTCGATCCTGCACCTTCGACCCAACTTTAAGGTCAAGGGGCAATCAACGTGCGGATCGGCGTGTTCGCGGGGCGGGCAGGGGTCAGCCCTTCACGCATTCGGTTCTATGAGGGCCAAGGCCTGCTGCCGCGCGCGGCAAGGCTTGCGAGTGGCTATCGCGACTATGATGAGCGGGACCTGGAGATCGTCCGCTTTATCAACCGGGCACGAGAGCTGGGCTTCAGCCTGGCGGAGATCGCGGCGCATCTCGACTCGCCGCACGACAACACGCGAAAGACGCGACTTCTCTCCAAGGTCGAGGCAAAGATCAGCGAACTCGACGCGCTTGTGGCCGATCTGCAATTCCGCCGCCAGATCCTGATGGATCTGGCGGCGGAATTGCGCGGGCATGCGGCGCAAGAGCATTAGCGCAAACACACCGGGATCACCTGCAGCACCAGTTCCGCTGTGCATTCGCCACCGGTGTGGCAGGCAGCCTCTATCCGGTTCGGTGTCGAGCCTATTCGATGCTGAAACTGTTCCGGGCCCTGACCAGTTCCGCGGCGAAGTCGCGCACAAGCTGCGAACGTTGGGTGTCCGGCCGAAACAGCAGGTAGGAGCGAAAGACGACGCGTGGCAGGAAAGGTCTGGTCACCAGGCCCTGCGCCGGGAAGCCGGACACGGCGAGTGGATTTACCAGTCCCACGGCGTCACCGCTCAAGGCCAGCGCGCAAATCGTGGCAGAGTTCGGCGTCTCGATGATGTAGTTCGGGATGACGCCGCCCTCTGCAAGGCACTGGTCGAAGCGGTGCCTTGCCCGGTCCTCGGGCGTCAGGCCGATCAGTGGCACGCCTTCCAGATCGGTCGGGCCGATCCGGTCTCGCCTCGTCAGCGGATGGTTGGGCGCCATCGCGATCAGACCGGGCTGAGTGGTGAAGACCTGACTGTCCACCCCCGACCGCTCGATCTCATCCGCCGCCAGTCCCACGTCGATCTGGCCGTCCGCCACGGCGTTGCGGACCTGCGCCGAGCCTGCGACCTGGAAGGTGATGCGGATCTTGGGGTGATTGCGCCGGAACGCCTGTATGGCGTTCGGCACCAGCGAGGACGAAAGCGCCGCAAGGCTCGCCACCCGCAACACGCCCGAGCCGTATTCGCGGATCGCCGCGGCGGCCGAACGAAGATGGGCGATGCCCCGGTAGCTTTCGCCCACCTCACGGAAGAAAAGCTGACCCTCGGGCGTCGGGACAAGCCGGCCGCGCACCCGGTCGAAAAGCGCAAAGCCCAGCGAAAGTTCGAGATCGCCGATCGCCCGGCTGACAGCGGGCTGTGTGACGTTCATCAACTCGGCCGCCCGGACGGTGGAGCCCGAGATCATGACGTTGTGAAAGGCTTCGAGCTGCCGGAAGTTCATGCGCCCATCCTATAAGTTTTTCACATAGAGGAATGCCAGATGATCAGTATTCTTTCTATGCGCCATGAGGTCTTCTTGGTCAAACGACATGAGGATTTCAGATGCACGACGCAACGAAATGCGTGAAGGCCCCGGAGGTTTCGGAAGACGGCTACGCCAGCCTGACGGTGCCGACCCACCGGGCCTCAACCATCGTCTTCGAGTCTGCCGCCGACTATGCCACGCGCAGCCAACGCGATCTCGATGGCTACTCTTACGGGCTGCATGGGACGCCGACCAGCCGGGTTCTGGAAGCGCAACTCACTGCGCTGGAAGGGGGCAAGCACACGGTTCTGCTGCCCTCGGGCCAGTCCGCGATTGCCGTAGCCATGTTGAGTGTGCTGCGGCCCGGCGATACCGTGCTGATCCCCGACAGCGTCTATCCGCCGGTGACGGGCTTCTGCCGCGACTTCCTGGCGCCTCTCGGGATCGGGCACGACATCTACCGCCCCGATGCGAGCGACCTTGAGGCGAAGATCACCGGCAGCGTGCGGCTGATCTGGGCCGAAAGCCCCGGCTCGACGACAATGGAGGTGCAGGACATCCCCGCCATCGCAGCGCTGGCAAAAGCGCGTGGCATCCTGACCGGCATCGACAATACCTGGGCCACGCCGCTCTATCTGAAGCCGCTGGCGCTCGGGGTCGATCTGTCGATGCAGGCGCTGACCAAGTATCCCGGCGGGCATTCCGACCTGCTGATGGGATCGGTCACGGTCGCCGACAGCGATCTGCGCAAGGGCCTGCGCGACACGATGCGGATGCTCGGCCTGGGCGTGTCGCCGGATGCGGTGGCGCTGGTTCTGCGCGGGCTGCAAACCATGTCGGTGCGGCTGGCGCATTCCGGCCGCATAGCACTCGGCCTTGCCGAACGCATCGCGGCGCGGGGCGAGGGGCTTGAGGTTCTCCACCCCGCGCGACCGGGATCGGTCGGCCACGACCTCTGGAAACGTGACTTCGCCGGCGCCAGCGGCGTCTTCAGCGTGGTCCTGCCCGAAGCGGCAGAGCCGAAGCTGGAGGCGGCCCTGAACGGGCTGCGGGTCTTTGCCCTGGGCGCAAGCTGGGGCGGCACCCGTTCGCTGATCGCGCCGATGTCGGTCGCGGGCGCCCGCGTCAACGACCATCCCCGCAATGCACGCACGATCCTGCGACTCTCCATCGGGCTCGAGGATCCGGCGGACCTGACCGCCGACGTCGACACGCTCTTCGACGCGCTGCGCTGACTGCAAACCCCACCAGAGGCGGTCGAACCGCTCGAGTCCCTCCAACAGAAAGGTAGAACATGAAACTGCGGACAGTCCTTCTGAGCTGCGTTGCCGCTGTCGGCCTCGCCGCCACCGCAATCCCGGCAAGCGCCAAGTCCTTGCTGGAGACCGCGCGCGAGCGCGGCAACCTGATCTGCGGATCGAGCCAGGGCACGCCGGGCTTCGGCGCGCCCGATTCCAACGGCTACTGGCGCGGACTCGACATCGACATCTGCCGCGCCGTCGCGGTCGCCGTCTTCGGCGACAAGGACAAGGTGCAGTTCGTGCCACTGACCGGCCAGCAGCGCATCCCTGCGCTCCAGACCGGCGAGGTCGACGTGCTGCCGCGCACCTTCACATGGACGCTGAGCCGTTCGGCCAGCGGCATCGATTTCACCACGCCGAATTTCTACGACTACACCGGCTTCATGGTGAAGAAGGACCTCGGCGTCACCAAGGCGGAGGACCTCAAGGGCGCCTCGGTCTGCGTCCAGACCGGATCGACCACCGAGATCGTGGTCGAGGATGTCTCGCGCCAGTACGATCTCGGGCTGAAGACGGTGGTCTTCGACAACACGCAGGGCACGCGGCAGGCCTTCTTCTCGGGCCGCTGCGATGCGCTGATCACCGATGCCTCGGCGCTGGCCTCGGTGCGCGCGACGATGGCGAAGAACCCTGACGACTACATCATCTTTCCGGCCACCAAGTACATGGAGGCGCTGACCCCCGCCGTCCGTTCGGGCGACGATCAGTGGCGCAAGATCGTTTTCTGGTCGATCGAGGCGCTTGAAGAGGGCGAGCTTCTGGGCATCACCAGCCAGAACATCGACAGCTTCAAGGACAGCAAGGACCCCGCGGTACGCCGTTTCCTCGGGCTTGAGCCGGGGCTGGGAACGTCGCTCGGCCTTTCCGACGACTTCGCGGCAAATATCATTCGCCAGTTGGGCAATTACGGGCAGATCTTCGATCGGACCGTTGGCAAGGACAGCCCGCTGAAGATCGAGCGTGGGCCGAATGCGCTTTACAGCGCCGGCGGGCTGATGTTCCCGATGGCCTTCGAGTGAGGCCGCTGGATGCGCCGGCTTTGGTATGACGCACGGGTCAGGGGGTGGGCCATCCAGGCCTTCCTCCTGATCGGGGTGCTCGGGGCGGCCCTGTGGATCGCCCAGAACACGATGATGAATCTTGAGGCGCGCGGCATCCGCGTCGGCCTTGGTTTCCTCGCACGGCCCACCGAATTTCCGATCTCGGAAAGCCTGCTGCCCTATCGGACGGGTGACAGCTATGGCTGGGCCTATGTGGTGGGGGTGGGGAACACGCTCTGGATTTCGGTCCTCGCGATCGTGTTCTCGACGCTTCTCGGGCTGCTCGTCGCGCTTGCCCGCCGCTCTGCCCATCCGCTGCTCTCGGCGGTTGCCGCCGTCTATGTCACGCTTTTGCGCAACATGCCGCTGATCGTGCAGCTTCTCTTCTGGTATGCGGTGATCACCACCAACATGCCCTCGGCCCGCCGCGCGCTGCATCCGCTACCCGGCGTCTACCTCAGTCAGCGCGGCATCTATCTGCCCAGCATCTCTGCGGCGGCGTTCTGCGAAATCCTCATCGCAGCCGCGGTTGCGGGCTTGGCGATGCGCGGCGTCCTTCGCCACCGAAGGGTCACACGTGGCACCCTGCCTGCCGTCGGCGCGGCCGTCGTCGCAGGCATCACCGCCGTCGCCACGATCGCGCCGAAGCCGCACATCCCCCATCTCGTCGGGTTCAACTTCGAGGGCGGCATGGCCCTCTCGCCAGAGTTCGCGGCGCTGATGATCGGCCTCGTCCTCTATACCTCGACCTTCATCGGCGAGATCATCCGCGGTGGCATCGACGCCATCGCCCGTGGCCAGTGGGAGGCCGCCCGCGCCCTTGGCCTGCCCGAGCGTGAGCTGCTTTCCAGGATCATCCTGCCACAGGCTCTGCGGGTGATCCTGCCGCCACTCGGCTCGCAATACCTTTCGACGGTGAAGAACACGACGCTCGCGCTCGCGGTGGGATTCCCCGACCTCGCGCTGGTCATCAACACGGTGATCAACCAGAGCGGGCAGGCGCTGGAGAACCTCGCACTGATGATCGCAATCTACCTGTCAATCTCGCTTGCCATCTCGGCGTTGATCAACTGGTACAACGCCCACGTGGCGATCGTGGTGAGGTGATGACCAGCATGACCTTCGCCGTCGTTTCGCGCCCCATTCCGCCCAGAGCCCCGCCGCCGAAGCTGCGCAGGCCGCTTTGGAGGCTCCTCTTCGGCGATGCGCTTTCGGCGGCGATCACGCTGGGCACCATCGCGCTGATCGCGATGCTGCTGCCTGCCCTCAAATGGGCCACGGTAGACGCCACCTGGCACGCCGCCACCCCGTCGGCCTGTCAGGGCGCCGGGGCCTGCTGGGCCTTCATCGGCGCCAAGCTCCGGCTCATCCTCTTTGGCCTCTATCCGCCGACGCAGCAATGGCGGCCGATCCTGGTGATCGCGATCACGCTGCTGATGGTGCTCGCCTCGCTCTCTCCCCGGGTCTGGGGAGGGCGGCTCGCGCTGCTCTGGGGCGGGGCGATCCTCGTCATGCTCACCCTCATGTACGGCGGCTTCGCGGGGCTCGCTTTCGTGCCCACGTCGAAATGGGGCGGAATGCCGGTGACGCTGCTGCTCTCGGTGCTGTCGCTCGCCTTCGCTTTTCCGCTGTCGATCGCCCTCGCCCTGGGCCGCCAGTCCGACCTGCCGGTGGCGCGCGGCCTCTCGATCCTTTTCATCGAGATCGTGCGAGGCATCCCTCTCGTCGCCATGCTCTTCGTCGCGGCGATCCTGTTGCCGCTGTTCCTCCCCGCCGGTTGGACCATCGACAAGCTGGGCCGGACCCTCGCCGCGCTGACGATCTTCGCCGCCGCCTACCTTGCCGAGGTGCTGCGCGGCGGCCTTCAGGGCCTCGGCGCCGGGCAGGCCGAGGCGGCGCAGGCGCTGGGAATTCCCTATTGGCGGATGATCTGGCGCATCATCCTGCCGCAAGCGATCCAGAAGGTGATCCCGCCGCTGACCAACACCGCCGTGGTGATGGTCAAGGACACCGCGCTGGTGATGATCGTCGGCGTCTTCGACATGCTGGGCGCGGGACGGGCGGCGGCGACCGACCCGGCTTGGCCCGCGCCCTATACCGAAACCTACATGTTCGTCGCGACGATGTATTTTTCCATCTGCTTCGGGATCACGATCTATGCCCAGTGGCTGGAGCGCGGCGTCAGGAAAAGGAGCCACGGATGAACGGGCAGACGACGCAGGCGATTTCCATAAAGGCCCTGAACAAGTGGTTCAGCGCGTTTCACGCGCTGCGCGACATCAGCCTCGATGTGGCCCCCGGCGAGCGGATCGTCATCTGCGGCCCGTCGGGGTCCGGCAAGTCGACGCTGATCCGCTGCCTGAACCGGCTCGAGCTGCATCAGGCGGGCAAGGTCGCGGTCAACGGCGTCACCCTCGACGCCGACGTGAAGAACCTCGAGACGATCCGCCGCGATGTCGGCATGGTGTTCCAGCACTTCAACCTCTTCCCGCACCTTACGGTGCTCGAAAATTGCGCCCTGCCGCAGATCCTCGCCCGGCGCACGCCGCGCGCCGCGGCCGAGGCGCGCGCCCGGCGCTACCTCGCCCAGGTCCGCATCCCCGAGCAGGAGGCGAAATATCCGGGCCAGCTTTCGGGCGGCCAGCAGCAGCGCGTGGCGATTGCCCGCGCGCTCTGCATGGAGCCGCGCATCATGCTGTTCGACGAGCCGACGAGCGCGCTCGACCCCGAGATGATCGGCGAAGTGCTCGACACGATGGTCCAACTCGCCGACAACGGCATGACCATGGTGGTCGTCACCCACGAGATGGGATTTGCGAAACGGGTCGCAGACCGGATCGTGTTCATGGCCGACGGCCAGATCGTCGAGATCGCGCCGCCCGGGGATTTCTTCTCCAACCCGAGGACCCGCCGCGCACAAGAGTTCTTGCGGCAGATCCTGAAATAGCGCGGCCTTTACCGGTGTTCATCGCGGCGCGCGTCTCACGAACCGGCATAGGCGTTCGAGCGGAGTGACCAGTTTCGGATCCGCCAGCGGCGTGTCGAGCGGGCGTGAGAGCAGGATCGGCCGATGCAATGGTGGCGAGCCCCAGACAAAGGATGAGAAGAGCAAGAAAGCGCGACCAGACCTATGAACGGTCGGGATGGGGCGCTGCAGCAGTTCGAGCCACCGGCCACTTTCGGCTCTGGGCCGCTCTATTTCGGTCGCGTCTCCTCCTTGACCTCAAGCCATCATTTCCCATATGACGGCCGCAAGGTGCCGGGCACCTGCCGCCTGCAGACGAAAGTCACGGTGAAGCCCGGATCGCAGCGACATCTCACCCTCGAAGCATTTCGCAGGTGGGTAATGCAGGCTCCCATCCATCCTGAAATGCCTCGCAAGAGGAGTGAGCGATGTCGGATCGACACGCCATGCATCAAACGGGAAATCCGTTCCTGACCGCCCCTGTCGGGCGGCTGTTTCTCTCGAACGCCTTGCCGATGGCGGTCGTCATGTCGATGGGCGGCATTCTGAATGTTGTCGACGGGATATTCGTTGGTCGTTTCATCGGGCCGGACGCCCTGGCTGCGGTAGGCCTCGCCTTTCCGGTAGTCATGGTTCTGACCGCGCTCTCGACGCTTATCGGTGGCGGCATGTCGAGCCTGCTGGCGCGGCATCTTGGGGCAGGGCAGCGCGCGGCGGCCGAGCGGGTCTTTGTCGGCGCGCACGGCCTTGCGCTGGCGATCGCAGCGGCGCTTGTCGCCGTCGCCCTGACGATCGGCGCTGGCAGCGTCGAGCATATGGCGGTCGGAAACGGCAGCGTCGCGGCAATGGTGCGCACGTATCTGGAGATTTTGATTCTTGGCGCGCCGGTGCAGTTTGCTCTTGGCCTGCATGCCGATGCCCTGCGCAACGAGGGGCGCGCTGGCCTCATCGCCATCCTGTCGGTCATGGTCAATGTGTTCAATGTAGCCGCAAACTGGCTGGGGATCGTTGTGCTTGGCTTGGGCATCGCCGGATCGGCGGTCGGCACGATTGCCGCGCAGGCACTTGGCCTTGCGCTGCTGATCATGGTCCGCGCACGCAACCCACGCCTTTTGCCTCTGGCGTCGCTTCGGCGCAACAACTGGCTGGTGGGATGGAGCGAGATCATCCGCCTCGGGCTGCCGCTGTGCCTCGGCTTCATCGGCATGGCGCTGGTGGCGACGACCGTGGTCGTGGTCCTTCGCGAAAGTGCTGGAGCGCGGTATGACGTTCTGGTCGCCGCCTACGGCGTGGTGACGCGGATCCTCGGCCTGGCCTTTCTGCCACAGATGGCCGTCGCGCTGGCGACCCAGAGCATCACCGGCAACAATGCGGGGGCCGGGCGTCACGACAGGGCCCAGGCGGCGCTGAGAGTGGCGCTGGGGACTGCCTTTCTTTGGTGCCTGGGGATGGCAGCCGCGGTGCTTGTCGCGGGTCCGTGGGTCGGCGCGATCTTCAGCAAGGATCAGGCGGTCGCCGAGGCTGTGGCAACCATCTTGCGCCCGATGATGTTCTTCTACGCATTTTCGGGTCCCGTTCTTGTTCTGGCCCTTCACTTTCAGGCGCTTGGGCAGCCTGCGCGCACCGCCGTCCTTACACTGGTAAAGCCCTGGTTTCTGACCCCGGTATTGGTGCTGGTTGCCGCGACTGCCTTTGGCTCGCGGGCGATCTGGTTTGCCTTTCCCGCCGCCGATGCGATGCTTCTCATGCTGGCCACGGCCATGATCCGCAACGCACGGCGGAGATCTGCGGTTCACGCCACGGAGGAACGGACATGACCCTGCCCGCACTTTCCGAAGCCAAGGCGCAGGCCAAGGCCCTGCGCGCGGCACTTCAGGCGCGGGGCACGGCGATCAGCCATGCGCAGGCGCTGGAACTCGTGGCCCAACAACACGGCGCGCGGGACTGGAACACGCTTCATGCCCGTCTTGAACAGCGCAACGGGCCGTCCGAACTGGCTTTGGGTGACCGGGTGCGCGGCTACTACCTCGGGCAGCCCTTCACCGGCGAGATCGTTGCCCTCGCCGGCCCCGCAGACCACCGGCAAATCGAGATCCGTCTCGACCAACCGGTGGACACGGTGCAGTTCGGAAGCTTTTCGAACCTGCGCCGCCAGATACGGGGCACGATCAACACCGCTGGGCGCTCGCCGAGAAAGACTTCGGACGGTGCGCCGCAGTTGGTTGTCGAGCAGGCACCATCGTGACCAGCGTGCCATCATGTGCATCCGGACGGTTGCGACAAAAGCCAACCAACGCTTCAAGGAGGCGGTGCGCGAAGGACAAGCGGTCTTTCCCGTTCGCCACCGGCCTGGCACGCCGTGGGAACGCGTGTTGTTGCCTTTTGGGCGCCACGCGGCGACCGGCAGCGCCGAGCTGATCCTGTCCGGTGCTGCGACGAGGCAACGGAGACTGACGGTTGGGTGCGCCTTGGATCGGATGCGACGGTGCCGGTTGCCTTCCTCGCGGAAATCACTTTGGCGCCGTGGCGGTACGGTCGTGGCCATCGCCGACCGAGCGTGATAGCGCTGCCTCACGCGCCGGGACGTGGAAGCCGACGGGCGCGAAGGCGATCAGAGCGTCGACGATCGTGTTCCGCCCAGGCATTTCGGCGAACGCCAGCCAGACCAAAAGTGGCGCCACGGGGCATCCAACGCGCCGATAAAGGCGGTCTCGACCGCCGGTCGCAGATGCGCACCCAGCCTGCAGAGCGAAAGTCCGGCTGCCCGCTCAAGTGCGGCGGTCGACATTGTATCATCCGGCAGCGTCGCGTCCGACGAAGCTGGAAGGGCCATTGCGAGGGCTTTCGGCCTTTCGCTGCGGTGCCGCATGAGGTATCGGGCGGCACGCGAAAAGAACAGGATACCCAATGCCAAGCTCTGCAATGGCGGCCTTTGCACGCGCCGTCTCTCCCGCCGACGCTCCTGCGGTGCCGTATTCCCTGGCTGACATTCGGACCGAGCTTCTGGCCGGGCTGACGGTCGCGCTGGCGCTGGTGCCCGAGGCGGTGGCGTTTTCCTTCGTTGCCGGGGTCAATCCGTTGGTCGGGCTTTATGCAGCGTTCATCGTCGGGCTGATCACCGCACTTGTTGGTGGCCGACCGGGGATGGTTTCCGGCGCGACCGGCTCGATGGCCGTGGTGATGGTGGCGCTGGTGAGCCGGCACGGGGTCGAATATCTCTTCGCCACAGTGCTGCTGACCGGCGCCCTCCAGATCCTCGCGGGCGTCCTCCGGCTGGGCAAGTTCATGCGGCTGGTGCCGCATCCGGTGATGCTGGGCTTTGTAAACGGCCTCGCCATCGTCATCTTTCTGGCACAGCTTGGCCAGTTCCAGATCGCCGACGCGGCGGGTGTCCGGCACTGGATGCAGGGCGGACAGCTTGCCATGATGCTGGCATTGGTCGCTGTCACGATGGCGGTCATCTGGCTTACGCCGCGGATCACCCGGGTGATCCCCGCGCCGCTGGCTGGGATCGCGGTGACGGCGGCGCTTGTGATCGGCTTTGGTATCGACGTGCCGCGGGTGCACGATATGGCCTCGATCAAGGGGGCGCTGCCCAGCTTCCACATTCCTGCAGTGCCGCTGACCTTCGAGACACTGGAGATCGTGCTACCCTATGCGCTGATCCTTGCCACGATCGGCTTGCTGGAAAGCCTGCTGACGCTGAACCTGGTGGGAGAGATCACCGGCCGACGTGGCGGGGCGAGCCAGGAATGCATCGCCCAGGGGGCGGCGAATGTCACCTGCGGCCTGTTCGGCGCGATGGGCGGCTGCGCCATGATCGGGCAGAGCATGATCAATGTCACCTCGGGCGGCCGGACGCGGCTGGCGGCGACGGTCGCGGCGCTTTTCCTGCTGTCCTTCATCCTGATCGCCTCCCCGCTGATCGAGCGGATCCCGCTCGCGGCCTTGGTCGGTGTTATGTTCATGGTGGTAATCGGTACTTTTGCTTGGCAAAGCTTCCGCCTGCTGTTGCGCGTGCCGCCTGCCGATGCGGTGGTGATCGTGCTGGTGACCGGCATCACGGTTGCGACCGATCTGGCCATTGCCGTGGTCGCAGGCGTCATCGTCTCCGCCCTTGCCTATGCCTGGCAGAATGCCACGCGCATCCGTGCCCGCACCCACGAGACGCCCGAGGGCGCGAAGGTCTACCAGATCGAAGGGCCGCTGTTCTTCGGCTCTGCCTCCGGCTTCGGCGAGCTGTTCGCCCCGGAAGGTGACCCCGCGCTGGTGGTGGTGGATTTCGCCCAAAGCCGGGTCGCCGACCAGTCCGCGCTGGCCGCGATCGAGACAATGGCCGCCCGCTACGAGGCGCAGGGCAAACGCCTGGTGCTGCGCCACCTGAGCCGGGATTGCCATCGGCTCCTGCATCGCGCTGGCCAGCTCATGGTCGACAGCGCCGATGACCCGCAATACGGCATCGCGGTGGATTATGACGTGCGGCTCGGGCCGCTTGGCGCGGCGCACTAGGCAGGGTCGGCAAAAGCGGTCCGGAACGAGCCCCGGCGCCGCCTTGCCGGCCCGCTCGGCGTCGACTTCCTCGCCACGAGGTGAGGCCGAACGGCGCAACCTCTTCGACTCGCAAGGGGTTCCGGCGGCCGAACGCCTGTCGTCACGGCTGCTGTCAAACGACGGCCAGAACGAGATCCGACAGCAAGGATCGGGATTTTCATGAGGCGGCTTGCGAAATGGAAACGCGTCTCACTCTGAATCTTGGTAGGCCCGGAGGGACTTGAACCCCCAACCAAGGCGTTATGAGCGCCCTGCTCTGACCATTGAGCTACAGGCCCGGCCGCGGCATGGGTAGACCGCGGCCCTGCTTTGGTCAACCCTTGCGGGCCCTGGCGGCGCGGCGGGCGGCGGTCAGGCCGTCGTGGTCGCCCAGCACCCGCAGCGGCGCGTCTTCCCACCAATCCGACCGCAGCGGGCGGCGGTCGGGGTTCAGCGGATAGACGATCCGGTTCTCGGCCCGCTGGGTATCGCCCGCCACCAGCAGGCAAACCTCGGCCTCGGTGTTGTTCAGGAAGCTGTGGCACAGCCCGGTTCCGGCCGGAAAGCCCACCGCGTCGCCGGGGCCAAGGCGGTGCAGGGTGCCGTCGAGCCAGACGTCGGGCGTACCGGACAGAACGAAGATGAATTCCTCCTCGGCGCTTTCGGCATGGGGGAAAGAGGTGCGGCGGCCGGGCGGCAGGCGCACATGATGCAGGCCAAGCCGGGTCAGGCCGAAGTGGCGCCCCATGTCGGCGTCAAGGCCCATCAGCTCGTCATCCTGCTCATAGTGCGGGGTGTCGGGGCCCTCGATCTCGGTCCAGTGGGTGATGCAGTCGGGTCTGGTTTCGGCTGTCATGGCGCGCCTCCGTCGCTTTTGGCCAAGGCTAGGGTCGCGATGGCGCCCGAACAACCCAAAACCCCCGCGCGCCCGCGTTGCGCGCCCGGCGGGGATCGTCTAGAGCAGCGGCAAACCAGAGGGGACGTGCCATGAGTCAGGGGAAGAACGGGCTGACCTACGCCGAGGCGGGCGTGGACATCGACGCGGGCAACGCGCTGGTGGAGCGGATCAAGCCCGCCGCCAAGCGCACCGCGCGGGCGGGCACGATGGCGGGCCTTGGCGGCTTTGGCGCGCTCTTCGACCTGAAGGCGGCGGGCTACAGCGACCCGATCCTGGTCGCGGCGACCGACGGGGTGGGCACCAAGCTGCGCATCGCCATCGACACCGGCAATGTGGCGACCATCGGCATCGACCTGGTGGCGATGTGCGTCAACGATCTGGTCTGCCAGGGCGCAGAGCCCTTGCTGTTCCTCGACTACTTCGCCACCGGCAAGCTGGAGGTGGCACAGGCCGCCGCGATCATCGAGGGGATCGCCGATGGCTGCGCCGCCTCGGGCTGCGCGCTGGTCGGCGGCGAGACGGCCGAGATGCCGGGGATGTATCACGGCGGCGACTTCGACCTTGCCGGATTTGCGGTCGGCGCGATGGAACGCGGCGCGGATCTGCCTGCGGGCGTGGTTGAGGGCGACGTGCTTCTCGGCCTCGCCTCGTCGGGCGTGCATTCCAACGGCTATTCGCTGGTGCGCAAGGTGGTGGAGCTTGCGGGGCTTGGCTGGGCCGACCCGGCGCCGTTTGGTGCGGGGACGGTGGGCGCGGCGCTGCTGACCCCGACGCGGCTTTACGTCAAATCCGCGCTGGCGGCGATCCGGGCGGGTGGCGTGCATGGCCTTGCCCATATCACCGGCGGCGGGCTGACCGAGAACCTGCCACGCGTTTTCCCCGAGGGGTTGGGGGCGGCCATCGACCTCTCAAGCTGGACCCTGCCGCCGGTGTTCCGCTGGCTGGCCGAAACCGCGGGCATCGCCGAGCCGGAGCTGTTGAAGACCTTCAACGCCGGGATCGGCATGGTTGTCGTCGCCGAAGCCGCCCGTGCCGAGGCGCTGGCCGCGCTGCTGGCCGACGCGGGCGAAACGGTAACCCGGCTTGGCACCGTCACGGCGGGCGAGGGCGTGCGCTACACCGGCCGCCTGCTGTGAAGCGTGTCGCGATCCTGATTTCGGGCGGCGGCTCGAACATGGTCGCGCTTGCCCGCTCGATGACCGGCGATCATCCGGCGCGCCCGGTGCTGGTCGTGGCCAACGATCCCGCCGCTGCCGGGCTGGCGAAGGCGGCGGCGATGGGCATCCCGACCGCCGCCGTGGACCACCGCGCCTACAAGGGCGACCGCGCCGCGTTCGAGGCGGCGCTGCTCGCCCCGCTGGAAGCCGCCGCGCCCGACATCCTTTGCCTTGCGGGCTTCATGCGCATCCTGACGCCCGGCTTCATCGCCCGTTTTGCCGGGCGGATGCTGAACATCCACCCCTCGCTCTTGCCGAAATACCCCGGCCTGCACACCCACCAGCGCGCGCTCGACGCGCATGACGCCGAGGCGGGCTGCACCGTGCATGAGGTCACCGCCGAGCTTGACGCCGGCCCCATCCTCGGGCAGGCCCGCGTTCCGGTGCTGCCCGGCGACACCGCCGAAACCCTGTCGGCCCGCGTGCTGATCGAGGAACACCGGCTTTACCCCGCCGTGCTGCGCCGCTTCGCCAGCGGCAACCGAACCCCGCTTTGGCTGCCCTGAGCTTTCAGCTTGGCCCAAATATCCCCGCCGGAGGCTTCTGCCCTGCCGGACGGGCCCCCCCGCCCAAGGTCTTTCCTTTCGCCGCCCGTACCCCTATAGCGGTCCTGCGGGATGACCCCGCGCCCATGCGAATGCCGGAACCCGGATGAACCTGATCACCACGACCGAAGAGCTGGCCCGTTTCTGCGCGGCCGCCAAGACCGAAGCCTACGTTACCATCGACACGGAATTCCTGCGCGAGCGTACCTACTGGTCCAAGCTGTGCCTGATCCAGATGGCGCTGCCCGGCAAGACCGGTGAGGCGGTGCTGGTCGATCCGCTGGCCGAGGGGCTGTCGCTCGACCCGCTCTACGACCTCTTCCGCCATGATGCGACGGTGAAGGTGTTCCACGCCGCCCGGCAGGATCTGGAAATCTTCTTCGTCGAGGGCAAGGTGTTCCCGGTGCCGCTCTTCGACACTCAGGTGGCCGCGATGGTCTGCGGGTTTGGCGAGCAGGTCGGCTATGAGACGCTGGTCAAGAAGATCGCGCATGAGCCGCTCGACAAGACCTCGCGCTTCACCGACTGGTCGCGTCGTCCGCTGACCGAGGCGCAACTGGTCTATGCGCTGGCCGACGTGACCCATCTGCGGGTGATCTACGAACACCTCGCCCAGCAGATCGAGAAATCCGGCCGCCAGAAATGGGTGGCCGAGGAACTGGCGGTGCTGACCGATCCCGCGACCTACACCATTCACCCGGATGAGGCGTGGATGCGGGTCAAGACGCGCACCAATTCGGGCAAGTTTCTTGCCGTGGTGAAGGAACTGGCGCGGTTTCGCGAGGACTACGCGCAAAGCCGCAACGTGCCGCGCTCGCGGGTCTACAAGGACGATGCGCTGTTGGAACTCGCCTCGACCAAGCCGACCAATTACGAAGAGCTTGGCCGCTCGCGGCTGCTTCTTCGCGAGGCGCGGCGGGGCGAGATCGCGGATGGAATCATCGCGGCGGTGAAGGCCGCGGCGGCGATGAAGCCCGAAGACATGCCCAAGCCCGACCTCAGCCGCGAGCAGTTGCAGGTGAACCCGGCGCTGGCCGACCTGTTGCGGGTGCTCCTGAAGGCGAAATCGGAAAGCGCGGGGGTGGCGGCCAAGTTGATCGCCTCGGCCGCCGATCTGGACGCCATCGCGGCGGGCGAGCGTGACATGCCCGCGCTGCACGGCTGGCGCGCCGAGGCGTTCGGCGACGACGCGCTCAGGCTGTGCCGGGGCGAGATCGCGCTGTCGGCCAAGGGCAACGACGTGAAGGTGGTCCGGCTTTAACCGCCTAGCGGCGACTGGATCGGGCGTTGTTCAGCCCGGTCACGGTGATCTGCGTCACGCCATCCATCTGCGCGTCTGACAGATAGATCGCCACCGTCACTTCGCGCGATTGCGGCGTGGAGACGGGCGTGGCCCCCAGCGGCGGCGAGATCACAAAGCGGTAGGTCAGCACGCCCTTGACCGGCTTGCCATCATTCTCGACCGCCAATGCCGCGTTCCACCAGCCTTGGGTCGGCGCCAGCCCGGTCGCGCGGATGATCGCGCCGCCCGGCCGCCGCTCGACCACCAGCGTTTCGACCTCGGCCACCAGATCGCGCGTGTCGGCGGGCGCCAGGGCCACGCCGGTCGCCGGGTCAACGGCAACGGGTGCGGCCTTCTTCGAGCCGCCGAACCAGTTGAACGGATTCATGCGGGACTGGCGGAACCCGCTGCAGGCGCCAAGCGCGAGCGTCAGAACCAGCGCGGCAAGCAGCGGTTTCTTCATGTCTTCCCCCATCGCATCGGGTCTTGGGTAGCCCAATCCGACGGCTTTGAAAAGCCGCTCTGCGCGGGTACTGGACCTTTGGCCGCGGCGGCCTTACCTGAAAGTCAGCAGATGGAGACGCCGATGGCCACGCCCGCCTTCGAAGACATTGCCGACACCTTCGCCTTTCTCGACGACTGGGAAGACCGCTATCGCCACGTCATCGAGCTTGGCCGCGCCATGCCCGCGCTGGACGAGGCGTTCCGGGTGCCCGCGACCAAGGTGAACGGCTGCGCCAGTCAGGTCTGGCTGATGCCGCATGTCGAAGGGCAGGGGCCCGGCGCGCGGTTCGACTTTCAGGGCGAAAGCGACGCGATGATCGTGCGCGGTCTGATCGCGGTGCTGCACGCGCTTTATTCCGGGCTGACGGTGGCCGAGGTGGGGCAGGTGGACGCGGCCGCCGAACTCGGGCGGCTGGGGCTGACCGAGCATCTGTCGTCGCAACGCTCGAACGGGGTGCGGGCGATGGTGGAGCGTATCCGCGATCTGGCCAGCGCCACCGCCGCCGCCTGAGCGCGCAGTTTCGGCGAAAGCTCGGGGCCGCGGGTCAGCCCGCGAAATCGGTGATGACGGCCACGCCCGGCGCCGCCGGGCCGTCGAAGGCGGCGAGTTCGGCCGAGGCATCGGACAACCGCACCCGCCGCGCGATCAGCGGCGTCAGGTCGACATGGCCACCCGCGATCAGTGCGAACAGGCTCGGGTAGCGCCAGCCCGGCATGCCGCGCGTGCCGAATAGCGCCAGCTGCTCGGAATAGACCGCGTCCATCGGCAGCCGCATCGTGGCGTGTTCGCCCGCGGGCATGCCGATCTGCACCATCCGGCCGCGCTTGCGCAAGCTGCGCAGCGCCGCCACCGTGGTCGCCTCGATCCCCAGCGCCTCGATCGCCACATCGGCGCCGCCGCCGGTGAGGGCGCGAACCTGCGCCGCCGCATCGCCCGCCCGCGCATCCACCACCGCATCGGCCCCCAGCGTCGTCGCAAAGGCGAGCTTTTCCGGCACCACGTCGACCATCACCACCCGCGCGCCAAGCGCCCGGCCCAGCAGCAGCGCCGACAATCCGACGCCGCCCGCGCCCTGCACCGCCAGCCACTCGCCCGGCGCCAGTGCGGCGCGGTCGGTCAGCGCATGCCAGGCGGTCGTCACCCGGCAGCCGAGGGCTGCGGCAAGGGCGGGGTCCATCCCCTCGGGCAGGCGGGCAAGGTTGGCGTCGGCATGCGGGACAGCGACGTACTGGGCAAAGGCGCCGGGCGCATTGAAGCCGGGCAGTGCCTGCGTGGCGCAGATCGTCTGGTGTCCGGCGCGGCAGTCGGGGCAGCTGCCACAGGCGAGGATGAAAGGCGCGATCACCCGGTCGCCGCGGTGCCAGCCGGAAACGCGGGGGCCGACGGCCTCGATCACGCCGCAATATTCATGGCCGGGGATATGGGGCAGGTCGACCGGGTCGGCCCCGGTCCAGGCGTGCCAGTCGGACCGGCAGATGCCGCAGGCCAGCACCCGCAGCACCACGCCATCCTCGGGGCAGTCCGGGTCGGGGGCTTGGCCGATCTCAAGCGGGGCGCGCCAGCCGGTCAGCCGCGCGGCCAGCATCTCAGGCGATCTCGACGGTGTATTTCTCGATCACGGTATTGGCGAGCAGCTTTTCGCACATCGCGCGCACCTCGGCCTCGGCCGCCATGCGGTCGGTGGCGGTCAGGTCAAGCTCGATCACCTTGCCCTGCCGCACACCCGCGACGCCGGAAAACCCGAGGGTGCCAAGGGCATGGCGCACGGCCTCGCCCTGCGGGTCGAGAACGCCATCCTTCAGCATGACATGGACGCGGGCTTTCATCGCGGGGCCTTTCAGTTGATCAGGGTCGGTTTGCCGGCATGGGTCACATTGGTGGGCAGCACGCCCAGCCGTTGCGCAAGTTCGGTATAGGCGTCGGTCTGCCCGGCCAGTTCGCGCGGCGGATCGTCCGCCGAGATGATGCCGCGCGCGTCCCACAGGCGGCAGCTGTCGGGGCTGATCTCGTCGGCCACGATCAGGCGCTGGAAGTCACCTTCCCAGATGCGGCCCACCTCGATGCGGAAATCGGCAAGGCGGATGCCCACGCCCATCATCACGCCCGACAGGAAGTCGTTCACCCGCAGCGCCAGCGCCACCATTTCATCCAGATCCTGCTGGCTGGCCCAACCGAAGGCGATGATGTGCTCTTCGGTCACCAAGGGGTCGCCGAGCTTTTCATCCTTGAAGTAGAATTCGACGATCGGGCGCGGCAGCGGCGTGCCCTCGGGAATGCCGAGGCGCGTCGTGATGGGTCCGGCGGCGAAGTTACGCACCACAACCTCCAGCGGGATGATTTCCACCGCGCGTATCAGTTGTTCACGCATGTTGATGCGGCGGATGAAATGGGTCGGCACGCCGATCGAGTTCAGCCCGGTCATGAAGAATTCGGAAAGGCGGTTGTTCAACACGCCCTTGCCTTCGATCGTGTCGCGGCGCTCGGTCGGGAAGGCGGCGGCGGCATCGTCCTTGAAGTACTGCACCAATGTGCCCGGCTCGGGGCCTTCGTACAAAATCTTGGCCTTGCCTTCAAAAATTTTCTTGCGCCGCGCCATGTCAACTCCGAGGGGCGCGCGCATCGGGGGATGCGCCCGCTTCGCCCCGCTATAGGCCAATGCGCAGGTTGTCGCAAGGCGAAGCCGGGGGCTTGCGTCGCGGCGCCCGGTCGCCCACATCTGGGTCGACGATCACGAACCCGAGAGGATGCCATGCCGACCTTCGATGACCGCGAAACCGCCTTCGAGGCCAAGTTCGCCCATGACGCCGAAATGCAGTTTAAGGCCGAAGCCCGGGCCAACAAGGCACTGGGGCTGTGGGCCGCGGCGCTGCTGGGCAAGTCCGGCGACGAGGCCGAGGCCTATGCGATGGGCGTGGTCAAGGCCGACTTCACCGAGGCCGGGCATGAGGACGTGATCCGCCATGTGGTGGCCGATCTGGACGGCAAGGCCGACATGGCCGCCGTGCGCGCCAAGCGGGCCGAATGCCTTTACGCGGTGCAGGCCGAACTGGCGAAAGGCGCCTGAGCCGGGGGTTTCGCGGTCTGCCGCATGAAGATCATGCGGATTGCGCAATTGCCTGCGATCGCGTGACATGCGAGATCAGGGCGGTCGGGCCGACGCGGCCCGGCCACCGTTTACACGCAAGGGGCCGACATGAGCGACCTGCTTTCCACCCTTCTCGCCACCCGCGACTGGCTGATGGCCGATGGTGCGACCGGCACCAACCTGTTCAACATGGGCCTGTCGTCCGGCGATGCGCCCGAGATGTGGAACGTCGAGAAACCCGACAACATCCGCGCGCTTTACCGTGGTGCGGTCGAGGCGGGCAGCGACATCTTCCTGACCAACTCGTTTGGCGCCAATGCGTCGCGGCTGAAGCTGCACGGGGCGCAGGCCCGCACCCATGAGCTGAACAAGATCGCCGCCGAACTGGGGCGCGAGATTGCCGACGCGGCGGGCCGCCCGGTGGTGGTGGCAGGCTCGATGGGCCCGACCGGCGAGATCATGGCGCCGATGGGCACCCTGACGCATGAACTGGCGGTGGAGATGTTCCACGAGCAGGCCGAGGGCCTGAAAGCGGGCGGCGTCGATGTGCTTTGGGTCGAGACAATTTCGGCCGCCGAAGAGTTCAAGGCCGCGGCAGAGGCCGCGCGGCTGGCCGGAATGCCGTGGTGCGGCACGATGAGCTTTGACACCGCCGGGCGCACGATGATGGGGCTGACCTCGGCCGCGCTGGTCGATCTGGTCGAGAAACTGCCGCATCCGCCGCTGGCCTTCGGCGCCAACTGCGGCGTCGGCGCGTCCGACCTGATGCGCACCGTTCTGGGCTTTGTCGCGCAGGGCACGGAACGGCCGATCATCGCCAAGGGCAATGCGGGCATCCCGAAATATCACGACGGCCACATCCATTACGACGGCACCCCGGCGCTGATGGCCGAATATGCGGTGCTGGCGCGCGATGCGGGCGCGCGGATCATCGGCGGCTGCTGCGGCACGATGCCGGAACACCTGCGCGCCATGCGCGAGGCGCTGATGACGCGCCCGCGCGGCCCGCGCCCGGCGCTGGACACGATCGCCGAAAAGCTGGGCGGCTTCTCCTCGGCCTCGGATGGCACGGGCGACGATGCCGGTGGCCCGAAGCGTGAACGCCGGGGGCGGCGCGGCTGAGGCAGAGTGGGGGCTGCCTGCCCCCACACCCCCGGGAGTATTTCCGCCAGGAAGAATGGGCGGTTCAGAACTCGAGGCTGAGCTGATCGCCCGGTTTCGGCGGCACCCGGAACAGGTCGGTGCGCAGCGGCGGTGAGGGTGCGTCCATCCCCAGCCGCCGGGTGGCGGCGCGAAAGCGTTGCGCCATCAGGTCGGCCCAGAGCCCCTCGCCGCGCATCCGTTTGCCCCAGGCGGGGTCGTAGTCCTTGCCGCCGTGCAATTCGCGCACCCGGCCCATGACATGGGCGGCGCGGTCGGGGAAATGCGCCGTCAGCCAGTCGCGAAACAGCGGCGCGACCTCCAGCGGCAGGCGCAGCACGATATAGGTGGCGCGGGTGGCGCCCGCATCATGCGCGGCTTGCAGGATCGCCTCGGTTTCATGATCGGTCAGGGCGGGCACGACCGGGGCGATCATCACCCGCACCGGCACCCCCGCCGCTGTCAGCCGCCGGATGGTTTCCAGCCGCCGCGCGGGCGCGGGCACCCGCGGCTCCATCGCGCGCGCCACCGCCGGATCCAGCGTGGTGACCGACAGGCCGACACGCGCCAGCCCCTTCGCCGCCATGGGCGCGATCAGGTCGAGGTCACGCTCGATCAGTGTGCCCTTGGTGGTGATGGCAACCGGGTGGTTGAAGGCAGACAGCACCTCCAGCACCTCGCGCATCACCCGGTATTCGGCCTCGATCGGTTGATAGGGGTCGGTGTTGGTGCCGAGGGCCAGCGGGGCAGGGCTGTAGCGGCGCGCCGACAATTCGCGCGCCAGCACGGCGCCGATGCCGGGGCGGGCGATCAACCGGGTTTCGAAATCGAGGCCGGGCGAGAGGCCGAGGTAAGCGTGGCTGGGGCGGGCGAAACAGTAGATGCAGCCGTGTTCGCAGCCGCGATAGGGGTTCAGCGAGCGGTCGAACGGCAGATCGGGCGAGGCGTTGCGGCTGATCGCGCTGCGCGGGCGTTCCAGTGTGACGGTGGTGCGCAGCGTCACTTCATCCTCAAGCCGGTCCCAGCCGTCGGGTTCGATCACGCGGGTTTCAGGCTCGAACCGCCCGGCGGCGTTTGAGGTGGCGCCGCGGGCGCGCAGGCGCAGGTGGGGCGGGATCGTGGCCGGGTCGGACATCGTATGAAGATAGAACGAATGGGGAACATTTGCCACCCCCCGGCTTGCCTTGACGCGCCAATTCGGCCCGAGTCGTGGATGACACGGCGCATGTCGCAATCCGGACAGTGCCCCCGGACCTTTGGACGCATGTAGGGCGCGACACGCGAAATGCAGGAGCAGGTCATGGCCGACGATCAAGAAATCATCCTTTCCGAACTGTCGGACGACGAACTTGTGCTGCAGATGCATGACGACCTTTACGACGGTCTGAAGGAAGAGATCGAAGAGGGCGTGAACATCCTGCTGGGACGCGGCTGGACCCCCTATGACGTGCTGACCAAGGCGCTGGTCGCGGGCATGACCATCGTCGGCTACGACTTCCGCGACGGCATCCTGTTCGTGCCGGAAGTGCTGCTGGCCGCCAACGCGATGAAGGCCGGGATGTTCATCCTGAAGCCGCTCTTGGCCGAAACCGGCGCGCCGCGGATGGGCAAGATGGTGATCGGCACCGTGAAGGGCGACATCCACGACATCGGCAAGAACCTTGTCGCGATGATGATGGAAGGCGCCGGTTTCGAGGTGCGCGACCTTGGCATCAACAACTCGGTCGACAAATATCTGGCGGCGCTGGAAGAAGAACAGCCCGACATTCTGGGCATGTCGGCGCTGCTGACCACGACCATGCCCTACATGAAGGTCGTGATCGACACGCTGAAGGAAAAGGGCCTGCGCGAAGAGTATATCGTGCTGGTCGGCGGCGCGCCGCTGAATGAGGAATTCGGGCGTGCGATCGGCGCCGATGCCTATTGCCGCGATGCGGCGGTGGCGGTGGAAACCGCCAAGCAGTTCATGGCGCGCAAGCACAACCAGGCCGCCGTGGGCTGAACCGATGCCGGATGGCGCGTGTGAAGGGCCCCTTGCGGGGCCCTTTTTCGTCTTACGCGGGGATCGGGATCTGCATCCCGGCGGCGCTGGCCACGGCAAGGACGCGGGCGATGTCGGGCGGGCCGACGGGTGGCTGCGGCGCTGTCGTCTCTTCCGGCAGGGGCCGACCCACGCCGGTAAAGAAGACCTCGTGCATCTTGCCCGGCGCGTTCACGATCAGCACGCGGCCCGGCGCCGTGCCGGTGCAACGGAAGGCGTGCAACGCGCCTTCGGGCACCACCACGATCTCGCCGGGGCCAGCGCGGCGGGTCGTCTCGCCGATGACGAAGTCGAACTGGCCTTCCGACACTATGAAGCACTCGGCTTCACCCGGATGGGCATTGGGCGGTGCCCCGAGGCCGGGCGGGACGAGGCAATCCACGAGGCAGAATTTGCCATTTGTTTCAGAGGGAAACGCGCGGAACTTCAGAAGAAGCCCGAGCACGTCATAGGTGCGGTGCGGTGTCGCTGGCATGGTCATTCTCCTTGACCGGTGAGTCGCAGTAAGTGATACTGCAGTACCATAATGAGACTGCAGTCTCAATAACAATCCGCCATCCGGAGGCCGCCCCGCCATGACCGACACGCCCGCCACCCGCCCGCAACAGCGCCGCCGCACCCGCGAGGCGATCCTGGCTGGCGCGCGGGCGCTGATGGCGCGGGACGAGCCGGTGACGGTGGTGGCCGCGGCGGCCGAGCAGGGCATTTCGAAGGCCACCGCCTACCGCTATTTCCCCGATGCCCAGGCGCTGGTGCTGGAGGCGGGGCTGGATGTGCAGGTGCTGCCCTACGAGGCCGTCGTGGCCGGGGCCGAGGGGCTGCGCGACCGGCTGATCGCCGTCTCGGTCTACATGTTCGCGCTGGCGCAGGCGCACGAGGCGCAGTTCCGCCGCTATCTTGCCCGCACGCTCGACCTTGCGGCCGAGGGGCGGGCGCCCGAACAGCGGCGGGGCGCGCGCCGGATGGACTATCTGCGCCACGCGCTGGCCGAGGCGCCGGGCGCCCTGCCGCCCGACCGCGCAGAGGCGCTGGTGGCGGCAATGGCGGCGGTGACCGGGATCGAGGCGCTGATCGCACTGACCGACATCGCCCGGCTTTCCCCCGCAGCGGCCGCGGTGACGGCCCGCACCCTTGCCGAGGCGGTGGTGGATCGCTACCTCTGCCCCAGGACCGGAGGCTGAGATGGTCGAACCCGACGACACCACGCTGACCGAGGCGGGCCTGCCGCTGGACCGCCCGCAGGGGCGCGTGCTGCTTTTGGCCTGCGGGGCGCTGGCGCATGAGATCCTGGCGCTGAAACGGGCGAACGGCTGGGACCACATGGACCTGACCTGCCTGCCCGCCAACCTGCACCTGTGGCCCGACCGCATTCCGGCGGCGGTGGAGGCGGCGGTAACCACGCATCGCGCGACCTATGAGACGATCTTCGTCGTCTACGCCGATTGCGGCACCGGCGGCCTGTTGCAGGCGAAATGCGCCGAACTGGGCGTCGAGATGGTCGAGGGCCCGCATTGCTATTCGTTCTTCGAGGGCAACGCGACCTTTGCCGAGCTTGCCGAAACCGAGTTCACCGCCTTCTACCTGACCGATTTTCTGGTGCGGCAGTTCGATGCCTTCGTCTGGAAGCCGATGGGCCTCGACCGCCATCCCGAGCTGCGTGACATGCTGTTTGGCAACTACACCAAGCTGGTCTATCAGGCGCAGACCGATGACCCCGCGCTGGATGCCAAGGCGCAGGATTGCGCCGCGCGGCTGGGGCTGGCGTATGAGCGGCGCTTTACCGGCTATGGCGATCTGACCCCCACGCTGGCGCGGCTGCGCTGATGCGGCTTTGATCTGGAACGGGGCGTCGATCTGGGGTATCGCATCTGCACCGCCAACAGGGGAGCCGCCGCCATGAAAGCCGCCGTCATCACCTTTCCGGGGTCCAACTGCGACCGCGACCTTGCCGAAGCCTTCGCGGCCGCGGGGGCCGATGTGGTCCGGGTCTGGCACAAGGATACCGAACTGCCCGCGGGCACCGACATCGTGGGCATCCCCGGCGGCTTCTCGTTCGGCGATTACCTGCGCTGCGGCGCCATCGCTGCGCGCTCGCCGGTCTCGGCGGCCATTGTCGCCCATGCCGGGCGCGGCGGCTATGTACTGGGGGTCTGCAACGGCTTTCAGGTGCTGACAGAGACCGGGCTGCTGCCGGGCGCGCTGATGCGCAACGCCGGGCTGAAGTTCGTCTGCCGCACGGTCGAGCTGACCGTGGCGACCGCCGACAGCGCCTATACCGCGGGCTGGCACAAGGGCGACACGGTGGCGATCCCGATCGCGCACCATGATGGCAACTATACCGCCGACGCCGATCTGGTGGCGCGGCTGACCGATGAGGATCGCGTCGCTTTGCGCTATTGCGACAACCCCAACGGCTCGGTCGATGCGATCGCGGGTGTCCTGTCGGCGAACCGTCGCGTGCTGGGGATGATGCCGCACCCGGAACGCTGCATCGACCCGGCGCAGGGCGGCACCGATGGCGCGGTGCTGTTTCGCTCGCTGCTCGGCGTCATGGCGCCGGCCTGAGCGCCCGGCGCTTGAGGCGGCGCGCGGCGCGGCGTAATCTGCGTCGATGAAACCGCGCGATCCTTCCGACGATCCTTCGCCCGTGCCGGTCCGGCGCCCGCCGTGGCTGGCCCGGATCATCGTCGGCGTGCTGGTGCTGGTGGCAATCGGCCTTGTGCTGATGACCAATGATGTGCTGACCCAGCGCTTTACCGAAACGACGCGCAACCGGGCCATCCTGCGGCTCGCGCTTTATTCCGGCAACGTGATCAGCGAGTTGCAGCGGACATCGGTGGTGCCGCTTCTGCTGTCGCGCGACCCCGCGCTGATCGAGGCGCTGACCACCACCGATTTCACCGCCACCTCGCAGCGCCTGATCTCGTTGCAGGCCGAGATTGGCGCGGCGGCGATCGTGCTGCTGGACAATGACGGTCGCGTCGTCGCCTCGACCGACCGCAACCGGATCGGAACCAACCTGAAGGCCTCGCCCTCGTTCCTCGAGGCGCAGCGGGCCAAGGATTCGGTGTTCACCGTCAACCCGCGCGATTCCGGCGGGTTCGAGTTCACCTATTCGCGCAGCGTGAGCCAGGCCAACGCGACCATCGGCGTCATCGTCGTCGAGGTCGACCTGAGCAAGTACGAGCGCAGCTGGGCGGGCTTTTCCGATGCGGTGGTGGCGACCGACAGCGAAGGCCAGATCATCCTGTCGACCGAACCGCGCTGGCGCGGCCTGAAGCTGAAGGATGCGCTGGTGGCGCGCGATGCACCCTCGGCGATCGAGCGGGCGTGGAACGTCACCGCCGACTGGACCCGGGCCCGCCCCGACGCCTATCTGCGCGGCATGGCGGTGATGCAGAACTCGTCCACCATCCCGTTCCGCGGCTGGAAGCTGACCGCCTTCACCCGCTACGATTCGATCCGCGAGCAGGTGAACGCCGTGCTGGCGCTGGAGATCATGGGCTTTGCCATCCTGCTGGCGCTGGCCTTCTACATCCTGTCGCGGCGCGCGGTGTCGCAGTCGGTGCTGTTCCAGCGCGAGTCGGCGGAACTGCGCCAGTTGAACGTTCGGCTGCAGCGGGAAATTGCCGAACGCGAGAAGGTGCAGAAAGACCTGAGCCTTGCCGAACAGACGCTGGCGCAGTCGTCCAAGCTGGCCGCGCTGGGGGAAATGGCGGCCGCGGTCAGCCACGAGTTGAACCAGCCGCTGGCCGCGATGAAGACCTATCTGGCGGGCGCGCGGCTCTTGCTGCTGCGCAAGCGGCCGGATGAGGCGCTGTCGTCGTTCCAGCGCATCGACGACCTGATCGACCGCATGGGCGCAATCACCCGGCAGCTGAAATCCTACGCCCGCAAAGGCGGGCAGGCGTTTGAGCCTGTGGATGCAAGGCATTGTGTTTCCACGGCTTTGTCGATGATGGAGCCGCAGTTGAAAACCCGCGCGGTGAAAATTACGCGGGCGCTGCCGCGCACCCCGGTGATGGTGATGGCCGACCGCATCCGTTACGAGCAGGTGATCATCAACCTGCTGCGCAACGCGCTGGATGCGACCAAGGGCGAGGCCGATCCGCGCATCGACATCCTGCTGTCGGCGGGCGAAACGGCGACGCTGACGGTGCGCGACAACGGCCACGGCATCGAGAATCTCGACCAGCTGTTCGAACCGTTCTACACCACCAAGAAGCCGGGCGAGGGGGTCGGGCTGGGGCTTGCGATCTCGTCCGGCATCGTCAAGGACTTGGGCGGGCGGCTGACGGCGCGCAACGGCGAAAGCGGCGGCGCGGTGTTCGAAGTGCAACTGCCCATACTGACGCCGGGCGTTGAAGCAGCAGAGTGAGGGTGTAATGGCGCGTGCGATGAAAGTGGCGATCGTCGACGACGAACAGGACATGCGGCAGTCGATCAGCCAGTGGCTGGCGCTGTCGGGGTTCGACACCGAAGCCCACGGCAGTGCCGAAGATGCGCTGAAGGCGATCGGGTCCGATTTCGCCGGCGTCGTGGTCAGCGACATCAAGATGCCGGGGATGGATGGCATGGCCCTTCTGAAGCGGCTGATGAGCATGGATTCCGGCCTGCCGGTGATCATGATCACCGGGCATGGCGACGTGCCGATGGCGGTCGAGGCGATGCGGCTTGGCGCCTACGACTTTCTGGAAAAGCCGTTCAACCCGGATCGGATGACCGAACTGGTCAAGCGCGCGACGCAGGCGCGGCGGCTGACGCTGGACAACCGTGCGCTGCGGCGCGAGCTGTCGGATGGCACGGTGCTGATGCGCAAGCTGATCGGCTCGTCGGCGGTGATGGAACGCCTGCGCGAGGATATCCTCGATCTGGGGCAGGCCGACGGGCATGTGCTGATCGACGGCGAGACCGGTACCGGCAAGACGCTGGTGGCCCATGCGCTGCATGCGGTGGGGCCAAGGGCGGGGCGCAAGTTCGTCACCATCTCTTGCGCCGCGTTTTCCGAGGATACGTTGGCGACGCGGCTTTTCGGCCCGACCGAGGAAGGCAGCGGTCTGCCGCTGGTGGAAGAGGCGCGGGGCGGCACGCTGTGCCTTGAAGACATCGAGGCACTGAGCCAGGGGATGCAGGCCCGCCTGCTGACCCAGATCAACGAACAGGGGCTGCCCGCCGAGACGCGGATCATCGCGATCTGCAACGAACACGCGCCCGACCGCACGCTGGAAGAAACGCTGCGCCCCGACCTTTACTACCGGTTGGCGGCGCTGAAGATCACCCTGCCGCCGCTCAGGACGCGGGGCGAGGATATCCTGACGCTGTTCACCCGCATGGCCGAGCAGTTCGCCGAGGAATACGGCTGCGACGCGCCGCAACTGACCGCGCAGGAGGCCGCGCAACTGCTGCAGGCGCCCTGGCCCGGCAACGTGCGCCAGCTGGTGAACATCGCCGAACGCGCGGTGCTGCAGAACCGCCGCGGCACCGGCACCATCGCCTCGCTGCTGATGGCAGACAACGAGGCGACGGCCCCGGCGCTGACCACCGAAGGCAAGCCGTTGAAGGATTACGTGGATGCGTTCGAGCGGATGCTGATCGACAACACGATGCGCCGCCACAAGGGCTCTATCGTCGCGGTGATGGAGGAACTTTGCCTGCCGCGCCGGACGCTGAACGAGAAGATGGCGAAGTACGGGCTGAGCCGTGGCGACTACGTCTGAATCGGGCGTCACGCCCCGCGCCTGTCAAATGATGTGCGAAAGGTTCATCAATTCCGGAACCACCGCCTGAAGATGTTGCATGGGGCCGACGGAGTGCGGGATTGCGGCGGATGCCGCGCCTGCACGGTGGACTTTCGGCCGGGGTGAGGGCTTACTAAAGGACAGGAGATTCGCGTTGAGGCGAACTGGACTCAACGTCGTTGGGGCCGGTTCCAAGGGATGCCGATGTCAGCATTGATGAACGTGCGCGGCGTTACATGCCGCTACTGTGGTCATGATACGCGTATGTTTTCGCCTGTGTGCGGCAAGTGCCACCAGCCCAAGAGCTTCGCGCAGCGGCTGCCGATCATTCTGCTGCCGGTCGCGGTGGCGCTGGTCGTGCTGGGGGGGGTGGCCACCGCCGGATTTATGATCAGCCACACGCTCGCGCATTAGGCGAATGCCCGGCGCAGAATTTCCATTGTCTTTTCCTCTTGCGACCCGCTAAAGTCTCGGGACGGGGGTTCCGTGTCGCCGAACCGGACCCGCCGAGTCAGTTTCGCCGCTGATTCCGATGACGGGCATCTTGCCCTTGCGATCGGAGTCGGTCGGTCGATGGGTCGCAAGACCAATGAATTGCCCGGACGGTCGGTGACGCGTCGGGCTGATAGGACGGGTGCCGACATCGGTGCCCTGGAACAACCGCGATGGGCTGCACAGACCTGCCGAAGCCGAGACTGGGACGCCCGACCGGGCGCCCTTCGGTGCATCGGTGTGTCTGTCCGACGGCCCGCTTCGCCCGAACAAGTCACCCGATCGTTGTGAGCCGCCCGCCCGGATCCGTCCGCGCGGCTCTCGCCCCGCCGGGTGCAATGGACAAACATGGCCACCAAGATGCTTATCGATGCCACCCACCCGGAGGAAACCCGGGTCGTGGTGGTGGACGGAAACAAGGTTGAGGAATTCGACTTTGAAACCGTCAACAAACGCCAGCTCGCCGGCAACATCTACCTTGCGAAAGTCACGCGGGTAGAGCCTTCGCTGCAGGCGGCATTCGTCGATTACGGCGGAAACCGGCACGGCTTCCTCGCCTTTTCGGAAATCCACCCGGATTACTACCAGATCCCGACGGCAGACCGGAAGGCGCTGCTGGAGGAAGAGCGCGCTTATGCCCGCGCGATGGAAGATGACGAGGGCCGCGAACGCACCCGTCGCCCGCGCCCGCAGCCGCGTGCCGAAGAGGCCGCCAACGGCGATGCCGTCACCAGCCGCGAGATCGGCAACATGGACGTCGTCGATCTGGGCGAGGATCGCGGCGCCGATGCGCTTTACGATGCCACGGCCGAAGAGACGGCCGTGATCGAGGCCGCCGCGCCGGAGGCGCCCGCAGCAGAGGCCGCCGCCGCGCCCGCCGAAGAGCCGCACGAGGAAACCGGCGAAGAGCGCAGCGAACGCCGCTATCGCGCGCTCGACCACGCCGCCGACAACGACGAAGAAATCGAGTCGATCGCCGAGGAAGACGTCGCCGAGGAAATCCGCCAGCCGCGCAAGCCGCGGGCGCGGAAATACAAGATCCAGGAAGTCGTCAAGGTCCGGCAGATCATGCTGGTCCAGGTCGTCAAGGAAGAGCGCGGCAACAAGGGCGCGGCGCTGACCACCTATCTTTCGCTTGCCGGGCGCTATTGCGTGCTGATGCCCAACACCGCGCGTGGCGGTGGCATTTCGCGCAAGATCACCCAGGTCGCAGACCGCAAGAAACTCAAGGAGATCGCGGGCGAGATCGAGGTGCCGGAAGGCGCCGGCCTGATCATCCGCACGGCCGGTGCCAAGCGCACCAAGGCCGAGATCAAGCGCGACTACGAATACCTGATGCGGCTTTGGGAAGAGATCCGCGCGCTGACGCTGAAATCCATCGCGCCCGCGCCGATCTACGAAGAAGGCAACCTGATCAAGCGCACGATCCGCGACCTTTACACGCGCGAGATCGAAGAGGTTCTGGTGGAGGGTGCCGAAGGCTACCGCGTCGCCAAGGACTTCATGAAGATGATCATGCCGTCCCACGCCAAGGTGGTGCAGCAGTACAACGAGCAGATGCCGCTGTTCGCGCGCTATCAGGTGGAAACCTACCTCAACGGCATGTTCAACCCGGTGGTGCAGCTCAAATCGGGCGGCTACATCGTGATCGGCATCACCGAGGCGTTGGTGGCGATCGACGTGAACTCTGGCCGGGCCACCAAGGAAGGCTCGATCGAGGAAACCGCG
Organism: Paracoccaceae bacterium; assembly: GCA_016124615.1. GTDB lineage: Bacteria > Pseudomonadota > Alphaproteobacteria > Rhodobacterales > Rhodobacteraceae > Solirhodobacter. The sequence goes on along the minus strand of WGNF01000008.1, from coordinate 27,725 downwards.
CTGAAGACGAACACCGAAGCGGCGGAAGAGATCGCGCGCCAACTGCGGCTGCGCGACCTTGCCGGCCTGATCGTGATCGACTTCATCGACATGGAAGAGCGGCGCAACAACCTCGCCGTCGAAAAGCGGCTGAAGGACAAGCTGAAGACCGACCGCGCGCGCATCCAGATCGGCCGCATCTCGGGCTTCGGCCTCTTGGAGATGAGCCGCCAGCGCCTGCGGCCGGGGATGCTGGAGGCGACCACGGCGCCTTGCCCGCATTGCCACGGCACCGGGCTGATCCGCTCGGATGACAGTCTTGCGCTGTCGATCCTGCGCCAGCTGGAGGAAGAGGGGACCCGCAAACGCTCGCGCGAGGTGCTGCTGAAGGCGCCGGTCGCCATCGTCAACTTCCTGATGAACCAGAAGCGCGAGCACATCGCGCAGATCGAGTTGCGCTATGGCATGTCGGTGCGCATCGAGGCCGATCCCAGTCTGATCAGCCCCGATTTCTCGATCGAGAAGTTCAAGACCGCGCTGCGCATCGTGCCCGAAGCGCATCCCGTGGTGTCGGTCGATACCTCGCTGATGGATGATCTGGTCGAAGAGGACGAGGTCGAGATCGAAGAGGACGAGCCGGAAGCGGAGGACGTGGCAGAGGTCGCGGTGGTTGCCGAGGCCGAGCCGGGCGAAGCCCCGAACGGGCCGAAGAAGAAGCGCCGTCGTCGTCGGCGTCGCAAGAATGGCGCATCGGGTCCGGCCGAGGGCGGCACCGATGCGCAGGGCGACGACGGCACCGAGGACGACGGCGAAGGCGACGAGAGCGAAGATGTCGCCGCCGTTGCGGAACCCGAGGTGGTCGAAGCCGCGCCCGTGGCCGAAGAGGCCGAGGCCCCGGCCAAGCCCGCGCGTCGCCGCAGCCGCAGCCGCGCCAAGCCGAAAGCGGCGGAAGAGGCCGCTGTTGAAGAGCTGACCGCCGACGAAGGCGGCGTGGCCGAAGCGGTCGCCGAGGAAGCCCAGGCACCGAAGAAGCGCGCCCCGCGCAGCCGCGCACGCAAACCGGCGGCCCCGGTCGAAGCTGCCGCCGAAGCGCCGGTGGTGGCCGAGGCCCCGGTGGAACCCGTGGCCGAGGAACCGGCGCCCGCGCCGGAACCGGTGGCGGAAGCGCCTGCGCCGACGCCCGCGCCCGCGCCGGAAATGCCCGCGCCCGCGCCGGTGGCCGAGGTCGCCGAAGCGGCGGCCCCGCTGGCTGTGCCGATGGCGGATGACACGGTGACGGTGGCCGAGGCGCTGCAACCCGCCCCCGATCCGGAGGTCGCCGAAGACGGCGAGCCGAAGCCGAAAAAGCGCGGCTGGTGGTCGCTGGCCCGCTGATCCGGCGGACGGTTGAAAGATTGGAAGGCGCCGGGGTTCCCGGCGCCTTTTCCTTACCCCCGCCGGATCAGGAACACCTGATGCGGACCTTCCTCGGTCTGCCCAAGCAGCGCATGCCCCGCTTCGGCGCAGAAATGCGGCACGTCGATGATCGAGGCGGGGTCGGTGGCGATCAGCCGCAGCACCGCCCCCGGCGGCAGCGACAACAGCCGCTTGCGCGCGCGCAAGACGGGCAGGGGGCAGATCAGCCCGGCGGCATCGACTTCGGCATCCCACTCCATGCGCCGCCTGATAGGCCGATCACGAGCCTGCGTCCACGCCGTTGTGACGCATTGGCCTCGTGACGGAGGCAGCGAAATCGTCTATGCGGCGGCAAAGGGGATGCACATGTTCGGACTGGACCTGATCGACGCCGGGCTGTTGCCGGCCATGTTCATCGCTCTTTGCGCGGGCATCCTGTCGTTTCTCAGCCCCTGCGTGCTGCCGATCGTGCCGCCCTACCTCGCCTACATGTCGGGCATCAGCATCGCCGAGTTGAACGGCGCCGAAGCGACCCGCCGCAGCCCGATGGTTCCGGCGCTCTGTTTCGTGCTGGGGCTGTCGACGGTGTTCCTGTTCCTCGGCTTCACCGCCTCGGCCTTTGGCGCTTTCTTCCTGAAGAACTCCACCATCTTCGCCACCCTGTCGGGGTTGATCGTGATGGTCTTTGGCGCGCATTTTCTGGGCGTCATCACCATCCCCTTCCTGAACCGCGAGGCGCGGCTGGACGTTGGCGACCGCGGCGGGTCGGCCTTCGGCGCCTATGTGCTCGGCCTCGCCTTCGCCTTTGGCTGGACCCCCTGCATCGGCCCGCAACTGGGCGCGATCCTGTCGCTGGCCGCGAACGAGGCCAGCGTCAGCCGGGGCACGCTGCTGCTGGCGGTCTATGCGCTGGGGCTGGGGCTGCCGTTTCTGGCGGTCGCGGCGTTCTTCCCGCGGCTGGCCGGGCTGATGCGCTGGATGAAGGCGCGGATGGAGCGGATCGAGCGGCTCATGGGCCTTCTGCTCTGGACCATCGGGCTCTTGATGCTGACGGGCGGGTTCTCCAGCTTCTCCTACTGGCTGCTGGAGCATTTCCCCGGCCTTTCCGCGCTCGGCTGAGCCCCTTATTTTCGCCGGAATTGCCGCCTATGCTGGCGCCATGATCGGGGCGGACAAGACGGCGGGGCAGGTGGCGCGGCGGCGGGTGTTCTACATCCCCGGCTACGACCCCGTGCCCGCGCGCCGCTACCGCGAGATGTACCGCAAGGAAGGCGCCGCGCAGGCCGAGATCTCTGGCTATCACCTGACGCTGAGCCCGAAGCAGGGGCGGGGCGCCTATGGCTGGCAGGTGCAGGCCGAAATCGACGGTGCTTCGGTGCAGGCCGAGGTCGAGATGCTGATTTGGGCCGATATCGTGCGCGGCTCGATGGCACAGGGGATCCCGGCGACCTATCTGCAACTGGCGCGCACGGCCTGGGTCTACATCGGCTCGGGCGCGCTGTTCCGGCTGATGCGGCTGCGCAAGGGGCCGATCCTCGCCGCGCTTTATCCCATCGTGATGCTGCTGGTTCAGCTTGGCCTGACCTGCCTTGCCGGGCTGGCGGCGGGCGCGCTGGTGGCGAAACTGGCCCCGCTGGCAGTGGCCGTTCTTGTCGGGTTGGCCGTGGTGCCGCTTGGCTTGCGCTGGTTCCGGGCGCTGGATGGCCGCTTTCTGGCCTATTACCTGATGCACGACTACGCCCATACCGCGCAGGCACGGGGCGCGCTGCCCGCCGATCTGGCGGCGCGGATGGTGGTGTTTCGCCAGTCCATCGCCGAGGCTTTGCGCACCGAGGTGGACGAGGTGCTGGTGGTCGGCCATTCCTCGGGCGCGCATCTGGCGGTGGGGGTGCTGGCCGACCTTCTGCGCGCGGGCGAGGGGCCTGCGGCCGGCGGGCCGGTGCTGGCCTTCCTGTCGCTGGGCCATGTCATTCCGATGGTGTCCTTCCTGCCTGCGGCGTGGAAGCTGCGCGACGATCTGGCCTTCCTTTCGACGCGCGACGATCTGACATGGGTCGATGTTACCGCGCCGGGCGATGGCGCGGCGTTTTCGCTTTGCGATCCGGTGGCGGTGTCGGGCGTGGCGCCGGGGGGTCGGCGCTGGCCGCTGGTGATCTCGGCCGCCTTCACCCAGACGCTGAGCCCGGAACGCTGGCGGGCGCTGCGCTGGCGCTTCTTCCGGCTGCATTTCCAGTATCTCTCGGCCTTCGACCGGCCGAGGGATTACGACTATTTCCGCATCACCGCCGGGCCGCTGACGCTGGCCGCGCGCTATGCGGGTCGCGCGGCCTCGAAAAGCCGGATCGAACGGCCGCTGTCGCGCTATACGAGCCGCGCGGCATGATCCCGCCCAAGCCCACGCCGCGCCCCGATCGCGTCTCGCTCTGGCGCTATCTGCGGCTTTTCCGGCAAGACATCCTGTCGGCGCAACCGGCGCGGCTGTACCGCGCTTGGATGGCCGAGTTCCGCACGTCGTTCTTTCGCAGCTATCTGTGCAACGATCCGGCGCTGATCGCCCGCGTGCTGAACGAGCGGCCGGATGATTTTCCGAAATCGAACCGGATCGGCGAGGGGCTGCGCCCGCTGTTGGGCCGCTCGGTCTTCGTGACCAACGGCGAGGAATGGAAGCGCCAGCGCCGCATCATCGACCCGGCGTTCGAGGGCGGCCGCTTGCGTGATGCCTTCCCGGCGATGCTGGCCGCCGGGCAGGCGGCGGTGGCGCGGCTGGGCGAGGGCGTGCAGGAGGTCGAGGCCCCGATGAGCCATGCGGCGGCCGACGTGATCTTTCGCACCCTCTTTTCGATCCCGATCGAGAATGCGGTGGCCGCCGCGGTCTTCGCCCAGTTCCGCGACTATCAGCGGACGCAACCGATCCTGAATCTTGCTGCCTTCCTGCCGGTGCCCGCCTGGGTGCCGCGCTTTCACCGGCGGCGGACCAAGGCCACCGCGCGGGCGATCCGCGGGCTGATCGCGCGGCTGACGGATGACCGCGCCGCGGCGATTGCGGCCGGCACCGCGCCCGACGATCTGGCGACCAAGATCATGACCACCGCCGACCCGCAGACCGGCGAGCGGTTCGCAACGGCTGAGATGGTCGATCAGGTGGCGATCTTCTTTCTGGCCGGGCATGAAACCTCGGCCTCGGCGCTGGCTTGGGCGCTTTATCTGCTGGCACGCGCGCCCGAGGTGCAGGATCGGGTTGCGGCCGAAGCGGCGACGCTCGGGGAAAATGTCGCGTTTTCAGACCTGTCGAAGCTGAAGTTCACCCGCGACGTGTTCCGCGAGGCACTGCGGCTTTATCCACCGGTGCCGATGATGGTGCGCGAAAACCGCTGCCCCGAGGTGATGCGCGACCGCCCGGTCGCCCCCGGCGCGCAGATCGTGCTAAGCCCCTGGCACCTGCACCGGCACGAAAGGTTCTGGGCTGATCCCGATGCCTTCGACCCCGACCGTTGGCAGACGGAAGCCTGCCGTGCCTCGGCCCGTGACGCCTACATGCCGTTCTCGGCCGGGCCAAGGGTCTGCACCGGGGCGGGTTTCGCGATGGTCGAGGGGCCACTGTTGCTGGCCCTGCTGGTGCGGGCGTTCCGGTTCGCCCCGGTCGCGGGGCGCGAACCGGTGCCGGTGGCGCATCTGACGGTGCGGGCGAAAGACGGCATCTGGCTGGATATCCGCCGCCGTTAAAGGGCGATTTTTCGCAGTAAAATCAGCTCAAATCTTCGGCGAAGATTTGGTTCGGACCGCATCCAGCACGAAAACCCGAATGGCTGACGCCAGCCCCACATCGCCGCGCGCGGCGTCGATCTCGGCCGCGAGCGTATTGATCCCCTGTCCGCGCGTGGCGGCAATCTCGCGGAACGCCTGCCAGAACGCGGCTTCCAGCGAAACGCTGGTGCGGTGCCCGGCGAGCGTCAGCGAGTGCTTGACCGGGCGGCCGTTCATTCAGTCTCGCGCGCGTGGGCGTCGAGCGCGGCGCGGGCCTTGTCGGCCTGCGTCTGCTCCAGCGCCCGTTCGGCCTTGCTGCGGCCGAACTTCAGCGCGTTCGCCTCGGCGGTGGCACGGGCCTTGGCGCGGGCCTGCGCCTTGCGGGCGTGGTTGAGGTTGACGATCTCGACCATGTCAGCCCTTCGGCCCCACCATATCCTCGGGCCGCACGATGCGGTCGAAGGTTTCGCCATCGACATAACCCAGCGCGATGGCTTCTTCGCGCAGCGTGGTGCCGTTCTTGTGTGCCGTCTTGGCCACCTTGGTCGCGGCGTCGTAGCCGATGGTGGGCGCCAGCGCGGTGACCAGCATCAGCGATTCCTTCATCAGCCTGTCGATCCGCGCGGTGTTGGCCTGCGTGCCGACCACCATGTTGTCGGTGAAGCTGCCCGCCGCGTCGCCCAGCAGCTGCATGCTCTGCAACACGTTATAGGACATCATCGGGTTGTAGACGTTCAGCTCGAAATGCCCCTGCGACCCGGCAAAGCCCACCGCCGCATCGTTGCCCATCACATGGGCGCAGACCATCGTCAGCGCCTCGGCCTGCGTCGGGTTCACCTTGCCCGGCATGATGCTGCTGCCGGGTTCGTTCTCCGGCAAGATCAACTCGCCCAGGCCCGAGCGGGGGCCGGAGCCCAGCAGACGCAGGTCGTTGGCGATCTTGAACAGCGACGCCGCCACGGTCTTCAGCGCGCCCGAGAACATGACCATCGCGTCATGCGCGGCCAGCGCCTCGAACTTGTTGGGCGCGGTGACGAAGGGCAGGCCGGTGATCTCGGCGATCTTTGCGGCCACACGGGTATCCCAGCCATGCTTGGTGTTCAGCCCGGTGCCGACGGCAGTGCCGCCCTGCGCCAGTTCGTAGATGTCGGGCAGGCACATCTTCACCCGCGCGATGCCCTTGGCCACCTGCGCGGCATAACCCGAAAACTCCTGCCCTAGCGTCAGCGGCGTCGCGTCCTGCGTATGGGTGCGGCCGATCTTGATGATGTCCTTGAAGGCTTCGGATTTGGCGGCCAGCGCGGCATGCAGCTTTTCCAGCCCCGGCAGCAGCACGTCGCGCGCCTGCATGGCGATGGCCACATGCATCGCGGTGGGGAAGGTATCGTTCGACGATTGCCCCATGTTCACATGGTCGTTCGGGTGGATCGGCTTTTTCGAGCCCTTGACGCCGCCCAACATCTCGATCGCGCGGTTCGAAATCACCTCGTTGGCGTTCATGTTCGACTGGGTGCCCGACCCGGTCTGCCAGACGACCAGCGGGAAGTTGTCGTCGAACTTGCCCTCGATCACCTCGGTCGCGGCGGCGGCGATCACCTGGCCCAGTTCCGGCGCAATATCGCCCTGGTCGATGTTGACCAGCGCGCAGGCCTTCTTGATCACGCCGAGCGCGCGGATGATCTTCACCGGTTGGCGTTCCCAGCCGATCGGGAAGTTGATGATGGAACGCTGCGTCTGCGCCCCCCAATACTTGTCGGCGGGAACCTCAAGCGGGCCAAAGCTGTCGGTTTCGGTGCGGGTCGCGGTCATCGGGCAAGCCTCCTCGCTGTCGCGAGGGGTTTAGCCGTCCAGCATCGCAAAATCAATCGGCATACCGTCGCATACCGCGAGCTATTTGCGCCAGCTGTCGAGGCTGACCACCTCGGCATCCTTGTGCGGGGCGTCGTCCTCGACCTCTTCGGCCATGTCGGCCTCGTCGTCATCCTCTTCGTCGTCGTCATCGTCATGGGTTTCAAACCGCAGGCCGAATTCAACCGAGGGGTCGACGAAAGTGCGCACCGAGTCGAATGGAATGAACATCGGTTCCGGCTGGTTGCCGAAGTTCAGCGTGATGGTGAAACCCTCGTCGGTGACGGTCAGGTTTTCGTACCAGTGCTGGATTACCACCGTCATTTCGGCCGGATAGCGATCCTTCAGCCAAGACGCCATCTTCACGCCGCTGTGCCGGGTGTCGAAGGTGATGAAGAAGTGATGCGCGCCGGGCAGGCCATTCTCGGCGACGTCGGTCAGCACCTGTTGGATCAGTCCCCGCATCGCACGGTGCATCAGATTTCCGTAGTCGATGGAACGGGTCATCAGAAAGCCTTTCGCAGCCGCAGTTCGGTCAGCATAGGGGATTCGAATCCGAAGGGAAGGGGCCGGGCCGGGGTTTTTCGCCCCCCGTTCAAAGCCCGCCGATCAGCCCCATCGCCGCCGCGACGGCCAGCGCCACCGGCAGCGGCCAGCGCAACCGCAGGACGATCACCGCCGCCAGCGCCGTCAGGGCAAGGGCGCGCCAATCGACGCTGGAAAGCTGCGGCAGCGGCACATGCAGCGGCCCCCAAGCGAACAACCCGACCGCGTGGAACGCCACATGCAGCGCGAACCACAGCGACAGGTTCAGGATGACGCCGACCACGGCGGCCATCACCGCGTTCAGCGCGGCGGTCAGGCGGGGCCGGGTGGTGATCGCCTCGATCCAGGGCGCGCCGACGAAAACCCACAGAAAACAGGGGGCAAAGGTCATCCAGAGCGTGACCAGCGCGCCCAGAACGCCGCCCCACGCACCGCCATGCCGGGCGGCGGCGAGGTAGCCCACGAATTCGGTCACCAGGATCAGCGGCCCCGGCGTCGTCTCGGCCAGGCCCAGACCGTCAACCATCTGCGCCGGGGTCAGCCAGTGGAAATCGGCCACCACGGTCTGCGCCATCCAGGCCAACAGGGCATAGGCCCCGCCAAAGCTGAGCACCGCGAGCCGGGCGAAATAGGCGCCGATCTGGGTCAGCAGACCATGTTCCAGCACCGCCAGCAGACCCAGCGGGATCAGCCAGACGGCGGCCCAGATCGCCGCCATGCGCAGCGCCGGGCGCAGCGGCACCGGTGGCGGCCGGGTGGCCGAGGTGGGCGCGGTTGCGGCGCCGTAAAGCCCGGCGAGGATCACGACCGCAGGGAACGGCATGGCAAAGGCGAAGAGCGCGACGAAGGCCAGCGCCGCGATGATCCGCTGCGCCCGCCCGGTCAGGGCCCGGCGGGCGACGCGGCGCAGCGCGTCGATGACGATCACCACGATGGCGGCCTTGATGCCAAGGAAGGCCGCCTGCACCGTCGGCACGGCGCCAAAGGCGGAATAACCCGCCGCCAGCGCCAGCATCACCACCGCGCCGGGCAGCACGAACAAGAGCCCCGCGACCAGCCCGCCGCGCACCCCGTGCAGGCGCCAGCCCGCGTAGGTGGCAAGCTGCATCGCCTCGGGGCCCGGTAGCAGCATGCAGAACGACAGCCCGGCCAGAAACTGCGCCTCGGTCAGCCAGTCGCGGGTCTCCACCAGTTCGTGGTGCATCACGGCGATCTGCGCCGCCGGCCCGCCGAAGGACATCAGGCCGATGCGGGCAAAGACGCGGGTCGCTTCGGGAAAACTTGGCGAGGGTTGCACCCGGCGGCTCCACTCAGACGGGCGCCGCGCGGGCGGAAAGTGCAGGCTTCTGTTGCCAGGTGCCTGCGAACCCCGCCTTACGCTGCTAAGCGCAAGGGCTTATTTTCGGCGACTCGAACTGCTTACGCAGCCAGAGCCATTGCCGGAGCACGGTTGTCATTGGCAACTGTACATTTTGGACCGATAACGGTGGTACCTCACCGAGCAAAAGCTAACACCTTTAGTCGTTCGTCGATCCTGTTTCGACCCCATGACCCGCAATGCCGGGTGTTTGGTGGAGTCGCCGGGTACCGCCCCCGGGTCCGATCCGCTTATTACGTGCGCGTTTATCGCCATAGTCCGGGTTGCCCCGGACAGAGCCAATATAGGCATGTGGCGGGCCGGGCTCAAGGCCGCAGTCGGGGATCGCCAAATGAAAACGCCGCCCGGCGGGGGCGGCGTTTCCGATCATCGGATCAGTGGCTTAGAAGCCGGCCTTGATCTTCTGGAACTCTTCCACCATGCGATCGCGCAGCTTCTGGTCCAGCGGGGTCTGCGCCAGCAGGGTGCCGGTGACCGGGTCGATGTCGTGCTGCACCAGTTCGTCGTGCGAAATCGTGGCCTCGCCGACCTGGTTGGTCGAGGCATAGCCGAAGTCGTCCAGCAGACCGCGCGCGGCGGCGGGCGACAGGAAGGCGTTCACGAAGTCATAGGCGCGCTGATCGTCGCCGGGGGCGTCTTTCATGTGGACCCAGCCGCAGAACCAGCTCGACGCGCCTTCCTTGGGCTGACGGTTGAAGACGACCTTCATGCCATCGGCCTTCAGCTGCGTGGCCGAGTCGTTCCACGACCAGGCGACAGTGACCTGACCCGACTGCATCAGCTGGTTCAGCGCGGACGGATCGCTCCAGTACGACACGACGTTCTTGTGCGCCTTGCGCAGCCAGTCGGCGGCGGCCTTGAACTGCGCGTCATCGACCTTGGTCCAGTCCGTCACGCCGGTGGCCAGCAGCGCCAGCGCCCAGACGTCATCCGAGTTGTCGGGCAGCGAGACCTTGCCCTGATACTTCGGGTTGACGAAGACCTGCAGCGTCGCCGCATCCTCGGCCGGAACCTTGGCGGGATCGTAGAGGGTCGCGGTATAGGCGTAGTCGGTCGGGATGTACCAGACCGTGCCATTGTCGACGAAGACCTTGGAGTTCAGGAAGCGCGGCGCGATGTCCTTGAAGGCCGGGATCTTCGAGGTATCCCACGGCACGATCAGGCCCGCGTCGCGGTACTTCTGGATCATCTGCGAGCAGGGGTGGGCAATATCCACCTTGAAGCCCGAGGAGACTTTCTGGAACGCCTCGTCATCGTCGCCGAAGAAGGCGTAGGTCGGCTGGTCGCCGTACTTGGTCACATAGTCGGCGACGAGGTTCTTCTGGTCGAACCCGGCCCAGTCGAACACGGTCAGTTTGGGGTCGGCGGCGTTGGCGGCCTGACCGAGCGTAAGGGCCGCGGCGGCGGCCACCATGACGTTGCGAATGTTCATTTTCGTCCCTGTTGTTGGAGTTGTTATGGGCATGAGGCTAGTTTAGCGGCGACAGCGTCTCAAGTAGTTATTCTGCGGCGAAATCAGATTCCGGGCCGCGGCAGCCTGTCCGAAAGGTCAGGAAAGCCGTTGCGGATCAAGGGCGTGGCCGTTGTCCCTGCGGCGCGGGCGACGGTTCACGGCTCTGTGAACGCCCTCCACCGCGACGGTGGGGCCGTCCCGGTCTGCCCGATCCTTTGGCGATGGGGGCTTGCCGCGCCGAACTCTCCGGCGGAAAAAGGGCGGCGGGCCGGGCCGGATCCGGCGCCGGGATCAGGGCAGGGAGCGGTGAGATGACGGCAACGGCAAGCGGGGCGGCGCTGGTGACGGCCGACTATGTGCGCCTGATGGCGCGCTACAACGCGTGGCAGAACGCCAGTCTGGCGCAGGCCGTGGCGGGGTTGGACGCCGCCGAACGGGCCCGTGATCGCGGCGCTTTCTTCGGCTCGATCACCCGGACGATGTCGCATCTGCTCTGGGCCGATCTGGTCTGGATGAGCCGGTTCGAGGGCGGCCCGCGCCCCGAAGCGGGCATCGCGGACAGCCCCGATCTGTTCCCCGACGCGCCCGAAACCCTTGCCCGCCGGGTCGAGACCGACCGCCGCATCCGGGCCTGGGCCGAGGGGTTGAAAGACAGCGATCTGGGCGGCAATCTGCGCTGGATGTCGGGGGCGCTGGGGCGCGAGACGGTGAAGCCCTTTGGCTTCACCGTCATGCACATGTTCAACCACCAGACCCATCACCGCGGCCAGATTCACGCCATGCTGACGGCGGCGGGGGCGCGGCCGGGCGACACCGACCTGTTCATCCTGCCCGACACCCTTGATTGAGGAGAATGCCATGTTCAACGCGCTGGTTGTTGAAAAGGACGCGGAAGGGAACACCCACGCCGCGGTGCAGACCCTTGGGGAGGACCGCCTGCCTGAAACCGAGGTGACGGTGGCGGTCGAGTATTCCACCCTGAACTACAAGGACGGGCTTTGCCTTGGGGCGGGCGGCGGGTTGGTGCGGCACTGGCCGCATGTGCCGGGGATCGACTTTGCCGGCACGGTCGAGGCCTCGGCCGATGCCCGCTACGCGCCCGGCGACAAGGTGGTGCTGACCGGCTGGCGGGTCGGCGAGGCGCATTGGGGCGGCTACGCACAAAAGGCCCGCGTGCGTGCCGACTGGCTGGTGCCGCTGCCCGCGGGGCTGACGACCCGACAGGCGATGGCGGTGGGCACCGCGGGCTTTACCGCGATGCTGGCGGTGATGGCGCTGGAGGATCACGGCCTGACGCCGGGTCATGGCGAGGTGCTGGTGACTGGCGCCGCCGGTGGCGTGGGCTCGGTCGCGGTGGCGCTGCTGGCGCATCTGGGCTACGCCGTCGCCGCCGTCACCGGGCGGCCCGAGACGGCGGATTACCTGCGCAAGCTTGGCGCCAGCCGCATCGTGGCGCGTGCCGAACTCGCCGAAACCGCCAAGCGGCCGCTGGAGGCGGAAACCTGGGCGGGCTGCGTCGATGCGGTGGGCGGCGCGATGCTGGCGCGGGTGCTGGGGCAGATGAAATACGGCGCCTCGGTCGCGGCGGTCGGCCTTGCGGGTGGTGCGGCGCTGCCCGCGACGGTGATCCCGTTCCTGCTGCTCGGCGTGAACCTTCTGGGCATCGACTCGGTGCTGCGCCCCTATGACGACCGGGTGCGGGCCTGGGCGCGGATCGCCCGCGACCTGCCGATGGCAAAGCTGGAGGCGATGATCCGGCCCGCGACGCTGGCCGACCTGCCCGCGCTGGGGGCGGCGATCCTGCAAGGCCAGGTGCAGGGCCGCGTGGTGGTTGACGTCAACGCCTGAGCCGGGGCTTTACCGGCGCCGTTCCGCAGGCTACCAAGGCGGCGACGCCGCGTTTCGCGCGGGGTCTGCCGGTGTGTTTCGACAGGTGTCGGGCGCAACGGCTCGGCTGGAAGACCTGCCAATCCGGGGGCCTCGCATCCTCAAGGGCAGGGCATTCCCGGGCGCGTCCGTTCTGTTTTGCAAAGGGCTCCCGCATGACCGACCTTGATCTTTCCTTCACCCGCAGCCAGTTCCCGGCCTTCTCGCAAGCCAGCCTTCAGGGCCAGGCATTCTTTGAAAACGCTGGCGGATCATACCCTTGCCAGCAGGTCTTCGACCGGCTGACGCGGTTCTACCGCGAACGCAAGGTGCAGCCCTACGCGCCCTATGCCGCCTCTGAACTGGCCGGCGCCGAGATGGACGAGGCTCGCACGCGCCTTGCCGCGATCATGGGTGTCGCCACGGATGAGGTCAGCTTTGGCCCCTCGACCAGTGCCAACACCTACGTGCTGGCGCAGGCGTTCCGCAAATGGTTGCCGAAGGGCGCCGCCATCGTGGTGACCGATCAGGACCACGAGGCCAATTCCGGCGTCTGGCGCCGTCTGGCCGACGAAGGGGTAGAGGTGCGGGTCTGGGGCATCGACCGCGACACTGGCCATCTTGACCCGGCCGCGCTGACGCCGCTGTTGGCCGACGGCAAGGTCAAGCTGGTCTGCTTTCCGCATTGCTCCAATGTGGTGGCCGAGATCAACCCGGTGGCCGCGATCGTGGCCATCGCCCATGCGGCGGGGGCGGTCACCTGCGTCGATGGCGTCAGCTATGCGCCGCACGGGTTGCCCGACGTGGATGCGCTGGGAACCGACATCTACCTTTTCTCGGCCTACAAGACCTATGGCCCGCATCAGGGCATCATGGTGATCCGCCGCGCGCTGGGGGAATCGCTGCCCAATCAGGGCCACTACTTCAACGGCGATACGCTTTACAAACGCTTCACCCCGGCGGGGCCGGACCATGCCCAGATCGCGGCGAGCGCCGGGATGGCGGATTACATCGACGTGCAGGCGGCGCATCACGGCGGCGGCGCGCTGGACGCGCGGGAAAAGGGCGCGCTGGTGCACGACCTGATGCGCGCGCATGAGGTGCGGCTGCTGCAACCGCTGCTCGACTACCTTTCCGCGCGCAACGATGTGCGCCTCTTGGGCCCGCGCCGCGCCGAGGATCGGGCGCCGACGGTGGCCGTGGTCTGCGACCGGCCGGGCGAGGCGTTGGCGGCGGCGCTGGCGCCGCACGGCATCATGGCCGGGGGCGGCGATTTCTACGCCGTGCGCCCGCTGGGGGCGATGGGCGTTGATCTGGTGCATGGCGTGCTGCGTATGAGCTTCGTGCACTACACCAGCGCCCATGAGATCGCCCACCTGATCCGGGCGCTGGATCAGGTGCTGTAACCACGGGGCCGCCCCGTGCCGAAAGGGACGGGAATGACCGCGCCGCCGATGATCCTGTGGTTCCGCCGCGATTTCCGGCTGGCCGACAACCCGATGCTGGCCGCCGCCGCGGCGACCGGGCGGCCGCTGATCGCGGTCGCGATTTGCGACGAGGTGGTGGAGACATTGGGCGCCGCGCCGAAATGGCGCTGGGGCGCGGCGGTTGCGGCTTTCGCGGCGCGGCTGGAGCGGATTGGGGCGCGGCTGATCCTGCGGCGGGGCCGGGCGCAGGAGGTGCTCGACCGCCTCATCGTTGAAACCGGCGCCACGGCGGTGTGGTGGGGGCGGCTCTACGATCCGGCGGCGAAGGCGCGCGATAGCGCCGTCAAGGCGGCCCTGCGCGCCCGTGGCATCGACGCGCAGAGCTTTCCGGGCTTCCTTTTGCACGAACCCTGGGCGGTGGCGACGGGGCAGGGCGGCCCCTACCGCGTCTATACCCCGTACTGGAATGCGGTGAAGGGTCGGCCCGTCGCCCTGCCCGCGCCCCCCGTGACCGGGTTGCGCCCGCCCGCCGTCTGGCCCGACGGTGATCGGCTGGAGGAGTGGCACCTGGGGCAGGCGATGCGGGCCGGTGGGGCCATCGTGGCGCAATACGCCCGCGTGGGCGAGGCGGCGGCGCAGGACCGGCTGGCGGACTTCCTTGCCACGCGGGTCGCGTGCTATCGCGAGGCGCGGGATTTTCCCGCCGGGGATGCGACCTCGCGCCTGTCGGAAAACCTCGCGGTGGGCGAGATCGGGCCGCGCCAGATCTGGCACGCCGGTCAGCGCGCGCTGCACGAGGGCGCGCGGGGCGCCGAGCATTTCCTGAAGGAACTGGTCTGGCGCGAGTTCGCCTGGCACCTGATGCACCATTTCCCCGAACTCGCCACGCGGAACTGGCGCCCGGACTGGGACGCCTTCCCCTGGCGCGGTGACAGCCCCGAGGCCGAACGCTGGCGCCGGGGCATGACCGGCGAGCCCTTTGTCGATGCCGCGCTGCGCGAGATGTATGTGACCGGCACGATGCACAATCGGGCCCGGATGATCGCGGCCTCCTACCTGACCAAGCACCTGATGACCGACTGGCGCGTGGGGCTGGCGTGGTTCGCCGAGTGCCTGATCGACTGGGATCCGGCCGCGAACGCGATGGGCTGGCAATGGGTGGCGGGCTCCGGCCCCGACGCCGCGCCCTATTTCCGCGTCTTCAACCCGGCGACGCAGGCGGCCAAGTTCGACGCCAGCGGCGAATACCGCCGCCGCTTCATCGCGGAGCTGTCGCGCGAGCCCGGCCGCGAGGCGCGCGACTATTTCCGGGCGGCGCCGGTTTCCTGGGCGCTCGACCCGGCGGCGCCCTATCCGGCACCACTGGTGGCGCTTGACGCCGGGCGGGCGCGGGCGCTGGCGGCCTACGCGCAACGAGGGGCTTGAGCGGCGGCCCCGCATTTGGGAATGTAGGGTCAAACGGGGGGCGTGGCGATGAGTGTTCTTGCTTCGGCCAAGGGCGAACCGGGATTGCCGCGCTATTTCGCGCAGGTGTTCGAGGTTGCGCGGTCGCTTGAAAATGGGCGGCTCGATTTCGTGCTCGACGATGGCCGGACCTTTCGCGCCGACGGGCGTCACCCCGGACCGGTCGCGGCGATCGAGGTGCACAACCCCGATCTTTTCGCGCGGCTGATCCGCGAGGGCGATTTGGGCTTTCTCGAAGCCTACATGGACGGCTGGTGGACAACGCCCGACCTGCAAGCCTTCATGGACCTCGTGCATGCCCGCAACGATGCGCTGTACGACGGCTTTCCGGGCATGGGATTGGTGCGCGCCTTCGAGAACCTGCGGCACTGGCTGCACGGCAATTCGCGGCGGCAGGCAAAAAAGAACATCGCCGCGCATTACGATCTGGGTAACGACTTCTACCGGCTCTGGCTGGACGAGACGATGACCTATTCCTCGGCCCTGTTCCATAGCGGGCAGGAGCCGATGGAAAAGGCGCAGCGCCGGAAATACGAAAGTCTGGTGGACCAGATGGGCGCCCAACCCGGCGATCATGTGCTCGAAATCGGCTGCGGCTGGGGCGGCTTTGCCGAATATGCGGCGCGCGAACGCGGGTTGCGGGTGACCGGCCTGACCATCTCGAAAGCGCAGCACGATTATGCGGTGAACCGCATCCGGACGGCCGGGCTGCAGGACCGGGTCGAGATCAAGATGCAGGACTACCGCGACGAACGCGGCGTCTATGACGGGATCGCCAGCATCGAGATGTTCGAGGCGGTGGGCGAGAAATACTGGCCGACCTACTTCCAGACCGTCCGCGACCGCCTGAAACCGGGCGGCAACGCGACCTTGCAGATCATCACGGTGCAGGACGCGCGCTTTGAGATTTACCGCAAGAGTGTTGATTTCATCCAGAAATACATCTTTCCGGGCGGGATGCTGCCTTCCCCCGCCGCGCTGCGGGAAGAAGTCCGCCGCGCCGGGTTGCAGGTTCGCCACTCGATCGAATTCGGCGACGGCTACAGCCAGACGCTGCGGCGCTGGTCTGACACCTTCAACAACCGCTGGGGCGAGATTTCGCGGCTTGGCTTCGATGACCGCTTCCGGCGGATGTGGAATCTCTACCTGACCTCTTGCGCCGGGGCGTTCGAGGGCGGTAACTGCGACGTGACCCAGATCACCATCACAAGGCCGGCCGTCTGAATGCCCACAGCCCCCAAACTGTTCGCGGCGATCGCCTTCGCGCTGCTCGCCTTTGTCGCTGCCGAGGCGTTGAAGCCCTATCTGCCGGAAGGCACGCCGTTCGGCTTCCTGTCCGAGATTTGCGCCGCGTTCGGGGCGCTGACGGGCTGGCTGATGATGGGCAAGATGGCCGGGCGCGGCTATAGCACGGCGATCAGCTCGGGCATCGGCACCTCGGTGGTGATGGTGTTCTTCTCGCTGCTGGCCTTCTCGGGGCGCGAGATGATCCTGCGCTCGCTCGACCACCGCTACAAGGGGCCGCAACAGGCGGTCGAGGCGGTGTTCGGGCTGATGATCGACTACGGCAAGCTGCTGGCCAACCCGTCCGACCTTGCGATCCTTGTCGGCGGGGCCGCAGTTGCGGGGCTGTTTGTCGAATGGACAAGTCGGCGCTGGCTGTGAGCGGGACCACTTTCTTCTTTTACGGCACCCTGTGCCATGCGCCGCTTCTGACTGCGGTGCTGGGGCGCGAGGTTGCAATGCGGCCCGCGCGGCTGGCCGATCACGCGGTGCATTGGGTCGCCGATCACGCCTTTCCGATGATCCTGTCGCGGGCGGGCGCCGAGGCGGCGGGGGTGGTCGTCGAAGGGCTGGACGCCACCGATATCGAGCGGCTCGACTTCTACGAAGGCGGGTTCGACTACGCCACCCATGCGGTCACCGCCGAGGCCGACGGCACCCGCATCGCCGCGCGGGTCTATATCGCCAGCGCCGACCGGCTGCGCCCCGGCGCGCCCTGGCGGCTGGCGGATTGGGTGGATCGCTATGGCGCGGTGGCGGTGCTGGCCGCCGGGCGGTTCATGCAGGGCTTCGGCACTGTCCCGCCGGGCGAGGCGTGGCGGCGCTATCCGGCGATGCTGGTTACCGCGGCCTCGCGGCTGCGTGCGGCGGTGGCGGCACCGACCGGCCTGCGGCGGGCGGCGGCGGCGGGCGACATCGACGTGATGCACCACGCCGAACCCTATGCGCAGTTCTTTTCGGTCGAAGAGTTCGATCTGCGCCACCGCCGCTTTGACGGCGCGATGTCGGGCGAGATGCGCCGCGCCGTCTTCATGTCGGGCGATGCCGCGACGGTGTTGCCCTATGACCCGGTGCGCGACCGCGTGATGCTGATCGAGCAGTTCCGCGCCGGTCCCTTTGGTCGCGGCGATCCGCAGCCCTGGATGCTGGAACCGATCGCCGGCCGCATCGACCCCGGCGAGACGCCCGAAATGGCCGCGCGGCGCGAGGCGGTGGAGGAAGCCGGGATCACCCTTGGCGTGCTCTTGAAGGCGGGGGAATACTACCCCTCGCCGGGGTTGCTGGCAGAGTATCTTTATTCCTACGTCGGCCTTGCCGATCTGCCCGACGACAGCGCGGGCATGGGCGGGCTGCCGGAAGAGCACGAGGATATCCGCGCCCATCTGCTGTCTTTCGACGACCTGATGGCGCTAGTCGACAGTGGCGAGGTGCAGATCGCGCCGCTGCTGGTAACGATCTACTGGCTGGCCGCCAACCGGGCCCGTCTGCGCGCCGAGGCGGGGGTTGTCGCCGCTTCGTGAGCGGCCCGCGTGCTTGAGTTCCCCGGCATCGCCGCCTATCAAGGGGCGACGTCAGAAAGGCAAAAGCTCATGCGCATTCAGAAGGACCTGGCCGACGCGATCGGCAACACGCCGCTGATCCGGCTGCGCAAGGCCAGCGAGATCACCGGCTGCGAGATCCTCGGCAAGGCCGAATTCCTGAACCCCGGCCAGTCGGTCAAGGACCGCGCCGCGCTTTACATCATCCGCGACGCGGTAGCGAAAGGGCAGTTGAAGCCCGGTGGCACCATCGTCGAGGGCACGGCGGGCAACACCGGCATCGGGCTGGCGTTGGTCGGATCGTCGATGGGGTTCCGCACCGTCATCGTGATCCCGGAAACCCAGAGCCAGGAAAAGAAGGACATGCTGCGGCTGGCCGGGGCCGAACTGGTGCAGGTGCCCGCAGCGCCCTACAAGAACCGCAACAACTACATCCGCTATTCCGGCCGTCTGGCCGAGGCGCTGGCGAAGACCGAGCCGAACGGGGCGATCTGGGCCAACCAGTTCGACAACGTGGCCAACCGGCAGGCGCATATCGAGACGACCGGCCCCGAGATCTGGGCGCAGACCGATGGCAAGGTCGATGGCTTCGTCTGCGCCGTGGGCTCGGGTGGCACGCTGGCCGGGATCGGCATGGCCTTGCAACCGAAGGGCGTGAAGATCGGTCTGGCCGACCCCGAGGGCGCCGCGCTCTTCAGCTACTACACCACGGGCGCCTTCGACTCGCCCGGATCCTCGATCACCGAGGGTATCGGACAGGGGCGGATCACCGCCAACCTGGAAGGCTTCACCCCCGACATGGCATGGCGCATCCCCGATGCCGAGGCGCTGCCGATCGTGTTCGACCTCTTGGCGGACGAGGGGCTCTGCCTTGGCGGCTCGTCCGGCATCAACATCGCGGGCGCGATCCGCATGGCGCGCGAGATGGGGCCGGGGCACACCATCGTCACCATCCTGTGCGACTACGGCACGCGCTATCAGTCGAAGCTGTTCAACCCGGCGTTCCTGCGGGAAAAGGGGTTACCGGTGCCGGGCTGGCTGGATGCGACGCCCCGCGCCCTTCCGAGCGTATTCGAGGGGTGATGACCCGACTGCTCTTCCTTCTGCGCGCGGCGCTTGTCTTTCTCTGCCTCGGTGCGGCGCCGCTGCTGCTGGTTCCGCCGGTCGCCGCGCAGGCGCAGGATCAGAGCACGGCACCCGACTATCCGGCGTGGGAGAAATTCGCGACCCACGCCGAGTCGGTGATTTCGGACGCGCATACGACCAACCTCGCGCTCGACCAGTTGCGCAAGACGGTGGTGGACTGGCGCAGCCAGTTTCAGGCCGCGCAAAGCGCCAACAAGACGCGCATCGTTACGCTGCAAACCCAGATTGCGGCGCTTGGCGCGCCGCCCGCCGAAGGCGTTACCGAGGCGCCCGAGATCGCGCAGCGGCGCACCGCGCTGGGCGATCAGCTGGCCAAGCTGCAAGCGCCGGGGCTGGCGGCCGACGAGGCCTACAGCCGGGCCGACGGGATCGTGCGCGAGATCGACAAGGTGCAACTGACCCGGCAGGCGGACGCGCTGATGCATCTGTCGCCCGCGCCGGTGAACCCGGCGAACTGGCCCGCGGCGCTGAAGGTGGTCAGCAACGCGGGCACCTCGATCTGGGGCGAGATCCTCGATGCCTGGTCGATCGACAACCGCCGCGCCGAACTGGGTGGCAACCTGCCGCTGATCCTGGGCTATCTGGCCTTCGCGCTGGTGCTGCTGGCGCGCGGGCAGCGCTGGATCGGCCTTGGCGTCGCCTGGGTGCGCCGCCGGTCGTCGGATCGCGGGGTGCAGGCGCTGGTGCTGCTGGCCTCGCTGGGGCAGATCGCGCTGCCGTTCCTGGGTGTGCTGGCGCTGGTGCAGGCGATTTCCAGCACCGGGCTGCTGGGCATGGTCGGCCAGTCGGTGCTGCGGGTGCTGGCGCCGATGGGGTTGACGATCTTCGCCGCGCGCTGGCTGGGCGGGCAGATGTTCCCGCGCCAGCCCGACGCCCGCGCGGTGCTGGACCTGACGCCCGAACGGCGCACCGAGGGGCGGTTTCACGCCACGCTGCTGGGTGTGCTGGTCGCGCTGGAGGTTCTGCGCGGAACGCTGATCCATCCGGGCACCGAGCAGGAGGCCGCGAACGCGGTCACCAGCTTTCCCATTCTCGCCCTCGCCGGGTTTGCGCTGTTCCGGCTGGGGCGGCTGCTGAAGCTGCACGCCACCAGCGCGGGCGAGGCGGACGCTGTCACCAGCTACCGCCATCAGGTGGTCGGGCTGATCGCGCGGGCGGTGATGGTGCTGGCCGCGGCGGCGCCGCTGTTCGCCGCCGCGGGCTACATCGCTGCCGCCTCGGCGGCGATCTTTCCCACCGCGCTGTCGCTGGCGCTGATGGGGCTGCTGGTGCTGGCGCAGCGGCTGGTGGATGACGTCTACCGCTGGATCACCGGCGCCCCCGCCACCGATGACGACGGCCTGCTGCCAGTGCTGATCGGCTTTGCGCTGACGCTGCTGCTGCTGCCGGTCTTCGCGCTGGTCTGGGGCGCGCGGGTGGCGGATCTGACCGAACTCTGGACCCAGTTTTCACAGGGGTTCTCGATCGGAACCACGCGCATCTCGCCGGCGAACTTCCTGACCTTCGCGATCCTTTTCGCGCTGGGCTACGGCGTGACGCGGCTGGTGCAGGGCGCATTGAAGGCGACCGTGCTGCCGAAAACCCGGATCGACCTTGGCGGCCAGAACGCGATCGTGGTGGGGGTGGGCTATATCGGCATCGTGCTGGCGGCGCTGATCGCGATCACGGCGGCGGGCATCGACCTGTCCGGCCTTGCCATCGTCGCCGGGGCGCTGTCGGTCGGCATCGGTTTCGGCTTGCAGAACATCGTGTCGAACTTCGTTTCCGGCATCATCCTGCTGATCGAGCGGCCGGTAAGCGAGGGCGACTGGATCGAGGCAGGCGGCGTGCAGGGCACGGTGCGGTCCATCTCGGTCCGCTCGACCCGGATCGAGACCTTCGACCGCGCCGACGTGATCGTGCCGAACTCGAACCTGATCACCGGCACCGTCACCAACATGACGAAATTCAGCCGCATCGGGCGGCTGATCGTGCCGATCGGCGTCGCCTACGGCACCGACACCCGCAAGGTCGACCGCGTGCTGCGCGAGATTGCCGAAGCGCATCCGCTGGTGGTGCTGAACCCCAAACCGATCGTTCTTTTCGCCGGATTTGGCGCGGATGCGCTGAACTTCGAAATCCGGGCGATCCTGCGCGACGTGAACTTCGTGCTGGATGTGCGCAACGAGATGAACCACCAGATTGCCGAACGCTTTGCCAAGGAAGGGTTCGAGATTCCCTTTGCCCAACGCGACATCTGGATCCGCAACCCCGAGACGCTGCGGGGCGCGCCGCCCAAGGAGACGCCATGACGACAGAGCCGCTGTTTCGCACCGATGCCTACCTTGACGAGACCACCGCCACCGTGGTCGCCCACACGCCCGAGGGCGGCCTTGTGCTGGACCGATCGATCTTTTACCCGACCGGCGGCGGGCAGCCCGGCGACAGCGGCTGGATCGCCTGGCCCGGCGCGCCGAAGCTGAGCATCGCCACCGCGGTGAAGGGCGACGAGGGCGCCGTCGTGCTGGTGCCCGCCGACCCGCTGCCGCTGCCGCCGATCGGCACCGAGGTGACGCAGACGCTCGACTGGGCGCGGCGCTATGGCCACATGCGGGTTCACACCGCGCTGCATCTGTTGTCGGTGGTGATCCCGCTGCCGGTGACCGGCGGCCAGATCGGCGCGGAAAAAGGGCGGCTCGACTTCGACATGCCCGAACCGCCAGAGGATGTCGCGGCCGTCGAGGCGGCGGTGAACGCGCTGATCGAACGCGATCTGCCGGTGACGGAAGACTGGATCACCGATGCCGAACTGGAGGCCAACCCCGGTCTGGTCAAGACGATGTCGGTGAAGCCGCCGATGGGGCAGGGGCGGGTGCGCCTGATCCGCATCGGGCAGGGCGCCGAGCAGGTCGATCTGCAACCCTGCGGCGGCACCCACGTCGCCCGCACCGGCGAGATCGGCCGTGTCAGCCTGGGCAAGATCGAGAAGAAGGGGCGGCAGAACCGGCGCGTGTCCCTGGTGCTCGAACCCTGAGGCAGATGGTCTCAGCACGCATTCGCCCTTGCGGTGATCACGATTTCGCGCATATTCCGCGGCTCTGTCGGGCGAGTCGAATGACCCTAGCCACACGGCGCCTGTTTCCGGGCGTGCAACACGGAGCCGGATCTTTGCGCTACTGTGCGACGAGATGGAACAACGGATGCGGCGGGCCCCCGGTGGCCACGCGGCTCGGAGAAGAAAACGCATGATTGGCAAGCTGAGTGACGTCCCCGCCGGGAACGATATCACCGAATTCGATGACGACGAATCGCCCGCCGATCATGACGCGCACAAAAGCAGCATCGCCGCGCTGACCCTTGGCGCGGTGGGCGTGGTTTACGGCGACATCGGCACCAGCCCGCTTTACGCGCTGCGCGAAGCGTTGCGCCCGGTCGCCGAGCAGGGCGTGTCGCGCTTCGACGTGTTCGGCGTGCTGTCGCTTCTGCTGTGGTCGCTGACGCTGATCGTGACGCTGAAATACGTGCTGTTTCTGCTGCGCGCCGACAACCGGGGCGAGGGCGGGGTGCTGGCGCTTTACGCGCTGTCGCGGCTGGCTATCGGGCGGCGGTCGCTCTGGCTGCTGGCGCTTGGCATCGCGGGCGCCTCGCTGTTCCTTGGCGACGCGGTCATTACGCCGGCGATTTCGGTCTTGTCGGCGGTCGAGGGCATCGGCCTCGTCGCGCCTGCGTTCGGGGAATATGTGCTGCCGGTGACGCTGGCCATCCTGCTCGGTCTTTTCATCGTGCAACGCCACGGCACCCATGCGATTTCGGCCGCCTTCGGGCCGATCATGGCCCTGTGGTTTCTGGTCATGGGCGTGACCGGGCTGGTGCATGTGATCGGCGACCCCGAGGTTCTGCTGTCCTTCAACCCGCTCTACGCCATCGAGTTCATCCAGCACCACGGCGTCGTCGCCTTCATCGTGCTGGGCGCGGTCTTCCTTGCCGTGACCGGGGCCGAGGCGCTTTACGCCGACCTTGGCCACTTCGGCCGCAACCCGATCCGGATGGCCTGGTTCATCCTGGTGTTCCCGGCCCTGATGCTGAACTACCTTGGTCAGGGCGCGCTGGTGCTGGCCGATCCCACCGCGCTGCACAACCCCTTCTTCCTGATGGTGCCGGGCTGGGCGCTGCCGCTGCTGGTGGGCCTCGCCACCGTCGCCACCGTCATCGCCGCGCAGGCGGTTATTACCGGCGCCTATTCGATGACCCGGGCCGCGATCCAGCTTGGCCTGTTGCCCCGCATGTCGATCGTACACACGTCAGAACGACAGAGCGGCCAGATCTACATCCCCACCGTCAACTGGCTCTTGCTGGCGGGGGTGCTGTCCTTCGTGCTGTCATTCCGCAGCTCGTCTGCGCTGGCCTCGGCCTATGGCATCGCGGTGACCGGCGCCATGCTGGTCGATACGACGCTGGCGGTGATCTACTCGCTGCGCGGCTGGAAGCTGCCGCTCTGGCTGGTGGTGCCCTGCGCGATTCCGTTCTTCCTGCTCGAAGGCACCTTCTTCCTGTCGAACCTGATGAAGATCCCCGAAGGTGGCTACGTGCCCATCGCGCTGTCGTGCACCTTCGCGCTGATCATGTGGACCTGGTGGCGCGGCACCCAGCTGATCATGGCGCGCGAAAGCAAGCAGAAGGTCGACATGGACGGCTTTGCCCATTCGATCGCCGATTCCTCCAGCGTGAAGCGGGTCGATGGCACCGCCTTCTTCCTCACCTCGGACCCGACCGCCGTGCCCGCGGCGCTTCTGCACAACCTCAAGCACAACCGCGTGCTGCATGACCGTAACGTGCTGCTGACGGTGGAGATTCTGCGCGTACCGATGGCCGCCGAGGATGAGCGCGTCGAATACACCCGCATCGACGACCACTTTGCCCGCCTCAGGTTGCGCTTCGGCTTCATGGAGACGCCGAACCTCAGCCGCGCGCTCGGCCTCGCGCGTCGGGTCGGGCTGAAATTCGACGTGATGTCGACCTCGTTCTTCCTCGGCCGCCGCAAGGTCATCATGGGCGCCCGCGCCGGTGTGGCCCGGCTGCTGGACCGGCTGTACATCGGCCTCAGCCGCTTTGCCGCCGACCCGAGCGAGTTCTACCACCTGCCGCGCGACCGCGTGGTGGAGCTTGGCTCACGCATCACGGTGTAAGGCGTCGAAACCGCGGCGATTTCTCGCCCCGCCCCCTTGCCACCGCCGCGCCCCTGCCTGTAAACACCGCGTCACGGAGCGGTGGCCGAGTGGTCGAAGGCGCACGCCTGGAAAGTGTGTAGACGGGAGACCGTCTCGAGGGTTCGAATCCCTCTCGCTCCGCCACTTGCCCTCGCGAAAGCGTTCTCCCGATCCGGCCGCGGCCGGATTTTTCCGTTGTTTTCGGGGGTTATGCGGGTTGGGCTGTTAACCGGCACATTCCTCAGAAGGCCGAAAAGCGTTCTCTCCGGGCCGATATTCTCCGGACCTGTTAACCGCGCACGATACGGTAAACAGATATAAGCCATTGCTTTGGCTGTGTTTTTTTCGCCCGCGCCTTCATATCATTTCGCCTGTCCAACTGGATTCCGGGCGAGACACAGACCAAACAAATGGACCGAAGTGGCTGCCTTGGCACGCCGGTGTTCATAATCCGACGGCGTCGCTGTTCGTCCTTTGTACCGCGTCATTCGCGTGCTAAGATTTTGGAAAAAGTGTGAGGCGAGCAGTTGGCCCAGAAGTCAGACATCGAATGGACGGACGCGACGTGGAACCCGGTGACGGGCTGCACCAAGGTCGGCCCCGGTTGTGACAATTGCTATGCCGAGCGGTTCGCAGAGCGCTGGCGCGGGATTGCTGGACACCCTTACGAGCAGGGCTTCGACCTGACACTCTGGTCATCGAGGCTGAAGCAGCCCGTGCTCTGGAAAAAGCCGCGGATGATCTTCGTCAACTCGATGAGCGACCTCTTCCACAAAGACATCGAACGAAAATTTATCGACGCGGTGTTCGATGCCATGGAGCAGGCGGACTGGCACGTCTACCAGGTGCTGACCAAGCGAAGCTCGCTCATGCGCAACTACGTTCGGAAGCGGTATGACGGAGGGCCGGTCCCTCGCCACATCTGGCTCGGCGTTTCGGTTGAGGACGCCGCGCACACGAGTCGGATCGAGCACCTGAAGCAGATCAATTCCGACGCACGCTTCATTTCGTTCGAGCCACTGCTCGGGCCGATCGGGGATGTTGATCTGCGGGGTGTCGCGTGGGCCATCGTCGGGGGGGAGAGCGGGCCTCGGGCTCGGCCCATGGACGAAAGCTGGGCACGCCATCTTCGTGACATCTGCGACCGTGACGACGTGGCGTTCTTCTTCAAGCAGTGGGGTGGCGCACGGCCGAAGTCGGGTGGGCGTCTGCTCGACGGCGAAGAGTGGAACGGCTTTCCTTGGCAGATCGTCCCCGAACCAATCATTCGCGCCCTGCAGCCAGAGGAAGCTTGATGCCGCCTCGGATCGAAAACTACCAAGGACGTGAGCAGTCATTCATCAAGCATTTGTTTCTTAACAAGTATCTCGAGTCCGCCGCCTACAAGCTCTTTCAGGGAAGATCACCGGTTTTCAATTTCGTTGATGCATTCGCCGGACCTTGGCGCGTGTCGGACACGAACTTGTATTCGGATGCTTCGTTTTCGCAAGCCATCGAGACGCTTGAAACAGTGCGCAAGTCATTGCTTGAAATGGGGCGGCCAGGCCTCAAGGTGCGTTTCCGGTTCTGCGAACGAAACCCGGCATCTGTCGCGAAGCTTACGCAGTTCGCGGCGCAGAAACCCGAGTTTGACATCAAGGTGTTCTCGGGATCCTTCGAAGACAATCTCGATGGTATCCGCAGTGCATGCCGCGACGGCTTCACCTTCACGTTCATCGACCCCACGGGTTGGAATGTCGAATCCAGCAAGGTTTTTGATTTCCTGCGAGCGCTGAATGGTGAGTTCCTGTTCAACTTCATGGCCGAGGAGGTGAACCGTCATGCTGGTTGGGATGGTGTCGCAGAATCCGTAGGACGGTTTCTTGCGGACCCTGCTTGGAAAGCAACATTCGAGGCGCTGCCCGATGCTTCCAACGAGACGAAAATCTTGCAGCTTCTTAAGGCCAAGATGAAAGAAGCGAGGGCTGCGACCTATCTGACGGACATGGCGATCCGAAAGCCGCGCGAGGATAGGATCAAGATGCGTCTGATCCTTGGCACGCATAGCGGATTCGGTGTCGAGGTCTTCCGGACGGTTCAAGAAAAGGTCGAGAAGGAGGCAGTTCGCACGCGACATGCCATCCAGACCGAGGAAAGCGGGCAGTCGCAGCTCTTTCCAGAGGATCAGATCATTGCTTTTGAGACCGGTCGTGATGGGGTTGGATGCTCTGCGAACATGGGCTGGGCTGCTGATCTGATGCTCCGCACCGTGTCTGCACGCCCGGGAATTGCGTTCAGCACGCTCGCCAGCGAGGTCATGGAGCAGGTCCCCGTGCGGACGACACACCTGAACAAAATCGTTGCGGCCAATCGAAAAGATGGATTGGTCCGTTTCGATCTTCCTACCGGGAAACGGACTCCAAACCCCGAGACGAAGCTTTGGCCATCCGGCGTCGTCAACGGAACCTAACGGTGGCCGAACTTAATCGGCAGTCGTAGCATTGAAAAAATCATGCAACATGGCCGGTATCAGTGCGTCCACATCCTTTGCCGTGCTTGCGCGGATGGCGCGGGCTTCGCGTGCCAGTGTCTGTAGGCAGTCGAACCAGTGTTGGCGCTCGATTGAGGGAACGGGCACTTCCAGGTCCTCGAGCTTCTTCAATCCGAGAGTTCGGTTTCGCCCCGCCCCGCCGGGCGACGCTTCGCCCAGCTTCTGCAGGCCCTCGCGTGTTGAAAAGTAGAAGCGAAGGAATTCCACGGTCGCCGTGTCCGGCGCTGGCACACACGAAAGGAAACGGTGCGATCCAACGCGACCATCGTCTTCCGGCTGAGCGACTGCCACTGCACCTTCCCAGGCAAAGACAATGTTGAACAGTAGGTCACCAGCATCGATGCGAAACAGCTTCTTGTTGCCTACTTCCGCGCCCGGTAGATCAGGTTTGTGAAACGTGCCTTTTCCAAAGGAACGGACGCCAAGTTCGGGATAGGTGCCTTCTAGGTCGATTTCGACTGGGCGGCGCACCAAGGGGGCGACTTCGGACATGGGGCGCAGTGGCGCGCCGTCGATGGCGCGTTGGAAGGCTTTCAGTAGCAGGGCTTGGGTTTCCCGTTCGGCAGCTTCGATGGCGCGACGGCGTTCCGCCACCAGCGCCGCGACCGTGTCCAGACGCTGGACGATGCGGCGCTGTTGTTCGAGAGACGGGAGACTGATCCTGTAACTCAGGACCTGCCTGGGGTGAACGCGCTCGCGCCGCGCGCCTATTCCCTTGCTGCCGATCGCGATTTCACGCCAAACTGTCAATCGGCTCGCAAAACTGACCCCCTATCGGCGTCCAAAATTGACCCCTCTATGCGGCGTGGAGATCAGGGCCTGAGCCGACGGAACTGATCACAGAGTGGAGGCGGGTCAGGCGCGGTTTTTGAAGCGCCAGGACTCGTTGCCGGTTTCGATGATTTCGCAGTGGTGCGTCAGACGGTCTAGAAGCGCCGTGG
>WGNF01000021.1 GCA_016124615.1 Paracoccaceae bacterium | reverse complement strand
CGCGTCGATCTGGTCGTAGGCCTTGAACTCGCCGAAGTACTTCGTGATCGCCGCCGTCAGCGTCGTCTTGCCGTGGTCAACGTGGCCGATCGTGCCAACGTTAACGTGCGGTTTGTTCCGTTCAAACTTTGCCTTTGCCATCGTCGCAGCGCCTTGTGGAAGGGGGGCCCCGTCGGGCCCGTGGAAACACGCGGCGCGACTTACGTTCTGGACGCAAGAAAATCAAGGGTCACTTCTTCGCCGGGGTCGTCTTGGGTATCACCTTGGGCGTCGTCTTGGCGGGCGCCGAGTCGAGCGGGGTGGCGGTAATGGCATCGGTCGCGGGGGCCGTGGTGGTGGTGGCTGCGGCATCGTCAGGCTTGCGCGGTTCGGGAACCGGATCGCCGGTGGCCGGGAACCATTCCGGATGCTTGACCAGCCATTCCTCGATCTGTTTGGCGGTGTTGTAGGACAGCACCTTGATCTGTTCGGCCTTGGTCCGGGTCAGACCCGAGCCGATGATGGTTTCGCCGCTGGTGCCCTCGAACACGATCAGCCGCTTCGGCTCGGCGTTCAGCTGGGTTTTGGTCGCGTCGTGCCAGATGCGGACCTCGACCACCAGAACCGACTTCGGCGACAGCACGACGGGCAGGCCGGGCGGCGCCAGCGCGTAGCCCACGACGTTGATCGCCATGTCGTAATAGGTGTCGCCGTCATAGCGGCCAAAGCGGTCCTTCACCGCAGCCTCGAGCGCGGTCTGCCATTCTTCGGGGGTGGCGGTGCGGGATACCGGACCCTCTTGCATCGAATCGGTGACGACCAGATTGAGGCCCAGCAGAAAGCGACCAAGCGGCACCGGGGGCTTTTTCAGGTCGTCCGTGGGCGCGCAGGCGGCAACCAGCGCAAGCAGAAGGGCGAACAGAACGGGGCGGGCGTGGATCGGTCTGATGGTCATCGGGTCCTCTGCGCTGGGGTCAGCCTTAGCCTAGCCGGGGGAATGCCGCAATCACATCGGCGGCAGACCCAGCGTGGCCCGCGCCATCAGGTCGCCGCCGCGCCACGGGATCAGCGCCAGCAGCGGGCCGGGGTCGAGGTCGGTCGCATGCACCTGCCAGGACGCATGCGCCACGCTTTCCCCCGCGCCGACCCGGCGCGGGGGGCGGCCGGGCGAACGGAAGCGGGCGGCACCGGCCAGCACGGCATAAACCTCGGCCGGTTCGTGGCAATGTTCGGGATAGACGATGCCGGGCCCCCAGTAGCCGACGGTGATGCGCAACCGATCCGACCGGAACGGGCCGACGGGCGAGACGAGGTTGAACCAGCCGTAAGCGGCAAGGAAATCGGCGCCCATGCCGTCGGCGGCGGTGTAGCTTTGCTGCCAGGCGAAACAGTCGGCGTGGTCGATGACCCAGTCGGTGACCGGCTGCGTGCGGGGCACGGCAAGGCCGCAGCAGGCCGCCAGCGCGGCACCCATCACCGGCGGGCGGGGCGGTGGCGGCTGCGGCGGCCCAAGGTCGTCCAGCGTATCGCCAAGGAACCCCGCGAGGCCGGGATCCGTCAGCGCCAGCGCGCGGGTCAGATCGAGCAGGCCAAGATGCGCCTGCGCGATAGGATCGGGTGGCGGCGTCGGGGTCATCATCGCTCCTGCGGGCGTTGCCGCGCGCGCTGCGGCGGCTATATCTGAAGGGGCAGGTGGAGGGGCGTCAATGGCAACCGGTGCAGCAGCAATCCTGATGACGGCAGAGGCGCGGCAGGCCCCCGTGCAGGTGCCGCTGGTGACCGAACCGCTGGGCATCTTCGGCAGCCTGCGCAACGCACGGCGCAACGTGCTGGAGCTGATCCCGGAACTTGCCACCCATGTGCCCATCGTGTCGGGGCGAACCGGCAAACGCTGGCACATGGTGATGGATCCCGAGGCCAACCGCCGCGTGCTGAGGGACGCGGTGGAGGATTACCCGAAATCCGACGTGACCAAGATGATCCTGCGCCCGGCGATCGGCGACAGCCTGTTCGTGGCCGAGGGCGCGCATTGGCACTGGCAGCGGCGGGTGGCGGCGCCAGTGTTCAGCCACCGCAACATCGCCAACCTCGCGCCGGTGATGACGGCGGCGGCCGAGCGGGCATCCGAGCGGATCGGCGCGGCGGCGGGGCGGGCCGCGAACCTCTTCGACGAGATGGTGGCAGCAACCTTCGAGGTGATCGCCGATGTCACGCTGTCGGGCGGCGACGCCTTCGACCGGTCGGTCGTGCATGGCGCGATCAACGCCTACATCGCCGACACCGCCAAGGTCTCGCTGCTCGACGTGATCGGCGCGCCATCCTGGATTCCGCGGATCGGGCGGCTGTTCGCGACGCAGGCGATGCGCGACATGAAACGGGTCGCGGATCAGGCGATCGAGGCGCGGCGCGAGTCGGGACCGCATGACGTGCCCGACCTGCTAGACCTGCTGCTGGAGGGCGAAGACACCAAGACCGGGCGGCGCATGTCGACCGAGGAACTGCGCGACAACCTCTTGACCTTCATCGTCGCGGGGCATGAAACGACGGCGCTGACGCTGGCCTGGTCGCTCTACCTCTGCGCCTTCGATCAGGGCGTGCAGGACCGGGCCCGGGCCGAGGCGCAGGCCGTGCTGGGCCCCCGCGCGGCGACGGCGGCGGACGTGCCCCACCTGCCCTACATCCGCCAGGTGATCGACGAAACGTTGCGAATGTACCCCCCGGCGGCGTTCCTGTCGCGGACCGCGCAGAAGGCCGATACGCTCTGCGGCCGCGCGGTGCATCCCGGCGATACGGTGATGCTGCCGATCTACGCACTGCACCGCAACCACCTGCTGTGGCGCGACCCCGAGCGATTCGATCCCGACCGTTTCGCCGACCCCAAGGCGATCGACCGCTTTGCCTACCTACCGTTTGGCGATGGCCCGCGCATCTGCATTGGCGCCTCGTTCGCGGTGCAGGAGGCGGTGATCATCCTCGCCTCCCTCCTAGCTCGTTTCCGCTTCGCCCGCGTGCCGGGGCGCGACCCGAAACCGGTGCTGATCCTGACGCTGCGCCCCGAAGGCGGCGTCTGGCTGACGGTGGAGCGGGTCTGAGGCGCCCCAGCGGCGGCGGCAAACCGGCGCGGGAAAACAAGAAAGGCTCAGGCGTTTCCGCCTAAGCCCTTGATGCAAGTGGTGAGCCCGACGGGGTTCGAACCCGTGACCTACTGATTAAAAGTCAGTTGCTCTACCAACTGAGCTACAGGCCCACACTGCGGGCGGTTGCTACGGAAAGCGCGGAACAGGGTCAAGCCCCATTTCCGCTTTCTCGCCCGATTTAGAAGAGAGTGGTGAGCCGTGCGGGATTCGAACCTGCGACAGGCTGATTAAGAGTCAGCTGCTCTACCAACTGAGCTAACGGCCCCACGGGCGGCCTGTTAGTCCCATCATTCCGGCGCTTCAAGCGGAAAATTCGGCACGACGGGGTGAAACGGGACCCGGCGCTGGATTCCGGCCCGCCCGCGCCGTATATGCGCGGGGATGGACAATAGAGTAGATATCGACGGCCTGCCGTTTCTGAAGATGCACGGCGCGGGCAACGACTTCGTGGTCATCGACCAGCGGGGGCGGCACGCGCATGTGACGGCGGCACTGGCGCGGGCGGTCGGCGATCGGCATCGGGGCGTCGGCTTCGACCAGCTGGTGACGATCGACAACGATTCCGGGGCCGATGCGCGGCTGATCTTCTGGAACGCCGATGGATCGCAGGCGGGTGCCTGCGGCAACGCCACCCGCTGCGTCGCGCGGCTCTTGATGGATGAGACCGGCAAGACCCGGCTGACCCTGCGGACCGAACGCGGGCTGCTGATCGCGGTCGAGGCGGGTGACGGCCTGATTTCGGTGAACATGGGCCAGCCACAGCTCAACTGGGCCGAGGTGCCGCTGGCGCAGGCGGCGGATACGCTGCACCTGCCGATGCCGGGCGATCCGGCGGCGGTGGGCATGGGCAATCCGCACTGCATCTTTTTCGTCGCCGACGCCGGGGCGGTGGATCTGGCGGGCCGCGGGCCCGGTCTGGAACATGACCCCCTGTTCCCCGCGCGCACCAATGTCGAATTCGCCAGTGTCACCGGCCCCGACCGGCTCCGGATGCGGGTCTGGGAACGCGGCGCGGGCATCACGCTCGCCTGCGGCTCGGGCACCTGCGCCACCGCCGTGGCTGCCGCGCGGCGCGGGCTGACTGGCCGCCACGTCACCGTCGATGTCGACGGCGGCACGCTGGCGGTGGACTGGCGCGAGGATGGCGTCTGGCTGACCGGGCCGACCGCCACCGTTTTCGCGGGCTCCCTGTCCCCGGCGATCATGGCGCTGGCATGACCGCCCCGGTTTTCACCACCCTCGGCTGCCGCCTCAACGCCTACGAATCCGAGGCGATGCGGGAATTGTCGGCGGGCATCGACAACCTTGTCGTGGTGAACACCTGCGCGGTGACGGCCGAGGCCGTGCGCAAGGCCAAGCAGGAGATTCGCCGCCTGCGCCGCGAAAACCCCGCCGCCACGCTGGTCGTCACCGGCTGCGCCGCCCAGACCGAACCGCAGACCTTCGCCGCCATGCCAGAGGTCAGCCGCGTCATCGGCAACACCGAAAAGATGCAACCCGCCACCTGGGATGCGCTGAAGGTGCCCGACCTGATCGGCACGACCGAACGGGTTCAGGTCGACGACATCATGTCGGTGACGGAAACCGCCGGCCACCTGATCGACGGATTCGGCCGCCACCGCGCCTATGTGCAGGTGCAGAACGGCTGCGACCACCGCTGCACCTTCTGCATCATCCCCTATGGCCGCGGCAATTCCCGCTCGGTCCCAGCCGGGGTGGTGGTGGAACAGATCAAACGCCTCGTCGACAAGGGCTTTCAGGAGGTCGTGCTGACCGGGGTGGATCTCACCTCATGGGGCGCCGACCTGCCTGCCGCGCCGCGGCTGGGCGATCTGGTGATGCGCATCCTGCGGCTGGTGCCCGACCTTGCCCGCCTGCGCATCAGTTCGATCGACTCGATCGAGGCCGACCCGATGCTGATGCAGGCGATCGCGACCGAGCCGCGCCTGATGCCGCATCTGCACCTCAGCCTGCAGCACGGCGACGACCTGATCCTGAAGCGGATGAAGCGCCGCCACCTGCGCGACGATGCGATCCGCTTTTGCCAGGAGGCCCGCGCGCTGCGCCCCGGCATCGTGTTCGGCGCCGACATCATCGCGGGCTTCCCGACCGAGACCGAGGCGCATTTCGACCAGTCGCTGAAGCTGGTGGAAGAATGCGGGCTGACCTTCCTGCACGTCTTCCCCTATTCGGCGCGCAAGGGCACCCCGGCGGCGCGGATGCCCGCCGTGCCCGGCCCGGCGATCCGGGAACGCGCCGCCCGCCTGCGCGGCGCGGGCGACGCCGCCCTTGCCCGTCATCTGGCCGCCGAAGTCGGCACCACCCACCGCATCCTGACGGAACGCCCGCGCATGGGCCGCACCGAGGCCTTCACCGAAGTGCGCTTTGCCACCGACCAGCCCGAGGGGCGGATCGTCACCGCCCGGATCACCGGCCACGACGCCCTGCAGCTTCTCGCCTGAGGATGCCATGCACCCCAACCCCGCCTTCCGCCAGACCCCCGCCGAAGCCAACCTCGCCTTTGCCCGCAGCCGTGGCTTTGCGACGCTGGCGGTGAATGCCGCCGCCGGGCCGCTCTTGTCGCACATCCCCTTCCTGCTGGCCGACGATGGCGCCAGCGTCGAGTTGCACCTCGTGCGCTCAAATCCCATAGTGCCGCTGATCGCCACGCCGCAACCCGCCGTGCTGTCGGTGACCGGGCCCGAAGGCTACATCTCGCCCGATTGGTATGGCCTGCCCGATCAGGTGCCGACCTGGAACTATGTCGCCGTCCACCTGCGCGGGCGGCTGGAGCTTTCGCCCGAGGCCGCCCTGCGGCCGCTGCTCGACCGCCTGTCGGACCATTTCGAGGCGCTGCTGCTGCCCAAGACGCCCTGGACCTCGGCCAAGATGAGCCCCGGTTCAATGGAGCGGATGATGCGCATGATCGTGCCGTGCCGCCTGATCGTGGAGGATGTGCAGGGCACCTGGAAATTCGGCCAGAACAAACCCGAAGCCGCCCGCCTCGGCGCCGCCGACGGGCTGGAGGCCGCCGCCCTGTCGCCAGAGGCCGCAACCCTCGCCACCCTGATGCGCAACGCCTGACCGCCCCCTTCTTTCTGGCGAAAATACTCTCGGGGTGCGCGAGGGGCAGACAGCCCCTCGCTTTCGCGCCCACGGCCCCGCTCGGGCGTGGACAGGTTGCATGCCGCGCCCTACCTTCGCGCAAACCCGCGTGAAAGGAACTCCGATGCGTCTCTATCAGGCCCCGGCCTCGCCCTTCGTTCGTAAAGTGCTGATCCTGCTGAAGGAAACCGGGCAGGAGGGCGACGTGACGATGGTCGCCGCAAGTGGCAACCCGCTCGATCCCGGCACCTTGCCGGTGGCGCAGAACCCCTTGGGCAAGATCCCGGCGCTGGAGCGTGACGAGGGTCCGGCGCTTTACGACAGCCGGGTGATCTGCCGCTTTCTCGACGATCGCGCGGGCGGCAGGCTTTACCCCGCCGCACCCCGGCTTTGGGATACGCTGACGCTGGAGGCGACGGGCGACGGGATTTCCGACGCCGCCGTGCTGATGCGCTACGAATCCGTGGTGCGGCCCGAGGCCAGCCGGTCGCCCGAGTGGCTGGCCGCTCAATGGGCCAAGATCGCGCGGGCGCTCGATGCGCTCGACGCGCGCTGGATCAGCCATCTGTCGGGGCCGCTCGACATGGGGCAGATCGCGGTGGGCTGCGCGCTCGGCTATCTCGATTTCCGGTTCGCCGACCGCGATTGGCGCGCCGACCATCCCGCACTGGCCGCCTGGTACGCGGGCTATGGCGAACGCCCCAGCGTGAAGGCCACGGTTCCCGCGTGACGCTGCCCTGGACCGACTTCCTGACGGTCTGGGCGCTTCTGGCGGTGAACATCACCTCGCCGGGGCCGAATGTGCTGAACACCATCGCCAGCGCGATGGGGTCGGGGCGGGCGGCGGGGCTGGGATCGGCGTTGGGGGTCGCGCTTGGCATCGCGGTCTGGTGCCTGGGCACGACGCTGGGCATGGCGGCGGTCTTCGCGCTGCTGCCGGTCGCCCAACTGGCGCTGACGCTGATCGCGGTGGCGCTGCTGGGCCGCTTCGCCTTTCGCTACCTCAAGGCCGCGGTGGCCGGGTTGCGGGGCGACCGGCGCGGCGTGCCGCAGGGCCGCACCGGGATGAGCCCGCGCGCCGCCTTCATCCGCTCGCTGCAAGTCAGCGCGCTGAACCCCAAGGCGCTGACGACCTGGCTGGCCATCGTGACGATCTTTCCGGTGGCGCGCGCCCAAGGCGGCGACATCGCCCTGCTTTGCGTCGGCGCCTCGACGCTGTCGCTGTCGATCCACACCGGCTATGCGCTGGCGTTTTCGACCGCCCCCGCGGTGCGGCTTTATCTGCGGGCCGCGCCCTGGATCAACGGCGCGGTCGGGCTGTTCTTCATCGGCTTCGCGCTGAAGCTTCTGGCGGGCGTGCTGCATTAGGGTGCGTTCACAACAAATTTTCGCGCGATCCCCTTGAACCTGCGCCCGATTGTCCGCTGGACGGGGGCAAAGGACGGCGTTAATTACCGGCAGGGACCATCGCGGGCACGCGGCGGTCGAGCTATGCACTGGCCGGACCTCGGCCACGGAAGGGAGAAGGTTCGTGTCTCACGCAGAAGACCACCAGGCAACCCGCAGGGACTTCCTGTACTACGCCACTGCCGGGGCCGGGGCCGTTACGGCCGGGGCCGCCATCTGGCCGCTGATCAACCAGATGAACCCGTCGGCCGACGTCGCCGCGCTTGCCTCGATCGAGGTCGATGTGTCGGGCGTCAGCGAGGGCACCCAGATCACCGTGAAATGGCAGGGCAAGCCGATCTTCATCCGGCACCGCACCGCCAAGGAAATCGACGAAGGCCGCGCCGTCAAGCTGTCTGACCTGCCTGACCAGAAGGCCGAGAACCGCAACCTGCCCGACAACGCCCCCGCGACCGACGAGAACCGCACCGCCGACAAGGATGGCAAGTGGCTGGTCATGATCGGCATCTGCACCCACCTGGGCTGCGTGCCGCTGGGCAACAACGCCGGCGAGTTCGACGGCTGGTTCTGCCCCTGCCACGGGTCGCAATACGATACCGCGGGACGCATCCGCAAAGGTCCGGCGCCGCGCAACATGGACATTCCGGTCAACACGTTCGCTGACGCAAAAACGATCAAGATCGGCTAAGGGAGACACCGATGGCTGGAATTCCTCACGACCACTACGAACCGAAATCCGGTATCGAAAAGTGGCTGCACAAGCGCCTGCCGATCGTTGGTCTGCTCTATGACACGATCATGATCCCGACCCCGAAGAACCTGAACTGGATGTGGATCTGGGGCATTGTCCTGACCTTCTGCCTGGTTCTTCAGATCGTCACCGGCATCGTGCTGGCGATGCATTACACGCCCAACACCGGGCTGGCCTTCGCCTCGGTCGAGCACATCATGCGCGACGTGAACGGCGGCTACATGATCCGCTACATGCACATGAACGGCGCCACGCTGTTCTTCATCGCGGTCTACCTGCACATCTTCCGCGGCCTCTACTACGGCAGCTACAAGGCCCCGCGCGAGGTGACCTGGATCATCGGCATGCTGATCTATCTGGCGATGATGGCGACGGCGTTCATGGGCTACGTGCTGCCCTGGGGCCAGATGTCGTTCTGGGGTGCCACGGTGATCACCGGGCTTTTCGGCGCGATCCCCGGCATCGGGCCGTCGATCCAGCAATGGCTGCTGGGCGGGCCGGCGGTGGACAATGCCACGCTGAACCGCTTCTTCTCGCTGCACTATCTGCTGCCCTTCGTGATCGCGGCGCTGGTCGCGGTGCATATCTGGGCCTTCCACACCACCGGCAACAACAACCCCACGGGTGTTGAGGTTCGTCGCACCTCGAAGGCCGAAGCCGAAAAGGACACGGTTCCGTTCTGGCCGTACTTCGTGCTGAAAGACCTGTTCGCGCTGTCGGTGATCATGACGATCTTCTTCGCCATCGTCGCCTTCATGCCGAACTACTTCGGCTCGCCGGACAACTACATCATGGCGGATTCGCTGAAGACCCCGCCCAGCATCGAGCCGGAATGGTACTTCCTGCCGTTCTACGCGATCCTGCGCGCCTTCACGCAAGACGTCTGGATCGTGCAACTGGCCCATTTCGTCACCTTCGGGCTGGTCGACGCCAAGTTCTTCGGCGTGCTGGCGATGTTCGGCGCGATCGCGGTGATGGCGCTGGCGCCCTGGCTCGACACCTCGTCGATCCGCTCGGGCAAATACCGCCCGATGTTCAAGTGGTGGTTCCTGCTGCTCTGCATCGACTTCATCGTGCTGATGTGGTGCGGCTCGCAGTTCCCGACGGCGCTGATCGGGTGGATCTCGCTGATCGCGGCGACCTACTGGTTCGCCTATTTCCTGATCATCCTGCCGCTGCTGGGCGTGATCGAGAAGCCGGGCAAGGTGCCCGCGACGATCGAGGAAGACTTCAATGCGCACTACGGCCAGGGCGAAGCCGCCCACCCGGCCGAGTGAGAGAAAGGACCGATTGAGATGATCCGGAAACTTACCCTCTCCGCGCTCGCGGCCCTGGCGATCGGCGTCGGCGGCAGTGCAGTTCAGGCGCAGGTCGTCGAGCCCGAAATCGCCGACGTGCCGTTCTCGTTCGACGGCCCGTTCGGCACCTTCGACGAGCATCAGCTGCAGCGCGGCCTGCAGATTTACACCGAAGTCTGCTCGACCTGCCACGGAATGGACCTTGTCGCGATCCGCACGCTGGGCGACGAGGGCGGGCCGCACCTGCCCGCCGATCAGGTCAAGGCCTATGCCGATGCCTTCCCGGTGAACGATACCGCGTCGAACCCGCAGTTCATCGACGCGGCCAGCGGCAACCCGCGCAAGCTGATCCCGTCGGACCACTTCCCGGCGAACAACTCGATGGGCGCGCCGGACCTTTCGGTGATGGCCAAGGCCCGGGCGGCGTTCCACGGGCCCTACAAGCTGGGGATCAACCAGTTCATCCACGGCATCGGCGGACCGCAGTACATCGTGGCGATCCTGAACGGCTTCACCGGCAAGACCAAGGATGTCGCCGGCAACACCGTCTATGAAAACACGGTGTTCCCCGGCGGCTGGATCCGCATGCCGCCGCCGCTGTCGGATGGTCAGGTGACCTTCGCCGACGGCTCGCCCAACGATGTCAAGCACATGTCGGAAGACGTGGCGGCGTTCCTGATGTGGGCGGCCGAGCCGCACATGATGGCGCGCAAGCACGCGGGCTTCGACGGCGTGTTCTTCCTGATCGTGCTGTCGTCGCTGCTGTATCTGACGAACAAGCGGATCTGGGCCAGCGTCAAGGGCAAGAAGACCGCCTGAGGAACGGGCGGGGGCCAGCCCCCCAGCCAGCCCACGGGGCTGGCGTCCCTCGCTGAAACGCCCCAGTGGGGCGTTTCCGGGCGCTCAGGACCCCGGAGTACTTTCGCAAGAAAGAACCTGCAAAGCGCGCCCCACGGGGCGCGTTTTCATTTGCCCAGATAGTCGCGCAGCGCAGGCGGCGGATCGGCGAAGAGCGCGGCAGTCGGCCGGGGTGGCGCGGCGTGGCCATCGGCGACGAGCACGGTCTGGTCGGTGATCCGTTCCGCATCGCGCGGGTCATGCGTCACCATCAGCAGGGTCGCGCCGCTTTCGGTCGCGATGTCACGCACCAGCGCCAGCATCTCGGCCTTCAGCGCCGGGCCAAGCGCCGAGAACGGTTCATCCAGCAGCAAGAGCGGGCGGGCGCGCAGCAGCACGCGGGCCAGCGCCACGCGGCTTTGCTGGCCGCCCGACAACGCCCCGGGCTTGCGGGCCCCGTAGCCATCCAGCCCGACGCGGGCGAGCGCCGTGGCGACCCGGTCCTGCTCAACCGGGGAAAGCCGCAGATCTGGGCGCAGGCCAAGGCCGACGTTCTGCGTCGCGGTGAGGTGCGGAAACAGGTTGTTGTCCTGAAACAGGATGCTGATCGGCCGTTGTCCCGGGGGCAGCGGCGAAAGGTCGCGCCCGTCCCAGAGGATGCGCCCGGCGCCGAGCGGCTGAAACCCGGCGATGGCGGCCAGCAGGGTGGATTTGCCCGCCCCGGACGGGCCGATGATGGCGACGCGGGCGCCGCTGGGCACCGTCAGATCGGCGGTGAGGGTGAAATCGGGCCAGGTGATGCGCAGCCCCTCAAGCGTCAGCATCGCCGCGCCCTCCCCTGTCGAACAGCCAGAACAGGCCGAGGCTGAGCCCCAGCAGCAACAGCGCGGCGCCCGACGCCTGCGCCATCCGGTAGGCCCCCATCAGCCGGTAAACCTGCAACGGCAAGGTGGCGCCACCGGGGCCGGCAAAGATCGCGATGACGCCCAGATCGCCCATCGACAGTGCCGCCGCCAGCCCGAGCGCGAAGCCCAGCGGGCCGCGCAACCGGGGCAGGATCAACAGCCGC
Organism: Paracoccaceae bacterium; assembly: GCA_016124615.1. Lineage (GTDB taxonomy): Bacteria > Pseudomonadota > Alphaproteobacteria > Rhodobacterales > Rhodobacteraceae > Solirhodobacter. Next base: position 27,046 of record WGNF01000021.1, on the reverse strand, counting down.
AGCCGCGCCCAGCCGGTCAGGCCGAGGCTGTCGGCCAGCCTGCCATGCGTCGCCTCGATCCGGTCCAGCGCCGGTTGCAGCGCCCGCAGTGCGAAGGGCAGCGCCATCGCCGCGTTGACCAGCGCCGTGACCGGCAGCGCCCAGAACGCCGGATCGGCGACCGGGTTGACCAGCAGGAACAGCCCGGTGCCCAGCACCAGCGGCGAGGCGACCAGCGGCAGCATCCCCGCCAGATCGAACGCCGCCCGGCCGCTGGCGGTGCGGGCCAGCGCCAATGCCAGTGCCATGCCGCCGCAAAGCGCCGACGAGGCCACCGCGACGCCCAGCGAGCGCAGCGCCGAAAGCCAGACCGGCGCGGGCAGCGCGAGGAGGCCGGGCACGCCGTCCACCGCCACGAGGCCAAGCGGGATCATCAGGAACAGCGCGGCCAGCGTGATCAGGACGGCATCCTGCAGGCGCAAAAGGGGCGCGCCTGCATCCCACCGTTCCACCGGGCGATCGAGGCCGGGCGCCTCGGTCGCGGGCAAGCCGACGCGGAACGCAATCAAGGTTGCGCCGCCGCAAAGGACGAACTGAATCCCGGCCAGCAGCGCGGCGCGGCCCAGATCGAAATCGAAGCGGAAGGCCTGATAGATCGCCAGCTCCACCGTCGTGGCCGCCGGGCCGCCGCCCAGCGTCAGCGCCACAGCGAAACTGGTGAGGCAGACGAGGAAGATCGCCAGCGTCGCCCCCGGCAGCACGGCGCGCAGCATCGGCCGCTCGATCAGCCGGGCAACGTCGGCGGGGCTGAAGCCCAGTGCTGCGGCAAGGCGGAACCGTTCGGCCGGAATCGCCCGCCAGCCTTGCAGGAGCAACCGCACCGCCAGCGGCAGGTTGAAGAACACATGCGCCAGCACGACGCCGTGCAGGCCGTAGATGCTGACGCCCGGCAGCCCCAACAGGGCCAGGCCCGCGTTCAGCAGCCCGTGCCGCCCGAACAATGCAAGCAGTCCGAAGACCGCCACGATCACCGGCAGCAGGAACGGCGCCCCCATCAACGCGACAAGCCATCGGCGGCCGGGGAAGCGCCGCCGCGCCAGAGCGCGCGCCACCGGCACCGCCAGCGATACCGACAGCGCCGCCGACAGCGCGGCCTGTTCCAGCGTGAAGCGCAGCGCGGAAAGGTCGGCCACCGACAGCAAAACGCTGCCCCCGGCCCGCAGCGCCACGGCGGCGAGCGTGCCGAGAGTCAGGAGGCCGAGGAGCGCGGCGACCGCGCCCCCCGCCCACAGCGTCACTTGCTGAGCGCGGCCTGCCATTCGGCCAGCGCGCCATCGCGCAGGGTCTTCGCCTCATCCGCCGAATAGAGCAGCGACTTCGTCGGCCGGTACATGTCGAAGCCGTCCGGCAGCCCGTCCTTGGGCGTCACCGCCGGATACATCCAGTTCGTCTCGGGGATGACCGACTGGAACGCATCGGTCAGCATGAACGCGAGGAACTGATCGGCCAGCGCCTGATTGGGCGAGGCTTTCAGCTTGGCCGCGACCTCGACTTGCATGTAATGCCCCTCGGTGAACATCGCCGCCGCCTTGGTCGCGTCTTTCTCCTCGATCAGGTGATAGGCGGGCGAGGTGGTGTAGGACAGCACCATGTCGGCCTCGCCCTTGGTGAAGAGGCCGTAAGCCTCATCCCACGAGGGCGTCACCGTCAGGATGTTGTGCGCGAGACTTTTCCAGACCTCGCCCGCCTTGTCGCCATAGGCGTCCTTCACCCAGTACAAGAGCCCCAGACCGGGGGTGGACGAGCGCGGATCCTCGATCACCACCTTCAGGTCGGTCTTGGCCAGTTCGGTGAAGCTGGTCGGCGGCACCGGCACCTTGGTCTTGTCATAGACGAAGGCGAACCAGCCCCAGTCGAAGGGCACGAAATCCGGATCGGTCCAGGCGACCGGCAGGTCCATCTTTGGCAGCGTGCCATGCGGGGCAAAGAGCCCGGTCGCTTCGGCATCGGCGGTCAGGCTGGTGTCGAGGCCCAGCACCACGTCGGCCTTGGTGCGCGCGCCTTCCAGTTTGATGCGCGACAGAAGCGCCGCGCCATCGCCGGTGCCGACAAAGTTCAGCGTGCAATGGCAGATCGGCTCGAACGCCTTCTTCACCGCCGGGCCGGGCCCCCAGTCGGCGATGAAACTGTCGTAGGTGTAGATCGTCAGCGTCGGGGTTTCGGCCTGGGCAAAGCTCGCTAAGGCGCAAAAACCCGCAGCAATCAGGGAAACCTTCATGTCATCCTCCAAATGCGACGGGCGGGGTCGGGCTGGAGGTGCATCCTCTACCTTCCCTCCGCCGGTCCTAACCGGTTCAGGTTCGACGGGTTCGCTTGCGCATCTCAGCCCGTGTCCGGGCACCCCGAGGTGGCGGTGACCATAACGCGGCGCACGGGGGGTGCAAGGGAAACCTCTTGAGGCAACCCCCCCGCCCCGCTAGACCGCGACAAGCAAGGAGCCCGCCCATGAGCCTGAACACCTTCGGCCACCTCTTCCGCGTCACCACCTGGGGCGAAAGCCACGGGCCTGCGTTGGGCTGCACCGTGGATGGTTGCCCGCCCGGTGTACCGATCGAGGCGGCGGCGATCCAGCACTGGCTTGACCGGCGCAAGCCGGGGCAGAGCAAATACACCACCCAGCGCCGCGAGGCCGATGAGGTGCGCATCCTCTCTGGCGTGTACGAGGGGCTTTCGACCGGCACGCCGATCCAGCTGATGATCGAGAACACCGATCAACGGTCGAAGGACTACGGCGATATCGCACAAACGTTTCGGCCCGGCCATGCTGATATCACCTACTGGCAGAAGTACGGCATCCGCGATCCGCGCGGCGGCGGGCGGTCGAGTGCGCGCGAAACCGCGGCGCGGGTGGCGGCGGGTGGCGTAGCGCGGGCCGCGCTGGCCGTGCTGCTGCCAGGGCTGAGGATCAGCGGCTACATGGTGCAGATGGGTCCCCGCCCGATCGACCGCAGCCGTTTCGATGCCGCCGAGATCGAGCGCAACCCGTTCTGGGCGCCCGATGCCCGCGCCGCCGCCGACTGGGCGGAAGAGCTTGACGCGCTCAGGAAATCCGGCAACTCGGTCGGCGCCGTGATCGAGGTCGTTGCCTCGGGCGTGCCCGCGGGCCTGGGCGCGCCGATCTATGGCAAGCTCGACAGCGACCTTGCCGCCGCGATGATGTCGATCAACGCGGTGAAGGGGGTCGAGATCGGCGAGGGCATGGCGGCCGCCGCGCTGACCGGGGTGGAAAACGCCGACGAGATCGAGATGGGCAACGACGGCCCCCGGTTCCTGTCGAACCACGCGGGCGGCATCCTTGGCGGCATCTCGTCGGGGCAGGATGTGGTGGTGCGCTTCGCGGTGAAACCGACCTCGTCGATCCTGTCTCCGCGCCGTTCGATCACGCTTGCAGGGGCAGAGACCGAGGTGGTTACCAAGGGTCGCCACGATCCCTGCGTCGGCATCCGCGCGGTGCCGGTGGGCGAGGCGATGATGGCCTGCGTGATCCTTGACCACCTGCTGCTGGATCGCGGCCAGACCGGCGGCACGCGCGGGCGGATCGGCTAACCTTCGCCCGTCTTCGCCCGGCGCGACGGAATCGGTTTACCGCCCCGTAGAATACCCGCAAGCCCGTGCGGAACGGAGGCCCCATGCGTTGGTTGTTCGCCCAGTTGGTCGTCGCGATCCTGTCGGTCACGGCCCTTCCCGCCGTCGCGGCGCCGATCCGGCAGGTTCACATGGTCTTTGACCGGATGAACCGCGATTACCTGCTTTACGTGCCCGACAGCCTCGCCCGGCATCCGGGGCCGCGCCCGTTGGTCATGGTGCTGCATGGCGGCGGCGGCACGGCGCGCGAGGTGCGCAACAGCACCCATCACCGCTTCGACGCGCTGGCAGAGGCGAATGGCTTTGTCGTCGTTTACCCCGATGCGATTGGGCGAATCTGGGATACCGGGTCGGGCGAAATCTCGGACGGTCTGACCCCGCGGCGCGACGATCTGGGGTTCCTCAAGGCGGTGGTGACGCAGTTGGAGGCTGAGCTGCCGATCGACCGCAGCCGGATCTTTGCCACCGGCCTCTCTCGCGGGGGGCATGCAAGCTACATGCTGGGCTGCGAGTCGGGCGGCATGTTTCGTGCCATCGCGCCGGTGTCGATGACGCTGCCCGCCGCAATGGCGGCCGCGTGTGCCAAGGGCCCGCCGCTGGGAGGGCTGCTGATCGAGGGCACCGCCGATCCGATCGTGCCCTATGACGGCGGGCGGGTGACGGTGCTGCACCGCGCGCGCGATACCGTGCTGTCGGTCGCGGCGACGATGACGCTCTTCGCGGCGCGCGATGGCTGCGGGGCGGCGGCGCCGATGGCCGCCACGGGTGCGGTGCAGCGCGATGCGTGGCGGGGCTGCACGGCGCCGGTGCGGCTGGATCGGGTGGTAGGCGGTGGCCACAGCTGGCCCTCGGGCCTTGACGTGCTGCCACACTGGATCGTGGGCAAGACCAATACCGATATCGTCGCGGCCGACGAGATCTGGGGCTTCTTCAGCCAGTTCTGACGCTCTGTTTCAGGATCGCCGTGAACTCTCGCAACAGCGCCACCCGGCGCGGGCGGAAACTTTCGTCGGTTTTGGCAACCGCGCCGATCCGCGCAAGGTGAAAGCGGCGGAAATCTTGCCGGAGGCAGCACCACGCCAACAGCATCTGCGCCTGTTCGAAGAACACGATCGACAAGGGCAGGATGCGCCGCTGCGTTTCCTGCCCGGCGGCGTCGGTGTAGGTGATGTCCAGCGCCCGTTCTTCCCAGCAGGCATCGCGGATCAGCGGCATGTCGGTGGCGGGCTCTGCCCGGCGAGTGAAGCGATAGCTTTGCACGACGGCATGCAGCGCCTGTCGCTGCTGGCGTTCCGGCAGCGTGGCGGTGATCTTGGCCAGCGCGGTCGCGGCGGCGGCGGCCAACGCCCTGTCGCCGATGTAGCGCAGTTCGGCAAGGCCCAGCACCAGCGCCTCGATCTCGGTCCGGCTGAAGGTCTGCGGTGGCAGCGCAGGGTCTTCGGTCAGCGTGTAGCCAAAGCCGGGCGCGCCGTCGATCAGCGCGCCACCCGCACGCAGGGTTTCGATATCGCGGTACAGCGTGCGGGCGGAAACATCGGTTTCCTCGGCCAGCCGCGCGGCCGTTACCGGCGCGGGCAGGCGGCGCAGCGCATCAAGCAGGCGAAACAGGCGATCGGCGCGGGCCATGCGGCTTCCTGTCGGGAACTGGCAGTGGGGGTAGAGCATAAAGGGCGCATCGAAAACCTCAAACCGAAAGGTTCCTGCCATGCTGACGTTCTATCATGCCCCCCTCTCGCGCTCGACCCGCATCCTCTCGCTGATCGAGGAACTGGGCAACTCACCCGAGATCGAGATTGTCGAGGTCGACATCCACCGCACCTTTCAGGGCTTCGGCGCGCGCGATCCGCGCAATCCCCACCCCGAGGGCAAGGTGCCGTTGCTGGTCCATGACGGCGTGGAAATCTGGGAAACCTCGGCCATCGCGCTTTACCTGACCGGGCTTTACCCGCAATCGGGCCTTGGCGTGGGGCCGGGCGACCCGGCGCGGGGGCGCTTTCTGTCGTGGATGTTCTGGTATGCGGGCGTGGTCGAGCCGGTGGTGATCCTGCATTTGTGCCAGATCGAACACCCTATGGTTTCGGGTAGCTGGCGCGGCCTGCCCGAGATCTGTGACCGGCTGGAAACCGCCCTTGCCGCCGGGCCCTGGCTGATGGGCGACCATTTCACCACGACCGACCTCATGCTGCATTCCGCCTTTGTCTGGGCGCCGCAGATCCTGCCCGACAGCCCGGCGATCCGCGACTGGGTGGAACGCTGCCGCACCCGCCCCGCCGCCCTGCGCGCCCGCGCGCGGGACGAGGCGGCAATGGCGGCGCTGATGGCGAAAGCCAGCGCCGCCTGAGGCTCAGGCGCTGGTGGCCGCCGTCAGCGCGGTATCCATCAGCGCCTTGATCTTTGCCTCGCCGGTTTCCCAGTTCAGGCGGCCAAGCTCCTTGTCGCCCTTCAGCACGATCAGCGTTGCGCGGTCGGTGACCTTCAGGCCCTTGGTGAAAGCATCGTCGCGGTAGGTATCCCAATCGACCACGACAAAGCTGATCGCCTTGTCATAGGCCGGGTTCGCCGCCCGCAGCTTGTCCATCACCCGCTTCTGCGCGGCGCAGGTGCTGCACCAGGTGGCGTGGAAATCGACAAGGACGGTCTGGCCCTTGGCAAGCTGGTCCTGCACCAGCCCCGGCTTGTAGGGCACCGGCGCAGCGGCCTGCGCGCGCACCACGCTGAGCGGGGCAGCCAGCGTCACGGCGGCGGTCAGGGTCAGGAAATCACGTCTGTTCATGGATTGTCTCCTTGGTCAAATCGCTACGGAAAAGTCCTGCAGCCAGGGCGGCAGGACGGAAATCAGCCAGGCCTCGGCCCGGTGGTGCAGGCCGGTCAGCAACACCACGCCGACGCCCAGAAAGACCGCACCGGTGATCGGCTTCGCCCGCTCTGCCAGCGCGCGCAGCCAATTCTGATGGCGGCGGATCGCGGCGCGGGCACCATAGCCGAGCGCCAGAATGACGCTGGACACACCCAGCGCGAAGGCCGCCATCGTCGCGCCCGCCACCGTCAGATCGCGGCCCTGCGCAGCCAGCGCCAGCGCGCCGCCCAGCGTCGGGCCGACGCAGGGGCTCCACACCGCGCCCAGCAGCAGGCCGCCCAGAAACTGCCGCCCGGCGCCGCCCTGGCCGATGCGGTCGATGCCACGGTCGGCCTGCGCCGCCAGCCCGTTGGTCGCGAAGGCGAAGCCGCGATTGGCGGCGGGAACCAGCAGCACAAGGCCGAAGCCCGCCATCGCCAGCGCCCCGGCACGGGCCACCATCTCTTCCGTCAGCCCCAGCGCGGCCCCGGCAAGGCCCAGCGTCAGGCCGACGGCGACGAACGCAACGCTCAGCCCCGCGGCCAAGGCCAGCGGGCCAAGGCGGCTGGCCTGCAGTGACGCGGCCAGCACCAGCGGCAGCACAGGCAGCACGCAGGGGTTGATCAGCGTCAGCAATCCGGCGGCATAGGCGAGGATCAGGGTCATGCGGACTCTCCGGCGGCGTCATGGCCCCGGTATGACAGGACTACGCACGAAACCGCGTGACGGATGCGTGCTTCACGAAGCTGTCAGCGCGATGCCTGCTTTGCGGCCGGTTTCGGCGCCTGTTTCGACAGCTGCACCGCAAGGATGCCGCCCGCGATGATGGCGACGCCCAGAACGTCGGTCGGGCCGACCTTTTCATGCAGCATCAGGGCGGCCACCAGCACGCCGAAGAACGGATTCAGGAAATGGAAGGTCGCCGCCCGCACCGCGCCGATGCGGTTGACCAGCTTGAACCAGACCCAGGTCGCCAGCAGCCCCGGTACCAGCGTGGTGTAAAGGAAAGCCAGCACCAGCCGCAGGCTCCACTGCACCACCCAGACCTCTGTCACCGCCGCCACGGCGCCCAGCAGGACCGAGCCGACGAACATCTGCAGCCCGACGATCATCAAGAGGTTGCCCCCCGATGATGCGCCCCGCACCGTCAGCGTGGCAAAGGCCAGCGCCAGCACGCCCAGGCCGCACAGAAGGATCCCGTGGCCAAGCCCGCCGCCCGACATCCGGGAGGCCATGATGACCGTGACCCCGAGGAACCCGGCCACCAGCCCGGCCGCGCCCAGCGGCTTCACCGGCTCGCCGAACCAGATCCAGCCCGCCAGCGCCACCACCAGCGGCATGGTCGAGGCGATGATCGAGGCCAGCGAGGCATCGACCGTCTGCATCGCGACGAAGTAGAGGCCAAGATACAGCGCGTTCTGGCACAGGCCGAACAGGAAGGTGCCGCGCCACTGTTGCGAGGTCAGCCGCATCGTTTGCCCCATGGCCGCTGCAATCGACACGCCGATCAGCCCGGCGATCAGGAACCGCACGGCCAGCGCGTAAAGCGGCGGCGCGGCGGCAACGATGATGTGCCCGGTGGTGAAGGCCGATGACCACATGAAGGCAAAGGCCAGCCCCATTCCGATAGCGCGCAGGTCCATTCCGTCCTCCGGGGATCGCGGCAAACGAAAAGGGCCGCCGAGGGGCGACCCTACACGGCCCGAAGCCGGGCGCAAGCCGATCGGCTCAGACGTTCACGCTGTCTTTCAGCGCCTTGGCGACGGCGATCTTCACGACCTTGTCGGCCGGTTTGCTGATCTGCTCGCCGGTGGCCGGGTTGCGGACCTGACGTTCCGGGCGGGCGCGGCAGGTGATCTTGGCAAGGCCGGGCAACGTCACGGCGCCACCGGCGACCACTTCGCGCGTCACGATTTCAGCGATGGCATCCAGCGTTGCGCTGGCAGATTTCTTGTCGGAACCCGTGGCCTCGGCAATTGCGGCCACAAGCTGGGTCTTGGTCATCGGTTTGGACATCTCTGTTTCCTCGAATCCTGCCTCGCTTGCTACGAGGTCTTTACCTGCCCGCGTGGGGCGAATGGCCACGCTACACAGGTTTTCGCTGCGCAAATCAAGCGTTTTCGGCTTTTGTGGCAGGAAACTGCCCGTTAGAGGAACGCGGTTTCCTCAAAGCTGCGCAACTTGCGGCTGTGGATGCGTTCCAGCGGCATGTCGCGCAGCCGTTCCATCGCGCGCACGCCGATCTGCAGATGCCGCGCGACCTGGGTGCGGTAGAACTCGCTCGCCATGCCCGGCAGCTTCAACTCGCCATGCAGCGGCTTGTCGGACACGCACAAAAGCGTGCCGTAGGGCACCCGGAAGCGGAAGCCGTTGGCGGCGATGGTGGCCGACTCCATGTCCAGCGCGATGGCACGGCTGAGGCTTAGCCGATACACCGGGCCGGACTGGTCGCGCAGTTCCCAGTTGCGGTTGTCGATGGTGGCCACGGTGCCGGTGCGCATGATGCGCTTCAGCTCGTACCCCTCCAGCTTGGTCACCTCCTGCACCGCCTCCTGCAAGGCGATCTGGATCTCGGCCAGCGCCGGGATCGGCACCCAGATCGGCAGATCGTCGTCCAGCACGTGATCCTCGCGCAGATAGGCATGGGCCAGCACGAAATCGCCCAGGGATTGGCTGTTGCGCAGCCCGGCGCAGTGGCCGACCATCAGCCATGCGTGCGGGCGCAGCACGGCGATGTGGTCGGTCGCGGTCTTGGCGTTCGACGGGCCGACGCCGATGTTGACCAGCGTGATCCCCTGCCCGCCCGGCCGTTTCAGGTGATAGGCGGGCATCTGCGGCGTCTTGGTCGACGGCACGAGGGGCTGATCCGGGCTGGTGATCTCGGCGTTGCCGGGGGCGACGAAGGCGGTGTAACCGCTTGCCGGGTCGGCCAGCGCGGCGCGGGCGTAGGCCTCGAATTCCTCGACGTAGAACTGGTAGTTCGTGAACAGGACGTGGTTCTGAAAATGCTCGGCATCGGTCGCGGTATAGTGGCTCAGCCGGGCCAGCGAATAATCCACCCGCTGCGCCGTGAACGGGGCCAGCGGCGCCGAACCATCGGCATGTGTCAGCCGCGCGCCGTTGACGATATCGTCGTTGGTGGTCGACAGGTCCGGCACGTCGAAGATGTCGCGCAGCGAGAAGTCGAGCACGCCTTCCTGCGGCACGTTCAGATCGGGATGACCCGCCACCGCGAAATGCACCGGAATCGGCGTCGTGGATACGCCGATCGTGACCGGCACGCCGTGGCTTTTCATCAGCAGGTCGATCTGCTGTTCCAGATAATTGCGGAACAGGTCCGGCCGGGTGACGGTCGTCGAAAAGGTGCCGGGCTGGGTGACGTGGCCAAAGCTCAACCGGCTGTCGGCCTTCACGAAGCTGGTCACGCTCAGCCGGATCTCGGGGTAGAAGGCACGAAAGCGGGCGGCGGGGCGGCCCTCGGTCACCGCGCTCGAGAACCGCTCGACCAGAAACCCGGTCGCCTCGTCATAGAGCGATTGCAGCCGGTCCACGGCCGCGCTGGCCGTCGGAAACGACTCGGGCGCGGGATGGGCGGGGGTCAGGATCGGCAGGTTCGGGTCGGCGCGGGTCATGGCGTGGTCTTCTCGGATGCGGGTCGCCGCTTATGCACCCTCAACCGCAGCGGGATCAACCCCGCAACGCCCGCGGGGCAGACGGTCACGCGATCCTGCCACCGCGGTGGCAGCCTCTCAAGTGATGTTCCTGTAACGGCTCAGCCGTCGCCCAGCGCCAGCGTCGTTTCGCGCAGCCATGCCATGAAGCCGCGCGGATTGCCCGACCATTTCGCAATCTCGTCGCGGTCGATCGGCGCGCCGATGATCGGCGCCTGTGGCTTTTTCAGCGCATAGGCGACCTCGTGCAGCAACAACCCCTGCCGGATCGTCGGCGAGACCTTGTTGGCGATCTGGTACCAGCGCGAGTTCTGGCCGCGGAAATGGATCGGCAGCACGACCGCGTTGCTTTTCAGAATCATCTTCGCGGTGAACGGATTCCATTCCGCCTCGACCGCCGGGCCGAACCAGTTTTCCGACGTGGCCACCTGACCCGACGGGAACAGGATCACCACGCCGCCGTCATTCAGATGGTCCATCGCGATGCGCCGCATCTCGAGACCCTTTTCCAGCGCGCCGTCCTCATGCGGGAAGGGCACCGGAACCATGTGGTAGGCAATCTCTTCGATGCCCGTCAGCAGCGAGCGGGTGAGGATCTTGAAATCCTGCCGCACCAGCCCGACCAAACGGCCCATCACCAGCCCGTCCACCAGCCCGTGCGGATGGTTCGCCACCACCACGACCGGGCCGGTCTTCGGAATCCGCGCGATCTGCGCTTCGGGCGTCTGCAGGTCGATCTGCATCACGTCCAGCACACGTTCCCAGAATTCCGGGCCACGGGCCGGGCCGCGGGCCTCGAACTTCCGGATCAGCCGCAACAGCGTCAGCTTGCCGGTCAGCCATTCCAGCGTGCGGATGGCATTCGACTTCCACGGGTCGGTGAAGGTGCCGCCATAGGACAGCCGCCGCTTGTCATACGGTTTGTAGTCGGGGTCGCCGACAAAGCGCGAAGGTTGTGCAGTCTGGTCGTTCACCGGCAAACGGTCCCCAAAGACGCTGCAGCGACCGCGTCAGAATTCCTCGCCGAACCGATCCGCCAGAAGGGCTTGCAGCGCATCGGCCAGCTTGTCGGCCTCGGCCCCGCTGGTCCGCACCTCAATAGAGGTTCCGCGCGACGCTGCCAACATCAAAAGCCCCATGATGGAATCGCCCGACACTGTCATGCCGTCGCGGCTGACCTGTGCGGTCGCGTCATGCGCCTCGACTACCTCGACGAACTTCGCCGAGGCGCGGGCATGCAGACCCTTCTCGTTGATCACACGCAACACCCTGTCGGTCATCAGGTTTCCTGACCCGAGCCAAGGTCGATGCTGTTGATGTATTTGCGCCCCGCATCCAGCGCACAGGCCACCGCGTCGGCGACCTTCTTTTCACGCGATTTGGCCAGCTTGACCAGCATCGGCAAATTTGCGCCATAGACGATGCGCCGGTCCGTGGCGGCGCAGGCCCGCAGGCTGAGGTTCGACGGCGAACCGCCGAACATATCCGTCACAACCACGACGCCGGCGCCAGTGTCGACGTCGTCGGCCGCCTCGCAAATCTCGCGCTGCTTGGCGACCCGGTCATGGTCGTCCTCGATCGCGATCGTGCGAATCCCCGGTTGCTTGCCCACGACATGCTCTACCGCGGCGAGATACTCCCGCGCCAGCCCGCCATGTGCGACGATCACGATTCCGATCACGCCTCGTCACCTTGCCGTTGAACCGGCGTCAATCGACCCGGCGTTCCAGTTCCAAGTGCCGTTTAGACACCTGCCATCCGGCCTCCGCAAGAACCCCGGCGAGTTTTTCCGTAACGGCAACTGACCTGTGTTGCCCTCCGGTACACCCGAATGCAATCGCAAGATGAGCCTTGCCCTCTTCGACTTGCGCAGGAAGCATCAACAGCACCATCTCGCACAGCAGCCGGAAGAATTCTGCGAAGCGGGCATCGGATTCGACATAGGCGGCAACGTCGGGTGAACGGCCGTCCTTGGCGCGCAACGCCTCATCCCAGTGCGGATTGCGCAAGAATCGGGTGTCGAACACCAGATCGGCCCCCCGCGGCACGCCCCGGCGGTAGGAAAACGACAGCACCGAGACGGCCAGCCGCGGCCCCGTGCCCCGGTCGAACCAGCGCCCGATCTCGATGCGCAGGTCGTGCGGCGTCATTTCCGTGGTGTCGATCAGCACGTCGGCGCGGGCCCGCACCGGGCCGAGCAGGTCAATCTCGCGCCCGATTCCATCGGCGGCAGGGTCGACCGGCGCCAGCGGATGGCGACGCCGGGTCTGGGCGTAGCGCCGCTCCAGCTCCAGCGGGGCGCAGTCGAGGTAGAGCACCTGCGAATCGACTTCGGGCGCGGCGGTCAGCCGCTCGATCAGCGCGATCGCCGCCGCGGCGCTGAAATCGCGGTTGCGCACGTCGATGCCCAGTGCGATCGGCCGCGGCAGCGGCGGCCCCTCCAGCAGGCGCGGCACCAGCGACAGCGGCAGGTTGTCGATCGCCTCGAACCCCAGATCCTCGAAGCAGTGGATCGCGGTCGACCGCCCGGCGCCCGAGGGGCCAGTGACCAGAACCACGCGATGTCCGGTCTCGGTCAATCGCATCCGGCGCCCCCTTTCACGCTGCACGCCCGCCGCGAAGATATTGCAACAGCATCGACGGCAAAGATGTGATGCCATGACCGTGAATCAACGCGACCTCGCGATCAAGCAGGCTGATGCGGTGGTGCGGCGGCAACCGCTCCGTCTCTGGCCGGTCAAGGTCCACCGCGACGACGACCGGGGCAGAGGGGTCCGGATCGGCGTGCAGGATGCCAAGGCCGCGCGCCTCGATCAACCCGGACACGGCCGCGGGGGCCGAGGCGATGATCGCTTCGCCCTCGGTGTGCAAAACGGTGCGGTCGTCGGATACCAGACGCGCGCCAAAGGCCATCAACGCCAACGCGAGCGCCGATTTGCCGCTGCCGGACCGGCCGAGGATCAGCACGCCCTTGCCGTCGACAGAAACGCAGGAGGCGTGCAGAATGGTGCCGTCGTCCGGCAGGTCGTCCGCAGGCCCGGTCGTCACACCGGCAGGCCCACAACGAAGCGGGCACCCAGCGGGTCAGAGGTGGGGTCGGCATCGGTCGGGCGGATATTCTCGGCCCAGATGACGCCGCCATGCGCCTCGACGATTTGCTTGGAAATGGCGAGGCCCAGACCGGAGTGATCGCCGAACTGCCCCGGCGGCCGTTCGGAATAGAACCGCTTGAACACCTTGGTCAGCGCCTGTTCGGGGATGCCCGGCCCGGTATCCTCGACCACCACCAGAACCCGGTTTTCGCGCTTGCGCGCCCAGACCCGCACCGCGTCGCCTTCTTCACAGAACGACACCGCATTGGTGATGAGGTTCACGAAGACCTGCGCCAGCCGCCCTTCGAGCCCCTGGATCATGATCGGCTCGGATGGCAGGTCGGTGATGAAGTCGACCTTGCGAGTGGCGGCTTCGTGGCCCAGATGCTCGGTGATGTTCGAGATCGTCTTGAGCAGGTTGAACTGCTCTTCCTCTTCCTTCACCAGTTCGCTGTCCAGCCGCGACGCGTTGGAGATGTCGCTGACCAGACGGTCGAGCCGCCGCACGTCATGCTCGATCACCGCCAGCAGCTTTTCGCGGTGATCGTCACGCTTGGTCATCCGCATCGAGGCCACGGCCGAACGCAGGCTGGCCAACGGGTTCTTGATCTCGTGCGCCACGTCGGCGGCGAACTGTTCGTTGGCGTCGATCCGGTCGTAGAGCGCGGCCACCATGCCGCGCATCGCCACCGACAGGCGGCCGATCTCGTCCGGTCGGGCCGCCAGATCGGGAATGCGCACGCGGCTGGGGCTCATCTTGCGGGCGTTCTTGTCGCGCCCCAGTTCCGCCGCCGCCGCGAGGTCGGACAGCGGATTGGCGATGGTGGAGGCCAGCACGAGGCTGAGACCGATCGAGACGAGGATCGCGATCACGAACATCTGCAGCACCTGCTCGCGTTCGTTGCGCACAAGCTGGTCGATCTCGCCCGCCGCGCTGGCGACGCCGAGGACGCCGACGACGGTGCCGCCTGCCTGCCGGATCGGCACCGCGACGGTAAAGATCGCATGGCCCGCGGCATCCATCGCGGTCTGGACCTGCGTATGGCCCGCGCCCGCCGCCGACAGCAGCCCGCGCAGCGTATCCTCGGACGAGCTCGCTTTTTCCGGCGCGGGGGTGGTTGACACCAGATGCGCGATGCCGTCCCAGACCGCGTTGAGGAAATCGGTCATCACGGTGCTACGCGGCCGCGAGATCACGCCTTCGGCGCCGGGCGCAGCCTTGCCCACCGCGGTCGCGATGCGCGTGCCGGAGGGATCGAAAACATAGACCTCAAGCCCCGGCGACAGGTCCATCTGGTCAAGCGTGGCGCCGAGGTCGGCGGGGCCGCCCGCGGCCGCGAGCTGAACCGCAAGGCCATCGGCGATCAGTCGGCTTTCCGCCACCAGCCCGCGTTCGTGCTGGATCACCAGGCTGTCGCGGAACGGATTGAGGTAGAGCACCCCGGCGACCAGCAGGATCAGGCCGACGAGGTTGAACGTGATGATCTTGCGCGCCAGCGGCGACCGGTTCAGGTGCGCGACGCCAGCGCGACGGGCTATCGCAACGCCTTCGCTGTCGGTCTCGGGCGTGACCCAGTCCTCGCCCAGAATAACCTCGGCCTTGGCGCTTTGGGTTGAGTTGCCCATGTCGAACCGGGACGTGATGCTCATTCTTCGTTGTAACGATAGCCGATGCCGTAGAGCGTTTCGATCGCCGAAAACTCGGCGTCGGCCGTGCGCATCTTCTTGCGCAGCCGCTTGATGTGGCTGTCGATGGTGCGGTCATCGACATAGACCTGATCGTCGTAGGCGATGTCCATCAGCTGGTCGCGGCTTTTCACGAAGCCGGGCCGCTGGGCCAGCGCCTGCAACAGCAGGAATTCCGTCACCGTCAGCGAAACTTCCCTGCCCTTCCAGATCACCGCATGACGCAGCGGATCCATCGTCAGGCTGCCACGCTCCATCACCTTGTTTTCTTCGGTGACGCCCACCTCGCCGGTGGCGATGGCGTCCTGCCGCCGCAGCAGGGCGCGGATGCGTTCGACCAGAAGACGCTGCGAGAACGGCTTCTTGACGTAGTCGTCGGCGCCCATGCGCAGCCCCAGAACCTCGTCGATCTCGTCGTCTTTCGAGGTCAGGAAGATCACCGGAACCGCGCTTTTCTGGCGCAGCCGCTGCAACAGGTCCATCCCGTCCATGCGTGGCATCTTGATGTCGAGCACCGCCATATCCGGCATCCGTTTGGTGAACGCGTCCAGCGCGGTCTGCCCGTCGTTATATGTCTCAACCTCGAAACCCTCGGCCTCGAGGGTCATGGAAACGGACGTCAGAATGTTTCTGTCGTCGTCGACGAGCGCAATCCTCGACATGCTGGTAATCCCTACTCTGCTCTCACTGCCTGCTTTTTGCCATAGTTTCCGTTTTTCGCCCTTTGGAATCAACTGGTAAC
Source organism: Paracoccaceae bacterium (assembly GCA_016124615.1). Classification (GTDB taxonomy): domain Bacteria; phylum Pseudomonadota; class Alphaproteobacteria; order Rhodobacterales; family Rhodobacteraceae; genus Solirhodobacter. The sequence continues at coordinate 11,395 of WGNF01000021.1, read as the reverse complement.
TGCGAATCACCCCCGCGCGCGGCCCCAACAGACGCCAAATTTTTCAACTAATTGCTAATATGCCTCACTTTCGCGCTATGATTGCGCTAAAGTTTCGGCGCGGTTTCGCCAAACGCAAGATGGTTGCGCTAACGACCGTAAACCCTTCTGTTCCTTTGGAGAACGGCCATGCTATAGGGGGCCGGACGGGTCGGATCGGGCCCCTCCGGCGCCGGATTGGCCCCTGGCGTTGCACCCCACGGAACGAACCAGCCGCTCGGACGGCTTCGGAGCTTGCAGATGACACACGGACACGTGAACCCTTCGCATCGCCTGGAACATCAGGGCATCACCGGTCTGGGGGGCGTGTATTACAACCTTCTTGAACCCGCGCTGGTTGAAGCGGCGCTGAAGCGCAACGAAGGCACCCTGGGCATCGGCGGCGCGTTTCTGGTTTCGACCGGCAGCCACACCGGCCGCTCGCCCAAAGACAAGCACGTTGTTCGCACCCCGGCGGTGGAAAACACCATCTGGTGGGAAAACAACGCGCCGATGGCGCCCGAGGCGTTCGACCAGCTCTTTGCCGACATGGTCGCCCATATGGCCGGACGCGACTACTTCGTGCAGGATCTCTACGCGGGCGCCGATCCGGCGCACCGGCTGGATGTGCGGGTGGTCAGCGAACTGGCGTGGCATGGCCTCTTCATCCGCCACCTGCTGCGTCGGCCGGGGGTCAGCGAGCTGGAAAGCTTCGTGCCCGAGTTCACGATCGTCAACTGCCCCAGCTTCAAGGCCGATCCGGCGAAGCATGGCTGCCGCAGCGAGACGGTGATCGCCCTCAACTTCGACAAGAAGCTGATCCTGATCGGCAACACGGCCTATGCCGGCGAAAACAAGAAGGCGGTCTTCACCCTTCTGAACTACATCCTGCCCGCCAAGGGCGTGATGCCGATGCACTGCTCGGCCAACCACGCGCATGACGAGATGGAGCAGACGGCGGTGTTCTTCGGCCTGTCGGGCACCGGCAAGACGACGCTGTCGGCCGACCCCTCGCGCACGCTGATCGGTGATGACGAACACGGCTGGAGCGATACCGGCGTGTTCAACTTCGAAGGCGGCTGCTACGCCAAGACGATCAACCTGTCTGCCGAGCACGAGCCGGAAATCTACGCCACCACGCACAAGTTCGCCACGGTGGTAGAGAATATGGTGTTCGATCCCGACACGCTGAAGCTCGACTTCGACGATGCCAGCCTGACGGCCAACACCCGTTGCGCCTATCCGATGAGCTACATCTCGAACGCCTCGCCCTCGGCGCTGGGTGGGGCTCCGAAGAACGTCATCATGCTGACCTGCGACGCCTTCGGGGTGCTGCCGCCAATCGCGCGGCTGACACCGGCACAGGCGATGTACCACTTCCTGTCGGGCTTCACCTCGAAGGTGGCAGGCACGGAACAGGGCGTGACGGAACCGCAGCCGACGTTCTCGACCTGCTTCGGCGCGCCGTTCATGCCGCGTCGGCCCGAGGTCTATGGCAAGCTGCTGCAAGAGAAGATCGCCCGCTACGGCGTGACCTGCTGGCTGGTGAACACCGGCTGGACCGGCGGCGCCTATGGCGTGGGCAAGCGGATGCCGATCAAGGCGACGCGCGCGCTGCTGACCGCCGCACTTGACGGCTCGCTGGCTGGCGTGGCGTTCCGCAAGGATCCGAACTTCGGGTTCGAGGTGCCGGTGGCACTGCCGGGCGTCGATGCCGCCCTGCTCGACCCGCGGCGGACCTGGACGGATGCCGCCGCCTATGATGCCCAGGCCGCGAAACTGGTGGCGATGTTCGCCAATAACTTCGCGCAATATGTGCCCTTCATCGACGCCGACGTGAAAGCCGCCGCGATCGGCTGAGGCTGGCCCGGGCAAATGCCTTCCAAGGAAAAGGGCACCCGGTCGGGTGCCCTTTTTCACATGGAAAGCGCCCTGCGGATCAGGTTCAGGCCGCTGACGGCAAGGATCACCAGCGTCCAGCGCCGAAAACGGGCGGGGTCCAGCCGGTCGTGCAGGCGAAAGCCGGTCCAGAGGCCGATGACCGCGGGCAGCACCAGCAGCGCCGACAGCGGCAGGGTCTGGGCGTTCAGCACACCCGAGCGCAAATGGGCCATGAACAGCATCGCCGCGCCGATCATGTAAACGACCCCCTGCACCCGCACGCTTTCGCGCTTTTCGATGCCCAGAGACAGCAGAAGCGCGATGATGGGCGGACCCCAGACGCCGGAAAGGCCGCCGTAGAACCCGCCAAGGGCACCGGTCAGCACCTCGGCCAGCGCGCGGTTGTGGGCGTGAAAGCGGATCTGGCGGCCCAGAAGCTGAGTCAGCGCGAAAATGACGATCGGCACGCCAAGGGCGCCCAGCAGCACCGGCTGCGGGATCAACAGTACGAGTTGCGACGACAGCGCGATGAAAAGGCAGGTGGTGACGATCAGCCGCCACCAATCGCGCATCGTATCAAGGGCCGCCCTTCCCCCCTGACGAAACGCCTGGAACAGATTGGTCACGACGGTCGGCAGGATCAGGGCGGCCAACGCCTCGTGCGCAGGCAACAGCGAGGCGAGGCCCGAGATCATGATCATCGGCATGGCAAAGCCCACTGCGCCCTTCACGAAGCTGGCGAAGAGGGTGATGGCGATCACTGCCGCGAAAATTTCCGGCTGCATCCCGAACATCGTGCCCTCCCCCTGACTTCTCCAGGGGTTGTAGCTTGCCGAGGCGCCCGGCGCAGCGCGAATCTGTTGCGACACTTTCAGTCTTTCGAGGCATCAGTGGCGAATTATTATTGCGCTGCACATGCGAAGTCCGTATCAGGATGCGATTGCAGCAAGGAGCCGACTCATGGCACATGACGGGGGCGCGACGCCCGCAACCGCGATGCTTCCCGATCTTCTGTCGCTGACCGGCGCGGCGCTGCCCGAGGTGCTGGCGCTGCGCGAGGCCGCCGTGGCGGCGCTGCGCGGCCGCGTGGCCCCTGAGGGCCGGGTGTCGGCCGCGGCGCTGGAGGCTGACCAGTTCGCCGCCCACGCCGCCGCCTGGATCGCCACCTATGCCGAAGCGCTGTCGGCCTTGCAGGACTGGGCGCTGCGCTTGCGCGAAGCGGGCAGCTTCGGCGCCCTCGAGGCGCTGATCGTACAGATCGGCTTTGGCGAATACCTGGCCCAGATCGCGGGCGGCATTCCCATGAGCCAGGGTGAGGTTGCACGCCTGCAAGACCTCGGGCTGCCGCCCGGCCTTACCGGTGCGGCGGCGCAGACCCTGATGGCCCAGGGCAACTCTGCCGCCGCCCGGATGCAACTGGCGGGCCTTCTGCGCGAAAACCACGGCCGCGCGACCTTTGGTGCGACCGGGTTGGATGATGAGTTGGAGATGATCCGCGACCAGTTCCGCCGCTTCGCCGACGAGCGCGTGATCCCGTTCGCGCAAGGCTGGCACCTGAAGGACGAGCTGATCCCGATGGAGATCATCGACGCGCTGGCCGAGATGGGCGTCTTCGGCCTGACCATCCCGGAAGAATACGGCGGCTTTGGCCTGTCGAAGGCGTCGATGGTGGTGGTCAGCGAGGAACTGTCGCGCGGCTACATCGGCGTCGGCAGCCTTGGCACCCGCAGCGAGATTGCGGCCGAACTGATCCTGTGTGGCGGCACCGAAGCGCAAAAGGCGCATTGGCTGCCGAAGATCGCCAGCGCCGAGATTCTGCCGACGGCGGTCTTTACCGAACCCAACACCGGGTCCGACCTTGGCAGCCTGCGCACCCGCGCGGTGAAAGAGGGTGATGACTGGCGCATCACCGGCAACAAGACCTGGATCACCCATGCCGCGCGGGCGCATGTGATGACGCTGCTGGCGCGCACCGACCCGAATTCCACCGACTGGCGCGGGCTGTCGATGTTCCTTGCCGAAAAGACCCCCGGCACCGAGGCCGAACCCTTCCCCACCCCCGGCATGACCGGCACCGAGATCGAGGTGCTGGGCTACCGCGGCATGAAGGAATACGAACTGGGCTTTGACGGGTTCGCGGTGAAGGGTGAAAACCTGCTGGGCGGGGTCGAGGGGCAGGGCTTCAAGCAGCTGATGCAAACCTTCGAAAGCGCCCGCATCCAGACCGCAGCGCGCGCCGTGGGCGTGGCGCAATCGGCGCTGGAAACCGGGCTGCAATATGCCGAGGACCGCAAGCAGTTCGGCAAGTCGCTGATCGCGTTTCCCCGCGTTGCCGGCAAGCTGGCCATGATGGCGGTCGAGATCATGATCGCCCGCCAGCTGACCTATCGCGCGGCGTGGGAGAAAGATCACGACAAACGTTGCGATCTGGAAGCCGGGATGGCGAAGCTGCTGGGCGCCCGCGTGGCATGGGCAGCGGCCGACAACGCGCTGCAGATCCACGGCGGCAACGGTTTCGCGCTGGAATACCGCATCAGCCGCATCCTGTGCGACGCCCGCATCCTGAACATCTTCGAGGGCGCCGCCGAGATTCAGGCGCAGGTAATCGCGCGGCGGTTGCTGGACTGACCCCCCGGCCCTTGGAATTTTGCCGCTGGCGCCCTAGCTGACAAGGGCCCAAGAGTGGAGAGACCGATGGCCGCCCCTCAAAGCATTCTACTGACCGGAGCCTCGGGCTTCATCGCCAAACACATCCTGTTGCGCCTGCTGAATGCGGGGCACAGCGTCACTGGCTCGGTGCGCAGCCGCGACCGGGAAGATGAAGTCCGCGCAGCCGTTGGCACGCATCTGACCGACCCGACGGCGCAGGACCGGCTGCGCTTTGTGACCCTCGACCTGACGCAGGACGCGGGATGGGAGGCGGCTTTTGCCGGGGTCGAGGCGTTGATCCACACCGCCTCGCCGTTTCCGATCACCCAGCCGAAAGATGAACAGGACCTGATCCGCCCGGCGGTCGATGGCACGCTGCGGGCGTTGAAGGCAGCGCAGGCGGCGGGGGTCGCCCGTGTGGTGCTGACATCCTCTGTCGCGGCCATCGCCTATCGCGCACCCTCGGCGGCCAAGCCCGTCATGGATGAGGACGACTGGAGCGACCTCGACCACCCGACCGCCACCGCCTACGTCAAGTCCAAGACGCTGGCCGAGCGCGCCGCCTGGGACTTTGCTGCCAAGGCACCGGGGCTGGCGCTGACCACGATCAACCCCGTTCTGGTGACCGGCCCGCCGCTGGATCGCCACTTCGGCTCGTCGATCAGCGTGATAGAGCGGGTGCTGGCGTCAAAGGATCCGATGCTGCCGAACTTCGGCTTTGGCATCGTCGATGTGCGCGACGTCGCCGAAATGCACCTGCGCGCCCTCGAACGGCCCGAAACCTCCGGGCGGCGCTACATCGCGGCGGACCGGTTCCTGTGGTTCAAGGACATCGCCGAAATCATTGCCGCGCTTTATCCCTACCGTCGCATCACGCGCCGGGTCGCGCCGGATTTCGTGGTGCGGGCGCTTTCGCTGTTCGACCCCTCGATCCGCACAATCCTGCCCGGGCTCGGGCGCCGTGACGAGCTTTCGAATGCCCGCGCGAGAGGCGAGATGGGCATGAACTTCCTGAACGCCGCCGACAGCATCCGCGACACGGCACGGTTTCTGGTTGAAAACGAACTGGTGACCTAGGCTATTCCCCGGCCGGCAGGTGCCGCTGTTCCGCCCCGTGCGAGGGGCGCGCCACGCCAAGGCGCGGGTGCAACCGCGCCGCCAGCGCCGCCGCCCCCAGAAGCGCCGCGCCCGAGGCCGCGAACACCGTCGCCACCGGCGCGACCAGCAGCACCAGCCACGCCACCCCCGGCGTCAGGATGCCCGAGACATCGCGAAAGCTGGAATAGACGGCGGCCATTTCGGTGCGCTGCGACGGCTTGACCGCCATCAGAAACGGCAACCCCGCCGACACGTCGAGCAAGACAAGGAAGGCCGACCCCGCCATCATCAGCCCGAAGGTGGCCCAGGGCAGCGGCGAGAACAGGGTGGCCAGCGTGAAGATGCTGCCGCAGCAGACGAAAGCGGTGGTGACGGCGATCCGCACGCTGGCCTTCTGCACGAAGCGCAGCATGAACGGCGTGGTGAACAGCATCACGTTCGAAATCGACAGCGCGATCCCCGCCACGTCATCGCCAAGCCCCTGCTGCACGCAGAAAATCGGCAGATAGACGACATAGACCCACCAGCCGCACGACCGGATCACCGCAAAGGCCCAGCCCACCACAAGCCGCGGCTGCGCAAAGAACGGCCCGAGGTAGGCCAGCGGATTCGGCGTTGGCCCCTTGGCGCGGCTGATCTCCTTGCCGTTGCCAAGCCGCAGATACCAGAATGTGGCCAACTGAATGCAGGCAAAGACCGCAGCCAGCAGGAAGGGGGCAGGCGCCCACCAGGTGTGCAGCCAGACCCCCAGCACCGGGCCGATCGACCACGGCGCCGCGCTGAACAGCATCTGCTTGGAATTGCAGCGCCCAAGGTCGGTGCGGGCAACGTAGTCAAGCACATAGGCGTTCAGGCAGACGAAGACCGTAACGGTGCCGAGCGTTATGAACAGCAGCGCAAAGCCGATCGCGACCGTGCCGCCATGCACCGCCAGCCCAAGGCCCAGCAGATAGGACAGGCCGCCCAGCGAATACATCCAGCGGCGCGGAATGAACCGGGTCAGCCAAGGCACCATCAGCCCGGTGCAAAGCGAACAGATGCCGATGAAGAAATAAAGCCGCGATTCCAGCGCCGCGCTGCCCAGCGCCTCATAGACCACCAGCGGCATGATCGAGATCAGCACGCCCCGGATCGCCGCGTCCCAGGCGGACAGCATGGCGAAGCCTTCGACCCGGGGGGTCGAGGCGTGGCGCAGCAGGATGGGAATGCGGCGTGTGGTCATCACCTGAAATGTCGGTTGTGAATGCGCCGATTGGCACCCGCGCCCGCCCCGGCGTCTGCCTTGCGCGCGACAAGGCGGCGTCGCTTGCGAACCTCGCCGAAGAATTGGGCAGATGCCCGCCTTACGTGGTGCGGACCAGCACCGCGACCAGCCTGCGCCGCGCCTCGGGCAAGGGCCGCTGGCCCAGTTGCGGCGCGAGCCAGGTTTCCAGAAAATGCCCCGTCAACCGCAGGCCCGCGGCAATCTCTGCCGCGTCGGCGGGCCCCTGCCCCAACAGCGCAGGGGGCAGCGGCAGCAGGCGATCGGCCCAGTCGCCCGCCCCCTGTCGGCTGACGGAGCGGCCGCTACGCGGGCTGACATAGGCCAGATCGTCGCGCGTGCCAGTGACGGCGCAAGAGGTCAGATCAAGGCCGAACCCCATCTCTTCCAGCAGGGCCAGTTCCCACCGCAGATAGGCCAGCGGCCAGCTGTCGGTCTCGATCAGCGCGTCGAAGAGCGCGATGGAACTTGCGTAAAGCGCGGGATGCGGCTCGCGTTCCGGCAGTGCGAAGGCCAGAAGCGCAGCGACCGCGTTCAGCCCCGCCAGCGCGCGGCGGTCCGACAGGATCGCCCCGGCCCGGCCCTTCAGCGGCTCGACGGTGAAGGCGCCGATGTGTTCGTCCAGTCGCGCCCGCCACGTCAGGTCAAGCTGCGCGCCGGGTTGCAGGATCGGCGAGATTTTGCGCGACGCCCCACCGCGCACGACGCCCGCATGGCGGCCGTGCTCTGCCGTAAAAACCTCAATGATTGCAGCGCTTTCGCCATGCCCGCGCACGGAAAGCAGCACGCCCTGATCCCGCCACTCCATTCGGGCGAGTATTCACGCTTGCCCCTCTTCGACAAGGGGGCTTGTCGAGCCGCGCTACGTTCGCCAACCTGTGATCGGGGACGACGGGAGGAACGATGGCTGCAACGGAAAGGTTGGCGGCAGGCGCTGTGGCGTTGGTGGCATTGGCGGCCCTGACAGCGCAGGCGGTTGTGATTTCAGAAGGGGTCGGCGCCGAGACGCCCTGGATGGTGGTGTGGAAAATGGCCGGATCCTTCTCGCTGCTGGCAAATGCCGCAGTTGTGGCGGTCCTTGGCCTCGTCGGATTTGCGGGCCTGATCGCCTCGGCACGACAAGCGGGCGCGGTGACGGTGGGGATCCTTGCCGTTGGCATTATCAACAATGCATTCCCGGCCTCGCTTGGGTCGTTGGTCGGCCTCGACTATTGGGCGGATTTCGGGCTGCACGTCGCGGTGCCGCTGCTGGTGCTGGCGTGGTGGTTGGCCTATGCGCGCCGCGACAGTCTTCGGGCGCTTGATGCCTTCCTCTGGCTCGGCTGGCCAGTGGCCTATGTGGTGTATGTTCTGGTGCGGGAAATGCTGACGGGCCAGGCGCCCTACGCGTTTCTGGATGTCTCGCGCTTTGGCTGGCCGGGCGTCAGCGTACACATCGTCGGCTTCGCCCTGCTGATCCTTGTCCTCGGGGCGGCGCTGTTGCTGATCGCGAAAGCGTTCGGGCCGCGCACGCGGCACCAGCGGCGGGTCAGTCGCTAAGGCCCGGTTCATCCAGCAGGCTGCGCCCGGCGCGATCCTCGACCTCGATCACCCAAAGGTCGGGGTCATAGCCCTTCTGGCGGGCGATGGCGCTGTCCACCTCGGCCTCGGCCCCGTCGGCCAGCGTGATCCAGGCGCGGGCGCCCGTCATCAGATCGAAGCTGCGCTGAAAGGCCCGGGCGCGGCCATCGAGCGTGGCCAGTTTCACCAGAACCGCCCCGGCGGTATCGTCGCCATGCGCGGTGACATAGGCCGGGATATTCGCCAGCCGAAGACGGGTGAGGTAGGCCTGCACCCAGAAGGCGCTGGTCAGGCGGCTCACTTCAGGTTGCCATCCTTGAAATCCAGCCCCATCTCGGAATAGCGCTCGGCTTCTTCCTCCCAGTTCGGGCGGACCTTCACTTGCAGGAACAGGTGCACCGGACGTTCGAGGAACCCGGCGATTTCAGCCCGCGCGGCGGTCGAGATGCTCTTGATCGTCTCGCCCTTGCGGCCCAGCACGATGCCCTTGTGACCGTCGCGGCCGACATAGATGATCTGGTCGATCCGGGTCGATCCATCCTCGCGGTCCTCCCAGTTCTCGGTTTCCACCGTCAACTGGTAGGGCAGTTCCTCGTGCAGGCGCAGGGTCAGCTTTTCGCGGGTGATCTCGGCCGCGATCGCCCGCAGCGGCACGTCGGCGATCTGATCCTCGGGATAGAACCAGGCGTGTTCGGGCACCTGCGTGGCCAGCCAGTCGCGTAGATCGTCCACCCCATGCCCCCGCTCGGCCGAGATCATGAAGGTCTTCACGAAGGGGAAGGCCGCGTTCATCTCTTCCGCAAGGCGCAGCAGCGTTTCGGCCTTCACCTTGTCGATCTTGTTGATCGCCAGCGCGATGGCTTGGCCTTGCGGAATGCGGTCCTTCAGCGTGTCGATGATCGCCTTGCCGCCCTCGGTCAGCCCGCGGTGCGCCTCGATCAGCAGCACGATCACATCGGCATCCGCCGCCCCGCCCCAGGCGGCCGCGACCATCGCCCGGTCCAGTCGGCGGCGCGGGCGAAACAAGCCCGGCGTGTCGACGAACACGATCTGCGACGCCCCGGACATGCAGATGCCGCGGATGCGGGTGCGGGTGGTCTGCACCTTGTGGGTGACGATCGACACCTTGGCGCCGACCATCCTGTTCAGAAGCGTCGACTTGCCCGCATTCGGCTCGCCGATCAGCGCCACGAAACCGGCCCGGTGTGCTTCAGCCATTGCTTTTCTCCATCCGGTCCAGCAGCGCGCGCGCCGCGGCCTGTTCCGCCTGCCGTTTCGATCCCGCCTGTGCCGCCTCGGCCTCGCCGCTGGCCAGCCGCGCCTCGACGGTAAAGACGGGCGCGTGGTCGGGGCCGTCGCGGCCAAGTTCGGCATAGGCGGGCGGCGTCTGGCCGCGCGCCTGCGCCCATTCCTGCAACGCGGTCTTGGCGTCGCGGGCATCGGCCTCGACCCCTGACACCCGGTTGCCCCAAAGCCGCAGCACCATGTCGCGCGCCGCATCGAAACCGCCATCAAGGTAGACGGCGGCGATCACCGCTTCCATCGCGTCGCCCAGCAGCGCCTCTTTGCGCCGCCCGCCCGACATCATTTCGGACCGGCCGAGTTTCAGGATCTCGCCCAGCGCAACCTCGCGCGCAACGTCGGCGCAGGCTTCCTTGCGCACCAGCGCGTTGAAGCGGGGGGCAAGCTGCCCCTCGCTTGCCGTCATGTCGGCGGCCAGCAGCGCCTCGGCCATCACCAGACCCAGCACACGGTCGCCCAGAAACTCCAGCCGTTGGTTGTCGGGCCGCGAGGGCGACGACAGCGAGGCATGGGTGACCGCGCGCACCAGCAACTCTGGCCGGGCGAAGTCGTGGCCGATGCGGGCCGCGAAGGCCAGGAGGTCGGCGGAAAGCCTCACTCGATCGCCTGCATCAACCGACCCCAGCGCCAGTCCCACACGTCGAACAGCGACTGACCGGCCGAAGAGAACATCACCCGGTCGGCCCGGCCGATCAGATTTTCGAACGGCACGAAGCCGACGCCCTGCGGCTGCGCGAAACGGCTGTCTTCAGAATTGTCGCGGTTGTCGCCCATGAAGAAATACTCGCCCGGCGGAACGGTAAAGACCTCGGTGTTGTCGGCGGGGCCGTCCGGGTCGATGTTCAGGATATCATGGGTCACGCCGTTGGGCAGCGTTTCGCGTGCGCGGGATTTGGTGCAGCTTCCGCCACGATCCACCGGCGCATTCTCGCAGCGCGGGTAAGACCCGACCGGCCCCTGCGGCAGCATCGGCTCGGCGAACTGGCCCGCGGGTTGCACGTCGACCGCGGCACCGTTGAGGTAAAGCAACCCGTCGCGCATCTGCACGGTATCGCCGGGCAGGCCGATCAGGCGCTTGATGTAGTCTTCGCCGTTGGTCGGATGGTGGAACACCACCACATCGCCGCGCTTGGGCAGGGTGGCAAGGATGCGGCCGTGGAACGGGCAAAGGTCCAGCGGGCAGGAATAGCGCGAATAGCCGTAAGCCATCTTGTTGACGAAAAGGAAATCGCCGATCAGCAGCGTATCCTTCATCGAGCCCGAGGGGATCCAGAACGGCTGAAAGAAGAAGGTGCGGAACAGACCCGCAATCAGCAGCGCGTAAAAGACAGTTTTCACCGTCTCGAGTATCCCCCCGCCGATCCGCGCCATTGCCTGCCCTGCCCGCTGTTTCGGGGCTACATGCGCGGCGCGGCGGGTGGAGTCAAGTTTGCCCGGTTCCGAAGGCACGCGGCTCAGACGATCCACTTGAAGAAACGGTCGGCGCGCCAGGTCCAGAAGAAGAACAGCGACCGCCCGGCAGAGGAGAAGATGATCATGTCGGCCCGGCCGATCAGGTTCGCCTCTGGCAGCATTCCCACGCCTTGCGGCTGCGGGAAGCGGCTGTCTTCGCTGTTGTCACGGTTG
>WGNF01000001.1 GCA_016124615.1 Paracoccaceae bacterium | reverse complement strand
CGTCGGCTCCAGCCCCAGCGCGCGGGCTGAGTCGTTCACCCGCGCCGAATGGCGGTCGAGGTCGGGCGTCACCCCCTCGAACAGCCGCGCGCCGTCGAACACCAGACTGCCCAGCCAGGTGCCCTGCGACGCCGCGCCAAGAATGCGCACATCGCCCTGATGCCAGGCCCCGCGCCAGAACGTCCAGGTGTCAGCCATCGTCATCGTCCTTCCCGTGATGTCGCGGCGACCTTCGGCGCAGGGCGCGGCCCTGTCAACTGCGGCCGAACGCGCGGCATTGGCCACGAAACCTGGCGATTCCGGCAAGATTGCGCCGAATGATGCCCAAAATGGGCTGCTTTCCGCGTGGTGATTCGCAGCACGCTTGACGGGCCCCCCGTCTTCACCTCATCGAAAGGAAATAACTGTCACATTGGCCCGATCGAGCAGAAGGGCCAGGAACGGAATGCAACAACACATGCTGAAGATACGGGTTTTGGGACTGGCGCTGGGAACCGGGCTGATCGCGAGTACGAGCGGGTGGGCGGGAAGCTCGACCTCGGCGCCGTCGGCCTGCGCGCGGGCCAGTGCGGCCAGCATCCCGGCGCGGTCGGCCAAGGCGCCGGGCGGCACCGCGGTGATGGCCGGGGTGGAAGGCCTGCGCGGCAAGGAACGCGACGCGGTGCTGGAACGCCAACTGCTGGCCGGCAACATCCCGCCATTCCTGCGCGATCTGGTGCCGGTGAACTTCTCGGGCCAGTTCGGCGGCAAGACGGTGCGGATCACGATCTGCGTCATGCCGGATTACCTGTCGGTCGGCACCAACCGCGATTTCGTGCGCACCCCGCTGGGCCTGCCGACGGCGGCGCAGGTGGCGCTGCGGCTGGGCTTCCTGCTGCCGACGCCGAAGATGGTTGATGCGATCTATGCGCAGGCGCGCATCCGCCTGTCGCCGCAGCCGATGCCCGCGGGCGACGAGATGACATCGACCGGCTACCTGATGCGCCACAACGAAACCGTGGATGCCCAGCTTGGCAGCGCCGCGGGCACGCCCGACGAACTGATCGCCGGGCAGAAGAAGGACGTGGTGATGACCAACCGGCTGCGCGAGTTTCCGGGCAAGGTGGCGATCTATGGCTGGCACCGCGGCGCGGGCGACCCGATCCAGCCGCTCAGCACGGTGCATCAGGCGGTCTATGCCGATTACAGCCACGGTATCCGGCTGGTCAGCGCCATCGCCTTGGTGAACGGTCAGCTGGAACCGCTGGCCGAGGTGATGCAGGACCCGACGCTGTCGACCCTGATCAGCCGGGAAGGCCCGATCGAGGATGCCGAAGGGCTGATGGCGACGGTCTCGCAATAGGCGCGCCGAACGGATTCAGCCGGGCGGGTTCAGCGGCCGCGTGGCGTCAGTCCAGCGTCTTGCAGCAGCGGAACCCGAGGTGGTAATTCTCGTGGCTGTTGGCGCTCATCACCCGGGTGCCGTGCCAGAACGGCGCGCGCCAGCGGCACCAGTCGGGATGGGCGCGGTACTTGTCGAAGATGAACCAGCTTCCCTTCATCTCGGTCACGCCCAGCGTGGTGCTGCCCGCGCTTGACATCTGATCGGGCGCCAGCGGCAGGTTCATGTGCTCGGCCGCATTGCCGTTCAGGTCGTAGACCCCCAGCGAACTGTGGCAATCCGGAAAGCTGCCCGCCGGATAGGTGTTCGAGCCGCAGCCGGTGAAGCTGCCGCCGTTGCAGCCGGGCGTCTTGGTGCTGTCGGCGGCGCAGACCCCGCGCTCATAGGTGGGCCCATAGCTCCACGAGGCGGTCGGCGCGTATTTCGCGTTATGGGCGGCCCGCATCCGGTTCACCGCGGTATCGGCATCGACGCCGCGCGCCAGATCGAAGCGGTAATCGGGCGGGTCCAGCTCGCCCGCGCAGGCGCCCTCCCACTCATGCGCGTCGCACAGCCGTTCGCCCATCGCGCTGCAAATCTCGGCCGCTTCCTCGGCCTGCACCCAGACCACGGGATAGGCGCAGGGGATATCGGGAAACTCGAACTGGTCGATGCAGGTGGTCGCCTGCTCGGGCGTCTGGGTGCGCGGGTCGTACAGCGGCGCCATGTAGGGGCCGCCGCAAATCCGCTCGAACCGCGGGTTCGAATAGCCCATCGGCCCGCCGGGGATGCCCTGGCTGCATTGCTCTGACGTCATCGGATGCCGGGTGATCGCCGGATTGCCCTGCCCGATCCGCGGCGAGGTTGCGAAGATCTGCCGCAACCGCTCCATCTGCTGCGGCGAGGGGTGGCGGACCAGCTGGATCTGATCGAACAGAACCTCGTTCAGCGCCTGAAGCTGCGTTTCACCCGATGCCGCCGTTGCCGCCACGCCAAGTGCCAGAACGGCCCCGAGCAGGCGGCGCGCGGTCATGGCGCCGGCGCCTTGTGCATCATGTAGAAAAAGTCGCGGTTGTCGGGCACCGCGATGAAGCGCGGCAGTCGCATTCCCTGCACCTTGCTGTCACTCAACGCCATGCCGGGCACCACATGTTCGACCTTCACATCACCACTTTGCCGAACATACAGCGCCAGATAGGTCAATTCCAGCGCGTTCATGTCAAGGATCATGGCGTAGTTGCAGCCATAGGCCTGATAGACGCGGGCCATCGCCGAGGGCGTCGCCGTCGAGAAATAGCCGTAGATCAGATAGCGCGACGTGCCGGTGTCGCGCAGGCAGACCCCGGCGCGCAGCGTGCGCAGATCAGCCTCGGCCGAACCCGACCAGTTGCCATCGCGCCAATGCGTGACGTCGGCACCCGGAACGCCCTGCCCGGTGACCGGGTCGGGCTCGATCAGCGGCACGCCGTTCTGCCGGGCAAAGCGGATTTGCGGCAGCAGGGCATTGTCGTCGGTGGTCCAGGTCTTCATGTTGATGGTGCCGTCGGCCAGCACGTAAAGTGTCGAAAGACCGGGCTGCAACTTGCTGAAAATCGTGCCTTCTTCGATGAAGCCGTAGTGCGAGCCGGAATTGACCATCGCCAGCGGCCCGCCACGGAAGGCGCCATGTTCGCGCTTGAAACCGGCGGTGAAGGTGGCGATCGTCCGGCGCGATTCCGCCGGGCTGACCATGCCCAGCCGCACCAGCGGGCGCGCATTGCCGACGCCATCGGGGCCGGGCAGCGCCGCGTTCTGCATCGCGGCGGGCGGGCGCGGCGACCAGTTCAGCCGCGGATGATCGGTGCCAAGGCCAAAGCCCAGATCGTAGCGGTTGAGGTCGAAGGCCACCAGGTAGTCGGTCGCCGAAGCTTCGACCGAGTCGAGCCCGTTGGTGCGACGCGGCCCGGCGAACACCGCGGGGTCGATCGCGCGCGGCTGGATCGCTGTGGCAAAGACGCCATCAAGCCCGGTGACCGGATACCACAGGCCCAAAGCCATGCGCTTGCCCTCGACCCCGGTCAGGTCGAAATCGGTCTGGGTGCCGATCACCGGGCGATCGCCCAGCGATGGGTCAAGCGGCGCGGCACCGGGGCCAAGATCGGGCGCGGCGGCCGCATCGGCGGCAACAGTGCGGTCCTTTTCGGCGTAGGCATCCTGATAGAAGGTCGATTTGACGAAGTTCACGACCGCATCGCCGCCCCAGATGTTGGAGCGCAGGAAGTCCGTCACACCCTCCAGCGTCGAATGTGCGCCGGTGACCTGATTGCGCAGGTAAAGCCGCCCGTCGCAGATCGGCGCATAGGGCTGCCCGCTTTGCTGCGCGGTCGCCAGCGCCGAGGGGTCGCCATCCCACGGCGTGCAGGTGGCGTCGCCCCCCGCCCCGCCCAGCGCGAGTTGCGGCACCGCGCCGGGCACCAGCGCGAGGGTCTGGCCCTGCGGGTCGGGGTTTTCGATGTGGTAGTTCGTGGTGTCCGAGGCACCATCGGCCCCCAGCGTCAGCAGGAACCACGAATTGATCTGCGGGCTGAGCGAGATCAGCCGCACCGGCGCGCCCGAGGGCAGCGTCGCCGTGGTTTGCTGGCGGAACGGCTGCAGCTGGATGATGGTCTTGGGCGCGACGGCGTCATATTCGGCCATCTGGTCGGCCAGCGTTTCCACCGCCAGCGCCGGACCGCCGACACAGGCGCCGATCAGGGCCACGGCCACGCAGAGCGCGCGGGTTTGCCGCTGCCGGATCCGCCCCGGTTCGTATCGCAAGTCAGGCACCCCAGCGCCCCTTTCCACTCGACGGATCTCGACGCCGTCTTTCGGCGCCTTGAGATACTAAACCCGCCCGATATGCAATGTCGAAGCGGCATAGTGCCCGACAGATCGCCCGACTGTGCTCAGCGGATCAGGATGGCGCGGAAGTCGTTGACGTTGGTGCCGGTCGGGCCGGGCACGAACAGGTCGCCAAGCGCGTCGAACGCGGTCCAGGCGTCGTTGGCGGCCAGCAGCGCCGCCGGGTCTGTACCGTTCGCCCGCAGCCGCGCCATGCTGCCGCCATCGGCGAAGGCGCCCGCGTTATCCTCGGATCCGTCGATGCCGTCGGTGTCGGCGGCGAGTGCCGCGAAGGGCACGCCCTCGGCCGCCAGCGCCAGCGCCAGCAGGAATTCGCTGTTGCGCCCGCCCTTGCCCTGCCCCCGCAGCGTCACCGTGGTTTCGCCGCCCGACAGCATCACCACCGGGCGGGCAAAGGGCCGGTTGCGCGCCGCCACCTCGCGCGCGATGGCGGCGTGAACACGGCCCACATCGCGTGCCTCGCCCTCGATCGCGTCGGACAGGATCGCGGCCGGGACGCCTTGGCGCGCGGCCTCGGCCGCCGCCGCCTCCAGCGACAGGCGCGCCGAGGCGATCACCCGCACCTCATTCGCGGCAAATCGCGGATCGGCCGGGTCGGGCGCCAGTCCCGCCTCGCCCGCCAGCCAGGCCGCCACCTTCGGCGGCAGCGCGATGCGCCAGGCCGCGACCATCGCGCGCGCCTCGGCCCGGCTGACGCGGTCGGGCACTGTGGGGCCGGATGCGACCTGTGCCGGATCGTCGCCCGGAACATCCGACACCACGAGGCTGACCACCTTCGCCGGATAAGCGGCCAGCGCCAGCCGCCCGCCCTTGATGCCGCTGACCTGCTTGCGGATCGCGTTCATCACCCCGATCGGCGCGCCGGAGGCCAAGAGCGCGCGGTTCAGATCCGCCTCATCCGCCAGCGTCAGATCGCCCGGCGGACAGGGCAGCAAGGCCGAGCCGCCGCCGCAGACCAGCGCCACCACAAGATCGTCAGCGGTCAGCCCGGCCACCGCGTCCAGCAGCGCCCGCGAGGCGGCCAGCCCGGCGGCGTCGGGCACCGGGTGGCTGGCCTCCAGCACGCGGATGCGGTCGCAGGGCACCGCGTAGCCGTAGCGGGTGACGACGGTGCCTTGCAGCGGGCCATCCCACAGCGTTTCAAACGCGCGCGCCAGTTGCGCCGCGCCCTTGCCCGCGCCCACCACGATGGTGCGCCCCTTCGGGTGCGCGGGCAGGTTGCCCGCCAGCGCCGCGGCGGGATCGGCCGCGCGCACGGCGGCCTGAAACAGCGTGGTCAGAAAGGCACGGTCGGCAGCGTCCATCCGCTTCTCCGATTCAGGCCCGGTGCGCCCCGGCAGCGAGGCTTGCGACGAAAGCCAGAACCTCGGCCGGGGATTTCCCCGCGCCGATTTCCTTGACGATGGCAGACCCCACGACGCAGCCATCGGCCACCGAGGCGATGGCCTCTGCAGCCTCGGGCGTGGTGATGCCGAAGCCGACGATCACCGGCAGGTCGGTTTTCGCCTTGATGCGCGCCACCTCGGGGCCGACATCGGTCGCCTGTGCCGCCGCCGCGCCGGTGATGCCGGTGATCGAGACGTAGTAGACGAAGCCCGAGGTGTTGGTCAGCACCTTCGGCAGCCGCTTGTCATCGGTGGTCGGCGTCGCGAGGCGGATGAAGTTCAGCCCGGCCTTCTGCGCCGGAATGCACAGTTCGGCATCCTCTTCCGGCGGCAGATCGACGACGATCAGGCCATCGACCCCGGCGGCCTTGGCGTCGACCAGGAACTTGTCGACGCCACGCGAAAAGATCGGGTTGTAATAGCCCATCATCACGATCGGCGTGGTGTCGTCGACCTTGCGGAACGCCGCGATCATGTCGAGCGTCTTTTGCAGCGTCTGCCCCCCCGCCAGCGCGCGCTGGCCCGCCAGCTGGATCGTCGGGCCATCGGCCATCGGATCGGTGAAGGGCATCCCCAGTTCGATCACGTCCACCCCGGCGGCAGGCAGCCCCGCCATGATCGCAGCCGAGGTCGCGAGGTCAGGATCGCCCGCCATCATGTAGGCCACGAACGCCTTGCGGCCCTCGGCCCTGAGGGCAGCGAATTTCCGGTCGATGCGGGTCATGGGGCGTCCTTCATGCAAGCCTGCCCCGATGTGCAGAAAATGCAGCCGGAAATCAAGCTGCCGTCATGCCGGGGCGGACCGGGTGGCTTGCGGGAAAATGCAGGCCGCAACCGAAGCGCGCCACGGCCTCCCGCCACGCAGGGGCAGGATAAACCGCCCTGCCCTGCCTGCACAGCTTGATAAGCACCGGCCCCTCCCCTAGAAGCGGGCCGTCGGCGGATGAAGGGGATCGTCATGGGCTTCAAAATGGGCATTGTCGGGCTGCCGAACGTCGGCAAGTCCACGCTTTTCAACGCGCTGACCCGCACCGCCGCCGCGCAGGCGGCGAACTTCCCCTTCTGCACCATCGAGCCCAACGTGGGCGAGGTCGCGGTGCCCGACGCGCGGCTGGAAACGCTGGCTGCCATCGCCGGATCGAAGCAGATCATCCCGACCCGGATGACCTTCGTCGACATCGCCGGGCTGGTGCGCGGCGCCAGCAAGGGCGAGGGCCTCGGCAACCAGTTCCTGGCCAATATCCGCGAATGCGATGCCGTTGCCCATGTGCTGCGCTGCTTCGAGGATGGCGACATCACCCATGTCGAGGGCAAGATCGACCCGCTGGCCGATGCCGAGACGATCGAGACCGAGCTGATGCTGTCGGATCTGGAAAGCATCGAGCGCCGCCTGCCCGGCCTCGCGCGCAAGGTGCGCGGCGGCGAGAAGGATGCCATCGACCAGGACCGCCTGCTGCGCGCCGCGCTCGACGCGCTGAACGCCGGTCGCCCCGCCCGCACCGTGAAAGTGGCCGAGGATGACCAGCGCGCCTGGGGCATGCTGCAGCTACTGACCGCAAAACCCGTGCTTTACGTCTGCAACGTCGAGGAAGCCTGCGCCGCCAATGGCAACGCGCTTTCCGCCAAGGTCGCCGAAATGGCCGCGGCGCAGGGCGCAGGCTCGGTGGTGATCTCGGCCCGGATCGAGGAAGAGATCAGCCAGCTGGCGCCCGACGAGGCCGCGATGTTCCTGGAGGAAATGGGCCTGCACGAGGCTGGCCTCGACCGCCTGATCCGCGCCGGATACGAGTTGCTGGGGTTGCAGACCTACTTCACCGTCGGCCCGAAAGAGGCCCGCGCCTGGACCATCCCCAAGGGCACGCTGGCGCCGCAGGCCGCGGGCGTCATCCACGGCGATTTCGAACGCGGCTTCATCCGCTCGGAAACCATCGCCTACGCCGACTACGTGGCCGGCAAGGGCGAGGCCGGGGCGAAAGAAGCCGGCAAGTTCCGCATCGAGGGCAAGACCTACGAGGTCAAGGACGGCGACGTCCTGCACTTTTTGTTCAACGCGTGATATTTTGCTCGAGGGACTTCTCGTAATGCGTTGATATGGAAGTATTCCGGTTTTTGTTTGCCGGATTTCGCGGAAATTGACGTGCAATCTTAGGGTAGGGCGCGCAATGGCTGCGGGCTCTGCGGGGATGGGTTTCTGGTGGCGGGAGAGTCGGGGTGAACCCCGACCTACCGGGCCGAGATATATCGCCGAAGTTTGTAGGCGGTGGTGCCCCAAAAGGTCGCCGTGAAGAAACAAAAAGACACATAGAGGAACGTGTAAGACAATATCCCCCAATAGTTTGGCGGGAAGAGTATCATCCCGCCGAATGCTGGTGCGTATGGGCTTGGAATATAGGCGTTGCCGAGAAATAGCGGCAGCACCAGAAATATCGAGAAGAATCCAAGGCGTTTCAATTTGTCCTTCAGGGCGCGCCGGTCCAGCAAATAGCTTATGTTGCTGGAGTTCATGATGACCCGGCCCATCAGCCCCATGGTGACGACATACATCGGGACCATCGAGGCCGCGTAGACGGCGTAATAAAGAAACCTCGGGTCGCCGGACGCGCGATAGGACCAGCCGATGGCCGTATGGCCGAAGACCCCGGCGACCTGTGGATACCATGCCTGCACGTCGGTCATGGGGATCAGGGCGTATTCCAGCCCGAAAACGATCAGCGGGATCACGGCGAGCGCGGCGAGGAGCATCCGCTGCCGACGGATACTGGCGGGGTCCAGGGGGGTGTCGTCGAACTGGCCCGACGCCCGCAGATCGGCGAGTCGGTCGCGCGCGTCTTGCACGGAGCGGATGCGGGGAGCCTCGAATTCGTCGTCTGGTCGCATGGCCGACTCTCTGTTGGGCAGGGACATGTTGGCGCTTGCCCGCGAGCGTAAGGCCGACTTGGGACACAAATGTGAATATTGTCAACGTTCTCCATGCCGCCAGGGCGTGGTGCCTGCCGGGGCAGGCAACAATACCCTCGTCAAACCGCGGGCACGGGGACATGCTGAGCGCACCCAGATCGGAGGTGTTTGGCGATGGCGGACGATATTCACGCGCGGTTGGCGGCGCTGGGGGCCGATCTCGCGGCGGCAGGGCGAGGCTGGCGGGAAATGACGCGCATGCGGCGACGAACGCCGAGTTAAAGGCGCGTTACGCGGCGTTGGTGGCGCAGGTGACGGCGGAGAACGCCGATCTGGAGGCGCAGGGGCATCATGTCAGCGCTCTGGAAAGCTCGGTGCGCATGTGGCTGGACCGGATCGCGCGGGATGTGCCGTAAAGGGCGCCTATTCGGCGCTTTCTCCTCTTGCCCGCACGCGCACCCGTCGTTAAACGGATCAGCGGAGCTGTGGCCGAGTGGTCGAAGGCACACCCCTGCTAAGGGTGCAGACGGGGAACCGTCTCGAGGGTTCGAATCCCTTCGGCTCCGCCAGCTACCCCAGAGGATTTCCCGTCTCTCGGTTCTTGAGGTCGTATCCGCGACAAAAGGCGGGGTCGAACACCGCTTGCGTCACACCTGAGCCAACGCCGGACCAAAGCGGTTGAGTTCCCCGACCAGCACGTTGAAGACCGCCGCTGCGCGGGCATCACCCAGTCGTGCGGGCTATTGCGGCACCATCCCCGCCCGGCGGCCGTTCAGAAATCAAAACTCGGTTGTTGACGATCTTGCGGAAGCGACCACTGCCCGAGCGGGATGTGACGGCCCTGGCCTTGAAGGCTATCAATCAGCGTGATTTCGGTGATCGTCCAAAGGATTGGGTTGCTGAGGTGTCTTGTGTCCGAGAAGCCGGGCCCATAGGCGAGCGTCACGTGCGGGGTCACCTTCCGAGACCGGGACGAGGCAAGGTTCATCGCACGGAATGCCGCATGCAGGTCGGTTGCAATCTCGTTGGGTTTGTCGCTTGCGTTGTTCGTCGCCATGACAAGCGGGCGGCTGGCGGAACGGCCGGTGAACGTCATGAGCCGGTCAAAACAGAGCGTGAATGGAGCGGTCCGCAAGGCCGTGGCCGCCTGACGGACACGCTCGACGAAGACCGGATCCAGATCATCCACGCCCGCGACCGCGGAGATGGAAAGGTGGAGCGTGTCGTGGCGAAAGGTCTCGCCTGTCCCGAAGGATTGCCATGCCTTTGCCATCTGGGCCTTGATTTCGGGCGGTGGAACCACGGCAAAGAACAACACATGGGCCGGTCGGCCTGACGGGTTCGCCTTCGTAGGGGCGCGGTGATCCTGCATTTCATGCGCCTTTGTCTGCTGATCCGCGGCGGGATGTCTTGCCAAGCCTTATCCGGTCCGGGCCGCAAGGGATATCGGTTCCGGTACGGCGGTTCTGTCAGTGAAAATCCCTTGAATCCGGGATGATGCGCGCATTTCTTGGGTGACCCGTTGCGGGCGCCGGGATCGGGTTCTTCACCTCGTCTGCGCGGGAAAGCGGCGACGCAAGGCTTCGGTCCGACAGGCGCAGAAGAATATCGCTGCGATCCTTCAAGGTTTCCACGACGATATGGGTCACGCCGGAACCGGGGTCGCGCTGCAGGTGTCCCGTCACCTGCAGCAAGCGGGCGGTCATGATCACCTTGCGAAAGGTAGCCATGACCTTGGGCCAGACCACCAGATTGGCCACGCCACTTTCATCCTCCAGCGTGATAAAACAGACACCCTTGGCGCTGCCGGGGCGCTGGCGGACCAGCACAAGCCCGGCCAGTTTCAGCCTGCGGCCGTTGGAAACCTTCTCCAGATCGACAGCCTTCACGAACCCCTGCCGCGCCATGCTGGCGCGCAGGAAGGACATGGGATGGGCCTTCAAGGACAGGCGCAGCGTCTGGTAATCGGCCACGACCTGCTCGCACAGCGGCATTTGCGGCAGGCGGGTCAGAGGCTCTGTTCCCTCATCGCATCCGGGTTGGAACAGCGGCAGATCGGGTGCATCGCGAAGTGCCTTTGCCTCCCACAGTGCGGCGCGACGATCCAGCCCCAGGGACCGGAAAGCATCAGCGGCGGCCAGCGCCCGGATCGTGGGGCCGTTCAGGCCCGCCCGATCGGCCAGATCGGCCAGGCTGGCAAAGGGTTTGTCCCGGGCGCGGATCAGCCGATCTGCCGTCTTGCGCGCCATGCCGCCCACCTGCCGCAGCCCCAACCGCAGGGCAAAGCTGTTGCCCGATGGCTCCAGCGTGTTGTCCCATTCGCTGAAATTTACATCAGCTTCGCGCAGATCGACCCCGTGTTCGCGGACATCGCGGACAATCTGGGCCGGGGCATAGAACCCCATCGGCTGCGAATTGAGCAGCGCACAGGCGAAGGCGGCGGGGTAATGGCACTTCATCCAGGACGAAACATAGACAAGAAGCGCAAAGCTGACCGCATGACTTTCGGGAAAACCATAGTCGCCGAAACCTTTGATCTGGTTGAAGCAACGCTGGGCGAATTCAGGCTGGTAGCCGCGTTCGATCATGCGGCCGACCATCTTTTCCTCAAGCAGGTGAATTGTCCCGCGAGAGCGGAAGGTCGCCATTGCACGGCGCAGCTCGTTCGCTTCCTGCTCGGAAAATTTTGCCGCATCCATGGCGATCTTCATTGCCTGCTCCTGAAAAATGGGCACCCCGAGGGTGCGTTTCAGGATCCGTTCCAGTTCATCTTGCGGATGGCCGGCGCCGGGAGTGGGATGGACGACGGCTTCCTTGCCGTCACGCCGCCGCAGGTAGGGATGCACCATATCGCCCTGGATGGGGCCGGGGCGGACGATGGCAACCTCGATCACCAGATCGTAGAACTCGCGTGGTCTCAGCCGCGGCAGCATGTTCATCTGCGCCCGGCTTTCGACCTGAAACACGCCGACGCTGTCGCCCTTGCACAGCATGTCATAAGTGTCTGTGTCGCCCCGCGGGATCGATGCCAGATCCCTTTCGATCCCGTAGTGGTTTCTGAGCAGATCAAAGCATTTCCTGATGCAGGTCAGCATTCCCAAGGCCAGCACATCGACCTTGAGGATCCCCAGTTCATCGATGTCGTCCTTGTCCCATTCGATGAAGCTGCGGTCGGGCATGGCGGCATTGCCGATGGGCACGGATTCGTGCAGCGCGCCTTCGGTCAGGATGAAGCCGCCGACATGCTGCGACAGGTGGCGCGGCATTCCGATCATCTGTTCGGCCAGCCGGATCGTGCGGGCCAGCAACGGATCGGCCAGGTCCACCCCGGCCTCGGCCGAATTCGCCGCGGCCATGCTGGTGCCCCAACTGCCCCAGACGGTCTTGGCCAGCGCCGCCGTCACATCTTCGGACAGGCCCATCACCTTGCCGACCTCACGGATCGCCGAGCGTGGCCGATAGTGGATGACGGTGGCGCAAAGGCCCGCGCGGTGGCGGCCATATTTGGCATAGATGTGCTGGATCACCTCCTCGCGCCGCTCATGTTCGAAATCCACGTCGATGTCGGGCGGTTCATCCCGGTCGATGCTGATGAAGCGTTCGAACAGCAGTTCCTGTTCCGCCGGATCAACCGAGGTGATGCCCAGCACGAAACAGACCGCCGAATTGGCAGCGGACCCCCGGCCCTGACAGAGGATTCCTTCTGCCCGCGCCCAAAGGACGATTTCGTGGATGGTCAGGAAGTATTGGGGGATATTCTTGAGGCCGATGACCTTCAGTTCCTTGACCAGCAGATCGCGTACCTTCTGCGGCACTCCACTGGGATAACGATCCTCGGCCCCTTGCCATGTCAGCTTTTCAAGCTGGCTTTGCGGCGTTTCACCGGGGGGCACGGTTTCCTGCGGATAGTGATAGGCCAGTTCCTGCAGCCCGAAGCCGCAGGCATCGGCGACTTCGCGCGTGGCACGGATGGCATGGGGCCAATCGGCAAACAGACGCGCCATATCGGCTGGCGATTTCAAATGGCGCTCGGCGTTGGCGTCGAGCAGAAAGCCCGCCTTGTGGATGGTGGTTTTCTCGCGGATGCAGGTCATCACATCCTGCAATGGGCGGCGTTCGGGCACGTGGTAGTGCACATCGTTCGTGGCCAGGATCGACAAGCCATGCGCGCGCGCCAGCCGGTCCAGCCGGGTGATGCGCGCCCGGTCGTCGCCCCGGTAAAGATGGCTGACCGCGATATGGCGCAGGGTCGGCAGGCGGCGGGTCAGTTCCGGCAGGCGATGGAGTAGCGCCGCATCCGGCAGGAGGATCAGTTGCAACCCCTCGGCGTGGCGGACCAGATCGGCAAGGGTGATGTCACAGGCCCCCTTGGCCTGCCAGACGTCGTCGGTGTCGTGCCGCTTGCCCTTGGTCAGAAGCGTGCAAAGCCGCCCATAGGCCGCCCGGTCGCGCGGATAGGCCAGAAATTCCTCGCCCGTCACCAACCGCAGACGACAGCCGATGACGGGGCGCAGGGTCGCCTTGCGCGCCTCGGCATGGATTCGCACCACCCCGGCCATGGTGTTCAGGTCGGCCACGCCCAGCGCGTCATAGCCCAGCGCATGGGCCGTGGCGGCCAATTCGGCGGCATCGGATGCGCCCTGCAGGAAAGAGAATGGCGTCGTCACGCCCAGCTCCACATAGTCGGCGCGCGGATTGGGCGGAAAATCCCCGGTGAGTGTCTTGCGGATGCGGCGGTTGTCACTGTCGGGCATCAGGCGAAAACCCCATGCAGGAACCAGCGCGGGGTGCCGCCGCGCCCGTCGCCTTGCTGCCCTTCGCGGTAAAGCCAAAAGCGATGGCCTGCCTCATCCTCGACCTTGAAATAATCGCGCAGGCGGGTGCCGGGGCGGTCTTGCCACCATTCCGGTGCGATGCGCTCGGGGCCTTGGTAGCGGGCCACGTGATAGCTGCGCCGCCGCCACTGGAACTGTGCCGGAGGCCCCTCGAGCACGGTGTAAAGAACATGCACCTCTTCCGGGTGATCCAGCAGGCGTTGCGGGCGTTCGGCCTGCACCGGCGTGACGATCGGGGCCGCGACCATCGGCGCCGCACGCACCTCGGCCCGCTCGGGGATATGGCTGGCCGCAGGCTGCAGCTGCGTCAGCGCATTCCTGCCAAACCGCGCGGTCAGGCGGTCGACCAGATACGAAAGCTCCAGCCCGGCATCGGTGCCGCCTGCCAGATCGGTCTGCCGGGTGCCAAACGCCTCGGTCGCGGGCGCTTCGAGCGAGATCAGATCAAACCCGAAGCCCGGGTCGATCCGCTCCAGCCGATCGCGGAACAGGAATGACAGATGCGCAGGGTCGCGACTGGGTGAGGCGCAGGTCACATCTATCCGGCTGACTGTGCCATCGGTGCGATAGACGGTCAGGCGGATGTGGCGCGCGCATTGATGGGCCTTGGCCAGTTGGTCACACAGTGTCTCGCAGAGGCCCGGCAGGTGATGGGTCGGATCAAAGATTGGCTCGGCCAGCCTGACGTCGGCGCGAAAGACGGGCGGTGCCTCGGGAGGGGAAACCGGCTCTGGCAGGTGGCCGGTCATCTGGTCCAGCCGGATCAGCGGGTTCTGCTCCGGCGCCGCCTGCGAAAACCGGCGCGCCAGCGAAAGGCGCGGCAGGTTGGCCAGATGGCCAATGGTGCGCAAGCCAAGACGGTTCAAGAGCTGCACCGTTTCCCCATCCAGCCGCAGGGCCGCCACGGGCAACGGCGAAGGGTCCGCACAGATCGCCCTGACCGGCCCGAACCGCGCCAGCGCCCAGGCCGCGCCCCATGTCGGCGCAAGGGCCAGCCGGGCGGAAAGCCCCAAGGCCGACAGGCCAGCCTCCATATCGACCAGCATCGCGATCTCGCCGCCCCGCAGATGATCCGACCCGGTGGTGTCAAGGATCAGCCCGTGGCTACCGCCTGCCGTGCCGCCGGCGACCCAGTCATCGGCGACGGTCCAGGGGCACCAACGCCGGGCCCATTGGGCAAGGCGATGCAGCGCCGCCCTGTCGCCTTCGGGGTCGGCGAACTCTATCCGCAAAAGCGGGCAAAGCGCCCGCATGTCGGCCGCCCGCGCCCCCACCGTCACCCCCGCCAGATGCGCGGCACGGTTGACGGCATGGATAACCGGCCCGTGTGCGCCTTCGACCGACAGGGCCACGGCCATGTCATCGGGCAGCGCGTTGCCCATCCGCTCCTGCGTCTTCTGCCACCGCTCCATCGGGAATTGCGGCAACCAGATCGAGACGATCCGCCGCCCCATGTGACCCGCGTTCATGATGTGCCACCCATTCCCCCGGCCGCCCGTCGCGCGAGCGGAACAACTCGACCCGCCAGCGCGGATCGCCCGGAGCGCGCGCATCGTCGGGATTGGTCGTTGAAGGAAGCGTCGTGATCCGCCAGCGATCGCGCGCCGCACTGAGACCGACGGTTGCCGCCTGCCGGATCAGCCAGCAGGGCACGCCTGTCGCCTCGGCCCGAAGCGCCAGCCTCTTCATCGTGGTGAAATTCACTGCCGCAGGATCGCCCCGGATTTCGGCGATCACCGCAGCCAGCGCCTTGCACCGCAATCCTTCCTCGATGGCGATCATCACATCGACGGGGCGGGAAAGTTGAACCATCATCACTGGTCTGCGCAACCCAAGCCCCGCCAGACAAGGCCGCCCCGTCTCGCGCTGCGCCAGCCGGTCCTGAATCCAGAGAACCGCATCGCGGCCATGACCAAGCTGCGCCATGACGAATCCAGCCGCCGCCGCCTCTGCACCGATTGCAGGGAAAACTTCGGTCAGGGTCGCCCCTGCCCGCCGCGCATGAAGAGATGACGGCAGCGATCTTGTCATTGAAAGAGCGGGTATCCGGAACATGGCACACGGAATCACTCCCATATGTTCTTATTTTGTTCTAATAACCCCATGACGAAGATCAGGCAAGGCAGGCGACCTTGTTGGCGCTGGATGCGGGCCGCATGGGCCCGACCCGGCCCGTTTCAGCCCTCTGCGGCCGTTGCCGCTGCGGCGACGCCGCGGGTGAAATCCTCGATCAGAAGCTCGATCTCTTCGACGCCGACCGAAATCCGGAAAAAGCCTTCGGTGATGCCGACTGCCGCGCGCGCCTCGGGCGACACCGCGCGGTGCGAGCTTGAGGCTGGATGCGACAGGGTCGTGCCGATGTCACCCAGGGTCGGCGCGAAGGCGACCTCGGGCATTGCCCGGGTCAGCGCGTTGGCGGCGGCGCGGCCGCCCTCCAGTTCAAAGCTGACCATGTTGCCGCCGCGGGCGCCAAGCAGATGCGCCGCGCGGTTGTGGTCTGGATGGTCGGGACGCAGCGGGTAGATCACCCGCTTCACCCCGCGCAGCGTGGCAAGGTGGTCGGCCAGCTTGCGGGCGTTCTCTTCCGCGCGGTCGTAGCGCAGCGAAAAGGAATAAAGCCCACGCTCGGCCAGCCAGCAGTCGAACGGGCTGGGCGTCATGCCGGTGGTGACGGCGAAATCATAGATCGCCTTGCGCTGCACCGGGTCTTTGGCGGCGATGTAGCCCAGCGTGACGTCGGCATGGCCGGCCAGCAGCTTGGTGACCGAGTGCACGACGATATCCGCGCCGTGATCCAGCGGCCGGTAGCCGCGCGGCGTGGTAAAGGTGTTGTCGACCATCAGGGTGATGTCACGCGCTTTCGCGAGCGTCGCGATACCCTCCATATCGGCCAGCCGCAGCGTGGGGTTTGCCAGAACCTCGACCAGGATCAGCTTGGTCTCGGGCCGCAGGGCCGCGGCCATTGCCGCCACATCGGTCGAATCCGCGGTCGAGGTGGCGATGCCGAAGCGCGCCAGATCCTGCGTCAGAAGCCGCAGCGACCGGCCGTAAAGCTGATCGCCACCCAGAACGTGGTCGCCGGTCTTCAGCAGACCCAGCAGCACCGCCGACACCGCCGCCATGCCCGAGCCCAGGATCAGACCGCCCTCGGCGCCCTCAAGCCCGTCGATCATGTGCGACAGGTGATCGGCGTTGGGATGCCCCTCGCGGGCATAGGTATAGCCTTGCACCCGGCCCTGATATTGCGCGTCAAGCTCGTCGGGGCTTTCCGAGGCATAGACCACCGAAAGCTGCAGGGGCGGCACCACCGGGCGGCTGACGCCGGTCGGCCAGGGATTGCGACGAACGAGGGTGCGCGGGGTGTCGGTCATGGCGGCTCTCCTTTATGCTTTGGTTGCACGCGCCGCCTGCCCCGGCAAGTGGGTGTTGAACGGGCGCATTTGCCGCCCGCCCGGCAAGCGCCTCAGGGCAGCAGGATCGTGGCCCCGGTGGTGCGGCGCGCCTCCATCTCGGCATGCACCGCTCCGGCGTCGCGCAGCGGGCGGGCGCGCACGACATCGCGCGGCAGCGTTCCGTCGGCGATGCGGCGGAACAGATCGGCGCTGCGCGCCAGCAGTTCCGGGCGGCTGGCGACATAGTCGAACAGCACCGGGCGGATCGCGGTCAGCGACCCGGCGGCAAGGTCCGACAGCGCGAAATCCCGGATCACCCCCGACGACTGGCCGAAGTTGACGAACACCCCGCGCCGTCGCAGGCATTTCAGCGACCCGCGCCAGGTATCGGCCCCGACGGAATCGTAAACCGCGGCGCAGCCCGCGCCGCCGGTCAGCCTCGCGACCTCGGCCACGAAATCTTCGGCGCGGTAGTCGATGACATGGGCATAGCCATGCGCGCGGGCCAGCGCCAACTTTTCGGGCCCGCCCGCGGTGCCGATCGCCGTTGCCCCCAGCGCGGCCAGCCAGGGGCCCAGCAGCAGCCCCACCCCGCCCGCGGCGGCATGCACCAGCACGGTATCGCCGGGCTGCACCGCATAGGAGGCGGTCACCAGATACTGCGCCGTCAGCCCCTTCAGCAGCGCCCCGGCCACCGCCGTGCAGGCCAGCCCATCCGGCAGCGGCACCAGTCGTTCGGCGGGCACCACACGGGTTTCGCGGTAGGCGCCGAACGGCAGCACATAGGCCACGCGGTCGCCGGGGCGCAGGTCGGTGACCCCCTCGCCCACCGCCTCGATCACACCCGCCGCCTCGGCGCCGGGGATCATCGGGCCCTCCGGCCAAGGGTAAAGGCCCGAGCGGTAGTAGATGTCGATGAAGTTCACCCCGATGGCGGCATGGCGCAGCAGCACCTCGCCCGGTCCGGGGCAGCGGTCGGGCACCGCGACCCATTCCATCGCCTGCGGCCCACCGGGCGCGCGCGCCACCAGCCCCATGCCCATCGGTTCGCCCTCAGCGCAAAAACGCCTCGTCCACCGGCAACTGCATCGCGGTGACGAGGTGATTGGTTTGCGCCGCAAGGCCGATGACCGCCATCAGTTCGGCATGCTGGGCATCGGTCATGCCCTTGGCGCGCGCGGCGGCGGTGTGCGAATGCACGCAATACTGGCAGGAATTGGCCGTGGAAACCGCGATGTAGATCATCTCCTGCACCACCGGGCCCAGCACGCTGTCGCCGGTCATCACCGCCTTCAGCTGGCCCCAGGTCCGTTCCAGCAGGTCGGGGTGGTTCGCCAGCCCGCGCCAGAAGTTGTTCACGAAATCCGATTTCCGCGTCGCGCGGATGTCGGCAAAGACGCGCGCCACGACGGGGTCGGCCGCGGCCTCGTCATCGGTCCAGAGTTTCACGGTTGCCATGTCGTTGCTCCTCCTCAGGAATGCGCCCAGTCCCAGTAAAGCGCGCGGGCCTTTTGGGCGATCGGGCCGAAGGCCAGCTTGCGCTCCTCGAAGGCGATGCAGGGCACCACCTTCGAGATGTTGCCGGTCGAGAAGATCTCGTCGGCCTCGTGGAAATCGGCGACGGTCAGCGTGACCTCGTGCACCGTGACGCCCGCCGCGCGCAGCAGGCCGATCACCCGCTGCCGCGTGATGCCGTTCAGGAAGGTGCCG
>WGNF01000022.1 GCA_016124615.1 Paracoccaceae bacterium | reverse complement strand
ACAATCCCCAAACCGGCACCGACCAGACCTACACCTTCTCCCTCGCCGCAACCCAACACCCCAAACCCAACCAGATCCCACAAACAACCGAACTCGCCAAAGGCGATGTCATCGTCATCCCAACTCGACACCTGTTTGAATAGCGCGTGCCGACGGATGCCCCCCAACAGGTCCTGATCGAGGTGGAATGTTCCGATCCGCGCTTCTGATCCTGTCCGGCAACCTGACGGGGTATCTGTTCCTGTTCCTGCGCAACCTGCTGGTGGCGCGGCTGATCGGCGTCGCGGATTACGGCATCGCCTCGACCTTCCTGTTGTCGATGTCGATCGTCGAGATGATGTCGGCGCTTGGCATCCAGCAACAGCTGATCCTGCGCAAGGACGGTGACGATGCCGATCTGCAGGCGGCGCTGCAGGGGGTGCAGGCGTTGCGCGCGGTGTTGAACGCCGGGGCGCTGCTGCTGCTGGCCGGGCCGATCGCCGCGTTTCTGGGCGTGCCGCAGGTGACCTGGGCCTATCGTCTGTTGGCGCTGATGCCGCTGTTCAACGGGTTGCAGCATCTCGACACGATCCGCCAGGCGCGCCGGATGGTCTATCTGCCCGGCATCATCAGCAACGTGCTGCCGGTCGCCCTGTCGGTGCTGTGCGTCTGGCCGCTGGCGATGCTGACCGGCGACTATCGGGTGCTGTTGTTCGCGATGCTGATTCAGGGCGCGGCGGCGCTGGTCGGCACCCATCTGCTGGCGGCGCGGCGCTACCGGCTGCGCTTTGACCGCGCTGTGATGCGCGAAAGCCTGCGCTTCGGCTGGCCGCTGATGCTGGACGGGGTGATCCTGTTCGCCGTCTTCAACGGTGAAAAGCTGATCGTCGGGCACCAACTGGGTATGGCGGCGCTGGCGCTTTTCTCGATGGGGTTCACCCTGACGTTGACGCCGACGCTGATGCTGGGCAACACGGGGGCCAACTTCTTCCTGCCGCAGCTTTCCGCCGCGCCGGACACCGCGCAGTTCGAGCCGCTGGCCGCCGCGACGTTGCAGCTGCATTTCCTCTTTGGCGGGCTGACCCTGCTGGGGGTCATGCTGTTCGGGCCGCCCTTCGTGCATCTGGCGCTTGGCGCGAAATATGCCGCCTTGCCGCCGCTCCTGATCTGGCTGGCGATCCTGCAGGGGCTGCGGGTGCTGAAGGGCGGCAGTTCCATCGTGGCGCTGGCGCGCGGGCAAACCGGCAACGCGCTGGCCTCGAACCTGATCCGCATCGCGCTGCTGCCGGTGGCCTGGGTCGCGACGGCGCAGGGCGGCTCGATGCTGACGGTGATCCACATCGGCATCGTCGGCGAGTTCGGCGGCTTCATCGTGGCGCTCTGGCTGGTGCAGCGGCGGTTGCGGTTGCCGTTGCGCCCGCTGTTGCCATCGATCCTGCTGACGCTTGCCACCTTTGCGCTGGCCGCCGTCTATGCCTTGCGCGCAAGTGGCGAGGCGACGGGCGACACGCTGAACGCCGCCCTGCTGGGCTTCGTCGCGCTGCTGTTCGCGCTGTCCTTCCTCGGGATGCGGGATCTGCGCGGCTACATCGCCCGCCGCACCCTGACCCGGCACGAGGCCTGATCCCCGCCCCCCCCGCCGCGATCCGTCGTGCATTAAGCGGCTGTTAACCCTGCGGCCGGACACTCACCCCGTCGGTTGCAGGGAGAGGTGGCATGCGCAGGCTCGGCGATGTCGCGCAGGGGCGTGACAACAACTTCAATCTGATCCGCCTCTGCGCGGCAACGGCGGTGCTGGTGTCGCATGCCTGGCCGCTGACCGGCGGGCCCGGCACGCCAGAGCCGCTGCAACGGCTGACCGGCCATTCGCTGGGCACGCTGGCGGTCTACGTCTTCTTCGCCGTCTCGGGGTTCTTCGTCTCCGCCAGCTTCGCGCGCCGCGCCTCGGCCGCCGATTTCCTCATCGCGCGTGGGCTGCGGCTGTTTCCGGCGCTGGCGGTGTCGCTGCTGCTGGTGGTGCTGGTGCTGGGGCCGGTGGTCACGACCCTGCCGCTGGCCGAGTATCTTGGCGCACCGGGCACCGCACGGTTCCTGCTGCGCAATCTGGCGCTGGTCGATCCGCTCTACAGCCTGCCCGGCGTGTTCGAGGCGAACCCCTACCCGAAGGTCGAAGGCTCGATCTGGACGCTGGGATACGAGGTTGCCTGCTACGCGATGGTCTGTCTGGCCGGGCTGACCGGCCTGACGCAGCGGCCGCGCCCGCTGGCGCTGGCGTTCGGCGCCTATGGGGTGATGTGGGTCGCGGCGGCCACCGTCCACCTGCCGCAAAGGGTGGAGGATCTGCACCTGCTGTCGCTGCCCTTCGTGCTGGGAATGGCGGCCTGGCACGCGCGTGACCGCCTGCCGCTGTCCTTCGCTGGCGTGGCGGCGCTGGTGCTGCTCGCGGTGCTGCTGCGCCCGACCGCCGCCGCCTTTCCCGCGCTGGTCGCGGCGCTGGCCTATGCGACGTTCTGGGCGGGATACCTGCCGCTGCGCGCCGCCCGGCTCTGGAACCGGGCGGGCGACTATTCCTACGGGCTCTACGTCTACGCCTTCCCGGTGCAGGGTCTTGTGGTCTGGGCCCTCGGCGCGCTGACGCCCGCGCAGAACATCGCCCTGGCCCTGCCGCCAACGCTGGCGCTGGCCGTGCTGTCCTGGCACCTGATCGAAAAGCCCGCGCTGGCCCTGCGCACCGCCCGCATGCGACGCGCCCGTCTGGTGCCCGCCGCGCGTTAGGCCATCTGGATCGCCCCGGCCCGCGCGCTGCCGGTGTTCGAAACCGCCCGCCCCTTCTGATCCACCGGATAGGGCGCAAGCCCCGCCGGGATCAGCGGCAGCGCATTGCCCGGCGCGGGCGTGTAGTCGCCAAGACCGCCGCCGCCGCCCGCGAACGACTGGTCATCGGCCCAGCTGACCGCCAGCGGCGCCGCTACCGCCCCGGTGGCATCGCCCGCCGCCGCCGCCTCGCCCAGCCACAGCCCGACGCCGCAGGCCGAATGCCCCGCATTGTCGCCCAGCAGCGCCGCATTCGAACGGCTGCCAACATTGTAGCTGGCCGCCCAGTTCCCGGTCAGCGCGCCGTTGCTGGCGAACACATCGGTCTTGGTGTTGCGGTAGCTGTTCACGTTGAAGCGCAGATACCCGCTCTTGGCGATCGTCGTGCTGCCGGTGTCCTGATAAAGCCAGTTGCTGCGCGACCCCACCACGGTGCATCCGGTAAGGCTGACGTTCTGCGCGGGCTGCGTCACGCTGTCGGCCGAAATCGCCAGCGCCGGGGCGGTGTTGCCGCTGGTCGCCTCCATCACGCAGCCGACCACCGCCAGCCCCGCCGGCCCGATCGCCGTATTGGCCAGGAACGCCTTCCCCGACACGTTCGACTGGCTCATCAGGCAATGGTGGAACATCTGCCCCGCCGCAGGCTCCATCCCGACGGTATTGGCCATGTCCGACCCGTTGCCGAACAGGCTCGCCACCGCATTGTAAACCGCCGTCGTGGTCTGCCCCGGCAGGCTGCATCCGATCAGGTTGATCTCTTTCGTGACCGTGTTGAACATCGCGACCGATCCTGCCGGGTCGCCGCTGCAATCGAGCATCCAGCATCGCCCGGTGCGATAGACCCAGGCCGCGTAGGCCGACGCCCCGGCCCGGTCGAACGCGACGTTCTGCAACACCAGCATCCGGTCAAGGTTCGCCAGCCCCGCCCCGTTGTCGAGCAGGATGACGCTGGCCCCCACCTTGCGCAGGGTCAGGTTCTGAAACTTCACCTTGGCCGGCAACCCGGCCGAGACGTTCACGCCATTGTCGGTGTAGATCGTCGCCGCCTTCGCCGCTGGGTCCGCCGCCTCGATCAGCAGCGGAAAGGTGTTCGCCGTGGCGGCCGCAAAATTGGCATGGGCATGGCTGCCCGCCACCAGCCGGATCACCCCGCCCGCCGCCTCGGCCCGCCCGAAGGCGCCGGTGTTGAACGTCTTCACCGCCGCCGCCGCCGCCGCGACGGTCTGGAACGGCGCCGCCGCCGCCACCGCGGCCGTGGCCGAAACCGCACCCGTCGCGTTGCTCCCCGCCCCGGCATCGACATAGGCATAGGCGGTGCCATAGCTGCCGCTGCGGTCGTTGAGGAACTTCAGCACGGTGAAGTTGATCGACGGATAGGCCGCGCCCTGAACCGAGGCCTGAAACGCCACCCCCACCCAGGGGTAGACGATCGCATCAAGCGTGCAGATCGTCGCCGGGTTCAGCCCGGTCAGGTCCAGCGAGCACTCGAAGTAGGGCGCCCAGAGGCCAGAGGCCCACTGGCGCGAGCTCATCGCGCTGACCGTCTGGCTGACCGTGTTGGTGCCATCCGAGGCGATGAAGGTGACCGCCGCCACCGCCCGCCCGCCCCGAGCGTGGGCATGCGCCACCGCCAGCCGTGCGGTGAAGGTGTTGCCCGTCGCCCGCTCCAGATCGGGCGTCAGCCAGCAGCAGACCGGTCGCGGATAGGCGACGGTGGAGCCATTCGCCACGCCGGGGATCGTATCGCCCGCATAGACGAAATCCGACAGCGCGACCTGATCCGCGGTCAGCGCCGCCTGATTGGGGTAAGGCTGGCGCACCCGCGCCATCACCGTCACATTGTCCGTCACCATCGTGGCCGCGCCCGTCGCGGTGAACCCCGGCCGCGTCACCGCCAGCACCTGCGGCGCCCCCACCGGGTTGATCACGGGCGGCGCGGGCCATGTCGCCTGCCAGCCGTTCGCCGCGACCGCCGTCACCGGCGTCATCGACAGGTCGGCCGCGACCACGCTCGACCCGCTCGACGTCGCGGACCCGTTCCCGTTCGTCGCCGTCACGACCCAGTCGACCGTGGTCGCGGTCTCTGACGAGGGCACGCTGACACTCCACGGCCCCGTGCCGTCCGGGCTCACCGCCACGCCGCCCACCGTCACGGCAATCGACAGCGTGGGCGCACCGCTCACCGTGCCGGTGCCGATCGTCACCACGCGCCCCGCCACGCTGCCCGACGGCGCGCCCGTGAATACCGGCGCCATCGCGGCACTTGGCACCGCCGACAGCGCCACCGACCACGGCCCCGCGCCCAAGGCGTTCACTGCCCGCAACCGGATCGCCGTCGCCACGCCTACCGGCACCGTCACCGGCTGCGCCCCCGGCCCGGTCAGCACCAGCGCCACTGCCGCGCCGAAGCCCGCGCCGCTGTCAAGCTGCGCCTCCAGCGCCGTCAGGGCCAGCCCGCCGCCAAACGGCAGGGCCAGCACGGTCAGCATCAGCCGGTCGCCCACCGGGCTGGGGCTGTCGCTCAGTCCCCATTGCCCGACGGCAAAGCCAAGCGGCAATGTCCGCGTTGCGGACGGGCGGCGGGGGAAAGTTGCGGCAATACCGACACCGATCATGGCGTCATCCTCCTTGGCAGCGGGCAGGGCTCGATTTGGCTGGGGCCGGCACGGGGCCGGGCGACGAAGGTCAGACCTACCACGCCCCGGCCCCCCGTTGCGCCAATGCCCCGCCCGGCGCACGGTACACTTACCCTTTTCGCAGCTTCTGAAAGGGTTTGTTCATGCTACACGGCGATGCTGTCGCCACATCTCCGGACCGGAACCGCCCATGCGCCGTCTGCTTGCCCTCGCTTTCCTGCTGTCCGCGCTGGTTGCCGCACCGGCCGGGGCGATCCCGATCTCCAGCCCCTCCGCCTTGGTCGACCTTCTCGCCCATGCGAAGGGCGGCGAGCATGTCGAACTCGCGCCGGGCAGCTACGGGCCGCTTCACCTGACGCAGTATGTGAAATTCAACGTGGCCTTCGCCGCGCCGATCACCATCACCTCGGCCGATCCGGCGCATCCGGCCGAATTCACCGGGCTCGCGATCCGCGACGCGAAGAACATCAGCTTCGACGGCGTTCGCTTCACCTACGCCTTCCAACCCGGCCAGACGGTGGAGTTTCCGCCGTTCGAGGTTCAGCACAGCCAGAACATCGCCTTTCACAACTGCACCTTCACCGGCGATCTCGCCACCGGCGCAACCTTCGTCGATAATGGCTTCGCCACCGGCATCGGGCTCAGCATCCGCACCTCGGCCGACGTGACGATCGAGAAGAACGACGTCAGCCGCTTCTATCGCGGCATCGTGGTCCGTGACAGTGACCGTGTCCGCGTCGTCGGCAACGACGTGCACGACCTGCGTTCCGACGGGATGGATTTCGCCGCCGACCAGTCGCTGGCCATCACCGGAAACCGCATCCATGCCTTTGAAAAATCTGTGCTTTCCAAGGACCACGCCGACCTGATCCAGTTCTGGACCCAAGGCACCACGCGCCCCACCACCGATGTCGAGATCACCGGAAACATCCTGAACGCCGAGGGGCGAGGGTTCACCCAGACCATCTTCATCCGCAACGAAGAGGTCGACGAGGGCCGCGCCGGGCGGGCGATGTATTACCGCAACCTGACCATCGCCGACAACGTCATCATAAACGCCCAGATCCACGGCATCCACATCGGCGAGGCGGACGGCGTCAGCATCCGCAACAACACGCTGATCCACGATGCCGCCTCGGACGGCCCGCAGCAGAACCCGCAACTCTGGCGCCCGCGCATCGAGGTGTCGGAGAAAGACGATAACGTCACCATCACCGGCAATGCCGCGATCCGGATCACCGGGCCCGAAAAGCGCCCCGACTGGAAGGTGACCGGAAACGTCACCATTCAGGATACCGATCCGGCGGCGCCCGGCTATTACGACCGCGTGTTTCTGGCGCCGCACACCGGCAACCCGGCCGACATCACCCGCTTCACCTACCGCCCCGGCGGCCCGCTCGACGGCATCCATGCGGGCACGCCACTCTTGCGCCCGCGGCCCTGACGCGGCGGCGGAAAGGCTCGCACCGATTCGCGAACTGGTCTATGCTGCTGAAAAAACAGAGCAGTGGCGGCGACAACGCCGAAAAATGCAGGAGCATCAGGCCCGTGACCGTCGCGCATTCCCTGACGGCGCCCTCGACCATGCCAACGCCCGGCGCGGCCGGGCTGTCGCATGATGCCGAAGCGGGCCGCCTCGCGATCCCGGTCCTGCTCTACCTGGCCTCGGTGATGCTGCCGATCGGCTTTGCCGTCGGCCCGCTGTTCCTCAGCGATCTGCGCGTCCTTCTGCTGATCATGGTGGTGCCGCTCACCTTCCGGATGCTCGCCGGCGCCTATGGCGGCATCCTCGCCACCGACATCCTCTTTCTGCTCTACGTCACCTGGGCCACGCTGGCGCTTGCGGTGAACAATCCCGACCGGGTGATCCAGAACGCGGGCTCCACCGGGCTGGAGTTCATCGGCGGCTACGTCCTGGCCCGCGCCTACATCCGCAACGTCCACCAGTTCGCCACGCTGTCGCGCTACATGGTCTACATGGTCACCTGCACCCTGCCGTTCGCGCTGGTCGAGATGGTGACGGGCCACCCGATCATCATCGAACTGCTGCAAAAGGTGCCCTTCCTCGTTCCCAGCGCGGTGCCCGCGCTCAGCGATCCGCGCTTCGGGTTGACGCGGGTGCAGGTGGTCTTTGCCCACCCGATCCACTACGGTCTGTTCTGCACCATCGCCTTTTCGCTCTGCTTCGTCGGCATGAAGGGGCTGATGGGCGACAGCCGCCGCATCGGCCTTGCCCTGATCAGCGCGTTCTGCGCCACCCTCTCGCTGTCCAGCGGCGCGCTGCTGGCGGTGCTCCTGCAGATCATGCTGATCGGCTGGGCCTGGGTCTTCCGAAGCGTTCGCACCCGCTGGCTCGTGCTGCTCGGCCTTCTCGCCTTCACCTATCTCGCTATCGACCTGCTGTCCAACCGCACGCCCTACAAGGTGTTCCTGACCTACGCGACCTTCTCCAGCGGCACCGCCTACTGGCGCAGCCTGATCCTCGACTGGGGGCTGTTCAATGTCGGCCAGCACCCGATCTTCGGCATTGGCCTGAACGACTGGGTGCGCGCGCCCTTCATGTATTCGCCCAGCATCGACAATTTCTGGCTGATCGTCGCCATGCGCTATGGCGTGCCGGCCTTCGCCTTCATCGTCTCGGGCTATGTCTGGGCGCTGTGGCGCATCGGGCTGCGCGACTTCGATACCGATCCGATGATCTGGCAATACCGTCGCGCCTGGATGTTCAGCTTCGTTGGCCTCAGCTTCACGCTGGTCACGGTCGACGTCTGGTCGACGATGTATTCCTTCGTCTTCTTCATCTTCGGCTCGGGCATGTGGTTTCTGACCGCAACCCCCGGCGAGGGGGCGGTCGTGGCGACCGAAACGCCCGATCCGCGCGCCCTGCGGCTGCGGCGCGCGTTTTCGGTCACCCCGGTCTGGGCCCGGCTCGCCGCGCCGCTTGCCTTTCGCCGCGCGCCGGAAACCCGGCCGGTCCCCGCCCCGGCCCAGCCCAACGCCACGGCGGCGATGCGCCGCCCCGCGCCACGCTACACCCGCTTTCCGCCCGGCGGCGACGGCCCCGGGCCCGGCGAACGGTCGCGATGATGGCGGCGCCGCTGCGGAGCATCCCCTGACATGCAAGACCCGATCCTCGGCGTGGTGCTGGTCGCCTTCGATTGCGGCGGCGTGCTGCTCGACTGTCTGGAAAGCCTGCGCGCGGCCACCGGCGTCCGGCTGCGCGTCGTGGTGGTCGACAATGCGTCCACCGACGACACCCTGACCCGGCTGCACGATTGGGCCAGCGGTGCCGCGCCCTACACCGCCCCGGCCGACAGCCCGATTCCGCTGACCGCGAGCCTGAAGCCGCTGCCGGTCCAGGCCCCCGGCGACGCGCTGGCGGGTGATGCGCCCTTCACCCTCACGCTGGTCGAGGCGGGGGTGAACGGCGGCTTCGCGGCCGGGGTGAACCTTGGCCTTGCCGAGCTCGCGGCCCGGCCGGACGTTGACCGCTTCTGGGTGCTGAACCCCGACAGCATCGTGCCACCCACAACCCCGGCCCTGCTTGCCCGCGAAGCGGAAGGGGCGCCGTTCGCGCTGATGGGCAACCGCGTCGTCTATCTGGAACGTCCCGACCTGATCCAGATCGACGGCGGATGCATCGACTGGCGCACCGGGGTGACGCGCAACATCCACCAGTTCGCGCCCCACCCCGACACCCCCGCGCCCGAGGTTGCGCGGGTCGCCTTCATCCACGGCGCCAGCATGGTCGCCTCGCGCCAGTTCTATGCGGCCGTGGGCCCGATGACCGAAGATTATTTCCTCTATTATGAAGAGGTTGACTGGGCCCTGCGCCGCGGCGACCTGCCGCTGGCCTTCTGCGTCGGGGCGCCGATCTTTCACCGCTCCGGCGCCTCGATCGGGTCCGGCGCGCCGGGCCGCGTGGCCGCGCCCTTCTCGGTCTATTTCATGACCCGCGCCCGCCTGCGGTTCGTGCGCCGGTTCCGCCCGACGGCCTTGCCCGGCGCCTATGCCTTTTCGCTGGCAAAGGCGGCGCAGATGCTGGCCGGGGGTCATATCGCACAAGCGGCCGCGTTGTTGCGCGCCGCGCATGGGCTGCCACCGCCGCCCGTCGTGCGCCGCCGCCTTTCGCCCGAGGCCGCGCGCCGTGCCTTTGGCCGCAGTCGGGGCCGGAACGGCTGAGCCGACGCGGCTACACCAACCCGCGCAACACCGGGGCCAGCGCCCGCGCGATCTGGTCATGCACCCCCGGCCCCGGCAGGCCGGGCGCGACACTCTCCTCCGCCGCAAGGGCAACGGCGCCGCGCGGCATCGCCTCCGCCGCCGCCACAACCTCGACATAAGCCGCAACCCGCGGCCGCAGCGCCGCCACCATATCGCGGTCGATCAGCAGCGGATCATGGTCCAGCGTCAGCGCCGCCCCGGGTTCCGGCGGTGGCCGGTCGCCGATCCAGAGCAGCACCGCCCGGGTTTCCAGCCGTGCCAGCAACATGTTCATCCGCGCGACCCAAACCCCCTGCACCTCGGCCGCCATCAGGGCAAAGCGCTCCGGCGACAGGGCCTGCAGCGACGACAGCATGTGCCGGACAAAGCTGAACTCGGTAAAGTCCACCTCGCGGAACAGCGCGCGCATCGGCGGTGCCGCCCGCAGAAAGCGGTCGTTGCGGCGCGGATGCACCGAATAATACCGGTTCGACATGTTCTGCGCCCCCAGCACCTGCACCACCGTCACCCGGGCGCGGCGGCAGGCGGCCAGCACATCGGGATCGTTCAGGAAGGCATCCACCCCGGCATTCACGCAGCCCAGATTGACCATCTGCACCCCGGCCGCCGCCTCGATCAGCGCGGGATAGGGCCGGGCGATGAACCGCCCATAGGTTTCGGTGCCGCCAAGCACCGCGACATAGGCCCCGTCAAGCTGCCGTGGCGGCCCGCGGAACACCAGTTTCGACGCGCCATAATGACATGGCGCATAGTCCAGGGCGACATCGCCCAGCCGTTCGTAAGCCATAGCTCCCACCTCGATAGAGACTCACCCACCGCGAAGCCTGCACCGACGCCCTTTCCAATTGGCTAAACCGACAAGTTAGCGCGAATTTTCGGCATCCCCCGCCCTTGCGCCGATGCCGCACCGCCGCATATGGTTGCGCCGGATATACGGGAGAGAGCGGCATGGACATCCGGACGGTCGGGATCGTCGGCGCGGGGCAGATGGGCAACGGCATCGCCCATGTCTTTGCGCTTGCGGGCTACGATGTTCTCATGACCGATATCAGCCAGGACGGGCTGACCAAGGCGGTGCAGCTGATCGACCACAACATCGAACGCCAGGTCAGCCGCGGCCGGGTTACGGCCGAGGCCAAGGCGGCCGCGATGGCCCGCATCCGCACCACGCTGAAACTTGCCGATCTGGGCCCCAGCGATCTGATCATCGAGGCCGCGACCGAACGCGAGACGGTGAAACAGGCGATCTTCGAAGACCTTCTGCCGCATCTGAAGCCCGAAACGATCCTGACCTCGAACACCTCCTCGATCTCGATCACCCGGCTGGCCAGCCGCACCGACCGGCCGGAAAAGTTCATGGGCTTTCACTTCATGAACCCGGTGCCGGTGATGCAACTGGTGGAACTGATCCGCGGCATCGCCACCGACGAGCCGACCTACCGCGCGCTGCTGGGCGTGGTGGAAAAGCTGGGCAAGACCGCCGCCAGTTCCGAGGATTTTCCGGCCTTCATCGTCAACCGCATCCTGATGCCGATGATCAATGAAGCGGTCTATACGCTTTATGAGGGCGTCGGGTCGGTGAAGTCGATCGACGAGGCGCTGAAACTGGGCGCCAACCACCCGATGGGCCCACTGGAACTGGCCGATTTCATCGGCCTCGACACCTGCCTTGCCATCATGAACGTGCTGCACGAGGGGCTGGCCGATTCCAAGTACCGCCCCTGCCCCTTGCTGACGAAATATGTCGAGGCCGGCTGGCTGGGCCGCAAGACCCAGCGCGGCTTCTACGACTACCGCGGCGAGGCGCCGGTTCCCACCCGGTAAGCCGCGCGCAGCGGCGGGCGCCGGGGGCCAGCCCCCGGACCCCCGGAGTATTTTGCCCAGAAAGAAACCGGTGAAACTCAGGCCTTGCGGAAGCGGGCGATGAGGCCGCGGTGATCGCGATGTGCCGTGTCGGCGTCGGGGCCATAGATGGCGACTTCGGTCAGCATCAGGCCGGCGATCGCGCCGCCGAGTTCGGCGAGCTTGGCGGCGAAACCTGCGGGCTCAAAGACTCCGGTATGGATCGATAGCGCGAAAAGCGCGCCGGGCGCGGCGATGCGCAGAAGCTCATCGAAGGCGGCGGGGCCGACATGGCCGAAGGTGAAGGTGCCGGAACTGGTGACGCCGACGTAGCTGGCGTCCGCGAGGGGCAGCGGCTGGGTCAGGTCCAGGCAATGGCTGGCGCGGTAAACCCCCTTCGACGCCGCCAGAGCCAGCATCTCGGGCGAGATGTCGAGCGCGTCGATCGGGCCGATGCCGTGTTCGGCCAACCGCGCGGCAAGCAGCCCGGTGCCCGCGCCGACGTCGAGAACCGGGGCCGCACCACCCGCTTCGGCAAAGGCGTCGGCGACGGCGGCGGGCAGCAGGTAGCCCTGCGCCTGCGCGAAGCCCGCGTCGTAGCTTTGCGACCAGTCGCGATAGAGGCGCACCGAATCCTCGGGCGTCTGCAGGCGATAGGCGGCGTCGAGATCGGGATCGGACATGGCGGCATTGGGGCGCAAGCCCGGGCGGAAATCAAGCCGCTTGCATGGCGCCGGGCGGTGCGGGACAAGGCGCAATGACCGGCACGCTGCTTTCCCTCGGCCACGGCTATTCGGCGCAGGCGCTGGCCCGGCGGCTGATCCCGCTGGGCTGGCGGGTGATCGGCACAACCCGGTCGGCGGCGCGCGCCGCGGCGCTGGCGGCCGGGGGGGTGGAGCCGCTGGTCTGGCCGGGCGCCGATCTGGCGCCCGCACTGGCGCAGGCCACGCATCTTCTGACCTCGGTCGCGCCGGATGCGGCGGGCGATCCGGTGCTGCGGGCCGAGGGCGCGCGGATTGCCGAGGCGCGGCAGCTGCGCTGGGTTGGCTATCTGTCGACCACCGGGGTTTATGGCGATCACGCGGGCGGCTGGGTGGATGAAGCGACGGCCCTGACGCCCACGACCGAACGCGGCCGCGCCCGCGTGGCGGCCGAGGCGCAGTGG
Source organism: Paracoccaceae bacterium (assembly GCA_016124615.1). GTDB lineage: Bacteria > Pseudomonadota > Alphaproteobacteria > Rhodobacterales > Rhodobacteraceae > Solirhodobacter. The sequence goes on along the minus strand of WGNF01000022.1, from coordinate 36,625 downwards.
GCGGCGCTGACCCTGCCGCTGCACATCTTTCGGCTGGCGGGGATCTACGGCCCCGGTCGCGGCCCGTTCGAGAAGGTGCGCGACGGCACCGCGCGGCGCATCCTGAAGCCCGGTCAGGTGTTCAGCCGCATCCATGTCGACGATATCGCGCAGGTGCTGGCGGCCAGCATCGCGCGGCCGAACCCCGGCGCGGTCTACAACCTCTGCGACGACGATCCCGCCCCGCCGGAGGATGTGCTGAGCCATGCCGCGGCACTGCTCGGCCTGCCGAAACCGCCGGGGGTGCCCTTCGATCAGGCCGAGATGAGCCCGATGGCGCGCAGCTTCTACGCCGAGTCAAAGCGGGTCCGGAACGACCGGATCAAGACCGAGCTGGGGGTGCGGCTGCTTTATCCCGGCTATCGCGAGGGGTTGGCGGCGATCCTGGCCACCGAAGCTCAGACCCGTTCCAGCACATAGCCGCGGCTGGTGCTTGGCCCCAGCGCGGGATGGGTGGCGATGAGGTGGGAAAGCGAGGGGATCTGCCACTGGTCCAGCACGCGGTAGCCCGCCGCCGCAACCTCGGCCTCGAACCCGGCGCGGGCGCGGATCTGGTAGGGGACGCGGGCGGCGCCGATCTTTTCCAGCGTGGTGACCGATGCGCCGTCGCGCGTGGCGACCTTGTTCAGGAGGATATGGCCGGGCCGGGTCGGCAGCCGGTCAAGAAACGCGGTGAAGGGCACGTCGAGGTATTGCAGAAGGCCCGAGGCGAGCAGCAGGTCGACCCCGCCCACCGCCGCCAGATCGCTTTCGAACCGCAGGTCGGCGGGCAGCCCGCCCGCCGCCTGCCGGGCGCGGGCGGCGCGCACGATCGCGGGCAGGTCGTAGACCGTCCAGCCGAACGCCGCCACATCCAGCAGCGGCGCAAAGGCGATGTGCTTGGTCCCCATATGCCCGCCCGCGTCCAGCAGCCGCAGCCCCGGCCGCGTCAACCGGTCGAGCCAGAGGATCACCGGGTAATCCCACAGCGCGACGCGGCACATCGAGGCAAAGGCTACCTCGACCACCGCGTCATTGTCATAGCCCGCAAGGCGGCCCTTCGGCACCGCCGCCAGCGCGGCGGCAGGGTCGGGGTAGGCACCGACGAAATGCGGCGCCCGCGGCGTCAGCGCCAGCAGGCGCCCGTGCGCCGTGGCCAGCGCCAGCGCGCCATTCCGGCGCAGGGTTTTCAGGGCCGTCGCGACCATCATCCACTCCGAGCCCCCGCGCGCAAGATAAGGCCGAAGCCGTCGGGGGCAAAGCGGGAAAGCGGCCGAGGCGCGCGGGACAATCGGGCGGAATTGTTTCGGGCTCAGGCGGGGCTGCAGTTGCTGACCCGCATCCCCCCCTACGCCCGTTTTCCCACCACCGCCACGCCCAGCGTTTCCAGCACCTTCGCCTCGATCTGGGGCGCGTTCATGCCGGCCACGGCGTACATCGCCTCGGGGCTGGCATGGTCGATGAAGGTGTCGGGCAGCACCATGCTGCGGAATTTCAGGCCGTGGTCGAAGAGGCCCTCTTCCGCCAGAAGCTGCGCGACGTGGCTGCCGAAGCCGCCGATGGCGCCCTCTTCGATGGTGATCAGGGCCTCGTGGTCGCGGGCGAGGCGCAGGATCAGATCACGGTCGAGCGGCTTGGCGAAACGCGCGTCGGCCACGGTCGGCGCGATGCCACGGGCGGCCAGCGCCTCGGCCGCCTTCAGCACCTCGGCCAGCCTTGTGCCGAAGGACAGCAGCGCGACGCGGGCGCCCTCGCGGATCAGGCGGCCCTTGCCGATTTCCAGCGGCACGCCGCGGGCGGGCATCTCGCAACCGACGCCCTCGCCGCGCGGATAGCGGAAGGCGATGGGGCCGTCGTTGTGGGCGGCGGCGGTGGCAACCATGTGGACCAGTTCCGCCTCGTCCGCGGCCGCCATCACCACCATGCCGGGCAGGTTGGCGAGGAAGGCGACGTCGAAGGCGCCCGCATGGGTCGCGCCATCGGCGCCGACCAGCCCGGCGCGGTCGATGGCGAAGCGCACTGGCAGGCGCTGGATCGCCACGTCATGCACGACCTGATCGTAGCCGCGTTGCAGGAAGGTGGAATAGATCGTGCAGAACGGCTTCATTCCGGCCGCGGCGAGCCCGGCGGAAAAGGTCACCGCATGTTGTTCGGCGATGCCGACGTCAAAGCAGCGTTTGGGAAAGCGTTCGGCGAACAGGTTCAGCCCGGTGCCGTCGGGCATCGCGGCGGTGATGGCGACGATCCTGTCATCCGCCTCGGCCTCGCGCAGCAGCGATTGCGCGAAAACCTTGGTATAGCTCGGCGCGTTCGAGGCGGCCTTGGCCTGCACCCCGGTCACCACATCGAACTTGGCGGTGGCATGGCCCTTGTCCAGCGCCGCCTCGGCCGGGGCGTAGCCCTTGCCCTTGCGGGTGATGACGTGGATCAGCATCGGCCCCGTCGCCCGCGCCCGCACGGTGCGCAACAGCGGCAGAAGCTGGTCAAGGTCGTGCCCATCGACCGGGCCGACATAGCTGAACCCCAGTTCCTCGAACAGTGTGCCGCCGACGGTCATGCCCTTGAGGATTTCCTTGGCCCGCCGCGCGCCTTCCTGAAACGGTTCGGGCAGAAAGCTGACGGCGCCCTTGGCCACCGCTTTCAGTTCCTGAAACGGCTGGCCCGCGTAAAGCCGCGACAGGTAGCTGGACAGCGCCCCGACCGGCGGGGCGATCGACATTTCGTTGTCGTTGAGGATGACGAACAGCCGCTTTTTCAGATGGCCCGCGTTGTTCATCGCCTCGAAGGCCATGCCCGCGCTCATCGCGCCGTCGCCGATCACCGCGATGGCGTCGCCCACATCGGTCGCGCCCAGATCGCGGGCGGCGGCGAACCCCAGCGCGGCCGAGATCGAGGTGGAACTATGCGCCGCGCCGAACGGGTCGTAGGGGCTTTCCGACCGTTTGGTAAAGCCGCTCAGCCCGTTTTCGGCCCGCAGCGTGCGGATACGGTCGCGCCTCCCGGTCAGGATCTTGTGCGGATAGCACTGGTGGCCAACGTCCCAGATCAGCTTGTCGCGCGGCGTATCGAAGACGGCATGGATCGCCACCGTCAGTTCCACCACGCCCAGCCCCGCGCCAAGATGCCCGCCGGTGACGGATACCGCGCTGATCGTTTCGGCGCGCAACTCGTCGGCAAGCACCTTCAGCTCGCGGTCGGTCAGCGCCTTGAGGTCGGCGGGCAACTTCACGCGGTCGAGGGTCGGGGTCAGTGGTCGGTCGGTCATTCTTGGCCCTTCCGGGTGTCACATCTCGCGCGCAATAACGAAGCGGGCGCAGTGCCGCAAGGTGTCGGCCGCTGCGCCATAGGGCTGCAGGGCGGCCTCGGCCTCGTCCACCAGCACCTTCGCCCGCGCCCGTGCCCCGTCAAGCCCCAGCAGCGAGACAAACGTCGCCTTGCCCGCCGCCGCATCCTTGTGCAGCCGTTTGCCCGCCTTTCCGGCATCGCCCGTCTCGTCAAGGATGTCGTCGGCGATCTGGAAGGCAAGGCCAAGCGCGGTGGCATAAGCGCGCAGCGGTGCCGGATCGGCCCCGGCGATCACCGCGCCCGCCTCGGCGGCCCAGCGGAACAGCGCGCCGGTCTTGCCCGCCTGAAGCGCGGTGATCTGGGCCAGCGTCAGCGGCACGGCGGCATCTGCGGCCGCCATGTCCAGCGCCTGACCCAGCACCATGCCCTCGGCCCCGCTGGCCTGCGCCAGCCCGGCCAGCAGCGCCACCCGCACCTCGGCCGGGCCCAGCACCGGGTCGGTCAGCAGCTCGAACGCCAGCGCCTGCAGCGCGTCACCGGCAAGGATCGCGGTCGCCTCGTTCCACTTCACATGCACGGTGGGCTGACCCCGGCGCAGATCGTCATCATCCATCGCGGGCAGGTCGTCATGCACAAGGCTGTAGGCGTGCAGCGCCTCGACGGCGGCGGCGGCGGGCAGCGCGCGGTCCGCGGCGAGGCCCAGCATCCGCGCGCCTTCCAGCACCAGAAACCCGCGCAGCCCCTTGCCGCCCTTCACCGCATAGCGCATCGCATGGATCAGCGGCAGATCGGCGCGCCCGGCCAAGGCCGCCTCCAGCCGGGCCTGCACCTGGGCGGCATCCTCGGCCAGCGCCGTCACGAACATGGTCAGAGGCCTTCTACCGGCGTCGTGCCCGCCGCGCGGCCCTCGGCCACGCGGATCAGTTCCACCTTTTCCTCGGCGGCTTTCAGCTTGGCGGCGCAATGCGCCTTCAGCGCGGCGCCCTGTTCATAGAGCGTGATCGACTCTTCCAGCGGCACGTCGCCCCGCTCCAGCCGGGTTACGACCTGCTCCAGCGCCGCCATCGCCTCTTCAAAGCTCATTTCCGCGACTGGCTTGCCCGTCATCCGCCCCGCTCCTTCAACACCTGTACATGCGCGGCGACCGAGGCCGCCAAGGCCTGCAAATCATATCCCCCTTCGAGTGTCGAGACCACCCGCCCGCCACAAACCGCCTCGGCAAGGTCACAGATGCGCTGGGTCAGCCAGGTGAAATCTTCGGTTTCCCAGTTCAGCCCGCCCAGCGGATCGGCGGCATGGGCGTCGAACCCGGCCGAGATCAGGATCAGATCGGGGCGGAAGGCCAGCGCCGCGGGCAGGATCGCCCCCTCCCACGCCACGCGCATCTCGGCGCCGCCGGTGCCGGGGGCCAGCGGCAGGTTCAGGATCTGGCCCTGCGCCCCCTGCTCTGCCGGATACCCGCTGCCGGGATAAAGCGGCATCTGGTGCGACGAGGCGAAGAAGGCGCGGCCCTCGTCCCACAGCAGATCCTGTGTGCCGTTGCCGTGGTGGACGTCGAAATCCAGCACCGCGACGCGGGCCAGCCCGTGATGGTCCAGCGCGCGCTTGGCCCCGATGGCGACGTTGCCCAACAGGCAAAACCCCATCGCCGTCTCGCGCTCGGCATGGTGGCCGGGCGGGCGACAGCCGACAAAGGCATTCGCCGCCCCGCCCGACAGCACCAGATCGACCGCCGCGCAAACACCGCCGACCGCACGCAGCGCCGCGTCAAACGAGCCGGGCGAAACAAACGTGTCGGCATCCAGCGCGGCAAAGCCCGTGGTGGGGATCGCCGCCTCGATACCCGCGAGATAGGCCGCCGAATGACAGCGCAACACCTCCACCGCCGCGGCGCGCGGTGCCTGCCGCCGGTCCAGCCCGTCAAGGCCCGCCAGTACCTGTTCCACCGCCTCGATGCGCGCCACCCGTTCCGGATGGCCGGGGGGCGCCAGATGCGCCCGACTTGCCGGATGGGTGAAAAGCGCAGTGGTCACCGGCCGGTCATCCCTGCGCCTTCTGGCAGGCGATCAGCCCTTCCATCGCGCGGCCGGCGTCGGTCAGGTCGATCTTCATCACCTCGGTATGCCCGGCATACAGCGTCAGCGTCGATTTCTGCGCAAGATCGCCGAAGAAGTCGGCGTTCCCCACCGGAATATCGACCCCCGGCAAGTCGTCGAGGTGCACACCAGTGGCCTTGCCGTTGTAGCGCTGATTGTCGACCGCGAAGCTGATGTCATAGGTGGCGTCATCGGTGATGTCGCCCCAGGCATCGTTCATCGCCATCACGTAGCCATTGCCCTGATCGCGGTCGAGCCCGATGCGCACCTCGGACCCGTCATCGAAATCGGCGGTGATCAGGCAGCCGTTGCCGGTCGACGGATCGACCATCACATCCCAGACACCCACCTGACTGTATTCCACCAGATCGCCCGCCTGCGCCTGCGGGACGAACAGAAACAGCGCGGTGATGACCGCGCCACAGTTGCGAAACCGTACCATCGAGCCCTCTCCGGTCTGACGTGCGCGGACGTTCCGCGATCACGGTGCCGTCAGGATATCTTCGGCAGGGCACCGGTCAATGACAGTGTGAGGTCGGGGCGATCGCCATCGCCTTGTCGCTGTCGCGGGACAGCACCATTCCGCCTGCCGAACCCGGTCCGCATCGGCTGAACCCCGGTTTTCGGGCCGTTCGGACACCGCGCCCTAATCCGGCGACAGCATGTAGCCCGATCCGCGCACCGTCTGCAGATAGCGTGGTTGGCGCGAATCCGCCTCGATCTTGCGCCGCAACCGGGTGATCTGCACGTCCACCGCCCGCGCCGTTGCCTGCCCGTCATCCCGCCCGAGGTCGGACACGAGCTGTTCCCGGCTGACCGCCGCGCCGGGCTGGGTGGCGAAGATGCGCATCAGCGCCGCCTCCGTCGCGGTCAGGCGGATCAGATCGGACCCCCGCCACAGCTCGCCACGCTCGATCTCGTAGCGCACGGGGCCAAGGTGCAGCACCTTCGGCCCCAACTCGGCCGGGCGGGCGGCGGGCGCGCGGCGCAGGATGGCGTTGATGCGCAGCAACAGTTCTTTCGGCTCGAAGGGCTTGGCCAGATAGTCGTCGGCCCCGGCCTCCAACCCCTCGATCCGGCTGCCGGTCTCGCCCCGCGCCGTCAACAGCAGGATCGGCGTTGCCATCCGGGCCCTGAGCGCCCGCGTCAGGCTGATGCCGTCCTCGCCCGGCATCATCACGTCCAGCACGATCAAATCGAAGTCGAGCCCTTCCAGCAGCCGCCGCGCATGTGCCGCATCGCGCGCGGCCGTGACCCAGAACCCGCTGCGGATCAGGAATTTCTGCAACAGCCCGCGAATGCGTTCATCATCATCGACGATCAGCAGATGGATATCGGCATCGGTCGTCATGCGCCGCCATCCCGCAATTTCTGGTACTGGCGTCGCATGTCGGGCTCCATCATCGCCTCCAGCACCTGCCGGAAACCCGCCACCGCCTGCGGCCCGGCGGCGCGGTAGGCCGCCCGCATCCGGCCCCGCTGCGCCTCGGACAGTTCGCGTTCCAGCTGGGCGCCCTTGTCGGTCAGCACCAGATGGCGTTCGCGCTTGTCCTTGCGGCCCACCCGGCTTTCCACCAGCCCGTCCTCGATCAGCGTGCGCAGCACCCGGTTCAGCGATTGCTTGGTAACGCCCAGCATCGAAAGCAGGTTGTTCACGGTCGTGTTGGGGCTGCGATGGATGAAGTGCAGCGCCCGGTGGTGGGCGCGGCCGTATTCATACCGTTCCAGAATGCGGTCGGGATCGGCGGTAAAGCCGCGATAGGCAAAGAACATCGCCTCGATGCCCTTGCGCAACTGCTCGTCGGTCAGAAACAGCAGGCTTTCGCCGCCTCCCGGCCCCGCGCCGCCTTCCGCCATTGCCGCCCCCGTGGATCACAAATCTTGTGCGTTCTGCTTATTTTATGTCAGCCTTGTTGACTTTCCAAGAATCAATTGCTACCGAACGGCAGATTTCGCGCAAGATTATGTCCATATCGGACCTTTGATGCGCAACTTATGCAAAGAGACCCCGCTGGGGCCGAACGGAGGACCAAATGGCCGGTGCCTATGACGATCGTGACGGATGGATCTGGATGGATGGTGCAATGCTGCCCTGGCGGGATGCAAGGGTGCATGTGCTGACCCATGCGTTGCACTACGCTTCCTCGGTGTTCGAGGGCGAGCGGTGCTACAACGGCAAGATCTTCAAGGGCCGCGAACATTCTGCGCGGTTGCTGAAATCGGGCGAGTTGCTCGACATGGTCATCCCCTACACGGTCGATCAGATCGAAGAGGCGAAATACGCCATGCTGAAGGCCAACGGCTGGACGGATGCCTATGTCCGCGCCGTCGCCTGGCGCGGTTCGGGGGAAGACATGGGGGTTTCCGCCAAGCGCAACCCGGTGCGGATGGCTGTCGCGGGCTGGGAATGGGGCGCCTATTACGGCGACGCCAAGATGAAGGGCGCCAAGCTTGACATCTCGAAATGGAAACGGCCCTCGCCTGAAACCATCCCCGTCGCAGCCAAGGCCGCCGGGCTTTACATGATCTGCACCATGTCCAAGCACGCGGCCGAGGCCAAGGGCTGTTCCGACGCGCTGTTCATGGATTACCGCGGCTACGTGGCCGAGGCGACCGGCGCCAACATCTTCTTCGTGAAGGGCGGCGAGGTGCATACGCCGCTGGCCGATTGCTTCCTGAACGGGCTGACGCGGCAAACCGTCATCGGCATGCTGAGGGCCAAGGGTATCACCGTGCACGAACGCCACATCCTGCCCGAAGAGCTGGAAAGCTTCGAGCAGTGCTGGCTGACCGGCACCGCCGCCGAGGTGACCCCGGTCGGCGAGATCGGCCCCTACACGTTCGAGGTTGGCGCGCTGACCCGCGACATCGCGACGGATTACGAGAAACTGGTCCGCGCCTGACCGCGCGACCGGACCGACAGAACGAAAGGCGCGCCCCGGCCGGGCGCGCCTTTTGCTATTCCGCCGCCTGCCGCTCGATCTTGACGTATTCGCGCAGCCGCTGGCCGTCATCGCGACCGGTCGAGGCGGTGCGATGCAGCACACGCTCGGCCGGGCCGGGCTCGCCCGTGGTCCGCTCGATCTGCACATAGGCGCGGGCCCGGTCGCCGTCCTTGCCACCACGCGGGTGGTCGATGATATGGCGTGTCATGGCTCTCCTCCCAAATGACTGGAGGAACAGCTTACCACGATTCCCTCTCACCTTCGCGCACGAAAGCCGGAGGGCGCGCACGGCGCCCCGGTGTCAGCTTTTCTGGCCCGCCGGGGGGGCGCTGGTCAGGGTCGTCACGATCTGCGCCGTCGAATGACCGAAATCCAGCACCATCTCTTGGCCCTTGGCGGTGTTCAGGGTCACCGCGGTCATCAGATGCGCCGCCACGATCAGGTTCAGCGTGCCCGAAAAGCATTCATTGCGGTTTTCGTGATCAACCCAGCGCGCCGCCAGCTTGGCCGCGGGCGTGCCACCAAAGGCCGACAGCACCAGCAGCATGCTTTCGGGAATGCGTCGCTCGTCCGCCTCGGCTCGCCGGGCGTCGATCTGAAACAGCAGAAACGTCAAACAGTTGACGAGCACGAAGTACAGCAGAAGAGAAAGCGCCAGGAACGCGGGGCTTCCGGGAAGGATCTGCATGAGACCAACTCCTCCGAGTGCTGAATGAAGCATTACACTCTCGCACAATCATGGCGGGAATCGGGACCATCACGCGGCAATCACATGGCGGTGTGCAACCGCTCCACTGCCCAGCGGGCGGCATCGGCCACCGCCGGATCGGGGTCACCCAGATGCACCGCCGCCGCCGCCCGCAATGCCCGATCGCCGCTGTTGCCGATGGCATAGAGCACGTTGCGCAGGAACCGGTCGCGCCCGATGCGCTTGATCGGGCTGCCGGAAAAGCGCGCGCGAAAGGCCGCATCGTCCAGCGCCGCCAGGTCCGCCAGCGGCGGCGCCCCCACCCGGTCGGCATAGCCGATGTCGCTGGCCGCCACCGCGAACTTGTTCCACGGGCAGACCGCCAGACAATCGTCGCAGCCATAGATGCGGTTGCCCAGCAGCGGCCGCAGCGCCTCTTCCACCGGCCCGTGATGCTCGATCGTCAGGTAGGAAATGCAGCGTCGGGCGTCGAGCCGATAGGGCGCCGGAAACGCCGCCGTCGGGCAGATGTCAAGGCAGGCGCGGCAACTGCCGCAATGGTCGGGTTCGGGCGTATCGGGCGGCAGCACCAGCGTGGTGAAGATCGCGCCCAGAAAGAACCAGCTGCCCAGATCGCGCGACACGAGGTTGGTATGCTTGCCCTGCCAGCCCAGCCCCGCCGCCTGCGCCAACGGCTTTTCCATCACCGGCGCGGTATCGACGAACACCTTGATCTCGCCGCCACCGGTCTCGATCAGCCAGCGCCCCAGCCGCTTCAGCCGCTTCTTGACCAGATCGTGGTAATCCTTGCCCCGCGCGTAAACGCTGATCGCCCCGCGGTCGCGCGCCTTCAGCACCGCCAGCGGATCGGTGTCGGGCGTATAGCTTTCCGCCAGCATCACCACGCTTTGCGCCGCGGGCCACAGCGCCGCCGGATCGCCGCGCCATGCCATGCGCTCCGCCATCCAGCCCATCTGCCCATGCCGCCCGGCATCAACGAATTCGGCCAGCCGCGCCGCCGCCTCGGGGATCGCATCGGGGCGACAGATCCGCGCCGCCGAAAACCCCTCGGCCGCAGCCTGTTCACCGAGTCGCGCTTTCAGCGTGGCGGGTTCCACCCTGCCTCCCACTTTCTTGCTGGCACAAGTATCCCACGGGGGTCCGGGGGTGTGAAACCCCCGGCGTCGGCCGCTCAGAAATCCAGATCGGCGTAATGCGCCGGCGGCGGGAACCCCGGCACCTGATCGACCAGCAGCGTCCGGAACGAGGGTCGCGACTTGATCTTGGCGTACCAGTCCTTGACGTTGGCGTTCCGGTTCCAGTCGACGTCCGAGATATAGTCGAGGCAGGACAGATGCGCGGCCGCGGCGAAATCGGCCAGCGTCATCGCGTCACCCGCCAGCCAGCGGCGCTGATCCAGCAGCCAGCCGAGATAGTCGAGGTGGTATTTGATCTTCTGCGCGCCGGTCTTGACGTTCTTCGAATCCGGATAGCCCAGCCCCATGATCTTCTTGTTCACCCGCTCATAGAGCAGCTTCGACGTCACCTCGTTGTGGAACTTGTCATCGAACCAGGCGCAAAGGCGGCGCACCTCATAGCGGTCCTCGGGGGTCTTGGGCATCAGCGGCGGGGTCGGATAACGATCCTCCAGCAACTCGCAGATCGCCTGGCTTTCGGTCAGCGTGACACCGTCAAGGCGCAGCACCGGCACCTTGCCCGCCGGGTTCCGGCGCAGGAACTCGGGCGACTGTTCCCAGTAGCGTTCCTCGATCAGTTCCACCTCGATCCGCTTCTCGGCCAGCGTCAGGCGGACCTTGCGGCAATAGGGCGAGAGGGGCGCATGGAACAGACGGTTCATCGGCAAGGCAATCCGGACATGTGACGGTTTTCCTTCAATGCCCCGCCCCCGCGCCGAATTCAATGCTCGAAGCAGGTGGCGCGGCCATCGGCCTCGATCGTCTGGGCGCCATCCGCGACCTCTTGCGCATGTTTGCGCATATAGGCGGTGGGGTGGGCGGCGTTGCGGCGCTTGGGGTCGGGCAGCACGCTGGCCAGCAACGCCGCCTGATGCGGGCCGATCGCGCCGGGTTCCACCGCAAAGCTGCGGGCGGCCCCCGCCGTCACGCCGAAGGTGCCGACGCCGAATTCAGCCACGTTCAGATAGACCTCAAGAATGCGCCGCTTCGACCAGAACAGCTCCACCACCGGAGTCATCAGCGCCTCCAGCGCCTTGCGCGGCCAGCTGTGGCCCTGCCACAGAAAGACGTTCTTCACGACCTGCTGCGTGATGGTAGACCCGCCTCGGCTGCCGCCCGCCTCGGCCGCGGCGCGGATCGCAGCAAGGTCGAAGCCCCAGTGGCGGCAGAAGTTCGCATCCTCGGACGCAACGACCGAGCGCGCCATCACCGGCGCGATCTTGGCCATCGGCACCCATTGCTGGTCAAGATGGCCCAGCCGGATCCGTTCCGACAGCATGTAGGGCGTCGTCGGCGGGTTCACGACGTCGAACAGCATCACCAGCGCCACCATGATGCCCGCCAGCACGGCCAGCCCGCGCAGCAGCCAGCGCACGATCCGCTGCCGCAGCCCCCGGCTGGGGGCGGGCGCGCTGGCCTTGCGTGGCCGTGCCGTGCCGCGTTTTGCCGCTGGCTTCGCCATTGTTCCCCGATCCCGTTGCGGTGGCTTCGCGCCTCAGGACTAGCGCAACACCACCGGCCGCGCCAGCCGTTCGCCCGTCAGCACGCCAGCACCCGCGCCTCGCCGCCGCGCGGCACCGCGCGGGCGGTATCCCAGCCGCCCTCGGTTTCTGGGTCAAGTTCCGGGAAAAGCGAGACGATTTCGGACCGCAGCGCAGCATCGCCCGCCAGGATCGTCTCGCCGGGGTAGAAGCTTTCGGTGGCCGCACCCTCGGCAAAGATCACCTCGTGCCGGTCGAACAGCAGGTGGATATAGGTCACCTGCGGCCGCGGCTGCACCCGGATCGTGGTGTCGTTCACCAGATGCCGCGCCGCCACCAGCACCTCGTCGGCGCCGAAGAACAGTTGCGCCCGCCAGCCGCCGACCAGCATCCGGTGCTGTGGCGAGACCAGCAGATCGCGTCGGTTGCCCAGCGCCCCGGCGGCGATGCGCACCGGCGCGAAATCGCCGCGCCCGATCACCTGCCGCTGGCCGATCCAGCGCAGCATCTGCGGCCCGTGATCCTGCGTCAGCACCAGATCGCCCGGCTGCAGCGTTTCCACCGCCCGATCCCCCTGCGGCGTGGCGATCAGGGTTCCCGGCGTGAAACAAGGCGGCCCGAGCTGCCCCACCGGCATCTGGGTGTCCTGCGTCACATAGGACGACCCATCGAAGGTGGCCGGGTCAAGGTGCTGGCCGTCGCCGGGCGTGAAGACCGACTGGCCGTTGGCAAGGTAGAAGGTGACGCCGGTGATGGTGACCGGGGCGCCATGCACATCCACCGTGATCTGGTCGCCGTTCCAGACCGCCGTGACACGGCTGCCACCGATCGAGTCATACGTCCGGTTGCCACCAAAGCCGGAACTGTCGCCCGCCCGTATCAGGCCATTGTTATTGGAATCCAGCACCGCCAGCTGCACCGGGGTCAGCGCAGCGCCCGTGGCGGGCGGGTTTGCGGGGTCGATGTAGTAGAACTGATCGGTGTAGGTTGTCGGCATTTGTCCATGAATTCGAAACAATCCCCATCCGGGACTGCCGAACAAATCGGGCCAAAAGATGGCAAAGTCCTGAATCGATGTGGAATTCCGTCAAATTCTCTGCAAAAACCCCCGGCGCAGGGTGCGAAACCCTTTCCCGTTCGGAAACCGACACCGGTTTCACCGGCGCCGCGCCAGTGTCATCGCGGCGCGGTTGACGCAGATCATTCCCCGCCCGGCGCCCTTGCCGCATCCTGCGGTCATTCCCGATTCCGCCAGCGCAGGAGGTGCAGATGCCCGACCCCGACAAGAAGGATAAGACCTTTGTCGAAGTGATAGAGGTGACCGGGGCCCAGCTCGTCGAGCGGGTGAAGCACCTGCTGCGCGAGGGCAACGTCCGCCAGCTGCGCATTCACGCGAAGGATAGCGACGTCACCATCGAGGTGCCGATGACCATCGGCGTGCTGGCGGGCGGGGCGGTGGCGCTTGCGGCGCCGTGGCTTGCCATCCTTGGCGTCATCGCGGCGCTGGTCGCCGACGTGAAGATCGAGGTCGAGCGCGAGACCACCGAGCCGCCGAAACCTGCCCCCGACGAGTCTGCGAAACCGGGCGGCGACGCCTGAGCCCACCAGAAAGGAAAGGGCGCCGCACCATATGCCGCGGCGCCCTCATTTTCCCCAGAGCGGCGATCTATTCCGCCGGGACCGCCTCGGCCGCGTCGCTCAGCGGGGCGGGCAGGTGGATCAGCATCTCTTTCGGGCAGATCTGCAGGAAATTCGCCCGCTCCGTCGCCCAGTCGGCAAGGATCGCGGTGGCCTTGCGGCTGCCGGTTTCCTTGGCGTGGCGGGCGATCAGGCCCTTCAGTTCCGCCTCCCAATGCGGGTGGCTGACGGCGCAGGTGACCAGCGACTCGCCGTTGATGAAGTCCTCGGCAACGCCTTCGGGGTCGTAAAGGTAGGCCATGCCCCCGGTCATCCCGGCGCCGAAGTTGGCGCCGATGCTGCCAAGGATCACCGCAATCCCGCCGGTCATGTACTCGCACCCGTTGGAGCCGCAGCCCTCGATCACCACAACGGCACCCGAGTTGCGCACCGCAAAGCGTTCGCCCGCCCGGCCCGCCGCGAACAGATACCCCTCTGTCGCGCCATAAAGGACGGTGTTGCCGATGATCGTGTTCTTGCTCGCCTCCAGCGGCGACGACATCGGCGGGCGCACCACGATCAGTCCGCCCGACAGGCCCTTGCCGACATAGTCGTTGGCGTCGCCCTGCACCTCCAGCTTCAGGCCGCGGGTGGCGAAGGCGCCCAGCGACTGCCCGCACGACCCCGCCAGCTTCACCGTCAGATGATCGGGTTGCAGGTTGTTGTTCATCCCGAACCGCTTGACGATATGCGAAGAGGCGCGGGTGCCGATGGTGCGGTGGGTGTTCCGCACAGCATAGGACAGCTGCATCTTTTCGCCGTCTTCAAAGAACCGGGCACCGTCCTTGACGATCTCGGCGTCGAGTGTATCCGGCACCGCGTTGCGCGGCTTGTTGCGGTCGAACCGGATTTTCGATGCGCCATCCACCGTGATCAAGAGCGGGTTGAGGTCGAGGTCATCCAGATGCGCCGCCCCACGGCTGACCTGCGTCAGCAGGTCGGCCCGGCCGATGATCTCGTCCATCGAGCGCGCGCCGATGGAGGCGAGAATCTCGCGCACCTCTTGCGCGTAGAAGGTGATCAGGTTCACCACCTTGTCGGCCGTGCCGGTGAACTTCTTGCGCAGGTCTTCGTTCTGGGTGCAGACGCCAACCGGGCAGGTATTGCTCTGGCACTGGCGCACCATGATGCAGCCCATCGCGATCAGCGCGGCGGTGCCGATGCCGTATTCCTCGGCCCCCATCATCGCCGCGATGATGATGTCGCGCCCGGTCCTGAGCCCGCCATCGGTGCGCAGCGTGATGCGTTCGCGCAGGTTGTTCATCGCCAGCACCTGATGCGCCTCGGTCAGGCCCATTTCCCACGGCAGCCCGGCATATTTGATCGAGGTGCCGGGGCTGGCCCCGGTGCCGCCGTTGTGGCCCGAGATCAGGATACAGTCGGCCTTGGCCTTGGCCACGCCCGCCGCGATGGTGCCGACGCCCGACATGGAAACCAGCTTCACCGTCACCTTGGCGCGCGGGTTGATCTGCTTGAGGTCATAGATCAGCTGCGCGAGGTCTTCGATCGAATAGATGTCGTGGTGCGGCGGCGGGCTGATCAGCGTGACGCCCGGCGTGGAATGCCGCAGCCGCGCGATCAGCTTGGTCACCTTCAGGCCGGGCAACTGCCCGCCCTCGCCGGGCTTGGCACCCTGCGCGACCTTGATTTCCAGCTCTTCGCAGGCGTTCAGATATTCCGCCGTCACGCCGAACCGGCCAGAGGCGACCTGCTTGATCTTGGCGGACGGGTTGTCGCCGTTCGGTTCCGGCACGAAATGCGCCGGATCCTCGCCGCCCTCGCCCGAGTCGGACTTGGCGCCGATCCGGTTCATCGCGATGTTCAGCGTCTTGTGCGCCTCTGGCCCCAGCGCGCCAAGGCTCATCCCCGGCGTCACGAACCGCTTGCGGATCGAGGTGATGCTTTCCACCTCTTCGATCGGCACCGCCTTCGACAGCGGCTTGATGTCCAGCAGATCGCGCAGGTGAATCGGCGGGTTCGCCCGCATCGCGGCCGAATATTGCTGCCACAGGTCATAGCTCGCCTTGTCGCAGGCGGCCTGCAGCATGTGCATGGTCTGCGCTTCCCAGGCATGCTTTTCGCCCGCGCGACGCGCCTTGTAGAAACCGCCGATCGGCAGCACGTCGGTATTGCCCTTCCAGCCCTTGGCGTGAATCCCCTCCAGCTTGTGCTGGATGCCGCTGACGCCGATGCCGGAAATCCGGCTGTGCATGCCGGGGAAATATTCCGCCACCATCGCCCGGCTGAGGCCGACGGCCTCGAAGTTCAGTCCGCCGCGATAGGACGAGATCACCGAGATGCCCATCTTCGACATGATCTTCAACAGCCCGGCGTCGATCGCCGCGCGGTAGCGGCGCATCGCATCCTCCAGGCTGCCCTCGACCAGACCACGGCGGATGCGGTCGGCGATGCTGTCTTCGGCCAGATAGGCGTTCACCGTGGTTGCGCCACAGCCGATCAGCACCGCGAAGTAGTGCGGGTCGATGCATTCCGCCGAACGGACGTTCACCGAACAGAAGGTGCGCAGCCCCTTGCGGGTCAGCCACGAATGCACGGCCGAGGTGGCCAGGATCATCGGCATCGGCACCTTCGACGGCCCCTGATGTTCATCCGTCAGCACCAGATGGCCGGCGCCCGAACGCACGGCATCCTCGGCCTCGGCACGGATGCGCTCCATCCCCAGCCGCAGCGCGTCCGGCTCCGCCCCGGCGGGGAAGGTGCAGTCGATGACGGCGACGCTGCCGCCGAAATGCTGAACCATCACCGCGAATTCCGCGTTGGCGACAAACGGGCTTTCCAGCACCAGAATCTCGGTTTGCGAACTGTCCTCGTCCAGCACGTTCTTCAGGTTGCCGAACCGCGTCTTCAGGCTCATCACCCGGCTTTCACGCAGCGAGTCGATGGGCGGGTTCGTCACCTGGCTGAAGTTCTGCCGGAAGAAGTGGGACAGCGGGCGATAGAGGTTCGACAGCACCGCGGCAGGCGTATCATCGCCCATCGAGGCGATCATCTCTTTGCCATCCTCGGCCATCGGCGCCAGCACCTGTTCAAGGTCTTCCAGCGAATAGCCCGCGGCGATCTGGCGGCGGCGCAGGTCGGCGCCCTCGAACATCGGCGCCTCGGGCACGTCGCGCAGGATCGAGTTCAGCTCGACGACCTTCTCGATCCATTCCGCATAGGGCTGCGCCGCGGCAAGGCGGTCTTTCATCGCCTTGTCGTGGTAAAGCTTGCCGTCGCGCATATCGACGGCGATCATCTGCCCTGGCCCCAGCGCACCCTTTTCGCGTACGGTGCCCTCGTCGATCGGCACCATGCCCGCTTCGGACCCGGCAACCAGCATCCCGTCACCGGTCACGACATAGCGCATCGGGCGCAACCCGTTGCGGTCCAGCCCGGCGCAGACCCAGCGGCCATCGGTCATCGCCAGCGCGGCGGGCCCGTCCCAGGGTTCCATCACGGCGTTGCAATAGGCGTACATATCGGCCCAGGCCTTGGGCATGTCGGTCGTGGTCTTCGACCAGGCTTCCGGCACCAGCATGGTCTTTGCCATCGGCGCCGACCGGCCCGCCCGCACCATCACCTCGAACACCGCGTCCAGCGCGCCCGAGTCGGAGGTTCCGGCCGGCACGATCGGCTTGATGTCCTCGGCCATGTCGCCAAAGGTGCTCGACGCCATGCGAATTTCATGGCTGCGCATCCAGTTGACGTTGCCCTTCAGCGTGTTGATCTCGCCGTTATGGGCCAGCATGCGGAACGGCTGCGCCAGCCACCATTGCGGGAAGGTGTTGGTGCTGTAGCGCTGGTGGTAGATCGCGAAGGCCGATTCAAAACGCTCGTCCATCAGGTCGGGGTAGAAGACGGCGACCTGTTCGGCCAGCATCATGCCCTTGTAGATGATGCTGCGGCAGCTGAGCGAGCAGAGGTAAAGCCCGGCGATCTGCGCCGCGATGGCGGCCTTCTCGATCCGGCGGCGGATGATGTAGAGTTCGCGCTCGAACGTGTCTTCGTCCACGCCCTTGTCGTTGCGGATCAGGATCTGCTCGATTTCCGGCCGGGTCGCGTTGGCCTTGTCGCCCAGCACGTCGGTGTTCACCGGCACATGGCGCCAGCCATAGATGTAGTGCCCCATCCGCAGCACTTCGGTTTCCACGATCGTGCGGCAGCGTTCCTGCGCGCCGAAATCGGTGCGCGGCAGGAACACCTGACCCACGGCGATCAGCTTGCCCATCTCGGGTTCATGCCCGGTGCGGCGGATCTGGTCGTAGAAGAACGGCACCGGGATCTGCACATGGATGCCCGCGCCGTCGCCGGTCTTGCCGTCCGCATCCACCGCGCCGCGGTGCCAGACCGCCTTCAGCGCGTCGATGCCGTTCTGCACCACCTTGCGCGACGGCTTGCCCGAAATCGCGACCACCAGCCCGACGCCGCAAGAGGCATGTTCATCCTCTTCGCGCCAAAGCGAATGCTCATTCATCCACGCGCGCTTGGCGTCTTCGGCGGCAACCCAGGATTCATCGTAAACGGCCATGTCGGTCTCCTTGTCACTCGCTGTCGAGAAGGCTGAACTTCGCGACGCACTCCTGTCGGGTCATCAGTTTCCGCCCGTCGCCTGCATAGGCAAAGCTGTCGGGCTTGTGGTCGATGTAGATCTCGCTGGTCAGGTGCAGACCGTTGGGGTCGTCGAACAAGCCCAGCGGAATCTCAATCGTGTCCGAATAGTCGCTTTTCGCCGTCACCCGGAACCACAGGCCGGTGCCGCATTTGTTGCACCACGCCCGTTCGGCCCAGGCGCTGCTCTGGATCGTTGCGATCGCCTCGCGCCCGTCCCAGGTCACCTTGTCGGCCGGGATGGTCACGCCCAGCAGGGCCGAACCGGTCCAGCGGCGGCACATCTCGCAGTGGCAGGCCCCGAACGTATCGGGCACCTCGCGCGCGGCAAACCGCACCGCGCCGCACATGCACTGGCCGCCGCGTTCGCTCATCGGATCACCGGCCCGTTCCGGCCGGGCATCACCAGTTGCGATTCCACGGTGTCGCAATCGAACTCGGGCGAGGACGACATGAAGCCCTTCTGCCCGGCCTGAAGCAGCGCCACCGGCGTGTTGTCGAACACGGTCGGGCCGCTGCCGTCATCCCAGGTGCCTGCCCCGGCAAGGAACATCCGCCAGTCGCGGTTGATCCACTCATGCCCGGTCGACTGCCAGATCAGGGTGCCATCGGCGGCCTTCGCGGTCGTGTCGAACGCGGTCTGTTCCAGCGTCACGCCGGAAACGACGCGGGTGGCGCCGGTCAGCGTATCGGTGCCGGTGACATGCTCGATCTTGCCCTCGTCGGTGACGGTGGAAAAGTCGTAGGTATCCTTGCCGGTCGCCAGCAGGTCGGAAAACGAGGCGGGCGCAGGCGCCGGGGTCACCAGCTTTTCATGCGTTCCGGCGGCAAGGTCGAAGGTCTCGACCCATTCGGTTTCATAGTCGACCCGGCTGACGAAGAACGGGCCATCCTGATTGAAATCCACCCGCCACTGGTCGCCCTTC
Source organism: Paracoccaceae bacterium (assembly GCA_016124615.1). Lineage (GTDB taxonomy): Bacteria > Pseudomonadota > Alphaproteobacteria > Rhodobacterales > Rhodobacteraceae > Solirhodobacter. The sequence goes on along the minus strand of WGNF01000022.1, from coordinate 17,705 downwards.
GGGTCGCCGTCGCATTTGTAGTGGTTCGACACGATGCAGCCATGCATCTGCACCGTCAGAAAGCCGGTGCAGCCCTTCGGCGGCGTAAATGCGGTGCCGGCCAGCGCGGGCAGCGCCGGACCGCAGGCGACAACCGCAAACCCCGCCAGAAGCCCCAGCCGCTGCAAGATCGTATTCTGTTTCGTCATTCGCTTGCCCTCCTGAAAGGTCAGCATCCCTGTCTCTCACCTCGGGGTGCGCCGCCATCCAGCCTACAGACGTCGGTGCAAAATCGGTGTCAAATCGGTGCGATAACGGTATCTGCCGAACGCCCCCCGTAACCCTTCACTCTGCCGCCACGGCGGCCGGTTGCGCCAGATAGTCCAGGATCGCCTCGGCGGCCTCGCGCCCGTCGCGGATCGCCCAGACCACAAGGCTTGCCCCGCGCACGATGTCGCCCGCCGCATAGACGCCCGGCACGCTGGTCGCATGGCTGCGGAAATCGGCCTTCACCGTGCCCCAGCGCGTCACCGACAGATCGGGCGCGGCCCAGTCTGTCACAAGGTCTTCCGGCTCGAACCCCAGCGCCATGATGACCAGTTCGGCGGGTTCCACATAGTCGGCGCCCTCGATCAGTTCCGGCATCTGGCGGCCGCCCGAGTCGGGCTCGCCCAGCCGCATCCGCTGCACCATCACACCATCGACCGGGTTGCCGGTGAAACCCTTCGGCGCCGACAGCCAGACGAATTCCACGCCCTCTTCCTCGGCGTTCTGCACTTCGCGCTGGCTGCCGGGCATGTTGGCCCGGTCGCGGCGGTAAAGGCATTTCACGCTGACAGCACCCTGGCGGATCGCGGTACGCACACAATCCATCGCGGTGTCGCCGCCACCGATCACCACCACGCGCTTGCCCGCGGCATCCAGTTCGCCGCTGTCGAAGGCCGGCACATCGTCACCAAAGCCCAGCCGGTTCGAGGCGGTCAGGAAATCCAGCGCCTTGGCGATGCCCTGCGCGCCGACGCCCGGCGCCTTCAGATCGCGCGCCTTGTAGACGCCGGTGGCGATCAGAACCGCGTCGTGCTGGCCCCGGATCGCGTCAAAGGACAGATCGACGCCCACGTTGCAGTTCAGCACGAACTGCACCCCCGCCGCCTCCAGCTGGTCGATGCGCTGCATCACCACCGGCTTTTCCAGCTTGAAGCCTGGAATGCCATAGGTCAGCAGCCCGCCCGCGCGGTCGTTGCGGTCATAGACGGTCACCTGCACGCCCTGTCGCCGCAGCACATCGGCCGCCGCCAGCCCGCCGGGCCCGGCGCCGATGATGCCCACGCTTTCGGCGCGGTCTTCCATCGGGCGGATCGGCTGCACCCAGCCCTCCTGCCAGGCCAGATCGGTCAGGTACTTTTCCACCGCGCCGATGGTGACGGTGCCGTGGCCCGACTGCTCGATGACGCAGTTGCCCTCGCACAGCCGGTCTTGCGGGCAAATGCGGCCGCAGATCTCGGGGAAGGTGTTGGTGGCCTGGCTCAGTTCGTAGGCTTCCTGCAACCGGCCTTGCGCGGTAAGGCGCAGCCAGTCGGGGATATTGTTGTGCAGCGGGCAGTGCGACTGGCAGAACGGCACGCCGCACTGGCTGCAGCGCCCGGCCTGCTCTTCGGCCTTGGCGGCGGCGAAGTCGCGGTAAATCTCGTGGAAATCTTTGGCGCGCAGATTGGGCGGGCGCTTTTCCGGCATCTCTTTCGTCACGCTGACGAACTGGAGCATGCGTTCCTTGGCCATGATGGCGCCTCCCTCGGGCTTAACGGTGGGTGCGCCTTGATAAATCCGGTCGGGAGGAAATAAAAGTCAGCATGAGTTACCTAAATCGGAAAATTTTGCGCCGCCGACGTGAATTTTGGCCTCTCGCCGCAGATTATAGGTAACTTATGTTGACCTTTCTACGTTCCACCGGCGGAAACACCCCCCGATCGCCCGCAAACGGGCGTTGATTCGGCCCCCGGCTCAGCCCAGCACCCCCATCGCCGACAGGCCGAGCAGCGCGCCGCCGAACAGGATCCGGTAGATCGCGAACACAGTGAACCGGTGGCCCTGGATGTAGCCCAACAGCCACTTGACCGCGATGAACGCCGTCACCGTCGATACCACGAAGGCCACCCCCAATGGGCCCCAGTCCGCCGCCACGCCGCCGTGCTTGATCTGGTCGTAAAGCTCATAGGCGCTGGCCGCATACATCGTTGGAATGCCGACCAGAAACACGAACTCGGTCGCCGCGGCCCGGTTTGTGGTGCCCAGCAGCATCGCGGTGAAAATCGTCGTCGCCGACCGCGAAGTGCCCGGAAACACCCCGGCGACGACCTGCGCCACGCCGACCGCGATCGCCACCCGCAGCGTGACCTTGGCGCTTTCAGGCATCCGGCCCGCCACCGCCTCGGCCCCGATCATCCAGACCCCGCCGATGATCAGCGCCCAGGCGATCGGGTTGATCGCGGTCGGCAGTTGAAAGCCCAGCTTCTTGACCACCAGCCCCAGCACGGCCGTCACCAGAAAGGCGACCACCAGATTGCCCAGATAGGCGCGGTTGTCGGGCTTGTCCCACTGCGTCAGCAGCTCGACGATGCGCCGCCAGTAGATCAGCGTCACCGCAAGGATCGCCCCGGCCTGAATCACCACGTTGTAGGTGTCCGACCGCTGGCCAAGCCAGTGTTCGGCAATGATCAGGTGCCCGGTGCTGGAGATCGGCAGGAACTCGGTGATCCCCTCGATCACGCCGAGGAGGACGTCGTCAACCACACTCATCAGAATCTCCTGTGGGTTCAGGCCTTACGCTGGCGCTTTGCCGATTCCTTGATCGCGGCGTATTGCCCGGCGGGGCGGAAGCGCCACAGATATTCCGGCAGCACCGCCATCGCGGGCGTCGGCACGATCCCCAGATCGGCCAGCCCCTTGGCGCCCGGCGCCACGACGCTGTCATGCCGCAGGCTGCGCACCTGATCGGCGGTCAGCGTGCCGTTATGCACCAGCCCCAGCGACAGCGACTGCACCAGATCGAGCGCATGTGCCAGGATCGAAGCGACCCAGAACGGCACGTTCAGCACCAGCCGACGGCGCCGGATCACCCCCAGCATCGCCTGCATCCACGCGCGGAAAGTCATCACATCGGGGCCGCCAAGCTCATAGGTGCCGGCCGACGCCTCGCCCATCACACCCTTCGCCACCGCCTGCGCCACGTCATCGACATAGACCGGCTGAAACCGCGTTGCGGCCCCCACCACCGGCAGGATCGGCCCCATCGTCGCCATCCCGGCGAAGCGGTTGAAGAACCCGTCTTCGTTGCCGAAGATCACCGAGGGCCGCAGAATCACCGCGCCGGGAAAAGCCGCACGCACCGCCGCCTCGCCCGCCGCCTTGCTGCGGCCATAGGCGCTGCGCGAGGTCGCATCGGCGCCGATCGCCGACAGCTGCACCAGATGCGCCAGCCCCAGTTCGGCGGCGATCCGCGCCACGCGCCCGGCCCCCTCGGCCTGCACCGCATCGAAGTTGTTGCGCCCCTTGGCATCGAAAGTGCCGACGCAGTTCACCACCGCATCCGCCCCCATCAACGCCGACCGGACCGAGGCATCATCGCGGATGTTGCACGGCACCGGCTCGACCTGCCCGACAACGCCGTAAGGGCGCACGAACAGCGCCTCGTTCGGGCGGCGGACGGCGACACGGACGCGCCAGCCCTCTTTCGCCATCCGCCGCGCGACATAGCGCCCGACAAACCCGGATCCGCCGATGATGGTCACCAGTTTCGACATGTCGCCAAGCCTCCGTATCCAAGGGTCGCGCGCGGGCAATGCTGCTGTTGCATAACCTTCCGGGCTGGTTCGGACAAGTCGGGATTCGAACACGTAAATTCGCGGCGCACCCTGTTGACAGCCCCCGCGAGGCCCGCTACATCGCGCTCCACGACATCGCCCAGATGGCGGAATTGGTAGACGCGCTGGTTTCAGGTACCAGTGCCGCAAGGCGTGGAGGTTCGAGTCCTCTTCTGGGCACCACTACCAACAAAAGACCCGCAACTCTTTCGAGTTGCGGGTCTTTTGGTTCCTTTCGGTCCAGCCGTGCGCAGTGCGTCTGTCCCGATCTCAAGGCGAAATCCGGCCCTGACGGATGGCCATCGGACCAACCCGACCACCCGCCGGCGCCGCCGCGCGTTTGTTCCCCAACCGCCCCCCGCTAGAACAGCGCCTGAAACACCCGCAGCGGCAGACAGGAACCGACTCGAAAGAACAGGGCGAACAGGGCCGGAAAGCTGGTCGCGAAGCGGCCGCCCTGCATGGCGCGGTGGGTGCGGGCGGCGGCATCCTCTGCCGACATCAGGAACGGCATCCTGAAGCTGTTCTTGCGCGTCAGCCGGGTGTCGATGAACCCCGGATTGACCAGTTGAACCCGCACCCCGCTGCCGCGCAGATCGGCGCGGAGGTTTTCGGCCAGATGCATCAGCGCCGCCTTGCTGGCGCCGTAGCCGATCGCGCCGGGCAGGCCACGGAACCCGGCAAGCGAGCCGATCACGACGACATGCCCGGCTCCGCGCGCGCACATTGCCGGGACGATGCCGCCAAGGACGCGCAGGGCGCCGATGAAATTCGCCTCGGCCAGCGCGACGGCGGCATCGGTGTTCCAGTCGCGGGCCGACATCGGTTCGTAAAGGCCGACGGAATAGACGATCCCGTCGACCTCGCCCGCCTCTTGCACGGCGCGGGCGACCGAGGCGGCATCGGTCACATCCATCTGCAGCGTCCGGGCGTTGCGCAATTCGGCCGCGAGGCTGTCAAGCCGCTCGGCATTCCGCGCCGACAGGATCAGCGAGGCCCCCTCGGCATCGAGCCGATGGGCCAGCGCGCGGCCAAGCCCTTCGCTGGCGCCGACGATCCACCAGCGCTTTGGCTCAGGCATGGCAAAGCTCCGCCTGCACGACATTGGCGTGGCCGGTCGCGAAGGTCGCGGCGCAGGTGCCAAGGTAATAGCGCCAACTGCGCAGGAACGCCTCGTCATGGCCAAGCGCCCGGATGCGTGGTGCGGCGGCTTCAAGCCGGGTGGCCCAGTCGCGGCAGGTCTCGGCGTAATGCGTGCCGAAGCCGAAGACCTCGCCGACCCTCAACCCGGCGCGGCGCGCCTCGTGCGCGATCGTCGCCTCCGACAGCAACATGCCGCCGGGAAAGGTGTAGTGGCGGATGAAATCCGAGCGGCGGCTGTAGCCCGCAAAGCCCGCATCGGGCACGGTGATCGCCTGAATGACGGCCCGCCCACCCTCGGCCAGACGGTCGCGCAGGGTCGCGAAATATTGCGGCCAGTAGCGCGCGCCGACCGCCTCGACCATCTCGATCGAGACGATGGCGTCGAACCGCCCCGCGGTGTCGCGGTAGTCTTGCAGGCGGATCTCGGCGCGCCCGTCGAGGCGCGCATCGGCATAGCCCTTCTGGCTGGGCGAGATGGTGATGCCGGTGACGTGGCGGCCCTGATCGGCCGCACGTTCGGCAAAGCCGCCCCAGCCGCAGCCCAGTTCCAGCACGCGCTCGGCCGACCCGAGGCGATCCAGGATGCGGTCGTATTTGCGGGCCTGCGCGCGGCCCAGATCGTCACCGGGGGCGTAGAGCGCCGCGGAATAGGTCATCGAGCGGTCGAGCCAGAGCTGATAGAATTCGTTGCCGACGTCGTAGTGGGCCCGGATGTTGCGCGCCGCACCACGGCGGGAATTGGCGCGCATCAACTGGTCGATCGCGCGCAGCTTCAGCCGTTGCAGCGGGCGCGGCGTGGCGGCCGGGCCAAGCTCGGTCAGGTTGGTCAGCGCGACCCGCGCCACGCTCTCGACCGATGGCGTATCCCACAGGCCTGCCACATAGGCCTCGCCAAAGCCGATGTCGCCGCGCGCGGCGATGGCGGCGGCGGCCGACCAGTCGCGCAGCCGAAGCTCGGCCTCGGGGCCGGTGCTGCCGAAGTCGTGGCGGTGGCCCTCGGGCGTGATCAGCCGCAGACGACCCTCCGACAGGCGGGCGCAGGTGTCGAAGAGGCCCCGTTGCAGGCGGCGGGTGGCGAAGGGCATCATCGGCTGATCTCCTGATCTGGCGGCAACGGTCTGGAACGGTAGCGAACGCCCTTGGCGCGCAGCCAAAGTGCGCGCCAGTAGATCAGCGCGAGCGTGCGGAGCGGCCCAAGGGGTCGGCGTAGCGCCGCGCCGATCAGCGCGCGGTTGGTCAGCGGCGCGCGGGGGCCGGTGAGGGTGGCCACCACACCCTCGGCGCCGTCCTTCAGCGCGATGCGAATGGCGATGCGCGCGGGCGTGATGTCGAAGGCGAAATCGTAATCGCCCGAAACCCCCTGAAACGGCGAGACATGAAAGATCTTCTGCGCCGCCAGCCGGTCCTGCGGGCCGATCGGGGCAAAGCCGGGGTGCGCGCAAAGGTAGGAATGGCGGTCGCCGAAGGTGTTGGAAACCTCGGCGATGGCCGCAACCAGTGCGTCGCCGTCGAAGGCGAGCCAGAAGCTGACCGGGTTGAACCAGAACCCGAAAAAGCGCGGCTGGGTCAGCAGCCGAAGCGCAAGGCCCGCGGGCGCGCCCGCATCGGCCAGCGCCCGCCGGGCCCAGACCGCGCCCGCACCGGCACCGCGCGGGCCGCCATGCGTGCGGTCGTGCACCGAGGCAAGGTTGGGCGCGTTGCGGGAAAAGAGCATCGGGCCCCGCCGCGCATCGGGGTCGATCAGCACGAAATCGACCCGGTAGCGAAAGGCGTTGCGGGTCGCCCCGCGCCGCGCATGTACGGTTTCCGCGGCGACGAATTCCGGCCAGGCGGTCATGCCGACACCCGTGCCGCCCGCTCCATCGCGCTGGCGATGCGGACCGCGCTGGCAAAGCCGTCCTCGTGAAAGCCGTAGCGCAGCCATGCGCCGGCGAACCAGGTGTGGCGCGTGCCGTTGCGGGCGGCGATCGCCTCCTGCGCCTTCAGCGCGGCGCGGTCAAAGACCGGGTGGGCAAAGGTCACATCGTCATAGATCAGCCGCGGATCCACCGGCCGCTGCGGGTTCAGCGTCACAAACAAGGGATCGGCCTCGGGGATGTTCTGCAACCGGTTCATCCAGTAGGTGACGCCCACCGCATCCTGCTGCCCGGCCCGCTCGGTCTGATAGACCCAGGCCGACCAGCACGCCCGCCGCCGCGGCATCTGGCGGGCGTCGGCGTGCAGCACGGCCCGGTTCGGGCGATAGGCGATGGCCGACAGCGCCGCCCGTTCCTCCGGCGCCGGGTCGGTCAGCATCGCCAGCGCCTGATCGGAATGGCAGGCCAGCACTACCTCGTCGAACCGCTCGGGCAGGCCACCTTCGGCGCGCAGGGTAACGCCTGCCGCATCCCGCGTCACCGCGCGCACCGGGCAGCCGGTGTGCAGCTCGACCCCCAGCACCGCCAGCCGCGCGGCAAGGCGGCTGACATATTCCAGGCTGCCGCCCGCCACCGTCCACCACTGGTGCTGGCCGCTGGGCGACAGCAGCGCATGGTTGCGAAAGAAGCGCAGCAGGCTACGGGCGGGAAAGGCGCCAACCTCGGCCGACGGCGTCGACCAGATCGCGCCGCACATCGGCAACAGATAGTTGCGCCGGAACGACTGGCCCAGGCCGAGCACGCGAACTAGATCGTCCACCGTCATCTCGCCCACTTCCGCCGCCGCCTCGGCCTGCGCGTTGAATCGCAGGATGTCGCGCAGCATGGCAAGGAAATCCGGGCGCAGCAGGTTCCGCCGCTGGGCAAAGAGCGCCGAGAGATTTTTCAGCCCATATTCGATCCGCCCACCCTCCAGGGTGGCGCCGAAGCTCATGTCGCTGCGTTGCACCGGCACCTCAAGCTCGGTGAAAAGCCGGGTCAGGTGGGGATAGTTGGCATAGTTGAAAACGATAAAGCCGGTATCCACCGCCTGATCGCCGCGCTTTCCTGCCACCACGGTGCGCGCATGGCCGCCCAGCCGCGGTTCAGTCTCGAACAAAGTCACGCGGTTGCCCGGCGCCAGCAGCAACGCCGCCGCCATGCCCGAGATGCCGCCACCGACTACGGCGATGCGGCGCGGCGGCGCGCGGCGGGCTTCGGGTGGGGCGTCGAACGACATCGGCAGTCCTTTTCAGCGGGGGCGACCCTGATGGTGGCCACTGAAAAGACTACGAAACGCCTGTCGGCCCGGATCACCGGTGATCCATGTCTTGGCCCGCAGCGTAGAGACGGTATGCTGAGCGAGATCAATATCAGGGTGCCGCGGGGCATCGGCGACGTCCACGGGCTGGTCCGGGGCGTTGTTCCGCGCAAGCAGGTCGTGCAGATGGAGCCACAAGACAGCGCCGGGTCGGACCTTTCGCCCCCCACGGAATGGCTGATCGCGGTGCGCGACCGGCGCGACCGTGCGGCGTTCGGTCGGCTTTTCGACTATTTCGCGCCCCGGCTGAAGGCGATGATGCTGCGCAGCGGGCTGCCCCGCGCGATGGTCGACGAACTGGTGCAAGAGGTGATGCTGACGGTCTGGCAGAAGGCCGAGCAGTTCGACCCCGGCCGCGCCCCGGCCTCGGCCTGGGTCTATCGCATCGCCCGCAACCGTCAGATCGACGTTATCCGCCGCGAGCGTCGCCCGCTGCCCGACGAACTCGCGCGGGCCGAGGAAGGGGTCGAGGCGGATGCCGCCCAGACCCTCGCGCTCGATCAGGAGGCCCGTCGGCTGCGCGCCGCGCTCGACCGGCTTGCGCCGGAACAGCGCATGGTGATCGAGCAGTCGTTTCTGGGCGAGCTGACCCATACCGAAATCCGCCAGCGGTCCGGCCTGCCGCTTGGCACGATCAAATCACGCATCCGCCTGGGGCTGGAACGGTTGCGGCACGAACTGAAGGAACTTCGCTGACCATGTCGCTCGTCGCCACCCACCACATCCCCGACGATATCGTGCAGGCCTATGCCTCTGGCGCCTTGCCGCATGCCTTTGCCGTGGTCGTCGCCGCGCATCTGTCGCTGTGCGACGCCTGTCGCGCCACCGCCGAGGCGCAGGAGGTTCTGGGCGGGACCGCGCTGGACGCGCTTGACGGCGATGCACCCGACGCCGGCCTGCGCGCCCGCACCCTTGCCGCCCTCGATGCGCCTCTGCGAGGGGCGGCGCCGGCGCCGGTGCGTCAAGGCATCTACCCGGCTGCGGTGATGGCCGAACTGCGGGGCCGCCCGCCGCGCTGGCGCAGCCTTGGCGCCGGGATCCGGCAGTCCATCTTGTCGGCGGGCCCGGCGGGGGCGGTGCGGCTGCTCTACATCCCCGGCGGCAAGGCGGTGCCCGACCACGGCCACAACGGGCTGGAAATGACGCTGGTGTTGCAGGGCAGCTTTCGCGACCACACCGGGCTTTTTGGTCCCGGCGATGTTCAGGTTGTCGAAAGCGACCTTGAGCATACCCCGGTGGCGATGGCGGGCCCGGCCTGCATCTGCCTTGCGGCAACCGACGCCCCCTTGCGGTTCAACGCGCTTGTGCCGCGCCTGTTGCAGCGCGTGTTCCGGATCTGACCCCTACGCGCCCGGAACCAGCAGCCGGGTGACCGCCACACCCGCCCAGGCAGACAGCGCCGTCAGCACCGTGCCCCAACCGACATCGACGATCACCATGCGCGGCGACCAGTCGCGCATGATGGCGTAGCTGGTGAACTCGTAGGTGCCATAGGCGATCGCACCCAGCACGGCGCCGCCGACCAGCGCCTGCCCCGGCGATTGCGCGCGCAGCGCGGGCAGCGAGACCAGCCAGAGGAGCCCCGCGACATAGGCCAGATAGAAAACCACCGCCGGGCCAAGGCGCGGAACGGGCACCATCAGCGGGCCGATGTGAACCTCGAACAACGGCCGCATGACCAGCTTGAGCATGACGGCGTCGAGCGCGAGGAACACGACGGCGGTCGCGAGGTAAAGCACGAGAAGGGGCATGGTGTTTCCTCTGTTCATGGGCAGGTTTACGAGCCGCACCCCGGCGCGGATCATTGTGCGAAAGCCTCAACGGCATTTCGGCCTCGGTCGGGGGCCCATCGCCAATCCCCGCGCAAAGGGGCTTGCCTTGGCCGCGCAAGGGCGGGAGTCTGCACCATGACCGAAACCGCCCCAGATCCCCGCCTGCGCCTGCGTGTCGTCTTCGGTGACGGCGCGATGATCGGCCCCGGCAAGGCCGACCTGCTGGAACGCATCCGCGAAACCGGCTCGATCTCGGCGGCGGGCCGGGCGATGGCGATGAGCTACAAGCGGGCCTGGAGCCTAGTGGAAGAGATGAACGCCGCCTTTCGCGAGCCTCTGGTGGCCAGCACGCGCGGCGGGCCGCAGGGCGGTGGCGCGCAACTGACCGCGGCGGGCGCGGCGGTCGTGGCGCATTACCGCGCCATCGAGGCGCGCGCAGCCGAGGCGGGGGCCGAGCATATCGCAGCGATCCGGGGGATGCTGCGGGATATATCCGGCGGGAAATAGCGCTTGCCATCACAGGCCCCGGCAAGGCATATGTTTCACCGAACATATCGACCTGCCGGAGGTGCCATGACCCTGCTTACCCTCACCCGCCGCGCCGCGCTGACCCTGTGCGCGGGGCTTTTCGCGACGATGACCGCGCTGCCCGCCCCGGCGCAGGCCGGGCAAATCACCGTCTTTGCCGCCGCCAGCCTGAAAACCGCGCTGGATCAGATCGCCGCCGACTGGACCACCGATACCGGCAATACCGCCGTCGTGTCTTACGCCGGGTCGTCGCAACTGGCGCGCCAGATTCAGCAGGGCGCCCCGGCCGACCTTTTCCTGTCGGCGGATGAGGCGTGGATGGACACGCTCGACAAGGCCGGGCTGATCCAGACCGCGACGCGCGAAGACCTTTTGGGCAACGCGCTGGTGCTGGTCGCGCCAAAGGCCGCCGCCGCGCCTTTGGCGATCGCCAAAGGCTTCGATCTGGCCGGGATGCTGGGCGACAACCACGTCGCGATGGCGCTGGTCGACTCGGTTCCCGCCGGGAAATACGGCAAGGCTGCGCTGACCTCGCTGGGCGTCTGGGATGCGGTCGCGCCCAAGGTCGCCCAGTCCGACAACGTGCGCGCGGCGCTGGCGCTGGTGGCAACCGGCGAGGCGCCCTTCGGCATCGTCTACGCCACCGACGCGGCGGCCGAACCACGGGTGGCCGTGGTCGGCACTTTCCCCGAGGACAGCCACCCGCCGATCATCTATCCTGCCGCCCTGACGAAAACGGCCCAGGGGCCCGCCGCCGACTTTCAGCACTATCTGTCGGGGGCCAAGGCGGTGGCGGTGTTCGCACAACAGGGGTTCACGGTGCTGAAGAAATGAGGCGATGCAAGGCCTTCTGACCGCCGAGGAATGGCAGGCCCTGGCGCTGTCGCTGAAGGTGGGGCTGGTCGCGACGGCGGTCAGCCTGCCTTTTGCCGTCGCGGTGGCGCTGCTTCTGGCGCGCAAGGCTTTTCCGGGCAAGCATCTGCTGAACGGGCTGGTGCATCTGCCGCTGGTGCTGCCGCCGGTGGTGACGGGCTATCTGCTGCTGATCGCCTTCGGTCGGCACGGGATGGTCGGCGGGTTTCTTGAACGCACATTCGGGCTTGTCTTCATCTTCCGCTGGACCGGCGCCGCGCTGGCTGCCGGGGTGATGGGCTTTCCGCTGATGGTGCGGGCGATCCGGCTGGCGGCCGAAGCCGTGGACCCGAAGCTGGAGCAGGCGGCGGCCACCCTCGGCGCCGGTCGCCTCTGGGTGTTCCTGACCGTCACCTTGCCGCTGATGCTACCGGGGATCGTCGCGGGGGCGATCCTCGGCTTTGCGCGCGGGCTCAGCGAATTCGGCGCTACGATCACCTTCGTCTCCAACATCCCCGGCCAGACGCAAACCTTGCCGCTGGCGATCTATTCGTTCCTGCAGGCACCGGGGGGTGATGCGGCGGCGGTACGGCTGGTAGTGATCTCGATCGTCATCGCGATGGCCGCGCTGGTCGCATCCGAAATCGTCGGCAACCGCGTCGCGCGCCGGGTGGCGGGCACATGACGCTGTCGGTCACCCTGCAGCATGCCTTTGCGGGCTTCACGCTGGATGTGGCGTTCGAGGCGCCGCCGGGGTTGACCGTGCTCTTCGGCCGCTCCGGTTCCGGCAAGACGACCGTGGTGAATGCGGTCGCCGGGCTCTTGCGCCCCGACCGGGGCCGGGTGACGGTGGCAGGCCGCGTTCTGTGTGACACCCCGGCGGGCCTCTGGCTGCCGCCGCATCGCCGCCGTCTGGGCTATGTGTTTCAGGAGGGGCGGCTGTTTCCGCACCTGACCGTGCGGCAGAACCTGACCTATGGCGCGCGTTTTGCCCCGAAGGGCACCGGGGGGGGCGACCTTGCCGCGGTGGTCGTCCTGCTCGGCATCGGCGCGCTGCTGGACCGGCGCCCCGGCGCGCTGTCGGGGGGCGAGAAAAGCCGCGTTGCCATCGGCCGGGCGCTGCTGTGCAACCCCGACCTTTTGCTGATGGACGAACCGCTCGCCGCGCTGGATGAGGCGCGGAAAGACGAGATCCTGCCCTACCTCGAACGCCTGCGCGATGAAACGGCGGTGCCGATCCTTTACGTCAGCCATTCGGTGGCCGAGGTGGCGCGGCTGGCCACCACCGTCGTCGTGCTGCAGGCGGGGCGCGTCGCGCGCATCGGCCCCGCGTCCGAGGTGCTGGCCGACCCCGCCACCGCCCCGGCCCTGGACCTGCGCGAAGCCGGTGCGGTGATCGAGGCGCGGCTGGTGGCGCAGGAACCGGATGGGCTGTCAGTGCTGGAAACCTCGGCCGGGCGGCTTTACCTGCCGCGCATCGAAGCGGCGCCCGGCACCGGATTCCGCGTCCGCATCCACGCCAATGACGTGATCCTGTCGCGGGCCCGGCCCGAAGGGCTGTCGGCGCTGAACATCCTGCCCGGCACGGTCGAGACGGTGCACCTTGGCGATGGTCCGGGGGCCTTGGTGCAGGTCCGCTCGGGCAGCGACCTGATCCTTGCGCGGCTGACCCGACGGTCTGCCACCGCGCTTGGCCTGACGCCCGGCACCCCCTGCCACGCGATCCTGAAAACGGTGGCCGTCGGGCGCGGCGACGTCGGCAGCGGCCTATAAACTGATCACGCCGCATCAACAGGACGTGGACGGGCTTGCTGCGCGGGCACACCCGGGAAAGAACGGTGACCGAGCGAAAGAACCTTGTCGCCCGCCGGAAAAACCCGGTTAAAGGAAGACATCAGTGACCGCCGGAGGTGCGCACCCGTGTTTCAGTCCTTCTTTCCCCGGCCCCGGCTGTTCCTGATTTCGACGATCCTCTGGCTGACGGTTGCCGTGGCACTTTGGTACACGGTCGGCGAAGGGCTGGGTGCCAGATTTGGCCTGCCGCCGGATGCGGGCGAGGCGGACCCGGTGCTGGGCCTTGGCTATTTCGTGACGCCGGGGTTCCTGTGGTTCTACATCTATGTCGCGGTCTTCCTCAGCGTGTTCGTCGCCGCATGGTTCATCCTGTCGCCGCACAAATACCAATGGTGGTCGGTCGTCGGCTCCTGCATGATTCTGCTATCCAGCTATTTCAGCGTGCAGGTCTCTGTCGCGATCAACAACTGGCGGCGGCCCTTTTTCGATGACGTGCAACAGGCATTGGGCGGCAAGGCCGACGTCACGGCGGCCCAGCTATACTGGCTGACCCTGATCTTCGCCGAAATCGCCTTCGTCTGGCTCGCGGTCTACGTCGTGACGCGCTTCTTCGTCAGCCACTACATCTTCCGCTGGCGCACGGCGATGAACGATTACTACATGTCGCGCTGGCCCGAGGTGCGTTCCATCGAGGGGGCCGCCCAACGGGTGCAGGAAGACACCATGCGCTTTGCCTCGATCATGGAGGACCTCGGCTCTTCCGCAATCGAATCCGTAATGACGTTGATCGCCTTCTTGCCGGTTCTGGCGGCGCTGTCGGTCAACGTGGCCGAGATGCCACTGGTCGGCCATATCCCCTCGCCCCTGCTGGTCGCGGCAATTTTCTGGTCAGTTTTCGGAACCGCCCTTCTGGCGGTGGCGGGGATCAAGCTGCCCGGCCTCGCCTTCCTCAACCAGCGGGTCGAGGCCGCCTACCGCAAGGAACTGGTCTACGGCGAGGACGACGGCGAACGCGCCGATCCGCTGACGGCGCGCGAACTCTTCCATGCGGTGCGGAAAAACTACTTCCGCTACTACTTTCACTTCGCCTATTTCAACGTGTTCCGCGGCATGTACATCCAGGCCGACAACATCTTTGCCTATCTGATCCTGATCCCGACCATCGTGGCGGGCAAGATCACCTTCGGTATCCTGCAGCAGGTGCTGACGGCTTTTGGCCAGGTGTCTGGATCGTTCCAGTACCTTGTCGGATCCTGGTCGACGATCATCGAACTGCAATCGGTGTTCAAACGCCTGAAAGCGTTCGAGGCCGCGTTCGAGGGCAAGCAACTCGACGCCATCGAGGCGGCGGTGGCACCGAAATAACCTGCCGTCAGGACGGCAGCACCTTCAACCGGCTTTCCACCAGCGCGCCATCCTCGTCAAGGATCGGATAGGCGACAGAGGCGGTATGCGCGTTCACCCGCTTCAGGTCGCGCAGCATGTCGAGGTGCAGCGACGAAGTTTGCAGGCTTTCGGCCTGCCCGTCGCGCAGCCGCAGGAAATGCCGCTCGGCCGACTCGCGTTCCATCCGGCGAATCTCCACCTTCGCCTCCACCAGTTGTCGCGCCAGCGCCTTGTCGCGGCTCATGAAGATGGTCTGGGCGATGCGCAGATTCTCCAGCGTCAGCAGGTAAAGCGCGGTCAACTCGCGGTAGCCCTCGTCCGAGAAGCGCAGGCCCAGCGAGATCTTCTTCTCGACCTGCCCCGACAGCCCCTTGTCGAGGATGTCGCCGATATGTTCGAGGTTGATGACATAGTCGAGAATAGTGATCGCCCGGCGTTTCTCATCCTCGCCGGCGCCGTTGCCGAGGCGCGACAGGTAAACCTTCACCTCTTGCTGCAGCCGGTCCACGGTATCGTCGAGCAGCGCAACCTCGCGCAGCGGGGCCGGATCGTTGCGCCGGAATGCGGTCATCGTCAGCGTCATCATGCGCTCGACAATATCGCCGATCGCCAGCACTTCGCGGCTCGCTCCGGTCAGTGCCAGCACCGGCAACCCCAATGCGGCCTCGTCCAGCCAGCGCGGGCCCTCGTCTCCGGGCGCAGCCGCATCGGGGACCGCCCGCGCCAGGTTGCGCGAGATGGTCCCGGCGAAGGGCCAGACCGCCGCCGCCAGCACCAGGTTGAAGACCAAGTGCGCCGCAACCGGCAGCCCCGCGGCACCTTGGCCGAGCGCCATCAAACCGCCTGCGATCAGGCCCGCCAGCGGCAACGCCACCAGACAGCCGATGCCCCGCACCGCCAGATTGCCCAGCGTCACCCGCCGCGCCGCTACCCCCAGCCGCAGTGTGGCCAGCACCGGCGGGATCGCCCCGCCAAAGTTTGCGCCCAGCACCATCACCACCGCCAGCGCCGGGGCAAGGCTGCCCGCCGTGCTGAGCGACAGGATCAGCATGATCACCGCCAGAGAGGACGAGCACGCCACCGCCAGCGCCGCCGCAAAACCGAAGGCAACCGGCCAGGCGCCGCCCAGCATCGACAGAAACGCCGCCATCGCCACCGAGTCCCGCATTGGCTCCGACGCCAGATCAAGCAGTGTCAGCGACAGCAGCAACAGCCCGATCCCGATCAGCGCGAGGCCGATCCCCGCCGTCTGCGGCTTTGCCTGCTTTCGCAGCACAAAGCCGCCAAAGATCAGCACCGGCGACAGCGCCGTCAGGCCCGCCGACACGACCCAGGCCGTCAGCGCGGTGCCGACATTGGCGCCCAGCAGCACGATCTGCGCCATCCGGGGCCGGATCATCTGGCGATCGACGAAATCGGCCGTCATCAGCGCCGTCGCGGTCGAGGATTGCAGCCCCAGTGTTGCCGCCAGCCCCGACAGGAACGCCCGTGGCCCGCTGCGGGTGCCAAGGCCAAGCGCCATCTTCAGCCGCAGACCGAACGCCTCGGTAATGCCGTCGCGCACCAGACGCAGACCAAAGAGCAGCAGGCAGACCGCACCGCCAAGCCGCACCAGCACCACCAACGATTCCAAAAGCGCCCTCCTTGCCCACGCCGGTACCCGGTTTCGGGCCCCGGCAATGGAACTGTCATAATTCTGTTACATTTCAGGCGGCAGCGCGGTGGTGTCAACGCCTCTTTCGCGTCGGGGCGTGATCCGCCGGTCAGCCCGCCTCGGGCGGCGGCACGTGTTTCAGGCGGGCAAAGATGTCTTGCAATATCTCGGGCGCGGTGCGGGTCGGCGCGGGCTCCGGCACCTCGTCATGATAGATCAGCGCATAGACCAGCGGCAACCAGGGCACGCCTGACTCTGCCGTGTCGGCCAGCAACAGCGCGGTAGAGGGGCGCGACGGCACCGGCACCGGCACGATCCGCCCCGGCGCCGGATCGGCGCAATGGGCGGGCGCACTGGTCACAAGGTACTGGCGGCAGGCCAGCGGCCGGTCGGGGTGAATCGAACAGGCTTCCTCTTCCAGAAACGGGCAGGCGACCCCGGCCTTGAAGTAGCGCAGCCCCATCGCTTTCGCATCCGCGCCCGGCGTCGTGCGGGCCGCGTCCACCTCGGCCAGCAGCCCCTTCGCCTCCAGCGCGCTCAGCGCCTGCTGAAACCGCTGCCGCACATGGCTGCGGCGCGGCTCCGGCATCGCCGCGACCAGCCGCCCCAGCGCCCGCGCCTCGGCCTGGCTGACCGGCACGATCTGACGGCAGCAGGCGCCGCAGCCCTTGGCGCAGGTCACCTGCCGCCCCTCGGCCGCCGCGTGCGCCTCGGCCCGGTCCACGAGGAAATTCGTCAGCCCTTGCAGGATCGGCAGCAACCGCTCGACGCTGACCTTGCCATCGGGCACGGTCAGATCGATCTCGACGACCTCGCCCCCCATCGCCAGCGCGACGCGACCGTGGTTGACCGCTTCCGTGGCGGGGTCTCCGGCAGACAGCTTCAACGTCATGCGGTCCCCTCCCCTCGTCGCGGCCCGGGCCGCTTATTTCAGGCGAAAGTCGAAATGCTTGCGCACCTTTTCCTCGATCACCCAGCTGCCCTTGAAGTCCTTCTCCACCACGAACGCATCGCCTGCGGCCACGGTGACCGGGGTGCCGCCATCCGGCGTGATGGTGATGCGCCCCTCGATCAGCACGACATATTCATAGGCGGTGTAGGTGGCGTGATAGCTGCCCGGCGTACATTCCCAGATCCCCGCCATCATGGTGCCGTCGGCCGCCTCGTGCAACACCCAGGTGGTCATCTGCGGCGTGCCCGCAGTCACCACCCAGCCGTCAAGCGTGGCGGTCGAGGGGGTCACGGTGCTGGTGGCGGGAAGTCTGGTAACGGTCTGCATGGCTGGTCTCCGGTTCGGGTTCGGGTTCGGGTTCGGGCGAAGGCTAGGGGATTTGCGGCGCGGGGGAAAGGTGGTGCCCCGCTCCCCTCTGTCATGCTAGTCCGCTCACTCCGGATATTTGCATTGGGTAAGGACGATACCGAGGACGTTTGTGAGGGTGGCGACGGTGCGTTCGGCGTGGTCGATCTGGGCGGTGGGGGTTTTTTCGGCCTGGGCGAGGATGATGGCGCAGTCGACGGATT
>WGNF01000023.1 GCA_016124615.1 Paracoccaceae bacterium | reverse complement strand
GTCGACTTTTCAGCGAAGGGCTTGAGTCTCATGAATTCCGGCTATCCGACAGCCGGATCGTGAACATGGCGAAATGTATATCATGATATACACCTTGGCAATCCCCGTTTCTACGTCCGATAAGGCAACATTACCGGACATCAAGAGAACGCGCAAGGTGCGGCGGATATTGCACTCGATTCTAGCAAGAAGCGCCGCGCCGAGCTAAGCTGAAACCATGGCAGCGGCCCGCCCGATCATGACCCAAGCCGTCGAGAGCCCGCCCGGCATGCCGGGCTGGGTGACGGTGGCGCGCACGGAAACCCTTGAAGGCATGGCGTTCCTGTCGGGGGCAGCGCTGGCCACACTGCACGGCGTCTTGGCAAGCTCCGACCTTCCCCAAGCGCTGCTGCGGGAGCGTCTGGCACTGGCTGCCGCAGAGGCCTGTGTGGCGCTTTCCGGGCGCCCGGAGCGGACGGCGGACCTGCGTGATGCGATCCATCTCCTGCGGCCCGGCGATGGCCCGGGGCCCGCGGGCGAGATCTTGCAACATTGGCGGCAGGCGGTGGCCCGGCCGATCTCGGGCGCGACACTGCGACGGGCCTTGCCGCAGATGAGCGTCGAGCGGATTTCGGTCTGGCTGGACGCGGGGCGCGGCGGCTGTCCGGTGGGTCAGGCCGCAGGCGTGCTGGAGGCAGTGCTGACGGAAGCCCCGAGCACCGAAACCGCGGCCCTGATTCTGGCCGATGCGGCGCTGGCGCGGGCCTTGGGGTGGACTCCTCTGGTGCCGCTCCTGTCCGTCCACCTGAAATCCCGCGATCTGCGTCAGACCGGGGAGGCATTGCGGTTGGCCTGTCACCGGGCGGTCATCGCCGCGGCGACCGACACAGTGCGGCTGGCGGCCGATCTCACGCGCCGCGCCGCGCGGTTGCGCGCGGTGCTGCCGAAGCTGCGGGCGAAGGGCGCCGGCGAGGCGGTAACGCTGTTCCTGAGCCGGGACGCGCTCGCACCGTCACTGGCGCTCGCGGGGATCCTGTCCGACCGGGCCGCGCGGCGGCTCTGCGAGCGGTTGGTTGAGCTCGGCGTGGTGCGGGAACTGACGGGCCGCGACAGCTTCCGGCTTTATGGGGTCTGACATGGCGAGGGACCGCACGGAGCCCGATCTGGATCGCGCGCTCGACGACCTGCCGCCGGAGCTCCGCTGGCGGGAATGGATGCGGCGGATTGAAGCGGTGCTGTTTGCTTCCAGCACGCCGGTGCCGCGGGAGGATCTGGCGCGCGTGGTGGGGGAGGTTTCGGTCGAGCTGCTGATCGACGACCTGGCCGCCGATCTGGCGGATCGGCCCTATGAACTGGCGCAGGTCGGAAGCGGCTGGCTGCTGCGCACTCGGCCCGCCTATGCGGCGGCGATCCGGGCCGCGGCGGATGTCGCCGGTCAGGCGCTCGACCTGGGCGAGTTCGACCTCGCCGTTCTGGCCGCTATCGCCTGGCACCAGCCGATCACCCGCGACGGGCTGAAGGAGATCTTCGGGAAGGAAATCGGTCGCGAGCTGATCGGGCGGCTCTCCGAACGTGACCTGATCGGCCCGGGCCCGCGCGCCCCACGCCGCGGCGCGCCCTATACCTTCGTCACCACCGAGGCCTTCCTCGCCGCCTTCGGGCTGGAGAGCCTGCGCGACTTGGCCGATCCGGAGCAGCTGGCGGATGCCGGGCTTGGGGCCTGAGACCTGACGGGCGGCTGCGCCTTCGGTCATTGGTCTATCGATCAGCCTGCGCCGGTGGCTCCGAGTTCTGGCAGCGGGACCACACAGAGAGGATCTCGAGGCTCCTCATAAGCCGGCCTTATCGCGTGATGGGGGCGGGACGCGAAGGGCATGTGCTGCGTGAACAGCCGTCATTTTTTCGCGAAACGGCACCTATCCGAATCTCATAGCCGGTCTTTGAGCCGCCGCACGAAGTCCATCCGTTCATGCAGGATGGCGATGATGATCGGCCGCTCGCCTGCCAACCAGACGATGTCGTGGTGTTCGCAGCGGTGGACGCGCACGTCATCGGGCAGTTCCTTGAAAGACCTCGACGGCGCACGGCCGTCCCCCACGGCTTCGCAGCAAGCCTCAATCTGATCGAAATACGTCTCCGCTTGGTCGAGACCCCACGTCTCATAGGTGTAGCGCCAGATGTCTCGCAGATCCTCTTCGGCGGCGAGTGTGAGGTCGTAGGTCTTCATGCTGCCGATTAAAGCCCGGCCTGCTGGCGGGCCTCGCGCCGGATGTCATCGACAGACTTGGTGGACAGATCACCCCGACGCGCCTGCTCGATCCGCGGCTTCAGAAAATCCGCCAAAGCGCTGAACGCTTCATCTTCGGACATACCGCCTAGGGCAGGGGCCTCGCCCAAGGTGCGCGTCAGGACATAATCCTTGATACTCTGCCCTTTGAGAGCGGCTATGGCCTTGAGCTTCTGGTGCTCTTCCGGGGTTATGTCGATCGAGAGTCTGGGCATAGCCTGAAGATAGCGCGAGGCGAGCCACAAAACAACATTTGTTGTGCTCGCGACGGGCGCGATGCTGTCTCAGCCTCAGCCTCCTGCTTCTTGATGCTCCGCTGGACGGCCTCGGCGACGGACTGGCCGCCGGTACCTGCGGCAAGCGATCGCCGGTCGGAAATTCAGGCCGGCAGGAAGCGCGCGACGATGTCACGGGCGAGACGAACCGGTTTCTTGCTGACCGCGTCGATGCAACACCAGCTACTTTCCACCTCGGCCAGGAGCTGGTCGCCGTGCCTGATCATCGTCCGGTAGACCGCCCTCGCGCCGTGCATCCTCTGCAGGACGACCCTCACGACAACATGGTCGTCGAGAAACGCCGGGCGACGATAGCGGATGCGGTGCTGCAGGGCGACCCAGCGATGCGAAGCCGCGACATCCCTTGGCGCAAGGCGCCGCCAGTGCCGAAGGACGGCGGCCTGCACCCAGGTCAGATAGACCGCGTTGTTGACATGCCCCATCTCATCGATGTCCTCGGCGGCGACATCGAGCTCATAGTCGTAGGTATTGGGCGCCTGAGAAACCATCGTCATGACCCCGATCGGACTGCCTCGGTCCTGACCCGGTCAACTCTACACGCCTTTCGGGGATGCGTTAAGGGTGGGTCGGGCCGCCGCCGCGCCTCAATCTGCGGCCAGCTGCGGCGGATGCAGCTTTCTTGCGGTTGCACTCCGGCCGCCAGGATTCTAGCCTTCGCCCGTTCAGGCTTTCGAGGGTTGGGCCATGCCGGAAAGGCACGGGGCGCACGGACGAGCGATCTATAACGCGCTACGCAAGCCCCGAACCCAAAGTGAATTGCGTGAGATTGCCGGGATGAGCCGATCCGGCGTGTTGCATCTGCTGCGCCGGATGCAGCGTGACGGGCTGGTGTATCCGGTCGAACGCGTTTGCCACACGGTGATTTGGGAGAGGGCTGGCATCCCTGCTGTGACGAAAGCCTACCGGCATGCACGCTAAATCGAATGATTGTCGTAGGTTAGGCAAGCGGGTTGTAGACGGTGCCACAGTTCTCCAGGTTGCTGTGCTTCAGCTTGAGCTGCTGGTCCGCGCAGGCCCCTGCGGAGGTTTGGGTTGCGCTCGGGGTGATGCCCGTTCGGCGCCGGATTTGAAGCGGCCGTGATCCAGATCAACGCCAGATGCGTTTTTTCTGACGCCTTGGCTATGACGGCCCAGGGATCGATGAGACGTGACGCAGTATACTCCGGCTGAAGCCCTCCGACGTGAGTGTACGGCGGCCCAAGACAGGGGGAAGAGCTTCCCCGACATCTGGCAGCATGTTCTCAAGGGGCATCCTCTCGTCGCCAGCGGCGTGGTCCAGCGCTACGAGAATGGCATGCCGTTCCTCGAAGTCCGCCTGGTCGCGGGCAGTCGCCTGGTCTTCCGCGACGACGCATATTCAATCGAATAGGACCTATGGGCTTGGCTGAAGCACAGGGAATGTCGCTGTGCCTGGTTCCGGTGTCGCGAGGCGCGGTTCACACCGCGACGTGCTGGAACGCTCGGCCGGTCTGCTCCTTGAAAAGGAGACGCTCGAGGAAACCGACCTTGCCCCCTCGTCAGGACGGTCGCACCGCGCGGCGAGGCGCCTGCGACGTAGCGCTGTTGGGTGTGTTGCGCCGCCGCCGTCAGGGCACCAGCACCGCCGCCCCCTCGAAGGCGCCGTTGCGCAGATCCTGCAGCGCGCGATTGGCGTCGCTCAGATCGTAGCGCCGCGTCTCGACCGCGATCTGCATGTTGGCGGCAAGCGCCAGGAACTCCACGGCATCCGCGCGCGTCAGATTGGCGACCGAGCGCAGCACCCGTTCGCCCCAGAGATCGGCATAGGGGAAGCGCGGGATGTCGCTCATGTGAATGCCGCCGCAGACGACCGTGCCGCCCTTGCGCACCGCTTTCAACGCCGGCGGCACCAGCGCGCCCACCGGGGCGAAGAGGATCGCGGCGTCAAGCTCATCCGGAGGCGCCTCGCCCGATCCGCCCGCCCAGACGGCGCCGAGACCCCGAGCGAAATCCTGCGTGTCGCGATCCCCCGGCCTGGTGAAGGCGTAGACGCTCCGCCCCTGGTGCTGCGCCACCTGCGCCAGGATGTGGGCTGCGGCGCCGAAGCCGTAGAGCCCGAGCCGGCGCGGATCGCCGGCCAGCTTCAGCGAGCGGTAGCCGATCAGCCCGGCGCAGAGAAGCGGGGCCAGCCGAACCGGATCGGCGTCTTCCGGCAGGGCGAAGACATAATCCGCCGCCGCAACGCATTCCTCAGCATAGCCGCCATCGATCGTGTAGCCGGTGAAGCCCGGAGCATCGCACAGATTCTCCTGCGCATGGAGGCAATAGGGGCAGTGCCCGCAGCTCCGCCCGAGCCAGGGCACGCCCACGCGCTGTCCGACGGCGAAGCCTGTTACTTCCGAGCCGAAGCCGATCACACGCCCGACGATCTCGTGCCCCGGCACAAGCGGCAGCTTTGGCTCGGTCAGATCGCCGTCGAGCACGTGCAAGTCGGTTCGGCATACGCCGCAGGTTTCGACACGAATCCGCACCTCCTCCGGCCCCGGCTGCCGCGGCATCAGATCTGTAGCTACCAATGGACTTCCCTGTTTGATCAGAATCATCGCGCGCATTGCCGCTTCTCCGGTTCCGTGGCTCTCTCCCATGTGCTCGGCACCGCCGAGGCGCATTGACCTGCATCACAAGCGGCGATCCGCCGCCGGGCCTGCAGTATTCGAGCGACCTTTAACCCACATCAATGTTTTCGCCCGGATTCGGTGCACCGTCCGCTCATGCACAGCGGAGCCCGACGTAACCGCACGCCGTTGCCCCGTGGCCTATCCTCGGCCGTGTCACGTGCAGATCAGAGGATTCTTCGACATGCTCGACAAGACGCAACCCCAGGCTGTTGATGCGCAGCGCCTGAGAACCCGCTACGACAACTTCATCGGCGGTGACTGGAAGGCCCCCGTCAAGGGCCGCTACTTCACCGACCACAGTCCGATCGATGGCGCCATCCTCTGCGAAGTCGCCCGTTCCGATGCCGAGGACGTGGAGCGCGCGCTCGACGCCGCCCATGCCGCGAAGGACAACTGGGCGCGCACTGCACCGGCGGAGCGCGCCCGCATGCTGATGAAGATCGCCGACCGGATCGAGGAGAACCTCGGCCTGCTCGCCCGCGTCGAGACGCGCGACAACGGCAAGCCGATCCGCGAGACGACGGCGGCCGACGTGCCGCTCGCCGCCGATCACTTCCGCTATTTCGCTGGCTGCATCCGCGCCGAGGAAGGGTCCATCGGCGAGATCGACAATGACACAGTCGCCTATCACTTCAAGGAACCGATGGGCGTCGTCGGCCAGATCATCCCGTGGAACTTCCCGCTCTTGATGGCGGCGTGGAAACTTGCCCCCGCGCTCGTCGCCGGCAATTGCGTGGTGATCAAGCCAGCGTCTGACACGCCGATGAGCCTTGCCGTGCTGATGGACCTGATCGGCGACATCCTTCCGCCGGGCGTGCTGAACGTCGTCTTCGGCCATGGCTCCGAAGTTGGCGCACCGCTCGCCCGCAGCCCGCGCATCGCCAAGATCTCCTTCACCGGAGAGACGACGACGGGCCGCCAGATCATGCAATATGCCGCCGAGACGATCATTCCCCAAACCATGGAGCTTGGCGGCAAGTCCCCCAACATCTTCTTCGCCGATGTGATGGACGAGGATGATGCCTTCTTCGACAAGGCGCTCGAAGGCTTTGCGCTCTTCGCCTTCAACAAGGGCGAGGTCTGCACCTGTCCGTCGCGGGCACTGGTGCAGGAATCGATCTTCGACAAGTTCATGGAGAAGGCCACGGCGCGCGTAGCCCGGATCAAGGTTGGCGATCCGCTGGACATGGCAACCCAGATGGGCGCGCAATGCTCCAAGGGCCAGATGGAGAAGATCCTCAACTACATCGACATCGGCAAACAGGAAGGCGCGAAATGCGTCACCGGCGGAGCGCGGGCCGAACTGGGTGGCGCGCTGGCGGACGGCTATTACGTGAAGCCCACCGTGTTCACCGGCAACAACAAGATGCGGATCTTCCAGGAGGAGATATTCGGCCCGGTCCTCTCGGTGACGACGTTCAAGGACCTCGATGACGCGATCCGGATCGGCAACGACACCGTCTACGGCCTCGGCGCCGGGGTCTGGTCGCGAAACATCAACAACACCTACCGCGTCGGCCGGGAGATCAAGGCCGGCCGGGTGTGGACGAACTGCTATCACGCCTATCCGGCCCATGCCGCCTTCGGCGGCTACAAGCAGTCCGGCTTCGGGCGCGAGACTCACAAGATGATCCTCGATCACTACCAGCAAACCAAGAACCTTCTGGTCAGCTACAGCCCCAATGCGATGGGCCTGTTCTGACCAGAGCGAGGCCCAGACGAGGGCGGGCGGCGTCCGCCGCCCGCCATTCGCCGCGGTGACGGAGGAGGCGATGCCCGATCGAGTGCTCTTCACGCCGAAGGCCAGGGAGCTTCTCCTCCAGCTGCTGGCCGATCACGGACCGCTGATTTTCCACGTTTCGGGCGGTTGCTGCGAGGGCAGCGCCCCGATGTGCTTCAGGCAAGCCGATTTCCGCGTCGGCCCGGGTGACGTGCTGCTCGGCGCTGTCGAGGGCTGCCCGTTCTACGTCGGCCCCGAGCAGTTCGCCTATTGGGCCTATTCGGAGCTGACTGTCGACGTGACCGACGGCGGCGGCGACAGCTTCTCGCTCGAGGCGGCCGACGGGCTGCGCTTCATTGTCCGCTCCCGGCTTTTCACCGATGCCGAAGCCAACGAGCTCGATGCCATGGGCCCACCGCCGAGAGGGCCGATAGGCGCGGCGAACACCGAATTTCGGTCGAATGACCAGCTCGCATGACGGTCGCCTCAGAATGCTGACCCCAGTGGCGCGTTGCCCTTGATTCTGAAACGACCCCGCGAACCGGCGGAACCCCCTCGAGCTAAGCCGCCCTGCCCGGGCGCGCTCGCTCAGCGCACCACCACGACGGTGCAGGGTGCGTGATGCACGACCTTTCGAGAGACGCTGCCCTGCAAAACGCCGCGAAGGGCGCCGAGGCCGCGGCTGCCCAGTACGATCATATCAGCGCCCCGAGACAGGGCATGGTCGATGATTGCGCCGGCCGGCTCGCCCTCGAGGACCTCACTGCGCACGTCGCTTACACCGCCTGCGCGGGCACAGTCGACGGCGCGGCGTACGATGTCTTCGCCGACCGCGACACTCAACCAGTCGCGTGCGCCACTTTCCGCTTCGTCAGGCGCCAATCCCTCCCAGTAGTCCAACGGCAGCGCCTCGTGCGGGTCAGCAGAGCTCGGCGGCGGGAGAGGGCCGGGATCGACCAGATGTTCGGTCTCGGCATATTGGCGCAGGCCTTCACTCGGGCGTTCATTCGTCGAAACGTGGATGATGAGAAGCGGCGCCCCGAGGCTGGCGGCAAGCTCGACGGCGCAGTCGATTGCCCGGGCACCGGTCTCGGACCCATCGGTTGCCACAAGTATGCTGTGGGTCATGTCATCCTCGCTGCTGCTGATTCAACGGGACCACTGGCGCCTCGCCTATCATTTCAACCTGAATCTTCCCCAGCAGTGCCGAGGTGGATCCGCCAGGTTGAGGAGTCGCGCCGTAGGCGTTGTCGCCGGCACTCGCCATGCCATTGTGCGAAGCGCGGCGCCGCGGCCGCAGGACGAGGCGGAACAGCGCCAGCGGCAGAGGGCGCCTCCGCTTCGCGAGGTCCTCGTCGACAATCCGACCGGTCGTGGTGGTCCGGCGCGGGTCGTTGAATCCCAGCATTTTCTGATCCCCGCTACTCGTTCGTACGATCGATTTTGCGGTCCCCATTGGCTTCGCTCGTCCGTGGCGCCACTTGAGACTCTCCCGCGAGGGCCAGCCCTATCCGTCCGCCCGACCCTCCGGAAGTCAGTCGGCGAAACCTCTGATCATCGCTGTCATTCAGATATCGGGGGCAACTGTGATCGTCTTTAATCTGCATCAAAGTGTCCGTCTCCGTCTCGGACGATCCTTTCATTCTGATGGAAGTGTGGACCAGATGAGGAGGCCCGAAAATGCCAAAGACTGGAACACAACAGGACGTGGAAGCGCTGCGCAAGACCGTAGAACAGCGTGCGTACGCGCTATGGGAAGCCGAAGGAAAGCCGGATGGGCGCGACGCGGATCACTGGCGTCAGGCCGAATCCGAGATAATGGCCGCCGGCGAGCCACGGGAGAAATCTGATCCGCCGGGCGCGGCGGGATCACCCGGCAACAACAAGGCAAAGTCCGTGGACTCGAACGGCTAGCCGCGTCGCCGTTCGCTGCCGCAGATGACCGGCCGGCCGTATCACAAAGTACTTCGCTGTCGGGGAAAAGCGCGTCGATGCCGTGTAGCGCAGAAGTGGCGGGAGGGGAGCTTCGCGTGAGTCCCGGGCGTCCACTGCCGCTCGGTGTCCAGGATTGCTGCGATGGTTTCAACTTCGCACTTTTCAGCCGCCACGCCGAACGGGTCGAGTTGCAGATCTTCGAGGATGCAGCGAGTTCCGCGCCAATCACGACGTTCGATCTCGATCCCGCGCAGCACCGGTCCGGTGACATCTGGCATGCCCTGGTCGACGGTGCGCGCTGGGGACAGGCCTATGCCTTCCGGGTTTTTGGTCCTTGGGCGCCGGACCAGGGGCTCCCGTTCGACGGCACCTTGGCGCTGATCGATCCCTATGCGTTCGCTGTCGTCATACCGGAGAGCACGGCCAATGCGGCGCCGGTGAACCCGGACCCGCGGCGCAGGCCGGCAAATGGCCATCGATCGGTCCTGGTGAACCGCCGGTTCGATTGGCAGGGGACGACGCACCCGCGGACATCCTGGTCCGATACGGTGATCTACGAGACCCATGTCCGCGGACTGACGTGCCACCCTTCGTCAAATGTCAAGTATCCGGGCACGTTCCTCGGCCTGATCGAGAAGTTGCCGCATCTCCGCGAGCTGGGCATCACGGCGATCGAGCTTATGCCGGTGCAGGCATTTAACGCCAGCGCGCTTGTGAACAGTGACGGCGGCAGTCGTCTCCGCAACTACTGGGGCTACGACCCGATCGCCCTGTTCGCTCCCCACGGCGCCTATGCGACCTCGGGACCGCCCGGCGGCGAAGTCGACCAATTCAAGACCATGGTGCGCGAGCTGCACCGTTCAGGAGTTGAGGTCATCCTCGACATTGTCTTCAACCATACCGCCGAGGGCGGCGTCAACGGGCCGGTTTTCAATTTTCGTGGCCTCGACAACCCCATCTACTACATGCTTGGCGCGGACAAGCGTTCCTATCGGAACTTCTCCGGCTGCGGGAATACGCTCAACTGCAACCATCCGGTCGTACGCGACTACATCATTGACTGTCTTCGATATTGGGTCACGGAGATGCATGTCGATGGCTTCCGCTTCGATCTCGCCTCGATCCTGGGGCGCGACGAACAGGGCCGCCTCGCGCCCAACGCGCCGCTCCTTGAGCGGATTGCCGAAGACCCCATCCTCCGCGACGTGAAACTGATCGCCGAGGCGTGGGACTCGGGCGGCGCGTATCAGGTTGGCAGCTTTCCCGGCCAGCGTTGGGCGGAATGGAACGCGCGATTCCGCGACGACGTTCGCCGCTTCTGGCGCGGGGACCCGGGAATGACCGGCGCGTTCGCCTCCCGCCTCTGTGGTAGCGCCGATCTTTACCAACGCAGCGGCAAGGAGCCGGTGAACAGCATCAATTTCATCACCTGCCACGACGGCTTCACGCTCAACGACCTGGTGAGTTATGTCAGGAAGCACAACGAAGCAAACGGCGAGGATGGCAGGGACGGCGCGGAAGAAAACTTCGGCGCGAATTACGGCTTCGAAGGTGCCACCGATGACCCGGTGATTGAGGAGGCGCGGCGGCGCGAGATCAAGAACATGCTTGCTACGCTCCTCCTCTCGCGCGGCGTTCCCATGTTGCTTGGCGGCGACGAGTTCCGGCGCACGCAAAAGGGCAATAACAACGCCTATTGCCAGGACAACGAGATTTCCTGGCACGATTGGCGCCTCCTCGAGCGAAATCGCGAGATCTTCCGCTTCGCGAGGGAAGTGATCGCCTTCCGAAAACGACAGCCCGTCCTCAGCGCCGACGCCTTTTACGAACAGAACGACCTCCAGTGGTCCGGCCCTTCAGGCCAACCGCCCGACTGGAACGGGCCGACCCGGGCACTCGGCTGTCTGGTACGGCCACCGAAACACGGCGACGCGGGCGTACGGGGAAGCGAGCTATGCCTGCTGTTCAATGCCAGCCAAATGCCAGTTGCATTCGATCTGCCGCCGACGGTTGCAGTCCGCTGGCGCGTTGTGCTCGATACCGGCAAGGCCGCGCCCGACGACATATTCTCCGCCGGAAAAGAGCCGGTCGCCCCTGGCGGGAGCCGCTACGAGCTTGGCGCGGGCTCGCTTGCGGTCCTCTTCTCCGGGACGTGAGTTGAGGGAACCCTTGTGACAGCCAAGCAAGGGATCTGCCGGGCGCCCCATGCCGAGAACTGCGTCGCGATTCCGCTCGGCTGCCGAGTATGTAGTTCCTCTGCTCTGACCCCCGACATTCATCCAGCTGACGCCGGAGTCCGGGGGTTAAATTGGCTCGTTTGCGCTGCGGCAGCAATGGGCGAACGGCGCAGCGGTTCAGGTTTGCGTAGCCGGTCGCCCATTGCGGTGAGTTGGGCGGCATAGGCTGCCGGAGTCTGGTAGCCGAGGGCTGAATGCGGGCGGGCCGAGTTGTAATCGTCGACCCAACGCGACACGGCCGAGCGGGCGTGGTCGGGGCCGAAAAACAATGTCTCATTCAGGAGCTCGTCCCTCATCTTGGAGTTGAAGGCTTCGCAGATGCCGTTCTGCATCGGCTTGCCGGGTGCGATGAAATGCCAGAGAACGCCGGCTTCTTCCGTCCAGGCCAGCATCGCGTTCGAGGTGAATTCGGTGCCATGGTCGCTGACAATCAGGCCGGGCCTGCCACGCCGGGCGATGACCGCAGAAAGCTCGGGGGCCACCCGTCGCCCCGAGATCGAGGTGTCGACCACTGCGGCGAGGCACTCCTTGGTGACATCGTCGATCACGTTGAAGATGCGGAACCGGCGACCATAGACGAACTGGTCGTGCACGAAATCGACCGACCAGCGCGCGTTCGGCAGCGCCACCGTCAGCAGCGGCGCCCGGGTGCCGGTCGCCTTCTTCCGCCCCCGTCGCCTGCGCACCGACAGGCCCTCCTCGCGGTAGAGCCGTTGTGTCTTCTTCCGGTTCACGACCCGCCCTTCCCGTCGCAGGAGCACATGCAGACGCCGGTAGCCGAACCGGCGCCGCTCGCCGGCCAGCTCCCGCAGGCGGTCGCGCAACTCAGCATCGTCGGGTCGTCGGCTTCGGTAGCGGACCGACGTCCGATCCGCCGCTAACACGGAACACGCCCGCCGCTCGCTCATCTCGTGGGCCTCCACGAGGATCGCGACGGCCTCGCGCCTGGCGGCGGGCGACCCACATTTTTTTGCCAGCAGGTCCTTCAGCGCGGTGTTGTCCAGCATGGCCTCAGCCAGCAGGCGCTTCAGCTTGCCGTTCTCGTCCTCGAGCGCCTTCAGCCGCTTGGCGTCGGAGACATCCATGCCGCCGAACTTCGCCTAACGTCGCGCTGCTGATGCCGTGTTTGCGGCACAGGTCAGCGGTCTTCGTGCCGGCCTCGTGCTCACGCAGGATGCCGATCACCTGCTCTTCCGTAAACTTCGATCGCTTCATCGTCCGGTCCTCTCCTTGGGCCGGACTCTAACATCAGCTGGAGGAACTATCGGGGGTCAGAGCACCTCTCGCTCTGGTCGCCCGGCGCGCGGATGTCGACAGCCGCGCGCCCTCGACCTGCGGAGTTTTCGCGGCAGATTAACCGAGATCAAAGAATCCAGGCCGCCGCCGGACCACCCTAAGCTGATCGTCGGGTCAGTTGGCGCCGCGTGTCGATGGATAGGCGCCCGGATCGTTCGATTGACGAACAGCTATACGTGGGGGCGCCGATAGAAGAAATGACTGCTGTGCGCGACAACACGCCGCTGCTGGATAGCTGCAGGACTTGGGCGGCCGGCTCACCTGTGGCGGCGGGGCCGAGCTTGGAGGTCGCGCGCGCTGCAAACTCCCGTGTCCTTTTTGCCTCGTCGGAGATGTTTCCTTTGGCGAAAACCGGGGGGCTCGCCGATGTCAGCGCGGCTCTACCCACGGCTCTTGCAGGGCTGGGGGTGGACATACGTCTCGTCATGCCGGGCTACGTCGAGGCGCTCGACCGGACGCGGCATGTCGGGGAGAGGATCCCGCTTGGCGATCTGAACGGCCTCGGCATCGCGAGCTTGATCCCGGCGCGCATGCCCGACAGCGGTCTGCCGCTTTGGCTCGTAGACTGCCCGCCTCTTTTTCGTCGAAGCGGCGGGATCTACGTTGACGACGAGGGTCGGGACTGGCCGGACAATGCGCTTCGCTTTGCCCTTTTCTGCCACGCGGTTAGGCGCATTGCGCTCGGCGCAACCGGCTGGCGGCCGGAAGTCGTGCATCTGAACGACTGGCATCTCGGCCTTGTTCCGGCCTTGCTCGCCGCCCAGCCTAACCCGCGGCCGGCCACCCTGCTGACGATTCACAACCTCGCTTTTCAGGGGGTGTTTCCTGCCGAAGTGTTCCCGCATCTCGGCCTACCGAGCGAGTGGTTCACGACAGACGGGGTCGAGTTCTATGGCGGCGTTTCGTTTCTCAAGGCGGGAATTCGTTTCGCTGACCGTGTGACGACCGTGAGCCCACGCTACGCAGGCGAGATCCTGACGCCGGAATTCGGCTGTGGCCTCGACGGCCTGCTGCGCGCCCGCGCAGACGACCTCGTAGGAATTCTCAACGGCATCGACTATGACAGCTGGACGCCTGAGGATCGCGCCGGCCTCCCGCACCCCTACAGTGTGCACGACCTTTCAGGCAAGCATCTCTGCAAGACCGCGCTTCAAAACGAGCTTGGCCTCGAAGCCGATCCTGATGTTCCGGTGATCGCCTACATCAGTCGTCTCACCGAGCAGAAGATGGCCGACGTTCTGCCCCAGATTGGCGCAACCATTGCGAACGAGGGGGCTCAGCTCGCCATTTGTGGCGACGGCGATCATTCGATCGAAGAGGCGTTGCGCACCCTGGAGCCCCGCTTTCCGCGTCGCATCGCCGTACGTGTCGGCTACGAGGAGGCGATAGCCAGACGTTTCCTCGCCGGCGCCGACATGCTTGCCGCGCCGGCACGCTTCGAGCCCTGTGGCCTCATGCAAATGTACGCCATGCGCTTTGGCACGATTCCGGTCGTACGCGAGATCGGCGGGCTCGCAGATACGGTTGTCGGCCACCAGGCGCACATGCAGTGCAACGCCACGGGGTTTGTCTTCCAGCCGCCAACGGCGCCCGCCCTGGCCGAGGCGATCGGGCGTGCCTGCGCGCTCTTTCGGGAGCCGGTCGCCTGGCGAGCAATGCAGTCCAGGGCAATGCTCCACGACTTCAGTTGGCGGCGGTCGGCAGAACGCTACCGTTCCCTGTACGTGGAGCTCGCTGATCGGGACGACGACGGTCTGGCGACGCGGGGGCGAACCAGCGCTTCCCAACTCTGCTTGACGGCACCCTGACGTGGCTCGCCTTCCGACAATCATGGAGACCCCTGCCAGCGATGTCTCGACGTCGGTCGACCAGGAGGCACCGGCACGAACGCTGCGCGGGATCACCGTCCGACGCAATCCCGGGGGTCGCAGGATCGCCGGGGGCCGCATCGTGTTTCGGCGCGGGGCCGAGGTTGCGATGCCCGACCCCGGCGGGGGCAACTCTCGCGAGGCGCCCGGCAACATGAGAGGGTTCCCGGAATCTCTGGCCCGCTGCTGCGTCAATTCCCTGTCGGGGCGTCCGACCAGCCCCTCCAAGTTGAAGCTGGCGCGCGATGTCACCGCCTCTGCGAGCATAGGCGGCTTGGCGATGTCGCGAAATCGGTGGCCACCTTGGCAGATCGGATCGCGGTACGCGAAGGATGTGATCATGCAGCAAAGGGAGAGCGGATGATGACGGCACCGAATGGAAAGATTCGCGTCGCGATCAACGGTTATGGCGTGATCGGAAAACGCGTCGCTGACGGCGTCGCGAGCCAAGACGACATGGTGATCGCCGGCATCGCCGACATTGAAACAGATTGGCGCATGCGGGCGGCTCTTCGGAAGGGATTTCGACTCTTCGCCTCGATGCCGGATCGCCTCGCAATGATGCGCGCGGCGGAGCTGAAGGTCGCCGGTACGCTCGACGACTTGATCGGGGAGTGCGACGTAATCGTCGATTGCACGCCCAAAACAATCGGTGCGAAGAACGCCGAGCGGTATCGCGACCGCGGCGTCAAGTTCATAGTGCAAGGCGGTGAAAAGCATGAAGTGGCTGGCCATTCGTTCGTGGCTGAGGCCAACTACGCGGGAGCGGTGGGACGAGATTCGACCCGCGTCGTTTCGTGCAACACAACATCCATCGTCCGCACCCTCTCGGCGCTGAAACGACATGGGCTCCTCCGGCGCGCCAGAGGCACGGTGATGCGGCGCGCCACGGATCCATGGGAGAGCCACAAGGGCGGCATCATGAACACCCTTGTTCCGGAGGGTGAGATCCCGAGCCATCAGGGCCCCGACGCGCAGACCGTCGACGCCGCGCT
Organism: Paracoccaceae bacterium; assembly: GCA_016124615.1. Classification (GTDB taxonomy): domain Bacteria; phylum Pseudomonadota; class Alphaproteobacteria; order Rhodobacterales; family Rhodobacteraceae; genus Solirhodobacter. The sequence goes on along the minus strand of WGNF01000023.1, from coordinate 19,686 downwards.
CGACGTCGTCACGATTGCCGTAAAGGTGCCCGAGACGGTCGCGCATCTCCACACCTGGGCGGTGCAGTTGACGCGCAACGCGAGCCGCGAGGAGGTGATCGAGGCATTCCGCACATCATCGCGCATCGCGCCGATTCGTCTCGGCAACGGGCTGACGGCGCTCAACACCGTCAAGGAGTTGATGGCTGACATCGGCCGGCCTCGCGATAATCTCTACGAGGTTGCGCTCTGGGAGGACCTCGTGACGGTCCGGGGCGACGAGGCGTTCTATGCCTATATGGTCGACAATCAGGCGATCGTGATTCCCGAGACGATTGATGCCATCCGAGCAATTACCGGGCGGGAAAGCGATGGCGGCGCCTCGATAGCCAAGACAAACGCAGCCCTCGGGATTGGAGACCCCCTCGTGTGAGTTCGGAGCTTCCTGGCAATTAGCGGAGTAGCCAATGTCGTCGCTCGATCCTTTCTTGTCGCGCATACACATTGCATACTTCTCAATGGAGATCGCCGTCCGGTCCGAGATGCACACCTATTCGGGCGGGCTCGGCATCCTCGCGGGCGACATGGCACGCTCTTGCGCCGATTTGGAGCTTCCCGTCGTCTTCGTGACCCTCCTGAGCCGCGCCGGTTATTTCCGGCAGGTCATCGCGGCCGACGGACAGCAGACAGAACAGCCAGATTGGTGGGAGCCGGAGAGCTGGTGTAAGCCGCTCGACGCGATGGTGGCCGTGGAGATCGAAAGGAAGCCGGTGTGGATTCGCCCATGGCTCTATATCCACACCTGTCCGCACGGCCATCAGATCCCGATCCTGCTCCTCGATACCGACCTTGATCAGAATGGCGCAGAAGAGCGCAAGCTGACGAATTACCTCTATGGCGGCGACGATACCTACCGGCTCAAGCAGGAAATCATCCTCGGGATCGGCGGCATTCGGATCTTGCGCGCCCTCGGCTTCGATCTCCACCTCTACCATCTCAACGAAGGGCATGCGGCACTCCTCACGCTTGAGCTCCTGAACCGGTGGCGGATCCCCCCGGCTGAGCCCACCGCTCGCGAATTTTCCTACGACCTCGTCGAGGTTCGGAACCGCTGCGTGTTCACGACCCACACCCCAGTCGACGCCGGTCAGGACCGCTTCCCCTACGAGCTTTTCGAGCGGCTTCTGCCCGGGTTCGTCGAACGAGACGCTCTGAAGCAGCTGGCGGGAGATGATCGGGTCAACATGACGCGTCTAGCTCTCAACCTCGCCGGCTATGTCAATGGCGTTGCCCGCCGCCACGCGGAGACGACGGCGCACATGTTCCCCGGCTACCGGATCCATGCGGTCACCAATGGTGTGCACGCCGGAACCTGGACGCATGACGCGTTCGCTCAGCTCTACACCGCCCACTTCCCGCAGTGGCAACACGAACCCGAAATACTCGTTCGCGCGCTCCAGCTTCCCGAAGATGAAGTCTGGCGTTGCCACCAATCTGCCAAAAGCGACCTCATCCGACACGTAAGAGAATCCGTAGGCGTCGGGCTCGATTCGGACGCGCCGATCCTGGGATTCGCCCGGCGGATGACGGGATACAAGCGCCCGTTGCTCCTTTTCGAGGACCTCGACCGGCTCGTGGATCTGGCGGCGCGGTGGCCATTTCAAGTGGTGCTGGCGGGCAAGGCTCATCCGCGGGACGCCGACGGCAAGGCGGCGATCCGGCAACTTCATGCGCTCGCCCGCCAGCTTCGGGGCAAGATTACCTGCGTATTTCTGCCCGGCTACGACATGCGGGTCGCGAAGGCGCTGGTCGCCGGTTCCGACATTTGGCTGAATACGCCTCTGCCGCCGCTGGAGGCGTCGGGGACGAGCGGCATGAAGGCCGCCTTCAACGGCGTTCTCAATCTGAGCGTCCTCGACGGCTGGTGGATCGAAGCCTGCATCGACGGCGTCACCGGGTGGCCGATCGGCCGCGACGGCGACAGCGCCGAGGGCCATGCGACGGCTCTCTACGATCAGCTCGACCGCGCCGTCTTGCCGCTTTTCTACACGAATCCGGAGCAGTGGCGCACGATGATGAAACAGGCAATCGGCAACATCGGCTATTATTTCAACAGTCAGCGCATGATGCGTCGCTACGCGACCGAGGCGTATCTCCGATAGCTGCATGCGTCACCATTGGGTGTTGATCTATGTCTTGGCGATATAACCGATCGATGCTTCGTCGTTCCACCAGGCCGCTCGCCGCCGCTCTGGCATCTTGCGCTGGCGTCGGCGGCGAACCGGCCGGCGGCCGAGGATCGCAGGCTTGGAAGTCCGGCGATCGGCGGGCACAATGGAGAGAGTCTCGGTCTGCGCCAGGCGTCTCCCTGATGACGATCTGGCAGGTGCCGCCGCCCTGGACCAGTTGCCTTGCGCGTCTGGCCGCATCTGGTGGACCGTCAGCGTCCCGCATTGGATCGTAGGGACAACCTTTGGAGGGATCGATTTGAAAGAGCACGAGATCCGCAACTTCAACATCAACTTCGGGCCTCAGCATCCGGCGGCGCATGGCGTCCTGCGGCTGATCCTGGAGCTCGACGGCGAGATCATGAGGCGCTGCGACCCGCATATCGGGCTTCTGCACCGCGGCACCGAGAAACTGATGGAAAGCCGCACCTACTTGCAGAACCTGCCTTATTTCGACCGGCTCGACTATGTGGCGCCGATGAATCAGGAACACGCCTGGTGCCTGGCGATCGAGAAGCTGACCGGGACGCAGGTGCCGCGGCGGGCGCAGCTCATCCGGGTGCTTTATTGCGAGATCGGGCGGGTGCTGAACCACCTCCTGAACGTCACCACGCAGGCGATGGACGTGGGTGCGCTGACCCCGCCGCTCTGGGGCTTCGAGGAGCGCGAGAAGCTCATGGTGTTCTATGAGCGCGCCTGCGGGGCGCGGCTGCACGCCGCCTATTTCCGCCCCGGGGGCGTGCATCAGGACCTGCCGCCGGCACTACTTGAAGATATCGACGAATGGGCCGTGGCCTTCCCGAAGGTGCTCGACGATATCGACGGGCTCCTGACCGAGAACCGCATCTTCAAGCAGCGCAACGTCGATATCGGCGTGGTGAGCGAGGAGGAGATCCAGCAATGGGGCTTTTCGGGCGTCATGGTGCGCGGCTCCGGCCTCGCCTGGGACCTGCGCCGCGCCCAGCCCTATGAGTGCTACGACGAGTTCGACTTCAAAATCCCGGTCGGCAAGAACGGCGACTGCTTCGACCGCTATCTGTGCCGGATGGAGGAGATGCGGCAGTCCACCGCAATCATCCGCCAGGCGGTGAAGAAGCTCGACGAGCCCGGGGCGAAGACCGACGTCATGACCCGCGGCAAGATCGGGCCGCCAAAGCGGGGCGAGATGAAGACCTCGATGGAGGCGCTGATCCATCACTTCAAGCTCTATACCGAGGGCTTCCATGTGCCGGCGGGAGAGGTCTACTGCCCGGTTGAGGCGCCGAAGGGCGAGTTCGGCGTCTATCTGGTGGCCGACGGCAGCAACCGGCCCTACCGCGCCAAGATCCGCGCCCCGAGCTATCCGCACCTGCAGGCGATGGACGCTCTGAGCCGGGGCCACATGCTCGCGGACTGTTCGGCGATAATCGGCTCCCTCGACATCGTATTTGGGGAGATCGATCGCTGATGAGTGCCGGTCGACAGAATTGGCCAAAGTGGACCACAGTTGTGCCGCCCACAGCGGGGCCACTCCGGTGGTCGATTACTGGCCGGCCGTTCTCACCGTCCGATGACGCCACGATCCGACGACTGGTCTGGACCGAGGCGTATCCGGGCGTTCGGTTGGCGTGCCGCGACGTCGCTTTCCGAGCTATCCCTGGCAGACCACCACTTTCGACCCCTCCACATGGCCGCAATCGCCGATGCGTCGCTCGGTGGCTTGAGAAAAAACGTCGGATATTGGCGCCGGCGGGACTAAACTGAACGAGGTCGTCGGCCCGCAACCCGTCAATCGACAAAGTTGGATTTCTCAGCGACTTCGCGCCGTCCACCAGATCACGCCGAGCCCGATCGCGATCATCGGCAGCGACAGGACCTGTCCCATCGAGAGCCCGCCGAGCGTGCCGAAGGAGATGACGTTGCCGGCCGGATCCGCTGCGCTTATGAATTGCGCATCCGCCTGCCGGAAGAATTCGACGATGAAACGCGCGAGACCGTAGCCCGCGAAAAAGGTGCCGGTGAGGCGGCCCGGATACTTCAGCCAGCCCCTGCGCCAGGCGAGCCAGAGCAGAAGCGCGCCGAGGATTACCCCCTCCATCAGCGCCTCGTAGATCTGCGAAGGGTGGCGGGTGCAGATCGTCAGCCAGTTCGGTCCACAGTTCTGCGCCGCCGGCCCCGGGAAGGCGACCGCCCAGGGCAGGTGCGAGGGCAGGCCCCAGAGTTCGCCATTGATGAAATTCGCGATCCGGCCGAGCATCAGGCCCGGCGGCGTGGCCACAGCCAGTACATCGGCGGCCGATAGGAGCGGTATCTTCCGCGAGCGGGCGTAGAACACCAGCGCCAGCGCCACGCCCAGGAAGCCGCCGTGAAACGACATTCCCCCGTGCCACACCTCGAAAATGCCCAACGGACGCTTGAGGTAATAGGGCAGGTCGTAGAAGAGCACGTAGCCGATCCGCCCGCCGAGGACCACGCCCAGGATTACCCAGGTAAGCAGGTCCTCCACCTGTTTGGAGTTCATCGGCGGGCTCGCGCGCGGCCAGAGATGCGATGCGCGCACCAGCCGGATGACGATCCACCAGCCGATCAGCAGACCGGTGATATAGGCCAGCGCATACCAGCGAAGCGCGAAACTGTAGCCCGCAATGGTGACGGAGAACACTTCAGGAGAGATGTTCGGAAAGGGTATGTATCCGTGCATCGGAATTTTCCTCAATGGCGAATTATGCGATCCCGGATCGCGCGCGATGTGACGTCGCTGGCGAGGCCCAAAATCGCAGCTATCCCGGTCGCGTGTCGCGAGACAGTGCTGGTCTTCGTGTGTCGGCTACATTCCTGGATGCGGACCCGGGTCCGATACACCTGGCCGCGCGCAAGGTCCCCTTCTTCTTCCACGCAGCGGCGGTGTTTGCCCGTGATGTCGTCGTTTCCGACCTCCACGACGTATCAGCAAAGGTTGTGCGGTTCCAGGAGCGCGCCGGTTCGTCCGGCAGCTGACCCGAAACGGTGTCCACGGAGGCCGGTGACGCAGGAACCGCCATCAGCGGATCTTCGATGCGAAGAAGTTGAACAACGGGCCGAAGATGAGGGCGACGTACCATCCGTATGCGAAGGCCTCGACAAGGCCCAGCAGGAAACTCTGCCAGGTCAGCCAAACGAATCCGGGCAGAAAGCTCTGCCAGTTCTGATGCATGGACTGGGCGGGAAAGAGCAGGTCGAAGCCGACGCAGAGCGCGTAGGTCATGGCGAGAAACAGACCGAGGCTCAGCCCCAGCACCATGACCGGCAGGCGAGGCCTCCCTGTTGAGCCAGCCGACGACAGAGCGAGACGATGCGGGGCGGGCTTTTCCTGACGGTCAGTCATGGTGATGCTCCCCTATTCCCTGTCCCGGGTCAGCAAACCCGGCATAGCGCTCCGGATCGGCTTCGAAGGTCTCGCGATGCTCAGCCGAGCAAAAATAGAAGGCCTCGCCGCGATAGATCGTTGACTTCGCCGTATCGGTCTGGACGCTCATCCGGCAGACCGGATCGATCGCGGTCTCGGAGCGAGGCCATGGAAGTCGATCGTCGCTCTTCGCGCCGTCTTCGCCGTGAGGCGAGTGTCCTCCATGACCCGTGACATGCGCGCCGCAACCGAAGCGCATCATCAGGAAGAACAGGCCGGCGAAGATCGCGAAATAGAGCAAGGCTCCCATAGGATTGGCCCTTTCATCCAGGCAGGGAATGGCAGGCAATGAGCACCGCTGCGACGACCAACGGAGGCATGCCGCCTCGGCGGATTGTCGTGAATGCAGGAAAGCTCTGTCTGCGCACTCTGGCGCCATGGCCCCATAGGATTGCCGATGCCGGCATTGGTGGCCACAGTCCCCGCCGGTCCGCCAGGATCGCTCGCTCCGGCGACATTCCCCTTCGACACGACATGGTTGCCGGCAACATCCAACTTGGAGATCGGGAGGACCGTTTCGCTGGCCAAGCTGCGAGCGACCGTTCCACGGCTTTGGCAGGTCGCTGCAACAGCAGGCTTCGGGTCGCGGCAGGAAATCCCGATCGCAGCGCCGAAGCCATCGGGCCCGATCATGATGAACACCAGTGCGCCCAAGTGGCCCATCTCCTCCCCCCTGTTCAACCCGATTCCGCCCTACTCTTGGCCGTGGCGAAACGCTGACGATTCTTCTCGGCTTCCTCGCAGCGACAATCGAGAAAGCCATGTACCGGACAGGTCAGGCACATTTCCTCAAGCCGCTTTCGAAGCGCCTGCCTTCCCCGATGCAGCCGAACCGTAACATTGTTGAGCGTAACGCCGAGGCTGGCGGCCAATCGGTCACGTGGCTCGCCAAGGATGTCGGCACGCCAAACAATGTCCGCATACTCAGGCTTAAGCGTCGGCAGGAGTTTGTGGAGACAGTTGCAAATGGTCTCGTCAGTTTCGCTATCTGGCTCGATCGCCAGGTTTTCGATAGCGGTTTGCTCCATCATGATCTCTTGGCTGCGCCGCCGGTTCGCACGTCGCTGGCGGTCAACGATCGTTGTGGCGAGGATGCGGCCGAGCCAGCCACGAACGGTGCGGACGTCCCGCAATTGCCAGGAGCGCTCCAGGGCCCGGAGCGAGAAGCGCTGCAACAGGTCTTCTGCCTCGTCTCTACTGCCCACCCGATGAAGCAAGAAAGCCAGAAATTCCTCACGCGCCTCGACAAGCGCGCGCCGTACGGCTGCATCCGTCGGCTTCTCCGCCGTCAGCCCGTCGGCCTCGTCTTCCGAATGCTGATCGTCGGCGCTGCGCCTTTTCGTCATTGCCCAGTCATCTCGTGCCAAAATTGAAGCGCCGCCCTCACGCACGGGGACAGCACCGGACAACAGAAGGCTAGGCGTCTTTGGCGCCGACGATCTTTAACGCAGATTAAGCATTCTTCGTGATCTCTTCGCTTTGGGTTCAGAGCGAGCAGTCTTGGGCCATTGCGGTCCGGTTCCGGCACCCGAAAGTGTGAGCAGGCAGGTCGCCTGGGATGGCCTGCCTCCGGCTTGGCTTTGCCAGACTGAACACCTATTCGCCTGGCTCGCCGTCAGCCGCGGCGTAGATCAAGCCGGGCTGGACGATCCATTCACCAGGAAGCAGCAATTTGACGTCAAACGCGCCGTTCGTACATCGCGGTGCAAGTCCGGCGTAGCGGTACCGTTTGCCCCAATGATCGCGGATCCATCCAGAAACCGGATGGCCTGCCAAATAGCAGAGAATCGGGCCATCCTCGCGGACGTGAGCCAGAACGTAATATTCGATCGGAACACCTCGCATGTCGTCTCCTCCGGACGCTAATCGGCGTCTTGTCGCCGGAAGGACCTTTGGCGGCCGTACCGGCGATGCTGTTGCCCGCGGAAATGCGCATCGAACTCGATCGACTGGCGCGCGTCGAAGCCGTATGTGCTCGAACGACAGACTGCCGGGAGTGTCGAGCCACTAAGAGCGATGGCTTTCCGACTGACCGGGTGAAAAGCCCTATTAATTTACGCCCTCGGCGCCGACGGTCTTTAACGCAGATCAAACTTTCGGTTTGAGTTCATGATCTTACCCGCCGGCAGTTCGCCCATCTGATGTTGGAAACGGTCCAAGGAGAGGACCGGGTTATAAAACAAAGGAGGTTCTCCATGGAGCAGCCAGGGATCGTGCCCCGACGGGTTCTCTAATCGCCTTGGTCAAGGGCTGATCCTTCTGCGTTTCGTGTTGCGTGCCGGGCTCTGGGGTTCTCTCCGCGGCTGCCGTCTGGGGCGCCGCATGTTTGCGTTCAGGGTCTGGGCGGATCGAAGTGGTGTGCGCGGTCTCTGCCGCAGGATGGGACGCGATCTCACCCTCGCCGCGCGTCCCCGCTGGACGCATTCCGTGGCGCGGTGACCTGCTTTGTCGGCGCCTACGCCATTATCGTCTCCCGGATGGACGCTTTGGTCCGCCACATGGCGTGCAGAGTGACAGCCAGCTTCCGTGCCAGAGCCACCTTGGCCTTTCGCGGCCCCGTCCGCTCAGCAATCGCTCGAGCCCAGCTGCGCAGACGAGAACCACCGAGGTTTCGGTTGAGGATGGCGTTAGCCGCCTCAAAGAGGCATTTCCGGGTGAACTTGTTGCCACGCTTGGACACCCGTCCGTTTCGGCTGATCTCGCCAGATTCGTAGCGTATTGGTGTCAGACCGAGATAGGCGCCGGCGCTGGAGGAGCGACGGAACCGGGCGGCATCATCGAAAGCCGCGACAACCGCTAACGTCGTAATTGGCCCGACGCCCGGGGCCGTCATCAACAACCTGACGATCGCGTGTCGCTTGGCAATTGCCCGGGTCCGGCTGTCGAGCGCGGCGATGCGGGCCAGGATGTCGTGACGGGCCTGCATCAGCGCCTCGAAGATCGGCAGGAGCTCTGGTGCGACGGCCAGCTCCCTTGCGATGATGTCCTCGGCGCGGCGCCTGAACCCGCCGACCCGCTTTCCGAACATGATCCCGAAGGTCTTCAGCAGGCCCCGGATTTCATTCTCCAGCCGAACCCGCATGCCGACCAGGGCCTCCCGCGCCGTCAGCAGCGCCCGATTGACGTAGGCGGCGTGGCTCTTGATCTGCACGGCCTTGAACCAGCCGGTGCGGACGATCTGGGCAAGACCGCGGGCGTCGCGGTGGTCCGTCTTGTTGGGCATCATCTTCAGCACGCCGTTGGCATGGCGCGCATCAAGGCATAGGATAGGCACCCACCGTTCCGTCAGGGCGTTCCACAGCCAGACCGCCAGCGGGCCGGTTTCCATCCCGACCCGCTCGAGATCATCAAACCTCGCTGCGAGCCAAGCGACGATCGCATCCGGGCAGGTTGGCACCTTGGCCTCCGCCAGGATCGCACCGTCGTGATCCACCACACAAATCGCCGTCTGGCCCTGCGACAAATCCAACGCAGCAAAAACACCCATCGCATCCTCCATGCTCAAGGCTTCGGCGGAGGGCGCCGAAGCAACCGTCCCACCCTGCACTGCGGGTTCGGCAGGACGCATGGCGATTACGCTAAGTGGTGTAGGTTGTTGCTGAGGTGGTCACCGGCGATTTGCCAGTAGGGTTTGGTTGCTACGCCAACCTGCACCGGAGATTCCACCGATGACCACCGACATGGTTTGCGGACTTGTCCTATCTTTAACCTGGGGCAAAGCACCCGGCGAATTCTTCGTGTTGTCTGGGACCGCAAGCAACAGGAGACGGACATGAGCTGGCTTTCTCAGAATTGGCTTTGGATCGCACTGGCGGTCGGGGTGATCTTCTTCATGACGCGTAGGGGCGGCTTCGGCATGGGCCGGTCGATGCGGTACAATCAAGGGCCTGGACAGGACGCTCCGGCATCCCGCTCCTTGCTGGGCGGCGTCGATCCGGTCAGCAAGCATTCGGTTGCCCCTGGCACGTCATCGATCTCCTCGGTCTATCGGGACCGCGCCTATTACTTCGAGACTCGAGAGAATCGCGACGCGTTCGAAGCGGAGCCCGAAAAGTATCTTACGGGGACGGCCGCGGCGGGTCAGCTGATCAGCGGTGATCGTCAAGGGCATCGGCGGCATGGGTGTTAGGTTGCGGGCATCGGTCGTTTGGTTGGAGCCAGTGCCGGCGCAAGCGAGACGCCCGACGCCAACGCCGGGCGTTTTCGGGGCACCAGAACCTTCGCATGACCCACGGATCGCATTGTCGAACGCCAGCAATCCCGCGCATTCGTCGGGCTCGCAAGGGCGTGCAACCCGATCCGCCGTCGGCACCGATCCCTCGCCCAGGTTCAGGTCGAAGCCGGCAAGTTGCGGGTCAAATGGACGTTCGGCGCCGCGTTCGTCAGCACTACGGGTCAACTCTACGAGATCGTGTCCCGACACTGGAGGACGCGACCAATCGTTTAACTGAGATCAAAGAAATGTCGCGCAACCGGTGCGACCGTGGCGTCGCTCGGGCCGACCTCCAAGGTGAGGAACGTGGTCACCGGGCGTTGCTGAACGACAGAGAGTTTTGCGCAATGCAAGTCACCGATCCCGGCTTCAGCATCAGAGTTGAACGCATCACGGCGGCGTGTGCTCGGGCAGTCCTATCATTTCTGCACTGGCCTCGTTCGCGCGCAATTGCACACGAAGCTCAACCGCTACGTCAAGAAGGAAGCGGTCGGCAAGAGCGCCGGCTTTCACTGCCGGGAGGCATCATTGCCGGAATTACGGACTGAGAGGGGTTCCCATGGATAAAGCAGCGAGCGGGGCCGTCTACACGTGCCCGATGCACCCGGAAGTCGAGAGCCCTTCACCCGGCGCATGCCCGAAATGTGGCATGACCCTGGAGCTGAAGACTCCGGTGACAACGCGCACGGAGTGGACCTGTCCGATGCATCCGGAGATCGTCCGTTCGGCCCCAGGCGCGTGCCCGAAGTGCGGGATGGCGCTTGAGCCAAGGGAAGTGGGCGGCGGCGGAGATGAGGAAAACGCCGAGCTTCGCGACATGACACGGCGGTGGTGGTGGAGCGCCGGTCTCGGCGTGCCGGTGGCCGCGCTTGGGATGACGACCTACGTGCCCCAGCTGATCTCGGACTGGGCGCAACTGGTCCTCAGTACCCCGATCGTCATCTGGTTCGGCTGGCCGATCCTGGTCCGCTTTTGGAACTCGCTCCGCAATCTTAGCCCCAACATGTTTACCTTGACCGGTCTCGGGATCGGCATCGCCTACGCCTACAGCGTGGTGGCGGTGATCGTACCAGGCGTGTTCCCGGAAGTCTTTCGTACCGAGGAGGGTCTGCCGCCGGTCTATTTCGAGGTGGCGGCCATCATCATGGCGCTGGTGATCCTCGGCCAGGTCCTCGAACTGCGCGCGCGCAGTTCGACCAATGCCGCGATCCGTACCCTGCTCGGGCTTGCGCCGAAGACGGCGCGTCGTGTGCGCGCGGATGGAGTGGAGGAGGACGTCTCGCTCGCCGATGTGAAAATCGGCGACCATCTGCGCATCCGGCCTGGCGAAAAGGTCCCGGTCGACGGAACTGTCATCGAGGGCAACTCGTCCGTTGACGAATCGATGATCACCGGTGAGCCGATTCCGGTCGAAAAGATGGCCGGCGAGCGCGTCATCGGTGCGACCGTCAACGGCACCGGATCGCTGATCATGGAGGCACAGCGGATCGGCAGTGACACCTTGCTCGCGCAGATCGTGCACATGGTCAGCGAGGCGAGCCGCAGTCGCGCTCCGATCCAGCGGCTTGCCGACGCCGTTTCTGGCTACTTCGTCCCGGCGGTGGTGATCGCCGCTGTGGTGACGTTCGGTGTGTGGTACGTCTTCGGGCCCGCCCCCGCGCTTGCCTACGCGATCCTCAATGCAATCGGCGTGCTCATCATCGCGTGCCCCTGCGCCCTCGGCCTTGCGACGCCGATGTCGATCATGGTGGCCTCGGGCAAGGGAGCAACCTTCGGCGTGCTGTTCAAGAACGCCGAAGCGATCGAAACCTTGCGCAAGGTGGATACGCTGGTGACCGACAAGACCGGAACCCTAACAGAGGGGCGTCCGCGTCTGCAGGATGCCGTCGCCTTTGGCTCGAACAGCGAGATGACGGTGCTCGGGCTTGCGGCTTCACTGGAGCGCGGGAGCGAACATCCACTCGCCGCGGCCATCGTGAAGGGCGCCCAGGAGCGTGGAGCGCAGCTCGCGCAGGTGACGGATTTCGCCGCGATCCCCGGCAAGGGTGTGCAAGGGCGCATTGCGGACCAGACCGTTGCCCTCGGCAACGAGGCGTTGATGGATGCCCTCGGCGTCGACTTCTCGTCATCCGCGTCGCAGGCAGAGCGACTCCGCGCCGAAGGAAAGACAGCGATGTTCGTCGCCATCGACGGCGCGCTCGCGGGCCTGGTGGCGGTCGCCGATCCGATCAAGGAGACGACGCCTGCGGCGATCACGGCGCTTCACGAAGCGGGCGTGCGCATCGTCATGCTGACGGGCGACAATCAGACGACCGCTCAGGCTGTTGCCGGCCGTCTCGGCATCGACGAGGTTGTGGCAGGCGTCCTGCCAGAACAGAAGGCCCAGATCGTCAAACGCCTGCAATCCGAGGGCAGGTTCGTCGCCATGGCCGGCGATGGCATCAACGACGCGCCCGCCCTCGCGCAGGCGCAGGTCGGAATCGCCATGGGCACCGGAACCGACGTCGCGATGGAGAGCGCCGGCATCACCTTGGTAAAGGGAGACCTGCGCGGCATCGTCCGTGCGCGGCACCTGAGTGAAGCCACGATGCGCAACATGTACGAGAATCTCGTCTGGGCGTTCGCCTATAACGTTCTCGGGATTCCGATCGCGGCAGGCGTGCTGTTCGTGCCCTTCGGCATTCTCCTCTCGCCCATGATCGCTGTCGCCGCCATGACGCTGAGCTCGCTCTCGGTCATCGGCAACGCGTTGCGCTTGAGAAGTGCCCGCGTGTGAGATGCCGTTTGCAGGAGACCACGGGAAATGAATGAACATATCGCGCATTCCGGTGTCTGGAGCCTGACAGTCATCATGATCGTCGTGGCGTCCTGGATTCTCTACCGCTACATGGCGCCGAAAACCTGGCGCGAATGGGCAGGAGCCGGGCTGGTCCAGGCATTTATCATCGCGCTCTACGCGGAGATGTACGGCTTTCCGCTGACGATCTATCTTCTGGTCCGGTTCTTTCATCTGGACCGGGCCAATCTGAATGCGAACCTCTGGTCGACGCTCCTCGGAATGGGGGAGACCGGGATGCTGATCTCGATGCTGATCGGGTATGCGCTGTTGTTCCTCGGTATCGGATTGTTCATACAAGGGTGGCGTGAACTCTATCGCGCGCGCCAGCAAAACAGGCTCGCCCTGGACGGGCTATATGGATTGGTCAGGCATCCGCAGTATACCGGCCTCTTTGTCGGATTGTTCGGCGAAGGCGTGGTGCATTGGCCGACCCTCTTCTCTGTCGTGCTTTTCCCTCTAATCGTATCCATTTACACGTTGCTGGCATATCGGGAGGAGCGGCAGATGCTCTCGCAATTTGGCGAGCAATACCGCGTGTACCGGGCGCGCGTTCCAATGTTCCTTCCCGGGCAGCATCGCTGGCGGCAATTTGTCGACGGTGCGCGGATTGGACGATGAGCGCTTGTCTCGAGGCTGCACCGGAATTGCCGCGCCCCGAGCTATGGCGATTGACGTTCGGCACATGAATTACGCTGTGGGCACATCACGGGATGGAGAGATACGATGTTCGGCGCAATAGGAATGTATCTGTTCTGGGGCATGATCATCGCTCCGCTTGTCCTCCTGGCGCGGACGTGCGCCCGCGGTTCCGCGGTGCCCACTCTCGCTCGATCGCCGAACACCGGTGCAATAGAAGCTCATATCGCGCAGGAGCGGTCCGCCAAAGCCTGGATTGGCAAGCACGGGTGAGAAGACCTGAGACGATGCCAAACGAACATGTCCTTGAGTCGAGAGGCGCTCGGAACACAGATGCCAAACACCACAACTCAAACAGGAGATCCAAAATGAACGTCCGCCTCGCAGTTCCCTTGATTGCATTGCTTGCGCTTAGCGGCTCAGCCGCATTCGCTCAGACTTCTGGAAGTACGGATAAGCAGAGTCCCATGAGTATTGAGCAGATGGACCAACGGTTCCAGCAAATGACCACGATGATGGGGTCGGCCCAGAACGCTCATGGCGATCAGCTTACGCAATTGATGCAACAGCACATGCAACTCATGCTGGACCAGATGACGGCCATGCATTCGATGATGGCTGGCGGCGGCATGATGGGCGGCCAGATGGCCGGGCAGGGCAATATGGGAACAAGCGGCAACGCCGACGCGTTGGCGCAAATGAAGACGCGCTTGGATCTCATGCAACAGATGATGGAGCAGATGCTGGATCAGCAGAAGCTGATGATGCCCACGACACCGGGCAAGTAGGAGCCCTTGGGCATTACATGTCCAAAGCAGATCGCGAGTGGGCATGCCGGCATGAGGTCTGGTGATCTTCGGTCGGCGTGTCCCATTGGGCACTGGGCTGCACCTGGCGATCGAACGCGTCCACATCTCTGGGTAGGTTCGCGGGAGCGACCTTCGACCTCGACCGGATCGTTTCTGCAACGCAGCGGCCCAACCGCGACAATTGACGAGGAGTCAGATTCAGGCGATGTGCAACTGCGTCCACGAGTCGGCCTGAAACTGGTAGGCGACGGGACGCGCTCAGGTCGTACTTACGACGCCGTCCGCCGTACCGGGAACGCCCGGCTCATGGTTTTGTCGCTGTGCCGGCAGAGGGGTCAGAGTACGCTATGGCGGAGCTGAGTGCACGCGCCGCTACGTCGCGAACCCCGCCGAGGGCAATTCGCGGCCGAGATGCTGCAGTACTCTTCCTTGTCGCGTTTTTGGCGGCTCTTTGCTATCCGCTGATCACAGTCGGACTCAAATTTGCACCGCCGTTCTCCTTCGCCGCGTTGCGGGCATTGATTGCAGGGTCAACGCTCGCGCTGGCTGCATGGTTCTTCCGCCGCCCGGTTCCACGTTCGTTGCGCACGTGGATTGCTCTCGCGGTGGTCGGCCTTGGAACGACGAGCCTCGGCTTTCTGGGTATGTTCCACGCTTCTGAATATGTTTCGCCGGGGCTCGCTACCGTGATCACCAATGGTCAGCCTTTGCTTGCGGCGATTCTGGCGCATGTCTTTCTGCACGAGCGGCTCAGCTGGCTGCAGCGCCTTGGCCTCGGCCTTGGCTTTGTCGGGATCGTCGTCATCAGCCTGCCGCAGTTCGGCGGCCCTGCACAGGCGGGCTTCGTCGCCGGCGTCGCATACATCGCCGTCGCCGCCTCCGGCGTCGCGGTTGGAAATGTTGTCATGAAGGCACTCGGCAGTGAGGTCGATCCGTTGATGGCGATGGCAGCGCAGACCCTGTTCGGCGCGCTTCCGCTGTCTGTTGCCGCCATTGCCCTGGAAGGACGCAAAGCGATCGTCTGGTCTCCGGAGTTCCTCGTGAGTCTGCTGGCTCTCGCACTGCTCGGCACTGCTCTGGCCTACTGGCTCTGGTTCACGCTGCTGCGGCGTGTCCCCCTCAGCCGCGCCAACGCCTTCACGTTCCTCACACCCGTTATGGGCTTTGGGTTCGGCATGGTCTTCTTCGGCGAGCACCTCGGCATTGCGACACTCATTGGCCTGCTTTTCGCAGTCGCCGGAATCCTGCTCGTCGAGGCGACGGCGCCGTACGCGCCTCGACAAGCTCCTCTGCCAGTGAGCGAGGCAGAGCGTCAATGATGGGCGGTAAAGATTGGCGGCGGGACTTGCGGCAGGCCGCCTGGTGCTGCTGCCGGAGCTGTCCGTCGTCATATTGATTGGGACACGAGAGCCTGATCCGGTTCGGAGGGCCTGGCTCGTTGGGGTTTCAGTTTATGCTGCGGTCTGGCGATGCGAGCCAAACGGCGCTTCTCGATCGTGTTCGCTTTGGTCTCCTTGCGTTGCTTCAGGATGGCTTCAGCCCTGCCGTGGTAGACATCGGCAGGCGTGAGGTTGCCCAGGCTCTCGTGATAGCGATGGTGGTTGTAGTGGTCGATGAAGCCGGCCACGGCTTCCTCGAGCGTCTCGGGCAGATAGTAATTCTCGAACGGGATCCGGTTCTTCAGGGTCTGGGTGGCCCTCCTCCTGCGACAAACGGGTACAAAAACGCCCGGATTTGGCATCCTTCTGCGACATTGTGCGGCCAGATTGGAGGCATCCGAAACAGGCAACCGGAAGAGGTCAGAGGATGTTTGTCAATAACGAAATCGCCCCGCATGCCAGTAAGCGTTAGCTGCGGACCACCGGCTACTCAGTGCGACGGCGTGAAGTTCCACGGCAGGAGGTCGTCGACGCGGCTTTGCGGGTGACCTTTGGCGATCGCGGTGAGGGTTGCCTTGAGGTAGGCGAAGGGCTCGACGCCGTTGATCTTGCAGGTTTCGATCAGCGAGGCGATGCGGCCCCAGGCGATGCCGCCTTCGTCGTGGCCGGCGAAGAGCGCGTTCTTGCGATTAAGGGCCGTCGCCCGTTCATTCTGCCCATGTCGGTGAGGAACTGGAGGTTCATTACCGCTGGCATCCCTATTTTGGCCAGAAGGTTTGCGTGCGCCGCGTTGAGCAGCGGGCGACAGGCCAATTTCTCCAGGTTTTGGGTCCGGCGGGCGTCGTAGTCACGATCGCCGGTTGGATGGTTGATCCGGTGATTTGCGCCGGCATGAGCGTTGGCCCGCCGCGGGTCGATCTGGCGGCGCTGATCGATTTGCATGAGCTGGTCCCGCGCGCCGCCAAGCCCGCACACTTCCAAAGCGGACATGGAATCGCTCGGGAGGAAGGCAATGAAGGCTCGCAACATGCCGGCACCGACCTTTGGCCGGCAAATGAACTTGGAGTTCGAACCCCGCAGGCTGGAGGGTCTGAACGACACGGAGCGGCGCAAGGCGGTGTCGACGCTGGCGCAGATCCTGATGCAAGCGGCGGGGCTCGCCGTCGAGGAACTCAGCGATGAACAGCGCTGAGATGATTCCGGCGACGCTTCTCAAGCGCAAGGCCGTCGTCTATGTGCGCCAGTCGACGCAGTCGCAGGTCATGACCAACCTGGAGAGCCAGCGACGGCAATATGATCTGGTCGATGTCGCGCGCCAGCGTGGCTTCGTCGACATTGAGGTCATCGACGATGATCTCGGTCGATCGGCGAGCGGAACCGTGGCGCGCCCGGGCTTCGATCGCCTGGTCGCTTGGCTGTGTGCGGGCAAGGTTGGCGCCGTCCTGTGCCTGGATGCATCGCGGCTCGCGCGCAATGGCCGTGACTGGCACCACCCGCTGGAGTTGTGCGGGCTTGTCGAAGCCCGTGTCATCGATCACGACGGCATCTACAATCCCTGCCTGCCCAATGATCGCCTACTCCTGGGCATGAAGGGCAGCATCAGCGAGTTCGAGCTGGGGGTTCTCAGAGCGCGGATGCTCGATGCTGCCAGGTCGAAGGCACGCCGGGGCGAGCTGCGCTTGGCCGTGCCGTTCGGCTATATCTGGCATCGCGAGGCGGGTCTGGGGCTCGACCCTGATGTACGTCTGCAGGAGGTGATCCGGCTCATCTTTGCCCGCTTCCGCGAGGTCGGCAGCGCCCGCCAGGTGCTGTTATCGATGAAGGCCGATCAGATCCACTTCCCTCGACCGTCGGATGAGGGCCGCATGACCAGCTTCACCTGGTTGCCGATCCGTTACCGCAACGTCATCGCAGTGCTCAAAAATCCCTTCTACGCAGGCGTTTACGTCTACGGGAAAAGCGAGAAACGGACCTCGATCGTCGATGGGCGAGCCCGGCGGAGCTACGGGCACAGGAAGCCGGTGGGGACCTGGGAAGTCTTCATCAAGGATCACCACGAGGGATACATCAGCTGGGAGGAATACGAGCGCAACCAGAATCAATTGGCGCTCAACAACTATGGCCGCGCCGGCGGCGTGAAGTCAGGCCGGGGCGGCAAGGCACTGCTGTCAGGGATCATGACGTGCGGACGATGCGGACGGCGACTGAGCGTCGCCTACACTGGCAACCCGCAAAGTCGGCCCGTCTATCGCTGCGACAAGCCCAACCTGATGATGGGCCTGCCCCGATGCATGACCTTCGGTGGGCCAAGGGTCGATGCGGCGGTTGCACGCGAGTTGCTGCGCGCGGTAGAACCGCTGGCGGTCGAGGCCGCGTTCGAGGCTGAGCGCATGCATCAGGAACGACAGGAAGATCAACGCCAGATCCTCGACCTGGAACTGCAGCAGGCCCGCTACGAGGCCAGTCTTGCCGAACGCCGCTACGCTGCCTGCGATCCCGACAATCGTCTGATCGCCGCACAGCTGGAGAAGAACTGGGAGAGCGCACTACGCCGGGTGCAGGATCTTGAGGCGCGCCGGCCTGTCGAAAGTCCATCGACCATCGAGGTCGACCCGCGCAGCTTCGCCAATTTGGCGGACAATCTGTCAGCGGCCTGGAACGCGCCCAATGTGACGATGCGCGCTCGTCAGCAACTGCTTCGCACGCTGATTGCCGATATTGTCGTTGATGTCGATGATGCGGTGCGCGAGGTCGTGCTCACGATCCATTGGCGAGGTGGTCAGCACTCGGAACTGCGGGTGCGCAAGCCCCGAGCGGGCGAACATGGTTGCGCGACCGCCGAGGATGCGTTGGCGGTGATGCGGAGCATGGCAGGACGCTGGTCGGACGAACATATCGCCGCGTCGCTCAATCGAATGGGCATGCCCACCGGACAAGGCAAGACCTGGACGGCGCACCGTGTCGCCTCGGTCCGGCGTGTGCGGGGAATCCACGCCTACAGGTCCGCGGAAAAGGATGGCGCCTGGCTGACCATGACCGAAGCGGCGAAGGCCCTGGGCATCACAAACCATCGGATACGCCGCCTCATCAAGACGGGCGTGCTGCCTGCCGAGCAGGTTGTTCCTGGCGCGCCCTACCAGATCCGCGCCGATGACCTCAACTCGACGCAGGTCCAATCCGCGCTGGCCCGAAACGGTCGCCCGTGTCGCGTCGCCGACACGGACACGCTTCCAATGTTTACAGATACTTGAGGATGGAGTGCACAATGACTCGCCTGTCGCAATGGGGCGGATCAGGTTTTCGACCCTGTTGGAGTCGATTTCGACCCGGCCATCGGTCAGGAAGGTTTGCAACCCGTCCCAGTGATTGTGGATATAGGCGAGCTTTTCGCCCAGCCTGGACTTGGCGGAGATTTTTCGACGCTGCGCCTGGAGCCATTCGCCAAAGGCCGCCACCAGCGGTGCGGTGCGGGCCTGACGGGCAGAGAGGCGCTGACCGGGGGAGATGCCGCGGATATCGGCCTCGACAACGTAGAATTCGGCGATGCGGCGCAGGCCTTCGGCGGCGATATCGGAGCCGTCGCGGTCGAAGACCTCCTTCAGCTTGCGCCTTGCATGCGCCCAGCAATGCGCCACCCGAATGGGGGCGCCGCCCTTGCGCGAGGGTTTGGTCAGGCGGTTGTAGCCGGTATAGCCATCGATCTGCAGGATGCCGTCGAAGCCCGTCAGGAAGGCTTCGGCATTCTCTCCCGCGCGACCTGGGGTGTAGAAGTAGACCACGCCAGGCGGGTCCTCACCGCCCCATGGCCGGTCGTCGCGGGCCAGCGCCCAGAGATATCCGGTCTTTGTCGTCCCGCGCCCGGGGTCCAGCACGGGGGCGGTGGTTTCATCCATGAACAGCTTGCCCGATCGCTTCAGATGCTCGGCCAGCCGATCCACCACCGGCTTCAGATGGAACGCGGCCTTGCCCACCCAATCGGCCAGCACGGCGCGGTGCAGATCAAGGCCCGCCCGAGCGAGGATCTGACTTTGACGATACAGATGCGCTGATCGGGCTATGCGCCAAGACCTGCCGTCGGGACACTACCCTTCGTCGGAACTATTCAGGGAGATCATGCCATGGAATTCTTCGTAGGCCTCGACGTATCGTTGGATGAGACACATTTCTGCGTCGTCGATG
>WGNF01000012.1 GCA_016124615.1 Paracoccaceae bacterium | reverse complement strand
GTGTTTCGATCGGTCCGCAGAGCTTCAAGCTGCGCACGTTCAGCGGGGCCAAGGTAAAGGCAGAGGTCATCGCGTCTCATGCCGAGACTATCGCACACCAAACCAACAATGGGAATCATCCGTCAGGTGACGAACACTAGCTGGGAGGTTAGTGACCGAATAGCCGCACACCTCATCAGCTAACGTGGCGCCATCGGGGAGATCGCTTGGAGCCTGCCAATATAACTTGTTTACATAAGAAATTCTCTGCAACTCATAGGCAGAAACACCAGCGCCAAGGCAGTCGAATGCGTTACCCTCGGGATCGGCAAATACGACCGTTAACCCTTTCAAGTCCTTGTTTGAAATGAGTTCGCCGACGATCGACACATCGTCCCGCCATATGTCTGGACAGGCTTCATTGGCGGCGAGCGACGGCCGGGGCGAAAGGAGAACGCATAGCGAATAAATTACAGCTGCGACGGCGCGGCATTTCGCTTGTTTTGTCAGCGGATTGATCTGACCAGAAAATCTCATCGCAACCCTATCGAACTAGAGAGACTTCCCAGAGGAAACGATCCGCCCGCCATCGAGCCGCACCACCCGGTCCATCCGCGCCGCCAGCGCAAGGTTGTGGGTGGCGATCAGCGCCGAAAGCCCGGTGTGGCGCACAAGGTCCATCAGCACCGCGAAGACCTGATCCGAGGTGCCAGGGTCAAGGTTGCCGGTCGGCTCGTCGGCCAGCAAGAGCTTCGGCCCGTTCGCCAGCGCCCGGCAGAACGCCACCCGCTGCTGTTCACCGCCCGACAAAGCCGCCGGGCGGTGATCGGCGCGCGCCGCCACCCCGACCCGCGTCAGCAGGTCCATCGCCCGCGCATCGGCGGCCTTGCGCGCCACGCCGTTTGCCAGTTGCGGCAGCACGATGTTTTCCAGCGCCGAAAACTCCGGCAGCAGGTGGTGAAACTGGTAGATGAAGCCCACATCGGCCCGCCGCGCGGCGGTGCGTGCCCGGTCGGGCAGTTGCGTCATCTCGACGCCGCCGATCTTCACACTGCCCCTGTCGGGCGTGTCCAGCAGCCCGGCGATGTGCAGCAGCGTCGATTTCCCCGCCCCGGACGGCGCCACGAGGGCGACCACCTCGCCCGGCTCCAGCTGCAGTGCGGCGCCGCGCAGCACGCGCACCTCGCCGGGTTTGCCGGGGTTGTAGGTCTTCTCGATCCCGTCGAGGATCAGCATCGGCTCACTCATAGCGCAGCGCCTCGACCGGGTTCATCCGCGCCGCCCGCCGGGCCGGAAAGATCGTCACCACGAAGGACAGCCCCAGCGACAGCGCGACCGCGCGGACCACGTCGAACCATTCTAGCTTGGCGGGCAGCGTGTAGATGCCTCGGATCGACGGATCCCAGACCCCGCCCCCGGCCCAGTAGTTGATGAACGAGAAAATCGGGTCGATGTAGATCGCGAAGAGGCAGCCGAGGATCACCCCCGCCAGCGTCCCGATCAGGCCGGTCGAGGCGCCGCAGATGAAGAAGACCCGCAGCACAGAGCCTTCGGTCAGCCCCATCGTGCGCAGGATGCCGATGTCGCGGCCCTTGTTCTTCACCAGCATGATCAGGCCAGACACGATGTTCATCGAGGCGATCAGCACGATCAGCGAGAGGATGACGAACATCACGTTGTCTTCCACGGTCAGCGCCCGCAGGAAGCTGCCCGCCGAGTCGCGCCAGGTCCAGATCATCGCATTGTCGCCCGCCGCCGCCAGCAGCGCGGGGGTCAGGTCATCGACCCGCTCGGGGTCGGCGGTCATCACGTCGATCTCGTCCGCGGTACCCTCGCGGTTGAAATAGCTCTGCGCCTCGGCAAAGGGCATGTAGACCCGGACCTGGTCGATATCCCAGCGCCCGGCGCTGAAGATGTAGGCGACGGTATAGGATTTCACCCGCGGGCTGGTGCCGAAGGCGGTCTTGACGCCATCGGGCGAGATCAGGCGGATATGGTCGCCGATGCCAAGGCCAAGGTCGCGCGCGACGCCCACGCCGATGGCGATGCCGTCGTTGAAATCGTCGATGCTGCCCAGCGCCTGATCGGAATGCGCGATGCGCGGGATGTTCTTCAGGTCCGACAGCGCGATGCCATAGACCTGCACGCCGGTGTTGTGGCCGTCGAAGCTGGCCATCACCTCGCCCTTGATCAGCGGCGCGGCGGTGGTCACGCCGGGGATCGCCTCGATCTTTTTCGTCACGGTGTCATAATCGGCGATCGCCCGCGTCATGTGGCCGTTCTGGTCGGGATGGGCGGCCGCGTAGACCGTGACATGGGCATTGGCACCCAGGATGGTATCGACGAACTCGGCCCGAAAGCCCGACCGCACGGCCAGCGTGGCGATCAGCGCAAAGACCGCCAGCGTGATGCCGATCAGGCTGATCCAGGTCATCACCGAAACGCCACCCTCGGCGCGCCGGGCGCGCAGATAGCGCCAGGCGATCATCCATTCGAAGGCGGCAAAGGGGCGGGTGCGGGCGGTCATGCTGGCTCCGTCAGAACGCGCGCACCGTGGCGGCGGCGGTCGTAAAGGTCAAGGGCGGCCCCCGTCGGCAACCCAAAGGGAATTGACACATCTGCGTTCCTTCCGGCACGATATGCACCATTCAAGCGGGAATATTTTCGATGGAAACCTACCGGGGCGTGCGCATTACCGACACCTATTTCACCGGGCACAAGGTGCAGATCTATTCGACGCTGATCCGCTCGATCTCGGCCATCTGCCGCGAAGACCGGGCTGTGGGGCTGTTCTATGTCGGCGTCGCCAGCGGGCCAGACTACTGGACGGCGCTGACCCGCCGGGTGGACAACAAGAAACTCGCCAATGGCGTCACCGACATGTACCTGCTCTACCAGTCGTCGTCAGAGACCAGCACGCGCGATCTGGAAAGCTGGCTGATCGAGCATTACCAGGACTTCCACGAAGACGAGCGGATCTGGAACGCGGTCGGCGGCGGTGGCGGGCGGCGTGGCAGCGGGCCGTATTTCTACCTCTACCTCGCCGTCACGCGCGCCTTCTGAGCTTTGGCCGGTCAGAGCCCGGCGTAAATCCCGACCACCTTCGCCACCGCGTCGTCGGGCGACATCTCTTCGCTGATCCCGGTGCGGCGCGAGGTCAGTTCGACCTTGCCCGCCGCCAGCCCGCGCGGGCCGACGGTGATCCGCCACGGCAGGCCGATCAGGTCCATCGTGGCGAATTTCGCCCCCGCCCGTTCGTCGCGGTCGTCGTAAAGCGGGTCGAGCCCCTTGGCGATCAGCGCGGCCTCCAGCGCGGCGCTGGCGGCGTCGGCGGCGGGGTCGCCCTGCTTGAGGTTGACGATGCCGCAGTGGAAGGGCGTGACGCCTTCGGGCCAGATGATGCCCTTCTCGTCGTGGCTCGCCTCGATGATCGCGCCCAGAAGGCGGCTGACGCCGATACCGTGGCTGCCCATGTGCACCGGAACCCGTTCGCCCTTGTCGTTGACGACGAAGGCCTTCATCGGTTCGGAATACTTGGTGCCGAAGTAGAACACCTGACCAACCTCGATCCCGCGCGAGGTTTTGCGCCGCGCCTCGGGGATCGCCTCGAACAGCGCGGGATCATGCGTCTCGTCGGTGCGGGCGTAGGGGGTTGTCCATTCCTTCACGATGTCGGCGCATTCGTCCCAGTTGTCGTAGTCCACAGTCCGGTCGCCGAACTTCAGGTCGGTGATCGCGCTGTCGTAGAACACCTCGGATTCGCCGGTGGACGCCAGCACGAGGAATTCATGCGTGTCGTCGCCGCCGATCGGGCCAGAGTCGGCCCGCATCGGGATCGCCTGCAGGCCCATCCGTTCATAGGTGCGCAGATAGCTGACCATGTGGCGGTTGTAGGCATGCAGCGCCGAGGGTTTGTCGACGTCGAAGTTGTAGCCGTCCTTCATCAGGAACTCGCGCCCGCGCATCACGCCAAAGCGCGGCCGCACCTCGTCGCGGAACTTCCACTGGATGTGATACAGCGTCAGCGGCAGCGACTTGTAGCTTTCCACATGGCTGCGGAAGATGTCGGTGATCATCTCTTCGTTCGTCGGCCCGTAAAGCATCTCGCGCTTGTGGCGGTCGGTGATGCGCAGCATCTCTTCGCCATAGGCATCGTAGCGGCCGGACTCGCGCCACAGATCGGCGGGTTGCAGCGTCGGCATCAGCAGCGGGATATGGCCCGCGCGGATCTGTTCTTCATGCACGATCTGCTCGATCCGCTTCAGCACCTTGAAGCCCAGCGGCAGCCAGGAATAGATGCCGGCCTGCTGCTGCTTGATCATGCCCGCACGCAGCATGTAGCGGTGCGACACGATCTGCGCCTCGGCGGGGTTTTCCTTCAGCACGGGCAGGAAGTAGCGGGACAGGCGCATCTGCATTACCTTTGGGCAGGACGTGGTTGCGCATGACCTATGCGATCCACATCTTTCAGGCAAGCGCAGGGCGCGCTTGCGTGGGCAGGTGTGTTCGGCGATGACAGGTTACGAACGCGGCGGGAGCGGTGACATGGGACTTCCCGTCAGGGAACAGGCGAAATATTGGGGCGCCGCCGCGGCGGTGTTCCTGCTTGCGCTGTGGTTTCTGGGCTCGGTGATCCTGCCGTTCCTGATCGGTGGTGCCATCGCCTATTTCCTCGACCCCGTCGCCAACCGGATGGAGCGGCTGGGGCTAAGCCGGATGGCCGCCACCGCCATCATCTCTGTGGCGGCGCTCCTGATCTTCATCCTGCTGGCGGTGCTGGTCGTTCCCTTGCTGACGCAACAGCTGCTGGCGCTGATCAACGCGGCCCCGGCGATCTTCAGCCAGCTTCAGGCCTTCCTGACCGCCCGGTTCCCGTCGATCCTCGACCAGACCAGCGTGGTGCACCAGACGCTGATCTCGATCGGCGACACGATCAAGGCGCAGGGGGCGGACTTCGCCAACCGGCTGATTTCTTCGGCGCTGGGGGTGATCAACGCGGCGCTGTTCATCGTCGTCGTGCCGGTGGTGGCGTTCTACCTGCTGCTGGACTGGAGCCGGATGATCGCCCATCTCGACAGCTGGCTGCCGCGCGACTACCGCAACACGATCCGCGGCCTCGGGCACGAGATCGACGACGTGCTGGCGGGCTTCGTGCGCGGCCAGCTGACAGTCTGCGCGATCCTCGGCACCTATTACGCGGTGGGGCTGATGCTGGTGGGCTTGCAGTTCGGGCTGGTGGTGGGGGCCTTTGCCGGGCTGATCACCTTCATCCCCTACCTTGGCGCGATGACCGGCGGGGCGCTGGCCATCGGGCTTGCGCTGTTCCAGTTCTGGGGCGAGCCAGGGATGATCGTGGCCGTCATCGGCATCTTCGCCGTCGGTCAGTTCATCGAAGGCAACATCCTCAGCCCGGCGCTGGTTGGCCATTCGGTCGGGCTGCATCCGGTCTGGCTGTTGTTCGCGCTGTCGGCCTTCGGCACCATCTTCGGCTTCGTCGGCCTTCTGGTTGCGGTGCCGGTCGCGGCAACGCTGGGCGTGCTGGCCCGCTTTGGCGTGCGCCAATACCTTGACAGCCAGCTTTACAAGGGCGTCTCGGACAGCGACGCGGGCGGGATTTGAAGCGACCGGAACAGTTCACCCTGCCGCTGCCGCAGGCCCGGCCCGCTGCCACGGGGCGGGCAGACTTCTTCGTCTCCGCCGCAAATGCCGCGGCGCTCGCGGCGGTGGACGGGTGGCAGGACTGGCCGCAGGGCAAGCTGGTGCTGGTCGGCCCGCCCGGCGCGGGCAAAAGCCACCTTGCCCGGATCTGGGCGGCCGAAACGGATGCCGCGCTGCTGCCTGCCGCCGATCTGCCCGCCGCCGATCTGCCCGCGCTGGCCGCCACCGGCCGCGTCGCGCTGGATGACGCGCATCACGTGGCGGGGGATGCGGCGGCCGAGCGGGCGCTGTTTCACCTGCACAACATGCTGGCCGCAGCCGGGGGCCAGCTGCTGCTGACGGCGACAGAGGCGCCGAACCGCTGGCCTGTGGCCTTGCCCGACCTTGCCAGCCGGTTGCAGGCGGCCCCGGTCGCCCGGCTGGACCGGCCCGATGACGCGCTGCTGGCGGCCGTGCTGGTGAAGCTTTTCGCCGATCGCCAGTTGCATGTCGCCCCCGCCGTCATCGCCTATCTGGCGACCCGGATCGACCGGTCGTTGGCTGCCGCGGCCGGTGTGGTGGTGGCGATCGACCGCCAGAGCCTGACCACGCGACGCGAGATCACGCGGGCCTTCGCCGCCGAGGTGCTGGACACCCTGACCGAAGCGGGCCATTAATCGGACCCGTTCCCAAATCACCCGTAACCGCCAATGATCCAAGCCGATTTTCTGAAGGCCCCGTTTCCCGCCCCGACCGCGCTGCCGCCGGACGAGACGGCCGGCCCGCGCCGGTTCTTCAACCGCGAATTGTCGTGGCTGGCATTCAACTGGCGCGTGGTGGATGAGGCCCGCAACCCGCGCGTGCCGCTGCTGGAACGGGTGCGGTTTCTCTCGATCTCGGCCACCAACGTCGATGAGTTCTATACCGTCCGGGTCGCCGGGCTGCGCGAACTGGCCCGCGCGGGCAATTCCATGCTGGCCACCGACGGGCTGACCCCGCGCGACCAGCTGGAGATGATCGACCGCGACGCGCGGCGGCTGTTGCAGGCGCAGCAGACGATCTGGAACAAGCTGAAGAAAGAGATGGAGGCGGTCGGGATCAGCCTCTTGACCCGCGCCAAGCTGACCCGGCGCGATCAGGTCTTTCTGGAAAACTACTTCCTCAATCAGGTGTTCCCGGTGCTGTCGCCGCTGGCCATCGACCCGGCCCACCCGTTTCCTTTCATCCCCAACACCGGCTTCTGTCTGGCGTTGCAACTGGAACGGACCAGCGACCGGCGCCCGTTGCAGGCGCTGTTGCCGATCCCGCAGCAGGTGCCGCGCTTCATTGCGCTGCCCGCCAGCGGCGGCGATCACCGCTTTCTGCCGCTGGAAGAGCTGCTGCTGTTGCACCTCGGCTCACTCTTTCCCGGCTACCACGACAGCGGCCACTGCGCTTTCCGCGTGCTGCGCGACAGCGATCTGGAAGTCGAGGACGAGGCCGAGGATCTGGTGCGCGAATTCGAGGTCGCGCTGAAACGCCGCCGCCGGGGTGAAGTGATCCGCATGACGATCACCGCAGGCGCACCGGAAGACCTGCGCGCGCTGGTGATGCGCGAACTGGGCGTGGCGCCCGAGGAAGTGATCGAGATGCGCGGCCTGCTGGGCGTCGCCGACCTCAAGGAACTGGTGCTGGACGCGCGACGCGACCTGCAATGGCCATCCTTCACCCCCCGCGTGCCGGAACGGGTGCAGGATCATGAGGGCGACATGTTCGCGGCGATCCGGCAGAAAGACATGCTGCTGCATCACCCCTACGAGACGTTCGACATGGTGGTGCGCTTTCTCGATCAGGCGGCGCGTGACCCGAACGTGCTGGCGATCAAGCAGACGCTCTATCGCACCAGCCGCGACAGCCCGATCGTGTCGGCTTTGTGCGAGGCGGCCGAGGCGGGCAAATCCGTCACCGCGCTGGTCGAACTGAAGGCGCGGTTCGACGAGGCCGCCAACATCCGCCAGTCGCGGCGGCTGGAACGCGCCGGCGCGCATGTCGTCTACGGGTTCCTGCACCTGAAGACGCACGCCAAGATCAGCACGGTGGTGCGGCGCGAGGGCGATCAGCTGGTCACCTATACCCACTATGGTACCGGCAACTATCACCCGATCACGGCGCGGATTTATACCGACCTCAGCTTCTTCACCTGCGACCCGGCGCTTGGGCGCGATGCCACCAAGGTGTTCAACTACCTGTCGGGCTATGCGCAGCCCGAGGGGTTGGAAAACCTTGCCATCTCGCCGATCAACCTGAAATCGCGGCTGCTGGGTCTGATCGCGGCCGAGGCCGAACATGCCCGCGCGGGTCGCCCGGCCGCGATCTGGGCCAAGATGAACTCGCTGACCGACCCCGACGTGATCGACGCGCTTTATGCCGCCAGCGGCGCGGGCGTGAAGATCAATCTGATCCTGCGCGGCATCTGCATGCTGCGCCCCGGCATCACGGGTCTGTCCGACAACATCCGCGTCAAGTCGATCGTCGGGCGGTTCCTTGAACACAGCCGCATCGTCTGTTTCGGCAACGGCCACGGCCTGCCGTCAAAGAAGGCGCGGGTGTTCATCTCGTCCGCCGACTGGATGGAACGGAACCTGGATCGCCGGGTGGAAACGCTGGTGGAAATCAAGAACGACACGGTAAAGGCGCAGATCGTCAGCCAGATCATGGCGGCGAACCTTGCCGACCGGGCGCAAAGTTTCGTGCTGCAACCCGATGGCCATTTCGAACGTGAAGAGGCCCCGGCCGAAGGGCCGTTCTTTTCCTGCCACCGCTTCTTCATGGAAAACCCGTCGCTGTCGGGCCGTGGCAGCGCCGGGGATGCCGATGTCCCGCGCCTCGCCCATGCCGTGGATTGACGCCCCCGGCCGGGGGCGCCAAAGTCCCCGCGCCATGACGAAGGACAACCGATGAGCGACTCCGACGAGCCTGCCCAGGACGAATGGGGGCCTTTCGGCCGCCCGTTGTTCGAGGATCCCTCTGCCCGCGCGCTGTCGCGCATCGGTGTGGTGGATGTGGGCTCCAACTCTGTGCGCCTTGTGGTGTTCGACGGCGCGGCCCGATCCCCGGCCTATTTCTACAACGAAAAGATCCTGTGTGGTCTTGGCGCCGGGCTGGACACGACGGGGATGCTGAACCCCAAGGGCCGCGAGCGGGCAATGGCCGCGCTGAAGCGATTCGCGCTGCTGGCCGAGGGGATGGGCATCGCCCCCCTGACCGCCGTCGCCACCGCCGCGGTGCGCGAGGCAAAGGACGGCCCCGAGTTTCAGGAACAGGTGACGCGCGAGACCGGGCTGAAGCTCTGGGTGATCGACGGCGCCGAAGAGGCGCGGCTGTCGGCGCAGGGCGTGCTGCTGGGCTGGCCCGAGGCAAAGGGCATCGTCTGCGACATCGGCGGTTCGTCGATGGAACTGGCGGTGATCGGAGAAGGGCGCATCGGGCGGCGGCTGACCTCGCCGCTGGGCCCGTTCCGGTTGCAACAGGTATCCGGCAGCGCCAAGGACCGCAGCAAGCACATCGCCAAGATCGTCAAGCAGCTGAAGACCGATCTCGACGTGCGGCACGACAAACTTTACCTCGTCGGCGGGTCGTGGCGTGCCATCGCCCGGCTGGATATGGAACGGCGCGGCTATCCGCTGACGGTGCTGCACGAATACCGCATGACGCAGGAACAGGTGCTGGCGACGGTCGACTGGATCACCACCGCCGATCTGACCGAGCTGCGGCTGCGCACCGGCACCTCGGCCGAGCGGATGGAATTGGTGCCTTTGGCGGCGGAAGTGCTGGGCCAGTTGGTGCGCACCTTCCGGCCGAAGGAAATCGACGTTTCCTCCTACGGTATCCGCGAGGGGTTGCTTTATGAACACATGCCGCAGCGGCTGCGCCAGCGCGACCCGCTGATCGAGGCCTGCCGGTTCACCGAGGCCACCAGCGCCCGGCTGCCGGGGTTCGGGCGCAAGCTTTACGACTTCCTGCTGCCGCTGTTCAAAGGCACGCCAGAGGATCGGCTGCGGCTGATCAAGGCCGCCTGCCTGTTGCACGACACCAGCTGGCGCGCCCACCCCGACTACCGGGCCGAGGCCTGTTTTGACAACGCCACCCGCGCCAACCTTGGCGGGCTCGACCATCCGGGGCGAGTGTTCCTTGGCCTTGCCCTGCTGCACCGCTACAAGAACAGCCGCGCCGGATCGCGGCTGGAGCCGTTGTTGCAACTGCTGACCGAAGAGCAGATTGCCGATGCCGAGGTGCTGGGCAAGGCGATGCGCTTTGGCGCCATGTTCTCGATCGCCGACCCGGCCGAGGCGGGCCTGCTGCACTACTATCCGCGCAAGGGCATGTTGGAACTGGTCCTGCACCCCAAAGGCGTTGACCTGTTCGGCGAAGTGTCGCGCGCCCGCTTTGCCTCGCTCGCGGCGGCGCTGCATGTGACGACCAAGATCACGGTGTCGAAAACCTAGGCGGCGTCACGGCCTGACGCTGGCCGTGGTCGCCGGGGCCGGCAGGGAGGATCCGAGGATGACCCCACCAGATACCCGGGTCGATGCCCTCTTGCGCAAGGCCGAGTGGCAAGAGGAACGGCAAAAGCTGCGGGCGATCTGCCTTGCCTGCGGGCTGACCGAGGCGGTGAAGTGGGGCAAGCTCTGCTATACGTTCGAAGGCAATAACGTCGCCATCATCTACGGGCTGAAGGAGTCCTGCGCGCTCGGCTTTCTGAAAGGTGCCTTGCTGGATGACCCCGACGGCATTCTTGCCAAGGCGGGCGAGAATTCGCAGGCCGGGCGGTGGATCAAGTTCACCGATGTTCAGCAGATCGCCGCGATGGCGCCCGTGCTGACAGGCTTCCTTCACGCCGCCATCGCGGTGGAAAAGGCGGGGCTGAAGATCGACTTCAAGGCCAGGCATGACCTCGTGCTGGCGGAGGAGTTTCAGCACCGGCTGGACGAGGACCCCGGCCTGAAGGCCGCCTTCGAGGCGCTGACGCCGGGGCGGCAGCGGTCTTACGCCCTTCACTTTGCCGCCCCCAAGCAATCGAAAACCCGCGCGGCGCGAGTCGAGAAATGCGTGCAGGATATTCTGGACGGGCGCGGCCTGAACGGCCGGTAGCGGGGGCCCGGTCTAAAGGTCGATCGCGTGGCCCGGCGCGCCGGGCGGAACCGGCACCAGCGGCACCTTGCGGCGGATGATGATATCGCCGTTGGGCAGCACCTCTGGCAGGCGGTAATCGCTCATGTCGCCGATCTGGCGACCAAGATCTTTCAGCGTGGGCGTGACCTGATCCAGCAGCCCCTTCAGCAGAAGCTGCGCCCCCTGATCCAGCAACGACGCACCACGGTCGATGTCGTCGGCCCTTGCGGAACCCGGCAGAGCGCCAAGCAGGACCGCGCAGAGAAGGGCAACCGTCTTCATGCCGCCATCCTACACCGCCGCCCCCGAGTCGCCCAAATCAAAGCCCCCGGATCACAGCGCGATGTCGAGCGTCACCGGAAAATGGTCCGACGCCGCCAGCAGCGCCTCGCGCAGTTCCGGCGTGCCATAACAGGCCGGATCGTCGAACGGATGCCAGACCCGCCAGACCGGGGCGCGGGCCGCCAGATCAGGCGAGACCATGATGTAGTCGAGCAGCGCGGCGAAATACCGCTTCTGCGCCGTCAGGTAGAACCGCGCCGTTGCGGGTGCCACGCCGATCCGCCGCCCCAGCGCCATCAGCGCGTGCGGCTCGGTCAGCCGCTCGGCGGGCGGCT
Source organism: Paracoccaceae bacterium (assembly GCA_016124615.1). GTDB lineage: Bacteria > Pseudomonadota > Alphaproteobacteria > Rhodobacterales > Rhodobacteraceae > Solirhodobacter. The sequence goes on along the minus strand of WGNF01000012.1, from coordinate 58,218 downwards.
GGTCGAGGCCCAGCATGATTTCCACCCCCGAGCGGCCAAAGAGCTTTTCGTACTCGTCAAGGCCGGGGCCGTCGTTGAAGTCACCCAGCACGATCAGCGGATCGCCCGCCGCCAGATGCGCATCTGCCCGCGCCCGGAGCCAGACGCATTGCGCCAGTTGCTTGCGGCGGTTCTCGATGCCGACGCGGGTCGCCTCGGCCGGGGTGGTCTGCCCGTGCGGCGCCTTCGACTTGGCGTGAACCCCGATCATCCGGAACGCGAAACCCGAGGCCGCCGTCACCTTGAGCTCCAGCGGTGGCTTGGAAAATGTGATCGGCTCGGGCTTGCCGTCATTGTCCAGATCCAGCCGGAAAACCCCGTCGAAGCGCGGCGGCTCGCTGGCCCCCTTGCGGTTGACCGGGTCGCCCATCGGGTCATGCACCGCGGTCAACCGGTCCGGATCGTAAAGCAGCGCGATCTCCTGCTCGGTCTCGCTCGGGAACCCGCTGACCGCCTTGCGGGTGCGCAGCCCGAACTTTGCCGCGAAGGCTTCCAACTGCCCGACGGTCGTGCGCCGCCGGTTCTGGTCGGGCGCCTCGATCACCATCACCGCATCGGCGTCCATCGCGGTGAAGACGATGCCCAGCCCGGCCAACTGATCCGCCCGCGTCACGCCGTAGCGCGCCGAGGGGCCGGTATCGTCAAGGATGCGCCCGTCGTGGTCGAAGAGCGCGTTGAACCATTCGACGTTGTAGGTGGCGATCCGCATCGGCTCAGGCCGCGCGGGCGCGGCTGATCTCGTCCCAGGCAGCGTTCACCGCGATCAGCCGCCGTTCAGCCAGTTTCACCGCCTCGGCGGGCACGCCGCGCGCCAGCATCCGGTCTGGGTGGCTGTCGCGCACCGCCTGTTTCCACGCTTCGCGGATCGCGGGCAGCGGGGTTTCCTCGGTCACGCCCAGCACGTCATAGGGGTCGCGCGGCGCATCGGTGACATAGCGCGACCGCATCGCGCGAAAGCAGCGATCGCCCAGCCCCAGCGCCTCGGCCACCTGCTGCAGGAACGCATCCTCGTTCGGATGATACTCGCCATCCGCCACGGCGATGTGGAACAGCCCTTCCAGCAGGTCGATCAGCACCTTTTCCTCGCCTTCGAACATGCGGCGGATGCGGCGGGCGTAAACCTCGAACCCCGCCACGTCCTGCCGCGCAAGGTTGAAGACGCGGGCCGCGTTCGCCTCTTCACCGGGCGGGATGGTGAACACTTCGCGGAAGGCGGCAACCTCGTCGCGCGTCACCTGCCCGTCGGCCTTGGCCATCTTCGCCCCCAGCGCGATCACCGCGATGGTGAAGGCAACCGACCGGTCCGGCGCCGCCTTGCCCGCGAACAACGCCGCCAGCCCCTCGCCTTTTGCAAGCGCGGCCAAGGCCTCGGTGATGCGGGTCCAGATCGACATGGGGCCAGCATAAACGGCCCCGCCGCCCCTGTCAGCGCGTCTTCACAGCATTTTCTGCATCAGCACAAGGTCCAGCCAGCGGCCGAACTTCCAGCCGACTTCGGGCAGCACGGCCACCTCGGCATAGCCGATGGCGGCGTGAAAGGCGCGCGCGGCGGGATTCTCGGCACTGACCCCGGCCCAGAGCGTATGGATGCCGCGCGCCCGTGCGTGATCCTCCAGCGCCGCCATCAGCACCCGCCCGACCCCGCGCCCCTTCGCGTGGGGGGCCAGCAGAATGGTATGCTCCATCGTGCGCGCATAGCCCGGCCCGTTGCGAAAGGTGCCGTAGGTGGCAAAGCCCAGCAGCCCGCCCGCCTCGGCGACGAGGAAAGGAAACCCCGCGCCCGCCTTCTCGGCCAGCATCTGCGCCAGCCCCGCCTCGGTCTTTTCGACATCGGTGAAGGTGATCGCCGTATCGCGGATGATCGGGTTCCAGATCGCGGCAATCGCGGCGCAGTCGGCGGCGGTGGCGGGCCGGATCATTCCAGCACCCGCAGCCCGTGCGGTGTTGCGATCTCGGCCCGCATCGCCTTGGTGGCGCCCGCGACGATCGCCACGCGCGGATCGGTCAGCCGCCCCGCCAGCGCCGCCCGCAGCGCCGCCGCCTCGGGGTGCGCGATTTCCAGCCGTTGCAACCGGCACCCCCGATCCTCCAGCCGCTGCACCGGATGGGCCGCGCCCGCCCATTGGATCAGCGCCGGATAGCAGCCGTCGAACGGCAGCCGCCCATCAATTGGCACCGCCATCTGCCATGCAAGGTCGCCCCGCGTGAAAGCCACCGGCACGCCCACGCCCGCGGGCGCCGCCGCCACCTCTGCCGCCAGATCGTCGCAGCGCGCGATCCAGTTCGTCAGCCTTGGCCGCCCCGCGAAACTGTCCATGTCGAACCAGCGCGGCCGCCCCGGCGCGGTGGCGGCAGGATCCACCGCGATCACCTCCAGATAGACGTCGCCCAGCCCCAGCAGCCGGTTGTGCGTGCCCATCAGGTCGTGCCGCCCGCCCGGTTGCAGGCGCACACCCAACGCGGCCTCGACCGCCTCGGCCCCCGCCTCCAGCGTTGTCGACGTTACCGCGATGTGGTCAATTTCCATGCGAGTTCCCTTGGCGCTGGTTTGCCGCGCATCCTATCGCCCGGTTGCGCCTTCACAAGCCCGGCATCGTCGCCTATCTCGACCAGAGCCCCAGACGGAGACGGAGTCACATGCGCCTTTTCACCGCCCTCAGCCGCCTGATGCGCGGCGACGCCGCCGGGGGCATCCTGCTTCTGGCCGCCGCCGCGCTGGCGATGATCGTGGCGAACTCGCCGCTGGCCCCGCAGTACAACCACCTGCTTGATGTAAAGCTGTCGGTGATGGTCGAGGGGCACGGGCTGTCGAAGCCCCTGATCCTCTGGATCAACGACGGGTTGATGGCGGTGTTCTTCTTCCTGATCGGGCTGGAGCTGAAGCGCGAGATGGTCGAGGGCAAGCTGCGCAACCCGCGCGACGTGGTGCTGCCGGGCATGGCCGCGCTTGGCGGCATGGCCGTTCCCGCGCTGATCTACCTTGCCTTCAACGGGGCCGATCCGGCGACGCAACAGGGCTGGGCGATTCCGGCGGCGACCGATATCGCCTTTGCCGTCGGCGTGCTGGCGCTGGTGGGCAAGCGGGTGCCGCCGTCGCTGAAAATCTTCCTGCTGACCCTCGCCATCCTCGATGACATGGGCGCCATCGTCATCATCGCGCTCTTCTACACGCAGGAACTGCACACCGATTTCCTGCTGCTGGCGCTGATCCCGCTGGCACTGATGTGGTGGCGCCACCGCGTCGGCGCACACCGGATCGCGCCGACGATCCTGCTTGGCGCGGTGCTGTGGGTCTGCGTGCTGGAAAGCGGCATCCATCCCACGCTCGCGGGCGTGATCACCGCGTTCTTCATTCCGCTCAAGGACCGTTTTGGCAAGTCGCCGCTGCACGCGGTCGAAGACGGGCTGACCGATTACGTCTATTTCCTGATCGTGCCGATCTTCGCCTTCGCCAACGCGGGCGTGTCGCTGGCCGGGCTGACGCTGGCCGACATGGCCTCGGCGCTGCCCATCGGCATCGCGGCAGGCCTTGTGATCGGCAAGCAGCTTGGCGTCTTTGGCCTGACCTGGGCCTTGGTGAAAACCGGCATCGCGCCGATGCCGGCGGGCACGCGATGGGCCCATATCTGGGGCCTCGCCTGCCTTGCCGGGATCGGTTTCACGATGTCGCTGTTCATCGGCTCGCTCAGCTTCGACGATGCGTTGCACATGAACGAGGTGCGCTTTGGCGTTCTGGCCGGATCGGCGGTGTCAGCGATCCTCGGCTTTGTCGTGCTGCGGCTTGCGCGGCCCGTCGACGCAGTGGGGAAAAACACGTAACACCCCAAACGAAGACGATTTTTCGACGAAAAATCAATCTGAATTTTCGCCGGAAATTCGAACCTTTCAGGTCGGCCGCGCCGCCCGGATCAGGCCAAGAATGTCCTTCGCCGCTGCCGGGATGTTCGTTCCGGGGCCAAAGATCGCCTTGACGCCGTGGTCGTAGAGAAACTGGTAATCCTGCTGCGGAATGACGCCGCCGCAGATCACCAGAATATCGCCCGCCCCGGCCGCCTTCAGCGCCTCAACCAGTTTTGGCGCCAGCGTCTTGTGCCCCGCCGCCTGCGACGAGATGCCGATCACATGCACGTCGTTGTCGATGGCGTCCTGCGCCGCTTCTTCCGGGGTCTGGAACAACGGCCCCACATCGACGTCGAAGCCGATATCGGCGAAAGCGGTGGCGATCACCTTGGCGCCGCGGTCGTGGCCGTCCTGCCCCATCTTCACCACCAGCATCCGCGGGCGGCGGCCCTCTTCCTCGGCGAAGGCTTCCACATCCTTCTGGATCGCGGCAAAGCCCGCGTCGCCCTCGTAGGCGGCACCATAGACCCCGGCGAGGGTCTTCACCTCGGCGCGGTGGCGGCCGAACACCTTTTCCATCGCCATCGAAATCTCTCCCACGCTTGCCCGCGCCCGCGCCGCCGCGATCGCCGCCTCCAGAAGGTTGCCGCCCTCGCGTGCGCGCCGCTCCAGTTCCGCCAGGGCCGCGTCGCAGGCCGCCGAGTCACGGCTGGCGCGCACCTGCTTCAGCCGGGCGATCTGGTTGTCACGCACCGCGGCGTTGTCGATGTCGAGGATGTCGAGGTGATCCTCTTTCGCCAGTCGGTACTTGTTGACGCCGACGATCACCTCTTCGCCGCGGTCGATCATCGCCTGCCGCCGGGCAGCACTTTCCTCGATGCGCAGCTTGGGCATGCCAGAGGCGACGGCCTTGGTCATGCCGCCCATCGCCTCGACTTCCTCGATCAGATGCCACGCCTTGTCGGCCAGTTCCGCCGTCAGACTTTCGACGTAATACGACCCCGCCAGCGGATCGACGACATGGGTGATCCCGGTTTCTTCCTGCAGAATCAACTGGGTATTTCGCGCGATCCGGGCGCTGAACTCGGTTGGCAGCGCGATCGCCTCGTCCAGCGCGTTGGTGTGCAGCGACTGCGTGCCGCCCAGTGCCGCCGCCATCGCCTCATAGGCGGTGCGCACGACGTTGTTGTAGGGGTCCTGTTCCTGCAACGACACGCCCGAGGTCTGGCAATGGGTGCGCAGCATCAGGCTGCCCGGCTTCTTCGCGCCAAACTCCGTCATGATCCGGTGCCACAGCAACCGCGCGGCGCGCAGCTTTGCCGCCTCCATGAAGAAGTTCATGCCGATCGCGAAGAAAAAGCTCAGCCGCCCGGCGAAATCGTCCACATCCATCCCGCGCGCCAGCGCCGCGCGCACGTATTCGCGCCCATCGGCCAGCGTGAAGCCCAGTTCCTGCACCAGGTTCGCACCGGCTTCCTGCATGTGGTAGCCAGAGATCGAGATCGAGTTGAACTTCGGCATCTCGGCCGAAGTGTATTCAATGATGTCGGCAATGATCCGCATCGAGGGCTCGGGCGGGTACACATAGGTGTTGCGCACCATGAACTCTTTCAGGATGTCGTTCTGGATGGTGCCGGAAAGCAGCTTGCGGTCCACCCCCTGCTCTTCCCCGGTCACGATGAAATTGGCGAGGATCGGAATCACCGCGCCGTTCATCGTCATGGAAACCGAGACCTTTTCCAGCGGGATACCGTCGAACAGGATCTTCATGTCCTCGACCGAATCGATCGCCACGCCCGCCTTGCCGACGTCGCCCTCCACCCGCGCATGGTCGCTGTCATAGCCGCGATGCGTCGCCAGATCGAACGCGACCGAGACACCCTGCTGCCCCGCCGCCAGCGCCTTGCGATAGAAGGCGTTCGAGGCTTCTGCGGTCGAAAAGCCCGCGTATTGGCGGATCGTCCAGGGCCGCCCGGCATACATCGTCGCCCGCACCCCGCGGGTGAACGGCTCGACGCCCGGCACGCCGCCCATATGCGGCAGGCCGACCACGTCCGCCTCGGTGTAAAGCGGCTTCACGGCAATGCCTTCCAGCGTGTCCCAGGTCAGGCTGTCAGGCGATTTGCCCTTCAACTCCTTGGTTGCCAGATCCATCCAACCTTTGATCGCGTCATCCATCGTCGTCGTCCTTCCGTTCCCCGGCCCCGCGTCACACGAACTCGAGGATGACCTCATCCACCTTCAGGCTCGCGCCCGGCTCTGTCGCGACCCGCTTGACCACGCCCTGCCGTTCGGCGCGCAGCGTGTTTTCCATCTTCATCGCCTCGACGGTGGCCAGCGCCTGCCCCTCCTGCACCTCTTCGCCCTCGGCGACCATGATCTTCACCACGAGGCCCGGCATCGGACAGAGCAGGAATTTCGACGTGTCGGGCGGCAGTTTCTCGGGCATCAGGGCGGCCAGCGCCGCCTCGCGCGGGGTGCGCACCACGGCCTTGATGTCGGCGCCGCGCCAGCGCAGCCGCGCGCCGCCACGCACATAGGCAACCTTTACGATCATCTCGGCGCCGCCGACCATGCCGACGAACAGCGGCATCCCCGGCCGCCAGTCGGTGCGCACCTCATAGCGGCCGCCATCGGCAAAGGTCACGTCGGTGCCTTCCGGCGTCTCGATGATGTGCACGGGATGCGTTTCGCGCCCGAGGAAGATGACGTAATCCGGCTCCACCCGGCGCCGATGGTTCGCCATCGCGCCCGAGATTTTCGCCGCCCGCGCCTCTTTCAGCATCTTCATATGCGCGGCCACCGCCGCCAACCGGCGCATCCCCTCGGCATCCGGGGTCACGCCCTTGAAGCCGTCGGGCCATTCCTCGGCGATGAAGGCCGTGGTGATCGCGCCCGAGACAAAGCGCGGATGCCCCATCACCGCGGCAAGGAACGGCAGGTTGTGCCCGATCCCTTCCACCTCGAAGGCATCCAGTGCGCGGCTCATCCCGGCGATCGCCGCCGCCCGGTCAGGGCCCCAGGTGCACAGCTTGGCGATCATCGGGTCGTAATACATGCTGATCTCGCCGCCCTCGAAGACGCCGGTGTCGTTGCGCACCGCATGGCTTGACGTCGCCACCTCGGCCGGGGGCCGGTAGCGGCTGAGCCGACCGATCGAGGGCAGGAACTTGCGGAACGGGTCTTCGGCGTAAAGCCGGCTTTCCATCGCCCAGCCGTTGATCTTCAGGTCTTCCTGCGTGAACGGCAGCGGCTCGCCGTTCGCCACCCGGATCATCTGTTCCACCAGATCGATCCCGGTGATCAGTTCGGTCACCGGATGTTCCACCTGCAACCGCGTGTTCATTTCAAGAAAGTAGAACTTCCGTTCGGCATCGACGATGAACTCCACCGTTCCGGCGCTGGTATAGCCCACGGCCTTCGCCAATGCGCAGGCCTGTTCACCCATCGCCTTGCGTGTCGCGGCATCAAGGAAGGGCGAGGGCGCCTCTTCGATCACCTTCTGGTTCCGCCGCTGGATCGAACATTCGCGTTCGTGCAGATAGACGCAGTTGCCGTGCTGGTCGGCCAGCACCTGAATCTCGATATGCCGGGGCTGGGTGACGAACTTCTCGATGAAAATCCGGTCGTCACCAAAGCTGGCCGCCGCCTCGTTCTTCGACGCCTGAAACCCCTCGCGCGCCTCGGTATCGGACCATGCGATCCGCATCCCCTTGCCGCCGCCACCGGCACTCGCCTTGATCATCACCGGATAGCCGATCTCACGCGAGATCTTCACCGCCTCCTCGGCATCGGCGATCAGGCCCATGTAGCCGGGCACGGTGGAAACCCCCGCCTCCATCGCGATCTTTTTCGAGGTGATCTTGTCACCCATCGCCTCGATCGCCGGGCTCGGCGGGCCAACGAACACCACCCCCTCGGCCTCCAGTGCGGCGGCAAAGGCGCGGTTTTCCGACAGGAAGCCATACCCCGGATGCACCGCCTGCGCGCCCGACGCACGGACCGCCGCCATCACCTTGTCGATGACGATGTAGGACTGGTTTGCAGGGGCCGGGCCGATATGGATCGCCTCGTCCGCCATGCTGACGTGCAGCGCATTGCGGTCGGCGTCGGAATAGACGGCCACCGTCTTGATGCCCATCTTGCGGGCGGTCTTGATGACCCGGCAGGCGATCTCGCCCCGGTTGGCAATCAGGATCTTCTCGAACATCTTCGTCCCTTCCTCCAGCGCGCCAGCCATTCCCGCCCGGTCGCGCAAACGAAAACGCCACCGGGGCACGAAGCCCCGATGGCGCAGGTCATGTCAGCCCGGGCGCACGCGGCGCCCAATGAATATCAGTTGTTGCGGCAGCCTGGCACGTTGAGGTCGCGGCAGAAAACACCGGCCGCGCCGCCGAGGACGGCGCCGGTTGCCACGCTGCCACCGGTCGCGCCCGCAATGGCCGCGCCGCCGACGGCGCCCGCCACGCCCCGCTGGGTGTCATTCTCAAGGCAGCCCGCCAGCGCGAAAACCAGCGCAAGGGCTGCAGTAATTTTGAAGGGATACATGATGATGCTTTGCCTCCGTAAAATGCCGCCCCCCCGAGCGGAAAAACCGGCCCGACCCGGCAGGGGTCGGACCGGAGGGAAGGGAAGGGGTAACAGGTCTTGATCGTCCGGGGCGCAACCGTCTGAACACGCGCCCCGCAGCCCATGATGCCGAACCCGGCGGCGCGGTCAAATCGCTTCGCCGTTAACGCGGCCCGATGGGCAAGAGATTGCCGGCACAGCGCCAGGTTGCGCGGGTTCATGCCGATTGCCCGTCGTCGAAGACCTCGGGAAAGGCGGCCATCGCCCGTTTCAGGTCGATTTTCAGCAGCGCATCATAGCTTTGCGGATCGAACGGCTCTTCGGCGGGTACGACCTCTCGCATGAACAGCCAGCTCAGCCGCCCGGCGTCAAGGTTGCCGCGCTCGAACGGCTCTTCGCCGAAATGATCCCAAAGCGCGGCCAGAAAGCCCGCATCCGCCGCCCGGTCGCCGGGGCGCCGGTCGGCAAAGCGTTCGCGCACGATCAGTTTCGCCACGCCGGTGCGGTGGTTCGCGCGCCGGATGACGAACTGATGATCCGTTCCCGGCAGACGGCCGGGAAAGCCACGGTGCTTCAGCATCTTCTTCTCCTCATAGTCCGGCCAGCGCGCAGTGGCCGTCGTCGATTTCATAGGCCTCGAACACCTGCACCACATCCGGCCGTCGTTCGCCCAGCTTTAGCGGCATCTGCGCCAGCGACACCACGATCTGGTCGACCTGTGCCGTCTGCGCCGCGATCGCGGGGCGCGCCACCGCCTCGCAAAGCGCCATCATGTCGGCCTCGTTGCCGCCGCCCTTGCGCAGCTTGGGCGCCACGAAGCGAAAGCGGGCGATCTTCTGCCCTGGTGCCGCGGGGTCCGGCCAGACCACCTCTTGCAGCGTCACCGGCTGGCCCGAGGGCAGCTTTGGCACTCCGTCCGCGTGGGCCGCACCCGCCAACAGAACCGCCACCAGCCCCCCGCGCATCCTCGCCCCCTACAGCGGTATGTTGTCGTGCTTCTTCCAGGGGTTCTGCAGCTTCTTGCCGCGCAGGCTGGCAAAGGCCCGGCAGATCCGCTGCCGCGTCGAATGCGGCATGATCACCTCGTCGATAAAACCCTTCTCGGCCGCCACGAAGGGGTTTGCGAACCGTTCTTCGTAATCCTTCGTGCGCTGCGCGATCTTGTCCTTGTCGCCCAGCTCGCTGCGATACAGGATCTCCGTCGCGCCCTTGGCGCCCATCACCGCGATCTCGGCGGTGGGCCAGGCATAGTTGAAATCGCCGCGCAGGTGCTTGGACGCCATCACGTCATAGGCGCCACCATAGGCTTTGCGGGTGATCACCGTCACCTTCGGCACCGTCGCCTCGCCATAAGCGAACAAAAGTTTGGCACCGTGTTTGATGACCCCGCCATATTCCTGCCCGGTGCCCGGCAGGAAACCCGGCACATCGACCAGCGTCAGGATCGGGATCTCGAACGCATCGCAGAACCGCACGAAGCGCGCGGCCTTGCGGCTGCTGTCGATGTCCAGACACCCGGCCAGCACCATCGGCTGGTTCGCCACCACGCCGACGGTCGAGCCTTCCAGCCGGATGAAGCCGGTGATGATGTTCTTCGCGAAGTCTTCCTGAATCTCGTAGAAGTCCGATTCATCGGACAGCTTCAGGATCAGTTCCTTCATGTCATAGGGCTGGTTCGGGTTGTCCGGGATCAGCGTGTCCAGGCTCGGCTCCACCCGGGCCGGATCGTCGAAGAACGGCCTTACCGGCGGCCGTTCGCGGTTCGAGGCGGGCAGGAAGTCCACCAGCCGCCGCACCTCCATCATCGCTTCGACATCATCGGCAAAGGCGCCATCGGCCACCGAGGATTTCGACGTATGCGTCTTCGCGCCGCCCAGTTCCTCGGCCGTCACGATCTCGTTCGTCACCGTCTTCACCACGTCGGGGCCGGTCACGAACATGTAAGACGAGTCGCGCACCATGAAGATGAAATCGGTCATCGCGGGGCTGTAGACCGCCCCACCCGCGCAAGGCCCCATGATGACAGAGATTTGCGGCACCACGCCGGAGGCCATGATGTTGCGCTGGAACACCTCGGCATAACCGGCCAGCGAGGCGACGCCCTCTTGAATCCGCGCGCCACCCGAGTCGTTCAAACCGATCACCGGCGCCCCGTTCTGCACCGCCATATCCATGATCTTGCAGATCTTCTCGGCGTGGGTTTCCGACAGCGAGCCGCCGAAGACGGTAAAATCCTGGCTGAACACATAGACCATGCGGCCGTTCACCGTGCCCCAGCCGGTCACCACGCCGTCGCCCGCCGGGCGTTCCGCCTCCATGCCGAAGTCGGTGCAGCGGTGGCGCACGAACATGTCGAACTCTTCGAAAGAGCCTTCGTCCAGCAGCAGTTCAATCCGCTCGCGCGCGGTCAGCTTGCCCTTGGAATGCTGCGCCGCGATGCGCCGCTCGCCGCCGCCCTGACGCGCCGCCTCGCGGCGGCCCTCCAGTTCCTGCAGGATGTCCTTCATCGAAGCCTCCTCCGCCCGTCATCGGGGGGCACCATAGCGGCAGGGGGCGATGCCCGGAAGCGATTTCCGGAAAATTTGCAAACACTTGCGCAGAGAAAAATCGCAAATTGTAAACTTGCGAAATCTTAGCCGTTTGCCTGTACCGCCCGCAGAATGGCCAGTGCCCGATCGGCCGCCTCGGCAGGCACAAAGGCATGATCGTGGTGAAAGGCCGCCACCACGTTGCACGCAATCCCCTGCGCGGCCAGCGCGCTTGCGACCGCCGCCGTCAGGCCAACGCCGTCGAGCGCCGAATACACCTGCAAGGTGATGCAGCACATCGGCGCCGACAGGTCGCAGCCCAAAGCCGCCGCCGCCTCGACCGGCAAGATCGCAGAAAGACCTTCAGCCTCGCGAAACGTGCCGATGGCCTGCGCCGCCAGCGCCGCCGCCTCTTCCGGCGTCCGCGCGGTGCAAAAGACATAGCAGCCCGGCAGCAATTCCGGCGTCATGCCTGACACCATCGCGGCGCGCGTGCGGGCTGTTTCGGTCATCGCCCCCGCCTCAGCGCAGGTCCAGCGCCATGAAATGGCTGTTGGGGTCGGCCCAGTAGCCTTCAAACGGCGGGCATTCGACGAACCCGGCCCGGGCATAAAGCGCGCGGGCGGGCGCGAAGGCATCCTCCACCCCCGTCTCAAGGCTGAGCCGGTCCCAGCCTGCCGCGCGGGCGGCGGCGATCAGATGGTCCAGCATCACGCGGGCAAGCCCCCGGCCCCGCGCCTCCGCCAGGATATGCATCGACTTGATCTCGCCCTCCGGGCCGGAAAGCTGCTTCACCGCCCCCATGCCCAGCAACTGGCCGTCATCCTCGCGCAGCGTGAAGAATTGGACGCCGGGCACCGCAAGGCCGGACCCATCGAGCGCATGCACCGATTCGGGCGGCGACGTGTCACGCATCAGTTGCAGATGACGCGCCAATAGCGGCGCGACATCCGCCGACAGCGGATCATCCAACCGGATCTGCAAGGTCAGTGGGTCCAGACCGTGCGGCGGTCGGTGGCGAAATTCTCGCCATAGCCGCGCGGGCGGATGTTCGGCTTGCGCGCATGTGGCTGAATCACATCGTAACCGATGCCGTTTTCCTGCGCATAGGCTTCCGCCTCGGCTTGGGACTCGAAGCGCAGCCGCACCTGGCCCTGCATGTCGGACGAACTGGTCCAGCCCATCAGCGGGTCCACTTCGCGTGCGCTGGCCGGAGCGAACTCCAGCACCCAGGTATGCGTCTTGGCCGAGCCGGACTGCATCGCCGTCCTGGCAGGCTGATAGATGCGGGCGCGCATGAGCAAACCTCCGTCAAAACCGGCCTTGTTATCCCGGATGCGCCGGTCCAACGCAAGGCCCGAGGCATGCTGTATCCACACATCCGGGGCCGCACGCGTTCAAGGCGCCGCCACGCCCTGACCGCCCTGTTCCTGCACCGCCTTGAGACCCAACGCCAAGTCAGCCGGTTGCCGGCCGGACGCCGGGGAGCGAGGGGTGGGGTGGGTGTGGCCCCCAGCCGGCAACCTTCTGCTGCTTGCAAAGCCAGACTAGCGCCCGGAGGGTTGAGGGATGCTTAACAAAACCGCCCGGCAGCGAGAAAAACACGGCCGCGCAGCAGGGTTCCGCGACGCATTTGGCCGCGGGCGCTTGAACCAGAACAAAAACAGATCAAATCTGTCCTGTCCTAGGGAATCGTCCGATGCCGCACAACAACACCAATGCCCCCGCCCCGCGCCCCGAGGTTCTGACGCGCCCCAAGCTGGAGGGTGGCCGCCGCTTCGTGATGCAGACGCCGTTCAAGGCCGCGGGCGACCAGCCCACCGCCATCGCCGAACTTGCGGCCGGGGTGCTGGCGGGCGAGCAGAACCAGGTGCTGCTGGGCGCCACCGGCACCGGCAAGACCTTCACGATGGCCAAGGTGATCGAGGAGACCCAGCGCCCGGCGATCATTCTTGCCCCGAACAAGACCCTCGCCGCCCAGCTATACGCCGAGTTCAAGGGCTTCTTTCCCGACAACGCCGTTGAGTATTTCGTAAGCTATTACGACTACTACCAGCCCGAGGCCTATGTCGCGCGCTCTGACACCTATATCGAGAAGGAATCACAGATCAACGAACAGATCGACCGGATGCGCCACTCCGCCACGCGCGCGCTTCTGGAACGTGACGACGTCATCATCGTCGCCTCGGTCTCCTGCATCTACGGCATCGGCTCGGTCGAAACCTATTCGGCGATGACGCAGGACATGGTCGTGGGCCAATCCTACGATCAGCGCGGCTTCCTGTCGGAACTGGTCGCGCAGCAATACCGCCGCAACGATTCCGCCTTTGCCCGCGGCTCCTTCCGCGTCCGCGGCGACGTGGTCGAGGTCTGGCCCGCCCACCTTGAAGACCGCGCCTGGCGGTTTTCCTTCTTCGGCAACGAGCTGGAGGCGATCACCGAATTCGACCCGCTGACCGGGGCCAAGACCGATACGTTCAAGCAGATCCGCATCTACGCCAACAGCCACTACGTCACCCCGCGCCCGACCATGCAGCAGGCGATCAAGGGCATCAAATCCGAGCTTTTCCTGCGCCTGAAGCAACTCACCGCCGAGGCGAAACTGCTCGAGGCCCAGCGCCTTGAGCAGCGCACCAACTTCGACCTTGAAATGCTGGAGGCGACCGGGGTCTGCAACGGCATTGAGAACTACTCGCGCTACCTGACCGGCCGCGCCCCCGGCGAACCGCCGCCGACGCTGTTCGAGTTCATCCCCGACCACGCCATCGTCTTCGCCGACGAATCCCACGTCTCGGTTCCGCAGATCGGCGGCATGTACAAGGGCGACTACCGCCGCAAATTCACGCTGGCCGAATTCGGCTTCCGCCTGCCCTCCTGCATGGACAACCGCCCCCTCAAATTCGAGGAATGGGACGCCATGCGGCCGCAATCCGTCTTCGTCTCGGCCACCCCGGCGGCGTGGGAAATGGAGCAGACCGGCGGCGTCTTCACCGAACAGGTGATCCGCCCCACCGGCCTGGTCGATCCGCAGATCGAAATCCGCCCCGTCGCCATGCAGGTCGACGACCTCCTGGACGAGGTGCGCCGCGTCGCCGCTGCCGGGTTCCGCACGCTGGTCACCACCCTCACCAAGCGCATGGCCGAAGACCTGACCGAATACCTGCACGAACAGGGCATCCGCGTGCGCTACATGCATTCCGACATCGACACGATCGAGCGGATCGAGATCCTGCGCGACCTGCGTCTTGGCGCCTTCGACGTGCTGGTGGGCATCAACCTGCTGCGCGAGGGGCTGGATATCCCCGAATGCGGGCTGGTGGCGATCCTCGATGCCGACAAGGAAGGCTTCCTGCGCTCGGAAACCTCGTTGATCCAGACCATCGGCCGCGCCGCCCGCAACGTCGAGGGTCGGGTGATCATGTATGCCGACCGCATCACCGGCAGCATGGAACGCGCGATCCGCGAAACCGACCGCCGCCGCGAAAAGCAGGTGGCCTACAACCTCGCGCACGACATCACGCCGCAGACCATCCGCAAGAACGTCGACGACGTGATCCACGGGCTGTTCCAGGCCGATACCGACATGAACCGCGTCACCGCGACGCTGGAAAAGCCGATGCACGGCCAGAACCTCGCCGCCCACCTCGACGCGCTGCGCACCCAGATGCGCAAGGCCGCCGAGAACCTCGAATTCGAGGAAGCCGCGCGCCTGCGCGACGAGGTGCGGCGGCTGGAGGCGGTGGAGCTCGCGGTGTCCGACGATCCGCTGGCGCGGCAGTCGGCGGTGGAGGAAGCCGTCGAGGAGGCGGTGAAGGCAAGGGGGCGCTCAACCGGCGGGCGCGGCGGGATGCATGGGCGAAAGCGGGGCGGGAGGAGGGGGTGAGGCCAATTGAGTTGCGGACGTTGGTCCATATGCGCCGCCCCAAGACGTGAATCGGCGTGCCATCTTCCTCCACTACGGTTCCATTTCAATATTATTCGCCACGCGACAGAACTGAGAGGCTCCAATGACAGATGACGAAACCGTCGATGAGCTTTTCCGTATGGCAGGAAGGTGTCTCGGGCAATGGTCCGCCATAGAATATGCGTTGGCAGACCTGTTCTTGTCGCTTCATGGCCAGAAGCCCTATGCCAATAACAAACTTAGGGCAGTATTTGAAACTGTCCAGTCCCTTGATATTCGGCTCGCAATGTTGAAGGTCAGTGCTGAATTGTCGATGAATGACGACCAAGGCTTTCAAGAATCATACAAAAAGCTTCACGAAAAAATCCGCGAATCATCAAGAAAGCGCAACCAGACAGCTCACTTTGCGTTGGTAAGAACGGAAGGAAGGGCAAGAGACAAGATACGCCTTCATCCATTCTACACGCCATCGGGGTCATACAATGGAACTAACAAAGACGGACTTTCCATAAAACAGCTTCAAGAAATGCGCGCGAGCTTTGTGATACTGAATGACTGTGCTATTTATCTTTCTTGGTATGTGCAGATACGACTGGGAATCGCAATCCCAGCGGTTCAAAATCTTGCTAATCCGGAGCGTCTGATTCACACCCAACCAACATTTACTGCGGAAGAACTCGCGTCACTGCCGCAAAATCGGCCTTAGCTGGCGAGCCGTAACTCCCCGTCGGTTGGGTCGTCCTTCGCGCAAGCGAACGCTCACCTGTCGTCTTCCCCGAGTCCGCCCCCCTACCCCACCCCATCCAGCACCACCCTCTCCCCCTCCACCCGTCCGCGGATCAGATACCCCGGTTCGGTCACGCGGGGGTGGGCGGCGGCCCAGTCGCGAAAGCGGTCGTTCGTCACCACGCGCGCGCCCAGCAGGTTGGCGCCGTGCAGCAAGAGCGGGTCGGCCGGGGTGCCTTTCGGGGCAACGTAGACCTGCCGCTCGGGCAGGCCCAGCAGGCGGGCGAAGGGGGCGGGGCCAAGGTAGCGGTTGGCGACAAGGTAGCCCGCGTTGGCGTCGAACCAGACCACCGGCGCAAAGCCCCGCCGCGACAGTTCGGCCACCACGGCCGTTACCGCCTCCAGCCGCGGGCCGGTCGGGTGCCAGTGCAGGACGTTGGAGCCATCGACCACGATCCAGAGCTTGCGCCGCGCCCGCAGCGCGCGGGCCAGCAGCAGGGCGCCAATCAGCAGTCCGACCAGCGCCACCAGCAACGGGCCCGAGGCCACCGGCCCATGCGCGGCAAGCGACAGGGCCGCGATGGCCGACGACAGGAACAGAAGCACAATGGGCACACGCATGGCGCGACCCTAGCCCGGCCTGCGCCCGCCGTTCAAGCCTTCGTGATCGTCACAGGAACGATGACGCACCGTGCCCGCAAGCCGACAGCAACAGCAGCGCGCCCATCAGAAGCATCCAGTTCAGCCGCATCTTCGCCTCCATGATCGCTTCGGGAACAACCCCGCCGGGAAAGCCTAACCCCGGCGGGGGTTTCGGTGCAACGTCGGTGTGAAAACGGTGTGAAATCGGTGCGGTTTCGGCGGGCCGAAATCGCTATGCGATCACCTCGAACCTGTCGACATCGACCATCCCGAAATCGGTGATCTTCAGGTGCGGAATGACCGGAAGGGCGAGGAAGGCAAGCTGCAGGAACGGCTCTTCCAGCACCACCCCCAGCCCCTTCGCCGCCGCCCGCAGTTTGCGCAGCGCGGCCTCGACCACCTCGAAGGGTTCCAGCGACATCAGCCCCGCCACCGGCAGCGCCAGTTCCGCCAGAACCTCGCCGCCCGCAGCCACAACGAAGCCGCCCTCGATCTGCCCCAGCCGGTTCGCGGCCAGCGCCATGTCGGCGTAATCCACCCCCACCACCGCGATGTTGTGGTGATCATGGCAGACGGTCGAGGCGATGGCGCCGCGCTGCAACCCGAAGCCGCGGACAAAGCCGGTGGCCATGTTGCCGTTGACCCCGTGCCGCTCGATCACCGCGATCTTTACCAGATCGCGTGTCGGGTCGGGCCGCTTGTCGCCATCGGTGGGGTCGATCACCTCGGTCAGATGCTCGGTGATGATCTTGCCGGGCAGGATGCCGATCACCGGCGTCTCGGCGCGGTTTCCGGCGGAGCGGAAATTTGTGGCCTGCACGGTGCGCGCCTTCACCGAGTTCCGCGCCACCGGCGGGATCACCTGCCGCGCCGCGAAAGCCGCATCGTCGGCCACCACCCCGCCGCAGATCACGGTCTGCGCGTGGCAGCCCTCCAGCGTGTCGATCAGCACGATATCGGCCCGCTTGCCCGGCGCGATCAGGCCGCGATCCTTCAGCCCGAAAGCTTCGGCCGCCGACAGGCTGGCCGCGCGATAGACCGCCAGCGGCGGCGCGCCCAGCGCGATGGCGGTGCGGATGACGTAATCCAGATGCCCGTGTTCCGCGATATCCAGCGGGTTGCGGTCATCGGTGCAGAAGGCGATGTAGGGCGAATTCCGTTCGGTGATGATCCCGGCCAGCGCGTGCAGGTCTTTCGACACCGACCCTTCGCGGATCAGGATGCGCATCCCTTTGCGCAGCTTTTCAAGGGCTTCCGCGGCGCTCGTCGCCTCATGCTCGGTCCGGATGCCAGCGGCGATATAAGCGTTCAGGTCGCGGCCCGACAGCAGCGGGGCATGGCCGTCGATATGCCGCCCACGCCAGGCGTTCAGCTTGGCCATGCAGCCCGCGTCGCGGTGGATCACGCCGGGGTAGTTCATGAACTCGGCCAGCCCGATGGTGCGCGGATGGTCGCGCAGCGGGATCAGGTCTGCCGCCTCCAGCCGCGCGCCGGTGGTTTCCATATGGGTCGAGGGCACGCAGGACGACAGCTGGACGCGGATATCCATCACCGTCCGGCGGCTGGCTTCCAGAAAGTAGTCGATGCCGGTCAGCCCGCAGACGTTGGCAATCTCGTGCGGGTCACAGATCGCGGTGGTAACGCCGCGCGGGGTCACACAGCGGTCGAACTCGAACGGGGTGACCAGCGAGCTTTCGATGTGCAGATGGGTGTCGATGAAGCCGGGCACGAGGATGGCGCCGCGCGCGTCGATCACCCGCGCGCCCTCGTATCCGGCCTCGAAGACCCCGACGATGGTGTCGCCGCAGATCGCCACATCGGTTTCCACCAACTCGCCCGAGATCAGGTCGAACACCCGCCCGCCGCGGATCAAAAGATCGGCGGGCCGCTCGCCCCGCCCCTGCGCGATGATCTCTGAAAGCTCTGCCATCCGCCCGCTCCTGCCTGTCGTTCGGGGGTACATGACCGCAAGCCCGGCCCGGCGTCCAGCCCCGGCGGGCCTTGAAGACGGCCCCCGATCCGTGCTTCATCGCGCCGGTCCCGGCCTGCGGGGCCCGCGGAACCGGAGATTGCGCAACCGTCCCGCCCCTGTCGCGCACCGGACCGCCCGCCATGCACCCGCTCCGCGGCATCACGATGAAACTTGCCTCGGTCACCCTGTTCATGGGGATGTCCTCGGCGATCAAGGCGGTGTCCGATCACATCCCGACCGGCGAGGCGGTGTTCTTTCGCGCCTCTTGCGCGCTGCCGGTGATCCTTGTGTGGCTGGTGGCGCGGGGTGAGTTTCCGCAGGGGCTGCGCGTCCGCTCGCCGTTCGGGCATGTGCTGCGCGGGCTGCTAGGAACCTCGGGGATGGCCTGCGGCTTTGCCGGGCTGGGGTTTCTGCCGCTGCCCGAGGTGACGGCCATCGGCTATGCCGCCCCGCTGCTGACGGTGATTTTCGCCGCTCTGCTGCTGGGCGAACAGGTGCGGAGGTTCCGGATTTCGGCGGTCGGGCTGGGGATGATCGGCGTGATGATCGTGCTGGCGCCGGATCTGTCGGGCCTGTTCGGGCAGGGCGACAGCCGGGCGACCACGGGCGCCCTGATCGTGCTGGTCGGCGCGGTGTTTTCCGCCCTGGCGCAGGTCTGGGTCCGGCGGCTGGTGATGACAGAGAAGGTCTCGGCCATCGTGTTCTTCTTCGGGGTCAGTTCGACGCTGTTGTCACTGCTCACCCTGCCCTTCGGCTGGGTCTGGCCGACCCCGACCGAGGCCGCGCTGCTGGTCTCGACCGGGGTCACCGGTGGTGCCGGGCAGATACTGCTGACGTCCAGCTACCGCGAGGCCGATGCCTCGCTGATCGCGCCGTTCGAATATGCATCGATGGTGCTGGCGCTGGCGGTCGGCTACTTCGTCTTCGCCGAGGTTCCCGGCTGGGGCACGCTCGCCGGGGCCGCGATCATCGTGACGGCGGGGCTGCTGATCATCTGGCGCGAACGCCAGCTTGGTCTGGAACGCGCCCGCCAGCGCCGCGCGATGACGCCGCTGGGCTGAGGCAAGGGGCGCGACCTGCGCCGCGCCCCGCCCTGCGATTTCCCGATGCCGGTCAGACCGCCTCTGCAACGCCCTCGGGCACCTTGGCGCCGGTCATGAAGGCCACCGCATCCGACATGGTGTAATCCTTCGGGTTGATGACGCAGAGCCGCTTGCCCAGCCGGTGAATGTGGATGCGGTCGGCGACCTCGAACACATGGGGCATGTTGTGGCTGATCAGCACGATGGGCAGCCCGCGGGCCTTCACGTCCTGCATCAGTTCCAGCACCCGCCGGCTTTCCTTCACGCCCAGCGCCGCCGTCGGTTCGTCAAGGATCACGACCTTCGATCCGAACGCCGCCGCCCTTGCCACCGCCACGCCCTGACGCTGGCCGCCCGACAGGGTTTCCACCGCCTGATTGATGTTCTGGATCGTCATCAGGCCCAGCTCGCTCAGCTTCTCGCGGGCGAATCGCTCCATCTTCGGCTTGTCGAGCATCCGGAACAGCGAGCCCGCGATGCCCGGCCGCCGCAACTCGCGCCCCATGAACATATTGTCCGCGATCGACAGCGCCGGGCTCATCGCCAAGGACTGGTAGACCGTTTCGATCCCCGCCGCCCGCGCCTCGATCGGCGAGTTGAAGTGGACCTTCTGGCCTTCCAGAAAGATCTCGCCGTCGTCGGCCTGCACGGCGCCCGACAGGGTCTTGATCATCACCGACTTGCCCGCGCCGTTGTCGCCGATCACGGCGAGGATTTCGCCGGGGTACAGATCGAAGTCGCAATGGTCGAGCGCGGTCACCTTGCCGAACCGCTTGACGAGGTTCCGGGCTTTGAGAATGGGTTCCATCACGCCGCCGCCTTTCTGATCCACTGGTCCACGGCCACCGCCGCGATGATGAGCACGCCGATCAACAGATAGGTCCACTGCGGGTCGGTGCCGTACATGCCAAGGCCGAGCGAGAAGACACCGACGATCAGCGCCCCGAACATCATGCCAAGGATCGACCCGCGCCCGCCGAAGAGCGAGATGCCGCCGATCACCACGGCGGTGATCGAGTTGATGTTTTCGAACTGGCCAGAGGTCGGCGACACCGAGCCAAGCCGCCCGATCAGCGCCCAGCCCGCCAGCGCGCAGATCAGCCCCGACAGCGTGTAGACCGAAACGATGACGCTCTTCACCTTCACGCCCGCCAGTTCTGCCGCCTCGGGATCATCGCCCACGGCATAGACGTGTCGGCCCCAGGCGGTGTGGCGCAGAACATAGGCGAGGACGAACACCAGCAGAACCATCGTGATGGCGCCGTAGGTCAGGACCGCGCCGCCAAGTTCGACGGTCGAGCCGAAGAACTGCAACAGCGGCGCCTTGTCCTCGATGTCCTGGGCGCGCAACGTCTCGTTCGCCGAGTAGAGGAAGTTGGCGGCCAGCACGATCTGCCACATGCCAAGCGTCACGATGAACGGCGGCAGCTTCATCCGCGCGACCAGCGTGCCGTTGACGTAGCCGATCAGCCCGCCGAAGATCAGGCCGCAGATCACCGCGATTTCGGGCGGAATGCCGTAGCGGAACACGAACTGCCCCATGATCACCGACGACAGCACCATGATCGCGCCAACCGACAGCTCGATACCGGCGGTCAGGATCACCAGCGTCTGCGCGGCGCCGACGATCCCGGTGATGGCGACCTGCTGAAAGATCAGCGTCAACGCATAGGCCGAGAAGAACTTGCTGCCGATGATCACGCCGAAGACGATGACCGACGCCAGCAGCACGATCAGCGGCACCAGCGACGGTGTCTGATGCAGCATCGACTGAAAGCGCTGAACCTTGCTGCGCGGTTCGATGAATTCCGCCACCTTCTCGGTGCCCGAGACGATGGCTGTCTCGAAGCTCTGCGGGCCACGAACATCCGTTGCCATTTATTCCCCCTCCTCAACGGCCCTCTTCGGGGCCGGATGTGGAAAGGGGCGGCGTTGCCACCGCCCCTTCATCGCTCACTCTGGCGCTCAGTCTCGCGTCAAATCAACCCCAGCAGAGCTCGGTGCCCTTGGTGGTGTCGATCGACGGAACGCCCGCCACCGGATGGTCGGTGATCAGCTGCACGCCGGTGTCGAAGAAGGTCTTGCCTTCGGTCGGTTTCGGCTTGGTGCCATCCTTGGCCCAGGCCGCGATCGCGTCGATGCCTTTCGACGCCATCAGCAGCGGGTATTGCTGCGAGGTCGCGCCGATGACGCCAGCCTTGACGTCCTTGACGCCCGGGCAGCCGCCGTCGATCGACACGATCAGCACGCCCTTCTGCTTGCCCACGGCCTTCAGCGCCTGATAGCCGCCCGCCGCCGAGGGTTCGTTGATCGTGTACATCACGGTCGGGTTGGAGTCCTTGGCCAGCAGGGTTTCCATCGCCTTGCGGCCGCCCTCTTCGTTACCGGCGGTCACTTCGTGGCCGATGATGCGCGCGTCGGTTTCGTCGCCCCATTTGTTCGGGTCTTTGACGTCGATGCCGAAGCCGGTCAGGAAGCCCTGGTCGCGCAGCACGTCAACCGACGGCTGCGACACGGCGAGGTCGAGCATCGCGATCTTCGCAGAGGCGGCCTTGTCGCCCAGCGTCGCCTTGGCCCATTCGCCGATCAGCTTGCCCGCGGCAAAGTTGTCGGTCGCAAAGGTCATGTCGGCGGCGTCGATCGGGTCCAGCGGCGTATCCAGCTCGATCACCAGCAGGCCCGCGGCGCGGGCCTTCTGCACCGAGGGAACGATCGCCTTGGTATCCGAAGCGGTCAGCAGGATCCCCTTGGCGCCGTCGGCGATGCAGGTCTCGATCGCGGCCACTTGCGATTCGTTGTCGCCGTCCACCTTGCCGGCATAGGTCTTCAGGTTGATGCCGATCTTCTTGGCCTCGGCCAGCGCGCCTTCCTTCATTTTCACGAAGAAGGGGTTGGTGTCGGTCTTGGTGATCAGGCAGGCGCTGACGTCAGCGGCCATTGCCGGAGCGACCGAGATCAACGCAATGGCAGCGGCGCCGAGCAGGGCGCCGGTTTTGAATTTCGTCACGATAGTCCTCCCAGAGTATGGACGGGGCAGAAACACCCCACGTTCTTCGCAGGCCGCAGTGCGTCCTCCCACTGCGATGGCACCAGATGACCTGATTCCAGCGGTTGCGTCAACATAAATAAATCTCAGTGAATTAGTATTGACAGACTCCCCCTTTCCTTCGCACTCTTTACCGAACGGCCCGGTTCAAGGGCCGCAAACGCGGATCGAACCGCGCCGGGAGGAGACTGCCGAAGGATCGACGCCATCCGGCACAGCACCGTGCCGGGCGCCATCCTGCAAGGTTTCCACCGCGCGTCGCGCCGCCCGAAGGACGCGCAAAGAGCTGGAACATGCTGATCGGGATACCTTCGATACTGGGGCCGGACCTGCTTTTCACCCTGCGCTCGATGGGCCACGGCGACGAGATCGCGCTGGTCGATGGCAACTATCCCGCGCAGGAGCACGCGCGCCGTCTGGTGCGGGCCGACGGGCACGGGATCATCGCGCTGCTGGATGCGATCCTGACCGTGATGCCGCTGGACCACGCCGTGCCCGAGGCGGTCTTTCGCGCCGCGCTCAACAACGATCCGGCGCAAATGGGGGCGATCCACCGCCGGATCGAGGAAACCTGCGCCACCCGCGCGCCGGGGTTTGCCGTGCGGCCGCTGTCGGGCGATGACCTCTATCCGCGCATCCGTGGCGCGCATACAATCGTCGCCACAAGCGAGCCGGAACTGTTCGCCAACGTCATTCTGCGCAAGGGCGTCATCCGCCCGGATGGCGCGACGTGAGTCCGGGCGCCGACGAGGTGGAGCAGGACGCGGTGAAGCAGGTTCAGGATATCGTCCCCGACCGGACCCAGCCCGAGGGTGGGTTGCGCGGCTCCAACCAATCCGGGATGCGCGCCTACAACGAACGGCTGGTGCTGTCGCTGGTCCGCCGTCAGGGCGCGCTGGCAAAATCCGACATCGCGCGTATCACCGGCCTGTCGGCGCAGACCGTTTCCGTCATCATGCGCAGCCTGGAGGCTGATGGGTTGCTGGTGCGGGGCGAACCGATCCGGGGCCGTATCGGCCAACCCTCGGTGCCGATGTCGCTGGCACCCGATGGCGCGTTCTTCTTCGGGCTGAAGATCGGGCGGCGCAGCGTCGATCTGATCTTGGTCGATTTTCTCGGCGGCATCGTCGACCATCGGCGCCAGACCTATCGCTATCCCACCCACGACGCTGCGGTGGATTTCGTGGCCAGCACCCTGCCCGCGATGATTGCCGCCATGCCCGAACCGATGCGGGGCCGCATCGCCGGGCTTGGCATCGCCATGCCGTTCCAGATGTGGAACTGGGCGCAATACATCGGCGCCCCGCAGGCAGAGATGGACGCCTGGCGCGACCGTGACATCCAGTCTGAAATCGCTGCCTTCTGCCCCGTGCCGGTCTATGTGCAGAACGATGCCACCGCGGCCTGCGGCGCCGAACTGGTGTTCGGCACGGGCGAGCGGCCGAAGGACTTTCTGTATTTCTACATCGGCTATTTCGTCGGCGGCGGCATCGTGCTGAACGGGCAGTTGTTCACCGGGCGCACCGGCAATGCGGGCGCGCTTGGCTCGATGCCGGTGCCGGGGCCGGACGGCACGATGCGGCAACTGATCTCGGTCGCCTCGATGGCGTCGCTCGAACGCGCGCTGACGGCGGCGGGTCTGTCATCGGACCGGCTGTGGGAAACGCCGCCCGGCTGGTCGGTGCCCGCCGACATCCTGAACCGCTGGCTGGACGAGGCGGCAGAGGGGCTGGCCCATGCGATCCTGTCCGCCGCCGCCGTGCTGGATGTCGAGGCCGCGCTGATCGACGGCTGGCTGCCCGAAGCGGTGCGCCACGATCTGGTGCGGCGCACCCGCACCGCCCTGAGCGGGCTCGACTTCGCCGGGATCGAGGCGCCGCAGGTGCGCGAGGGCACGGTCGGCGATCAGGCCCGCTCGCTCGGGGCCGCGTCGATCCCGCTGTCGCAGCGCTACCTGATCGACCAGAACACCTTCCTCAAGGACGGCTGACCCCGGCACAAGCCCCTGTAAGCGCTGGCGAAGCTGGTGTAAGGCGGGCAGGCTGACATCTGAGGAGGGGTGAATGCTCGATCTGACCGGACACTGGGCAGGGCTTCTGTCGGTGCTGATTTTCGTCGTCGCCTACGTGATGGTGATCCTCGAAGAAACCACCCGGATGCGGAAGTCCAAGCCCGTGCTGATGGCGGCGGGCCTGATCTGGGCGCTGATCGGCGTCGCCTACGCGCTGGCCGGGCACAGTGCCGATGTGCATGGCGAAGCGACCCAGGTGATCGAGGAATATGGCGAGTTGTTCCTGTTCCTGCTGGTCGCGATCACCTACGTCAACACGCTGGAGGAACGCCGGGTGTTTGAGGTGCTGCGGGCAAGGCTGGTGGCGATGGGCCTCAGCTATCGGCAGTTGTTCTGGCTGACGGGGTTTCTGGCCTTCCTGCTGTCGGGCATGCTCGACAACCTGACCACCGCGCTGATCATGGGGGCCGTGGTGCTGGCCGTGGGCGCGCATTCGCCGCGCTTCATCGCCATCGCCTGCGTGTCGCTGGTGGTGGCGGCCAATGCCGGGGGGGCCTTTTCGCCCTTCGGCGACATCACCACGCTGATGGTGTGGCAGCAAGGCAAGCTGACTTTCTTGCAGTTCTTCGACCTTTTCGTGCCCTCGCTGGTCAACTGGCTGGTGCCCGCCGCGATCATGCATTTCGCGCTGCCCAAGACACGGCCGGAAGCGCAAGATGAACACGTGACGGCGAAGCCGGGCGCCATCGGCGTGATCATCCTCTTCGCGGCAACCATCGCCACCGCCGTCGCGTTCAAGAACTTCCTCGCCCTGCCGCCCGCCATCGGCATGATGACCGGGCTTGGCTACCTGCAAATCTGGTCCTACCTGCTGCAACTCAGGGGCACCCGGCGCGGCGACGACGACATGGTGCTGGACAGCTTCGCCCAGGTCGCGCGGGTGGAGTGGGATACGCTGCTGTTCTTCTTCGGCATCATCTTCGCGGTCGGGGGCCTTGGGGTGCTGGGCTACCTCGGGCTGGCGTCCTCGGTGCTTTATACCGGCCTCGGGCCGACCCCGGCGAACGTGATCGTCGGGGCGCTGTCGGCGATCGTCGACAACATCCCGCTGATGTTCGCGGTGCTGACGATGGATCCGGCAATGTCGCATGGCGAATGGCTCATGATCACGTTGACCTGCGGGGTGGGCGGCTCGCTTCTGTCGATCGGCTCTGCCGCCGGGGTGGCGCTGATGGGGCAGGCGCGCGGCGCCTATACCTTCATGAGCCACCTGAAATGGTCTTGGGCCGTCGCACTTGGCTACGTCGCCAGCATCGGCGCGCATATGGTGCTGAACGCCGCCCTGTTCTAGCCTCCGGCGGTTTGACCAAAAGGTCAAATCGACTTGCGCCACTGGCGGCGGCCGTGCAAACGTCGCGCAGCATGCTTCGACGGGAGGAACCGGTGCAGACCCATTCCGACGCGCTGGCCACGACCACGGCGCATCAGCTTCCGCAGCTGTCGCACGCCCGCAACCCCGGCATGGCGCTTGACCTTGACTGGGTCGCGGCGGTGCAGGCCAACACCTCTGCCATCGAGCGGCGCGCGGCGACGCTGCCCGGGCGCCGTTCGGTGAAAAAGGACTATCAGGCCGCCTGGCTCTGCAAGGCTGTCAGCCTGATCGACCTGACCACGCTTTCGGGCGACGACACGCCGGGACGGGTGCAGCGGCTCTGCGCCAAGGCGCGCCAACCGGTGCGTGCCGACCTGCTCGACGCGCTGGGGATGCAGGGCCTGACCACCGGCGCGGTCTGCGTTTACCACGAGATGGTGGAAACCGCCGTGACGGCGCTGGAAGGGACCAACATCCCGGTTGCCGCCGTTTCCACCGGCTTCCCGGCGGGCCTGTCACCGCTGAAGACCCGACTGATGGAGATCGGCGAGTCGGTCCGCGCCGGGGCGCGAGAGATCGACATCGTGATTTCCCGCCGCCATGTGCTGACGCAAAACTGGCAGGCGCTGTATGACGAGATGCAGGCGATGCGCGCCGAATGCGGCGAAGCGCATGTGAAGGCAATCCTTGCCACGGGCGAGCTTGGCACCTTGCGCAACGTCGCCCGCGCCAGCCTTGTGTGCATGATGGGCGGTGCCGATTTCATCAAGACCTCGACCGGGAAGGAGCCGGTGAACGCAACCCTGCCCGTCAGCCTGGTGATGATCCGCGCGATCCGCGACTACCAGGACCGCACCGGGATCAAGGTCGGCTACAAGCCTGCGGGCGGCATTTCCAAGGCCAAGGATGCGCTGGTCTACCTGTCGCTGATGAAGGACGAGCTGGGCCACCCCTGGCTGCAACCCGACCTGTTCCGCTTTGGTGCCTCGTCATTGCTGGGGGATATCGAGCGCCAGCTGGAACATCACCTCACCGGCCACTACTCGGCCGCCAACCGCCATCCGATGGGGTAAGGCCATGACCGTTCGCGATATTTTCGACGCCATGAGCTATGGCCCCGCCCCGGAAAGCGCCACCGAGGCGCAGGCTTGGCTGGATGGCCATAGCCGAACGTTCGGCCATTTCATCGACGGCGTCTTTGTCAAACCGGGCGAGACTTTCGCGACGCGGAACCCGGCAACCGGGGCCGAACTCGCGCAAGTGACGCAGGGCACAGAGGCCGACGTGGCCAAAGCCATCGCCGCCGCCCGGCGGGCCCAGCCGAAATGGGCGGCGCTGCCCGGCCATGCCCGCGCGAAATACCTCTACGCCCTCGCCCGCCTCGTGCAGAAGCATTCGCGCCTGTTCGCGGTGCTGGAAACGCTCGACAACGGCAAGCCGATCCGGGAAAGCCGCGATATCGACGTGCCGCTGGTCGCGCGCCACTTCTATTACCACGCGGGCCTCGCCCAGCTTCTGGCGGCCGAGCAGCCGGGCATGGCCCCGGTCGGTGTCTGCGGCGCGATCATCCCGTGGAACTTCCCGCTCTTGATGCTGGCCTGGAAGGTCGCGCCCGCCTTGGCAGTCGGCAACACCGTGGTGCTGAAACCGGCCGAATACACCCCCCTCACCGCGCTCCTCTTCGCCGAGATCAGCCGCGAGGCGGGGCTGCCGAAGGGTGTCCTGAACATCGTCACCGGCGATGGTGCGACCGGTGCGGCGCTGGTTGCGGCGCCGGTCGACAAGATCGCCTTCACCGGCTCGACCGAGGTCGGCCGCAGGATCCGCACCGCCACCGCCGGGCGCGGCATCGCCCTGACGCTGGAACTGGGCGGCAAGTCGCCCTACATCGTCTTCGACGACGCCGACCTCGATAGCGCGGTAGAGGGGCTGGTGGATGCGATCTGGTTCAACCAGGGTCAGGTTTGCTGCGCCGGGTCGCGCCTCTTGGTGCAGGAAGGCGTCGCTGCCCGCTTTCATGAAAAGCTGAAGCGGCGGATGGACGGGTTGCGGCTTGGCGACCCGCTCGACAAATGCATCGACGTCGGCGCCATCGTCGACCCGGTACAACTGGCCGCCATCACCGCGATGGTCGATGGAAGCAACGAGGGCGAGGTGTACCGCGCCGCCACGCCGGTGCCGACGGGCTGTTTCTACCCGCCGACGCTGATCACCGGCCTCTCTGCCGCCTCTCGTCTGATGCAGGAGGAAATCTTCGGCCCGGTTCTGGTGTCGATGACGTTCCGCACGCCGGGCGAGGCGGTGGAACTGGCCAACAACACCCGCTACGGGCTAGCCGCGACCCTGTGGACCGAGAACATCAACCTTGCGCTGGACGTGGCACCCAAGCTGAAGGCGGGGGTGGTCTGGGTCAACGGCACCAACATGTTCGACGCCGCCGCCGCGTTCGGCGGTGTGCGCGAAAGCGGTTTCGGCCGCGAAGGCGGGTGGGAGGGGCTCTTGGCCTACCTCAAACCGGCAGCCAAGCCGCGCGCCCTGAAGCCGATTGCCGCCTTCCCCGAACCCGCCACGCCAGAGGCGCCCGGCCTCGACCGCACAGCCAAGCTTTACGTCGGCGGCAAGCAGGCCCGCCCGGATGGCGGCTATTCCCGCGCCGTCTGGGGGCCGAAGGGCGCACTGCTGGGCCATGTCGGGCTTGGCAACCGCAAGGACATCCGCAACGCGGTCGAAGCCGCCCATGCCGCCAAGGGCTGGGCCAAGACCAGCGCCCACGCCCGCGCGCAGGTGATCTATTACATCGCCGAAAACCTCTCGGCCCGCGCCGCCGAATTCGCCGCGCGCCTGCACGCGATGACCGGCACCCGCGGCGAGGCAGAGGTGGAAGCCGCGATCGAACGGCTGTTTACCTACGCCGCATGGGCCGACAAATGGGATGGTGCCGCGAAATCGGTGCCGATCCGCGGCATCGCGCTGGCGATGAACGAACCTGTCGGCGTCATCGGCGCGCTTTGCCCGGATGCGGCGCCGCTCCTGGGCCTGATCTCGGTGATGGCGCCCGCGATCGCGATGGGCAACACCTGCGTGCTCGTGCCGTCGGCGCCGTTCCCGCTGGCGGCAACCGATCTTTATCAGGTGCTCGACACCTCGGACCTGCCGGGTGGCGTGGTGAACATCGTCACCGGCAACCCGGCCGACCTGGGCAAGACGCTGGCCGGGCATATGGACGTGGATGCGGTCTGGTCCTTCGCCGGTGCCAACCTGTCGCGGATGATCGAGGCCGAAAGCGCCGCGAACCTGAAGCGGACTTGGGTCAATGACGGGCGGGCCCGCGACTGGATGGGGCCAGAGGGCGAGGGCCGCGCCTTCCTGCGCCGCGCGACCGAGGTCAAGACGGTCTGGGTACCCTACGGCGAATAGGGCACCTACACCCCCAGCACCGGGCCGGGCTCTTCCGCGCCACCCTCGGCGATGCGCGGGCG
Organism: Paracoccaceae bacterium; assembly: GCA_016124615.1. GTDB lineage: Bacteria > Pseudomonadota > Alphaproteobacteria > Rhodobacterales > Rhodobacteraceae > Solirhodobacter. Next base: position 29,008 of record WGNF01000012.1, on the reverse strand, counting down.
CCCGGTCGCCGTCACCCGGATCCGGGCCTCGATGAACATCAGGCGGCCCTCGATCTCGACCTCCTGCACGTCACGCTCGACGCTCAAGCGCAGTTCCTCCGCCCCCGCCTCGCGTGCCCTGGCCTGCGCCTCCAACGTCAGGGCGGCCTCGGTGGCCGTCAGCGCTGCATCGCGGTCGGCAAAGGTCTGCGCCCCCGCCGCCAGATGCGCGACGAACCGCCCCTCGCCCGGCGCGGTCACGATCGCCTCGGCATGCATGGCGACCTGGCCGACCACGGCGCCGATGGCATTGGCCACCCCGGCATGTTCCGGCAGCACCATCCGGGTGCCCAGCCGTTCGCCCACCGCGCCGTAATAGCTTGGCGCCGAAGCGCCAAGGCCGATCACCGGAACGCCCAGACGCAGGCCGATCTGCACCACGCCATCGGCGCGCCGCAGCCCCTCGCGCGTCAGCACATGCCGCGCCAGATCCTCGGGCGCGGCCCCGCCCCAGCTGCGGTCATCCTCGGCAAAGGCGGCCTCCAGCAGGCAATCGACGGTCTGCGCGGTCAACTGGTCGATGATCGCCAGCGCCATCGGCCCCGGTCCTGCCGCGATCCGGTCGCCCCGCCCGTTGCGCTTGCGCGCGAACAACTGCATCGCCTTTTCGGCGGCCCGCGTATCCCATGCGTCCAGCCGCCCCAGCACATGGCTGGCGTCCGACGGCGTCACGCCCGACAGCATCACCAGCCCGCGCGCCACCAGCCGCGTCAGCGCCGCCCCGTCAAGCCGCGTCAGCAGGACCGAGGCGACCGTGGCCGCCCGCCCGCCGATGCGTTCCAGCAGCGCCGCCTCGCGCGGGCCCAGCCCCGCGGCCGAGGCCCCCTGCATCGGCAGCACAAACCGCCCGTCGGCCTCGCCCGCCACCTCGGACGCCAGCGCCCGGTCCAGCGCGCCATGCACCAGCTCGGGCCAGTCCACCGCCATCAGCGACACCGGGATCAGCCGCCGTGGCCCCAGCCGCAACCCGCCGGAAAGCCCGTCAACCACATGCACTTCGCTGTCGCCGCCAAGGCCCGTGGTGCGCATCGCCACCGCTTCGACCATCGTGCGCCAGCCGCCGACGCGGGCGCCCATCGGATCGATCTCGGGCTTGCCGCCGCGCAGCAGCGCCACATCGGTGGTCGTCCCGCCGATGTCGGACACCAGCGCGTCGCTTTCCCCGGTCAGCCAGCGCGCGCCCACGATCGAGGCGGCCGGGCCAGACAGGATCGTCTCGATCGGCCGCTCGCGCGCCACGGCGGCCGAAATCAGCGCCCCATCGCCGCGCACCACCATCAGCGGCGCGGCGATGCCGACCTCGACCAGATGCGCCTCGCAGGCGTCAATCAGTCGCGCGATCATGCCGATCAGCCGCGCGTTCAGCACCGCCGTCAGTGCACGCTTGGGCCCGTTCAATTGCGCCGAAAGCTCGTGCGAGCAGGTCACCGGCCGCCCCGTCAACCTCCGCACCGCCGCCGCCGCCGCCAGTTCATGCGCCGGGTTGCGCACGGCGAACCGCGCCGCCACCGCAAAGCCCGCGACGGTCGGCCCAAGGGTGGCAAGTTCGGCCTCCAGCCGCGCCATGTCGAGCGGCGCCGCCTCGGTTCCGGCATGGGTATGGCCGCCCGACAGCACGATCACCGGATCGCCGCCCAGCGCCTCGGCCAGCCCGTGCCGGGTCAGGTCGGCCGCGTCGAAGCCGATGAAGATCAGCGCCACGCGCCCGCCCTGCCCCTCGACCAGCGCATTGGTGGCCAGTGTCGTCGACAAGGACACCATCGCCACGTCCTGCGGCCTGAGCCCGGCCTGACCCAGCGCGGCATCCACCGCCCGGCCGATCCCCAGCGCCAGATTGGCGCGCGTCGTCAGCGACTTGGCCGCCGCGATCACGCGGCTTTCGCCGTCGTCCACGACCACCGCATCAGTATAGGTGCCGCCCGTATCGACCCCGAGGAAAACCGCCATGCCCTGCCCCGTCCTGTTCGCCTGACGCATCTAGGCCAGCCCCGCGGCGGCGTCAGCCCCCAAAGCGACCCCCGACTGTCGCACAACGGCCATGTGCGGGGATCGCGACGGAATATCCCGGTTTCCCGCGGGCAAAGCCGCCGCCCGCGTCGCCCTGACCCCTCGCCATCGGGGCCGGTCTGCGCTACCCCGGACCCAACCGCGAGGAACCCCGATGCAGCCGCAAATCCCCCTGACCCGCGACCTTGTGCTGATCGGCGGCGGCCATACCCATGCGCTGGTGCTGCTGCGTTGGGGCATGGCGCCCCTGCCCGGCACGCGGCTGACGGTGATCGACCCGAACCCCACTGCGCCCTATTCGGGGATGTTGCCGGGCCTGATCGCCGGACACTACCGCCAAAGCGCGCTGGAGATTGACCTGGTGCAACTGGCTCGCCATGCCGGGGCGCGGCTGATCGTCGGCCGCGCAACCGGCATCGACCGGGCGGCGCGGCGCATCGCCGTGCCGGGGCGGCCGGATCTGCGCTATGATGTTGCCTCGATCGACATCGGCATCACCTCCGACCTGCCGACGCTGCCGGGGTTTGGCGATCATGCGACCGCCGCCAAACCGCTGGGCGACTATGCCGCGCGGTGGCAGGCGTTCGTTGCGTCGCCCCCGGCCGATGCGGCGGTGGTGATCATCGGCAGCGGAATCGCCGGGGTGGAACTGGCACTGGCCAGCGCGCACCGGCTGCGCGCGGCGGGGGTTGCGGCGCCGTCCGTCACGGTGGTGGAACGCGAGGCGACGGCGCTGCCGGGCATCGGCGCGGGGGCGCGGCGGGCGCTTCTTGCGCATCTCAAGGCGGCGGGGGTGACGGTTCTGACCGGCATCACCCCGACCGAGGTTCGCGCCGATGCGGTGGTGCTGTCCGACGGGCGCAGGCTGCCGTCGTCCTTCACGCTGGGCGCGGCGGGGGCGCGGGCGCATCCCTGGCTGGCGGCGACAGGGCTGACGACCGTCGACGGGTTCGTGACCGTCTCGCCGACCCTGCGCGCGGTCAATGACGACGCGATCTTTGCCGTGGGCGATTGCGCGCATCTGGGCTATGCGCCGCGCCCCAAGGCCGGCGTCTTCGCGGTGCGCGAGGCGCCGGTGCTTTACCACAACCTGCGCGCCGCGCTGATCGGGGCGCCGCTGCGCGCCTATCGGCCGCAGCGCGACTACCTCAAGCTGGTCTCGACCGGCGGCAAGGGGGCGGTGGCCGACAAGTTCGGCCTCAGGCTCGACGGGCGCTGGCTCTGGCGCTGGAAGGACCGCATCGACCGGCGCTTCATGCGGATGTTCCACACCTTGCCGCAAATGCCCGCGCCGCGCCTGCCCATGCCGATGACCCTTGGCGTGCGCGAGGAGCTGGCCGGGGCCAAGCCGCTCTGCGGCGGCTGCGGCGCCAAGGTGGGGCCCGGCGCGTTGAGCGCGGCACTGGCCGCCGTGCCCGCGCCCCGGCGGCCCGATGTGCTGTCAGGCCCCGGCGACGATGCGGCAGTGATCGCATTCGGCCCGACCCGGCAGGTCATCACCACGGACCACCTGCGGGCCTTCTGCGACGATCCTTTCCTGATGGCGCGGATCGCGGCGACCCATGCCCTGGGCGACGTCTGGGCGATGGGCGCCGCGCCACAGGCGATGCTGGTGCAGGTGACGCTGCCGCGCGCCTCGGATCGGGTTCAGGCCGACATGCTGGCCGAAATCATGGCGGCCACGGCGCAGGTCTGCGCGGCGGCGGGGGCCGATATCGTCGGTGGCCACACCTCGGTTGGCGCCGAGATGACGATCGGGTTCACCGTGACCGGGCTGGTGGAACGGCCGGTCACGAAGGCCGGCGCACAGCCGGGGGATGCGTTGATCCTGACCAAGCCGCTGGGAATCGGAACGATCCTGGCGGCCGAGATGCAGCGCGCGGCGCCCGGCCGGGTGGTGGCGGGGGCCTGGGCCAGCATGGTGCGCGCCCTGGCACCCGCGGCCGCGATCCTGACACCCGATGCCCATGCGATGACCGACGTCACCGGCTTCGGTCTGGCCGGGCATTTGCTGGAACTGCTCGACGCCTCCAACGTGGCGGCAGAGATTGATCTGGCCGCGGTGCCGCTGCTGCCGGGAGCCGAGGCGCTGGCGGCTGCGGGCCATGCCTCGACCCTCGCCCCCGCGAACCGGGCCGCCGTCGCGCCCCGGATGACGGCGCCCGATACGGCGCCAGCGGCGCTGCTGGTCGATCCGCAAACCGGTGGTGGGCTGCTGGCGGCGGTGCCGGGCGCGGTTGCCGAACGGCTTCTGGCCCAGTTGCGCGAGGCCGGGGAAGAGGCCGCGATCATCGGGCGGATCAGCGCGGGGGCACCGTTCATGACGGTGCGGTGACGCGTGCCGCAAGACGGTCGGCGAGGCGCTCAAGCGCCTCTGGCGTCAGTTCGTCAGTGGCGAAGATGTCGCCGGCCTCGGTCGCGGTGCGGGCGCGTTGCTTGTCGTAGCGCGGGTCGTAGTGGCGGGCCATCAACTCGTCGGCGAGTTGCGCAAAGGCGCCGGTGGCGGCAAGCGCGTGCCAGCGGTGGATCACCTCGGCGGCGTGAAGCGGACGCAAAAGGTCGATGACGCGGGCAAGCTGCGCCGCATCCTCGGTCAGGTCGGCATAGGCGCGGGCAAGGTAACGGGCGCGGGCGGCGCGGGGGGCGGCGATGTGCAGGCGCGGCCCGGCGCACATCGCCTTCCACAGCGGCGATGGCAGGGCGCGGTTGCCGACCTTGCTCGATTCCGCCTCGATCACCACCGGCCGGGCCGGATCGAGCGCGGCGAGCGCGGCGGCAAGGCGGCTTTCGAACGCCCGCTGCCCGGGCTGGCCGCCCGGCATCGCGCCGAAGAGCGAGCCGCGATGGTTCGCCATCCCCTCAAGGTCGATCACCTGCACGCCACGCGCCGCCAGCAGGTGCAAAAGCTCGGTCTTGGCGCTGCCGGTGTTGCCGTCGAGCAGGACGACCGGCGAGGCGATGGGGGTGTCGTAGCAGGCCTGCACCACCAGCGACCGGTAAGCCTTGTAGCCGCCCGCGATGGTTTCGGTGCGCCAGCCGATCTGGCTGAGGATCGTCGCGAACGAGCCAGAGCGTTGCCCGCCACGCCAGCAGTAGACCAACGGGCGCCAGCCGCCGGGCTTGTCGGCCAGCGGGCCTTCGATGTGGAGGGCGGCGTTGCGGGCCACCAGCGCGCCACCGATCTTGCGGGCAGTGAACGGGTTCACCTGCTTGTAGATCGTGCCGACCCGCGCCCGTTCCGCGTTGTCAAGCACCGGCAGGCTGATCGCGCCGGGGATATGGTCATCCTCGAACTCGGCGGGCGAGCGGACGTCGATGATCGTGTCGAAGCCGAGGGTGGCGAGGTCCGTCAGCGCGGTGAGGGTGATCGCCATTCGCGCGCCTAAAGCACGCCGTGGCGCTGGAACAGGGCGCGCAGATCGGCCTCGGGGCGGGCGCCGATGTGGCTGATGATCTCTGACGCCGCGATGCAGCCCATCCGGCCGCAAGTTTCCAGATCGCGCCCTTCGGCAAGGCCCCAGAGGAAGGCGCCCGCGAACAGATCGCCCGCGCCGGTGGCGTCGACGATCTTGGTCGGGATCGCGGGCACCGGGCGGTGTTGCCCATCCCAAAGCACATGGGCGCCCTTTTCGCTTTCGGTGGCGGCGACGATGGAAACCTCGGCACTCGCGGCCCGCATGGCAGTGCCTAAATCGTCGGTCTGGTACATCGACATCAGTTCGGCGCGGTTGGCGAACAAGAGATCGACATCGTCGCGGATCATGCGGCGGAAGGCGTCGCGGTGACGCTCGACACAGAACGGGTCGGACAGGGTCAGCGAGACCCGACCGCCCGCCGCCTTGCAGGCGGCGATGGCCCGCGCGAAAGCTTCGTGGCTTTCCGGCCCGTCGAAACGGTAGCCTTCAAGATAGATCCACTCGGCCTGCGCCATCTGCGCCTCGTCGATGTCGGACGGCGAGAGAAATTCGGTCACGCCAAGATAGGTATTCATCGACCGCTCGCCATCCGGCGTCACAAGGATGATGCAGCGCCCGGTTTCCTGTTCGGTCGTCTTCGGCGCAAGGGCGGTCTGGTAAACCGCGCCCTGGGCCTGCAGGTCATGCGCGAAGATCGCGCCCAACTGGTCATCCTTCACCTTGCCGACATAAGCGGTGCGGCCGCCAAGCTGGGCAATGCCCGCGATCGTGTTGGCGGCGGACCCGCCCGAAACCTCTTCCGCCGGGCCGATGCGGCCGTAAAGGTCGACGGCACGCGGCATGTCGATCAGCTGCATGATCCCCTTCTGCACCCCCATGTCGGCAAGCGCCGCCTCGGTCGCGTGAGAAATCACGTCGACCATCGCATTGCCGATGCCGACGACCTGAAACTGCTTCATGGGGTCTTGTCCTCGTAGGTGCAAAGATCGCGGATCAGGCAATCGCCGCAGCGGGGTTTGCGCGCGGTGCAGATATAGCGGCCGTGCAGGATCAACCAGTGATGCGCATGGGCCTGGAATTCGGCGGGCACGTTATCCTCGATCGCGCGCTCGACGGTTTCGACGTCCTTGCCGGGGGCGATGCCGGTGCGGTTGCCGACGCGGAAGATGTGGGTATCAACCGCCTGCGCGGGCAGGTGCCACCACATGTTCAGGACGACGTTCGCCGTCTTGCGGCCGACGCCCGGCAGCGATTGCAGCGCGGCGCGCGAAGACGGCACCTCGCCATCGTAATCGTCGACCAGAATCTGGCTCATCCGGATGACGTTCTTCGCCTTGTTGCGGAACAGGCCGATGGTCTTGATATGCTCGATCAGACCATCCTCGCCAAGCGCGAGCATCTTCTGCGGCGTGTCGGCGATCTGGAACAGCGTGCGGGTGGCCTTGTTCACCCCCGCGTCGGTGGCCTGCGCCGACAGGGCGACGGCCACCAGCAGGGTATAGGCGTTCAGATGCTCAAGCTCGCCCTTCGGCTCCGGCTCCCGGGCCTGAAACCGGCGAAAGATCTCGCGCATGGTGAGGTAGTCGAGTTGCTGTGCCATCTGCGCCGGTATGCCCTGCCCGCTGCGGGCAGACAAGCGCGCGCCCTGCGGCAAAGCGCAGTTTTCGGGTCGCGCGCGGGGTTTTGGCCGCCTAGTTTGGGATCAAGGAGAGATGCCATGCCGCTTGATATCGACAGCCCCGCCTACCACTACAAGGTCATCGCCCGCGCGCTTGCGCTGATCGAGGAGGGCGGGCCGCAAATGTCGCTGGACGATCTGGCGACCCGGATGGGCATCAGCCCGGCGCATTTCCAGCGCACGTTCTCGGCCTGGGTCGGCGTGTCGCCCAAACGGTATCAGCAATACCTGACGCTGGACCTTGCCCGCCGCCTGCTGACCGAACGGCATACCGTGCTGGAAACGACGCTGGAGGCCGGGCTTTCCGGCACCGGGCGGCTGCACGATCTGTTCCTGCGGTGGGAGGCGATGAGCCCCGGCGACTATGCCAAGGGCGGCGAGGGGCTGACCATCTTCTGGGGCTGGTTCGACAGTCCCTTTGGCGCGGCGCTGGTGATGGGCACCGACAAGGGCATCTGCGGCATCGGCTTTGCCGCCGAAACCGGCGCGGAAGCGACCATGACCGACCTGATCCACCGCTGGCCCAAGGCGGATTTCGTCGAAGACCCGATGATGCTGCGGCCCTGGGTGCTGGCGGCCTTCGGCGCGGATGCGACGGCACCGACGCCGCTTTACCTGATCGGCGCGCCGTTCCAGATCAAGGTGTGGGAGGCGCTGCTACACATCCCCTCGGGCCACGTGACGACCTACACCGACCTTGCCCGCGCGGTGGGGCACCCCGCAGCGCAGCGGGCGGTGGGCACGGCGGTGGGGCGCAATCCGATCAGCCTGCTGATTCCCTGCCACCGGGCGCTGCGCACCACCGGCGCCTTGGGCGGCTATCACTGGGGTCTGCCGGTGAAACGCGCGATCCTGGCCTGGGAAGCGGCGCGGGCCGAAGCGGGTGACCTCGCCGCCTCGTGATGGGCGATAACCCGCCGGGCCTGCGGGGCTGCTGTTATCCGGTCACGGCATATCCTATAGTGCGGCGAAAGCCCGGAGACAGGGCCCGGCGCAGCGATGAGGCAAAGCAGATGTTCGTGAAGACCCCCCTTCTTTTGGCCGCCGTCGGCGCGTTCGCGCTGTCAGGGTGCATGTCGGATCAGGGCTATGGCTACAGCAACCCCAACGATCCCAACGCCAACGCCCGGACCGGTGCCATCACCGGCGCCGTCGTCGGTGGCCTTGCCGGCGCGTTGAGCGGCGGGCGCGGCGCCTTTGGCAAGACGGTGGTGGGGGCCGCGGCGGGCGGCGTGGTCGGGGCCATCGCGGGCGGCGCGCTGGATCGGCAGGCGAAGGATCTGCGCAGCGGGCTTGGCGATGACAACATTACCGTGGTGAACACCGGCAACGAACTGGTGGTGTCGATGCCGCAGGATATCCTGTTCGCGACCGACTCGACCGAGGTTCAGCCCAGCCTGCAACGCGAACTTGCCGCCGTGGCGCAGAACCTGCGGCAGTACCCCGACAGCCTGGTGACGGTGATCGGCCATACCGACAATGTGGGCACCGCCACCTACAATCAGGATCTGTCGCAACGCCGCGCCGATGCGGTCTCGGCCATCCTGCTGCAGGACGGCGTGCGGGCGAGCCGCCTGATCGCCTACGGGCGCGGCGAAAGCCAGCCGGTCGCCACCAACCTGACGCCCGAAGGCCGGGCGCAGAACCGCCGCGTTGAAATCCACATCCACCCCAACAACGGCTGACGCGGCCCATCCACCGCGCAGGAACGGCCGGGCCAAGGCCCGGTCGTTTGTGTGCTGGACGGGCGCGCGCCAATGCGGTCATATGATCTGACCAATCCAAGGTGTCATATGCCGTTCCAGAAGGTCACACCCGAAAAGCTGTCTACCGCCGTCGTCCGCCAGATCGAGCTTCTGATCCTGCGCGGCATCCTGCGCCCCGGCGAGCGTCTGCCGTCGGAACGTGAACTGTCCGAGATGCTGGGCGTCTCGCGCCCCTCGCTGCGCGACGCGGTGGCCGAATTGCAGGAACGCGGGTTGCTGACCGCGCGGGCCGGGGCGGGCATCTTCGTCGCCGACGTGCTCGGCTCGGCCTTCTCGCCCGCGCTGGTGGAACTGTTCTCCAGCCACGAGGATGCGGTGTTCGACTACCTCTCGTTCCGCCGCGACATGGAGGGGCTGACGGCCGAACGGGCGGCGACCAACGGGTCGGACACCGACCTGAAGGTGGTGGCAAGTGTCTTTGCCAAAATGGAAGCCGCGCATTCCAAGCGCAACCCGACCGACGAGGCGCGGCTGGACGCCGAATTCCACATGGCCATCATCGAGGCGAGCCATAACGTGATCATGCTGCACATGATGCGCTCGATGTTCGATCTGCTGCGCGAAGGCGTGTTCTACAACCGTCAGGTCATGTTCAAGCAGCGCACCACGCGCAGCGCCCTGCTGGACCAGCACCGGGCGATCAACGATGCGATCCAAGCGCGCGATCCCCAGGCCGCGCGGGCGGCGGTCGAGGCGCATCTGGACTATGTCGAGGCGGCGTTGAGGGCGCAGTTGAAGGCGGATCGCAACGAAGAGATCGCGCGCCAGCGGTTCGTGCACGAACAGGGCCGGTAGCCGCTAGCCGCGCGCGCGCAGATACCCTTCAGCGATGGCTTGCATCTGCGGCCGGGTCATCGGATCGCCGTGACCGCCCAGAACCAGCGCGCAATCGAGGTGTCGCAGCCGTTCCATCGTGGCGCAATAAGCGCCGATGTCGGCGCCGGGGATGTCGTCGACCAGACCGCCCTGATAGATCGCGTCGCCCGCGATCAGCAGCCCCGCGGCCTCGTCGAGAAGGCCGATGGAGCCCGGCGAATGGCCGGGCAGATGCAGCACGGCAAACCGGCGGTCGCCAAGGTCGATCACGCCGCCTTCGGCCAGCGTTTCGGTCAGCGGCGCGGGGATCAGCGCCCAGTCGGCAAGGCGAAAGCTAGGCGAGGGCAGCCGCGCAAGGCTTGGCCCCGCCCGCTCTTGCCCGAACCAGGATTGCAGCGTGCCGGGCTCATCCATCGCGGCGAAACTCGCGGCTTCAGCGGCGTGACCCGCGCGGGCGGCGAATTCGTGAAAGCCGCCAACGTGATCGACATGGGCATGGGTCGCAACCGCCAGAACCGGGCGCCCCGACAGCGGCAGCGCGGCGGCAAGCGGCGCGACGCCAACGCCGAAATCAACCTGCAGGTCGCGGTCGCGCCCGGTGACGGTGTACAGGTTGGCGCGAAAGAAATCGTGCACCGCCGGCTCCGCCGTCAGGTGAACGCCCGGCGCGACGGGGTGGGTCGTAAACCACTCTGCAATCATGCTACCCCCCGGAATCGAAAGGCCCGGCACGATGGCCGGGCCAATGACAGGTCTCGCCCGCGGCTCAGTTCAGCCGGGCGCTGACATCGCCGATGGCCTGGTCGATCAGCGCATTCGCCGCCGTCTTGGTCATCTGCTTGGCCAGCAGGTCGCCCGCCGCAGCCACCGCCACCGACACGGCGCGATCGCGCACCGCACGCACCGCACCGGTTTCCGCCGAGGCGATCTGATCCTCGGCCGCCGCCAGACGGCGGGCAATCGAGGCGGCCAGATCGGCCTTGGCCTGCTCGGCCGCTGCCGTCGCTTCTTCGCGCGCGCTCGCCACGATGCGGTCAGACTGCGCCTGCACTTCCTTCTGCTTGCGCTCGTAGGAGGACAGGATCATCTGCGCTTCTTCACGCAGCAGCCGCGCCTCTTCCAGATCCTTGCGGATCTGGTCGGCGCGCTTGTCCAGCGCTCCGCCGACCATCGCCGGAACCTTGGCGTAAAGCAGGATGCCCACGAACACGAGGAACGAGATCAGCACCACGAAGGGCGGGTTGTGCAGCGAGAAGAAGGGGCCCGAGGGCTCCTCCGCCAAAGCCGGGGCTGCCGCGAGGATCGCAAGGATCGCCAGTCGTTTCATCGCCTTACCCCTTCAGCCGCGCGGCAACGGCGTCGCCGACCGCGCCCGCATCCACGCTGCCGCCGAAATGCGCCACGATCTCGCCCGCGGTGTCGCGCGCAACCTCGGTGACGCTTTCCAGCGCGTGGTCGCGGATGTCCGCGATACGCTTTTCGGATTCCGCCGCCTTGGCCATGATCTGTGCGTCCGCCCGCGCGGTTGCCGCGTCGAGATCCTTCTGGATATCGGCCTTGGCCGCCGCGACGATCTTGGCCGCTTCGGCACGGGCATCCGCCAGCGCCTTGTTATAGGCCGTCTCGGCCGCAACCGCCTTGCGCTTCAGCTCTTCGGCTGCCGCGATGTCGCGGTTGATCGTGTCGCTGCGCTCGGCCAGCACCCCACCGATGCGCGGCACGACAAGCCGCGTCACGATCAGGTAGATCGCCACCAACGCCACCACCATCCAGAAAATCTGGTTGGCATAGGTGGAAAAATCGAGCTGCGGCATCGCCACGTTATGGGCGCCACCGGCTGCTTCCGCTTCAGTTGCCATCTCAGCCTCCTTCACCTTTTCCTGGCCGGGCGCTCTGCCCGGCCGGCGCGCAGGTTTGGGATCAGACGACGAACATCAGCAGGATGGCGACCAGGAACGAGAAGATCCCGAGCGCTTCGGCGAACGCCATGCCGACGAACATCCAGGTCAGCTGGCCAGCAGCGGCCGAGGGGTTGCGCAGCGCGCCGGCGAGGTAGTTGCCGGCAACGATGCCCACGCCGATTGCCGAGACGCCCGAGCCGATACCGGCCAGACCAGCACCGATGTAAGCACCCATCTTGATGAGTTCGGGGGACATGTTCATTCTCCTTGGTTGGAAGGTCAGTGTTTCGGAAGTAGATCGCTCAGTGCGACGGATGCATCGCATCCTTGAGGTAGACGCAGGTGAGGATCGTGAAGATGTAGGCCTGAACCACGGCGACCAGGACTTCCAGCCCGTACATCGCAGTGATCGCGATGATCGAGATGGGCGAAATCACCAGGATCGTGGCAAAGCCGGCGAAAACCTCGATAACGGCGTGACCCGCCATCATGTTGCCGGCAAGTCGGATGGAGTGGCTGACCGGCCGCACGAAGTACGAGATCAGCTCGATCGGCGCCAGCACGAAGCGCATCGGGAACGGCGCCGAGCGGACCCAGAACAGGTCCAGGAAATGGGTGCCATGCTTGAAGAAGCCAAGCAGCGTGACCGACAGGAACACGGTGATCGCCAGGATCCCGGTCACCGCCACATGGCTGGTCACCGCAAAGCTCATCGGGATCAGCGAGAGCGTGTTGGCGAAGAAAACGAAGAGGAACAGCGTCAGGATAAACGGGAAGTAGGGAAGCGCGTCTTCCCCCGTCACGTCCCGGACCATGTTGTGGATGAAGCTGTAGATCAGCTCGGCCGCATTCTGCCCACGCCCCGGAACCAGAGCGCGCGCGTTGGCTGCGACAACGAAGAGCGCAAAGACGCACAGCACGCCAATCGCCAGCCAGAGCGTCTGGTTGGTGATCGTGTACCAATGCACCTCGTGCCCACCGAACAGCGGGTGAACCCCGAACTGTTCCAGAGGATGCAGGGTCAGGCCGCTCTGCGCTTCGCCGTTAGCCACGTTTATTCCCCTTCGTCCGCATCGTCGTTGGCGGGCAATGCCGCCCCCGTCCCAGTCATCTGCTTCTGGAGATCGCGGGCCGTGCGCAGCATCACCCGCACCCCGGCCACAAACCCCAGCATCGTGAACAGCAACAGCATCACCGGGCGGGTGTGCAACACCGCATCAAGCCCGTAGCCAATGCCGAAACCGATCAGAAGACCGGCCACCAACTCAATCACCATCCGCCATGCCGTATCGGCCTGGCGGAGTTGCTCATCCTTTGCGGGCGGCGGCGCCACCGACTTTTTCGCCTCGGCGATCCGTGCGTCGAGCCGCTTCAGCCGCTCGTCATCCGGTGTCTCGCCCATGCCACAACCCTCTTGGACGGTCGCGGCGAACTTACGGAGAGGGGGCATCTGAGTCAAGCGGTCACGAACCGGTGAGGATCGCAGGTAATATATTGGTTTCGCTATGCTTTTCAGGATGGGACCGATCCGCCGCACCCCCTGCGCGCCCGGTTTCGCCACGCCCGCACATTCAACCGAATGGTTGACCTTCGCGCCGCGCCCGGTGACGATGGCGCATGACCGATCCGCTCGACCATGTCTTTGCCGCCCTCGCCGACCCGACCCGCCGGGCGATCCTGTCGCTGTTGCTGGAAGACGACATGGCCGTAACCGATGTGGCCGAACCCTTCGCGATGTCGCTGGCGGCAATCTCGAAGCACCTCGCGATCCTCGCCGGGGCGGGCCTGATCAGCCAGGAAAAGCGCGGCCGGGTGAAGTGGTGCAAGCTGGAGCCCGATGCGCTGCGCGTGGCCTCGGTCTGGATGCAGGGGTTCGGGCAGTTCGAGCCGGTCAACCTTGATGCGTTCGAACGGTTTCTGGCGCGGGAACTGTCCGAAGGCGTGCCCGACCCGACGGAATGACGCTATTGATGCCGCAGCGCCTCGATCGGGTCGAGGCGGGCGGCGCGGCGGGCGGGGAAGAAGCCGAAGATAACGCCGACCGCCGCCGAAAAGCCGAAAGCCAGCAGCATCACCCAGGGGTCGGGGCTGAAGGGCACATGCAAGATGCGCGACCCGGTGAAGCCCAGCGCAAGGCCGGTCAGGATGCCGATCACCCCGCCCGCCAGCGACAGCACGACAGCCTCGACCAGAAACTGCACCAGCACCTGCGCCTCGGTCGCGCCGATCGCCAGACGGATGCCGATCTCGCGCGTGCGCTCGGTCACCGAGACCAGCATGATGTTCATGATGCCGATGCCGCCCACCAGCAGGCTGACCCCGGCCACGGCAGACAGCAGGCCGGTCAGCACGGTGGAGATTCCGGTCAGCATCGTCGCGATCTGCTTCAGGTCGAAGACGTTGAAATCGTCGTTTTCGCCCGGCCCGATGTGGCGGCGTTCGCGCATCAGCGCTTCGATGGCGGCCTTCGCCTTGTCGGTGGTCTGCCCGTCGCGCACCGAGGCGAAGATCGTCGCCACCTCCTGATTGCCGGCGATGCGGCGCTGGAAGGCGCGCAGCGGCATCAGGACCAGATCGTCCTGATCGGTGCCGAAACTCGATGCGCCCTTGGGGGCCAGCAGGCCGACCACCCGGCAGGAAACCTGCCGGAACCGGATATCGGCGCCGATCGGATCGCCCGCGCCAAACAGCGCCTGCCGGACCGTTTCCCCCAGAATGCAGACCGCCGCCCCGGACAGGATATCGCTGTCGTAGAAGTCGCGCCCCTTGGCCATCGTCCAGCCGGTTGCGGCAAGATAGCGGTTGTCGGTCCCGGTCACGTTGGTGGTGTGGTTCTGGTTGCCGAACACAACCGCCATCGACCCCGCGCTGAGCGGGGCGGCGGTGCTGACGGCGGGCACCTCGGCCTCGATCGCGGCAGCGTCGCGCTCGCTCAGCGAGGGCGCGGTGCCGGCCGAAACGCCGGGCCCGCCGCCCTGACCGGGCCGCACGATCAGAAGGTTGTTGCCCAGCTTGGCAACGTCGGATTTCACCTGCGTGGTCGAGCCCTGCCCGACCGTCAGCATCGCGATCACCGCCGCCACGCCGATGACGATGCCCAGCACGGTCAGGAAAGACCGCAGCATGTTGCGCAGGATCGCCTGCACCGCCTGCCGAAGTGCCTCAAGCAGCATCGGCGCCTCCGCTGCCGTCACGGGCGATGCGGCCATCCAGGAAATGCACCACGCGCCCGGCATATTCGGCCATGTCGGGCTCGTGCGTCACCATCAGGATGGTGATCCCCGCCTCCCGGTTCAGGCTGGTCATCAGGTCCATGATCTCGCGCGAACGGGCGGTGTCGAGGTTGCCGGTGGGTTCGTCCGCCAGAATCACGTCGGGCCGCCCGACGATGGCGCGGGCGATGGCCACGCGCTGTTGCTGGCCGCCCGACAGTTCCGAGGGATCGTGATGGGTGCGCCCTTCAAGCCCGACGCGCGTCAGCGCCTCGCGCGCCAGTTCACGGCGTTCGCCACGGGCGATGCCGCGATAGATCAGCGGCAGTTCGACATTCTCCAGCGCGCTCATGCGCGGCAGGAGGTTGTAGCCCTGAAACACGAAGCCCAGACAATGGCGCCGCAGCAATGCCCGCTGATCGCGGCTGAGCCCGCCGACCTCAACCCCGGAAAAGCGGTAGCTGCCGCGCGTCGGCGTATCGAGGCAACCGAGGATGTTCATCGCGGTGGACTTGCCCGAACCTGACGGGCCCATGATCGCGACGAACTCGCCCGCCCGGATCGACAGCGTGATGTCGCGCAGCGCCTGCACCTCGGCCTCGCCGGTGCCATAGACGCGGCCGATCCCGGTCAGCGCGATCAGCGGCGGGGCGATCGGGGGCGCCGCATCGGTCATGGCGTGGTGGCGTCGGTGATGACCGCATCGCCAGCCTTCAGCGGGCCCGAGACGACCTGCGTCAGCGTACCATCGGTCTGGCCTGCGACCACGTCCACCGGGGTCGCGACGCCGCCTGCCAACACCCACAACCGCTGCGCCCCGCCTGCGGGTGGGGTGGCCGATGGCGCCTGAACATGCGGCGGCTGGATCAGCATGCCGATGAAGCCCGAGCCGCCGCTTTTGGCCTTTGGCGCGGCGGGGGTGTAACGCAGCGCGGCGTTCGGCACCACCAGCGCCTTCGACACCTCGGTGACGGTGATCACGGCCGTGGCGGTCATGCCGGGGCGCAGCGACAGGTCGGCATTGTCGATCGACAGCACGGCCTGATAGGTCACGACGCCGTCAATCGTCTGGGGCGCATAGCGCACCTGTGCGATTTCCGCCGGGAACCGCCGATCCGGGTAGGCCTCGACGGTGAATTCCGCCTTGTTGCCGACGGCGACCTTGCCGATGTCGGCCTCGTCGATGGCCACGTTCAGATCCATCCGCCGCAGGTCGGCGGCCAGCGTGAACAGCACCGGCGCCTGCAGGGACGAGGCGACGATCTGCCCGGCCTCGACATTGCGCGCCAGCACGATGCCGTCGATCGGCGAGGTGATCGCCGCCTTGTCAAGGTTCGCCTTGTCAAGGCTCAGGTCGGCTTGTGCCACTTGCACGTCGGCCGCAGCCATGTCGACCGCAGCCGTCGCGCGCGCCAGGGCGGCGCCGGCTGTCTGCAAATCCTGATCGGTGCCCGAGCCGCGTTTCACCAGTTCGGCCACCCGGTTATAGGCGCTTTGCGTTTCCGCCAGCGTGGCCGCCGATTGCGCCGCCATCGCCTGCTTCGAGGCCAGCGTTCCCCGCGCGTGATCCAGCGTCGCCTGCAACTTGCCGGTGTCGAGCTTTGCCAGAACCTGCCCGGCGCTGACGTGATCGTTGTAATCCGCCGTGACCGCAAGGATCGTGCCGCTCAACTCGCTCGACACCTCCACCTCGTCCGTGGGCTCGACGGTTCCGGTCGCGGTGATCCGCACCGTCAGATCGGCGACGCGGGCCGGAACGGTCGTGTAGACGGTGGCGGTCGCCGTACCCGCCGCGCGCCACCAGAGCCCGGCCCCGATCAGCGCCGCAACGACGATCCCGGCCAGAATCCAGCGCGGCCAGCGGCGATGGCGGGCGCCTTTCGCCAGCAGCTTTTCAAGATCGTCCGCAGCGATCGGCATCACACAGCCCCATGCTTTCGCGCGAAGGGGCAGGAAATGCCCACCGCCCGCGCCGACCTTTCCATAGCATGCACGCCGGGTTCCACATTGATCTGGAGCAACGCCGGGAGTTTGGCGATCTGGCCGGGCTACGGCGTCAGCACCGTCACGCCCGGCATCGCGGCGATTTCCTCAAGGTCGTCGTCGTAGCGTTCCGACAATTCCTCGATCAGCGCCTCGTCCCAGTTCGGCAGGTCCAGTTCCATCTCGATCTGGTCGGCCAGCGCGTATTTGTCGAGAAAGGCCGCCACGATCCGGCGGCGTTGCGAGGCGGTCAGGCCGGGGTGGTTGTTCAGGTAAGCATCAAACCGGGCCATTCCCTCGGCCGACATGATGCCCGCCAGCAGGTCGTTTTCACCCTCCAGCGCCAGATCGGCCGGGGCGCCCGCGACGGCCCGCAGCACCTCGGGCCAGATCAGCGGCGTATCTTCGTCGCACCACAGCGTGATCGGCACCGTCGGGTTGGCGGCGCGGATGCGGCCGATCACGTCGGCCCAGCTTAGCCCCAGCGGATCGGCGCCGCCCAGAAAGTCATCAAAACTCGCGTTCTTGCTCGCCTGGAACAGCGCGGGCAGGAAGGTCGCGGGATTGCGGATCGCCAGCGCGATCTCTGCCTCGTGCGAGGGCAGCAGATTGACCAGCCCGGCCACCTTGTCACCGGCCGCCACATAAAGCGTGCCGCGCCCCAGCACCCAGGACCGCACGCAAAGGAATGCGTCGTTCGAGAATACGATGCGTTCGGCCTCGTCCTGCACCATCACGGCGTCGAGGATGGTTTCCTCGGTTTCCGGGGTCGACGGCTTGCCCTTCATCGCGTTGACGACGTTGCGCAGCATCGGGCGGTAGACCTCGGGATCGGGAACGATCAGCCCCTTGGCGGCCAGCGCCTCGGCATTGGCGCGCAGGCAGGTCACAAGCCTGCGTTCATCGGTGCAATGCACCCCGAGATGGTAGACGACTTTCATCCTGCCCCGCATTCCGCACCCGGCGCGACTATACGAAGTTTTGTCGCGCGGGAAACCGCTTTCCATGAACCACCAGAGTTGGGCGAGAGTATGGCCCAGCGTCTTGCAGCAGCAGGGGCACGCTGCTAAATCGGCGGTGTGCCCCTATAGCTCAGCTGGTAGAGCGCTAGTTTTGTAAACTAGATGTCGGCGGTTCGATCCCGTCTGGGGGCACCATCGCAGATCTTGACACTCACCCGGTGAAGGGCGCCACCGCGATCTGGCGGCCGATCAGGAAAGCATCGGCGCACAGCCGCAGCGGGGCGATGTCGGCGTCACTCG
This sequence comes from Paracoccaceae bacterium, assembly GCA_016124615.1. Taxonomy (GTDB): domain Bacteria; phylum Pseudomonadota; class Alphaproteobacteria; order Rhodobacterales; family Rhodobacteraceae; genus Solirhodobacter. The sequence continues at coordinate 10,928 of WGNF01000012.1, read as the reverse complement.
CGCGGGCGGCGATCAGGTCGGCGAAGCGGCGGTAGATGCCGGAATATTCGGCCTCTGGCCCGACGTCGACCGGGGTGCCGTCGATCGTCAACTGCGCGCCGCCAAGGCTCAGGCGCAACTGGTGGCCCCCGGCCTCCACCGCGATATCCCAGGTCTGCAACCCTTCGTGGCGCCAGTCGAACGCGGCCTGCACCGGCACGCCCGCCGGGCCGGTCATCGCCAGCACCGCACCGATCGGGGTGGCGCAATTCGATGGCACCTCCAGCGTGGCGGTGGTGACGTGCATCGAGCCGGGCAGGATCTCGGTCAGGATCGACAGGGCGTTGATTCCGGGATCAAAGACGCCGAAGCCGCCGGGCTGCCAGATCCAGTCCTGCCCCGGATGCCAGCGGCGCACGTCTTCCTTCCAGGTGATGGTGACGCTGTCGATGACGCGGCCGCTGAGCCAGGCTTTTGCCGGCGCCACCGCGGGGGCAAAGCGGGAATGCCACGTCGCGAACAGCGTGACGCCTGCGGTGCGCGCGGCGGCGATGATCGTCTCGATCTCGCCCAGCGTCGCGGCGGGGGGCTTTTCGATCAGCAGGTCGCGACCGGCGGCGATGGCTTTCAGCGCCATGTCCAGCCGCACCGCCGGAGGGGTGCACAGCGCCACGGCAGCCTGCGGTCCCTCGGCCAGAAAGGCGTCGAAATCGGTGAAGTTCGGCACCCCCGCCACGGTGCCATGGCGCGACACCGCCGCCACCAGCCGGAAATCACGGTTGGCCGCGATGGCGGGCAGATGCTGGTCACGCGCGATCTTGCCGACGCCAACCACGGCGACGGGGATGGGATGGGTCATGGCTGGCCTTTCAATGGCTGTCGCGGCCCACGGCATTGCCGCGGCAGCCTTTCAGGAAGTCCATGTCGGCGCCGGTATCGGCCCCTTCCACATGGTCGTGATACAACTGCGCCCAGCCACCCGAAGGCCGCTCGGTCGCGGTTCTCCACGCGGCTAGCCGCGCCAAAAGCTCCGCCTCGGGAATGTCGAGGTGGATGCGCCGGTTCGGCACGTCCAGTTCGATCATGTCGCCGGTCTGCACCACCGCCAGCGGCCCGCCGCGCGCCGCCTCGGGCGAGGTGTGCAGAACCACGGTGCCATAGGCGGTGCCGGACATGCGCGCATCAGAGATGCGCACCATATCGGTGATCCCCTTGCGCAGCACCTTGGGCGGCAGCCCCATGTTGCCGACCTCTGCCATGCCCGGATACCCGCGCGGCCCGCAGTTCTTCATCACCATGACGCAGGTCTCGTCGATCTCCAGCGCCTCGTCGTTGATGCGGGCTTTGTAATCGTCGATGTCCTCGAACACCACGGCGCGGCCCCGGTGCACCATCAGATGTTCACTGGCAGCCGAGGGTTTCAGCACCGCGCCGCCAGGGGCGAGGTTGCCGCGCAGCACCGCGATGCCGCCATGATCGGTCAGCGCATCGGAGATGGGGCGGATCACGTCCTCGTTCCAGTTGCGCACGTCCTTCACCTCGTCCCAGATGCCGCTGCCAGAGACGGTGATCGCGTCGCGGTGCAGTTTGCCCGCATCGCCAAGCGCCTTGATGACGACCGGCAAACCACCGGCATAAAAGAACTCTTCCATCAGGTATTTGCCCGAGGGCATCAGGTTGACGATGGTCGGCACATCGCGCCCGCAGCGGTCCCAGTCGTCCAGCGTCAGGTCGACGCCGACGCGGCCGGCGATGGCCAGAAGGTGGATCACCGCGTTGGTTGACCCGCCGATCGCGCCATTGGTGCGGATCGCGTTCTCGAACGCCTGTTTGGTCAGGATGTTCGACGGTTTCAGGTCGTCCTTCACCATCTGCACGATGCGCCGCCCGGTCAGATGCGCCATCACGCGGCGGCGGCTGTCCACCGCCGGAATCGCGGCATTGCCCGACAGCGCCATCCCCAGCGCCTCGGCCATCGAGGCCATGGTGGAGGCGGTGCCCATCGTGTTGCACGACCCCGGAGAGCGGCTCATCGCGGCCTCGGCCTCAAGGAAATCCTCCTTGGACATGGTGCCCGCCTTCACCGCTTCGGACATTTGCCAGAGTGCTGTGCCGGACCCCACCCGCTCGCCCCGGAACCAGCCGTTCAGCATCGGGCCGCCCGAGACGACGATGGCCGGAAGATCGACCGAGGCCGCGCCCATCAGGCAGGCGGGGGTGGTCTTGTCGCAGCCCGCCAGCAGCACGACCCCATCCATCGGGTTGCCGCGAATGGCCTCTTCCACGTCCATCGCCGCCAGATTGCGGAACATCATCGCGGTGGGTCGCAGCGCGGACTCGCCGGTCGAGAAAACCGGGAACTCCAGCGGCAGCCCGCCCGCCTCGTAGATGCCATGCGCCACGCGTTCGGCGAGGTCGCGCAGATGCGCGTTGCAGGGCGTCATCTGGCTCCATGTGTTGCAGATGCCGATCACCGGGCGGCCGTCGAACAGGTCGGCGGGCAGGCCCTGATTCTTCATCCAGCTGCGGTGGTAGATGTTGTCCTTGGTGGTGCCGCCAAACCAGGTTTGCGAGCGAAGCTTGCGGGGCCATTTGGCGGGGACGAAGGTCAAAGCGTTTCCTTTCAGAGCTGGCGGACGGCGATCTCGCGCGTCGGCTCTTGCCCAAGCGGGTTGATCAGCGGCAACCCGAAGTCGGGCGTTGAAATCTCGAACCGGTCACCCGTCTCGGTGCGGATGCCATCGGCAAAGCTCAGCGTTGCAGTGCCGAACATGTGGATGTGCACGTCGCCCGGCTGGCGGAACAGCGCGTATTTGAAATGGTGGTGTTCGAGGTTGGCGATCCAGTGCGACATGTTCGCCTCGCCCGACAGGAATGGCTTTTCCCAGATCACCGCGCCGTCGCGACGGATACGCGAGGCGCCGCGAATATCCTGTGGCAAGGCGCCCAGCCGCAACTCGGGACCGACCGAGGCCGGGCGCAGCTTGGAATGCGCCAGCCACAGATAGTTGCCCTTCTCGGTGACGTGGTCGGAAAACTCGTTCGCCAGCGCAAAGCCCAACCGGAACGGCGTGCCATCCGGGCCGATGATGTAGAGCCCCGCGATCTCTGGTTCCTCACCGCCGTCCTTGGCAAAGCCGGGCGAGATCAGCGGATCACCGGGCCCGGCCAGCGTGGTGCCGTTGCCCTTGTAGAACCACTCGGGTTGCACGCCTTCCACCCCCACCGGGGGTTTGCCACCCTCGATGCCCATGCGGAACATCTTCATGCTGTCGGTCATGCCCGCGGTATCGGCATGCATCGCGTCGCGTGCCGAGGCCGACCCGGTATGGGTCAGCCCGGTGCCGGTCAGATGCAGGTGCGCGGGGTCGGGGTGGCGCAGCGGCGTGTCGATCCGGCCGGCGTCGAGCAGGCGGGCCAGATAGGCGGCCTCGCCCTGCCCTTTCGCGGCGACGGTTTCGGCCAGCCCGGTGCCCGCGGCGATCGCTTCCTGCGCCAGCGCATAGATCGTGGTCGAACCGGGCACATGGTATGCCGCGCCGCCATCGCGGCAGATCACGCCGCCGTCTTTCAGTTGGGTCAGGTGCATCTTGGCCTCAGGTCGATTTTGACTTGTTGTAGACGTCGAAGATCACCGCCATGAGCAGAACGAGCCCCTTGATGACCTGCTGGTAGTCGATGCCGATCCCGAGGATCGACATGCCGTTGTTCATGACGCCCATGATGAAGGCGCCGATGACCGCGCCGACGATGGTGCCGACCCCGCCCGACATCGAGGCCCCGCCGATGAAGACGGCGGCGATCACGTCCAGCTCGAACGACACGCCCGCCTTGGGCGTCGCGGTGTTCAGCCGCGCGGCGAAGATCAGCCCGGCCAGCGCGGCCAGAAACCCCATGTTGGCGAAGGACAGGAACACCAGCCGTTCGGTGTTGATGCCTGAAAGCTTGGCCGCCTTTTCGTTGCCGCCGATGGCGTAGATGCGGCGGCCGATGGTGGTCGAGTTGGTGATGAACATGTAAAGCACGATCAGCACCGCCATTGTGATCAGCACGTTCGGCAGGCCCCGGTAGGTGGCCAGCAGAAACGAGATGTAGACGATCGCCACCGCGATCAGCCCGTTCTTGCCGACAAAAAACCCGAACGGTTCATCCGCCATGCCATGCGCGGCGGCGCGGGCGCGGCCCCGGCTGGCAAGGATCAGGATCGTCGCCGCCATCGCCAGCCCCAGCAGGAACGCGGTCGCGTTGAACCGGGCCAGCCCCAGCAGCGGCGCCAGATCGGGCAGCACGTCGGGCACGAAACCGGTCGAGAGCAACTGGAACACCTTCGGGAACGGCCCGACCGACTGGCCATTCAGCAGCCACAGCGTCGCGCCGCGAAACACCAGCATTCCGGCCAGCGTCACGATGAACGAGGGGATGCGCCAGTAGGCGACCCAGTAGCCTTGCGCGGCGCCGATCAGTACGCCCACCGCCAGCGACGCCGCCACGGCCACCAGCACCGGCCAGTGCCATTGCACCAGCATCACCGCCGCCAGCCCGCCGACGAAGCCCACGACCGAGCCCACCGAAAGGTCGATATGCCCCGAGACAATGACCAGCAGCATCCCCAGCGCCATGATGACGATGTAGCTGTTTTGCAGGAACAGGTTGGTCAGGTTGACCGGCTTCATCAGCGTGCCGTCGGTCATGAACTGAAAGAAGATCATGATCGCGACGAGGGCGAGCAGCATCCCGTATTGCCGCATGTTGTTCTTCAGGTAGGCCCCGATGGTGCCCGTCTTTCCCGCCATTCTCATGCGCCTCCCGCCACGCCGGTTTCGGCGGCCATGATCGTCGCCATGATCCGCTCCTGACTTGCCTCGGCGCGGGTCAGTTCCCCGACGAAGGCGCCCTTGTTCATCACATAGATCCGGTCGCACATGCCCAGAAGCTCGGGCATTTCCGACGAGATCAGGATCACCCCGCGGCCCTGTTCGGCCAGCTGGTTGACGATCGCATAAATCTCATACTTCGCGCCGACGTCGATGCCGCGCGTCGGTTCATCCAGGATCAGCACCTGCGGATCGGTAAAGAGCCACTTGGCCAGCACCACCTTTTGCTGGTTGCCGCCCGACAGGTTCACCACCTTCTGGAACACCGTGGGCGTCCGGGTGCCAAGCGCGGTGCGGTAATCCTCGGCCACCCGGCGTTCGCGGTTGGCGTCGATCACCCCGCGGGTCGAAACGCCCGGCAGGTTGGCCAGCGAGGTGTTGCGCAGGATGGTTTCGTCCAGCACCAGGCCAAGCGCCTTGCGGTCTTCGGTCACATAGGCCAGCCCGGCGCGGATGGCGGCGGGCACGGTCGACAGATCGACCGGTTTGCCGCCCAGCGTCACCTGCCCGGTGATGCGCTGACCCCAGCTTTGGCCGAAGAGGCTCATGGCGAATTCGGTGCGCCCGGCCCCCATCAGCCCCGCGATGCCCACCACCTCGCCGCGCCGTACCGTCAGGCTGGCGCCGTCGATCACCTTGCGGTCGGCGTGGGTCGGGTGGAACACACACCAGTCGCGCACGTCCAGCAACGTCTCGCCGGGGTTCGGGGTGCGGGCGGGGAAACGGTGGGCCATGTCGCGCCCCACCATGTCGCGGATGATGCGCGCCTCCGAGATTTCGTCGCGCCCCATGCCCGAGACGGTCGCGCCGTCGCGCAGCACGGTCAGCCGGTCGGCGACGCGGCCGACCTCGTTCAGCTTGTGACTGATCAGGATCGAGGTGATCCCCTCGGCCTTGAACTCCAGCAGCAGGTCCAGCAGCTTCTGGCTGTCGTATTCCTGCAAGGCGGCGGTCGGTTCGTCGAGGATCAGCAGCTTGACCTTCTTCGACAGCGCCTTGGCGATCTCGACCAATTGCTGCTTGCCGACACCAAGACTGTCGACCCGCGCGGCGGGGCTTTCGTCCAGCCCGACCTTGGCCAGCAGCGCCTCGGTGCGCCGATAGGTCTCGTGCCAGTCGATCACGCCGCGGCGGGTGATTTCGTTGCCGAGAAAGATGTTCTCGGCGATCGACAGCAACGGCACCAGCGCCAGTTCCTGATGGATGATGATGATGCCACGGGCTTCGCTGTCGTGGATGCCCGCGAACCGGGCGGGCTGGCCCTCGAACAGGATGTCGCCGTCGTAGCTGCCGTAGGGATAGACGCCCGACAGCACCTTCATCAGGGTCGATTTGCCCGCGCCGTTTTCACCCACCAGCGCGTGAATCTCGCCGGGGCTGACCGAGAGGGTGACGTTGTCCAGCGCTTTCACGCCGGGAAAGGACTTGGTGATGCCGCGCATCTCGAGGATCGGGACCATGGCGCCATCCGATATGTGCAAGGACAAGGTGACCCCGCCGCGGGGAGAGCGGCAGGGTCGGGTCGACCGGACGCGCTTACTTCAGCTGGTCGGCCGTGTAGTAGCCGCCACCCACGAGGATCTTCTCGTAGTTGGTCTTGTCCACTTCCACCGGCTGCAGCAGGTAGGACGGCACGACCTTCACGCCGTTGTTGTAGGTCGTGGTGTCGTTGATCTCGGGCGTGGAACCCGCCATCAGCGCGTTGACCATGCCCACCGTCACCTTCGCCAGTTCGCGGGTGTCCTTGTAGATCGAGGAATACTGCTCGCCCGCGATGATCGACTTGATCGACGGGATCTCGCTGTCCTGCCCGGTGACGATCGGCATCTTCAGATCGCCGGTGCCGTAGCCCACGCCTTTCAGCGACGACAGGATGCCGATCGACAGGCCATCGTAGGGCGACAACACGCCGTTCACATGCTTGTCGGTATAGTTGGCCGACAGCAGGTTATCCATCCGCGCTTGCGCCACCGCGCCATCCCAGCGCAGCGTGCCGACCTTGTCCATGCCCATCTGACCCGACACGATCTTGATGTCGCCCGCGTCGATCATCGGCTGCAGGACCGACATCGCGCCGTTGTAGAAGAAGAAAGCGTTGTTGTCGTCGGGCGAGCCGCCGAACAGCTCGACGTTCCAGGGCTTCACGCCCGGAAAGCGTTCCTTCATGCCGGTGACCAGCGAATTGGCCTGCTCGACGCCCACCTTGAAGTTGTCGAACGTGGCGTAATAGTCGACGTTCTTGTCGCCCTTGATCAGCCGGTCATAGGCGATAACCTTGATCCCCGCCGCCGCGGCATTGTCCAGCGCGTTCGACAGCGTCGTGCCGTCGATCGCCGCAATCACCAGAACCTTGTCACCCTTGGTGATCATGTTCTCGATCTGGTTCAGCTGGTTGGGGATGTCATCCTCGGCGTATTGCAGGTCGGTCTTGTAGCCCGCGGCCTCGAACAGCTTGACCATCGAGTTGCCGTCCGAAATCCAGCGCGCCGAGGATTTGGTCGGCATCGCGATCCCGATGGTGCCCTTGTCCTGCGCGAGGGCGGGCCCGGCGACAAGCAGCGCGCCAAGCGCCAGCGACGCCAGAGCGGCGGTAAATGTCTTCATGTCATTCCTCCCTTTCCCTGTCGGTCGCCGGGCTCTTGCCCGTTGTCACCGCAGGCGTATTGCGGCCGGTCGATCCCGTCCGCGCGCCAGACTAGACTTGGCTCGGCATATCATTCAAATTACCTTTTGCACGTAATGCATATCATTTCCGGTATCCATGATGCCCAGCACCCTCGCCAACCACCTGCAAATCAAGCATCTGCGCCTGATCACCGCGATCGCGGATCGGGGTCAGGTATCGCTGGCGGCGGAAAGCCTTGCCATGACGCAGCCCGCCGCCTCGCGGGCACTGGCCGAGATCGAGGCGATCGTCGGCACCGCGCTGTTCGAACGGCACCCGAAGGGCATGACGCTGACGCCGGTTGGTGACGGTCTTGCCCGCCACGCCCGCAACGTTCTCGATGAAATCGGATCGGCGGCCGTGGCCGTCGAAAAGCTTCGGCTGGGCCATGCCGGGGTGGTGCGGATCGGCGCCGTCACCGGGGCGGCGGTCGGTCTGGTGGTTCCGGCGATCCGGCGGCTGAAGGCGCTGGCGCCCGAAGTCGACCTGCACATCGACGTCGGGCCCAGCGAAGAGTTGATCAAGGGTCTGATCGGGCTGCGGCACGACATGATGCTGGGGCGGCTGCCGGTCGGGGCCAAGACCTCGGATTTCCACCTGCAACGCGCCATCGGCGAGCGGGTGCGCATCATCGCCCATCGCGACAACCGCTTTGCCGGACGCAGCCGGATCGGGTTGCGCGATCTGGCGCAGGGTGAATGGGTCATGCAAAGCCCCGGCGCCCCGATGCGGCAGGCGCTCGACGATGCCTTCCTCGCCCTCGGGGTGCAGCCGCCGCGCAACGTCACCAACACGGCCTCGCTTCTGGTCGTGCTGTCGCTGCTGCAAGACCGCGAGGTGGTGACGCCGGTCAGCCAGGAGGTGGCCGATCTGCTGACCGGCACCCATCTCGATCTGGTGCAACTCGACATCATCGAAACCGTCGTGGTCGCACCCTATTCGCTGATCAAACTGGCGAGCCGCCGCCTGTTGCCGGTCGCCGCGCGATGCCACGAACTGATGTCCGAAGTGCTGCGCGAACAACATCAGCGACTGGGGAAACCGGGGCGTTGAGGGGGCTGGGTTGGCGTGGCGCTTCGGGGCGGTCGCGTCCCTCCCGTTCCCCGTCTGCTTCGCCCGTCCGGGATGCGAACGCAAAAAGCCACCCGAGGGTGGCTCTTGGTGCGTCGATGTTGTTTTAGGATTTTGGTTGCGGGGACTGGCTCTGTTGCACAAATTGACTGACGGTCGGACTGCCCCTTCTCCCGGACAGACTTATCCCGCGACCTTTGTGACGGGGATGCCGAGGGCGGTGAAGCCGTTCAGGACGACAACACGGACCTGGAACTCAGCGACCTGACGGTCGAAGTCCCGCGCCATGAGGCGCTGACCCAGTAGTTTCACACAGTGCATCCAATCGCCGGGAAAACGATCCACCGGATCGTTTTCTGGCCCGGCTCATATCTCGACGCGGCTCCGGCGGTGGTATCCGCTCCATCGTCGCCAGAGCGCGCGACCGAGGTATTTCGCTGCCCGCAGCGCCTCGTTGCGCGCGGCCGCACCTGCGGTGACAGCCTTCCAGGGCTTCGCATTCTTGCGCGGCGGAATGACGGCGGCGGCACCCCGTTCGGCGATGGCATCGTGGCACTTGCGGGTATCGTAGGCGCCATCCGTTGCCCGGCAACGGTTTGCCTGCAAACCGTGAGAGGGGGCTGTGACGCTGGCGATGTCCTGATCGGCAGGGATCTGGCTGAGCAGTTCGGGCAACATGGGCGCATCCCCAACGTCGCTGCCGGTGACCTCGACCGGCCGAACCTCCAGTGTTTCCTCGTCGATCCCGAGATGGACCTTGCGCCAGACGCGGCGCTTGGGACCGCCATGCTTGCGCGCGTTCCACTCGCCTTCGCCCTCGACCTTGATACCTGTGCTGTCGATCAGCAGATGCAGCGGACCCTGCGACCCTCGATGTGGGATGCTCACGGCAAGGGTCTTCTGGCGACGGCTGAGCGTGCTGAAGTCCGGCACGCCCCAGTCCAGGCCGATCAGGCAAAGCAGGCTCTCGACGAACCCGGTCGTTTGCCGCAACGCCATGCCGAACAGCACCTTCATCGTCAGGCAGGTCTGGACGGCAGCGTCGCTGTAGACGGGCTGTCACCCACGCTTGCCGGTCGGCTTCCCCGCCCACGCCATGTCAGGATCGAACCAGATCGTCAGAGACCCGCGGCGCTTGAGCGCCTTGCTATACCCGGGCCAGTTCAGGGTCTTGTAAGTCGGTGCGTTCGGTCTGCTCATGCCCTCTAGCTATCACGCTGGATTCACAAGATGAATCCCTCACGGGATTTGTGCAACAGAGCCGGTCGGCTTTGAAACGACGCTGACCCTTGCGAACCTAGGCTGCAAACGTCTGGTATGCGCCGAATATACCCACCTTGCTGCGCCCCGGCCGTCGTGCCTTCCGGGCTCGCTGCGGGGGTCGCGCCGACAGCGGATTGACGCGGGACAGCACGCTGCGGAGAGTGCCCTGACTTCGGCCAAGTCGGCCTGCATGGGGAAATCGAATGGGATCAGAGTTGCAAGTGATGCCCGCGCGGCGCCGGCGGGCCATTCGCCTCGCGGCCGGTGAAGCGGTCCAGATCATCAACACACATGGTCAACAGGTGGTCGATACCTGGTGCTTCAACGCCGCCGACCTGGCGGAATTCATGTCGATGGAGCACCTGCACGCCATGCTGGAACGCATCTTCCCGTCTGAGGGCGACGCACTGGTCAGCAACCATCGGCGGCCGATCCTGACACTCGAGCGGGATACGTCCCCGGGGCGCCATGACACCGTGATCGCGGCCTGTGACCGGTTCCGCTATGCGCTGCTTGGCTGCGTGGGCCATCACGACAACTGCACCGAGAATTTGTCGGCTGCGTTGGCTGAACTTGGCCTGAAGGCGCCGGAGTGCCCAAGCCCGCTGAATCTCTGGATGAACATCCCGATTGCCGCAGATGGTCGGGTGACTTGGGGCGAGCCGCTTTGCAAGCCCGGCGACTACGTGACCCTTCGGGCGGCAATGGATTGTATCGTGGTGCTCTCGACCTGCCCGCAGGACATGATCCCGATCAACGGCGCGGCCTGCACCCCGACCGAGGTGCATTACCGCGTGCTTGATTGAGGCCGCCCGTTGCGCCCCTGCCACACCTGCGACTTCGCCCCTGCTGCTTCCACAGTGCTTCCACGGTTGGCACGAACGCAAACGCCGCCCCGGAGGGCGGCATTTAAGCGTTTGTAAACGCGGTGTTTTTTGGTTGCGGGGACAGGATTTGAACCTGTGACCTTCAGGTTATGAGCCTGACGAGCTACCGGGCTGCTCCACCCCGCGCCAGGGTATGTTTTGGCCTTTTGTTGGCCTGAGGGATCGTTGAGAGAGAGGTTGGTGTTTCTT
>WGNF01000019.1 GCA_016124615.1 Paracoccaceae bacterium | reverse complement strand
CGATCCGGGCTGGTGCAGCGCGGTGATCGTGGTATCTTCCTTCATGGCGTATCGCTCCTTTTGGAGGTTCTGGCAGGCTTCGACACCCGCCACGATACGCCGCCTTCCCAGGCCCCATCACCCATTTTCAGCTATAGCTCTGAGCCAACACGGAATGGCCGCTATACATTGTTGTGCTGCAGCATAGATGGTGCCCATCGAACGTCCCCAGAGGGCCGCTCGCAACTCAGAGTGCCACTCCCGTGAATGTCGACTTGGGCTGGATTGGCCGCCGGAACCTGCCTGTCCGCCACCGGCCCCAGAGCGGTCGACGGTGGTGGGCCAAGCGCGCGGGCCTTCGCATCGCCGTTTTCCTGTATTCGCACGCTATAACCCTACGCCCTTCGAAACCTGTTGAGCCCCCGCAAAATCTGGCTTTCTTAATCATCCCTGTCCGGGGAGCGTCCATTTTGCTCCCTCCGGATCGGGGCTCAGATGACCATTCAACAGCACAATTCGGAAGGCCAGGCGCGAGGCGCGCGCATGCTGCGCACGGCACTTGGCGCGGCCATCGCTCGGTTCCTGGAAGACCCCAGCGTCGTCGAGGTGATGCTGAATCCGGATGGCCGCATCTGGATCGATCGCTTGTCCGACGGCCTATGCAGCACGGACGAGACCCTCTCGCCGGCTGACGGCGAGCGCATCGTTCGCCTGGTCGCACACCATGTCGGCGCCGAGGTTCATTCCGGCAGCCCGCGGGTCTCGGCGGAACTGCCGGAGACGGGAGAGCGGTTCGAGGGCCTGCTTCCTCCGGTCGTTTTCGCGCCGGCCTTTGCCATCCGCAAGCCTGCGGTCGCCGTCTTCACGCTCGACGACTATGTCGCCGGCTGGATCATGACGCTGGATGAGGCCAAGGTCCTCAGACACGGCATAGCATCCCGCGCCAACATCCTGGTCGCGGGCGGAACCTCGACCGGCAAGACGACGCTGACCAACGCGCTGCTGGCGGAGGTGGCGAAGACGTCGGACCGCGTCGTCATCATCGAAGACACACGCGAACTGCAATGCGCCGCGCCGAACCTCGTCGCCATGCGGACGAAAGAGGGCGTCGCCTCGCTGTCCGTGCTGGTCCGCTCCTCACTGCGCTTGCGCCCCGATCGCATCCCGATCGGTGAAGTTCGCGGCGCCGAGGCGCTCGACCTCATCAAAGCCTGGGGCACCGGCCATCCGGGCGGCATCGGCACGATCCATGCCGGGAGTGCGATCGGCGCATTGCGCCGCCTCGAGCAGCTGATCCAGGAAGCCGTCGTCACCGTCCCGCGAGCTCTGATCGCCGAAACCATCGACCTCGTCGCCGTGCTCGCAGGCCGAGGTTCCAAGCGACGGCTCATCGAACTCGCCCGCGTCGACGGACTCGACGCCCAGGGCGACTACGTGGTCACGCCCGCCATCGGTGCGCAAGACTTGTTTACCCCAGCTTCCGAAGGAGACCAGCAATGATCCAGAGTTCTCGTATCACCCGCCACCGCATCACCACGACGGCGTCCTTCCTCGTCCTGAGCCTTATGATGGCGCCTGCGGCCCATGCCTCCGGCTCCTCCATGCCGTGGGAGGCTCCGCTCCAGCAGATTCTCCAGTCGATCGAGGGCCCTGTCGCCAAGATCATCGCCGTCATCATCATCATCTCAACCGGTCTCGGCCTAGCGTTCGGTGATACCTCCGGCGGCTTCCGGCGCCTCGTGCAAATCGTCTTCGGTCTGTCGATCGCCTTCGCCGCGTCGAGCTTCTTCCTCAGCTTCTTCTCCTTCAGCGGTGGGGCTCTCGTCTGATGCCGGGCGGAGCCAAACATGGCAGCGAGGTGCCGGGCTATACGGTCCAGCTTCATCGCGCCCTGACCGAGCCGATCCTGCTCGGCGGTGCTCCACGCTCGCTGGCCATTGTGAACGGTACCCTCGCGGGTGCGATCGGACTTGGCCTTCGTCTGTGGATCCCCGGCATCGCGATCTGGATCCTCGGACACGTCGCTGCGGTCTGGGCCGCAAAGCGCGACCCCCTCTTCGTCGAAGTGGCCCGCCAGCATCTGCGCATCCCCGCGCATCTCACGGTCTGACGGGGCGGGGCGATGATGAACCTCGCCGAATATCGCAACCGCAACCGCCGCCTCGCGGATTTTCTGCCCTGGGCGGCTCTAGCGCGGGAGGGCGTCGTTCTGAACAAGGACGGCAGTTTTCAGCGCACCGCGCGGTTTCGGGGGCCTGATCTCGATTCCGCGGTGCCGGCCGAGCTGGTCGCGGTCACCGGACGCCTCAACAATGCCTTGCGCCGCCTCGGGTCAGGATGGGCGCTCTTCGTCGAGGCACAGCGCCACGCCTCTGCGACCTATCCCCCGAGCGTATTTCCCGATGTCGCCTCAGCGCTGGTGGATGCGGAGCGCAAGGCCGATTTCGAGGAAGCCGGTGCCCATTTCGAGTCGAGCTACTTTCTCACCTTCACCTACCTGCCACCGGTGGAAGACGCCGCCCGCACTGAGGCCTGGTTCTACGAAGGCCGTGCCGGCAAGGGGGTGGACCCACACAAGATCATGGCGGGCTTCGTCGATCGCACCGATCGCCTGCTGCGGCTCATTGAGGCCTTCATGCCGGAATGCGGCTGGCTCGACGATGGCGAGACGCTGACTTACCTCCACGGCTGCGTTTCAACAAAGCGGCACCGCGTCCGCGTGCCCGAAACACCGATGTATCTCGACGCCCTCCTGGCCGATCAGCCGCTTGCCGGAGGCCTGGAGCCACGCCTAGGCGACCAGCATCTCCGCGTCCTCACCATCACCGGCTTCCCGAGCGCGACCACGCCGGGCGTACTCGACGAACTCAATCGTCTGGCTTTCCCCTACCGCTGGTCGACCCGCGCGATCCTTCTCGACAAGACGGACGCGACCAGACTGCTGACGAAGATTCGCCGGCAATGGTTCGCCAAGCGCAAGTCCATCGCCGCCATCCTGAAGGAGGTGATGACCAACGAGGTCTCGGTCCTCGTCGATACCGATGCGGCCAACAAGGCGACCGACGCCGATCTCGCCCTGCAGGAGTTGGGAGCCGATCATGCCGGCATCGCCTATGTCACCGCCTCCGTCACGGTCTGGGATGCCGATCCCCGCGTCGCGGACGAGAAACTGCGCCTCGTCGAGAAGGTCATCCAGAGTCACGACTTTACCGCGATGGCCGAGACGATCAACGCGGTCGATGCCTGGCTCGGCAGCCTGCCTGGGCATGTCTATGCCAACGTCCGGCAACCACCGATTTCCACGCTCAACCTTGCCCACATGATCCCCCTCAGCGCCGTGTGGGCGGGCGAAGAGCGGGACGAGCATCTAGCAGCGCCGCCGCTCTTCTTCGGCAAGACCGAAGGCGCGACCCCGTTCCGGTTTTCCCTTCACGTCGGTGATGTCGGCCATACCCTCGTCGTCGGCCCGACCGGCGCCGGCAAGTCGGTGCTCCTGGCTCTGATGGCGCTTCAGTTCCGCCGCTATCGGGGAAGTCAGGTCTTCGCCTTCGACTTCGGCGGTTCGATCCGCGCGGCGGCGCTCGCTATGGGTGGCGACTGGCACGATCTCGGCGGCGGACTGGCCGAAGGGTGCGCGGACAGCGTCGCGCTCCAACCGCTCGCCCGCATCGATGATGCGGCCGAACGGGCCTGGGCGGCCGACTGGATCGCCGCCATCCTCGCCCGCGAAGCGATCGCCATCGCCCCGGAGGTCAAGGAACATATCTGGACGGCGCTGACCTCGCTTGCCTCCGCGCCGATCGTGGAGCGGACGCTCACCGGCCTCGCCGTCCTCTTGCAGTCCAACGATCTCAAGATGGCGCTGCGTCCTTACTGCATCGGCGGTACTTACGGCCGACTGCTCGACGCGGAGAGCGAACATCTGGGGTCTGCCACCGTGCAGGCTTTCGAGACCGAGGGGCTGATCGGCACCGGAGCAGCTCCCGCGGTGCTCGCCTATCTGTTCCACCGGATAGAAGACCGGCTGAATGGATCGCCGACCCTGATCATCATCGACGAGGGTTGGCTGGCGCTGGACGATCAGGGCTTCTCTGGCCAACTCCGCGAGTGGCTGAAGACGCTCCGCAAGAAGAACGCCAGCGTCATCTTCGCGACCCAGAGCCTCAGTGACATCGATGGCAGCGCCATCGCGCCCGTCCTCATCGAGAGCTGCCAGAGCCGGCTCCTGCTGCCGAACGAGCGCGCGATCGAGCCCCAGATCACCGCCATCTATCGCCGTTTCGGCCTCAACGATCGGCAGATCGAGATCATCGCTCGGGCCATGCCGAAGCGCGATTACTACTGCCAATCCCGGCGCGGCAATCGGCTCTTCGAATTGGGGCTGTCCGAGGTCGCCCTCTCGCTTTGCGCCGCCTCTTCGAAGGCCGACCAGTCGGCCATCGCCCGCCTCTTCGCCGAGCAAGGCCGCGATGGCTTCCTCGAGGCCTGGCTGCACCACCGCGGCGTCGGATGGGCTGCCGATCTCATCCCCAACCTGACCAATCTGGAGGTCCCCTGATGATCAATCGTCGCTTGTTCGGCCACCGACTGGCGGCGACCGTCCTTATTGCGTCGGTCACCATCGCGTCGATGCCCGCCAGACCAGCCTATGCGCTCTTCGGGTTCGGGGGGGTCGGCGGCATCGTCTTCGATCCAACGAACTATGCGCAGAACGTGCTTCAGGCAGCGCGTGCCCTCCAGCAGATCGACAACCAGATTACCGGGCTGCAGAACCAGGCCCAGATGCTGATCAACCAGGCTCGTAACCTCGCGAGCCTGCCGTACTCGTCGCTGCAGCAGCTTCAGAGCTCGATCCAGCGCACGCAGGCGCTCCTCGCCCAGGCCCAGAACATTGCCTACAACGTGCGAGCGATCGATCAGATGTTCCAGACCAAGTACGCCAACGTCTCGATGTCGGCGCCGGACGCGCAATTGATCGCCGATGCCAGAGCTCGCTGGCAGAACACGGTGGGCGGCCTGCAGGACGCCATGCGCGTCCAGGCGACGGTGGTCGGCAACCTCGACTCCGATCGCACGCAGATGACGGCGCTGGTCGGCGCGAGCCAGACGGCGACAGGGGCGCTCCAGGCGACCCAGGCCGGCAATCAGCTTCTCGCCCTGCAGTCGCAGCAGTTGAGCGATCTGACCGCCCTGGTTGCGGCCAATGGCCGGGCTCGGGCGCTGCAATCGTCCGAAGAGGAAGCGGCCGCGGCACAAGGCAGAGAGCAGCGCCGCCGCTTCCTGACGCCAGGTTCCGGCTATCAGCCGGGCAATGCGCAGATGTTCTATGGCGGCAATTGAGGTCGAACCGATGGACGGCAAGGCTCTTACGCGTATCGGCGCCATCGTCTTCGTCGCCATCGCAATCACCGTTGCGGTCGTTGACGCCACCCGCAAAGACGAAGCGCCGCCGGATTTCGCGATGCGGGCTCCAACTGCCGTCCCGACGGTCGATCCGCTCCAGGCTGAGCTCGGACAGTGCAGCGATGCCGGTGAGGCCGCCACGCACGATCCAGCCTGCCTGAAGGCCTGGGCCGAGAACCGCCGGCACTTCCTGGGCGAGGATCGCTGACCATGGGAAACACCGGCGTCATCGACCAGTTCCTCGCGGTCTTCACCCGATACATCGATGGCGGCTTCGGTCTGCTCGGCGGCGAGGTCGGTTTCATCGCGACCACACTGATCGTCATCGACGTGACACTCGCCGCGCTCTTCTGGTCGTGGGGCGCCGACGACGACATCCTGGCGCGGCTCGTCAAGAAGACATTGTTCGTCGGGGTCTTCGCCTACCTCATCGGCAACTGGAACAATCTCGCCCGCATCGTCTTCGAAAGCTTCGCGGGGCTCGGTCTCAAGGCCTCCGGCACCGGCTTCACGACGGCAGAGCTCCTTCAGCCCGGTCGGGTCGCCCAGACCGGGCTCGATGCCGGACGGCCGCTGCTCGGTTCGATCTCCAACCTTATGGGCTACTGGTCGTTCTTCGAGAACTTCATCCAGATCGCCTGCATGTTCTTCGCCTGGGCGCTGGTGCTCTTGGCCTTCTTCATCCTCGCGGTGCAGCTCTTCGTCACCCTGATCGAATTCAAGCTGACGACGCTCGCCGGCTTCGTGCTGATCCCGTTCGGCCTCTTCGGCAAGTCCGCCTTCATGGCCGAACGCGTGCTCGGCAATGTCATCTCCTCCGGCATCAAGGTCCTTGTGCTCGCCGTCATCATAGGCATCGGCTCGACACTCTTCTCGCAGTTCACGGCAGGCTTCGGGGGCCAGACGCCTACCATCGACCAGGCCATGGCGATCGTTCTGGCCGCCCTTTCATTGCTGGGTCTCGGCATCTTCGGCCCCAGCATCGCCAATGGGCTGGTCTCCGGCGGACCGCAGCTTGGTGCGGGGTCCGCGATCGGAACGGGCCTCGCTGCCGGTGGCGTCGCAGTCGCTGGCGGTGCCGCACTCGGTGCGGCGGCGGCTGGCGTTGGCGCACTCGCAGGGGGTGCTGCTGCTGCCGCTCGCGGCGGCGCTTCGTTGGCCGGCGGTGCCTCCGCCGCCTATAGTCTCGGTGCCGCAGGCCAGACAGGGGCATCTGGCGTCGCTTCAGGGCTGGCCAGCGTTGCAGAAACCGGCGCGCGAGCGACGATCTCCCCACTGAGACGCGCCGCTTCGCAGACGGGTGGCGGCTTGAAAGACAGCTACCGATCCGGTGCCCGCGCCGCCTTCGGACTGACTGGCGGGACGTCCGGCGGCGTCGATGCTGCCGCCAACGCCGCGCCCGCCGCGACGGACGGTGCGCCCGCCTGGGCGAAGCGCATGAGACGCTCCCAGCATATGACCCACGGCGTTCAGGCTGCCGGCCATGCCGTGCGCTCGGGCGACAGCCATGGCGGGGGCTCTTCCGTCAATCTCTCGCAGGGCGAATGACCATGAGCGTTTTCAAACGATCCACGACACACTACGGCAAGTCCCCGGAACCCATCACACCCTATCAGCGGGCGGCGCAGGTCTGGGACGACCGCATCGGCTCCGCCCGCGTCCAGGCCAAGAACTGGCGGTGGATGGCTTTCGGTTCGCTGGCCCTTTCGGCGGGATTGGCGGCTGCGCTCGTCTGGCAATCCCTGAACGGCTCAATCGTACCCTGGGTGGTGCAGGTCGACAAACTTGGTGCGGCCCAAGCGGTGGCTCCGGCGACCGCCGGCTACAAACCGACCGACCCACAGATCGCATGGTATCTCGCCCGCTTCATCGAAGAAGTCAGAAGCATTCCGGCCGATCCGGTCATCGTGCGGCAGAACTGGCTCAGTGCCTACGATTTCACCACCACCGCAGGCGCCCAAGCGCTAAGCGACTACGCTCGCGCCAACGACCCGTTCCAGAAGGTCGGCAAGGAACAGATCTCCGTCGATGTTTCCAGCGTCATCAGGGCATCGCCGACCTCGTTCCAGGTGGCCTGGGTGGAGAAGCACTACCGGGACGGCAGCCTCGCGGCCACGCAGCGCTGGAGCGCGATCGTCACGGTCGCGGTGCAGACGCCGCGCGACGCCGACACGCTCAGGAAGAACCCACTCGGCATCTACGTCACTGCCATCAATTGGTCGAAGGAACTTGGACAATGACGCTCACCTTCCGCAAAGCCGCCCCCTGGAATGCGAGGCGTCCGGCTCAAATCACTCACGCCTTTCCGTCTTTCCGTAAAGCCGCTTTCCCGCTGATCCTGCTTTGCACCTCGGCGCTGGCCGGCTGTGCGACGATGCAGAAGCCACCCGTGATCAGCTACGACGACGCGCAACCCGCAGTCCTGAAGCGCGATCCGCCCGCGCCGGTCCGGGTGGTGACGTTGCCGAAACCCCTGCCGCTCCCTGGCCAGTTGAAGCCGGTCGGCAAGGACGAGAAGGCGGCCCCGCAAGCGAAAGACCCTGAGCAACGGGTCAACAACGCCAATGCCGCCGCCCGCGTCCAGCCCGTACGCGACGGCTTCATCAACGCGATGCAGGTCTATCCCTTCATCGAAGGCGCGCTCTATCAGGTCTATGCCGCTCCGGGCGAGATCACGGACATCGGGCTCCAACCTGGCGAGCAACTCGTCGGCTCCGGTCCCGTCGCGGCCGGCGATACCGTGCGCTGGATCATCGGCGACACCGAGAGCGGTACGGGGGCCAACAAGCAGATCCACATCCTCATCAAGCCAACGCGCCCGGATCTCTCGACGAACCTCGTCATCAACACCGACAAGCGCACCTATCACATGGAGCTGCGCTCGACCGGGACGACCTACATGGCATCGGTCTCCTGGCAATATCCGCGCGACCAGCTCATCGCGCTACGTCGCCAGAACGATGAGGCCCAGGCGGCACAGCCGATCTCCGCCAGCGTCGATCTCGCACACGTCAATTTCCGCTATGTCATCACCGGGGATCACGCGCCATGGCGCCCGCTGCGCGCCTTCGATGACGGGCGGCAAGTCTACATCGAGTTTCCGCGCGGTATCGGTGAGGGCGATATGCCGCCGCTCTTCGTCGTCGGCCCGGAAGGAAACACCTCCGATCTGGTGAACTACCGTGTGCGCCGCAACTACATGATCGTCGACCGGCTCTTCGCCGCCGCCGAACTGCGATACGGCGCGGGAAAGCGCCAGGAGCGCGTGCGCATCGCACGCACGGACGGAAAGCCGGCGTCATGACCGACATCGACCCCGACGAAGGAACCATCGAGACGGCGGGGACGCCGCTTGGGCCCGCCTCCGGCACGGTGGAGGAAGGCGAGCCGCTCACCGGCGAACCCATGGAAGCGATGCGGCTGCGCCCGGAGCCGCCGCGTGTGACGCGTCTGTCGCGCAAGGTTCTGGCGGGGCTCGGCCTGGTCGCGGGCCTCAGCCTGGGCGGGGCATTGATCTACGCCCTTCAGACGCGAAACAGCCGGCAGCAGGGACATGAGCTCTACGCGACGGACAACCGGACGACGCCGGATGGTCTTGCGAGCTTGCCAAAGGACTATACCGGCGTGCCGAAGCTCGGTCAGCCGCTTCCCGGTGACCTCGGCCGTCCGATCCTCAACTCGGAAGGCGCCGGTCCGGCCGCCCCGACGTCTCCCGGCGCGTCCAATCCTTCGGCACACCAGGCAGAACAGCGCCTGGCCCAAGAGCGGGAGGCGGCCCGAACGGCGCGCCTCTTTGTCTCGACCGATGTCCGGCCGAATACCAATGCGAGTGCTGCGCCGCCGCCGCCATCCCAGCCAGACCTCGCCAGCCTCGGGCTCGCGCCCCAGCTTGCCAGTATGTCCGCTCAAGATCGCCAGGTCGCATTTCTGAACCAGCCTCCCGACAAGCGGACCGTATCGACCGACCGCGTCACAGCACCGGCGTCGCCCGACATCCTGCAGGCCGGCTCCGTCATTCCGGCCGCACTGATCACCGGTATCCGCTCTGATCTGCCCGGCCAGATCACCGCCCAGGTGACAGCCAACGTCTACGACAGCCCGACGGGTAGAATATTGCTGATTCCGCAGGGAACCCGGGTCATCGGCCAATATGACAACGGCGTCGGCTTCGGTCAGCGCCGTGTCTTGCTAGTGTGGAACCGGCTGATCTTCCCCAACGGGCGCTCGATCGTGCTGGAGCGCCAACCCGGCGCCGACGTCCAGGGCTACGCCGGCCTCGAGGACGGTGTTGACTACCACTGGGGGAGCCTATTCAAGGCTGCGGTTCTCTCGACGATCCTGAGCGTCGGCGCCGAGGCTGGCACGAGCCAGAACGAAAACAATCTGGTTCAGGCTATCCGCTCCGGCGCGTCCAACAGCATCAGCCAGACCGGACAGCAGATCGTCCAGCGCCAGCTCGATGTAGCGCCCACGCTGACCATCCGGCCGGGATTTCCCGTCCGCGTGGTCGTTACGCGCGATCTCATCCTCGAGCCCTACGGAGGCTGATATGGTCAAACTGAAGCTCGGCCCCTTGGCCGACGACAAGCCCGTGAAAGTGACCCTGGAATTACCGGCCGCGCTCCACCGCGACCTTGCGGCCTATGCCGAAATCCTCGGGCGCGAAGCCGGCCGGCAACCGTCCGATCCTGTGCGCCTTATCGTACCGATGCTGGAAAGGTTCATCGCGACTGACCGCGGGTTTGCGAAAGCGCGACGCGCGGCGGGGCAACCGCCAGCGCGGGACTGATCTCGGTCGACCGCGCCGATTGGGCCATCGATCTTGCAAGGTTGAGCAGACGAAGAAAGGCCGGATTGTCGTTCTGCGGCGACCACACGGCGCTGTATGGGAGCGTCGCATCCACCATTGGACGAAATTGAAGCCCGGCGAAATCCGTCACGGCGACGCCTTCGCTGACGAGAGTCAGGCCTCGCCCCAACGCCACCAGCGAAAGCAGGTTCAAGCGCCCGACATTGTGGCGCTCGATAAAGGGATGATGGGCCAGGTCGGCGAGCCGCTGGATGAGATAGTTGTGGATTTCCGGCCCTGGAGGGACGTCGCTGACAATGAGCCGCGCCGCCCCGATATCCTCCCAACTGACGACCTCTTTGGCGGTTAGGGGATGCTGCTCCGGCAGCGCCACGAATACCCCCTCGGTCCACAGTTGCTCCGTCTCGCACTCCGGCCAATCCGCGGTCCCGGTGACGAAGGCGATGTCCAGCGTGCCCAGGCGCAACGCGCCGACGTGCTCGGCTTGGTCTCCGTCCACGAAGGTGAGATGGATCGAAGGATTAGCAGTACCGAAGACCCTGATGAGTTCCGACAGGAAGCCCGCCCCGACCGCGGAAAAGATGCCGATCCTGATCTCGCCCGCGTCTCCGCGTCCGATCGCACCGACTTCCGTCCTGGCCAGACCGATCTGGGTCATGGCCTGGCGGCCACGCTGAACGAATGCCTTTCCAGCCTGTGTCAGTTGCACGCCGCCCGTCGATCGAATGAACAAAGCTGCGCCGAGCCGGCCTTCGAGATCACGAATTCGACGGCTGATGGCGGATTCGTGAATGTGCAGGGCCGCAGCCGCCCGCCGGAAGCTGCCATGGTCGGCCGCGGCAATCACATAGTTGATTTGGCGAACTTGGATTGGCACGACGACGCTCTATCGACGGTCATCATCGTCGGGAAGGCCGATGGACAAAGGTCCTGTCGTTCGGCTGTCCATCCCGTCATGTCCGGTCCTTCGCTCCCTTTGACGACCTAGCCTCCAAGAAGAGCGGACCAATGCGGAGCGGGGCGCACCAGATGGTCGCGCAGCAAGAATGCTGGATGTGGTGGCAATCCAGATGCCAACACCAACGGCCACGAGGCCAATTCCAAGGTTCCATCGAAGGGGCTCACCCAGGAGCGCGGCCCCGACCAGTGACGCGGCGATCGGATTGACTGTAACAGAAATCGCCACACGCGTTGGGGTCGTGCGCTCAAGCGCGAAGGCCCAGAGAAAGAAGGTGAGAGCGCTTCCAAATACACCGAGATAGGCCACGGCCAGCCACTGCGCCCCACCAAACGCCACGACGGGTGCAAAGCTTCCGCGGAAACAGGAAATGGCGATGAGACATGCGGCCCCAACGGCCATGCCCACCGCAGTGAACGTGATCGGAGCCGATCGGGCGATAAACGGCCGCGACAAGACGTTGTAGAGCGACATGCAGAACGCTGCAGCAATCATCAGCAGATCGCCGCGCCACGCCCCGGCCGGGGCATGCGCGAGCCCGGAAACGAGGGCAACCCCCACTCCAAGCATGGCGACAAGGACACCGACGGTTTTGCGGCGCGTCAGTGGCTCGACGCCGAGAGCCGCTGCCACGATCATTGTCAGCAGCGGCAACGTCGAAAGAGCCAACGCTCCTCGCGACGCAGTCGTGAAGATCAGCGATGCGTTGAACAAGATCGGGAATACACCGAAGAAAAGCATGCCCAAGCTCGTCACCCCCAGCCAGTCCTGGCGCCGAGGCCAAGGTGCTCCCTTTGCGAAAGCAAGGGGCAGAAGAAGAGCGCAGCCAACACCGAACCGGAAGGAACCGATCGCGAGGGGATCCAAAACACTGACAAGATAGCGTGTCGCGCCAATCGACGTGCCGCCAAGCCCGCTGGAAAAGGCTGCCGCCAACACCCCTAGACCTTCACCCATCGCTCGCTCCCCTACCGGCTCTTGCGCAAACGATATGGGCGGCCTACTAATCAAGGAATGGAATTTCTGTGATTTCTCTTATCAAGAATCGGGATGCCCCTACCAACGTTGGACCCAGATCTTCTAAGGGCGTTCGTAGCGGTCGCCGATCATCGATCGTTTACACGTGCCGCATCCATGCTGAACCGCACGCAGTCTGCGGTCAGCATGCAAATCAAGCGCCTGGAAGATCGGCTCGGAGTGGAATTGTTCCACCGCACCAAAGTGAACGTCGATTTGAGCTTGGCGGGTGAAGGGCTGCTGGGCTACGCGAGACGCATCCTCGTCCTGAGCGACGAGGCCGTGGGTAGGCTCCAGGAACACCGCGTCGAAGGCCTCGTGCGCCTTGGTGTCATGGAGGACTATGGCACCGTCGTTATCCCGCCTCTCCTTGCATCCTTCATTAGCGGCCATCCTCAAATTCACGTGGAAATGGAAACCGGTCTCACAGCCTCAATGCCCGACAGGCTCGGAGACGCCTTCGACTTGGTCATCGCAATGCATCCCGAAGGACGGGGAGGCGGACAATTTCTTCGGCGAGAACAGGCAGTATGGGCCGCGGGAGCGTCGCACCCGGTTGAAGAACTCGACCCTCTGCCCGTGGCGCTCTATCCTCAAGGTTGCTTGTTCCGAAAATGGGCGCTCGAAGCGCTAGACGCGGCGAAGCGCCCGTGGCGGTTGGCTTTCGTCAGCCACAGCTTGGGAGCGGTCGAAGCGATTGCGACGCAGGGTCTGGCGGTTACGGTCGTAAAGGCCGGCACGTTTCCGTCAAAGCTGAGGCAGTTGTCAGAGCGTGAGGGGATGCCGCCGCTTCCCGCGGCCGAAATCCGAATGCACCGGGCCTCCAACCTATCGCCGGCGGCATCTCTGCTCGCCGACCACCTTGTCGCATGCCTATCGAAACCGGCGTAGCCCTTCTGCTGACCCTGAGCCGGCGCAAGAAAGACGCACGTCACTATGCCGGCAAAGCGTCTTGTGTCGCCAATGCGATGCGCAAAATTGAGCCCGCCCTTTTTGACCGCCAATTTGAAGATCAACTTCGTCGGCCCCGAACGTATCTTACCTTCGCGTTCCGAAACAAATTACGCGGCAACAAATTTGGAGCCGGCTCCCGAAATTGCTCAGGGATTCACGACTTGTGCCAATTTAGCCTGGGCCTCACTGGACATACCCGGAGCCAGCACAGAAACTATTCCCATTGCGACGAGCTTTTCCTCGATATCGGTCACACCATATAGATGAACTACGGCTGTCATCAGGTTGTGCCTAGACCTCGTTACGTGGGAATCCGCCTTTAATTCCTCGGCAAACGAGGATAAATAGCTGCTCAAATAAAAATCGGAGATCTGTAAGGGTTGATCCGCGGCAACGAGCGTCGAGGCCGCGCCGATACCTGCTTCCTGCATGAGTGTTGTGGCCACTCCGACGTGAAATCTTCCCGCTTCATCAATCAAATGGCCTTGACACTGGATGGATATGGTGAAGCATCCTTGACCAATCTGGTCGACCATTGTCCCGATGTGCTTCAGGAACGGCTTTTCAGATGCCGTAATGGGGCTCGACTCGAATCGTTACCGTTTCGTCTTGCGAGATAAGGGATGTGAAGGTGTCGTTGCCCTTGGCACGCAATGCGTGCTTGCACGGGGTCTTGCTGTAAGGCGCGCCCCAATCCTCAAAGG
>WGNF01000007.1 GCA_016124615.1 Paracoccaceae bacterium | reverse complement strand
TGCTACGTCACAACACCAAGCCAAAGCCCTTCGTTTGGTCCAAATCCGCCGAGGACATCATCACCCGAGAACGCCGCGCCCTGGACAAACTCGATGAAATCCGAGGGAACAGGTAATAAGCGTCAGACTCGGAACACTAGAAGCTACTTAATAGTGAAGCTTCAAAAACAGTTAGATCTGTTGGAAAGCTCGGATTGCAAACGTTCGCTAAGCAACTACTGGCTAGAAGGTGTGTTAGCCATGCCGTTCAAGCTGAAATGATGGGTCATCTGGCCTGGTATTGACGCAACCTGTTTCATGGCCTGCGACAACATTGCCTCGGAGATGTTGGAGCGGGCTGAGTTCAAGGCGATGAAACTCTCTCAAACGAATTCTTGCGGCGGCGTTCCGGGATTGCCTCGGCGCGCCGCCATTTTCCGCGCAAGGGGCTGAAACGGCTGGAAAATCTGCGCACCGATTTGATATCGTTTTTGCACCGATTTCGCACCGATGCGAAGACCGGACGCCGCCACCTTGCGCGGGATCAAGGCGGCGCGGCGCCGGGCGTGCGAGGCTGGCCCAGGATCAGCCGGAGGATCGCCCGATGCGTCTGTTGCCGCTTGCCTTTGCCGCCTTGCTTGCCATGCCTGCGCTGGCCAGCCCGCCCGATCCGGGCAAGGTGGCGTTTCAGCAGATGTGCGCCGCCTGTCATGGCACCGACGGGCGCGGCGACGGGCCGAAGGCCGCGCTGCTGTCGGCAAAGCCTGCCGACCTGACGACGCTTTCGGCCCGGTCCGGCGGCATCTTTCCGATGCTGCATGTGATCGACGTGCTCGACGGCAGCGAGCAGATCGGCGCGCATAGCGGCCTCTCGCCGATGCCGGACTTCAGCACGTTGGTGGGCGGCCAATCCGCCGCGCTCGACACGCCGGGCGGAACGGTGTTGTTTACCCGCGGGGTGTTCCTCTCGATCGCCTATTATCTGGAAAGTTTGCAGAAATGACGAAGCCGAGTGCCGGGCCGACGATGGCCGCCAAACCGGCGCCGCATGCCGAGCATCACAACTCGCATCGCACCGGCTGGCTGCGCGCCGCCGTGCTGGGCGCCAACGATGGCATCGTGTCCACCGGCAGCCTGATCGTAGGCGTGGCGGCGGCGACGCCGGATCGGGTCGCGATCCTCGTGGCCGGGGTGGCGGGGCTGGTTGCCGGGGCGATGTCGATGGCGTCGGGGGAATATGTCTCGGTCAGTTCGCAGGCCGATACCGAACGTGCCGACCTTGACATGGAACGCGCGGCGCTGCGCGACAACCCGGCGGGCGAGACAGACGAACTGGCCGCGATCTACGAACACCGGGGGTTGGAGCCCGCGCTGGCGTTGCAGGTGGCCAAGGCGCTGATGGTGAAGGACGCGCTGGGCGCCCATGCGCGCGACGAAATCGGCATCACCCATATCGGCACGCCAAAGCCGGTGCAGGCGGCGCTGGCCTCGGCGGCTTCCTTCGGCATCGGGGCGGCGTTGCCGTTGTCGATTGCGGCACTGGTGCCGCTGGGGGTGGCGATCTGGTCGGTCACTGCGGTGTCGGTCGTGGGGCTGGCGGTGCTGGGCGCGCTGTCTGCGCGGGCGGGCGGCGCGCCGGTTTCGCGCGCGGTGCTGCGCGTGGTGGTCTGGGGCGTGGCGGCGATGGGTGTGACGGCGCTGATCGGGCAGATGTTCGGCACCACGGTTGGCTGACCCGCTCAGGTCGTGACGGCCGCCCGGATCGCCGTGGCGAAGTCGGCGGGGGTGGCGGTCAGCAGGCCGACCCTGGCGGAGGTGAAGAAATCCGCCACCGCCGCGTCGATTTCATCCACCTCGACACCGCGTAGTGCGGCTTCGAGGTTCAGGATCGTGGCGGGCGGGGTCACGAAGAAATCGCCGGTGATGACGATCTCGCGGATACGGTCGCGGCGCGCGCCCTCCAGCCGGACGTGCGCGGCGATGGTGCCGCCCGCGGCGGTATGGCTACCCGACAGCACATCGGCGCCGGTCGGGTCGTCGATGCCGTAAACGAATTCGTCGGTGCCGATTTCATCGGCGAAGATCGCGCTTGCGGCGGCTTCCTCGGCTGGCGTGATCTCGCCCCACTGCGGCGTGATGCCAAGGCGTTCGGCGAAACCGTCGAGCAGCGCCTGTTTCACCTCGGCCACCGGCGGGGGCGCGCCGTTGAAGAGTTCGGTGACGGTCACAACGCGCTGCGCACCGCTGGTCTGGCCGCGCTTGGCCAGCTTGGCGGCGGGGATGTTCAACAGCGAGGCCATCTTGGCCCCGTCCATCGCGTAGAGCGTGGTGCCCTGGTAGAAGATGGTAGCGCCGTCGAAGAACCCGCCGGTGCCAGAGATCTTGCGGCCATCCACCTCGATATCGTTGCGGGGCCGGTATTTCGCTGCGATGCCAAGGCGGGAAAGGCCCGCCGCCGCCGCCTCGCACAGCGCCTGCGCTACCTCGCCCAGCGAACTGAGACCAAGGGTTTCGCGGTGGAAAACCAGTTCCCAGCCGAACTGCCCCTCATCCAGATAAAGCGCGCCGCCGCCGGTGACGCGCCGCCCGATGCCCACGCCTGCCGCGCGGCAGGCGTCAAGGTGCAATTCCTGGCTGATCGCCTGATGGCGGCCGACCAGCACGGAAGGTTCGAACGTCAGGAACCGGATGGTGTCGGGGGTGGTGCCCGCCTTGTGGCCCTCGATCAGCGCCTGATCGAAGGCCATCCCGGCACGGCCGGAGCGCAACCCGGTGTCGATGACGCGGAAGGGTTTCACAGGTCGTCGAACTCCTCGCCCGGCGTGTAGCTTTCGCCGGGGCGGTCCATGTTCAACTGGCTGCGCACCTTGCGGATGTCGACGTCCTTCAGCGGGAACGGGTAGCTGGCGATGTTGGAGGGCGGGCTGTCGCCATAGGGGCGGTCGCAGGCCGAAATGTCATCGGCGAACTTGCCGGGGCAGCCCGAGGTGCGGAAGGCGATGCCCGCGTCGACGATGGGCGCCAGTTCCGACCCCGGCATGCCGAAGTCGATGATGCGGCCCTGATCGTCGAACTTCATCTGTTCGACCCGGACGCCGCAATAATCGACGAGGTAGCGCGCCAGCTGCACCCGCCGCCACTGGTCGCGCGGGGTGGCGGGCAGGTGGTCCATCAGGCTGCCCTTTTCCGGGAAGAAGCAGAACATGTGGCTGTGGCCGTCCAGATCGACGATATCCTGCACCACCTTCATCACTTCGTATTCCGTTTCGCCCATGCCGACGATGATATGGGCGCCGAACTTCTTCGGCCCGAAGATGTCGCGGGCCTCCATCATGATTTCCCAGTATTTCGCCCAGGTGTGCGGCGATTGCACGCCGTGGCCACGGGTGCGGTCGAACAGCTCCGGCGTGGCGGCGTCGAGCGCCACGGTGAAGATGTCGGACCCCATGTCGCGCAGCGTCTGCACGTCATGGCGCGTCATCGTGGTGGGGTTGGACAGGATCGAGATCGGGATCGCATCGGGGTCGATGCGGTCGGTCCATTTCTTCAGCACCGTCACCGTATCCTCGTCGGAGTTCGGGTGGGTGATCATCGAGATGCACATGCGGTGGAACGGGCTTCCCGCCACGTCGGCCGCGACCCGGTCCACGATTTCATCCATCGAGACGGCGGGCCAGTCGACGCGGATGAAGTTGCGGTCGGCGTAGTTGCGTTCGGCCTCGCGGTGGCGGGCCAGACCGCAATAGGCGCAGTTGGCGCGGCAGCCCTCGGGGTAGGTCAAGAGCAGGTTCAGGCAGCGCGTGCAGGCGCAGCGGTGCATCTGGCCTTCCACCAACCCCAGCGTGATCGCGGCGGCGGTGGACATCTGCACATACTCGGGTGACCGCATGTGCGGCGTCAGCATGCGGTAATCGGGGCGGTAAAGCCCGTCGGGCGCGAGGTTGGCATCCTTTACCGGCTTGCCGTTCTTCATCATCGCGGGCACCCGGCCCGGCGCGCGCGGCTCCATCAGGTCATAGGCGTTGAAGTCGAGGCCGCCGGCCCCCTTGGCGCCGGGCAGCGCGCCTTCCGGTTTCAAGCAGGTCATGCGGGTTCTCTAGCCTCCCATAGGTCGTGTGCCGGGGCCGTCGTGCGGTCCCAGTAGTCGGAATAGGCGATCCAGCCACGGCGCAGCGCGGCATCGTCGGGTTTCTGTCCGGCCGCGTAGGCGGCCAGCACCTCGCGTCGGCGGCGCAGGGCAAGGGCGATCGACGGGCCAAAGAGGTCTTCGGCCTCTTCAGCATAATCTTCGGCGGCGGTCGTGTCGCCTGCGACGAGCGCGGCGGCGGCGCGCCCGGCCATCTGGCCGGACAGCACCGCCGGGTTGATCCCTGCGCCGGTGACCGGGTTGACAAGGCCCGCGGCATCGCCGGCCAGCAGCACCGCGGTTTGCCCAAGGCGCGCGGCGAGGCCCGCGATGCCGCCCACCGGGATCGCGCCGCCGGTGGTGGCGTGGATGCGTGTGCCCACGCGGCCTTGCGCCACGAGTTCCATATGAAGTTCGCAGAGCAGCGGCTTCAGTCGCGCCTTCGACGAGGGGACGACACCTAGGCCGAGGTTGCAGAGCTTGCCCTTGGGAAACAGCCAGCCATAGCCGCCCTCGATCTCTGGCCGCAGGAAGATGTCGGTGGCCTCGTGCGGTTGCAGCAGGTCCACCGTGATCTGGCGGGTTTCGACCAGCGCGGTGTTGGGCATCCCCACGGCGCGGCCCACCAGCGAACGCGGGCCATCGGCACCGATCAGCACCCGGGGCCGGATCGTGGTGCCATCGGCCAAGGTCACGGTGCCATCGGCAGCGATGTCGCGGATCAGGGTGGCAAAGCGGCAGGTGGCCCCGGCAGCCTCGGCGGCGCGCACCAGCGCGGCATCGAAGGCGGCGCGGTCGATCATGTGGCCCCGGAAATCCGGGGTGATCTCGGCCGCAGCTTCGCGGACGTAGGTGTCCATCGCGGCGATGTCCTGCACGCGGGCGGTGGAGACGGCGGCGGTATCCACGCCCAGCATCATCGGCACGAATTCGGCGCATTGCACCGGCAGGCCCGGTTCCGTGCGGCGATCGACTGCCAGCACACGCGCGCCCGCCTGTGCCGCCGCAGCGGCGGCAGCGGCCCCGGCCGGGCCCAGCCCCGCCACCAGAACGTCAATGTCGAATGCGGCCCTCATGCCGCGCAGGAGCGGAGCTTGAGGCCCACGCCCTTGCCAAGGCTGGCGCCGATCTTGATCGAACAGCAGGCATGTTCCTGATGCCAGTCGCGCCCAGTCGCCTGCGCCACCTGCACCGCGCCCTCGGCCGGGAAGGCGATGCCGTCGAGGCCCGCCATCACCGCATAGGCATCTGTCACCTGCTTGTGCAGCCCGGCGGGGCGGGCGCAGCCCAGCAGTACCTGCCGGTCGCCCATCTTCTGACGCGCGTCGAGGAAGATGCGGCCCACATCGGCGGTTTCCGGCGTCTTGAAGGTGCCGGGACGCGCGTAGAACGGCATGATCACCACCAGCACCAGCGCGTTGACAGGATAGCGCGCGACCATTTCCAGCGCCCGCTCTTCGCCGCGCAACTCGCCGTAGTGCAGGCCGATGACGATATGGGGCGAGATTTCCATGCTGGTGGCGGTCAGGGCGGCCAGCGTTTCCTCGAAATCCTCCACCGGGCGGTCGAGGTGGTAGACCTGCTTGATGGTAGCATCCGAGCCGATCACATCCATCATCGCGGTGTCGACGCCTGCCGATTCCATCCGCTTCGCGCCCGCCGCGTCGGTCAGGGCGGTGTGGATTGCGACCTTCAGATCGGGGAAGTCGCGCTTCAGCCCCTCGATGATGGGGTAGAAACGTTCGTAGCGGATCTCGTTCTTGCGGTTCGAGCCGCCCGACAGCAAGAAGCCCTGCAACCCCTGCAGCCGGATCAGGTCGCGGACCTTCTGATCCAGCATCTCGGGCTTGGTCGCCGGGATCATCGGCTCCAGAATCTTGGCCTGACAATGGTCGCAGTCGAGCGCGCAGGCCCCGGCGGTGATCGAGAAGGCGGGGAAGGAGTTCTTGCCGCAGCCCTTCACATCGGACGTGTCGTATTCCTTGAACGTGGGGGTCGAGAAGCGCAGGCGCGGCAGCGGGCGGGTGGCCGCGGCCTGTTGCATCGCGGCGACCAGCGCGGGGTCGAAGCTGGCATCCTCCAGCGCCTCGATGGCGCCGAGCCTGTCATACCATCCGGTCATCGTCCTCGCTCCTCTCCAAGTCGCGGCGCTATCACGCCGCCTGCACATCCGCCTTCGGCGCCAATACCGCCGCGGCGATCTGCCGGAAGCGGTCGCGCAGCGGGCCGTCGTTGCGCGTGTCGATCAGGGTCGTCATCCAGGCCTCGGCGCGGTCTTCCTCGTCCACCAGATCGCAGTCGAGCGCGCGCAGCAAGGCCTCGGCCTCGGGCGGCAGGTGCGTCGGCATCGGATGCCCGGCGATCCGGCCCCAGAGCGCGGTCCAGAACCGCGCCACCGTCCAGGGATTGTAGCCGCCGCCGCCCAGCACGACCGTGGCCGGGGCCAGCGTCGTCAACCGCATCACCGCGTCGAGCAGGGCGATGTTGGACAGCGCCAGCGACGACAGCGGATCGCCCTTCAGCGGATCGGCGCCGCAGGTCAGCACCACGGCCTCGGGCGCGAAGCCGTTCGCCAGCGGCAGCACGGCATGCTCGATGAGGTAATCGAACTCGGTATCGTTCATCTCACGCGGCACCGGCAGGTTGCGCGCCATGCCCCCGGCGCGGTCATGCAGGCGCCCGGTGAAGGGCCAACGGTGTTCCTCGTGCATCGAGATCGTCATGACGCGGGGATCGTCGGCAAAGGCCAACTCGACCCCGTCGCCGTGATGGGCGTCAAGGTCGATGTAAAGCACGCGGGTCAGGCCCTCGTCGAGCAGCGTCAGGATCGCGAAGACCGGATCGTTGAAGAAGCAGAACCCGTTGGCGCGGGCGCGAAGCCCGTGATGGGTACCGCCCGCCGGGTGGTAGGCGATGCCGTGTTGCAGCGCGTGCCGGGCGGCAAGGATCGAGCCGCCGACCGAGGTGCTGGCGCGCTGGAACAGCCCCTTGAACACCGGGTTTTCCAAAGTGCCGATATTGTAGGCCGCCCGCATCTCTTCGCTGACCTGGCCTGCGGCTTCGGCGCGCAGCATGGCGCAGACATAGGCGCGGTCGTGAAAGCGCAAAATCTCCTCAAGGCTCGCCTGCGGGCTTTCGAGGGAGGGCGTGGCGGGGCCGAACCAGCCGAGCTGTTCGGCCAGCGTCATCACCGAACCGATGCGCGCGATGGCCAGCGGGTGATTGCCCCGGTAGCCGGTCGCGCGGTAAATCTCGGAACTGATGAACGCAGGTGTCATCGGGGCCTTTCGCGTCACTGGCCCACCCCCTCCCGGAACAGACTCACCTATATATTCCGTTTTTTGCTTATGATGGCAATTGAATTGTCATGTTGCACTGCGGCGGGGCGCCGACAGGTCCAGCAGCGCGATCAGACCCTGCAGCAGCGCGGTCGGCGTCGGCGGGCAGCCGGGAATGTGCAGATCGACCGGGATCACCGCGCCCACCCCGCCGCAGATCGCATAGCTGCCCTTGAAGCAACCGCCATCCTTGCCGCAATCGCCCACCGCGATGACCCATTTCGGGTCGGGTGTGGCGGCGTAAGTCCGTTCCAGCGCCTCGCGCATGTTGCGGGTGACGGGGCCGGTGACCATCAGCACGTCGGCGTGGCGGGGCGAGGCGACGAAGTGCAGCCCGAAACGTTCGAGGTCGTAGAACGGGTTGGAAAGGGCCGAAAGCTCCAACTCGCAGCCGTTGCAGGAACCGGCATCGACGGCGCGGATCGACAGGCTGCGGCCAAGGCGGCGGCGCAGGCGGGTTTGCAGCGCGCGGCCGAGTTCCTGGATGTCGGCGTCGGCAGGGCCGGGGGCCGGTTCGGTCAGCGGGCGAGAGGTCAGGCCCTGCAGGATGAACTTACGCATCGCGGCACCGGCAGTTGCGAATTTTCTCCGAAAATTCGGGGCGATTTTTCGGAGAAAAATCAGGGATGTGGGTGGGGTCAGAGGTCATGGCCGGAATACGCGCAGTTGAAGGATTTGTTGCACAGCGGGAAGTCGGCGATGATGTTGCCCTCGATGATGGCTTCCAGCAGCGGCCACTGGAACCATGACGGGTCGCGCAGGTGGCAGCGGGCGATGCGGCCGTCGGGGCCGAGTGCAAGCCAGACGAGGATATCGCCGCGGAACCCTTCGACCAAGCCCAACCCCTCGGCCGGGCCGGTCGCGGTGAGCGGCGTCAGGATCGGCCCGTTCGGCAGGGTGTCGAGCAGCTGGCTGAGCAGGGCCAGCGATTGTTCCGCCTCGCGGACGCGGATCCAGACGCGGGCGTTGACGTCGCCATCGTTGCGGGCGGGGACGGTGAAGGCAAGGCCATCGTAAGGCGCGTAGGGCAGATCGCGGCGGGTGTCGAAGTCGCGGCCAGAGGCGCGGCCGACAAAGCCGCCCGCGCCGAAACGGCGGGCGAGCGCGGGGGCAAGGGTGCCGGTGGCCACGGTGCGGTCCTGCAACGAGGCGGTGCCATCGTAGAGCGCAATCAGGCGTGGCAGGCGGGCGCGAACCTCGGCGACGAGGCTGCGCAACCCTTGTGCGCCTGCGGGCGTCAGATCGCGTGTCACACCGCCGGGGGCGATCACGTCGCGGGCGAAGCGGTGGCCGAACGCGGTGGCGGTCGCGCGCAGCGTGGATTCGCGCAGCGCGCCGCATTGGGCCAGCATCATGGCGAAGGCGGCATCGTTGCAGACCGCGCCGATATCGCCAAGGTGGTTGGCAAGGCGTTCCACCTCGGCCAGCACGGCGCGCAGGTGCAGCGCGCGCGGCGGGACGGTGACCGACAGCGCCGCCTCGGCCGCCTGCGCGAAGGCCCATTGATACGCCACGACCGAGTCGCCCGAGGTGCGCCCGGCCAGTTCGGCGCCACGGGCGAGGCTGGCGCCGGTCATCAGCCCCTCGATGCCCTTGTGGGTGTACCCCAGCCGCTCTTCCAGCCGCACCACGGTTTCGCCCTGCCCGGTAAAGCGGAAATGGCCGGGCTCGATGATCCCGGCATGAACCGGGCCGACCGGCACCTGATGCAGGCTTTCGCCCTCGACCGGCAGGAAGGCATAGGGCGGTTGCGGTTCTTGTGGCCCGGCAGGCCCGAGGGGATGGGTCACGCCCCAGCGCCCGTGGTCAAGCCAGGGACGCTGGTCGGGCGAATGCTCGGGGCGCAGGCCGTAAAGATCGGTGATCGTCCGCTCCAGCCGCTGCGCCGGGGCGTGGTGAAGTGCGGCCGAAGGGAAGCTGGCCTCCGTTTCCAGCGTCAGCAGGCCCAGCGAATGGCTCGCCTCGTCCAGCAGCGCCATGTGCACCGCACCCCGCGCGCCCCAGAGGCCCAGCAGCGTCAGCCGCCCGGCCGCCAGCGCCTCTGTCGCGTTCGCCCAGTCGTCGCGGCGGGCGATACGGCGCGGCGTCGGGCCGCTGCGAAGCCGTTCAGGCGTGATCGGGGTGAAGCCGTCCATCTGCGCCCCCTAACCCAAGAGCCGCGCGGCGGCCTGGAACCAGACCACGATCGCGCCCGGCAGATGTACCCCGGCAAGGAACACCAACCCCATATGCAGCCAGATCGGCAGGTACGAGGCGCGCACCGGGGTAACGTCGCCCTCGGGCTCGCCGAAGAGGAAGCCGGAAAGGCGCAGGATCAGCGCGCCAAAGGCCAGCAGCAGGCCAAGCACCAGCCCGATTGCCAGCACAGGTTGCCGGGCGAAGGTGGAGGTGACCACGAGGAATTCCGACAGGAACACGCCGAACGGCGGCAGCCCCGCGATGGCCAGCACGCCAAGCGCCAAAGCCCAGCCCAGTGCGGGGTGGCTGACGGTCAGCCCCTTGATGGCGGCGATGCGCTGGCTGCCCTTGGCCTGCGCGATATGGCCGACGGAAAAGAAGATCGCCGACTTGGTCAGGCTGTGCATGACCATGTGCAAGAGCCCGGCGAAATTGGCCAGCGGGCCGCCCATGCCGAAGGCGAAGACGATGATGCCCATATGCTCGATCGAGGAATAGGCGAACAGCCGCTTGATGTCGCGGCGACGGTAAAGCATCAGCCCGGCGAAGATCAGCGAGGCAAGGCCCATCGCCACCATCAGCGGGCCGACCGGGATGGTCGCGGGGTTCGCCGCCATCAGCATCTTGAAGCGCAACACGGCGTAAAGCGCCACGTTCAGCAACAGGCCCGACAGCACGGCGGAAATCGGCGTTGGGCCTTCGGCATGGGCGTCGGGAAGCCACGCATGCAGCGGGGCAAGGCCAACCTTGGTGCCGTAGCCCAGCAGCAGGAAGACGAAGGCGAGGTTCAGCATCCCCGGGTCGAAGTCGGCGGCGCGGGTGATCAGCTTGGTCCAGACCATCGCGGGCGTGCCTTCGCCCAGCACGGGCTGCGCCGCCATATAGACAAGGATGGTGCCGAACAGCGCCAGCGCGATGCCGACCGAGCCGAGGATGAAGTATTTCCACGCCGCCTCCAGCGCCTCGTGCGTGCGGTAGAGGCCGACCATCAGCACGGTCGAGAGGGTGGCCAGTTCCACCGACACCCACATCAGGCCGATGTTGTCGGACAAGAGCGCCATGTTCATGCCGAACATCATCACCTGATACATGGCGTGGTAGAACCGCAGCGTCAGCGGCGTCAGCCGCCCGGTTTCGATCTCGTGTCCGATGTAGCTGGCGGAAAAGGTCGCGGCGGTGAAGCCGACCAGCGTGTTCAGCACGATGAAGACGATGTTGAGATCGTCGACAAGAAAGAAGCTGGTCGGCGCCGGGCGCGGCAGCAGCAAGAGCGCGAGCGCGGCAAGGAAGGTCAGGCCGCTGGCGCCCATGTTCAGCGTGGCACTCAGCCGGTAGCCGGGCAGCAGCGCCAGCACGGCAGCGGCGAGGATCGGGATCAGCAGGATCAGGGCGATGGCGGTCATTTCTGGTCGCCCCGGAAATCATCCATCGCGGCGATATCGACGGTGTCGAACCGCTCGCGGATCCGGAACAGGAACACGCCGATCACGATGAAGGCGATCAGGATCGAGAAGGCGACGCTGATTTCCACCACCAGCGGCATCCCCTTAGCCCCGGCGGCGGCCAGGATCAGGCCGTTTTCCAGCGACATGAAGCCCACCACCTGGCTGACCGCATTGCGCCGCGTGACCATCATCAGAAGGCCGAGCAGCACCACCGCAAGTGCGAAGGCAAGGTCTTCGCGCGCCAGCGGGTCGGCGCCCGCCGTGATGCGCATCATCAAGAGGATCGACAGCGCGACAAGACCCATGCCCGCCAGCATGGTCTGGCCGGTGCCCACCACCGTTTCCACCTCGCGGTGGATGCCGAGGTTGCGCACGATCCGGCCCAGGGCCGAGGGGATGACCCCGGCCTTGAAGATCAGCGCGATGGCAGCGGTGATGTAAAGGTCGGGCGCTTGTTGCAGCTGCGCCTGCCAGGCGACCGAGGCGGACAGCACGACGGCATGGAATGCGAACACATCGAGCAGCGCCGAAAGCCGGTTCTGGTAGATCATCAGGAAGCTGACCAGCACCAGCCCGCCCGCCAGAAGATGTGCAATGTCCAGCGGCAGATGCGTCATCAAAGCCCCCGCGACACGAACAGAAGAAGCGTGCCCAACAGCCCCAACATCAGCGCGATGCCAAGGAAATCGGGCACCCGGAACACGCGCATCTTGGCCACCGAAGTTTCGAACATCGCAAGCGCGGTGCCGCCAAGCGCAAGCTTGCCCAGGTAGATCGCGACGGCGGCCAGATGGGCGAAAAGCCCGGTGCCGGGCCCGGCGATGCCCCAGGGAAAGAAGACGCAGGCGATCAGCGAGACGTAAAGCAGCAGCTTCAGCGCCGCGGCCAGCTCGATCATCGCAAGGTGGCGGCCGGAATATTCCAGCACCATCGCCTCGTGCACCATCGTCAGCTCAAGGTGGGTGGACGGGTTGTCCACCGGGATGCGCGCGTTTTCCGCCAGCGCCACGATGACCAGCGCCACCAGCCCCATGCCTAGGGACACCCGCAGGCCGACAGCGGGCGAGGCCATGACGGCGGCGATGGTGGAAAGCTGGGTCGATCCCGCCACCAACGCCAGTGAGAACGTGATCAGCAGCATCGCCGGTTCGGCGATGGTAGCGATCATCATCTCGCGGCTGGCGCCAAGGCCACCGAAGGCGGTGCCGACATCCATCCCCGCCAGCGCAAGGTAGAAGCGGGCCGAGCCGAGCAGGGCGACGATGGCGATCAGGTCGGCGGTCCAGCTGAACTGCAGCCCGGTGGCGAAGGTCGGCACCAGCGCGGCAGCGACCCAGGTGGCGGCGAAGATCAGGTAGGGCGCGGCACGAAACAGCCACGAGGCGTTCTGGGCCAGCACCGCCTCTTTGCGCAGCAGCCGCAGGATGTCGCGCCAGGGCTGCAGGATGCTGGCGCCGCGGCGGCGGGTCAGCCGCGCCTTGACCTTGCGCACGAGGCCGGTCAGCAGCGGGGCGAGCGCGATGACCAGCGCCATCTGCAAGCCCTGAACCAGCAAGGCGAGGATCAGGCCCATAGCGTCAACCCCAGCAGCAAAAGCACCAGCGAGGCGAAGACGAGGCTGAGGTAGCGCCGGATCGTCAGGAACTGGAACCGGTTGGCCCAGATCGAAAGCCGCGTAACCCCTTGCGCCAGCGGGGCGTAAAGCGCCTGCCATACCGGGTCGCCCACACTCACCGTCAGCCGGGCGGGCGACAGATCGCCCGGCGGCGGCATCAGCACGGTTTCGCGCGCGCCCAGCAGCGGTGCGCCCAGCACCCGGCGCAGCGGTTGCGCGAAACTGCCCGCGCCATATTGCGTCGTGGGGTCGTTCAGCGGGAACCCGCAATCCCAGGCCGGGGCGCGGCGCAGCGCGCGCGAGGCGAAGCGGTGGACGGCGACGGCCACCAGCCCGCCCGAAATGGCGATGAAAATCGCGACCAGCAATCCGTTGTAGGTGCTGCGCGTGGCCGCAATCGGCACCAGCGTCAGCCAGGGCTGCCCCGCCTGCTGCGGCAGGTTGGCCCCGGTCAGTTGCGCGCTGACCGGCGCCAGCGCATCCAGCACGATGCCCGGCAGCAGCCCGGCAAAGACGCAGAGCGCCCCCAGCGCCCCCATCGCGATCAGCGTCGGGCGGTCCGCCTCTGGCGCAGTCGCGGCGGCATCGGAGCGTGGGCGGCCAAGGAAGGCCACACCGTAAAGCCGCACGAAGGCCGCCGCCGCCAGCGCCGCCGCCAGCGCCAGCAGCCCCCCGGCGGCCGGCACCAACATCTGCAACACCGGCTGCGGCAGGCCGGGGCTGAGCAGCACCGCCTGAAACACCAGCCATTCCGAGGCGAAGCCGTTCAGCGGCGGCAGCGCGGCGATGGCGGTGACGCCCAGCAGCATCAGCGCGGCAGTGACCGGCATCCGGTGGATCAGCCCGCCCATCCGGTCCAGCATCCGTGTGCCGGTGGCACCAAGCACGGCGCCCGCGCCAAGGAACAGCAGGCTTTTCATCGCCATGTGGTTGAACGCGTGAAACAGCGCCGCGGTCAGCGCCAGCGCGGCGGCGGCGGGCATTCCATCGGCGCGAAACGCCATTGCCAGGCCCACGGCGGCGAAAATCACGCCGATGTTCTCGATGGTGGAACAGGCCAGCACCCGCTTGATATCGGTCTCGATCATCGCCAGCAGGATGCCCAGCACGGCGGTGGCCGCACCCAGCAGGATCACCACGGGGCTCGCCCACCATGCCGCCGGGCCCATCAGGTCGAAGACCACGCGCAGAAAGGCGTACAGCGCGACCTTGGTCATCACCGCGCTCATCAGCGCCGACACCGGGCTGGGCGCGGCGGGATGCGCCAGCGGCAGCCAGACGTGCAGCGGCGCAAGACCCGCCTTCGACCCCGCGCCCAGCAGCATCAGGCCAAGGATGACGGCCGTCACCAGCGGGCTGCGCGGTACGGCGCGGATCGCGTCGAAGCCGTAGCCGCCCGCGGGCCCGGCCATCAGCCCGAACGCCAGGAGCAGCGCCATCGTGCCGAAGGCGGCCATCATCAGGTAGACGAAGCCCGCCGTCCGCGTCTCGGCCTCGCGGTGGTGGACCATGACCAGCGCCCAGGACAAGAGCGACATCACCTCCCACGACATCAGAAAGCTGAAGGCATCGTCGGCGATCAGCACGGCGAGCATGGCGCCCAGGAAGGCCGGGAAGAACGGCAGCACCCGCATCGGCGCCGGTTCGTGGCGGAAGTAGCCGATGGCCGACAGGCTCGCGGCGGCGCCGCCAAGCCCCAGCAGCAGGGTGAAGACGGCCGCCAGCGGGTCGAGCCGCAGATGCGCGCCCAGCCAGGGCAGGCCGATCGGCAGCACGGTGGTAGAGGTGGCGCCGGTCAGCAGCGCCGTCAGCCCAAGTCCCGCGACCAGCGCGCAGAGCAGCGCCGCCGCCGCATAGATCGCCGCCGCCCGGCGCGGCCCCAGCACCAGCGCCGCGGGCCCCAGCAGCAAGAGTGCCCCGGCCAGCAGGGCCGCCGCGTCAACCGGAGCCATTGCCGCCCCCGGTGCCGGTCTCGCTTGGCGGTTTCAGCCGCACGCCCCGGCCGCCGCCGACGCTGACCATCCCCTCGCCGATCAACTCCACCCCGGCGCGGTCGAGCGCCTCGACGATGCGCGTCAGGCTTTCCACTACGCCGCGGACGGTGCCGCCAGACGCCTCCATCCGCTGGATGGTGGGCACCGAGACGCCAGACAGCTGCGCCAGCCGCTTCTGGTCGATGCCAAGAAGGGCACGGGCGGCGCGGAGCTGGGCAGAGGTCATCATCGGGCGACTCGGGGTTCGTGCATCCTGAGTCGTATGATAAACCCGTATAGTGATATGTCAAACATCATGAGTGAGGGATTTGATGCGATCGAGTGGGGCGGAATCGGCGGTGGGGCTGCGTGGCCCGGCACTTGCGTTGGGTTGAGGGCGGTGACCGACCGTTAACCTTGATGCGGCAGGCTCGGCGCATGTCCTGCTATCTTCGCCCGCGCCTGCCCGGCGCCTCGATCTTCTTTACCGTCGTGCTCGCCGAACGGGGCGGGGATTTGCTGTTGCGAGAGGTGGCCCGGCTCCGGTCGGCGGTGGCGGCGACGCGGGCGGATCGGGCCTTCGGCATCGACGCCTGGGTTGTGCTGCCGGACCACCTGCATTGCGTCTGGACCCTGCCCGAGGGGGATGCGGATTATTCCGTGCGGCGGGGCGCGATCAAGGCGCGGTTCTCGATGTCGCTGCGTAGGGCGGGGTTCACCCCGCCGCCCCGCGACCCTGGTCTGCCGCGGCGGCGGGAGATCGGGCGGCATGGCGGGGTGAACCCCGCCCTACGGGTCGCGAAGGGTGAGGCCGGGATCTGGCAGCGGCGGTTCTGGGAGCATCACATCGGGGATGATGCGGATTTCGCGGCGCATGTCCGGTATTGCTGGATCAATCCGGTGAAGCACGGGTTGGTGGAACGGCCGCAGGATTGGCCGTTGTCGTCGGTGCACCGGGATATCGCGGCCGGTCGGTACGACGGCGCGTAGGGTGGGTGGTTCCGCGGCGCAAGCCGCGGGTTCACCCACCGGGACGCGAAAGGGAGTGAGTGCGGGGGGTGGTGGGCGCCAAATGGTGGGTGAACCTTCTTTGCGAAGAACCACCCACCCTACGGCTTGCTGCATCTTCGGCAACGTCAATTTCAATGAGAATTCCCGTCCGCACCATTTGGAGCCGACACTTTATTTGGCGCGACCAGCAATGCGATCGCCACCGAAATGGAAAAGAAAAATGCGAACAACAACGAGAACAAGAAGAACCCCTGAATAACGATCAAGAATGAAACGTTATTAGTAACGCTTTTTGCTCCAATCGCGAATATGTCGCCCCACCCTCCAAGCTCCAATCTAATTAAGAGATAGCAGATTCCTGCAGTAACAATATTTAGCAAAGCAGGGCGCTGCTTTAAAGGGCCACCATAGCCTTTTGCCTGCGCGGCAGCTGACTTGGCAGATGAACGTCTCAACGCAGGGAAGATAAGTAACGGAAGGCAACAAAGGAGGAGCATTACTGAAAATACAATGATCTCGATGAACAATAATGAGATGGCGGGGCGCGCATTGCATTGACTGCAGAGTTTGGCGACCCACCCGACCTCGCGATCAACGAAAGGGACATTCAAATCTATGCCTGGGAAAAGAACGTACGAGGATCCATCACCAACCACTAACAATAATATTGGAAAAATTAAGTACAAAAAACATGTCAAATATATCATCATTCGAAACCAAGCGACAGGTGTCGGCTTGCGAAAGAACTCCAAAATTGCCGATAAGAGGATATTTCCTACCACCCTCTTTCCTCCCGATTGACCGTGGACGGCAAGTGCAAAACAAGGCCTGACCGGTCAGCTCGATTGGTGAAAGATACTCTGAGTTGGTTAGGCCGTAGGGTGGCCCGCATCGGCCCCCCTACCTCGTGAACTTCTTGTACTTCACCCGCTTCGGCTCCAGCGAGTCCGGCCCCAGCCGCCGCTCCTTGTCTTCCTCATACGCCTCGAAGTTGCCCTCGAACCACTCCACATGGGCATCGCCCTCGAACGCGAGGATGTGCGTGCAGAGGCGGTCGAGGAAGAAGCGGTCGTGGCTGATGATGACGGCGCAGCCGGCGAAGTCTTCGATGGCGTCTTCGAGGGCGCGCAGGGTTTCGACGTCGAGGTCGTTGGTCGGTTCGTCGAGCAGAAGCACGTTGCCGCCCGAGCGCAGCAGTTTCGCCAGGTGGACGCGGTTGCGTTCACCGCCCGACAACAGGCCGACCTTCTTCTGCTGGTCGGTGCCCTTGAAGTTGAAGGCGCCGACATAGGCGCGGCTGTTCACCTCGGCATCGCCCAGTTGGATGATGTCGAGCCCGTCGGAGATCTCTTCCCACGCGGTCTTGTTGGGGTCGAGCGTGTCGCGCGACTGGTCGACGTAGGACAGCTGCACGGTGTTGCCGAGCGTGATGGAGCCTTCGTCGGGCGTCTCTTGCCCGGTGATCATGCGAAACAGCGTCGATTTGCCGGCGCCGTTCGGGCCGATGACGCCGACGATGGCCCCCGGCGGGATGGTGAACGAAAGGTTTTCCATCAGAAGCTTGTCGCCCATGTGCTTCTTCAGGCCCTCGACCTCGATCACCTTGCCGCCAAGGCGTTCGCCGTTCGGGATGACGATCTGCGCGGTCGAGATGCGTTCGCGCACCGACTGGCTGGCCATCTCGTTGTACTTGGTGATCCGGGCCTTCTGCTTGGCCTGCCGGGCCTTGGCGCCGGCGCGGATCCAGTGGAGTTCCTTTTCCAGCGCCTTCTGCTTGGCCTTGTCCTCGCGCGCCTCCTGCAGCAGGCGCTTGGCCTTCTGCTCGATCCAGGCGGTGTAGTTGCCCTCATAGGGGATGCCGCGGCCGCGATCGAGTTCGAGGATCCAGCCGGTGATGTCGTCGAGGAAGTAGCGGTCGTGGGTGACGATCAGGATGGTGCCCTGATAGTCGATCAGGTGCTGTTGCAGCCAGGCGATAGACTCGGCGTCGAGGTGGTTGGTCGGTTCGTCGAGCAGCAGCATCTCTGGCGCTTCGAGCAGCAGTTTGCAGAGCGCGACGCGGCGGCGTTCGCCGCCCGAGAGGGTGGTGACGTCGGCATCGTCGGGCGGGCAGCGCAGCGCCTCCATCGAGACATCCACCTGACTGTCGAGATCCCAGAGGTTCTCGGCGTCGATCTCGTCCTGCAGGCGCGACATTTCGTCGGCGGTCTCGTCGGAGTAGTTCATCGCCAGTTCGTTGTAGCGGTCGAGCTTGGCCTGCTTCGTCGCGACGCCCAGCATGACGTTGCCGCGCACGTCGAGCGCGGGATCAAGCTGCGGTTCCTGCGGCAGGTAGCCGACGCGGGCGCCCTTGGCGGCCCAGGCCTCGCCCTGAAAATCGGTGTCGATACCGGCGATGATGCGCATCAGCGTGGACTTGCCCGAGCCGTTGACGCCGACAACGCCGATCTTGACCCCCGGCAGGAAGTTCAGGCGGATGTTCTCGAAGCATTTCTTGCCGCCGGGATAGGTCTTGGAAACGCCATCCATGTGGTAAACGTATTGATAGGCGGCCATCGGGGTGCTCCTGTCGGGTGATTGCGCCTCATGTAGCGGTGCGCGGGCCGCGCTGCAACATCAGAGGGCCTTGGCGAACCAGTGCGTGGCCGGGAAGGCGGAATAGGGCGCGGTTTCAACCCAGCCTTCGGCGCGGTAAAGCGCGATGGCGGCGGTCAGGGCGGCGTTGGTGTC
Source organism: Paracoccaceae bacterium (assembly GCA_016124615.1). Taxonomy (GTDB): domain Bacteria; phylum Pseudomonadota; class Alphaproteobacteria; order Rhodobacterales; family Rhodobacteraceae; genus Solirhodobacter. The sequence goes on along the minus strand of WGNF01000007.1, from coordinate 401,616 downwards.
AAGCTTCAGGCTGCGGTAGCCAAGGCGGCGGGCCTCGGCCTCGACGGCGTGCATCAGGCGGCGGGCAAGGCCCTGCCCGCGCGCGTCGGGGTGGACCCAGAGCCGCTTGACCTCGGCGGTGTCGCCGGACAGCAGGCGCAACGAGACGCAGCCGATGGCCAGATCGTCGGACCGGGCCAGCAGGAAGGTGCCGCGGGGCGGGCGAAACTCGGCGGCGGCGGGGTCGGGCAGGGTGAAATGGGCGGAGGTCAGCCCCTCCACCGTATCGCACAGCAGGGCGTAGTAGGCGGCAAGGCAGGATTGCGCGGCCGGGTCGTCGGGGTCGGTGGGGCCGAGCGTCGCCTGATCCTCGTTCAGGACGGTGGCGATCAGGTCCATCGCCGCGACCAGCGCTGCGCGCCGTTTGCCCGCCCGCGCCAGCGTCTGCGCCGCCTTCTGGTGGCTGAGCGAGTCATAGGCCGCCCGCTCTGCCGCGCCCGCCGGGGTCAGGTGGGCGACGCGGCGGCGGCGGTCGGCGGGGTCGGTCGCCAGCGCGATCAGCCCCTCGGCCTCCAGCGCGTGGATCAGGCGGCTCATCAGCCCGGAATCGAGATCCAGCCGCTGCCGGATCTCGGCAAGTTCGGTACCCTCTTCGGTGGCGAGGTGCAGCACCCGCGCGGCGCCGAGCGGGCGGCCGCGGCCAAGGAACGAGCCATCCAGCACCCCCACCTCGCGGGTGACAGCGCGGTTGAAGCGGCGAAGGCGGGCGATGTCATCCATTATATCTGACTCATGTCAATTATTTTTCGTGACATTAGTCAGTCAATGCCGCCTTGCAAGCAAATTCCGCCGCTTGACGCCGCCGCGCGCGGCCGCGACAGTCCGCCGCGCAGGGGGATAGGCTGCCAGATGCAACAGGGCTTTCCGCACGCAGAGCGGGGCATGGTGATCGGATTGCTGGGCGGGTCGTTCGACCCGGCCCATGCCGGGCATGCCCATATCACGCGCGAGGCGATCCGGCGGCTGGGGCTGGACCGGGTGTGGTGGCTGGTCTCGCCCGGCAATCCGCTGAAGCCGAACCCGCCTGCGCCGATGGCACGGCGGCTGGCGCGGGCGCGGGCGGTGATGGATGATCCGCGCGTCGTGGTCAGCGATCTGGAGGAACGGCTTGGCACCCGCTTTACCGCCGGAACGCTGGAGCGGTTGCTGGCGCTTTATCCCGGTGTGCGGTTTGTCTGGCTGATGGGGGCCGACAATCTGGCGCAGTTCCACCGCTGGGACCATTGGCGCTGGATCATGACCCATGTGCCGATCGCCGTGCTGGCGCGGCCGGGGATCGACCTGAAGGCCGGTGCCGCGCCGGCGGCGCGACGGTTCGCCGCGTATCGGGTGCCGGCCCGCGGGCTGGCATGGCAGACGCCGCCGGCGTGGTGCTATCTCGACGTGCCGAAAGTGGACCTGTCCTCAAGCGCGATCCGCGCGCGGGGCGAGTGGCTTCGGTAAGCCACGCCGCTTGCCGCATCGGCCGCGATCTGCTCTTTGGGGGGAATGGGAGTGACAGGCAAAATCTTCTCGCGGCGCTGGGTGCTGGGCGGGCTGCTGTCGGGCATTGCCCTGCCGGGCGCGGCGACGGTGCGCCCCAAGGCGCGGCCGGGAAAGCTGCCGCAGGCGCGCGAGACGCTGGCCACGACCAGCGCGCCGACGCAGGCCGCCGAGGCGCTGATCGCGGGCGCGCGGCTGGGCGGCCAGGTCGGGTATCTGGTTGTCGATGCGGCCAGCGGCAGGGTGCTGGAAAGCCTGGGCGCAGATGTGCCGCTGCCGCCTGCGAGCGTGGCGAAGACATTGACCACGGCCTATGCGCTGGAAACGCTGGGCGGCGATTACCGGTTTTCCACCCGGCTGATTGGCACCGGGCCGGTCACCGGCGGTATCTTGCAGGGCGATCTGGTGCTGGTGGGGGGCGGCGATCCGACGCTGTCGACCGATGATCTGGGCGACATGGCGGCGGCGCTGAAAGCGGGCGGGGTGCATGCGGTCGCCGGGCGGTTTCTGGTGGCAAGCGGCGCGCTGCCGCATGTCGAGGCGATCGACCCCAGCCAGCCCGATCAGGTGGATTACAATCCGGGCATCAGCGGGCTGAATCTGAACTTCAACCGCGTCTATTTCGGCTGGGCGAAGCAGGGCGCGGGCTGGGCGCTGACGATGGATGCACGCGCCGACCGGTTCAATGCGCCGGTGCGCGAGGCGCAGATGGCGATCGTGGACCGGGAAGGGCCGCAATACACCTATGCGCGGCAGGACGGCGTGGAAAGCTGGACGGTGGCCGCGCGCGCACTGGGCAAGGGCGGCAGCCGCTGGTTGCCGGTACGGGCGCCGGGCCCCTATGCGGGCGATGTGTTTCAGGAACTGGCGGCGGCGCAGGGCATCGTGCTGGCCGAGCCGCAGATGCTGGATGGCACAGTGGTGGGCAGTGTTCTGGCCGAGCATCGCAGCGGCGATCTGCGCGCGATCCTGCGCGAGATGCTGAAGTATTCGACCAACGTGACGGCCGAAATCGTCGGGCTGACGGCAAGCGTGAAGCGCGGCGGGCCGGTTGACAGCCTTGCCACCTCGGCGGCGCGGATGGCCGACTGGGCGCGTGACCGGTTCGGCATCTCGGTGACGTTCTACGATCACTCGGGGCTGGGGTCGCAGAACCGGGTGACGGCGGCCGATCTGGTAAAGCTGCTGCGCGCCGCGACCAGCGACGATCTGCGCGGCATCCTGAAGACCATCCCGCTGCGCGACGCCAAGGGCAACTGGGTGAAGAACAGCCCGGTGCAGGTGCAGGCGAAAAGCGGCACGCTGAACTTCGTGTCGAACCTCGCGGGGTACGAGACGACGGCGAAGGGGCACGAGTTGGTCTTTGCGATCCTGAGCGGCGATGTGGCGCGCTGCGAGGCGGTGCCGCGCGAAGACCGCGAGGCGCCTTATGGCGTGCGGTCGTGGATTGCGCGGGCGCATGCGTTGCAACAGGCGCTGCTGCAGCGCTGGGCGGCGGTCTACGACGCCTGAGGGCCGGGCTCAGGCCCGCATGAAGCGCGCGCGCGCGCCGCGTTCGATGGCGGTGGCGTGCAGGCGGTCGATCTCCAGCTCTTCGCGGATCTCTTCCAGCAGGCGCAGTTCGGCCTGACCGAGCTTGCCATCGGCGGCGGCGACATCGCAGGCCAGCGCATAGGCGGTTTCATAGAGGCGTTCGGGCAGCGCGTCGCGGATCAGGCCGAACAGGGCGTCGAGCCCGTCTTCTTCCTCGAACAGGTCGAACACGACCTGCGCGATCCGCGGCAGGCGGTCGCCGTCGTAGCCCGCGAACACCGGCAGGTGGTTCACGAGTTGCTGGATCATCATCAGTTCGGCGGTGCGAATCGACTCGTCGGACGCGGAGACCGCGATCATCAGCGCCACCAGGCTGTCCTGCGGCGTCATCGAGGCGGTGTCGAAGCTCATCACTCTGTCCTTCCGGCGTTTGTTGCGGCGCAGAATATTGACGCGCGGGGGTGTGAGCAATAGGAGACGGGGGTTGCCGGGCACGGGGCCCGGCCCACCGATCCGGGAATGCGCCCATGTCCGCCCTTCGCGACGCCGCGATGACCTCGAAAGCCTGGCCCTTCGAAGAGGCGCGCCGCATCCTCAAACGCTACGAGAAGGCGCCGCCCGCAAAGGGCTATGTGCTGTTCGAGACCGGCTACGGCCCCAGCGGGCTGCCGCATATCGGCACGTTCGGCGAAGTCGCGCGGACCTCGATGATCCGGCGCGCGTTTCAGGAAATCTCGGACCTGCCGACCCGGCTGCTGGTGTTCTCGGACGACATGGACGGCATGCGCAAGGTGCCCGACAACGTGCCGAACCCGGCGATGCTGCGCGAACACCTGCAACGGCCGCTGACCGCCGTGCCCGACCCGTTCGGCGAGTTCGCCAGCTTTGGCGACCACAACAACGCGATGCTGCGCCGGTTCCTTGACACCTTCGGGTTCGAGTATGAATTCGCCTCGGCGACTGAATACTACAAGACCGGCAAGATGGATGCGATCCTCCTGAAGGCGGCCGAGAAGTACGACGCGATCATGGCGATCATGCTGGCCAGCCTGCGCGAGGAACGGCAGCAGACCTATTCCTGCTTCCTGCCGATCAGCCCGAAAACCGGGCGCGTGCTTTACGTGCCGATCAAGGCGGTCGATGCGGCGGCGGGCACCATCACCTTTGACGACGAGGACGGTGACGAACTGACGCTGCCGGTGACCGGCGGGCGGGTGAAGTTGCAGTGGAAGCCCGACTTTGGCGCCCGCTGGGCGGCGCTGGGGGTCGACTTCGAGATGTATGGCAAGGACCATTCGACCAACACATCGATCTACGACGGCATCTGCGAGGTGCTGGGCGGGCAGAAGCCCGAGCATTTCACCTATGAGCTGTTCCTGGACGAGAACGGGCAGAAGATCTCGAAGTCGAAGGGCAACGGGCTGACGATCGACGAGTGGCTGACCTATGCCTCGACCGAAAGCCTGAGCTACTACATGTTCCTGAAGCCGAAGACCGCCAAGCGGCTCAGCTGGGACGTGATCCCGAAGGCGGTGGACGAATATCACCAGCAGTTGCGCGCCTATCCGGATCAGGACGAGGCGGGCAAACTGGCGAACCCGGTGTGGCATATCCACGGCGGCCACCCGCCGCAAAGCCACATGGTGGTGCCGTTCGCCATGCTCCTGAACCTTGCCAGCGTGGCGGGGGCCACCGACAAGTCGGGCCTGTGGGGCTTCATCAACCGTTATGCGCCGGAGGCGAGCCCCGAGAAGAACCCCGATCTGGATCAGGCGGCGGAATTCGCGGTGCGCTATTTCCGCGATTTCGTCGCGCCGACCCGCAGCTTCCGCGCGGCGAGTGACAAGGAACGGGCGGCGATGCTGGATATGGCCGCACGGCTGAAGGTCTGGGATGGCGGGCTGGATGCCGAGGCGTTGCAGAACATGGTCTATGCCGTCGGCAAGGATCACGGCTTCGACCCGCTGCGCGACTGGTTCCAGGCACTTTACGAGGTGCTGCTGGGTGCAAGCCAGGGGCCGCGCTTTGGCGGGTTCATCGCACTTTATGGCGTGGCCGAGACGGTGGCCCTGATAGAAAAGGCGCTGGCGGGAACGCTGGCCTGAGCGGGAGGGTGCCGACCACCCGCCCGCCCGGTTGACCGGGGGCGGAGCCGACGGCACCATCGCGCGACATGCTGACACGGCTGGTCGGCGCGGCGCCCCTTCCGGGGCGGGCGGCGTTGTATTCCGGGCACTGACGAAGGATTGACGTTTGAATGTCTACGAGCCGCTGGGCGCGCTGAAACCGGTGGGACCGGATATCTGGATCGTCGATGGCCCGGCGATCCGCTTCTACGGGATGCCGTTTCCGACCCGGATGACGGTGATAAGGCTGGCGAACGGCAACCTGTTCCTGCATTCGCCGATCCGGCATTCGCAGTGGCTGGAGCGTGATCTGCTGGGGCTGGGCCCGATCCGGCACCTTGTGGCGCCGAACTGGATTCACTACGCGGGGCTGCCGGGGTGGCAGGCGGCGGCGCCGGATGCGATCACCTGGGCCGCGCCCGGCGTGCGGGCCCGGGCGGTGGCGCGCGGGGTGATGGTGCGCTGGGATCGCGATCTGGCTGACGCTGCACCGGCCGATTGGGCGGGGCAGATCGACCAGATGATCGTGCATGGCAGCCCGGTGCATCAAGAGGCGGTGTTCTTCCACCGGTCCAGCCGGACGCTGATCCTGACCGACCTGATCGAGAATTTCGAGGCCGCGCGGCTGCCGGGCTGGTTTCGCGGACTGGCGCGGCTGGCCGGGGTGGTGGACCCCGACGGCAAGGCGCCGATCGACATGCGGATGTCGTTCCGGCGCGGCAAGCCGCAGCTGCGCGCGGCGGTGGAGCAGATGATCGACTGGGCGCCCGAGCGGGTGATCCTGTCGCATGGCCGCTGGTACGACCGCGACGGCGTCGCGGAATTGCGCCGCGCCTTTCGCTGGGCGCTGCGCTGAGACCCTAGCCCTCGGCCCGCCAGATCGCCCACCACGCGCACCAGCGTTCGGCCACATCCTCGGGCCGTCCGGCGAAGAGGCGGGCGGCGAGCGGCAGGGCGGTCAGCGACAACCGGTCGTGGCGGACGCGGGCCAGCACCCCGGCATCGGCGCGTTCACCGGGCGGGATGTCGAGGCTGGCGAGGGTATCGCGGAACACGGCGATGTCGTTCATCAGGCCCAGCGTCTCGCCCAGTTCCTCGGTCAGGGTGGCGTGCGGGCTCATCATCGCGGGCCACAGCGGGGTCAGCAGGCGGGCGTGGTAAAGGTGATCCTTCACCCGCTTGCGGAAGTCGTGCACGGCGGCCGCGGAGGCCTCGCCAAGCGCCACGTGCAACCCGGCCTGCGCTTGCCGCAGCGTGCGGGTCAGACCTTCCTGCAGCACGTCGGGGCCGGCACCTTTCAGCGCCAGTGCCTTGAGCGAGCCGCGCGCGGAGGTGAGATCGGCGCGGCAGGCGGCGAGGGCGTCGTCGGCGACCCCGGGGGCGCCGGGCGGCGCTTGCGTGAGGGCGGCGCGGATCGCGGGCAGGCCGCCGGGCGCCAGCGCGTCGAGCGTATGCAGCAGCACGGCGGCATCGCGCAGCGCGGCGATGCGGCGGGCGGCGTCGCGCAACAGCATGTCAAGCGTGGCATGATCGGCAAGGCCGGGGCGCACAAGGCGGAGCAGGGCGCGCAGACGCTTCACGTTCTTGCGGATCTCGTGGACCGCTTCGCCCTGCGGGACATTCGACCGGTCGATATAGTCCAGGGCGCGGTCGATCTGTTCCAGAGCGATGCGACGCGTGCCGAGCGCAAGGGTGCGATCGCTCAGGGTGAAACTGAAGGCCATGCGCGGCTCCTTTGGGCGCACTTTAGCCGCTGCGGGCCCGGAACGGAATTGCGATTGCGCGGGCTTGCCGGGCCGGGTGGGCGATCTAGCTTTTCTGCGGGGACGCAAGAGGAGAACGACGATGGTTCGGACGTTCATGGCCGCGCTGTTGCTGGGCCTTGCGGCAGCCCCCGCGCTGGCAGACGAAGTCGAAAACCCGGCGATCGAGGCGGTGATCGGCGATCAGATCGCGGCGCTGCGGGCCGACGATTTCGCCAAGGCCTTCAGCTTCGCCTCGCCGATGATTCAAGAGATGTTCGGCACGCCCGAGAATTTTGGCGAGATGGTGAAGCAGGGCTATCCGATGGTCTGGCATCCCTCGGGGGTGAAATACCTTGCATTGCGGGATGTTGCGGGCGGCCTGTGGCAGCGGATCATGGTGACCGACGCGGGCGGGCGGGTCTGGATGCTGGACTACCGGATGGTGCAGGTTGACGGCGCCTGGCGCATCGACGGGGTGCAGATCCTGCCCGCGCAGGGCGTTGGCGCCTGAGCCTGCGCGCGCAAGGTTAACCGGGGCTTAACGGCGGATTGGTAGCTCTGTCGGCAGGGTGGTCAGTCCGGCGTTTTCAATCATGAGCATGCGCGTGATGCGGCGTGGCGCGGGCAGGGCCTGCCGCGTCGGCGTTCCTTCGGGCTGACCGCCGAGGGTCAACCAGACGAGGGGCTTGTCATGGATATCACCATCACCGACGGCGTGGCGCTGATGCCGCCGCCGTTTTCGGCCGGGCTGGGGGTCTGGTCGTATCAGGACGGCACGCCCGGATCGGGCAGCTATGCGGGGCAGGCAAACGCGGCCTATGTGCCGGCCGATCAGGATTTCAGCGGCTGTCTGGAACTGCAGAAAACCACCACGACGCAAAAGCTGCGCTATATGGCGCAGACGCCGATCCTGCCGGGGGTTTACCTCAGGATCAGCGCGCGGGTGAAGGCGATGTCGGGCAACCTGCCGACGATGAAGGTGGCGGCCTGGGCGGGCAACGCGGGCGGAAACGTCGCCAGCGCGCCGGTGGCCGGACCGCAGGTGACGCTGACGAGTTACGGACAGGTGGTCACGATCAGCGCGATCGTCGGCGTCGGCAACCGGCAGGGGGTCGATCTGGTCTGGGGGCCACAGCCGACCTATGGCTATTTCGGGCTGGACCTGACCGGGCCGAATGGCGGCGTGGTGCGGATCGACGATATCGCGATCGAGGATGTCACCGAAGTCTTTGCGCGCAAGCTGATGGACTGGGTCGATGTGCGCGACTACGGCGCCAAGGGCGACGGCATCACCGACGACAGCGCCGCCTTCAACGCGGCCGATGCGGCGGCGGGCGGCCGGTCGGTGCTGGTTTCGGCGGGCAGCTACTTTCTGGGGTCCAACGTCACGTTCGAGTCGGCGGTGCGGTTCGAGGGCACGGTGACGATGCCCGCCACGGCCCGACTGGCGCTGACGCGCAGCTATGACCTGGACACCTACGAGGCGGCGTTCGGCAGCGAGATCGAAGGCTTCCGGCGGATGCTGCAGGCGCTGTTTTCCTTTACCGATCATTCGGTGCTGGACCTTGGCGGGCGGCAGGTGCAGGTGACCGAGCCGATCGACGTGGCGGCGGTGACCGGTGTGACCACCTTCGCGATCCGGCGGGTGCTGACCAACGGGCAGTTGAACCTGGTGCCGGGGACCGCGTGGAACCCCACCACGGTGACGGCGCAGGCCAGCTATGCGGTGGCGCAACCGCAGACGCTGACCGGTATCGCCAATGTGGCGCAGATCGCGGTGGGCTCGCTTGTCACCGGCACCGGGGTGGGGCGCGAGGTCTATGTGACCGCCACCAACGTCGGGGCGGGCACGGTGACGCTGAGCCAGCCGCTGTGGGGCGCGGCGGGCACACAAAGCTACAGCTTCACCCGGTTCCGCTATGCGCTCGACTTCAGCGGTTTCGCCCGGCTCGACAAGTTCGAGATCACCGATCTGGAGTTCTATTGCAGCGGCATCGCCTCGGCGCTGATGCTGCCGCCGGTGGGCACGATCTTCCGGCTGTCGGGCTGCGTCATCAACTCGCCCAAGGATCGCGGCATCACCTCGATCGGCACCGGCTGCCAGGGCATGCTGATCGACGAGACCCAGTTCCTGTCGAACGAGCAGGCTTTGCGGGCGCAGGACCGGGTGTCGATCGCGCTGAACGTGAACGCCAATGACGTGAAGTTGCGCAACAACCGGATCGTGCGGTTCCGGCACTTCGCGGTGATGAACGGCTCTGGCCACACGCTGATCGGCAACCACTTCTTTCAGGGCGATGGCGAAACGCTGGGGGTGCGGCTGGCGGGGGTGGTGCTGACCGGGCTGAACGTCAAGACGACGATCACGGCCAACTACATCGACGATTGTTTCATCGAGTGGTCGAACGAACATGACCCGACGCCGGATTTCAGCAACGAGTTTTCTTATGGCGGGCTGACGCTGACCGGCAACATCTTCACCGTCATCAACGTCGGGCCCAGCTTTCGGTGGTTCGTGATCGCGCCGAAGGGGGTGGGGCACTACATTCAGGGGCTGACGGTGTCGAACAACGTGTTCCGCCCGCTGAACGGCAATATCGACCGGGTCGAGATGGTCGATACTACGGTGGCCGGGCTCGATTTCTCGCGCACGCGGAATTGCGTGTGGGAAAACAACGCCTTCAACGCGGTGAACCAGTCGACGGTGAACCCCGTTTCGCTGGAGTTCGCGCAGAACACGGCGGCCGTGACCTGGACGCTGGACCCTTCGGCCTATCTGCCGTTCGGGGGCTGGGCGCGCTATGTGACGGCGTTGATCGCGGAGGGTGCGATCAAGGATGCCAGCGGCGCGAAGCGGTTCGACATGCCCTATGTGCTGACGCTGCAAGGCAGCGGAAGTCAGCAGGTGACGCTGACCTGGCCGGTGGCGACGCAGGGCAAGATGATGGTGACGACGCGGGTCGACAACCCGAACTGACGAGGATGCGGGGCGTGGCTCGCGGGCTGCGCCCCGTTCGCTTGGCCGTTGCCGGGGTGCGGCGGCGGCCCTAGGCTGCAGCGGAGAGCAGATGGGGGCGGCGATGGCGGATCGGTTGGCGGGCAAGGTGGCGCTGGTGTCGGGCGGTGCCGGGGGCTGCGGGGCGGCGGCGGTGCGGCTGTTCGCGGCCGAGGGCGCGGCGGTGGGAATCGTGGACCGCGACGCCGCGCGGGGCGAGGCGCTGGCGGCGGATCTGGTGGCCGCCGGGCATCGGGCGGTGTTCGTGGCTTGCGATGTGGCGCAGAAGGTCGAGGTGGAGGCCGCGGTGGCGGCGGTCACGGCGGCGTTGGGGCCGGTGACGGTGCTCTTCAACCACGCGGGCACCATCGTCATCAAACCGTTTCTGGAGACGGAAGAGGCGGACTGGGATTTCCTTTTCGACGTCAACGTGAAGTCGATGTACCTGATGACGCGGGCCGTGCTGCCGCAGATGATCGCGGCGGGTGGCGGCAGCATCGTCTGTACCTCGTCGATCTCGGCGGTCTACGCGACGCCGATGGAGGTGCTGTACGACGCCACCAAGGGCGCCTGCCACATGTTCGCCCGCGCCATCGCGGTGGAGTTCCGTGACAAGGGCATCCGCTGCAACGCGGTTTGCCCCGGCTTCATCGACACGCCGCACGGGCGGCGCGAGGTGAAGGAACTGACCGCGCTGGGGGTGGATGCGTCTGAAGCGGCGATCACGGCGGCGCAGGGGCGGATGGGGCGGCCCGAGGATATCGCGCGGGCGGCGCTGTACCTTGCCTCGGACGACAGCGAATTCGTCAACGGGGCGCAGTTGTTCGTGGATGGCGGGTTCAGCGCGGTCTGAGGTCTTCGAACGTCAACTGATACGCCTTGCCGAAGCCGCCGTTGAGGGCGGCGCCTTCCACATCGAACAGCACGAAACCGAAATCGGCGAAATCGGCGTAAAGTTTCGATTTCGGGTGATCGGCAAGGTAGCGGGCGCGGATCGCGGCATGGGCGGGGTCGGCGCGGTCGATGAAGCGCGCGCGGGCCTGCACGGTCAGGCGCGGATGGGTCAGCGGGTCGCCCTTCGGCCCCGGCTCGCCCACAAGGATCGCGGCGCGCGGATCGGCCTGGAGCGCGCGTGTGTGCAGCGCGAGGGTCGAGATCAGCGTGACCGGCGCGCCATCGGGCGCCTGCCCCAGCGCCACGCGGCTGACGTAGGGGCCGCCGGTGTCGGGGTGCAGCACGGCCAGCGCGGCATGACGCGCGCCCGCCAACAACCCACGCGCCAGCGCGCGGGCCTCGTCGTCGGTCGGCCGGATCGGGTTCACGGGCTCTGGCATCGCACGCCTTCCTGATGGAGCAACGGACCCGGAGCGTAGAGCGGCCGGGCGATGCGGGCAACCGGACGGCGTGACGCGGGCCGAATCATGCGCGCAGGATTCGTGCGCGCAGGCGCCAGCCTGAGTCAGGATCGGTCGCGCGGATTGCTTTCCGTTGCGTCATCTCGACGCGCCACCGCGGGGGAATGCGCAGAATTCCATGCCCTGCCCGGATTTTCAGCATCCCCTGAACCGGCAAGAATTTGATTTCCCCTGTCAAAACGCACGCCAGCCGAAAGAAATTTACTGAATGCCACGGTATGCTGTGAAAGTTTTCACAGAAAAATCCATGAATCAAAACGGTTTACCTATGGATTGACCATCGGCTAGACTGCGCCGTGGAGGAGTAACCCGCTTCCCGTTTACCGGGGGGCTGGGGTATGCCGTTTGAGGGATGGCAGACAAGCCAGAGGAGGAGCATCCATGACCGATCACCCGAAAGTTGTGCCGCACGCGGCGCCGGGGGACTTCATCGCCAAGGCGCATGTGAACGCCGAAGGCTATGCCAAGATGTATTCCGCTTCGAGCGATGACCCGGACACGTTCTGGGGCGAGCATGGCAAGCGTCTCGACTGGATCAAGCCCTACAGCAAGGTGAAGAACACGACGTTCGAATACGGCAAGGTCGACATCAAGTGGTTCGAGGATGGCGTGCTGAACGTCGCCCAGAACTGCATCGACCGGCATCTGGAAACCCGCGGCGACCAGACCGCGATCATCTTCGAGCCGGATGACCCGAAGACCCCGGCACAGCACATCACCTACCGCGACCTGCACGAGAAGGTCTGTCGGATGGCGAACGTTCTGCTGTCGCAGGGCGTGATGCGCGGCGACCGCGTGGTGATCTATCTACCGATGATCCCGGAAGCGGCCTATGCGATGCTGGCCTGCGCGCGGATCGGTGCCGTTCATTCGGTGGTGTTCGCGGGCTTTTCGCCCGACGCGCTGGCGAACCGCATCAACGACTGCGGCGCCAAGCTGGTGATCACCGCCGACTCTGCCCCGCGCGGCGGCAAGCGCACGGCGCTGAAGTCGAATACCGATGCGGCGCTGTTGCACTGCTCTGACCGGGTGCGCTGCCTTGTGGTGAAGCATACCGGCGACCAGACGACCTGGATTCAGGGTCGCGACGTCGATGTGAAGGCGCTGATGGATACCGCGGCACCCGATTGCCCGGTGCGGCCGATGGGGGCGGAGGATCCGCTGTTCATCCTTTACACCTCGGGCTCCACCGGCAAGCCGAAGGGGGTGGTGCATACCTCGGGTGGCTACCTTGTCTATGCGGCGATGACGCATGAATACACGTTCGATTATCATCAGGGCGACGTGTTCTGGTGCACCGCCGATGTGGGCTGGGTGACCGGCCACAGCTATATCCTGTACGGCCCGCTGGCGAACGGCGCGACCACGGTGATGTTCGAAGGCGTGCCGACCTACCCCGACGCAGGCCGGTTCTGGGCCGTGGTCGAAAAGCACAAGGTCAACCAGTTCTACACCGCGCCGACGGCGATCCGTTCGCTGATGGGGCTGGGGCCGGAATGGCCGGCCAAGCACGACCTGTCGTCGCTGAAGCTGCTGGGTTCGGTCGGCGAGCCGATCAACCCCGAGGCCTGGCACTGGTACAACGAACATGTCGGCAAGGGGCAGTGCCCGATCGTCGACACCTTCTGGCAGACCGAGACCGGCGGCCACATGATCACGCCCTTGCCGGGCGCGATCGGCACCAAGCCGGGCGCTGCGACGCTGCCGTTCTTCGGCGTGAAGCCGGTGGTGCTGGACGCCGCGACGGCGGCGGTACAGGAGGGGCCCGAGGTCGAGGGCGTGCTGTGCATCGCCGACAGCTGGCCGGGGCAGATGCGCACGCTGTGGGGCGACCATGAGCGGTTCCAGTCGGCCTATTTCGAGCAGTACAAGGGCTATTACTTCACCGGCGACGGCTGCCGGCGCGATGAGGATGGCTATTACTGGATCACCGGCCGCGTCGATGACGTGATCAACGTCTCGGGCCACCGGATGGGCACGGCCGAGGTGGAAAGCGCGCTGGTCGCCCATGCCAAGGTGGCCGAGGCCGCCGTGGTGGGCTATCCGCACCCGATCAAGGGGCAAGGCATCTATGCCTATGTCACGCTGATGAACGGCGAGGTTCCCAGCGACGATCTGCGCAAGGAACTGGTGAAATGGGTCCGCACCGAAATCGGGCCGATCGCCAGCCCCGATCTGATCCAGTGGGCGCCGGGCCTGCCCAAGACGCGATCCGGCAAGATCATGCGCCGCATCCTGCGCAAGATCGCCGAGAACGATTTTGGCGCGCTGGGCGACACCTCGACACTGGCCGACCCGTCGGTGGTGGACGAGTTGATCGACAACCGCATGAACCGGGCCTGAGCCAATGAGCGCAACCATCGCCCCCGCTGTCGTCATCCTTCTTGGCCCTCCGGGCGCCGGGAAGGGCACGCAGGCCCGGATGCTGGAGGAGGATTTCGGCCTCGTCCAGCTGTCCACCGGTGATCTGCTGCGCGCCGCCGTTGCGCAGGGCACCCCGGCCGGGCTGGCTGCCAAGGCGGTGATGGAGGCGGGCGGGCTCGTTTCCGACGACATCGTGCTGGCCATCCTGAAGGACCGGATGGCAGAGCCCGATGTGGCCAAGGGCGTCGTGCTCGACGGCTTCCCGCGCACGCAGGGGCAGGCCGAGGCGCTGGATGCGCTGCTGGCCGAGGCCGGGCAGCGGGTGACGGCGGCGGTGTCGCTGGAAGTGGACGATGCCGCGATGGTGGACCGCATCGCCGGGCGCTATACCTGCGGCACTTGTGGCGAAGGGTATCACGACAGCTTCAAGCAACCTGCCGTTGCGGGGGTTTGCGACAAGTGCGGCGGTACGCAGTTCAAGCGCCGTGCCGATGACAAGGCCGAAACGGTGAAGGCGCGGCTGGAAGCCTACCACGCCCAGACCGCGCCGCTGATCGCCTATTACGACGGGCATGGCGTGCTGGACCGCATCGACGCGATGGGCACGATCCCGGATATCCGCGCGGCGCTGGCCCGTGCGCTGGGTGTCAGCGCCTGACGATTAGCGCGCCGGGCCGGTGATCCGGTTGACGTGGCCCATCTTGCGGCCTGGCTTCACCTCGGCCTTGCCGTAAAGGTGCAACGCGGTCTGGCTTTCGCGGGCCAGACGGGGCACCTGATCCATATCCGCACCGATCAGGTTCAGCATGGTCACGTCGCTGTGCCGCTTGCCGTCACCCAGCGGCCAGCCCGCGACGGCGCGGATGTGCTGTTCGAACTGATCCACTGCGCAGCCGTTCTGCGTCCAGTGGCCCGAGTTGTGCACGCGCGGCGCGATCTCGTTCACCAAGAGGCCCTGCGGCGTCACGAACAGTTCCACCCCCAGCACGCCGACGTAATCGAGCGCGTTCAGGATGCGGGCGGCGATCAGCACCGCGTCGGTGCGCTGCGCCGGGGTAAGCGTGGCGGGCACGGTGGTGGTGTGCAGGATGCCCGCGCGGTGGACGTTTTCACCGGGGTCATAGGCGGCAACCTCGCCGGTCAGGCCGCGGGCGGCGATCACGGAAACCTCGCGCTCGAAATGCACGAAGCCTTCGAGCACGGAGGGTGCGCCGTTCATCGCGGCCAGCGCGGCCGGGGCGTCGGCGCGCGTCAGGATCCGGGCCTGCCCCTTGCCGTCGTAGCCCAGCCGCGTGGTCTTCAGAATCGCGGGCGTGCCGATTGCGGCAATGGCGGCGTCCAGATCGGCGGCGGTGGTCACCGCATGGTAGGGCGCGGTCTGCAACCCCAAACCGCTGAGGAAGTCCTTTTCCGCGATCCGGTCCTGACTGATCGCCAGCGCGCGGCGGTTGGGGCGGATCGGCCTGAGCGCCTCGATCTGGTCCAGCGCGGCGGTCGGCACATTCTCGAACTCGTAGGTCACGACATCGACCGAGGCGGCGAAGGCGGCGAGGGCGGCCGTATCGTCATAAGGCGCGGTGGTGACGTGGTGGGCCACATCGGCGGCGGGCGGATTCGCGCCCGGTTCATAGATGTGGCAGCGGAACCCGAGGCGCGAGGCGGCGACCGAAAGCATCCGGCCCAGTTGGCCGCCACCAAGAATGCCGATGGTTGCGCCGGGGGCGAGCGGATCACTCATCCGTCGGTTCCTCGGGGATCGAGGCCGACAGGGTGGCGCGCCAGGCATCCAGCCGCTCGGCCAGCGCGGGGTCGTTCAGGGCCAGAATGCCCGCCGCCAGCAGCCCGGCATTGGCCGCACCCGCCGCGCCGATGGCCATCGTGGCGACCGGATAGCCGCGCGGCATCTGGACGATGGAATAAAGGCTGTCGACGCCCGAAAGCGCCTTGGTCTGCACCGGCACGCCGATCACCGGCAACCGCGTCTTTGACGCCATCATGCCCGGCAGATGCGCGGCCCCGCCGGCGCCCGCGATGATGACCTTCAGCCCCCGATCGACCGCCGTCTTGCCGTAGTCCCAAAGCCGGTCGGGCGTCCGGTGCGCCGAGACGATGCGGGCCTCGTAGGTCACGCCCAGATCGTCGAGCAGCGCCGCCGCCTCGCGCATTGTCGACCAGTCCGACTGGCTGCCCATGATGATGCCGACCTGTGTCATCTGTGCCTCCTGCTTCAGAAAGCGCGCACTATAGCCAAGCGTCGGGGGGGTGCAATGCAGCTCAGGCGATGATGTCGGGCGTCAGATCGTCGGCCAGCCGCGAAATCTGGTCCTTCAGCGCCAGCTTCTGCTTCTTCAGCCGCCGCAGCGTCAACTGGTCGCCCCGGCCCGAGGTTTCCAGCACATGGATGGCGTCATCCAGATCGCGATGCTCCCGGCGGAGCACCTCGAGCTTGATGCGCAACACCTCTTCGCTGTTGAGTTCCATCGGTGCGTTCATGTCTGCCCTGAGCAGGTGAGTCGCTGAATGTCAGCCCCGGAAATATAGCGATCTGCGGGGGGTTGCGGGAAGAAAACTGATGCCGCTGCGGGCCCTTGCATTGCCCGTGGCCGCCGCCCATATCTTTGACAGGGTTGCCGTATCGGGGCCCAAACGCATTGTCGCTTGCTGCAAGGGCAGAGCCAGATGACGAAATTGACGTTCGGATCGCATCCGTTCCTTCTGGGGTTCGAGCAGCTTGACCGGCTGGTCGAACGAACCGCCAAATCGGCGACCGAGGGTTACCCGCCGTTCAACATCGAGCAGTCTTCGGACAACGCCTACCGCATCACCTTGGCGGTCGCGGGGTTCCGCGAGGCTGAACTGTCGATCACCGTGGAAGATCGCCAACTCGTGATCCGGGGTCGGCAGGAGGATGACGGCGAGGGCCGCGTCTATCTGCATCGCGGCATCGCCGGGCGCGCGTTCCAGCGCAGCTTCGTGCTGGCCGAGGGCGTCGAAGTGGCGGGGGCGGCGCTGGAAAACGGTCTGCTTCATGTCGATCTGCATCGCTCGATCCCCGAGCCGGTCGTGCAGACGATCAAGATCTCGAAAGCCTGAGGAGGGTTCGATGGATACGAAATTCGATTTTGGCCCGAAAGCCGGGCAGCCCATCGTCTACGTGCTGCCGGTCGCCGTGACCTCGCTGCCCGATGAGGTGCGCGCGCAGGTGCCGGGGTTCAGCACGCTTTACGCGGTGCACGACGCCGATGGCGAACGCATCGCGCTGGTGCGCGACCGGGCGCTGGCCTTCGCGCTGGCCCGCCAGAACGACATGGCGCCGGTCAACGCGCACTAAACCGCGGCTGCGGCCGGGGGGCTGTCTGCCCCCGAGAGTATTTTCACCAGAAAGAAGCGGGAGGGCGGGCCGATGCGGCGCCGCCCTGCCCGGATCAGGCCGAGATCAGGCCCATCTGCTCCAGCTTCAGCAGAACCTGATGGGCGCAGTTGTCGACGTCGATCGATTCCGTCTCCAGCACCAGTTCCGCCTTTTCCGGCGCCTCGTAGGGGTCGGAGATGCCGGTGAACTCCTTGATCTTGCCTTCGCGGGCAAGCTTGTAGAGCCCCTTGCGGTCGCGGCGTTCGCATTCGTCGATCGAGGTGGCAACGTGGACCTCGATGAAGGCGCCGTAAGCCTCGATCATTTCGCGCACCGCGCGGCGGGTGGCGGTGTAGGGGGCGATCGGGGCGCAGAGCGCGATGCCGCCGTTCTTGGTGATCTCTGACGCGACATAGCCGATGCGGCGGATGTTGATGTCGCGGTGCTCTTTCGAGAAGCCAAGCTCGGACGAAAGGTGCTTGCGCACCACGTCACCGTCCAGAAGCGTGACCGGGCGGCCGCCCATCTCCATCAACTTCACCATCAGCGCGTTGGCGATGGTGGATTTGCCCGAGCCCGAGAAGCCGGTGAAGAACACGGTGAAGCCCTGCTGGTTGCGCGGCGGCGAGGTGCGACGCAGTTGCGTCACCACTTCGGGGAACGAGAACCAGTCCGGGATTTCCAGCCCTTCGCGCAGGCGGCGGCGCAGTTCGGTGCCCGAAATGTCGAGCACGGTGGTGCCTTCCGGAACTTCGTTGATGGGGAAGTACTGTGCGCGTTCCTGTACGTAGACCATCTGCTTGAAGTCGACCATCTCGATGCCGATTTCGGCCTGATGCTGGCGCACCAGTTCCTGCGCGTCATAGGGGCCGTAGAAATCCTTGCCCTGGCTGTTCTTGCCGGGCCCGGCATGGTCACGGCCGACGATGAAATGGGTCAGGCCGTGGTTCTTGCGGATGATCGCGTGCCACAGCGCCTCGCGCGGGCCGGCCATGCGCATGGCAAGGTTCAGCAGGCTGAGGTGCGTGGTGGCGGCCGGGTATTTGTCGAGCACCGCCTCGTAGCAGCGCACGCGGGTAAAGTGGTCGACGTCGCCCGGTTTCGTCATGCCGACAACGGGCTGGATCAGCAGGTTGGCCTCGGCCTCCTTGGCGGCGCGGAAGGTTAGTTCCTGGTGCGCGCGGTGCAGCGGGTTGCGGGTCTGGAACGCCACGATGCGGCGCCAGCCCAGCTTGCGGAAATAGGCGCGCAACTCGTTCGGCGTGTCGCGGCGGGCACGGAAGTCGTAGTGCACCGGCTGCTGGATGCCGGTGATCGGGCCACCAAGGTAGACCTTGCCAGCCGTGTGGTGCAGGTAGTTCACTGCCGGGTGCGCAAGGTCATTGGCGCCATAGACCTTTTCGGCCTCGCGGTCTTTGTTGGGCACCCATTTGTCGGTGACCGAGAGGATGGCGAGGATCACGCCTTCGGCGTCGCGCAGCGCGATGTCCTGCCCCGGTTCGACCTTGTCGGCAAAGGCCTCGTTCACGTCGAGGGTGATCGGCATCGGCCAGAGCGCGCCCGAGGCGAGGCGCATGTTTTCCACCACGCCGTCATAGTCGGCTTCGCCGAGGAAGCCCTTCAGCGGATAAAAGCCGCCGTTCATCAAGAGTTCGAGGTCGCAGACCTGACGTTGCGTCAGATCCCACGAGGGCAGGTTGCCCGCCTCGGCCTTCAGCTTCTGCGCGGAGTCGTATGAGACGTAAAGCTCCGGGATCGGGGTGAGGTTGGTCTGCATGTCCTGGGTCCTGTGCTTGCGAAGGATGTATCCGGGCGCGACGCCGGTCAGTTCGGCATGAAGCGCGTTGTATTCGGCCAGCTTCCCGGCAAGGAAGCGTTCGGTCAGCCGGTTCTTTTCGGTGGCGCCAAGGGTGGTGAGCGCATAGGCGACGCGCTGCCGCCGGTCGGGGCCGGTGCGGTCGACAACGCGGATCAGGCCCGCCTCGCCCGCCGCGCGCAAAGAGGCGTTGAGCCGGCCAAGGCTGATGCCCAGTGCCTGCGCGATCACCCGCTGCGAGGCTTCGGGCTGCCGGTCAATCTGGCGCAGCAGCGGGAAAAGCTGCTGTTCCTCCGGCAGGGGGAGCTTGGGATCGGGGGAGGTCATGGCTTGCGTCAAGATATGTTCACTGCTGAACATATCTCATATCCCGCAGGTCGGGGAAAGAAAAATCTCGCTGCTGTGCAGAAACGATCCCGCCCCGGTTGCGCAACAACCACGGGGCGGGAGGGGGCCTTGCGGCCTACTCCGCCGCCTTGACCTCTGGCGCGGCGGCCTGTTCCTGCAACCAATGTTCGGCGTCCAGCGCGGCCATGCAGCCCATGCCGGCGCTGGTCACCGCCTGGCGATAGGTGTGGTCGGTCAGGTCGCCCGCGGCGAAAACGCCGGGAATCGAGGTGCGGGTAGAGCCGGGTTCCACCTTCACATAGCCGCCGTGGTGCAGTTCAAGCTGATCCTTCACCAGTTCCGAGGCCGGGGCGTGGCCGATGGCGACGAAGAAGCCATCGCAGGGGATCACGCTTTCCTCGCCGGTTCTGGTGTCCTTGACGCGAACACCGGTGACGCCCGCGGGCGCGTCGGTGCCCAGAATCTCTTCGATCGTCTTGTTCCAGACCAGTTCGACCTTGGGGTTGGCGCGCAGACGGTGTTCCAGAATCTTCTCGCACCGCAACTCGTCGCGGCGGTGGACCAGCGTCACCTTGGTGGCGAAGTTGGTCAGAAACAGCGCTTCTTCCACCGCGGTGTTGCCGCCGCCGACCACCACGACCTCGCGGCCGCGATAGAAGAAGCCGTCGCAGGTGGCGCAGGCCGAAACGCCGAAGCCCTTGAACTTCTCCTCGGTCGGGATGCCGAGCCACTTGGCCTGCGCCCCGGTGGCCAGCACCACCGCATCGGCGGTGTAGGTCGTGCCGCTGTCACCGACGGCGGTAAACGGGCGGCGCGAAAGGTCGAGCGTGGTGATGATGTCACCGATGATCTCGGTGCCCATCGCCTTGGCATGGGCTTCCATCCGCACCATCAGGTCGGGGCCCTGAACCTCGGTGTCGCCCGGCCAGTTTTCGACCTCGGTGGTGATGGTCAGCTGGCCGCCGGGCTGGATGCCCTGCACCAGCACCGGATTCAGCATCGCGCGCGAAGCATAGACGGCGGCGGTATATCCCGCCGGTCCCGAACCGATGATCAGAAGCCGTGTGTGCCGCGTGTCGCCCATGATCTGCCCTCGCAATCCGCTGTCAGCCCCGATATAGGGCCGCGAGTGTTCCGGGGAAACCCCCGTGCGGCGCCACGGGCCGGGCCGGGGTGTCGCGATGGCGCCGTGTCAAGATGTTGCGCGGTATTGAAACAATGTTGCGCATGTCGGACGAATTTCGTAAGTTCCGTCCGAACCAGTGAGGATGACATGGCGGGCTCGAAACTCGATCCGATCGACCGGAAAATTCTGGCAGAGCTTCAGGCCGACGGGCGGATGACCAACGTCGAACTGGCGAAACGTGTCGGCATCTCGGCGCCGCCCTGCCTGCGCCGGGTGCGCACGCTGGAAGAGGCGGGTTATATCCGCGGCTACCACGCCGACATCAACCCGCGCGAGTTGGGGTTCGAGGTGCAGGTTTTCGCGATGGTGCGGCTGCATTCGCAGGCCGAGGCCGACCTGTCGGCCTTTGAACGCCGCTGTCGCGAATGGCCGCTGGTGCGCGAGTGCCACATGCTGAACGGCGAGATCGACTTCATCCTGAAATGCGTCGCGCCCGATCTTTCGACCTTTCAAAGCTTCCTGACCGAGGGGCTGACCTCGGCCGACAATGTCGCCTCGGTCAAGACAAGCCTGGTGATCCGCTGTGCCAAGGATCAGCCGGGGGTGCCGTTCGACGTGCTGGAAGAGCGGGTCAACCGGAACGCCTGACCCCCGTTTCAGGCGGCGGCGATGCCGTTCTTGGGGCTGGCCGGGCCACGCGCGCGCCGGGGTGGGCCGATCTCTTGCAGCAGCGTGCGGTTCGGGAACATCGACAGGAACAGCGCAAGCAGGTCGGCCGACAGCGCCGATGTCTGCGCCGGATCGGGCGCATAGCTGCGCAGCGCGACGCCGTTCGCCAGCAAGGTGTGGCAGCCCGGCAGGCACAGGTGGAACGCGGTGACCGGGGCGATCGGGGTCAGTTCGATCACCGCCTCGCCATCGACAAGGTCTTCGGCGCGCAGGAAGTCGGCGGCGCGCGGCGACCAGATGCGGGCGTCGGGGCCAAGCAGCAGATCCTGCAACGGGCGGCCATAGCCAAGCGCGTCGGCGGTCATGCGCAGCAGCCGGTCGGCGCGGCCCGACATGTCGCGGCGCTGCGGGTAAAGCGTCAGGGTGCCTTTCCACAACAACGGCTGCGGCCCGTCCTCGGCGGTTTCGATCAGGTCGCCGGGCATCAGGTCTTCGACGGCGACCGGCCCGGCGGGCGTCGTGATCAGCGTGCTGCGCGCCATCGCGCTGAAGGCGGATTCGAAGAAGGGGATCGCCGGGGCCAGGCGGTTGATCTCGATCAGGTGGCCGTTCTCGTCAAGGCAGGCCGCCTCGTAGCGCCGCAGCAGCGCCTTGGCGCGCGGGCGCGGCTCGGTGGATCGGACTGCGGCGGGGTGTTGCAACATCGGCAACCCGCCACGGGGGACGTGGGTCATGCGATCAGCCTTTCGGGTCTGGTCACATCTGCTCCGGCCCCCACCGAAGGTGCAGAGAGACACTCTTGCCGGTTCAGGACGGCACAGGAAGCGAAACGAGTCAAATCCGGCGGCGGATTGATGTCGGCCCGCCGGGCAATCAAGGCGCCACGCGCGGCACTGTTTCCGCGGTCATGACGGGCGCGCAGCGCGGCGGTGCAGGCCCGCAACGCGAGGCGATTCGGCACGGCCACACCCGGCTGCCAGCGGGCATGCTGGGCCGGGCAACCGCGTTCGGCGGCTGCACGGCAGGTTTCGGCGATGGGGCGTGCGGCGCTCAACGGGCCGCCGCGGCCGCCTTGCGGGCCTTCGGCGCGGCCTTCAGGGCCTCGGGCATCCGGCGCTCACCGCGCTGCCACGGCATCGCGACGGCGGGCTCGGCGCTCGCGGCGATTGCGGATTTCAACCAGCGGCGATCCTTCTTCATCTTTCGGCTCCCTCTGCGCTTACGTCGGCCCGGCGCGGGCCATCTGATGCATCCAAGGTCGCCCCGCAATCGGGCAGCCCGAAGGCGGGCCGGGGGTTTTTCAGGGTGATGTGGGGGCGGAATTGTGGCGGGGGCGTGCCGCGCCTAAAGCCGGATGATCGAGATCAGGCGGCCGTAGTCGGCCTCGCCCGCATGGGTGGTGCGGCGGAAGGAATAGAATCGGTCGGGTTGCACGTAGGTGCAGTGGCCCGTCCATTCGGCGTGGCCGATGCCCGCGGCGCGCAAGCGATGCAGCCCGAACGACGGCAGATCGAACATGACGCGGTCGCCCTTGCCGCCCGCGAAGAATCGCCCGTTCCCGGCGTCGTCGGCAAGGAACGTGTCAAGGAACTCGGGCCCAACCTCGTAGGCGGTCTGGCTGATCGTCGGGCCGATCACGGCCACGATGTCCTGACGCCGGGCGCCGAGCGCCTCCATCGCGTCCAGCGTCGCCTCCAGCACGCCCGACAGCGCGCCGCGCCAGCCCGCATGGGCGGCCCCGATGACGCGGGCCCGGCGATCTGCGAACAGCACGGGCTGGCAGTCGGCCGTCAGGATGCCAAGGCCAAGGCCGGGCGTGCGCGTCACCATCGCATCGGCGCGCGCCCGTTCGGCCGGGACGGCGTCAAGCGCTACCACATCGGCGGAATGCACCTGATTGACCGTGACCAGATGCGCGACCCCCAGCCCCATCGCCGCCGCCGCCCGTTCGCGGTTGATGGCGACGATCGCTGATTGATCGGTGGACCCGGTGCCGCAGTTCAGCCCCTGAAACACGCCCGACGAGGCCCCGCCCTTGCGGGTGAAGAACCCGTGGCGGATCGAGGCGAGGCTGTCGGATGTCAGAATTTCCAGCGTCATCGGGTGTATCCCGGCGGGGGGGGAGTGTCTTTGGGGTGAAAGGCCAGTGTCTTGAACACCGTTCCCATTTCCTCGGGGTGGGTCAAGCGGCGATGTGCGGCGACGTGGGCCTCCAGCGCCGCGCCGGTCAGCGCGCGGGCCAGCGCCTGCGCGCGCGCGGTGATGCCAAGCTGTTCCAGCCAGACGCCCTGCGGCGTCAGCGCCGTATGGGCAACATCCGGCGCAGCGCGGGCGAGGGCCTCGAAATCGACATGGGCGGTCAGGTCGGCCTGGCCGGGGGTGGCCAGCGGATCGGCAGGACCGTGGCCACTGAGCGCCTGCAACGTGTCGCCCAGCGAATGCCAGCCGCCGTAATCGACGATCACCGCGGCGCCGCCGTAGCGGGCGATGCGGTCGGCGATGGTGGCCATGATCGGCGCGGCGGCGGCGCAGGTTTCAACGATGTCGCCCGCACGCGTATCGGCCAGCCGGGGTGCAAGCGCCGCGAACGGGGTTACGGCGCCAAGGCCGAAGCTCAGCGCGCCATCGGCCAAGCCGATCACCCGCTCGCGCCAGCCCTGCGGGTCGCGCTGGAACTGGCGGATCGGCAACGCGTCGAAGAACTCGTTGGCGATCAGGTAAAGCGGCGCCTCGGGCAGGTCCTGCACGCTGTCGCACCAGATCACATCGAAACGGGCCAAAGTCTCGCGCTGGCGGGCGCGCAGCACGGGCGAAGCCTCGATCAGGTGGATGCGGATCGCGTCGTGAAAGCCGGGCACGCCGCGCGTGGCGCGCAAGAGGTCGGCCATGAGGGTGCCGCGCCCCGGCCCCGGTTCGGCCAGCGTTACCAGCGGCGGGCGGCCCTGATCGAGCCAGGCCCCGGCGAGGCAAAGGCCCGCCAGTTCGCCGAACATCTGGCTGATCTCTGGCGCGGTGGTGAAATCGCCCTGCACCCCGAATGGGTCGCGGGTGGAGTAATAGCCATGCTCGGGGTGCAACAGACACTCGGCCATGTAGTCGGCGATGGTGATCGGCCCGGTCGCCGCGATGCGCCGCTTCAGGCTTTCGGCAAGCGCTGTCACACGCGCGCCCTTCGGGCGGTCCACCAGACGATGGCAAGGCCGATGGCGATCATCGGCAGCGACAGAACCTGCCCCATGCTGAAGCCGCCAAGCGCGCCGAACTGGATCACGTTGCCGGCCGGGTCGGTGGCGGTGATGAACTGCGCATCGGCCTGCCGGAAGAATTCCACGATGAAGCGGGCAAGCCCGTAGCCTGCGAAGAACACGCCGGTCAGCCGGCCGGGGTATTTCAGCCAGCCGCGCCGCCAGGCCAGCCACAGCAGCAGGGCGCCAAGGATCAACCCCTCCATCCCCGCCTCGTAAAGCTGCGAGGGGTGGCGGGTGCAGATGGTCAGCCAGCCGGGGCCGCAATCCTGCGCGGCGGTGCCGGGAAAGGCCACCGCCCAGGGCATGTGGCTGGGCATGCCCCACAACTCGGCATTGATGAAGTTGGCGATGCGGCCCAGCATCAGGCCGGGCGGGGTGGCCACCGCCGCCACATCGGCGGCCGACAGCAGCGGGATTTTCTGCGCACGGCAGTACAGCACCAGCGCCAGCGCGACGCCGAGGAAGCCGCCGTGGAACGACATGCCGCCCTGCCAGACCTTGAAGATCAACAGCGGGTTCTGGGTGTAATAGGGCAGATCGTAGAACAGCACATAGCCGACCCGCCCGCCCAGCACGACGCCCAGAATCACCCAGGTCATCAGGTCTTCGATCTGCCGCGCGGTCATCGGCGCCGTATCCGCGCGCCACAGCCGGGGCGCGTGGATCAGCCCCAACGCGATGCGCCAGCCGATCAGCAACCCGGTGATATAGGCCAGCGCATACCAGCGCAGCGCGAAAGCGTAGCCGCCGATGGTGATGGAAAACACCTCGGGCGAGACGTTGGGGAAGGGGATGTAGCCGTGCATGGGTTCTCCTCGCGCCGATACCTGCCTTGGCGGCTGCGGCGAAGTCAACCTTGTGCCGCGCCGCCGCCGCGCCATATAAGGCGAACGTGACCCGGCAGGAGGCGCCGATGCAGACCAGCAACAAGATATTCGACGATATCTCGAAACTCATGACGAACGCGATGGGCGTGGCCCAGGGCGCCAAGACCGAGGCCGAGACCGCGATGAAGGGCTGGATCGACCGCTGGCTGGCCGATCGCGACTTTGTCACCCGCGACGAATTCGACGCGGTGCGGGCGATGGCGCAGAAGGCGCGCGAGGAAAACGAGGCGCTGAAGGCCCGTATCGCGGCGCTTGAGGCGGCCACGAAGGGCTAAGCCCCGTGTCACGTCGAAAAGCCGCGCGCGGTTGCGTGATCGCGCCGCTTTCAGGGTTGCCAAGGACGGGTATGTATTCCTAACTCGGAATAAGATTCCCGCCCCGATGACCAGGCTTCCGACGTGACGATGATCAACCGGCCTTACCGCCTGCCATTGGCGCGCCGCACCGCGCGGGGCGTTCTGTTGCGGTATACCGAACTGCGCCGGTCGCTGCGCAATTTCGAACTTGGGCTGATCGGGCTGTCGGTGCTGGTGGGCGCCGCCGTCGGCATGGTCACCTACGGCCTGCGCGAGCTTGTGTCGCTGCTGCACGCCCTCGATTTCAGCCTGATCCCCGGTTCGTATCTGAGCGCGCAGACCCATGTCGACCTCTATCGGCTGTTGCTGGTGCCGGGGGTCGGCGGGCTGATCCTTGGCGTGGTGACACTGGTCGCGCATCGCATCCGGCCGACCGAGATCGTCGACCCGGTCGAGGCGAACGCGCTTTACGGCGGCCAGCTCAGCCTGCGCGATTCGGCGCGGCTGACCGGGTTGACCGTCATCTCCAACGCCTGCGGCGCTTCGGTCGGGATGGAGGCGGGCTACAGCCAGCTTGGCGCCGGGATTTTCGCCTTCGTGGGCGATTACTTCCACCTGCGGCGCGAGGATCAGCGCACGATGGTCACGGCGGGCGCCGCGGCGGCGATCGCGGCCGCCTTCAACGCGCCGCTGACCGGGGCGTTCTATGGTTTCGAGCTGATCCACGGCAGCTACAGTTCGCGCCTGCTGGCGCCGGTGACGGCCGCCTGCCTTGCCGCCGTGCTGGTCGTGCGCCAGTTCGGCCCCGATGCGCCGCTGTTCGAGGTGCTGGGCACCTTCGCGGTGCCGCATGTCCATTACGTGCTGTTCTGCCTGCTTGGCCTGCTTGCCGGCGGCATCGGCATCCTGACGATGCGCAGCGCCACCTGGGTCGAACGCATCCTGCGCGCCTCCAAGCTTCCGGTCTGGGCCCGCCCGGCCATTGGCGGCGTGGCGCTCAGCCTTGTCGCGCTTGGCTCGCCGCAGGTGCTGGGCAGCGGTCACGGCGCGATCCAGTGGCACCTGGAAACGCAATGGTCGCTGTTGCCGATCCTGTTGCTGCTGGCGGGCAAGGTCGCCGGGTCGGCGATTTCGCTGGGGGCCAGCTTCCGCGGCGGGCTGTTCAGCTCGTCGCTGTTCATCGGGGCGCTGCTGGGTGCGGTCTTCGTGCAGGCGCTCGGGCTGCTTGACCCCACATTCCTGCCGGAACGGACGTCGTTCATGCTGGTCGGCATGGGGGCCACCGGGGCGGCGATCATCGGCGCGCCCTTCACCTTCGTGTTCCTCGTGCTGGAAGCGACCGGGGATTTCCCGATCACCGTCGGCACCCTGATGGGCGTGCTGATCGCGGCCACTACCGTGCGGCTGACCTTCGGCTACAGCTTCTCGACCTGGCGGTTCCACCTGCGCGGGTTGCCGCTGAAGGGTGGGCACGACATCGGCTGGATCGCCGACCTGACCGCTGGCAAGCTGATGCGGTCCGACGTGCGCACCGTGCCGGTGTCGATGCCGCTGGAACGGTTCCGCGATGTCGTGCCGCTGGGCAGCCGGAAATGGGCCTTCGCCGTCACCGATGCGGGCCACTATGCCGGGATGATCGACGTCGCCGCCGCGCATGATCCCGACATCACCGAGATGGTGCCCCACCTCGTCGCCGCCGATCTGACCACCTGCCGCGGCTGCTACATGCTGCCCGGCGACGATATCCGCCTGATCCTGAAGAAATTCGGCGAGGCGCGGGCGGAAACCCTTCCCGTGGTCGCCTCGTCCGACGCGCCGCGCATCCTCGGCTCGGTCTCGGAAGGCTTCTGCCTGAAGCGCTACACCCAAGAACTGGAACGCCGCCGCAGCGACGAGCTGGGAATGCCCGGCCTCTGACCTCGGTGTCATTCGGGGGCCACAGGCCTTCATCCGATGGCTGATCTGCAAATAAATTGAACACGCGAGGGTTGCAATTTTTGTGGACCTCGTCGCTAATTGCTGTGGGGCGTCAAATCAGCATCGGGGTTCAGTGTCGCCTCCAATTCCGCAGCATCGCGGACGAAGGGCAGGAGACTGGCAAAATGATCGTGGCTCTGGTCCTGTTGGGGACCGTCAGCGGGTACATCGTCGGTCTGCTTGTCAGCTGGTCGACGGGTCGGCTTCTGACCGGATTCGAGGCCGGGGTGGCCACCGGCGTCGCCGTGATCCTGTTCGTCGGCGCGGCCCGCGCCCTGTCGCTGGCGATATCCGCCCGCCACAAGACACGGATGGCCGCTGCCAACCAGACCACCCACGATCCGACGCTGGCGCCCAAACGCGCGCGCTAGGGCGCCGATGTTGGCGGGCAGTCATGAGCCCTGACGCTCGGACGCCGCCCGTTGCCCCGCACATCCCGGAGATGAGGTATGCCCCGGCCAAGGCCTGGCGTTGCAGTTCCGCAGCCGCCGACTTCTCCACAGGATTCGCGGGAAGAAATCGCTTTACAGGCTTCCTCTTTGCGCACACCATATCTAGTAAGGATCACCGGCGAAAATGCCGATCCTTGGTAAGGCACCCCGTCTCTGGTGGGTCTCGGCTCACCGGGGGCTACATTGGAGAGGCCGGGCATGTCGATCGCAGAAGACTTCCTCCACACCGACGAGTTGCATCCCATCGACATCGTCGAGACGTTGGCGGAACACCACGCGTGGGATTTCGACCGCATCACCGAGGACCAGATCGCGATGGCGGTCGAGGGTCAGTGGCGCACCTATTCGATCACGCTGGCCTGGTCGTCGCAGGATGAAACCCTGCGTCTGATCTGCACCTTCGAGATGGAACCGCCGGAAGGCCGCATGGCGGAACTTTACGAGACGCTGAACCGCACGAACGACCTGTGCTGGGCTGGCGCCTTCACCTATTGGGTGGAACAGAAGCTGATGGTCTGGCGCTACGGGCTGGTGCTGGCGGGTGGCCAGATCGCCGGGCCGGAACAGATCGACCGGCTGATCACCACCGCGGTGACGACGGCGGAACGGTTCTATCCGGCGTTCCAGCTTGTGGCCTGGTCCGACCAGACCCCGGCGCAGGCGATGCAGGTCGCCATTGCAGAGGCCTACGGCCGCGCCTAGGCTCTGCCCCGGACAAAACCGGGGGATCGCATGGTGTTGGAGACGGTGGGCCGCCGCGGGCTGGTGCTTTTGGGTTGCGGCAAGATGGGCTCGGCGCTGTTGCAGGGCTGGCTGGGGCAGGGACTTTCACCGGCCGCGGTCTGGGTGATTGATCCGCATCCGTCGGACTGGGTGCAGGGGCTGGCCGCGCAGGGGCTGCACCTGAACACCGACCTGCCGCAAAGCCCGGCCATCGTGCTGGTGGCGGTGAAGCCGCAGATGATGGCCGAAGCGCTGCCGCGCCTGACGCCGCTGGGCGGCGGCGCGACGCTGTTCGTGTCGATCGCCGCCGGAACGCCGATTTCCTTCTTCGAGCGCCTGCTGGGCACTGCCACGCCGGTGATCCGGGCGATGCCGAACACCCCCGCCGCCGTGGCCCGCGGCATCACCGCGATTACCGGCAACGCGCGGGCGACCGAGGCCGACATGGCGCTGGCCGAAACGCTGCTGGCCGCTGTCGGCGAAACGGTGCGGCTGGAGGGCGAACATCAGATGGACGCGGTCACGGCGGTGTCGGGCTCTGGCCCGGCTTACGTATTTCACCTGATCGAGACACTGGCGGCGGCTGGCGTGGCCGAAGGCCTGCCGCCCGCGCTGTCGATGCAGCTTGCCAAGGCGACGGTGGCGGGGGCCGGGCATCTGGCGATGCTGGCCGAGGAAGACCCCGCGCAACTGCGCGTCAACGTCACCTCGCCCGGCGGCACCACGGCGGCGGCGCTGAAGGTGCTGATGGACCCGGAAGCCGGCTTTCCTGCGCTGCTGCCCCGCGCCGTTCACGCTGCGGCAGAGCGTGGGCGGGAGCTGGGCAAGTGATCGGCTACGACGATTTCCTGAAGGTCGATATCCGCGTCGGCCGCATCACCCGGGCCGAACCTTTCCCCGAGGCGCGCAAGCCCGCCATCAAGCTCTGGGTCGATTTCGGTGGCGAGATCGGTGAAAAACGCTCGTCAGCCCAGATCACGCGGCACTATGCGCCCGAGGCGCTGGTGGGCCGTCAGGTGCTGGCGGTGGTGAACTTCCCGCCGCGCCAGATCGGCAAGGTGATGAGCGAGGTTCTGGTGCTGGGCGTGCCGGACGCTGACGGCGAAGTGGTGCTGATCGGCCCCGGCCATGACGTGCCCGAGGGGGGGCGGTTGTTCTGATGCGCAAACTTCTGATCACCCGCCGCCTGCCCGACCCGGTGCTGGAGGCCGCCCGCGCCCGGTTCGACGTGACGCTGCGCGACGAGACCCGGCCGCTGTCACGCGATGAAATCCTTGCCGCGCTGCAGGGCTATGACCTCGTGCTGCCGACGCTGGGCGATGCGTTCGATGCGGCGGCCTTCGCCGCGGTGCCCGGCCCCCGGTGCAAACTGCTGGCGAATTTCGGCGTGGGTTACAACCACATCGACGTTGCCGCCGCCCGCGCCGCGGGGGTGGCGGTCAGCAATACCCCCGGCGCCGTCACCGACGCCACCGCCGACATCGCGCTGACGCTGATGCTGATGAGCGCGCGCCGCGCGGGCGAGGGCGAGCGGCTGGTCCGCTCGGGTGCGTGGGCTGGCTGGCACCCGACCCAGATGCTGGGCCTGCATCTGAGCGGCAAGACGCTGGGCGTGGTCGGCATGGGCCGCATCGGCAAGGCCATCGCCCGGCGGGCGCATCTGGGCTTCGGGATGCGGGTGGTGTTCTTCAACCGCTCGCCGGTGGCCGATGCTGGCGTGCCCGCGACCCAGCTTGCGACGCTGCCCGAGGTTCTGGCCGAAGCCGATATCGTGGTGGTCGCGGTGCCGGGCGGGGCGGGCACGCGGCATCTGATCGACGCCGCCGCGCTGGCCGCGATGAAGCCCACCGGCCACCTGATCAACATCGCGCGCGGCGACGTGGTGGACGAGGCCGCCCTGATCGCGGCCCTGCGCGAAGGCCGCATCGCGGGCGCCGGGCTTGACGTCTACGAGTTGGAGCCGAAGGTGCCCGCTGCCCTGATCGCGCTGGAAAACGTGGTGTTGCTGCCACACCTTGGCACCGCCG
Organism: Paracoccaceae bacterium; assembly: GCA_016124615.1. GTDB lineage: Bacteria > Pseudomonadota > Alphaproteobacteria > Rhodobacterales > Rhodobacteraceae > Solirhodobacter. Next base: position 370,996 of record WGNF01000007.1, on the reverse strand, counting down.
CGCTGGAGGTGCGCACGGCGATGGGGATGATGGCGGTCGAGAACCTCATCGCCTTTGATGAGGGTCGCGCGCTGCCGAACCCGGTCTGATCGGCCCGTGGCCGATCAGAATTTCATGTTGGCCCCGGCCTTGATCAGCAACCAGTAGAAAAAGACCGTCGCCCCCACGCCGACAGCGATCGCAGCGACAAAGCCCCAGGGCTCTGTCGCGAAGGGCAGGCCGCCGGTATTCATGCCGAAGATGCCCGCGACCACCGTGCCGGGCAGCAACAGCGCGCTGATGATGGTCAGCACCTTCAGGCTGCGGTTGGATTCCTCCTGCAACTCGGTCGAGATCTCTTCCTGCAGCAGCCGGGCGCGATCGTTGATCATGACCACCTCGCGGTCGAGCCGCTCGAACCGCGCCGCCAGCCTGCGCAGAACGTCATGCGCGCTCGCCGCCAGCGGCCAACTGATGCGGTCCTCGTCATCGAAGAGCGAGACGATGCCAGAGATCGGCCGATGCAGGGACACCGCCAGCCGACGCACCGTTTTCAGATGCTTGCGCTCGTCGGCTAGATTGTCGGCGACAAGGTGATCCTCGATCTCGTCCAGCCGCTTTGATGCGGCCGCCAGACGGGAACTGGTATTGCGGCAGAACGCCGTCTGCAGGGCCTCGAACAGCTCGAAGGCGGTGCTGGGCGCTGGCGCGCCGCCGATGAGGGCGGCATGGATTTCCTCGACCGCCTCCAGCGGGTGATGGCGACCGGTGACAAGCAACCGCTCTTTCAGCGCGAAATGCATGCGGCCGACGTCATCCGAGACGCCGCGCCCGAATTCCATCTGCATGTCGGCGGTGATGCCGTGAACGGTGCCATCGTCATGCGCCAGCGCCAGACCGAAATCGTAGGCCTCGAACGTCGCCTGGCAGGCCTTCGGCAAGGCACAGGTTTCGATCACCCAGGCCGGGGCGCGGCGGTCGACCAGATCGAAATGCAGCCACACCCAACCGTCAGGCGCTGCGAGCGCGCTGCTGATATCCTGCGGCGCCAGCGGCACCACGGGCTGGCCGCGGCGCGCGTGAAAGGCCCAGACCGGCCCCGGCACCTGCGGTTGAATCCGTGCGGCGGTGGCGGATTGATGCGACGTGTCGTTCATGGCTGACTTCCGGCCCTCTTCTGCGCGATGAGGGCGAAGATATTCGTCAAGGGCAAGTCCCTTCCCCGGCGCCGCCGATCAAAAGAGCTTGGCCGACACGAGACTAACAGACCGATCCGATCTGACAATGCCCCGCCGGGTTCATCGCTCTTCCGCTGCCGCGTGGTCGCCCACGGCCTCGCGCCAGTGGCGGCGGCAGAGCGACAGGTAAGTTTCGTTGCCGCCGATCTGTACCTGCGCGCCATCCTTCAGTACCGCGCCATCGGCCCCTTTGCGCACCACCATCGTGGCCTTCTTGCCGCAGTGGCAGATCGTGCGCACCTCGCGCATTTCATCGGCCAGCGCCAGCAGCGCGGCAGAGCCGGGGAACAATTCACCCCGGAAATCGACGCGCAAGCCATAGGCCATCACCGGCACGCCCAGATCGTCGACCGCGCGGGCCAGCTGCCAGACCTGATCGCGCGACAGGAACTGCGCCTCGTCCAGAAAGATGCAATGCACCGGCCCCGCGGCCAGCCGGGCGTGGATCTTGGCAAAGAGGTCTTCGCCCGGTTCGAACGTGTCGGCAGGCTCGGTGATCCCGATCCGAGAGGCGATGCGGCCCTGCCCGGCGCGGTTGTCGAGCCGCGCGGTGATCAGGTAGGTCGCCATGCCGCGTTCGCGGTAGTTGTGCGACGCCTGCAAGAGCAGCGTCGACTTGCCCGCGTTCATGGTCGAGTAGTTGAAGTAAAGCTTGGCCATGCGCGCTGGTTAGCGATCCGGGGCGGGGGCTGCAAGATGGCGACGGCGCGCGGGCGGTAAACTTCGGCAGGGCCCAGCCAGGCAAAAGCCTGGGGAAGGCCGGGCCCTGCCGGCACCATTTACGCAACGAAGACCCGCCACAGGGCAGCCGGACGCGCCGACCCCGCCTTTCCCGAACGGCGGAACTGGGACGGAACACCTGATATCGGGTCGGGACGCCCGATCACTCGCACCTGTTCCGGTCGCCCGGAACAGTTTTGTAAATGACAAACCCCTGACGCCCGATTAATGGGAAAAAGCTGAGTGAATTCCCCAGTGTGCGGGTAAAATGGCGGGTGAGGGTGGAATGTCGGTTGCGGGTTATCTGAAGAAGCATTCCGAGGCGCTGGTGAAGGATGTCGGCTTCGACGCCGCCTGCGCGCTGACCGGCAAATCGAAGGCGACGCTGGGCCGCTATTATTCCGACAGTGCCGAGCACGCCGACCGGTTCATGCCGATCGACGTGGTGGCCGCGCTGGAGGAGGCGTCGCGCTTTCCGCATGTGACGGCGGCGCTGGCCGACCTGAAGGGGATCACGCTGTCCTATGCCCACGGCCACACCAACGCCCACAAGGGCGGCGTGAATTCCGATGTGGTGAAACTGTCGCAGCGGTTCGCGATGCTGATGGCCGAGTACAATATGGCCATTGCCGACGGCAAGATCACGATCAACGAGGCCAAGCGCCTGCTGGCCGAAACGCTGGCGATCCAGCAGGTGCTGCTGGAAATGAAGCTGGCGCTGGAGGAAGAGGCGGGCTGACGCCCCACGGGGCGCCAGCGGTTTTCTATCCGGCCCGGTTCAGGCCGTGCGGGCCTCGCGCCGCGGGCGACCACCCGCCGAGGCCGGGCGGCTGCTGTGGCGCACGCCGGGCTTGCCTGCGGGTTTGCCAGCCGGTTTCGCGCCGAACTTGGCGGCCGGTTTCGGGCCTTGGCCGGGGCCACGGCCGCGCGGCTGCTGGCGCGGCGACGGCGCCTCGCCCAGATGGGCGGTGCCGCCGATGACCTCGATCGGTTCTTTCAGGATCTTCTCGATGGCGCGGAATTCGCCCATCTCAGCCGGGGCGCAGAAGGCCACGGCCTTGCCCTCGGCCCCGGCGCGCGCGGTGCGGCCGATGCGGTGGACGTAGTTTTCCGGCACGTTCGGCAGGTCGTAGTTATAGACGTGGCGCACGCCCGGAATGTCGATACCGCGGGCGGCGACGTCGGTCGCCACCAGCACCTTCAACTCGCCGGTGCGGAAGGCCGCCAGCGTGCGTTCGCGCTGGCCCTGGCTCTTGTTGCCGTGGATGGAACCGGCGGTGAAGCCCCAGCTGACCAGCAGCTTCATCAGCTTTTCCGAACCGTGCTTGGTGCGGCCGAACACCAGCGCCATCTCATCGGGGTGCTTGGACAGATATTCACGCAGCAGCGTGGCCTTGTCGCCCTGGCTGATGAAGTGCACCGAATGGGCGACCTTGTCGGCCACCTTGCCGGGCGCCGAAACCTGCACGCGAATGGGGTTGGTCAGGTAGGTGCCCGCCAGTTCCTCGATCTGCTTCGGCATCGTGGCCGAAAACAGCAACGTCTGCCGCGTCGAGGTCAGGTGGCGCGCGATCTTCCGCAGCGCGTGGATGAAGCCCATGTCAAGCATGTGGTCGGCCTCGTCGAGCACCAGATAGGTGGTTTGCGCCAGCGTCACCGACTGCCGCTCCAGCAGGTCGATCAGGCGGCCGGGTGTGGCGACGAGGATGTCGCAGCCCTTCGCCAGCTTTTCCGCCTGCTTGTTCAGCGAGGCGCCGCCGACGACGGTGACGACCTTGATATGGGTGTGGCGGGAAAAGCCCGCCAGCGTTTCGGCGATCTGCGACACCAGTTCGCGCGTCGGCGCAAGGATCAGCGCGCGGGCGGTGGCCGGGGCCGGGGCCTTGCCGATCGCCATGATACGGTGGATCAGCGGCAGGCCAAAGGCAGCCGTCTTGCCGGTGCCGGTCTGGGCCAGACCCATCAGGTCGCGCCCCGCCATGATATAAGGGATCGCTTCGGCCTGAATCGGCGTCGGCGTGGTGAAATCCTGCTTTTCAAGCGTCTTGAGCAGGTGATCGTTGAGCCCGAGGGCTGCGAATTGAGTCAAAGGATGTGCCTTTCAAGGCGTATTGGCCCGGCGGGCAACCCGCGGGCGATCGACAAGGGGCGGCTCTGACGGGCGATGTGCCCTGGCCGCGGCTCCTTGCGTGAAGGGGGAACCGGTTGGAATTTTTCGGCCGGGACGGAGGCACGGATGCCCGGTGGCTCACGCGGCCACGGTCCTGACGTGGGGGTCACATGGGCGACCGCGCCCGATAAGTCAAGCGCGATCCGCGTTTGCGCCTCAAACCCGCGGCGTGCCGCCTTGCAGGATCGTCGCCATCCAGCCGCTGTCGATGTTGCCGCCGCACAGGATCACGCCGACCTCGCGGCCCTGCATCCGGTCCCGTTCCTGCATCAGCGCGGCCAGCGGGGCGGCGCCCGCGCCTTCGGCGAGGTTGTGGGTGTCGGTGTAATAGGCGCGGATCGCCTCGGCCACCGCGTCGTCTGACACGGTCACGATCCGCTCGGCGCCCTTGGAATAGATGTCATAGGCCGCCTGCACCGGCACCCGCACGGCCATGCCGTCGGCAAAGGTGCGGGCGGTTTCGGTTTCCACCAGCCGCCCGGCCTCGACCGAAAGTTTAGCCGTCTGTGCGGCGTCGCTGACCACGCCGACCACCTTGGTCTTCAGCCCCAGCGCATCGCGGGCCGTGATCACGCCGCAGATGCCCGAGCCGCAGCCGATCGGCACATAGACGGTGTCGAGGTCGGGTTTGGCGCTGAACAGCTCGAACGCATAGGTCGCGACACCGCGCACCAGTTCGGGGTGGAAGGGCGGCACGGGAAACAGCCCCTCCAGTGCCGCGACCCGCGTCGCCTCGACCCGCGCGGTGTCGAAATCCTCGCCGAATTCGACCAGTTCGGCGCCGAAAGCCCGCATCGCGGCGTTCTTCTCGACCGAGTTGCCCTTGGGCACATAGACCACGGCGCGCAGCCCCGCGGCAGTGGCGGCCAGCGCCTGACCTTGGCCGTGGTTGCCGCGCGTGGCGGTGATGATGCCGGGGCAGTCGGGCTGGGTGCGGCGCAGCCAGTCCATGAAGGTGAAGGCGCCGCGCACCTTGAACGCGCCGGTCGGCCCGTGGTTTTCGTGCTTGACCCAGACATTCACCCCGGTGCGCGCCCTGAGCAGTGGCCAGGCATATTGCGGGGTGGCTGCCATGTGGCGGTGCACACGGTCGGTGGCGGCGGCAAGCGCGTCGCGATCAAATAGCGCGGTCATGGAAGGCTCCTTTGGCGAGAGGGTTGCCCGCCCGGCGGCTGCGGTCAAGTGCGCAATGCGGGCCGGTCCAGCGCCTTGGCGAGCGCGGCGAACAGCGCATCCTCGCCGCCGCCGGGCGCGCCCTCCAACGCCTCACGCGCGGCGGCGGCCATCTGCGCGCGGCGTGCGGCGTCCGACAGGTCGGCCAGCGCGGCGGCGATCCCGGCCGCGTCGGCCACCACGCGGGCGCCACCCGCACGGTCCAGCGCGCGGTAGACGGCGATGAAATTGGCGACGTAGGGGCCATGCAGGATGGCCGAGCCGAAGCGCGCAGGCTCGTAGGGGGTATGCCCCCCGGCGGGCACCAGCGAACCACCGACGAAGGTGACCCCGGCAAGGCGATACCAGACGTCCATTTCGCCCATCGTATCGGCAAGATAGACCGGCGCGGCACCCGGATCGGCGCCGGCGGACCGGGTGGCGAAATCCAGCCCGGCGGCGCGGATCAGCGCCTCGATCTCGGCCCGCCGCCGCGGGTGGCGCGGGGCAAGGATCAGGCGCGCGACATGGCCTGCGGCGCGGGCCCGGGCGAAGCCTTCCAGCACGGCGCGGTCCTCGCCGGGATGGGTCGAGGCCGCCAGCAGCGTCGCCGACGGGGTGAAGGCATGGCGCAGCGTGTCGGGCAATGGTGCCACCGCGCCCGGCGCCGGGCCGCGCGCCTTCAGGCTGGTCACCGGCCCCAGCCGTCCGGGCCGCACACCCAGCCCGCGCAGCCGGGTGCGCGACATTTCGTCCTGCGCCGAGACAAAGGCCAGCGCGCCGAACATCGCCTCGCACAGCGCGGGAAGCCGCGCCCAGGCTTTGGCGCTGCCTTCCGACATGCGGGCACCGAACACCAGCACCGGGCGTTTGCGTGCCGCCATCATCAGGATCCGGTTCGGCCAAAGCTCGTTTTCAAGCATCAACAGCGCGTCCGGCCGCCAGCGCCCGATGAAGCGTGCCACCGCCCAGCGGGCGTCGAGCGGCGCCATCCGCGCGGTGACCTGCGCCATGCCCCAGCCTTCGACCAGCGCCCGCGCGGTTTCGGTGTTGCAGGTGACGATCAGGCCAAGGTCGGGGCAGCGCTGCACCATCGCCTCGACCATCCAGCGCACCGACGTCAGCTCGCCGTTGGAGGCGCCATGCAGCCACAAGAGCGGCCCGTCCGGCCGCGTGCCGGTGCCGCCGCCCAGCCGTTCGGCCATGCCCCGCGCCGTTTCGCGCCCGCGCAAGCGCCGCGCCAGCAGCCAGACCGCGATCGCGGGCGTCAGCAGGGTCAGCAATATCCGGTAGAAAAGCATTGCCCGCCAACCCCGTCCGCCCCACCCGATCTGGGCCGGTCATAGGCGGCGGCGGGGCCGCTGGCAAGCCGTCGGGGTCAGACGCCCACCTTGGGGCCGGGGCAGATCAGCGGCTCTGAACTCTGGTGCACTTCGATCAGGTCGCTGGACTGCGGATCGCCCTCGAAATGCGCCTTGAGCCCGCCGGTTTCCGAAAAGAAGGTCCAGCATTGCGGGCCGTTGCTGTCGCCCTCGTAGGTAAAGCAGATCTGGCCGTTGGTCTCGACCCAGGTGCCGTGCTTGCAATCCTCGCCCATAAACGCCCAGACGACGTGATGGTCGGGCAGGTAGGTTTCCGCGCCGTAGGGCTTGTCGCCCACCGCGTAGTAGAGCGTCTTGCCCAGCGAATAGGCGTCGAACTGGGCCGCCGTCATCGGCTTGTCCAGCGCCCAGGCGGGGGCGGCGGCAAGGGTCAGCGCAAGGATCATGCGGCGCATCGCGAAGGCTTTCCTGCGGGGCGGGTCGACTCGACCTATCCTGCCATAGCCGGGGCGTTCGGGCCAGCGTCCTGCGTGCCGCACTCAGGGCTCGGCCGGCTGCCAGGGCGCCACGCGCTTGTCCATCAGGCGGAACCATTGCCGCGGCCACAGCGCGATGGTCGCCATCACCGGCAGGCTGTAGGGCAGGTGCGGCGCCTGATCCGGCGGCGGCAGCGTCAGTTCGGGATAGGGCCAGGCCGGATGCGCGTGATGCGCCGAATGGCGCGGCGCGTTCAGCATCAGTGCCGAGGAAAACCACCGCCCCGAATTCCACGAATGGCGATCCGCCACCGGCTCCAGCTTGCCATCGGGCAATTCGCCGCGCATCAGGCCGTAGTGCTGCACGTAGTCCGACAGCATCAACTGGATCTGCGCATAAAGCGCCAGCAGGATATAAAGGATCAGCCCGACGAACCCGAAGAGGATGTACATCCCCAACAGGAACGCCGCCTCGCCACCAAGATAGATCAGGTAGGGGTTCACCCCGCCCGCGCCCGACTGGCGCCGCATGTCGCGCTCGATCTCATACCCCGCGACGAAGGCGCCGACCCAGGCGCGCGGCAGGAAGGCATAGAAGCTTTCGCCCGCCACCGCGCTGTTCGGGTCATCCTCGGTCGCGACAAAGCGGTGATGCACCAGCCGGTGCGCCGAGGTGTGCTGGCCGAACAAGAGGCTGATGTAAATCCACATCCCCAGCCGGAACAGGCCCTTGTCGCTGCGGTGGATCAATTCATGCGCGTTCGAGTTGCTGACCTGCCCGAAGTAAAGCCCGAAGGCGAAGAACATCAGCAGGCGGCTGAACCAGCCCGTGCCGGTCCAGCCCGTCAGCGCATAGATCGCCACCAGCAGCAGGATGAAATGCACCGCGCCGAGCAGAACCGAGAGTTGGTCGGCCGCCGCGAACTCGCGCCCCTCGGGCGCCAGCGGGGCGGTGTAAGACGCCAGTTCATCCAGCGCGAAGGTCAGCGCCGTCATGTACAGCAGCGCGAGCCAGGCCCAGAGCCCGCCGAACCCCGCCCCCAGCAGCAACAGCGGCACCGGCACCAGCGTCGCGATGGCGAAAAGAACGATCGGCCGGTTCATGGATGCTGCCCTTCGGGTTGCTGCGCGGCCAGAGTATCACCGCTTCGGTCCGGCTTTCCAAGCGCTTCGGCGGCTGCGGGCTTTCGTCGCTGCCGACTTCGGGCTAGGCAGGGGGACCGGCAGCGGAGGCGGGCGGAATGGCGAAATTCAGGGCAATCCGGGGGCGGGCATGATCCCCGGCTGGGCATCCGTCGCGCTGGCCGCGACGGCGGCGCTGGCCTATGGTGCGGGCTGGTGCTGGCAGGGCCCCTCTGCCGTCAAATCGGCGCTGAAGACGCTGGCGACCCTTGCGCTTGCCGCCGCCGCGGCAGCCTTCGGCGCGCCCTGGGCGGTGACGCTGGGGCTGGTGCTTGGTGCGGCGGGCGATCTGGCGCTGTCGCGGCCGGGGCAGGGCGCCTTCCTTGCCGGTATGGCGGCCTTTGCGGCGGGCCACCTCGCCTACGCCGGGGCCTTTCTTGCGGCTGGCCACGGCTGGCCCGCGCCTGTGCCCGCGATTGCCGTGCTTGCCCTCGGCCTCTCGACCGAGCTTTGGCTCGCCCCCCGCACCGGCGCTTTGCGCGGACCGGTCCGCGCCTATGTCGCGGTGATCCTCGGCATGGCGCTGGCCGCGCTGACGCTGCCGGGCAGCGCCTGGGCGGCGCTGCTCGGCGCCGGGCTTTTCCTCGCCTCCGACCTGATGCTGTCGGTCGAGATGTTCGTGCTGCCCGCGCCCGCGCCGCGCGCCCTTTCGCGCGCGGTCTGGGCCGCTTACTGGTCGGGGCAGGCGCTGATCTGCCTTGGCATGGCCGGGGTGCTTGGCCCTTCCCCTTGAGCGGTGGAATGGTTAGGTCAGGGAATGCCGGGGCCCGGCCCCAGACCACGGGATCAGCGATGTCGTTCTTCACGAAACTCAAGGACCGGATGTTCAAGACCTCCTCGAAGATCGAGGAAGGGCTGGATCATCTGGTCGCCGACGCCACCGAAGCGCCCGCCGCCCCGGCCGCCAAACCCGGCCTTGCGGCACGCCTTGCCGGCGCCGTCGCAGGCGGGCGCGTCTTTGACGACGCCATGCTGGAAAGCCTCGAAGAGTTGCTGATCCAGTCCGACATGGGGGTGGATACCGCGCTGCGTGTGGCCGCCAACATCGCCGGTGGCCGCATGGGCCGCCGCGTCACTACCGACGAATTGAAGCGCCTGCTGGCCGCCGAAATCGCCCGGATCATGGCGCCGGTGGCGCGCCCGCTGCCGATCTACCCCTCGCGTCCGCAGGTGGTGCTGGTGGTGGGGGTCAACGGGTCCGGCAAGACCACCACGATCGGCAAGCTCGCCAGCCAGTTCCGCGCGGCGGGAAAGACCGTGATCATCGCCGCGGGCGACACGTTTCGCGCCGCCGCGGTCGAACAGCTGCAAGTCTGGGGTGCCCGTGCCGGGGTGCCGGTGATGACCGCACCCGAAGGCTCGGACCCCGCCAGCCTCGCCTTTGACGCGATGACGCGCGCGCAGGCCGAGGGCGCCGACCTCTTGATGATCGACACTGCGGGCCGTCTGCAGAACCGCGCCGACCTGATGGAGGAACTGGCCAAGATCGTCCGCGTCATCCGCAAGAAAGACCCTGCTGCGCCGCACAACACGCTACTGGTGCTGGATGCCACCACCGGGCAGAACGCGCTCAGCCAGGTGGAAACCTTCCGCAAGCTGGCCGACGTGTCGGGCTTGGTGATGACCAAGCTTGACGGCACCGCCAAGGGTGGCGTGCTGGTCGCGCTGGCCGACAAGTTCGGGCTGCCGATCCACGCCATCGGCGTCGGCGAGCAGATCGACGACCTCGCCCCCTTCGACCCCGAAGACTTCGCGCGCGCCCTCGTCGGCCTCGATGGCTGATCCGTTGGCAGCCGCTGCTTCCTTGCCTCTCGCCGCGCGGGGCCGCCGCCGATGACTGCGCTGATCACCAGCCTTGAGGGCACGCCCGCGGGCCACGTCACCGCGCTTTGCCTCGCCCTGCTGGCGGCGATCTTGCATGCGATCTTCGGCGCCTTGCAGAAGGGCCGCCACGATCCCTGGCTCAGCCGCGCCGCGATCGACGCCTGCTATGGGCTGATGTCGCTGCCGCTCGCGCTGTTCCTGGTGCCTTGGCCCACGCCGCGGCTCTGGCTGATCCTTGCCGGGGCTTTCCTCATCCATATCGTCTACAAGCTGTTGCAGGCGATGGCCTATCAGCGCGGCGCCTATACCGTGGTCTACCCGGTGACGCGCGGCACCGCGCCGTTCTTTGCGGTCATTGGCGCGCTTCTGATCTTTGGCGAGCATTTCACGCCGGGCCAGTGGGGTGGGGTGCTGATGCTGGTTGCGGGCATCCTTGGCCTTGCGCTTTACAACTACCGCCACGTCACGCTCGATCGCGAAACGCTGGTGCCCGCGCTGGTCTTCGCGGTGCTGACGGGGGCCTTCGTCGCGCTTTACACCACCTACGACGCCTATGGCATCCGCGCCGCCGATGACCCGTTCACCTTCCTTGCCTGGTTCTTCACCATCGACGGCATCTTCATGCCGGTCTACACCCGCGCCCGTTGGCGCGGGCTGCCGGCCTCGACGCTGATCCCGCTCTTGAAGCGCGGTGTCCTTGGCGCGGTGGTGGCCTGGTTCAGCTTTGGCTCGATCATGATGGCGACGCGGCTCGACAAGGTCGGCGAGGCGGCGGTGCTGCGCGAAACCTCGACCGTCTGGGCGGCGCTGATCGGCTGGCTGATCCTGAACGAACGGGTCGGGCCGCGCCGCCTTCTGCTGATGGTGCTGATCGCCGCCGGCGCCGTGCTGGTAGAGGTTGCGGCCTGAGCGATCCCGCAAATGCGACTGGCCTTCCCGGCCGTCAGGTTCTAGCAACGAAAAAAGCGCAGAAAAGGGTGCCCGGATGAGCCAGAAGAAACTCAACCCCATCGTCAAGCTGGTCATTGAACTGGGCCCCATCGTGGCCTTCTTCGTGGCCTACGGGCGGCTGAAGGGGCACAGCTTCACCATCGGCGGCACCAGCTATGACGCCTTCATCGTGATCACCGCCGGGTTCATTCCATTGATGCTGATCTCGACCGGGCTGCTGTGGTGGCTGACCGGGAAGCTGTCAAAGATGCAGATCGCCACGCTGGTGCTGGTGGTGGTGTTCGGCGGCCTCTCGATCTGGTTCAATGACGAACGGTTCTTCAAGATGAAGCCGACGATCATCTACCTGTTGTTCGGCGGCATCCTCGGCTTCGGGCTGTTGCGCGGGCGATCCTATCTGAAGCTGGTGATCGAAGAGGTGCTGCCGATGCGCGAGGAAGGCTGGATGATCCTGACCCGGCGCATCACGCTGTTCTTCTTCGGCCTTGCCATCGCGAACGAGGTGGTCTGGCGCACCATGTCCACCGGGGCCTGGGTCACGTTCAAGACCTTCGTGCTGACGGCGGCGCTGTTCGCCTTCTTCATGGGGCAGGGGCGGTTGATGCAGAAATATTCGACCGACGAGGACGCCTGACCTCTACCAGAGCCCCGGCACCAGCCGCCACGGCGTATGGCGCTGGTAGGCTGCATAGCCCGCCAGTTCGCGCGCCAGATACCGCTCTTCCACCCGGATGCGCAGCGCCAGCATCACGGCGACGATCAGTGCGACGAAGACGCTGAGCCAGCTGCCCAGGACCAGCGAGGCGCAGATCTGGTAGGCGATGGTCACCGCGTAGAACGGATGACGCACGACGGCGTACAGCCCGTGATCCACCACACGGTGGGCGCGGTCATCCTGCACATAGACGCAGGTGGCAAGGTAGGGGTTCTGCCGCATCGTCAGGTATCCCGCCCAGGTCGCCAGCGGAATCACGGCGGCGGCCACGATGCGCAGCGCCAGCGGTACATACGACCAGTGGTGGCGGACGGAATCGATACCGGCGACGCCGGCCCAGACCAGCATCATCAAGGTATGGGCAGGCACGAACAACCGGTCGGCGCCCGGTTGGCCCTTTGGCGCAAGTTTGGTGCGCGCGTCGACCAACCCAGGGTCATGCACGATCAACGCGATGGTGGCCGGGATCAGCGACCCGGTCGCCAGCAGCAGGAACGCCCAACCCCCTGCCCAGTGCACCGTGCCAGCCCCGTAAAACAGAAGAAACGCGATCACCACAAATTCGGCAAAGATCACCAGGGTGATCTTCACGGCGATGAAGGCAAAGGTCAGCGGATCAACCGGAGTCGGAGACTTCACCGGGTCAGTGCCGGATCGGGCTGCGCGCCAGCGATGCACTGGTTCGGGTGGCGGTCGCCGATACCTTGCGGTTCCGGATGGTCTGTCGTTCGTTCGATGCGGTCATGCGGCCCCCTCTGCGCAGGAAGCAATAGTCATGCTTCACGGCCGCTTGGCAAGATCGACCCCAGACGGGGCGGCGCAAATAGGCGTGACCACCGTCGGCTTGGCCGCTGCGGAAGCCGCTCGCGCAGGGTGGCCAGCGGCAAGTGGTCGCGCAGCAGCGCGCGATAGAGGCCGAAGACGCCGGGGCGCAGATAAAGGCTCCAGTGGCAGATGCGCAGATCGGGCGCGGGAATGCGGTGGCCCAAGGGAACGAGGGCATCGAGCGTTTCGGTCTGGTCAAGCTGAATGTCGATCCAGTTCGCGCTGCCGCGGCCGGTGCCCTGACCCAGCGCGCGGTCGGGGAATAGCGGCACCAGACGCTCGATCAGGAAATCGAACAGGTCATTCTCGCGGCTGGTGACGTTGACGAATTCGGCGGCGCGGCCCGCCGGGGTGGCCAGCGCGGCCTCGGTCGGGCGGCGGAATTCGGCCGCGGCCATCAGCACGGCGCGGCCAAGGATCGGCCGGTCGAGGTGGGCCAGCGCCTGCAGCGTCACCCGCGCGCCAAGGCTGTGGGCCAGCACCTCGACCCGCGTGCCGGGGCGCAGCGCGTCGATCCGGGTCATCAGCGCCGCCAGCGCCGCGCCCGCCCGCGCCGCCTCGGCATAGGCGGCCCAGATCGTGCCGCGGGCTTCCCACCCGAACGCGATGCACAGGCCCTGCGAGGAATCGTCGCGACCAAAGCCCAGGTGGCGCGGCCAGGAAATGGCCTTCCAGCAATCCTGTACCGGTTCGAGCGAGAGGATGTGGGTATGCGGGCTCTGGCCGGGAACCGTGGGCGAAAACCGGAAGCCGTGGATCATCACGATGACGGGCGCGCCTTCGGGCAGGGCGGCGAGGGTCGCCGACAAGGCCCCCCAACCGCCTTCGCACCGGGGCACATCACCATCTGCGTTGATCTGTAGAAGGGGCATCCGCCTTCCCCACCATATCTTGGGGCTGGGGATAACTGCACCCCGCGACAGGCGGATGAAGCGCAGATTACAGCCGCATGACGCCGCCCCTGTGTTGACGTTTTGCCACAGCAGGCGTATTCGGCGCCCTGTGGCGCTTTGTTCACCGGATTGCGGGCCACGTTAAACAAACCGCTAAAGAGGGCAGGGCACGACCCCCACGCCTTTTGCGGTGGGGGTTTTTTGTTGCTCGGGAAGGGGCGCAAGATGGCAGACGACTGGAACATCCGCACGAAGCTGGTTCACACCGGCAGCCGCCGCAGCCAGTATGGCGAGATGGCCGAGGCGATCTTTCTGACCCAGGGCTTCGCCTACGACAGCGCCGAACAGGCCGAGGCGCGGTTCGTGAAGTCGGGCGACGACGAATTCATCTATGCCCGCTACGGCAACCCGACCGTGCGCATGTTCGAAGACCGCATCGCGGCGGTGGAGGGGACAGAGGACGCCTTTGCTACCGCGTCCGGCATGGCGGCCGTCAATGGCGCGCTGACCTCGATGCTGAAGGCGGGCGATCATGTCGTGTCGTCGCGGGCGCTGTTCGGCTCGTGCCTTTACATCCTTGAAGACGTTCTGGGCCGCTTCGGCGTGCAGGTGACGTTCGTCGACGGCACCGACCTTGATCAATGGCGCGCCGCCGTGCGGCCGGACACCAAGGCCGTGTTCCTCGAATCGATCTCCAACCCGACGCTGGAAATGATCGACATTCGCGCCGTGGCCGAGATTGCCCATGCGCAGGGCGCGCTGGTCATCGTCGACAACGTCTTTGCCACCCCGGTCTTTTCGCGTGCCGTGGATATGGGCGCCGATGTCGTTGTCTATTCCGCCACCAAGCACATCGACGGGCAGGGCCGCGCGCTGGGCGGCGTGATCTGCGGCTCGAAGGAATTCATCCGCAAGACGGTCGAGCCCTACATGAAGCACACCGGCGGCTCGATGAGCCCGTTCACCGCCTGGGTGATGCTGAACGGCATGCAGACGCTGGATCTGCGCTGCCGGGCGATGGCCGAAAGCGCGGGCCTGATCGCATCGGCGCTGGAAGGCGATGCGCGACTGGCGCGCGTGATCTATCCGGGTCTGCGGTCGCATCCGCAGCACGCGCTGGCCTATGCCACGCTCAGCGCGCCGGGCACGATGCTGGCGATCGACGTGAAGGGCGGCAAAGAGGCGGCCTTCCGGATGCTCGACGGGCTGAAAATCTGGAAGATTTCCAACAACCTCGGCGATGCGAAGTCGATCGCCACCCATCCCGCGACGACCACCCACCAACGCCTGCCGGTGGAGCAGAAGGCCGCGCTGGGCATCACCCCCGGCCTGATCCGGCTGTCGGTAGGGCTGGAGGATGCGGGCGACTTGTTGAACGATCTGCGCGCAGGTCTCGATTTGATCTGATTTGTCGTATCGGGCGTAGATCATTCCAGTAATCTGGACTCTGGTCGCAGACACCCCATTTATCGGGGACTGCGCACCTGCAGGGGGGAACACCCGATGAACATTCACTTCCCGGACGTCGACCGCAAACCGACCCGCGAAGAAGCCGAACGGGCGCTGGCCCTGCTGCGCGCCTGGGCGGGCAGTTCGAGCGATGCCGAGATTGCGCGGCTAGATCCTGCCGTCACGCGGCTGCTGCCGGGGATGGAGGCCGCCGCCTATCCCAGCCTGAACCGCAGCTATCCCGCCGATTTCATGGTGGATGAGGGGTACAAGGACAGCCTGCCCGACCTGCAGAACGGCCCTGCCAGCCTGATCGTCGGCGCGCGCACCCAGATTCAGCATGTCGGGATTTCGAACTTCCGTTTGCCGATCCGGTTTCACACCCGCGCCTCCAACGGCCAGGGGGCCGGCGATCTGACGCTGGAAACCTCGGTCACCGGCACCGTCAGCCTGGAGGCCGAGAAGAAGGGCATCAACATGTCGCGCATCATGCGCAGCTTCTATGCCCAGGCAGAACGGACGTTCAGCTTCGAAGTGATCGAGGCCACGCTGGACGACTACAAGACCAACCTCGAAAGCTTCGACGCGCGGATCCAGATGCGGTTTTCCTTCCCGATGAAGGTGGAATCGCTGCGCTCTGGCCTGTCAGGCTACCAGTATTACGATATCGCGCTGGAACTGGTGGAACAGGCCGGGGTGCGCAAGAAGATCATGCACCTCGACTATGTTTACTCATCGACCTGCCCCTGCTCGCTGGAACTGAGCGAACACGCGCGCCAGTACCGCGGCCAGCTTGCCACGCCGCATTCGCAACGCTCTGTGGCGCGGATTTCGGTCGAGGTGAAGGACGGCGCCGCCTGCCTGTGGTTCGAGGATCTGGTGGATCTTTGCCGCGCGGCGGTGCCGACCGAAACGCAGGTGATGGTGAAGCGTGAGGATGAACAGGCGTTTGCCGAACTGAACGCCGCCAACCCGATCTTTGTCGAGGATGCGGCGCGCAGCTTTGCGGCGGAACTTCTGGCCGATGCGCGAATCGGCGATTTCCGCATCGTGGCCAGCCATCAGGAAAGCCTGCACAGCCATGATGCGGTGTCGGTGCTGACCGAAGGCGCGACCTTCGCCACTGAAAGCCTGGAGCCGCGGCTGTTCAACTCGCTCTATCACGTCGGGTAACGGTAACAGGCGCGCCCGACCGGGCGCGCCACGCCTGATGGGTTACTTCCAGCAGGACACCAGCACCGTCATCTTCGCGCCCAGCGACGCAAGGTCTTCCGGGGCCAGCGCCGGTTGCGGATCGGCGGCGGCAAGGATTGCGCCCTGACCCGCGACGGCGGCGGCGATTGGCGTCGCACCAGCCGCGAAGGCGACCGAGGCGGGCAGCACCTTGCCCGGATCGGTGGCGCGTGGCAGCAGCATCCCCACCAGCGCGCCGCCCGCATCCAGCACCGGCCCGCCGGCATCGCCCGGCAGCGCCGACATCGTCAGGCGGCGCAGGTCGGCCTCGCCGTTCAGCCCCTTGTCGTCGTCGAAGCTGCCCAGCGTCAGCGTCGCCGACATCAGCGCCCCGGCGTAGGAAAAGCCCGCGACCGCCACCGGCGAGTGCGGCTGCGGTGCAGTGGTGGCAACATGGGCGTAGGCCATCGGCGACAGCGCATCCTGCGGCTTCAGCAGCGCGATGCCCAGGGCATCATCGCGATAGGCCAGCGTTGCGGTGTGATCGTCGCCAAAGCTGATGCGCGAACAGTCGTTCAGCACCTCGGTGGTGGTCAGCACGTCGCCACCCGCGTCGATGAAGAAGCCCGACCGCGCCATCACCGGCTTGCGGATGGTGAGGCCCGCCACCATGCCCTGCTTCTGCGCCGCCGACAGCGGCACCATCGTCGCGTCCAGCGCCTGCGTTCCGTTCGAGTGGAAGCTGGCCTTCATCGCCGCCAGCACCCGCGCCATCTGTGCGTCCATCTGGGGCTTGTAGGTGATCAGATAGCCCTTCACCGTCGCGCCCACGACATCGGCATGGGCGTAGGTATGCCGCGTGTCGTCGGTTCCGGTGATGTCGAACGAACGCTCGTTCATCGTGCGCGCGCCGGTGGGCGGAACGATCGCGAGGCTTTGCAGCAGGTCATAAAGGCCCGAGAGCGTAGCGGAATTGCCGGGCTCGCTGAGCAACAGCACCTGCACGCCGCTGCCGGCCTTTTCGTCGTAGCGCGCAAAGGGCGGCGCGTAGCTGGTGAAGCCCACCATCGCCATCGGCAGGTCGATGGTAATGCCCGCATCGGCATCGGCCACGGTTTGCAGGCCAAGCGCCGCCTGATCGCCGTGGTAGCCGTCAAGGATCGTCTTGCGCTGCGCGGTGGTCAGGATGCCGGTCGGGTCGGCGCCCTGCGCCTTTTGCCAGGCCGCCATCGCGCCCCGGGTGCCGGGGCCGAAATCACCGTCGATGATGCTGTTGTAAAAGCCGTCCCAGGCCAGTGCGCGCTGCAATTCCTGTCGGTCGTCCATCGTCAGGGCGGCCTCGGCCGCCCGCGCCTCGGTGGGGGTTTCATCGGGCAGGCCGGCGCCGGGCAGCGGTTCGGCCGCTGCGGTGGTGACGGGGGCGGCGGGAATCGGGGTGGTCAGGACGGGGGCCGTGTCGACCGGTGCCACCGGCTCTGCCGAGGCGCCCACGGGCCAGAATTGCGCGCGAAAGTCGTGGCCGTCGGCAAGATAGCTGTCGGCCGGGATCGCGCCCTGGGCGCGCAGGCTCAGCAAGGTGGCGCGCGCCTCATCGGGCGAATAGGGTCCAAGAACAACGGCATACCAGCCCGACGGCAGCGCGAAGCCCGCCACGTTCTGGAAGCTTTGCGCATAGCCGCGCACGCTCGCCTCGGCCTGTTGCAGGTCGGGTTGGGCCACCACTTGCACCCAGGCTTGCCCCTGGGTCTGTGCCTGTGCCGACGGTCCCGCCACGCTGCTCAGTATGAATACCACAAAAAGAATGAACGCCGTCCGCATGCCTCTGTTTTCCCTTGCCGTTTCGTCACACTACAAATGCAGCCAGCAAACCCTAGCAGACAGGCACCCGGATGCACGTCAATATTCCACGGCGCGGTGCCTGCCGCAATTGACCCTGCCGCCCCCGTTGCCTATGGAGAACGCGCTTTCCGAGAGGTGGACGATGGCCGCGACGCAAGGAACCCCGCGCAGTTTTCAGGAAATCATCCTGCGGCTTCAGGCCTACTGGGCGGCCAAGGGCTGTGCCGTGCTGCAACCCTACGACATGGAAGTGGGCGCTGGCACCTTTCACCCGGCCACCACGCTGCGCTCTTTGGGCACCCGTCCCTGGGCGGCGGCCTATGTGCAGCCCTCGCGCCGCCCGACCGACGGGCGTTATGGCGAGAACCCGAACCGGTTGCAGCACTACTATCAGTATCAGGTGCTGATCAAACCCTCGCCGCCCGATCTGCAAGACCTCTACCTCGGCTCGCTGAACGCGATCGGCATCGACACTGCGCTGCACGACATCCGCTTTGTCGAGGATGACTGGGAAAGCCCCACCCTCGGCGCCTGGGGTCTGGGCTGGGAAGTCTGGTGCGACGGGATGGAGGTGAGCCAGTTCACCTATTTCCAACAGGTCGGCGGCCATGACTGCCACCCGGTTTCGGGCGAGTTGACCTACGGCCTCGAACGGCTGGCGATGTATGTGCTGGGCGTGGGCCATGTGATGGACATGCCGTTCAACGACCCCGACAGCCCGATCCCGCTGAGCTATGGCGACATCTTCCGCCAGACCGAGCAGGAATATTCGCGCTGGAACTTCGATCAGGCCGATACCGCGATGCTGTTGAAGCATTTCGAGGATGCCGAGGCGGAATGCGACCGCATCCTGACCGCGTCGCAGCCCGACAAGGCCGGGCGGCACATCGTCATGGCGCATCCGGCCTATGACCAGTGCATCAAGGCCAGCCACCTGTTCAACCTGCTCGATGCGCGCGGGGTGATTTCCGTCACCGAACGGCAGGCCTACATCGGCCGTGTCCGCGCGCTGGCGAAGCGTTGCGCCGATGCGTTCGTCACCACCGAGGCGGGCGGGGGGCAGGCGGCGTGACCGGCTTCCGTTCAGCCCAGGCCGGGCAGCAGTGCCTTCAGGCCCGTGGCGACCATGCCGACGGCGATGGCCAGCAGGATCATGCCCATCAGCCGACCCATGATTACCCGCAGCGTCGCCGACAGGTAGTGGCCCAGCGTCGCGCCGAACCAGAACACGATGCCCAGCGTCGCCAGAACCGCCGCCAGCGCGACGGCAAAGGCGAGGTGCTGGCCCGTGCCCTGCGCCTGACCGAGAAAGACCACCAGCGTGGTGATCGTGCCGGGGCCGACCAGCATCGGGAAGGTCATCGGATAGAAGGCGACTTGCGGCAGCCCGGCCTGTTCGCGCTGCTCTTCGGGCGTACCGTGATGGGCGCTGCTGTTGGTGCCGTTGAGCAGGCCGAAGGCGATCATGCCGACCACCAGCCCGCCCGCCACGCGGAAATCGTCGATGCTGACGCCGAAAAAGCCAAGGATGCGCTGCCCGGCAACGGCCGCGACCGCACACATGACGGCGCTGTAGACGACCACGCGCATCGCGTTGCGGCGTTGCGTCTGCGTGTCCATCCCCTCGGTCAGGCCAAGGAAGACCGGCAGGTTCACGAAGGGGTTCATGATCGCGAAAAGCGCGCCCAGAACCTTGACCAGAAACACCGTATCCATCCGTTCCCCGCGCCCCTTTCCTTCACCGCAGTATTGCAGGCCCGTCCGGATCAGGCCACCCATGCCGAAAGGGCGCGGCCATGAACGGCAAGATCGTCGCTGGCAGCATCGTGCTGTGTGCCGCCGTGATGGGTGTGGGGATTTGGTATGCGCAGGAATACGCGTATTACAGCCCGGTTTCGCTGGGCCCCGATCTGGCGATGACGCTGGTTCCGGTGGCGGGCGGGGCGCCGGTGAAGGTGCAGGCCGACGATTTCCACGCCATCGACGCAACTTCCTCGCCGATCCGGTTCCGCGCCTGTTTCACCGTGGCAACCCCGCTTTCCGAACTGACCGCCCGCTATGCGCCCTACGTCAAGGCCGAGCCGCTGCTGGGCCCCGGCTGGTTTTCGTGCTTCGATGCCAAGAAGATCAGCCTTGCGCTGCAATCCGGCGCGGCCAAGGCGTTCCTGGCGCAGAAGGGCGTTGCACCTGACGTTGACCGCGTGATCGCGGTTTTCCCCGATGGGCACGCCTATGCTTGGCAGCAGCTTGACCCCGCCGTTCCCGTCGATACCTCCATCGAAGAGTGATCCCATGCCTGACCTGCTCATCGAACTCTTCTCCGAGGAAATCCCGGCCCGCATGCAGGCGCGCGCCCGTGAAGACCTGAAGAAGCTTGTCACCGACGGGCTGGTGGAGGCTGGTCTGACCTACGCCCACGCCGCCGCCTTCTCGACCCCGCGCCGCCTGACGCTGGCGCTGGAGGGGCTGAGCGCGCAAAGCCCGACGCTGAAGGAAGAGCGCAAGGGCCCCAAGGCCGACGCCCCGGCGGCGGCGATCGAGGGGTTCCTGCGGTCCACCGGCCTGACCCGCGATCAGCTGGAACAGCGCGACGACAAGAAGGGCGCGACCCTCTTTGCCGTCATCACCCGCCCCGGCCGCGCCGCGCCCGAGATTGTGGCCGAGGTGCTGGACCGCACCATCCGCGCCTTCCCCTGGCCCAAATCGATGCGCTGGGGCGCGGGCACGTTGCGCTGGGTGCGGCCCTTGCACTCGATCCTGTGTGTAATGACCGACGATCACGGCGCCACCGTGGTGCCGCTGACGCTGGATGGCATCGCGGCCGGCAACACCACGCGCGGCCACCGTTTCATGGCGCCCGCCGCCTTCCCGGTCAGTTCCTTTGACGATTATGTGGCCAAGCTGAAGGCGGCGAAGGTCATCCTCGACCCTGCCGAACGCGAGGCCGCGATCTGGCACGACGCCACCACGATGGCCTTTGCCCAGGGCGGCGAGGTGGTCGACGACAAGGGCCTGCTGGCCGAGGTCGCGGGGCTGGTCGAATGGCCGGTGGTCCTGATGGGCGCGATCGGCGAGGCGTTCCTTGGCCTGCCGCCCGAGGTGCTGCAAACCTCGATGAAGGAACACCAGAAGTTCTTCTCGGTCCGCAACCCCAGGACCGGGCGCATTGAAAAGTTCATCACCGTCGCCAACCGCGAAACCGCCGACCACGGCGCGACCATCCTCGCGGGCAACCAGAAGGTGCTGTCTGCCCGCCTGTCGGATGCGCGGTTCTTCTGGGAAAACGACCTGCGCACCGTGAAATCGGTGGGGATGGAGGGGATGGCCGCGGGCCTCGCCAACGTCACCTTCCACAACAAGCTCGGCAGCCAGGCCGACCGCATCGCCCGCATCGAGGCGCTGGCGCGTGAAATCGCGCCCTTGGTCGGCGCCGCGCCGGATCTCGCCGCCGAGGCGGCGCGGGTGGCCAAGGCCGACCTGCAATCGGCGATGGTGGGCGAATTCCCCGAACTGCAGGGCACGATGGGCGGCTACTACGCCCGCGCCGCCGGGCTGCCCGAAGCCGTGGCGAATGCCTGCAAGGCGCATTACCAGCCGTTGGGGCCGTCCGACGATGTGCCGACCAAACCGGTGAGCGTGGCCGTGGCGCTGGCCGACAAGATCGACACGCTGACCGGGTTCTGGGCGATTGACGAAAAGCCGACGGGGAGCAAAGACCCGTTTGCGCTGCGGCGAGCGGCACTGGGGGTGATCCGGTTGGTGCTGGGGAATGGGGATAGAATTAGTCTGACTGACTTGATTGTGCGGGGCCTCGGTCTGCAGCTGTGGCGAAACTCCATCATGGGGCCGATATACACTCTCGAAAGCGAGATTGAGCGACTGGAGTGTGACCTAAGCGACCCCAACTGGGTTGGGACTTTCTTGACTGGAACTCGTCAGCAAGCTGAGCAGCTGCTTCCCAAACTTCGTGAAGAGCTTCGATCGCTTCAGCGTCAGATGGATGATCTTGATGCTTGGCTTGTAGTCGCGCCAACCGACCTCCTCGCCTTCCTCCACGACCGCCTGAAAGTCCACCTGCGCGATCAAGGCATCCGCCACGACGTCATCGATGCCTGTCTCGCCATGCCGGGCAATGACGACCTCACCCTGCTGGTGAAGCGCGCGGAAGCCCTCGCGGCGTTCCTGAACACCGAGGACGGCACCAACCTGCTGCAAGGCTTCAAGCGCGCCAACAACATCCTGACGCAGGCGGAAGCCAAGGATGGCGTCGAATACAGCTTTGGCGCCGATCCGAAATTCGCCGCGGATGCCAGCGAAACCGCCCTGTTCGCCGTCCTCGACGCGGCCGAGGCCACCCTTGCCCCGGCGATGGCATCAGAGGATTTCCCCGCCGCGATGGCCGCGATGGCCGCCTTGCGCGCCCCCATCGACGCCTTTTTCACCGCCGTGCAGGTGAACAGCGACAACCCGGTGATCCGGCGCAACCGGTTGAACCTGCTCAGCCGCATCCGCACCATCTGCCTGAAGGTCGCCGACCTGACCAGGCTGGAAGGCTGACTCTCCCAGCTCCTTTCTTACTGGCACAAATATCGCGGGGGTCCGGGGGCAGCGCACCCGGCCTCTCCGCTTGCGCCGCGCCGCAGCCCGAGTATCCTGCCCGCGAACCCGAAAGGCGCCGCAGTGCAGAAACAACCGCTCGTTACCGATTTCGCCGAGGTTACGGCGACCGCGCCGATCACCCGCTCGGTGCATGGCTGGCGCGCCAAGTGCCTGCAACGGCTGGTGCGGCTTGACATGCCGGTGCCGCGCACGGTGGCGCTGTCGGCGCAGGCGGTGCGCGCCATCGCGGCCGGGCAACTGCCTGACAGCACGGCGATCCTTGCGCATTTCGGGGCGTTGCCGCTGGTCTCTGTCCGGCCCTCGCCGGAAGAGCCGGAATGGGGCGGGCCGGGCACGATCCTGAACATCGGGCTGAACGACCGCGTTCATGCCGCGCTGATCGCGACGCAGGGCGAGGCGGCGGCGACCGCGCTTTACCTGCGCTTCGTGCAGACCTACGCGACCCATGTCGCCCGTCTGGATGCCGAGATTTTCGTGGGCGCCACCGCCTCGCCCGAGGCGCTGCGCGACGCGCTACGCGCCTATGAGCAGGAGATGGACGAACCCTTCCCGCAGGATCCGATGCGCCAGCTGACCGAAGTACTGCGCAGCATGGCCCGTGCGTGGGAGGGAACATCGGCCCGCATCCTGCGTCAGGTCAAGGGCGCGCCGCCCGAGGCCGGGCTGGGGCTGGTGGTGCAGGAAATGGCGCTGGGCATGGGCCCCGGCGTCAGCGGGTCGGGCGTCATCCAGTTCGTCGATCCGGTGACCGGGCAGGCGCAGGTGACCGGGCGCTACCTTGGCCAGAGCCAGGGCCGTGATGCGCTGTCGGGCCGCGGCGCGCTTTACCTGACGCGCGACCCCCGCGGCCCCTCGCTGGAGGAGGAGGCGCCGGAGATTTTCGCCGACCTTCTGCGATTTGGCGCCAGTGCAAGGGCCCGGCTGCGTGAAGAGATGCAGATCGAATTCACCATCGAATCCGGGGCCTTGCACGTTCTGGATGCGGTCAAGGTCGCGCGATCGTCGCGCGCCGGGGTGCGCATCGCGGTGGCGCTGGCCGAGGATGACGTGATCACCCCCGAAGAGGCGCTGCTGCGCGTCGAGCCGCGCGCGCTGTCGGAACTTTTGCACCGGCAGGTCGATCCGCGCGCGCCGCGCGACCGGTTTGCCAAGGGCATCGCCGCCAGCCCCGGCGGCGCACAGGGGCGGATCGTGTTCTCCTCTGCCGCGGCGCAGGCCAGCGCCGCGCGCGGCGAACCCTGCATTCTGGTGCGCCGCGAAACCGCGCCCGAGGATATCCGCGGCATGCACGCCTCTGCCGCCGTGCTGACGGAACGCGGCGGTGTCACCAGCCATGCCGCGGTGATCGCGCGCGGGCTGGGGCTGCCCTGCGTGGTGGGCGCCTCGGATCTGAGCGTGAATGCGCGCGACAAGACGCTGAAGGCGGCCGACGGGCGGATGTTCCACGAGGGCGACGTGATCACCGTCGATGGCACCCGCGGCGAGGCGCTGGCGGGCGAGGCCGAAATGCTGGAGCCCGCACTGGACGATACCTTCCGCACGCTGCTGCACTGGGCCGACGCGGTGCGCGACATCGGCATCCGCGCCAACGCCGACACCCCCGGCGATGCCGCCACCGCACGGATGTTCGAGGCCGAGGGGATCGGCCTGTGCCGGACCGAACACATGTTCTTCGACGACGACCGCCTGACCGTGATGCGCGAGATGATCTTTGCCGACACCGCGAAGGACCGCGCCGCAGCGCTGGACCGGCTGCTGCCGATGCAGCGCGCCGATTTCGTCAAGCTGTTCGAGATCATGGCGGGCAATCCGGTCTGCATCCGGCTGTTCGATCCGCCGCTGCATGAATTTCTGCCGCATTCGCGCGACGGCATGCGCGAACTGGCCGAGGCGCTGGACAAGCCGCTTTCCGAGGTGACGCGGCGGGTCGAGGCGTTGTCGGAGTTCAACCCGATGCTGGGGATGCGCGGCGTTCGGCTGGGCATCACGCTGCCCGAAATTTACGAAATGCAGGCCCGCGCCATCTTCGAGGCGACGGTGGAGGTTGGCCGCAAGGGCGCCACGGTGGTGCCCGAGATCATGATCCCGCTGGTTTCGGCCAAGCGCGAGGTCGAACTGGTCAAGGCCCGCGTTGATGCGGTGGCGGCGCAGGTGCGCACCCGGATGGGGGCGGATTTCGATTACCGGCTGGGGGTGATGGTGGAAACGCCGCGCGCGGCGCTGTTGGCCGGCGAGATCGCGCAACACGCGGCGTTCCTGTCCTTCGGCACCAACGACCTGACCCAGATGACCTATGGCCTCTCGCGCGACGATGCCGGGCGTTTCATGAACACCTATGTCCAGCAAGGCGTGTTTCCCGAAGACCCCTTTCACATCCTTGATGTCGATGGGGTTGGAGAGCTTTTGCTGATCGGCGCGGAACGTGGCCGGGCGACTCGGGCCGATCTGACACTGTCGATCTGCGGCGAGCATGGCGGCAACCCCGAATCAATCGCATTTTGTCGCAAGGCCGGCTTCGATTATGTGTCTTGTTCGCCATTTCGCGTCCCGGTTGCGCGTCTGGCTGCGGCACACCTCGCACTCGCAGAATGCGCTTCGAGCCGAAAGAGTAACCTTAAAACAAACGCTTAGTGTTGCCGCACCGCAGCTTGACTTTGCCGCGACCGCATCCGTAACGGGCGCGACTCGCGGATTCCCGCCTATTTTTGTGGCATAAATGCCACAACACTCGACTCGTGGGGCTTTTCTCTCTAGCGCGGCCGATGGCGCTGCTCTCGGGCGGGGTCGAGGGAACGGTGCCGGGAACGGAAATCATGAATGTGCTGAAGGTCTGGGCGTGCGGCATTGCGGTGCTGCTGACCATGAGCGGGGCGGCCAATGCCGACGCGACCGTGGGTCAATCGGCCGATCCGGGTATCTCGGTGGATACCCGTCTGTCGATGCTGCTCGGGCAGGAACGCTCGGCCCTGACGGCGGTCGCGCCGAACCGGATTCAGCAAATCACCACGCCGCCGGTGAAACCCGGCGATACCGCCACGACGAACGTGCAATACGACGATGCATGGCTTGACACGCTGCCGGTTGCCACGGGCGACGAGCAATGGTCCTGCCTGACCCGCGCGATCTATTTCGAGGCGCGCGGCGAATCCGTGAAGGGTGAATTCGCGGTCGCCGAAGTCATCGCCAACCGCGCCGACGCGCCCAACTTTCCGCATGACATCTGCTCGGTGGTCAATCAGGGCTCGGGGCACAAATTCGCCTGCCAGTTCAGCTTTACCTGCGACGGCCATACCGACGCGATCAACGATCAGGCGTCTTACGACAAGGCGGGCAAGATCGCGCGGCTGATCCTTGATGGCGCGCCGCGCACGCTGACCGACGGTGCCACGCATTTCCACACCACCGCCGTCTGGCCAAGCTGGTCGCACCAGTTCGAGGAAACCGCCCAGATCGGTGCCCATGTGTTCTACCGCGACCCGGTGCAGCTCGCCTCGAACTGACCGGCAGGTCGCAGCCGCGCCCCGTCGTGCCGCCACCGGACATGGTGGGCCGGGTGACGCCGGCGTATAAGCGTCGGCAGCGGCCCTCGGTCGCGCCTGACGGAGAGACCATGACAACCGATATCCGCCTTGCCTTCGCGCATCCCGAAGAGCGTGCCGAGGCCACCGCCAGCGCCGACCCGCGCGACCGCATCAGCCTGCGCGACCATGTGGTAGAGGTGGAAATCGGTGCGTTTCAGGCCGAACGCGGCACCACCCAGCGCATCCGCTTCAACGTGGTGGTCGAGGTGCGCCCGCATCCCGCCCCGATCGACGACGATGTGGATCGCATCCTGTCCTACGACCGCATCACCGAGGCGATTGCCGCCGAACTGGGCGCCGCGCGGCTGAACCTGCTGGAGACGCTGGCCGCCCGCGTCGCCGAACGTATCCTTGCCGAACCGCAGGCGATGCGCGTCTTCGTGCGAATCGAGAAGCTTGATCGCGGGCCGGGCGCGCTGGGGGTGGAAATCGTCCGCTCGCGCGCCGAGGCGCCGCTGCGCGCCGTTCGCGCCGATGGTGTCGAGGCGGCGCTGCACCCGCTGGTGGTGTTTCTCGACAATGCCGCGATTGCCGCGCCCGACCTGCCCGCCCGGCTGACGGTGCTGGAGGCGCGCGGGCTGCCGCTGATCCTGACCGTCGGGCTGCCTGACGGCGCCTCGCCCCGGTCGGCCGCGAAGGCGGCGCAGCGGCGCATCGACCTGCTGGCGATCGAGCAGAACGGCTGGGTGCTGGCCGGGCGCGACCGTCGCTGCGTGGTGGTTTCCAGCCGGACCGAGATCGACTGGGCGATGAAGCACGGGCAAACCGTCGTCTGGGCGCCGTCGAAGCTGGTGCTGGACGCGGTGGACGGGCCGGGCGCGCATGACCCGGTGGCGCTGGCGCTGTGGCTGGCGGAAACGCTGGCTGCCGACAGGTTCGTCGTTCACGGCCATGTTTCGGTTCCGGCGGGAAGCCGCGTCCCGGTGGAACGGCTGGAGGGCTGACCCTTGCCATGCGCCCCGGTCTGCGGCACCACACGGGCCGGATGACCCAAGGGGCGGACCCACCGCATGATCTATTACCGACCGATCCCGATGACAGACGCCGCCCGCCCCGCGGGCGCGCTGCCGCTGGCGGGGGGCTGGTGCTGGTTCGACCGGGTCGAGGTGTTGCGTCGCGACGCTGCGCCAGAGGTCATCGGTCTTGATTCAACCCCGGCCGACCTGCTGGCCCGGATCGCCGCGCCGCGCGCCGATCTGGCGGGCCTCACGCTCGACCGGCCGCGGATCATGGGCATCCTGAACGTGACGCCCGACAGCTTTTCTGACGGCGGCGACCATGCCACGCCTGCCGACGCGGTGGGCCATGCCCGCGCGATGCAGGCCGCCGGGGCGGATATCCTTGATGTCGGCGGCGAAAGCACCCGGCCCGGCGCGGCCGAGGTGCCGGTGGCCGAAGAGATTGCGCGCACCGCGCCGGTGATTGCCGCGCTGCGGGCGGCGGGGGCGGCGCCGGTGTCGATCGACACCCGCAAGGCCGGGGTGGCGCAGGCGGCGCTGACGGCGGGGGCGCGGATCGTCAATGACGTGTCGGCGTTCGGCTTCGATGCCGGGATGGCCGCCGTGGTCGCGGCCAGCGGCGCCCCGGTTTGCCTGATGCACGCCAGGGGCACGCCTGCGACGATGCAGGCCGACCCGCGCTATGACGATGTGCTGCTCGACGTCTACGACTATCTTGCCGACCGGGTGGCCTTTGCCGAGGCGGCGGGGATCGCCCGGTCCCGCATCCTGATTGATCCGGGGATCGGCTTCGGCAAGACTGCGGCGCACAACCTTGCCCTGCTGCGGCGGTTGTCGCTGTTTCACACGCTCGGCTGCCCGATCCTGCTGGGCGTGTCGCGCAAGCGGTTCATCGGCACCATCGGCGGGGCGCCTGCGGCAAAAGACCGGATGCCGGGTTCGGTGGCGCTGGCCCTTGCCGGGATCGCGCAGGGGGTGCAGATCGTCCGGGTGCATGATGTGCCCGAGACGCGACAGGCGCTGGCGCTGTGGCAGAGTGTATCGGTGGGACGGGAGAATTGACATGACACGGAAACTGTTCGGAACCGATGGGGTGCGGGGCCGCGCCAACGCCTATCCGATGACCGCCGACATGGCGCTGAAACTGGGCGCCGCGGCAGGCGAGTTCTTTCGCACCGACGGCCGCAACGGTCATCGCGTCGTGATCGGCAAGGACACGCGACGGTCTGGCTACATGATCGAGACGGCGCTGACCGCCGGGCTCGCCTCGACCGGCATGAACGTGCTGCTGCTGGGCCCGGTGCCGACGCCGGCGGTGGGCTACCTGACGCGCTCGATGCGGGCCGATCTGGGGATCATGATCTCGGCCAGCCACAACCCCTATTATGACAACGGAATCAAGTTCTTCGGCCCCGACGGGTTCAAGCTGTCGGATGACGCCGAACGCGCGATCGAGAAGATCGTGGAGGGGCCGGTGCCGCTGGCGGAATCGGATGCCATCGGCAGCGCGCGGCGGATCGACGACGCACGCGGCCGCTATGTGGAATACGTCAAGACCACCTTCCCCGGCCGGGGGGCGTTGGCCGGGCTGAAGATCGTCGTGGATTGCGCCAATGGCGCGATCTACAAGGCCGCGCCCGAGGCGCTGTGGGAACTTGGCGCCGAGGTCATCGCCATCGGCGTGTCGCCCAACGGCTTCAACATCAACGAAAACTGCGGCTCCACCCATCCCGAAACCTGCGCGGCGCGTGTGGTGGCCGAGGGCGCGCACCTTGGCATCACGCTGGACGGCGACGCGGACCGGGTGATGATCATCGACGAGACCGGCAAGATCGCCGACGGCGATCAGATCATGGCGCTTTTCGCGGCCCGCTGGGCGGCCGAGGGGCGGCTGCACCACAACACGCTGGTCGCCACCGTGATGTCGAACCTCGGGCTGGAACACTACCTTGGCAGCAAGAGCATCCGGCTGGAACGGACGCCGGTCGGCGACCGCTACGTGGTCGAGGCGATGCGGCGCGGCGGCTGGAACCTGGGCGGCGAACAGTCGGGCCATATCGTCATGACCGACTACGCCACCACTGGCGACGGGCTGATCGCCGGGCTGCATTTCCTCGGCGAGATGGTGCAAACCGGGCTACCCGCCTCGGAGCTGGTGCACAGCTTTGAACGGGTGCCGCAGCTGCTGCAGAACGTCCGCTACGGCGACGGGCAGGAACCGCTGAACGCGCCCGAGGTGCAGGCGATCATCGCGGCATCCGAGGTGCGGCTGAATGGCTGCGGGCGGCTCTTGATCCGCAAGTCGGGCACCGAGCCCTTGGTGCGGGTGATGGCCGAATGCACCGACGAGGCGCTGCTGGCCGACGTTGTCGGCAGCATCGTGGCCGAGATCCGGGCGCGGGTCTGACGGCCTATTTTGTCGCGCGGCCGAGGCGCTGGATCGCGGGCGCCGCGATGATTTCGCCCCGCGTGGCGAAAGCCTCGTGGTTCCGTTCGATCGCGCCAAGATCGTAGAGGTAGTTCACCATCACGCCCCATGACGCCTTCACGCCATTGGCGCTGGGGTCGGCCATCAGGTGGATGCGGTCAAGCCGGGCGCCGTTGCCAAGGTGAAAGCGCGCCACCGGGTCGCGTGCCCCGGCGCCGGGGCTGTCCGGCATGGCAAGGTAGCGGGCGGCGAGGCTGGCCAGCGCGGGATCGTCCGTCGCCTCGGGGCTTTGCGCAAGGTGCGCGACAAGCGCTCGCTGGCCGGGCGTCAGGCGGGGGTCGTCGCGGGCCGCCTCGGCCTCGGCCCAGGACCGCAGGCCCGGAACCGGCGAAAGGGTGACGAAGGTCGTCAGCGTATCGAAGTCGCGGCGTAGTTCCTCGACCACCTGCTTGATCAGGAAATTGCCGAAGGAAATGCCGCGCAGCCCCTTCTGGCAGTTCGAGATCGAGTAGAACACAGCCGTGGTGGCCGCGCCGGGCGCGACCGGCGGCCGGTCTTCGGCAAGGATCGGGCCGATCGCGCCGGGAACCGCGGCGGTCAGCGCCACCTCGACGAAGATCAGCGGATCGTGGCGCAGCGCCGGATGGAAGAAGGCGTACAACCGGCGGTCAGGTGCCGCGACCCGGCGGCGGAGATCATCCCAGCCGCGGATCTCGTGCACGGCTTCATAGGCGATGATCTTTTCCAGCACCTCGGCCGGGGTGGACCAGTCGATCCGCCGCAGTTCGAGAAAGCCGCGATTGAACCACGAGGTGAAAAGGTGGCGAAAGTCGCCGTCAAGTGCGGCCAGTTCCGGCGCCTCGCGCAGCAGCCCCAGCAGGTCTGCACGCAGCGCCACAAGGTCGGCGGTGCCGCCGGGGGTGCGGTTCAGGCGGCGGATCAGCTCCTGGCTGGCCGGTTCGCTGGCGGCGTGCAGCGCGCGCAGGCTCGCCGGGCCGGGGTCGGCCTGATGGGCGGCAAGTGCGGCGTCGAGCCGGGCCGGATCGGGGCCGAAGCGGGTAAGCAGTTCGCACAGGAACGCGCGTTTTCCCTCGGGGGCGAGGGCCGCGTAACGGTCAAGGATGGTGCGGGCAACGGCAAGGCTGGTCGCCTCGCCGCGGCCGGTGACCAGCGTGGCGCAGAGATCGGCGAGCGGCGTGCGGTCGGTCTGCGTCGAAAGCCCGCGACCGATGATGGCGACGCGGGTCAGAAGGTCGCTCAGAAAGCTCGGCGTCATGTCCATGAGCTGGCTCCCGGCAGAAGGGCAAGGGGGCCCGGCGCAGTGCCGGGCCCCCCAAATCTTAGGTCAGTTCCGCGCTTTGTCCACCATTTTGCCCTTGGCGATCCAGGGCATCATGGCGCGCAGCTTTTCGCCGACCTTTTCGATCTGATGCTCGTCGTTGCGGCGACGGGTGGCCTTGAAGAACGGCTGGCCCACGGCGTTTTCGGCCATGAAGTTCGACACGAAGCGGCCGGACTGGATGTCTTCCAGCACTTCCTTCATCCGCGCCTTGGTTTCGGCATAGGGCAGGATGCGCGGGCCGCTGACATATTCGCCGTATTCAGCGGTGTTGGAGATCGAGTAGTTCATGTTCGCAATGCCGCCTTCGTAGATCAGGTCCACGATCAGCTTCACTTCGTGCAGGCATTCGAAATAGGCCATTTCCGGCTCGTAGCCGGCTTCCACCAGCGTCTCGAAGCCCATGCGGATCAGTTCGACCAGACCGCCGCACAGCACCGCCTGCTCGCCGAACAGGTCGGTTTCGCATTCCTGGCGGAAGTTGGTCTCGATGATGCCGGAGCGGCCGCCACCGATGCCCGAGCAGTAGCTGAGGCCAAGCTCCATCGCCTTGCCCGAGGCGTCCTGATGCACGGCCACGAGGCAGGGCACGCCGCCGCCCTTGACGAACTCGCCGCGCACGGTATGGCCGGGGCCCTTCGGCGCCATCATGATGACGTCGACGCCGGGTTTCGGTTCGATCAGGCCGAAATGCACGTTCAGGCCGTGGGCGAAGGCGATCGCAGCACCTTCGCGCAGGTTGTCGTGCACGTATTTCTTGTAGGTGGCAGCCTGCAGTTCATCCGGCATGGTGAACATGATCAGGTCGCACCAGGCGGCGGCTTCGGCGATACCCATCACCTTCAGCCCCTCGGCCTCGGCCTTCTTGGCCGAAGCCGAGCCTTCGCGCAGCGCGACGACAAGGTTCTTGGCGCCCGAATCGCGCAGGTTCAGCGCATGGGCGTGGCCTTGCGACCCGTAGCCGAGGATGGCCACCTTCTTGTCCTTGATCAGGTTGATGTCGCAGTCGCGATCATAATAAACGCGCATCGGGCGCTTCCTTCTGCTTGGTTTCGTTGCAGGCAGCATAGGGATATTGCCGCAAGGAACCGTTCATAGTTTGCGGATTTGCGGCTATTCTGCGAGAAGCCATAATCGAGAAGGCCAGATGGCGGAAAGTTCATGCAGATCGACGATACCGACCGGCGCATCCTGCGCCACCTGATGGCAGAGCCTGACCTCGCGATGGCCGATCTGGCCGAACGCGCCGGGGTGACGGCGGCGACCTGCTGGCGGCGGCTCGACCGGCTGAAAGCGGGCGGCGTGCTGAAAGGGCAAGAGGCGGTGATCGACTGGCGCGCGCTGGGGTATGAGGTTGAGGTCAGCTTGCGCTTCACCTTGGACAAGACCAACCCGCGTGCCTTTGACGAGTTCATCGCGGCCGCCCGCGCGGTGCCCGAGGTGATCGAGATTCAGACCTTCCTCGGCCGGGTCGATGTGCGGCTGGACGTGATCGCCCGCGATATCGCGCATTACCAAGAGGTTTACCGCGACCGCATCCTCGCCCTGCCCCATATCGCCGATATCGAGGCGCTCATGCATGTGGCGGTGATCAAGGCGGGCGAGGGGTTGCCGCTGTGATCGCGCTGGACGACATCGACCGCGGTTTCCTCCGCGCGTTGGTGCAGGATGCCACCCTGTCGGCGGGCGAGCTGGGCCGCCGGTTCGGGCTGTCGCAACCGGCGGCCTGGCGGCGGCTGAAACGGCTACAAGAGGCGGGCGTGTTCCGCGGGCGCCGCGTGGTGGTAGATCGCGAGGCGCTGGGCTTTGGCGTGACGGTGTTTCTGGGCGTGAAACTGGCCACCAAGGGCCGCGTCAGCCTGGAGGATTTCGAACGCGCGGTGACGGCGATCCCCGAGGTGCAGACGGTGCAGCACATCCTTGGCCTTTACGACTACCGCCTGCGGGTGGTGGCCCGCGATCTGGCGGATTTCGAGCGGGTGCTGCGGCGGCGCATCCTGACGCTGCCGGGGCTGGGGCAGGTCGATGCCAACGTGCTCTTGAGCGAGGAACGGCGGCCCGGCCCGCTGGGCTAGCAGGCGGCACGGCGTTCCGATCGGAAACCGCGCCGCGGCAGAGAAAGCGCCGCACCTGACGGTTCCGGGATGAAATCCGCCGCCGGGCGGGCTATGTCGGGGAAAAGCCCTGAGAGGAGACCCCGATGCCCGCCCTTCTGCCCGATGTCGATCCCGATGGATTGCAGGAATTCTCGGTCGTGTTCACCGACCGGTCGCTGAACCATATGTCGGCGCGCTTTCAGGGCGTGATGCGCGACATTTCGGCAATGCTGAAAGAGGTTTACGGCGCCGCCTCGGTGGCGCTAGTGCCGGGCGGCGGCACCTACGGGATGGAATCGGTGGCGCGCCAGTTCGCGGGCGGCCGCCATGCATTCATCGTGCGCAACGGCTGGTTCAGCTATCGCTGGACGCAGATTTTCGAGGCGGGCGGTTTTGCCAGCGAAACCACGGTGATGAAGGCGCGAACCTCGGCCAACGTGCAGCAGGCGCCCTTTGCCCCGGCGCCGATCGAAGAGGTGGTGGCGAAAATCCATGACGCGAAGCCCGATGTGGTCTTTGCCCCGCATGTGGAAACCTCGGCCGGGCTGATCCTGCCCGACGACTACCTGAAGGCGCTGGCCGAAGCGGCGCATGACGTGGGCGCGCTCTTCGTGCTCGATTGCATCGCCTCGGGCTGCGTCTGGGTCGACATGAAGGCGACCGGGGTGGATGTGCTGATCTCTGCGCCGCAAAAGGGCTGGTCGGCCTCGCCCTCGGCCGGGCTGGTGATGCTGTCGGACCGGGCGCGGGCGCGGATCGACGGCACCACGTCCTCTAGCTTCGCGCTGGACCTGAAGAAGTGGCTTTCCATCATGGAAGCCTATGAAAAGGGCGGCCACGCCTATCATGCGACGATGCCCACCGACGCGCTGGCAGCCTTCCGCGACACGATGGCCGAAACGCGCGATTACGGGTTCGCCCGCCTGAAAGAGGCGCAATGGGCGCTGGGTGACGGGGTTCGTGCGATGCTGGCGGCCAAGGGCGTGCGGTCGGTCGCGGCCGAAGGCTTCGGCGCGCCGGGCGTGGTGGTCAGCTACACCGACGACCCCGAGGTGCAGAACGGCAAGAAGTTCGCGGCCAAGGGCATGCAGATCGCGGCCGGCGTGCCGCTGCAATGCGACGAGCCCGAGGGGTTCCGGACCTTCCGGCTGGGCCTGTTCGGGCTCGACAAGCTTTACGACGTCGACGGCACGATGGGGCGGCTGCGGGCAGTGGTGGATGCGGTGCTTTAACGCACCCCGAGCCCCGCACGCATCAGCGTCTTGCGCACCGGCGCGACCGAGTAAAGCGCGTTCAGCGCCTTGGCGCGGGCATCCCGCAGCATTGGGGCGCCCAGCATCGAGGCGCGGTTGAGCGCGTCGATGCCGGTGATGCGGGCCACAACCTCGGCATGACGGCGGCGGTGGTAGGTCTCCAGCATCGCCCGCTCGCCCAGTTTGTCCGGTGCGGCGGTGGCAAGCTCCAGCAGCACACGCAGGTCGGCCAGGCTCATGTTCAGCCCCTGTGCGCCGATCGGCGGCATGACATGTGCGGCCTCGGCGATCAGGGCCGTGCGCTCGCCGCACATCCGGTCGGCGATCTGGCTGATGATCGGCCAGACGGTACGGCGCGTCAGCAGGGTCAGCGGCCCGAAGAGGTGGCAGGAGCGTTCGTTCATCGCCGCCTCGAACTCCGGCACCGGCAGCGCGGCCAGCCGCAGCGCCTCGGGCCCGCGTTCCATCCACACGATGGCAGAGCAGGGCAGGCCGCCCCGGTCGGGCAGCGGCACCAGCGTGAACGGGCCGCCCGAGCGGTGAATCTCGGTCGAGACATTGGCATGCGGGATCGGGTGGCTGACGGCGAAGGCCAGCGCCTTCTGGCCATAGCGCATGGTGCGCACGCCGATCCCCAGCGCCTCGCGCACGACTGATCCACGGCCGTCGGCGGCGATCAGCAGGCGGGCGGAAACGCGGCTGCCATCGGACAGCGTCACCAGCGCCTCGGCCTCGCGGGTCAGTACGGCGGTGGTGGCGATGCCGGGGCGAAAATCCACGTTCGGCATCTCGGCCAGCCGCGCCACCATTTCGCGCCGCAAAAGCCAGTTGGGCAGGTTCCAGCCAAAGGGTTGGCCGGAAATGTCGGCGGCATCGAAGTCCTTGACGATGCGCGGCTCTGGCACCGGGCCGCCGGCATCGACGATGCGCATGATCTGCAACGGTGCGGCGTGGGGTTCCAGCCGCGCCCAGAGCCCCGCCGCCTCCAGCACCGGGATCGAGGGTTGCAGGAAGGCGGTGGTGCGCAGGTCGGCGCCCTCGTCGGCATCATCGGTCACCGGGGCGGCGGGATCGACGCAGATCACGCTGAACCCCGCCGTGCCGAACGCCGCCGCCGCCGTCAGCCCGGCGACGCCGCCGCCCGAGATCAGAATATCCGTGTGGTTCCGCGTCATCGCCGCCGCCTCCGTTGCCTGCGCCGGATGATAGGGCGCGGCGCGGGGGCGTGCCAGCGGCGAAGCGTCACCCCAGGGTGATGCGGATCAGCAGGATGAAC
This sequence comes from Paracoccaceae bacterium, assembly GCA_016124615.1. Taxonomy (GTDB): domain Bacteria; phylum Pseudomonadota; class Alphaproteobacteria; order Rhodobacterales; family Rhodobacteraceae; genus Solirhodobacter. The sequence continues at coordinate 335,536 of WGNF01000007.1, read as the reverse complement.
ATGATCGGCACCATGCCGAGGGCGGTCATCGACAGCGCCACCAGACCCCAGGTCTGCACCGCCAGCACGACGCAGGTCAGAAAGATGACGAGCGCATACCAGATATTGTCGTCGTCCTTGGTGGCAACATCGCGGGCGATCCAGCCGAGGACGGGCAGGGCATAAAAGCCCTTGGTGAGGGTCGAGGTGGTCATGGCGTTCTCCTGTTCGCAGTCCGTCACGCATAGGGGAAGCCGTGCCGCATCGGAACGGCGCAGGATGCCGCAGGGACGCGGTCAGACACCCAACCGGGCCAGAAAACCGGCCAGATCGTCGGTATGGTGGTGGATGTGCGGCGCGGGTTCGGCCCGCGGCGCGACGTGGACGGTGCGCATCCCCATCGCATGCGGCGCGGCGAGGTTGCGGGCGTCATCCTCGAACATCGCGGCGCGCGCAGTATCGGTGCCGTCGCGGGCAAAGACCGCCTCGAAGGCGGCGCGTTCGGGTTTGGGCCGGTAGCCCGCATGTTCGACGCCGTAGACGGCATCGAACAGCCCGCCAAGGCCGCGCGCGGCCAGCACCCGTTCGGCATAGGGTGCCGAGCCGTTGGTGTAGACGATGCGCCGCCCCGGCAGCGCGGCGATTCCGGCGGCAAGCGCCGGTTCGGGGGTCAGACGGTCCAGCGGAATGTCATGCACCTCGGTCAGGTAGGGGCCGGGGTCGGCGTCATGTTCGCGCATCAACCCGGCCAGCGTGGTGCCATAGCTTTGCCAGTAGTGGCGGCGCAGACGGTCGGCCTCGGCGCGCTCGACGCCAAGTTCACGCATCACCCAGGTCGTCATGCGCACCTCGATCAGATCGAACAGGCGGGCCGAGGGCGGGTAAAGCGTGTTGTCGAGGTCGAAGACCCAGGTGGTGACATGGGCGAAGGCGGGGGCTTGCATGGCCGGACCCTAGCCCCGCCGCCTGGCCGCGGCAAGGCGCGAGGCTTGAATCCCCCCCATCCGCGGCGCTAGGGTTTGCCACCCGATCGGAGCCGATGATGAAAGACGTCAAGTCTGCACAGAAAGATGCCTATACGCTGATCCTCGAGGCGATCGACTCGGGCCTCTATCGCCCCGGCGACCGGCTGGTGGAATCGGAACTGGCGGACCGGTTCGGGGTGTCGCGCACCCCGGTGCGCGAGGCGCTGCAACGGCTGGAAACGCAGTCGATGCTGTCGCGCGACGGGCGCAGCCTGATCGTCGCCTCGCTGGACCATAACGAACTGGCCGAGCTTTACGCCGTGCGCATCGAGCTGGAGGGGCTGGCAGCGCGGCTGGCCTCGCGGCACGCGACCGATGAAGAGATTCACGTCTTGCAGGATATGGCGCGCGAAGACCGCGGGCTGCTGGGCGATCCGCAGGCGCTGAGCCGGGCGAACCGGCGGTTTCACAAGCAGATCCACCTTGCGTCGCACAACCGCTTTCTGGTGCAGCAGCTTGACCTTGTGCACCGCTCGATGGGGCTGCTGGCCACCACCACCTTCGCCGCAGTTGGGCGGGAAGAGGTAGCGCTGGCCGAACATGATGCGATTGTCGCGGCGATCGCTGCGCATGACGGCGACGCGGCCTACAAGGCGCTACGCGCGCATATCTCGAAGGCGTTCGAGACGCGGCTGAAGATCGACGCGGGCGAGATCAGAACCCGCTGAGCGCCGCCACCGGCGGGTCTGGCCCGGCCGAAGGCGGGTCATCGGCGGCAACGTGATGTCCGTGGGCGGTCTTGTCCCAGTAGAACGGGCGGCCGATCAGTTCCCAGACCCCCTTGGCCGCGGCAATGGCGCCGAGCGGGAAATAAAGCGACAGCGTGGGCACCCAGGGCATCAGGCCGCGATGCCGGGTGGCCGCCAGCCCGATCAGCCCGGTGGCAATGTTGACCGCTTCGGAAGCGAGGAACAGCAGCGTAAGCGCGCGCAGAAGCGGCGCGGGCAGGCCCGCCATCGGATGCGGCAGGCCGAACATCAGCAGCCAGCACGACCACAACAGCGGTGCCAGCAGGAACTGCGTGATGGTGCCCAGAAAAAGCACCTGCACAGCCCAGAACCGCCGCGGCCCCAACTCGCGCCACAGCCTGCGGGGCTGGCGCATATGCACGGCCCAGGTGACCACGTAGCCCTTCAGCCAGCGCGAGCGTTGTTTCACCCAGGCGCGCGGATGGCTGGTCGCCTCTTCCGCCGTGTCGGTTTCAACCAGTTCGGCGCGATAGCCGTGCCGGGCGAGGCGAAGCCCAAGGTCGGCATCCTCGGTGACATTGTGGGCATCCCAGCCCTCCAGCGCCTCCAGCGCGGCGCGGCGAAAGAAAAGCGTGGTGCCACCCAGCGGGATCGGCAGGCCAAGGCGGACGAGGCCGGGCAGCATCACGCGAAACCAGGCCGCGTATTCGATGGTAAAGCAGCGCGTCAGCCAGTTGGTGCGCGGGTTGTAGAAATCGAGACGGCCCTGCAGGCAGGCGACCTCGGCCCCGCGTTCATGGAAGCGATGGACCACGCGGGTGATCTGGTCGGGGTCGGGCGCATCCTCGGCATCGTAGACGCCGATGATGTTGCCGCGGCAGAACGGCAGCGCGAAATTCAGCGCGCGCGGCTTGGTCTTCAGCGGGCCGGGCGGCACCGTGACGACCCGCATGAACGGCGGCAGGGCGGTAGCGGCAAGGGCGGCGGCCGTGGTCGCATCCTCGGCCTCGACACAGAGCAGGATATCGAGCAACTCGCGCGGATAGTCGAGCCGGGCGATGCGTGCGATCAGGCGGGCGGCGATGTCGGGTTCGTGGAACAACGGCACCAGAATCGAGACGCAGGGCAGCCGCGCAATCACCGGCGGGCGGCCGGGGCGGGCGGGCAATCGGCGGGCGCGAAGCTGGGCCCAGAGCGCCGCGGCCTTCAGCGCGGTGGTGGCGGCAAGGGTGATCAGCGTCCACAGCATCAGCACCCCGAACACCAGCCGGGGTGCGGCCAGCAGCACGGCCAATGCGACCAGAACCAGCGGCGCGGCCCGCGCGGGGTCTGGCGCGCGCCAGCGGCGGCAACTTTCACGATCGGGCACCAGGGTTTCGGCGCGGTGGGCGAGGGCGGCGGCGCGCAGCACCAGCACGGCACGCCCGATCGCTGCTTCGTCCGCCAGCGCCATCACCACCGGGCCGTAAAGCGCGATCAGCTCGCCCTCACGCCGGGCGAAATGCTCGGGGCGGGCGGTGGCCACGACGACAACACCACCGGCGCGGCGCCAGGGCAGCAGCCCTTCGGCGATGCAGCGGGCCGCGCCCCAGCGGTCGATCAGGCGCGGATCGGGCGGATCGGCGTCGGGGTCGACGATCTGGGCGAGGCGCAAGGCGGCCTCGGCGGCCAGCAGGTCGGCGGGGGCGACCCAGCCGCGCGAAATCAGGATATCGGCCAGCCGCGCCTCGCGCCGTGCGAGCAGGGCAAGGGCCTGTGGCAAGACCGCAGCGGGCAGGGTGCCCCGTGCGGCAAGGTGGCGCAGCACCGCCTCGCCACGTGGGCCTTGCCGCACCCGGCGGGGGGCGACGGCAAGCGAAAGGCGGCGGAGCGGGCGGACGGACATGGCAGAACCGGGGCGGTGGCAACCCGGGCAGCTTCGTCCGTTCCGGTTAAAGCGTGGTTAACTGGCGCGACGCGGCCAGTCAGGCCGCGCGGCGGGCCCGCATGGCCGCCGCGAAACGCTCGAACAGGTAATAGCTGTCCTGCGGGCCGGGGCTGGCCTCGGGGTGGTACTGCACGGAAAACACCGGCCGGTCGGCCAGCCGGATGCCGCAGTTCGAGCCGTCGAAGAGGCTGACATGGGTTTCCACGACACCCTTGGGCAGGGTCTGGCTGTCCACGGTAAAGCCGTGGTTCATCGACGTGATCTCGACCTTGCCGGTTTCGATGTCCTTCACCGGATGGTTTGCGCCGTGATGGCCGTGGTTCATCTTCACCGTGCGGGCGCCAAGGGCGAGGGCCAGCATCTGGTGGCCAAGGCAGATGCCGAACAGCGGCAAATCCCGTTCCAGCACGCCCTTGATCATCGGCACGGCATAGTCGCCGGTGGCGGCGGGGTCGCCGGGGCCGTTCGACAGGAACACGCCTTCCGGGTTCAGCGCCAGCACGTCTTCGGCGGTGGCCGAGGCGGGCAGCACCGTCACCTCGCAGCCCGCCGAGGCAAGGCAGCGCAAGATGTTGCGTTTGGCACCGTAGTCGATCGCAACCACGCGCAGGCCGGGGCCTTCGCGCCGGGTGTAGCCCGCGGGCCAGGCCCAGCGCATCTCGTCCCAGCGATAGCTTTGGGCGCAGGTCACGTCTTTGGCCAGATCGAGGCCGACCAGGCCCTTCCAGGCCCGCGCCTTGGCGACCAGCGCACCGATGTCGAAATTACCCTCGGGGTCGTGCGCCAGCGCGACATGCGGGGCGCCCTGCTGGCGGATCGCGCGGGTCAGGCGGCGGGTGTCGAGCCCGCCGATGCCGATGCGGCCCTTCGCGGTCAGCCATTGCGTCAATTCACCGGTCGCGCGCCAGCTCGACGGTTCGGTGGGATCCCACTTCACCACCATGCCGGCGGCGACGGGTTCGGCGGTTTCGTCATCTTCCAGGTTCACACCGACGTTGCCGATATGCGGGAAGGTGAAGGTAACGACCTGCCCGGCGTAAGAGGGATCGGTCATGATCTCCTGATAGCCGGTCATGGCGGTGTTGAAGCAAAGCTCGGCCACCGTCACACCGGTGGCGCCAAAGCCCGTGCCGTAGAACACGGTGCCATTTGCCAGCGCAAGGCAGGCGGTTGGCTTGGGCTGGATTTGCGGGCTGGCGGGCATGGGGCGACTCCCTGCGCTGGATCGCCGGGCAACCTATGTGTCGGGGCGGGCCGGGTCAAGGCCGCGCGTTGCATGGGTTTTCGTTTGATTCCAAAGGGTTGGTTTTCTGGGCTGCGGTTGTCACGGCGGCGGTGGCGCGGTAGGGTGACATTCAGGCAAAACAGGGGACGTGGCATGAGCTTACGCGAGCAGATCGGCGAAGCGGTGAAGACGGCGATGAAGGCGAAAGCGGCCGAGCGGGTGTCGATCCTGCGGCTGATGAATTCGGCGCTGAAGGACCGTGACATCGTGCTGCGCGGCGAGGGCGCGCCCGAGATGACCGAAGCGGATATCGTCGCTGTGCTGAGCCGGATGGTGAAGCAGCGGCAGGAAAGCGTGCGCGCCTTCGACGACGGCGGGCGGGTCGATCTGGCCGACAAGGAGCGCGCCGAGATTGCGGTGATCGAGGAATTCCTGCCGCGTCAGCTGACAGCGGCGGAGGTCGAGGCCGCCGTTGCGGCGGCGATCGCGGCGACGGGCGCGGCGAGCATCAAGGACATGGGCAAGGTCATGGCCGAGCTGAAGGCGCACCACACCGGCCAGATGGATTTCGGTGCTGTGGGGCCGATGGTGAAGGCGCGGCTGGGCTGAGGCTCCGCCTGCCGCGGCGAAGCCCCTTGCGACGGTCGTGCGCTAGCGTGTGCTGACCGGCGTGCCGCGGAAGCAGCCGATGGTGTAGGGGTACTCGCCGGTCATGACGTAGTGGTAGATCCGGGTCTTCTTGCCGTTCCACATCACCTCGCTGGTGGTGCCGTGGCAGGCGTCGAGGTTGGCATCGGTCATGAGATGGCCACTTGCGTCGCGCAGCGAGTAGATGCCGAAGCCGTCTAGCGCGTAGCCGACGAGTTCCGCCTTGCCGTTGATGCCGGGCATGCAGGGGCTGGGGCCGTGGTAGTGATACTGGCCGTCGTGCTCGGGGTGGCCGTCGCAGCTGTCCTGCACCTCGTGCGCCGGGGCGTCGCGGCCGCTGTCGTCCACCGCGTTGAAGATCGCCACGCCGTCGAGCGCCACGCCGATCATCCCCATCGGCACGCAGGAGGGGCTGGCGGCGGCCTGCGGATCGGCTGGCAGCATCAGGTTGATCGTATGGTTGCGGACCGAATTGGGGTTGCGGTCGTAGTTATAGGCGGGGTCGGAGCGCGAGATCGGGAAGGTGCCGGTGATCGCGCCCTTGGGCAGGCCGTTGCCCGAGATCTCATGCCAGCTGGCGCCGTTGCGGGTGACGGTCGAGACGGCGAAGTGGGCGGAGGGCCAGGAGATCTTGCCCTCGACGTGGATCTTGTCGCCGGGATACCAGGATTTTCCGTCGATCCAGGGCCCGTCGCGGAAGGCGCCGCGGCCGCTGCCGCGGGTCGGGCAGGACATCAGATAGCCGACCTTGGGACTCGAGGAGACCTTGCCATCGCCAAGCGGTTCGGCGCCGCCGGAATGGGCAAGCGCGGGCCCGGCGCCGAGGATCACGGCGAAAAGGGCGGCGAGGATGCGGGGCTGGGGCATGGCTGTCTCCGTTTGGATATGGTCGCTTGCGCGGAGGTCCTTCCATTTTTGGCCCGGTTCGGGCGGTTTGTCTACCAATTTGGGCTCACCGTGGCAGGGCCACAATCCGTAGCGCGCTCCAGCCCGCGCGCCCTTCGCGCTCAGAGCCGACCGATCGCCCGTTCGACCTCGTCCTTCAGCGCCACCCGTTCCTCGGGGCTGAGGAAGGCGCCGAGTTCGACCTCACGCCCGCCGCCTGTCAGGGTCAGGTAGCTTTCGACCGGCCCGCCCTTTTCATGCAGCGTCATGCGGACCCAGTGCGGGTTGGCGACCCAGTCCTGCTGGCGGCCGGTCGGCTCGAACCGGTTGATTTCGATCCGGTCGGGCCAGAGCCGGAGCCGTTCGATCAGCTTGCCGCTGGCGTAGTTCGAGCGGAAGGCAAGCCAGAGGCCGCCGAGCGTCAGCACCATGAACGGCAGCACCACCCACAGCTGCGGCCGACCCAGCAGCGCCAACAGCGGCAGCAGCAAGAGGACCGCCGCCATGGCGATGATGAAGACGAAGCCACCGCGCGGCAGCGAACGGTTGGGCCAGAGCTGAAGCTCGGCGACCGGTGGCGCGTTTTCGGCCCAGACCGGGGCAGATTGGGAAAAGGCCCCGGATTTCTCCGGGGCCTCCTCAATCCGTTTCACCCATTCGAAGGGCATCTTAGTGGTGCAGGCCGTGCTTGATCGCCTGATCCCAGTCCGCCGGTTTCGGCAGGATCTCGAACGTATGTTCCGGCGGCGGGTTGGACAGCGTCCATTCCAGCGTGTCGGCATATTCCTGATGCCAGTAGTTCGGCTCGGTCACGCGCTGGCCCTTGAACAGCGTGTAGAAGACCACGCCGATGAACCACAGGAACGAGGCGAAGCCGATGAACGCGCCGATCGACGAGACGAAGTTCCAGTGCGCGAACGCCTCCGGATAGTCGATGTAGCGGCGCGGCATGCCTTGGCGGCCCAGGAAGTGCTGCGGGAAGAAGGTCAGGTTCGAGCCGATGAAGAACACGAAGAAGTGCAGCTTGCCTGCCCATTCCGGATACTGCCGCCCCGACATCTTGCCGATCCAGAAGTAGACCCCGGCAAAGATCGCGTAGACGGCGCCGAGGCTCATCACATAGTGGAAGTGGGCGACGACGTAGTAGGTATCCTGATAGGCGCGGTCAACGGCGGCCTGCGACAGGATCACGCCGGTCACGCCGCCGACGGTGAACAGGAACAGGAAGCCGAAGGCGAACAGCATCGGCGTCTTGAACTCGATCGAGCCGCCCCACATCGTCGCGATCCACGAGAACACCTTGATGCCGGTCGGCACCGCGATGACCATCGTGGCCAGCATGAAGTAGCTTTGCTGAGTCAGCGACAGGCCGACGGTGTACATGTGGTGCGCCCACACGACGAAGCCCAGCACGCCGATCGCCACCATCGCGTAGACCATCGGCAGGTAACCGAAGATCGGCTTTTTCGAGAAGGCCGAGATGACGTGGCTGATGATGCCGAAGCCCGGCACGATGATGATGTAGACCTCGGGGTGGCCGAAGAACCACAGGATGTGCTGATACAGCACCGGGTCGCCGCCACCAGCCGGATCGAAGAAGGTGGTGCCGAAGTTGCGGTCGGTGATCAGCATGGTGATGGCGCCGGCCAGAACCGGCAACGACAGCAGGATCAGCCAGGCGGTGACGAAGATCGCCCAGGGGAACAGCGGCACCTTGTGCAGCGTCATGCCCGGCGCGCGCATGTTCAGGAAGGTGGTGATCATGTTGATCGCGCCAAGGATCGACGAGGCGCCCGACAGGTGCACCGCGAACAGCGCGAGGTCGGTCGAATAGCCGGCCTCATGCGTCGAAAGCGGGGGATAAAGCACCCAGCCGATGCCCGAGCCAAGCTGGCTGTCGCCACCCGGCGAGAACACCGAGGCCACGGCCAGCGAGGTGCCCGCGATGTAAAGCCAGAACGACAGGTTGTTCATCCGCGGGAAGGCCATGTCCGGCGCACCGATGTGCAGCGGCATGAAGTAGTTGCCGAAGCCGCCGAAGAGCGCGGGAATCACCACGAAGAACATCATCAGGATGCCGTGCGCGGTGATGATCACGTTCCACAGGTGACCGTCCGGCGTGCAGGGCGCCGACGAGGGCCAGAGCCGCATGCCTTCCTGGCACATGAACTGCACGCCCGGATACATCAGCTCCATGCGCATGTAGACAGTGAAGATGACTGAGATCAGGCCGACGGTGGCGCCGGCGAAGAGATAGAGGATCCCGATGTCCTTGTGGTTCGTCGACATGAACCAACGGGTAAAGAACCCCTTGGTCTCATGTCCTTCGTGGCCATGTATGGCTGCGTCGGCCATGCTCGCCTCCCGTTTTTCTGGCGTTCCCTGAGAGCCACGGGTGGTTCGTCCCGGGCCTGTATCCTTCGGCTTTTAGAAGGTCGCTTGCCCCGCGGCAATCGTCCACCTTGATCTGTATCAAAAAGAATCCAGATGGCTGGCAGATTTGCGGGGCAAGCGTGGCGTCAATTCGACGCAGGACCGACCGAAGCGAGGTAGGCCGCGACGTCATCGCCGCCGGTCGGCAGCTTGAACGCCATGTTCGAGCGGGCGGCCTGATCGCCGGTCTTTTCCTTCACGAAGGCGGTCGGGTCGGCAACGTATTGCGCCACCAGGTCCTGCGTCCAGACCATGCCGGTCTTGCCCAGTTCCTTCAGGCCGGGGCCGTAGTTGAATTCATCGGCCGAGCCCGCCTTGTGGCCCGAGGCTGCGACGCGGCCGATCACGCCGTAAAGGTTCGGGCCGACCAGCCCGCCCTTGATGACTGCGGTGCCGTCGTCCTTGATGATCGAATGGCAGGCCTTGCACTTGTTGAACTGGGTCGCGCCCTTCGCGGCGTCGCCGTCCGCGAAGGCGGGGGCGGCGAGGGCGATCACGGCGAGACCGGCGAGGATTTGCAGTTTCATGGTGTCGGTTCCTTGTTTTGCACTTCTTGATCCGAAGATGGCGGGCAATCTGGCCCAGATCGCGCCGGGGTCAAAGATCCAATGATGCCGCAGCCGGTGACGCGCCGATGACATCGTCGAAGGCGGCGCGCAGGGCCAGATCGACATCGGCCATCGTTACCGGCAGGCCAAGATCGACCAGGCTGGTGACGCCGTGGTCGCGGATGCCGCAGGGCACGATGCCGTCGAAATGGCTCAGGTCAGGCTCCACATTGATTGACAGGCCGTGAAAGCTGACCCAGCGGCGCAGCTTGACGCCGATCGCGGCGATCTTGTCCTCGGCCGGGGTGCCATCGGCGCCGGGGGGCCGGTCGGGGCGCACGACCCAGACGCCGACGCGGCCCGCGCGGCGTTCGCCCGTCACGTTGAAGGCGGCGAGGGTGGCGATCACCCAGTCCTCCAGCGCGGTGACGAAGCGGCGCACGTCGCGGCCGCGGGTGTTGAGGTCGAGCATGACATAGACCACCCGCTGCCCCGGCCCGTGATAGGTGTATTGCCCGCCGCGGCCCGCCACATGCACCGGGAAACGGCCAGGGTCGGTCAGGTCTTCGGCGCGCGCGCTGGTGCCCGCAGTGTAGATCGGCGGATGTTCCAGCAGCCACACCGCCTCGGGCGCGGTGCCCGCCGCGATTCGGGCCACGCGTTCTTCCATCGCGGCAAGGGCCGTTTCATAGGGAACCAGCCCGTCCCAGACCCGCCATTCGAGCATCGATTCTTCCTTTTCGGCTCGCCGAAGTGCCGCACCTGCAGGGATTCAGTCGCGAGGCGGTGGGAGCCGTGATAAACTTGCCGTCAGATCGTCCACAGTTCTTGTAGGAGTTTTGTTATGATCCAAAAACGAATTGCAACCACACTTGTTCTGGCCTCGCTCGCGATGGCCCCGGTGCAGCCGGTGTTTGCCGACAGTCTTGGCGCGGGTCTTGTCGGCGGTGTGCTGGGTGGCATCATCGGCGGCGCCATCGTCAATCAGAACAACAAGAACCGCCAGAACCACACCTATTACGCCCCGGCGGTGTCTTCTGGGCAGCGGGCCGACAACGTGCAGGTGCAGACCGCGCTGAATTATTTCGGCTTCCCGGTCGGCGGCGCGGATGGGGTGCTGGGCGGGCAGTCGCGGGCGCAGATTGCGCAGTATCAGGCGTTTCTGGGCTATCCGGCGACCGGCGATCTGACCCCGTTCCAGCATGATCTGCTGGTGAACGGCTACAACCGCGCGATTGCCGGCGGGTCGGCGACCATGCAGCAGGCGGCGGCCAATCCGATGGGATCGCGCGGTCTGCTGATCACCTATCGCGACGAGATGGCCGGGGTGAACCAGCCGCCCGCCAAGGCGCTGATGCAACCCGCGCCCGATGTGACCGAAACCGCCCAGCCCCAGTTGATGCAGCCTGCCGCCCCGGCGGCGAACACGATGGCGACCCTGCCGAACTTTGGCGCGGGCGCGGTGATGACGGTGTCGCTGGCCTCGCAATGCAGCAAGATCGGGCTGACGACGGCGTCAAATGGCGGCTTCATCACGGTCGCCAACATGACCGACCCGAACGCCGCGCTGGCCGAACAGTTCTGCATGGCGCGGACCTATGCGATCTCGCAGGGCGAAGAGATGCAGGCCAAGGTGCAGGGCTTCACCCCCGACCAGATCGCGCAGCAGTGCCAGGGCTTCGCGCCCGCGATGAAGGACTACATCGGCGAACTGGCCACCAAGCCGCGCGATGCGGTGCTGAGCGACGTGAACGGCTTCGTGAACCATTCCGGCATGGCACCGGCGCAGCTGGATGCGACGGCGAAGATCTGTCTGTCGGTCGGCTACCGGACCGACAACATGGATGTGGCGCTCGCCTCTGGCCTGCTGCTGGTCGCGCTGGGGAACAAGCCCTATGCCGAACTGATCGGCCATCACCTGTCGCAGGGCTTCGGCACCACGACGCGGCCCGACATGGCGCTGAGCTGGTATCAGATGTCGCTGGATGCGCTGGCCGCCGGGCAGCCCGCCGTCTTCGCCCCCGGTCAGCCGGAACGGGCGATGCTGATTCGCAAGGCGGCCTATGCCGTCGCCGGTCAGGCCGACAATTCGCCGCAACCGGCGGCGCTGCCCAGCTTCGCGGTTCCGGCCCCGGCGGCGGCGACGACCGTCTCGGCCTCGGCCAGCGATGCGCAACCGGCGCCCGCGGCAGGGGGCGATGCGACCTCGACGGTGGACCAGTTGCCGCTGGCCGCACGGCTGCCGTTCTTGCTGTTCAAACAGTGATCGGGGCGGGGCCGGCGCATTTGTGAGGGGCCCCAAGAATCCCCTTCACATCGTGACACGGCTCCGCTAAGACGCCGCAACCAAGCCAAGACATGCGGATGTGGCGGAATTGGTAGACGCGCAGCGTTGAGGTCGCTGTGGGGTAACACCCGTGAAGGTTCGAGTCCTTTCATCCGCACCAGGCGCCCGATCCGGGCGCGCGCGCAAGCCACCCGACCGGGTGGCTTTTGCGTTTCCGGCCGTTCGCAGCAGGCGCGTTCGCGGTCAGAGCCCGGCCTGATTGCTGAATTTTCCAGCATTGCGGAGGCTTTGAGCGATTTCTCAACAACGCGGTTGCAATGCGGGGTGGGTTTCGTTTTATTCGACTCCACTCAACGTGCAGCGAGACTGCCGAAGAAAGACAGGGAGACTGCGTTGCAAGAACGGGAAAACACCGACGGCTTCGTCGTGTTCGATCACGTCCAGAAGAGCTACGATGGTGAAACCCTCGTGGTGAAGGACTTGAACCTGTCCATCGGCAAGGGCGAGTTTCTGACCATGCTGGGGCCCTCGGGTTCCGGCAAGACGACGTGCCTGATGATGCTGGCGGGTTTCGAGACCGCAACGCATGGCGATATCCGGTTGGACGGCCGCCCGATCAACTCGGTGCCGCCGCACAAGCGCGGCATCGGCATGGTGTTCCAGAACTACGCGCTGTTTCCGCACATGACGGTGGGCGAGAACCTCGGCTTTCCGCTGGAAGTGCGCGGCATGGGCAAATTCGACCGCGAGGCCAAGATCAAGCGGGCGCTGGACATGGTGCAGATGGGCGCCTTCATCAACCGCCGCCCGGCGCAACTGTCGGGCGGCCAGCAGCAGCGCATCGCGCTGGCCCGAGCGCTGGTGTTCGACCCCTCGCTGGTCTTGATGGACGAACCGCTGGGCGCGCTGGACAAGCAGCTGCGCGAACACATGCAGTTCGAGATCAAGCACCTGCATGACTCGCTGGGGATCACGGTCGTCTATGTCACCCACGATCAGGGCGAGGCGCTGACGATGAGCGACCGGATCGCCGTCTTCAACGACGGGCGCATCCAGCAGCTTGCGGCGCCGAACGAGCTTTACGAGGCGCCGCAGAACAGCTTTGTCGCGCAGTTCATCGGCGAGAACAACAAGCTGCCGGGCACCATCGAAGAGATCGCCGACGGCCGTGCGACGGTGCGGTTGCAAACCGGCGAGTTCATCACCGCGACGCCGGTGAACGTCAGCCAGAAGGGCCAGCCGACGCTGGTCTCGATCCGGCCCGAGCGGGTCGAATACATGCCCGAGCGGCTGCCCGCTGGCGCCCATACGATCGACGCTGAAGTGCTGGAATTCATCTACATGGGCGACATGTTCCGGACCCGGCTGAAGGTGGCCGGAACGGATGATTTCGTCATCAAGAACCGCAACACGATGGAGCAGCGTCGGTTGCAGCCCGGCGAGATCGTCAAGATCGGCTGGGCCCCGCAAGACGCGCGCGCGCTCGATCCGTTGTGACCCGCGGCCGTGGGCGGCCCGCCACGGCATGCCGCGGACTGCGGCTGACACACAATTCACCAGTCCAACACGGGAGAAAAAAATGAAGAAACTGATGTTCCTGACAACTGCCCTTTCGGCGGTCGCGATGATGGCGAACGCCGACACCATCACGGTGGTGTCGTGGGGCGGCGCCTATGGCAAAAGCCAGGTCGAAGCCTATGACAAGCCGTTCACGGCAAAGACCGGCATCGACGTCAACATGGTCGACGCCGACAACCCGGCGACCCCGATCAAGGCGCAGGTCGAAGCCAAGAACGTGACGATGGACGTCGCCGACGTCGAGATGTCGGACGCGATCCGGCTGTGCGACGAAGGGCTGATCATCCCGATCGACCCGGCCTCGCTGCCGCCTGCGCCCGATGGCACCCCGGCCACCAAGGACTTCCTGCCCGGCGCACTGGCCGATTGCGCGGTTTCGTCAATCGTGTTCTCGACCGCAGTCGGCTACGACACCACCAAGTTCGGCGCCAACCCGCCGACCAAGATCGCCGACTTCTTCGACATCAAGGACTTCCCCGGCAAGCGCGGGATGCGCAAGGGCGCCAAGATCAACCTTGAAATCGCGCTGATGGCGACGGGCGTGTCGGCGGCCGACGTCTACAAGGTGCTGGCGACGCCGGAAGGCGTCGACAAGGCGTTCAAGGAACTCGACACGATCAAGAAGGACGTCGTGTGGTGGGATGCCGGTGCGCAGCCGCCGCAACTGCTGGCGGATGGCGAAGTCTCGATGACCACCGCCTACAACGGCCGGATCTTCAACGCCGCCGTGGCCGAGAACAAGCCGTTCAAGATCATGTGGGACGGTCAGGTGCTGGAGTTCGACCTCTTCGTGATCCCGAAAGGCGCCCCGCACGAGAAGGAAGCGCTTGAATACGTCAAGTTCGCGACCTCAACCCAGGGCCTTGCCGATCAGGCCAAGTGGATCGCCTACGGTCCGGCCCGGATGTCGTCGAACGCACTGGTTGGCAAATACATGGACGGCAAGACCGACATGGGCCCGAACATGCCGACCGCACCGGCGAACATGACGAACGCTGTCGTGGCCGATTCGGCGTTCTGGGCCGACCACGGCACCGAGCTGGAGCAGCGCTTCAACTCGTGGCTCGCCGCGAACTGATCTCGAGGCGGCCGGCGCGGGGAACCCCCGCGTCGGCCCTTCACTGACGGAGGCTTGGGGATGAGCGACATGACCGCGACCACCACATCGGTGTCGGAGGCACTGACGACGGCGGATGGCCGCCCGCTGAAGGCGGCGCTGCGGCGCGCGCAATCGCTGGCCAAGCGGCGGGCGTTCATGCTGGTGCTGCCGCTGCTGGCCTTCATTGTCGTCACCTTCGTGATGCCGATCGGCGAGCTTCTGCACGAGTCGATCTACAACCCCGATTTCCACGACAACATGCCCGAGACGGTGGCATGGTTCGCGGCCAACCCGCCCAGCACGGTGCCGGACGAGGCCGCCTTCACCGCGCTGGCCGACGACCTGAAGACAAGTGCCGCGGCCCGCACGGTGGCGCAGGTCGGTACGCGGGTAAATTATGTGATGCCGGGCACGCGATCGCTGTTCACCGCGACCGGGCGCAAGGCCAAATCGTTGCAACCGCCCTACAAGGACGCGCTGATCGCCGCCGATCCGAAATGGGGCGATCCCGACCTCTGGGCCACCATGCGGCAGGTGTCATCGTCCTACACGGCCGATTTCTATCTGGCGGCGTTGGACCATACGCACGGCCCGAAGGGCAACATCGTGCCGGTTCCCGCCGATCAGGCGATCTACCTGATGCTGTTCGAACGAACCTTTCTGGTGGCGGCGGCGATCACCTTCATCTGTTTCGTGATCGGCTTTCCGGTGGCGCATCTTTTGTCCGTGTTGCCGCTGCGAACCTCCAACCTCCTGATGATCTTCGTGCTGCTGCCGTTCTGGACCTCACTTCTGGTGCGCACGACCAGCTGGATCGCGTTGTTGCAGCGCGAAGGGGTGGTGAATGACGTCCTTGTCTATCTGGGGGTGATCGACGCGCATGGGCGGTTGCAGATGATCTACAACCAGACCGGCACGATCGTCGCGATGACGCATATCCTGCTGCCGTTCATGATCCTGCCGCTCTACTCGGTGATGCGACCGATCCCGCCGTCTTATGTGCGCGCCGCGCGCAGCCTTGGCGCAACCTCGTGGACGGCGTTCCGCCGCATCTACTTTCCGCAGACCCTGCCGGGCATCGGCGCGGGCTCGCTGTTGGTGTTCATCCTCGCGGTCG
Organism: Paracoccaceae bacterium; assembly: GCA_016124615.1. Lineage (GTDB taxonomy): Bacteria > Pseudomonadota > Alphaproteobacteria > Rhodobacterales > Rhodobacteraceae > Solirhodobacter. The sequence continues at coordinate 320,096 of WGNF01000007.1, read as the reverse complement.
GCTACTACATCACCCCGGCTTTGGTCGGTGGCGCCTCGGGGCAGCTGATCTCGAACCAGGTCGCTTATTTCATCACCGGCGCGGGCAACAACTGGTCGATGGGCTGCGCCATCGCCGGGCTGCTGCTGGCGGCAATCCTGATCCTCTACTGGGTCTATGACCGCCTTGTCGGCATCGACAACCTCAAGCTGGGCTGACCGATGATGCCGCTTCGCCCGAACCTGACAGATACCCCGGCGCCGCCGTTCGGCGCGCCCGGCACCCGAACTGGGAGACCGCGCTGATGGCCCTGCCGATCTACGCCTCGCCGCTGGAGCGTGTGTGGTACTACACGTTCCGCGTGATCTGTGCGCTGGTCCTGTTTTTCCTGATCGCGCCGATCCTGATCGTGATCCCGCTCAGCTTCAACGCGCAGCCCTATTTCACCTTCACGCCCGACATGCTGGCCTTCAAGGCCAGCGGCTATTCGCTGCGCTGGTACGACACGCTGCTGACCTTCGGGATGCAGTTCCCCGGGCATGTGCGCGACAGCACCTGGTGGGCCGACCTGTGGCAGAATGCGAAATGGGTGAACGCGGCGAAGAACTCGCTGATTATCGGCTTCTTCGCCACCATCGTCGCGGCGGTGCTGGGCACCATCGCGGCGCTGGGGCTGTCGCGGCCGGAAATGCCCTTCCGCCGCCCGATCATGGCGATCCTGATCTCGCCGATGATCGTGCCGATCATCATCACGGCGACGGGGCTGTTCTTCTTCTACTCCAGCCCCGGCTTTCCGTTTCCCTACCTTACGTTCCATCCATTCGGGCTGCACTTCGGCTATTTCTCGACGCAGGATGAATATGGCTGGCGTCTTGCGGGCACCTATATCGGCGTGATCCTGGCCCACGCCACGCTGGGCATCCCCTTCGTGATCATCACCGTCACCGCGACGCTGGTCGGCTTCGACCGTTCGCTGATCCGCGCGGCGGCCAGCCTTGGCGCGACGCCCACGACGACCTTCTTCAAGGTCATCATGCCGCTGATCCTGCCCGGCGTCGTGTCTGGCGCGCTGTTCGCGTTCGTCACCTCGTTTGACGAGGTGGTGGCGGTGCTCTTCATCGGCTCGCCCGACCAGCAGACCATCCCGCGCCAGATGTGGAACGGCATCCGCGAGCAGATCAGCCCGGCGATCCTTGCCGTGGCGACCATCCTCGTGGTGATCTCGATCGCGATGTTGAGCGCGCTGGAAATCCTGCGCCGCCGGTCGGAACGGATGCGGGGCCTTACGCCGCAATAGCGCCTAACCCAGCGCCGTCAGCCAGAGCCAGACGGTGAAGATGGCGAGGCCGGTGGAAATCAGCACCGTCGAGGCCGCGACCCGCTTGGCCACGCCATACATGTTGGCGAAGAGGTAGGCATTGACCCCCGGAGCCACCGAGGCGGTCACCACCGCCGAGCGGAACTGCGCCGGGTTCAGGCGCAGCGCGCTGCCCATGCCCCAGGTGACCGCCGGGTGCAGCAACAGCGACACGGCGCAGGCCCAGGCGATGACGCGCAGATCGCCCTCGGGGCGGTAGCGGTAAAGGATGCCGCCAAGCCCGAACAGCGCCGCGGGCACGGCGGCGCGGACCAGCATATCCATCGCGTCGGTCAGCACCTTGGGCAGCACGAGGCCGGTCAGATTCACCGCCAGCCCCAGCGAGATGCCGATCACCAGCGAATTGCGGAACATCGCGCGCACGACGTGGGTGGCGGTCTTGCGAATGCCGCCGCCGCGATGGCGCACCAGTTCCATCACGGTGATCCCCAGCGCATAGCAGAATGGCGCGTGGATCGAGATGATGGCGTAGTTGCCCGCCAGCGCCTGCGTGCCATAGGCGCGTTCGGTGATCGGAATGCCCAGCATCAGCGTGTTGGAGAAAAGGCAGACGAAGCCGATGGCGACGCAATCCTCCCACTTCCGCCCGAACAGCAGGCGCGCGCCGAAGATGCCCGCCAGAAAGCCCGCCACGGCGCCGGTGTAGTAGGTCAGCAGCAGGCGCGGGTCGAAGTTTTGCGCCAGGTCGAGGGTCGAGATCGCCCGGAACAGCAGCATCGGCAGCGCGAAGGTCTGGGTGAACTGCATCAGCCCGTCGACGCTGGCATCGCTGAACAGCCCGCGCCAGGTGGCGAGATAGCCAAAGCCCAGCACCAGAAAGATCGGCAGGATGACCTCGAGGAGGGCGCCCACCTTAAAGCTCGTAGGTGATGGACATTCCATCGAAGGCGGGGGTGATGTGGGCCGGCGTCTCGGCCTCGAGTTCCGCATAGTCGAGGTCGATGTGCATGTTGGTCAGCACCGCGCGGCGGGGATGGGCAAGGGCGATCCAGTCCAGCGCCAGCGCCAGATGCGCGTGGGTCGGGTGCGGCGTGCGGCGCAGCGCGTCCAGCACCCAGCAGTCGAGCCCTTCCAGCACGGCCCAGGCTTCGGGATAGATCTCGATCACGTCGGGCAGGTAGGCGAGGTCCGCGACCCGGAACCCCAGCGCGTCGATCGAGCCGTGGCTGACCCTGAACGGGATCAGCGTCACCGGCCCCCCGGCGCCGGGGATGGTGACCGGCCCCTCAATCGTGTGCATGTCGAGGATCGGCGGATAGTGCGACCCCTCGGGCTGCACGAAGGCATAGCCGAAGCGGCTGAGCAGCGCCTCTTGCGTCGGGCGGTCGGCCCAGACCGGCAGGCGGCGGCGGGTGTTGAACACGACCTGCCGCAGATCGTCGATGCCGTGAACGTGATCGGCGTGGGAATGGGTATAGACCACCGCATCCAGTTCGCCCACGCCCGCATCCAGCAGCTGGTCGCGCATGTCGGGGGTGGTGTCGATCAGCACGCGGGTGCTGCCCGCGTCGCCCTGCCGGGTGACCAGCATCGAGCAGCGGCTGCGGCGGTTCTTCGGGTTGGCCGGATCGCAGGCGCCCCAGTGCCCGCCCAGACGTGGCACCCCGCCGGATGAACCGCAGCCGAGGATGGTGAAGGTCAACCGGTCCGTCATGCGGCGGGCCTCCACGCGGCGGCCTTGGTGAACAGCCGGTCGAAGTTGGCCGAGGTCGCCTTGGCGAAATCCTCGTAAGCAAGCCCGAAGAGGTCCGCGCCGACACGGGCGGTCAGTGCGGTATAGGCCGGTTCGTTGCGGCACCCGCGATGCGGCGGCGGGGCAAGATAGGGGCTGTCGGTTTCCACCAGAATCCGGTCCAGCGGGGCTGCGGCAAAGATCGCGCGCAGGTCGGCCGATTTCGGGAAGGCCGCGATGCCGGACATCGAAAGGTAAAAGCCAAGCGCCAGCGCCGCCTCAGCCAGCGCGGCCGACGACGAAAAGCAATGCATGACACACGGATAGGCGCCCGCCCGGTATTCCTCGGTCAGGATGCGGGCCATGTCGTCATCGGCGTCGCGGGCGTGGATGATCAGCGGCAGCCCGGTTTCGCGCGCGGCGGCAATGTGGATGCGCAGGCTTTGCTGCTGCACCTCCTTGCTGTCGGCGGAATAGTGGTAGTCGAGCCCGGTTTCGCCCAGCCCGACGAATTTCGGATGCCGGGCCAGCGCGACCAGCGTTTCCACCGTCGTCAGCGGCTCTTCGGCGGCGCGCATCGGGTGGATTCCCGCGGCAAAGAAGACCTGCGGATAGCTGTCGGCGATGGCCTGCACCTTGCCCACATTGTCCAGCCGGGTGCAGATCGTGACCATCCGCGTGACCCCGGCGGCGACGGCGCGGGCCACGACGGCGTCGCGCTCGCCCTCGAAATCCGGAAAGTCGAGGTGGCAGTGGCTGTCGACGATTTCGGGTGTCATCTGGCCTCAGCGCGGGCCAAGCGTTCCCGCCGTTTCATCAATCTTCAGGACCATATCGAGCAGAAGCGTGGCAGGGTCAAGGTTGACTGCCTTGCCACGGCGTGCCCGTGCGCCCAGCGTCTGCTGCAGGTCGGCAAAGCCACGCCCTGCCGCCGGATCGGGCGCAAGGCGCATCAGCAGCGCGGCCTCGTCCGGAACCGCCTCAGGCGGCGGGGCGCCAAGGGCACCGGTGCGGGCGGCGCGGGCCAGAAAGGTCTCGATCAGGGTCAGCATCAGGTCGAACCGCGCCTCGGCCCCGCGCGCGCCTGCGCTGTCGGCCAGCGCCAGCGCCTTTGGCCGTTCCATCCGTGGGATGCCGGCAAAGAGCGCGACAAGCGCCGCGTAGCTGGCGACGCCATCGAGGTTGGCCAACCGGATCGCCTCGCCCACCGATCCGGCGGCGAGTTCGGAAAGCGCCGCCGCGTCGGTGCCTTCGGCACCCGCGGCGGCCAGCGCCACGGCCATGTCCTGCGGGCCCAGCGGTGACAGCCGCAACTCGCGGCAGCGCGAGCGGATGGTGGGCAGAAGCCGCCACGGCTGGTGGCTGATCAGCAGCAGAACCGCGTCCTTCGGCGGTTCTTCCAGTTCTTTCAGCAGCGCGTTGGCGGCGTTGGGATTCATCTCGTCGACCGGATCGACAATCACGATGCGGCGCCCGCCGTCGGCGGCGGAGAGGTGAAAGAAGCTTTTCAACCCGCGCACGTCATCCACCGTGATGACGCTGCGCAGCCGTCCGGTCTTTTCATCCGGCGTGCGGCGGATCAGCTTCAGCCGCCCTTCGGATTGCGCAGCCACACGCCGGGCAATCGGGTGATCGGGCGGAATGTCCAGCGTTTCGGGTGGCGGCGGCGCGCCGAACAACCCGGCATCGGCGGGCGCCTCGGCCAGCAGAAACCGTGCAAGGCGCCAGGCGAGCGTGGCCTTGCCGACGCCGCGCGGCCCGGTCAAGAGCCAGCCGTGGTGCATCCGCCCGGTCCGGACGGCATCCAGAAACGCGGCCTCTGCCGCCGCCTGGCCGCGCAGAAGAACGGTGTCGCGTGGATGCGGGGCGCCCTCGACGCGATCGGGATCGGGGGCCTCGTCGCTCATCCCAGCCGACCTTCGGCGATCCCGGCGATCTCGGCGGCAACGGCGTCTTTCGGGCGGGCGCCGTCGATGACGACAGAGCGGGCGGGAAACTCGGCAGCCAGCGCCAGGAACCCGGCTCGCATCCGCGCCTGCATCGGCTCGCCGAACGCCTCGAACCGTTCTTCGGTGCCCTTGCGGGCCAAGGCACGGGCAAGGCCCACACCGGGATCCATGTCGATGATGAAGGTCAGATCGGGCTCGACCCCGATCATCAGCGCATGCAGCCGGTCGACGGTTTCACGCAGATCGCCGCGGGTGATGCCCTGGTAAAGCCGGGTGGAGTCCGCAAAGCGATCGGTGATGACGATCTTGCCCGCTACCAGCGCCGGGCGGATGGTCTTTTCCAGATGGTCGCGCCGGGCGGCGGTGAACAGCAGGATTTCGGTCTCGGCCGACCAGCGATCGGGGTCGCCTTCCAGCACCAGCCGCCGGATTTCCTCGGCGCCCGGCGATCCGCCGGGTTCGCGGGTCAGCACCACATCGCGGCCCTGCGCCCGCAAGGTATCAGCCAGCAGCCGCGCCTGCGTCGATTTGCCGGAACCGTCGATGCCTTCGAAGCTGATGAACGCGCCCCGCGCGGCCCCGCTCACTGCGTTGCCGCCGCCCCGCCGAACTTGCGCGACAGCACGATGACCGCCGTCTCGATCCGGCGCATGTAGCCGCCCTGCGGCACGTCCGCCGCCGCGACCAGCGGGATCTGGCGATCCTCCATGCCGGCCTCGCTGATCACCAGATCGGCCAGCTTCTGCCCGGCCTTGATCGGCGCCCGCACCGGGCCCGAATAGACCACCTTGGCGTCGATCGACGCGCCCGCCGTGACCGGCAGCAGCACCGTGGCGTCTTCGGCGGGCACCAGCCCCACGCTGGTCGCCTGGCCCATCCACACCGGCGCCGTCGCCACCACGGCGCCCTTCTTGGCCACCGTCTTTTCGGCGAACTGACGGAACGCCCAGTTGAGCAGCTTTTCGCCCTCGGTTCCCCGCCCGGCCATCGACGTCATCCCGTTCAGCACGACCAGCACCCGCCGCCCGCCCTGCACTGCGGTGCCGACAAGGCCGTAACCCGATGCCTCGGTATGCCCGGTCTTCATCCCGTCGGCGCCCGGCACCCGGCCCAGCAGCGGGTCGCGGTTGTCCTCGTTCGCCGGGGCGCGGCCGTCGTAGGCAAAGCTCTGCTCGGAAAAGTAGTGATAATACTGCGGGTAGGTCTTCATGATGTGGATGGCGAGCGTCGCAAGGTCGTGCATGCTCATCAACTGGCCGGGATCGGGCCAGCCCGAGGCGTTGGCGTAATGCGAGTTCGTCAGTCCGAGTTTCTTGGCCTCGATATTCATCTGCTCGGCAAAGGCCTCTTCGGACCCGGCAAGCCCCTCGGCCACCGTCACGCAGGCGTCGTTGCCCGACAGCACGATGATGCCCTGGATCAGTTGCTCCACCGTCGGGCGGTCGCGTTCGTTCAGGAACATGGTCGAGCCGCCCATGTTCTTGGCCCGGGTCGAAACCGTGAACGGCGTATCAAGCTGCACCCGCCCGGCCGCCAGCGCCTGAAACAAGAGGTCGATGGTCATCAGCTTCGACATCGACGCGGGCGGCATCGGGGTGTCGCCGTCCTTGTTCAGCAGAACGGTGCCGGTGTTGACGTCCACGACATAGGCGGCGGTCGCCGCGGTATCGAACGCAGCGGCTGGCAGGGCCAGAACAATCGCGACGAGCGCGGCGAACAGGGGGGGCAGGCGATGGGTCATGCGATCAGGCAATCCGGTCCAAGGTCATTTCGACACGAGATAGGCATCGGCGAAGCCGAGGGACTTCACTTTCGCGAGAGTGGTGGCCCGGGCCGCGGCGTCGGTCGGCCCGATCAGCACACGCCAGAATGTCTTGCCCTGGCTTTCCTCTTTCACCACCGAGGAGTCGAGGCCCTTGGCTTTCAGCGTCTTGGCGGCGCGGGTGGCGTTCGCCTCGACCGAGAAGATGCCGATCTGCAGATAGGCTTTCTCGCCCGAGGCCGTCGGGGCAGGGGCCGCCGGTTTGGCCGGGGCACTGGTGGAAACCGCCGCGGCGGCCGCCGGGGCGGCGCCTGCGGCGGCGGGTCGCATCGGCGGCGCCACGGTCTTGCCGGGCTTCGGGGCGGGGCCGGTGGCCTTGTCGATGGCGGCGCTGGCGGTGGCCGAAATGTCGGCGATCGGCTTGGACTGGATCGCCTCGTTGGTGTCGAGCGCGGGCTTGGTCGCGTCGGGCGTCGGTGCCGGGGTTTCCTGCCGCCGCAACGCGGTGACCTTGATCGTGGCAGGTTGGCCGGCCAGCAGCCCCAGCGCCTCGGCCGCGTCGGACGACAGCTGCAGCTTCGGGCCGGGGTTCAGCAACTCGCGCCGGAACAGCGCGCCGATGATGAACTTGCCATTCGCCGGGTTGCGGATGATCACCCGCTCGGGTTCCTTCACGTCAGGCGCCGCGACCCAGACGCCGCCCAGCGAGGGGCGACCGTCCCACAGGCCCTTGTCGGTGGTCTGGAACACCTCGGGCGCCTCGACATCGCGGTCGACCAGCTTGACGGAACTGGATGGCGCCGGTGGCGTCGCGGTGGTGGCCGCATCGGCCGGTTTGTTCTTGAGAAAAGCGAAGGGCTGCGTGCCCTCCTGACAGCCCGACAGGGCCAACGCTGTTCCCAGCATCAGGCCCAGTTTCCCGATCCCTGCTTTCGTCATTCTTGCCCCCTTTGACGCGCGAACTCATCGCCGCGCTTGTCTGGCCGTGATCCAGCCCCTGCCCGTTTCGTCCTGCACGATCGGCGCGCCCGGGCTTCTGGTCCCGTTACGCTCGTGCGGCATCCTAGCCGCTGATGCCCTGCAAGAAAAGGCCGCCGCGCTTGCCCTGCGGGTTTTCGCCGCTCAAACCGGCGGCATCGAAGGGTGACCGGGGGGGCGACGTTCGCATCGGGCCACCGGCGCCCTGCGGCATCGCCCAAGGTCAAGTGCCATCAGCGAAAAGGGAAAGGCTGGAGGCGAGTACCGGAATCGAACCGGTCTTCACGGATTTGCAATCCGCTGCGTAACCTCTCCGCCAACTCGCCTCGGCCGGGCTCCGACCTATACCAAGACAATATGCCACGCAAGTCGTTCTGCGCGTTCGGGCGATGTTGCCGAGGCCGCGGTTCTGTGGCAAGAGAATGCCAAGCGAAACTAGACCGACGAGTTCAGACATGACCGACTTCGCGCTGCGCCGCACCATGATGGTCGATACCCAAGTTCGCCCCTCTGACGTGACCAAGTATCCGATCATCGAGGCCATGCTGGCCATCCCGCGAGAGGTTTATCTGCCCGAGGCCAGCCGCGAGGCGGCTTATGTCGGCGAGAATCTCGCCATCGGCGCCGACCGGGTCGTGCTGGAGGCGCGCACGCTGGCCAAGATGCTCGACGCGCTCGACATTCAGCCAGAGGAACGGGTGCTCGATCTGGGGTGCGGCATGGGCTATTCGACCGCGGTGATCGCGCGTCTGGCAGGCGAGGTTGTCGCGGTCGAGGCGGATGACGCGCTTGCCGCCGCCGCCCGCCGCACGCTGGCGGCCGAAGGCGTGACCAACGCCGTGGTGCGGGTCGCGCCGCTGGCCACGGGCGCTGCCGCCGATGGCCCGTTCGACGTCATCACCGTGCAGGGCGCCATCGAACAGCTTCCCGAGGCGGTGGCCGCGCAACTGAAGGAAGGCGGCCGCATCGGCGCGCTTTTCATGGAAGGCGCGCTGGGCAGCTGCCGGATCGGCCACAAGATCGACGGCGTGGTCGCCTGGCGCTTTGCCTTCAACGCCAGCGCACCGGTGCTTGCCGGTTTTGCAACCCGCCGCGCGTTCGTTCTTTAGGCGCTTAATCAGAAGAAACAGTTGAGCAGGAGAAGACAGATGGCAGGTTCGAGCTTTCGGAAGATGTTCGCCCTCATGGCCACGACGGCTCTGATCGCGCCAACCGCACATGCGGAAAGCCTGACCGACGCGCTGGTGATGGCCTACCGCAATTCTCACCTGCTGGAACAGAACCGGGCGGTTCTGCGCGCCGCGGACGAGGGCGTGGCCCAGGCCGTCGCGGCGCTGCGGCCGGTCGTGGCCTTTGTCGCCCAGGGCGCGTGGCAGAACCCGGCGACCAACTCGACCTACGGCAACAACCTTTACGGCACGCTGGCGCTGCAAGCCTCGCTGACGCTTTATAATGGCGGGCGCGAACGGGATGCCGTCGCCGCGACCAAGGAAACCGTGCTGGCCACCCGGCAGGCGCTGGTCGGCGTTGAACAGCAGGTGCTGTTGGGGGCCGTCAGTGCCTATGTGACCGTCTTGCAGAACGCGCAGACGGTGTCGCTGCAACAGAACAACGTCAACGTGCTGCAACAGGAACTGAAGGCCACGCAGGACAAGTTCGACGTGGGCGAGGTCACCAAGACCGACGTGGCGCAGGCGCAGGCCGCCCTGGCCGCCGCGCAGGCGGGGCTGGTCGCGGCGCAGGGTAACCTTGCGGTGGCGCGCGAATCTTACCGGGCCGCGGTGGGGTCCTATCCGGGCAGCCTGCAGGCGCCGCCGCGCGAACCGGCGACGGCGAAATCGCTGGCCGAGGCCGAAACCGTTGCCGCCCGCACCCACCCCTCGGTGTTGCAGGCGCAGCATCAGGTGGCGGCATCCGACTATTCCGTGCGCAGCGCGGCCGCGGCAAGCGGGCCGTCGATAGCGGCCGCGATCAAGACCGGGATCGACAACAAGAGCAACGCGGGCGAAAGCCTGACCCTGACGATGACGCAGCCGATCTATTACGGTGGGCAACTGTCCTCGGTCTATCGGCAGGCGGCCGCCAATGACGCCGCGGTGAAGGCCGAACTGATGCAAACGACGCTGACTGTGGCGCAGAACGTCGGCAACGCCTGGGCGCAGCTTTCGGTGGCGCGGGCGAGCATCTCGGCCAACCAGGAACAGGTGCGGGCGGCGCAGGTCGCCTTTGACGGCGTGCGGGAAGAGGCCAAGCTGGGCTCACGCACCACGCTGGACGTGCTGACGGCCGAACAGGTGCTGCTGAACGCCAAGGTTGCGCTGGTGACGGCGCAGACCAGCCAGTACGTGGCGGTCTATTCGCTGCTGGCGTCGATGGGCCTGCTGACGGCCGATCACCTGAAACTGGGTGTGCCGACCTACGACCCGGCCGGCTACTACAATGTGGTCAGCAAGGCACCGGCGTCGATCAGCCCGCAGGGTGCCGCGCTGGACCGCATCATGAAGGGCCTTGGCTCGAAGTAAGCGCCACTGATTGTTGTGCAAACGCCTCATCGGCGTTACACTCATCTGTGAGCAGCAAGGATATTGCAGATGTCGGACAGCATGACGTCACGGGAGATTGAGGACGTTCTGTCCTCGATCCGCAGGCTGGTATCCGAGGAAACGCGGACGCCGCCCCGGCCCGAGGCCGTGAGCCGCGCGCCTGCGCCGTTCGCCGAAAAGCTTGTGCTGACCCCTGATTTCAGGGTTCCCGATCCCGTCGCCACCCCGGCGGAGGATGCCGCCGAGGGCACATGGTCGGGCAGTGACAGCCGTCTGGGCGCCCGCATCGCCGTGCTGGAGGCCGCCGTCGCCCAACGCCCGGATGAGTGGGAGCCGGACGGAAGCGAAGAGGCGCCTGCTGATTTCGTGCCGCATTTTTCCAGCGCAGGCGAGGCTGCCGAGGCCGAGGCGCATGACGATCACGCGGCCGAGCCCGATCCGGTCGACGACGTGCTGCCGGAAGCGCTGGCCGAAACCTCCGACCCGCAGGACTGGCAGCCGGAGGTTGCCGAAGTCGCGGCGGAACAGGAGCCGCAGCAAGAGCTAGAGCCCGAAACCATGCCGGACGCGCCCGAAAGCCCCGAGCCGTTGGAATGGCAGGACGAGCCGCGCGCCGCGGCGCCGCAGCCGCAAGCCACCGTCGACGTCGAAGACGCCTTGTTCGACGATGACGAGGGTGGCGACGATCTGCTGGACGAGGAAGTCCTGCGCGATATGATCCGCGAGATCATCCGGCAGGAATTGCAGGGTACGCTGGGCGAACGGATTACCCGCAACGTGCGCAAACTGGTGCGGGCCGAGATCAACCGCGCGATGGCCGCCAAGGCTTTCGAATAACGCTCAGCCCACCGGGGCCGCCAGCGCCAGCAGTGCCGTAAGGTCAAGGTGCTGCGTCAGATGGTCGGCGAGCGCATCCAGCGTGCGCTCCACTTCCGCCTCGTAATCCGGGCCTTCCGCGCTGGCCCCGATGCGCCGCAGTTCGTCGCGCCTAAACCCGTCCGCCGCAAAAATGCCGTGCAGGTAGCTGCCGCGCACCCGGCCATCAGCCGAGGCTGCCCCCTCAGGCCCATCTTCCAGCACGATCCAGCCACGATCGCGATCTGGCCCGGTGGTCCGGCCGATATGAATCTCATAGCCCCTCAGCGCGGCACCGGTCGCCGCCACATGGCCCTGCCGTTCGGCCAGCCGCTTTTCCACCGTCATCACCGTATCGACGTCCAGCAGCCCCAGCCCGGGCGCCGTTCCCGGTGCGCCTTCGATCCCGTCCGGGTCGGCAACGGTCCGCCCCAGCATCTGATAGCCACCGCAAAGCCCCAGCACGTGCCCGCCGCGGCGGCGATGGGCGGCAAGGTCGATATCCCAGCCCTGCGCGCGAAAGAAGGCCAGATCGGCCAGCGTCGCCTTGGTGCCGGGGATCAGCACCAGCGCCGCGTCGCCGGGCAGGGGGCGGCCGGGCGGCACAATCTGAACCGTCACACCGGGTTCCAGCCGCAACGGGTCGAGGTCGTCGAAATTGGCGATGCGCGACAGCAGCGGCACCGCGATTTTCACCGCGCCGGTCTGGCGGCGGGAATGGTCCACCGCATCCTCGGCCGGCAGTTTCCACGCATCGCGAAACCAGGGGATCAGGCCCAGCGGCGCCCAGCCGGTGCGCCGCGCGATCTCATCCATCCCGGCATCGAACAGGCGCGGGTCGCCGCGGAACTTGTTCACCGCGAAGCCACGGATCATGGCCAGATCACCGGCGGCCAGCACGGCATGGGTGCCGACCAGTTGCGCGATCACCCCGCCGCGGTCGATGTCGCCCAGCAGCACCACCGGCACCCCGGCCGCGCAGGCAAAGCCCATGTTGGCGATATCGCCCTGCCGCAGGTTCACCTCGGCCGGGCTGCCTGCCCCCTCGACGATCACCAGATCGGCGCCATCCGCGACGCGGGCGAAACTGTCCAGCACCACCGGCATCAGGTCAGGCCGCCGCCCTATCCAGTCCGACGCCAGCAGGCTGCCCGCGCGGCGGCCCTGCACGATCACCTGTGCGCCGATGTCGCTTTCGGGTTTCAGCAAGACCGGGTTCATGTGCACGCTGGGCGCCACGCCCGCCGCGCGCGCCTGCAGCGCCTGCGCCCGCCCGATTTCACCGCCATCGGCGGTGACGGCGGCGTTGTTCGACATGTTCTGCGGCTTGAACGGCCGCACCCGCAGGCCCTGGCGCGCAAAGGCGCGCGCCAGCCCGGCGACGATCATCGACTTTCCGACATCCGACCCGGTGCCCTGGATCATGATCGCGCGCGTCATCGGCAGCCCCCGGAAATGCAAAACGCGCCCAAAGCGGGCGCGTCGAGCGTTGCGATCCTTGCAAGCCTCAGGCGGCTTCGGCCTGATCCATGTCCATCGCGTGACGGCGTTCGCTTTCCTCGCGCGACAGCGCGACAGAGGTGCGCACACCCTTCGACACGAATTCCATCAGGCCCTTCACGACACGTTCGTTCGGGTCGATCCCGGCGCAGGACAACACTTCGCGCCCGTCGCGCGACCGCGCCCAGCGGGCGATCTGTTCCGGCCCGTTGCCGTATTTCTTGTCGTCGGCGATGGCATCGTCCAAAGCCGCAAGCACGACAGCCGCAAACAGCTTGCGCGAACGCTGGCCCTGTTCATGGTTGAATGCCGTGCCGTCAACGAAGTCGACCATGATACAGTCCTTTTTTTCTTGCTCTTGCGTTTTCTGGCGTTCGGCGAATATGGCGTTTTCGAAACGATTCGGTATCCCCGTTCAGGAATGCCCGCTATGCGCCCTGATCATGCCTAGGGCTCTCGCGTACCGTATCTTGTCACCTTGCCAGCGTTACTGGCCCGAGATATAGGTGCCCCCCGAATTCCAATCAACCATCTGGCAAGGTTTTCCGACATGCCCAAGATCAACGGCAACGAGATCAAGCCGGGTTTCGTGCTGGAGCACGACGGCGGCCTCTGGGGCGCCGTCAAGGTGAACCACGTGAAACCCGGCAAGGGCGGCGCCTTTGCGCAGGTGGAACTGAAGAACCTGCGCGACGGGCGCAAGCTGAACGAACGGTTCCGCTCGGAAGACAAGGTCGAGGCGGTCGAGTTGGAGACCAAGGACCAGCAATTCCTCTATGAAACCGATGGGATGCTGGTGTTCATGGACAACGAGACCTATGAGCAGATCGAGCTGTCGGCCGACCTTCTGGGCGACCGTCGCCCGTTCCTGCAGGACGGCATGATCGCCACGATCCAGTATTACGGTGACGAGGCGCTGTCGCTGAAACTGCCGCAGAAGGTGGTCTGCAAGGTGGTGGAAACTGAACCCGTGCAGAAGGGTCAGACGGCGGCGAACAGCTTCAAACCGGCGATCCTTGATAACGGCGTGCGGATCATGATTCCGCCGTTCATCGGGCCTGACGAGGATATCGTCGTGCATACCGAGTTGATGGAATATTCCGAACGCGCCTGAACACGGGCGGTGGCGCGCGTCACTGTCGCATCCCCGGATGCGAGGGAGGGGCTGGCCATGCTGATCCGACAGATCGGGCCTGACGAGGCGGCGCTGCTGCTGCCGCTGAACGCCGTGGTGCAGCGCCTGCACGCCGCGCATCGCCCCGACATCTTCCCGCCAGAGCCCGACGCGGCCGCGGTTGCGGCCCATTTCGTCGAGACGCTGGCGCGCCCCGGCTGGTTCGCCTTGCTGGCCGAGGCGGATGGCGCAGCGATCGGCTATGCGCTGTGCGAGGTGCAGCGGATCGAGGCCCACGCGCTCCACCATGCTCGCACGCGCGGATTTCTGCACCACGTCGCGGTGGCCGAAACCGCGCGACGGCGCGGGGTGGCTTCGGCGCTGCTGGAGGCCGCCAAGGCGCGCTTTCAGGCTGAGGGTGCGACGGTCTGGGCGACCACCTACTGGGCGTGGAACGATGCCTCGGCCGCGCTGATGGCCAAGGCCGGGCTGTGGCCCGCGATCATTCTCGCGGATGCTCCGCTGGGGTAAGGGTCGACACGGGGCCGCCGTAAAAGCCCCCTTTCAGTCGCGCAGCCAGACCACGCGCGCGTCACCCGCCGTCATCGCCCCTTCCGCCCGATCGAAGCGCAGATAGGCCAGCGCGTGGTCCCCCGCGCGGGTGTAAAGCGTGCCCGCTTCCTTGCCGTCTGACAGGATCGGCGTGCCGGGCGCGGCGGCACCCTCTACCGCGACGCGCGCAAGGCCCTTGCGCAGCTCGGTCTTGTGCTTCATCCGCGCCGTGACCTCTTGCCCGACGTAGCAGCCCTTGCGAAAGTCGACGCCGTGCAGCCGCTCGAACCCGACCTCAAGGATGTAGCTGTCGTCGGGGACCAGTTCGGCCCCGGTCTCGGGGATCAGGTGTTCCACCCGGATCGCATCCCAGTCGATCACCGGGTCGCTGCCCGGATCGTCGCTGTAAAGCCGCCAGCCCAGCGCCGGGTGGCGCGGGTCGGCCACCGCATCGGCGGGCGCCGGGCCCAGCCCGCGTTGCACATGCAGCGCGGTGGGGGTGATCTGTACATCGGCCCGCAGCCGGTACATCGTCAGGCGGCGCACCAGCGCCTCGGCCAGCGCGTCCTTGACGTCCAGAAGGACCGCATCGCCCTGCGGGATCAGCAGGAAATCGGCCAGATATTTGCCCTGCGGCGACAGCAGCGCGGCATAGATCGGCCCCTCGGCCAGACGGCGGGCGTCGTTCGAGACGAGGCCCTGCAGAAAGCTTTCGCGATCGGTCCCGGTGATGCGGAAGACCTTGCGGTCTTCGGCGCGTTCGCCTGTCATTTCGCTCTCCCCTCGGTCGGTCCCAAGACATATAGGATAGGACAGGCACCGCAACAGGGAGCGGGAGAGATGCGCGCGCCGATCTCGGTCATCATGGCGGTCTGCAACGCTGAACGAGTACTGCCGCGGCAACTGGCCGCGCTGGGCGAGGCGCTGGCCGAGGGGCTGGTGCGCGAACTGATCCTGGTGGATGGCGGATCGACCGATGCGACACTGCGGATCGCCGCCGAAGCCGGGGCCGAGGTGCTGGTCGGCTCGCGCAATCGGGCCAAGGCGCTGGCGCAGGGTGCGGCGGCGGCGCTGGGCGAGTGGTTGTTGTTTCCGGCGGCGGCCAGTCTGCCCGCGCCGGGCTGGACCGGCGAGGTGTTGCGCCATCTGGAACGGCGGGCGGGGCAGGCGGGCACGCTGGCCGCGCGGCCGATGGCAACCGGATGGCCGCGGTTCTGGCCCCGGCTTTGGCCGGGGCGGCCCTGGGTTCTGGTGCCGCAGGGGCTTTATCACGCGGCCCCGGAAGCAGCCCTCAGGCGGGTGGGTCGCTAGCGGCGGGTTCGGTGCGGAACTGCAGCCGGTAAAGATCGGCATAGACCCCGCTGCGGGCGATCAACTCGTCATGGGTGCCCTGATCGACGACGCGGCCGTGATCGAGCACGACGATCTTGTCGGCATCGCGCACGGTCGCCAGCCGGTGCGCGATCACCAACGTGGTGCGGCCCTTCTGCAGCTTTCCCAGTGCCTCTTGCACATAGGTTTCGGATTGCGCGTCCAGTGCCGATGTCGCCTCGTCCAAGAGCAGGATCGGCGCGTCGCGCAGCAGTGCGCGCGCAATCGCCACGCGCTGACGCTGGCCGCCCGACAGGCCCGATCCGCGTGGCCCGGCGGGCGTATCAAGGCCCTGCGGCAGCCCCTTCACGAACTCGCCGATATGGGCGGCGTCAAGCACCTCGGCCAGCCGCGCCTCGGGCACGTTCGCGCGGCCCATCAGGATGTTGTCGCGGATCGTCTCGTCAAAAAGCGCGGTATCCTGCGAGACGACGGAAAAGAGGTTGCGCAGCCCGGCAAGCTCCAACCGGCGCAGGTCGCGCCCGCCGATGCGGATGCCGCCGCCCTGCGGGTCGGCAAGGCGCGACAGCAGGGCGAAGACGGTGCTTTTCCCGGCGCCGGACGGGCCGACGAGGGCCGTGGTCTTGCCGGCTTCGGCGGTGAAGCTGAGGCCGTGCAGCACGGGTTCGCGGCCATAGCCGAAGGTGACCGCGTCGATCTCGATCCGCATGCTGGTCGGCAGCGGCTCCGGCGCGGCGGGGGTGACGATGCGAGGAACCGCGTCGAACAACGAACGGATACGCTCCAAACTGGCGCGCGCCACCTGCCATGCGCCCGAGACCGAGCCAAGGCGGCGCAGCGGCTCGAACAGCAGGGCGATGGCGGTGAAGAAGCTCATGAACTCGCCCATCGTCTTCTCGCCGTGCAGGATCTGCATCCCGCCGTAGGTCAGCACCCCGGCAAAACCGATGGCGGCGACGATATCCATCAGCGCGGGAATGCCGGCCGATCCGGCCTCGGCGCGGATCTGGGCGCGCACGTAGTTGTGAACCTCGGTCCGGAAGCGACCGCCTTCGCGCACCTCGGTGCCGGTCAACTGGATCGTGGCCATGCCGTGAAAGATCTCGTCCAGCCGGGTTGAAATGCGCGAGGCGGTTTCGCGGGCGGCGCGGCTGGTGCGGCGCACCACCTTTTGCAGCCGGCTGATCGGCCAGACCAGCAGCGGCGCCCCCGCCACGGCGATCAGCGTCCAGCGCCAGTCGACCGACAGCGCCACCCCCAGCAACGACAGCAGCGCCACCACATCGCGCCCGACGGCGGCAAGGACCGTGCCCCAAAGCATCCGCAGCGTCGCGGTATCGCCGCGCACCCGCTCGATCAGCGCGCCGGGGGATTGGGTCTGGTGAAAGCTCTGGTCCAACCGCATCAGGTGGGCCAGAACGTCGGTCTGCATCGCGGCCACGAAACGCTCGCCGGTCATCGCCATCAGCACACGCTGGGAAAAGCCCGACAGCGCGCGCAGCAGAAACACGCCACTGACCGCCATCGCGACCCAGATCACGTCGCTGGTCCGGCCGCCGACGGTGATGCGGTCGAACATCGGCTGGATCAGGTAGGACAGCGCGCCCTGCGTGCCGCCCTCGACGCTCATCAGCGCCAGCGCGATGGCGAGGATCGGGATATGCGGGCGCAGATAGTCGCGCCACATCCAGCGAAGAAGCGAAACCGCCGTCACGTCGGCCTGCGGCCTTCGACCGGTGTCATGGGAAACGGAGACATGCGCGGGGCCACCCCGGGGTTGCGATTGCAGCGCGGTCTAGCGGGAAACGCCGGGGCAGGCAAGCAAGGCACCCGATTGACGTTCACCAGCGGGGGTTCTACGTCCGACAGGTCCCCGATGGAGTCTGTGATGAGCCTTGCAAACGGTCGCCCCTACCTTGCCATTCCCGGCCCCTCGGTCGTACCCGACCGGGTGCTGGCCGCGATGCACCGACCCTCGCCCAACATCTACGAAGGGCCGTTGCACGACCTGACGGCGCGGATCGCGGCCGACCTGAAGGCGTTGGCGGGCACCACGGCGCATGTGGCAATCTACATCGTCAACGGGCATGGCGCCTGGGAAGCGGCCAACGCCAACCTGTTTTCGCGCGGCGACAGGGCGCTGGTGCTGGCGACGGGGCGGTTTGGCGTCGGCTGGGCCGAGTCGGCGCGGCGGATGGGCGTGGCGGTCGAGGTGCTCGATTTCGGCAGGTCGTCGCCGCTGGATCTGGGCCGGGTCGAGACCGCCTTGCGCGCCGATGCCGGGCGCCGGATCAAGGCGGTGCTGGCGACACATGTCGACACCGCAAGCTCGGTCAAGAACGACATCGCAGGGCTGCGCGCGGTGCTGGACGCCACCGGCCATCCGGCGCTGCTGGCGGTGGACGCGGTCGCCTCGCTCGGCTGCGATGAAATGCGGATGGATGCCTGGGGCGTCGATCTGCTGGTGGCGGCCAGCCAGAAGGGGCTGATGACGCCGCCGGGGCTGGGGTTCCTGTGGTTTTCCGACAAGGCCAAGGCACGCTGTCAGGGCGGCGATCTTTGCACGCCCTATTGGGATTGGGCGCCGCGCGCCGCACCGCAGGAGTTCTGGCAGTATTTCTGTGGCACCGCGCCGACCCAGCACCTTTACGGGGTGGCCGAGTCGCTGACGATGCTGCTGCATGAAGAGGGGCTGGAAGCCGCCTGGGCCCGCCATGCGGTGCTGGCGCGCAGCGTCTGGGCGGCGTTCGATGCCTGGGGCGCGGGCAATCCGGCCATCGCGCTGAACGTGGCCGATCCGGCCTTTCGCGGCCATTCCGTCACCGCCGCGCGGCTGGGGGCGCCGCACGCAACCGCCTTGCGCCGCTGGACGGAACATCAGGCCGGCGTGACGCTGGGGATCGGGCTTGGCATGGCAGAGCCTGCCGACCCGGCCTATCACGGTTTCCTGCGGGTGGCGCATATGGGCCATGTGAACGCCCACATGACGCTGGGCGCGTTGAGCGTGATGGAGGCCGGGATGCTGGCGCTGGATATCCCGCACGGGGCGGGCGCACTGGCGGCGGCGGCGCGGGTGGTGGCCGGGCGGTAGGCGCGGCTCAGGCGCCGCGGGCTTCGTCCAGCGCCTCGGGCAGGGCGGCGGCGAAGGCGTCGAGCATCGCATCGGTGCCGCAGCTGACGCGGATGCAGCGGTCCTGCGGCGCGACGAAGGGCATGCGCACAAAGATGCCACGGGCGACGAGGCCCTGCAGCGTGCGACGGGCGAAGGCACCATCTTGCCCGCAGTCGATGGTGACGAAGTTGGTGGCCGAGGGCAGCGGCGTCAACTCGTTGGCGCGCGCAATGGCGGCGATGCGGTCGCGGGCGCGGGCGACCCTGGCCTTCACCTCGGTCAGGTAGGGCTGGTCCGCCAGGGCGGCGAGGGCGCCTGCCTGTGAAATCCGGCTCATCCCGAAGTGGTTGCGGATCTTGTCGAAGGCCTGGATCAGCGGCGGCGCGCCGATGGCATAGCCGACGCGGGCCCCTGCCATGCCATAGCCCTTGGAGAACGTGCGCATCCGGATCACGCGCGGGTCCTCGGCGTCGATCGCGGGGGCGGTGCCGTCGGGCGCAAGGTCGATATAGGCCTCGTCAAGGATCAGAATCGTGCCGTCGGGGACGCGGGCGATCATGTCGGCGATCACCGCGGCGGGATGGGCGCTGCCCATCGGATTGTCGGGGTTGGCAAGGTAGATCAGCCTGGCGCGCGTGGCGGCGGCGGCGCTGATCAGGGCGTCGGGGTCTTCGGCGTCGTTGCGGTAGGGCACCTTGTGCAGCGCGCCGCCGAAGCCCGCGACATGGAAGTTGAAGGTGGGGTAGGCGCCATCCGAGGTGACGACCGGATCGCCGGGGCAGACGACAAGGCGGACAAGGTAGCCCAGCAGCCCGTCGATGCCCTCGCCAACCACGATGTTGGCCGGGGTGACGCCGTGATGGGCGGCAAGCGCCGCGCGCAGGTCGTGGTTTTCCGGATCGCCATACATCCAGCACTCGGCGGCGGCGGCCTGCATGGCGGCGACGGCCTTCGGCGAGGGGCCGAAAACGGATTCGTTGGCGCCAAGGCGGGCAATGAAAGCGCGGCCGCGGGCGCGTTCCTGCGTCTCGGGCCCGACGAAGGGCACGGTGGCGGGCAGGCTTTGCGCGAGGGGGGTGAAGCGGGGTCCGGTCATGGCGGCACTCAAGCGGATTTCGGTGACACCGGCAAGGCGGTTTGGGGGGTTGAGGTTCCCGCCCATGCGGCGTCATATCGCAGGGCGGAGGGTGTGATGGATCAGGAAACGACGACAAGAACCCGCCAGCCCGTGCTGGCCCCGCTACGGCACCGGACGTTTCGCGACCTGTGGATCGGCTCGAACATCTCGAACCTCGGCAGCCTGATCCAAGGCGTCGGCGCGGCCTGGCTGATGACCGAGCTTGCGGCCTCGAACGACATGGTGGCGCTGGTGCAGGCGGCCAATGTGTTGCCCTACATGGCGTTTTCGCTGCTCGCCGGGGCCCTGGCGGATAATTTCGACCGCCGCCAGGTGATGATCTGGGCGCAGGTGTTCATGCTGGTCGCATCGGCGGTGCTGGCGGCGATGGCCTATACGGGGCTGGTGACGCCCTGGGTGATTCTGGCCTTCACCTTTCTGATCGGGGCGGGTGGCGCGCTTTACAACCCGTCGTGGCAGGCCTCGGTCGGCGATGTGGTGCCGCGCGGCGAGGTGCGCGGTGCGGTCGGCCTGAACTCGATGGGGTTCAACCTGATGCGCTCGGTCGGGCCGGCGCTGGGCGGCGCGATCGTGGCGGCTGCAGGGGCGGGCGCGGCCTTCGGCGTGAACGCGGCAAGCTATGTGGCGCTGGTCTGGGCGCTGTTGCGCTGGAAGCCGGAAACGAAGGAACGGCGGCTGCCGCGCGAACATCTGCCCTCGGCGCTGTCGGCGGGGCTGCGCTATGTCTCGATGTCGCCCGCGCTGATGAAGGTGATGGCGCGCGGCGCGCTGTTCGGCTTTGCCGCCTCGTCGGTGCTGGCGCTGTTGCCGGTGGTGGCGGCGGACGTGCTGAAGGGAACCGCGCTGACCTATGGCCTGCTTCTGGGCAGCTTCGGCCTTGGCGCCATCGGCGGCGTGCTGGTCAGCCAGCGGCTGTCGACGCTGGTGCGCAACGAGACGCTGATCCGGATCGCCTTCCTCGGCTTTGCCGTCGGGGTAGAGGGGCTGGCGGCCAGCAAGCTGCTGGTGCTGAGCTGCCTGACGTTGGCGGTGACGGGGGCCTGCTGGGTGCTGGCGCTGTCGCTGTTCAACGTGACGGTGCAACTGTCGACGCCGCGCTGGGTCGTTGGGCGGGCGCTGTCGTTCTACCAGACGGCAACCTTTGGCGGCATGGCGCTGGGCAGCTGGCTTTGGGGTGTGCTGGCCGACGCGCAGGGGCCGGTCTGGTCGCTGGCGGCCTCGGGTGTCGTGCTCTTCGTGGGGGTCTTCGCCGGGCGTTGGCTGGGGCTGGCCGAGTTCGGCAACCTCGACCTTGATCCGCTGGGGCGCTGGCAGGAACCGGCGCTGCGGCTGGATTTGAAGCCGCGCAGCGGCCCGGTGATGGTGATGATCGACTACCGGATCGCGCAGGGCGACGTGGAGGAGTTTCTGGCGGTGATGCGCCAGCGCCGCCGCATCCGGCTGCGCGACGGCGCGCGGCAATGGGCGCTGCTGCGCGATCTGGAAAGTCCCGAGCTGTGGACCGAAAGCTATCACGTGCCGACCTGGGTCGATTACGTCCGCCATCAGGAACGGCGGACCAAGGCCGACGCCGAGGTGACCGAACGGGTGATGGCACTGCACCGCGGCGACGCCCCGCCGCGCGTTCATCGGATGATCGAACGCCAGACCGTGCCGGTGCATGACGACATGCCGCTGAAGATGACGGATGTGGCGTAGGGGGGCGCTCCAGTGTCATCCCCGCGCAAGCGGGGATCGCCAACCGCTCGCATGGACCAAGAGATCCCCGCTTGCGCGGGGATGACACGGCTGGCGGGGATGACACCTCAGTCCAGCTGACCCATCAGCAGGCAAGCCCCCGCTCTCATCCCACCTCGGCCAACCGACTCAGCGCCGCGCGCAGCTTGCCCGCCTCGTCTTCGCCCTGTTCGAGGTTGGCGCGGGTTTCGTCCACCACCTCTTCCTTCGCCGAGGCGACGAACTTCGGGTTTGCCAGTCGCGCGCGCAGTCCGTTCAGGTCTTTTTCCAGCTTTTCCAGCGTCTTGGACAGGCGGGCCTTTTCCTCGGCGATGTCGATGATGCCTTCCAGCGGGATCGCGAAGGCACCGCCTTCGACCGCGATCGACAGCGCACCCTTCGGCGCGGCTTCGGCTTCGGTCAGGCTTTCGATCCGGGCGAGGCGCTTGATCAGCGCCTCGTTGCGCGCCCAGGCCGCGCGGCCAGCCTCATCCAGCGACAGTTGCAGCATGTCGAGCTTCAGGCCCACCGGCACATGCATCTGGGCGCGGGCCGAGCGGATTTCCTCGATCAGCGCGATCACCCAGTTCATCTCGCGGTCGGCCGCCGGGTCGATCAGGTCGGCGCCGTAGCCGGGCCAGTCGGCGTGGATCAGCGGCTTGGCGCGGCTGCCGGTGGTGCCCCACAGCTCTTCGGTGACGAAGGGCATGATCGGGTGCAAGAGGATCATGCACTGGTCCAGCACCCAAGCCATCGTTTCGCGGGTTTCCGCGGCGGTGTCTTCGCTGTCGAACAGCGGCTTGGCGAATTCCACGTACCAGTCGCAGACCTTGCCCCAGACGAAGGCGTAAAGCGCGTTCGCCGCGCCGTCGAAGCGGAAGGCGGCCAGCGCGTCATCCACCGCCTCGCGGGCGCGGGCGACCTCGCCCACGATCCAGCGGTTCACGGTGGCCTTCGGCTGCGGCGGGGTGGCTTGCGTCGCGTGGCCGTCCCAGACGCCATTCATCTCGGCGAACCGGCAGGCGTTCCACAGCTTGGTGCCGAAGTTGCGATAGCCGGCGATGCGGGCGGTCGACAGTTTCAGGTCGCGCCCCATCGCCGCCATCGCGGTGACGGTAAACCGCACCGCATCGGCACCGTATTCGTCGATCAGCTCCAGCGGGTCGAGCACGTTGCCGAGCGATTTCGACATCTTCTTGCCCTTCTCGTCCCGCACAAGGGCGTGGACGTAGACGGTGCGGAAGGGGATTTCATCCACCACGGCCAGCTGCATCATCATCATCCGGGCGACCCAGAAGAAGATGATGTCGAACCCGGTCACGAGGACCGAGGTGGGGAAGTATTTCTGCAGTTCCGGGGTTTGTTCCGGCCAGCCGAGGGTCCCGATGGGCCAGAGGCCGGAAGAGAACCAGGTGTCGAGGACGTCGGGGTCGCGCTGAAGATACAGCGTGTGTTTCAGTGACGACATTGACCAACGCAGGTTGCTAGCGTTAATCGTCGCACCCCAATAAAGTGACTCCTCGCCCAGCCAACGTGTGAAGTGCCACCACTCCGTTTTCTCCAAGACATCTTCAGGTGAGCCGATGAGCTCTTCGATTTTCAAGATGCGTCTGTCGTCATGCAGGCAGTCTCGGTAATACTTCTGTGCTTCGGCCTGCACCGCTGCAAAATCTGGCCCGCAGAAGATTTTCGTCCCGTGGGGCAATATTTTTCCAGAGCCGTCAACCTCCGGCCCATACCACACCGGGATCTGATGCCCCCACCAGAGTTGGCGCGAGATGCACCACGGCTCGATATTCTCCAGCCAGTGGAAATAGGTCTTCGTATCCCGCTCCGGCAGGATCTGCGTGCGCCCGTCGCGCACCGCGTCCAGCGCGGGGCCGACGATCTTGTCGGTCGCAACGAACCACTGGTCGGTCAGGAACGGCTCGATGGCGACCTTGGAGCGGTCGCCGTGCGGCACCATGTGCTTGTCGGCGTCGATGCCGTCCAGCCAGCCTTCATCGCGGGCCAGCGTCACGATGGCCTCGCGCACCTCATAGCGGTCGCGGCCGTGGAACATCTCTACCGCGGCGGCAACCATGTCAGCCGGGCAGCCCTCGGCGAAATCGGCGTTGTCTTTCAGCGCGATGGCGGCGCGGGTGTCCATCACGTTGATGACGCGCAGGCCGGTGCGGGTGCCCACGCCCCAGTCGTTGAAATCATGCGCCGGGGTGATCTTCACCGCGCCGGTGCCCTTGTCGGGGTCGGCGTAGGCGTCGCCGACGATGGGGATGCGGCGGCCGGTGACGGGCATCACCACATGCTTGCCGATCAGGTGTTCATAGCGGATGTCGGTCGGATGCACCGCCACGCCGGTATCGCCCAGCATCGTCTCGGGGCGGGTCGTCGCCACCACCAGATAGCCGCGCGGCTCCCACTCGGTCGCGCGGCCCTCGTCGTCGAAGGCCACGGGGTGGTCGTAGCTCTCGTTGTCCGCCAGCGGATAGCGCAGGCGCCAGAGGTTGCCGTTCACCTCGACCTGCTCCACCTCGAGGTCGGAGATCGCGGTTTCGAAATGCGGATCCCAGTTCACCAGCCGCTTGCCGCGATAGATCAGGCCCTTGTGGTACATCTCCACAAACACCTTGATGACGGCATCGTGGAAGTTGCCCGCCTCGCCCGCAGGCGCGCCGGGGGCGCCGGACATGGTGAAGGCGGTGCGCGACCAGTCACAGGAGGCGCCGAGGCGCTTCAACTGGCCGATGATCGTGTTGCCGGATTTCTGCTTCTGCTCCCAGACCTTCTCGATGAATTTCTCGCGCCCCAGCGCGCGGCGGCCGGGTTGCTGGGTCAGCGCCAGTTCGCGTTCCACCACCATCTGGGTGGCGATGCCCGCGTGGTCGGTGCCGGGCTGCCAGAGCACGTCGAAGCCGCGCATCCGGTGCCAGCGGGTCAGGATGTCCTGAAGCGTGTTGTTGAAGGCGTGGCCCATGTGCAGGCTGCCGGTCACGTTCGGCGGCGGGATCATGATGCAGAACGGCTCGGCCCCCGGTTTGGCATTGGCCCCGGCGGCAAAGGCGCCCGCCTGTTCCCAGGCGGCGTAAAGGCGGGGCTCCGCCTCGGCGGCATCGAAGGTCTTTTCCATCGGCATCGGTGCGTCTTTCCTTGTTCGCGCACCGGATTACCGGAGGATCAGGCCAAGGCCAAGGGCGTTTGCCCCTGGCCCCGGCCGGGGCCGGTTACTTCGGGCCGACCACGGCGAAGTGGGCGCCCTGCGGGTCGGTGGCCTGCACGGTGAAGGCACCGCCCGGAACCTCATCCGGGCCGCGCACCAGCTTGCCGCCCCCGGCGCTCAGCGCGTCGATGGCGGCATTGGCAGAGGGGGTGCCGAAATAGGGCAGCCAGTGCGGCGGCACGTCACCGCCGGGGCCGAAGGTTCCGCCGATCTCGGTGCCCTGATGGGCGATGAGGTGGTAATTGCCCATCGGCCCCATGTCCATCCGGCGGCTTTCGGTCCAGCCGAAGAGGGCGCCGTAGAAGGTCAGTGCGGCCGCGGGGTCGGGCGTGCGCAGCTCGTTCCAGTTGCCGTGGCCAGGTTTTTGCTGGTCGAAGGCGCCGCCGGTGCCGCCGGGCAGCGGTTGCAGGATGCCGAAGGCCGCGCCCTGCGGATCGCCGAGCACAGCAAAGCGGCCGGTGCCGGGAATGTCGGCGGGTTCCTTGTAGACCTGCCCGCCCGCCGCCTTTGCGGCCGCAGCGGTGGCGTCGGCGTCATCGACGGCGAAATAGATCAACCACGACGGCGGAATTGCTGAATTGTCCGCCGCCCAGAGACCGGCAACCATGCTGCCCGCGATGTTCGCGAGGCGATAGTCGAAGCCGGGCATCCCGGCGCTGGCAATGGTCCAGCCCATCAGCGGGCCATAGAACGCCTGCGCCGCGTCGAGGTCGGTCGTCATCAGTTCGTACCAGCACGGGGTACCTTGCTGCGAGGCGGTCATGGTCGCTCCTCCATCTGGCTTGGCGGGTCCGCACCGAATCCCACCTCGACACGTCCGGGGCAGACGATACACGACCTCTGCGAAGCTCCGAAGACCGCAGGCGCCGGTTCGGCCGTTCGCAGCGGAATCGCGCCGCCTTACACCGCCCGGTCGATCCGGGTCGACAGCTGGATCAGGCTTTCGGTTCCGCGCACGCCGGGGATGGCGCCGATCTGGTCCAGCACGCCGTCAAGCTCTTGCGTGGTTTCCGCCGCGACCTGCAGAATCAGGTCGAAGCGGCCGGTGGTGGTATGGGCCAGTTCCACCTCTGGCATGACCTTCAGGCGCTGCAGGATGGTGGGGCCGCCGCGCGGCTCGATCTGCAAGAGCACGGTCGCGCGAATCCGGCGCGCCAGCACCACATTGCCCAGCCGGACGGTGTAGCCCGCGATGATGCCGGTGCGTTCCATCCGCTCGATCCGGGCCTGCACGGTCGAGCGTGCCACCTTGAACCGCCGCGCGAGACGCGAGGTCGAGGTGCTCGAATCCGCCGCAAGGGCCGCCAGAAGCTTGTCGTCGAGGTCGTCCATCATTCTGCCTTATGTTTTCGTCATTCTGCCGGGAATTTCGGACGATTCAACTCTTTTCATCGGTGAAGTTGTCGCGCATATGCAGCAGACTTCGTTTTCAGGAAAAGGGCGGCTCATACGCACCTGGCCTGGTTTGGTTGAACGCGTAAGCGGCTCCGAACTGGTATTCCAGGGCTGGGGAAGGCTGCGCTCTGTTGGCAGAATGAAAGGACACCGCCGATGGGGCTCTCGAAAACGATCTGGACAAATCCTTCCGAATTTCTGGCGAAATCGCAGCCTGACGCGCCGGTGATGTTCTTCTCGCCCGCGGTCTTGCAAGCCACCGCGCGGCGCTTTCTTGACGGCTTTCCGGGTCTGGTGACCTATGCCGTCAAGTCGAACCCCGACGAGATCGTCATCGAAAACCTCGCCGCCGCCGGCATCCGCGGCTTCGACGTCGCCTCGCCCGCCGAGATTCGCATGATCCGCCGACTCTGCCCCGATGCGGCGCTGCACTACAACAACCCGGTCCGTGCGCGCTCCGAAATCGCCGTGGCGGTCGAGATGGAGGTCAAGTCCTACTCGGTCGACAGCCATTCCGAGCTGAAGAAGCTGGCCGAAATGGTGCCGCCCGAGGGCTGCGAGATTTCGGTGCGCTTCAAATTGCCGGTGTCGGGCGCGGCCTACAACTTTGGCGCCAAGTTTGGCGCGACGGTCGAAGTGGCCGCCGATCTGCTGCGCGAGGCGGCGGGCTATGGGTTCATCCCGTCGCTGACCTTCCACCCCGGCACGCAATGCACCGACCCGGCGGCGTGGGAAACCTACATCCACACCGCGGCCGAAATCGCGCGCGCTGCGGGCGTCTCGCTTGCCCGGCTGAACGTCGGCGGTGGCTTCCCGTCGCACCGCCTGAACGAAGTGATGCCGCGGATCGAGGCGACCTTCGCCCTGATCGACCGCGCCGCGACCGAAGCGTTTGGCGACAACCGCCCCGCGCTGATCTGCGAGCCGGGCCGTGGTCTGGTCGCCGAAGCCTTTGTGCTGGCCGCGCGGGTCAACGCCATCCGCGACGGGCTGCACGTCTTCCTGAACGACGGCGTCTATGGCGCGCTGACCGAACTGCCGATGATCGGCGTGATCGACCGGATTGAGGTGCGCGCATCCACCGGCGCCCGCCGCACCGGCGAGACGGTGAACCGCATCGTGTTCGGGCCGACCTGCGACAGCGTGGACCGGCTGCCCGGCGACATTGCCCTGCCGGGCGACATGGAGGAAGGCGACTACGTGCTGTTCCACGGCATGGGCGCCTATTCGATGGCGACCAACACGCGGTTCAACGGCTTCGGCGATCTCGGCCTCGCCACCGTGCTGGCACTGCGCGG
Source organism: Paracoccaceae bacterium (assembly GCA_016124615.1). Classification (GTDB taxonomy): domain Bacteria; phylum Pseudomonadota; class Alphaproteobacteria; order Rhodobacterales; family Rhodobacteraceae; genus Solirhodobacter. The sequence continues at coordinate 292,606 of WGNF01000007.1, read as the reverse complement.
CTGATCCGGTTCCCGCGGTCGGCCTGCAACAGGTCGGCCGCAGGACCCCTCGTCAAGAAAATGTGCGCTGCGCAAAGAGTTGCGGCTGTGATAGCCTGACATTCCACCCGGCTGACTGGCCGGGCACGGAAGGATGCGGGTGATGCGTCGTCTGCGGAATCGGATTAGCCGCTGGTTGCGACCGTCGGCGATCGAGGCTCACAGCCCCGAAACGACGCCGGTGCGCGGCGCGGTCGACCATGTGGTGATCCTCGACGGCACGATGTCCAGCCTTCTGCCGGGGCAGGAAACCAACGCCGGTCTGACCTACCGGTTGCTGCGCGAGTTGACGCCCTCGGCGCGGCTTTCGGTCTATTACGAGGCGGGCATCCAGTGGACCGCCTGGACCCGCACCCATGAGGTGCTGGAGGGGCGCGGGATCAACCGTCAGATCCGCCGCGCCTATGGCTTTCTCGCCTCTCGCTATCGGCCGGGCGACCGCATCTATCTGCTGGGCTATTCGCGCGGCGCCTATGCCGCGCGCTCGCTGGCCGGGGTGATCGACCGCGTCGGCCTGCTGCGCGCCGAACAGGCCACGGTGCGCAATGTCGTGATGGCCTACCGGCATTATCAACTGACGCCCGACAGCGACGCGGCGGCGGCGTTTTCCCGGATTTACTGCCACGATCAGGTCGAGATCGAGATGGTCGGCGTCTGGGATACGGTCAAGGCGCTGGGGCTGCCCTATCCGGTCATCCGCCGCTACAGCCAGACCCGCCACGCCTTCCACAACCACCAGCTTGGCCCGACGATCCGGCGCGGGTTTCAGGCGCTGGCGCTGGATGAAACGCGGGTGGCCTTCGCGCCGGTGCTGTGGGAAAGCCACGAGGATTGGACGGGTCGGGTCGAGCAGGTCTGGTTTCGTGGTGCGCATGGCGATGTGGGCGGGATGCTGGGCCGATATGCGCGGGCGCGGCCACTGTCGAACATTCCGCTGGTCTGGATGCTCGAAAAGGCGGTGGCGGCCGGGATGCCGCTGCCCGAAGGGTGGCGGACGCGCTTTCCCTGCGATGCCGATGCGCCGATGCTGGGCACCTGGAGCGGGTCGGGCAAGCTGTTCCTGACCCGGCGGCGGCGGCTGGTCGGGGCTGATCCGTCCGAAGCGGTGCACCCGAGTGCCGCGGCCTGGTTCGAGGCGCATAACCAGCCGTGGTGGCGGCGCGCCTACGACGGGCTGGCGGGCTGGGCGGCGCCGCTCAGCCGGTCATGATCAGGCAGGTCGTCGATCCGGTCGCGTAAAGCCGCCCATCCTCCAGCCCGCGCAACTCCACTGTGGCAACGGCCGTGCTGCGTCCGGCATGGGCGACGGTGGCGATGGCCTCGGCCGCCATGCCCGGCGGCAGGGCACGGGTGATGTTCACCTTGTATTCCAGCGTGGTGTAAACCGATCCCTGCGGCACTGTCGTCATCACCGCGCACCCCAGCGCGCTGTCGAGGATGGCGCCGTACCAGCCGCCATGCGTGGCGCCGAAGGGGTTGCCATGCGCGGCCAGCGGGCTGCCCCGGAACGCGACGCGGCCGGGATCGACGCCGTGCAGGCGAAAGTTCATCGTCTCGGCAATGGGCGCGCGGGGCAGTTCGCCCGCCAGCATGCCGCGCATGTAGTCGAGCCCGGAACGCGACAGGACGGTGGCGCGGTCGGGTGGGGTCTGGTCGGTCATGGGCACCTCGTTGCCGCCGACCTTAGTCGGCTTTCCGGTGCGGCGGAAGAAAAGAGGCCGCGTCCGACCATGTGGGCGCGGCCTGAAGGTTCTTGCGCACGTGGACAGGGATCCGGCGCGCAAGCAGTGAGTTCCAGGGCCCGACCTCAGGCGACCTTTTCCAGCGCAACCTCGGGGGTGATCCCCAGCGCATGGCAAACGTCGCGGGTCAGGTGCGGGCGATTCAGGGTGTAGAAATGCAGGTCTTGCACGCCCTCGCCGATCAGCGTGTCGCACAGTTCGGCGCAAAGGGCGGTGGCCAGCAATTCCTCGCGCCCGTCCCGCTTGGCATGGGCGAAGGCGTCATCCAGCCATTGCGGCACCTTGGTGCCGCAGCGGGCGGCGAACTTCTTCACGCCGTCCCAGTTCTCGATCGGCAGGATGCCGGGGATGATCGGGGCGGTGATGCCCGCATCGGCGCAGGCATCGCGGAACCGCAGGAAGGTTTCCGGCTCAAAGAAGAACTGGGTGATGGCCGCGGCGGCACCCGCGTCGATCTTGCGCTTCAGCCAGCGCACGTCGGCCTGTGCATCTGCCGCATCCGGGTGACGGTCGGGGTAGGCGCCGACGCGCAGGGTGAAATGGCCGCTGGCCGCCAGCGCCTCGATCAGCTCGACCGAACTGGCAAAGCCGTCCGCATGCGGCGCGAACCGGGCGGCACCCTTCGGCGCGTCGCCCCGCAGCGCGACGATGTCGGTGATCCCGGCGGCGGCGTAGCTTTCGGCGATCGCCAGCGTCTCGGCCCTGGTCGCGTCGACGCAGGTCAGATGCGCGGCAACTTTCAGGCCGGTCGCCTTGCCGATCGTCGTTACCGCGTCATGGGTCAGCTTGCGGGTGGTGCCGCCTGCGCCATAAGTCACCGAAACGAAGGAAGGTTTCAGCGGCGCCAGCATCTGCACCGTTTCCCACAGGCGAAAGCTGGCCTCCAGCGATTGCGGCGGGAAGAACTCGAAGGACACGGCGGGAACGGGCATGGGAAACTCCTTGGTTGCCCCCTTGTCCCACGGCCCGCGACGTGAGACAAATTCATAATCTTCAAGATCAACATGAGGCTGACCGCAAGATGCATCTGGAATTCCGCCACCTTCGATCCATCAAGGCGATCCATGATGCGGGCGGGCTGGCCCGTGCGGCCGACATGATGAACATGACACAATCGGCGTTGTCACATCAGATCAAGGGGTTGGAGGATCAGGCGGGGGTAGAGCTGTTCGTGCGCCGCTCGAAGCCGCTGAAGCTGTCGGCCGCCGGGATGCGCCTGCTCCGGGTAGCCGAAAAGGTGCTGCCCGAGATCGACGCGCTGGATGACGAGTTCCGCGCCCTGCAATCGGGCAAATCGGGGCGGCTGCATATCGCGATCGAGTGCCATGCCTGCTTTGACTGGCTGTTCCCGGTTCTGGAGAAGTTTCGCCACGCTTGGCCCGATATCGACGTCGATATCCGTCCCGGCCTTGCCTTCGGCGCGCTGCCCGCGCTGGTGCGCGAAGAGGTTGATCTGGTGGTGTCGTCGGACCCCGAAGATCTGCCGGGCGTCGTCTTCAACCCGCTGTTCGACTATGCGCCGGTGTTCGTCGCCTCGTCACAGAACCCCTTGGCGGAAAAGCCCTTCGTGGTGGCCGAGGACTTTCGCGACCAGCTGCTGATCACCTACCCGGTGGACCGGGCCCGGCTGGATATCTTCAGCGAGTTGCTGACCCCTGCGAAGGTCGAACCGCGCGGGGTGCGGCAGGTCGAGCTGACGGCGGTGATCCTGATGCTGGTGGCGGCCAACCGCGGCGTGTCGGTGCTGCCCGACTGGGTGGTGCGGCAGGTCAAGACCAACACCGACTATGTGACGCGGCCGGTGACGGAAAAGGGGCTGGTCAAGCGGCTCTATGCCGCCACACGCGACGAGGACGCGACCAAACCCTTCATGGCGCATTTCCTGCGGCTGGGGCGCAGCGAGCCGGTGAAGCTGCAGCGAGGGTAGGGGCGGCCCTGGGGGGCGGGGCCGCCCGCGGTTCTTAGAGGCTTTGCACCACAGAATCGGCGAAGTGCAGGACCATCGCCTCGTAGTAGTCCTGCGCGCTCGGCGCCACGACGGTAACCGCTTGCGAGATGTCTGGCGTGGCCAACCCGTCCTTTGCGGTCACGGTCAAGGTGTAGGCCTTGCGCGCGCCGGGTGCCGTGCCCGTACCGTTGGCCGAGCCGGCCTCGGTGCCCGGCGCCATCTCGATCACCGCGGCGGTCAGTTCGGGCGTGGCCTGCCCCTGCGCGGTGGACCCGGCGGGCGGAACCGCGACCGCCTTCACCCGGATGTCGAGGTGCAGACCGGTCTTGGCGATCCGGCCGTCCTTCGCGAGGCGGTCGGAAATGGCCGAGGTCAGATCCTCGTCAAGATGCGCGTAGTGGACGGATGCCCCCGGATCGCGCATCGCGCTCAGGTCCACATGCACGGTCACGCCGGACACGGTTGGGGGTTCGGCAATGGCGGGCAGGCCACCGGCAAGGATGGCGGCGAGCAAAGCGGGAGCCATGAGTTTGCGTCGCATCGTCAATCTCCTCTCATCACAGGTGCGGCGCATTGTGACGCCGCCCTTTGCAGATTGCGGCGCCGCGCCGCATCACAAGGCCCGGCGGCCGGATTCGGCCCGTGAGCCGGGCAAACCGACCGAATCCGGCCGGTTGCCGCCCGTGCGGCGCGCGGTTTTCGGCGGGGCCCTGCCGAAACCGCGGCTCACCCTGTTGTGTCCGATGGGTGATCGGCCCCGCGATCCACCCGATCCGCCCGGACGGCGCAGGCCCTCTTTCCTTCGCGCGCCAACGCGCCTATACGCTCCCGCTGACCGATCTGGAGCCCGACCGATGCAAGGCAGCGCGAACCTCAACCTGATGATGAAGGCCGCCCGCAAGGCGGGCCGCAGCCTTGTGAAGGACTTCCGCGAGGTGGAGAACCTGCAGGTGTCCTCGAAAGGGCCGGGGGATTTCGTCTCGCGCGCCGACACCGCCGCCGAGGCGATCATCCGCGAGGAACTGATGGGCGGGCGGCCGACCTATGGCTGGGTCGGCGAGGAAAGCGACGCGGTCGAGGGCGCCGATCCGACCCGGCGCTGGATCGTCGATCCGCTGGACGGCACCACCAACTTTCTGCACGGACTGCCGCACTGGGCGGTGTCGATCGGGCTGGAACACAAGGGCGAGATTGTCGCGGGCGTGGTCTTCGACGCCGCGAAGGATGAAATGTTCGTGGCCGAAAAGGGCCAGGGCGCCTGGATGAACCAGCAGCGGCTGCGCGTCTCGGGGCGCACCAAGATGATCGAGTGCATCTTTGCCACCGGCGTGCCGTTCGGTGGGCGCGGCACGCTGCCCGCGACGCTGCAAGACCTTGGCCGTCTGATGCCCGCCTGCGCGGGTGTGCGGCGCTGGGGGGCGGCGGCGCTCGACCTCGCCTATGTCGCGGCGGGGCGGTACGACGGCTATTGGGAACGCGGGCTGCACGCCTGGGACATCGCCGCCGGGATCATTCTTGTGCGCGAGGCGGGCGGGATCGTCGGCCCGGTGCGTGAGGGCGATGACGTGCTGGAAAAGGGCGCGCTGATCGCCGCCAATGCCGAGATGTTCAAGCCGCTGGCTTCGGTGCTGCGCGGCGAGTGACCGGCGGGCGGCGTTACTCTGCCGCCAGCGACTCGGCGGTCTGGTCGCGCAGCGCGCGCAGATCGGCGATGGTCGCTTCCAGTTCCGCCTTCTGCCCGGCCAGCACGTCAAGCTGACGGTTGGCCAGGTTGATCCATTCCTCCATCTGCGGGCGGGTGCCGCGCATGCCGTAAAGTTCCAGCCACTGCCGGATCTCCTCCAGGCTGAAGCCAAAGCGGCGGCCGCGCAGGATCAGCGTCATCCGCGCGACCTCGCGCGGGCCATAGAAACGGGCGCGGCCCTCTTTCTGCGGCGACAGCAATTCGATGTATTCGTAATAGCGCAGCGTGCGTGGCGTCGTATCAAAACGGGCGCACATGTCTTTGAAACTGATCAGGCCGTCGGTCATCGGTGCCTCCTGGCCGCAGGCTAGCCGCTTGTGCCCCCCCGTGCAATCAGCGCGCGCAAAGCCCCTTGCGGCGCCGGTGCCGAGAGCGAATAACGGAACGGCGAACGGGAGACGACAGCATGACCGAACAGCGCACGCGCATCGCGCGACAGTTCATCGAGGCGATTCCGCATGCGCGGGCGCTGGGGATGCAGCTTGACGCGGTGGGCGACGGCGTGGCGGAACTGTCGATGGCCTATGACGAACGTTTCATCGGCGACCCGTCGACCGGGGTGATTCACGGCGGCGCGGTGTTCGCGCTGATGGATACCTGCTGCGGAGCGGCGGTGATGAACCACGCCACCGGCGCGGCCGGAACGGCCACCCTCGACCTGCGGATCGACTACATGCGGCCCGCGACGCCGGGCCAGCGCATCCGCACACGGGCCGAATGCTATCACGTCACCCGCACGGTGGCCTTCGTGCGCGCGACCGCGACGGACGATGATGATGCGCGACCGGTGGCCACCGCCAGCGCCGCCTTTACCGTGGAGCGTGCAACATGACCCGGCCCAAGCCCGAACCCGTGCAGGTGATCAAGCAGCGGCGCGACGCGGCCCTGCACGCGCTGGTGAACGGCGTGCCCTACATCCAGTTTCTGGGCGTCGAATTCGACCGGCGCGGCGACGAGTTGACGGCGATCCTGCCCTATGCCGACAAGCTGATCGGCAACCCGATTCTGCCCGCCCTGCATGGCGGCGGCACGGCGGCGTTTCTGGAAATCACCGCGATCATCGAACTGGCCTGGGCCGCGCTGTGGGAAGACATGGAGGCCGGGCGGCTGGACCCCGCCACGCTGCACCCGAGCCATCTGCCGCGACTGCCGAAGACGATCGACTTCACCGTGGACTACCTGCGCTCCGGCCTGCCGCGCGATGCCTATGCGCGGGCGCGCATCAACCGGTCGGGTCGGCGCTATGCCTCGGTGCATGTCGAGGCGTGGCAGGACAACCGCTCGCGCCTGTTTGCGCAGGCGACAGGGCATTTCCTGATGCCCGAACGCGGCGCGTAACCGGGATGGCTGATCTGCGGCTGACCCACCGGCGGGTGCTGGCGATCGCGCTGCCGATCGTGCTGTCGAATGCGACGGTGCCGTTGCTTGGCCTTGTCGATACCGGCGTGGTGGGGCAACTGGGGCAGGCGGCGCCGATCGGGGCGGTCGGGCTCGGCTCGGTCGTGCTGGCCTCGGTTTACTGGATTTTCGGGTTCCTGCGCATGGGCACCTCGGGGATGGTGGCGCAGGCCAAGGGCGCGGGCGACGTGGCCGAAACCGGCGCGATCCTGATGCGGGCGCTGATGATCGGCTTGGCGGCCGGGCTGGCGGCGGTTCTGCTGCAGGCGCCGCTGTTCTGGGCCGCATTCCGCCTCGCCCCCGCTTCGGGTGAGGTGGAGCGGCTGGCACGGGCCTATCTGAGCTTGCGCATCTTCGGCGCGCCCGCGACGATTTCGCTTTACGCCGTGACCGGCTGGCTGATCGCGACCGAACGCACGCGCGGCGTGCTGGTGCTGCAACTGTGGATGAACCTGGTCAACATCGGGCTTGATCTGTGGTTCGTGCTGGGCCTCGGCTGGGGGGTGCGCGGCGTGGCGACGGCGACGCTGACGGCCGAATGGACCGGGCTGGCGCTTGGCCTCTGGCTTTGCCGCGCGGCGTTTGCCGGGGATCAGTGGCGCGACTGGGCGCGGGTCTTCGACCGGCTGCGGCTGAAGCTGATGCTGAAGCTCAACACCGACATCATGCTGCGCACGGTGTTGTTGCAGGGCTGTTTCACCAGCTTTGTCTTTCTGGGGGCCGGGTTCGGCGATCGCACGCTGGCGGCCAATCAGGTGCTGATGCAATTCATCGAGATTACCGCCTTCGCGCTGGACGGTTTCGCCTTCGCGGCGGAATCGCTGGTGGGGCAGGCGGTGGGGGCGCGGGCGCCGGTGGTGGTGCGCCGCGCGGCGATCCTGACCGGCCAGTGGGGCGCGGGCGGGGCGGTGGCGCTGGCGGCGGTCTTTGCGCTCGCCGGGCCGCAGATCATCGACCTGATGGCGACCGATCCGGGGGTGCGCGAAACGGCGCGGGCGTTCCTGCCCTGGGTGGTGGCGGCGCCGCTGGTGGGGGTGGCAAGCTGGATGTTCGACGGCATTTTCATCGGCGCGACGATGACGCGGCCGATGCTGAAGGCGATGGCGATCTCGGTGGCGTGCTATGCCGTGGCGCTGACGGGGTTGATCCCGCTCTGGCAGAACACCGGGCTTTGGGCGTCGCTGATGGTGCTGAACGCGATGCGCGGGCTGACGATGGCGGCGTTCTATCCGGGCGCCGAGCTTCGCGCCGCCTGAGCCGTTATTTCCGCGCCGCGCCACCCGGCCCGATGGCCTTCAGCGCCGCCACCGCTTCCTCGCTGTTGTGGATGTAGTCGTCGGCGTCGGGCTGGCGCTGCACCGTCAGCAGGAACAAGAGGTCGGTCAGCGCCAGTTGTGCGTCGCGCGCGGTGATGGACGAGGATCGGGCGCGATCTTCATCGGCCACGGTATGCAGCACGATATCGGCCACCCGGGCCAGCGCATTGTCCTGCAACCCGGTTACCGCGATAACCGTGGCGCCGCGGGCGGCGGCGCGTTCGGCGATGCGCAGCGTCTCGACGCTGGTGCCCGAATAGGACAGCGCGAACAGCACGTCGCCCGGCTCCAGCCCGGCTGCGTTGGCCATCTGCACATGGCTGTCGCCGCCGTGCACGACATTGCGGCCCAGCTTCATCAGCTTGAACGAAAAGTCGCTGGCCACCAGCGACGAGGCGCCGACCCCGGCAAGGCTGATGCGCCGCGCCGCGTCCAGCACGTCGAGCGCGCGGGTGATCACGGCCTCGGGGTTGGCGGCAAGGGTCTGGCGCACCGCGCGCACCTTGCTGCCCAGCAGCTTTTCCAGCACGGTCGGGAAACCGTCACCCAGCTCGATGCTGCCGTGGATCGCGTCGGTCGGCAGCCGCGCCTCGTGCGCGCGGGCGGTGCTGACGGCCAGTTTCAGATCCTGATAGCTGGCATAGCCCAGCTTCTGGCTGAACTTCACCACGCTCGACTGGCTGCGCCCGGTTTCGGCGGCAAGCGCCGCCGACGACAGCCCCAGCATCTTTTCCGGGTTCTCGGCGATATAGCGACCGATCTCGCGATCGGCGGGGGCCATCGTGTCGAGGTTGGTCAGGATTTTCGTCAGAACGGACATGGCTGCCTTGGCGGTGTGCGGGCGCTGAAAGGGCGGCGACCCGAGGTTCTCGTTGGATAAAATACGCGGGGCGCGATTGACAGGAAAGATTGCCCGACGGCCCGTCGAATAGGAATATCATATTCCAGATGAATGTTGACGATGGGAATAATAAATTCTAGCGTGATCTTGCGGTCCGGGCGAATCCCCGCGAACGCGGCCCGGCGCGCGGGCGACATGCGCGAGGCACGGGAGAGTTGGCGGATGCAGGATCACGCGCTGATGTCTGAACTCGACGGCCTCGTGTCCGAGGGGCGCAACCCGCGGACGATGGATATCGACCTGCTGCCCGCGACCGAGATCCTGCACCGCATCAATGACGAAGACCGTCTGGTTCCCGAGGCCGTCGCCCGGGTGATTCCGCAGATCGCCGCGGCCGTCGAGCGGATCGTGGCGGCCTTCGGTCAGGGCGGGCGGCTGGTCTATATCGGCGCGGGCACCAGCGGGCGGCTGGGCGTGCTGGACGCCTCGGAATGCCCGCCAACCTTTGGCGTGCCTGCGGGCATGGTGGTGGGCCTGATCGCGGGCGGGCCTGCGGCGCTGACCACCTCGATCGAGGGCGCCGAGGATGATGCAGAGGCGGGCGCGGCCGCCCTGCGCGGGATCGGCCTGACGGCGAAGGATGTGGTGGTGGGCATCGCGGTCAGCGGGCGCACGCCCTATGTGCTGGGCGCGCTGGCCCATGCGCGCGGCGTCGGGGCCGCCACGGTCGCGCTGTCGTGCAATCCGGCCTCGGCCATTGCGACGCTGGCCGAGATCGCGATTTCGCCGGTGGTCGGGCCCGAGGTGCTGACCGGCTCGACCCGGCTGAAATCGGGCACGGCGCAAAAGCTGGTGCTGAACATGCTGACCACGGCCAGCATGATCCGCATCGGCAAGACCTATCAGAACCTGATGGTCGATGTGCGCCCCACCAACCAGAAGCTGATGGCCCGCGCGGTGCGGATCGTGATGCAGGCCAGCGGCTGCACCGCCGAGGCCGCCCATGCGGCGCTCGACCGCACCGGGCACGACGTGAAGCTGGCTATTCTGGTCATGCTGACCGGGCAAGAGCCGCAGGCGGCACGCGGGATGCTGGCGGGGGCCGGGGGCTTTCTGCGTCTGGCGATCGAGGGCGGCGGCTGAGGCGGCCCAAGGAACGACCCGGCCACGGGGGCATTTCGCGCCGTGGCCGACATAATGAAGCGAACCGATACAAGACCAACAACAGGGAGAGTGACATGGTAAAGCAAAGAGGACTGAACCCGCTATCCGGCGTGGCCGTTGCGGCCCTGGTCGGGTGCCTGGGGCTGGCGGGAACCGCGAATGCGGCCGCGCTGCACATGGCCTGGTCGCAGGACGCAACCGGCCTTGATCCGCAGAAGCAGACGGCGTTTTCGTCGATCCGCCTGCTGGAGCTGATTTACGAACCGCTGGTGCGGCTGGATGACAAGCTCGCCGTCGTGCCGGCCGTCGCCAAAAGCTGGGACTTCGCGCCGGACGGCCTGTCGCTGACCTTTCACCTCGATCCGAAGGCAGCCTTTTCCGACGGCACGCTGGTGACCTCGGCCGACGTCAAGGCGTCGTTTGTGCGGCTTCTCGACGAAAAGACCGGCGCCGCGGCGCGGTCGAACTATCTTTCCATCGCCTCGATCGAGACGCCGGATGCCCAGACCGTCACCTTCAAGCTGTCGCAGCCCGACGTGCCGATCCTTGCCGCGATGGCGGGTGTAAATGCCGCGATCCTTCCCGCCAGCGCGATCGCCGACGGCAGCGTTGGCACCAAGGCGCTTGGGTCCGGCCCGTTCGAGCTGAAAAGCTGGGATCCGAATGCCAAGGAAGTGCTGGTGGCCAACCCCAACTGGGCGGGCGGCAAGGTCGGCGTGGACGAGATCGACATTTCCGTGCTGCCGGACGAAACCGCGATCCTCGCAGCGCTGCGGGCCGGGCAGATCGACATGGCGCTGTTGAACGACCCGCTGGTGGCCACGCTGGTGCCGGGTGTCGCCGGGCTGAAGCTGGACCGCACGCCCAGCATTTCCTACAACGTGCTGCAACTGAACCCCTCGCGCGGGGCGATGCAGGATGTGAAGGTGCGTCAGGCGATGTCCTGCGCGATCGACCGCAAGGCCGTGCTGGATACCGCAGCACTGGGGGAAGGCCAGGTGACCGGGCCGATCACGGTTCCGGCCTATGCCACCGACCCCAGCACGCTTTTCTGCTACAAGCCCGATCTGGCGATGGCGAAAAAGCTGATGGCCGAGGCGGGCTTTGCCAATGGCTTCTCGGCTACCGTGATCGCGGCGACGGGCGAGCCCGCAACGGCGGCGGCCGAGGCGCAGGTGCTCCAGTCGCAGCTGGCGCAGATCGGAATCAAGCTCGACATCAAGATGATGGAGCTGAACGTCTACGTCGACGCCTGGCTGAAGGGTGACTTCGACATGGCGGTGGCGCTGAACGGCGGGCGGCCCGATCCCTACACGATGTACAACCGCTACTGGACCAAGACCGGCAACCTGCAGAAGGTCGCGAACTACGTCGACGACACCCTGGACACTGACATGAACAGCGCCCGGGTGGAAACCGATCCGGCCAAGCGCAAGGCGATCTTTGCCGATTTCGAGAAGCACATCACCGAGGTGTCGCCCTGGATCTGGCTGTTCACGCCTTACACCTACGTCGCCGAGCGCAGCAATGTGGCGGGGTTCGTGCCGACGCCCACCGGCACGCTGTTCGGGCTGAGCGCGGTGACGCTGAAGTAAGCCACTGCCCCGGCGCCACCGTGGCGCCGGGGCACGACCTACCTGAAAGGCCCGACCCCGGATGAACCTTCTGACGCGACGCCTCGCGACCTTCCCGCTGGTGCTGATCGGGGTGTCGAGTCTGGTCTTTTTCGCCATCCGGCTGGTGCCCGGCGACGCGATCACCGCGATGCTGGGCACCGAGGCCGGGTTGCTGACCGACGCACAGCGGGCGGCGCTGCAAGCCTATTTCGGCCTCGATAAGCCGTGGATCGTGCAATACGGGCACTGGTTCTGGGGGCTGCTGCGGGGCGACATGGGCATCTCGGTGACCTATGGCAAACCGGTGCTGACGGTGATCCTGCAACGCTTTCCGCTGACGCTGGAACTGGCGCTGCTGTCGATGGTCATCGCGCTTCTGATCGGCGTGCCGGCGGGTGTCTTCGCCGCCACCCGCAACGAACGCGCCGCCGATCTGGCGGTGCGCATCGGCGCGATGATCGGGCAGTCCACGCCCAGCTTTGTCTTCGGGTTGCTCATCATCTACGTGCTGTCGGCCGGGTTCGGCGTGCTGCCGGTGATGGGAACGTTCACGCCGATCTGGCAAGACCCGCTGGCCAACCTTGGCCAGTTGATCCTGCCCGCGATCACCCTTGGCGCGGCCTTCGCCGCCTCGGTCACGCGGATCGCGCGATCCGCCATGCTGGATGTGCTGGGCGAGGATTATGTGCGCACCGCCCGCAGCCGGGGCGCCCCCGCGCGTACCGTGATCTGGCGCCACGCGCTGCCCAATGCGCTGATCCCGGTGGTCACGCTCAGCGGCATCGAGTTTGGCTATCTGCTGGGCGGCGCCGTGATCGTCGAGCAGATCTTTGCCCTGCCGGGGCTGGGGCGGATGGTGCTGGATGCGATCCTGCAACGCGATTACGCGCTGGTGCAGGGTGCTGTGCTGTTCGTCGCCTTCAACTTCATGATCGTGAATCTGCTGGTCGATCTGGCCTATTTCTGGCTGGACCCGCGCATCCGGGCGGGCGGCCAGTGACGCGGATGATCCGGGCCATCTTTCACCACCCCAGCGGGCGCATCGGCGGCGGCATCGTGCTGGTCTATCTGGTGCTGGCGGGTCTGGGTGCGCTGGGGCTGACGCCGCATGACCCGCTGATGCAGTACCGGCTGGACCGGCTGCATCCACCGGGCGCGGCCTACTGGCTGGGCACCGACCTTTTTGGCCGCGATATCGCCAGCCGGTTGATGGTGGGCATCGGGCAGTCGTTCTTTGTGGCCTTCCTGTCGGTCGCCGCCGCCGCCAGCGTCGGCACCGTGCTGGGGTTGACGGCGGCCTGGGTCGGGCGGCTGTGGGATGGCGTGGTGATGCGCAGCATGGACGTGCTGCTGGCCTTCCCGGCGATCCTGCTTGCGCTTCTGATCGTTGCCATCATGGGGCCGGGCACCTGGACCAGCGTGCTGGCCATCGCCTTCGTCTACATGCCGATCTTCACCCGCGTGGTGCGCGGCCCGGCGTTGTCGCTGAAGACGCGCGAATTCGTCGATGCCGCGCGCACCTTTGGCAGCTCCACCCGCTATATTCTGACGCGGCACCTGCTGCTGAACATCGTGGCGCCGCTGACCGTGCAGGTGACACTGGCGCTGGCCTGGGCGCTGTTGACCGAGGCGGGGCTAAGCTTTCTGGGCCTTGGCACGCAGCCGCCCGCACCCTCGCTGGGCCTGATGCTCAGCGACAGCCGCAACCTGATGGAAACCGCGCCCTGGCTGATGATCGCCCCTGGCGTGACCATCATGATCGGCATCCTCGGCTTCAACCTGTTGGGCGATGCGCTGCGCGACATCCTCGACCCCAAGACACGCGGAGGCCGGGCATGACCCTTCTCTCGGTGTCCGGTCTGCATGTCGGCTTCGGCCGCGATCCGAAGGCGGGCGAGGTCGTGCGGGGGGTCAGTTTCGATCTGGCGGCGGGCCAGACGCTGGCCATCGTCGGCGAAAGCGGGTCGGGCAAGTCGGTCACCGCACTCTCGCTCAACCGGCTGGTGGATTTCGGCGGTGGCACCATCACCGAAGGCAGCATCCGGCTGACGCGCGCCGACGGCGACGTGCTGGAGGTGACGCAGGCGGATGAGGCGGCGATGACGCGGGTGCGCGGCGCCGAGATCGGCATGATCTTTCAGGAACCGATGACCTCGCTGAACCCGGTTTTGACCGTCGGCGCCCAGATGGAGGAGGCGTTCCGCCTGCATCGCGGCCTTGCCGGGGCGGCAGCGCGGGCGGCGGCGAAGGACGCGCTGGACCGGGTGCGGATTCCGGATGTGGCGCGGCGCCTGGGCGACTACCCGCACCAGCTTTCGGGTGGCATGTTGCAGCGGGTGATGATCGCCTCGGTTCTGGCCTGCAACCCGCGCCTGCTGATCGCAGATGAACCGACAACCGCGCTCGACGTGACGGTGCAGGCGCAGATCATGGCGCTGCTGGGCGAGTTGAAGCAGGAAACCGGCATGGCGATGATCTTCATCACCCATGATATCGGTCTGGTGGCGGGCATCGCCGACCGCGTGATGGTGATGCAGGATGGCCGCGCGGTGGAGCAGGGGGCGCTGGCCGAGGTGCTGGACCACCCGCAGCACGACTATACCCGGCACTTGCTGCATGCCGTGCCGCATTTCGCCAACGGCCGGGCGGCCCGGCAGGACGGGCCACGGGCGGGGGGCGCCGCGGCCGCGCCGGTGCTGACGGTGCAGGATCTGGTGGTGCGCTTCCCGGTGAAGCGGCGCATGTTCGCCCGCGCCAAGGGCGAGATTCACGCCGTCGAGCGGGTCAGCTTCGATCTGGTGCCGGGGGAAACCCTTGGCATTGTTGGCGAAAGCGGGTCGGGCAAGTCCACGGCGGCGCGGGCGATCCTGGGTCTGGTACGTTCGCGCGGCACCCTTGCGCTGCCCGGCGCCGACACCCGCGCCGGGGCAAGCCAGCGCCCGGTGCAGATGGTGTTTCAGAACCCCTATGCCTCGCTGAATCCCCGCCTGACGGTGGAAAGCCTGCTGGCCGAGCCGGTGATCGCCACCGGCCACGGCATCGACGATGCGGTGCGCGCCCGCATGGCGCAACTGCTGGCGCGGGTCGATCTGCCGACCAACTGCCTCGGGCGCTACCCGCACGAGTTTTCAGGCGGCCAGCGGCAGCGGCTGTGCATCGCGCGGGCGCTGATGCTGAACCCCTCGGTGGTTGTGCTGGACGAGGCGGTCTCTGCCCTCGATGTGTCGGTGCAGGCCCGGGTGCTGGAACTGCTGGTCGATCTGCAGCGCGAGTTTGGCCTCGCTTACCTGTTCATCTCGCACGACATGGCGGTGGTCGAACGGATCGCGCACCGGATCGCCGTGGTCCATGCCGGGCAGATCGTCGAGATCGGCGATGCGGCCGCCGTACTGTCGGCGCCCCGGCATTCCTATACGCGGCGGCTGATTTCGGCGGTGCCCAACATCGACCGGCGCCATGTGCGCTTCACGCTCGACACCAGCACCGTTGGCTCGCTCTTGCGCCCGCCGGGGTACGAGCCGCCGATGGCCGACTGGGTGCAGGTCGGCCCCGATCACCGCGCCCGGGCGGAGGATACGGCATGAGCATCAACCTTGCCCAGCGGTTCGCCCGCGCCTTTGCCCCGGTCGAGGCGGCAGTGGCCGCAGGGCGCATTCCGGGCGCGGTGTTCGGGCTGATCGAGCCGGGGGCGGGGCGGATGACCCGCGCCGTGGGGCAGGCGCAGATCGTGCCGGTCGCTCGCCCGATGACCGTGGAAACGTGGTTCGATCTCGCCTCGCTGACCAAGGTGCTGTTCACCACGCCGCGCATTCTTGCGCTGGCAGAGGCCGGGGTGATCGACCTTGACGCCCCGCTGACGACGCTATTGCCCGACCTGCGCCAGTATGATGCGACGGCGTGGGAACGGCAGGTGACCTTTCGCCAATGTCTGGGCCATCAGACCCCGTTCCCGGCGGTGGAGCCGATCTATACCTACGGCCGCGATGCCGACCTGCTGCGCGCCTTCGTGCTGCAGCGCGAATGGCGGCGCGGCCCGCCGGCCTATTCCGACATCAACTTCATCCTGCTCGGGTTGGCGCTGGAACGGCACGAAGGGCGCGGCATCCGCCAGATGGACGCCGGCCCCGGCTTTGCCTTCGCCGCCGATCCGGCGCAGGCCGCCGCCACCGAAGACTGCACCTGGCGCCACCGCGTGCTCTGCGGCGAGGTGCATGACGATAACTGCGCGGCGCTGGGCGGCGCTGGCCACGCGGGCCTCTTTGGCACCGCCGCCGCGATCCTTGATCGGGCCGAGCTGCTGTTGACCGGGGCAACCCCCGCCGTACAACTGATGCGCACCCCGCTTTCGGTCACCCGCACACATGGCTGGGAACGCGCGCATCCCGGCTGGTCGGGCGGCGACCTCTGCGGCGCCGGCACCATCGGCCACACCGGCTTTACCGGCACCGGCCTCTGGCTCGATTTCGACCGCGGCAGGGCCTGGACGCTCTTGACCAACCGCATTCACCCGACCCGCCATTTCGACAGCGGCATCGTCGCGCTGCGCCGGGCGGTCGGCGATCTTGTCAACGACTGAGGAGGATGTGATGGACCCGATCTGGGCCGTGGGCCTGATGACTGGAACGGTGCTGGACGGCAACATCGACGTGGCGCTGATCAAGACCGATGGCGAGCGGATCGACAATTTCGGTACCTACCGGCTGGCGCCCTATCCGCGCTGGATCCGCGATCTGCTGGAGGAAACGCTGACCCAGGCGCGGGCGTGGAATTTCATCGGACCCGAGCCCGACATCTTTCACGCCGCCGAGGATGCGCTGACCCGGGCGCAATCCACCGCAGTGCGCGCGCTGGTGGAGGATTTCGGCCTGACGATGGCCGATATCGGCATCGTCGGCTTCCACGGCCAGACCGTGCTGCACCGCGCGCCGCAGCCGGGGCGGATCGGCCAGACCCGGCAGTTGGGCGATGGCGGGCTGATGCACCGGTTGCTGGGCGTGCCGGTGGCTTATGATTTCCGCTCGGCCGACATGGCGGCAGGCGGGCAGGGGGCGCCGCTGTCGGCAGCCTATCACGCGGCGCTGTTGCGCAGCGCGGGATGTGGGGCGGAAACGGCGGTGCTGAACCTTGGCGGGGTCGCCAACGTGACGTGGTGGGATGGCGCCGATGGGCTGATCGCCTTCGACACCGGGCCCGCGAATGCGCCGCTGAACGACTTCATCAAGGCGCAGGGGCTGGGCGAGATGGACCGTGACGGGGCGCTGGCACTGTCGGGCACGGTTGACGAGGATCGGCTTAACCAGTTGTTGCAACACCCTTATCTGGCGGCGCCCTATCCGAAGTCGCTGGACAGGTTCGACTTTGGCGCCGGGATGGCGGCGGGGTTGGCGGCGGCGGACGGGGCGGCGCTGTTGACGGCCTTCACCGCCGGGGCAGTGGGCAAGGCGCTGGACCTGTTGCCGCGCCGACCCAAGCGGCTGGTGGTCTGCGGCGGCGGGCGCCGCAACCCGGCGATAATGGCGGCGCTGGCCGCCCGCGCCGGGGTCGAGGTGGTGCCCGCCGAGGCGATGGGGTGGAGCGGCGACGCGGTCGAGGCGGAGTGTTTTGCCTTCCTCGCGGTGCGGGTGCTGCGCGGCTTGCCGATCAGCTTTCCCACCACCACCGGCGCGCCGGTGCCGATGACCGGGGGTCGCATCGCCCGCTGATCAGGCGAGCCGTTTCTGCAGGTAGATGCGGCTGCGGCCGGGTGGAAAATCTTCCACGATTCCAAAGCATTGATACCCCTGCCGTTCATAGGTGCGGCGGGCGACCGGGCTGAAGGTGTCGATCAGCGCGCCGTGGCAGCCGCGCGCCTTCGCCTCGGCCTCGGCCGCCGTCAGCATCTGCCCGGCGACGCCCTGCCCGCGCAGCGCCTCGCCAACCCAGAGCCACTGCACATAAAGCCAGCCCCAGGCCGTATACCCCGATAATCCCGCGACAATTTCCCCCTCGGCATCCCGCTGAAACACCGCCAGCGCCCGCCGCCCCGAGGCGCCGACATCGGCATCGTTGAAGGCCGTGAGGCGGGCGTTGAGCGTGGCAAGGTCGTCCGCCGCGGGGGTATCGGTGGTCTCGAACGCAAGGGTCATGCAGGTCTCCGGCAAGGGCGAGGACGGGGCGGCGCATCGTCAAAACCGGGATACCGATTTCACACCGATTTCACACCGATAAAGCACCGATGTCGAATTGATCTGCAGCAGCGCGCGGACGGTGTCGCCGTGCTATCCTGCCGCAACGACACACAGGAGATACGCATGGCTGCCCTACCTTTCGACAGCGCCGAGATCGACGAACTTGTGCTGCGGCTGAATGCCGTGATGGCCAAGGAGGGGATGGATATTCCCGATCCCGGCAGCAATGCCTCGGATGACGAGGTTGCCGACACGTTGCAGGAAAGCGCGGGCGACCTGAGCCGCGACGAGCTGACGCAAGAGATCGAGAGCATGGACGACGAGCAGAAGGATGCGCTGGTCGCGTTGTTCTGGATCGGTCGCGGCGATGCGGAGCCCGAGGAGTGGGAAGAGACCAAGGCGCTGGCCCGTCAGCAGCACGAGGGGCTGGTCAGCACCTATCTGCTGGGCCAGCCCGAGGTGGGCGAGTTCCTCGCCGAGGGGCTGGAGAGGATGCTGGAGTACGGGGTGGAGTAAGGCGGCGCCGACCTACCGGCCGCGCGCCACTTTCCCGCCGACCCAGACCGCCTGCACCGCCCGGTCATCGCCCATCATGATGGTCGGAAACAGCGCCTCCCACACCGTTTCGGCGCGGGCGGTGGCTTGGGCGATGGCGGGCGTCGAGGCGAGGTCGAGCACCACGAGGTCGGCCTCCATCCCCGGCGCGAGGTTGCCGATGCGGTCGTCAAGATGCAGCGCGCGGGCGGCGCCCTGGGTGGCCAGCCACCAAAGCTCGGCCGGGTGCAGGGCGCGGCCGCGCAGTTGCGCGACCTCGTAGGCGGCGGCCATCGTGCGCAGCATCGAGAAGGACGAGCCCCCGCCGGTATCGGTGGCCAGTCCGACGCGATGCCCCGCAGCCGTCAGCCCGCCCATGTCAAAGAGGCCCGAGCCGATGAAGGTGTTCGAGGTCGGGCAGTGGATCAGGCTGCCGTCCACCTCTTTCAGCCGGTCAACCTCGCGTGGTTCAAGGTGAATGGCGTGGCCATAGAGGCCGCCCGTGCCCAAGAGGCCGTGGGTTTCGTAGGTGTCGAGGTAGTCGCGCGCGCTGGGGTAGAGCGACTTGACCCAGGCGATTTCGTCAACCTGCTCGCTCAGGTGGGTCTGCATCAGGCACTCGGGATGCTCGGCCCAGAGCGCGCCAAGGGCGGCCAGTTGATCGGGCGTCGAGGTCGGCGAAAAGCGTGGTGTGATGACGTAGGACAACCGGTCCACCCCATGCCACTTTTCCAGCAGGGCGCGGCTGTCGTCATAGGCCGATTGCGCGGTGTCGCGCAGGCGGGCGGGGGCGGTGTCACGGTCCATGCAGGTCTTGCCCGCCAATGCCCGCAGCCCGCGCGCTTGCGCCTCGGCGAAGAAGGCATCGACCGAGGCGGGGTGGATCGTGGTGTAGGAACAGGCGGTGGTGGTGCCGTTGGCCAGCGTCAGATCGAAATAGCGCGCCGCGACCGCGGCGGCATAGGCCGGGTCGGCAAACCGCATTTCCTCGGGAAAGGTGTAGGTGTTCAGCCAGTCGATCAGCCGCTTGCCCCATGACGCGATGATCGCGGTCTGCGGATAGTGCACATGCGCATCGACAAACCCGGCCGAGATCAGCGCGCGGCCGTAGTCGGTGACGCGGGCCTGCGGATGGGCCTTGCGCAGCGCATCGGCCGGGCCGGTGGCGCGGATCAGGCCGCCCTCGACCAGTACGGCGCCGTGGCTTTCGTGCCGCGCGGCGCCCGGCCCCGCCGCAAAGGGGTCGGCGGTGAAAGACAGGGTCTGGCCCAGGATCAGGTCTGCCATCGGTCGCTCCCATATTGCGCGGCAGGCACTGTAGGGGGCTTTGCCGATCGCGTAAATTTGCCTGTTTGCTCTGTTTCCCTGAAACAGTTTCGGCTAGGGTCCGGCCAATTTCCGACGACCGGGGGCAGCGACATGAGCGACGAAGACATCGCCGAAGGCGTGCGCGACGACGAAATGTCGGGGCCCGACAGCCGCCGTGTGGCCGCCGTTATCGAGGCAATCGACGCCAAGGACAAGGACCGGCTGGACGCGCTGCTGGAACCGCTGCACGCGGCCGATATCGCCGACGTGCTGGAACAGATCAGCGCCCCCGAGCGGCGCGACCTGCTGCAGCTGTGGTCGCGTGAGATCGACGGCGAGATCCTGTCGGAGATTGACGAGTCAATCCGCGAAGAGGTGGTGGAGTCGCTCTCGCCCGAGGTGCTCAGCGAGGCGGTGCGCGAGCTGGACACCGACGACGTGGTGGACATCCTCGAAGACCTCGACGAGCCGCAGCAAGAGCTGATCCTTGACGCGCTCGACGATGCCGACCGCGTCGCCGTCGAGCAGGCGATGGCCTTTCCGGAATATTCGGCCGGCCGCCTGATGCAGCGCGAAACCGTCATCGCGCCCGACGACTGGACGGTGGGCGCGGCGATCGATTACCTGCGCGGCGCCGACTGGCTGCCGGACCAGTTCTACCATGTCATTCTGGTCGACCCGCGGATGAAGCCCTTGGCCAACGTCACGCTGGGGCGGATCCTGTCGGCCAAGCGCGACACAAGGCTCCGCGACATCGCCGAAGAGGTGTTCCGCACCATCCGCGCCACCGAGCCGGAAAGCGAGGTGGCCTATCTCTTCAACCAGTACCACCTGATCTCGGCCCCGGTGGTGGACGAGGCCGACCGGCTGGTGGGCGTGATCACCATCGACGACGCGATGAACGTGCTCGATGAGGAACACGAAGAAGACATCCTGCGCCTTGCCGGTGTCGGCGAAGGCTCGCTGTCGGACAACTGGATCGAGACGACCAAGCAGCGGTTTCCCTGGCTCTTCGTCAACCTTCTGACGGCGATCCTTGCCTCGGGGGTGATCTCGCTCTTCGAGGGCACGCTGTCGAAGATCGTGGCGCTGGCGGTGCTGATGCCGATTGTCGCCTCGCAGGGCGGCAATGCGGCAACGCAGGGGCTGGCGGTGGCGGTGCGGGCGCTGGCGACGAAAAGCCTGACCAACTCGAACGCCTTCCGCGTCGTGCTGCGCGAGATTGCGCAGGGGCTGGCGAACGGGCTGGCCTTCGCGATCCTGATCGGGGCGGTCACCTGGTACTGGTTCGGCCTGCCGATGATCGGGGTGGTGATCGGGCTCGCGATGATCATCAACATGTTCGCGGCCGCGCTGGCCGGGCTCTTGATCCCGCTGGGGCTGGAAAAGCTGGGCTTCGACCCGGCGCTGGCCTCGGGCGCCTTCGTCACCACAGTGACCGATGTGGTGGGCTTCTTCTCGTTCCTCTGGCTCGCCGGGCTGATCCTGCTGTGACCGGCGCCGAGGCCAAAGCCGAGGCGCGCCGCGCCGCCTTCGCCCGCCGCAAGGCGGCCTTTGCCACCGGGCAGGGTGCGGCGGCCGACCATCTTGCCGCCGCCCTTGCCCCCCATGCCGGCCAGGTGCTGGCCGGCTACATGCCGATGCGGACGGAAATCGACCCGCTGGCCGCGATGGCGGCCCATGTCGGCCCGGTCTGCGTGCCGGTGATCCTTGGCCCCGGCCACCCGCTGGGGTTCCGGCGCTGGCTGCCGGACACGGTGATGGTCCCCGGCGATTTCGGCGCGCTGATCCCCGAGACCGGCGACTGGCTGGAACCCGAGGTGCTGATCGTGCCGCTCGTCGCCTTCGACGCGCGCGGCTACCGGCTGGGCTATGGCGGCGGCTTTTATGACCGCACGCTGGAGCGGTTGCGCGCCCGCCTGCCCATCCTCGCCATCGGCTTTGCCTTTGCTGCGCAGGAATGCGATGCGGTGCCGATCGAGCCGACCGACCAGCCGCTTGACCTGATCGTTACCGAGGATGGGCCCCGCCGCCCGCGCCGCTAGTTTCCTTCTGGGGGAAATGCTCTTGGGGTCCGGGGGCAGCGCCCGCCTCCGCGCACCCGCTTTCCGCTTGCCCAAACCGCCGCCAGCCCCTAATCCTGCCGCCCATGAAACTCCTCTTTCTTGGCGATGTGATGGGGCGCGCGGGGCGTGCGGCGGTGGCGGAACGGCTGCCGAAACTGCGCACCGACTGGGGCCTCGATTTCGTCGTGGTCAACGGCGAAAACGCGTCGTCGGGCGCCGGGCTGACGCCGGATCATGCCAAGGCGCTGCTGGCGGCGGGGGCGGATTGCCTGACGCTGGGCGATCATGCCTTCGACCAGAAGGACATGCTGCAATTCATCGAGACCGAGCCGCGCATCATCCGGCCGCTGAACTATGCCAAGGTGGCGCCCGGCCGGGGTGCGCGGCTTTTCACCGCGACCGGCGGGCGCAAGGTGCTGGTCTTGCAGGCGCTGGGGCAGGTGTTCATGAAACGGCCGTTCGACGATCCGTTTTCGGCGGTGGAAGCGGTGCTGAAGACGCACCCGCTGGGCGGGCTGGCGCAGGCGATCGTGGTCGATATGCACGCCGAGGCGACCAGCGAGAAGATGGCGATGGGGCATTGGTGCGACGGGCGGGCCAGTCTGGTCGTCGGCACCCACACCCATGTGCCGACCGGCGATGCGCAGATCCTGTCGGGCGGCACCGCCTATCTGACCGATGCGGGGATGTGCGGCGACTATGACTCGGTGATCGGCATGGACAAGGCCGAGCCTTTGCGCCGCTTCATCACCGGTATGCCCAAGACCCGGTTCGAACCCGCGGCGGGCGAGGCCACGCTGTCTGGCGTCTATGTCGAGACCGACGACCGTAGTGGCAAGGCCAAGCGGGTGGTGATGGTGCGGATCGGCGGACGGCTGCAGGAGTCGCGCCCTTGAACCCACGCCACGGGCTGGTCGCCCTTCTGGTGCTGCTCGGGGTTGGCTGGGGGGCATCGCAACCCCTGGGCAAGATGGCCGTGTCGGGGGGCTACCACGGCTTTGGCATCATCTTCTGGCAGGTGACGATCTGCACCGTCCTGCTGGGTGGGCTGACGCTGGCGCGCGGGCAGGGCCTGCCGCGCCGGGCCGCCGCGCTGCGCTTTTACGCGGTGATCGCGATGATCGGGACGATCATTCCCAATGCGACCTTCTACATCTCTGTGGCGCGGTTGCCGGCCGGGATCATGTCGATCCTGATTTCCACCGTGCCGCTGATGGCCTTTCCGATGGCGCTGGCGCTGCGGCTCGACCGGTTCAGCCTGATCCGGCTTGGCGGGCTGCTGTGCGGGCTGGCGGGGGTTGCGCTGATCGCGCTGCCGCGGTCGAGCCTGCCCGACCCGGCGATGGCGGCCTATCTGCCGGTGGCGCTGATCGGGCCGTTCTTCTACGCGATGGAGGGCACGTTCGTCGCGCGTTTCGGCATGGCCGGGATGGATGCGGTGCAGGCGATGTTCGGCGCCTCGCTGGTGGCGATGGTGATCTCGCTGCCGCTGGCGCTGGCCACCCACAGCTTCATCAGCCCGTTCCACCCCTGGGCGCGGCCCGACTGGGCGGTGCTGATCATGTCGGCGAGTCACGCGCTGATCTATTCCGCCTATGTCTGGCTGGCGGCACGGGCGGGGTCGGTGTTCGCCACCCAAACCTCGTATTTCGTGACCGGTTCGGGCATACTTTGGGCGATGCTGCTGCTTGGCGAACATTTCTCGGTGCTGGTTTGGGCGGCGCTGGCGGTGATGCTTATCGGCGTGGCGCTGGTTCGCCCTCACGATGCGGCAGCGCAGCATCACGCTTGCGAAACCGCCCCGCTGGTTTAAACATCCACGCGACGACACGACGCAGGGAGTGGCGATGTTCGGTCTGGAACTGTCGGCGACGACGCAGGCGATCACGGCGATCCTGATCGTGGTGGCGATGCTGGTGATGTTCATCCGCGAGGTCTATCCGGTCGAGGTCGTCGCCTTGGCGGGCGCCATGCTGATGATCCTGCTGGGCATCCTGCCGCAGGACGCGGCGCTGCGGGTGCTGTCGAACGATGCGCCCTGGACGATTGCGGCGCTGTTCATCATCGTTGGCGCGCTGGTGCGCACCGGGGCGCTGGACTGGGTGACGCAGGCCGCCGCCCGCCATGTCGAGGCGCGCCCGGCGGTGACGCTGATCCTGTTGTCCATCGGCGTGGTGGCGGTATCGGCCTTCGTGAACAACACCCCCGTGGTGGTGGTGATGATCCCGATCTTCATGCAGCTTGCCAAGCAGATGAACCTGTCGCCGTCGAAGGTGATGATCCCCTTGAGCTTCCTGACGATCTTCGGCGGCACCGTCACGCTGCTGGGCACCTCGACCAACCTGCTGGTTGACGGGGTGGTGAAGCAGGCCGGCATGGCGCCATTCGGCATCTTCGAAATCACGCCGCTGGGGCTGATCTACGCCGTGGTGGGCATGGCCTACCTTGGCCTTTGCGCGCGCTTCTTGCCGGACCGCGAGTCGATGACCTCGCTGATGGGCGACCGCGCCAAGATGAAGTTCTTCACCGAGGTCGCGGTGCCGGAAGACTCGGCCCTGATCGGCAGGCGGCTGGAGGATGTCGACCTGTTCCGCCGCGACTCGGTGCGGCTGATCGACGTGCTGCGCGGCGATGCCTCGCTGCGCCGCGACCTTGGCGCGGTGACGCTGGAGGCAGGCGACCGGGTGGTGCTGCGCACGCCGATGTCTGAAGTTCTCGGGCTGCAATCCAGCAAGGATGTGCGGCTGGTGGACAAGCTTTCCTCGGTGCAGACCTCGACGGTGGAAGTGCTGATCTCGCCCGGCTGCCTGATGGTGGGGCGGTCGCTGGGCTCGATGCGGCTTCGGCGGCGCTATGGCGTCTATCCGATCGCGGCGCACCGGCGGAACCAGAACATCGGCCGCCAGCTGGACGACCTGATCGTGCGGGTCGGCGATACGCTGCTGCTGGAAGGTGCGATGGCCGACATCCGCCGTCTGGCCGACGACATGCAGATGGTCGACATCGGCCACCCGTCCGACCGGGCCTATCGGCGCAACCATGCGCCGATCGTGATCGCGGTGCTGGCGGCCATCGTCGGGCTGTCGGCGCTGAACGTGGCGCCGATCGTGATCTTGGCCGCGTTGGGCGTGGTGATCGTGCTGGTCACGCGCTGCATCGACGCGGACGAGGCGTTCGGTGCCGTCGACGGGCGGTTGCTGGCGATGATCTTCGGCATGCTGGGCGTGGGGGCCGGGCTGGACCATTCCGGCGCCGCGCGGGTGATCGTGGATGCGGTGACGCCCGCGCTGCGCGACCTGCCGCCGTCCTTGCTGATCTTCGCGATCTTCATCGTCGCCTGGCTGCTGACCGAGATGGTCACCAACAACGCGGTGGCGCTGATCCTGACGCCGATCGCCATCGGGCTGGGCCACGGTCTTGGCATCGACCCGCGGGCGCTGGTGGTCACGGTTATGTTTGCCTCGTCGGCGAGTTTTGCCACCCCGATCGGCTATCAGACGAATACACTCGTCTACGGGCCGGGGGGCTACAAGTTCACCGACTATATTCGTTTTGGCCTGCCGCTGAGCCTGCTGATGGCCGTTGTGGTAAGCCTGCTTGTTCCGGTCTTCTGGCCGCTGAAAGGATGATATGAAACGCCTGATCCTGATCCTGCCGCTTGTTGCCGCCGCCTGCGCCACCTTCGGCCCGCCCGAGCCGGTCGAAGCCAAGCTGTCGACCGAGCAGCTGGTGGTGACGATGTCGAACGGCGAGACCTGCGTCGGCGACCGTGCGGCAGGCACGCCGATCACCACGGGATGGAGCGGCAAGCTTTCGGGCTGTTCGCAGGCGCTGCCCTACGAAGTCTCGCTCGACCCGCACCGCAATCTGCTGCAGGGCTTCTTCGGCGAGCTGTTCAAGCTGATCGGGCTGAACGGTCTGGCGCCCAACGGGCAGGTGCGCGTCACCGATTCCGCAGGCCGGGCGATGATGTTCATTTCGCCGCCGCCGACGACGCCGCACGACCTGCATTGATCGCTCTGCACCGCGCAGGCTTGCGGCGGCCCCTCGGGCTGTCATATAGAAGCGCGCATCCCGGATATGACGAACGGAGACGGTCATGGCAGGCCATTCGAAATGGGCGAACATTCAGCACCGCAAGGGCAAGCAGGACAAGCTTCGTTCCAAGATGTTCTCGAAGCTGGCGAAGGAAATCACCGTCGCGGCCAAGATGGGGATGCCGGACGTGGACATGAACCCGCGTCTGCGTCTTGCGGTGAAGGCGGCGAAGGCGGTGTCGATGCCGAAAGACGTGATCGACCGCGCGATCAAGAAAAGCCAGATGGGCGACGAGGCGGACTACACCGAAATCCGCTATGAGGGCTATGGCGCGAACGGTATCGCGATCATCGTCGAGGCGCTGACCGATAACCTGAACCGCACCGCATCGAACGTGCGCAGCTATTTCAGCAAATGCGGCGGCAACCTCGGCCAGACCGGATCGGTCAGCCACAGCTTCGACCGGGTGGGCGAGATCACCTATCCGCCGGAAGCGGGGGATGCCGACACGGTGATGATGGCGGCGCTGGACGCCGGTGCCGACGACGTGGAAAGCGACGAGGACGGCCACTGGATCTACTGCCCGGTCGAAAACCTGGGCGAGGTATCGGACGCGCTGGAAAAGGCGCTGGGCGAGTCGACCGAGTCCAAGCTGATCTGGAAGCCGCAAAGCCGGACCGAGGTTGACCTCGACACCGCGCAGAAGCTGATGCGGCTGATCGACATGCTGGAAGAGGATGACGATGTGCAGACCGTCACCGGCAACTTCGACATTCCCGAGGATGTCGCGGCCGAACTACAATAAAAAGTGGCGCGCCCACGGGGTGAAGTGGGCGCGCCTTTCTCCGGCACGAACGGTGCGATGCACCGGGGGGCTGTGGTAGGGCATCGGGTTGGGGACGATGCGCTTCCGAAGCCGGAGGAGTTGCTCAGGCGACCTTTTCTGTCGCCAAGGCGTTGGCGCGGTTCGCCATAGCGACCCCGACACCAATGAAGAAGGCCGAGCGCGAGAACGGCTTGCGCAGGGTTGCATCGCAGATCGCCCGCCGTTCCATGCCGAAATCGTTGCGCGCCACCGTGCTGGAGGCCATCACCACCGGCAGGCGCGGCGCGATGCGGCGCAGGTGCAGGCCGAAATCCACCACATCGTCGGCATCTTCGAAATGGTCGCAATCCACGAGGGCGACATCGAAGGCGTGGGCGTGACGTTCGATCCACTCGAACGGCATCAAGGTCTCGCCAACCGACGACGACAGGGCGCCGACGCTGTTGAGCCAAATCCGCATCTCGCCGATGCAGCCCCGGAACGAGCCACAGAACAGGACCGAACGCCCAGCCCAGGCGAGCGGGTCTGCACCCCGGACCTCGGCTTCATCGACAACCGGGCGAGGGGCGAGGGGCGGCATCGGCGCAAAGCGTGACGGCTGGTCCGGCGCCTTGCGACGGAGCGAGGGGAACATCCAGTAGGGGTGCTGCAAAACCAGGGTCATCGCGGTCCTCATCACTTCGACTCACAGCGCCCGGAACGATCAAGTTCCAAGGGCTGTTCTCCTCAGGATTGAAGGCCATTGGACCACTGTTGTCAATATGATAATTATCACAATGATAAGTCGGCATTGTTGCGCTCAACGTGTGGGTTAATGCCGCATTTTCGACATATTCTCAAAAAGATTTGATTGCTACCGCGCGATTTCCTATTCTTCTGTCACCGGTGCCTGTCTTTTCGGCACTGGAAGGTACTGCGGTTGGGGCTGCAGGTTGGGGAAGGCAGGCAGTGGCAAATATTCGTAGTCTCGCGCAGCTTCGCGCGCTCCTTCTGGACATGGAGTCGGAACTGGGTCTGATCGACCTGACGCCCGTCGAGAAGGACGTTTTCTATGCAATTTCAGAGGTCACCATTGGTGAGCCGCCGGTGGCGCGGTCCGAGGCGATCCGTTCGCACCCGCTGACGGTGACGATACCACAGGCGACCTTCCATCGAGCGATTCGCAGTTTGGTAGATCGCGGATATATTCAGCACGCGCCAGATTCTCGAGCTGGACTCTACATCATACCAGTCGCTACTGCCAGCGGTTGATCGCCTACCGTCGCTTTGGGCTTTGTTCATGGGTTCTTGAAGTGCTATGTTCAACCAAAGGGTGAGTTGGCGGAAACACTACATGACCATGACACTGTCGCAATCGCGTCGGGGGATTCACATCTTCGTCGTCGTCTCGGCGATTACCTTCCTCGCCTACAGCGTCAGCTTTGGCCTGGTGTTGCCGCTGGAGCGGCTGGCGAGCGGGCGGCCCGAGATTCAGGCCATCGTTCTGTTTCTGCCGCACGGGGTGAAGATCATCGCGGCCTGGATGCTGGGCTGGTGGTCGTTGCCGTTCATGTTGCCGATCGTCGTGCTGTCGGACGCGGTGTTCGAGGGCGTCGCGCCCGGGCCGATCAATCTGGCGCTTTGCGTTCTTACGCTTGTGACCGCCCCGCTGGCGTTCGATCTGTTCCGTCTGGCGGGTATCGACCTTGGGCCGCAAAGCGGGCGGCGTGTGCCCTGGCGGGCGCTGCCGCTGGTGGGCTTCGTGGCCTCGGTGATGAACGTGATCCCGATCTTCTTTCTCGAGATGGAAAGTGCCGCGCCCCGCACGGTTCTCTTCAGCATGGTCAGTTTCGTGCTGGGCGACACGCTGGGGGTGATCGTCGCGCTGTTCGTGGCGATGCTGGCCTATCGCTGGTGGCGTCGGCACGGCGCTTTCTGACCCTTGCGCTTGCCTGTGCGATCGGCTCAGGTGCGGCGCATGACAGCTTCTGCTTCGATCAACCGCCCGGTGGCCGGTGCGCTCTGGATGCTGGCCTCGGGCCTGTTTTTCGTTGGCGTCAATGGCATCGTAAAAGCGCTTGGCACCGCCCTGCCCGCGGCCGAGGCGGCGTTTCTGCGCTATGCGCTTGGCCTGGTGTTCCTGATCCCGATGCTGCGGCCGCTGCTGCGCGCCCGGTTGACGCCGAAGGTGGTGGGCATCTTCGCCCTGCGCGGGATGATGCATGCGGTGGCGGTGATCCTGTGGTTTTTCGCGATGGCGCGCATCCCGATCGCCGAGGTGACGGCGATCAACTATCTGGCGCCGGTCGGGGTGACGATCGGCGCGGCGCTGTTTCTGGGCGAGCGGCTGGCGGTGCGGCGCATCGCGGCGGTGGGGGTGGCGCTGATCGGGGTGGTGATCGTGCTGCGCCCCGGCCTGCGCACCGTCGAGCCGGGCCATATCGCGATGCTGGGGGCGGCGGTGCTGTTCGCCGGCTCATACCTTGTTGCCAAGCGGCTGACGCTGGTGGCCGGCGCGCCGGTGATCGTGGCGATGCTGTCGATCTGGGTCACGATCGGGCTCGCGCCCTTTGCCGCGCTGGCCTGGACGGCGCCCACCCTGTCGCAGGTGCTGTGGCTTTTGCTGACGGCGGGGTTCGCCACCGCCGGGCACCTGTGCATGACGCAAGCCTTCCGCATGGCGCCGGTGACGGTGACGCAGCCGGTGACGTTCCTGCAACTGCTGTGGGCGACGCTGCTGGGCGTGCTGTTCTTCCACGAGCCGCTTGACCTGTGGGTCGTCACCGGCGGCCTGCTGATCATCGCCGCCATCGCCTTCATCACCTGGCGCGAGGCGGTGCTGAACCGTCGCGGCGTCACCCCGCCGGTGACCGCGACCGAGGTCTGAGGGCGGATCAGCGGCTGGTCTTGCCGGTCGGGTCCAGCAGGCGGGCCAGCACGGTGTCACGTGTGACCTCGCCGATCAGGGCGCCATCCTCGATCACGCCGACCGGCGCATCTGAGGCCGTCACGCGCGCCATGACCGACTGGATGGTCTCTTCCGCCGCTACGGTGCTGGCGTGCAAACCGCTGGCCGGGCGCATCGCGTCGCGGGCGGTCAGCACGCCCAGCGGGTTCATGTGGGCAACGAAATCGGCGACATAGTCCGAGGACGGGTTCTGGAAGATCTCGCGCGCCGTGCCGCACTGGACGATGCGGCCCCCCTCCATCAGCGCAATGCGATTGCCGATCTTGAACGCCTCGTCCAGATCGTGGCTGACGAAGACGATGGTGCGGTGCAGCTTTTGCTGCAGTTCCAGCAATTCATCCTGCAACCGGGTCCGGATCAGCGGGTCGAGCGCCGAAAAGGGTTCGTCCATCAGCAAGATCGGCGCCTGGGTGGCGAAGGCGCGGGCAAGGCCGACGCGCTGTTGCATGCCGCCCGACAACTCGCCCACCCGGCGGTCGGCCCATTGCGAGAGACCGACCAGCGCCAGCTGCACCTCGACCCGGTCGCGCCGCTCGGCGGGTTTCATGCCGGCGAGTTCAAGGCCGAGGCCGACATTCTCGCGCACCGAGCGCCAGGGCAGCAGGCCGAATTGCTGGAACACCATCGCGACGCGGGTCAGCCGCAGGTGGCGCAGCGTCTGCGGGTCGGCGTTGGTGACGCTGACCATCTTGCCGCCATCGTTCACCCGCACCTCGCCGCGCACCACCGGGTTTAACCCGTTGACGCCGCGCAGCAGGGTGGATTTGCCGGACCCGGACAGGCCCATCAGCACAAGGATCTCGCCGCTGCCGACGGTCAGGCTGCAATCGTGGACGCCCAGCACCTGCCCGGTGTCGGTCTGCACCTCGGCGCGGGTGCGGCCCTGATCCATGTGCGGCAGGGCGCTGTGCGGCTTGTCGCCGAAAACGATGGAAACCTTGTCGAATTCGACGGCGGGGGCGCGGGTTTGTTGAGTCATTTGCGCGTCACCCTCAGCATACGGTCCAATAGGATCGCCACCACGACGATGACGAAGCCGGATTCGAAGCCAAGCTGGGTGTTCACCGAGCCGAGCGCGCGCACCACCGGCACGCCAAGCCCGTCGGCGCCGACCAGCGTCGAGATCACGACCATCGACAGCGAGAGCATGATGGTCTGGTTCAGCCCGACCATGATCTGCGGGAAGGCATACGGCAGCTCCACCTTCCAGAGCGTCTGGGACTTGGAGGCGCCAAAGGCGGTTGCCGCCTCCAAGAGCGCCTCGGGGGTGGAGGAAATGCCCAGATGCGCCATGCGGATCGGCGCGGGCAGCACGAAGATCACCGTGGCGATCAGGCCGGGCACCATGCCGATGCCGAACAGCACGATGGCAGGGATCAGATAGACGAAGGTGGGCAGGGTCTGCATCAGGTCGAGGATCGGGCTGGTGGCCTGAAAGACCCGCGGGCGGTGTGCCATGAAGATGCCGATCGGCACGCCGATGCCCATGCAGACGACGCAGGCGGCCAGCACCAGCGTCAGGCTTTCAGTGGTGGCCTGCCAGTACCCCTGATTGAGGATGAACAAGAGCGCGACGAACACGAAAAGCGCGGTTTTCCACGAGCGTTGCAGATACCATGCGAGCGCGGCGAAGATCAGGAACACCACCAGCGGCGGCGGCGACTGCAGCGCCCATTCGATCCAGTCGATGACAAATTGCAAGATGTTCGACAGCGCGTCGAACAGGCCGGACATATGGGCCTGCATCCAGTCAAAGACCGCCTTGCCCGCCTTGCCGACCGGAATCTTGTCGTCGGTGATGAAGTTCAGCATCGCCTGTGTCGTCCCCCTTCAGATGCCAGCCGGTCGGGCGGTTGAGGTGGTCTTGCCCGCACGTGGCGCAGACTCCGCCCGTTCATCCCCGGGCGCACGGAGCGGCCTCGAGGAGAAAACGGCCCGTGCCGGTTGTCAACCGCTTCGACGGATAGCGGCCCCGGAGAGGCTCCGGGGCCGTCGTCGGTTACATGCCGAGCGCTTTGTCGACAGCCGCGACCGCATCGCTGCCGTCCTTGGCCGTCACGCCAGCCAGCCAGGGCTTGATCGCGTCGGGGTTGGCGGTCAGCCAGGCTTTGGCGGCGACCTGCGGGTCTTTGCCGTCATCGAGGATCGCGCCCATGATGTCGTTTTCCATCGGCAGCGAGAACACCAGTTGGTTCAGCATCTTGCCGACGTTCGGGCATTCGGTGACGTAGTTCGCACGGGTGTTGGTGTAGACCGTCGCCCCGCCATAGTCCGGCCCGAAGATCGCGTCGCCGCCCGACAGGTAGGTCAGCTTGAACTTCGAGTTCATCGGATGCGGTGCCCAGCCGAGGAAGATGATCGGCTTTTTCTGCCCATCGAGCCGCGCGACCTGCGCCAGCATGCCCTGTTCCGAGCTTTCGACCAGCTTGAAGTCTTTCAGCCCGTCGAAGTTGTCCTTGATCATGCCAAGGATCAGGCGGTTGCCGTCGTTGCCCGGCTCGATGCCATAGATCTTGCCGTCAAGTTCCTTGGCGTGCTTGGCGATGTCGGCATAGTCCTTGATGCCCAGATCGGCGCCGTACTGGTTGGTGGCCAGCGTGTACTTCGCGCCTTCAAGGTTCGCGCGCACGCTGTCGACGGTTTTCGCCGCGATGTACGGTTTGATGTTGTCATCCATCGTCGGCATCCAGTTGCCGAGGAACACGTCAACGTCGCCCTTGGCCATCGCCTCGTAGGTGACGGGGACCGACAGCAGCTTGATGTCGGTGTCGTAGCCCATCGCCTTGAGCATGTAGGTGGTCACGGCGGTGGTCGAGGTGATGTCGGTCCAGCCGACATCCGAGAAGGTGACCTTGTCGCAACCGGCCGCATAGGCGGGGCCGGTCAGCGCAAGGGCCGCTGAGGCGGCAAGCAGCATCGAACGGAGGTGTGTCATCATGGGCTCCCTGTTTTTGTTGATTGACGAGTCAATAAACTTCACTGTAGCTCCAGTTGGCAAGTGATTTTTGGAGGCCACGGTGCCGAAACTCGGGATGGAGCCTATCCGAAAGGCGGCGTTGGTCAAAGCCACGATTGCCGAGATCGGGCGCGCCGGGTCGCTGGACGTGACGGTCAGCCAGATCGCGCGGCGGGCGGGCATGTCGACGGCGCTGGCGCACCATTACTTTGGCAACAAGGAACAGATGTTCCTGGCCGCGATGCGCCACGTGCTGTCGCTTTACGGCGCCGAGGTGCGCGGGGCGCTGGCCACCGCCGATGGCCCGCGATCGCGGCTGAATGCGATCGTGCGGGTGTCCTTCGCCGCCGCCAGCTTTCGGCGTGAGGTGGTGGGGGCCTGGCTGAACTTCTACGTGCTGGCGCAGACGGTGCCCGATGCGAAACGGTTGCTGCGGGTCTATCAGCATCGGCTGCGGTCAAACCTTGTCGCCGAACTGCGCCCGCTGGTGGGTGACCGCGCGCCGGGCGTGGCCGATGGCGTCGGCGCGCTGATCGACGGCGTCTACATCCGCGAGGCGCTCAGCGACCGCTCGCCCGATGGCGCGGCGGCGACGCGGATCGTGCTGGCCTACCTTGAGGCAAAGATCGACTGTGGGGGGCAAGGATGACTGTTCCGGATGCGTCCACTTTGCGCGCCGCCTGGGCGCTGACACGGGCCGCGACGCAGCGCACGCCCCTGTTGGAAAGCGCGGCGCTGGCGGTGGCGACCGGCGCGGCGCGGGCGTTCGTGAAGGCCGAAAGCCTGCAATGGGCGGGGTCGTTCAAGATCCGCGGCGCCACCTGGCGGCTGGCGCAGCTGTCGGCGGCGGAAAAGGCGCGCGGCGTGGTGGCCTATTCCTCGGGCAACTTCGCGCAAGGTTTGGCGGCGGCGGGTCGGGCGCAAGGCGTGCCGGTGACCATCGTCATGCCCGACGATGCGCCCGCGCTGAAACGGCAGGCGACCGAGGGGTTTGGCGCGCGGGTGGTGCTGTCGCATCATGGCGACCGGCCGCGTGAAGAGGTGGCGGCGGCGCTGGCGCGCGAGATTTCGCAGGCCGAGGAACTGGTGCTGCTGCATCCGTTTGACGACCCCGCAATTGTCGCCGGGCAGGCCGGTGCCGGGCTGGAGGCGCTGGAACAACTGGCCGAAGCCGGGGCCACGGCCGACAACGTGCTGTGCCCGGTGGGGGGCGGCGGGCTGATCGGCGGCGTGGCGCTGGCGTTTCACCATGTCGGACGCGCACAGGTCTGGGCCACCGAGCCCGAGGGCTACAACGGCATGGGCGCCTCGCTGGCGGCCGGGCAAGTCACCCGCGTGAGCAGCGGCAGGCCGACGATCTGCGATGCGTTGCAGGCGACGCAGCCGGGGCAGGCCCCCTTCGCGGCGGCGCAGGTGGCCGGGGTCAAGGGCATCACCGTGACCGATGACGAGGTGCGCACCGGGATGCGTTTCGCCTTCGAGCGGTTGAAACTGGTGCTGGAACCCTCTGGCGCGGTGGCGCTGGCCGCGGCGCTGGCCGGGCGGGTGGACCTGAAGGGCAAGGTCGCGGTGATCTACGCGACCGGCGGCAACATTGCGTGGGAAGCCTTCCGCGCCGTGATGGACAGCGCGGGCTGACCCGCGCCAGAAGGAAGTACGGAACGTGGAAGCGGATTATGTGATCGTGGGCGCAGGCTCGGCTGGCTGCGCAATGGCCTATCGGCTGGCCGAGGCCGGGCGCAAGGTGCTGGTGATCGAGCATGGCGGGACCGACGCGGGCCCGTTCATCCAGATGCCGGCCGCGCTCAGCTATCCGATGAACATGGGGATCTACGACTGGGGCTTTCAGTCGGAGCCAGAGCCGCATCTGGGCAACCGCCGTCTGGCCACACCGCGCGGCAAGGTGATCGGCGGGTCATCGTCGATCAATGGCATGGTCTATGTGCGCGGCCACGCGCGCGATTTCGACCACTGGGCCGAGGCGGGCGCGGCGGGCTGGGGCTATGCCGACGTGCTGCCCTATTTCAAGCGGATGGAACATTCCCACGGCGGCGACGGGGCCGAGTGGCGCGGGACATCCGGCCCGCTGCACATCACGCGCGGGCCGCGCGCGAACCCGCTGTTTCACGCTTTCGTCGAGGCGGGCAAGCAGGCCGGCTACCCGGTGACCGAGGATTACAACGGCCGCCAGCAAGAGGGTTTCGGCCCGATGGAGGCGACGATCTGGAAAGGGCGGCGCTGGTCGGCGGCGAATGCCTATCTGAAGCCCGCGCTGAAGGGGCCGAACTGCAGCGTGGTGCGGGCCTTCGCGCGCCGCGTGGTGATCGAAAACGGCCGCGCCGTCGGGGTTGAGGTGATGCGGGGCGGCACGGTCGAGGTGATCCGGGCGCGGGCCGAGGTGATCCTTGCGGCGTCGTCGATCAACACACCGAAGATTCTGATGCTGTCGGGCATCGGGGCGGCGGCGCATCTGGCGGAACATGGGGTAACGGTCGTGGCCGACCGGCCGGGGGTGGGCGCGAACCTGCAGGACCATCTTGAGATTTACATGCAGTTCGCCAGTCTGCAGCCGATCACGCTGTACAAATACTGGAACCTCTGGGGCAAGGCGGTGATCGGGGCGCAGTGGCTCTTGACTGGAACGGGCCTTGGCGCCTCGAACCAGTTTGAAAGCTGCGCCTTCATCCGCTCGAAAGCGGGGGTGGACTACCCCGATATCCAGTATCACTTCCTGCCGATCGCGGTGCGCTACGATGGCAAGGTCGCCGCCGAGGGGCACGGTTTTCAGGCCCATGTCGGGCCGATGCGTTCGCCCTCGCGCGGGGCGATCACGCTGCGGTCGGGGCGGCCCGAGGATGCGCCGGTGATCCGCTTCAACTACATGTCGACCGAGGCCGATTGGCAGGATTTCCGCGCCTGCGTGCGGCTGACGCGCGAGGTTTTCGGGCAGGAGGCGTTCAAGCCCTATGTGAAGCGCGAGATCCAGCCGGGCGCAGGCGTCGAGACCGATGCCGAGATCGACGCCTTCATCCGCGAGCATGCCGAAAGCGCCTATCACCCCTGCGGCACCGCGCGGATGGGGCGCGCCGATGACCCGCTGGCGGTGGTGGACCCCGAATGCCGGGTGATCGGGGTGGAAGGGCTGCGCGTCGCCGACAGCTCGATCTTTCCGCGCATCCCGAACGGCAACCTGAACGGCCCCTCGATCATGGTGGGCGAGAAGGCGGCGGACCACGTGCTGGGCCGCGGGATGCTGGCGCCGCTGAACGCGGAGCCCTGGGTGAACCCGGACTGGCGGGCCAGCCAGCGCTGAGCTGGGCGGTCACTTGATCGGCATCAAGGCGGTGTGGCGCGGCGCGGGCTAGGGTCTTGGCAATTCAACTGGAAAGGACTGCCCGATGGCCAATACGCCGCACGAACTGACCGAGGAATTCCCCGCCGAGGCCGCAAAGATCCATGCCCTCAAGATTGAGAACGCCCATTTCGCGCGTCTGGTCGAGGAATATCACGAGGTCAACCGCGCCGTTCATGCCGCCGAAACGATGACCGTGCCGACCGACGATGCCCATGAAGAAGAGCTTCGCCGCAAGCGCATGGTGCTGAAGGATGAAATCTGGAAGATTCTGCAGGCGGCGTGACCCCTCGGGGTCGATCTTCGCTG
This sequence comes from Paracoccaceae bacterium, assembly GCA_016124615.1. Taxonomy (GTDB): domain Bacteria; phylum Pseudomonadota; class Alphaproteobacteria; order Rhodobacterales; family Rhodobacteraceae; genus Solirhodobacter. The sequence continues at coordinate 256,295 of WGNF01000007.1, read as the reverse complement.
ACGAGACGACGATACCGCCCGGCGCCCGCAAGCGTCGGGCGGTTCGCGTTCGGGCGTCAGTTCAATGGCTTACCCGATCTCATACGGCAAGAGACCGCGCCGATCTGGGTCGACCCGCAGGCGCCGTTCCAGCGGCGGCACCGAGCGTTGGTGGCAATCGGTGCGTTCGCAGATGCGGCAGGAGATACCGATCGGCTCAAAGCCGCGGCTGAGGTCCAGATCGTCGGCATAGACCAGCGCGGGGGCATGCGACACCTCGCAGCCAAGGCCGATGGCATAGCGGCGGACCTTGGCGTGAAAGCTGCCGCCGGGTTTGGACACTTCGCGCGCAAGGCAAAGATAGCGCACGCCGTCGGGGGTTTCGGCCAGCTGGCGCAAAAAGCGGCCCGGCGTCTCGAACGCCGCATGGACGTTCCACAGCGGGCAGGCGCCGCCGAAGCGGGCGAATTGCAGCCGGGTGGCCGAGTGGCGTTTGGTGATCGTGCCGGCCTGATCGACGCGCACGAAGAAGAAGGGAATCCCTTTGAAACCAGGGCGTTGCAGGGTCGAAAGCCGGTGCGCCACCTGCTCGATCGAGGCGCCGAAGCGGTCGGCCAGCCGTTCCAGATCGTGCCGCATCTCTTGCGCGGCGGCCAGAAACGGGCGGTAGGGCAGCAGCGCGGCACCGGCGAAGTAGTTGGCCATGCCGATCTTGGCAATAGCGCGGGCGGCGTCGGACTGAAAGCGGGCGAGGTCCAGCGTCGCCTCCAGCAGGTCGTTCTGGGTCAGCAGGGCGACCTGATGCAGCAGCTGGAACCGCTGGGTGGCACTGGCGGCGCGGGTGGACAGGGTAAGGGCCTTCGCGTCGGCGTCGTAGGCGCGCAGGGCGGGCGCATCAGCGAGGGTGAGGGTGATGCCGCGGGCCTGCAGGGCGGCGCGGGCGGCCTCGACCGGGTCGGCGGCCGAGGTGGCGAAACGTTCGGCGGCCCGGTCGACGGCGTCGATGTAGTTGTCACAATAGTGAAAGAAATCAAGGACTTCCTCCCACGGCGAGGGGCGCAGCGTGGCATCCTCGCGACCCAACGCCTCGTCCAGCGAGGCGAGGCGTTCGTGGGTCTGGCGATAGGCGCGGTGCAACTCGAGAAAGGCGCGGGCGAGGGCGGGGGCGTTGGAGGCGGTCAGGCGCAGATCGGCGAGGGGGGGCGCGGTGGTGATGACGGGGTCGGCCAGCGCCTCGCGCATGTCGGTGACCAGCCGCTCGGCATCGCCGGTGCCAAGCTCGGTGACGTCGAAACCGAATTCCTGCGCCAGCGCCAGCACCACCCCAGCCGAGACCGGGCGATGGTTGTTTTCCATCTGGTTCAGGTAAGGCAAGGAAATCCCAAGCTTTTCCGCGAAATTCCGCTGGGTCAGGCCAAGCCGCGCGCGGGTTTCGCGCAGGGTGACCCCGGCGTAGAGCTTCTGGGTGGCCATGCGGGCTCCAAGGGTTTGCCAACCTGTAGAGTAGGTTTGCAAAGCCGCGTGTGCAAGGACCGGGACGGCCGGAAAGCGGATACCGATTTCGCACCGATTTGGCACCGATTTGACACCGACAGCTTGCCGATTTCGGGGGCGGGCGCGCGGGGGTTTCACACCCCGCACCCCCGTGGAGTATTTGGGCCAAGATGAGTGGGGGAGGGTCATCGCGGGTGTGAAGAAGCGGGCGCTCTACGGCTTGCTCAACACCGCGCCTCAGCCATTCTGGCTGTACCAACCGAGCATTTCGATTGGAGCAGTTCCCGCAATATTTGCAACCGGAGAGAACTTCGCCCGGCTTAGCGGAGCGCTACCCTTCATGAAGTCGTTGCGAAGCAAAGTCAGTTCGAGAACGCGAGGAACCTCGATATCTCCGAATTTCAGGGCGCCGCAACAGTTGTTGCCGTTTGCATACACAGGCGTGTGGTTTTTCAACAGCTTATCAAGAAACTGCCGGAACATGACGTTGCATATGGGCATGGACAGCAGATCCAGCCCGTGAATCTCGATCAGGATCACCCGAAAGCGATCAATTGTGGAGGGGCTTGCCGAAAGCAGCGCTCCGTATTCTGCGCCCTCAATGTCCATTTGCAGGACCAGATCGGCCTGGCCGACGACTTTGGAGTGCATTTCCAGCCAGTCATCCAAGGACACGAACGAACCCTGAGTCACGCTCGATAAGAACAAGCTGCTGAACTCGAAGAAATCTCTCCTGGATGTCGGGGGAGTTTCGATCGAGGCGTCTATGCAAAAGCTCTTTATGCCAAGGCGATCGTAGATCTCCTCTTCGAACACCATCGTCGGGCCAACTCCGGGAGAAAAGCAGTACTCAATTCCCGTCAGTACATCCGGAAGGGTGTATGTCCCGTCAGTCCCGCGCCCAACTCTCAGGAATTCGCATCCGGGATCGACGGGTTTCAAACGATCAAGGACATCAAAAAGGGAGGCGGACGCTCCGGGGCGAACATAGATGCCTTTGTTCAGCAAGAAGGTTTGCAGTCTGGATTTCAGTGCAATCCAATTCACGCGTCTTCCCCACCTTTTCGGAACCCCGGCGACACTTTGCGGCTTTCGGTGTCACTTGTCCACTTCACTCGCTCGACGGCGCCCCACCCTCGAACCTGTTCCCATGCCGGTAATCACAGGGCGCCTCCTGCATCTCCAGATGCAGTCGGGTGCCGTCGTAGGGGTGCGCCCGTGCCAGATCCTCGTCGAAGTCGATGCCGAGGCCGGGGGCTTCGGGGGGCAGGATGTAGCCGTCTTCCCATTTGATGGTGTGCCTGATCAGCGCGAGGTGGAAGCTGCCGCCGGTTTCGATGGTTTCGGCCATCAGCAGGTTCGGGATCGAGGCGGCGAGATGGATGTTGGCGGCCCATTCGACCGGGCCGCAATACATGTGGGGCGCGATTTCGGCGTTGAAGACCTCGGCGATGGCGGCGAGTTTGCGGCCCTCCATTATGCCGCCGAGGCGGCCGAGGGCGGGTTGCAGGATCTTGGCGCCGCCGGTGCGCAGAACGGTGGCGAATTCGGCTTTGGTCGAAAAGCGTTCACCGGTGGCGATCGGAATGCGGACGGCGCGCGCCACCTCGGCGAATTCCAGCAGGTTGTCGGGCGGGATCGGCTCTTCGTACCAGAGCGGCAGATAGGGCTCCAGCGCCTGACCCATGCGGATGGCGCCGCCGGTGGTGAACTGGCCGTGGGTGCCGAAGAGAAGGTCGGCGCGGTCGCCCACCGCCTCGCGGATGCGTTTGCAGAACTCGACCGAGCGGGTGATGTCGGACATGGCCGGTTCGTGGCCGCCGCGGATGGTGTAGGGGCCCGCAGGGTCGAATTTCACCGCGGTGAAGCCGAGGTTGACCATCCTGAGCGCGGTTTCGGCGGCCATGTCGGCCGAGACCCAGTAATCGGCATGGGTCTGGTCGGGGGTGGGGTAGAGGTAGGTGTAGGAGCGGATGCGGTCGTTCATGCGGCCGCCGATCAGCGCCCAGACCGGTCGATTGCGGGCCTTGCCGAGAATGTCCCAGCAGGCAATCTCCATCCCCGCGAAGGCGCCCATCACGGTGGGGTCGGGGCGTTGGGTGAAGCCGGAGGAATAGACGCGGCGATACATCAGCTCGATGTTTTCCGGGTTTTCGCCCTGCATGTGGCGGGCGAAGACGTCCTCGATGACGGCTTTCATCGCGGTCGGGCCGACGGTGGAGACGTAGCATTCGCCGTAGCCGGTGATGCCGTCGTCGGTGGTAAGCTTCACAAAGGTCCAGTAGCGGCCGCCCCAGCCGGGGGCGGGCGGGGCGACGGTGAAAATCTCGAGGTCTTTCAGGCGCATGGGATCCTCCGTGGCGGGTGGCCGGGGCGCTGCCCCCGGACCCAAGGGATATTTCGGCCAAGATGAAATCCGGGCGCTTGGGCAAACCTAGGCGTCAGGCCGGGGTGCGTTCGCGCGAGGGCGCGACATGGAGGGCGACGCAAACGACCATCAGCAGGGCGGAGAGCAGGAAGGGCGCGCCGGGCAGATAGAGCGGGGCGCCCGGCGCGGTGAAGGCCGAGAAGGTGGTGGTCATGATCAGCGGCGACAGGATCATCGACAGCGCGCCGAGGCTGGCGAGCACGCCCTGCAACTCTCCCTGTTCATTGGCGGGGGCGGCGCGCGACATGATGGATTGCAGCGCCGGGGTGACGATGCCGCCGAGCGCTGCGACCGGGGTGAAGACCAGCGCGGCGGTGCCGGAGGTGACGAGGCCGTAGAAGGTGAGCGCGACAATGTCGATCAGGAAACCCCAGAGCAGGGTGCGCGCCTCGCCGAAGAGGCGGATGGTCGGGGCGATCAGCAGCGCCTGCACCGCGACCATCGCGATGCCGTAGAGCGCGAGCGAATAGCCGATCATCGGGGTGGACCAGCCAAAGCGGGCCTTGCCATAGAAGCTCCAGACCGCGGGGTAGACGTAGCCCGCGATCTGCAGGATCAGGAACACCACGAGCAGGCGGCCGAGGCCGGGCAGGCGGCCGACGGCGCGGAACGCGGCCAGCGGGTTGGCGCGGACCCAGACGAAGGGGCGGCGCAGGGCGGGGGCGAGCGATTCCGGCAGGATCAGCGCGCCGAAGGCCAGGTTGGCGAGGGCCATTCCGGCGGCGGCGTAGAACGGCGCGCGAACGCCCACGGTGGCAAGCAGGCCGCCGACCACCGGGCCGAGCACGAAGCCCAGGCCGAAGCCCGCGCCGATCAGGCCGAAGGCGCGGCCGCGGTGTTCCGGTGTCGAGATGTCGGCGGCATAGGCGGTGGCGGCGGATTGCGTGGCGGCGGCGACGCCCGCGCCGATGCGGCCGACCAGCAGCAGCCAGACCGAGCCCGCCAGCGCCATCAGAAGGTAGTTGCCAGCCATCACCGCCAGCGAGACCAGAAGCACCGGGCGGCGGCCGAACCGGTCGGACAGGTTGCCGATGACGGGGCCGCAGACGAATTGCATCATCGCGAAGGCGGTGGACAGCACGCCGCCCCAGATCGCCGCCTGCGCAAGGTTGCCGCCGGTGACGGCCTGCAGAAGGTCGGGCATCACCGGGAAAATCAGGCCGATGCCGATGGAATCGAGCGTGACGGTGATCAGGATGAAGGTCAGCGCGAGGCGGTTCTGCATGGGGCACCGGGGTCAGACGGGCCGATGCCCGTGGCGGGCAACCTAGCGGATTGTGCCGGGAAGGCGAGGGGTCAGGTGCGGGTGGTGGTGGCGGCGAAGGCGCTGGCCTCGGCCGGGGCCTCGCCCATCTGCGCCTCGGGGGCGAGGCGGGCGGCCCAGTCGGTGCCGGGGAAATCGCGCGCGGCGAGCGTGGCAAGCGGGGTGCCAGTGGCGCGGGCCTCTTGCGTCAGCGCCTTGACGGCGGCCTGCGCGGCAGGGCGGGGCATGGTTTCGGCCAGCGCGAAGGTCAGCGCCTCGGCATGGATCAGGCCAAGGCCGCCGGTCAACGCGGCGCGCATCCGGGCGGCGTCGGGGGCGATGGTGTCGGCAAGGCCCTGCGCGGTCAGCAGCGCGCGGCCAAGGCCCAGGCACATCTGCGGCAGCGTCAGCCATTCCACCAGCCAGGCGGTGGCGTCGCGCTGCTGACGGTGCAGCGCCGCGCCCGCCATGTTGGCGCCAAGGCCAACCATCTGGCGGGCCAGCGCCACCAGCACCGAGGGCGCGACCGGGTTCACCTTCTGTGGCATGGTCGAGGAGCCACCGCCGCTGCCAAGGCGCACCTCTTCGATCCCGGACTGGGTCAGCAGGATCAGGTCTTCGCCAATCTTGCCAAGGCTTTGCGCGGTGCCGGTGATCCAGCTGGCGAAAGCCGCCACGGTATCGCGGGCACTGTGCCAGTTGGCGCCGGGATCGCCGAGGTTCAGGGCCCGGGCCAGTTCGGCGCGAACCTCGGGCGCCAAGGGGCCCATTGCCGCATTCGTACCGGAGGCGCCGGAAAGGCTGACCAAAAGCAGATCCGCCTTGAGGTTTTGCAACCTTTGGGCGTGTCGCAGCAACGGCATGCCCCAGCTTGCCACGACGGCGCCGAAACTGGTGGGCGTGGCGATCTGGGCATAGGTGCGGGCCGCCATCGGCAGATCGGCATGGGTTTCGGCAAGCTGCGCGAGGGTAGCGATCAGCGCCGCCAGACGCGCCTCGTAGATCGCGATGACCTGCCGTAGGCGCAGCATCAGGGCGGTGTCGATGATGTCCTGGCTGGTCGCGCCCCAGTGCAGCCATTGCGCGTGGTCGGGTGCCTCCAGCGCCTTGCGGAAGGCGGCGACGAGGGCGGGTACCGGCACCGCATTGGCGCCGGTTTCGGCGGCGAGGGCGGCGGGGTCGATCTGCACCTCAAGGCTCGCGCGGTGCAGGAAGGCGGCGCTGTCGGCCGGGATCACGCCAAGCGCACCCTGCGCCTTGGCCAGCGCGCCTTCGACCAGCAGCATCGCGCGGACCTCGGCAGTGTCGGTGAAAAGCCGCGCGAGTTCGGCATCGCCGAACAGGTCGCGGTAGAGCGCGGAATCGAGCGGCGAGGCGGGCATCAGGCGGCGCGCAGGCCAAGGATGGCGCGCGCCTCGGCCGGGGTGGCGACCGGGCGGTGGTATTTCTCGCACAGGTCCACCGCGCGGCGCACCAGCGCGGCGTTGGACGGGGCGAGGGTGCTGCGGTCGAGGCGCAGGTTATCCTCCAGCCCGGTGCGGGTATGGCCGCCCGCCGCGATGCACCATTCGTTGACGGTGATCTGGCCCGGCCCGATTCCGGCCGCGCACCACTGGGCGTCGGGGGCAAGGCGGTGCAGGGTCTTGATGTAGAAGTCGAAAACCTCGCGATCCACCGGCATCGCGTTCTTCACGCCCATCACGAATTGAACGTAAAGCGGGGCCTTCAACCGGCCGTCGCGGCTCATCTGCACGGCCTGGAAGATGTGGCTGAGGTCGAAGGCCTCGATCTCGGGCTTCACGTCATATTTGAGCATCTCGGCGGCGAGCCAATCCACCAGATCCGGCGGGTTTTCGTAGACGCGGGTGGGAAAGTTGTTCGAGCCGACCGAAAGGCTGGCCATGTCGGGGCGCAGGGGCAGCATGCCGCCGCGCGTCTGCCCGGCGCCGGAACGGCCGCCGGTGGATAGTTGTACGATCATGCCGGGGCAGTGCGTTTCCAGCCCTTCCTTCAGCCGGGCGAACCGCTCGGGGTCCGAGGTCGGGGTCTGGTCGTCGTTGCGCACGTGGCAATGCGCGATCGCGGCACCGGCCTCGAATGCTTCCTGCGTGCTCTCGATCTGCTCGGCGATGCTGATCGGCACGGCGGGGTTATGTTCCTTGCGCGGAACCGAGCCGGTGATGGCGACGCAGATGATGCAGGGCTGGGTCATGATGCGGCAATCTCGATGAGGCGTTCGGCCAGCATAGCGGGTGCCGCGAAAAAGGGCGAGTGCGAGGTGGGCAGGGTGGTGACGGTGCTGGCGGGCCAGTCGGCCGTCATCGCCTCCTGATACTCCGGCGGGATGGTGCGGTCGTCGGTGCAGCGGATGTAGTGCCGCGGGATCGTGGCCGACCGGGCGGTGAGGTCCAGTACGGTTTCCTGCGGCAGGATCGGCTGCGGGGTCAGGCGGGCGCGGGCGTAGGCCACCGTGCCGGGCGGGCAGTCGTGGTAGAACACGGCCTCGATCTGGTCGGGGTCGGCGGACCATGTCACCCGGTCGGGGGCGACGCGGATGGCGGCCAGCAGCGGCTGGCGCGGCCCCGCGCGGCGGCGATCGGCGAGCGAAAGGCCGGGCACCGGGACATAGGCGCAAAGGTAGACCAGTTTCGCGACCTTTTCGGGCGCCAGTTCGGCGGCGGCGGTGATCGGGTAGCCCGCCATCGAATGGCCGACGAGGATCACCGGTTCGTCGATGGCGTCAACGATGGCACGGGCGTAACCGTCCAGCGTCACCTGATCCGCCGGGGTCTTGTCGTCGCCATGCGAGGGCAGGTCGATGGCGCGGGCCTGATGCCCGCCGGTGTTGAGGAAGGGCAAGACGCCGCGCCAACACCAGGCACCGTGGCCAGAGCCGTGGATCAGCAGGAACCGCGCCATCAGAGGTCGAAGAACACCGTTTCGTCATCGCCTTGCAGGACGATGTCAAAGCGGTATTGGCCGGGGCCGGTCTTCTTGGCCAGCAGGGTGGGAATCCGGGCTTTGTGTTCGATGCGTGCAAGCACCGGGCAGGCGGCGTTGGCCTCGCCCTCATCCTCGAAATAGATGCGGGTCTGCAGGCCAATGTTGACGCCGCGCGCCACGATCCAGAGCGCGATATGCGGCGCCATCGTGCCGCCCTGCGGCAGTGTCACGGCGCCCGGCTTCACCGTGGTCAAGCTCCAGTCGCCGCTGTCGAAATCGGCGAGGATGCGGGCCCAGCCGATGACGTTCGGGTCGGCCTTGCCGCGCGTTTCGGAAGGCGAGTTGAACAGCCCTGCCGCATCGGCCTGCCAGCTTTCGATCAGCGCGTCGCGCAGGATCATCCCGGCGCCGTCGCGGACATGGCCGGTGATGGTGATCCGCTCGCCCTTGGCACCCTCGCGGATCGGCGACAGGCCGAGGTCCTCTGGGTAGATGCCGGGGATGCCGAGGGCGTTCGGGGTCAGCCCGATATGCACGTAGGGCCCCGCCGTCTGCGAGGGGGATTCCTTCAACTGATGAAGCGGCTGGGTCATCACATCCCCTCTCTGCGGTTTTCGAAGAAGGTCTGGCGGCGGCCGCGCAGCACGATGTCGAACTTGTAGGCGAGGCAATCCATCGGGATCGAGGCGTTCATGTCCAACGGCGCCACCAGCGCGTCGATGGCGGCCTGCGACGGGATCGTGTTGACGATCGGGCAGCGCGCGATCAGCGGGTCGCCTTCAAAATACATCTGGGTGATCAGGCGCTGGCCGAAGCCGTGGCCGAAGACCGAGATGTGGATGTGCATCGGCCGCCAGTGGTTCACGCCGTTCGGCCAGGGGTAGGCGCCGGGGCGGATGGTCAGGAATTCATAGGCGCCGTCGGCGTTCGACACGGTGCGGCCGCAGCCGCCGAAGTTGGGGTCGAGCGGGGCAAGGTAGCCGTCTTTCTTGTGACGGTAACGCCCGCCCGCGTTGGCGTGCCAGATCTCGATCAGCACTCCGGGCACCGGGCGGGCGTTTTCGTCCAGCACGCGGCCGTGCATGATGATGCGCTCGCCAATGGCGGGCTGGCCGGTGAAGTTGATGATCAGGTTGTTGTCGTTCAGCCCCAGCATGTCGCGGCCGAAGGCGGGGCCGGTTTCCTCGGAGAGGGTGGAGCCCATCGCCACCAGCGCGCGCGACGGCGCACGGGTGACAGAGGTCTTGTAGCCCGGCGTATAGGCGGGCGGATGCCACAGGCGGTCGCGCCCGATCAGTGGGCCGGTCAGTGGAGCGTCAGACATTTTCCCCCCGTTCTGCAAGGATTTGGCGCGCGAGTTTAAAAGCATGGTTGGCGCGCGGCACACCGGCGTAGATAGCAACGTGCAGCAGCACCTCGCGAATATCCTCGGGCGTGGCGCCGGTGTTGGCGGTGGCGCGCAGGTGCAGCGCGAACTCTTCCCAGTTGCCCAGGCCCGCCAGCAGCGCCAGCGTCAGCATCGAGCGTTCGCGCGGGCTGATGGTGTCGCGCGACCAGACGTGGCCCCAGGCGGCCTCGGTGATCAGGTCCATGAACGGGGCGTCGAACTCGGTCTGGGTCGATTGCGAGCGGTTGACATGCTCGTCGCCCAAGGTCTTGCGGCGGGTTTTCTCGCCCTCTGTGCGGCGGTCAGACATGGCCGATCTCCAGCAGGAATTTGGTCAGCAGTTCAGCGTATTCGGCGGGCTTTTCGACACAGGGCAGGTGGCCCGCGCCGCGGATGATCTCGAACTGGCTGCGCTTGATCAGGTCGGCGGTTTCGCGCACCAGATCGGGCGGGGTGGCGCCATCCTCGGACCCGACGATTGCCATCGTCGGCAGCGTCAGTGCGGCGGTGGTCGTGTAGAAATCGGTGCCCGAGATGGCGGCGCAGCAACCCGCATAGCCCTCGACAGGCTGGCGGATCAGCATGTTGCGCCAGGCTGAAAATTCCGGCGTGGCGCGGAAGGCCGGGGTGAACCAGCGTTCCAGAATGCCCTCGGCAAGCGGTTCGATGCCGCCCGCCTTCACCGCGGCGACGCGGGCGGCGTACATGTCGGCGGTGCCGATCTTGGCGGCGGTGTTCGACAGCACGAGGCCGCTGATCAGGTCGGGCCGCTTCACCACCAGCCCCTGCGCAATCAGTCCGCCGATGGACAGGCCGACAAAGACGCAGTTCTTCACCCCCAGCGCGTCCAGCAGGCGTTCGGCGTCGCGCACCAGCGTGCCCATGCCATAGGGGGCCGGGGTCGCGTCGCTCAGCCCGTGGCCGCGCTTGTCATAGCGGATGATGCGCAGGCCCGCAGGCAACAGCGGCACCACCTGATCCCAAAGCCGCAGATCGGTCCCCAGCGAGTTGGCGAAGACAATGGGCGCGCCGTTCGGGTCGCCATCCTCGCGGTAATGCAGGTTGATGTCGCCGATATCGCAGATCTGCATGGGGTCCTCCTCAGAACGGCAGGCCGACATAGTTTTCCGCCAGCACGGTGCGGGCGGCGGTGGAATGTTCCAGATAGTCGATCTCGCTGTTCTGGATGTGCTGGTCGAAGTCGGTCTGATCCGGAAAGCGGTGCAGCAGCGTGGTCATCGACCAGCTGAAACGGATTGCCTTCCAGACCCGGGCCAGCGCGGTTTCGGAATAGCCCTCGATCAGATCATCCGCGTTGTCAGTGTAGTGCGAAATCAGCGCGCGCGACAGGTAGTGGACGTCCGACACCGCAAGGTTCAACCCCTTGGCGCCGGTCGGCGGCACGATATGCGCGGCGTCGCCGACAAGGAACAGCCGACCCCAGCGCATCGGCTCGGCAACGAAGCTGCGCAGCGGCGCGATGGATTTCTCGATCGACGGCCCGGTGATGATCGTGTCGGCGGCCTCATGCGGGATGCGGCGTTTCAGCTCGTCCCAGAAGGCGGCATCGGACCATTGATCCACCCGGTCGCCGGTCGGCACCTGCAGGTAATAGCGGCTGAGGTGGGCGTTGCGCATCGAGCAGAGCGCGAAGCCGCGATCGTGGTTGGCGTAGATCAACTCGTGCGAGACGGGCGGAGTTTCCGACAGCACGCCGAGCCAGCCGAAGGGATAGACCTTCTCGAAGGTCTTCAGCAGGCTGGCGGGCATCGTGGCGCGGCTGGCGCCGTGAAAGCCGTCGCAGCCCGCGATGTAGTCGCAGTCGATGCGGTGTTCGGTGCCGTCCTTGACATAGGTGACGAAGGGAGCATCGGGCAGGCCGTGCAGGGTGACGCCTTCTGCCCCGGTGACGATCACGCCGCCCATCGCGTCGCGCGCGTCGTAAAGGTCGTGTGTCACCTCGGTCTGGCCGTAGACCATCACCCGGCTGCCGGTCAGCGCCTCGAAATCGATCCGGATCGGGCGGTTGCGCGCCGCGATCAGGGTGCCGGTATGCACGAACCCCTCACGGTGCATCCGCGCGCCGACGCCCGCCTGATCCAGCAAGCCGACGCTGCCCCATTCCAGCACCCCGGCGCGGATGCGAGACAGCACATGGGCGCGGCTGTGGCGTTCCAGCACGACAGTGTCGACGCCCGCGCGATGCAGCAGGTGCGACAGCAACAGGCCCGACGGACCGCCCCCGATAATGCAGACTTGTGTTCGCACGCAGAACTCTCCCTCTGCGCAAAGTGACGCAGGTGATTGTCACTGTCAACTAGTTTGACGGGCGACGCAAGGATTCACCCCGGCAACAGATCCAGCGCGGCGCGGAACTGGGCGGCATCGACGTTGCCCCCCGAAGCGACCGCGATCACCGCTTCGCCTTCGATCTGGTCACGGCGGAAGAGGGCGGCGGCCAGCGCCACGGCGCCACCCGGTTCCAGCACGATCTTCAGCCGCAGGAAGGCCAGCGCCATCGCCTGCAGCGCCTCCCGATCGCTGACCACCAGCCCCGGCCCGCACAGGCGGTGCAGGATGGGAAAGGTCAGGTTGCCCGGCTGCGGCGTGATGATCGCGTCGCAGATCGAGCCAGTCAGGGCGGCGTTACGCTCGATCCGCCCCGAGGCGAGCGACCGGGTCACGTCGTCGAACCCCGCCGGTTCGCAGGGCCGGGCGCGCAGGCCGGGCGCCCGCGCCTCCAGCGCCAGCGCGATGCCCGAGGTCAGGCCACCGCCGCCGCAGCAGACCAGCACATCGGCCCCGGTCACGCCTTCCTCGGCGGCCTGTTCCGCGATCTCCAACCCGGTGGTACCCTGCCCGGCGATCACCTGAGGATCGTCGAAGGGCTTGATCAGCGTCAGGCCGCGGTCTGCCGCCAGCCGGGTGCCGATGGCGTCGCGATCCTCGGTGGCGCGGTCGTACAGGATGACCTCGGCCCCCAGCGCGCGGGTGTTGTCGATCTTCAGCGCGGGCGCGTCGGTGGGCATCACGATGACCGAGGGCACACCATGCTGGCGCGCGGCGAAGGCTACGCCCTGCGCATGGTTGCCCGAGGAAAACGCGATGACGCCGCGCGCCCGCGTGGCGGGGTCAAGCGCCGACACCGCCGACCAGCCACCGCGAAACTTGAAGCTGCCGGTATGCTGCAGGCATTCCGCCTTCACGAAAACCCGGCGACCGGCGATGTCGTCAAGGAAGGGCGAGGACAGCAGCGGGGTGCGGCGCGCGTGGCCCTTCAGGCGGGCGGCGGCAGCTTCGATCAGGGCGATATCGGTCATGGGGCTCTTCTTCTGCGGTCGGTCGCCGGGGGTGGGCGGCGGAGGCCTCCGGCGGGGATATTTGGGCCAAGACAAGATGAAAGGGTCAGGGTGTGACTTTGGTCAGGAAGGCGCGGATCGCCGTCAGGGCTTCGGGTTCGTCAAGGAACGGGATATGGGCGCGGTCGGGCACTTCGGCAAAGATCATGTCGGGGCGGCGGCGGCGCATTTCGGCGGCCGCCTCGGGGGCCAGCAGGTCGGAGTTTGCGCCGCGGATCAGCGCGACCGGCAACCCGGCCAGCGCATCGAACAGCGGCCAGAGGTCGGGCGAGGGCCCCTCGAACGCGGCGAGGAAGGCCTCGCGCAGCGCGGGGTCGTAGGTGATGCGCAGCCCCTCGGGCGTTTCGCGCCAGTGCAGCCGCGCTTCCTCCAGCCAGCGGCTGGCGGGCACGTTGGCGAAACCGGGGTGGCCGGCGGGCAGGGCGGCGGCCATTTCGGCATGGGTGCGGGCGCGGGGATTGCGGCCGACATAGTCGAAAATCCGTTCCAGCCCCTTGCGCTCGATTACCGGGCCGACATCGTTCAGGCAAAGGCCCAAAAGGCGCGGCTTTGCCATCGCCGCCATCAGCAGCCCGATCAGGCCGCCGCGCGAGGTGCCCAGAACGGCGGCACTGTCGACCCCGAGGTGGTCCAGCAGGGCGATCGCATCCTTGGCCTCTTGCGGCACGGTATAGGTGGCGGCGCCGGTGAAGTCGGACTGACCCCGGCCGCGATAGTCCATCCGGATCAGGCGGCAGGGTGGCAGGTGTGGCGCCAGATAGTCGAAATCGCCGGTGGTGCGGGTCAGGCCGGGCAGGCACAGAAGCGGCGTGCCGGTACCGTCGTCGGTATAGAACAGGCGGGCGCCATCGGCGGCGGTGAAATGCGGCATCACAGGCTCCGGGCGAGGGCGGGGATCGGGGTGAGGTCGGCCAGGGTATGGGCGGGCCGCCACGGCAGCCGGTCCACCGGCGCGCCCGCGCGGTTGACCCAGGCGGTGGTGAAGCCATAGCCGGTGGCGCAGCCCGCATCCCAGCCGTTCGACGAGACGAAGAGCACCTGCGCGGGCGTGCAGCCGAACCGGTCGCCGACAAGGTCGTAAACCTCGGGCGAGGGCTTGAACACGCCCGCGCTTTCGACCGAGAGCACGGCGTCAAGGCTCTCGCCGATCCCGGCCGAGGTGACCGCGGCGTCCAGCATCGCGGGCGAGCCGTTCGACAGGATGGCGGTGGCGAACCCCGCCGCCTTCAGCGCGGCCAGCATCGCCGGAACTTCGGGGTAGGCGTCAAGCCGGTCGTAAAGCGCCATCAGGCGGCGGTGCAGGTCGGGGTCTGACAGGCCCGCCGCCGCCATCGCCCAGTCCAGCCCGTCGGCGGTGACGGCGCGGAAATCGGTATGCGCCCCGGTGATCGCGCGCAACCAGCTGTATTCCAGCTGCTTGCGCCGCCAATCCTCGGCGAGTTTCGGCCAGATCGCGGCCAGCGCCCCGTGCCCCGGTTCAGCCGCGGCGGCACGGGCGGCGGCTGTCACGTCGAACAGCGTGCCATAGGCATCGAAGACGCAGGTGGTGATCGGCATAGGCTCCTCCGGTTGCCGGGCGAGACTGGCACAGGGCGGCGCCGAGGGAAAGATCGCCACTGGTGACTTCGCCGTGCCATCGTGATCTTGTCGGCGGCATGGGGCGGGGAGTGTCGCCATGCGATCGCCGCTGGAGCAGATGACGGACCGCTTGCGCGAACTGCAGGCCGAGATCGAGGCGGCCATCGAGGATCGCCGCGCCGCCTTCCGCTACCGGATGGAGCGGGGGCGGGTGATCTTCGATGCCGAGGTCCGCGCCCGCCACCGCGCGGCACGGGAAGGGTTGCTCAGCTTTCTGTCGCGCACGCGGCTGCTGGTGGTGCTGACGGCGCCCTTCATCTACGTGCTGATCCTGCCCTTTGCGGCGCTGGACCTGTTCGTGACGCTCTATCAGGCGGTCTGTTTCCCGGTCTACGGCATCCCGAAGGTGCGGCGGCGCGACTATATCGTCATCGACCGCCAGCATCTGGCCTATCTGAACGGGCTGCAAAAGCTGAACTGCATCTATTGCGGCTACTGCAACGGGCTGATCGGCTTCGTGCGCGAGGTTTCGGGCCGGACCGAAGCCTACTGGTGCCCGATCAAGCACGCGAGCCGGGTCTCCGACCCGCATTCGCGCTATCCGGTATTCGTGGATTACGGCAACGAGGACGCGTTTCAGGCCCGCGTCGAAGAACAGCGGGCCGCGCTGACGAAGGCGGACTGAACACCCGCCCCCGGCGTCAGATGTTTTCCTGCTGCGGCATTCCCAGCACGTGATAGCCGCCATCGACCCGCACGATCTCTCCGGTCGTGCAGGCGCCGTAGTCGGAGGTGAGGTAGACCGCCGTGCCGCCCACGGTTTCCAGCGTCGCGTTCACCCGCAGCGGCGCGTTGGCCTCGGTGTGGCGGAAGGTGGCCCGCGCGCCGCCGATGGCGGCCCCCGCCAGCGTCTTCATCGGGCCGGGGCTGATCGCATTGACGCGGATCTTCTGCGGCCCGAGGTCGTTGGCAAGGTAGCGCACCGAGGATTCCAGCGCCGCCTTGGCCACGCCCATCACGTTGTAGTTCGGCGTCACCCGGTTCGAGCCCTGGAAGGTCAGCGTCAGCAGCGTGCCGCCGTCCGGCATCAGCGCGGCGGCGCGGCGCGACACGTCGATGAACGAGAAGCACGAGATGCAGAGCGAGGTCTTGAAATTCTCACGGCTGGTGTTGATGAACCGGCCGGTCAACTCGTTCTTGTCGGAATAGGCGATGGCGTGAACGAGGAAATCGAGCCGCCCCCATTCCGAGGCGATGCGCCCGAAGGCCGCATCGAGCGACTCGTCGTTCATCACGTCGACATCGACGAGGAAGGTGGCGCCCAGCGAGGCCGCCAGCGGTTCGACCCGTTTGCCGAAGGCGTCGCCCTGATAGGAAAACGCAAGCTCGGCGCCCTCGGCGGCCATCGCCTTGGCGATGCCCCAGGCGATCGAGCGGTCGTTGGCGACGCCCATGATCAGCCCACGCTTGCCCGTCAACAGTTCGGCCATTCAGGCGCTCCTTCGATCATGCGTGGAATTTGCTGAACACCAGCGTTGCGTTGGTGCCGCCAAAGCCGAAGCTGTTCGACAGCACGGAATCCAGTTCGACGTTTTCGCGCAGGGTGGTGACGATCTCGCCGGGTTGCAGCGCCGGATCGAGGGTGGTGATGTTGGCCGAGGCCGCGATGAACTTGCCCTGCATCATCAAGAGCGAATAGATCGCCTCGTGCACGCCGGTGGCTCCAAGGCTGTGCCCCGTCAGTGATTTGGTCGAGGACACGGGCGGCGTGGACCCGGCGCCGAAGACGCGGCGGATGCCTTCCATCTCGGTGATGTCGCCGACCACGGTCGAGGTGCCGTGGCTGTTGATGTAGTCGATGTGGCGCCCTTCGGGCAATGTGGCCAGCGCCACCCGCATCGACCGCTCGCCGCCCTCGCCCGAGGGGGCGACCATGTCGTAGCCGTCCGAGGTGGCACCGTAGCCGGTGACCTCGCCGTAGATCTTGGCGCCGCGCGCCAGCGCGTGGGACAGTTCCTCCAGCACCACGACGCCGCCGCCGCCCGCGATGACGAAGCCGTCGCGCGTCGCGTCATAGGGGCGCGAGGCGGTTTCGGGGGTGTCGTTGTACTTCGAGGACATTGCGCCCATCGCGTCGAACAGGCACGACAGCGTCCAGTCCAGTTCCTCGCCGCCGCCAGCGAAGACGATGTCTTGCTTGCCCATCTGGATCTGTTCGACGCCATTGCCGATGCAATGCGCGCTGGTCGAGCAGGCCGAGGTGATCGAGTAGTTCACGCCCTTGATCTTGAACGGCGTGGCAAGGCAGGCCGAGTTGGTGGACGACATGCAGCGGGTGACCATGAACGGCCCCATCCGCTTCGGCGCACCCTTTTCGATGACGATCCGATGCGCCTCGAAGAAGTTCGAGGTGGAGGGTCCGCCCGAGCCCATCACCAGCCCGGTGCGCGGGTTCGAAACATCGTCCGGCTCCAGCCCGCTGTCGGCAATCGCCTGTTCCATCGCCAGAAAGTTGTAAGCCGCGCCGGGGCCCATGAAGCGCAGGTTGCGCTTGTCGATATGGTCCTCCAGCACGATCTGGGGCTGGCCCTTCACCTGGCAGCGAAAGCCATGTTCGGTATAGTCCGGCGCGGCGACGATGCCCGAGCGACCGGCGCGCAGGCTCGCCTCGACTTCGGCGGCGGAATTTCCGATCGGTGAGATGATGCCGATCCCGGTGACGACGACACGACGCATGAGTGTTCTCCTCAGGGCAGGGTCAGGCGGCCGCGAGGCCGACCTTCATGTCCTTGACCACGTAAATATCCTCGCCGTCGGCAACAACCCGGCCATCGGCCACCCCAAGCTTCAGCTTGCGGTCGATGACGCGGGTGAAGTCGACGTGATAGGTGATCATCTTGCGGTCGGGGCGCACCATGCCTTGCAGCTTGACCTCGCCCACACCAAGGGCAAAGCCCTGCCCCTGCCAGCCACGCCAGCCAAGATTGAAGCCGGTCAACTGCCACAGCCCGTCAAGGCCAAGGCAGCCCGGCATCACCGGGTTGCCGGGAAAGTGGCAGGCGAAAAACCACAGATCGGGGGTGATGTCGAATTCGGCGACCACATGGCCCTTGCCGTGCAACCCGCCATCGGCCGAGATGTCGGTGATCCGGTCCATCATCAGCATCGGCGGCAGGGGCAACTGGGCATTGCCGGGGCCGAACAACTCCCCTCGCGCGCAGCGCAGCAGGTCTTCCTTGTCGAAACGCGTCGGATAGCCCGCCATGCGGCCCAGTCTCCCATCTCAATCCCCATCCCTCCGATCCTCTATCATCGGGGTCAGAGTGGTGGCAAGGGCGCGGGCGTGGCGGGGGTGCCGCGGCGCGGGACGGTTTTCGTTTGAAATGACCCCGCCGCGCCCCTTATATTGTCGGCATGGATGACGATCTTTCCCAGATGACCCCGGCCGCGCTGGGCGCTGCCACCGCGTGGCTCGATGGTGCCGGGCTGCGGCCGACGCGGCAGCGCCTGTCGCTGGCCGCGCTGCTGGTCGGCGACGGCGAGAACCGCCATGTGACCGCCGAAAGCCTGTTCACCGCGGCGCAGACGGCGGGCGAACAGGTATCGCTGGCCACCGTCTACAACACGCTGCGCGCCTTTTGTGCGGCGGGGCTGTTGACCGAGATCACCGTGGATGGCGCGCGCAGCTATTTCGACACCCGGATGGACGACCACCCGCATTTCTACTGGGAAGACAGCCACGCGCTGACCGACGCCCCCGCCGAGGATTTGCGCATCCTCGGCCTGCCGCGCGCCCCCGCAGGCACCGAGGTTTCGCGCGTCGATGTGGTGATCCGGCTGCGGCGGGTCTGAGCAGGCTCAGCCCCGGCCGAACAATCGGCCAAGGAAATCGTAGAACCAGTCCGCCTGCGCGCGGTCATGCGCATGGATCAGCGCATCCTGCTCGGCCGGGCTTTGCACGCCCGGTTTGCCATAGGTCGCGGTGGCGGCCGCCTGCCAGCGCCGGAAGCCCTCGATCGTCACCTCGGGGTGGAATTGCAGCGCGTAGGTCCTGGTGCCGATCCGGAACGCCTGATGCGGGTAAAGCGCGCTTTCGGCCAGATGCACCGCCCCGTCGGGCAGGTCGAAGCCGTGGAAATGGCGTTCCGGCGCCCAGAGCGGGGCGGTCAGGAAATCCCCAGCGGCGGCGGTGGGGGTGATGCGGTAACAGCCGAATTCCTGCACGCCGCTCTCGGGCGGGCCGACATGGGCGCCGTGCAGCCGGGCAATCTGCTGCGCGCCCTGACACAGACCCAGCACCGGCACGCCTGCCGCCATGCAATCGCCGATCCACCGCGCCTCGTCGTGCAGAAAGGGAAAGTCGTCCTCGCGGTAGACCTCGAACGGGCCGCCGTAGATCACCGTGCCAGCCAGATCGGCATCCGGGCGGCCAAGCGCCTCGCCGCGGAACGGCTTGAGGATGCGCGGCACGAAGCCGTTGCGCACCGCGAAGGTCACCACGCGGTCGTCGGGCGGATCGTCGCCGTGGCGGATCAGCGCAAGCCAGCGTGCCATCGGTCGTGCCCTCCTAGAACCACTGCCCCGGCTCCATCAGGCCAAGGTCCATCAGTTGCTGGCTGTGCCACTGGAACTCGGTCGAGGCATGCCAGCGGAAATTGGGGATGTCGAAGGTGCTGCCGGGGTTCGACTTCAGCGCCTTGGCGGTGCGGAAGGAACAGATCGCGGCGGTGATGTTGTTGTGCCAGGGGCAGGCGTAGGTGTTGTATTCCTCGACGTTGAACGTGTGGTTGTCGCGCAGTTCCAGCCCCGGCGTGGCCTTGAACAAGGCGATCCGGTCGATCTTGCGCTTGGGCACGGGAATATGTTCCTCGAACCGCCAGCGCAGGCCGCCGAAGAAATCAAGCTGGCGGTCCTTGGGGTGGCCGTGGTTCTCGGGGTCCGGGCGGCCAAGCGCGTAATAGCCCGACCGGTCCATCAGCGCCTCTGAACGCGACACCGCATCGGGGTAGCGGCCAAGGTCGCCCGCATAAAGGTCGACCACATAGGTCAGCATCGCGTCCCGGCGTTCTTCGGTGTGGAAGGTCAGCATCTCGCGCACGCTGCGCGTTTCACAGAACGGGAAGAACAGGTATTCGGCGTTGTAGCAGTAGTAAAGCCAGACCCCCGGCGCCGCCGCGATGATGCGGTTCACCGCCTCGGGAACGGCCTCGTCGCGGTGGATGTCGTAGGGGATGCGGTGGATCAGCGCGGCCAGATCCGCGGGCAGGCCGTCGATCTCCAGCCCCAGCACCAGCACGGCGCGGAATCCGGCGGCCAGATGGTGGCGGATGGTGCTGTCAACCTCCACCCGGTCCTCGACAAAGATCATCGCGACCGGCCCGGGGGGCAGCGCCGCGCCGCTTTTGCGCAGGAAGTCATCCAGGCTGTTGTAGTCCATCACCCGCCGTCCGATCTGTTCGGCATCCAGACTCCGCGATGCCCCGCGCCAATGCAAGCGTTGCGAACGCGCGCCGAAAACGGTAGTGAGCCGGCTTAAGGAACAGGAAGCGCGATCATGCCCGGACCGAAGAAACTCTTCATCAAGTCCTATGGCTGCCAGATGAACGTCTACGACAGCGAACGCATGGCGGAAACGCTGGGCGCCGAAGGCTATGTGACGGTCGACACTGCCGAGGCCGCCGACATGGTGCTGCTGAACACCTGCCACATTCGCGAAAAGGCGGCCGAGAAGGTCTATTCCGACCTTGGCCGCCTGCGCCCGCTGAAGCAGGCCAACCCCGACCTGAAGATCGGCGTGGCGGGCTGCGTCGCGCAGGCCGAGGGCGCCGAGATCCTGCGCCGGATGCCGCTGGTCGATCTGGTCGTCGGCCCGCAAAGCTATCACCGGCTGCCCGCGATGATGCAGGCCGTGGGGCAGGGCGCCCGCCCCGTCGATACCGATTTCCCGGCCGAGGATAAATTCGACCACCTGCCCGACCGCCCGGCGCGGCTGGGCGGCCCGACCGCCTTTCTGACCGTGCAGGAAGGCTGCGACAAGTTCTGCGCCTTCTGCGTGGTGCCCTACACGCGCGGCGCCGAAGTCAGCCGCCCGGCCGAACGTTTGCTGGCCGAGGCACGCACGCTGGTGGAAAAGGGCGCCCGCGAAATCACTCTGCTGGGCCAGAACGTCAACGCCTGGCATGGTGGCGAGGGCGGGCTGGGCCGCCTGATCCGCGATCTGGCGCAGATCGACGGGCTTTTGCGCATCCGCTACACCACGTCGCACCCCAACGACATGGATGACGACCTGATTGCCGCGCATGGCGACTGCGACAAGCTGATGCCCTACCTGCACCTGCCGGTGCAGTCGGGCAGCGACCGCATCCTGAAGGCGATGGCACGCAAGCACACCGCCGCGCAATATCTGACGCTGATCGCGCGCATTCGCGCCGCCCGGCCCGACATCCTGCTGACCTCTGATTTCATCGTCGGCTTCCCCGGCGAGACGGACGCGGATTTCGAGGCGACGATGGCGCTGGTCGAGGCGGTCGGCTACGGCACCGCCTTCTCGTTCAAATACTCCGCCCGCCCCGGCACGCCCGCGGCGGAAAAGGCCCCGGTTCCCGCCGAGGTGGCCGACGAACGGCTGCACCGGTTGCAGGCGCTGCTGTCGCGTCAGCAAAAGGCGGCGCAAGAGGCGATGGTGGGGCGCGAGGTTGGCGTGCTGTTCGAAAAGCCGGGCCGCATGGCCGGGCAGATCACCGGCAAATCCGACCACAACCATGCCGTGCATGTTGAGGGTGGACAGAACCTGATCGGTGTGTTGCGGCGGGTGCGAATCACCCGCTCGGACCCGAATTCCCTGGCCGGGGAAATCACCCCAGCGCCATGATTCCGGCCGGGCTTCGCCACAGAGATGAATCATGTTTTCATGATTGGTCGCCGGCTGAGAGACAATCGTTTCCATCTGCCCTTACTGTCGCCTGGACGCATCCGTTCAGCATGATCTGAGTGGATGAAATTCTTCACAAATTTGCCGTTATGCCCCACCATCGGCCTCGCTATTTGTCGGGCGCGCACCCGGTTGCGCGGCCTGCGACGAAAGGGATGAAAGGGGTGGCATATGACCATTGAAAAGCGACCGGCCTTGGCCGGACTCAGGATGATTGCGATTGCCGCCGCGGCTCTCTTCGTCGCGGCGATCTTTGCGGGTTCGGTGCAAGCCCAGACCGCGCACGAGCTTGACAGCGCCCAGCCGTCGATCTGGACCGACCCGGACGGCTGCCAGCACTATGCCATCTACAACGGCTGGCAGGGCTTCATGACGCCGGTGTTCCGCGCCGACGGCAGCGTGCAGTGCAGCAGCGGCGCCCAGCAGCCCTGCCTTGTCGCCTCGACCGACCAGCTCTTTGCCTCTGGCAGCTATACGATCGGTGCCGAGGGGCGCCGCCGTCTGGCCGACTTCTTCCAGCACAATGGCGCGACGAGCTTCACCATCAACGGGCATACCGACAACGTGGGCGGCTACGCCTACAACATGCGGCTGTCCGACAACCGCGCCAATGCGGTGGCGGCGATCGCCCGTCAGTCTGGCGCGAACGTGGCCGGAACGCAGGGCTTCGGCTATACGCAACCGCGTGCCGACAACGCGACGGCGTCCGGACGGGCGCTGAACCGCCGCGTCGAAGTCATGTGCAATTGAGCAAAGGGGACAGGCAGATGAACATCAAGATCGCGCTTGCCCTTGTCGGCGTCGCAGCACTTTCCGCCTGCGGCAGCGACTTCAACGTTCCGCTGGCCCACCCGGACAGCGAGAATGTGGGTGTCTGGGTCAGCCCGACGGGTTGCCAAAGCTGGTACTTCATCGAAGGCACCGGTGCCTTCATGTCGCCGCGCGTCACGCCGAATGGCCGCCCGGTGTGCAACAGCCCCGCGCTGCCGCCGAAGGCCGCAGCCGCCGGTGCTGCCTACTGATCAGTCGCGCCCCGGCGCGAACGGCAAAGGGGCGCTTCGGCGCCCCTTTCTACGTTTCGCGCGGCCTGCACCGGCTGCCCAACGGCCGGGCAGATCGCGCGAAAAGTGATGCGCGGACGCCTGATCTTGTCACGTTCCCGATATTTGCACACAATAGCTTGCGCGAAGGCCCATCTGGGGCCACCATCAAGGCATAACCTCTTGTGAAGGAGTCGTTATTGGGCATCACCGCGCTGACCCCCCCGCCTCGCCCCGAAGATGTACTTGAAACGCTTCTGGAATTTCCCGACAACCGCCTGCTGATCGGCCTCTGCGGGCAGTTTGATCGGAACCTCGCGCAGATCGAGCACAAGCTCGGCGTGCAGATCATCCGCCGCGGGAATCAGCTGGCAGTGATGGGTCCGGGGGCGGCGCGAAGTCAGACAGCGGTCGTGCTGCGCGGGCTTTATGCGCGGCTCGAAGCCGGGCGGCCGGTGGAAGCGGGCGACATCGACGGCGCGATCCGTCTGGGCGATCCGATCTTCGATACCCCGGCACGCGGCGGCGGCGCGGTTGACCAGCTGGAAATGTTCCAGGGTGGTCGCGTCGAAATCCGCACCCGCCGCAAGGTGGTCGAACCCCGGACCGAGGCGCAGAAGGCCTACGTCAAGGCGCTCTACGCCAACGAGCTTGGCTTCGGCATCGGCCCCGCGGGCACCGGCAAGACCTATCTGGCGGTGGCGGTGGGGGTGAACCTGCTGATCGGCGGCCATGTCGACAAGATCATCCTGTCGCGCCCGGCGGTGGAGGCGGGTGAACGGCTCGGCTTCCTGCCCGGCGACATGAAGGAAAAGGTCGACCCCTACATGCAGCCGCTTTACGACGCGCTGAATGATTTCCTGCCCGCCAAGCAGATGCAGAAGCTGATGGAGGACAAGCAGATCGAAATCGCGCCGCTGGCCTTCATGCGCGGCCGCACGCTGGCCAATGCGTTCGTCGTGCTGGACGAGGCGCAGAACGCCACATCCATGCAGATGAAGATGTTCCTGACCCGTCTGGGCGAGGGCAGCCGCATGGTGATCACCGGCGACCGCACCCAGGTCGACCTGCCGCGCGGCACCTCGTCCGGCCTTGCCGAGGCGGAACGCATTCTGGACGGCGTGAAGGGGGTCAGCTTCAACTATTTCACCTCCAAGGACGTTGTCCGCCACCCGCTTGTCGCCCGCATCATCGAGGCGTATGAGCGCGACGATGAGGCCGCTGGTTGACACCATGATCCAGGATCCGCGCTGGCAGGGCTTCGGCCTTGCCGACGCGGCCGAACGCGCGGCCCGGACCACCCTTGCCGCGCAGGGTCTTGACCCCGACCGCTTCGCGATTTCGCTGATGGGCTGCGATGACGTCCGCATCGCGGCGCTTAACGGCGATTTCCGCGCCAAACCGGCGCCGACCAACGTGCTCAGCTGGCCCTCGGACGAACGCGGCGCGGCGGCGGACGGCGGCCGCCCCGATCGGCCCGACCCCGGCACGCCCGATAGCCCCGCCGAACTGGGCGATATCGCCATCGCATGGGAAACCTGCGTGGCCGAGGCAAGCGTGGCCGAAAAACCGCTGCACGATCACGTGACGCATCTGATCGTTCATGCAACCTTGCATCTTCTGGGCTACGACCACATCCGCGAGGGCGACGCCACGCGGATGGAGGCGACCGAGACCGGCATCCTTGCCAGCCTCGGGGTGGCAGACCCATATGCGTGACGCGGGCCGCGTGGCACAGTAGCAAGAGGCGGCGACGCCGAAGGATGGAAAGGACAGATGGGCAGTAGCAGCGATGGGGTCGACCCGGTGGAACACACCCCCGACCCCGAGGAAAACGCGCAGCGCGGGCTGTTTGGCCGCCTGTTCAAGTCGCTCACCCCCTCGTCCGAGGCGCAGGACCGGCCGGAGGCAAGCGCCCCCGGATCGACCCTGCCCGCGCCGCAAACCTTCGGCCTGTCGAACCTGCGCCGCCTGCGGGTCGATGACGTCGCCATCCCGAAGGCCGAGATCGCGGCCGTCCCGGTTGATATCGGCAAGGATGAACTCGTCGCCGCCTTCCGCGAAAACGGCTATTCGCGCCTGCCAGTTTACAAGGACACGCTCGATAAGCCGCTGGGTCTGGTGCTGCTGAAAGACCTGGCGCTCGGCTTCGGCTTCGGGCAGGGCAACGGCCGGTTCAACTTGCGCAAGCTGTTGCGCCCGGTGCTTTACGCGCCGCCATCGATGCCGGTGGGGGTGCTGTTGCAGAAAATGCAGCGCGACCGCGTTCATATGGCGCTGGTGATCGACGAATACGGCGGGGTCGATGGCCTTGTGACCATCGAAGATCTGATCGAAACCATCATCGGCGAGATCGAGGACGAACACGACGAAGACGAAGCCGGTCTTTGGATCGAGGAAAAGCCCGGCGTCTACCTCGCCCAGGCGCGCGCGCCGCTGGACGAGTTCGAGGCGATGATCGGCCTGCGCCTGCGCGGCGGCGAAGAAGAGGAAGAGGTGGATACCCTCGGCGGCCTCGTCTTCCTGCTTTGCGGCCGGGTGCCCGCGCGCGGCGAGGTGATCACCGACGCCAACGGCGTGGTGTTCGAGGTGGTCGACGCCGACCCCCGCCGCATCAAGCGCCTGCGGGTGCGCCTGCCCGACGCGCATCGCGTGGGCGAAGAGAACGACGGCTGACCGTATGGCAAGGCGACTCGATCTCGGGCGGCCCGGACGCCGCCGCCCCGGCCGGTTTCTGGCTGCCCCCCTGCTTGGCGTGCTGATGGCCGCCGGGCAGGCGCCGCTGGGGTTCTGGTGGCTGGCCCTGCCCGCACTGGCGGCCCTGACCTGGTTGATCGCCGACACCGAAGCGGGGCGCAGCGCCATCGCGCTGGGCGGGCTGGCGGGCGTCGGCTACTTCGGCGCCGCGATGTTCTGGATCGTCAATCCGTTCTTCGTCGATCCCGCGCAGGATGGCTGGATGGCGCCCTTCGCGCTGGTCGGCATGGCGGGCGGCATGGCGCTGTTCTGGGTGCTGGCCGCCACGCTGGCGGCGCTGATGGGCGCCGATCGCCGCAGCCGGGCGATTGCCTTTGCGGTGACACTCGCGGCGGCCGACCTTCTGCGCGGCTACATCTTCACCGGCCTGCCCTGGGCACTGGTCGGCCATATCTGGATCGGCACCTGGCCCGCGCAAGTGGCGGCCCTCGTCGGCCCCGTCGGCCTTAGCCTGATGACCACGCTGGCCGCCGCCGCGCCGACCGCCCTTGGCCCGCTGCGTGGCGTCATCTTCGCCTGGGCGCTGATCGGCGCGGCGGGCGGCTGGGGCCTCGTGCGGCTGCGCGCGCCCGATCCGGAACCGACGGCGCTGACGGTGCGGTTGATCCAGCCCAACGCCGCGCAGAACCTGAAGTGGCGCGGCGATCTGGCGCCGATGTTCTTTGAACGGTTGCTGAAGCACACCGCCGCGCCGGGCAAACCCGACCTGATCGTCTGGCCCGAAACATCGGTGCCGTTCCTCTTGAACCGCCCCGGCGACGGGCTGAAACTGGTGGCCGAGGCCGCGCACGGCACGCCGGTCGCGATCGGCATCCAGCGCACCGAAGGCTTTCGCGCCTACAACAGCCTCGCCATCCTGAACGGCGACGGAACGGTGGGCCCGGTCTATGACAAGCACCATCTGGTGCCGTTCGGCGAATACATTCCGCTGGGCGATCTGTTCTGGCGGCTGACCGGCATCGAAAGCTACGCGCCCTCGCGGGGCTACGGCTACAGTTCCGGCCCCGGCCCCGAGGTGCTGAACCTTGGCCGTCTGGGTCAGGTGCTGCCGCTGATCTGCTACGAGGCGGTGTTTCCGCAAGACCTGCGCACCCCCACCCGCCCCGACTGGATCCTGCAGGTCACCGATGATGGCTGGTTCGGCACCCTCTCTGGCCCCTACCAGCATTTCGCGCAGGTGCGGCTGCGCGCGGTGGAACAGGGGCTGCCGATCCTGCGCGCCGCCAATACCGGCGTGTCGGCGGTGATCGACGCCAAGGGCCGGGTGCTGGACCGCCTTCCGCTTGAGACCGAGGGGCAGATCGACGCCACCATCCCCGGCGCGCTTCCGGCAACAATCTACAGCCGGACCGGCGATTGGCCGGTGCTTGTGCTGCTGATCCTCCTCGCCGCGGGGTTGATCCGGCGCCGTTTGCTGCACGACCATTGACCCCGCCGCAGGCAGGGGCTACCCCGGTCGGCACACAACCGTCACAACGGCTTCCTGGCGTGACGGGCTTATCAATGGAGCACTTCCCATGCCGCGCATGAATTACGTCTTCACTTCCGAGTCCGTCTCGGAGGGTCACCCCGACAAGGTCTGCGACCGCATTTCCGATGCCGTCCTCGACGCCTTCCTGACCGAAGAACCGCACGCCCGCGTCGCCTGCGAGACGTTCGCCACCACCAACCGCGTCGTGGTCGGCGGCGAGGTCGGCCTGTCGGATCAGGCCAAACTGTCCGAATACATGGGCAAGATCGACGGTATCGTGCGATCCTGCGTCAAGGACATCGGCTATGAACAGGAAGAGTTCCACTGGGACACGCTGCAGGTCTCGAACTACCTGCACAAGCAATCCGCCCATATCGCGCAAGGGGTGGACCGCGACGGGGCGGGCGATCAGGGCATCATGTTCGGCTATGCCGTGAACGAGACGCCGGAACTGATGCCGGCGCCGATCCACTATGCCCATGCCATCCTGCACCGTCTGGCCGAGGCGCGCAAAGCCGGCCTCGCCCCCGAACTGCGCCCCGACGCCAAATCGCAACTGTCGCTGCGCTACGAGAACGGCAAGCCGGTCGAGGTGACGTCGCTCGTGCTTTCCACCCAGCACGCGCATGCGCACCAGACCTCGGACCACATCCGCGCCATCGTGGAACCCTTCATCCGCGAGGTGCTGCCCTCAGGCTGGCTGACCGAGAAGACCGAATGGTGGGTCAACCCGACCGGCACCTTCGTGATCGGCGGGCCGGACGGCGATGCCGGGCTGACCGGCCGCAAGATCATCGTGGATACCTACGGCGGTGCGGCCCCGCACGGCGGCGGCGCGTTTTCGGGGAAAGACCCGACCAAGGTCGACCGCTCGGCCGCCTATGCCGCCCGCTATCTGGCCAAGAACGTGGTGTCCTCGGGTATGGCGGAACGCTGCACGATCCAGCTCAGCTACGCCATCGGCGTCGCCAAGCCGCTGTCGATCTACGTCGACACCCACGGCACCGGGCAGGTGGACGAGGAAGCGATCGAACGCGCGCTGGCCGAGGTGATGGACCTGACGCCGCGTGGCATCCGCCTGCACCTCGACCTCAACCGCCCGATCTACGCGCGCACCTCGGCCTACGGCCACTTCGGCCGCCACCCCGACAATGACGGCGGCTTCTCGTGGGAACGGACCGACCTGACGGAGCAGCTGAAAAAGGCGGTGCGTTAGCGACACGCGAGACGGCTCCGGTAGTGCGCTATGCGGCGTGCTCTTTCCTGCGCTACATCTGACGGTAATCGGTTCCAACGTGAGGAGACGTGCAATGTGCGAGACTCTGGCGGTTGATGGAATGATTCGGTTTCGGTATGCGGCGTGGGCCGCTTCGCGGGCCGTGCGGGGCTTCAAAAGCAAGGTCGGGCTAAAGGTCCTCAAGACGTGTCCCGGGCTGGTTGCGGTTGCCGGATCAATCGACAAACTTCCCCACCCGGACGATTTCGACAAACAGCACGCGGATTGGCGATCCACGATCATAGGCGAAAGTCGGGAATCGGGCGCAGAGGTGACGGCCGGCGTTGCAGCAAAGCTGATCAACGTCTACCTCAAGACCCTGTGTCTCGCGTTGTGGAGCGACGATAACCCGATCAATACAGAGCTTAAGTCGAAGCTTGGCCGAGTGCATCCGCCGGTTGACCGCATTTTGCTCACGAAGCTACGGGACTCCGAGAGCAACAATGATCGTCGAAACGATTGGACAAGATTGAGGGACTTGGGTTGGACCAGATTTACTGACGCTCAATATGAGGACGCGATCAAGCTGATTGACGCGCGACTTGCCGTTGACGGCGATAGCGGAAAACGCTGGCGCATCGAGAAGCACTGGAGTCCAGGCAACGATGAATAGACTTCGATGTGGACGTGATATGGAGCCGTTTCTTGACCGAGAAAACGCGGCTCATCTCTCGGAAAAGGATGTCTCCCGATGACCACCGACACCTCCGGCCTGACGCAACTCGGCCACGCCGTAGACGCGCCGCAAAGCCCCGAGGCGGCGGTGCTGGAACGGGTGCCCTCACCGCACAGGGGCACCCGCTACCTCGTGCGCTTCACGGCGCCCGAGTTCACCTCGCTGTGCCCGATGACGGGGCAGCCGGACTTTGCCCATATCGTGATCGACTACATCCCCCGCGACTGGCTGGTGGAGAGCAAGTCGCTGAAGCTCTACCTGACCAGCTTCCGCAACCACGGCGCGTTTCACGAGGATTGCTCGGTCTCCATCGCCAAGCGCCTCGTGGACCTGCTCGACCCCGAATGGCTGCGCATCGGCGCCTACTGGTACCCGCGCGGCGGCATCCCGATCGACGTGTTCTGGCAAACCGGCCCGGCGCCGGAAGGCGTCTGGCTGCCCGATCAGGGCGTTCCGCCCTATCGCGGCCGGGGCTAGCGGCGCCCTACCCGCATCCCCGCACCAGCGGGGATCGCCCATGATCACCCTTTCCTCGCCGCCCTTTCTTCCGCCGCATCGCACCCTACATGCGGTCTGCACGCAACCCGACATGCGAGGATTTCATGACTGATACCCCCTACACCCCCCCGACCGTCTGGACCTGGAACAAGGAAAACGGCGGTGCTTTCGCCAGCATCAACCGCCCCATCGCCGGGGCCACGCATGACGCGGTGCTGCCGGTCGGCAAGCACCCGCTGCAACTTTATTCGCAGGGCACGCCGAACGGGGTGAAGGTTACGGTGCTGCTGGAAGAACTGCTGGCGGCGGGCCATGCGGGCGCGGAATACGACGCCTGGCTGATCAGCATCGGCAAGGGTGACCAGTTCGGCTCGGGCTTCGTGGCGATCAACCCGAACTCGAAGATTCCGGCGATGGTGGACCATTCGACCAAGGCGCCCACCCGCATCTTCGAATCCGGTGCGATCCTGCTCTATCTGGCCGAAAAGTTCGGCGCCTTCCTGCCCGCCGATCCGGCGCTCAGGGCGGAATTGCTGTCGTGGCTGTTCTGGCAGATGGGCTCTGCGCCCTACCTTGGCGGCGGCTTCGGCCATTTCTACGCCTATGCGCCGATGAAGATCGAATACGCCATCGACCGCTTCGCGATGGAGGCCAAGCGCCAGCTTGACGTGCTGAACCGCAATCTGGCCGACCGGCGCTACATGACCGGCGACGACTACACCATCGCCGACATCGCGATCTGGTCGTGGTACGGGCAGCTCGCGCTGGGGCGGCAGTACAACGCGGGCGCGTTCCTCGACGTGGAAAGCTACAGCCACGTCCAGCGCTGGGCGAAAGAGGTCGACGCCCGCCCCGCCGTGCTGCGCGGCCGCATGGTGAACCGCACCCACGGCGAACCGGCGCTGCAACTGCACGAACGCCACGACGCCTCGGATTTCGAAACCATGACGCAGGACAAGATCGCCGCCGAATAGCGCGGCGGCGGCGGCGGAGGGGGCGGTTTCGGCATTGTTTGCGGTGCGAAAGCGGTGCCAAATCGGTGTGAAAACGGTCCCCTGTTTTTCAAGCCATTCCAAAGGCTTGTGCGCGGGTGCCGGTGGGGGCGCTTGACGCGCGCCCCGGCCCCGGCTAGACGCCCCCATCCCGCACCGGACGCAGCCCATGACCGAAGACACCCCGCTTGACGCGCCCGCGAAAGACTGGCGCAACTTTTATGGCCGCCGCCACGGCAAGACGCTGCGCGACAGCCAGAAGGGGTATCTGGCCGAAGACCTGGGCGTTCTGGCCCCGAAAGGCGTCAGCCGCGAGGAGAACCCGGACCGGCATCCCCTTGATCCCGCGCAGCTTTTTGGCGATGCCCGGCCGCTGTGGCTGGAAATCGGCTTTGGCGGCGGCGAGCATATGGTGCATATGGCAGCGCGCTTTCCCGGCATTGGCCTGATCGGCTGCGAGCCCTTCGTGAACGGGGTCGCGATGCTGCTGGGCAAGATCCGCCGCGCCGGGGTCACCAACCTGGCCGTGCATCCGGGCGATGTCCGCGACCTGTTCGACGTCTTGCCGCAAGCCTCTGTTTCGAAAGCCTTTCTGAACTATCCCGACCCCTGGCCCAAGCACCGCCACCACCGCCGCCGCTTCGTGACGCCCGAGCATCTGAAGCCGCTGGCACGGGTGCTGGCGCCGGGGGCCGAATTCCGCGTGGCGACCGATATCCCGGATTACGTCCGCCAGACCCGGCAAGAGGTGCCGCGGGCCGGGTTCGATCTGGTCAGCGATGGCGCAACCCCTTGGGATGACTGGTTTTCTACCCGCTACGAACAGAAGGCGCTGCGCGAGGGGCGCAGCCCGCATTACCTGACCTTCCGCCGCCATTGAGGCTCAGATCGGCAGCGGCGCGTCGGGTTTGAACTGATCCATCACGATCTGGCTTTGCACCCTCGCGACGGCGGGATGGGCCAGCAGCACCTGATGGATCAGCCGGTTCAGCGCGGCCAGATCGCTGCAATAGGCCCGCAGCAGGTGGTCGGCCTCGCCCGTCAGGGTCCAGGCGCTGACGATCTCGGGCCGGGTCGCCACCAGCGTGGCGAAGGCGCGCACCGCCTCGGGCGACTGGCTGGCCATCTGCACCTGCACGAAGGCCTGCACCGCCAGCCCCGCCCGCAGCGGATCGACGCGGGCGGCATAGCCAAGGATATATCCCTCGGCTTCCAGCCGTTGCCGTCGCCGCCCGGCCTGGCTGGGCGACAGGTTCAGGATTTCCCCCAACGCCTCGGCCGTCAGGTGGGCGTTCTTCTGCAACTCGGACAGCAGGCGGGAATCGATGGCGTCAAGCATGTGCGGCGTTCTCGCATCAGGTTTGAAAAGGGCGCGGTAGTTCCGCGCCATATTGCCGGATGATGCCACAGAATGCGCGGAAAATGCGACGGCTGTGGCGTATCTTTGTCGCATCCCGCGCACAGGAGAACGCTCATGGGTCCCTTCCCGCATCAGGCCCCCAAGGCCACGATCACCCCGCAGAACCCCGCCGGCACCGACGGCTTCGAGTTTGTCGAGTTTGCCCATCCCGAGCCGCAGGTGCTGCGCGACCTGTTTGCCCGCATGGGTTTTGCCCTGACGGCACGGCACAAGACCAAGGCGGTGGAGCTTTGGCAGCAGGGTGACATTACCTATGTGCTGAACGCCGAGCCGGGCAGCCACGGCACCGCTTTCGTCGCCGAACACGGCCCCTGCGCGCCGTCGATGTGCTGGCGCGTGACGGATGCCGCCCATGCCTATCGCCACGCGGTCGAGAAGGGCGCCACGCCCTACGACGGCGCGGGCCGGGTCTTCGATCTGCCCGCCATCGTCGGCATCGGGGGCAGCCTGCTTTACTTCACCGACCGCTATGACGACGCCAACCCCTATGATGCCGAGGTCGATTGGGTCGCCACGCCGAAGCCCGCGGGCGTCGGGTTCTACTACCTCGACCACCTGACCCACAACGTCCACAAGGGCAACATGGACACCTGGTTCCGGTTCTACGGCGACCTCTTCGGCTTCAAGCAGATCCGCTTTTTCGACATCGCGGGCAAGTTCACCGGCCTGCATTCGCGCGCGCTGACCAGCCCCTGCGGGCGCATCCGCATTCCGATCAACGAGGATCGCGGCGAGACCGGGCAGATCGTCGAATACCTCAAGCGCTACAATGGCGAAGGGATCCAGCACATCGCCGTGGGGGCCGAAGACATCTACGCCGCAACCGACGCCATCGCCGCGCGCGGGCTCAAGTTCATGCCGAAGCCGCCGATGACCTATTACACGCTCAGCAAGGACCGGGTGGTGGGCCATGACGAGCCGATCGAGAAACTGGCGAAGAACGGCATCCTGATCGACGGCGAGGGGGTCGTGGATGGCGGCGAGACCAAGATCCTGCTGCAAATCTTCTCGAAAACCGTGATCGGCCCGATCTTCTTCGAGTTCATCCAGCGCAAGGGCGACGACGGCTTTGGCGAGGGCAACTTCCGCGCCCTGTTCGAGTCGATCGAGCAGGACCAGATCGACCGTGGCGTGCTGAAGGCAAGCTGATCAGCCGTTGGGCATCTTCAACTGCACGTTCTGCCCGTTCTTGACGTAGTAGAGCGTGTCCTCGCCGATGGCGGCGATCCGGCCGCCATCGAGCGTATCGCCAACCTGCACGCGCACGACCTTGCCGCCCGGCATGCGCACCAGCGCACTGCGGTCAGAGGTGGTGCCGAACACCCCGATCAGGTTGATCCGGTTCAGGTTGATCGCGCCGTTGACGGTGGATTCCTTCGCAACCGAGGCGTTGCTGGGCAGGCCCGGCATCGGCGCAGAGACCGGCTCTGGCTCGGAATCCGCGGCGGGGGCGGCGGGTTTGGCCGCCGGTTGTGCGGCCGTCGCGGGCCCTGCGGCAGCCAGCGCCGCCGCGACGCCGGTATTCGCGCTGGCCTGCACGGTCGGCGCCAGACCCTTCGGCCGATCGAGCGGGCGGGGCGAGGCGGCAACGGCCAGCGGGCTGACCAGATCGGCGGCCGGGCTGCCGATGCCGGTGATGTCAGGCGCGAAGACGCCCGTGGTCGGGCGCGGCTTGGGCAGGGTCGTCGCCGTGGCGGGGGCGAGGGCGGATCCCGTGTCGCCCGGGGCGGCGTCGGTCGCCGCGGGTTCCGCCGGTGCGGGGGCCGCCGCGATGGCGTCGGGGCGGGGTTTCGGCGTGACCTTCGACAGCGCCGGATCGGCGCCGGGCGGCGGTTCGGCCACCGGGCCGGTTCCCGCAGGCGCGGCCTCAACCGCCGGGGCCGTCTCGGCCGCGGGGGCGGTGATCGCCGGGGCGAGCGGGGCCTGCGGGGCGACCGCGGCCAGCGTCGTTGGCGCGGCGGGCCCCGTTGGTTCAGGCGCCGCAGTCGTCGCGTTGCCCGTGGCCGCCAGTGCGGCCGGGGTCACCGGCGGCTGCGCCGGAATGACCGGGGCCGAGTCTGCACCGGGGCCGGGCAGCAGGGCGATGGTGGTCGGCGTCAGGCGCGGATCGACCGAGGCGAGCGCGATGGCGCCCGCCGCGTCGGGCCGGGATGGCGGCGCCACGTCGGGCGCGGCCTGCAACGTCACCTCGGGTCCGGCGACGGCTGCGGCGCCGGTCACATCGGTGGCCCCCAGCGAGGCCGCGTCCGGCACCGCCATCGCCTTGTCGGCGATATCGGCCACCGCCTGCGGATCGGCCGAGGTATCGGGCTGGTCGGGCACCGATGGCGCCGGGGCGGCGGCCGTCACGGTCGGTTGCGGTTCCGGGGTCGCCGTCGCAGCAGGGGGTGGCGTCACGGCGGGCACCGCGGCGGTTTCGGTCGCGGATGGCTTGGGCGGCGTCGCCTGCGACAGATAGAGCGTCGACCACAGCGCCACCGCGCCCAGCAGCGCGAGCAGGATCACCGTCAGCACCAGACCGAGGTAGCGCGGCGCGCGGCGTTCCTTGGCCTTCCGACGCTCGCCGAAGACCGTCATCGCTTCGGCTTCGGTGGTCGGGCGCGGCGGCAGCGGGATCGCGCCCCGCTCGCCCGTCGGGGTGGGCGCCTCGGCAACCGACGGTTTGCGCGGCAGGAACCGGGTCAGTTCGGCATCCTGTCCGGGTTTGACCTTGACCGGCGGCTTGGCGACAGGCTTGACCGGCGCGGGGGCCGGGCGGCGGGCGGCGCGCCCGTTGCCGCCACGGGCGCTCTGTGCCGCCAGCGCCGCGCGCACGGCCTCGGGCATCGTCGCGGCCCGCACCGCGGTCGCCGCTGCCACGCCAACGGCGGGCGCAGCCGGTGCCGGAGATTTCGGCGCGGGCGCCGGGACAGCCTTTGGCGGCGGCGTCATGTCGCGCGGCGGCGGAACCCCGATCCGGGGCGGCACACGGTCGGGCTGCGGTTCCGCCAGGTCGAGCGCAGGCGCGTTGCGGCGCGTCGAAAAGGTCGGGGTCGGGCGGTCTTCGGTGGCCGCCGCATCGGGCTTTTCACGCTTGGCCTTGGGCGCGGCGGTCTCAACGACCGGGGCCTCGTCGTCCAGCACGATCGGTTCGGTCACGCCAACGCGAAGGGTCAGCGGGGCCAGAACGGGTTCCGGCTCTGGCACCGGGGCGGGGTCCACCACGGGGGCAGCCGCGGCGGCGGGTTCAGGTTCGACCGCCGGGGGTAGTTCGACGGTCGGTGTCTCGGCAACGGCAACCTCGGCGGCGGGCGCTTCTGCCTCGACGGTCGTCACATCGTCCGGAACCGGTTCGGTCGGCTCGGGGGCCGCAGCACTCGGCGCGGGTTCCGGTTCCGTCCCCTTGGGCACGGCGACGTCATCCGGCGCAACCTGTGCGGCGCGGCTGACGATGCGGACGGGATCCTGATCCCGCTCGACCTTGTCGCCCGCCAGCAGGGTGGCGGCACTGGGCGCGGGGCCAAAGAACGGCTCGCCCGCGAACTGGCCGTTGTCGGGGATCGCCACGAAGGAAACCGGGTTGAACCGGTGCTCGGTCGCGAAGTGCTCGGCCTCGTCCAGCGTCTCGCGTGCCACCACGGCAACCTGCACCGTGCTGCCGGTGCCGCACCAGTCGAACACGAGGTCCGCCACCGCATAGGGGGTCTGCCCCTCCAGCGCGGCGGCGATCTGCACGCGGCGCTTGGCGGCGCTGGGGCCGGGCGCGGTGACGGTCGTATAAAGCACCTGCGACGCGGGCAGGATCAGCTTGGTGGTGATCCCGCGCGCCTCCAGCCCGAGCGCGGTCGAGCGCAGATACGACATCGCCCCGCCAAGGTCGTGCGCATCCAGCGCAACCTCGCCCACGACGCTCCATCCGCGGATCGTCCGGTGCAGAAGGCCGATCCCCTCATGGCTGAGGTTGAGTGCGAAACTTGGTTTCATTCCTAGGCTCTAGCACAGGAGTTTCGCGCAAGGGAGGGCTGCGCAAACGTTGCCGGTTTTCTACAGCAGGAAATCGCCGAGGGAAAGGAAATCCCCCGCTATTCTCCTTGCCAGATGCCCCGTGTCGCCCGAGTCTGGTGCAAACGGAGGGATTTTCAGGATGAGATCAGGCGTATTTCTTCTGGCGGTTGCGCTGGCCGCGCCGGGCATGCTTGCGGCCGAGCCGCTGGCCCCCACGATCACCGTCTCGGGCGAGGGCAAAGTGACCCGCGCGCCCGACATGGCGACGATCACCCTGGCGGTCACCGCCGATGCCGCGACGGGTGCGGCCGCGATGGCGAAGGTCGCGACCGGGTTGACCGGGGTGTTGGCGCGGCTGAAGGGCGAGGGCATCGACGACCGCGACATGCAGACCTCGGGCCTCAATCTTTCGCCGCGCTGGGATGATCCGGGGCAGGGCTCGACCCGGCCACCGAAGATCGTCGGGTTCGAGGCGGCCAGCACGGTCAGCGTGCGGGTGCGGGCGCTCGACCATCTGGGGCCGGTGCTGGACGGTGTGGTCAGCGATGGCGCCAACGGCTTTTCCGGGCTGTCGTTCGGGCTGGCCGATCCCGATCCGGCGCAGGATGACGCGCGCAAGGCCGCGGTGGCCGATGCGCTGCACAAGGCGCAGCTTTATGCGGCGGCGGCAGGGGTCAAGCTTGGTCAGGTGCAGTCGATTTCCGACGAGTCGGCCAGCACCCGGCCCTACATGATGGCGGCGCCGGTGATGATGGCCAAGTCGGCGCCGATGCCCGTCGCGCAGGGCGAGATCGAGCTGGATGCCTCGGTCACGATGGTCTTTTCCATCGCCCCCTGAGGTGGAACGGCCCCGGCTTCGCGCCGGGGTCATCGCAGCTCAAGCGGTCGCCCGGGCCAGCGCCTGATCGAGGTCGGCGATCAGGTCGTCGGCATCCTCGATCCCGATCGACAGCCGCACCACATTGGCCCCGGCCCCCGCCTTGGCGAGCTGTTCCGGCGACAGCTGACGATGGGTGGTCGAGGCCGGATGGATCACCAGCGAACGGGTATCGCCAAGGTTGGCAACATGGCTGAACAGCTCCAGACTGTTGACCAGCTTCACGCAGGCGTCGTAGCCGCCTTTTATCGCAAAAGTGAAAAGCGCGCCCGCCCCGCGCGGGCAAATCCGCGCCACACGATGGTAGTAGGGCGACGAGGGCAGACCTGCGTATGTCACGGTTTCGATCCGCGGATCGGCCTCCAGCCAGGCCGCCACCTTGCGGGCATTGGCGACGTGCCGCTCCATCCGCAGGCTGAGGGTTTCGATGCCCATCAGGGTATAGTGGGCACCCTGCGGGTTCATCGTCATGCCAAGATCGCGCAGGCCGACGGCGATGCCGTAGAAGGTGAAGGCCATCGGCCCCAGCGCCTCGTGGAATTTCAGGCCGTGGTAGGCCGGCTCCGGTTCCGACAGCGCCGGGAACTTGCCCGAGGCCGACCAGTCGAATTTGCCCGAGTCGACCACTGCGCCGCCGGTGACGGTGCCGTTGCCGGTCAGGTACTTCGTGGTCGAATGCACCACCAGCGTCGCACCATGTTCGAACGGGCGGCACAGCCAGGGCGTGGCCGAGGTGTTGTCGACGATCAGCGGCAGGCCCGCCTTGTCGGTGATGGCGGCCACCGCGTCGAGGTCGGTGATGTAGCCGCCGGGGTTGGCGATGGATTCGCAGAAGACCGCGCGGGTGTCATCGTCGATCGCGGCCTCGACCGCCGCGAGGTCGTCGAAGTCGACGAATTTCGCCGACCAGCCGAATTTGCGGATCGTGTTCGAAAACTGCTGCAACGTGCCGCCGTAAAGCCGGGTCGAGGCGACCACGTTGCGCCCCGGCGCCATCAGCGGGAACAGCGCCATGATCTGCGCCGCATGCCCCGAGGAACAGCAAACCGCGCCGACGCCGCCCTCCAGCGTGGCGATGCGTTCCTGCAGCACGGCAACGGTCGGGTTGGTCAGCCGCGAGTAGATGTAGCCGACCTCCTGCAGGTTGAAGAGCGCGGCCGCGTGGTCGGCGTCGCGGAACACATAGGCCGTGGTCTGGTAGATCGGCACCTGCCGCGCGCCCGTCGCCGGGTCGGGCTTGGCACCGGCGTGAACTTGCAGCGTTTCGAAGGCGTAGGTCTTGGTCATGATGTCCTCCCTGAAGCTTGAGCGGGAGGTTAGGGGAACGGCGATGGTCGCACAACGGGGCGTGGCGGGAACGCCCGTTCCGGCGGGCCGCCGCCGCGTGGAACGGGCATCCATCGGCGCCCCGCCGCGCACCATTCCGTTCCGGCCACCGATTCGCCGCCTGTCAGGCCGGATCGGGGAAGCCGAGCGCCCGTCCGGTCGCGCGGATGTCGTGCGGCCAGCCTTCGGTGTGGCGCGCGAAACCCGCGGCATCGCCCGCGAACAGGGCGCGCATCGCCTCTTCATAGCCGGGTCGGTCGCCGGCAAGGTCGGTCAGGATGCGGTAGGCCGCCTCGCGCCCCTGCCGGACCCGGTCGACCCCGTGCTGCGTCCGGCTCGCGGTTTCGACCAGACGCCGCAGCGTGGCCGAGGCACCGCCCGGCTGGGTGGCCAGCCAATCCCAGTGCCGCGGCAGCAGCGTCACCTCGCGCGCCGTTACGCCCAGTTTGGGGCGGCCGCGCGCCGCCGGGGGCGGCGCGGTCTCGCGCAGGTCAAAATCGACCGGGCGCCCGGTTTCGGCGTCGAAAACGGCCAGGCGCGGCCCGTGGGCCGGATCGGGGCGGGCGGCGAGGCGGGCGCGCAGAAGGTCGCGCAGCGTGGCGGCGGGGCCGTCGCCGATCCGGCGGTCGCCTTCGAAGGCTATCAGGGGGCGGTCCATCCGGGCCTCGCAAAATGGGTATTTATATCCGGGTTTAAATATGGCATTCCGGCCGCACCCGCAACCGGAGACTTCGCCATGATCGACCGCACCGCCCGCAAGGCCGCCAGCAGCGCCTGGAAGGATCGCCCCGCCGATGCGGGCATTTATGCCTTTCGCGATGCGCAGGGCGGCGTCTGGGTCGGGGCCAGCCCGACGCTGGGCGCGATCGAGAACCGGTTGCGGTTCAGCCTGCGATCCGGCGGCGCGACCGATCCGGCGCTGGCCGCGGCCTGGGCGGCGGCGGGCGGTGAGGGGTTTGTGTTCGAGGTGCTGGAACGGCTGGACCCCGACCTTGTG
This sequence comes from Paracoccaceae bacterium, assembly GCA_016124615.1. Taxonomy (GTDB): domain Bacteria; phylum Pseudomonadota; class Alphaproteobacteria; order Rhodobacterales; family Rhodobacteraceae; genus Solirhodobacter. The sequence goes on along the minus strand of WGNF01000007.1, from coordinate 217,639 downwards.
CCGCTGGCGCGGACGGATGCGCTGAAGGCCAGGGTGGCACATTGGCGGGCGGTTTTGGACGCGCGGGCGCTGTAAGCGTCAGCGGGCCCAGAGCCCTTCGCGCTTCAGGGTGTTGCGGATCACCTGTTCGCGGCGGGGCAGGTCGGCGCGGTCAAAGAGCGCGCGGGCCTTGCGGCCGCGGTTCTGGTAGACCAGCGCCTTGACCGGCTCATGATCGCGCAGAACGCGGCGTATTTCTTTGACCGCGCAGACCTTTTCCAGAACCTCGACGGCCCGGTCGGGGGCTTTGGCATAAAGCAGCGGCAGCGCGCGGTAGTGGCAGGTGACGGTGCCGTCCAGCAGTCCGTCGGGGATGGTGTGGCGGCCGCCGCCGAAGGAATGGATCACCAGCGGCAGCGCGACCTGATCCAGCCAGGGGTCGAGCGGCTGGCACACAAGCTCTTCTGGCCGGTCGTCGCGGATCGACAGCGCGTAGTCGAGGAAGCGGCGGCCGAAGGCGGCGGGGTCGCGATGGAAGAACCACCCGGCATTGAAATAAAGGTATCGCTGCCAGTATTCGTCGGGCTGGCTCAGGTCCAGAGAGCTTTGATAATCAAGCGAAAACCGGTCGTATAGCGACTTCCAGATGGCGCCGTAGCCGGGGCCGTAAAGCTCGATCTGCGGCCATGTCCCCTCGCGCTGCATCGAGGCGGAGGGGCGGTTGAAGTCGAAGGGCACATCGGCGAGCGGGCCGAGAAAGAGCGTATCGGTGTCGAAGAACACGAAGGGCTCGCCGGGGGGCAGGGCGGCGAGCGCCTCGATCTTGTTGCCGTAGGGGTAGCTTTCGCCGAAATGCCGGTTGGTGAAGGGCAGGAAGGCCGCGCCAAGATCGGTCAGCAGGCCACGCACGGCGGGGTCGGTGATGCGCGGGTCGGCGCGCCAGCGCGGCCCGGGCTGCGGTTCGGCGATATAGAGGCGGGCAGTCAGGCCGGGGTTGGTTTCGGCGAGGCTGGCGGCGAGGATCACGGCCTCGTACTGCAACCGACCGGCCTGGCCGACGACGAGGATGTTATAGGTCGATTTGTCTGCCATGCCGTTGAAACGCCTCGAAAAACAGATACCGATTTTACACCGTTTCCGCACCGATTTCACACCGACATCGACGGTGTTCCGGGCGAGTATAGGCATGCGCGGCGGGCAGCGCAGCCCCGGCCGGGAGGGGCGCGGCGGGTGGGGCGTTCGGGCAACAGGCGCGCGCGACTGTCATGGCCGCGAAAGCAGGCATCTTGGTAGTGCGAGGTGTTGGGGGAGATCCCCGCTTGCGCGGGGATGACGGGTAAGGGGTGTCGGTTGGGGCGGCCCTTACCCTTTCGGCGTGAAGCGCAGCGACAGGCAGGACATGCCGCCGTCGAGCTTGGCGCATTCGCTGTTGCCGATCTCGTGCACGTCGTAGCCATGCGCGCGCAGCTTTTCGGCTGTGCGGGGGAAGCCGGCGGGCATCAGCACGATGTCGTTGAAGCGGATGGCGTTGGCACAGGCCTCTTCGCCCTCGGCGGTGTGGATCACGCGGTAGCCGACGAAACAGCCCGAAGCGTCGAGCCGTTCGGTGGAAAGGATCGTTTCCGCATCGAGCAGCGAGCAATCGGTCTTGAAATGCAAGACGCCCGGCGGGGTGAAGACTTCACGCACCGAATAGCCCCAGCGGCCGACGAGGCGGGTCAGTTCCTCGACCCCCTTGGCGTCGGTACGGGCCGAACGACCCACGAGGATCTCGCGTTCCGTGGTCAGGATGTCGCCGCCTTCGATGGTGCCGGGACCCTTGATCTCGACCACCTCGTCGTAAAGGGCATAGAGCGTCGGCGCCATCTGCGCCGCCTCGCCAAGGCGGGTGGGGGCGCCGGGGCGCATCACCACGGCGCCTTCGGGCAGGCAGAGCGCGGTATCCTCGACAAAGACGGAATCGGGGAAGTCGGTCAGCGGCGACAGTTCGATCACCGTGGCGCCGGTGGACCGCAGCGCGGCGATGTAGTCGGCGTGGTGCGCGCGCATCAGGCCAAGGTCGGGCGTACCGGTATCGACCGCGCGCAGGCCGCGTGTGATGCTGGCCGACGGCGCGCGGGCGATGGCGTGGGTGAAGCGAAAGGAACGGTCGGTCATGGCGGGCCCCGGCTGAAGTTTGCTGGCGCTGCTCTACCCGCTTGGCAGGCCTGCGTCGAGAGGGCGGCGCTTGCGCGAGGTCAAGGCGGAGGGCGCCCGGATGTGGCAGACTAGGATTCTGGTGAATGTCAGGAGGATGCAGACCATGAAGACTCCGGAAACGAGGACGACCGGCACGACGGCGCCGGGGATGCCCGGCATGGACATGAACCGCGCGGGCTTGGGCACCGCGGCGTGGATGAGCGCGGGGATGATGGAAGCGCTGGCCGCGATGGGCAGCGAGGTGGTGCAGTTCGTGGCCGCGCGGATCGCCGAGGATATCAAGACGCAGCACGCGCTCTTGACCTGCAAGGACGTGGTCGAGGCGCAGCGGATTCAGGGCGAGTTCGTCAAGACGGCGCTGGAGCAGTATACGGCGAGCACCGGCAAGCTGGCGCAGCTGGGCGCCGGGGTGATGACCGCGTCGATGCCGGGGCGGGCGAAGGATAACGATCCGGTCTGAGGCGGCCCTTGGCCGGTTTTGACGGAACGGGCGTCGTGCGGCGTTGCGCTGGCGCGGCGGTTGATGCCGCACGGCCTTATGCGTCGGGGCGTCGGCGAAGGCCGTCAACGAAGATGTCGAGCAGGCGGACCACGGTTTCCTGCCAGTCGGGCTGGTCGCGGGTGTAGCACATGCCGATCAGCGCCCGCATCAGATCCTCGGGCGCGATGTCGTCGCGGATCAGCCCGGCGGCGCTGGCCCGCTGCATCAGCTCGCCGACCGCGCGCACCAACCGGGCCGAGGAATCGGCGAAGAGGTCGGTGGCGCTGCCGGGCGCCGGGGCGAGCGCCACCAGCATTCCCTTTTTCGTGGCGATCATGCCGATATTGGCGCGCAGCCACAGCCGCAGTGCATCGACCGGCGCGGCCTCGTCGGGCAGGCGGGCGGCAAGATCCACCAATTGATCCACCTCGCGGCGATAGACCGCGCGAAACAGCGACTCGCGGGTCGGGAAGTGGCGGTAGAGCGTGCCGATGCCGACACCGGCGGTGCGGGCCACCGCCTCAAGGCTCGCCTCGGGGCCGCCCGCGCTGAAAACCTCGCGGGCGGCGTCAAGCAGCCGTTCGCGGTTGCGCAGCGAATCCGCGCGCGGTTTGCGGCTTGCCTTCTCGGTCGGGCGTTCCATCTTCCCTTTTGATCCCATTCGCGCTTGCAAAACGGAGGAACCCTCCGTATAAGACTCAAGGATGCCCCGCGCAGTCCTCCGGCGCAAGGTTGCACGGCTCGCCCCCCCGATGAAAGAGTCCGTGGCATCCCTCGTCAACCTGCCCTGCGCGTCGTTTCAATTCTGATACATTCCCTGATCGGAGCACACATGACTCTGTCCATCAGCCTGACAATCAACGGGGTGCGACGCGATGTCGACCTTGATGACCCCCGGGTAACGCTTCTTGACCTATTGCGCGAACGCCTTGATCTGACCGGCACCAAGAAGGGCTGCGACCGCGGCCAATGCGGCGCCTGCACCGTTCTGGTGGACGGGCGGCGCATCAATTCCTGCCTCGCGCTGGCGATCAGCCACGACGGGGCCGAGATCACGACCATCGAGGGGCTGGCGAAGGGCGACCTTCTGCACCCGGTGCAGGCCGCCTTCATTGCCCATGACGGCTTTCAATGCGGCTTCTGTACGCCGGGCCAGATCATGAGCGCGGTGGGCCTGATCGGAGAGGGCGAGGCCGGGGACGACCCGGAACGCATCCGCGAAGGGATGAGCGGCAACCTCTGCCGCTGCGGCGCCTATGCCGGGATCACCGAGGCGGTGATCGAGGCGCAACGACGCCTTGCCGAAGATGACCGGAGGATCGCATGAACCCGTTCGACTATGTACGCCCGGCCAGCGTGGCCGAAGCCATCGCCGCCGCGACCGTGCCGGGGGCTGCCTATCTGGCGGCGGGCACCAACCTGCTGGATCTGATGAAGGGTGGCGCGGCGCGGCCGGGCCGGGTGGTCGACATCACGCGGCTGCCGGGGCTTGACCGGATCGATATGCTGGCGGACGGCGGCGCCCGCGTTGGCGCGCTGGTGCGCAATGCCGATCTTGCCCGCCACCCGGCCTTTGCGGCCGCGTTCCCGGCGGTGGCCGAGGCGCTGCTGTCCGGCGCCTCGCCACAGTTGCGCAATGCGGCGACGGTGGGCGGCAACCTGATGCAGCGCACCCGCTGCGCCTATTTCTACGACACCGCCAGCGCCTGCAACCGGCGCGATCCCGGCGCGGGCTGCGACGCCCGCGAGGGCGAGAACCGGGCCCATGCCGTGCTGGGGTGGAGCGAGGGTTGCATCGCCACCCATCCGTCGGATTTCTGCGTGCCGCTTGCCGCGCTTGATGCGGTGGTCGAGGTCGAGGGCGCAACCGGGCGGCGCGACATTCCGCTGGAGGCGTTCCACCAGTTGCCGGGCACCACGCCCGCGCAGGAAACCCTGCTGGCCCCCGGCGAGCTGATCACCGGCCTGCGGTTGCCGCCCGAGGCGGCGGGGTTCAGCGCCCATGCCCGCTACCTGAAACTGCGCGAGCGCACGTCTTATGCCTTTGCGCTGGTCTCTGCCGCGGCGGCGCTGCGGATCGAGGGCGGCGTGATCGTCGACGCGCGTCTGGCGCTTGGCGGGGTTGCCGCAAAACCCTGGCGGGCACGGGCGGCCGAGGCGGTGCTGGCCGGGGCCGCGCCGGATCGCGACGCCTTCCAGCGTGCCGCCGAACTGGCCCTGGCCGAGGCCCGGCCATCGGGCGACAACGCCTTCAAGATCGAACTCGCACGGCGCGTGGTGACGCGCGCCTTCCTGCTGGCGGCCGCTGGCACGCCTGCGCGGATGCCCGCGCTGCCCGCGTCGCCCTTTGCATCCGAGACCGGAGCCCATTCCCATGCCTGACACCATTCCCCTGTCGCCTGCCCATGTCCGCTACGGCTCGAACAGCGGTCAGCCGCTGACCCGGCGCGACGGCATCCTGAAAGTCACCGGCGCCGCGACCTATGCCGCCGACAATCACCCCAAGGGTCTGTTGCACGCCGTCGTGGCGGTCAGCACCATCGCGCGCGGCCGCGTCAGCTTTCTGGACGTTGCCGCGGCGAAGACCCACCCCGGCGTGGTCGAGGTGATCACGCCCGCCAACCGCCCGCCGCTGGCACTGGACCCCGATGGCAAGGTGGGGTTCTTCGCCTTCCGCATCGAGGTGTTGCAGAACGACCGCGTGCGCTATGCCAACCAGCCGATCGCGCTGGTGGTGGCTGAAACGCTGGAGGCCGCAACCGAGGGCGCGCGGCTGCTGGCCCCGGTCTACGAGGCCGAACCGGCGCGGATCGGCTTTGACTCGGGCACGCCCTATGTGCCGCCGGTCGTCGGCATCGGCGGCGCGACCGATGTCAGCGTCGGCGATATCGCCAGCGGCCACGCCGCCGCCACGCATCACATCGAAACGGTCTACGAAACGCCGATCCAGTATCACAACGCGATGGAACCGCATGCGCTGGTGGCTGAATGGGATGGCGACCGGCTGACCATCGACACCCCCAATCAGGCGATCGTCATGTCGCGCGGCGCCTTTGCCGCCTACTTCGGCATCCCGGCCGAGAACGTGTTGCTGCGCAGCCCGTTTCTGGGCGGGGGCTTCGGGTCGAAGGCGATTCTGGCCGGGCCGCAAATCCTTGGCATTCTGGCGGCCCGGATGCTGGACCGCCCGGTGAAAGTGGTGCTGACCCGGGCGCAGATGGTCGGCCCGGTCGGGCATCGCGGTGCCACGCGCCAGACCTTGCGGCTGGGCACCGACGACAGCGGGCGGTTGACCGCGCTGGAACACAACGCAATCTCGACCACCAGCAGTTTCGATGAATTCATCGAACCGGCGGCGAATGCCTCGCATAACCTTTATGCCAGCCCGGCCATCCTGACCCGGCATCGGGCGCTGCGGGTCGATACCGGAACGCCCGGCCCGATGCGGGCACCGGGCGAGGCGAGCGGTTCGGCCGCGCTGGAATGCGCCATCGACGAGGCCGCGCTGGCCTGCGGGCTCGACCCGCTGGAATTCCGGCTGCGGAACTATGCCGAGGTCGATCCGGCCTCGGGCAAACCGTTTTCGTCAAAGGCGCTGCGCGAATGCTATGCGCAAGGCGCCGCGCACTTTGGCTGGGCGGGCCGTCCGCTGGCCCCGCGGCAGATGCGCGATGCCGACGGTTGCCTTGTCGGCTGGGGGATGGGCAGCGCGATGTTCGCCTGCCCGATGTTTCAGGCCCAGGCGCGCGCCACGCTGCGCAGCGATGGCACCGCGCTGGTGGAAACCGCGGCTGCCGACATGGGGCAGGGCGCATGGACCGCACTGGCCCAGATTGCGGCGGATGGGCTGGGCCTGGATATCGGGCAGGTGGAATTCCGCGCCGGTTCCTCTGACCTGCCGGATGGCGGCATCGCGGGCGGCTCTGGCCACACCGCCACCGCGGGCGGCGCGGTCTTCAGCGCCGGGCGCGACACCATCGCCCGTCTGGCCGAACTTGCCACCACCGACCCGGCCTCGCCGTTGTTCGGGGCGGGCAATGCCGGGGTCGAGGTGCGCAACGGTCGGCTTTATCGCAACGACGACGACAGCCGCAGCGACAGCTACGCCGACATTCTGGCGCGGGCCGGGCTGAGCGAGCTGGAGGGCAACGGCAAGGCCGCGCGCGATCCCGCCGATGCCGCCAGCCATGCGATGTTCTCGCACGGCGCGGTGTTCGCCGAGGTCAAGGTGGATCCCGATCTGGGCCAGATGCGGGTGACGCGGCTGGTCGGCGCCTTTGCCGCCGGGCGCATCATCAACCCGCATCTGGCGCGCAGCCAGCTTTATGGCGGGATGATCTGGGGTCTGTCCTTCGCGCTGCACGAAGAGGCGGTGCACGACCGGCGCACCGGGCGCTCGATGAACGCCGATCTGGCGGGCTACCACGTTCCGGTCAACGCCGACGTGCCCTCGCTTGAGGCGCTGATGATCCACGAGGATGATCCTTACGTGAACGCGCTTGGCATCAAGGGCGTCGGCGAGATCGGCATCACCGGCACCGTCGGCGCCATCGCCAACGCCATCTGGCACGCGACCGGGGTCCGGGCCCATCGCTTCCCGATCCGGATCGAGGATATCCTCGTCTGATCGCACCAGCAGTCGGCGCGGGGGCCTGTGCCCCTGCGCCGACTTTCGCGTGAGTCAGGGTCCGTTGCGCCAAGCCGCGGATAATGCGGGATTCTTCCGGCAGACGGGGGATCGGTTGGCTTGCGTTGGGGGAAGATGGTGGGCGACCCTGGAATCGAACCAGGCGTGGGTCTCCCCGGCGGAGTTACAGTCCGCTGCCGCACCTTGCAGCACGTCGCCCGACGCGATGGGGGGAATATCGGAGGCTCCGGGGGGCGTCAAGCGGGATTGTCCCTCTTGCGTGCCCGGTGCCCGCGCCGCATGGTGCGGCCCTGTCTGAGGGGATCGCGATGAAGAAACCCACCTGGGTGATCGACAAGGAACGTGCCAAGCGGGCGTCGGCGGCGGAGACGGTGTGGCTGTTCGGGCTGCACGCCGTGCGCGATGCACTGATGAACCCGGCGCGCAAGAAACTGCGGCTGGTGCTGACCAAGAACGCGGCGGACAAGCTGGGCGATGCGATCGCGGCGGGCGGGCTGGAGCCCGAGATCGCCGATCCGCGACGGTTCGACGTGCCGATCGACGAAGGCTCCGTACATCAGGGTGCCGCGCTGGAAGTGAAGCCGCTCGACTGGGGCGGGCTGGAGGAGGTCTGCGCTTCGGGCGAGGGGCTGCCGCTGGTGGTGCTGCTGGACCGGGTGACGGACCCGCACAACGTCGGCGCCGTGCTGCGCTCGGCCGAGGTGTTCGGTGCGCGGGCAGTGATCGCACCGCAGCGGCATTCGGCCCCCGAGACGGGCGCGCTGGCCAAGACCGCCTCGGGCGCGCTGGAACGCCAGCCCTACCTGCGGGTCGTCAACCTCGCCGATGCGATGGAACGGCTGCAGGCGATGGGCTTTGTGCTGATCGGGCTGGACGGCACGGCCGAGGTGACGCTGCCCGAGGCGCTGGCCGGGGTGGGCACGCGGGCGGTGGGCCTTGTGCTGGGCGCCGAGGGGCCGGGGCTTCGCGAAAAGACGCTGGAAACCTGCGACGTGCTGGCGCGCATTCCGGCAGCCGGGGTGTTCGGGTCGCTCAACGTCTCGAACGCGGCGGCGGTGGCGCTTTATGCGGCGACGGTGCGGGGCGGCTGATTTCCGCGTGGTTTCACGAAATGTTCACAGCTTAGCGACAGGGTCTTCAATGGCGGCCATGTCGTCCCTATCTCTGTCTGAGGAGACGCAGATACGGAACCCCTGTGTCTCATTGCACTGTCCCTCGTTCCGCACCTTGCGCCCAGCCTTTCAGGTCTGGGCGCTTCTTTATGGGTAGCCCCCCGAGAAACAGGAGGCCGGGATCATGGACGTGACCGATGCTGTACTGAAAGACCTGCTGACCCGGACCCGGGTGATCGCGGTGGTGGGATTCTCGCCCAACCCGGCGCGGCCAAGCCACTATGTCGCGCGGTTCCTGCAGGAACGGGGTTACCGGGTGATTCCGGTCAATCCGGGCCATGCGGGCGAGGTGTTCCTGGGCGAAACCGTGCGGGCGGACCTGAGCGGGATCCCCGAGCCGGTGGACATGGTTGACATCTTTCGCCAGTCCGATGCGGTGCCGGGCATCGTGGCGCAGGCGCTGGCGCAGCTGCCCGCGTTGCGCACGATCTGGATGCAGCTTGGCGTCGCGCATGCCGAAGCCGCCGCAAGTGCCGAGGCGCGGGGGATAACGGTGATCCAGAATCGCTGCCCGAAGATGGAATATCCGCGCCTGATCGGTGACGGCCATCGACCGGTGTCGCCCAAGGGCTGACCCCCCCCGGCTTCGTCGCACCGTGCCCGGTTGGCGATTCGTTGTGTCAGCGACCTATCAGCATGGTCGCGCCAGAACGGCCTGAAAGACACCGAAGCGGAGAGGCCCCATGCGATCACCAGCGGGATACGACCCCGTCCAGATCGGCTTGCACTGGACGATGGCGGTGCTGATCGCCTCGCAATTCGTGTTCTCGGGAATCGTGCTGCCGGGCTGGCACTACCGGATCGTGACCAACGAGTTCCTGTTCACCAATGGCGTCATCGTGCATCTGGGCGTGGGAACGGCGGTGCTGGCGCTGGTGCTGTGGCGGATCCGGGTGCGGCGGCGGCATCAACCCCCGGCCGCCCCCGAAGGCTTCGATCCGCGGCTGGAGGCGCTGTCGCATCTGGTGCACTGGATCAGCTACGGCACGATGGTGGCGATCCCGGTCACCGGGCTGATCGCCTATTTTGGCAATCTGCGGCCGGTGTCGGTGGTTCACAACGCGCTGGCGGTGATGTTGCTGGGGCTGGTCGGCGTTCACGCGGCGGGCGCGCTCTACCATCAGTTCATCCGGCACGACGGGCTGCTGCTGCGGATGATCCGATCCGGGCGGGCCGAGTGACCTAGCCCCGGGCGGCCTTTTCGGCGAGCCCCGATGTGCCCTGGCGGCGTTCGAGTTCGGCCAGCACCTGATCCAGCGTCACGTCACGCGCGGCGAGCATGACGAGAAGGTGGTAAAGCACGTCGGCGGCCTCGGCGGTCAACTTGGCGCGGTCGCCCTTCACCGCCTCGATGATCGCCTCTACCGCTTCCTCGCCGAACTTTTCGGCGCATTTCTCGGGGCCCTTGGCCAGCAGTTTCGCCGTCCACGACGTATCGGGGTCGGCGCCCTTGCGGGCCGCGATGGTGGCGGCGAGGCGGTCGAGCGCGGTCATGTCAGCCTCATCGGGATACCGGCGGCGGCCATGTGGGCCTTGGCTTCGTGGATCGTGAAGGTGCCGAAGTGAAAGATCGACGCGGCCAGCACCGCCGAGGCGCCGCCCACGGTGACGCCTTCGACCAGATGGTCGAGCGTGCCGACGCCGCCGGAGGCGATGACCGGGATCGGGACGGCATCGACAACGGCGCGGGTCAGGGGCAGGTTGAAACCGGCGCGGGTGCCGTCACGGTCCATCGAGGTCAGCAGGATCTCGCCCGCGCCCTTGGCGGCGACGGTGCGAGCGAAGTCCACCGCGTCGATGCCGGTGGATTTGCGGCCGCCGTGGGTGAAAATCTCCCACTTGCCGGGGCCGACGGTCTTGGCGTCGATGGCGACGACGATGCACTGGCTGCCGAACCGATCGGCGGCCTCGGCCACCACATCCGGATCGGCAACGGCGGCGGAGTTGAAGCTGACCTTGTCGGCCCCGGCGAGCAGCAGCGCGCGCACGTCATGATGGCTGCGCACGCCGCCACCCACCGTCAGCGGCATGAACACCTGTTCCGCCGTGCGGGTGACGAGATCGAACATGGTGCCGCGATTCTCGTGCGTGGCGTGAATGTCGAGAAAGCAAAGCTCATCCGCCCCGGCCGCGTCATAGGCCCGCGCCGCCTCGACCGGGTCGCCTGCGTCGCGCAGGTCGACGAAGTTCACGCCCTTGACGACGCGACCGTCGGCCACGTCGAGGCAGGGGATCAGGCGGGTCTTGAGCATGGATCGCATCCTTTGCGTCTTAGGTAGCGATTGGGGAGAGCCGGGGGAAGGGGGCTGTCTGCCCCCTCTTGGCCTGCGGCCAATTCACCCCCGAGGATATTTTCGCCAATGTGAATGGAAAGCAGGGGGTCAGGCTTTCAGGGCGGCGAGGGCCTGAGCGAGGTCGAGCGCGCCGTCATAGAGGGCGCGGCCGGAAATGGCCCCCGCGATGACACCGGTGGCGTTCAGCGCCATCAGATCGGCGAGCGAGGAGACGCCGCCGGAGGCGATCACCGGGATGGTCACGGCGCGGGCGAGGGCCGCGGTGGCGGCGACGTTGGGGCCCTGCATGGCGCCGTCGCGGTCGATGTCGGTGTAGATCAGGGCGGCGACGCCGGCATCCTCGAACCGTTGCGCGAGGTCGGTGGCCATGATGTCGGTCTCGGTGGCCCAGCCCTTGGTTGCGACGCGGCCTTTGCGGGCGTCGATGCCGACAGCGACGCGGCCGGGGAAGGCGCGCGCCGCGCTGCGCACGAGGTCGGGGTTTTCCACGGCGACGGTGCCGAGGATGACGCGGGCGAGACCCTTGGTCAGCCAGCGCTCGATCGTGGCCATGTCGCGGATGCCGCCGCCAAGCTGGCAGGGGACGGTGACGGCGGCGAGGATCGCCTCGACCGCTTCGGCGTTGACCGGGGTGCCTGCAAAGGCGCCGTTGAGGTCGACAAGGTGCAGCCAGTCGCAGCCCGCGGCGGCGAAGGCCGCGGCCTGCGCGGCGGGGTCGGTGCCGAAGACGGTAGCCTTGTCCATGTCGCCGCGCAGCAGGCGCACGCAGGCGCCGTCTTTCAGGTCGATGGCGGGGTAAAGGATCATGACGCGGCTCCGGGCGGTGGGTGCGGCGCTGCTTGCCACAGGTCGCGGCCGATTGCAAAGCGGCGCGGGCCGGGCGCGGCGTGGTTTCGCCACCGTCCCGACCTCACGTCACGCTTGCCACAAAGCCCGCCTCTCGGTCAGACTGGGGGCGTCTTTGGGAGAGGAGACCTGCATGAAACGTCTGGCGCTTACCGCCGTTCTGGCGATCCTTGTCGCGGCCCCGGCCTTTGCCGCCGACCCGGTCGAGGGGATGTGGCAGACCAAGCCCGACGACAACGGCAACTTCGGCTACATCCAGGTGCAGCCCTGCGGCACCAAGTTCTGCGGCACGCTGGTCAAGTCGTTCGACAAGGACGGCAAGCCGATGCAATCGGACAATGTCGGCAAGCAGATCGTCTGGGACATGGTGGCCGAGGGCAATGGAGCCTATGGCGAGGGCAAGGTCTGGTCGCCGGATCGCAACAAGACCTACAATTCCAAAATGAAGCTGACCGGCGACAATCTGGCGGTGTCGGGGTGCGTCTTCTTCATCTGCCGCGATGGCGGAACCTGGACGCGGGTGAAGAACTGAGGCGGCCCCCCCTTGGCGGGCGCTCTCAACGCGTGATTTAGTGCCTCTGAAGCGGGTCGCCTTCCGGCCTCGCCAATCAGGAGGTCGACATGCCGATCAGAGCCCTCGTCTGGGGAGAGAACGTCCATGAGCGCGGGAACAGGGTGGTGGCGCAGATCTACCCTGACGGGATGCACGCCTGCATTGCTGCCGCGCTGAACGCCGATCCGGGACTTTCCGCGACAACCGCGACGCTGCAGGAGCCCGAGCACGGGCTGACCGAGGCGCGGCTGGCCGAGACGGATGTGCTGATCTGGTGGGGCCATGCCGCGCATGGCGCGGTGCAGGACGCGGTGGTGGAGCGGGTCTGCAATGCCGTCTGGGGCGGGATGGGCGTGATCTTCCTGCATTCGGCGCATTTCTCGAAACCGTTCAAGCGGCTGATGGGCGCGCCCTGCAACCTGACCTGGCGCGAGGCGGGCGAGCGCGAGCGGATCTGGCTGACCAGCCGCGGCCACCCGATCGCGGCCGGGCTGCCCGACCACTTCGAGCTGGAAAACGAGGAAATGTACGGCGAGCCCTTCGGTGTGCCGGAACCGATGGAGACAGTCTTTGTCAGCTGGTTTCAGGGCGGCGAGGTGTTCCGGTCGGGCCTGACCTGGCGGCGCGGGGCGGGCAACGTGTTCTACTTCCGTCCGGGGCACGAGACCTATCCGACCTATCACGACGCCAATGTGCAGCGGGTGATCTGCAACGCGGTGAAATGGGCGTTTAGCCCGGCCGCGCGGATCGCCGACCCCAACGCGGCGCCGAACGTGCCGGTGGCCGCGGCGCCGGAACCGATCGTGGAACGTGGCCCGCGGCTGCACCATGACGGCGAGGAGGGGCTGCGATGAGCGCCGCGCCCTTGCGCATCCTCGTGCTGGGCACCGGTGGCATGGCGAAGAACCATGTCGCCGCGTTTCAGGCGATCCCTGGCGTTTCGGTCGTGGCCGGGGTCGATACGCGGCCGGACCTGCTGGCGGCCTTCTGCGACCGGCATGGCATCGCCGAGCGGTTCACCTCGCTCGACGCGGCGCTGGCCTGGGGCGGGTTCGACGCGGTGACGAACGTCACGCCGGATGCGGTGCATCACGCAACGACGATGCCGGTGCTGGCGGCGGGCAAGCACATCCTGTGCGAAAAGCCGCTGGCGACCGACTATCCCCATGCGGCCGAGATGGCGGCGGCGGCAGCCAGGGCGGGCGTCGTCAACATGGTCAACCTGAGCTATCGCAACGTGCCCGCGTTGCAGGCGGCGGCGCGGATGGTGGCCGAGGGCGTCCTCGGTGCGGTGCGGCATTTCGAGGCGAGCTATCTGCAAAGCTGGCTGACCCAGCCCGCCTGGGGCGACTGGGCGACCGAAAGCCAGTGGCTGTGGCGGCTGTCGACGGCGCATGGATCGAAGGGGGTGTTGGGCGACGTCGGCATCCACATCCTCGACTACGCCACCTTCATCGCGGGCAGCGATCCGGCGGAACTGTCGGCGCGGCTGGCCACCTTCGACAAGGCGCCGGGGGGGCGGATCGGCGATTATGCGCTGGACGCCAACGACAGCGTGACGATGCATCTGCGGCTGCGGAATGGCGCGCTGGGCACGGTTTCGGCGACCCGCTTCGCCTCGGGGCACCTGAACGATCTGCGGCTGCGCATCTATGGCGACCGGGGTGGGCTGGAGGTGCTGTTCGAGAAGGGTGCCAGCCGGTTGAACGCCTGCCTTGCGCCCGATCTGCAAACCGCGACCTGGGCAGAGGTGAAGACTGACCCGGTGCCGACCGTCTACGAACGCTTCGTGGCCGCGATCCGGGGGCAGGGGGCGGCAGAGCCTGACTTTGCCCGCGGCGCGGCCTTGCAACTGATGCTGGATCGGGCGGAAGAGTCCGCACGCGCCGATTGCAGGACGCTGCCGGTCAGCCCGGCGGGCTGAGCGCGGGGGGCGGATCGGGTGGTCCCGGCAGGCGGCCGGGACCGTTGCGCGATTGTCCACGTTTCTTTCGCCGCACCCCCGATTTTACTAAAATTGTTTCCAATCCGCCGCTTGCGTGTTAATGCTGACGAAACAGAAAAAGACGACGTTTCGGGCAGAACGAGCAGGCAGTCACACATGAAAACGGGCTATCGTGGCACGTTTGTCATTTCTTGGGCGCAAACCGAGGTCGATGGGCTTCGGGCGGCGCCGTTGGACATGATGGGCGTTGGCGTCACCTGGCGCTGGACCGGCACCGCGGTGCGGGTCGATGGGCCGCAGGGTGTCCTGATCCTGGCGGGCGACAGCGAGGTTGCGGATGTCCGCCGCCGCGCCGCGCGCACGGTGCGCCGCCTGGTTGGCGCTGCGCTGGCCAACCGGCCGCTGCTGGCGGATGCGGCGGAAGTCGATGACGCGCCCGATCAGGGTTTCGTGCTGACCGACGGGCGGCGCAGCTACAGCGCCACGCTGATCGACACGCCGGATGGCGGCGCGCGGCTTCTGATGTTCGTCGGCGAGATGCCCGAGGAAGGCGCCGAGTTGTGGGTGGTGCGTGCGGCGCTGCCGCCCAGCACGGCCTTCGACGACAGCCCGCTGGCGGGCGGCGTGATCTGCTTCACCCCCGGCACCCGCATCGCCACCCCCGACGGCCACCGCCAGATCGAGACGCTGGCGCCGGGCGACCGCATCCTGACCAAGGATGACGGCCCGCAAGAGGTGATCTGGGCGGGCCACCGCAAGATGACCGGGGCGCGGCTGTTCGCGATGCCGCACCTGCGCCCGGTCCGGCTGACGGCGGGCGCATTGGGCATCGACCGGCCCGAGGATGATCTGCTGGTCTCGCCCCAGCACCGGATGCTGGTCAGCGGGGCGGCGGCGCAGGCGCTGTTCAACGACCCCGAGGTGCTGGTGGCGGCGAAGGATCTGGTGGACGGCCGCCGCATCTTTGTCGATACCACGCTGCGCGAGGTGACCTATGTGCACATCCTGCTGGCGCGGCATCAGGTGGTCTGGGCGAACGGGCTGGAAACCGAAAGCTTCCACCCCTCGAATACCTCGCTCGACACTGTGAACCCAGTGCAGCGGGCGGAACTGCTGGCGCTGTTTCCCGGCCTCGACCGTGACCCGGATGGCTATGGCAGTTTCGCGCGGCGCAACCTGACCACCTCGGAAGCGGCGATCCTGCGCTACGAGGTCGCCTGACCGGCGCCGATCCGCATTGACAGCGCAGAAAGCGGCTGTATAAGCCCCCTTCTTGTCCCGGTCTGCCAAGGCCGGGGCTTTCATTTGGTGTTGGTGGCCCCCGCAAGGGGAAACCTGTCGTCCGCCCCGGTGCGGAAAAGGACAACGCCCTTCATCGGCCGCAAGGCCCCCGAACGAAGGAGATCAGCCGTGACAAAACGCACGTCTGCCAAGCACAAGATCGACCGCCGGATGGGCGAAAACATCTGGGGTCGTCCGAAATCGCCGCTGAACAAGCGCGAATACGGCCCCGGCCAGCACGGCCAGCGCCGCAAGAACAAGCTTTCGGACTTCGGCACCCAGCTGCGGGCCAAGCAAAAGCTGAAGGGTTACTACGGCGACGTCACCGAAAAGCAGTTCCGCAAGGTCTTTGCCGAGGCGGAACGCGTTCGTGGCGACACCGGCGAAAACCTGGTCGGCCTGCTGGAGCGCCGTCTGGATGCGGTGATCTACCGCGCCAAGTTCGTCGCGACGATCTTCGCCGCGCGTCAGTTCGTGAACCACGGCCATGTGCTGGTGAACGGCAAGCGCGTCAACATCGCGTCGTACCGCGTCAGCGAAGGCGACGTGGTCGAGATTCGTCAGCGTTCCAAGCAACTGGCGATCGTGCTGGAAGCTGTTGCGCTGGCCGAACGTGACGTGCCCGACTACATCGAAGTCGACCACTCCAAGATGACGGCGAAATTCGTCCGCCAGCCGACGCTCGGCGATGTGCCCTACCCGGTGCAGATGGAGCCGAACCTGGTCGTCGAATACTACGCCAAGAACTGACGCGCTTTCTGCTGCGTCTTGCCGGGGCCCGCGCATGTCGCGGGCCTTTTGCATTTTCGCGGCGCGCGCGACACAACCGGCCCGGCCGTGCGGAAATGCCGCTGGTCATGCATCACGCGCGCGTTTATTCAGACCCGGACGCCCTGGAGGTCTGGTATGAGTGACGAAATCCGCCCGCAACCCGGCATTCTTGACATCGCCCTTTACGAGGGCGGCCAAAGCCATGTGGCGGGCGTCGCCAATGCGTTGAAGCTGTCGTCGAACGAAAACCCCTTCGGCCCCTCGGACCGGACGAAAGAGGCGTTCCTGCGGTCGGTGCATCAGCTGCACCGCTACCCCTCGACCGACCACGCAAGCCTGCGCCGCGCGATCGGCGAGGTGCATGGGCTTGACCCGGCGCGGATCATTTGCGGCGTCGGCAGCGACGAAATCATCACCTTCCTGTGCCAGGCCTACGCCGGGCCGGGTGACGAGGTGATGCGGACCGAACACGGGTTCCTGATGTACGACATCTCGGCCCGCGCGGTCGGGGCGACCCCGGTCGCCGTGCCGGAACGCGAGCGCACGACCGATGTCGACGCGCTGCTGGCGGCCTGCACGGACCGCACCAAACTGGTGTTCCTTGCCAACCCGAACAACCCGACCGGCACGATGATCGGCGCGGGCGAGGTGGCGCGGCTGGCGGACGGGCTGCCGCCGCAGGCGATCCTTGTGCTGGATGGCGCCTATGCCGAATACGTGCCGGGCTTCGACAGTGGCGCGGCGCTGGTCGAGGCGCGCGCGAATGTGGTGATGACGCGGACCTTCTCGAAGATCTACGGGCTGGGCGGCTTGCGCATCGGCTGGGGCTATGGCCCGCAAGCCATCATCGACGTGCTGAACCGGATTCGCGGGCCGTTCAACCTGTCGACCACCCAGCTTGAGACGGCCGAGGCCGCGGTGCACGATCAGGAGCATGTCGCCAAGTGCCGGGCCGAGAACGCGCGGATGCGGCGCTGGCTGGCCGAGGCGCTGGCCGAACTGGGCGTGCCGTCGGATACCTCGACGGCGAACTTCATCCTTGCCCGTTTCGCCGATACCGCCGAGGCCGAGGCCTGCGACGAATTCCTGAAGGCGCGCGGGCTGATCGTGCGCCGGGTGGCAAGCTACGGCCTGCCGCACTGCCTGCGCATCACCATCGGCGACGAGGCCGCCTGCCGCCGGGTCGCCCATGCCATCGGGCAGTTCAAAGGGCCCAAGGAATGACGGTGACCTACGACAAGGTGGCGCTGATCGGGCTGGGCCTGATCGCGTCGTCAATGGCCCATGCGATCCGCGCGGGCGGGCTGGCGCGGGTGATCGCGGGCCATGCGAAGACGGCCGAGACGCGCCGCGTCGCGCTGGAAATCGGACTTTGCGACACCGTGCACGAAACGGCGGCCGAGGCGGTGAAGGATGCCGATCTCGTGGTGCTGGCGGTGCCGGTCGGCGCGATGGGGGCGGTTGCGGCCGAGATTGCGCCGCATCTGAAACCCGGCGCGACGGTGACGGATGTCGGCTCGGTCAAGCAGGCGGTGATCGACGCGGTGGCGCCGCATCTGCCGCCGGGCATCCATTTCATCCCCGGCCACCCGGTCGCGGGGACCGAATATTCCGGCCCGCGGTCCGGCTTTGCGACGCTGTTCCAGAACCGCTGGTGGCTGCTGACGCCGCTGGCGCAGGCCGACATCGGCGCGGTGGCCAAGCTGCGGGCGTTCCTGCAGGAAATGGGCGCCAATGTCGACGAGATGGACGCGGGCCACCACGATCTGGTGCTGGCCGTCACCAGCCATACGCCGCACCTGATCGCCTACACGATGGTGGGCGTCGCCGACGACCTTGGCCGCGTCACTGATACCGAGGTGATCAAGTATTCGGCGGCGGGGTTTCGCGACTTCACCCGCATCGCGGCCAGCGATCCCACGATGTGGCGCGACGTGTTCCTGAACAACAAGGACGCGACGCTGGAGATCCTCGGCCGCTTCACCGAGGAACTCTTTGCGCTGCAACGTGCGATCCGGATCGGCGACGGCGAGCACCTTTTCGCCTATTTCACCCGCACCCGCGCAATTCGCCGTAGCATCATCGAGGCCGGGCAGGATACTTCTGCTCCTAATTTCGGGCGTTCGAAGGGTACCCCCTGATGCGGTTGTTCCTGCTCGCGACCCTTGCGATGGGCGCGCTGGCGGGCACGGTCGAGGCGCAGGCCCCGGCGGTGTCGCTGCTGCCACGGCCCAATCCGGCGTTTCTGCGCGATCCGGCAACGGCGGGCGTACAGGTCATTCTGGCCAGCCTGCCGATGCACCATCCCGAAATAGGGCCGATTGCCGAGGTGCTGCCAGCGCCGCCGCAAAGCGACCGGCTTGCCACGATCCGGCCGCAGCCGCGCCCGGCGGCGGGGATGGGCAAGCCCGTGCTGACCCCGGCGGTATCGCCACGGCCGATGCAGCGCCCCGCCGGGTTGACCGCCGCGCCGGTGGCGCCCGCCGTTGTCGCGCAGGCGACGCCGACCCCCGAGGCGCGGCCGACGGTCTTGCAGCGCATCATGTTCCGCGCGCCGTTGGGGCCAGGCTTGACCGAGGGCGCCAAGGGGGCGTTGTGCGGCGATCCGGGCATCGCCGGCGAAAGCATCGCGCCGGTGGTCAGCCGGGTTCGTGGCTGTGGCATTCCGGTGGCAGTGAAGGTGACGGCGGTCGCGGGCGTGCGGCTGTCGACGCCCGCCACGATCGACTGCCCGACCGCCATCGCGCTGAAGAACTGGGTGCAAACCGGGCTGAAGCCCGCCGTCGGCACCACCGGCGGCGGGGTCGCCACGCTGACCGTCTTTGGCAGCTACGAATGCCGCCCGGTCGACGACATCCGCGGCGCCAAGCTGTCGCTGCACGCGCAGGGCAAGGCGATCGACATCGGCGGCTTCACGCTGGCGAACGGCAAGGCGATCATGGTGGCCAGCGACTGGCGCAAGCCGGGCGACGGCAAGCTGCTGAAAACCGCCTACCACGCCGCCTGCGGCATCTTCGGCACCACGCTGGGGCCGGATGGCGACCGCTTCCATCAGACCCACATGCATTTCGACACCGCGCATTACAACGGCGGCGCCTACTGCCACTGAGGCGTCAGCGCAAGCGCGGCGCGGGGCCCAGCGGCAGCGGCCCAAGGCTCATCCAGCCCTTTTGAAACTCCAGCGGCAGCTCGACCACGGTGGGATCGGGCGAGCCCTTGGCCAGTTCCGCCAGCATGTTCTCGACGGTCTGTGCCAGTTCCGGCCGCAGCAGGCCCAGCCCGACGGCGACCGGCACCATGCCCTTCCAGTTCTTCGCCCGGATCGCGATGCGGCCATCCGGGGCGCCGTCGGCATCCACCGTGATCTTGCCGGTGGCCGACAGCAACATCGGCCCCCAGCCGACATGCGCGTCTTTCAGCGTCAGGACGGTCAGATGCGGCGGCCGGGTGGCGGCGTGGCGGTCGATGGCGGCATCAAACCCGGCCTCGGCATCCAGATAGATCTGGTCAAGCGTCGCGGGCAGGGCGCCCGCCGGATCGAGCATCGCCTTCAGCGCCGGGTTGGGCGTGATGTGGTCCGCCTCGGCGCCGATCTCTTGCGCCACGGCGCGGTCGGGCACGCGGCGGGTCGCCACCCGCATCGAGTCGGCCGTCACCTGCCAGCCGGCCGAGGCGGTCAGGCCCGGCTGCTCGACCACGCCGACGAATTCATCCAGCGCGAAGGCGAGGCCGGGCACCATCCGCAAGCTCGCCTCCATCCGGGTCGAGGTGATGCTGAAGGTGCCGACGGGGGTCGCGACCTCCTGCCGGTGCGGCAGGGCGGCGATGAAATGGTAGGGGTTGTAGCTGAGCGCCAGCAGCTGTGCGAACGGGGCTCGCCAGGTGATGCCTCTGGCGGGATCGCCCAGCACTACGTCATTCACCGTCAAATCGAGCCGGTTCGGAAAGCCCGCAACGCCAAGGCTGGAATAGTCGGCGGTCAGCCCCTCGGCGCGGCGGTCGGCGAAGAAGGCCACGGCGGCGCGGTGTTCGGTGCGCGAGGCCAGGAACCACCAGCCGCCCCACAGCACGAAGAGACCCAGCACTAGGCCCGTCAAAATCCGCATCATGGCCCCTTTCGTCCCGGCACCTGTGCTGTTTACAAGGGGCGCGAACGGAGGACCAGACACATGCAGGCGACCCCGCTTTGGGTTTTTGGCTACGGATCGCTGATCTGGCATCCGGGTTTTCCGGTGGCCGAACAGCAGATCGCGCGGCTGCACGGCTGGCACCGGTCGTTCTGCATGCTCTCGATCCACCATCGCGGCACGATCGAGGCGCCGGGGCTGGTGCTGGCGCTCGATGCGCGGGCGGGGGCGGTCTGCGATGGCGTGGCCTTCCGCGTGACGCCGGGCGCCGAGGACGAAACCATTGTCGCCCTGCGCGAACGTGAACTGATCTCGTCGGCCTATCTGGAAACGCACCAGCCGGTGACGCTGCGCGATGGCCGCACGGTCGAGGCGGTGACCTTCGTGATCGACCCGGATCACAGCCAGTACTGCGGCGGCCTGACGCTGGAGGCGCAGGCGCAGCGGATCGCACCGGCGGTGGGCGGGCGCGGACCGAACCGCGAATATCTGTTCAACACCGCTGCGCATATCGCCGAACTTGGCATTGCCGATGCCGATCTGGACTGGCTTGCCGCGCGGGTGCGTGACCTCGGGGCAAACGCGCAACGCTAGGGCCGCATTGGCAGATTGCCGGTTGGCAGCCGTCCCGTCGCCGCCTATTGTTTCCGAAACTTTGACAGGGCCGCCTTGGCCCGGATGGGCACACCCTTGCGCGAGGCTGAAGCAAACTTTTCCCGGCCCGTCCGCCAGATCACGACGATGGTCGTCGTGCTGGTGCTGGTGGGGATCGGCGCTTATTTCGCCTGGCCGAATTTTCAGGTGATCTTCCATGCCAACCCCGGCCTGAACGCCGTTATCATCGCGGTGTTCGTGATCGGCGTACTCGCCTGTTTCTGGCAGGTGATCCAGTTGTTCGCCTCGGTCCGCTGGATCGTCGATTTTGCCAACCATGTGCCGGGGCATGACGGCGTGCGGGCGCCGCAACTGCTGGCGCCTCTGGCCTCGCTCTTGCGCTCGCGCGGGGCGCGGTCGCAGATCAGCGGATCGGCGACGACCTCGATCCTCGATTCCGTGGCGACGCGGATCGACGAGGAACGCGACGTTACCCGGTATCTGACCAACCTTTTGATTTT
Source organism: Paracoccaceae bacterium (assembly GCA_016124615.1). GTDB lineage: Bacteria > Pseudomonadota > Alphaproteobacteria > Rhodobacterales > Rhodobacteraceae > Solirhodobacter. The sequence goes on along the minus strand of WGNF01000007.1, from coordinate 196,228 downwards.
CCTTGGCCTTCTGGGCACCTTCTGGGGCCTTGCGACGACCGTTCCCGCCGTTGTCGAAACCATCCGCTCGCTGGCGCCGAAAGAGGGCGAGACGGCGACGCAGGTGTTCGAGAAGCTGATGGGGGGCCTGCAATCGCAGCTTGGCGGCATGGGGATGGCGTTTTCGTCGTCGCTCTTGGGCCTTTTCGGCTCGCTGGTGCTGGGGCTGCTGGAACTCTTCGCCAGCCACGGCCAGAACCGGTTTTACCGCGAGCTTGAAGAATGGCTGTCAAGCATCACACGGATCGGCTTTGCCAGCGCCGATGGCGAAAGCGGCTTCGATCAGGGCGTGGTGGTCGGCGTGCTGGACCACATGGCCGAGCAGATCGAATCCATCCAGCTGCTGTTCACCCAGTCCGAGGCCGGGCGCGTTTCGGTGGAACAGCGGCTGGGCGCGCTGATCGAGGCGGTGGGGCGCGTCACCGTGCGGCTGGAAGGTGTGGCGGGCACCGGCACCGCGCTGGCCCGGCTGGCCGAGGCGCAGGACCGCAGCGCGATCGCGCAGGACCGCATGATCGAGACGATGGAACGCGCGATGTTCCGGCAGGACCGCGTCGCCGAGGCGATGGACCGGGTGGCGGAAGCGCAGGAGCGGTCGTCCAAGGTGCAGGAACGGGCGCTGACGTCGCAGCACGGGCGCGACGAGGCGGGCGGCGAGCACGTGGATGCCGAAAGCCGGATGCGGCTGCGCTCGATCGACGTGCAACTGCTTCGGATCCTTGAAGAAATCTCGGCCGGGCGGCAAGAAAGCATGACCGACCTGCGCGGCGATCTGGCCGCATTGACTGCGGCGATCCGGCAGCTTTCGCGCGGCCCGGTGCCACCGGTCGGACGAGGCTAGGCGATGGGACTGTCTCGCCGCGGCAGCCGAAGCGACGCGCCGATCTGGCCCGGCTTTGTCGACGCGATGAGCTCGCTCTTGCTGGTGCTGATGTTCGTGGTGACGATCTTTCTGATCGTGCAATTCGTTCTGCGCACCACCATCACGACGCAGAATACCCAGCTGGATTCACTGAGCCAGCAGGTGCAAAGCCTGGCCGACGCGTTGGGGCTGGCCCGGACGGACGCGGCCAAGCTGAAGGATCAGGTGGGCCAGTTGAGTGGGCAACTGGACAGCGCCAAGGCGAAGGCCGATCAGCAAAGCGCGCTGATCGCGACGCTGAACACGCAACTGACGGCGCGCGAGGGTGATCTGACGGCGGCGCAGGCCAAGATCACCAGTTTCGAGCAGCAGGTGGCCAGCCTTCTGGCCGACCGTGACGCGGCGCGCGGGCAGATGGCGCAGCTGGGCCAGCAGGTGACCGACCTGACCACCGCGCGCGACAAGCTGCAAACTGAACAGGACGCCCTGCAACTCGCCGTGGCCAAGGCGCGCAGCGAGATTGACGCGCAGACCGAGGCGGCCCGGCTGGCGGCGGCCCGGCGCGAGGCGCTGGAAGGGTTGATCGCCGATCTGCACAACAAGATCGACAGTGGTCAAACTTCGCTGGCCGATGCGCTGAAAGCCTTGGATGCAAACAAGAAATCGACCGCCGATCTGAACCAGCAGGTGACGGCGCTGCAATCCAACCTGAGCGATGCCGAAAAGGCGCGGCTGGCGGAGCAGGCCGCCGCCGAGGCGCTGAAACAGCAACTGGCGGGGGTACAGGCGGACCTGAGCGATCAGGAAAAGCAGCGGCTGGCCGATGCCGCCGCCGCCGAGGCTTTGCGCCAGAAGCTGAAGGACTCGCAGGATGAGCTGACCGCGATGACGCTGGCGCTGGAAGAACAGCGCAAGCGGGCGGAGGATACGCTGACCCTGCTGGCCGCGGCGCAGAACGCCAAGGCGGTGGCCGAGGCCGCGACCCAGAGCCAGATCACCGAGGCGCAGAAGAATGCGGCCCTGCTGGCGGTAGCGCAAAAGACGCTGACCGATGAGCAGAAGAAAGAGGAAAGCAGCGCGCGGCAGGTAGCGCTGTTGAACCAGCAAATCGCGGCGATGCGGGCGCAACTGGCAAATCTGCAAGGCATTCTGGATGCTTCGGCCCAGAAAGACAGCGACAATTCCGTGCAGATTCAATCGCTTGGAAGTCAGCTGAACCAGGCGCTGGCGCAGCTTGCAGATGAACAGCGCCGCCGCGCCGATCTGGAAGAGGCCGAACGCAAGCGGCTGGAAGAACAGAACAAGCAGCTTGCCGGCTACCGGTCGGAGTTCTTCGGCAAGGTCAGCCAGGTGCTGGCCGGGCGCGATGGCGTGAAGGTGGTTGGCGACCGGTTCGTGTTCTCGTCCGAGGTGCTGTTCGAGCCGGCCTCGGCCGACCTGTCGGATGCGGGCAAGCAGCAGATCGCCAAGGTCGGTTCCATCCTGCAGGACGTGGCGGCGCAGATGCCCGCCGACATCAACTGGATCCTGCAGGTGAACGGGTTCACCGACAACACGCCGCTTTCCGGCAGCGGGCAGTTCAAGGACAACTGGGAACTGAGCCAGGCGCGGGCGCTGTCGGTGGTGCGGTTCCTGATCAGCCAGGGCTTTCCGGCATCGCGGCTGGCCGCGACCGGGTTTGGCGAGTTCCAGCCGGTGACGACCGACGACACCCCCGAGGCGCGGGCGCAAAACCGGCGGATCGAGTTGAAGCTGACCGAGAAGTGACGGCGCCGCCGGGGTGGGGGTAAGCCATTGGCGGGGCTTGGAAAACGGGATACCGTAATCACACCGATTTCGCACCGTTTTCACACCGATACCAACGCCGTTTTCCGCTGCCACGCAAAGAAAAACCCCGCGCGCCGGGGCACGCGGGGTCAGGTCTTGGGTCTTGGGTCTGGTCTTATCCGGCGGTCAGCAGCGGCGGCTTCTGGCCGGTCAGGCGGGGCCGGGCGGGTTCTTCGATCTGAAGGTCGATCGCGTCGTTCTTGACGCCGACCTTGACCACACCGCCCTTCATCAGCTTGCCGAACAGCAGTTCCTCGGCCAGCGCCTTCTTGATGTGTTCCTGAATGACGCGGCCCAGCGGACGCGCCCCCATCTTGTCGTCATAGCCCTTTTCGCCAAGCCATGCCGCCGCTTCCGGCGTCAACTCGATATGGACGTGACGGTCGATCAGTTGCGCCTCAAGTTGCAGCACGAACTTTTCGACCACCTGCAGGATCACCTCTTTCGGCAGCGGTGCGAAGTTGATCACCGCATCCAGACGGTTGCGGAATTCCGGCGTGAAGGTGCGTTCCACCGCCGCCGTATCCTCGCCGGTGCGCCGCTCGCGGCCAAAGCCGATGGCGGATTTCGCCATCTCCATCGCGCCCGCGTTCGAGGTCATGATCAGGATCACGTTGCGGAAATCCACCGTGCGACCGTTGTGGTCGGTGAGTTTGCCGTGGTCCATCACCTGCAGCAGGATGTTGTAGACATCCGGGTGCGCCTTTTCCATCTCGTCCAGCAGCAGCACGCAATGCGGGTGTTGATCGACGCCATCGGTCAGCATGCCGCCCTGATCGAAGCCGACATAGCCCGGAGGTGCGCCGATCAGGCGGCTGACGGAGTGTTTCTCCATGAACTCCGACATGTCGAAGCGCAGCAGTTCCACCCCGAGCGAGGAGGCGAGTTGCTTGGCCACCTCGGTCTTGCCGACGCCGGTGGGTCCGGCGAAGAGGTAGTTGCCGATCGGCTTTTCGGGCTCGCGCAGACCGGCGCGGGCGAGTTTGATCGCCGACGACAGCGCCTCGATCGCCTTGTCCTGACCGAAGACGACCCGCTTGAGCGACTTTTCAAGGTCGCGCAGCACCTCGGCATCGTCTTTCGAGACGTTCTTCGGCGGGATGCGGGCGATCTTGGCCACCACGGCCTCGATCTCTTTCGCGCCGATGGTCTTGCGGCGTTTGCTTTCGCTGAGCAGGTGCTGGGCGGCGCCCGCTTCGTCGATCACGTCGATCGCCTTGTCTGGCAGCTTGCGGTCATGGATGTAGCGCGCCGCCAGTTCCACGGCGGATTTGATCGCGTCGTGGGTATAGCGGATGTCGTGGTGTTCCTCGAAGTAGGGCTTCAACCCCATGAGAATCTTGATCGAATCCTCAACCGAAGGTTCGTTGACGTCGATCTTCTGGAACCGGCGGCTGAGGGCGCGATCCTTTTCGAAGTGCTGGCGGAACTCTTTGTAGGTGGTCGAGCCCATGCAGCGCAGCTTGCCGCCCTGAAGCGCGGGCTTCAGCAGGTTACTGGCATCCATCGCGCCGCCCGAGGTGGCACCGGCGCCGATGACGGTATGGATCTCGTCGATGAACAGGATCGCGTCGGGGTGATCCTCCATCTCTTTCACCACGGCTTTCAGGCGTTCCTCGAAATCGCCGCGGTAGCGGGTGCCCGCCAGCAGCGCGCCCATGTCGAGCGAGAAGATGGTGGCATGGGCGAGGATTTCCGGGGTTTCACCCTTGACGATTTTCCAGGCGAGGCCCTCGGCGATGGCGGTCTTGCCGACACCGGGATCGCCCACCAGCAGCGGGTTGTTCTTGCGGCGGCGGCAGAGCACCTGGATGCACCGCTCAACCTCCATCTCGCGGCCGATCAGGGGGTCGACGTCGCCCTTGCGGGCCTTGGTGTTGAGGTCGACGCAGTATTTTGACAACGCCGACTCCTTCGCTTCGCCGGCCTCGGCCTTGGGGGTTTCCTGATGTTCGGTCGCGCCGGTGACGGGGCGGGTTTCGCCAAACGACGGATCCTTGGCGACGCCATGCGCGATGAAGTTGACCGCGTCGTAGCGGGTCATGTCCTGTTCCTGCAGGAAATAGGCGGCGTTCGATTCACGTTCCGCGAAGATCGCGACCAGCACGTTGGCGCCGGTCACCTCGGTCCGGCCCGAGGACTGGACATGGATCGCCGCGCGCTGAATCACGCGCTGGAAGGCGGCGGTGGGCACGGCTTCGCTGCCTTCGACATCGGTGACGAGGGTGGACAGGTCGTCATCGATGAAATCGACGAGAGTCCGGCGCAGGGTGTCAAGATCGACGCTGCAAGCGCGCATGACCTTGGCCGCTTCGGGTTCGTCGATCAGCGCCAGCAGCAGGTGTTCCAGCGTGGCGAGTTCGTGGCGACGGGCGTTGGCAAGCGCCAGTGCGCCGTGGATGGCTTGCTCGAGGGTGTTCGAAAAAGACGGCACTGCACGTGCTCCTATCCTGCGGGTCGGAGGGGTCTGAGAGCCCGTTCCCACCCTGGCCTCATGAGTTTAAAGTTCGGTGTTATTCGCCCCGCTTCAAGGGTTTTTTCTGTAGGGGCGCCGAATATTCATCTTTCGATGAAAATGTGATCGGAAACCCCCATTTCAAGCGCCCTGCGGTTCGGGTTCGGTCAGAAGGCATCCTTGCGGCGCCGGATTTCGGCGAAACTTTCGGCATCGGTTGCACCGGCCATTCCGATGGCGGCCTTCACCTCTGCCCGCCCGGCGCGCAGGAAGGGGTTGGTCGCCAATTCTTCGGAAAGCAGGCTGGGCACGGTCGGCTCGCCCCTTGCGCGGGACGCCGCCACCCGTTCTGCCCGAGAGATAAGCGCCGGGTTGCCGGGTTCAATGGTCAGGGCGAATTTCGCGTTGCCGGCCGTGTATTCATGGCCCGAGTAGACCAGGGTTTCCGGCGGCAGGGCGGCGAGGCGTTGCAGGCTGTGCCACATCATCGGGGCGGTGCCCTCGAAGATGCGCCCGCAGCCAAGCGCCATCAGACTGTCGGCGGTGAAGACGGCGCCCGCATTGGGGAAATGATAGGCGAGGTGGCCCAGCGTGTGGCCGGGCACCGCCAGCGCCACGGTGTAGGCGGCGCCCTCGCCGCCCGCATCGCCATCGACAAGGGCAAGGTCGAGCCGCGGCAGGCGGGCCTCTTCGGCCTTCGGGCCCATCACCTCGCAGCCGTATTTCGCGCGCAACTCCTCGACCCCGCCGACGTGGTCGTGGTGGTGGTGGGTGATCAGGATGGTGTCGAGGTGCCAGCCCCGGCTTTCCAGCGCGGCGATGATCGGGCCTGCCTCGGGTGCGTCGATCAGGCAAATCCCGTCGGGGCCGCGCACCAGATAGGCGTAGTTGTCCTTCAGGCAGGGAACGGTGACGATTTCTAGCGGCATGGCGTTTCCGATCGGCTTGGGTATGCTACCGGGTAACTGTCGCCCAGCCGGGGATAGGCGGACAAGGGTGAATTGAGTGCACCTCGATGTGCTGGACCTGCGCAACTTCTACTATCGGACCGGGCTTGGCCGGGCCGCCCAGAAGGCTGTGCGCGACCAGTTGGTGACGCTCTGGCCCGAGGCGAAGGGGCAGACCGTGGTGGGCTTCGGCTTCGCGGTGCCGCTGTTGCGCCCCTATCTGCCGGATGCGCGGCGGGTGATCGCGCTGATGCCCGCGCCGCAGGGGGTGATGCCCTGGCCCGCCGGGATGCCCAACACCTCGGTGCTGGTCGAGGAAACCCAGTGGCCGATCCCGACCGGCATGGTCGACAAGCTGGTGCTGCTGCACGGGCTGGAAACCTCTGACAATCCCTCGGCCGTGCTGGAGGAATGCTGGCGCGTGCTGGGCCCCGGCGGGCGGGTGATCTTCATGGTGCCGTCGCGGTCCGGGCTTTGGGCGCGGCGCGACGTGACGCCCTTCGGCCACGGCCACCCCTATTCGCTGGGCCAGCTGGAGGCGCAGCTGCGCAAGCACGCCTTTACCCCCGAACGCACGGCCTCGGCGCTGTATGCGCCGCCGTCAAGCCGCCGGTTCTGGCTGCGCACCGCCCCCTATTGGGAACGGGCCGGGCGATATGCGCCCTGGCTGGCGGGCGGCGTGCTGATGGTGGAGGCGTCCAAACAGGTTCACGCCCCGATGCGCCCGGGCCTGCGCGACGTGGTGCGGTTGCCGCTGAAGGTGCTGGAGGGTCTGCCGGTGCCGGGCGTGGAACCGGCGTAAGCGGCGCCTGATTCAGCCCGGATTGTGCGCGATCCGCCGCCACGGCGGTGGATTCTTTCGCCGATCCCGCTGCGCAAAGGGTCGCACTTTTGTGAAGGTCACGCAAACCCTTGATATTGCGTGTGTCGGGCCTCACCAGATCGTGAGCAAGACGGTTGCGAGGGGGGAAGTCCTCTGCTACACCCACGCCGAATTTCAAGGGGTGCGCGCTCTTTGCGCGCGTCAAGGGTGGTCTCTGTCCAACGCGGATATGCGGGGGACGGGGCCGAAACAGCGGAAGGGTGGACGTGTCCGAACCAGCTTCGATCTCTTCCGGCATCGCCGCACGCTACGCCACGGCCGTTTTCGAACTGGCCCGCGAAGACAAGGCCTTGCCGACGCTTGAACAGGATGTGGAGGCGCTTGACGCCGCCCTTGCCGAAAGCGCCGATCTGCGCAGGATGATCAGCTCGCCGATCTTCTCGCGGGAAGAGCAGGCGGGTTCGATCACGGCGCTGGTGGCGAAGATGGGGCTGTCGGCCCTTGTCGCCCATACGCTGGGGCTGATGGCCGCCAAGCGCCGCCTGTTCGTGCTGCCGCAGCTTGTGGCGCAACTTCAGGCGATGATCGCCGACGAAAAGGGCGAGGTGACGGCCGAAGTGACCGCCGCCAGCGCGCTGACGAAAACGCAGGCCGACAAGCTGTCCGCCGCCCTCGCGGCGCGGATCGGCAAGGACGTCAAACTGAAAACCGCCGTCGATGCCACGCTCATCGGCGGTCTCGTGGTCAAGGTCGGCTCGAAGATGATCGATACGTCGATCCGCTCGAAGCTCGACGCCCTCCAGAATGCAATGAAAGAGGTCGGATAAATGGGTATCCAAGCTGCTGAGATCTCTGCGATCCTCAAAGAGCAGATCAAGAACTTCGGCCAGGAGGCTGAAGTCGCCGAAGTCGGCCGCGTGCTGTCGGTCGGTGACGGGATTGCCCGCGTCTACGGTCTCGACAACGTCCAGGCCGGCGAGATGGTCGAATTTCCCGGCGGCATCCGCGGGATGGCGCTGAACCTCGAAGTCGACAACGTCGGCATCGTGATCTTCGGCGAAGACCGCACCATCAAGGAAGGCGACACCGTCAAGCGCACCAAGTCCATCGTGGACGTGCCGGTGGGCGACGCGCTGCTGGGCCGGGTGGTCGATGGCCTTGGCAACCCGATCGACGGCAAGGGCGCCATCGCGGCGACCGAGCGCCGGGTGGCCGACGTCAAGGCGCCGGGCATCATCCCGCGCAAGGGTGTGCATGAACCGATGGCGACCGGCCTCAAGTCGGTGGACGCGATGATCCCGGTTGGCCGCGGCCAGCGCGAACTGATCATCGGCGACCGCCAGACCGGCAAGACCGCCATCGCGCTCGACACCATCCTGAACCAGAAGAGCTACAACGAAGCCGCTGGCGACGACGAGAGCAAGAAGCTCTACTGCATCTATGTCGCGATCGGCCAGAAGCGCTCGACCGTGGCGCAGCTGGTGAAGAAGCTCGAGGAAACCGGCGCGATCGAATACACGATCGTGGTGGCCGCCACCGCCTCGGACCCGGCGCCGATGCAGTTCCTGGCACCCTATTCGGCCACCGCCATCGCGGAATTCTTCCGCGACAACGGCCGCCACGCGCTGATCATCTATGATGACCTTTCCAAGCAGGCCGTGGCCTACCGCCAGATGTCGCTGCTGCTGCGCCGTCCGCCGGGGCGTGAAGCCTATCCGGGCGATGTGTTCTACCTCCACTCTCGCCTGCTGGAACGTTCGGCCAAGCTGAACGAAGATTTCGGTTCGGGTTCGCTGACGGCGCTGCCGATCATCGAAACCCAAGGCGGCGACGTGTCGGCCTTCATCCCGACCAACGTGATCTCGATCACCGACGGCCAGATCTTCCTCGAAACCGAACTGTTCTACCAGGGCGTCCGCCCGGCCGTGAACACCGGTCTGTCGGTGTCGCGCGTCGGTTCGTCGGCGCAGACCTCGGCGATGAAGTCGGTTGCGGGTCCGGTGAAGCTGGAACTGGCGCAGTACCGCGAAATGGCGGCCTTCGCGCAGTTCGGCTCGGATCTCGACGCCTCGACGCAGAAGCTGCTGAACCGCGGCGCGCGCCTGACCGAGCTGATGAAGCAGCCGCAATACTCGCCGCTGACCAACGCCGAGATTGTCTGCGTGATCTATGCGGGCACCAAGGGCTACCTTGACTCGGTGCCGGTGAAACAGGTCGGACGATACGAGGCGGAACTGCTCAAGCACCTGCGCACCAACCACAAGGCGCTGCTGGCCGACATCACCGAGAAAGACCGCAAGGTGGCCGGTGATCTCGAGAAAGCGATCCGCGTTGCGCTTGACGAGTTCGCCAAAGACTTCGCCTGAGCGACGGGCACGGGAGATACCTAGATGCCGAGCCTCAAGGACTTGAAGAACCGGATCGGAAGCGTGAAATCCACGCGGAAGATCACCAAGGCGATGCAGATGGTCGCCGCGGCGAAACTGCGCCGCGCACAGGACGCCGCCGAAGCCGCCCGGCCCTATGCCGAGCGGATGACGGCGGTCATGGCGGGGCTTGCGGCCTCGGTCGGAAGCTCGTCCAGCGCGCCGCGCCTGCTGGCGGGCACCGGCGCCGACAAGGTGCATCTGCTGGTCGTGATGACGTCCGAGCGGGGCCTCTGCGGCGGCTTCAACTCGACCATCGTGCGGCTGGCCCGCGCGCAGGCGACGTCGTTGCTGAGCCGCGGCAAGACGGTGAAGATTCTCACCGTCGGCAAGAAGGGCCGCGAGCAGCTGCGCCGCGACTTTGGCCAGTACATGATCGGCCATGTCGACATGGCCGAGGTCAAGCGGGTGGGCTACGTCAACGCGCAGGGCATCGCGAAGGACATCCTGTCCCGCTTCGATGCGGGCGAGTTCGACGTCGCGACGATCTTCTTCAACCGCTTCCAGTCGGTGATCAGCCAGATCCCGACGGCGCAGCAGATCATTCCGGCGGTGTTCGAAGGCGAGGCGAAAGCCTCGACCCTGTACGACTACGAGCCGTCGGAAGAGGGCATCCTTGCCGATCTGCTGCCGCGCGGTGTGGCGACGCAGATCTTCACCGCCCTGCTGGAAAACGGCGCCTCGGAACAAGGCGCGCGGATGAGCGCGATGGACAACGCGACGCGGAACGCGGGTGACATGATCGACCGTCTGACGATCGTCTACAACCGCTCGCGCCAGGCCGCGATCACCAAAGAGCTTATCGAAATCATTTCGGGCGCCGAGGCGCTCTGAGGAACCGGAGATAACGACATGGCACAAGCGAAAGCCGTCGGTAAGATCACCCAGGTGATCGGCGCCGTTGTGGACGTTCAGTTCGGGGATACGCTTCCCGCGATTCTGAACGCCCTCGAAACCCATAACAACGGCAAGCGTCTGGTGCTGGAAGTGGCCCAGCACCTTGGCGAGAACACCGTGCGCACGATCGCGATGGACGCGACCGAGGGGCTGGTGCGCGGCGAGGCCGTGACCGACACCGGCGGCCCGATCTCGGTTCCGGTCGGCGACGCGACGCTGGGGCGCATCCTGAACGTCATCGGCGAGCCGGTGGATGAAAAGGGCCCGGTCAACGCGACCGAATTCCGCCCGATCCACCAGCCCGCGCCGTCGTTCGAACAGCAATCGACCAGCTCGGAAATCCTTGTGACGGGGATCAAGGTCATCGACCTGCTGGCCCCCTACGCCAAGGGCGGCAAGATCGGCCTGTTCGGCGGCGCCGGTGTGGGCAAGACGGTTCTGATCATGGAACTGATCAACAACATCGCCAAGGTTCACTCGGGCTTTTCGGTGTTCGCGGGTGTGGGTGAACGGACCCGTGAGGGCAACGACCTTTACCACGAGATGATCGAGTCCGGCGTCATCAAGATCGACAACCTGACCGAGTCCAAAGTGGCCCTTGTCTACGGCCAGATGAACGAGCCGCCGGGAGCGCGGATGCGCGTCGCGCTGTCGGGCCTGACGCTCGCCGAGCAGTTCCGCGACCAGTCGGGCACCGACGTGCTGTTCTTCGTCGACAACATCTTCCGCTTTACCCAGGCCGGTTCGGAAGTGTCGGCGCTCTTGGGCCGCATCCCGTCCGCCGTGGGCTACCAGCCGACGCTGGCGACCGACATGGGCGCGCTGCAGGAACGCATCACCTCGACCAAGGCGGGTTCGATCACCTCTGTTCAGGCGATCTATGTGCCGGCCGACGACTTGACCGACCCGGCGCCGGCGACCTCGTTCGCGCACCTTGACGCGACCACCAACCTCAGCCGCGCGATCTCGGAACTCGGCATCTACCCGGCCGTGGACCCGCTCGACTCGACCTCGCGCCTGATGGACCCGCTGGTCGTGGGGCAGGAGCATTACGACGTGGCGCGTTCGGTGCAGGGCATCCTGCAACGCTACAAGTCGCTGCAGGACATCATCGCCATCCTCGGGATGGACGAGTTGTCGGAAGAGGACAAGCTGACCGTGGCCCGCGCCCGCAAGATCCAGCGCTTCCTCAGCCAGCCGTTCGACGTGGCGAAGATCTTCACCGGCGCCGACGGCAAGCAGGTTCCGCTGGAAGAAACCATCAAGTCGTTCAAGGCGGTTGTGGCCGGCGAATACGATCACCTGCCGGAAGCCGCGTTCTACATGGTTGGCGGGATCGAGGAAGTGATCGCCAAAGCCGAGCGTCTCGCGGCTGCGGCCTGAGGAGGCTAACATGGCCAACACGATGCAGTTCGACCTTGTGACGCCGGAACGGAAGCTGGCTTCCTTTCCGGCCACCGAGGTGCAGATTCCGGGTGCCGATGGCGACCTGACGGCGATGCAGGGCCATGCGCCGCTGATCACCTCGCTGCGTCCGGGCGTCCTGCGCGCGACCGGGGCGGATGGCTACAAGTCCTTCGTGGTTTCGGGCGGGTTCGCCGAAGTCACGGGGGACGGCGTCGCGGTTCTGGCCGAACGGGCGGTTCCGATCGAGGAAGCGACCGGCACGATCATCGACTCGATGCTGGACGAGGCCCGCAGCCTTGCCGCGGCAGCGCTGCCCGAAGACAAGGACGCCGCGATGAAGCTGGTGCACGACATCGAGACGCTGCGCGGCACCGTGGCGATCTGATCGACACTCACGAAACTGTGAATGGCCCCGGATTCCGGGGCCTTTTTCATGATGATACCCCAATTTTGCCGGTATTCGGTTTGATGCATGTGCGTTAAAGGGGAAGGCATGATCCGTCTGCGCGGCCAAAGCATCGGAATTGACCAGGGCTCGATGCTCCTGTTCTCGGATTTTGCCGATGGCGGGGTGATGTGGTCCGGCACCGGCCCACGCGAATGCCGCCTGCCGGTTCAGTTTGCCCAACCCTTTCGCAGCGAACCTGCGGTGATGGTCGGCATCTCGATGTGGGATCTGGACCAGAAAACCAACCAGCGCGCCGACATCAAGGCCGAGGACATCACCGCCAGCGGCTTTCGCATCGTGTTCCGCACCTGGGGCGACACGCGGGTGGCGCGCATCCGTGCCGACTGGACCGCCTTTGGCGATCTGCCGGACGAAGACGACTGGCAGCTTTACTAGGGCGGCCTCAGGGCCGCGAGTACATGCCTTCGTAGATCGGCACCAGCGTATCCACCTCGAACAGGGACGAGACCGAGGTGCCGTTCCAGATGTTCAGGATCGCTTGCGCGAACATCGGCGCTGTCGGCACGATGCGGATGTTCGGCGCCTTCTTCACCGCCTCGCTGGGTTCGATCGAGTCGGTGATCACCAGGCTTTTCAGCTTCGATCCGCTGACCCGTTCCACCGCCGGGCCGGACAGAACGCCGTGGGTGATGTAGGCGTGCACTTCCTTGGCACCCTCGGTCATCAGCAGGTCGGCCGCCTTCACCAGCGTACCGGCGGTGTCGCAGATGTCGTCGATGATGATGCAGGTCTGACCTTTGACGTCACCGATCACCGTCATCTCGCCGATCTCGCCCGGCCGCGGGCGACGTTTGTCAACGATGGCAAGGTTGCAGCCGATGCGCTGCGCCAGATCGCGCGCGCGGGCCACGCCGCCGACGTCGGGCGAAACCACGGTGACGCCCTGCAACTGACCCTTGAAGTGATGCTCGATATCCAGCGCAAAGACCGGCGCGGCATAGAGGTTGTCCACCGGAATGTCGAAGAAGCCCTGAATCTGTGCGGCGTGCAGGTCCAGCGTCAGCACCCGCTCGATTCCGGCCTGGGTAATCAGGTTGGCGACCAGCTTGGCGCTGATCGGGGTACGCGCCTTGGTGCGGCGATCCTGCCGTGCGTAGCCGAAGTAGGGGATCACCGCGGTGATGCGCGAGGCCGAAGACCGGCGCAGCGCGTCGGTCATGATCAGCAGCTCCATCAGGTTGTCGTTGGCCGGGTTCGAGGTCGACTGGATGATGAACATATCCTCGCCGCGGACGTTCTCGAACACCTCCACGAATATTTCCTGATCGTTGAACCGTTCCACCCGCGCCTCGACCAACCCGACCGACATGCCCCGGTGCATCGACATCCGCCGCGCGATGGCCTGCGCCAGCGGGCGATTGGCGTTGCCGGAAATCAGCTTCGGTTCGCTCATGGCGGCCATGTCGGGGTCCTCGAACGGGGTCAAAAGAGGGATTCGGATCGTTGACACCGCTTACCACCCGGCTACGGTCTTGCAAACCACGGCAGGGAGGGAACGACGCGAATGGCCCATATCGATTACTATTTTTCCACGGTGTCGCCTTTCACCTACCTCGCCGGGATGCGGCTGGAGGAGATTGCGGCACGGCACGGCGCCAGCATCACCTACAAGCCGGTGGATATTCTGGCGCTGTTCCTGCGCACCGGCGGGCAGGCGCTGAAGGACCGGCACGACAGCCGCAAGGAATACCGCCTGCAGGAATTGCGGCGGCAGGCGGCGAAGGCGGGGATTCCGATCAACCTGCAACCGGCGTTCTTTCCGGTGAATTCGGCGCCCTCGTCCTATGCCATCATCGCGGCGCAGGCGGCGGGTGGCGGCGATCTGGGCGCACTGGTGCATGGCTTTACCCGCGCCTGCTGGGCCGAAGAGCGCGACATTGCCGACGACACCGTGGTCCGCGATGTGCTGGCCCATGCCGGGTTCAACCCGAAGCTGGCCGACAGCGGGCTGCTGCTGGGGGCCGAGACCTACGTGAAGAACCTTGAGGAAGCGGTGAACCGCGGCGCCTTCGGCGCGCCGTTCTACATCACCGATCAGGACGAGCGATTCTGGGGGCAGGACCGGCTGGACGATCTGGACCTGTTCCTGTCGGGCAAGTTGTGAGCTTGCGCCACTACGGCCACGGGCCGCGGCCCGCGCTGGCGCTGCATTGCTCGCTGGCCCATGCCGGGGAATGGGCGGGCGTTGGCGCGGAGTTGGCGGATCAGCTGACCCTGACCGCGATCGACCTGCCGGGCCACGGCAGCGCGCCCGACTGGGTGCCGGGCACCGGCATCGTGGCCGAGGCCGAGGCGATGGCGCTGGCTGCGCTGCCGCCCGGTGCCGTCGATGTGATCGGCCATTCCTTCGGTGGCGTCGTCGCGCTGCGGCTGGCGCTGAACCACCCCGAGCGGGTGCGCCGCCTGGTGCTGATCGAGCCGACGCTGTTCGCCGCCGCCCGTGCCGCAGGCTCGCCCGCCGCCGATCAGCACGTCGCCGACCATGCGCCGTTTGATGCGGCACTGGCGGCGGGCCAGCCCGAGCAGGCCGCGCGCCTGTTCACCGCACTCTGGGGCACCGGCGCCGCGTGGGAGGATGTGCCGCAACGCCAGCGCGACTACATCACCCAGCGGATCGGGCTGATCACCGCCGCGATGCCGGGATTGATGGCGGATTCGGGCGGGCTGCTGGCCCCCGACCGGCTGGAGGCGCTGCGGCGGCCGGTGCTGATCGTCACCGGCGGCGGCTCGCCCGCAATCATTCCGGCGATCGCCGATGCGCTGGCCCTGCGCCTGCCGCTGGCGGAACGGGCCACCGTGCCCGGCGCCATGCACATGCTGCCGGTGACGCACGCGCCGCAGGTGGCGGCGGCGGTGGGTGGCTTCCTCAGCCGCGAATGAGGGTGAGGAAGCGATCCACGTCGGCCGTGGTCGTGCACCAGCTGGTGACGAACCGGGCCAGTTGCGGCGTGTCGTCGGCGCCTTCCATGCTGCTGTCGGGCGACATGATGTAATAGGCCGCGCCCTCGGCCCGGGCGCGGCGATGGGCGGCGCGGGGCAGGGTGGCGAACATCAGGTTCGCCGCTGCCGGATGTGCGAGCGCGCAGCCCGGCGTGGCCGCGATGCCAGCCGCCAGCCGCTGCCCCGCCGTGTTGGCCTGATCGGCAAGGCGCAGCCAGAGGTCATCCTGCAGATAGGCCTGCATCTGCGCCGAAAGGAAACGGTGCTTGGAAAAGAGATGCCCCGCCCGCTTGCGGCGCAGCTCGAACTCCCACGCCTTGGCGGGATCGAAGATCACCACCGCCTCGACCCCCATCAGGCCGTTCTTGGTGCCGCCGAACGACAGCACGTCGATTCCGGCCTTCCACGTCATCTCGGCGGCGGTGGCGCCGGTGGCGACCAGCGCATTGGCAAAGCGGGCGCCGTCCAGATGGGTCGGCAGGCCGTAGCCCTTCGCGACGGCGGTCAGCGCCGCAACCTCGGCCGGGGTGTAGGCGGTGCCCTTTTCGGTGATGTTGGTCAGGCTGACCATGCCGCGCTGCACGTTGTGCACGCCGCCAAGCGCAGAGCCCGCGATGGCCGCGTCCAGACCTGCCGGGGTGATCTTGCCATCGGCGCCGTCGATCAGCGTCAGCTTGGCGCCCGCCGTGAAGAACTCCGGCGCGCCGCATTCATCCTCGGCGATATGGGCGGCGCGGTGGCAGAAGACTGTGGCCCAGGGCTGGCAGTAAAGTGCAAGTGCCAACGAATTCGCGGTGGTGCCGGTGGCGACAAGGTAAACCGCCGCCTCGGGCGCCTCGAAGACCGCGCGGATACTGGCACGCACCCCGGCCATGGTCGCGTCGGCACCGTAGGGCATCGCATAGCCCTCGTTCGCGCGGGTCAGCGCGGCCATCACCTCGGGCGGCACCGGGGCGGCGTTGTCGGACACGAAGAACATCAGATTTCCCCTTCGACGATATAATCTTCCCAGTCTTCTTCCGGCACCTCGAACTCTGGCACCGTCCAGCCGCGCACCGACATGCCTGCGTCATGCACGCTTTCGGGGTTGCCCGAGATCAGCGGGTGCCAGTCTTCCAGCGGCTTGCCCTCGTGCAGCAGCCGGTAGGCGCAGGTGGCGGGCAGCCAGTAGGCGACCTTGGCGATGGTCTTTGGCGTCAGCACGACGCATTCCGGCACGAACTGCTTGCGAATCTCGTACTGCGCGCAGCGGCAGCTTTCGCCGTCCAGCAGGCGGCAGGCGACGCGGGTAAAGGCGACCTCACCGGTCTCCTCGTCTTCCAGCTTGTTCAGGCAGCATTTGCCGCAGCCATCGCACAGCGCCTCCCACTCGCGCGGGTTCAGCGCGGTCAGCGGGCGTTCCCAGAATTTCGGGCGCAGGGGGTCGCGAGGCTTGGGGCTTTTCATGGACGCGGACATTGGCGGAGCGGCGCGGAAAAGGAAAGGGGCGGCGGGCAGCCGGTCAACCGGCAGCACCCTGAAGCATCAACCGCATCAGCGGCCGCCCCTCCTTGCGGCGGGCGACCTCTGTGAACCCCGCCTTTTCGAAGACGGTGGTGGAGCCGACGAAAAGACCGATGGATTTCGCCCGCTTGGCCCGGTCCATCGGGCTCGCCTCCAGCAGGCGCGCACCGGCGGCGCGGGCATGGTCGATCCCGGCGGCGAGCATCGCGTGCGAAAGACCCTTGCCGCGTTCGTCACGGGCAAAAAAGAAGCAGGACACCGCCCAGACGCCCGCATCGTCTGCCGGGCCGTCGGGCAGCGGGGCGGTCGCGCGGCCGGGGTTATTCCACTCTGGCACATCGGCGCGCGGGCCGATCTGCATCCAGCCAACGGGCCGCGCGCCGCGATAGGCCAGAAGCCCCGGCGGCGGGCCACTGGTGATGCGGGCCTCCATCACGGCGCGTTTGCCTTCTGGCGTCAGCCGCTGGCGGTCTTTCGGCGGCAAGCGAAACGCGGTGCACCAGCAGCCATAGCAGGCCCCGGAAGGGCCGAAGAGCGCGACGAAATCGGCGATCCGATCGGGCGTGAGGGGCGCGAAGCTGAACGGCGGCTGGGGCATGGGAACCTCGGGGCTGTTCCCATATTGTTCAGGGCGCGCCGCCCGGTCAAGCCGGGTTCAGACCGTGGCGAGAATCTCGCGGGCGCGGGTGCAGTCGTCTTCCATCTGCGCGATCAGGTCGGGCAGGTTGGTGAAGGTCAGTTCGGGTCGCAGGAAATCCACCAGTGCAACCGATAGGTCGGCGCCGTAAAGATCGCCTGCGAAGTCGAAGATGAAAGTTTCAAGGTTGGGGGCAAAGTCGCCGAAGGTGGGGCGCACGCCAAGGCTGGCGGCGCCGTCATAGGTGCCGACATGCGGGCCGGTCAGCACGTCGACCTTGACCGCATAGACCCCGAAGCGGGGTGGGTGCAGGCCGGAAATGTCCATGTTCGCCGTGGGATAGCCCAGATCACGGCCGCGCTTTTCGCCGTGCAGCACCGGCCCCTCGATGCGGTGCCAGTGGCCCAGCATCCGCGCGGCATCGCGCGGGCGGCCACCGGTCAGGGCGGCGCGGATCGCGGTCGAGGAAATCTCGGCGCCCGCGTCGGCGATCAGGGTGGCGATGGTGACGCCAAAGCCCATTTCGGCGCCGAACACGGCAAGGTCGGTGGCGGTGCCGGTGCGGCCCTTGCCGAAGCAGAAATCGGCACCGACGACGACATGGGCCACGCCAAGACCCTGGGCCAGCACATCCTGCGCGAAGGCGCGCGGGGTCATCGCGGCCAGAGCGGCGTCAAAGTCGATCTGGTAAACCCTTTCCACGCCAAGCTTTTGCAGCCGGTGGGCGCGTGCCTCGGCATTCATCAGGCGAAACGGCGGGGTGTCGGGTTTGAAGAACTGGCGCGGATGCGGTTCGAAGGTGACGATGCCAAGCGGCGCGCCGATCTGCCGGGCATTGGTGCGGGCAAGGTCGATCACCGCCTGATGGCCGCGATGCACGCCGTCGAAGTTGCCCATCGCGACCGAGGCGCCCCGGTCGGCGCTGTCGAGGCCGCTCCATGTCGTCAGAACCCGCATCGTCCCCCGGGGGCGGGGGCCCCCGCCGTCAGTCGAATTTCCGGCTGGGCGCCAGCACCAGCGCCTCGCCCTTCAGCACGACCGTATCGCCCACAAGGCAGCGACAATCAAGGGTGACCCGGCGACGGCTGTGGTCGATGGTCAGCACAGTCACCTCGGCCCGCACGGTGTCGCCGGGGCGGACGGGGGCCATGAATTTCAGGCTTTGGCCAAGATAGACCGTGCCGTGGCCGGGCAGCTGTTCGCCGATCACCGCCGAAACGAGGCCGGCGGTCAGCATCCCGTGGGCGATGCGGCCCTCGAAAATGGTGTCGCGGGCGTAGTCGTCATCGAGGTGAACGGGGTTCCTGTCGGTCGAGATTTCGGCGAAAAGCGATATATCCCTGTCGGTTACCTGCTTTTGCAGATAGCGCATCATGCCGATTTCGAGGTCTTCGATACAGATCGTGCCGCGCGGCAGATTGTCGGTGGGGGTGTCGAACATCGGGGCGATTCCATCGGTCATGTTGCAGTGCAGCATAACCGGTGGGGTGTTGCGGCGCAAGGTTTATGCGCAAGAATGTTGCGGATAAAATGCCGCAACCGTAATAATGCTGCTTTTCGGTCAGCGCAGCCGGGGGAGGGCTGCGGTCGGGCTCAACTCCTTCGCCGCAAGCCAGGCGTCGAGGCGGGCGGCGTCGGGAGCCAGCGGGTTGGGCCCGAACTCGGTCGCCGAGATGCCGCCGGTCACGAAAAGCGTGTCGATCCCCTCGGCGATGCCGCCGCGAATGTCGGTGTCGATGCCGTCGCCGATGGCCAGCAGGCGATCATCGGCGGGCGTGCAGCCAAGGGCGGCAAGGCGGCGGCGGGCGAGCGCGTAGGCGGGGGAATACGGTTTGCCGAAATAGAGCGCGGTGGCCCCCATCGCCTCATAATCTTGTGCCAGCGCACCGGCACACCACAACCGCTTGTCACCATAATCGACGATGATGTCGGGGTTGGCGCAGAGCATCGTCAAGCCTTTCACTTTCGCCGACAGCAGCACGCCGCGATAGTCGTGCGGCGTTTCAGTTTCGTCATCGGCCAGACCGGTGCACACGACACCGGTGGCCTGATCCAGCGGCACGCGGGTGATGCTGGCGAGCCGGGCGGGATCATCGGTCATTTCGGTAAAGAAACTCTCGTCTTTCGGGGCGCCGATGTGAAAGATCCGGGTTCCGACGAGGCCAGACACCATCGCCTCTTGCGTGGCATCGCCGGATGAGACGACCAGATCATAGGCGTCATGCGGCACGCCCATCCGGTCCAGGTGCCTGATAACGCTGATGTTCGGGCGCGGCGCGTTGGTCAGCAGCACGACCCGGCCGCCGCCTTTGCGGTAGGCTTGCAGGGCCGCGACGGCGTCGGGGAAGGGTTGGTGCCCGTTGTGCAGGCACCCCCAGAGGTCGCAGAACACGGCGTCGTAGCTGTGCGAGATCTCGGCCAGCGAGGCGATCATGCGGGTCATTTTGGGCCTTTCCGGCAATACCGATTTCGCACCGATTTCACACCGATTTCCTACCGACGCGGGCGCGCTGGGCAAAAGGGCGGGGCGCCGCCACGGGCGCCCCGGACCGGTCACATCTTCAGCGCAGGGATGATCTGCTTCTTGCGGCTCATCACGCCGGGCAGCACCACGGTGTCGCCGGTCACGGTGCAGCCAAAGCTGGCCTCGGCCAGTTGCTTGACCAAATCGTTCGGCACCAGCAGTGTGGCCTCTTCCTTCAGGATGTCGATGACGAACAGCAGCACCTGATCGGCGCCGTCTTCGGTGGCGACGGCGGGCATCGCGGCCATCAGGCTGGCCTTGCGGTCCAGCAGCACCTTGGGTGCGGTGGTTTCCAGCACCGACACCCGCAGTTCCTTGCCCGCGACCGAATATTCTTTGCTGTCCATCCGCAGCAGCGCGGCATCGGAAAATTCCGACACGTCGGATTTCGCCTCGAACATGGCGGCGGCCAGATCGGGGATCGAGACGCCCAGCGTCTTGGCCAGTTTCACCGCCACATGGCGGTCATGGTCGGTGGTGGTGGGCGAGCGGAATTCCAGCGTGTCGGACAGGATGCACGACAGCATCGCGCCAAGGATGCCGCGCGGGGCGCGGCCAAGGTCGGCGCCGATCAGGTCGTGCATGATGGTGGCGGTGCAGGCCAGCGGGCGCATGGTGATGGCGATCGGCGTTTTCGTCTTGAGGCCGCCGACCAGCATGTGGTGGTCGATGATCTCGACCACGTTGGCCTCGCCGATCGAGGCGGGTAGTTCGGCCGGGTTGTTGGTGTCGACGATCACGCAGGTCTCGCCCGCCGCAACCTCGGAAATGATCGCGGGCTTGTCGAGGCCCCAGTGCTGCAGCACGAACAGCGCCTCGGTATTGGGCTCGCCCAGCAGGACGGGCGCGGCCGGGGTGCCCTTCACCTCGGTCAGGTACCAGGCCCAGATGATGGGCGAGCCGGTCGAATCGGTGTCGGGGGACTTGTGGCCAAAAACCTTGATCATGGGTCGGGGTCCGTTCGCATGGAGGAAATCGCCGGTCTTATAGGCGGTGCGGCATGGCTTGTCACGGGCGGGCGGCGCAGGTCAGAACGGCAGCCGGTGCAAGGCGAAGCCGTCAAGGTGCAGCTGGTTCAGCAGCCCGTCTGCCCCGCCAAGATGGGCCGCGCCGACCGCGACGACGACGCTGTGCCCTTCTGACACCGCCAGCAGGCCGGGCATCCATGACAGCGTGCGATCGGTCAGCAGGGTGCGTTCCAGCTGATCGAAGGCTGCGGGGTCGGCGCCGGGCGCCGAAAGCGCGTTCTGGCGGCCGAATTCCCAGATCAGCCGGTGCTGACCGGCGAAATAGGCGTTGGTCAGGGTGGTGCCAAGGTCGGCCGCGCTCGCCTCGCCCGCCAGCGACATGCGCAACATGCCCAACTGGGCCTTGAAGCTCA
Source organism: Paracoccaceae bacterium (assembly GCA_016124615.1). GTDB lineage: Bacteria > Pseudomonadota > Alphaproteobacteria > Rhodobacterales > Rhodobacteraceae > Solirhodobacter. The sequence goes on along the minus strand of WGNF01000007.1, from coordinate 175,091 downwards.
TCCCGGTGAAAAGGTGGAAGGTGGTATCCCAGGGTTCCAGCGCGACGATCGGGATGTGCCGCGCCTGCGCCAGCGTAGTCAGCCGCGCATCAAGGCCGTTGGCCGAGGCCGAGGTTACCGGGCAGGGCGGCAGATCCAGCAGCATCGCGACGTACCAGGGCTGAAACTTCGACGCCATGAAGGGCGGCATGCCGCGCAGCCGCAGCGCCTCGGACAGCCGGGCCCATTCCTGCGCCGACAGCGCCTCGGGCAGGGTCGGCCCCGCGGCGTTCACGATCCGGTCGGGGTGGGCAGCGATGTCGTCCTTCAGCTGCTTTTCCTCGTCCGGCCCGGCTTCGAGCAGGAGGGTGTCGGCCTGATCCAGATAGGGTTTCAGCTGCGCCACGATCGGGTCGAATCGCGGGTCGTTCAGGTGGTAGGTGCCCGCCACGACGATGCTGGTGGCGCCGCGCGTGGCGCGCCAGAAATTGCCGTTGGGATAGGGCGCATTGCCGACCAGCGCGGCGCGGGCCGCCGGGGTCATCGCGGCCAGCAGATCGCGCCCGCCGCAGGATCCGGGTGCGGTTCCGGCCACGGCAGTGCCCGCCAGCGCGAGCCAGAACAGGGTGAAAGCAAGCCTGAGCATCGGATTCCTTCCGGTCGGCCCAAGACTTGCACGGTCGCACGCGGCGGGCCAGCGCGAAGCGCGGGAACCCGCGCAATTTGCCGCGCGCCGCAGTTGACAGGCCGCGCGCCGCTGCCTAGATGACTGTCGTTGGCACTCGCCACCGGTGAGTGCTAATCCCGTTTCAACCGGAACCCTGAGGGAGTTCACAGATGGCTTTCAAACCGCTGCACGATCGCGTGCTCGTCCGTCGCCTGGAAGGCGAAGAGAAGACCAAGGGTGGTCTGATCATCCCGGATACCGCGAAAGAAAAACCCGCCGAGGGCGAGATCATCGCCGTTGGTGAAGGCGCACGCAAGGACTCGGGCGAGCTGATCGCCCCGGCCGTCAAGGCGGGCGACAAGGTGCTGTTCGGCAAATGGTCGGGCACCGAAGTCACCGTTGATGGCAAAGAACTGCTCATCATGAAGGAAAGCGACATCCTCGGCATCATCGCCTGAGCTGTTCGCTGACCTATCCCTGCAATTCAAGACAACCAGGAGCAAACCAATATGGCTGCTAAGGACGTCAAGTTCGATTCCGATGCCCGCGAGCGCATGCTGCGTGGCGTCAACATCCTCGCCGATGCGGTGAAGGTGACTCTCGGCCCGAAAGGCCGCAACGTCGTGATCGAGAAATCGTTCGGCGCGCCCCGGATCACCAAGGACGGTGTGACGGTCGCGAAGGAAGTGGAACTCTCGGACCGCTTCGAAAACATGGGCGCCCAGATGGTGAAGGAAGTCGCTTCCCGCACCAATGACGAAGCGGGCGACGGCACCACCACCGCCACCGTTCTGGCGCAAGCCATCGTCAAAGAGGGCATGAAGTCGGTCGCGGCCGGCATGAACCCGATGGACCTGAAGCGCGGCATCGACCTGGCCACCGCCACCGTCGTCGCGGCGATCAAGAAGGCCTCGCGTCCGGTTTCGGACTCGGCCGAAGTCGCGCAGGTCGGCACCATCTCGGCGAACGGCGAAGCCGAAATCGGCCGTCAGATCGCTGACGCGATGCAGAAGGTCGGCAACGAGGGTGTCATCACCGTCGAAGAAAACAAGGGCCTGGAAACCGAGACCGAAGTGGTCGAGGGGATGCAGTTCGACCGCGGCTACCTGTCGCCCTACTTCGTCACCAACGCCGACAAGATGATCGTCGAGCTGGAAGACTGCCTGATCCTGCTGCACGAGAAGAAACTCTCGTCGCTGCAGCCGATGGTGCCGCTGCTGGAAGCCGTGATCCAGTCGCAAAAGCCGCTGCTGATCATCTCGGAAGACGTCGAAGGCGAAGCGCTGGCGACCCTCGTGGTCAACAAGCTGCGTGGCGGCCTGAAAATCTCGGCCGTCAAGGCGCCGGGCTTCGGTGATCGTCGCAAGGCCATGCTGCAGGACATCGCGATCCTGACCGGCGGCCAGGTGATTTCGGAAGATCTGGGCATGAAGCTGGAGAATGTCGGCATCGACATGCTCGGCTCGGCCAAGAAAGTCTCGATCACCAAGGACAACACCACGATCATCGACGGTTCGGGTGACAAGGCCGAGATTCAGGCCCGCGTTGCCCAGATCCGCGCGCAGATCGAGGAAACCACCTCGGACTACGACAAGGAAAAGCTGCAAGAGCGCGTCGCCAAACTGGCTGGCGGCGTTGCGGTGATCCGCGTTGGCGGCATGACCGAGATCGAAGTGAAAGAGCGCAAGGACCGCGTCGATGACGCGCTGAACGCGACCCGCGCTGCGGTTCAGGAAGGCATCGTCGTCGGCGGCGGCGTGGCTCTGATCCAGGCCGGCAAGGCGCTTGACGGGCTGAAGGGCCTGAACTCGGACCAGGACGCCGGGATCGTCATCGTGCGCAAGGCGCTTGAAGCGCCGCTGCGCCAGATCGCCCAGAACGCGGGCGTGGATGGTTCGGTCGTCGCTGGCAAGGTGCGCGAGTCGAACGACCCGAAGTTCGGCTTCAACGCCCAGACCGAGGAATACGGCGACATGTTCAAGTTCGGCGTGATCGACCCGGCCAAGGTCGTGCGCACCGCGCTTGAGGATGCGGCCTCGATCGCCGGCCTGCTGATCACCACCGAAGCCATGATCGCCGACAAGCCGGAGCCGAAGGGCGCCTCGGCCGGCGGCGGCATGGGCGACATGGGCGGCATGGGCGGGATGATGTGATCCCGGCCTGAGGGCCTTTGACCAAGGAAAGGGCGGCTTCGGCCGCCCTTTTTCTTTTGGCTTCGGTCGCCCGCCGGTGTGCGGCGGAAGCCTTTGGAGGGGACATCTGTGCCCGCAAGAATGGGGGCGGGGCGCCTCACCCCAGCCGTTTGACCATCCGGGCGGCGGTTTGGGTCTTGGCGCCGATCGTGACGCTGCGGCCCGCTTCGTGCAGGGTGAACCCTTCGCGTTCCCAGAAGGCCCGGCCGCGCGGGTTGGCGTCGAGCACGGCGAGGTAGAGCGCGGGGGCGTGGCGGGCGATGGCTTCCGCCTCGATCCGGCGCAGAAGCGCGCGCCCGCTGCCGGTGCCGCGCGCCGGGGCGCCGAGGACCATCAGGCCAAGGTAGGCCTCTTGCGGGCCGGGGTAGCCGAAGGCCAGTTCGGCCACGCCAAGCAGGCGGTCAGCCACGAACAGGCCAAGGCGCAGGCTGGTGGCGGGGTCGATGCCGGGCGGGGCGTCGGTAAAGAACTCCTGCGTCAGGACGGGGTTGAGGGTGGGGCCGGGGGCCTCGCCCCGTTCCATCACGATGTAGTCGGCGGCGTCTGGCCAGAAGGCGTAGACGCGCGCGGTGTCGGTGGCGGGGTCGAGCGGGTGGATGGTTGGCGTCATGGTGCCGGGCCGATGGCGAGGATGTCCAGTTCCACCGCGCCGTTCGGTCGGCGCCAGGTCACGCTGTCGCCGACCCGTGCGCCGATCAGGGCGCGGGCGAGCGGCGAATGCGGCGCGATCCAGCCACGGGCGGCGTCGGCCTCGTCCTCGCCCACGATGCGCCAGACGGTTTCGGTGCCGTCTTCGTCGGCGACGGTGACGGCGGTGGCAAAGGCAACCTCGACCGGCGCGGCGTCGGGGGTGACGAGGATCGCCGTGCGCAGCCGCGCCTCAAGATAGCGGATGTCGCGTTCCGCCGCCGCCTCGGGCAGTTTGTCGAGGCGGTCGGGGCGGGCGCGCAGGTCGGCGAGCCGGGCCTGCACTTCGGCCAGCCGGGCGCGCAATTGCGCAAGGCCAGAGGGGGTGACGTAGTTCGGATGCGGGCTCAGCGGCAGGTCGGGCAGCGGGTCCAGCTCGCCCGTGCCCTCTTTCACGAAGGCGCGGCTCATCGCACGATCACCTCCAGCGGGTCGTAGAGGATGCCCTCGCCCCAGGCGGCATCGGGCAGGCTATCGGGTTTGTAGCGCAGGCTGGCCATTTCGGCGCGGCTGACGAAACGGCGTTCGGTCACCACGCCCTCGGGGTCGGTCCAGTCCGGGGGCAAGGGGCCAAGGGCGCGGCAGCGGAAGTAGACATCGACCTGGTGAAAGCCGGTGGCGGGGTCGTGGAACTCGTTCACCAGACAGGGCGCGCCGACCGCGATGGCGATGCCGCATTCCTCCATTACCTCGCGAGCGAGGTTCTCGGGCAGGCCGGTTCCGGCATGGACCCCGCCGCCGGGCGCGCACCACAGATCGGACGTGCCGCCGGGATAGGCGTTGACCAGGAGCAGCCGATCCCGGTCGAGGATCAGCGCACGGACGGCAAGGCGGGGCGAGCGGGGTTTCATCGGCCGAGCCTCGCGCGGCGGCGGGCGATTGTCCACGGGCTTCGGTATCGGCGGGCGGTCGCCTTGGGAAGCGGAGAGGGCTTCGCGCCCGTGCCCGCACGATATTTCCGAACGGAAGACCTCAGCCGAAGGGATCGGCGGGATAACCGACATCGGTCAGGTAAAGCCCGTGTGGTGGGCAGACCGGGCCGCAGGCGGCGCGGTCGCGGGCCTCCAGCGCGGTCTTTACGTCTTCGGGCGCCCAGACTCCGGCGCCAACGCGTTCCAGCGTGCCGACGATGGAGCGGACCTGATTGTGCAGAAAGCTGCGGGCGCGCAGGACGAAGCGGAACTCGGTCCCCTGTGGGGCCGGATGGGCGGTGATGGTGATCTCGTCCAGCGTCTTGACCGGTGAGGCGGCCTGACACATCGCGGCGCGGAAGGTAGTGAAGTCGTGGCGGCCGATCAGATGCGCGGCCCCGGCCCGCATTGCGGCAAGGTCGAGCGGCTGGGGAACCTGCCAGACCCGGCCGCGATCAAACGTCGGGGGGGCGCGGCGAGCGAGCAGGCGAAAGAGGTAGCGCCGCTCGATCGCCGAAAACCGGGCGTGGAAGGTGTCGGGCACCGCGGCGGCGGCGAGGATCGCCACCGGCGCGGGTTTCAGGTGCCAGTTCAGCGCCTCGGTCAGCCGGAACGGCGTCCAGTCTTTCGCCATGTCGCAATGGGCGACCTGCCCGGTGGCGTGAACACCGGTATCGGTGCGGCCCGCCGCCGCGATGCCGGGCATGTCGGGTTCCAGCCGCCGCAGCGCGGTTTCGACCGCCTCCTGCACGGTGGGCTGGCCGGACTGGCGCTGCCAGCCGTTGAACGGGCCGCCGTCATATTCGATTTTCAGCGCATAGCGGGACATTTTGCGGGGGTAGCGCAGGCCCCCGGGCTTGGCAAGCGCGCCCCCTACCGTTCGGCCGCCGCCCCGCCTATCTTGAGGCTGGGTAAGACGGGGCAGGGCGTGGTCAACGGCAGGGTAGCGGACGGGGTGACGCGGGGCGTCGAAGGGGCGCTGGCCTCGGTCAGCGAGGCGTTGTTCGAGCCGGTGATCCGGCTGGGGGTGACCGGTCTCAGCCGCGCGGGCAAGACGGTGTTCATCACCTCGCTGGTGGCGAACCTGATGGACCGGGCGCGGATGCCGCAATTGCAGGCGGCGGCGCAGGGGCGGATTCTGTCGGCCTATCTGCAGCCGCAGCCCGACGACACCGTGCCCCGCTTCGACTACGAGGCGCATCTTGGCGCCGTGACGGGGCCCGCGCCGCACTGGCCGGACTCGACCCGCGCGGTCAGCGAGCTTCGGCTGTCGCTGCGGGTGCGGCCGGGCGGGTTTCTTGGCGCGTTGACGGGGGTGCGGACGGTGCATCTCGACATCATCGACTATCCGGGCGAGTGGCTGCTGGACCTTGCGCTGATGGAAAAGAGCTACGCGGACTGGGCGGACGAGACGCTGGCGCGGATCGCGCGGCGGCCCGAGGCGGCGGGGTTCTTGCGCGATGCGGCAGCGGCCGACCCGGCGGGCAAGCTGGAGGAACCGGTGGCGCAGGCGCTGGCCGCCAGTTTCACCGCCTATCTGGCGGCGGCGCGGGCGGCGGGCTATTCCGACTGCACGCCGGGGCGGTTCCTGTTGCCGGGCGAACTCGCAGGCTCACCGGTGTTGACCTTCGCACCGTTGCCACGGCCCGAGGCGGCGCGGCGCGGCGCGCTCTGGCGCGAGATGGAGCGGCGCTATGACGCCTATCGGCGCGAGGTGGTGCGGCCGTTCTTTCGCAGCCATTTCGCCCGGATCGACCGGCAGGTGGTGCTGGTCGATGCGCTGGGCGCGATCCATGCCGGGCCGCAGGCGGTGGAGGATATGCGCCGCGCGATGGCGGAGATTCTGGGCGCCTTCCGGCCGGGGCGAAACCCCTGGCTGGCCGAATTGCTGCGCGGGCGGCGGGTGGAACGCATCCTGTTCGCCGCGACCAAGGCCGACCATCTGCACCATTCCCAGCATGGCCGCCTGACCGCAATCATGGAGGCAATGCTGCGCGAGGCCCGCGACCGGGCGGATTTCGCTGGGGCGAAGACGGCGGCGATGTCGATCGCCAGCCTGCGCGCGACGGTGGAAGAAACGGTTTCGCGCGACGGCCAAAGTCTCGACTGCGTGCGGGGCGCGCTGCTGGCGAGTGGCAAGCCGGCGGCTATGTATCCGGGCGAATTGCCGCAAGACCCTGCCGCCCTACTGGTGCCGGCGCGGCAGGGCGCGGCGCGCTGGCTTGATGCCGATTTCGCGGTGATGGGGTTCGCCCCGGCAAAGCTGAGCCTGAAGCCCGGCGAGGGGCCGCCGCATATCCGGCTGGACCGGGCGGCGGAATTTCTGATCGGGGATCGGCTGACATGAGTGATGCGAAACGCCCTGTGGTGATCGAGATGGACGAAGGCCCCGCCGACCCCGGCGCGGCGCCGCCGGTGCCAGAGCCGACCGGGGCCGCGATGCAGGGCGCGGTGCGGCTGGCGGCGCGGCCCCGGTCGCGGCTGGGTGGCTGGTTCTGGGCCTCGGCCTCGGCGCTCTTTTCCTTCGTCCTGTCGGTTGCGGCGTGGAACTATGTCACCGGCCTCTTGGCCAGCAACCGGGTGCTGGGGCTGATCGCGCTGGTGCTGGTGGTCGGCTTCGTCACGCTTCTGCTGGGCGTCGCGTTGCGCGAACTGGCGGCCTTTGCCCGGTTGCGGCGGGTCGACGGCATCCGCGCCGAGGCCGAGGCGGCGGCGGGCACCGGCGATCTGAAAGCCGCGCGCCATATCGTGGGCCGGATCGGGGGGCTTTATGCCGGGCGCCCGGAATTGCGCTGGGCGCGGGAGAAGCTGGCGGCCCGGCACGACGAGGTGCTGGACGCCGACGCGCTGATCGCGCTGGCCGAGGCGGAATTGCTGGCGCCGCTGGATCAGGCGGCGCGGCGCGAGATCGAGGCGGCGGCGCGGCAGGTGGCGACGGTCACCGCACTGGTGCCGCTGGCGCTGGCCGATGTGGTCACCGCGCTGGCCGCCAACCTGCGCATGATCCGCCGGATCGCCGAGCTTTACGGCGGCCGGTCCGGCGTGCTGGGCAGCTGGCGGCTGACGCGGACGGTGATGACGCATCTGGTGGCGACCGGCGTGGTGGCGGTCGGCGACGACATGATCCATTCGGTGGCGGGGGGCACCGTGCTTTCCAAGCTGTCGCGCCGGTTCGGCGAGGGTGTGGTGAACGGCGCGCTGACCAGCCGCGTGGGGGTGGCAGCGATGGAAGTCTGTCGCCCGCTGCCGTTCCGGGCGTTGCCGCGGCCGAAAGTGTCGAACCTGGTGGCGCGGGGGCTGAAGGGGCTGTTCGGGGATAAGGCCGAGGGCTGACGTCAGACCAGTTTCGGCACCGCGTCAGCGGGGCGGCGGGCATCCTCAACCCCCATGCGGAAGGCGTTGCCCAGCCGATGCGCCATCGCCGACCATGCGGCGGCGGCCTCGGGCGGCAGGATCGCCTGCGCGGTATCGTCGAAGAGCGCGAGCCAGAGCGGAAAATGTTCGGGCAGGATGTCCATCGCGGTACGGTGCACCAACATCGGGCGCCCTTCATAGCCGCCCTCGCGCAGGATCGCGTTCTTCCAGAACCGGCCGATCTTGTCCTCATGCGCGCGCCAGGCGGCCTCGTCGGTGCCGATATGGGCGGTGAAGACCGGGCCGAGCACCGCATGGCGGCGGATGCGGTGGTAGAACGAGGCCATGATCCGGTCGATCTGCTCGGGCGTGACGAAGAAACGGGGCGGCATCGCGTTCATGGGTGGTCCTTTCTGACACGGCGACCCTGACGCCACGCGCGGGCGGGCGCAACGGGGCGCGGCGCCGCAGGCTCTGGACCGCGCCGTGACCCTTGCGTATAAGCCGCGCATGGACCGGGAACTCGTCGCAACGCGTCGAATTAGCGGCCCGGCGCGCTGAGCCGCTCAGCCGCCGGGTGATGCCGCCTGCGCGCGCCCTGCCGCGCCCCTGCCAGACCCATCCGAGTGAAGGACCGCATCCGATGTGCGCCGATACGCCTGACTACCGCGACACCGTTTTCCTGCCCGAAACCGACTTTCCGATGCGCGCGGGCCTGCCCCAGCGCGAGCCGGACTGGCTGGCCCGGTGGGAGCGGATCGGGGTCTACGACCGCCTGCGGGAAAAGCAGGGCCGCGCGCCCTTCACGCTGCACGACGGCCCGCCCTACGCCAACGGTCATCTGCACATCGGCCACGCGCTGAACAAGGTGCTGAAGGACATGGTGGTCCGCAGCCAGCAGATGATGGGCCGCGATGCCCGCTATGTGCCGGGCTGGGATTGCCACGGCCTGCCGATCGAGTGGAAGATCGAAGAGCAATACCGCGCCCGCGGCGAGAACAAGGACGACGTCGACAAGGTCGCCTTCCGGCAGGAATGCCGCAAGTTCGCCGAGGGCTGGATCGACATCCAGCGCGCCGAGTTCAAGCGGCTGGGCGTCACCGGCAACTGGGCCGACCCCTACCGCACGATGGACTACCACTCTGAAGCGGTGATCGCCGAGGAATTCCTGAAGTTCGTCATGAACGGCTCGCTTTACCAAGGCTCGAAGCCGGTGATGTGGTCGCCAGTCGAAAAGACCGCGCTGGCCGAGGCGGAGGTGGAGTATCACGACCACACCAGCCATACGGTTTGGGTGCGGTTTGGGGTGGTGGAGGCGTTTTCGGCGCGTGTCCGCACGAAGTCTCCGGGGTTGCTAGAGAGCGTCGAGGCGCGGATCGAGCATTCCCAAGAGCAGGCGACGAGAGAAGCCGAGCTGAAATCCGCCTCCATCGTCATCTGGACGACAACGCCTTGGACCATCCCGCAAAACCGCGCCGTCTGCTTCAACCCTAACATCGCCTATGGCCTCTATGAGGTTGGCACGGTCGGCGAGAATGCCACCGCGAAGACCGGCGAACGGATCGTCATCGCGGACGCGCTGGCCGAGTCCGTCTTCAAGGCCGGGCGAGTGGATGGCTTTACCCGCCTGCGCGACGTGAGCGACGAGGAGCTTTCCGCCCTGACCCTCACCCACCCCTTCCGGGGCGTCGAAGGTGCCGGTGGCGAATGGGACTACCGCGTCCCGATGCTGCCCGGCGCGCATGTGACGGATGAGGCTGGCACGGGTTTCGTGCATACCGCGCCCAGCCACGGCGATGACGACTATCAGGTCTATCTGGAGTTCCGCGATACCTTCCCGGAGTTGCAGATGACCTACAATGTCGAGCCGGACGGTTCTTTCCGCACCACTCTGCCCCTCTTCGGCGGCCTCTCGATCATCAATCCCGATGGCAAGGATGGCCCGGCCAATGTCGAGGTGATCAAGCAGCTTGCCTACGCGGGCGCGCTCTTCGCCAAGGGCAAGATCAAGCACTCCTACCCGCACTCGTGGCGCTCGAAGGCGCCGCTGATCTATCGCAACACGCCGCAGTGGTTCGTGGCGATCGACCGGCATCTGGAGGACGGGCTGACCGGCGTGACCGGCAAGGACACGATCCGGGGCCGTGCGCTCACCTCGATCGAGGAGCTGGTGCAGTTCACGCCGGTCTCGGGCCGCAACCGCCTGCATTCGATGATAGAGGCGCGGCCGGACTGGGTTCTTTCCCGGCAAAGGGCTTGGGGCGTGCCGCTGACCTGCTTTGTGAAGAAAGGCGCGCAACCCACGGATTCCGATTTCCTTTTGCGCGATCCGGCGGTCAACGCCCGGATTGTGGCCGCTTTTGAGCAAGGCGGCGCCGATGTCTGGTATGTGCAAGGCTTCAAGGAGGAGGTGCTAGGTGGCCTGCATGATCCTGACGCCTTTGTGCAAGTTTTCGACATTCTCGACGTGTGGTTCGACAGCGGCTCTACCCATGCTTTCGTGCTGCGCGACCGGCCGGACGGTTCTGCCGACGGGATCGCCGACCTTTATCTGGAAGGCACCGACCAGCATCGCGGCTGGTTCCATTCCTCGATGCTGCAAGCCTGCGGTACGCTGGGCCGCGCGCCCTATCGCGGGGTGCTGACGCACGGCTTCACGCTCGACGAGAAGGGCATGAAGATGTCCAAGTCGCTCGGCAACACCGTGGGGCCGCAGGAGGTGATCGACCAGTACGGCGCCGATATCCTGCGGCTGTGGGTGGCGCAGGCCGATTTCACCGTCGACCAGCGCATCGGGCCGGAGATCCTGAAGGGCACCGCCGACAGCTATCGCCGCCTGCGCAACACGCTGCGGTTCGTGCTGGGCAACCTGAACGGCTTCGACGAGGCCGAACGGGTCGCGGTGGCCGAGATGCCGGAACTGGAACGCTGGGTGCTGCACCGGCTGGCGGAACTGGATGCCGAGGTGCGCAAGGGTTTTGCCGCCTATGACTTTCAGGGCGTGTTCCAGCGGCTCTTCCAGTTCTGCACGGTGGACCTTTCGACGCTTTACTTCGACGTGCGCAAGGATGCGCTTTACTGCGACGCGGTGGGCAGTCTGCGGCGGCGCGCGGCGCGCACGGTGCTGGACGCGCTGTTCCACCGGCTGGTGACCTGGCTGGCGCCGATCCTTGTCTTCACGATGGAAGATGTGTGGCTGTCGCGTTTCCCCGACGAGGGCGACTCGGTGCACCTGCACGACATGCCGGCGACGCCGGAAGGCTGGCTGGATGCCGGGCTGGCGGCGAAGTGGGATCAGGTGCGGCAGGTCCGCCGCGTGGTGACGGCGGCGCTGGAGGTGCAGCGCGCCGCCAAGACGATCGGTGCCAGCCTTGAGGCGGCGCCGGTGGTGCATGTGACCGATGCCGCCGTGGCACATCTGCTGCACGGGGTCGATTTCGCCGACCTCTGCATCACCTCGGACATTCAGGTGACGACCGACCCGATGCCGGAAGAGGCGTTCCGCCTGCCCGAAGTGCCGGGCGTTGGCGTGGTGTTCGAAGCGGCCGAGGGCGAGAAGTGCCAGCGGTGCTGGAAGATCCTGCCCGACGTCGGCAGCCATGCGCACCCCGGCACCTGCGCGCGCTGCAACGACGCGCTGGGATGACGGGCGCAGCCCCGCCTTGCAAAGGGCGGGGCGCTTCGGGCAGGATCGGGCAATGATCCGCGCAACACATCAGACGCCGACCGGCCCCGTGACCATCGAAGAGGGGGACGGGGCCATCACCCTGCTGCGCTGGGGCCGCGGGGGCGACGCATCGTCGCCGCTGCTGGACGAGGCCGGGCGCCAGTTGGCGGCCTATTTCGACGGGCGCCTGACCGCGTTCGACCTGCCGCTGGCGCCTGGCGGCGATGCGTTTCAGCAGCGTTTTCTTGATATCCTGCGCGCCATTCCCTTTGGCCACACCCGCACCTATGGCGAGATCGCGCGGCAGATGGCGGTCAGCGCGCAGGCGGTGGGGCAGGCTTGCGGCGCCAACCCGATCCCGATCTTCATCCCCTGCCACCGGGTGCTGGGGGCCAGCAACCTTGGCGGATTTTCCGGCGGGGTCGGGGTGGAAACCAAGGTGGCGCTGCTGCGTCTTGAAGGCGCGGCGGGGCTGCTGATCTGAGGGCCTCAGCCCTTCGGCGGCACGATCTGCTGGGCGATGCCGGCAAAGACGAGGTAGAGGCTGGTCAGCATCAGCCCGGTATGCGCGAACAGCCCGGCCTGAAAATTCGCCAGCGCCGCCCAGGTGGCGAAGGCGGTCCAGGCCACGGCGATCGGCAGCGAGACCTGACGCCAGCGATCGGTGCGGACCGGGTGGATGAACTTCAGCCGGGTGAACATCGCGGCGGCGAGGATCACCACCACGGCCAGCGTGACCCAGAAATCGGGCTTCAGCGCGAAAATCACCACCGCGACCATGTTCCAGCAGGCCGGGAAGCCGGAAAACGAGTTGTCTTTCGTCTTCATCCTTGTGTCGGCGAAGTAGACGACGCTGCCGTAAGTGATGACGAAAATGGCGATCCAGCCGGTCCAGCCGGGCAGCAGGCCCGACTTGAACAGCGCGAAGGCCGGGATGAAGACATAAGTCAGGTAGTCGATGATCAGGTCGAGCAGCACACCGTCGATCTGCGGGGCGTGGATCTTGACGGCGTATCGGCGCGCCAGCGGGCCGTCGATGCCATCGACGATGAAGGCCACCACGAGCCAGAGGAACATCAGCGACCACTTGCCATCGACGGCGGCGAGCATGGCCAGCATCGAGAAGACCGCGCCGGTGGCGGTGAGCAGGTGAACCGAGAACGCGCGTTGCTTGTCTGTCATGATGGTTTCATGACCGAAACCGCGCGGGGTGGCAATGCCCGACCGGTCAGGCGGGGGCTTCGGCCCACGCCTGACGGCGCGCCGCTGGATTAACTCGGCGGGGCCAGCGCGGTTTCGATCTGGGTCAGCAGGGTGCGGATCGAGGGCGTGGTGTTGGCCGTTGCGTCGCCATTGGCGGTTGCGGGGGGCGATGCGGTCGTCGTCGCGGCGGTGGCGTCGGTCGCGCTTTGGCTGCCCGAGGTCAGGCTCGACAGGATGGATTGCAGGATCGAGGCGATCGACGCCTGGCCGTTGGCGGAACTGGCCGCACTGGCGCCGCCGGTGTGGTGGTGGTGGTGGTGGCCGCCCGACCCGGTGGCGCCGTCAACATCGCCATCGGAATCGGGTGTTCCGGCGGTGGCGGGCGCTGTGGTTGTGGCGGCAGGCGTCGCGGGTGGCGGCTGAAAGGTGAAGCTGAGCGAGAGCGAGGAAATCGACATGGCGGGGCCTTCGGTTGGAAGCGGCCCGCCGGTTTTGCGCCCGATCGGTTGACAACCGGTTTCCGGCCGCCCCGCAGGCGTTGAACTTTCCGTGAGGGGTGCCGTCAGGCGCGGGGATGGGCCGCGTCGTAAACCTCCATCAACCGGGCGGCGTCGACGGCGGTATAGGCCTGCGTGGTGGACAGTGACGCGTGGCCCAGAAGTTCCTGAATCGCGCGCAGGTCGCCGCCCGCCGACAAGAGATGGGTGGCAAAGGAATGGCGCATCGCATGCGGTGTGGCGGTGGCGGGCAGGCCAAGGCGGGTGCGCGCACCCTCCATCGCCCTGGCGATCAGGCGGGGCGACAGCGGGCCACCGCGCGCGCCGCGAAAGAGGGCATCGGCCGGGGCAAGGTCGAACGGGCAGAGCGCGACATAGGCCGCGACGGCGGTACGGGCGGCGGGCAGCACCGGCACCAGCCGTTCCTTGCCGCCCTTGCCGCGGATGCGCAGCGTGTCGGGCAGCGTGGCCGCGGCGCCGGTCAGCCCCAGCGCCTCGGAAATGCGCAGCCCGCAGCCGTAAAGCAGCGTCACCACGGCGGTGTCGCGCGCGGCGATCCAGTCTTCACGCGCGTCGTCGCCGACGGTGGAAAGCATGGCGCGGGCGGCATCTTCGGCCAATGGGCGGGGCAGTTTGCGGCGGTATTTCGGGGTGCGGGCCGACAGGATCGCCGTCGGCTCGCCGCCGTCACGGTCGCTGAGCCAGCGCAGGAAGGTTTTCACCGCCGACAGCGCCCGGGCCAGCGACCGGGTCGAGACGCCGCGCCCGCGTTCATGCGCCATCCAGGCCCGCAGGTCGGATTGGTCGAGCGCGACAAGCGCGCCAAGGCCCATCGGGCCGCCGTGATGATGGGCAAGGAAGGCGAGAAAGCCGGTCACATCGCGGCGGTAGGCGGCCACGGTGTTCGCCGCGCGGCCCTTGAGAGCGGCCAGGTGGGTCAGCCACTGTTCCAGCGCGTCGCGTTCGGCGGGCGACAGCGCAAGGCTCATGCCAGCCAGCGCCGCATGGCCCGTTCGAAGCTGCCCGCGAAGAAGGCCAGAAGGTCGGTGCCCTGCGAGGGGCGGAAATGGTGCGGGTCTTCCGAGCCGAAGGCCAGCAGGCCCGGCAGCCGCCCGGTGCCGAAATCCAGCCGCATCAGCGCCTCGGACCGGACCCAACCTGCCGCCTCGCCATAGATCGCATCGGACTCGGGCTGAGTCTGACGCAGCGTGACGGGGCGGGCGGGGCCGCGACGCCCGGCCTGCACATAGGTGTCGATAAATCCGGGGGCCGCGACGCACAGCACATCGCCAAGGCGGCGCAGCACCGGGTCTTCGGCCGATTCCCGGGTTTCCAGCACCAGCCGGACGCATTCGAGGCGCAGGATCTGCGCGACCTCGCCGCCAAGGTTGGTCAGAAACTCCTCGAACGTCACCGGGTCGAGCATCCGCAGCACGGCGCGGTGGATCTGATTGGTGCCGGCAAGGTTTTCATAGGCGGCCGCGATCACCGAACGGTGGGTGTCTTCCAGCCGGTCCAGCCGGGCCTCCAGCCGTTCCATCGCGATGCCGCGCAGATCGACGACGTTGGAGCCGAGCGCACGATCGTTGGCGGCGACAAGCGCGCGCATCAGATCGTGGTCGTCAAGCACCCGCTCGGGGTCCGCCAGAATCCGGTCGCGCAGTTCGTTGTCGATCATTACCGCCTCAGCCATGCCTGCCTCGTCTGTCCTGGCGAAGCGACGCGGCTTCGCTGAAGTCTTTTGCCGAACCATACACGAAATTGCGACTGTGGCGCCAGTCGTTTGGCGGGTCAGCCGCGTTCGCTGTCCAGATGCGCCATCTGTGCCGCGGCATATCGCTGCCCGGCGGCGGCGCCTTTCGGGATCGCGGCCTCCAGCGTGGCGATTTCGCCGTGGCTGAGGTCGAGCGCGAGGGCGCCCAACGCCTCGTCCAGCCGGGTGCGGCTACGGGCGCCGATCAGCGGAACGATGTCGCGGCCCCTGGCCAGCACCCAGGCGATGGCGACCTGCGCGACGGTGGCGGCGCGGGCGTCGGCCAAGGCGCGGATCGCCTCGACCAGCGCAAGGTTCTGCGTCAGGTTCTCGCCCGAAAAGCGCGGGTAGAGCCGACGCATGTCGCCGGGCTTGACCTCGCCGGTCCAGTGCCCGCTGATCAGCCCGCGCGACAGCACGCCATAGGCGGTGATGCCGATGCCAAGCGCGCGGCAGGCGGGCAGGATTGCATCCTCGATCCCGCGCGAGATCAGCGAATATTCGATTTGCAGATCGCAGATCGGATGCACGGCGGCGGCGCGGCGGATCGTTTCGGGGCCTGCCTCGGACAGGCCGATGTGGCGCACGTAGCCCGCCTTCACCATGTCGGCGATGGCGCCGATGGTGTCCTCGATCGGCACCGCCGGATCGAGGCGGGCGGGGCGGTAGATGTCGATATGGTCGGTGTTCAGCCGCTTCAGCGTATAGGCCAGCGCGGCCTTCACCGCCTGCGGGCGCGCGTCAAAGCCAAGCCAGGCGTTCGACGGGTCACGCTGGGCGCCGAATTTGACCGACAGCAGCACCCGGTCGCGCTTGCCCGCGATCGCCTCGGCGATCAGCATCTCGTTGTGGCCCATGCCGTAGAAATCGCCGGTGTCGATCAGGGTGATCCCCGCCTCCATCGCCGCGTGGATCGTGGCAAGGCTTTCGCTGCGGTCGGCGGGGCCGTAGGCATCCGACATGCCCATGCAGCCCAACCCGAGGGCGGAGCTTTCGGGGCCGGTGGTGCCAAGCGGTCGGGTGTGCATCTTCTGATCCTTTCGCGGCGCGGGCTGCCCCGGAGGTGATCCGGGGCAGGGGTCCGTCACGGTCAGAGGATCTTCTGGCCGGTCTTTTCCCAGTCTTTCAGGAACTGCGCCAGACCCGCGTCGGTCAGCGGATGGCTGGCCAGCTTGCGGATCACCTCGGGCGGGGCGGTCATCACGTCGGCGCCGATGCGGGCGCATTCGGTGACGTGGTTCACCGTGCGGATCGAGGCGGCAAGGATCTGCGTCTTGAAGTTGTAGTTGTCGTAGATCGTGCGGATGTCGGCGATCAGGTCCAGCCCGTCCATGTTGATGTCGTCCAGCCGCCCGATGAAGGGCGAGATGAACGTGGCCCCGGCCTTGGCCGCGATCAGCGCCTGATTGGCCGAGAAGCACAGCGTGACGTTGACCATGTGGCCCGCGTCCGACAGCACCTTGCAGGCCTTGAGGCCATCCCAGGTCAGCGGCACCTTCACCGTGATGTTCGGCGCGATATCGGCCAGCTTGCGGCCCTCGGCGATCATCTCGTCAGCCTTCAGCGACACGACCTCGGCCGAGACCGGGCCGGCGACGATCGAGCAGATTTCCTTGGTGACTTCGAGGATGTCGCGGCCGGACTTCAGGATCAGCGAGGGGTTCGTGGTCACGCCGTCCACCATGCCCAGAGCATTCAGCTCGGCGATGGCGGCGACATCGGCGGTATCGACAAAGAATTTCATGGGTGCGTCCCCTTCCGGTTGCGGCTGTGGTCGGCGATGTATTACCGCATGGGGCGGCCTCTCGAAAGGCCAAAGGATCGGGCATGGCGGATGATGGCGATTTCGGCGAGGGCGAGCGGGTCGGCGTGCTGACCACGCAACCGCTTGATCGCCTGCTCGATTACCGCGCGCCAGAGGGTGGCTGCGTCGCGGGTGCCTATGTCGAGGTGCCACTGGGGCCGCGGCGGGTCCTGGGTGTGGTCTGGGGGCCGGGGCAGGGCGGATTCGACGCCGCCAAATTGCGCCCGGTGACGCGGGTGCTGGACGCCGCGCCGATGCAGGAGGAGTTGCGGCTGTTTCTGTCGCGCGCCGCCGACTACACGCTGACGCCGATGCACGCGATGCTGCGGCTGGCCACCCGCGCGCCGGGGCTGGGTGACAGCCCGGCGATGCGGCGCGTCTACCGGTCGGGTGGGGCGGACCCCGACCGCATGACGGACGCGCGCACCCGTGTGCTGGCGGTGCTACGCGACCACGGCGGGCTGGCCTTCACGCTGGGCGAGTTGTCCGATCTGGCGGGGGTGACGTCATCGGTGGTGAAGGGCCTTGTCGCACAGGGCGCGGTATCCGAGGAAGAGGCGCCGCGCGATCTGCCCTATCCGTGGCTCGACCCGGCTTTGCCGGGGGCAGCGCTGTCGCCCGATCAGGCGGTGGCGGCGGCGGCGTTGCGCCGGGGCGTGGCCGCGGGCAGCTATGGCACGACGCTGTTGAAGGGCGTCACCGGGTCCGGCAAGACCGAGGTTTATCTGGAGGCGGTGGCGGAATGTCTGGCGAAGGGGCGGCAGGCACTGGTGCTGCTGCCCGAGATTGCGCTGACCGCCGGGTTTCTGGCGCGGGTGGAGGACCGGTTTGGCGCCCGCCCCGCTGAATGGCATTCCGGCATCACCGTCACCGAACGTCGCCGGGTCTGGCGGATGGCGGGCGAGGGCGGCGCGCAACTGGTGGTCGGCGCGCGGTCGGCGCTGTTCCTGCCGTTCCGCGATCTGGGGCTGATCGTTGTCGATGAGGAACACGACACTTCGTACAAGCAAGAGGATGGCGTGCTTTACAACGCGCGCGACATGGCGGTGCTGCGCGCCTCGATCCTGCACGCGCAGGTGGTGCTGGCCTCGGCGACGCCCTCACTGGAAAGCTGGGTGAACGCCGAACAGGGCAAATACGCCCGGCTGGACCTGCCCGCCCGCTTCGGTGCGGCGGATCTGCCCGAGATGCGGGCGATCGACATGCGGGCGGAAACCCTGCCGGGCGACCGCTGGATCTCTCCCACCCTGCAACGGGCGGTGGCGGCGCGGTTGCAGGCGGGGGAACAGTCGCTTCTGTTCCTGAACCGGCGCGGCTATGCCCCCGTCACCGTCTGCCGCGCCTGCGGCCATCAGATCGGCTGCGATCATTGCGACGCGCGGATGGTGGAACACCGGTTCCTGAAACGCCTCGTCTGCCACCAATGCGGCGAGACCAAGCCGATGCCGGTGAAGTGCCCTTCCTGCGGGGTCGAGGGCAAGCTGGCCCCGGTGGGGCCGGGGGTGGAACGGCTGGCGGAAGAGGTGGCCAAGGTCTTTCCCACCGCGCGGGTGGCGGTGCTGTCGTCCGACCTCTTCGGCTCGGCGCGGGCCTTGAAAGAGCAGATCGAGGCGATTGCCGACGGTGCGGCCGATATCATCATCGGCACGCAACTGGTGGCCAAGGGTCACAACTTTCCGCATCTGACGCTGGTCGGCGTGATCGACGCCGATCTGGGCTTGCAGGGGTCCGACCTGCGCGCGGCGGAACGGACGTTTCAGACCATGCGGCAGGTCGCGGGCCGGGCCGGCCGGGCGGAAAAGCCGGGCGTGGCGCTGTTGCAGACCTGCCAGCCGGATCATCCGGTGATCCGCGCGATCCTGTCGGGGGATGAGGAGGGGTTCTGGCGCGCCGAGGCGGCGGAACGCAAGGCGGCCGGGATGCCACCCTACGGCCGGATGGCGGGCATCGTGCTCAGCTCCCCCGACGTGCAGGCGGTGTTCGATTTCGGCGCCGAACTGGCGCGGCGTGACGGGCCGTTGCGCGCGGTGGGGGCGCAGGTGTTCGGCCCGGCCCCCGCGCCAATCGCGCGGATTCGCGGGCGGCACCGGGTGCGGCTGCTGGTGAAGGCGGAAAAGGGCGTGCCGTTGCAGGCGGCGCTGGCGCGCTGGGTCGGGCAGTTGAAGCCGCCGAACGACCTGCGGCTGTCGATCGACATCGACCCGCAGAGCTTTCTTTAGGCCAGAACGGCCTCGCGGCGCTGGTCGATGACGAAATCCGCCGCCATCGCGCCCAGCCACATGCAGGTCAGCGCGACCCACGCGGTTCCGGTGAAGATCGAGGTGCCGGTGACGCCGTTGCCGATGGCGCAGCCACCCGCCAGCATGCCGCCAAAGCCCATCAGCGCAGCGCCGGTCATCGCGCGGCGCATCGGGCCCTCGCCCTCGAAACCCCTGAATTGCAACTCTCCCGCCAGCGCCGCCGCGAGGAAGGCGCCCAGAAAGACGCCCGGCACCAGACCCACGTCGAAGGTCAGCGCGGCGTCGCGGGTCAGAAAGAACATCAGCGTGTTGGCCGAGGGGCCGGTGAAGGTGGCCGAGGTGACGGGCGTCGGGGTGAAGCTGATCTGCGCCAGCGCATAGGTCAGCACCCAGCCCACCGCGACCGCGAAACCGACGCCGGAGGCAAAGATCAGGCTACCCGCGCCGATCCGGTTGCGCCGGGCAATCGCCAACGCCACCACGGCGATGGCAAGGCCCAGCACAAGGCCGGATTCGCGTGGCAGGCCGCTGGCGTCGAGCAGGTCGAGATTGTGGCCGCCCTGCGTGACCCAAAGCGCCGCGATGCGGTCGCGCAGCGGGGCGATCCAGCCATGCAGGCTCATCTGCGCGGTGACGGCAAAGATCAGCCCCGACACGACCGAGCGCAGGTTGCCGGTGGCCGCCAGCACCAGCAGGCGGCCCGAACAGCCGCGCGCCATCACCATGCCGACGCCGAAGACCAGCCCGCCGATGATGGCGCCCGACCACGACCCCGGCACCGCCATGATGCGCGCCTCGGAGGCGTGAAAGAGGCCAAGGTATTCCGCCCCCTGCACCCAGACCATCGCGGTCGAGAAGGTCAGCAGCCAGACCGCGACCCGTGGCCCGAGGCGGCCGCGCGCGAATTCCACGGTGGCCGCACGCAGGCAGAAGGCCGAGCGTTGCGCGGCGATGCCGAAGATCACGCCGGTCAGCACACCGAAAAGCGCCGCCGCGGGGGCGTCGCCGATCCGGTCAACAAGGGAAACGAGGTCCATGCCCGTCCTTCCAGCACTCGCGTTTTCGCGTTTGCCACAGACGGGCGCAGGGCGCCTTGATGCAGATCACACGCCGGCACCGGCGCCTTGGCGCCGGTGCCGCGGGGTTCCTTCTGCCGATGCCGGTTCAGGGCCGGGCGAGGTGCCAGATGCCCTTGACGCCGTCGCCGGCCTGGTCGCCCTTCGCCATGTCCATCTTGAAGGTGTAAAGCGGCTTGCCCTTGTAGGCCCACTGCCGCACGCCGCCATCGCGGGTGATCAGCGTCCAGTCGCCGGACGCCATATCGGAACTGGCGGCGGCCAGCGGCGGCCAGTTCGTCGCGCAGGCGCCGGTGCAGGCGGATTTGCCGACCTTGTCCATATCAAAGGTGTAAAGCGACATGCCGGCGGCGTCGGTCAGGACCTTGCCCTTGGCGCTGTCGGCGGTCATCGCCGGATCTGCAAGGGCCATGGCCGGAAGGCCAAGGGCCAGCACGAGGGCAAGGGGGAAGCGGATGGTCATGGGGATCTCCTCCGGTGGGCTGGGTTCGCGGCGGCCTCGGGCGGGCCACCTGTTCGCAACATAGCACGGCTGCGGCGATTACAAGCAGGGTCGGCGGCTTGCCGCGGGTTCCGGCGCAGGGTACTTCCGAAGCGGTTTGGTGGAGGAACCGGGTGGCGCGCATCCTGATCATCGGCGGCAGCGGGGCGGGCACCTTGACGCTGGGGCGGGCGCTGGCCTCGGCGCTGGCGACGCAGCACTTCGACGTCGACGATTTCTTCTGGCACCCGACCGATCCGCCCTTCACCGCCCGGCGCAACGAGGCCGAGCGGGTCGCGCTGATGGAACGGATGTTCCTGCCGCGCGCCGACTGGGTGCTGTCGGGCTCGCCGATGGGCTGGGGCGATGCGGTGATCCCGCGGCTGAGCCATGTGGTGTTCCTGACGCTGGCGCCCGGCCTGCGCATCGACCGGCTGATCGCGCGCGAAACGGCGCGCTATGGCGCCCGGATCGCGCCGGGGGGCGATCTTGCCGCCGCACACCGCGAGTTTGTGGATTGGGCGGCGGGCTATGACGACCCGACCTTTCTGCGCCGCTCGCGCCGCACGCAGGAAGACTGGCTGGCGCGGCTGCCCTGCCCGTTGCTGCGGCTTGATGCGG
Source organism: Paracoccaceae bacterium (assembly GCA_016124615.1). Taxonomy (GTDB): domain Bacteria; phylum Pseudomonadota; class Alphaproteobacteria; order Rhodobacterales; family Rhodobacteraceae; genus Solirhodobacter. The sequence goes on along the minus strand of WGNF01000007.1, from coordinate 153,959 downwards.
GCGCCGATCTTGCGGCACTGCTGCCCCTGGTGCAAGGCTGGCTTGACCGCACCGACGCCGCGCCGTAGGGCAGGGCCGACCGCAACCCCGGAGTGCCGCCGATGCCCACCTTTTCCGCCCTGACCACCCTGCCGGGGCAGGCGCCCGCCGAAGCGCTGGCCGAGGCGCTGGAAGACCTGATGCCCGAGCCGACCGGCGTCGGCGTGTTCGAGATCGAGGACGGGTCCGGGCTTTGGGAGGTTGGCGTCTATTTCACCGAAGCGCCGGACGAGGTGGCGCTGGCGCTGCTGGCCGCGGTGCATGGCGCGCGCCCCTTTGCGGTGTCGGAATTGCCCGAGATCGACTGGGTCGCCAAGGTAAAACGCGAGTTGACGCCGGTGGAGGCGGGGCAGTTCTTCGTCTACGGCAGCCATGACGCCGACAAGGTGCCCGAAGGCAAGATCGCGCTGATGATCGAGGCCTCGATGGCCTTCGGCACCGGGCATCACGGCACCACGCTGGGCTGCCTGCGCGCGCTGGACCGGCTGGACAAGGCCGGGGTCGTGGCGCTGCACGTGGCCGATATCGGCTGCGGCACGGCAGTGCTGGCGATGGCTGCGGCGTCGATCTGGCCCAACCCGGTGCTGGCGTCCGACATCGACGAGGTTGCCGTCGAAGTCGCCGAGGTGAACGTGGCGGTGAACGGGCTGGACGGCCGGGTGATCTGCCTTGAGGCGGCCGGGTTCGACCATCCGCAGCTGGCGGCTGCGGCGCCGTTCGACCTGGTGTTCGCCAACATCCTGATGGGGCCGCTGATCGAACTGGCCCCGGATATGGCCGCGCATGTCGCGCTAGGGGGCCGGGTGATCCTGTCGGGTCTTCTGGTGACGCAAGCCGAAGCGGTGATCGCGGCCTATGTCGCGCAGGGCTTCGAGGTCGAAACCCGCGAAGACCTTGGCGAATGGTCGGCGCTGACGCTGATGAAACGCCGCTAATTCTTCACGCTTTCGCCGCTTTCCCGGCTCAGGGTCGCCCGGTCCGGATGGCCGGATGCGAGGCGATGAGGAATGGACGCCAGTTCACGCGAGGAATTCGAGGACCGGCTGCGCCGGATCGAAGAGGCGCGGGTTCGCGCCGCGCTGACGCGTGCCCCGGTCGCGTTGGGCGCCGATCTGCCACGCCCCTGGCAGCGCGCCGAGATCGGGCTGAAGCTGGCGGGAATGGCGGCGGCGGCGGTGATCGTGCTGAAGGGCGCCCTGATGCTCGACATCGGGGTGGATGCCTATGACCAGCATCGCGCCATGCTGGCGCAGGGGTCGATCCTCGATCAGTTCGCCGCCATGCTGATGCGCCCCGATCCGGTGACGATGCTGTTGCGCGCGACCGCCGGCGGCGCCGTCACCAGCGTGGCCAGTGCCCAGACCAAGATCGACTCGGTCGTGAACACGGCAGCCACGGCGCCCTCGGAAACGCCGACCTCGGCGCCGACCTCGCTCAATTTCAATCCGGTTCCGACGGCGATCTCGATCGCGAGCGCGCCTGCCGCGCAGGGCATCGGCATGACGCCAAAGCCGCGGATCGGGCCCACCACGGGCGGCGCGATCCGTGGCGGCATCAACTTCGTTCACGCCCCGGCTCAGGGCGGCCCGCTCGCCGGGGCCAACGGGTCGGGTTCGGTCCGACGCGGCAAAGCCGGGATGTTCGTCACGGCGCCGCTGCCACACGCGCCGGGCGCCTCGCCCTGATCACGATCAGGCGAGGCCGGTGATAGCACGTCGAGTTTGCGGCAAGTTGGAGGCTCACGCCTTAATTTCGCCGCAATATGACCCTATAACAAACACTTGGCGGGGGCCGTGCTGTTGGAGTTTGTTATGGCCGACCCGAATCTGCGTGATTTTTACGGGCGCATCTACCGCATTCAGAAACGGCATCGTCGCGGTGGCGGCTTTGAGGCGACGGGAACCTTGGGCCGGTCGTATTTCGTGCCGCCGCCGTCGCGATCCATCAACATCGTTCGTCCGCTCGTGATGGTCGTCATCGCGGTGACCTTTGTGAAGGTCCTGATGCTGGCCGTCATCGGTCCCGCCGACTATGCCAGCCGCATCGCCGGGCTTCAGGCGGGCGGCACCATCGATCGCGTCGGCGCGGTGGTGATGGCGGTCGATCCGGTGACCGGTTTCCTGGCCGGGAAGATCGACGATCTGCGCGGCAAACTGGCGCCCGCGAAATAACCCCCGACGCTTGCGATCGGGCAGAGATGCAAAGGCCGCCCCGGTTTCCCGGCGCGGCCTTTTCGTCGTTCTTCAGATCGGGTGATCAGGCGCGGCTTTGCGCGATCATCTCGATGTCGCCCCGGCACAGGCCGATATCGTCAAGCTCGCGGTCGCTGAGCTTGCCCAGCGAGTTGCGGGTCACGCGGGCGTCGTTCCAGGTCGACAGCGTGGTGGCGAGGGCAGAGAAGAGGGTCACGACTTTGTAGGTCGCGATGGCGCCAAACGGCGCCGGGCGGGTCGTCGAAGCGGCGGCCATGGCGGATATCCTTTTCAGAGTGCCTGATCTTCAGGCGTTGTTTCGATGAGGCGCAATTAGTCTTGGCGGTTTGAGGAAACAAGCCGACCCCGCTGCATGTCCCACATGCAGCGCGCGCATGGCTGGCGCCCAATGAAACAAGGGTGAAATGAAGATGTCGGCGGCGTGAACGCGGCGTCGCTTTCGGCATGGGGAGGGGCGTTTTTCGCCTCTGCGCCGGTCGGTTTGTGGCGGAAGTGTGGCGCCACCCGCCGGGGCGATGACTCTGGTGGATGTTCGCTATTCGTGCTACTGCGTCAGAAAAGCAACAGGGCAGTGAGGCAGCATGCGGGTTTTGGGGATCGACCCCGGTTTGCGAAACCTCGGCTGGGGTCTGATCGACGTCGTGGGATCGCGACTGACTCATGTCGCGAACGGAATCTGCCATTCCGATTCGGGCGATCTGGCGCCACGGCTGCTGACTCTGCACAGCCAGTTGACCGATGTGGTGCGCCAATACGCCCCCGACACGGCCGCGGTGGAACTGACCTTCGTCAACAAGGACGGCGTTGCCACGCTGAAGCTGGGGCAGGCGCGCGGCATCGCGCTGCTGGTTCCGGCGCAGGCGGGGCTCGAGGTTGGCGAGTATGCCCCGAACGCGGTGAAAAAGACGGTTGTCGGCGTCGGTCACGCCGCCAAGGTTCAAATCGACCATATGGTCCGGCTGCACCTGCCGGGGGTCGACATCGCCGGGCCGGACGCGGCCGACGCGCTGGCGGTGGCGATCTGCCACGCACATCACATGCAGTCGGCTGGCCGCTTTGCCGCCGCTCTGGCGCGGGCGGAGGCGGCGCGATGATCGGGCGGATCGCGGGCATCCTTGACCATCGCGGGCCGGACCATGTGCTGATCGACGTGCGCGGGGTCGGCTACATCGTCCACGTCTCCGACCGGACGCTGGCGCAGATGCCGGGGTTGGGCGAGGCGGTCGCGCTTTATACCGAGCTTCTGGTGCGCGAGGATCTGCTGCAGCTTTTCGGCTTTCCGACGCTGCTGGAGAAAGAGTGGCACCGGCTTCTGATGACGGTGCAGGGCGTTGGGGCCAAGGCGGCGCTGGCGATCCTCGGCACCCTCGGGGCCGAAGGCGTATCGCGTGCCATCGCGCTGGGTGACGTGACGGCGATCAAGGCGGCGCCCGGCGTCGGCCCCAAGATCGCGCAGCGCGTGGTGCTGGAACTGAAGGCCAAGGCGCCGGGCGTGATGGCGCTGGGCGCCACCCTGTCGGCGCCCGCGACGCTGCCCGCAGGCGAGGCGGCCACCCCGCAGAGGCGCCGCACGGCGAGGCCCGCCGAACCGGCCGCAGCAGAAACGCGCGCGATGCACACCGCCGATGCGCTGTCGGCGCTGATCAACCTTGGCTACGGTCAGGGCGAGGCGGCGCAGGCGGTTGCCACCGTCGCCGCCGGATCGCCCGAGGCCGACACGGCCGCGCTGATCCGCGCCGCCCTGAAACTGCTGGCGCCGAAAGGGTAACGGATGGCCACACCCGATCCCGCCCTGCGCCCGGACCCGCTGCCCGAGGATGCCGACCGCGCCCTGCGCCCGCAGCGGCTGGAGGATTTCATCGGTCAGGCAGAGGCGCGCGCCAACCTGCGCGTCTTCATCGACAGCGCGAAGATGCGCGGCGAGGCGATGGACCACACGCTGTTCCACGGCCCGCCCGGCCTCGGCAAGACCACGCTGGCGCAGATCATGGCGCGCGAATTGGGCGTGGGGTTCCGCATGACCTCTGGCCCGGTGCTGGCCAAGGCGGGCGATCTGGCGGCGATCCTGACCAACCTTGAGCCGCGCGACGTGCTGTTCATCGACGAGATCCACCGCCTGAACCCGGCGGTGGAGGAGGTGCTTTACCCCGCGCTGGAGGATTTCGCGCTGGACCTCGTCATCGGCGAGGGCCCCGCCGCGCGCACCGTGCGGATCGAGTTGCAGCCCTTCACGCTGGTCGGCGCCACCACGCGGCTGGGCCTCTTGACCACGCCGCTGCGCGACCGCTTCGGCATCCCCACCCGGTTGCAGTTCTACACCGAGGACGAGTTGCACGAGATCGTCACCCGTGGCGCGCGGCTCTTGAACATCCCGGCCGCCTCCGACGGCTGCCGGGAAATCGCCAAGCGCGCGCGCGGCACGCCCCGCATTGCCGGGCGGCTTCTGCGCCGGGTGGTGGATTTCGCGCTGGTCGAAGGCGACGGTACGCTGACGCGCCAGATCGCCGACAGTTCGCTGACCCGGCTCGGCGTCGATCACCTCGGGCTCGACGGCGCCGACCGGCGCTATCTGTCGCTCTTGGCCGAAAACTATGGCGGCGGGCCGGTGGGGGTAGAAACGATCTCGGCCGCACTGAGCGAAAGCCGTGACGCGATCGAGGAGGTGATCGAGCCCTTCCTGTTGCAGCAGGGCCTGATCCAGCGCACCCCGCGCGGCCGGATGCTGGCGCAAAAGGCCTGGCGCCATCTGGGGATCGAGGCGCCGAAACTGCCGGGGCAATCGGACCTGTTCGGCAAATAGCCCGGCGCGGCGCGGTCGGAAGCCTTCAGAATGAGTATTTTTGCCAGGAAGAGGCCGCAGGGGCAGACTCGGTGCTTGCCGTTTCTTTCTGGCAAAAATACTCCCCGCGGAGCGGTTCCAGGGTGCAGGAGGGGCGCGATGACAGCGGATGAAGTGGCGGCGCTTTTCACGCGTGCGGACGGTGCCTATCGCTTCGCGCGCTGGGGGCAGCCGATCGTGCCGGTGGTGTTCGGCGTCGAGGATGCCACGCTTGCGGTCGTGAAGGGCGCGATCGAGGCGGTGGTGATGCTGGCCGGGCACCGGATGGCCGAAACCGACCCCGAACTGGGCGCCAATCTGATGGTGTTCTTCTGCCGCGACTGGGCCGATCTGGCCGCGGTGCCGACGCTTCAGCGTATGGTGCCCGACCTCGGGCCGCTGCTGGCGCGGCTGGCGGCGGCGGGGGCGAACCAGTACCGCGGTTTCCGCTTCGATCCGCAGGGCGCGATCCGGGCTGGGTTCGTGTTCCTGCGGATGGATGCGGCGCTGTCGGCCGAACCGGCCGAGGTGCTGGCGCTGGCACAGGCGGCGCAGGTGATCCTGCTCTGGTCCGATGCCGCCTTCCGGGATCGCCCGATGCTGGCCGAGGCGGGTGGGCGGGTCGTCCTGCGCCCCGAGATCGCCGCGGTGATCCGCGCGGGCTACGATCCGGTGCTGCCGGTCGCGGCGCGGGATGCAAGCCACGCGCTTCGGCTGGCGGCGCGGGTGGGGGCGGCGCCATGAGCCATCGCTTTCCGCTTCGCGTCTATTACGAAGACACCGATCTGGCCGGGATCGTCTATTACGCGAACTACCTGAAATTCATCGAGCGCGCGCGCAGCGAGTGGGTGCGCGGGCTGGGCGTCGATCAGGTGCGGCTGAAGGCCGAGCAGGGGATCGTCTTCGCGGTGCGGCGGCTGGAGGCGGACTACCTTGCGCCCGCCCGCTTTGACGACCTGCTGGAGGTGGAGACCACGCTGCACGCGCTGACCGGCGCGCGGATCGTGCTGGACCAGGCCGTACTGCGCGGGGCCGAGCGGCTTTTCGCGGCGCGAGTGACGCTGGTCTGCCTTGGCACGGCGGGTGCGGCGCGGGTTCCGGCGGTGATCCGCCAACGCATGGCAGGAATGCAGCAATCTTGAGGCAGGGTCACACGCATGTGTTGGCATTTGCCCTAAAACACAGATAGAATCAGTGCTAACGAATGCCGCCGTGAGAGCGGCCGATCTGGATTGAGCAGGCATCATGGATACCACGACACTTGCGAACGCGCAGGCGCTCGACTTTTCAATGCTCGCGCTGTTTGCGCGGGCCACCGTGACCGTGCAGATCGTGATGATCATTCTGATCATCGCGTCGTTCTGGTCTTGGTCGATCATCATCCAGAAGCACATCACCTACCGCCGCGCGCGCGGCGAGGCGACGGTGTTCGACCGCGCCTTCTGGTCGGGTGAGCCGCTGGACGAGCTGTTCGAGAAGATCGGCAGCCAGCCCGAAGGCGCATCCGAGAAGATCTTTGCCTCGGGGATGCTGGAATGGCGGCGCAGCCACCGGCAGGATGGCGGGCTGATCGCCGGGGCGCAGGCGCGCATCGACCGCTCGATGGATGTGGCGATCGCGAAAGAGGCCGAAGGGCTGAACGCCGGGTTGGCATTCCTGGCCACGGTCGGCTCTACCGCGCCGTTTGTTGGCCTCTTCGGCACCGTCTGGGGCATCAAGCACGCCTTCGAGGAAATCGCGATCAGCCAGAACACCAACCTGGCCGTGGTCGCGCCCGGCATCGCCGAGGCGCTGCTGTCGACCGGGCTGGGGCTGCTGGCTGCGATTCCGGCGGTGATCTTCTACAACAAGCTGTCCGCCGACAGCGACCGCGTGGTTTCGGGCTACGAAGCCTTCGCCGACGAATTCGCCACCATCCTCTCGCGCCAGCTGGACGCCTGAGCGATGGGCGCGGGGGTCATCCAGAGCGGCGGCGGCGGTGGACGCCGGGGCCGTGGGCGGCGCAGGCGCAGCCGTGTGATGGCGGAAATCAACATCACGCCCTTCGTCGACGTGATGCTGGTGCTGCTGATCATCTTCATGGTGGCGGCGCCGCTCTTGACGGTGGGCGTGCCGATCAAGCTGCCTAAAACGGCAGCGACCGCGCTGCCGACCGAGAAGGAAGAGCCGCTGACCATCACGCTGGCGCCGGATGGCAAGATCATGCTGCAGACGACCGAGATCGACGCGACCGCGCTGATCCCGAAGCTGCAGGCGATTTCAACCGAGCGGGCCGACAAGAAGGTCTATCTGCGGGCCGACGGCAGCATTCCCTATTCGCGCGTGGCGCAGGTGATGGGGGCGTTGAACGCGGGCGGGTTCCGCGACATCGGCCTTGTCACCGACCCCGACGGACCCAAGCTCAATGGCAGCGGCGGCTAGGCCGAACCCATCATGCGGACGGGCTACATCATTTCTGGTATCGGGCATCTTGGCCTGATCCTGTGGCTTCTTTTCGGGGGGCTGCTGGTGGCAAGCCATGAGGCGCCGCCGATCCTGACATCGGACGTGTCGCTGCTGTCGAGCGCCGACCTTGCCCAGATGTCGGCCGCCGCCTCGCCACCGCCGGGCAAACCGCAGACCGACGTGGCGACCCCCAAGCCCGACGCCAGCGAAACCGCGCCCGCACCCGCGCCGAAGGCCGAGGCGGCGCCGAAACCCGAGCCCGCGCCGAAACCGACGCCAGAGCCGAAGGCGGATGCCAAGCCCGCGGTGCCGAAGAAGCCGTCGGCCCCGGCCAAGGTCGACCCGACCCCGCCGCCCGCGCCGACCCCGCCGCCGGAACCGGCCCCCGCGCCGCAGGTCAGCCCGGCGCCGCCGCCGAAGCCCGCGCCGCGGGTGGCGCCGACGCCCGCACCTGCGCCGAAGCCCGACGTGAAGGTCGCCGACGTGCCGCAGCCCGAGGTCGCGCCCGACGCGACCCCGACGCCCGCGCCGAAGCCGCCGAAAGAGGCCGCAGCGCCGAAAGAGGCGGCGACGCAGATCGTGCCGGAAACCAAGGCGCCGGACGCCGCCACCAACGGCGCGCCGCAACTGGCGCCGAAGGCGAGCCCGCGTCCGCTGAACCGGCCGACGCCTCCGGCCCCCGCCACCCCGGCGCCGGATGCGGCAACCGCCGATGCCGCCGCCAAACCGGACTCAGCGGCGAAAAGCGACAGCGGCGCCAAACCGGCCAAGCCCGCCAAACCCGCGGCCTCGTCCACCGCGTCGGCGATGGCGGCAGCACTGGCGGCGGCCGATGGTGGCGGCGGCAGCGGCCAGACCGCCGATGCCGCGCCGACGAAATCCTCTGGCCCGCCGCTGACCGCGGGCCAGACCAGCGGGCTCTTGTCGGCGCTGCGCAACACCTGGATCGTCGATCCGGGGTCGGCTGCGGCAAATGTCACGGTCACCGTCGCGTTCTCGCTGAATCAGGATGGATCGGTGATCCCGGCCTCGGTAAAGCTCTTGTCGTCCAGCGGCAGTAGCGACGACGCGGCGGTGAGGGCAGCATTCGAAAAGGCACGCATCTCGATCCTGCGCGGCAGCAGCCAGATCGGGTTCAACCTGCCGCCAGACCGATATGACCAGTGGCGCGACATCGAAATGGTATTCAACCCGGACGGAATGAGGCTCAAATGACGTTTGCTCGGCCCCTCGCGATCGCCCTTACCCTTGTCTTGCAGGCTGCGGTGCTGGTTCCACCAAGCGGGGCGGCGCCCTTGCGGCTGGAGCTGACGCAGGGGGTGATCGAACCGATGCCCTACGCCCTGCCGACCTTCATCGCCGAGAATCCGGCGGGCGCCAAGGCCGCGACCGACATCAGCCAGGTAATCGCCGACGACCTGACCGGAACCGGCCTCTTTCGCCAGATCCCCGCGACCGCCTTCATCAGCAAGGTGAGCAGCTTCGATGCGCCGGTGCAATACGCCGACTGGAAGGCGATCAATGCGCAGGCGCTGATCACCGGGGCGGTCAGCGTGCAGGGCGACAAGGTGGTGGTGAAGTTCCGCCTGTTCGACGTGTTTTCCGGCGCGCCGATGGGCGAGGGGTTGCAGTTCGTCGGCCCGGTGACGACCTGGCGGCGGATGGGGCACAAGGTTGCGGACGCTGTCTACAGCCGGATCACCGGCGAAGGCGGTTATTTCGACAGCCGCGTGGTCTTCGTCTCGGAAAGCGGGCCAAAGGCGCAGCGCCAGATGCGGCTGGGCCTGATGGACTATGACGGGGCCAACACCACCTACCTGACCGACAACAGCTCGATCGTGCTGGCGCCGCGGTTTTCGCCCGATGGCAAGCGGATCATCTATGTCAGCTACAAGTCCGGCTTTCCGCATATCTACGTCATGGACATGGCGACGCTGCAGCAGCAGCAGCTGGACGACCAGCCCGGCACGATGACCTTTGCGCCGCGGTTTTCGCCCGATGGCCGGTCGGCCGTGTTCTCGCTGGAACAGGCTGGCAATACCGACCTTTATTCGATCGACCTCGCGTCGGGCACCGCCCGGCGGCTGACCAATGCGCCCTCGATCGAGACGGCGCCGAGCTATTCGCCGGACGGCTCGAAGATCGTGTTTGAAAGCGACCGCTCGGGCGAGCAGCAGATCTACGTGATGTCGGCGGGCGGCGGCGAGCCGACGCGGATCAGCTTTGGCGCGGGCAAATACGCCACGCCGGTCTGGTCGCCGCGCGGTGATCTGATCGCCTTCACCAAGCAGAACGATGGCCGCTTCTACATCGGCGTGATGAAGACCGACGGCAGCGAGGAACGCCTGCTCACCGCGTCGTTCCTTGACGAGGGCCCGACCTGGGCGCCGAATGGCCGCGTGATCATGTTCACCCGCGAGGCCGCCGGTGCCGACAGTGCGCCGCAGATTTATTCCGTCGATATCTCGGGCCGCAACCTCAAGCGCGTGCCGACGGATGGCCCCGCCTCTGACCCGGCCTGGGGTCCGCTGCTTCCCTGAACCCGACGGCCGTCGGTTACAACGGCCGGCAATCATGTTATGGTGGGTCAAACGGCCCGTGAACACAAAGGAATGAGGTCATGCTGAACTTCAACAAGGCGTTGCTGCTGGTGGCGGCCCTCGGGCTGGCGGCGTGCAACAACCCCAACCGCTACGCCAATGGCGGCGCCGGGGCGAACGGCATGGGCGGCGCGGGCGGTGCTGGCGGCATCTCCAGCCAGGGGCTGGGCGATGCCAGCAACCCGGCCTCGGTCGCCTATTTCAACCAGTCCGTGGGGGATCGCGTGCTGTTCCTGGAAGACCAGAGCACGCTGACCCCCGAGGCACAGCAAATCCTGACGGCGCAGGCACAGTGGCTGAACAAGTATCCGGACTATGCGATCATCGTCGAAGGCCATGCCGATGAACGCGGCACCCGCGAATACAACATCGCGCTGGGGGCCCGTCGCGCCGGAACGGTGCAGGAGTTCCTGGTGTCGCAAGGCGTCCGGGCTGGTCGGATCAAGACCATCAGCTACGGCAAGGAACGCCCGGTGGCGACCTGCGACGACGAGTCCTGCTGGTCGCAGAACCGCCGCGCGGTTACCGTGCTGTCTCAGGGCCTGAACGGTTAAGGGGGCGCGGATGCACCGGCTGGTGAAAGTTTCGGCGACCGCTCTGGTCTTGGCCGCGGCGCTTTCGGGCGCCGCCTTCGGGCAGTCGAAGAAGCAGACGCTGGCCGACATCCAGACCGATCTGCAAACCGTGCAGGCCGAGGTGAACAGCCTCAAGCAGGAACTGGCGGCGACCGGCGCAACCTCGGTGCAGGCGCCCGCCAGCAATACGGCGCAGTCCCGCCTCGACGCGATCGAGGCGGCGCTGCAAAGCCTGACGGGGCAGACCGAAGACCTGCAAAACCGCATCAACCGCGTGGTCGCCGACGGCACGAACCGGATAGGCGACCTGCAATACCGACTGACCGAGGCGCAGGGCGGCGACCCGACCAAGCTGGGCAAGACCGCGCCGCTGGGTGGCGCGACCGGCGGCACCACGGTCGCACCCGTGGCGCCGACGCAACCGGCCTCTAACGGGCCAGAGCTTGCGGTCAGCGAGAAAAGCGACTTCGACGCGGCCAAGGCGGCCTATGACGGCGGCAATTTCCGTTCTGCCGCCGACCTGTTCGCGACCTTTGCGCAGACCTACACCGGCGGCCCGCTGACAGGCGAGGCGCTGTTCTACCGCGGCGAGGCGTTGACGACGTCGGGCGACACGGCGAATGCCGCGCGCGCGTACCTCGACAGCTTTTCAAGCTATCCCAAGGGGCCGAAGGCGCCCGACGCGCTGACCAGACTTGGCATCAGCCTTGGCAAGCTGGGGCAGACGCAGGACGCCTGCACGACGCTGGGTCAGGTCTCGGTGCGCTATCCGAACGCCCCGGCCATCGCCGATGCGGCCAAGGCAATGCAGGGCCTCGGGTGTCAGTGACACCGGAGGCCACGTCCGCGACGGACGATCTGACCCGCGCCATCGACGCGGCCTTGACGCCCGACCGGCCCGCCCGGTTGGGCGTTGCCGTTTCGGGCGGCGGCGACTCGATGGCGTTGTTGCACCTGCTGCACGGCTGGGCCCACCGCACAGGCGCCACGCTGTGCGCGGTGACGGTGGATCATGGCCTGCGACCGGCCGCGCGCGCCGAGGCCGCGATGGTGGCCGAGGTTTGCGAGGGGTCGGGGATCGACCACACCACCCTGCTCTGGGAAGGCTGGGACGGCACCGGCAACCTGCAGGATCAGGCCCGCCGCGCCCGCTATGCGCTGATGTCCGATTGGGCGCAGGCGGCGAACCTTGGGGCGGTCGCCATCGGCCATACCGCCGACGATCAGGCCGAAACCTTCCTGATGCGGCTGACGCGCGGGGCGGGGGTGGACGGGCTGTCCGGAATGGCGCCGCGTCGGCGGTCATTTGGCGTCGACTGGCTGCGCCCGCTGCTGGGGGTCATGCGGGCCGATCTGCGCGCCTATCTGGCCGCTAGGCGGCTGGGCTGGGTCGATGACCCCTCCAACGCCAATCCGCAGTTCGCCCGGGTCCGGGCCCGGCAGTTGCTGGAGGTGCTGGCGCCGCTGGGACTGGATGCCGCCGCGCTGCGGGCAACCACGCTGCGGCTGGCCGAGGCGCGCGACGCGCTCGACCTGGCGGCACAGGAGGCGGCGCGGCGGATCGCCACGGTCGAGGCGGGCGACGTGAAGATGGAGCGCGCGGGCTTTCTGGCGCTGCCTGCCGAATTGCGGCGACGGCTGTTGTCGCATGCGCTGGCCTGGGTCGCCTCTGCCGAGTACCGGCCGCGCCATGACGCGCTGGCCGAGGCGCTGGCGGCGGTGGCCGAAGGGCGCGACATGTCCTTGCACGGCTGCCTGCTGGTGGTGCGCCGGACGCATCTGCGCCTGACGCGCGAATTGCAGGCGGTGAAGGGCAAGACCGCCGCCCCCGGCGCGATCTGGGACAGGCGCTGGCGCCTGACCGCGCCCGAAGGCACGCCGACCGAGGGAATGAAGATCGCCGCTTTGGGCGAGGCGGGTCTTGCGGCCTGCCCCAAATGGCGCGAAACGGGGCTGAAGCGGTCGACCCTTCTGGCGGCGCCAGGGGTGTGGCGGGGGGCCGATCTGGTCGCGGCCCCGCTGGCCGGGCAGCCGTCAGGCTGGTCCGCCGAACTGGCCAGAGGTGAGAGTGACTATTTTAGTTCACTTTTATCGCATTGAACGCGACCGTCGAACGTCTATCTTAGACGGGAACAATATCGGCGATGCCGGGCGAAGGCTGCCCGGTGCCGCTTGCAAGGAGGTCCTACGTGGGCAACGCGAGAAATATCGCATTCTGGGTCGTGCTGTTCCTGCTGATCCTGGCGCTGTTCAACCTGTTCAGCGGCAGCGAAGCGACGATGGCCACCCGCTCGGTCGCCTATTCCGACTTCGTTCAGCGGCTCGACAGTGGCGATGTTGCCAGCGTCACGCTGGACGGTGAGCGGATCATGGTGCGCGGCAAGGACGGCCAGCAGTACATGACGATCAAGCCCGAGGGCGAGAATGTCACCGACAAGCTTCTGGCCAAGAACGTGATTGTGGATGCCAAGGCGCAACAACAGTCTGGCTTCATGTCGCTTCTGGGGGTGTGGCTGCCGTTCATCGTGCTGATCGGCATCTGGCTGTTCTTCATGAACCGGATGCAGGGCGGTGGCAAAGGCGGGGCGATGGGCTTTGGCAAGTCGCGCGCCAAACTGCTGACCGAAAAGCACGGCCGGGTGACGTTTGACGACGTGGCCGGGATCGACGAGGCCAAGGAAGAGCTGGAAGAGATCGTCGAGTTCCTGCGAAACCCGCAGAAATTCAGCCGCCTTGGCGGCAAGATCCCCAAGGGCGCGCTGCTGGTCGGCCCGCCCGGTACCGGTAAAACCCTGCTGGCGCGCGCCATCGCGGGCGAGGCGGGGGTGCCGTTCTTCACCATCTCGGGGTCGGATTTCGTGGAAATGTTTGTCGGCGTCGGCGCCAGCCGGGTGCGCGACATGTTCGAGCAGGCCAAGAAGAACGCGCCCTGTATTGTCTTCATCGACGAAATCGACGCCGTGGGGCGCAGCCGTGGCGTGGGCTACGGCGGCGGCAACGATGAACGCGAACAGACGCTGAACCAGCTTCTGGTGGAAATGGACGGGTTCGAGGCGAACGAGGGCATCATCATCGTCGCCGCCACCAACCGGCCCGATGTGCTGGACCCGGCGCTGTTGCGCCCCGGCCGCTTCGACCGCCAGATTCAGGTGCCGAACCCCGACATCAAGGGCCGCGAGAAGATCCTGACCGTGCACAGCCGCAAGGTGCCGCTGGGCCCCGACGTCGACCTGCGCATCATCGCGCGCGGCACGCCGGGCTTTTCCGGCGCCGATCTGGCCAACCTCGTAAACGAGGCTGCGCTGCTGGCCGCCCGCGTCGGGCGCCGGTTCGTGACGATGGAGGATTTCGAATCCGCCAAGGACAAGGTCATGATGGGCGCCGAGCGCCGCAGCATGGTGATGACCGAGGATGAAAAGAAGCTGACCGCCTATCACGAGGCCGGTCACGCCGTCGTCGGCCTGAACGTGCCGCAGCATGACCCGATCCACAAGGCAACGATCATCCCGCGCGGCCGTGCGCTGGGGCTGGTGCTGAGCTTGCCGGAACGCGACCAACTGTCGGTGACCTACACCAAGTACAAGTCGAAGATCGCGATGGCGATGGGCGGCAAGGTTGCGGAAGAGCTGATCTTCGGCAAGGAAAACGTGACCTCGGGCGCGGCCTCGGACATCCAGCAGGTGTCGAAGATCGCCCGCGCGATGGTGACGCAGTTCGGGTTTGCCCAGAGCCTTGGCAACATTGACTACGCGAACGAACAGCAAAGCTACCTTGGCAACTATTCCGGCGGATCGAGCCACTCGCCCGAGACGATGGAACTGATCGACGAGGAAGTGCGCAAGATCGTGGACGAGGGCTATGAGACCGCCAAGCGCATCCTGACCGAAAAGCACGACGACCTGCGGCGGCTGGCCGAAGGATTGCTGGAATACGAAACGCTGACCGGCGCCGAGATCACGCGGGTGATGCGCGGCGATCCGATCGGGCGCGGCGACGATCAGGGCAACGCGCCGACCGCAACGGCCAGCGTGACCGCGATCCCCAAGACCAAACCGAAGGCACCAAAGGCCGACGGCGGGATGGAACCCGAACCGCTGACCTGAGACGGCATCGCAGCGCGGATCATGGCCCCGGAGGAACACTCCGGGGCCCTGTCATTTTCGCAGGCCGGGGTTTCCTGCGACCCGGTTGACCCGGCCAACCGGCCTGCGATACTGCGCCGACCGCACAAGGAGCTGCCATGACCGCCGCCGCGACCGACTGGAGCCCCGAGCGTTACGCCCGTTTTGCCGACCTGCGCCTGCGTCCCGCGCGCGATCTGGTGGCGCAGGTGCGGGGGCTGCCGGATGGCGACGTGATCGACCTTGGCTGTGGCAACGGCCCGGTGGCGGAAACACTGGCAGAGGCGTTCGCGGGGCGGCGGTTGATCGGGGTCGATGCCTCGCCCGCGATGCTGGCCAAGGCGCGTGAAACCGGGCGCTATACCGCGCTGATCGAGGCCGATATCGCGGGCTGGTCGCCCGATCGGCCGCCCGCATTGATCTTTTCCAACGCGGCGCTGCACTGGCTCGGCGATCATGCCGACCTGCTGCCCCGGCTTGCGGGCCTGCTGGCGCCCGGCGGCACGCTGGCGGTGCAGATGCCGCGCCAGACCGCTGCGCCGTCGCACCGGTTCCTGCGCGACATCGCGGCTGCGCTGCATCCCGACCGCTTCGACTTTTCGCATTGGATGCCGCCGGTGCAACCGGCCGAAGGCTACTGGCGGATGCTGGCACCGCTGGGCGAGGTGACGGCGTGGGAAACCGAATACGTTCAGCGCCTCGACCCCTCGCCGGACGGGCATCCGGTGCGGCGGTTCACCGAATCCACCGCCATGCGCCCGTTCCTTGACAAGCTGACGCCGGACGAGGCCGAAGCCTTCACCGCCGCCTATGAAGAGGCTTTGGGCGTGGCCTATCCGCTGATGCCCGACGGCGCGGCGTTGTTCCCGTTCCGGCGCTGCTTCTTCACGCTGCGGGTGGCTGGCTGATGCCCGCGCTGCTGCCCACCGCCTTTGGCGCCACCGTCACCTGGCTTGGCCGCGTCACCGATCGCCAGGCCGCCTTGGCCGCGGCGCCCTGCGGCGCGCTGACACTGACCTTCGCGGGCCCTGAGGGCGAGGCCCATGCCGGGCTGACGCGGCCCGCCTGTAGCCGCGTTTCGGCGCAGCACAAGCGCCACACCCCGATCCGCAACGTGCGGCAACTGTCGATCCTGTCGGCGGAAGACATTGACGCCATCGCCGCCGGAATGGGGCTCGACGCGCTGGATCCGGCGTGGCTGGGTGCCTCGCTGGTGGTGGAAGGGTTGGCCGACTTCAGCCATCTGCCGCCCTCGTCGCGGCTGCAAGGGCCGGACGGGGTGACGCTGGTTGTGGATATGGAAAACCGGCCCTGCACGCTGCCCGCAAGGGTGATCGAGGCGGCGCGCCCCGGCTTTGGCAAGGCGTTCAAGCCCGCCGCCGCCGGGCGCCGCGGCGTGACGGCCTGGGTGGAGCGCGAGGGCGTGCTGCGGCTGGGTGAACGGCTGACCCTGCACATCCCCGATCAGCCGGTCTGGGCACATCTTGGCGCCGCCCGACGGGCTGGCGCCGGGGTGGATTGACCGTTCCGGAACCGGCCGCGACCAGCGGTCTTGCCCCGGATCTCCAATCGGAAACGACGACTGGCGAATTTGGCGTCGAAGGCGTCGGAATCGCCGCTGCCGTGTCGGTTCCCGCCCGCTATAGCCGGTGCAGGCGAGGAGGGCGCAAAGCCCGCAGGGAGAAGCATCAATGGCCGTCAAGACCGATATCGAGATTGCGCGCGAAGCGAAGAAGAAGCCGATTCAGGAAATCGGCTCGAAACTTGGCATTCCGACCGAACACCTGCTGCCCTACGGCCATGACAAGGCGAAGGTGGGTCAGTCCTTCATCGAAAGCATCGCCGACCGGCCGCGCGGCAAGCTGATCCTTGTGACCGCGATCAACCCGACGCCCGCGGGCGAGGGCAAGACCACGACCACCGTGGGTCTGGGCGACGGCCTGAACCGGATCGGCAAGAAGGCGGTGATCTGCATCCGCGAGGCGAGCCTTGGCCCGAACTTCGGCATGAAGGGCGGGGCCGCAGGCGGCGGCATGGCGCAGGTCGTGCCGATGGAGGAGATGAACCTCCACTTCACCGGCGACTTCCACGCAATCACCAGCGCCCACAACCTGCTCAGCGCGATGATCGACAACCACATCTACTGGGGCAATGAACTCGACATCGACGCCCGCCGCATCGTGTGGCGCCGCGTGATGGACATGAACGACCGCGCGCTGCGCGACATCGTGGTGAACCTTGGCGGCGTCGCCAACGGCTTCCCGCGCCAGACCGGGTTCGACATCACCGTGGCGTCCGAAGTCATGGCGATCCTGTGCCTGTCGAACGATCTGGAAGACCTGCAAAAGCGGCTGGGCGACATCGTGGTGGCCTACCGGCGCGACAAGACCCCGGTCTACTGCCGCGACATCAAGGCCGACGGCGCGATGACCGTTCTGCTGAAGGACGCGATGCAGCCGAACCTGGTGCAGACGCTGGAAAACAACCCCGCCTTCGTCCATGGCGGGCCGTTCGCCAACATCGCCCACGGCTGCAATTCCGTCATCGCCACCAACACCGCGCTGCGGCTGGGCGAGTATGTGGTGACCGAGGCGGGCTTTGGCGCCGACCTTGGTGCCGAGAAGTTCTTTGACATCAAGTGCCGCAAGGCGGGCCTCAGCCCCTCGGCCGCCGTCATCGTGGCGACCTGCCGCGCGATGAAGATGAACGGCGGCGTGGCCAAGGCCGATCTGGGCGCCGAAAACGTCGACGCGATCAAGAAGGGCTGCCCGAACCTGGGCCGCCACATCGCCAACGTGAAAAGCTTCGGCGTGCCGGTGGTGGTGGCGATCAACCACTTCTTCAGCGACACCGACGCCGAAATTCAGGCGGTGAAGGACTACGTGGCCCAGCAGGGCGCCGAGGCGATCCTGTGCAAGCACTGGGCCAAAGGATCCGAAGGGATCGAGGATCTGGCGCGCAAGGTGGTGGCGCTGGCCGAAAGTGGCACCGCGAATTTCGCGCCGATCTACCCCGACGAAATGCCGCTGTTCCAGAAGGTCGAGACCATCGCCAAGCGCATCTATCACGCTGACGCGGTGATCGCCGACAAGTCGATCCGCGACCAGCTGAAGGCGTGGGAGGCTGCGGGCTATGGCCACCTGCCGATCTGCATGGCCAAGACCCAGTACAGCTTTACCACCGACCCGAACGTGCGCGGCGCGCCCACCGGCCACACCGTACCGGTGCGCGAGGTGCGGCTGTCGGCCGGGGCCGGGTTCATCGTGGTGATCTGCGGCGAGATCATGACGATGCCGGGCCTGCCCCGCGTGCCCTCGGCCGAAGTGATCCGGCTGAACGACGCCGGCCAGATCGAAGGGCTGTTCTGATCTGCGGGGCCGCAGCCTTCGGGTTGCGGTCCCGTTCGATTTCCGGCAGATCCCGGCGCATCCTGCCGGAGTGACGGACCATGATCGACCTCGACACCCTGACGACCATGACCGACCTGCGGCGCGAGATCGACTCGCTCGACTGCATCGTGGTGGCCCTGCTGGCGCGGCGCGCGGCGATGATCGACCGCGCCGCCGTGCTGAAACCGGGCGAGGGGCTGCCCGCCCGGATCGACAGCCGGGTTGAGGCGGTGGTGGCGAATGTGCGGGCAGAGGCCGTCGCCCGGCACCTTGACCCCAATCTGGTCGAGGCGCTGTGGCGCAAGTTGATTGACTGGTCGATTGACCGGGAAGAGACGGCGATGGGGCCAAAGGGCCCGAAGGGGGATGTGCGCGCATGACGGCCACGATCATCGACGGCAAGGCCATCGCGGCGCGCTTTCTGGCCGGGGCCGCGGCCGAAGCTGCGGCGCTGGCGGCCGAGGGTTGGGCCCCGCGGCTGGTCTCGATCTCGGTCGGCGACGTGGCGGCGGCCGAGCTTTACGTGCGCAACCAGAGCCGTCAGGCCGCGGCGGCCGGTGTGGCCTTCGAGGCGCGCAACTACCCGGCCGGGATTTCGCTGGAACAGTTGACCGGCGTGCTGGCCGGGCTGAACGCCGACCCGCGGGTGAACGGCATCATCATCCAGCGCCCGCTGCCCGCCCATATCCCGGTGAAGGCGCTGCAAAAGGCCGTGCATCCGCTGAAGGACGTCGAGGGCATGCACCCCGCCTCGATCGGCAACATCGTCTACAACGATCTGGCGCTCGGGCCCTGCACGGCGGTGGCGGCGGTGGAGATTCTGAAGACCCTGCCGCTGTCGGTGCAGGGGCTGGACGTGACGGTGATCGGTCATAGCGAGATTGTCGGCAAGCCGATCGCCTTCCTGATGATGGGGCTGGGCGCCACTGTGACGGTCTGCCACCACATGACGCGGCAGGTGGCGGTGCATTCGCGCCGCGCCGATGCGGTTTTCGTGGCGGTCGGCAAGCCGGGGCTGGTGACGGGCGAGATGCTGAAACCCGGCGCGGCGCTGATCGACATCGGCATCAACCGGGTGGAAGACCGCACCGTGGGCGATGCCGATTTCGCCAGTTGCGCCGAAGTGGCGGGCTGGATCACGCCAGTGCCAGGCGGGGTGGGGCCGGTGACGGTGGCGACCCTGATGAAGAACGCCGTGCTGGCGACGCGGATGCAGATGACACATTACCGGCAGGCCTTCGCCGCCGCTGAATGAGGGGAACAGCATGACAGCCACGATCATCGACGGGAAAGCCTTTGCCGAAAAGGTGCGCGGGCAGGTGGCGGCGCATGTCGCCCGGCTGAAGGCGGATCACGGCATCACCCCGGGTCTGGCCGTCGTCCTTGTGGGCGAGGACCCGGCAAGCCAGGTCTACGTCCGCTCCAAGGGCAAGCAGACGGTCGAGGTCGGGATGGCCAGTTTCGAACATAAGCTGCCCGCCGACACCGCCGAGGCCGATCTGGTGGCACTGGTGCAGCGGCTGAATGCCGATCCCGAAGTTCACGGCATTCTGGTGCAGTTGCCGCTGCCTTCTCACCTGAACTCCGATCTGGTGATCAACACCATCGACCCGGCGAAGGACGTCGACGGCTTTCACATTTCCAACGTGGGCCTGCTGGGCACCGGCCAGAAGGCGATGGTGCCCTGCACGCCGCTCGGTTGCCTGATGCTGCTGCGCGACCACCTCGGATCGCTTTCGGGGCTGAACGCGGTGGTCGTCGGCCGCTCGAACATCGTCGGCAAGCCGATGGCGCAACTGCTGCTGGGCGATAGCTGCACGGTGACCATTGCCCATTCGCGCACCAAGGACCTGCCCGCCGTTTGCCGCGCGGCCGATATTCTGGTGGCAGCGGTGGGCCGCCCCGAAATGGTGAAGGGCGACTGGGTGAAACCGGGCGCCACAGTGATCGACGTCGGCATCAACCGGGTGGAGCGTGACGGCAAGACCAAGCTGGTCGGCGACGTCGATTTCGCCAGCGCCGCCGCCGTGGCGGGCGCCATCACCCCGGTTCCGGGCGGTGTCGGGCCGATGACCATCGCCTGCCTGCTGGCCAACACGCTGACCGCCTGCTGCCGCGCGAATGGGCTGGCAGAGCCCGAGGGGCTGACCGCCTGACACTGCCGCTGCGGCGACCTGTCCAAAAGGCCATGTTTCTCCTTGTTTGGAGAGTGGCTGGTTGCTATCTGCAACCAGCAGGCTTGAGCTGGATGAGTATTCGCTGTGCGTGTATCCGACTTGCGACGAGGGTTCAGACACGTCTTTACCCCGCGTTCCGCAACACTGTGGCTGATCGTCTCGTTGCTGGTCTCGTTCGCGGGGCCCTTCGGGACCTATGCCTCGATGCGGGCGCCGGTGCGGCTGGCCTATTGGGGCCTGCTGCTGGGTGGCGCCGTGCCGGTTGCCAGCCTGTGCCGTCGCGCCGCGCGGCCCTGGCTGATCGGGCTTGGCCGGTGGGGGCGCGGGGTATCGGTTTCGCTGATCTTCGCCACGGTCTATGCGCCCTTTGTCTATCTCGTGACCCTGTGGCTTGAGGCGCGCGGCCTGACCACGATCGTGCCGGTCTGGGTCATGTGGATCGCGGCCGTCCTGTCCTCCATCTCGGAATCGGCGATCTGGATGCTGATGAAGGGCGCGCCGCCGCCAGCGCCTGAACCTGAACCACAGCCGGTTTCCGCGCGGCTGCTGGCGCGGCTTGGCCCGGACCATCCGGGGCCGATCCTCGCCTTGTCGGTGCGCGATCACTATGTCGTGGTGACCACCGCGCAGGGGCAAGCGAGCCTGCTGATGCGGTTCGCCGATGCGATGGCCGAACTGGACGGGGTGGCGGGGATGCAGATCCACCGCTCGCACTGGGTGGCCTTCACGGCGGTGCACGGGGTTGTGCGCGCACAGGGCAAGACCTTCCTGCAACTGGTGGACGGGCGTCGGGTGCCGGTCAGCCGCAGCTATATCGACGCGGTGGTGGGCCGTTGGCCCGCCGTGCCGCTGAACGGCACCGGCCTTGGCGGCAGCCCGAGCAAGACCGCCCGCGCCGCCGGGCGCATCAACCCGCGCAGCAACGGATCGGTGCAGGACATCCCGCCGGTATAGGTGCCGTAGGCGGGCAGGATCGTCCGATCGGCGTCGATCAGAAAGCAGGGCCGCGTCAGGCGCTGGCCGCGGGCGGACAGCGTGGCCTTGGGGTGATAGTGGCCCGAAACCTCGCCCACCGCGCCCGGTTCGGCGATGTGGCGGAAGGTCAGCGGCCCGGCCCGGTGCTGCGCCAGATGGGTGCCGCCAAGCGCCAGCGGGCCGGGATCGTGGTTGCCCTCGACCCAAAGCCAGCGCCGCCCGGCCATCAGGCGGGTCAGCCACATCAGGTCGCTTTCGTCCAGTGCCCCGGCGGCGGCACTATCGTCGAAGCTGTCGCCCAGACAGAGGATCGTGGCGGCGCCTGTCGCCTGCATGTCGGCGTCAAGCCGGGCCAGCGTGTCGCGCGTCTCATAGGGTGGCAGCAGGGCGCCGCCCCGCCGGGCATAGCGTTCCGACCGGCCAAGGTGCAGGTCGGTGACGATCAGCATCCGCGCGGCGGCCCACCAGAGCGCGCCAGAGGGCAGGGCGGTCAGCGCCGCGCCGCAAAGGGTGAAGTCGAACCCGTTCATGCTTCGTTCGATGCCTCAAGCCGGGCCGGATGGCAAGGGGTCAGGCCAGCCCCGCCGTTGCCAGCAACCGTTCCGCCGCCTCGGCCAGCAGGCGTTCGCGCCCCGCGCCCTCGACCGGGATGCGCCCCGGTTCCAGCAGCAACGGTGCCGCCAAGGGCGTCACCCGGTCAAGCCGCACAAGGTCGATGCGCGGGCCGATGCGGGCCAGCATCTCTTCGATGCGGCCGAAATCGACAAGGCCGCGCAGCGCCTCTTCGCGGGTGATCTGCAACAAGAGGTGGCCGGGGTCGTGGCGGCGCAGCGTGTCATAGAGGATGTCGGAGGAGAAGGTGGCCTGCCGCCCGCTCTTGCGCTTGCCGGGGCTGTTGCGCTCGATCAGCCCGGCGATGATCGCCGAGGCGCGGAAGGTGCGCTTCATCACCGCGTTGCCACCAAGCCAGGTTTCCAGCCCCGCGCGCAGCGCCTGCGCATCGAAAAGCGGTGCGGCCTCGGTCACCGGATCGAGGCCCCAGATCAGCGTGGCATAGTCGGTGGCAACGAAACCCAGCGGGTGCAGCCCCTCCTCTTCCAGCCGCTTGGTCAGCAAAAGTCCCAGCGTTTGCTGGGCGTTACGGCCGGCAAAGCCGTAGACGCACAGATGCTCGCGCCCATCGTGGGGGAAGCTTTCCAGCAGCAACCGGTCGGGCGCGGGCAGCCGCGACACCTCGCGTTGCAGCGCCAGCCAATGCGCGGTGTGGGCGGGCAGGCCGGGCCAGTCGGGCTGCTGGAACATCTGCAGGATGCGATGGGTCAGCAGGGTCGAGGTGGCGAACTTGGTGCCGCTGAACACCGCCACCTTGGGCGCGCGGCCGGGGCTGCGGCTGACCTCGACCGTCATCTCGCGCAGGGATTCATAGCGCACCACCTCGCCGCCGATCAGGAAGGTGTCGCCGGGGGTAAGGCTGGCGGCAAAGGCTTCCTCGACCTCGCCCAGCGGCTGGCCCATGCGGCCCTTCAGCCGCACCGCCAGCGTTTCGGTGTCGATGATGGTGCCAAGGTTCATCCGGATCTGCGCCGCCGCACGCGGATCGCGCAACTGCCAGCGGCCATCGCGATAGAGCAGGCGCTGCCAGCGGTCATAGGCGCGCAGGGCGTAGCCGCCGGTCGCGACGAAATCGAGGCAGGCGTCGAAATCCGGGCGGGTCAGCGCCGCATAGGCCCCGGCGGAAACGGTTTCGGCGTAAAGCGCATCGGCATCGAACGGGCCCGAGGCGGCGGTCATCAGGATGTGCTGGCAGAGCACGTCGCGGGGGCCGGGGCCGCGCGGCTCGCCATCCAACGTGTGATCGCGCACGGCTTGCAGGGCGGCGAGGCATTCGACCACCTCGAAGCGGTTGGCCGGCACCAGCAGCGCCTTCGACGGGGCGTTGTAGCGGTGGTTGGCGCGGCCGATGCGCTGCACGAGGCGTTTGACGTTTTTCGGGGCGCCGACCTGGATCACCAGATCGACATCGCCCCAGTCGATGCCCAGATCGAGGCTGCCGGTGCAGACCACGGCGCGCAGGGCCCCGGCGACCATCGCGGCCTCGACCCGTTCACGCTGTTCGCGCGACAGGCTGCCGTGGTGGATGCCGATCGGCAGGCTGTCGTCGTTCTGCAGCCAGAGATCGCGGAAGAAAAGCTCGGCCTGCGCGCGGGTGTTGTGAAAGATCAGCGTGGTGCGGTGCCGCTTGACCTGATCGAGGATCGTCGGGATCGCGTGTCGCCCGCCGCCGCCCGCCCACGGCGGGGCCGCGCCGGTTTCCAGCATCGCAATGTCGGGGTCGGGGCCGGGATCGGCGGTGAGAATCGCGCAAGGATCGGGCGCGCGGGACAGAAAGCGGGCGATGGCGGCGGGGTCTTCGACCGTAGCCGACAGGCCGACGCGGCGCAGGTTGGGGATCAGAGACGACAGGCGGGCGAGGCACAGCATCAGCTGATCGCCACGCTTGCTTTCCGCAAGGGCATGAATTTCATCGACAATCACCCGTTTCAGCCCGGCAAAGACGCGCGGCGCATCGTCGTAGCTGAGCAACAGCGCGAGGCTTTCGGGCGTCGTCAGCAGGATATGCGGCGGGTCGGCGCGCTGGCGGCGGCGCTGGGTGTAGCTGGTGTCGCCGGTGCGGTCTTCGATGCGGATCGGCAGCCCGGCATCCTCGACCGGGCGGCGCAGGTTGCGGCGGATGTCGGCGGCCAGCGCCTTCAAGGGCGAGATGTAGAGCGTGTGCAGGCCCTTGTGGGGGCCAGCGGAAAGTTCCGCCAGCGTGGGCAGAAACCCGGCCAGAGTCTTGCCGCCGCCGGTGGGGGCGATCAGCAGCAGCGCGGGCTCTGCGGCCCGCGCCAGCATCTCGCGCTGGTGCGGGTGCAGCGTCCAGTTCCGGGTGGCGAACCAGTCTTCGAGGGCGGGGGGCAGGGCGATCATGGCGGCAGATTAGGGCGGCCGGAGAGGTTGCGAAACCGGTTTGAGCGCATTCCGGCGGCGGGCTGGGCCTTGGGGGCAAGGGACAGAAAAGGCTGGGAAATCGGGGTACCGATTTTATACCGATTTCACACCGCTTTCGCACCGATGCCGGACGGGGTTTAGGGCGCGGACATGCGCAGACCCGGCGCAACCGGCGCCGGGCAAAACCCGCGGGAGCATGAAGCGGGCCCGTCTAGCGGGCGATGACCTCGTCGCGCACGAACATGTTGGCCCAGGCGCGGTCGATCAGGTCGGGCGTCATCTGGTTGGGGATGCCTTCGTAGGTGCAGATGGCGATCATCTGGTCGATCAGGAAGATCGGCTGATAGTTGGCGTAGTTGTCTTCGATGGTCGGATATTTGACCTTCAGAAGGTGCAGCAGGGCGGTTTCGTCCAGCGGCATCTTTCGCTTGCGGGCGACCATCGCGAAGATTTTCAGGAAGTTTTCCTGGCTCGGGCCGTCGATCTTGATCTTGTAGAAAATCCGGCGCAGCGCGGCGCCGTCGAAGATTTCGTTGGGGTGGAAGTTGGTGGAAAAGATCACCAGCGTGTCGAAGGGCACGGTGAACTTTTCGCCCGATTGCAGCGCAAGAATGTCACGGCTTTCCTCCAGCGGCACGATCCAGCGGTTGATCAGCGCCTGCGGCGATTCCTTCTGGCGGCCAAGGTCGTCGACGATGAAGACGCCGCCGGTGGCCTTGAGCTGTAGCGGCGCCTGATAGGTGCGCGCCGTCGTGTTGTAGGTGAGGTTCAGCATGTCCAGCGTCAGCTCGCCGCCGGTGATCACGGTGGGGCGGTCGCAGAACACATAGCGGTTGTCGAACCGGTTGGCGTTGCGGCGCAGCGAGTTCGGATCGTCGAGCGCCATCTGCGCCTGCGAATGCACGATCGGGTCGTAGACGGTGATGACCTGCCCGGAAAACTCCAGTGCGCGGGGCACGAAGATCTTGTCGCCCATCGCGTCGCGGATGCCGTTCGAGATCGAGGATTTGCCGTTGCCGGGCGGGCCGTAGAGCAGGATCGAGCGGCCCGAGTTCACCGCCGGGCCGAGGTTCTGCAACAGGTCCACCGGCAGGATCAGGTGGCCCATCGCGGCCAGCATCTGATCGCGGGTCAGCTGGATGTTGCGGATCGACTGGCGGCCGACCTGTTCCTTGTACATTTCCAGCGGCACCGGCAGGGCGCCGTAATATTCCGACTGGCTCAGCGCGTCGAGCGCGCGGGCCTTGCCCGCGTCAGTCAGCTGATACCCCATTTCGTTGCCAGAGTTGGCATGCAGCGTCCCGGTCGCCTCGATCAGTCGCTGGGTGCGGGTGAGGTCAACGATTTCCTGCGTCACGCCAAGCGGAACGCAGATCACGCTGGCGATGTCGCTGAGCTGGGTCAGGTTCATCCGGAACATGGATTTCAGCAGGATGTCCCGCATCATCACCATCGAGAGGCCGGTTTCGGCCATCGTGCGGGGCGGGACGGGGGCAAGAACGTTGGTGGCCTGGATGTTCATGGCGGGTCCGATCGTTGCGCGCGGGCGAGTGGTCGAAACTGGTCCTGTCTTGCCCCGATCCTGGGGCCGGGATGTTGCGGTCCGGTAAACCGGGTTAGTGCAGATGCCCCAGCGCGACGGCCAGAAGCAGGTAGAAGATCAGCACGCCCGACAGCGCGAGGCCCATCGGGAAATCGCGGCGGCGCCAGCTTTCCCATTCGGCGGTCGCGCTGCGCAGCGCCGGGACCAGCCCGAGCAGGCGATGGGTGGCGAAGGCGGCCAGAAGCGTCGCCGAGCCCATGCCGACGATGATCGGCAGGTCATGCAGCGCGAAGAACGGCGCCATCGCGGCCGCGAATTTCGCATCGCCCGCGCCGACTGCGCCGGTCATGTTCAAAAGAAACCCGATCACCAGCACCACCGGCAGATGCGCCAGCTGCCACAGGTAGCTGTGCAGCGGAAACAGGAACGGCCCCAGCACGACAAAGACCAGCGCAAGGGCCACTACCGCCTGGTTCGGGATGCGCATGAATTTCATGTCGCTCCACGACACCCAAAGGCCGATGGCGATCGCGAAGGGCAGGAAGATGGCGGCTTGGAAGGCGGGAAAGTCCATCTCAGTTGCTCACATTCGCGTTCAGCGCGTTGAGGGCGCGCACGGCGTCGGGGAAGTATTCGGGGTTGGAGTCGATGGATTCCTGCAAGAGCCCCTTGCCGGTCGAGACGTCGCCCTGTTTGATCGCCGTCAGCGCGATGTTGTAAAGCAGCACCGAGCGTTCGCCCTGCGTCATGTCGATGATCGGCAGGTCGTATTTGCGCTGCCGGGCGCGGGCCAGCACGAGGTTGTTCTTGGTCGCAAAGACGGTCGGATCGTAACGCAGCGCCTGGATGAACAGCGGCTCGGCCCCGGCGAAGTCGCCGCGCGTCATCTTCGAGATGCCCCAGTTGTTGTAGATCCCGGCCGGGGTGGTGGTCATGCCGGCAGCGATTTCGTAGAAGCTGTCGGCCTTCTTCCATTCCTTGCGCGAGTCCGCCACCATCGCTTCCAACCGGTAGCGGTCAAAGCTTTCGTGGGTGGGCGGAATGCCGTCCAGCACCTTTTCCGCCTGCGTCCACTGGTTCGCCCGGATCAGCGCATCGGCCAGATCGACGCTGTCCTCGTTGTTGGCGTCCTTCGCGGCGACGACGTCGGCCCAGACCTTGGCGGCCTCGGTGGGGCGTTGGGCGCGGATCAGCGACTTGGCCAGATAGCGTTTCTGGTCGGTCTTATCGGGATATTTCTCGACCGATTTGGTGAAGTAGGTCACCGCCTCGTTGGGGTCGGCAATGGTCAGTTCGATCGCATCAAGATTGGAACGGTCGGCAGCGTTGATGCTGTCGACCTCTTTCTGGATCTTGTTGCGTTCTGCCTGCTGGCACCCCGCAAGCAGAACCGTGCCGCAGAGGCACAGCCCGATCAACCCAAGGTGGCGCATTTCGCGTCCTTTTTGCTGCTCTGCCCCTATTTCGTGGACAGCAGCAGGTAACGCCCGTTACCCCTTCTGACCAAATCGAATTTCGGCGCCTCCGTCGGCGAAGAATAGCCGGAATCGTCCATCATTGCGAGAGCGCGGCTCAGATTTTCGCGAATCAGGTCGGATTGGCCACTGTCGAGCGCGAAGGCGTTCTGGAACACCAATTTGGCCTCGCCATACTTGCCCTCGTTCATCAAGACGACGCCAAGGTTGTTCAGCGCGGGCACGAAGGTCGGGTCCAGCTTGACCGCGGCGCGCAGGTTCTGTTCGGCCTGACCCAGCCGCCCGAGCTTGAGGTTGGCCGAGCCGAGGGCGGACAGCACATCCGCGTTCAGCCCGTGTTCGGCGGCGGCGCGGTAATATGCGTGCAGCGCCAGTTCGTATTCGCCCGCCGCCATCAGCCGGTGGCCGACGATCAGCCCATCGACCGCTTCGGTCACGGTGGGGGTTCCGGCGGGCGGGGCGGGGCCCACACGTTCGGGCGTCAGGGTGCCATCGGGCTGGCAGCCAGCCAGCGCGGTGAGGGTAGCGACCAGTGCCGCGATCCGTGCCAGCCTGCCCAGCGAACCTGCCCCTTAGAAATGCGTGCCCTTGCCGCCCAGCGTCGTCGCGATCCCGTGGATCGACGGACCGATCAGGATGATCATCAGTGGCGGCACGGTGAACATCATCGTGCCGAGTGTCAACTTGGTCGGCAGCTTGTTGGCCTTTTCCTCGGCCCGCATGACGCGCTTGTCGCGCATTTCGGCCGAGAACACCCGCAGTGCCTCGGCGATCGAGGTGCCGAAGGTGGCGGACTGGATCAGCACCGTCACGAAGGACGACACGTCCGGCACGCCGCAGCGTTCCGACATGTCGCGCAGCACAGTGACGCGGTCTTTGCCCGCCTTGATCTCATGCGCGACCATTTCGAATTCTTCCGACAGAGCCGGGTAGCCGGCGCGGATTTCCTTCGACACCCGCACGATCGACTGGTCGAGCGATTGGCCAGCCTCGACGCAGACCAGCATCATGTCGAGCGAGTCAGGGAAGCCGTTGATGATCTCTTCCGTGCGCTTCTTCACGCGCTTGCCGATGTATTGCTTGGGCAGGTAGTAGCCGACGGCACCGGGCAGCAGCGTGTACAGCATCAGCGACCGGGTGCCGACCTCGGTGGTCTGGCTGAGGATCAGCGAATAGACCATGCCGACGGCCAGCAGCCCGAGGCCGAGCGCGAATTGCACGGCATGGAAGGTGCGCACCGCGTTCTTGGACCGGTAGCCCGCGCGCAGCATGGTCAGTCGGGCGGCCGACAGCTCGGATTCGTTCTGCGGTTCGAGGAAGGTCGCGAATTTCTGCAACTTGTCGGCGCGATCGGCGGTGCGCAGCGCCTGGCTCTTGGTGCTCTTGCGGGCCTCGGCTTCGGCCTTCAGCGAGCGTTGCAGCTTTTCCATCGGGTCGATGGTTTTCTTCATCATCGCCGACAGCGTCAGCAGGATGAGGAAAATCCCGAGCCCGCCAACCGCGATCAGCGGCCCGAGCGGCCCGAGCGACGAGACCAGCGCGGCATTGATCGAGTTCATCAGTTCCATGACGCGGACCCCTTAAACCTTGATGTTGACCATCGCGCGCATGAAAATCACGTTCGCGATGAGGAAACCCGCCACGATAAGACAGGCCGGAATGAAGGAGGATGTATTCTCGACGTCGTCGTAATAGTGCGGCTGCAACACGTTGATCATGATCATCGCGCCGATCGGGAAGGCCGACAGGAACATGCCCGACCATTTCGCCTCGGCGGTGATGGCCTTCACGCGGCGAAAGAGCTTGAAGCGGGCGCGGATGACGCGGGCAAGGCCGTCCAGAATCTCGGCCAGGTTGCCGCCCGATTGCGACTGGATCGTCACCGCCACGGCAAGGAAGCGCAAATCCTGCATGTCCATCCGTTCGGCCAGCGCCTTGAGGCTGTCGGAAATGTCGCGGCCATAGGCGGCTTCATCGGCGATCACCCCGAATTCAGATCCCAGCGGGTCGGGCACCTCCTTGGCGACGATGCCGATCGCGGCCGAGAACGGGTGGCCGACGCGCAGGCTGCGCACCATCAGTTCGACCGCTTCGGGCAATTGTTCCTCCATCGCGGCAAGCCGCTTCTTGGCCTTGTTGCCGACCCAGGTGTAGACGCCGCCAACGCCCATCAGCACGGCCACGCCAGCCCGGATCGGCATCGAGGCCGAGGTGCCGATGGTCAGGCCGATAAAGGCGAACAGCGACAGCAGGGCCATGATGCCAATCAGGGCCTTGGGCGAGAAGGCGATGTTGGCCTTCTGCGCCTTGGTCGCGAGCATCGAATAAAGCGGGATCCCGCGCGAGTTGATGTGCTGGCTCATCTCCTTGCGGAGCTGTTCCAGAACCTCCTCGCGGCGGCCGCCTTTTTCCATCAGCGCAAGGCGGCGGTTGACGCGGCTGTTGAGGCTGATGGATTTGCCGAACACGGTCAGGTAGATGCCTTCGACGAGCATGAGCACGCCGAAGAAAATCAGACCGTAGATGAGGGGGGCTGCGCTGAACTGCATGGCGGTGTCCTTATGGGATCGCGTCGAAGATTTCAGCGGGCAGGTTGTAGCCCCACTGCTTGAAGCGATCGGAGTAATGCGAGCGCACGCCGGTCGCATTGAAGCGGCCGATGATCTTGCCGGAAGGTTCCATCCCCAGCCGCTCGTAGCGGAAGATTTCCTGCATCGAGATGACGTCGCCTTCCATCCCGGTGATCTCGGTGATCGAGACCATGCGGCGGCTGCCGTCCTGCAGGCGGCTGGCCTGCACGATCAGGTTCACGGCGGCGGCGATCTGCGAGCGGACGGCCTTGATCGGCATTTCGATGCCGGCCATCGCGACCATGTTTTCCAGACGGCTGACGCCGTCGCGCGCCGAGTTGGCGTGGATCGTGGTCATCGACCCGTCGTGGCCGGTGTTCATGGCCTGCAGCATGTCGATCACTTCCTCGCCGCGGGTTTCGCCGACGATGATTCGGTCGGGGCGCATCCGCAGCGCGTTGCGCAAGCAGTCGCGCTGGGTCACGGCACCTTTGCCTTCGACGTTGGCGGGGCGGCTTTCCATCCGGCCGACGTGGACCTGTTGCAACTGAAGTTCCGCCGTATCCTCGATCGTCAGGATGCGCTCGGAGTTGTCAATGAAGGATGAAAGCGCGTTGAGCGTGGTGGTCTTGCCCGACCCCGTCCCGCCCGACACGATGATGTTGAGCCGGGTGGCCACGGCGGCCTGCAGATAGGCGCCCATTTCTTCGGTGAAGGCGCCGAAGCGGACCAGATCGGGGATGCCCAGCTTTTCCTTCTTGAATTTCCGGATCGAGACGAGGCTGCCATCCACCGCGACCGGCGGCACCATCGCGTTGAAGCGGCTGCCGTCGGCCAGACGGGCGTCGACGTAGGGGTTGGATTCATCGACGCGGCGACCCACGGCCGACACGATCTTGTCGATGATCCGCAGCAGGTGGCGTTCATCCTTGAAGGTGATCTCGGTCAGTTCCAGCTTGCCGTTACGCTCGACAAAGATGCGATGCGGGCCGTTCACCAGAATGTCGTTGACGCTGTCGTCTTTCAGCAGCGGCTCCAGCGGGCCGAGGCCCATGACCTCGTCGTAAAGCTCCTGGTTGACGGTGCTGCGATCCTCCTTGTTCAGGACGATCGACATTTCATCGAGGGCCTCGCCGACGATGGCGGCGATTTCCGCCCGCAGGCTGGCCTCGGGCGCGGATTCGATGGCGGCGAGGTTGAGGTTGTCCAGCAGGCGCTTGTGCAGTTCCAGCTTGATGTCGCCAAGACGGTCGCGGCGCTTGCGTTCCTTGTCCTGCGCGACCGCCTGTGCCGTCGGCTTGGGCGGCGCCACCGGTTGCACGCGGGCCTTGGGCGCTGCGGCGGGCGACACTGGCGCCAGCGGGGCGTTCACCGCTTGCGTGACCTTGGCCATCGGCGACGGCCGTGCGGGGCCGTCCTCTCCGGGTTTCTTGAAACGCGAGAACATGGCCATGACCGGTACCTCTTACGCTTTGCCGGCCTCGGCCGCCTTGTTCAGATCGTGCAGGGATTTCGCGAGTTTCTGGATTTCGCGGCGCAGCGAGTTCTTTGCGGCCGTCTCGGCCAGCGGCAGCCCGTGGTCGTTCGCCTGGGTAACCTGGCGCGTGCCGTCGGGCAGCATCAGTTCGATGTCGATGCCAAGGCTTTCCGCCATCCGCTTGGCCCGCGCCTTGCCCGACAGGTCGGTGAATTTCGGCGCCCGGTTCAGCGCGTAGCGCAGTTTCTCGAACGGCAGCTCCTCGGCCTTCAGCGCACGGATGAAGCGCAGCGCGTTCTGCGCCGAGCGCATGTCAAGCTCGACCAGCGCGAAATAGACATGGGCCTGATGCAGCACGGTTTCGGTCCAGGGCACCACCGTCTTCGGCATGTCGATCACGACGAAGTCGAAGTTGGTCTTGGCCATCGTGATCAGCCGGTCCATGTCTTCCGGGCCGATGATGTCAAGTGGCAGCATCTCGGCCGGGGCGGTGAAGACGTGCAGCTTGTCGTTGAAGGTCTGAAGCGACTGGATGAAGGCGTCGCTGTCGACGGCGCTGGCATCGGACAGGATGTCCAGAATGGCCTCGCGCCGCGACAGGTCGAGATAGGTCGCGACCGAACCGGTCTGGAAATCGAGGTCGAGCAGGCAGACGCGCGGCCCGTCTTTCTTGGCGACGGTGGCAAGTTCCCAGGCAAGGTTCACCGCAAAGGTGGTGGCGCCAGCGCCACCGGCGAGGCCGTGGACCGGCAGCACGACGCCATCGCGGTCGCCCTTGGCCTTGAAGGTGGGCGAGGCGCCGGTCATCGGCTCGGGTGCCGGGGCGGGCGCTTCGGCCAGGGCCACCGGGGCGGGCTGGCGGGTGCGTTCGATGGCCTCGTGCAGCGCGCCCTCGGGCAGCGGGTAGGGCACGAAGTCGTCGGCGCCAAGCCGCAGCATCTGGTGCAGGATGATCGGGCTGACCTCTTCCGCGATCAGGATCACCTTGATCCCGAGCGCCTTGGCCTGCTTGATCAGCTCGCTGACGCGGGCCAGATCGGCCTCGTCCTTGTCATCCAGCGCGATGGCGACGCATTCCAGCGTGACCGCATCGGGCTGCGACAAAAACAGCATCGCATCGTTGAAGGTCAGGTCGCCCCAGGCTTCGCCGTATTCGGCTTCCATGTCTTCGATGACGAGGTCGAAATTCTGCACGTCCCGCGAAACGGTGCACGCACGGATCGGTGCTGGTTCCTGCTTCAGCGCTGCAACAGTGGTCATGGCCTCACATCCTTCTTTATCGGGTATCGGACGATGCGGAGACTGCTCTGTCTGCGCCGACCTACATGCGGTCGGCTCCGTCACGTCTTGCCCGTGCGCGATCGGGAATCGCGCCTTTCCTTTCGGCGACGATGGCGGGGAATGTTGGCAACATTGGGGCTAAAAATCCGTCATTATCCGGCGCTTTCGCGTAAAGCGGCGCGGGATTGGACAGGATTTCGGAACGGAGCAGGGCAGGCCGGGGGGCGATTCGTGCCGCCCCCGGTGGGCCTTACTTCACGATCGGCGCGGGACCGGTCGAGCTGCCGGAGCCGCCCGAACCGCTTGATCCACTCGATCCGCCGCTGTCTTTCTTCGGCGCGGCCGACTCGACATAGCTGCGGTAGATGATGTCGGCGTATTTGCCGTCGAGCACCAGCGGTGAGCCCTTCACGAAGCCCGACACGTCGGTCAATGCGCGCCGGTTGCGCCGTTCCGGCGTCGGCACGTCGATCAGCGGCTGCGTCTTGCCGTAAGAGACCACCGCCTCCAGCCGCGCGCGCGAGATGCCCTGGGTGGACAGGAAGGCCACCACCGCCTGCGCCCGGCGCATCCCGAGGCCCTTGTTGTAGGCCTCGCTGCCGACTTCGTCGGTATATCCGAACACGCGGAAGCGCACTTCCGGGAACTGGCGGATCCAGTCGGCCTGCTTGCGCAGGGTCACGCGGGCGCCCTCGTCCAGCGTGGCGCTGTCGAATTCGAAGTTCACCGTATTCGGCACTTCCGAGGCGAAGCGGCGCGACAGATCGACGGCATAGGACAGTTGCCCGGTTTCGATGCCGATGTTGGTCGCGGTCGCCTGACCGAAGCCGCTCTGGCTCATCGAGGAACCGACTTCACCCTCGCCAACGCAACCGGCCAGCGCCAGAAGGCCCGCCCCGATCAGGATCATCCGCATATGCCGCCCCGCCGCCATTGCCTGCATCCCTCAGTTCATCACATAGCCGTAGGCGCCGTTGAAGTCTTGCTTGGCGACTTCGCCCGCCCGCCCGCTCGGCGCTTTGCCGGTGACGTTGCCGTAGAGGAACAGCCCCTTTTCGCTCGGCGGGGCGACCCGGTCCGTCGGCATCGAAAGCGCGTTGCCGCGCGTCGGCGAAACGAGGTGCGGCGTGACGATGATCACCAGTTCGCTCTGGTTGCGCTGGAAATCGGCACTGCGGAACAGCGCGCCCAGGATCGGCACATCGCCAAGCCACGGCACCTGACCGACGATGTCGGTGAAGTTGTCCTGCAACAGGCCCGCAATCGCGAAGCTTTCGCCGTCATGCATTTCGACCGTGGTCGAGGTGCGCCGGGTCTTGAACGCGTTGATGTTGAAGCCGTTGTTGTTGTAGCTGACCGAACTGTCGATCGCCGAAACCTCGGCGTTGATCTGCAGGTTGATGGTGTTGCCGTCGACCACCGTCGGGGTGAAGTTCAGCCCGACACCGAAGGGCTTGTACTGCACGGTGACGTTGCCGTTCGAGTCCTGCACCGGGATCGGGTATTCGCCACCGGCGAGGAACTTCGCCTCTTGCCCCGACAGGGCGGTCAGGTTCGGTTCGGCCAGGGTGCGCACGGCGCCCTTGGATTCCAGCGCCTCAAGCAGCACGGCGAATTGCATGCTGCCGGCCGAAAAGCCCAGCGTGATCGCGCCCTGGCTGTTGGCCGCCGTGGGGGCGGCGGTGCCGCCGAACAGGCTCTGGTTCGTGGCGCCGTTGGTCAGCGAGCCGGTGCCGCCCAGCACGCCGACCTTGCCGGTGGCGCCATTGTTGATGGCAAGGCTGGAGCTGAGGCTCTTTTCCACCGAGCGCTGCATTTCGGTAAAGCGGACCTGCAGCATCACCTGTTGGGTGCCACCAACGCTCATCAGGTTGGAAACCCGGCCCGGTGCGTAGCGCTGCGCCAGTTCCAGCGCGCGGTCCAGCCGCGACGAGCTGGAGACGGTTCCGGACAGCACGATGCCGTCATTGGCGGTGCGCACGTCGATCTTTTCGGTCGGCAGGATTTGCTTCAGCCGCTCTTTCAACTCGCCGACGTCCGGGGTCACCTGAACTTCGACGTTGGTGATCAGCTTGCCGTCGGGGCTGAGCAGGGTCAGCGTGGTGCGACCCGGCGCCTTGCCCAGGACGTAGATCGTCTTGTCGGACAGGGTGGAGATGTCGGCAATGCCGGGGTTCGCCACCGAAAGTTCCGAGAACGAGGTATCGCTTTCCAGCACCACCGCGCGGTTCATGGTCACATTCAGCGCGTTCGAGGGTGCCCCGGCCTGAACGTGCAGCGTTTCGGCCATCGCCTGCGGCGCCACGGCCACCACAACCGCGGCCCCCATGAGGCCAGCCTGAAGAAGTCTTCGAATGCTCATGTGATCTGCCTCTCCGATCACGCCCAACTGCGGGTCTTTTCGCCCCATATTTCGATCACAATGCCGGAACCGTCGTTTTTATGCAAGAATCAAACGTTTGCAGCACGATCTCATTGTGGATAACCGGCAACAGGGCCACGCAACGCGCAAATTTCGACGCCGCGCCCGATCGGTGGGGCGCGGCGTCACGATTTCCTGCGGGTCAAGTGCGGCCTCAGTTCGTGCAGGGGATCGGCACTTCGACGACCTGATCGCCGCTGCGCTGGCGCACGGTGCAGACCTTCGGCTTCGGCGCTTCGGCCACCGGGGCCTGCTGCTGGATGCCCAGCAACCGGTTCGAGTCGACCTCGACCGCGCTGGCGACCGTGGTATCTTGCGCGCCCAGCAACGACAGCGCCAGCTTTCCGGTGGCCTGTGCCTGCGCGAGCGTTGCCACCTGTTGCGGCGTGGCCTGAACCGTCACGGTCCGCGCGATGGTGGCCTGCTTGGTCGGATCGGCGTTGGAGGATTGGTCGACGGCAACGACGCTGATGCCCGGCTCGATCAGCCGCGTCACATCGGTGTGGTCGGTGGTATTGGTGCCGGTCCAGTAGACATCGACGCGGTCGCCCGGCCGCAGGAAGCCCGACACGCCCGAGGTCACATCGACCTTGATCGCGAAGGCGCGCATCCCGGCCTCAAGCTGCGTGGTGATCCCGGCGGCCTCGCCGGGCGCGGTGACGCCGGTGGTCAGGATCGGCTCGAATTTCTGCATCGGGCGAAGGATCACGCGCGTCTTGTTGTCGCCGGGCGGGAAGAGGGTCGCCAGATCGGTGAAGGCGGTGGCGGGCACGGCCTCTTTCGGCCAGGGCACGGTCGCGACGTCTTCCTTCTTCAGCACATCGCCGAAGACGACATCCTTGCGGATCACGTAAAGCGGCACGGTGGCCGCGGGCTTGCCCTGATTGGCCATCGCCGCGGCGTTCTGGTTGAGGATGCCGCGCGCCATGTAAACGGCGAATCCGGCAAGCGCGACGCCGAGAACCAGGACCAGAGTGAATACCATACGCATGTTGCTGCCTCTCACAAACGGTCAGGAGTCGTTCGACGTCTTGCGCGCCATTTGCCCCTCGATCAGCGACGATCGCACGGAATTACGGCGAAAGGATGGAAGGACTGGGGGAGTCTTCGGGCGCGGCGATGCGTGGCGCAATGGCCTTCGCGTAGGGGCCAGCGGCCTAGTAGTTGATCGTCTTGATGCTGTTTGCCACACCGACTGCGCGATCAGGAATGTTCTTGGCAGCGATGTCCACGCCGGATGTCATGTCGCTGAGAAGCAAAAGCGTAATCGTGACGATCGACCCGGTCAGAACGACCCAATCGACGGTCACGGCGCCATCGGTGTCACGTAGAAACTCTACCGCGCGATTGTACATGTCAGCACCTTGAAACTTTGCGTCCGTCTGGTTCGAGGAGGCGGCGCAGGCAAACCGGAAGTGCCGTCATGGCGTGCCAGGCCCTCATCTTGGAAAAAGGCCGCGCCCTCGGGAAGGCGCGGCCTGTTGTCTCGATCAGGTCAGAGACCAGAGATCAGTAGGTGATCGAGGTGTTGGTCGCGCTGCCACCAGCGGCGGTGCCGATGTTGGTCGACAGGGTCGAAGCGGTCGTCGACAGGCCGGTGCCAACGGTGTTCATGACGACGATGCCCAGGCCGACGATCGCGGCGGTCAGCACGACCCAGTCAACGGTCACGGCGCCATCTTCGTCGTTGCGGAAGTTCTTCAGGAGGTTGAACAGTTTCATTTGGGTGTCCCTTTCAAGGTTCATGAGGAAGGTAGTGTTTGTCGTTGCTCGCCGCCTCGGGTTGGTCTCACCGGGTTCCGTTCCGGTTCGTTTCCGTTTCGGCATGTCCTGATATAGCCCCCGAATCGTGGCCACACTTGGGCAGCACTCGTACATTTTCGGACGGTTGACATTTTCTCACCGGGCCACACGAAATCGAGATAGTTCAGTCTAAGTCTATGAAAATGATAACGATTAATGGCACACGCTATGCGTGTTTCGACTTTTCTGGCGGGGTTTTTTGGTGGCGAAACCGGCAAAACCCCCAGGGTTCCGGAAAAGATGGAATCGGCAGCGGTTTTCTGCGAAAAGGAGTGTAACGACCCGAAACGGGGCAGAGCAGGTCCATGTCATGCGGCGGATTGCGCTAGGAATAGGTATCGCGGTTGCGATCTGCCCCGGTTCGGGCTGGGCGCAGGATCAGGATGCGACGACCGGCTTCACGTTTCACATGGTCAAGCCGCCGACGCCGGGCGCAAAGCGGTTCATCACCGTGCAGATCGACCCGGCCGAACAGGCCGCCCGCCTGGCCCCGCCGCCCGAGCCCGCCCCGCCGATCACCCCCGCGCCGGGGACCGGCGTCGCTGGATTGGCGCCTGTGCCGTCACTTCCGCAGGGCAGTGCGCGCTATGGCTGGTACTGGGATGCGGTTTCGCCCGCGATCGACGACCGTTCGGGGCGGTTCGGCAAGGCGCTGGCGGCGCTGACGCTGGGCCCCGACGGCCAATCCGTCACCGCGCCTCGGCTGACCGACATGCAGCAGATCGCCACCACCTACGGCAAAGAGATTCTGGCCGCCACCATCGGCACGCAGGTTTCCCCCGCGCTGGCGCTGGCGGTGATCGGGATCGAGTCGAACGGCAACCCCAAGGCCGTCAGCTCGACCGGGGCGCAGGGCCTGATGCAGCTGGTCCCGGCCACGGCCTCGCGCTTCAAGGTTGGCGACGTGTTCGACCCGGCGCAGAACATCAAGGGCGGGGTCAGCTATCTCGACTGGCTGATGAAGACCTTCGATCAGGATCCGGTCATGGTGCTGGCCGCCTACAACGCGGGCGAGAATGCGGTGAAATCGGCGGGGGGCGTGCCCGCAATCGCCGAAACGCGCGACTACGTGCCGAAGGTGCTGGCCGCCTGGACGGTGGCGCAGGGGCTTTGCCTGACGCCGCCCGAACTGGTCAGCGACGGCTGCGTGTTCCGCACCGCGGCGAACTGAGGTCAGACGAACACGTCCGCCCATTCGGGATGCCGCTTGCGCGTGGCGTTCACGAAGGGGCAGAGCGGGAAGATCTTCACCCCTTCGGCCCGCGCGTCGGCCACCAGCCGCTGCACCAGCGCAAGGCCTGCACCGGTGCCGCGAAAGCTGTCGGGCACCTCGGTGTGGTCGGCGATGATCAGCACCGGCGACGCGATGGAATAGGTCAGCTCCGCCTCGCCGCCGTCACGCCGGATCACATAGCGGCCCTTGGCCCCCGCAACCTCGCGCGTGATCTCGTCCTCAACCGACAATGGTCGCCTCGGTCGCGGCGCGCATTTCGGTTTCGTTCACCCCTTCGGCGCATTCCACGATCTTCAGGCCGCCCTCGACCACGTCGAAGACGCCGAAGTTGGTGATGATGCGGTCGACCACGCCCTTGCCGGTCAGCGGCAGGGTGCAGGCTTTCAGCACCTTCGATTCACCGTGTTTGCTGACGTGATCCATCACCACCACGACGCGGCCGACCCCCGCGACAAGGTCCATCGCGCCGCCCATGCCCTTGACCAGCTTGCCAGGGATCATCCAGTTGGCAAGGTCGCCGGTTTCGGAAACCTCCATCGCGCCAAGGATGGCCATCGCGATCTTGCCGCCACGGATCATCGCGAAGCTCTGCGCGCTGTCAAAATACGCCGTCTGCGGCAGTTCGGTGATGGTCTGCTTGCCGGCGTTGATCAGATCCGCATCCTCGCGCCCGGCCAGCGGGAAGGGGCCCATGCCCAGCATCCCGTTTTCCGATTGCAGGGTCACGTTGACCCCATCGGGGATGTAGTTCGACACCAGCGTCGGGATGCCGATCCCGAGGTTGACATACATCCCGTCCTGCAGTTCCTGCGCCGCGCGCGCGGCCATCTGGTTGCGGTCCCAAGCCATGTTCGTTCGCCCTCTTCTTGGTCTGGTCGGCCGGCCCCGGATCAGGGGCGGCCCTGGATGCGGGTTTCTGCGCCCGTCAGGGCGGCAGCAATGTCGTCAAGGCAGATGGCGCCGTAGTCGGCACCCATATGGCTGTGATCCTCGCGGGCGGCCTTGTCCTGCGGCAGCGCGGCCGAGGGATCGGCCAGGAAGCGCGGATCGGTCAGGC
The DNA here is from genome assembly GCA_016124615.1 of Paracoccaceae bacterium. Classification (GTDB taxonomy): domain Bacteria; phylum Pseudomonadota; class Alphaproteobacteria; order Rhodobacterales; family Rhodobacteraceae; genus Solirhodobacter. The sequence continues at coordinate 114,754 of WGNF01000007.1, read as the reverse complement.
CCTCGGGCGTCCGGGTCTCGCGCGGTTGCGGAAGGTAGGTCAGGCCATGATCCGCCATCGCCGCGGTCATGGCGCGATCGTAGGCGGTGAAGGCACCGGTCACGCCCTCGGGGTTTTCCGCCAGCCGCTTCCAGGGCAGGGCGCCCGGATTGGCCGACAGCAGCAGCGTCGCCGCCTGCGCCGGGCGCGGCAGGATGATCTGGCGCGGTCGGGCGGTCGCGGCCGGGTGCGGGGCGGGCAGGGCCGCGCGGGCCAGCGCCGCGCAGATGTCATCGAAGAGACCCACCGACAGCAGCGTGTCGGCGCCGGTTGCCCGCAGCCCGTCGATATCGGATTGCGCCAGAAGGCGGGCCAGAATCTCGGGCCGGGTCGGGTGCCCGGCAAAAACCACCGCGTCCATGTCGTCGACGCGAATCGAGGTGGCGCCATCGTTCAGCCGGGCAGCGCCTTCGGCGACCGCCCGTTCGGCGCGGTTACGCGGCGGCGGAAGGCCATAGCTGCCATCGTTCAGCCGATCGATCGTGTATCCGGGGCGGTAGGACGCCGCAAAGAACCGCATCTCGATGCCCGGAACCGCGGCTGCCTGCCAAGCCAGGTGCAGCGCGCCAACATGCGAGTTTCCGATCACCTGCACCCGGATCATCGCGCGAACGCCTCCAGCAAGGCTTCTTCGCAGCGCACCGGGTCATCGTCGGCCGCAGCCTCTGTCGCGGGCACACCGACCGGAATCAGACCATGCGCGTCAAGGAACATCTGCATCGCCGCATGCACCCCGGCATCCGAGACGGACCGGCGGTTGGCCTCGAAATAGGCGCCGCGATTGTTCAGCGAGGTGATGATCTCGTAGGACGGGAAGTAATCCACGCGGGGGTCTTCAGCCGCCAGCGTGCCGCAGGCCGCCCGCAGCACCGCCTTAGAATAGCTGGTCGCAACCTCGACATGTTCGCCGCTGGCGGTGGCGGTCAGCGGCACCGGCGACACCGTCACCAGAAAGCGGACCTTCGGGTTCAGGCCCCGCATCAGCTTCATGAAGGCGCGAAAATCGCCAAGCACCTCGGCCACCGTGTAGTTGTGAAAACGGTGCCGGTCGGGATCATACGTCCCGGCGACGGTGCCGGGCGCGGTCGGGAAGACGGTTCCGGTTTCGGCATCGCGCCAGGCCTCGGTCAGGCCGAAGGTGAAGACGAACAGATCGGCCTGCGCGAACGCCTTGCGCACCTGGGCCAGATGATGCGCCCGGTGTCGCAGCACATCATCGGCTGTGGCATGGCCGCGCGGCTCGATCGCCGGGCGCTGAGAGTCGAAATGGCGCCCGTCGCGCATCCAGACCGGGTCGGTGGGTGCCTTCAGCCCGAACGCCTCGCGGTACAATTGCAACAGCTGCGCCGCCGTATAGATGTTGCCGTAGCGCGCCGAAAAGAGGTTGAAGCCGTAATCGGCGGTCAGCGCGGCCGGAAGGCCCGCGGGCAACGGCTCGGTATCCACCACGTTCAGCCCGGCGCCCCGCAGCGCGCGGCCGACATGCTGGGCAAAGCAGCTTCCGGCAGTGACCACGCGCAGCTTGCGGCTGACCGGAAATTTCGGTGTGTAAAGCTGGCCGGGGTCGAGCGGCGCACGCTCGGCCACGCCGGTTCGCCAGTAGCATTTGGCCGGTAGCCCTTCGTAGGGGGAATGCCGCGCGTTTGCCACCGGAGCGCCCTCCTCAGGCCGCCTGAACGGTGCGGTTCTCGATGCGCTTCTCGTGCTGCCCTTGAATCAGGCGGTGCACGTAGATGCCGGGCAGGTGGATCTTGTCGGGGTCGAGGCTGCCGAGCGGCACGATTTCCTCGACCTCGACCACGCAGACCTTGCCGCAGGTGGCGGCGGGCGGGTTGAAGTTGCGCGCGGTCTTGCGGAAGACGAGGTTGCCCGAAGGGTCGGCCTTCCACGCCTTGACGATGGCGAGGTCGGCGACGATGCCGCGTTCCAGAATGTAGGTCTGGCCGTCGAAATCCTTGTGTTCCTTGCCCTCGGCGATGACGGTGCCGACGCCGGTGCGGGTGTAGAAGCCGGGAATGCCCGCGCCACCGGCCCGCATCCGTTCGGCCAGCGTGCCCTGCGGGTTGAACTCCAGCTCCAGCTCGCCCGACAGGTACTGCCGCATGAATTCGGCATTCTCGCCGACGTAGGACGAGATCATCTTTTTCACCTGCCGGGTCTGCAGCAGGATGCCCAAGCCGAAATCATCGACGCCCGCGTTGTTCGAGGCCACCGTCAGGTTCTTCGTGCCCGCATCCCGGATCGCCGCGATCAGCAACTCGGGGATGCCGCAAAGGCCGAAGCCGCCCGAAGCGATCATCATCCCGTCGAACAACAGGCCGTCGAGCGCCGCGGCCGCGTCGGCATAGACCTTTTTCATGAGGCTCTCCCGAAAAATCCCTGAGCATGGTTGTGGCGCGGGGCGGACGGGGTGTCAATCGCCGCACCGCGGCGCTTGACTGGCCGGGCAGGCGGGGGTTTCACACCCCGTCGCCATTGGGCTTGAACCAATGGCGCATCAATGGCGACCCCTGTGGAGTATTTTCACCAGAAAGAAGGGCGGCCGCTCAGGTTTGCGCAGCTTTCGGCTTGGCCGGAGCTTTGGGCTTGGCCGCCGCTTTCGGCTTGGCGGCGGCTTTGGGTTTCGTTGCCGCCTTCGGTTTCGCCGCTGCCTTGGGCTTGGCCGCAGCCTGCGGCTTGGCCGCCTTGCCCTTGCCGGTCTTCGCGGCCTTTTCGTTGACCAGCGCCAGCGCCTCGTCGAAGGTCACGGCCTCCGGTTCCATCTCTTTCGGCAGGGTGGCGAAGACCTTGCCCCATTTGACGTAAGGACCGTAGCGGCCCGCCATCACCTGCATCGGCCCGCCATCGGGATGCTCGCCCAGTTCCTTCAGCGGGGCCACCGCGGCGCCCGCGCCACGCCCGCGGGTGGCCTTCTGTGCCAGCACCTCCACCGCGCGGTTCATGCCGATGGTAAAGACTTCCTCGACATCGGGCAGGTTGGCGTAGGTTGTGTTGTGCTTCACATAGGGCCCGTAGCGACCGATTGCCGCCTCGACCGGGGCGCCGTCTTCGGGATGGGGGCCGATGGCGCGGGGCAGGTCGAGCAGCATCAGCGCCCGGTCCAGCGTCAGCGTGTCGGGGGCCCAGCCCTTGGGCAGGCTGGCGCGTGGCGGTTTCGGCAGCTCTTCGCTGGCCTCGCCGCGTTGCACGTAGGGGCCGAAGCGGCCGTTGCGCAGCGAAATCTCCAGCCCGGCAGGGTCCAGCCCCAGCACCTTGCCATCGACCATGCCGGCCTCTTCGCCGTTCACCGCCGAGATCGGGCGGGTGTAGCGGCATTCGGGGTAGTTCGAGCAGCCGATGAAGGCGCCGCCCGAGCGGGCCGTTTTCAGGTTCAGCCGACCCTTGCCACAGGTCGGGCAGACGCGCGGATCGCTGCCGTCGGCGCGCGGCGGGTAGAGGTGCGGGGCGAGGAAATCGTCGATCTTTTCCAGCACCTCGCCGATGCGCAGATCGGCGGTTTCGGCGATGGCGGCGGTAAAGTCGCGCCAGAACCGGGCCAGCACATCCTTGTAGTCGCGGCTGCCGGCCGAGACATCGTCGAGCTGCTCTTCCAGATCGGCGGTGAAGTCGTATTCCACGTATTTGCGGAAATAGTTGGTCAGGAACGCCGTCACCAGCCGCCCCTTGTCCTCGGGGATCAGGCGGTTCTTGTCCTTGCGCACATATTCCCGGTCCTGAATCGTGGTGACGATCGAGGCGTAGGTGGAGGGGCGGCCGATCCCCAGCTCTTCCATCCGCTTGACCAGCGTCGCCTCGGTGTAGCGCGGCGGCGGCTGGGTGAAATGCTGTTCGGGCACCACCTGGCGCTTTTCGGCCGGCTCGCCCTGCATGATCTGCGGCAGGCGGGCGCCATCTTCGCCCTCGTCGTCGTCGCGGCCTTCGTCGTAGACCGCCATGAAGCCGTCGAACAGCACGACCTGACCGGTCGCGCGCAGTTCCACCTGCGCGTCGGCGCTGGCGACATCGACGGTGGTGCGTTCCATCCGGGCGGCGGCCATCTGGCTGGCGATGGTGCGCTTCCAGATCAGGTCGTAGAGTTTGCGCTGATCGGCATCGGTGATCTTCAGCGTATCGGGTGCCGCGGCCATGTCGGTGGGGCGGATACATTCATGCGCTTCCTGCGCGTTCTTGGCCTTGTTCTTGTACATGCGCGGGCTTTCCGGCACGTAGGCCGCGCCGAAACGGCGGCCGATCTCGGCGCGCGCGGCCATCACCGCTTCGGGCGCCATGTCGATGCCGTCGGTCCGCATATAGGTGATGTATCCGGCCTCGTAGAGCCGCTGCGCGGTCGACATGCAGGCCTTGGCGCCCATGCCGAACTTGCGGCTGGCCTCTTGTTGCAGGGTGGAGGTCATGAAGGGCGCGTAGGGGTTGCGGCTGGCGGGCTTCGCCTCGACCGATTTCACCGTCAAGGCGCGCGAGGTGACGGCATGAACCGCCAGTTCCGCCGCCTCGGCCGTCGCGATGTCGTAACGGTCCAGCTTCTTGCCGCCTAGCACGGTCAGGCGCGCCTCGAAGGTCTGGCCGCGCGGGGTGGCGAGGGTGGCGGACACCGTCCAGTATTCGCGGGCCCGGAACGCCTCGATCTCCATCTCGCGCTCGACGATCAGACGCAGGCAGACCGATTGCACCCGGCCCGCCGATTTCGCGCCGGGCAGCTTGCGCCAGAGCACCGGCGACAGATTGAAGCCGACGAGGTAATCCAGCGCGCGGCGGGCAAGGTAAGCCTCGACCAGCGCGGTATCGACCTGGCGCGGCGCCGCCATCGCCTCGGTCACGGCGGCCTTGGTGATCGCGTTGAAGGTGACGCGGCTGACCTTGGTATCCTTCTTGATCGCCTTCGCCAGCGCCTCTTGCAGGTGCCAGGAAATCGCCTCGCCCTCGCGGTCGGGGTCGGTGGCGAGGATCAGCTCATTGTCGGTTTTCAGCGCGTCGGTGATCGCCCGGATGTGTTTCTTGCTGTCGGTCGCGACTTCCCATGTCATGGCGAAATCGTGGTCTGGATCGACTGATCCGTCCTTGGCAGGCAGGTCGCGGACATGGCCGTAGGAGGCGAGAACCGTGTAATCGGCGCCGAGGTATTTGTTGATTGTCTTGGCTTTGGCCGGGGACTCGACGACGACGACTGGCATGAAACTCTCTTTCGGCACGGCCTTTGCGGCGGCGGGGCAAGATGTGGGCGAAGGCCGGGCAATGTCAATGGAGGTTCTGCCCTGCGCGCCGCGCTTGACCGGCGACCGGGGCAGACGGACACTCGCCACGGCGGCGGCATGGGGGTGGGCGATGCGGATCGGGATGATGGCGGCGGGGCTTGCGATGGTCTTGGCCGGGCCTGCCTTCGGCTGGCAGGTTCCAGCCCGGGGCACGGCGCTGCGGGCGGCGCTGATGGATGCGGCGCGGCCCCATGCCGAATGGGATCTGGGCCCGCCGGTGGAGTTCGTGGTGGATCAGCTGCGCGTGGCGGGCAACGTCGCATTCGCGGCGCTGCGGCCGCAGCGGCCGGGCGGCGGCCAGATCGACCTGCGGATGACGCCGCTGGTCTACCGCGACGGCAACGACCCGCAATACATGGACGGCACCCACATGGAAGTGCTTTATCAGCGCACCGCGGCGGGCTGGGTCGCGGTGGCCTGGCAGATCGGGTCGACCGACGTCTGGTATGCCACGCCCGAGATCTGTGCCCGGTTCCGGCCCGTCATCCCCGAGATCTGCACCACCATCGGGCAGTGATGCCCGTCCGATCAGTTCAGTTTTGACAGCAGGCCACCGGGCTGGCGCAGCACCTTGCCCTCCAGCTCCAGCGTCAGCAGTTGCGGCGCGACCTCGGCCGCGCTGAGCGCGAGGTCGCGGATCAGCTGATCCTCGGCCATCGGGCTGGGGCCGAGCCGGGCGAGGATGGCGCTGTGCAGCGCGGCGATTTCACGCAGCGGGCGTGACAGCGGGCGTTTGGGCTTTGCCTCATCGGCGACCACGGGCGGGGGCAGGGCCGGCGCCACTGGCTGCGGCGTCGGCGCGGGGGCGATCGCCTCGATCACGTCGGCGGCGCTGCGCACCAGCGTGGCGCCATCGCGGATCAGCATGTTGCAGCCCCCGGCGCGGGCATCGAACGGATGGCCGGGCACGGCATAGACCTCGCGCCCCTGATCGAGGGCGGTTCTGGCGGTGATCAGGCTGCCGGACCGGGCCGCCGCCTCGACCACCACGACCGCCTGCGCCAGCCCCGAGATCAGCCGGTTGCGCACCGGAAAATGGCGGGCCTGCGGTTCCAGCCCCATCGGCTGTTCCGACACCCGGCATCCCGCCTCGGCGATGCGGCGGGCGAGGTCGGCATTCTCGACCGGATAGATCACGTCGACGCCACCGGCCTGCACGGCAACGGTGGCGCCCGGCAGCGCGGCCTCATGCGCGGCGGCGTCGATGCCGCGGGCAAGGCCCGAGACCACGACAAACCCCGCCTCTTTCAACTCACCCGCCATCCGTCGCGCCATCCGGATCCCAAGGCTGGAGGCATTGCGCGCGCCGACCAGCGCCACCATCGGGCGCGTCAGCAAGGCGGTATCGCCGATCACCCACAAAAGCGGTGGCGCGTCGGGAAGATCGGCCAGCGCCGCCGGGTAATGCGGCATCCCGCGCAGCACCATCCGGGCGCCCGCCCGGCGCGCGGCGGCCACCTCGGCGCGGGCCAATTCGATCGGGCAGGGGGCGTAATCCTCGACCCCGGCCGCCTGCGCGACCTCTGGCAGCGCCGCCAGCGCCGCCGCGGCCGAGCCGTGATCGGCCAGCAGCCGCCAAAAAGTGACCGGCCCGACCCGGCGGGAGCGAATGAGGCGAAGCCGGGCGAGGGCGTCCTCTTCCGGGGTGCTTGGGGTGCAGGGGGGTGAAGAAGAAAACTGCCCGTCCGCCATGTCGACCTCGCTTCATTCGCGAGTCGCAGGGTGCACGGGCAGGGTTAATAGCCGGTGAATCGCTTTCGGAACGCCGCGTGGCCCCTCATCGTTTCAGGAACCGCAGGAAGAACGCCAGGAACACCAGGACAAGCCCGACATTTGCCATCAGCCGTTCCCAGAACCGGTCCCTGAAGAACAGCACATCTGCGCCGACGATCACCACGATCATCAGCGCGACGTAAAGCGCGATGGTGATCTGCCTTCCGGCCATGTTCGCCTCCGCGATCCCGGCCCGCGCCTTCGCCGTCAGGACGCCGAGCCGCCCACCGTCAGCCCGCCGATCAGCAGCGTCGGCTGGCCGACGCCCACCGGCACCCATTGCCCAGCCTTGCCGCAGTTGCCGATGCCGGGGTCGAGCGCCAGATCGTTGCCGATGGCGCGTACCTGTTTCATCGCGGCGGGGCCGTCACCGATCAGGGTGGCACCTTTCACCGGGGCGCCGATCTTGCCGTCTTTTACCCGGTACGCCTCGGTGCAGGAAAACACGAACTTGCCGTTGGTGATGTCGACCTGCCCGCCGCCGAAGCCGACGGCATAGATCCCGTCCTTCAGGTCGGCCAGAATGGCGGCGGGGTCGGCGGTGCCGCCCAGCATGTAGGTGTTGGTCATCCGCGGCATCGGGATATGCGCGTGGCTTTCGCGCCGCCCGTTGCCGGTGGGGGCCACGCCCATCAGCCGGGCATTCTGGCGGTCCTGCATGTAGCCGACCAGAATCCCGTCCTCGATCAGCAAGTTGCGCCCTGAAGGCGTGCCCTCGTCATCGACGGTGATGGAACCGCGACGGTCGGGGATGGTGCCGTCATCCAGCACGGTGACGCCCTTCGCCGCGACCTGGGCGCCCATCAGCCCGGCGAAGGCCGAGGTGCCCTTGCGGTTGAAGTCCCCTTCGAGCCCGTGGCCGACGGCCTCGTGCAGCATCACGCCGGGCCAGCCCGGCCCCAGCACCACATCCATCACCCCGGCCGGGGCGGGCACGGCCTCGATGTTCACCTGCGCGATGCGCAGCGCCTCGCGCGCCACCGCCTGCCAGTTGTCGCGGGCGATCAGACTGTCGAGCCCGAAGCGCCCGCCACCCCCGGCGCCGCCGCTTTCGCGCCGCCCGGCATGTTCCACGATGACCGAGACATTTAGTCGCGCCATCGGCCGCACGTCGGTCAGGCGCAGCCCGTCGGGGCGCAGAATCTCGACCTCCTGCAACGAGGCCGCGACGGTCGCCGAGACCTGCACGACACGCGAATCAAGGCCGCGGGCATAGGCGTCGATCTCGCGCAGAGTCTCGACCTTGACCGGGAAAGAGGCGCCCGCGATGGGGTCGGCGTCGGTGTAAAGGCGGCGGTTGGTGCCCAGCGGCGCGTCGGCCATCGTGCCGCCACCGTCGCCCACCGCCAGCCGCGCGGTTTCTGCCGCACGCAACAAAGCTTGCTCTGTCAGATGGGTGGAGTGTGCGTAGCCCGCCACTTCGCCCCGCACCGCGCGCAGCCCGAACCCTTCCGAAGCGTCATAGCTCGCCGTCTTGATACGGCCGTCGTCCAGCACCAGCGCCTCTGACCGGCGGCGTTCGAGGAAAAGTTCGCCATCATCGGCGCCCTGGGTGGCGGCGCGCAGAATCGCCAGCGCGCGCGCCTCGTCCAGATCGGTCTCGAAGGGGCGGAAGCTGTCTTGCGTCATCGGCTGGCCTTTCGCGTGTCATTGATTCAGATCAACAGGCGTCGCGATGCCGCAACAGTTTTGCTTGTCGATCCCGCCGTAATATGGTTTCTCCGAAAGCCTAAACAATGGGATACTGCGCCGGAAGGCCAGTGAACCGAACAGCGGCCCAGCCAGCCGCGAAGCAACGGGAACACATGATGCGACTCTCGACGTTGAAATCGGGCCTCGGTGCCGGGATTGCCTTTTTCGCATCGGCCGCGGCCGCCTTTGCCGATACCGCCCTGCCGATCATCGGCAAGCCGGTGGACGGCGCGATCGGGTTCCAGCCCGCTGGAACGATCGTCGCGCGCCACATCCACGGGCTTGAGGGCATGATCACCGACATCATGTTCGCGATCGTGGTCTTCGTGTCGCTGCTGCTGATCTTCGTGATGATCCGCTTCAACAAGAAGGCGAACCCGACGCCGGCGAAGTTCACCCACAACTCGCCGCTCGAAATCGCGTGGACGCTGATCCCGATCGTGATTCTGGTCATCATCGGGGCCTATTCGCTGCCGGTGCTGTTCCTTGAGGAAGAGATCCCCACCGCCGACATCACCGTGAAGGTGACCGGCAACCAGTGGTTCTGGAGCTATGCCTACAAGAACGAAGGCATCGGCTTCGACAGCTTCATGCTGACCGAAGACAAGCTGAAGGCGGCGGGCTACGACGACAGCGAATACCGTCTGGCGGTCGACAATCCGTTGGTTGTGCCGGTCGGCAAGACCGTGGTGCTGCAAATCACCGGCGCCGACGTGATCCACTCGTGGAAAGTGCCCGCCTTTGGCGTGATGCAGGACGCCGTGCCCGGTCGCGTCGCCGAGTCCTGGTTCAAGGCCGACACGCCCGGCATCTACTTCGGCCAATGCTCGGAACTCTGTGGCAAGGACCACGCCTTCATGCCGATCGAGGTGAAGGTGCTGAGCGAGGACGACTACGCCAAGTGGCTGGTGGCGGCCAAGAAGCTCTTCGCCAGCGCGGATGCCCCGGCGGCGCCGGTGCAGCTGGCCTCCAACTGAGCGCAGGCCGGACCGCGCGGCTGATACGCGCGGTCCCGCCCGACACGAGGACGACATGAGCGACATTCGGGTCTACGAGCAGGGCGGCGAGGCGGGCTTCGGCGATTACGTCCAGCTTCTCAAGCCGCGCGTGATGTCGCTGGTGGTGTTTACCGCGCTGGTCGGCCTGCTGGTCGCGCCGGTGCATGTGCACCCGGTCCTCGCCTTCTCCTCGATCCTGTTCATCGCCCTGGGCGGCGGCGCCTCGGGCGCGCTGAACATGTGGTGGGATGCCGATATCGACGCCAAGATGCGCCGCACCGCCGGGCGCCCGGTGCCCGCGGGCCGCGTCACCGCGGACGAGGCGCTGGCGGTTGGCCTTGGCCTTTCCGGGATCGCGGTGGTGATGCTGGCGCTGGCGGCGAATGCCTTCGCGGCGGCGCTGCTGGCCTTCACGATCTTCTTCTACGCGGTCGTCTACACGATGTGGCTGAAGCGCTCGACGCCGCAGAACATCGTCATCGGCGGCGCGGCCGGGGCCTTTCCGCCAATGATCGGCTGGGCCGTGGCGACCGGCGGGATCAGCGTCGAAAGCGTGTTGATGTTCGCGCTGATCTTCATGTGGACGCCGCCGCACTTCTGGTCGCTGGCGCTGTTCATGAAGGACGACTATTCCAACGCGGGCGTGCCGATGCTGACCGTGACGCACGGCCGCAAGGCGACGCGGGCGCATATCCTTGTCTACACACTGCTGCTGGTGCCGGTGGCGATCGGCATGGCCTTCACCTCGATCGGCGGGCCGGTCTATCTGGCCACCTCGGTCGTGCTGAACGCGGGCTTCCTGCGCGGCGCGTGGAAGATCTGGCGGCGCGACGAGGCGGTGGCCGAGGCCGATAAATACGCGGTGGAAAAGCGCGTCTTCCGCTTCTCGCTGCTCTACCTCTTCCTGCATTTCGGCGCGCTGCTGGCGCAGGCCGTGCTGCGGCTTTATGGCCTGGGGGGCTGGTGATGTCGTTCCAGCCCGAACACGAGCTGCACAAGCGTCGCTTTGGCCGCAACCTTGGCATCGGTCTGTCGCTGGTGGCCTTCGTCGTCATCGTCTTCGGCATGACCATCGTGAAGGTGTCCTACGAACCGCTGCCGAATCCGCCGACGATCGCCGCGACGGGGGCAAAGCCGTGAGCGGGCTTGGCCGCGTCATCCGCACCGCCGCGGCGCTTGCGGTTGTCACCGTCTGCGCGGGCGGGGCGGCCTGGGCCGCCTGGCCGCAGCTTGGCCAGTTGACCGGCCTTGCCGCGCAAAACCCGCTGAACCGCAAGGTGACGATCCGCTTCGCCGCCGCGCCCGAGGATGGCAATCCCTGGCACTTCCGCCCGTTGCAGGCCGATATGCGGCTGCGGCTGGGCGAGACCGGCATCGCCTTCTACGAAGCCGAGAACACGACCGACCACCCGATCACCGGGCAGGCGCAGTACAGCGTCACGCCTTCGGCCGTGGATGGCTACTTCGTGCGGATCGCCTGTTTCTGCACCACCACGCAGGCGCTGCAACCGCATGAAAAAATCGAGATGCCGGTGACCTTTTTCGTCGATCCGTCGATTGCGCGTGATCCGAAGATGGTAAACCTGAAGGACATCACGCTGTCCTATACCTTTCACGAGGCGCAAACGCCCGAACGGCAGGCCGCGGTAACGACCGCCCCTGCTGCACCTGTCAACTGAGCCGACGAGGGATCGATATGGCGCACGAAAGAAACCACGACTACCAAATCCTGCCGCCGTCCATCTGGCCCTTCATCGGGGCTCTTGGCGCCTTCATCATGCTGTTCGGGGCCGTGCTGGCGATGCACGACATGGGGCCCTGGATGTTCGTGATCGGCGTGCTGATGGTGCTTTACGTCATGTACGGCTGGTGGTCCGATGTGGTCCGCGAGGGCAACACGGGCGAGCATACGCCGGTGGTGCGGCTCAGCCTGCGCTACGGCTTCATCATGTTCATCATGTCCGAGGTGATGTTCTTCGCGGCCTGGTTCTGGACCTTCTTCAAGCACGCCCTCTATCCCGGCGGTGCGGCGGAAAGCGCGGTTTACGCGGTCTGGCCGCCGAAGGGCATCGAGACCTTCGACCCCTGGCACCTGCCGATCATCAACACGCTGATCCTGTTGTGCTCGGGCGCCGCGGCGACCTGGGCCCACCACGCACTGGTGCACGAGAACAACCGCAAGGACATGATCAACGGCCTGATCCTGGCGATGATCCTCGGCGCCTGCTTCACGCTCTGCCAGGCCTATGAATACAGCGAGGCCACCTTCGGCTTTGCCGGCAACATCTACGGCGCCTCGTTCTTCATGGCGACCGGGTTCCACGGGGCGCATGTCATCATCGGCACGATCTTCCTGGGCGTTTGCCTGATCCGGGCGATCCGGGGCGACTTCACGCCCACCGAGCATGTCGGCTTCGAAGCCGCCGCCTGGTACTGGCACTTCGTCGATGTGGTCTGGCTGTTCCTGTTCGCCGCGATCTACATCTGGGGCAGCGCCTGAGCCCAAGCCCTGCGCCCGGCCTTGGCCGGGCGTCGCCTGACCCAAAGCGCGGGCCGCAAGGCGCGCGCTTTTTCCTTGCCGGAGAGTGTCATGAACCGTCGCTACATCTTCCCGTTCCTGTTTGGCCTGATCGGCGCGGGGATCCTTGTCAGCCTCGGCGTCTGGCAATTGCACCGCCTGCAATGGAAAGAGGCGATGCTGGCCGATATCACCGCCCGCATCGCCGCCGCGCCGGTGCCACTGCCTGCGCATCCGGACCCGTCGCATGACGAATACCTTGCGGTGACGGCCAAGGGCGAGGTGCAGCCGCATGAGCTGCATGTGCTGACCTCGACCGAAGACACCGGCCCCGGCTACCGCGTCATCTCGGTCTTCGTTACCGCAGAGGGTCGCCGCGTGATGGTCGATCGCGGCTTTGTGCCCGAAGCGGGCGCCGCTGCGCCACGCGACGGCTTTGCCACCACGCTGGTCGGCAACCTGCAATGGCCGAACGAGACGGACAGCTTCACCCCCGCGCCCGATCTGAAAGACGACATCTGGTTTGCCCGCGACGTGGCGAAGATGGCCGCCGCGCTGAAGACAGAGCCGGTGCTGATCGTCGCCAAGGACATGCCCGGCGAAAGCGCCGCCATCTCGCCGGTTCCGGTCGATACCTCGGGCATTCGCAATGACCACTTGAACTACGCCATCACGTGGTTTTCCCTCGCCTTCTGCTGGCTGGGGATGACAGGGCTGCTTCTCTGGCGTATCAGGCGGAAACAGGTCTAGGGCCGGGGAAAGATGCACTACATATCGACACGGGGCGCAGCACCCATCCTAACCTTCGAACAGGCGATGTTGACCGGTCTGGCGCGCGATGGCGGGCTTTATGTTCCCGACGCCGTGCCGCAGATGACGGCAGAGGCAATCGCCGGGCTGGCGGGCCAGAGCTACGAAGAGGTCGCCTTTCGCGTGATGTGGCCCTTCCTCGGGAACGCATTCACCGAGGCGGAGTTTCGCGACCTGATCGCCCGCGCCTATGCGGGCTTTGGCCACGCCGCCCGCGCGCCGCTGGTGCAGCTTGGCGCCAACCATTTCCTGCTGGAGCTGTTCCACGGCCCGACGCTGGCCTTCAAGGACTTCGCCATGCAGCTGATCGGTCAGTTGTTTCAGGCGGCGCTGGCGCGGTCTGGCAGGCGCGTCACCATCGTCGGCGCGACCTCGGGCGATACCGGCTCGGCCGCCATCGAGGCGTTCCGCGGGCTGGCCAATGTGGATGTGTTCATCCTCTATCCGCATGGCCGCGTCAGCCCGGTGCAGCGCCGCCAGATGACGACGCCGACCGAATCCAACGTCCACGCGCTGGCGATGCACGGCGACTTCGACGATTGTCAGGCCCGCGTGAAGGATATGTTCAACGACTTCGCCTTTCGCGATGCGGTCGGGCTGGCGGGCGTGAATTCGATCAACTGGGCGCGGGTGCTGGCGCAGGTGGTCTATTACTTCACCTCGGCGGTGTCGCTTGGCGCCCCGCATCGGCCGGTCAGCTTTACCGTGCCCACCGGCAACTTTGGCGACATCTTCGCGGGCTACATCGCCCGCGGCATGGGCCTGCCGATTGAAAACCTGGTGGTGGCGACCAACCAGAACGACATCCTGCACCGCGCGCTGACCTCGGGCGCCTATGTCACCGATGGCGTGAAACCCTCGATCAGCCCGTCGATGGACATTCAGGTGTCGTCGAACTTTGAGCGTGCGCTGTTCGACGCCTACGGCCGCGATGGCGCCACCGTGACGCAACTGATGGCTGAACTGGCGCAGGGCGGTTTCACCATCAGCCAGGGCGCGATCGATCGTTTGCGCGCCACCTTCGCCTCTGGCCGCTGTTCCGAGGCCGAGACGACTGCCACCATCGACCGCCTCTATCGCACGACGGGCGAGGTGATCTGCCCGCACACCGCCGTCGGCGTGAAGGTGGCCGAGGGGCATCTGGGCGCCACGCCGATGATCACGCTGGCCACCGCACATCCGGCGAAGTTCCCCGATGCTGTCGAGGCTGCCATCGGCCTGCGCCCGGCGCTGCCCGCCCGCATGGCCGACCTGTTCGAGCGGCCCGAGCGGCTGACCGAGGTGCCCAACGACCTTGCCGCCCTGCAATCCCTGATCTACGAAAGGATCGCCGCGTGAGTTCTCGTCTGACCACCCTGCCGAACGGCCTTCGCATCGTTACCGAGGCCATGCCGGGGCTGAAATCCGCCTCGGTCGGGGTCTGGGTGATGGCGGGCGGTCGCCACGAGCGCGTCGAGCAGAACGGCATCGCGCATTTCCTTGAACACATGGCGTTCAAGGGCACGACCCGGCGCAGCGCCCTGCAGATCGCCGAGTCGATTGAGGATGTGGGCGGCTACATCAACGCCTACACCAGCCGCGAGATGACGGCCTATTACGCCCGCGTGTTGCAGGATGACGTGCCACTGGCGATCGACGTGATCGCCGACATCGTGCTGAACCCGGTGTTCGACCCGAAGGAAATCGAGGTGGAACGCCACGTGATCCTGCAAGAGATCGGGCAGGCGCTGGATACGCCGGACGATGTGATCTTTGACTGGTTGCAGGAAGCGGCCTACCCCGATCAGCCCTTCGGCCGCTCGATCCTCGGCCCGGCCGAACGGGTCAGCGCCTTCACGCGCGACGACCTGAAACGCTTTGTGTCGGAACATTACGGCCCGGACCAGATGATCCTTGCCGCCGCGGGTGGGGTGGATCACGACCGCATCGTCGCCCTTGCCGCCGAGGCGTTCGGGGCGCTGAAGCCGGTCGGCCTGTCGCTGATCCAGCCCGCGGCCTTTTCGGGCGGCGAACGGCGCGAGTCGAAGGTGCTGGAGCAGGTTCACTTCGCGCTCGCCTTCGAGGCGCCGGGCTATCGCGACGACGCGATGTACACCAGCCAGGTGCTGTCGACCGCACTGGGGGGCGGCATGTCTTCGCGCCTGTTCCAGAAAATCCGCGAAGAGCGTGGCCTGTGCTACTCGATCTTCGCGCAGGCGGGGGCCTATGAGGATACGGGCATGTTCACGATCTACGCCGGCACCTCGGCCGACGAGATCGCCGAACTGGCGGGCCTGACCATCGACGAGCTGAAACGGTCGGCCGACGACATGACCGAGGCCGAGGTGGCCCGCGCCCGCGCGCAGATGAAGGCGGGGATGCTGATGGGGCTGGAAAGCCCGTCCTCGCGTGCCGAGCGGCTGGCGCGGCTCTTGTCGATCTGGGGCCGGGTGCCCGATGTCGAAGAGGCCGTGGCCAAGATCGACGCCGTCACCACCGCCGATGTGCGCCGTCACGCCGCCGAAATGGCCTCTTCCGGGCGGTCGGCGCTGGCGCTTTACGGCCCGGTGTCCGAGGCCCCCGACCTGTCGGCGCTGCGCCGGAGGCTTGCCGCCTGATGTGGGGCGCGCGCCGCAAGGTGCGGATCGAGACCGAGCGGCTGATCCTGCGGCCGCCGGTCCACGCCGATTTCGCGGCCTGGACCGAGTTGCGGCGCGCCTCTGCCGACTTCCTGCGACCGTGGGAACCGACCTGGGCCGACGATCACCTGTCGCGCCGCGCCTTTACCAACCGCGTCTATTGGGCCACCCGCGCCGTGCGCAGCGGCACCGCGTTGCCGGTGTTCCTGCTGCGCAGCGCCGATCAGGTGCTGCTGGGGGCGATCACGCTCGACAATATCCGCCGCGGCCCGGCGCAGGCGGGCACGCTGGGCTATTGGGTTGGCCAGCCGTTTGCCCGGCGGGGCTACATGGGCGAGGCTATTCAGGCGCTGGTCCATCACGCGTTTGCCGCGCTCGACCTGAGCCGGGTCGAGGCGGCCTGCCTGCCGGAAAACGCGGCCTCGCGCGGGGTGCTGGAAAAGAGCGGCTTCAAATACGAAGGCGTCGCGCAAAGCTATCTGCAGATCAACGGGCGCTGGCGCAACCATGTGCTGTACGCCAGCCTGCGCCGCGACCGGCGCGGCCGCACCGATGTGGGCTGAGTCATGACGGTCTGGGTGGCCCTGCTGCGCGCGGTGAACGTCTCGGGCGTCAACCCGCTGCCGATGGCCGGGTTCCGCACGATGCTGGCCGATCTGGGTCTGTCGGCGGCCAAGACCTATATCCAGACCGGCAATGCCGTGTTCCGCTCTGATCTGGCCGGGCCCGCCCTGTCGGCGGGGATCGCCGATGGCGTTCTGGCCCGGTTCGGGTTTCGCCCGCCGGTATTCGTGATCGACCGCGGCGCGTTTCAGGCCACGCTTGACGCCAACCCGTTTCCGCAGGTCGAGGAGCCGACCCATCTGCACGCGCTGTTCATGGAACGCGCCTTGCCGGATGCCGGTTTCGCCTTCCTGAACGCGCTGGCCGCCGAGGGCGAGGCGTTTGCCCTGCGCGGCAGGGTGCTGTGGCTGCATCTGCCGCAGGGGTTCGGCCGCTCGCCCCTTGCCAAGCGGGTGATGGCCTTGCCGGTGGATATCACGGCGCGCAACCTGCGTTCGGTTCGCGCAATTGCCGATCTGGCCCAAAGCCTCGGGCCGGGCTGATCGCTGCGCCCGGTTGGACAGGAGATGCCGATGCTGAACCCCGCCGATGCCGCCTTCGCCGCGCGTCTTGCCGCGGCCCTGCCCGAGGGCGCGTTGAAACCCGTGACCCCCGCCTATCTGGAAGAGCCGCGCGCCCGGTTTCACGGTCAGGCCGGGGTGCTGGCGGCGCCGCGCAGTGTCGAGGAGGTGGCCACCGTGGTCCGGCTTTGCGCCGAGGCGCGGGTGGGGATCGTGCCCCGGGGCGGCGGCACCGGCCTTGTCGGCGGTCAGGTGATGCCGGATGGGCAGCCCGCGCCGCTGGTTCTGTCGCTGGAGCGGATGGCGGCGATCCGCGCCGTCTACCCGTCCGAGAACGTGCTGATCGCCGAGGCGGGCGCGATTCTGGCCGATGTGCACGACGCGGCGCGGGCGGCGGACCGGCTGTTTCCGCTGACGCTCGCCAGTCAGGGGTCGTGCCGGATCGGCGGCAATCTGGCCACCAACGCCGGTGGCGTGAACGTGCTGCGCTATGGCAACGCGCGCGAGTTGTGTCTGGGGCTTGAGGCGGTGCTGGCCGATGGCACGATCTGGCACGGGCTGAAGCGGTTGCGGAAGGACAACACCGGGTATGACCTGCGCGACCTGATCGTGGGGTCCGAGGGGACGCTGGGCATCATCACGGCGGCCAGCCTGAAACTGTCGCCGATTCCGGCCGCGGAAGGCGCCGCGCTGATCGCGGTGGCAAGCCCTGCCGCGGCGCTGGCACTGCTGGCGCTGGCGCGCGACCGACTGGCCGAGGGCGTCTCGGCCTTCGAACTCATGCACCGGATGGGCCTCGATTTCTTGACCGAGGTGCTGCCGGACCTGCGCCAACCCTTTGCCACGCCGCCCGAATGGACGGTGCTGATCGACATCGGCCTGCCGCGCGGGCAAGATCCCTCGGCCGCGCTGACCGATCTGTTCGGCGAGGCGCTGGAGGCGGGGCTGGTGTCGGACGGCATCATCGCGCAGTCCGAGGCGCAACGCGCGGCGTTCTGGGCCTTGCGCGAGATGATCCCCGAGGCCAATCGCCGGATCGGCGCGATTTCCTCGCACGATATCGCGCTGCCGCTGTCAGAGATTCCGGCCTTCATCGAACAGGCCGGGGCCGCGCTGGCGGCAGCGGGCGACTGGCGGGTGAACTGCTTCGGGCATCTGGGTGACGGCAACCTTCATTACAACGTGTTTCCTGCAAAGGGTCGCAATCGCGCCGAGTATGACAACCGGCGGGGCGAGGTGAAGCAGATGGTGCACGACAGGGTGCACGCGATGGGCGGTTCGGTCAGTGCCGAGCATGGCATCGGCCGACTGAAGGTCGATGACCTTGAACGCTATTCAGACCCCGCAAAACTGGCGGCGATGCGGGCGCTGAAAGCGGCACTGGACCCGTTGGGCATCCTCAATCCCGGCGCGGTGCTGCGCGCCTGAGGCTTCCTTTCGATTGCCCCCGCCGGAGGGGACCGGCGGGGAGCGGTTGGGGTTACGATCTTGCAAGCAGCGCCCGATGCATCGGGCAAGGACAGATTTACGCCGATTCCCTTGCCAAACCGCTAATGCCCGCCGCTATTGCCCGTCGAATGCGCAAAGCGCGTGAACGTCCATCCCCATCGCCTCCAGCCGTTTTCGCCCGCCCAAATCCGGCAGGTCGATCACGAAGGCGCAGCCGATGACGCTGGCGCCGAGCCGCTCGATCAGCTGAATGCCCGCCTCGGCGGTGCCGCCGGTGGCCAGCAAGTCATCGACCAGCAACACTTTTTCGCCGGCTTGCAGGGCGTCGTCATGAATCTCCATGATCGCCTCGCCGTATTCCAGCTTGTATTCCTGCGCGATGGTGGTGCCGGGCAGCTTGCCCTTCTTGCGGATCGGCACGAAGCCAAGGCTCAGCTGATGCGCAATGGCGCCGCCAAGGATGAAGCCGCGCGCCTCCAGCGCCACCACCTTGTCGATCCGGCGCCCGGCGTAGGGGTTCAGCAACTGGTCCACCGCCATGCGAAAACCGCGCGGGTCGGCAAAGAGGGTGGTGACATCGCGGAACAGGATCCCCTCATGTGGGAAGTCGGCGATGGTGCGGATGTAGTCCTTGACGGTCTTCGTCATGTCATTGGCCTTTCAGGGAAATCCTAGCCGAGCACACGGCCCGCCACGGCATCCAGCCGCGCCAGCAGAACGGGGTCGCGTTTGGCCGGGGCGGTCATGATGGCGTGGTCGAGCGCGTGGTCGCAGCCGTGCGGACAGGGGGGGCGCGCTGGCCCGAGGCGACCGGGCAGCCCGGCGATCAGGGCGCGGGCGCGGCCTGCGTTGCCGGTCAGGGTGGCGATCACCTGCGCCACGTCGACGGCGTCATGGCCGGGGTGCCAGCAGTCGTAGTCGGTGACCATCGCCACGCTGGCGTAGCACAGTTCCGCCTCGCGGGCGAGTTTGGCCTCGGGCATGTTGGTCATGCCGATGACGTCGGCGCCCCACTGCTCGCGGTACATTCGGGATTCGGCGAGGGTGGAGAATTGCGGCCCTTCCATCGCCAGATAGGTGCCGCCGTCGTGGACGGTGATCCCGGCCTCGATCGCCGACGACAGGCACGCCGCGCCAAGACGTTCGCAGGTGGGGTTGGCCAAGCTGACATGGGCCACGCAACCGGTTCCAAAGAAAGACTTTTCCCGGGCAAAGGTGCGGTCGATGAACTGATCCACGATGACGAAATCGCCCGGCGCCATCGCCTCGCGAAAGCTGCCGCAGGCAGAGACGGAGATTACGTCGGTGACCCCCAGCCGCTTCAGCGCGTCGATGTTGGCGCGGTAGGGCACGTCGGTCGGCGAATGAACGTGGCCACGGCCGTGGCGGGGCAGGAAGGCCATCGCCACACCGCCGAGGCGGCCGGTCAGAACCTCATCCGACGGCGCCCCCCACGGGGTATCCACCGCCTGCCAGCGGGCGGCTTCAAGGCCGGGAATGTCATAAAGGCCCGAGCCGCCGATGACGCCGATCATCCGTTCCATCACGGTTCCCTCCTGTTTCGGGGTCAGACTAGGACGAACCGAAGGGGCGGAAAAGTTCCGTTTTGCCGCAACTTAGGCTCACCGAAAAAGCACCGTTTTTGCACCGATTTCACACCGGTGATGCACCACATTTGGGCACTGCCTCAGTCGCCCGGAACCGTGCCGCGGTCGATCGTGCCGGGCGCCAGCCCCTCACGCGCCATGCGGGCGGCCAGCGTGGTGAACCAGGCGTTGAGCGGGGTGGCGACGCCGTGCAGGCGGCCCAGCAGCGCGACCTCGCCGTTCAGGTAGTCGGTCTCGATCGAGCCGGTGCCACGGGCCAGGCTTTGCGTCGAGGATCCACCGGCGCGGGCGATGCCGTCGATGTCGGCCATCTGCATCAGCGCGTCGCGGCGCGGGTCGGCGGCGCCGACATCGCGCCAGACGATGCCCGCGGCGGCGAAGGCGGCCTGCCCCTCGGCACGCAGGCGGGCAGTAATGGCGGCGTTGTCGGGGCCGGGGCCGAACGCAGCCTCGACGATGTTGCCGAGGTTCATCAGAAGCTTGCCGTATTTGCTGGCCATGACGTCGGGCAGCGGGAAGGCGGGCAGGCTGGCGGCGGTCAGCGCCGCGGCCAGCGTGGTGTCGGCGGCGTCGACGCCGCCGGGGAAGCGGCCAAGGTCGAAGAAGCCCACATGCGGGGTGCCGAAGGCCGCAACCTCGCCGGGGGTCAGGAACTGGGCGGGCAGCATCACGGTGACGCCATGCACGTTGGGGAACAGGCGCAGCGCGAGGCGTTCATTCTCCACCCCGTTCTGGGCGCAGAAGATCGGCTGCTCCCGCACCCCGGCGGCGCGAAGTTCGGCCAGCGCGGCACCGGTATCCTGCGTCTTCATGCACAGAAGGATCGCGTCGTCGGGGCGAAACGCGATTTTGGCGGGCGCGGCGTGGCAGGTGAACCGCACCGCGAAGGCGCCCGCGGGCGTGCGCAGCGTCAACCCCCCGGCGCGGATCGCGGCAAGCTGGGTGCCGCGCGCGATGCCCACAACCTCTTGCCCGGCGCGCGCCAGCAGGGCGGCGACGGTGCCGCCGACCGCGCCGACGCCGTAAATGATGATGCGCATGGTCGTGTTCTTCCTTTCTGTCAGGGTCGGTCAGGCTTCGCCGGGCCGCGTCATCTCGAACACTTCGGTGACGACGGCATAATCCTTGTAGCCAAGCCGCGCGACGGGCTGAAAACGGGTCACGTCGAAGCGGCCATCGACCAGGCAATCGTCGCGCAGGTGGATGCCGACCACCTCGCCAAGGATCATGTGGTTGCCCTTGCCCAAGAGGTCGATCACCTGCGTCAGGCGGCATTCGAGGCTGGCGGGGGCGGTGGCGACGCGCGAGCAGGCGATGGCCTCGCAGGGCGCGCGGGCGACCCCGGCAAGGGCGAATTCGTCGGTGTCCTTCGGCCAGGGGCCGGAGGAGCGGTTCATCGCCTCGCGCGACGCATAATCGACGATGTTGATGCAGAAGACGCCGGTTTCCTCGATGTTGGTCAGCGAATCCTTGCCGCGCATGCGGTCGGGTTTGCGGCCGGTGCTGGCAAACATCACCTGCGGCGGGGTGTAGGCCAAAGCGTTGAAGAACGAGTAGGGCGCAAGGTTTTCGCTGCCGTCGGCGCCGCGGGTCGACACCCAGGCGATCGGGCGCGGCGCGATGATGGCGCTGAACGGATTGTGGGGCAGGCCGTGGCCGTCGGCGGGGCGGTAGAACATGCGCGGTCCTTCATCCGGTTTGCCCCTGACCTAGGGCCATGCTACCCGCGTTTCCAGAAGATTCGCCGCCGGGAACGACGCGGCCGGAGGAGGGCAGGACAGGCATGTACCAGCTCGAAGAAGAGACCGACGCCGACCAGTGGGAGGTCGAGGCGCTTTATGACCTGTGCTTTGCGCCGGGGCGGACGGCGCTGTCGTCCTACC
This sequence comes from Paracoccaceae bacterium, assembly GCA_016124615.1. Lineage (GTDB taxonomy): Bacteria > Pseudomonadota > Alphaproteobacteria > Rhodobacterales > Rhodobacteraceae > Solirhodobacter. Next base: position 92,991 of record WGNF01000007.1, on the reverse strand, counting down.
GGCTGCGCGACGGCGTGCCGAAGGTGGCGGAACTGTGCCTTGTGCTGCGCGAGGATGGCGTGCTGGCGGCGGTGATCCGGTTCTGGCCGGTGCGGGTGGGCGGCCAGCCGGTGCTGCTGTTGGGCCCCGTCGCCGTGCACCCGACGCGACAGGGCGAGGGGCTCGGCGGCTACCTGATCCACGAAAGTCTGGCCGAGGCGCGCCGGTTGGGCTGGCGCCGGGTGCTGCTGGTCGGCGACGCGCCCTATTACGGCCGGTTCGGCTTTCGCAAGCTGGAGGGCGTGGTGATGCCGCCGCCGACCAACCCCGACCGCGTGCTGGGCTTCGAACTGGTCACCGGCGCATGGAGCGGCGTCACCGGCGAGGTGACGCGCTGGATTGATGGGGCCGACCCTGCGTGTTAGCCTTCCGGGCAGTCGGGTCGGGGTGGAGCGGTCGGTTTGGAAATCCTTGTTTGCACACGCTTTTCCTTCCGTGGCCTGTCGGGCTGGCAAAGCGATTTCGCGGCCGACCCGGAAAAGCTGTTCGCGCGGGAACGGCTTGAGGCGCGTCTGTTGCTGTTGCGGGCGATCAACCTTCCCTCGTTGGCGGCGCAGGGCCATCAGGACTTTCACCACTATCTGCTGACCAGTTCCGACCTGCCCGACTGGGCGCTGGAGGAACTGAACGCGGCCTGCCTTGCGGCCTATGGCACGGCGGACCGCTTCTCGATCCGGGCCGAGCCCTGGGGCAACGCGCGGCGCCATCTGCGCATGTTCATGGCCGACCGCTATGGCACGGCGCCGGTGGCGCAGGTGGTGCTGGACGATGATGACGGGCTTGGCGCCGGGTTCATGGCCGATCTGGCGGGCCGGTTGGCGCGGATCGAGGGCGAGGTGGCCGCGGGCGCCCGGACGCTGCCCTATTTCATCAGCTACCCCTATGGCCTCGCGCTGACCTTTGGCGAAGACGGGCTGGCGCTGTACCGGCACAGCTACGAGTTCATCAACCTCGGGCTGACGATGATCGGCACGCCGGGCGACAAGAACATCTTTTCCATCGACCATCTGTCGGCGCCGAAACGCTTTGGCGTCGAGATCGTCGATCGCAAGCTGATGTTCCTGCGCTGCGTGCACGGCTTCAACGACTCGCGGGTTGAGGTTACGCATCGCTGGGTGCGCGAGGACGACTGGCACGAGAATCCGCGAGTGATCGAGGCGATGCCGTTTCTCAGCGGGATTGCCGCCGCGCTGGGCTGAGCGCCTTGCAACCGGCGCCGCCAGTTCCTAGGTTTTCGGCATGGATCCCGATGCCAGCCTTTTGCCCGTTCCCGTGACCTTGCCGACCGCCGAGATCGCGGCGCTGGCCCTGCGCCATCGCAAGGCGGGCGGGCTGGTGATGAGCATCGTCAACGCCGCCGGAACCCGGATCGAAAGTCGGCTGGAACTGTTGCCCGACGGCGTGAAGGACCGCATCGAGACGGTAGCGGCCAAGGCGCTGAACCGCAGCTATCGGCTGGCCGGGCATACCGTGGTGGCGGGGCCGAAGCTGGGCGAACGCGGGCATCTGGCGCTGGCAACGCTGTCGGGCGCGCTGGGCGGGTTTGGCGGCTTCGCCTCGGCGGTGGCGGAACTGCCGGTGACGGTGACGGTGATCTTCCGCTCGCTGCAACGCATCGCCGCCGAATACGGCTATGACCCGCAAGACGAGGCGGTGCGGCTGGAATGCCTGCAGGTCTTCGGCTCTGGCAGCCCGCTGGAGCGTGACGACGGGGTGAATACCTCGTTTCTGGGCGCGCGGGTGACCATCACCGGGGCGACGCTGAACCGGGTGATCGCCACTGTCGCGCCGCGCTTTGCGACGGTGCTGGGCGAGAAGCTCGCGGCGCAGGCGGTGCCGCTGCTCGGCTCTTTCGCCGGGGCGGGGATCAACTATGCCTTTGTCAGCTATTATCAGGAAATGGCACATGTCCGCTTTGGCCTGAAACGACTGGCCGACGTGCATGGCGACGAGGCTGTGCTGGCGGCATTTCGCGAGGCGGCGGGGTAGGCGGTTGGCGGGCATGAAGCGCCGGGCCTGACATTTGGGGCATCAGGCCCGGCACACTCGTTACGATCACAACACGGCCAAACTGGCCACTACAGATCAAGACGGAACACGGTCGACCACGATGGGCGACCCTGAGAACAGGTTGCATGCCCGGTGGCGTGAAATTGTGTCACGCCGCGCAAAGAAAATGGCGCGATGCTGGGCGAAGTTGCGCGAAACTTCCGGGCTTTGTTTCACCCTTGGCAACAATCACGCGCGATTTTGTCGGATGCATCGCCTAATTTGGCGCCGAAGCGGAAACTGGTGCAACCGACGGATGCGGCGCGAATTGCGGCGACCCGGCCTTAATTCAATGTTGCCAAGATGTGGACAGAGCGTTTCGTCGCTTTCAGCGGGCAGCAGGGGTTCTTCAAGACGCGCGGGGGTTGTGCGGACGGTCACCGCCCAGCCCGAACGCCCGCGACTCACCTCGGTTGTGATTCCCCGGAGGACGCCTCAGACCACCTCGGCGTGCCGCGACAGCCATTCCATGATCGCCGGGCGCACCGAATGCGCACCGGATGCAGCGGCGGCGTCGATCACGGCGCGGGCCTCGCGCAGATCGACGCGGCGCAGCAGTGCCTTGACCGGGCCGATCGAGGCGGGGCGCATCGACAGGTTGCGCAGGCCCATCGCGGCAAGGCACAGCGCCTCGACCGGGCGCCCGGCATCCTCGCCACAGAACGACAGCGAGGTGCCGGACTCTTCGCAGCGGCCGACGATCTGCGCGATGAAGGTGAGGAAGCTGACGTTCAGCGTGTCATAGCGCCGCCGCACGCGTTCGTTTTCGCGGTCGGCGGCAAAGAAGAACTGCTTGAGGTCGTTGCCGCCGATCGAGATGAAATCGGTCAGTTCAAAGAAAGCCTTCGGCGCAAAGGCGAGGCTGGGGGTTTCCAGCATCGCACCGATCTCGATCTTCTCGGGCAGGGTGCGCCCCAAGGCGCCCTCGCGGTCGATCTCGTGCAGGAGGTGGTCGCGGGCTTCAAGGAACTCTTCGAACTGGGCGACGAAGGGGAACATCACCGTCAGCGGTCGCCCCTTGGCGGCGCGCAGCAGCGCCTGCAACTGCATCCGCAGCACGCCCGGCTTTTCCAGCCCGACCCGGATCGCGCGCCAGCCCATCGCGGGGTTGGGCTCGTCCTGCGGCTTCATGTAGGGCAACACCTTGTCCGACCCGATGTCGAGTGTGCGGAAGGCGACGCGGCGGCCGCGCGCGGCATCGAGCACGCGGGAATAAAGCGCCGCCAGTTCGCCCCGCTTGGGCACCTGATTGCGGATCAGGAATTGCAACTCGGTCCGGAAGAGGCCCACCCCCTCGGCGCCCGAGCCTTCGAGCGAGGGAAGATCGGCCATCAGCCCAGCGTTCATGTGCAGTCCGACCGTGGTGCCGCACAGCGTCAGCGCGGGCAAGAGTCGCAGGCCCGCATAGCGTTCCATCGCCTTGGCCTGCATCGCGATCTTGTCGCGGAAGGCGGCCGCCACGTTTTCATCGGGGCGCAGATGGACGATGCCCTGATCGCCGTCGACCAGAATGTGGTCACCGTTCAGCGCCTCGGTGGTGATGCGTTCGGCGTGGATGACCAGCGGAATTGCCAGCGCGCGCGCCACCACGGCGGCGTGGCTGCCCACTGACCCCTCTTCCAGCACGACGCCCTTCAGCTTGCGGCCGTATTCGAGCAATTCGCCCGGCCCGATGTTGCGCGCCAGCAGCACCGGGTTTTCCGGCATCGCGGCACCGGTTTCATAGCCCTGGCCGGTCAGGATGCGCAGCAGGCGGTTGGCAAGATCGTCCAGATCGTGCAGCCGTTCTCGCATGTAGGGGTCGGGCACCTGATCCAGCCGGGCGCGGGTGGCGGATTGCTCTTTCTCCACCGCCGCTTCGGCCGACAGGCCACGATGGATGTCTTCCTCCATCCGCTTCAGCCAGCCCCGCGAATTGGCGAACATGCGGTAGGCTTCCAGCACCTGCTGCTGTTCGCCGTCGCCGGGGTCGGTTTCGGTCAGCAGCGTGTCGACCGACAGCCGCAATTCGTCCAGCGCGGCGCGCAGGCGGATGCATTCGGCCTGCGGGTCGTCGGCGACCGGGTTGGTGACCACCACGCGCGGTTCGTGCAGCCAGACCCGGCCCTCGGCCGCGCCCTCCTGCCCGGTGGCGCCGCGGAACATCACCGGATGGGTGTGCAGCGCGCTCAGCGCCTCGCCCTCGCCGATGAAGGCGCCAAGCTCGGTCATTTCGGCGACCACCATCGCCACGACTTCCAGCGCGTAAACCTCATCCTCGGAATATTGCCGGGCGGTTTTCGACTGCACCACCATCACGCCAAGCTTTTCGCCCAGACGCTGGATCGGCACGCCGAGGAAGGCCGAGTAAATCTCTTCCCCGGTTTCCGGCATGTAGCGAAAGCCACGCTCGGCCGGGGCGTTGCCGGTGTTGACCGGCTGGCCCGACTTGGCGACGCGGCCAACCAGACCCTCGCCCATCCGAAGCCGGGTCTGGTGCACCGATTCCGCTTTCAGCCCCTCGGTCGCGCACAGTTCCAGCGTGTCGTCATCGCGGAAAAGGTAGATCGAGCAGACCTCGCAGCGCATCGAGTCGGCGATCAGGTGGGTGATGCGGTCCAGCCGTTCCTGGCCCTTGCCGGGTTCGGCAAGAGAGTCCCGCAGCCTGCGCAGGAGCCGTCGACTGTCGCTTTCCGTCCCGTCGGCCATTGTCCCAATCCGGACGGCCATGCCCCGAAATGCCGGGGATCAGGCCGCCTTATCCAGTTCGAAGGCATCATGAAGGGCCTGAACCGCCAGTTCCATATATTTCCGGTCGATCAACACCGAAATCTTGATCTCGGAGGTGGTGATCACCTTTATGTTGATTCCTTCGGCGGCCAGCGCCTTGAACATCGTCGCGGCAACCCCGGCGTGGCTGCGCATCCCGATGCCGACGACCGACAGTTTCGCCACGTCGGTATCCACCACCAGCTGGGCATAGCGGATCGTTCCGGCGGCGGTGGCATCCTCCATCGCCTTGCGGGCGCGGGCGACCTGATTGGTCGGGCAGGAGAACGTCATGTCGGTGACCGGGCCGCCGCCGGTGTTCGCCTCGGAAATGTTCTGCACGATCATGTCGACGTTGACACCCGCATCGGCCAGCGGGCCGAAGATCGCGGCGGCGATGCCGGGCCGGTCCTCGACGCTGACCAGCGTCATTTTCGCTTCGTCGCGCGAATAGGCGACGCCCGAGACGGCTTTCGATTCCATGATATCCTCCTCGTCGCAGACCAGAGTGCCGGAGTTTTCGTCGGTGTCCTCGAAGCTTGAGAGCACGCGCAGCTTGACCTTGTAGCGCATCGCCAGCTCAACCGAGCGGGTTTGCAACACCTTGGCGCCCAGCGAGGCCAGTTCCAGCATTTCCTCGAAGGCGATGCGGTCGAGCTTGCGGGCCTTGTCGCACAGGCGCGGGTCGGTGGTGTAGACGCCGTCGACATCGGTGTAGATGTCGCAGCGGTCGGCCGCGAAGGCGGCGGCAAAGGCGACGGCGGTGGTGTCGGAGCCGCCGCGGCCAAGCGTCGTGATGCGGCCTTCATGGCTGACGCCCTGAAAGCCCGCGACCACGGCGACCTTCATGCCTTCGGCGAATTTCGCGTCGATGTTGGTGCGCGGAATGTCGATGAAGCGGGCCGAGGCATGGGCCGAAGTGGTCTGGATCGGCACCTGCCAGCCCTGCCAACTGCGCGCGGGCACATCCATTTCCTGCAAGGTCAGCGCCATCAGGCCAGCCGTCACATTCTCGCCCGAGGCGACAACGGCGTCGTATTCGCGCGCGTCGTAAAGCGGCGAGGTCTGCTCGACCCAGCCGACCAGTTCATTGGTCTTGCCCGACATCGCCGAGACGATGACGATCACGTCATAGCCGCGTTCGACCTCACGTTTCACCTTCCCGGCGGCATTCTTGATGCGCTCGAGATCGGCGACCGAGGTGCCACCGAATTTCATCACGAGAAGCGGCATCAGGCCCCCCCGTTGCCCGGACTACAGTGGCGCGTTTCTTATGCGGGGCGCGGGCGGGGCGCAAGGGGTGCGCAGCGACGCGCGCCGGGGGCTCTGCCCCCGGACCCCCGGGATATTTGGGCCAGCAAGAATGGGGAGGGTTTCGGAACGGGAAGGCGGTTTCAGAACGGAAACGGCGTGCCATCCCAGGTTTCGAAGCAGCCGGTGGTCGCGGGGGACAGGGCGGCGAAGCGGGCGAGCAGGCCATCGGCGGCGGCCGCGGGCGTGATGGCGGCCGAGGGGCCGCCCATGTCGGTCTGCACCCAGCCGGGGTGATAGATGCCGACGGCGATCCCCTCGGCCTTCAGGTCGGCGGCGAGGTTGCGGCCAAGGTTCAGCACCGCTGCCTTTGACGCGCGATAGATGTAGCTGCCACCGCCCGCGCGGGTGTCAGAGCCCATCTGCGACGACAGGATCGCGATCTTCGCGCCCGGTGCGCGGCGCAGCGCGGGCAGCAGGGTCTGGATGGTCAGGAAGACGCCAGTGACGTTGACGGCGAACACCTCGGCCCAAAGCGCGGGCGGGTAGCCGTCATCAAGGCGCTGGCCCCGGTCGGCGTAAAGCCCGGCGTTGCAGATCAGGGTGTGCAGCGGCGCCGACCCGAGGGCGGGGCCAAGGGCGGCGATGCTGGCCGGGTCGGCCATGTCGGCGGCCAGCCAGCGGGCGCGGGGCGCAAGTGCGGCCGGAACGGGCGCGCGGTGGGTGCCGATGACGGCTTCGCCACGGGCCGCCAGTGCCTCGGTCAGGGTGCGGCCAAGGCCGCGGGCGGCGCCGGTGATGAAGGTCGTCATCGCTTCAATTCGCCCGGCGGGGCGAGAGGAACGGCAGCGGCGCGACCGGCACGCCATCCTCCAGCAGCTTCCTCGCCTCGTCCAGCCGCGCCTCGCCAAAGATCGCGCGCTCGGGTGCGGCGCCTTCGTGGATGGCGCGCGCCTCGGTGACGAAATCGAGGCCGACATATTCGGAATTCGCCTCGACCTCGCGCCGCAGGGCGGCAAGCGCCGCCTCGACCGGGTTCGCGGCGGTGGAAAGCGGGCGCGCGGGCACGGCGGCGGCGGGTTCGGCGGCCTTCTCCGTGCCGTGGTTGACGGCCGGCGCCATCAGCGACTTGGTCACCTCGGTCGAGCCGCAGTGGATGCAACTGACCCGGCCACTCGCCATCAGGCTGTCGCAGGCGGCAGCCGAGGCGAACCAGCTTTCAAAGCCGTGGTCGTTGTTGCATTTCAGGGTGTAGCGGATCATCGCGGCCTCACCAGAACGGACCCCCAACACCTATGGATTTCGGTGCGGAAATCAACCGGCGTCGCGGGGCGCAAGCCCGAGCGGGTCAAAGCGGCGCAGCAGCGCGCGCAGTTCGGGTTCATCCACCTTCAACGCGGCACGCGCGGGGGCGAACCACTTGCGCTGACGCTGGTCGTTTTCGGGGAATTTCTCGCGCAGCTGCTTGACGCGGATGGCGTAGACGGCCACGCCGCAGGGCAAGCCATGTTCCGCGTCCATCACCTTGACGTAGTGGAAATGGCCCACCGGGTCCGAGACCACGGCGCCCTGCACCCCGGCCTCTTCATAGGCTTCGCGCAGTGCCGCGGCGGCGTCGCTGAGGCCCTTCATCGGCCAGCCTTTGGGAATGATCCAGCGCCCGGTATCGCGGCTGGTGATCAGCAGCACCTCGACCCGGTCATCGACCGCACGCCAGCACAGCCCGGCCACCTGCATGCACACGGGCTCTGCGCCCGCCGCCAGAGGCAGCGGCATCGGTGTGGTGATTCTTCCGGCAATCGACATGACCTGTAACGCCCCCTGACGATGGGGATCCCACGTTTTTCTTGTAATAAGCTGCTCCAAATCAACATATAGCACAAAAGGCAAGGATCAACCAGCGTTTGCTGTTGTTTTCGGCCTGTTACAAGCTCTTCCGGTGGACAAAACTTTGCAGGAATCGACAGGGGGCGCAGGGATGGATGACGTCGCCGGAATCGCTTCGGGCCATCCGCAGGCAGGGGCGGCCGTCGCACTAGGCCCCGCCTTCCTTGGGTCCGAGATTTACCGGCATTCGAGCTATGGCACCTGGCACCCGCTGCGGGTGCCGCGGGTTTCGACGGTGATGGATCTGGTGCGGGCGCTGGGCTGGCTGGCGCCGGGGCAATACCGCGCCAGCCCGCGGGCCAAGCCCGCCGCGCTGACGCTGTGGCACACGCCGGACTACATCGCCGCCCTGCAACGGGCAGAGGAAGCGGGGGCGGTCAGCGACGCGGTGCGGCTGCGGCACGGGTTGGGCACGACCTCGAACCCGGTCTTTCCCGAGATCTTTCGCAGGCCCGCAACCTCGGCCGGGGCGGCGATGCTGGCAGCAGACCTCGTGCGCGACGGCGGCATGGTCTACACGCCGGCCGGGGGCACCCATCACGGCATGCCGGACCGGGCGAACGGGTTTTGCTACCTGAACGATCCGGTGCTGTGCATCCTGACGCTGCGGCGGCTGGGGGTGGGGCGGGTCGCCTATGTCGACATCGACGCGCATCATTGCGACGGGGTGCAACACGCGTTCGCGGGCGATCCGCAGGTGCTGCTGGTCTCGGTGCACGAGGAACGGCGCTGGCCCTTTACCGGCGCGCTGGAGGATGACGGCGGCGGCAATTGCGTCAACCTGCCGGTGCCGAAGGGTTTCAACGATACCGAGATGCGTGCGGCGCTGGATCAGGTGATCCTGCCACAGGTGCAAGCGCACCGGCCTGAGGCGGTGATCCTGCAATGTGGCGCCGACGCGCTGGAGGAGGACCCGCTGTCGCGCCTCGCGCTGTCCAACAACGCGCATCGCGCGGTGGTGCGGGCGCTGAAGGGGATGGCGCCGCGGCTGATCGTGCTGGGGGGCGGCGGCTACAACCCGTGGTCGGTCGGGCGCTGCTGGGCTGGGGTCTGGGCGGAACTGGCGGGGCGCGAAATCCCGGACCGCCTGCCCGCGGCGGCCGAGGCGGTGCTGCGGGACCTCAGCGGCAAGGGGTTCGACCGCGGTCGCCCGGTGGCCGAGGCGCTGTTCACCACGCTGGCCGATGCGCCCCGCGAGGGGCCGGTGCGCCCCGATGTGCGCGAGCGGCTGCGCGTGCTGGCCGGGCGATGATCCGCGTCTTCGTCGCCCTGCCGGTGCCCGAGCCGGTCCGCGCCGACCTTGCCCGGTTGCAGTCTTTGCTGCCCCTGCCGCGCCCGCTGGACCCGGAAGGGTTTCATCTGACGCTGGCCTTTCTGGGCGATCTGCCGGAACCGCAGCTGGATGAGGCGCATCTGGCGCTGGGTGCGCTGCACCCGCCGGTGTTTTCGCTGGCGGTGCAGGGGGCCGCGCTTTTCGGTGGTGACCGGCCACGGGTGGTCTATGCGGCACTGGTGCCCGACCCGACGCTGATCACGTTGAAAGCGAAGGTGGAAACCGCCTTGCGCCGCGTCGGGCTTGAACCCGAGGCGCGGCGGTTCACCCCGCATGTCACCCTTGGTCGGGTGCGCCCGAACCGGGCCGAGGTGACGCGGTTGCAGGATGCGGTGGCGGCCACGACCGGCTTTGCCGCCGCGCCGTGGCCGGTAGAGGGGTTCGGGCTCTGGCGATCCGATCCGGCGCCGGGCGGGCGGGGCTACACCGAGATGGTGCATTATCCGCCAGCGCCGTCACGCCCTACAGCGTGATGCGGGCGCCCAGTTCCACCACGCGGTCGCGCGGCAGGTGGTAGAATTCGCTCGGGTCGGCGGCGAGGCGGCCGAGCGAGATGAACAGCCGGTCCAGCATCCGCGCGGCGCCGGTGCGCGCGCCCATCTGAATCTTGCGCCGCCCGAGGAAGAACGAACTGGTCATCACGTCGAACTTCAGCCCCGACCGGCGCGCAAGGCCGACCGCACGACCGAGGTTGGGGGTCTCCATGAATCCGAAGCGTAGCCTGAGGCGGGCGAAGTGATCGTCGATCGGGGTGTATTCGACGCGCTCTTCCTCGGTTGCGGTGGGCACGCGCAGGATCTCGATCGTCAGGATCACGTTCTTGTCATGCAGCACGCGGTTGTGCTTGAGGTTGTGCAACAGGGCCTGCGGCACCGCCGTCGGGTCCGAGGTCAGAAAGAACGCGGTGCCAGCGACCCGCTTGATCTGCTCGTGCTCGGCGACCGAATGCGCGAAACCGTCCATGTCGACCTTCAGACGGCTTTCGCGCGCGCCGATCAGTTGCACGCCACGCCACCACGACCACATCACCAGCCCGAGGATCGCCGCCAGCGTCACCGGAACATAGCCGCCGTCCGGGATTTTCAGCAGGTTCGAGGCCAGGAAGGCGCCTTCCAGCAGCAAGAGCGGCACGACCAGCGCGGCGACCATCCAGACCGGGCGTTTCCAGCCGCGGACGGCAAGGATCGTGATCAGGATCGTCGTCACGATCATCGTGCCGGTCACCGCGATGCCATAGGCCGCCGCCAGCGCCGAGGACGAGCGGAACGACAACACCAGCCAGACCACGCCGAAGAACAAAAGCCAGTTGAGCGCGGGCACGTAGATCTGGCCGCTTTGCTGTTCCGAGGTGTGGGTGATCGTCAGCCGCGGCAGGAAGCCCAGCTGGATCGCCGCACGGGTCATTGAAAAGGCGCCGGTGATCACGGCCTGCGCGGCGATGATGGTGGCGATGGTGGCAAGGCCCACCAGCAGCGGCAGCGCCCAGACCGGCACCAGCAGGAAGAAGGGGTCATCGGCGGTGCCGGGATGGGTCAGCACCATCGCGCCCTGGCCAAGATAGTTCAGCACCAGCGCCGGGAACACCAGCGACAGCCAGGCCAGCCGCACCGGGGCACGGCCGAAATGGCCAAGGTCGGCATAAAGCGCCTCGGCCCCGGTGACGGCCAGAAAGATCGCCCCCAGCACCGCGAAGGCCAGCGGCCCCTCGGCCGTCAGGAACTGCACGGCCACCAGCGGGTTGAACGCCAGCAGGATCACCGGCGCCTGCACCAGATGGATGATCCCCATGGCCGCGAGCACCACAAACCACGCCACCATGATCGGCCCGAACGCGATCGACACCGCCGCCGTGCCATGCCGCTGCACCAGAAACAGCGCGATCAGGATGCCCAGCGTGATCGGCACGACATATTCGGCAAACTCGGGGCGGATCAGTTCCAGCCCCTCGACCGCCGACAGCACCGAGATCGCGGGCGTGATGATCGCGTCGCCGAAGAACAGCGACGCCCCGGCGATGCCCAGCCCCAGCACCCAGAGCGAGCGATAGCCCAATGCCAGCCGCACCAGCGTGTAAAGCGCCAGCACGCCGCCCTCGCCACGGTTGTCGGCGCGCAACAGCACGGTCACGTATTTCAGCGTCACGATGATGATCAGCGTCCAGATCAGCACCGAGATGATGCCGATCACCTCGGACGCGGCGAGGCCATTGTCGGAAACGGCGGCCAGAGACTCGCGCACGGCATAGATCGGGCTGGTGCCGATGTCGCCATAGACCACGCCGACCGCGCCGATGGTCAGCGCCGCCAGGCCAGTCGGGTGGCCGTGCGCGTCGGGATGCGCCTCGCCCGAGTCAACGTCGCCGAGGTCTACGCCCGACGGGACGTCACGCAATTTTACGATCATGGGATTTTGCACTCCGTGCCGCACGGGCCTGGGGCCGGGCGCATCGATTGTTGCGGTCGGTGGCCCTGCGGCGCACCCGTCAAGCTCCAAGACTGCGCCCGTTCCGGGCGTCATGCAGAGGCGGTCAATGCGACTCAGGCATCCGAGCGCGGCAGCATACGCTTTCGTGAAAATGCTGCAAGTGCGAAGAAGGGCGCGGCCCGATCGCCCTCAGACGCCGATTTCGACAAGGCCAAGGGGCAGGGCGTTCATCGCCTCGGCGCCGGTTTCGGTGATCAGCAGCTGATTTTCGATGATCATCCCGCCAAGCCCGGTCACATACCACGGACACTCGAACGCCATCACCATGCCGGGTTCCAGCGTCACCGGGCTGTCGGCGGCGATGAACGGCCAGTCTTCGCTGCCCGGCCCGGTGCCAAGGCTGTGGCCGAAATGCCCGCGCGTATAGCCGGGAAAGCCTGCGCCGCGGATCGAGGCGGTGGTGGCGCGGTGGATTTCGGCCAGCGCAGCGCCGGGGCCAAGCAACGCCATGCCCGCCGCGAACCCGGCGGCGAGCGCGTCGAAAAGCCGAGCCTGCAAGGCCGAGGGCGGGCCCAGCACGAAGGTGCGGCCGCTGTCCGAGGTGTAGCCGCGCACGACGCAGCCGACATCGACCTTGATCAGGTCGCCCGGTGCGGCGGCGCGGTTGCCGCCCCAGGGATCGGGGCCGACCGAGATGTAATCCCACGCCCCGCTCAGCGCCCGGCCGCCCCGGTTGGCGGCGACGGCGGCTTTCCATACGCCCGACAGGTCATCGCGCGTCACGCCGGGGGCGATGGCGTCGCGCACGGCGGCAAGGCCGACCTCGGCCAGGGTCACGGCGTCGCGCAGAAACCCGACCTCGGCCGGGGTCTTGACCATCTTGAGCCGGGCGATGGCCTCGGTCGCGTCGCACAACCGGGCGCCGGGCAGGGCGGCGGCCAGCCCTGGCCAGTCGCGCGCGGAAATGGCCGCCATCTCGACCCCGATCCGGCCCCGCGCCAGCCCGCGTTCGGCGAGGGCATCGGCCAGATGGCGCCAGCAGGCGGCGGGATCGAAGGTGGTCGGCCGGGCGAATCCGGCGGCGCGGCCTTCGGTGGCCCAGGCGGCGGCGATCACGGCGGGCGGCGTCCGCGTCGGGTCGGGCGTGCCGAAGGTTGCGGTTTCCACCCAGATCGGCGTCACGCGCAGATCGGCAATCGGGCTTTGCGCGCGGAAGGCGGCCGCGAAGAGGTCGCTGGCCACCGCCATCGCGGGCAGGTTGGTGTCGCAGGGCACCAGCGCCGCCACCGCCCCGGCGGCGCGCCACATCGTCGCCACCCCCGGTTCAGCGCCGGTGGCATAGCGGAAGCTTTCCGGCGACAGCAGGATCAGCGCGTCCAGCCCTTCGGCGGCCATGATCCGTTCGGCCCGGGGCCGGTCGAGAAAGGACATGATGCGCCGGGCTCCGCGTTCGGGATGATGCGCCACGCTAGCCGCAGGTGCTGTCCCGGCACAAGCCGGGCGCCGTCAGGGGAACGCCAGCTGCACCCGCAGGCCAGGCTCGGCATCCTCCAGCGTCAGGGTCGCGCCGTGCAGGTCGGCGATCACCGACACCAGCGACAGGCCAAGCCCGCTGCCCGGCGTGGTGCGGCTGCGTTCCAGCCGGTAAAGGCGGCGCAGCACGTTGCCGCGCTCCTCGGCCGGGATGCCGGGGCCAGAGTCGCTGACGGTCAGGGTCGGGTGGCCGTCGGTTGCGGTGACTGCGACGCTGATGGCGGTGCCGCGCGGCGTGTGGTGCAGCGCATTCTCGATCAGGTTGGCCAGCGCCTGCCCCAGCAGGGCCTGATCGCCCTGCACCGTCACCGGCCCTTCGCCGACCTCCAGCCGCAGCGTCTGGCCGTTGTCGTCGGCGGCGGGTTCGTAGACCTCGACAAACGTGCGCGCCACCGCCGCCAGATCCACCGGGGCAAAGCGCGCCTTGGGGCTGCCGCCTTCGATCTGCGCGATCTGCAACAGCGACTGGAAGGTGGCCGTGATCCGCCCCGCCTCGTCGCGCGCCCGTGCCGCCAGCGCCGCGCTGTCGTCGGCCAGACCGGGTCGGGTGGCCAACTGGTCCAGCAGCACCGCCAGCCGCTGGATCGGGGTCTTGAGGTCGTGCGCAATATCCGCCGAAACCTGCCGCAGCGCCTCGGTCGAGGCTTGCTGCCGTGCCGCCATCCGGTTGATGCCCTCGCCGATTGCCGACAGGTCATCCTCGCGCGGCATCGCGTCGAGCCGGGCGGAAAGGTCGCCCGACGTCAGCCGGTCCAGCGTTGCCACGATCCGGTCGACGCGGGCCTGACTGCGCCGCGCGATGTAAAGCCCGCCACCGATCGCTACCGCAAAGGTCGGCAGCAGGCTGAGCAGCAGGACGTCAAGGAACATGCCCGCAAGGGCCACCACCGGCTGGCGGTTGTCGGCCACGATCAGTTGGCCGCCGAAGAAGTCGCCCGCCAGCCCGAAATAGTTGCGCGCCCCCGCCTTTGCGTCGGGGCCAAGGTCGAGGCGCAGAAACCCTTCGGGCCCGCGCGACAGGGCAACGTTGCCGTAAACGGTCCCGTCCGGCGCCAGATAGGTCAGGATGCGCTGCGCGGGATCGGTGACAGCGCCCTGGTTGGCGATCAACGCCGCCAGCGCCGAGGCCGAGGGCGCCGCGCCAAAGCCCGCCATCTGCTGTTCCAGATCGGCCCGCATCCCGGCATAAAGGCTGTTGCGGATCACCAGATAGGTGCCGCCAAAGCTCGCGAGGCTGACCAGCGCGAACAGCAGCACCAGAAACGCCGCCAGCCTGAGCGGGGTGGAGCGCAGGAAGGCAAGGGGGCGGGCCACCGCCTTACGCCTCGATCCGGTAGCCCGCGCCGCGCACGGTCTTGATCAACTCATGCTCAAACGGCTTGTCGACCTTGGCGCGCAACCGGCTGATATGGGTTTCCACCACATTGGTCTGCGGATCGAAGCGGATATCCCAGACCGATTCCAGCAGCATGGTGCGGGTCAGCACGCGGCCCTTGCGGCGCAGAAGCTGTTCCAGCAGCGCGAATTCGCGCGGCAGCAGGTCGATATCCTGCCCCGCGCGCGTCACCCGCCGCGCCAGCAGGTCCATCCGCAGGTCGCCCGCCATCAGCACCGTCTCGGCTTCCTTCATCTGCGGGCGGCGGGCCAGCGCGGCGACGCGGGCCGACAGCTCGCCAAAGGCGAAGGGCTTCACCAGATAATCGTCGCCACCCGCGTTCAGCCCCTCGATGCGGTCGTCGACCCCACCCAGCGAGGTCAGGAACAGCACCGGCGTGGTGTTGTGTGCCGCCCGGAGCGCGCGCACGAGCGAGAGGCCGTCGAGCCCCGGCAGCATCCGGTCGACGATCATCACGTCGAATGCCTCGGTTGTGGCGCGCACCAGCGCATCGCGCCCCTGCGCCAGCAGATCGACGGCATGGCCCTCTTGCCGCAGACCTTCCGCGATGTAGTCGGCCGTCGTCGGATCGTCTTCCACGACAAGAATGCGCATCGTTCCTCCATGCCCGCGGCAGCGGCGCCATGTGACCACAGTGCCCCGGCAAGCTTCCGGCACCCTGTCGCGCCGATGAACTTCCTGCAATGTCGCGCCCTTCGGCGCACGCAGGCGTGACCGCGCCGTGAGCCTTTCTTGCAGAATTGTAATCAAGCCGAGAGCGGGTTGCGAGGCGCGGGCGGCATTTCTGCTGCATCCGGTCCGGGCAGTGCCCCACCGTCCCGTTGCAGCAAAAGGAGTTCTCAGATGCGAACCACCGTCAAGAAAACCGGCCGCGCCCGCCTTGCGGGTCTCGCCCTTGTCGCGGCGCTGGCCTCTTCCACCGCAATTGCCGTGATCCCCGGCGTCGCGACGGCGGAACCCGCGGGCGGCTATGCCGACCTTGTGCAGAAGGTTGCGCCCAGCGTCGTCTACATCGAAGTGACCGAAAAGGCGCCGCAGCAGATGCAGATGATGCAGGGCTTCCCGTTTCAGGAGTTCAGCCAGCAATTCGGCATTCCGATGCCGCAGATGCCGCAAGGCAACGATCAGCAGCAATCGCAGAACGCACCGGCGGCGCACGGCGTGGGCTCTGGCTTCATCATCGACTCGAAGGGGCTGATCGTGACCAACAATCACGTCGTTGACGGCGCCACGGCGGTGAAGGTCACCTTGCAGGACGGCCGCAGCTTCGACGCCAAGGTGATCGGCACCGATCCGGTGACCGATGTCGCGCTGATCAAGGTGGACGCGACCGACCCGCTGCCCGCTGTCAGCTTCGACTCTTCCCAGGCGATCCGCGTCGGCGACGATGTGATGGCGGTCGGCAATCCGTTCGGGCTGGGCGGCACGGTGACGACAGGCATCATCTCGGCCAAGGCACGTGACATCGGCAGTGGCGCCTATGACAACTATCTGCAGACCGACGCGGCGATCAACAAGGGCAACTCTGGCGGGCCGCTGTTCGATGACGCGGGCAAGGTCGTGGGCATGAACACCGCGATCCTGTCGCCCAGCGGCGGTTCGGTCGGGATCGGCTTTGCCGTGCCCTCGGACGTGGTGCAGCAAGTCGTGGCGCAGCTGGAACATGGCGGCAAGGCCGAACATGGCTGGCTTGGTGTGCAGATTCAGGCGGTGTCGCCGGACGTGGCCGCCGCGATCGGCCTCGACAAGCCCGAGGGCGCGCTGGTCGCCGCGGTAAACCCCGATAGCCCGGCCGCCAAGGCGGGCCTGAAGCGCGGCGACATCATCACCGCGTTCGGCGGCACCGACATCAAGCAGTTGCACGACCTGCCGCGCGCCGTTGCGATGACCGCGCCGGATACCGCCACCAAGATCGACGTGCTGCGTGCCGGCAAGAAGATGGAGCTGAACGTCTCGGTCGGCCTGATGGCGCCGCAAAAAGCCTGAGCGGTTTGAACTGACCCTGTGCGGGGCGCGGCAGGCATGCCGCGCCCCGTTTGCGTATGTCCGCCGCCTGTGCCCAGTTTCATACCCCAAAGCGATATAATCGCCGCGCGAAATGATCATCTTGCCATTTGTCGCGCCTTAGGCTGTCGGCACGCCTGCACCCGTTAAGGAGGATCGAGTGTTGCGCGCAGCCCGCCCGTTGCTGTCGGAGGACAGGGCGGAACCGCGCCGCGCGTGCGGTTGGGTCGGGCTGCCGGAAGACCCTCGGCCGGACACCACGAACAGCGCATCAGGGAGGAAACGCAATGTTCACCAGACGGAGCCTTTTGAAAACCGGCGCGGCACTGGCCGCGACAAGCCTGGTCAGACCGGCCTTCGCCGCGGGCACCAAGATCAAGATCGGCTATGTCAGCCCGCAATCCGGCCCGCTCAGCGCCTTTTCGGCGGCGGACGACTACATGGTCGCGAAATTCCTCGCCTCGGCCAAGTCGATCGGACTCGACGCCGAGGTGATCGTCAAGGACAGCCAGTCGAACCCGAACCGCGCCGCCGAAGTCGCCAAGGAACTGATCAGCCGTGATGGCGTCAACCTGATGCTTGTGGCCTCGACGCCGGAAACCACCAACCCGGTCTGCTCGGTCGCCGAACAGGAACAGATTCCGGTGATCTCTTCGGTGGCGCCGTGGCAGCCGTGGTTCATCGGGCAGCAGGGCAATCCCGGTGATCCGTCCAGTTGGCAGGCCTTCGACTACGTTTACCATTTCTTCTGGGGGCTGGAGGATAACGTCGCCGTCTTCATGAACATGTGGAACGGGGTCGAGACCAACAAATCGGTCGGCGGGCTCTGGCCGAACGATGGTGACGGCAATGCCTGGGCCTCGAACGCGGGGATGCCACCGGCGCTGTCGAAGGCGGGCTACAAGCTGACCGATCCGGGCCGCTATCAGGACCTGACCGATGATTTCAGCGCCCAGATCAACGCCTTCAAGCAGGCCGATTGCCAGATCATGACGGGCATCCCGATTCCGCCCGATTTCACCACCTTCTGGACCCAGGCGCAGCAGCAGGGCTACAAGCCCAAGCTGGCGACGGTGGCCAAGGCCCTGCTGTTCCCCGAAACCGTCGCCGCGCTTGGCCCGCTGGGCCACAACCTGGCCTGCGAGGTCTGGTGGTCGCCGAACCATCCGTTCAAATCCTCGCTGACCGGGCAAAGCGCGGCCGAACTGGCGGCCGAGTTCGAAAAGGCCGCCGGGCGGCAGTGGACGATGCCCGCGGGATTTGTTCATGCGCTGTTCGAGGTGGCGGTCGATGCGATCAAGCGCACCAAGGACCCGACGGATGGCGACGCGCTGGCCGCCGCGATCGGGGCCACCAACCTCAACACCGTGGTGGGCAAGATCCAGTGGGGTCAGGACAACGTGCCCGCTTTCGCGCGCAAGAACGTGGCGAAGACCCCGCTGGTCGGCGGGCAATGGCGGCGCAAGGCCGATGGCAGCTTCGATCTGGTGATCGTCGAAAACGGCCTTGCCCCCGAGATCCCGCTGGGCGGCAAGCTGGAAGCCCTGTCCTGAACTGCATCGCCCCGGCGCTTGCCTGCGCCGGGGCTTTTCCATCGAGGCGGTGATGCCGATCTTATCCCTTCAGTCCGTGTCCAAATCCTTCGGCGCGCTCACGGTGACGGATGACGTCAGCTTTGATCTGGCCAAGGGCGAGGCGCTTGGCATCATCGGGCCGAACGGCGCCGGCAAATCGACGCTGTTCAACCTGATCGCCGGTAATCTGCGCCCGGATCGGGGTCGGGTGATGCTGGACGGCACCGACATTACCGCCGACAGCGCGATGCGGCGCTGTGCCAGCGGCATCGGGCGGTCGTTTCAGATACCGCAGCCCTTTGGCCATCTGACCGTCTATGAGAACCTGCTGGTGGCGGCGCGGTTTGGCGGCGCCATCGCCGCCCCGGACGCGCCGGGGCATTGCATGGATATCCTGCATCGCACCGGCCTTGCCGCAGTGGCGGAAAAGAAGTCCGGCGGCTTGCCGCTGTTGCAGCGCAAACGGCTGGAGCTGGCGCGCGCGATGGCGACTGCGCCGCGCCTGATCCTGCTGGACGAAATCGCCGGGGGTCTGACCGAGGGCGAGTGCCACGAACTGGTCGCCACCATCCGCCAGATTCACGCCGAGGGCACCGCGATCATCTGGATCGAACATGTGCTGCATGCGCTGAACGCCGTCGTCAGCCGGTTGATGGTGCTGAACTTCGGCAAGATGCTGATGATCGGCGCCCCGGACGCGGTGATGGCCTCGCAGGAGGTGCGCGAGATCTATCTGGGGATCGAGGCATGACCGCGTTGCTGGATATCCTTGGCCTGACCGCAAATTACGGGGATTTTCAGGCGCTGTTCGGGGTCGACCTGCATCTGGGCGCGGGCGAGACGGTGGCGATCATCGGCGCCAATGGTGCGGGCAAGACCACGCTGATGCGCGCCATCACCGGGATCGTGCGCGCGGGCGGCAGCATCACGCTTGACGGCAAGAACATCACCGCGCTGCCTGCGCCCGAGGTGCTGATGCAGGGCATCGCGATGGTGCCCGAGGGGCGCAAGCTGTTCGCCTCGCTCTCGGTCGAGGAGAACCTGCTGATCGGCGCCCATGCCCGCAAGGGCAACGGCCAGTGGAGCGTTGACGCGATCTATCAGCTGTTCCCGGTGCTGAAGGACCGCCGCCTGGCCCCCGGCACGGCGCTGTCGGGCGGGCAGCAACAGATGGTGGCGATCGGTCGGGCGCTGATGTCGAACCCGCGGGTGTTGCTGTGCGACGAGATCTCGCTGGGCCTCGCGCCGGTGGTGATCCGCGACATCTACGCCGCGGTGCCAAGGATCAAGGCCGCGGGCACCTCGATCATCGTGGTGGAACAGGACATCGGGCAGGCGCTGAAGATCGCCGACCGGGTCTATTGCATGATGGAGGGGCGCGTCACCCTGACCGGCACACCCGCCACCCTGTCACGCGACGCCATCCACAACGCCTATTTCGGAGTGAGCGCATGACCCTGCTCGACACCCTCGTGCAAGGCGTTCTGCTGGGCGGGCTTTACGCGCTGTTCGCGGCGGGGCTCAGCCTTGTTTTCGGCATCATGCGGCTGGTGAACCTGGCGCATGGCGATCTGATCGTGATGGCCGCGTATCTGATCCTCGGCGTGACCAGCGCGCTGGGGTTGAACCCCTTTGCGGCGGTGCTGATCGCGGCGCCGGTGATGTTCGCGGCGGGGTGGCTGTTGCAGACCTATGTGCTGAACCGGGTGCTGGGCGAGGATATCCTGCCGCCGCTGCTGGTCACCTTCGGCCTGTCGGTGGTGATCCAGAACGGCCTGCTGCAAGGCTTCAGCGCCGACAGCCGCAAGTTGGCGGCGGGGGCGATCGAGGCGCAATCGCTGGCCCTCGGCCCGATTTCGGTGGGGGTGATGCCGCTCTTGACGCTGATCTCGGCGGTGGTCGTGATCTTCGCGCTGAACCGGCTTTTCTACCGCACGGCACTGGGGCGGGCGTTCCGGGCGACGTCGGATGATGCGGTGACGGCGCAACTGATGGGGATACGGCCGCAAAGCGTCTTTGCGATTGCGACCGGCATCGCGATGGTGGTGGCGACGATTGCGGCGCTTTATCTGGGGGTGCGCTCGAACTTCGATCCCTCGATCGGCCCGGCCCGTCTGCTTTATGCGTTCGAGGCGGTGATCATCGGCGGCCTTGGCAGCCTGTGGGGCACGCTTGCGGGCGGGATCGTGATCGGTGTTGCACAGGCGCTCGGGGCCGTGGTCAATCCGGAATGGCAGATCCTGTCGGGGCACGTCGCCTTTGTCGCCGTGCTTTTGCTGCGCCCGCGCGGCCTCTTTCCTCGCGCGAATGACTGAGGGCATCATGGCAAACCTTTCCTTTCCGTCGCCGCGCGTCCTGCCCGCCCTGATCGGGCTGCTGGCGCTGGCCGCGCTGATGGCGGTGCCGGCGATTGCGCCGCGCGCGGTGACGCAGGATCTGTTCGGTATCCTGACGCTGCTGGTGCTGGCGATGAACTGGAACATGCTGGCGGGGTTTGCCGGCCTCGTCTCGGTCGGCCAGCAGGCTTTCGTCGGCATCGGCGCCTATGTGATGTTCGCCGCCGTGATCCTCTGGGGCCTTGACCCGCTGGTCGGCGTGCTGCTGGGCGGGCTGGCGGCGATGGCTTTCGCGGTGCCGATGGCCTTCTTTGCCTTCCGCCTGAATGGCGCCTATTTCGCCATCGGCACCTGGGTCGTGGCCGATATCGCCCGGCTGCTGGCGGGCCAGTGGAAGGCGCTGGGGGGTGGCACCGGCACCTCGCTGCCCAAGGGCACGACCAAGGACATGTTCGGCGTGCCGCTGGCGAAAGACCTTTTGCATGTCAGTTCCGCCGCTGCCGCCGATGCGGTGACCTATTGGCTGGCGCTGGCTTTGGCGCTGGTGATGCTGGTGGCGTCCTACCGCTTTCTGCGTTCACGCTCGGGGCTGGGGATGCAGGCGATCCGCGACAATGAACAGGCGGCGCGATCGGTTGGCGTTGATCCGCTGCGGTTGAAGGCGCTGGTGTTCCTGCTGACCGCCTTCGGCACCGGGCTGTGCGGCGCGCTGATCTTCATCCAGATCACCCGTGTCACGCCCGACGCCGCCTTTTCGGTGCAGGACTGGACCGCCTTCGTGATCTTTGTTGTGGTGATCGGCGGCATCGGCACCTTGCCGGGGCCGATCGTCGGCGTGATCGTGTTCTACCTGCTGCAACGCCTGCTGGCCGACTACGGCACCGTCTATCTGATCGTTCTGGGCGCCCTGGGCATCGTAGTGATGCTGTTCGCCCGCAGCGGTCTGTGGGGGCGGTTCTCGGCCCTGACCGGCATCGACCCGTTTCCGCTTTCGCATCGTCCGCCCGCGCCTCTGCGCGTGACCGCTTCAAAGGCCAGCCTGATATGAGCGCCGCCGCAAAGGAGACCGACATGACCCCGTATTTCACCGAAGACGCCTCTGTCGAAACCGTCAATGCCCGGATGGGCAAGAACATCTCTCCGCGCCTCGCCGAGGTCATGGCCTGCCTCGTCAAGCATCTGCACGCCTTCGCCAAGGAGGTGCATCTGACGCAAGAGGAATGGGACTACGGCATCGACTTCCTGACCAAGACCGGCCAGATCTGCTCGGGCGAGCGGCAAGAGTTCATTCTGTTGTCCGACACGCTGGGCTTTTCGATGCTGGTCGATGCGATCAACAACCGCCGCCCGGCGGGGGCGACCGAGAACACCGTTTTCGGCCCCTTCCATGTCGATGGCGCGCCGGAATTGCCGATGGGCAGCAATATCTCGCTGGATGGCAAGGGCGAAAGCTGCCTGTTCGAGGGCGCGGTGATCGACCTGCATGGCAACCCGATCAGGGGCGCGCGGGTGGATGTCTGGTCCGACAATGCCGACGGATTTTACGACGTGCAGCAGCCCGGGATTCAGCCGAAGTGGAACAATCGCGGCATTTTTGTCACCGGGGCGGACGGCCGCTACAGTTTTGTCGGCATCAAGCCGGTCTGCTACCCGATCCCGGATGATGGCCCGGTCGGCAAGATGCTGGGCCACCTTGGGCGCCACCCTTACCGCCCCGCCCACATGCACTATCTGGTGACGGCGCCGGGGTATGAGAAACTGGTGACGCATACCTTCGTCGGCGACGACGCCTACATCGACTCCGACGCGGTCTTTGGCGTGAAGAAGACGCTGGTCGCGCCGTTCGAAAAGCTGAAGGACGCGGCGACCGCGTGGCATTCGCCCTTCGATTTCGTGCTGACCCCGGTCTGAGCGCCGCCGCCGCGAAGGAGAACCGCGCGTGCCGAATGTCAAAATCTATGTCGAAGAGGCGGTCTTTGCCGAACAGCGCGCGGCCCTGATCGAGGCGTTGCCATCGATCCGCGCGCTTTTGGCCGAAGGCTTCAACGTCGACGTGCCCGCCTTCCAGTTTGCGGTGATGCCGGTGGTCGCGATGCCGGACCTGCCGCTGATCAACGTCGAGCTGCACATCCTGCCGAAACCCGAACGGACCCGCGCGGCGGTGCTGGCGGTGTGCGCGGATCTGCGCGCGCTGATCGAGGGCGTCGCGGGGTGCCGGGCGGCCATCCGGGTGATGACGCTGGACCCGGAAACCTATATCGCGCTGAAATAGCCGCGCTTACCCGCGCCTGCGGGTGACCTGCTGTTCGTGCTGGATGCGCGCCTCCAGCTGGCGGCACTGCTGGGCCATGAAGGCCTTGAAATGGGTCAGCGCCGGGGCGCTGGCCTGATCCCGGCGCACCAGCAGGCCAAGCTGACGGTCGGGATGCTCGATCTTCAGCGGCAGCGCCTCGATCTGGGTCATCTTGCGGGTCTGGAACACCACCGAATAGGGCAGCACCGTCAGCGAATCCGACCCCGCCAGCACCGAGGCGATCGAGGCGAAGGTGCCACCCGAGAAATTCACCCGGAAATCCTCGGACCCGATCGAGATCAGCGCACGTTGCAGGTCGCGGTACAGCGGGCTGTCAACTGGCGGCGCGATCCAGGGGAAGGGATCGATATCGGCCAGCGTGATGGTGGATTTGCGCGTCAACGGATGGCCCACGCGGCAGGCGATGACGTTGCGGCCGGGCAAGAGCGACGTGAACTCCATATCCTGCGGGATCTGGTTCGGGTGCAGCGGCAGGATCGCCATGTCCAGCGACCCGTTGCGCAACTGCGCCAGCATCGCATCCAGATAGCCGTAGGATTGTTCGACATGCACGTCACTGTGGTGCTGCTGGAACTCGGCGATCATCGCGGCGACGACACCATCCATGAAGATCGGGGTGCCGCCCAGCCGCAGGCGCCCGGCCTGACCCTTGCGAAACCGCTCGACCAGAAGCTGCGCCTCGCCGTTCAGCGCATGGATGCGCCCGCCCAGCCGGGCCAGGCTGGCGCCCAGTTCGGTCGGCCGCAGCGGGCGGCGGCCGGGTTCGAACAGCGGCGCCCCGACCCGCTTTTCCAGCAACGAGATCGTGCGCGAAACCGAAGGCTGCGACTTGCCCAGAGCAGCGGCCCCCTCGGTCAGCCCGCCCTTTTCGACGATCATCGCCAGAATTTCGAGGTGTTCGCTTTCCAGTTTCATAACCCAAAGCGATATAACGCCGCGCTGATCAGATCAATATTCCATCTTGCTCCGGCTAGTCTGCCGATGAGGATTTGAGGAGGAGACGGGGTGTCACATTTTCAGGACTCATTCGTCGCGCAATCCGCGGCGGTGCGGGTGCGCTTTGGCGCTGGCGTCCGGCATGCGGTCGCGGAAGAGATCAGGGCGCTGGGGTGCCACCGCGCGCTGATCCTGTCGACGCCGCATCAGGCCGAAACCGCCCGGCAATTCGCTGATCTGTGCGGGCCGCTGGCGGTGGGCACCTTCACCAATGCCACCATGCACACGCCGGTTGACGTATCCGAGGCGGCGACCGCCCATGCGCTGCAGCTTGGTGCTGATTGTGTGGTGGCGGTCGGCGGCGGCTCCACCACCGGCCTTGGCAAGGCCATCGCCCTGCGCACCGATCTGCCGCAGATCGTGGTGCCGACAACCTATGCCGGGTCCGAGGCGACGCCGATCCTTGGCCAGACCGAGGCGGGGCGAAAGACCACGCTGACCAGCCCGAAGGTGCAGCCCGAGGTCATCCTTTATGACGCCGAACTGGTGCAAAGCCTGCCGGTCGGCATGACAGTGACCAGCGCGCTGAACGCGATGGCCCATGCGGCAGAGGGGCTTTACGCCCAGAACCGTTCGCCGCTTTCGACGCTGATGGCGGTGGAGGGGCTGCGGGCGTTCCGCGACGGGTTGCCGAAGGTGGTGGCAAATCCGCAAGACCCGAGCGCGCGGGGCGAAACCCTGTATGGCGCCTGGCTGTGCGGCACCGTGCTGGGGCAGGTCGGCATGGCGCTGCATCACAAGCTTTGCCACACGCTGGGCGGCGCGTTTGACCTGCCGCATGCCGAAACCCATGCGGTGATCCTGGCCCATGCCATCGCCTACAACGCGGTGGCGGTGCCGGACCTGCTGGCGCCCATCACCGAGATCTTCGGCGGCACCTCGCCCGGCATGGCGATCCACGATTTCGCCGTGGCGATGCAGGCGCCGCTGGCGCTGCGCGATCTGGGGCTGATGGAAGCCGACCTTGATCGCGCGGCGGACCTAGCCACGCAAAACCCCTATTGGAACCCCCGGCCGATCGAGCGCCCGGCCCTGCGGCACCTGCTGCAAGCGGCCTGGGCGGGCGATGCGCCCACCGTCTGAACGCTTTTGGAGGAGAGCAACATGGCAGATATCACGACCGATGTGCTGATCATCGGCACCGGCCCCGCGGGCTCGGCGACGGCGGCGTTGCTGTCGACCTATGGCGTCGAGAACATGGCGGTGAACCGCTATCGCTGGCTGGCCAACACGCCGCGCGCCCATATCACCAACCAGCGCGCGATGGAGGTTCTGCGCGATCTGGGCCGCGAGGTCGAGGACGAGGCCTACATGTTCGCCACCCATCAGGATCTGATGGGCGAGAACATCTTTTGTGAAAGCCTTGCCGGCGAGGAAATCGGGCGGCTCAAGGCCTGGGGCAACCATCCGCTGTCCAAGGCGGAACATCTGATGTCGTCGCCGACCAAGATGAACGACCTGCCGCAGACGTTCATGGAACCCTTGCTGTTCAAGACCGCCTGCCAGCGCGGCACGCAGACGCGCATGTCGACCGAATACCTGAGCCATACCCAGGATGCCGCGGGCGTAACGACGACCTGCCTTGACCGGCTGTCGGGCAAGGAATTCACCATCCGCTCGAAATACCTCGTCGGCGCGGATGGCGGGAAATCGCTGGTCGCCGAACATGCGGGCCTGCCGTTCGAGGGCAAGATGGGTGTCGGCGGCAGCATGAACATCCTGTTCAAGGCCGACCTGTCCAGATACGTCGCCCATCGCCCCAGCGTGCTTTACTGGGTGATGCAGCCCGGCGCCGATGTCGGTGGCATCGGCATGGGGCTGGTGCGGATGGTGCGGCCGTGGAACGAATGGCTGATCGTCTGGGGCTATGACATCAACGGACCCGAGCCCGAGGTGACGGAAGCATTCGCCACCGGCGTCGCGCGGCAACTGGTGGGCGACCCGGAGCTGAAGATAGAACTGCTCAGCGCCAATACCTGGACGGTGAACAACTTTTTCGCCACCCGCACCTCCAATGGCCGGGTGTTCTGCATGGGCGACGCGATCCACCGGCATCCGCCATCGAACGGCCTTGGGTCGAACACCTCGATTCAGGATTCGTTCAACCTCGCCTGGAAGCTGGCGATGGTGCTGAAAGGGCAGGCGGGCGCGCGGCTTCTGGACAGCTACAACGCCGAACGCGCGCCGGTGGCCCGCCAGATCGTCACCCGCGCCAACCAGTCGATCGGCGAGACCGGGCCGATCTTCGATGCGCTTGGCATGAGCGCGGGTGTCGATCCGGTGCAGATGCAGAAGAACCTTCAGGCGCGGTCGGACGGCACGCCGGAGGCGGAAGCGCAGCGCGCGGCGATCCGCAAGGCCATCGCCTTCAAGAAGTACGAATTCGATGCGCATGGCGTCGAGATGAACCAGCGATACCGGTCAGATGCCATCGTCACCGATGGCCAGATCGAACCCGCGTTCCAGCTCGATGCCGACCTGCATTATCAGCCGACGACATGGCCCGGCGCGCGGCTGCCGCATGCCTGGGTCTATGCCCATGATGGCGGGGCCGAGGTTTCCACCCTCGACCTCTGCGGGCATGGCCGGTTCACCCTGCTGACCGGGTTGGGGGGCGAGGCCTGGGCCAAGGCGGCCGATGCCGTGGTGGCGGATCTGGGCCTTCCGCTGATCGCCCATGTGATCGGGCCGCGGCGCGCTTATGTCGACCATTCCGGCGACTGGGCGCGGGTCAGCGAGGTCAAGGATTCAGGCTGCGTGCTGGTGCGCCCCGATCACCACGTCGCCTGGCGCGCCGAAGAACTGAGCGCCGACCCCGAGGCCGATCTGACCCGCGTGCTGCGCAGCGTGCTGGCGCTGTGACGCGAAGGGGCGGCGCCCGATCCGGCGCCGCCCCGCTGATCACACCCGTTCCAGCGCGACGGCAATGCCTTGGCCGACGCCGATGCACATCGTCGACAGCGACCGCTTGCCGCCCGTCGCCAGCAGTTCCAGCGCCGCCGTGCCGGTGATCCGCGCGCCCGACATGCCCAAGGGATGCCCCAGCGCGATAGCCCCGCCATTGCGGTTCACGCGCGCATCGTCATCGGCGATCCCCAGCGTGCGCAGGGTGGCAAGGCCCTGGCTGGCAAAGGCCTCGTTCAGCTCGATCACGTCGAAATCGGCCTGCGTCAGCCCCAGCCGCGCCATCAGCTTCTGGCTGGCCGGGACCGGGCCGATGCCCATGATCCGCGGCGCAACGCCCGCCACCGCGCCGCCCAGCACGCGGGCAATCGGGGCCAGCCCGTGTTTGCGCGCCGCCTCGGCGCTGGCGACGATCAATGCCGCTGCGCCGTCGTTGACGCCCGAGGCATTGCCCGCCGTCACCGTTCCGCCCTTGCGGAACGGCGTGCCGAGCTTGGCCAAAGCCTCGATCGTGGTGGCGCGGGGGTGTTCGTCACGATCCACCACCAGCGCCTCGCCCTTGCGCTGTGGGATCGTGACGGCGGTGATCTCCTGCGCCAGTCGGCCGTTGGCCTGTGCCGCCGCCGCGCGCGCCTGCGAGCGCAGCGCGAAGGCGTCCTGATCCACCCGGCTGATGTGGAAGTCCTCGGCGACGTTCTCGCCGGTCTCGGGCATTGAATCGATGCCGTATTGCGCTTTCATCAGCGGGTTGACGAAGCGCCAGCCGATGGTGGTGTCGTGCATCTCGGCGTGGCGGCTGAAGGCGGTATCGGCCTTGGGCATCACGAAGGGCGCCCGGCTCATGCTTTCGACGCCGCCCGCGATCATCAGCCCGGCCTCGCCCGCCTTGATCGCCCGCGCCGCGGTGAGGATCGCATCCATGCCCGACCCGCACAGCCGGTTGATCGTGGTGCCCCCGACCGTCACCGGCAGGCCCGCCAGCAACAGCGACATCCGGGCGACGTTGCGGTTATCCTCGCCCGCCTGATTGGCGCAGCCGAAGATCACGTCATCAACCGCTTCCCAGTCCACGCCCGCGTTGCGCGCCATCAGCGCCCGCAGCGGCACCGCCCCCAGATCATCGGCCCGCACCGGTGACAGCGAACCGCCAAAGCGGCCGATGGGGGTGCGGATGTAGTCGCAGATATAGGCTTCGGTCATGTCACAGCTCCGGTACGATCAGGTCGGCCACCGGGCCGGGCCGGTGCAGCCGGGCCCCGGTGAGGGATTGCAGCGTCTCGAACGGCATCGACGCAAGTTGCTCGCGCAGCACAAAGCGCCCGCCCTCGATGTCGATCACCGCCAGACTGGTATAGACCCGCGTGACGCAGGCGACACCGGTCAGCGGCAGGGTGCAGCGATCCACCAGCTTGGGCGCGCCGTCCTTGGTCACATGTTCGGTGATCACCGCGACGCGCTTGGCGCCGTGGACAAGATCCATTGCGCCACCGACCGCAGGCACGCCTTTCGGCCCGGTCGACCAGTTCGCCAGATCGCCGGTTTCGGCAACCTGATAGGCGCCGAGGATCGCCACATCCAGATGCCCGCCGCGCACCATCGCAAAGCTGTCGGCGTGGTGGAAGAACGCGGCCCCCGGTTTCAGCGTCACGGCTTTTTTGCCGGCGTTGATCAGATCCCAGTCTTCCTGCCCCTCGGGCGGGGCCTCGCCGAAGTTCAGGATGCCGTTCTCGGTGTGAAAGATCGCCGCGCGGCCGGGGGGCTGAAACTTCGCCACCATCTCGGGGAAGCCAATGCCAAGGTTGACATAGGCGCCGTCGGCGATGTCCTGCGCGGCGCGCCAGGCGATCTGTGCGTTGGAAAGCTTGTCGCTCATGCGTAGATCGCTCCTGCCCGGTTCAGGGCCTCTTCCTGCGCCGGATCGGCCACTTCCACAACGCCCTGCACGAAGATGCCGGGGGTGATCACCTTTTCGGGGTCGATGCCGCCCGCGTGCACCAGACGGCTGACCTGCGCAATCGCGACCGTCGCCGCCATGCACATCAGCGGGTTGAAGTTCCGCCCGGCGGCCCGATAGGTCAGGTTGCCCTGCACATCGCCCAGTTCGGCCTTGACCAGCGCGAAATCTGCCTTGAGCCAGCGTTCCTGTACGTAAGGTCGGCCCTCGAACTCGGCCACCGGCTTGCCCTTGGCCAGATCGGTGCCGAAACTGGTTGGCGTGTAGAAGGCGGGAATACCTGCCCCTCCGGCCCGGATCCGCTCGGCCAGGGTGCCCTGCGGCACCAGTTCCAGCTCGATCTGCCCGGCGAGGTACATCCGGGTAAAGACCACCGGATCAGCAGAGCGCGGGAACGAGCAAATGAGTTTGCGCACCATCCCGGCCTCGATCAGCGCCGCAAGCCCGATATGGCCGTTCCCGGCGTTGTTGTTCACGACCGTCAGCCCGGCCGGATGCCCCGTCGCGCGGAACCGGTCGATCAGCGCATGAATCAACTCGATCGGCGCGCCTGATCCGCCGAAGCCGCCGATCATCACCACCGCGCCGTCGCCAATTCCAGCGACGGCCTCGGCCAACGTGGGAATCGTCTTGTCCATCCCGAACCTCCATCTCGTATCGGTGCCGGGATAGGCCGGGCGGGAGTTTGCGTCCATGCGGTTTGTGCGCTATGCAATCTTTGTTGACATATCGCACGGATTGCCATGACCATCGCCGAACGCGACATCATGGGCGGGTTGGCCAAGGGCCTCTTGGTGATCGAGACCTTCACCGCCGACCGCCCGCGCCAGTCGATTGCCGAGGTCGCCGCCACCTCGGGCCTCGACCGTGCCACCGCGCGGCGCTGCCTGCTGACGCTGGCCCATCAGGGCTATGCCGATTACGACGGCAAGTTCTTCGCCCTGACCCCGCGGGTCCTGCGGCTGGGCAGCGCCTGCCTTGCGACCATGCCGCTGCCGCAGATGGTGCAGCCGTTGCTGGACGAGATTTCCGACCGGATGGGCGAAAGCTCTTCCGTGGCGATCCTCGATGGCGACGAGATCGTCTATGTCGCCCGCGCCGCACAGCGAAAGGTGATGTCGATCGCGCTGATGCCCGGCTCGCGCCTGCCCGCCTATTGCACCTCGATGGGGCGGGTGATGCTGGCCGCGCTGCCAGAGGCGGAACCGATCCTGCGGCAAAGGCCCTTGCCAGCCCGCACGCCCCATACGCTGACCGACGTCAACGCCATCCTCTCGGAACTCGCCCGCATCCGCGCCCAAGGCTACGCCCTGATTGATCAGGAGGTCGAGATCGGCCTGCGGTCCATCGCGATTCCGCTGGTCAACATGCGCAACAAGGTCGTGGCGGCGCTCAACTTCGGCCTGCCCGTGCGCGGCGAGGCGGTGGACGATCTCGTCGCGACCTACCTGCCGCCGATGCTGCGGATTCAGGCCGAGCTGAAGCGGGTGCTCAGGTAGGCGCTGGCCCAGCCGGACGGGTTGTAGGGGGCGACCGGCGGCCGGCACGGCCCCTCGCGCAAGCGGAAACGAGTGCGCCACTCTCTTGCAAGAGATCATATTTTTTTCAAGGGGATAGTGGTGATGATCAACGCGAGCGGCGCGTCCTGCTGACCCAATCCACCGTCCGCGCGGAGTTGCCCGACGACGCTGCCGCCGCCGGGCTTTGATCTCAGTCCCTGCTCAGAGAGAACGAAACCCCGCCCGCCGCCGTGGTGCACGGCGCCACGTTGATCACCCAAGGGAAGGGGAAGTTGGGGTCCGTGTCCAGCTGCGGAATCGTCCAGCAGGTTCCGTTGTCCGAACGGACCATGCCGCCGTTGGGGCTCTGCCCGAGCCAGTGCCAGCGCTGCGTGGCGCTCGAGCAGGTGGTCAGGACCAGTTGCGCCGGTTTCATCATCCCCGGCGCCTCGAGGTCGATGCACAACTCGGGGTGCTTGTCGATCGACAGCGTCCCGTCGGGCGTGGTCAGGAAGATCAGGTCGCCGGGAATTTGGCAGTTGTGCAGGACCGGGGTCGCCCCGTCCGTCAGTTCGCCCTCGACCCCGACGCAGGTATTCGGCGCGAAGTCGGGGTTCATCATCATGCCGTTCGGCTGGGCCGCAACCGCCGCCGCAGTCGCCGCGACCGAGAGCGCACGGGCGCAGATCCGCACCCCTGGGCCAGTCCAGCAGGCGCCCTGCCGCGTGACCGGACCAAGGTAATCCTGTGCATGGGTAGAGCCGGGCGTGCCGTTCCAATGGGCCTCGCCCTGGCCGCGTGAGGTGACGTCGAGCTGGGCAAAGTAGTCGCCGCCATCGATCTGGAACGAGCCGCCATCGCCGGGGTGATAAGTGCAGCGGCCGTTGATGTAGGTCCGGCCGCGCACGGTCAGCTCGCAATCGGCGGGAATGGTCGAGGCGGTGGCGCTGGCGTCGGCGGTCTCGGTCGCGGTGCCGCCCGTCTCGCCGACATCCTGCGGGAAGGCGCAGGCCGAGAGGGTTTTCACCACCGCGTTCGAGCCGCCAAGCGGGAAGGACTGGGTGAACTCGCCTTCGCCCGGCACGGCATAGGTGAAATGGATCACCGAGAGGTTGGCGAGGGCATCGAAATTCCCGTCCGGCTCGTCCGTCGCCGCGTGGTAGGTCCGCCACATCTCGCCGGTCGGGTCCGGTTCCAGCGTCATTTGCACCACCTGGGACTGCGCGCGGTTGTTGTCCCACCACAGCTTGACCCGCATCGGCCGGTCGTTCATCGCCGTGGCGTAGCCCATGAAGGCAATCCGGGCGTCGCCGTAGCCCACCTGAATGCGCAGGGCCTGTTCCGAGCCGGTGATCTCATAGGCGTCGCACATCAGAACCTTGCCGCCGGTCGTGGCCCGGCGCAGCGTCCAGGCGCCGGACTTGCCGATTTCGGTGAGATTCACCTGGCCGGTGCCCGCGGCCAAAAGAGCGCCCGGCAAGAGCATCGCTGCGGACAGAAGCCCTGCGGTGATGAGCCGGAATCGGGAGGAGGAGGACATGAAATGGAACCTTTCGGGAGTGTGGCCGATGCAGGTCGGCCCAGATTTCCGGAGATATCGTCGGTCAATATGATTCAGGGCCGACCCCGTCAGGGCAGCGGCCGGGGCAAACGGTAGGGAGCATCGGACGATCACGCAACCGTGATCACTGCCACCCGTGGCACATCCGGGCGCAAGGCTCCCGGGAGCCCGGCCGTCACGATGCAGAGGTTGCGAGGAGAGACTTCAAGACGTCTGGGGCACGCCCATGCTTTCGGTCGAAGCAATCATGATCGCGATGGCCACGAGCCTGCACGAGCTACGGCCTTGGGCCCGAAGCCCCACCACCCCGCAAGTACGGTCGCCCGGTCGCGGCCCGCGGCGAGAGGCCCCGCGCGGCGCTGGCGCACCACAAGCGGCTTCGGAACGGCGATACGCGCGTCGAACCGACCATCCTTCGCCTTCCCATGACGCCGCTTGGCCCAATCGCCAACCTCGTTCTGGAACAAGGAGTTGAACAAACCCCAATGGGGCCAGGGCTCTCTTTGCAATCAAGGGGATAGGTGGTGCTGCAAGAGAGGATTGAACTCTCGACCTCACCCTTACCAAGGGTGTGCTCTACCACTGAGCTACTGCAGCGTCCGTTGTGGGCGGCTGATTAGACGGAAAGGTTGCGGGACGCAAGCGCAATATGGACCCTCCGCGCCGGGTGGGGTAGAGAGGGCGCATGGACAGGACGCCCCCGAAACCGGCCGCCGCGCCGCGCGCCGAGACCAGCCGGGATGCGCGGCTGAAGGCGGCGCTGAAGGCGAACATCGCGCGGCGCAAGGCGCAAGCGCGGGCGCGGCAGGACGCGCCGGGGGACGACACCGGCGAGAACAAAGAAGAGTAGGGCAGGCCGATGGATTCGATACTGGTGCGCGGTGGCGCAGAGCTGAACGGGGTGATTCCGATTGCCGGGGCGAAGAACGCCTGTCTGGCGCTGATGCCCGCGACATTGTTGAGCGACGAGCCGCTGACGCTGACCAACGCGCCGCGGCTGAGCGACATCAAGACGATGACGCAGCTTCTGCAATCGCTGGGGGCCGAGGTGACCAGCCTGCAGGATGGCAAGGTGCTGGCGATGTCGTCGCACGACCTGAGCAACCTGACCGCCGATTATGACATCGTGCGCAAGATGCGCGCCTCGTTCCTGGTGCTCGGGCCGATGCTGGCCCGGGCGGGGCGGGCGGTGGTGTCGCTGCCGGGCGGCTGCGCCATCGGGGCGCGGCCGGTGGATTTGCACCTGAAGGCGATGGAGGCGCTGGGCGCCACGCTGGAACTGCGCGACGGCTATGTCTATGCCGAGGCCAAGGGCGGCCTGAAGGGTGCGGTGTTCGATTTCCCGCTGGTCTCGGTCGGCGCCACGGAAAACGCGCTGATGGCGGCGACGCTGGCCAAGGGCACGACCGAGTTGCGCAACGCCGCGCGCGAGCCCGAGATCGTCGATCTGGCCCGCTGTCTGCGCAAGATGGGCGCGCGGATCGAGGGCGAGGGGACATCAACGATCACCATCGAGGGCGTGGACCGGTTGACCGGCACGACGCATCCGGTGGTCACCGACCGGATCGAGCTGGGCACCTACATGCTGGCCCCGGCGATCTGTGGCGGCGAGGTGGAGTTTCTCGGCGGCCGGATCGACCTTGTCGGCGCCTTTTGCGAAAAGCTCGACGCGGCCGGTATTTCGGTGTCCGAGACCGAACGCGGGCTGAAGGTGAAACGCAAGAACGGCCGGGTGAACGCCGTCGACGTGATCACCGCGCCGTTCCCCGGTTTTCCGACCGATCTGCAGGCGCAGATGATGGCGCTGCTCTGCACCGCCGAGGGGGTGAGCGTGCTGGAGGAACGGATTTTCGAGAACCGTTTCATGCATGCGCCCGAACTGATCCGGATGGGTGCGAAGATCGACGTGCACGGCGGGCAGGCCACGGTGACCGGCGTCGAGAAGCTGCGCGGCGCCCGCGTGATGGCCACCGACCTGCGCGCCTCGGTGTCGCTGATCCTCGCGGCCCTCGCGGCCGAGGGCGAAACCGTGGTCAGCCGGGTTTATCACCTCGACCGCGGCTATGAGCGGGTCGAGGAAAAACTGGGCGCTTGTGGCGCCTCGATCGAACGGGTGAGCAGCTGATGGCGGATGCGCGGTTCGAGGACGGGCAGGAGGCGCCGCTGTATCTGGCGGCGCTGGAGCCGGACGACCTGACGGTGATCGCGGCGCTGGTGCAGGACGCGGTTTTTCCGGTCACCGAAATGCGCTGGCAACCCAAGCTGAGGCGGTTCGCGCTGCTGCTGAACCGGTTCCGCTGGGAAGACCGCGATGCCGCCGACCGGGCGGGGCGCGCTTATGAACGGGTGCGCGCGCTGCTGGTGGTGGGCGAGGTGACGCGGGTGACCACGCAGGGCATCGACCGGGCCGACCGCGATATGGTGCTGTCGCTGCTGGATCTGAGCTTCGCGCCCGGCCCGGATGGCACCGGCCGGGTGCTGTTGACGCTGGCGGGCGACGGCGCCGTGGCGCTGGAGGTGGAGGCGCTGGACGTGACGCTGAAAGACGTCACACGCCCCTATGCGGCGCCTGCGCACCGGGCGCCGGAACACCCGGAATAACGCAGGCAAGAGGGGGCTTTGCCCCCGGCCTTCGGCCTCCCCCAGGATATTTGGGCCAATGTGAATGCGCGCCCGCACCCGCACGGGGCGCGGTTGCGACGGCGGGGCGGGCAGGGTATGCAACACCCGTGTCAGGAGTGCCGCCGATGCCCGTTTTCCTTACCGCCGCCGAGACCGGCTTCGAGACCGCCTTCCGCGCTCTGCTGGCGATGAAGCGCGAGGACGCGCCGGATGTGGATGCGGCGGTGGCCGGGATCATCGCCGACGTGCGCGCACGCGGCGATGCGGCGGTGATCGAGCTGACAACGCGCTTTGACCGGCTGGAACTGACGCCCGCGACACTGGCCTTTTCGGCGGCCGAGATCGAGGCGGAATGCGCGAAAGTCAGCGCCGAGGACCGCGCGGCGCTGGAACTCGCGGCCGAACGGATCCGGGCCTATCACGTCCGCCAGATGCCGGACGATCAGCGCTGGACCGACCCCGAGGGCGCGAGCCTTGGCTGGCGCTGGACGCCGGTTTCGGCCGCCGGGCTTTATGTGCCCGGGGGGCTGGCGTCCTATCCGTCCTCGGTCTTGATGAACGCGATTCCGGCGCGGGTGGCGGGGGTGGAGCGGCTGGTGATCTGTGCGCCGACGCCTGATGGTGTGGCCAATCCGCTGGTGCTGCTGGCGGCGCGGCTCGCCGGGGTCGAGACGGTCTACCGCATCGGCGGCGCACAGGCGATTGCGGCGCTGGCCTACGGCACCGAGACGATCGCGCCGGTGGATAAGATCACCGGGCCGGGCAACGCCTATGTGGCGGCGGCCAAGCGGCGGGTGTTCGGGCGTGTTGGCATCGACATGATTGCCGGTCCGTCGGAGATTCTGGTGATCGCCGATGCCGACAACGATCCCGACTGGGTGGCGCTGGACCTGTTGAGTCAGGCGGAACATGACGAAAGCGCGCAGGCGATCCTGATCACGACCGACGCGAAATTTGCCCATGCCGTCGTCGCGGCCGTCGAGGCGCGGCTGGAAACGCTGGCACGGCGCGCCATCGCCGGCGCCAGCTGGCGCGACTATGGCGCGGTGATCGTGGTGCGCGATCTGGCCGAGGCGGCGGAACTGTCGAACCGGGTGGCGCCGGAGCATCTGGAGCTTTGCGTGGCCGACCCCGAGGCGCTGGCCGGGCGGATCACCCATGCCGGCGCGATCTTCCTTGGCGCCTGGACGCCGGAGGCGATCGGCGATTATGTCGGCGGGCCGAACCATGTGCTGCCGACGGCGCGCTCGGCCCGGTTTTCATCCGGGCTTTCGGTGATGGATTTTCTCAAGCGCACCACGCTGGCCCGCATGAGCCCCGCGGCGCTGGCCGCCATCGGGCCTGCGGCGGAACGGCTGGCGATCTCGGAAAGTCTTGAGGCGCATGGGCTGAGCGTGCGTGCGCGGCTCGACCGGCTGAACCGGGAGGGCGGGCAATGACCGACCGCATCTGTCATATCGCCATCGACGATACCGGCCTTGTTCCGCCGACGCCGCAGATCGAGCAGGAACGCAAGGTCGCGATCTTCGATCTGCTGGAAGACAACTCTTTCGCGCTGCCGCCGCGCGAGGATCGGGCCATCCCGGCCGGGCCATACCGGCTTGACCTTGCCATCCGCGAGGGGCGGCTGGTGTTCGAGATCGCGACCGAGGCCAAAGAGCGGGTGGGGGCGTTCCATCTGTCGCTGGGGCCGTTCCGGCAGGTGGTGAAGGACTATTTCCAGATCTGCGAAAGTTACTTCGAGGCGGTCAAGCGCCTGCCGCCCAGCCAGATCGAAGCGATCGACATGGCCCGGCGCGGCATCCACAACGAGGGCGCGCGGGTGTTGCAGGAACGGCTGGACGGCAAGGCGGTGGTGGACATCGACACCGCCCGGCGACTTTTCACATTGATCTGCGTCCTGCACTGGGGCTGATCCATCTTGGGCAAGCTTCCCTCATCGGTGCTGTTCTGCTGCGACCACAACGCCGTGCGCTCGCCAATGGCGGAAGGGCTGATGAAGAAGTTCCACGGTCATGCCGCCTATGTGCAGTCGGCGGGCGTCAAGAACGATATGGAGATCGACAGTTTCGCGGTGGCGGTCTGCCACGAGATCGGGGTGGAACTGGCCCGCCACCGGTCGCGCAGTTTCGAAGAGATGAAGCAATGGGGCGACGATTTGTCGGGGTTCGACCTGATCGTCGCCCTGTCGCCCGCCAGCCAGCGCATGGCGCTGGAGTTCACCCGCTATTTCCACCTCGAGGTGGAATATTGGCCGATCCTCGACCCGACCGGCCTTGGCGAAACGCGCGAGGCCAAACTTGCCTCTTACCGGCAGACCCGCGACCAGATCATCGCCCGGATCGAGGCGCGGTTCGGGCCGCCCTCGGCGGCCTGAGCCGGCGGGCGGTTCAGACGTCTTTGGCGTCGAACATCACGATCTCGACGCCGCCATCGGCGAAGTTGGCAAGATCGCCCGCCGTCGCCTGCCCCTCGGGCGAGCCAAGCGCCGCCTCGATCACGGCGAGCGAGTCGAAGTGCAGCGTGGCGATCAGATAATAGCCGCTATCGCCGCCGGGCGCGGCCACCGGGCCGGTCGAAATGTCGTAGCCGCGCAGGCCAGGGACCGTCTTGGCCAGCGGCAGATGCTTTGACATGTAGTAGGCGTCGAATGCGGCGGTGTCCTTCGGATGCTTGTACATCGCAACCAGCTTTGCCATTGTCGTCCTCCTCGGGGATGTGCCCGTCCGGTGCGGGCCGGGGCCAGTCTGGAACCGTTCCGCCCATATGCGCAACCGCGCCGTGGGAAGGATGACGGGAATGTGCCGTGGCGCTGTCCGGATGCGGCTTGGTCGCATCCGGCACTTTGGCCTTGAAACGCGCATCTTTCAGGAGCATTTAGTGCGCGCCCGCGACGTCTGCGGGTGATCCAAGACGGAGTGACCATGGCCAAGGAAGACACGCTCGAATTTCCCGGTGTCGTCAAGGAACTCCTGCCGAACGCGACATTCAGGGTCGAGCTGGACAACGGCCATGAACTGATCGCGACGATGGCAGGCAAGATGCGCAAGAACCGCATCCGGGTTCTGGCGGGCGACAAGGTACAGGTGGAAATGACGCCCTACGACCTGTCGAAGGGGCGCATCAACTACCGCTTCAAGTGAGGCTGATCCTCGGCTCTGCCTCCCCGCGCCGGAGGGAACTTCTGGCGCAGCTCGGGGTGACCCCCGATGCGATCCTTGCCCCCGACATCGACGAAGACCCTGCCCGGAACGAGTTGCCGCGCCCCTATTGCGCCCGCATGGCGCGCGAAAAGGCGGCGGCGATTGCAGCCGGGCCAGAGGATATCGTGCTGTGCGCCGATACCACCGTGGCGCTGGGCCGCCGCATCCTTGGCAAGCCGCGCGACGCGGGCGAGGCGGCAGCGTTCCTCGTGGCCCTGGGCGGGCGGCGGCATCAGGTGATCACGGCGGTGGCGGTGAAACGCGGCGACCGGCTGTGGCAACGTGAGGTGGTGACGGCGGTGAAGATGAAACGGCTTTCGGATATCGAACTGAACGACTACCTCGCCAGCGACGAATGGCGGGGCAAGGCCGGGGCTTACGGCATTCAGGGCCGGGCCGGGGCCTTCATCCCGTGGATTGCCGGCTCTTTCACCGGCGTGGTCGGCCTGCCGGTCGCGGAGACCGCCGCGATGCTGACGGCCGCGGGCTATCCCGTGCATGGGGGGCAGGCATGAAGGGCCGAGTGGTTGCCATCGACCGGATCGCCGGGCATGGCGCGGCCGCGCTGATCGTTGACGGGCGGCTGGAAGACCTGCTGATCGACCCGCCCGAGAATGCGGCGCCTGGACCGGGCGCGATCTTTCGCGCCGTGGTGGACCGGCCGGTGAAGGGGCAGGGCGGCGTCTTCGTCAAACTGCCCGGCCTGATGGGTTTTCTGAAGCAGGCGCAGGGTCTGGCCCCCGGCCAGCGCGTGCTGGTGCAGGTGACCGGCCCGGCCGAGCCGGGCAAGGCGCTGCCGGTGACGCTGCGGCTGTTGTTCCGCAGCCGCCACGCCATCGTCACCCCAGGCGCGCCGGGCCTGAACATCTCGCGCAGCATCCGGGATGAGGAAACGCGCGCCTGGCTGGGCGATGTGGCCGCCGAGGCGATGGTCGCCTCTGCGCCCGACCTCGGGCTGATCGTGCGCTCTGCCGCCGCCGCCGCCACGCCGGAAGAGGTGACGGACGATATCGCCTCGGTTCGCGCCTTGGCCGAGGCCGTGCTGGCCGATCTGGACGGCCCGCCAGAGCTGCTGGTGGATGCGCCCGATGCCGCCCTGTCGGCCTGGCGCGACTGGGCCGAACCCGCGCCCGACGAGGTGATGGAGGGCGACGGCGCCTTCAACGACCTTGGCGTGGTGGAAATGATCGACGCGTTGCTGTCGCCGGTCGTCGCGCTGCCCGGGGGCGGCTCGCTGGTGATCGAGCCGACGCGCGCGCTGATCGCGGTGGATGTGAACACCGGCGCCGATACCTCGCCCGCCGCGAGCCTCAAGGCCAACATCGCCGCCGCCCGCGACCTGCCACGGCAGTTGCGGCTGCGCGGCCTTGGCGGGCAGGTGGTAATCGACTTCGCGCCGATGCCCAAGAAAGACCGCGCCGCGCTGGATCAGGTGCTGAAAGCCGCCTTCCGCCACGAAGGCGCCGAGTCGAGCCTGGCGGGCTGGACCCCGCTTGGAAACTACGAATTGCAGCGCAAGCGCGACCGGCTGCCGCTGCGGGATGCGCTGGCATGAGCTGCCCGATTTGCGGCAAACCGGCGGAGGCGAAGTACCGCCCGTTCTGTTCGCGCCGCTGCGCCGACATCGACCTTGGCCGCTGGCTGAAGGGCAGCTACGTCATTCCCGGCGAGGCGCTGGAAGAACGCGACGACGCCCCCGAGGGCGGCCCCGACGACAGCCCCGGCCGCCCGCACTGACCGCCCCTGCCGCGGCGGGATTTTTGCCAAATCCCTCTGGACAGTGCCGGACCGCTCTTCTAATACACCGCAACCCGGATCGCCGCTGCGATCCACCCGTGCCCGGGTAGCTCAGGGGTAGAGCAGTGGATTGAAAATCCTCGTGTCGGTGGTTCAATTCCGCCCCCGGGCACCACTTCAACTCTTTGAAAACGATGCCGGACTTTTCCGCGCCATCGGCCGGTCATTCGGCCAGGGTCTGCACTGGCGCGATGGGGGTGGGGCGGCGGCGGTCGGTGGTGATCAGCGCCACACCGGCCAGGATGATGGCGCCGCCGACAAGGTGGGTGGGGTCAAGCCGTTCGCCCAGAAACACGATGCCGCCCAGCACCGTGAAGACCGGCAGCAGCAGCAGGAAGGGCGCGACCTGCCCGACCTCGTGGCGCACCAGCAGCGCATTCCACCACGCATAGCCGAGCGCCTGCATGATCAGGCCAAGGTAAAGCACCGTCAGCCAGACCCGTGGTCCGGCCGACAGCAGGGCCTCGCGCTGGCCGGTTTCGAACAGGAACGAACACAGGAACAACTGCGGCACCGCAAGCACGGCGATCCAGCCGGTGACGGCGCGGCCGTCAAGGCCACGCAGCCTGCGCACCATCACCTGCCCCAGCGCCCAGGTGAACGCGCCGCCAAGCACCAGCAGGATGGAACCGAGCGAGCCGCGGATTTGCCCGACCCCCGCAATCTCTGCCACACCGACGAAGGCGATCGCGATGCCCGCCCATTTGCGATAGGTCGGCCGCTCGCCTAGCAGCAGCGCGCCAAGAAGCACGAGAAACGGCACTTCGGTCTGCACGACAAGCGCTGCGAGCCCGGCGCCAAGCCCGGTCAGGCCGGTAAAAGTCAGCGCATATTGCACGGTGGCGCCGACGAAGGTCGCCAGCAGCAACCAGCGCAGGTTGCCCCGCGGTCGCGGCAGGAAGGCCACCAGCGCCAGCGAGGTAACGACAAAGCGCAGCGCCTGCATCAGGATCGGCGGAAAATTCTCGGTGCCGCCCTTGGCGACGACGAAACCCATGCCCCAGATCAGTGCGACGCCGACCGCCCGGGCAATATCCGGCGCGGTCATTCGGGAGGTGGCTGACATGCTCGATCTCGGGGCTGGTTCGGTGCGCGAACCTTGCGCGTCGCCGCGTTCCGCGTCCAGCCCCGACGCGCGGGCCC
This sequence comes from Paracoccaceae bacterium, assembly GCA_016124615.1. Lineage (GTDB taxonomy): Bacteria > Pseudomonadota > Alphaproteobacteria > Rhodobacterales > Rhodobacteraceae > Solirhodobacter. Next base: position 52,424 of record WGNF01000007.1, on the reverse strand, counting down.
GGCGTTGCCGATCTGCCGCGCGCCCAAGCCGCCCCGGTCGGCGGATCTGTGCGCGGGTCAAGCGAAACGGGCGGGAACCGGCCGAGATTCTGGCCCTGCCATCGACAGGCTGGGCTGCCTTGCCATATTGCACGGGTAGGTATGGGCGCCTCCGGGTGCCCGATGGGAACCAACCTTATCGGAGTGAACGCGACATGCGATTCATCAAATTTGCGGCCGGTCTGGCGCTTGTCGTCGCGCTGGCCGGTTGTCTTGAAAACAATACCCAGCGCGGTGTTGCCGGTGCTGCCGGTGGCGCACTGGTCGCGGGCGCGCTGGGGGGCGACATGCTCGCCGGGGCCGTCGTTGGCGGCGTTGCCGGGGCGGTGTGCCACGACCTCAGCGTGCCGGGCTGTCGCAACGACGGCCACGGCCATTACCGCATGTACCACTGACCCGCCGCCAGATCTGACCAATGACGCCACCGGAGCCTTGCGCTTCGGTGGCGTTTCCTTTGGTTGGGTCGGTCCCTTGCCGGACCTGCCACCCCTAACGCTTGAGCATCCGCCGCAGGCTGAGCGTGAGGATGGCAAGGCAGCCCAGCAACAGCAGCGCCGCCCCCCAGATGCCGGGCACGGCGAGGCCCTTCACCAGCACGGTGACGGCGGCGATCAGGGCAACCACCTGCAGCGCCAGATTGCCGTCATCGACGAAAAGGCCGACGAGTTCCTTGAAGACGGATGTGATGAAGCTCATTCTGCGGCTCCCAGTTTGGCACGGGCGGCGGTCATCACGGTGACGGCGGCGAAGGCGAAGACGGCAAGGATGACCAGCAGGCCCAGCAGCGACAGGTCAGCCCCCGGCCAAGCGGCGCCCAGCCCTTCACCGGTCCAGAAGATGCCGAACGCGGTCAGCATCAGGCCGACAGCGAATTTCAGCGCGTTTTCCGGCACCTGCGAAAGCGGCTTGTGAACCAGCACGCCGATCAGCAGCACCACGATCACGGCGGCCAGCGCGCCAAGGCCCGCGTAAAGCGTCAGCCCGTGCGCGGCGCCCACGGCGATGACGATGAACACGACCTCGACCCCTTCCAGCAGCACCGCCTTGAAGGCGGCCATTCCGGCCAGCCAGTCGGCCCGCTTGTCGGCGGCCTGACGTTTCAGCGCGTCGGTTTCCTTGGCGAAGGCTGCGGCCTCGTCATGCAGCGCGATATAGCCCGAGGCGCGCAAGATCGCCTTGCGCAGCCAGCGCATGCCGAACAGGATCAAGAGCACGCCGACGACGAACTGCAAGACCTCGATCGGGATCAGCGCGAACAGCGGCCCGAAGATCAGGACCAGCACGACCAGCACGGCCAGCGCCGCGGCAGAGCCGGTCAGCGCGGGCCGCCAACTGCGGGTCAGCGCCACGGCCAGCACGATGGTGAACGCCTCGACCACCTCGACGAACGAGCCGAGGAACGAGGCGGTGACGGTAGAGATGAGGGCGGTTGTGTTCATGAGTCGGGGAAGCCTTCCGGAAAACTCTGGTTTAACGCATCACGCGGCAAGCACAACGCAGCGGTCGGGTGGCAGGGAAAAGGCCAGCGTTTCGCCAGGGTTGACGCGCTCGGGCCAGTCCAGCCGGATGCGGGCGCCGCCGATTTCGAGCCCCAGCCGCCAGCAGCGACCCTGATAGGCGGCCGAGGCGACACGGCCGCTCAGCCGGGTTTCGGGGTGGGCATGGGCGGCGCGGGCATCCTCGGGGCGGATCACCAGCACACCGGGGCCGTTCAGCGGGCTGGGGGTGCAGAGGGTGGCCGCTTCCGCCGCGGGGCGGAAATGACCGGCTTCGATGCGGCCTTCCAGCAGGGAAAACCCGCCGATGAAGCTGGCGACGAACGGATCGGCAGGGGCCTCGTAGATCCGCTCGGGCGTGTCGAACTGGGCGATGGTGCCTTCCCGCATCACGGCGATGCGGTCGGTGACGGCCATCGCCTCGGCCTGATCGTGGGTGACGTAGACGACGGTGATGCCCTCGCGGCGCACCAGATCCATCATCTCGGTGCGCATGTCCTCGCGCAGCGCGGCATCCAGATTGGACAGCGGCTCGTCGAACAGCATCAGCGCCGGGCGGGCGGCAAGGCAGCGGGCGATGGCGACGCGCTGCTGCTGGCCACCCGACAGCGCGGCGGGCAGCCGGTCGCGATAGGGGCCAAGGCGGGCCACCTCCAGCGCGTGGTCGATGCGGGCCTTGGCCTCGGCGGCGGGCAGTTTCTGCGCCTTCAACCCGAAGGCCAGATTACCCTCTACCGTCATGTGCGGCCAGAGCGCGTAATCCTGAAACACCATGCCGATGCGGCGGCGTTCGGGCGGCACCACGCTCTCGGGCGACCAGATCACCCGGTCATCCAGCGTGATGCGCCCCGCGTCCGGCATCATCAGCCCGGCGATGATGCGCAACAGCGTGGTCTTGCCCGAGCCCGACGCGCCGAGCAGCGAGACCACCTCGGACGGCCGCACGTCAAGGTTCAGCGCCTTCAGGATCGGCTTGCCGCCGAGCGTCTTGGTGATCGCGGTACAGGTCAGTGCGGTTGTCATCGGGTGCCTTTCAGTGCGCCACCGAAGGTGATGCGGCGTTTCACAAGGGTCCAGACAAGGCCGGCGATGCCGCCCGCCGCCACCATCGAGACCAGCGACAGCGCGGCGGCGGCACCGTCTTCGTCATGGTTGGCCAGCCGCACCACGAAGGGCGGCAACGGGCTGCCGACTTGCGGGATCAAGAGTTGCGAGACGGGAAGTTCAAACATCGTGCGGATGAAGGTCAAAAGGAATGCTGTGACCACGCTCAGCAGCACCAGCGGCAGGGTGATGCGCAGAAGGCGGGTCAGCCGCCCGTGGCCGTGCAGCCGCGCGGCATCGCCGAGGCTAGGGGCAAGCTGGCCCACCGCCGACAGGATCACCACAAGGCAGTAAGGCATCGCGGTCGCGACATAGCCGGTGACCAGCAGCGAAGCGTCGCCGTAATGCGGAAACGGCCAGTCGACAAAGCCGGGCAGGCGGTTCCAGACCAGAATGTAGCCAAAGCCCAGCACGATGCCGGGGATGGCGACGGTGCCCAGCGACAGGCCGACCACGGCAGCGCGCACCGACTTGCTGGCCGCATCAACGCGCGCCGCCAGCAGCAGCGCGACCGAGGTGCCGATGACGGCGGTGATGCCCGCGTAGACAAGCGAGCGCAGCAGCGCCGCACCGGCGTCGGTGCCGGGCGAGATCGCCGCAGCGAGATGCGCGAGGGTGAAGTTCGCGGTTTCCAACCCATAACCCAGCGTCGCGGTGAAGGCGCGCAGCACGATCGCCGTCATCGGCAGGTAAAGCGCGAGGATGGCGACCAGCAGCCCAAGGGTTGCGGCGGACCATCGCCAGCGGCCGGCATCCGACACCCTGGTGCCGCGCGCGCGTCCCGAGATCAGCCGCGCCTCGGTCTGTCGGCGCAGCAGGCGGTCGGCAAAGACCACGGTCAGGATCAGCAGCAGCAGGATGAACGCCTGTGCCCCCGCCATCGGGAAGTCGATCGGATAGTCGGACGCGGCGACATAGATGCCGTAGGTCAGCAGCCCGAAATGCGACTGCCGCGCGATGGTGGCTGCCAGCCCGAAATCGGAAAGCACCTCGGCGAAGGTGGCGATGCAAGACAGCGCAATGGCGGGGGCCAAGAGCGGCAGGGTGACCTTCAGCCAGATGCGCCAGGGCCGGGCCCCGGCCAGCCGGGCGGCATCCTCAAGGTCGGTGCCAAGGCCTGCAAGCGCGCCGCCGATGATGAAGCTCGCCAACGGAAAGAGGCCGATGGTGTGCACGAAAACCAGCCCGCCAAGGCCGAAGAACGCATCCGACGCCGCCCGCGGCAGCAGCCCGAGTTGCGCCAGATAGCCTTGCGGCGCCATCAGCAGCACCCAGGCCAGCGCCTTGAGGTAAGACGGGGTCAGGAACACCAGCCACGGCACCGGTGCCACCAGACGGCGCAGCGGCAGGCTGAACCGTTGCGTCAGCACCGCGAAGCCGCCGCCCAGCACTGTCGCGGTGATCGCCACCGTGCCGCCGAGTTCCAGCGAATGCAGGATCGAGACCGCGACGCGCGGCGTCGAGAACGCGCGCAACAGAGCGCTGGCGTCGAACCGGAAGCTGGGATGGACCGGATCGAACAGCCACGGCAGCACCGATTGCAGCAGCACGGTCGACAGCGGCAACCCGATCAGCACCAGAAAGACAAGATAGATCAGGCCGTTGCCGCTCTGCGCGGCCAGCCCCGTCAGCACGCGGCGATGCCACCGCGTGCCGGAAGAGGCGCCGCGGTTATCCACCGCGGCGCCAGAGGGAAGGGTCAGGCTCATACCGGTGTCCCACCGCTATCCCGTTGCAAGGTCATGGCCTTATTGAACGAAGGTGTCGCGGTACCACTGCTTCCACTCGGTCTCGTGCGCCGAGGCGGTCTTGTCGTCGAGCACGATGAAGTTGATCGCGGGGCGGTTCGCCTTGGCTTTCACGCCCTCGATGACCGGCAGGAAGTAGTAGTCGGTGTCGTCGCCGTTCTGCATCGCGGCCTGGCCTTCGGGGCTCAACACGAAGTCGATGAACTTCATCACGTTGTCCATGTGCTTGGTCTTGGACGAGATGCCCAGCCCCTCGGGCAGCGCGACAGAGCCTTCGGTCGGGTAGACGGCCACGACCGGCTCGCCCGCGACCTGCTTGGAGATGATCGAGCTGTCCTGGTTGATGCCAACCACGGCGTCACCGGCCAGCACTTCCTTGTTCACCTTGCCGCCCGACGGGAAGCCCGAGATCTTCTTGTTGGTCAGGATCTCGCCGAGCAGTTTCTTGCCTGCATCGACGCCGCCCTCGGTCTGGAAGAAGCCGGCCAGCCACTGGTAGGACGGGCCCGACAGGTTCGGGTCTTTCGCGGCGACGTGACCGGCGAAGGCGGTCAGGTCGGCCCAGGACTTCGGCATCTTGTCGGCGGCGACTTTCTTGGTGTTCACCTCGATCGCGGTGGTCGAGGCGCCGGTCGGCAGGAAGGCATGGTCGGCCGGGATCACCGAGGTGCCGAGCGCGTTGAACTTGGCGGTGTCAAAGGCGGCCTGCGGCACCGGCTGAACGACCTTGTTCTGCAGCATGCGCTCGAACACGGCCGAACCGTCGACCCAGAGGATGTCGAACTGCGGATTGTCGCCCTCGGCGGCGATCTTGCCCAGCGTTTCGCCGGTCGAGCCGGGCTCGACCACGTCAACGGTGATGCCGGTCTTGGCGGTGAACGCCTTGGCGACGGTGCCCGCAAAGTCGAGCGCGTCATACATCACCAGATCGGCGGCGAAGGCCGGGGCCGACAGGGCCGTGGTTCCGGCAAGAAGGGTCAGGGCAAGAAGGTGGCGGGTCTGCATCGGTCGTCTCCCATGTGGGGGTGGAGGAAAGCGGGGGCTTCAGCGCCCCTCGCGGGGTTTTCGGGTGCCGCGTTTCAGCCAGTCGCGGTCGATCTGGCTGCGCAGTGTGCTGAGCCGGTCGAGGGCATCGACGGCCTCGTCGCGGTCGCGCGCGGCAAGGCCAAGGATCAGCGCCTCGATCAGCGCCATCGTTCCGGAATGGGTGGCCAGATGTTCGGCCCGGCCGCGCGGCATCGGCAGCACTTCGGCGACGCTGTCGGCCACCAGCGGCCCGAGGCTGTCGGAAATCAGCACCACCGGCGCGCCGACCGCTTCGGCCCGCTCCAGCGTCTGGCTGACTTCGCGGTAAAGCGGCGCATAGGCCAGCATCAGCACCACGTCGCCGGGGGCGAAGGCCATCAGCGGATCGGCCAGACCCACGCCCGAGGCGGTCACCGCCTGCGACCGAAGGCCAACCCGGTTCATCTGCAGCGCCGCATAGCTGGCTAGCGCCCCCGAGGGGCCGATGCCGAAGACATGCCGCACCGTGCCCGCCGCCAGCAGGTCCAGCGCGCGGCCGAAGGCGGCGGCCATCGCGGGGTCGCGCAGCGCGGCCACGGCGCTTTCCTGCAATTCCGCGACATGGTTCAGCACGCGGGCGGGGTCGCCCCCGGTTTCGTCCAGCGTGCGGGTCAGAAGACGTCCGGGCGAGGGGGCGCCGGTCAGATCGGCCAGGATATCCTCGCGCAGCGCGGCAAGGCTTTCATAGCCCAGCGTGCGGGCGGTGCGCACCACGGTGGCGTCGCTGGCGCCCGCCGCCTGACCGATCTGCGCGGCCGAGCCAAGCAGCACGGTGCTGCGCTGCGACAGGAAGAACTGCGCCATCCGCGCCTCGGCCGGGGTCAGCCGGTCCAGCGCGGCGGTGATGCGCGCGGCAAAGCCCGGCCGCTGGCCCGGATCGGTCTGCGCTGAAATGTCCACCTGCATCCTGCCGTCCGCGTCGGATTCGCTACGGCTGCAGTGATAGGAAGCGAATGCGACAGCCGCGTTACAGCCGCACGAATTTCTGGCGACGGGCGCGCGCGGCGCCTAGCGGCGCAGGCCCGCCCCGACCCGGCGGCGGATATCTTCGGGTTCGGCCGCCAGCGCGCGGCTCAGCGTGGCCAGATCGGCCTCGGCCCGGTGCAGCCGGTCGACCAGCGTCAGCACCAGCGCCAGCGCGTCGGCGGCAAGGTCGTAGGCGTCGGCCAGTTCGCAAGCCAGCGCCAGCCGCGCCACGTCAAGATCGCGGAACGCCGGGCCGCCGGGTGTGTGTTCCGGTGTGACCACCTCAGCGGCGATCCAGGCGGTCAGCCTTGTGCGCGTCAAAGGCGGCACGGCGGCAAGGGTTTCGTCTTCGCTCAGATGCTGGGTCATGGCTTCATCCCCTTGCGCGGATCGTGGGTCTGCGTCTTGCGCCAGCCCTCCAGAAACTCGGTCAGCGCCGCGTCGGGGTGCGGCGGCGCGACGATGGACAGCGTCACCAGCTGGTCGCCACGCTCGGCGCTGCCGGGTTTCGCGGTGCCGCGCCCGCGCAGCCGCAACACGCGGCCGCTGCTGGCCCCCTTCGGCACCGTCAGGCTGACCGGGCCATCAATCGTTGGTGCCTCGACCTTGGCGCCCAGCACCGCCTCGTCGATGGTGATCGGCAGCGTCAGCAGGATGTCGGCGCCCTCGCGCCGGAAGATCGGATGGGCGCGCACCACCAGCGTGATCAGCGCATCGCCGGGCGCGCCGCCGCCAAAGCCCGCGCCGCCCTTGCCGCGCAGCCGCAGCGTCTGCCCGTCGCCCGCGCCGGGCGGGATCTGCACCTCCAGCGTGTCGCCGCCGGGCAGGGTGATCGGCACCCGCGCCCCGCGCGCGGCATCAAGAAAGGCCACGTCGAGGCTGTAGCGCGCGTCCGGGCCCGGCGCGCTGAAGCCATGACCGCCGCCGCCCGTGGCACCGCCGCGATGGCGCAGGAATTCGGCAAAGATGTCGGCCGGATCAACCTCGCTGGAAAAGCCGCGGCCTTGCTGGTAGGCGTTGCCCTCGGCCCCGGCGAAGTCGCGGTAATACTGCCGCTGCGGCCGTTCCTGCCCGGTCTCGTCAATCTCTCCGGCGTCGAAGCGGGCCCGGGTCGCGGGGTCTTTCAAGAGGTCATAGGCCGCCGCCGCTGCCTTGAACCGCGCCTCGGCCCCGGCGTCGCCAGGATTGAGGTCGGGGTGGCTTTCGCGCACCAGCTTCTTGTAGGCCCGCTTGATCTCGGCCTCGGTCGCCGTCTTCTTCACGCCCAAGGCGACATAGGGATCGCTGCTCATCGGCGTCTTCCTCCTTGCGGGGCCATCATTCCCGTTTGGCGGCATGAAATCCAGTGCCGGGTGCGGGCGCGTTGATCTGGCGCAAACCGCAAGGCCGAGGGGCCGACCTACACCGTATGCAGGTAAAGGTCGTAATCCACATCCGCGATGGTGCGGGCGACGCGGGCGTATTCGGCGGATTTGATGGCGGTGAAGGTCCGGTGCATGTCGGGGCCGAGCGCATCCGTCAGGAAGGCCGACGCTTTCGCCGCCGCGATGGCCGATCGCCAGTCGACCGGGATCGGCAGCGCCTCGTCTTCAGCCGCATAACCGTTGCCGGTGGTTTCCGGTCCGGGGTCGATCCGGTGCCTGAACCCGTGGCGGACACCGGCCAGAACGGTCGCGGCGACGAGGTAGGGGTTCGCGTCCACCCCGGCCGGGCGATGCTCGATCCGGCGCGCGGCGCGCGACCCGGCCGGGATGCGCAGCGCGACCGAGCGGTTGTTGACGCCCCAGCTGGGCGAGACCGGCGCATAGCTCTGGTTGGCGAAGCGGCGCCAGGAATTGGCATGGGGGGCGAAGACCAGCATCGACTCGCCCATCGTTTCGCGCAGGCCGCCCAGTGCGTGGCGGATCGGGTCGTTCCATCGACCCTCCTCCGCCTCGGCGAAGATGTTCTGGCCCGCGCCATCGCGCAGCGAGACGTGGAAATGCATCCCCGAGCCCGCGTATTGCTCGACCGGTTTCGCCATGAAGCAGGCGGTGACGCCATGCAGCCGCGCCTGCAGCCGCACGATGCGTTTCAGCCGCATCAGGTCGTCGGCCGCCTGCATCACGTCATCGCGGTAATGCAGCGTCAGTTCGTACTGCCCCGGCGCATATTCGGAAATCAGCGTTTCCGCCTTCACCCCGGCCTTTTCGGCCGCGGCATAGACATCGGCGAAAAGCGGCACCATGCCGTGCAGGTGATCGACCGAATAAACCTCGGTCTTGGTCGAGGGGCGGCCGTCGAGCACGTCGCGGGCGGGCTGCACCCGGCCATCGGGGCCACGGTCGTTAGCGAGCAGGAAGAACTCCAGCTCGAACGCGGCGGAGGCGTGCAGCCCCTCGGCCGCCAGCGCATCGGCCTGGCGTTGCAGCGCGTGCCGGGGATCAGAGGTCATCCTGGCGCCGTCGAGGTGATACAGCGACATGAACACCTCGCCGCGCGGCGGCACGGTGCCATGCAGCGGCCCCAGTGTGCCGGGGATCGGCCAGGCGCGCAGGTCGCCATCGCCCTGATCCCAGATCAGGCCGGTTTCGTGCACATCCTCGCCGCAGATGTCGAGCCCGAGGATCGAGATCGGCAGGTGCCGACCGCCGGTATAGAACGGCAGCAGTTCGTGGCGGCGGATGATCTTGCCGCGACCGATGCCGTTGGCGTCGTGCAGCACGATGTCGAAGGCCTCGATTTCCGGGTGGGCGGCAAGGAAGGCTTCGGCTTCGGCGGGGGTCGAGCCCGAGGGGCTGGTCTGGATCATGATACTCTCAGGCAAAAAGCTCGGTCAGGATCTCGTCGAAGGCAAGGATCAGGCGGTCGATCTGCAACGGGCGCGTGGCGGGGCTGATCAGCATCATGTTGTGGAACGGCGCGATCAGGCAGCCGCGGTTCACCAGCGCCACATGGATCGCCGCCTCCAGCGCGGGCTGGTGCGCGGCGGCGGCCTCGGTGCCGTTCTTCAGGGGCGCCGGGGCGCAGATGAATTCCACCCGCGCGCCGACCCGCACCACATGCCAGGGCGCGCCGTGATCGCGGATCACGCGGGCAAGGCCGCGCGACAGCCGTTCGGCCCCGCGTTCCATCGTGGCATAGGCCTTCGGGGTCATCACCTCGGCCAGCGTGGCGCGCAGGCAGGTGAACTGCATCGGGTTGGCCGACAGCGTGGTGCCCATGCCGGAATGGCCGACGGGGCGCGTCGCGTCATAGGCGGCGAAGCGGTCGGCAAGGTCGGGGCGCAGGCCCCAGACGGCGGTGGGCATGCCCCCCGCCACGCATTTGCCGACCACGAAAATGTCGGGGTCGAGCCCATGCACCGCCGTATAGCCGCCGAGGCCCGAGGACAGTGTATGGGTTTCGTCGATGATCAGCAGCGCGCCATGCGCCCGCGTCAGAGTGCGCAGACCGGCAAGGAAATCGGCGCGCGGCAGCACCATGCAGGAGTTGGTCATCACCGGCTCGGTCAGGATCGCGGCAACTTCGCCGGTTTTCAGCGCCCGTTCCACCGCTGCCAGATCGTTGAACTCCACCGCCACGGCGGTTTCGGTCAGGTCGGCGACCTGCCCGACCAGACCGGGGCGGGCGACGGTGCGGCCATCTTGCAGCGCCACCATCGTGTCATCGACGGTGCCGTGGTAGCAGCCGTTGAACACCAGCACCTTGCGGCGCCCCGTCACCGCGCGGGCGACGCGCAGGGCGAAACGGTTGGCATCGGTGGCGGTGGTGGCAATCTGCCAGCGGAAATCGCCGAAGCGTTCGGTCAATAGCCGCCCGGCCTCCAGCGCGGCCTCGGTCGGCAGCATGTAGGTCAGCCCGTGGCGGGCCTGCTGGCGGATCGCGCGGGCGACCGGCACCGGCGAATGGCCGAACATCGAGCCGGTGTCGCCGAGACAGAAATCGTCCAGCGCGAAACCGTCGATGTCGGTGATCGTGGCGCCCTTCGCCTCGGCCACCAGCATCGGGAAGGGCATCGGCCAGTCCTTCATCCAATGCATCGGCACGCCGTCGAGGAAGGCGCCCGCGCCCTCGGCCAGCGCGGCGGCGGTGCGCGGGCGGGCGGTGCGGAACCGCAGCGCCTCGCGCCGGGCGAGCAGGTCGATGCGGGCCTGGGGCACGCCGGCGATCAGGGGGGAGCTGTCATCCATATGTCACCGGAGTGTGATCTTTGGTCCGCGTCTTCATAGGCCGCGGACGCGGGGGCGTCCATCGGTTCCGCGCGGCGACTGCTGCCGCCCGGCATAGAGAGTATTTTCGCCAGAAAGAAACGGGGTGGGGTCAGTTCACCCGCACCTCGATCATTCGCGGGCCTTGGCGCGGCGCGCGTAGCGCGGCGGCGAGGGCCTCGGGCGTGGCCTCGACGCTTTCGAACGGCATCCGGACCGCGGCGGCAAGCGGCGCGAACAGGGGCGGCGTCGGATCGCAGCCGATCACATCGGTGCCGGCCGCTTCCATCGCCTCGGCGATTTCGCGATAGCCCGCGTTGTTCCAGACCAGGAAGGTAACATCGACGCCCTCATCCATCGCGGTCAGCAGTTCCGCCAGCGAGAACTGCAACCCGCCGTCGCCGGTCAGGCAGACGACCGGGGTGCCGGGGGCCGCGATGGCGGCGCCGATCGCGGCTGGCGCGCCATAACCGAGCGCGCCGAAGCCGGTGGCGGCATTGAACCAGCCGCCCGGCCGGTCGTGATCGTAGTAAAGGTTTCCGGCATAGACCGGTTGGGTGCTGTCGCCCGCGATGATGCAGCCGGGCAGGGCGCTGCGGATCGCCTCGAGCATCGTCACCTGCTGCTGTATGGCGGGGACCAGTTCGGCCCGCGCGGCGGCGCGGGTGGTGGCGGCGCGGGTGGCGCCGTCGCCCTTGCGGACCCCCAGCAGCGGCGCCAAGGCGGCGAGGGCCGGGCCCGCATCGGCGGCAACGGCCAGCGCGGCGGGGTGGCGCGACAACTGGTCGGCGTCGATGTCGATGCGCATCATCGCCGAGATGTCGGGGAAGTTGCCGCGGCTGTACATGTCGTAGTCGGTCGGCCCGAATTCGGTGCCGACGGCAAGAATCGCGTCGGCGTCGGCGATCAGGTCGCGCACCGCCATCAGGCTGGGGCTGGCGGGCACGGTCAGCGGATGGCCGTGCATCAGGCCGCGGGCGTTCGTGGTCTGGATCACCGGCGCATCCAGCGCTTCTGCCACCGCGCGCAGGGCAACATCGGCCCGTTTTGCGCCGCCACCGGCAAGGATCACCGGGCGGCGGGCGCGGATCAGCCGCTCGGCCATCGCCGCCAGCGCGGCGGGGTCGGGCCGCGGCGTGGTGGGGAAGGGCGCGGGCGCCGCCAGCGCGGGGCAGGGGCGCGGCATCACGTTGGTGGGCACCTGCAACAGCACCGGGCCGCCCCGGCCCGCCGTCAGCACGGCAAAGGCCGCATCGAGCGCGGGGGTCAGGTCGGCAGCCGTGCCGATCTCTTCGGCGAGCAGCGCGACCGTGCTGGCCATCGCCAGCTGGTCAGGCAACTCATGCAGCAGCCCGAGGCCCTGCCCCTGCGAGGCGACGACGTTCGCGCCCGCGATCACCAGCACCGGCACCGAATCGGCGCGCGCCTGCCCCATCGGCGTCAGCGTGTTGGCCACGCCCGGCCCGGTGATCACGAAGGCGATCCCCGGTTTGCCTGAAATCCGGGCATAGCCGTCTGCCATGAAGGCAGCCGCGCCTTCGTGACGCGGTGTCACATGGCGCAGGCCAGAGTTCGGCAGGCCGCGATAAAGCTCGATCGTGTGCACGCCGGGGATGCCGAACACGACCTCCACCCCGCGCGCTTTCAGCCCCTGCACCAAAGCCTCGCCAATGCTCGTCATCCGTCAGCCTCCGCATGATCCCTGAGCGGCAGCCCCAGCAGGGCGCCGATCTTTTCCAGCCCCAGCCGGGACAACTCGCCCGGCGCGAAATCCTCGGGCAACACGCTGCCCTCCAGCCACAGCCCGTCGATCAGCGCATTGCAGGCGATCGCCTCGGCGCGCAGCCGCGCAGGCTCGGCCGGGCGGCCCGCTGCGGCCAGCGCATCGGCGATCAGCATCTGCAACTCGTCGCGGAAGGCATGATAGCCGCGTTCATGTATCGCCCGCATATGCTGGTCACGCTGCACCAGATGGATGAATCCGGCCCAGAGGCCGACTGTGCGCGCATCCGTCAGCGGCGGCGACAGCGATAGCGACACGAACCGCGCCAGTCGCGCCATCGGGTCGAGGGTGGTGCCGTCGAGCGTGGCGCGGTGGTCTGCCGTCATCTGTTCGACAAAGCTGGCGTAGGCGGCGGCGATCAGGTCTTCCTTGGTGTGAAAGTAGTGGCGGATCAGCCCCGGCGTCACCCCGGCGCGTTCGGCGATGGCGCGCACCGTGGCCGCCTGCGGCCCGCCCGCGGCGATCAGGTCAAGTGCGGCGGCGATCAGGTCGCCCTGCCGTTGCGCCTCGCCTTCGCGTCTGAACCTGCGGCGTGTGCCCGACATCCGTCCCCTCGTCACGGCTCTAGTTATACGTTTGTGGAATTTAACGGCGCAACTAATTATACGCTTGCAGAATTACCGGGACCGGGTGTTAATACAACCGAATTGTGACGGAGACGATGCCGGAATGCCAGCCGCCGCGACCCAGGGCGCCGCGCCGCCCCAGCGCCCCGATGCCATCCGCATCGAGAACCTGCACAAATCCTTTGGCCCGCTTGAAGTGCTGAAGGGCGTGTCGTTGACCGCGCGCGAAGGCGATGTGGTGGCGATCATCGGCGGGTCCGGATCGGGCAAATCGACGATGCTGCGCTGCATCAACTTTCTGGAAACCCCGACCAGCGGCAAGATCGTCATCGGCAACGAGGAAATCGCGCTGCGCCCGGATGGCACGCCCGCCAGCCGCAAGCAGATCGAACAGTGCCGCCGCCGTCTGGGCATGGTGTTCCAGTCCTTCAACCTGTGGAGCCACAAGACCGTGCTGGAGAACCTGATCGAGGTTCCGGTGCATGTGCTGGGCGTGCCCAAGGCCGAGGCGATCGAGCGCGCCGAAAAGCTTCTGGCCCGGGTTGGCCTGTCGGAAAAGGCCGGGGTCTATCCGGCCTTCATGTCGGGCGGCCAGCAGCAGCGCGCCGCCATCGCCCGCGCGCTGGCGATCGAGCCGCGCGCGATGCTGTTCGACGAACCCACATCGGCGCTTGACCCCGAACTGGTGGGCGAAGTGCTGAACGTGATCCGCGGCCTTGCCGACGAAGGCCGAACCATGATCCTTGTGACGCATGAGATGAAATTCGCGCGCGAGGTCTCGAGCCATGTGATCTACCTCCACAACGGCGTGATCGAGGAAGAGGGGCCGCCCGAGGCCCTGTTCGGCGATCCGAAGTCGGAGCGGCTCAAACAGTTCATCAAATCCGTGGGCTAACACGGAAAATCCAGCAGAGAGGACTATCCATGAAAACGAAACTTCTGGCACTGGCGGCCGTTGCCGCGATGAGCCTTGGCACCGTGGCGACCGCGGCGGCGCTGAAGGTTGGCGTTGCCGCCGAGCCCTATCCGCCCTTCACCGTTCCCGATGCCTCGGGCAAGTGGTCGGGCTGGGAAGTCGACATTCTCGACGCGATCTGCGCCGACCAGAAGCTCGACTGCGTGATCACCCCTACCGCCTGGGACGGCATCATCCCGGCGCTGACCGGCGGGCAGATCGACCTGATCCTGTCGTCGATGTCGATCACCGACGCGCGGAAAAAAGTCATCGACTTCTCGGACAAGTACTATGAAACCCCCGCCTCGCTGGCGACCGCCAAGGACGCGACCTTCGGCATCACCGCCGACGCGCTGGCCGGCAAGGTGATCGGCGTCGAAACCTCATCGACCAACGAGGCCTATGCCCGCAAGTTCTTCGCCGCGAAATCGACGATCAAGGTCTACCCGACCGCCGACGAAGCGACGCAAGACCTGGCCGCCGGCCGCGTCGATGCCGTGGTGGGCGACGAGATGGCGCTGCAGGGCTTCCTGGCCACCGATCAGGGCAAGGCCTGCTGCAAGCAGACCGTGCTGCCCTATGACAAGGAAACGCTGGGCGACGGCATCGGCGCCGGGTTCCGCAAGAGCGACACCGCGCTGCGCGATCAGTTCAACAAGGGGATCGCCGACATCCGCGCCAACGGCACCTATGACACGATCTCGAAGAAGTACTTCGACTTCAACATCTACGGCGAATAAGGCCGCCCTGTGCTGGACGCGATCACCACCCTCTTCGCGCCCGGCCACGCGCTCGGGCTCCTTGCCCTCTCCCCCCCCGGCTGGGGGGGGACACTTGTTACCGGCCTGATCGCCACGATGGAGATTGCCTTCGGCGCCTATGCCGTGGGCCTTGCCATCGGCATCTGCGGCGCCTTCGGCAAGCTTTACGGCGGCGAGGTCACGCGTGACCTTTTCGCGCTGTACACCACCGTGGTGCGGGCGGTGCCGGAACTGGTGGAAATCCTGTTCCTCTACTACGCCGTCCCCAGCATCGTGAACGAGATCCTGCTCAACGCCGGTTTCGGCCGCATCGCGATGCCGCCGCTGCTGGTCGGCACCATCGTGCTTGGTGTCGTGCTGGGCGCCTACATGACAGAGGTGCTGCGCGGCGCCATCCTTGCCGTGCCGCACGGCCAGATCGAGGCGGCGCGCGCCTATGGCATGTCGTCGCTGCTGCTGGCCCGCCGCATCACCTTTCCGCAGATGATGTCGAATGCGATCCCCGGCATGGCCAACCTCTGGCTGAACTGCACCAAGGATACCGCGCTGCTGGCCGTCATCGGCTTTTCCGAACTGACGCTGAACACCAAGCAGGCCGCCGGAACGACCAAGGCCTATTTCCTGTTCTTCGTCGCGGCGATGGTGATCTACATGTGCATCTCGATGATCTCCGGCCGCTTCTTCGCCGTGCTGGAACGCTGGGCCCGGCGCGGTCAGCGCAAGATCGAAAGGGGCGGCATATGATCCCCGCCTTCCTGCGCCCGATGATGAAGACGCACCGGCTGGTGATGCTGGCGATCGCGCTGATCGTGGTCGGCGCCTGCGCCTATTACCTCGACTGGAGCTGGGTGCCGACCTACTGGAACTCCGGCCTGATCCTGGAGGGGCTCTGGACGACGATCTGGCTGCTTGTTCTGAGCTGGGCGATCGGCCTTTTCCTCGCGGTCTGGCTTGGCCTTGCACAGGCGGCGGGGCCGTGGTGGCTGGCGCTGCCGGCCAAGGGCTATTGCTCGGTGATCCGCGGCACCCCGCTGCTGTTGCAACTCTGGATGCTCTACTACGGCCTCGGCTCGCTCTTCCCGCAATTCCCCTGGATCCGCCATTCCGAACTGTGGCCGATCCTGCGGCAGGCCTGGCCCTATGCCGCGCTGACGCTGACGCTCAGCTTTGCCGGCTATGAGGGCGAGGTGATGCGCGGCGCCTTCCTCGGCGTGCCGCACGGCCAGCTGGAATGCGCGCGTGCCTTCGGCATGTCGCGCTTCACCATCCTGCGCCGGATCTGGCTGCCGCAGGCGATCCAGCGCGCGCTGCCGACGCTGGGCGGCGAGACCGTGCTGCAACTGAAGGCGACGCCGCTGGTTGCCACCATCTCGGTCATCGACATCTATCAGGTCAGCGACCGCATCCGCCACGACACCTTCATCGTGTATGAACCGCTGATCCTGCTGGCGCTGGTCTATATGGCGATCACCGGCATCATCGTGCTGATCTTCCGCGGGCTGGAACGGCGGTTGCCGTCCAAGGTGGCGTAAGGCGGCAAGGGCGGGGGGCCGTCTGCCCCCCGCACCCCCCGAGAGTATTTGCGCCAGAAAGAAACTCAGGTTCAGGGCGCCCGGCGCAACCCGGAGGCGCTGATCCCGAAGCGGTGCCGGAACGCGCGGCTGAAGGCGCCCTGCGAGGCGAAGCCCGCGCGCAGCGCAACCTCGTTCAGCGGATGGCGGGTATCCGTCACCATGCGCCGCGCCGCTTGTAGCCGCAGGTCGCGCCCGTAGGCGCCGGGGCCCATGCCCAGTTCGGCGCGGAACAGCGTTTCCAGCCGCCGCGCGGTCAGGCCAAGGGCGCGCGCGGTGGCGGCGGTCGGTTCCGGCGCGTCCAGCCGCGCCTCCATCCGGGCGATGGCGGCGGCGACGCGGGGATCGCGGCCGGGGGCGGGGGCGGCAACCTGCGGCTCTGCCCCGGCCCGGGCGGCGGTGATGAAGCTGCCCGCCACCTGCAGGGCCGCCGCCGCACCGTGGCGCGCCCGGATCAGGTGCAGCATCAGGTCGAGCGCCGGGGCCGCGCCGCCCGCGGTGATCCGCGTGCCCGAGATCACGAAGCGATCCGGCACCACATCGACGGCCGGATGGGCGGCGGCGAAATCCTCCAGATCCTCCCAATGCACGGTGGCGCGGTGGCCATCCAGCAGCCCGGCCCGCGCCAGCACCCAGGCGCCCGCGTCGATGCCGCCCACCGCGCGAAACCGTGGCGCAATCCGGCGCAGGTCGCGGATCAGCGGCCGCGTCGCCACCTCGGCCTGCCGGAAGCCCGCGATCACGATCAGCGCATCGGCCCCTTCGGCCTGCGGCAGCGCGCCCGCCGCGGGCAGTTCCAGCCCGCAGGTCAGCGCCACCGCCCGCCCCTCGGGCGAGACGACGCGCCAACGAAACGCCTCGCGCCCCAGATGCCGGTTGGCGCTGCGCAAGGGGTCGAGGGTCGAGGCGACCTCAAGGATTGACGCCTGCGGCAGCACCAGCAGGGCGATTGTCAGCGCGTCGCGTGCCGGGACGAAAATGGTTTCGCTTTGTGCCATATTCCCTTCGTAAAGTGTGAAATGGTGCGGCGCAAGGCCGCTATAGTCACCGCCAAAAGGGAGAACACCATGCCGCTGTCCATGAATCGCGAGGTCTTCATCACCTGTGCCGTCACCGGCTCGGGCGGCACACAGGACCGCAGCCCGCATGTGCCGCGCAGCCCGGCGCAGATCGCCGAAAGCGCCATCGCCGCGGCGCGGGCAGGCGCTGCCGTGGTGCATTGCCACGTCCGCGACCCTGAAACCGGCAAGCCCTCGCGCGATCCGAAGCTGTACCGCGAAGTCACCGACCGCATCCGCGAGTCGGAGGTGGACGTGGTCCTGAACCTGACCGCCGGGATGGGCGGCGACATCGTCTTCGGGCCCACCGAGCGGCCGCTGCCGGTGAACCCGGTCGGCACCGACATGGTCGGCGCGGCCGAACGCATGCTGCACGTGGCCGAGTGCCTGCCGGAGATTTGCACGCTCGACTGCGGCACGATGAACTTCAACGAAGCCGACTACGTGATGACCAACACCCCCGGCATGCTGCGCGCGATGGGCGGCATGATGACCGAACTGGGCGTGCGACCAGAGATCGAGGCCTTCGACACCGGCCACCTGTGGTTCGCCAAGGAACTGGTGAAGGAAGGCGTGCTGAAGGGCCCGGCGCTGGTGCAGCTTTGCATGGGCGTGCCGTGGGGCGCGCCGGACGACCTGAACACCTTCATGGCGATGGTCAACAACGTGCCGGAGGACTGGTACTGGTCGGCCTTCTCGATCGGGCGCAATGAAATGGCCTATGTCGCCGCCGCCGTGCTGGCGGGTGGCAACGTGCGCGTGGGGCTGGAGGATAACCTCTGGCTCGACAAGGGGGTGCTGGCCACCAATGCGCAACTGGTGGAACGCGCCGTGGGCATCATCGAGCGCATGGGGGCGCGGGTGATCGGCCCGGCCGAGGTACGTGAAAAGCTGGGGCTGGTGAAGCGGGCGCCGCGCGCCCGCTAAGGGGTCGTATCGGTGTAAAAGCGGTAGAAAATCGGTGCGAAATCGGTGTGGCCGTTTCCCCGTCAGAACAGGATAAATCGAACATGACCCAAACAGCGGCAATCATCGGCGGCGGTGTCATCGGCGGCGGCTGGGCCGCGCGCTTTCTGCTGAACGGATGGAACGTCCGGGTCTTCGATCCCGATCCCGAAGCGCCGCGCAAGGTCGGCGAAGTGCTGGCCAACGCCCGCGCCGCATTGCCCGCCCTGTCCGACGTGCCGATGCCGCCCGAGGGACAGCTGAGCTTTGTCGGAACCCTCACCGAAGCCGTGCAGGGCGCCGATTACATTCAGGAATCCGTCTCGGAACGGCTGGATTTGAAGCATCGCGTGTTCGCGCAAATCCAGCAGGTGGCGCCCGATACCCCGATCGGTTCGTCAACGTCCGGCTTCAAGCCTTCGGAATTGCAGCAGAATGCCGCAAACCCGGCGACGATCTTCGTGGCCCACCCGTTCAACCCGGTCTACCTGTTGCCGCTGGCCGAGGTTGTGCCCTCGGTCCAGTCCGACCCGGCGCTGATCGAGGCGGCCAAGGAAACGCTGCGTTCGATCGGGATGTTCCCGCTGCACATCCGCAAGGAAATTGACGCCCATATTGCCGACCGCTTCCTTGAGGCGGTGTGGCGCGAGGCGCTGTGGCTGGTGAAGGACGGCGTCGCCACCACCGAGGAAATCGACGAGGCGATCCGCATGGGCTTTGGCCTGCGCTGGGGCCAGATGGGCCTGTTCGAGACCTACCGCGTGGCGGGTGGCGAGGCCGGCATGAAGCACTTCATGGCGCAGTTCGGGCCCTGCCTCAGCTGGCCCTGGACAAAGCTGATGGATGTGCCTGAATTCAATGACGAACTGGTCGATCTGATCGCGGGCCAGTCCGACGCGCAATCCGGCCACCACACGATCCGCGAGCTGGAACGCATCCGCGACAGCAACCTGATCGGCTTTCTGCGCGTGCTGAAAGACCGTGACTGGGGCGCCGGAAAGGTGCTGAAGGACCACGACGCCCGCCGCCGCGCCGCGATGCCCGACCCGACCCCCGAAACTGCCGCGCCGATGCCGATGGCGCACATGCGCGTGCTGCCGGGCTGGATCGACTACAACGGCCACATGACCGAAAGCCGCTATCTCTTCGCCGCTTCGGAAGCCTCCGACGCCTTCCTGCGCCTGATCGGCGCCGACCTCGCCTATGTCGCGGGTGGGCACAGCTACTATACCGCGGAAAGCCACATCCTGCACCTGGGCGAAGGCAAGCTGGGCGACGCGCTGACCGGCACCGTGCAGGTGCTGGGCGCCGACGAAAAGCGGCTGCACATCTTCATCCGCATCCTGAAGGATGATGCGCCAGTTGCAACAATCGAACAAATGCTGCTGCACGTCGACATGGCCGCCGGAAAAACCTGCCCCGCCGCCCCCGAGGTTCTGGCCCGGTTGCTGCCCATCGCCGAGGCACACAAGGCGCTGCCCCGGCCGGAGGGCGCCGGGCGCCATGTCGGGCAAAGGAAAGCGTGATGGACTTCGGGCTGACGGACGAACAACGGCTGATCATCGAGACGACGCGAGCCTTCGTCGAGGCGGAACTTTTTCCCCATGAAGCCGAGGTCGAGCGTACTGGCCACCTGCGCCCTGAGCTGATCCGCGAGATTCAGAAAAAAGCAATCGATACGGGTCTTTACGCGGCAAACATGCCGGAAGAGGTGGGCGGCGCTGGGCTCGATACGCTGACCTGGCTGCTCTACGAAAAAGAGCTGGGCAAGGCCAACTACGCGCTGCACTGGACCTGTGTCGCGCGGCCGTCCAACATCCTGCTGGCTGGCACGCCGGAACAGAAGGAACGCTATCTATTCCCTTGTATCCGCGGGGAAAAGTGGGATTGCCTTGCGATGACGGAGCCCGGTGCGGGCTCTGATCTGCGCGGCATGAAAGCCACGGCCCGGCCGGATGGCGATGACTGGATTCTGAACGGCACCAAGCACTTCATCAGCCATGCCGACCTTGCCGACTTTGCCATCGTCTTCATGGCGACCGGCGAGGAAGACACCCCCCGCGGGCCGAAAAAGCGCATCACCGCCTTCTTCGTCGACAAGGGCACGCCGGGCTTCACCGTCCGCGACGGCTACCGCAACGTCAGCCACCGCGGCTATACCAACGCGGTGCTGGAGTTCGACGATTGCCGCCTGCCCGCCTCGGCGATCCTTGGCGAGGTGCACAAGGGCTTCGAGGTGGCCAACACCTGGCTTGGCGCCACCCGTCTTCAGGTTGCCGCGACCTGCCTTGGCCGGGCCGAGCGCGCGCTGGGCCATGCGGTGGCCTACGCGGCCGAGCGCAAGCAATTCGGGCAAGCCATCGGCAAGTTCCAGGGCGTCAGCTTCAAGCTCGCCGACATGGCGATGGAGCTGAAGGCGGCAAACCTGCTGACCTGGGAGGCGGCCTGGAAGTTCGATCAGGGCACGGTGACCGAAGCCGACATGTCGATGGCCAAGCTGAAGGCGACCGAAGTGCTGGCAATGGTGGCCGACGAGGCGATCCAGATCCACGGCGGCATGGGGCTGATGGACGAGTTGCCGCTGGAACGCATCTGGCGCGACGCGCGGGTGGAGCGGATCTGGGAAGGAACCTCGGAGATTCAACGGCATATCATCAGCCGGGAGTTGCTGCGGCCCTATGGCGGGTGACCGGCGCGCGCCGTCCAAGGGGGCTATCTGCCCCCTCGAACGCCCCCGGCGATATTTGGGAACGGAAGAAACGAAATGTTAAGAATTCCCTCGGATGCTGGCCTCACGGTACAGGCTGGGACGCCGATGACCGGAACGGGAGAAGGCCTCCTGCCCAATGCGGCAAGGCAGGGGGCCGCTCTTCCGCTCAATTTCTTCCGGTCTGAAATGTCCCGGCGTGATGAGCGTGCGGAAATCCTTCGGGGCAGGATTTCCCGCGAAGATCACCCGAACCGTGGGCGGGCCGGGGGGCAGCGCACCGGCCGGTTCTCCGTGCGGCGCGGGGGCGGCCGATGACCCGCGATCTCTCTCGTCTGCTGCGCCCGCGATCCATTGCGGTGCTCGGATCTGTCTGGGCCGAGAACGTCATAGCCCAGTGCCGCAAGATGGGGTTTGACGGGCCGGTCTGGCCTGTGCATCCGAGCAAGGCGACCATCGGCGGCTTGCCGACCTATGCGTCGCTCGCCGCGCTGCCCGCGGCGCCGGATGCGACCTTCATCGGCGTGAACCGGCACGCCACGGTAGAGGTGGTCCGCGACCTGGCGGCGATGGGAGCCGGTGGCGCGATCTGCTTCGCCTCGGGCTGGACCGAGGCGGGCGAGCCGGAATTGCAGGCCGGGTTGGTGGCCGCGGCGGGCGCTATGCCGATTCTGGGGCCGAACTGCTACGGCGTCATCAACTACCTCGACGGCGCGCTGCTGTGGCCGGATCAGCATGGCGGGCGGCGGGTCGACCGTGGGGTGGCGCTGCTCAGCCAGTCCTCCAACATCGTCATCAACCTGACGATGCAGGCGCGCGGGCTGCCGGTCGCCTATGTCGCCTGTCTGGGTAATGCGGCGCAGGTCGGGCTGGCCGAACTGGCGGCGGCGCTGCTGGCGGATGACCGGGTGACGGCGCTCGGGCTCTATGTCGAGGGTATCGACGATGCCCCCGCCTTCGCCGCGCTGGCCGCGGCGGCGCGGGCGGCAGGCAAGGGCATCGTCGCCGTCAAGGCCGGCAAGACCGAGGCCGGGCGGTCGGCGGCGGCCTCGCATACCGCGGCCCTGGCTGGCGGCGGGGCGGCGTCGTCGGCCTTTCTGCGGCAGGCGGGCGTGGCCGAGGTCGCGACGCTGTCGGAACTGGTCGAGACGCTGAAGGTCTATCACGTCAACGGTCCGCTGACCGGGCGGCGGTTCTGCTCGCTGTCCTGTTCGGGGGGCGAGGCGGGGCTGGTTGCCGACCTTTCGGCCCGCCACGACCTGAGCTTCCCGGCCCCGTCCGACGCGCAGCGGCAGCGGTTGGGCGAGATCCTCGGCCCTATCGTCGCGATCGCCAACCCGTTGGATTACCACACGTTCATCTGGGGGGACGGGCCCCGCACGACCGATGTGTTCACCACGATGCTGGCTGGCTACGACGCGGGTATCTTCGTGATCGACCCGCCTCGGCCGGATCGTTGCGATCCGTCCTCGTTCCAGCCCGCGCTCGACGCCATCGTTTCGGCGGGCCGGGCGACTGGCAAGCCGGCCTTTCCGGTTGCCTCGCTGCCCGAGAATTTTGACGAAGACCTCGCCATCGCGATGATGGCGCAGGGGCTCGCGCCGCTGATGGGGCTGGAAACGGCCCTTGGCGCCTTGTCGGCCGCGACGACCGAACCGGGCCGCGCGGGGTGGCGGCCGCTCGCGGCGGTGCCGGCGCGCAGCTTGCACATGCTGCCGGAAGGCGCGGCCAAGGAGCGGCTTGCGGCGGCCGGGGTGGCGGTGCCGAAGGGTGTCAGCGCGTCGACCCTGTCGGCGCTTGAACCGCTGGCCGCGGATCTTGCGCCACCGCTGGCGCTGAAAGGCCTGGGCTTTGCGCACAAGACCGAGGCTGGGGCGGTGCGGCTGGGCCTCGCGTCCCTCGCCGGGCAGGCCGCGATGCCGGGCGCCACGGGGTATCTGGCCGAGGAGATGGTGACGGGGGCGGTCGCCGAGTTGCTGATCGGCCTGCGC
The DNA here is from genome assembly GCA_016124615.1 of Paracoccaceae bacterium. GTDB lineage: Bacteria > Pseudomonadota > Alphaproteobacteria > Rhodobacterales > Rhodobacteraceae > Solirhodobacter. The sequence goes on along the minus strand of WGNF01000007.1, from coordinate 29,479 downwards.
CGCGATCCGGTCTATGGCGCGACGCTGACGCTGGGCATGGGCGGGGTGACGGCGGAACTGCTGGCCGATACCGTGACGCTGGTGCTGCCGGTCACGGCGGAAGAGATCGGCGCGGCGCTGCAAAAGCTGCGGCTTTGGCCGCTGCTGGACGGCTATCGGGGTCGGCCAAAGGCCGACGTGGCGGCGGCGGTGGCGGCCGCCATGGCGCTGCAGGCCGCTTTCGTGGCCCGCCCGGCGCTTGAAGAGATAGAGATCAACCCGCTGATCTTGCGTGAAAAAGGCGCGGTGGCGGTGGACGCCGTGATCTGGGAGGAGATGCCATGACCTGGGACCGTGCCGAAGGCCCGATCAAGACCCGCCGCGAGGGCGCCATTCTGGAGGTGACGCTGGATCGGCCAAAGGCCAACGCCATCGACCTGGTGACCAGCCGGATCATGGGGCAGACGTTTCGCGCGTTTCGCGACGACGACACGCTCAGGGTCTGCATCCTGCGCGCCGCGGGCGAGAAATTCTTCTGCCCCGGCTGGGACTTGAAGGCCGCAGCTGCGGGCGACGCCGTTGACGGCGACTATGGCGTGGGCGGCTTCGGCGGCTTGCAGGAATTGCCGAACCTGAACAAGCCGGTGATCGCGGCGGTCAATGGCATCTGCTGCGGCGGCGGGCTGGAACTGGCGCTGAGCTGCGACCTGATCCTCGCCTCGGCCAATGCCACCTTCGCGCTGCCCGAAATCCGCTCCGGCACGGTGGCCGACGCCGCCTCGATCAAGCTGCCCAAGCGGATTCCCTACCATGTGGCGATGGACCTTCTGCTGACCGGCCGCTGGTTCGATGCCGACGAGGCGCTGCGCTGGGGGCTGCTGCGCGAGGTCACGACCCCCGCGGATCTGTTGCCCAAGGCCTGGGATCTGGCGCGGTTGCTGGAAAGTGGGCCGCCGCTGGTTTACGCCGCGATCAAGGAGGTCGTGCGCGAGGCCGAGGCGCTGCGGTTTCAGGACGCGCTGAACCGGGTGACGAAGCGGCAGATGGCAACGGTCGACCGGCTTTACGCCAGCGAGGACAACCTCGAAGGCGCGCGCGCCTTTGCCGAAAAGCGTGATCCGGTCTGGAAGGGCCGCTGACAAAAGCGACGTAGTCCTGTCGCGCGCGGGCAGGACGATCCGATGCCGCCGGGTAGGGTGACGCCGGGGGTGCAGGATGGAAGAGTCGGACTTCATCATTGTCGGCGCCGGCTCTGCCGGATGCGTGCTGGCCAACCGCTTGTCGGAATCTGGCAAATATCGTGTCACCCTGCTGGAAGCGGGTGGCACAGATCGGCGGCTTTTCGTCCAGATGCCATTGGGTTACGGCAAGCTTTTCTACAACCCCGCCGTGAATTGGATGTTCAAAACCGAACCGGAACCCGGTTTGCTGGGCCAGCGCGACCACTGGCCGCGCGGCAAGCTGCTGGGCGGTTCGTCCTCGATCAACGCGATGGTCTACATTCGCGGCCATCGCGCCGATTATGACGACTGGGCGGCGGCCGGAAACCCCGGCTGGGGTTGGGATGACGTGCTGCCGGCCTACCGCGCGCTGGAGGACAACGAAGAGGGGGCGGATGCCTTTCGCGGCGCGGGTGGCCCGCTTTTCATCTCGGCCAACCGCACGGGATTGCATCCGCTGGTGCAGGACTACTTTGCGGCCTGCGCGGCGGCTGGGCTGCCCCGCAACCCCGACTTCAACGGGGCCACGCAAGAGGGGGCCGGGAACTATCAGATGACGATCCATGGCGCCCGGCGGAACTCGGCCGCGCGGGCCTTTCTGCGCCCGGCGATGAAGCGGGCGAACCTGCGGGTGATCACCGGCGCGCAGGCGACGCGGGTGCTGATCGAGGCGGGGCGCGCGGTGGGGGTGGAGTACCGGCGTGGTGCCGAGACGCTGACGCTGCGGGCGCGGCGCGAAGTGATCCTGTCGGGTGGCGCCATCAACTCCCCGCAATTGCTGCAACTTTCGGGGATCGGGCCGGGCGCGCTGTTGCAGTCACTGGGCTTGGCCGTCGCGCGCGACAATGCCAACGTAGGCGATCATCTGAGCGACCATCAGGGCATCAACTACACCTGGCGCATGAAGGTGCCGACCTACAACGAAGAGCTTCGGCCCTGGTGGGGCAAGCTGCGCGCCGGGATGCAGTATTTCCTTGGCGGGCGGGGGCCGCTGTCGAAGTCGATCAACCACGGCGGCGGGTTCTTCCGCACCTCGCCCGACCTCGACCGGCCAAACATGCAGCTTTACATGCAGGCGTTTTCCACCCTGCTGCCGCGCGAGGGCGAGCGGCCGGTGCTGAGCCCGGACCCGTTTCCGGGCATGTCGCTGGGTCTGTCGAACTGTCGGCCGACCAGCCGGGGGCGGGTCTGGCTTGGCACGCCGGACCCTTTGGCGGCGCCGAAGATGATCGCCAACGCCTTCACGACGGATCATGACGTTCAGGAAATGCTGTTAGCGGTCAAATACTTGCGCCGCATTGCGGCGCAGGCTCCGCTAGCCCGGCTGATCACCGAGGAACTGCGGCCGGGGCCCGAGGTGACGACCGACGCGGCGCTGATCGAGGATTTCCGGCGCCGTTCGGGCACGGTCTATCACCCGTCCGGCACTTGCCGGATGGGGCCGGAGGCTGCGACATCGGTGGTGGATGCGCGGCTGCGGGTGCATGGGGTCGGCGGCTTGCGGGTCTGCGACGCTTCGGTGTTTCCGAACCTGGTTTCGGGCAACACGAACGCGGCGGCGATGATGGTGGGCTGGAAGGGGGCCGCGATCATCCTGGCCGATGCCGCGCCGTAACGCATTGATTCAAATAGAAAAAGGGGCGGATAACCGCCCCTTCCGGTGTTCTGGTGATCCGGGAAGGATCAGGCCAGCGCGAGGTTCGTCGCCGACTGGCGGCCATCGCGGCTGGTTTCCAGATCGAAGGTCACTTTCTGACCGTCGTTCAGGCCACGCAGACCGGCACGCTCAAGAGCGGTGATGTGAACGAACACGTCCTTCGAGCCGCCATCGGGCTGGATGAAGCCGAAGCCCTTGGTGGCGTTGAACCATTTCACGGTGCCATTGGCCATCGTGATATCTCCTATCAGTCGCCGCCCGCGGAGTGCGGCGGCCCGGCTCAGTCAGTATCAGCATCGAAGACTGTGGCCAGTGACGGAGAACAGAGTCGATCAGAGAATAACGTCGCAGTCCGCTTTATGCGCGCGGCAGGCCCTAAAATCAAGGGGATTCGGGCGGCCCCCGCCCTACATGCCCGGATCGAGCGGCTGCTCGACGGCGCCGCCAGCCTCGGCCCAGTCCTTGAACGCGCCGAGATTGCACACTGTCCGGTAGCCCATGTCCATCAGAACCTTGCCCGCCAGCGCCGAGCGCCCGCCCGAGGCGCAATAGACGATGACCGGGCGATCCATCTGGAATTGCGTGTCGTGGTAAGGGGTTGCGGGGTCGGCCCGAAACTCCAGCATGCCGCGAGAGACGTGCAGCGCCCCCGCCACCTTGCCGGATTTCTCCACCTCGGGCCCATCGCGCACGTCGACCACCAGGGCCCCCGCCGCGATCATCTCGCGGGCTTCGGCGGCACTGATGCGGGGCACGGCGGCGTTGGCGGCGGCCATCATGTCTTTCACGGTTGCGGGCATGTCGGGTCTCCTGTTCGCTGGATCCAGCCTATATTCTGAAACGTGCATGTGACAAGGGGCGACGAAACCGGGGCACCGTTTTCGCACCGATTTGACACCGATTTCGCACCGCTCGCGCGCGCGCCGCGTTGACGCGATGTTAGCCCTTTCGCGCCAGCCTGAGGGTGTGAGCAAGGAGACCGCGATGCCCCACGAACCGCCGAAGATGAGCCCGCGCCGGCTGGAACACTACTACTTCATGCAGGTCGCCCAGAAGCGGGTGGAATGGGACATTGCCAACACGCTGTGGAAAGGCTGGGGCCTGCCCGCCGAGTGGCACGAGGTCGCGCTGACCTCGAAGGACACGAAGCGCGAGAAGGTGACGCTGTACCTCGACGCCAATGTGATGAAGTTCTTCCGCCAGATGGGGCGCGGCACGCACCGGCGCATCAACGACGTGCTGAAAATCTGGATGTACGGGCGTTTGAACCACCTGATCCACGGCCCGGACAAGAACGAACTGTTCGGGCCGGATGGCCTCTTCGCCACCGAGAAGCCGCGCTGGGAGGACGCGATGGACGGCGACGACAAGCTGATCGAGATCGTGAAGAGCTTTGGTCGAGGGGGGTCGATTTATTGAGGGGGGCGCGATCAGACTCAGTGAACGGAAGAAGCTGATGCAAGATCAATCAAGTGCGGGTCAGACTGGCCACCAATGTACGCTTGTCCCCGAACGCGCGAGCAATTTCCTCGCGAGTATTGCGAATTGCTTCAAGAAGTTGCGGGTCGCGCGGGCGCCTACTTGCCCGCTCGCCCTCGATGTTCATCACTTCGTCTATGATGCTGTCGTCAACGAGATTCCGGTTTTGCATTGTCCACCCTCCCAAGCGATTGAACATTTATCCGATTGAAGTAACCACTGTTCAAGTCCGGTGGGAAGTAGTGCTTCCTTTTGACCCAAACGAACCCTTCAGATTTTGATATCACCGCGACGTCGACTGGGCCTCCAACGGTCTCTACCCCCACGGTCACCTTCCGTTTCATGGAAGTAAGATCGATCGGCGCTTCCGCCATCTTTGCCAACTCCGGCTTCGGCATGAACTGGATCATGTCTTCAATTTCGCGTCTTGAACGTTCCTCGATGACTCTAAACGCCTTTTCCTTTAGACTTTGTAAAAAAGCGTCCTCGGCAGCCTGCGTTTTGCCCATGAGTTCATCTCTGTCTTCGTCCGCTGAAAAATTAACCCTGTCGAATATCTCCTTCGATATACCGCCGACCGTTTCTTTGCAAAAAATCGACAATTTCGCGCTGAATGTCATCGTCCAATCCATAGAGAAAGCGCGCGACCATTTCCTTTTGTGCAAATGGCCTGACAAATGCCCTGTTTCCATTTCGATCTATTGCACACTTTGACGTCTGAACAAACTTTAGTCTTCCAGCAATTACGCCTTCTAGCTCGATTGAAATTAGAGTTGGGAATCTCTCTCTATTGCCAAATCCAGCTATGACGACGCCAGTTTTACTATTTGAAAGTCGGTCGGAAAGCACCAAAGTCCTTGCGCAGGCTGATATTCTTGATTGTACTTCGCCAGGTAAATATTGAAAACGTTCGGCTACAAATTCAACAATTGCTTCTTTCTCTACTTTCAACAGCCTAGGCGTGCTTGTCGCCTTGAAGAAATTCCCCATCTGGAATCTCTCGGTGACCCGCTCCATTACCGAAACCACTGTCTCGACAACCTCGTCGAGCATGAATTTCGACTCGCTTCCTTCATCGGCGCGCTTCTGAAGAGCCGCCTTCCGAAAGGCCTCACCAATTCTTTGATCTATAAGATCCAAAAATGGATTAACGATATTAAAGATAACTGCCTTCTTCTCGGTTTCTGGCGCGGCTCGCCCAATTTCATTCAGGAAGGTAAGAAAGCTGGTGGAGGCATCGCTAATTGTTTCAAACATATTGCAGTTTGATCTGAATTCCTTGATCAAGTCTTGAATAGGGATACCGGAGAATTGCATCCCGTTGTAAATCATAATCCCGATGGGTTGCTTCTTTGACAACTCAAAGAGCTTGTCTGCAGTATCAAAAACTTTCTGATGTGAGTTTCCGGAGGAAATTGTCACTGCGCTGTCCGTAGCCAATGCGACAGCGCTTTTGTTAAGAATAGCAATTTCGGCCGTCATCTGTTTCTTTCGAGAAGAAGCTACATGTTGGGCACATAGTCAAACCTACTACAAATGACTGATGCATGGCAAGCGCGCAGCACCTCACCCCTGCAGCGTCCGCACCCCGATCTCCCCTTCCAGCCGGGCCTTCATCGCCTGTACCGAGGCGATGCTGGCGGCGGCGGTGGTGAAGTACGGGATCTTGTCGTAAAGCGCGACGGCGCGGATTTCGCGGCTGTCGTTGATCGCCTGCACGCCCTCGGTGGTGTTGAAGACGAGCGCGATGTCGCCGTCTTTCAGGCGGTCGACGATGTTCGGGCGGCCTTCATAGACCTTGTTGACCAATGAACAGGGGGCGTTGGCGGCTTGCAGGAAGGCGGCGGTGCCGCGCGTCGCGACCAGTTCGAACCCCATCGCGACCAGATCGCGGCAGGCCTCGGCCAGCGCCTCGGTCTTGTCGCTGTCCTGGATCGAGACGAAGACGCGGCCCTCGGTTGGCAGGTGGGTGCCGGCGCCCATCTGCGCCTTCAGGAAGGCGAGCGGGAAGGTGCGGTCCCAGCCCATGACCTCGCCGGTGGAGCGCATTTCGGGGCCGAGCAGGGTATCGACGCCGGGGAACCGGGCGAAGGGCATGACGGCTTCCTTGACCGAGAACCACGGGGTTTTCGGGTCGGCGAGGGTCAGCGGGTCGGCCAAGGGCAGCGCGGTATCGGGGCCGACGCCGACCGGGTAGGGCGCGCGCATCGGGAAGTTCGACAAGGGCTCGCCCGCCATGACGCGGGCGGCGATGCTGGCGATGGCAGAGTCGGTGGCCTTGGCGACGAAGGGCACGGTGCGGGAAGCGCGCGGGTTCACCTCCAGCACGTAGATGGTGCCGTCCTTGATCGCGAATTGCACGTTCATCAGGCCGACGACGTTCAGGCCCTTCGCCATCAGCGCGGTCTGGCGTTTCAATTCGGCCACGGTTTCGTCGGAGAGGGAGTGGGGCGGCAGGCAGCAGGCAGAGTCGCCGGAGTGGACGCCCGCCTCCTCGATATGCTCCATGATGCCCGCGACATGGACGGTGGTGCCGTCGCACAGCGCATCGACATCAACCTCGATCGCGTTGGTCAGGTAGCTGTCGAGCAGTACGGGGTTCTTGCCGGAAACCTGCACCGCCTCGCGGATGTAACGCTCCAACTGGGCATCGTCGCGGATGATCTCCATCGCCCGGCCGCCGAGCACGTAGCTGGGGCGGATCACCAGCGGATACCCGACGCGGGCGGCCACGGCGAAGGCTTCATCGCGCGAATGGGCGAGGCCGTTGACGGGCTGGTTCAGGCCGAGCTTGTGCAGAAGCTGCTGGAATCGCTCGCGGTCTTCGGCAAGGTCGATGGCGTCGGGGGTGGTCCCGAGGATCGGGATGCCTTCGGCGTAAAGCGCATCGGCCAGTTTCAAGGGCGTCTGGCCGCCGAACTGCACGATGACGCCGTGCAGGGTGCCGTTGTCCTGCTCGACCCGCAGGATTTCGAGGACATGTTCCAGCGTCAGCGGCTCGAAATACAGCCGGTCCGAGGTGTCGTAGTCGGTCGAGACCGTTTCCGGGTTGCAGTTGATCATGATGGTTTCATAGCCCGCGTCGGTCAGCGCGTAGCAGGCATGGCAGCAGCAGTAATCGAACTCGATGCCTTGGCCGATCCGGTTGGGGCCGCCGCCGAGGATCACGATCTTCTTGCGGTCCGAGGGCCGCGCCTCGCATTCGACATCGCCCATCGCCGGACTTTCGTAGGTCGAATACATGTAGGGCGTCTGGGCTTCGAATTCGGCGCCGCAGGTGTCGATGCGCTTGAAGACGGCGGTAACGCCAAGCCGGGTGCGGGCGCGGCGCACCTGACCCTCGTCGCGGCCGGTCAGTTTCGCCAGACGGGCATCGGTGAAGCCCATCATCTTCAGCCGACGCAGGCCCTCTGCGGCCAGCGGCAGGCCGTCGCGGCGGATGATTTCTTCGGCCTCGATGATCTCGCGGATGCGGGCGAGGAACCAGGGGTCGAAGGCGGTGACGGCGTTGATCTCGTCATCGGACAGGCCGTGGCGCATCGCCTGGGCGATCACCCGCAGCCGGTCGGGGGTGGCGGCCGACAGCGCCTTGATGATCGCCGATTTCTCGGGCGCGGCGACCTCGGATTTGGCGTCTGCGACGCCGGGGATGGCGATCTCGTCGAAGCCGGTCAGCCCGGTTTCAAGGCTCGCCAGCGCCTTTTGCAGCGACTCGTGGATGGTGCGGCCGATGGCCATCGCCTCGCCCACCGATTTCATCGCGGTGGTCAGGTCGGGCTTTGATCCGGGGAACTTCTCGAAGGCGAAGCGGGGGATCTTGGTCACGACATAGTCGATGGTCGGCTCGAAGCTGGCGGGCGTCACCTTGGTGATGTCGTTGTCCAGCTCGTCCAGCGTGTAGCCCACCGCCAGTTTCGCGGCGATTTTCGCAATCGGAAAGCCCGTCGCCTTCGACGCCAGCGCCGAAGAGCGCGACACGCGCGGGTTCATCTCGATCACCACCATGCGGCCGTCGGCCGGGTTGATCGCCCACTGCACGTTCGAGCCGCCGGTTTCCACCCCGATCTCGCGCAGCACGGCGATCGAGCCGTTGCGCATGATCTGGTATTCCTTGTCGGTCAGCGTCAGGGCCGGGGCAACGGTGATGCTGTCACCGGTATGCACGCCCATCGGGTCGACGTTTTCGATGGCGCAGACGATGATGGCGTTGTCGGCGCGGTCGCGCACCACCTCCATCTCGTATTCCTTCCAGCCCAGCAGCGACTCGTCGATCAGCACCTGCGCCACCGGCGAGGCGTCGAGGCCCGAGCGCACGATGCGTTCGAAGTCGTCGCGGTTGTAGGCGACGCCGCCGCCGGTGCCGCCAAGGGTAAAGGCGGGGCGGATGATGGCGGGCAGGCCGACGTATTCGATGGCGTCCAGCGCCTCTTGCACCCCGGCCTTGAGGTCATACTTGCCGTTCGGCAGCTTCGGCGCGGCGATGATGGTGGCCTTGGGGTTTTCCAGCCCGATCCGGTCCATCGCCTCGCGGAACAGCTTGCGGTCTTCGGCCATCTCGATCGCCTGCCGGTTGGCGCCGATCAGTTGCACGTTGAAGCGGTCAAGCACGCCCATGTCGGCCAGCGCGAGGCTGGTGTTCAGCCCGGTCTGCCCGCCCATCGTCGGCAGCAGCGCGTCGGGGCGTTCCTTTTCGATGATACGGGCGACGACCTCGGGGGTGATCGGCTCGATGTAGGTCGCGTCGGCAAGGCCGGGGTCGGTCATGATGGTGGCGGGGTTGGAGTTCACCAGAATGACCCGGTAACCCTCTTCCCTCAGCGCCTTGCAGGCCTGCGCGCCAGAGTAGTCGAACTCGCAGGCCTGACCGATGACGATGGGCCCGGCCCCGATGATCATGATCGACTTGATATCGGTTCTCTTCGGCATCGTCCCGGCCCCCATCGAAAATCGACCGGGTTATAGCGGGGCAGGGGCGCGGCGCAAGCCCTGTTCGGGGCGGCAGGGTGCGCGCGGGCCTTGCGCGCGGCTCTTCGCGGCCCCTATCTGCCAAAGGGCAGGTGCGGTTGCTGGGGAGGTGCGCGGTGCGGCGTTGGGTGGAGTTTGTTGCGTTCTATGTCGCGTTGCCGGTGGTGCTGACGCGGTGGATGCCCGACCGGGCGCTGTTCCCGGTGCTGTTCGCGATGACGGCGGTGGGGCTGTGGCTATTGGCCCGGACCGAGGGGTTCCGCTGGCACGACCTGCGCCGTGGGGCGGTGCCGACCTGGCTGGTGGCGGGGTTCGCGCTGGGGGTGGCCGCGCTGTCGGCCGGCGTGGTCGAGGCGGTGGCGCCGGCGGCCTTTCTGGGGCTGGTGCAGCACAACCCGGCCTTTTTCGGGGTGATCGTGGTGCTTTACCCGATCCTGTCGGCACTGCCGCAGGAACTGCTGTTCCGCGTGCTGTATTTTCGCCGCTATGGGGCGATGCTGCCGGGCGGCTGGCCGGGCCTTGCGCTGAACGGCGCCATCTTCGCGCTGGCGCATCTGATGTTCCACAGTTGGGTGGTGGCCGCGATGACCTTTGCCGGCGGCATCGTCTTCGCCTGGGCCTACGAACGGCGCGGCAGCTTTCCGCTGGCGGTGGCGCTGCATGCGGTGGCGGGCTGGGCGATCTTCGGCATGGGGCTGGGGGTGCTGTTCTACCTTGGCCACCCCACGCCGCAGTTCTGACGCTGGCCGGAACTGCAGACGGCGGCCGGGATGATCCGGCCGCCGTCGGTTCACGGGATCGCCCGATCAGGCGGTTTCGCCCACCGCGCGTTCGGCGGCGGCAATCGCGGCCTTGCGCTTGGCGATGGCTTCGTCGCCGATCGGCGGGCCCTGGAAGCGGCGGTTTTCGAACACCACCCAGATGATCAGCGCGAGCGCGAGGAACGCCAGCACGATCCAGAGCACGCCCTCGTTCGGCGGTTGCACGGCGATGAAGAAGATCACGATCATGCCAACCATCGCGAGCAGGGTCACCAGTTTGTAGAGCCCGGCGCTCATCGCCCAGGGGCCCGGATGCGGCCACTTCGCCCCGCCATAGGCCAGCATGCCGGCAAACAGCGGGATGGTGAACGAGAGGAACAGGAACACCAGCGTCGAGTTCACCACCATGAAGTACAGCGAGAAGGCCGAGCCGCCCTGCACCGGGATGAAGCTGACGAGGATCACATAAAGCAGGCAGATCGCCGTTGCCGTCCAGATCGCGGTGACCGGGGTGCGGTATTTCGGCGAAACCTTGGCCAGCGCCTTCGACCCGATTGGCATGCCGCCGTCGCGCGAGAAGGCAAACAGCATCCGGCTGGCCGAGGTCACCGTGGCAAGACCGCAGAGGAACTGCGCCACGAGGATACCGACATAGATCAGTTCTTTCAGCCAGAACGGCAGGATCGCGTCCATCGTGCCGAAGAAGACGTTGACGCCGGATTTGGCGCCCGCCGCCATGTCGGGGATCGCCAGCATGATCGCGGAGACCATGACCCAGCCGATCAGCGACGACCACATCACCGAGGTGACGATGCCTTCCGGCACCGAATGCGCGGCTTTCTCGGTTTCTTCCGAGGTGTGGGCCGAGGCGTCATAACCGGTGATCGTGTAGACCGGCAGCAAGAGGCACAGCAGGAACAGGTAGCCCATGTTGCCTGATTGCGGGAACACCCCGCCGCCGGCGTCGCCGGAGTAGTTGGTGAAGGTCCAGAGCCGCGAGATATCGAGGTGCGGCGCCAGGAACAGGCAGGCGAGCACCAGAACGGCCGTGGTCGCGAAGATGATGTAGCCCGAGATATCGGTCAGGAAGGTGGTGACCTTGATCCCGAGGGCGTTGAACAGCGCCTGCACGACGGTGATGAGAACCACGAAGATCACGATCGGTTCGGCATCGGCCGTCATCCCGATCAGGCCGCCGAAGGTGCCCTGAAAGTAGAAGGCGGTGCCAAGGTTGATGGCGCCGAGCACGGTGATCAGGCCCAGCAGGTTCAGCCAGGCGGTCAGCCAGCCCCAGAACCGGTTCCCGAGGATCGAGCCCCAGTGATAAAGCCCGCCCGCGGTCGGGAAGGCCGAGGCGATCTGTGCCATCGCGAGCGCGAACATGGCCGAGACCGCGCAGCCGACGATCCAGCCGATGCCCGCACCGGCGCCGCCGATCGACCCGATCGACTGCGAGAACGAGTTGATACCGCCTGAAAGGATGCAGATGATCGAGAAAGAGATCGCGAAGTTCGAGAACTTGCTCATGCTTCGCGAGAGTTCCTGCGCGTAACCCATGCCGTGAAGGACCTTGATGTCCTCCTTGCGGTGTTCGTCCGTGTAGTCGTCCATTGGCATAATGGTTTCTCCGAACCGTTTTGCGTGTCTATGTCCCTGTCCTGCACGGGAGTCTTCGCCCGTCGCCGCAATTTGGGCATGATTTTTTCAGTGTGGCAAGCTTTGTAATGATTGTTTCATAGGCTTGCCGCGCCAAATGCCCGCGAAACAGGCGGAACAGGCGCGCGGGGCGCCTGTTCCGGCAATGCGGGTTTGCAGAGGGGGCTATTCGGCGGCGCGCGCGGCGGCCTGTTGCCCGTCGGGGTAAAGATAGGCGCGCGTCAGCGGCACCGCGTCCTGCCGGTGCGCAAGCTGCACCTGAAACACCACCTGGCCGTAGTGGCGGAAGGTCATTTCCGAGGCCAGCAGGTAGTAGCGCCACATCCGGCAGAAGCGTTCATCGTAAAGCGCGCGGGCCTTGTCGCAGTTGGCCATGAAACGGCTGTGCCAGTGGCGCAGCGTTTCGGCGTAGTGCAGGCGCCAGACCTCGACATCGGTCGACCAGAAGCCCTCTTTCTCGACCGCGGCCATCATCTCGGACAGCGCCGGGATATAGCCGCCGGGAAAGATGTATTTGGTGATCCACGGGCTGGTGCTGCCGGGCGGGCTGACACGGCCGATGGTGTGGATCAGCGCCACGCCATCCGGCCCCAGCCGCTGATGCACGTTGCGGAAATACTCGCGGTAATGCGGCGTGCCGACATGCTCGAACATGCCGACCGACACGACGCGGTCGAAGGTTTCCGTCACCGTGCGGTAGTCGGTCAGCCGGAATTCCACCCGGTCGGCCAGCCCCGCCTCGGCGGCGCGGCGGGTGGCGATCTTGTACTGCTCTTCGCTGAGCGTGACGCCGACCACGCGGGCGCCGTAGTCGCGCGCCAGCGTCAGGGCAAGCCCGCCCCAGCCGCAGCCGATATCCAGCACCGTCATGCCGGGTTCCAGCAGCAGCTTGCCGGCGATATGGGCCTTCTTGGCCCGCTGCGCCTCGTCCAGCGTCAGGCCGGGGTCGGCGAAATAGGCGCAGGAATATTGCCGGTCTTCATCGAGGAAGAGGTCGTAGAGCTTGCCCGACAGGTCATAATGGTGCGCCACGTTGGCGCGCGCGCGGCCCATCGGGTTGAACTGCTCGTAGCGGTGGAAAAACTTGCGCAGGTGCAAAAGCCGGTCGCGCCAGTTCGTCGGCTGATCGTTGAGGTTGGTCATCGCCAGCGCCAGAAACCCGGCCAGATCGTCGCCCCCGATCGTCATGGTCTCGTCCATGTAGGCTTCACCCAGCGCCAGATCGGGGTTCAGCACCAGACGGCGCGGCAGCGCCGGATCCTTCAGATGCACGGCGATTTCCGTGCCGGTACCGTCGCCATAGCGCCGCTGCGTTCCATCCGGGTAAATGATCAGCAGGCTTCCATGCCGCATCAGGCGCTGCAGCATCCCGTTGAGTATGTTAATCCACATGGCGGGCCTCCGTTTCGTGCGGGCTCCCGTCCCGGAGCCGTTTCGCGACTTCGTAACCTAGCTTACGAAAGTCGCGCGAAAAGGGGAAGGGGCGGCTTTTCCGGCCGCGAATGTCACCGAACTGCCTTGAAACGCCTCTGGCGGGCACGGAACGGGCAGGGCGCCCGCCCGGCCGGTGCTTGACTTCCCCGGCCGGGCAGAGTGTATCGGCGCGAACCATTCTGCCTCGTTTTCAAGGGGACGACCATGCACGCCTACCGCAGCCATACCTGCGCCGACCTCAACACCTCCCACGTCGGGCAGACGGTGCGGCTTTCGGGCTGGGTCCACCGCGTCCGCGACCACGGCGGCATCCTGTTCATCGACCTGCGCGACCATTACGGCATCACCCAGGTGCTGGCCGACCCCGACAGCCCCGCCTTCAAGGATGTCGAGGCCGTGCGCGCCGAATGGGTGGTGCGGATCGAGGGCGAGGTGAAGGCCCGCGATGCCGCGCTGGTGAACCCCAAGCTGCCGACCGGGGCGGTCGAGGTCTATATCCGCAAGCTTGACGTGCTCGGCGCGGTCGATGGCGAATTGCCGCTGCCGGTGTTCGGCGAGACTGAATACCCCGAGGAAACCCGTCTGACCTACCGCTTCCTCGACCTGCGCCGCGAGGGGCTGCACCGCAAGATGATGCTGCGGTCGAACGTCGTGCGCTCGATCCGCAACCGGATGTGGGATCAGGGTTTCAACGAATTCCAGACGCCGATCATCACCGCCTCGTCGCCCGAAGGCGCGCGCGACTTTCTGGTGCCCTCGCGGCTGCACCCCGGCAAGTTCTACGCCCTGCCGCAGGCGCCGCAGCAGTTCAAGCAGCTGATCATGGTGGCGGGCTTCGACCGCTATTTCCAGATCGCGCCCTGCTTCCGCGACGAAGACCCCCGCGCCGACCGCTCGCCCACCGACTTCTATCAGTTGGATGTCGAGATGAGCTTTGTCGAGCAGGAAGACGTCTTCGCCGCCGTGCAGCCGGTCATTCAGGGGATTTTCGAGGAGTTCGCGCCGGGCAAAAAGGTCTATTCCGACTGGACGCAGATCGCTTACCGCGACTCGCTCTTGTGGTACGGCTCCGACAAGCCCGACCTGCGCAACCCGATCAGGATGCAGATCGTCAGCGAACATTTCGCGGGCTCGGGTTTCGCGATTTTTGCGAAACTGCTGGAGAATGAGGGCACCGAGGTGCGCGCCATCCCGGCGCCGGGCGGCGGCAGCCGCAAGTTCTGCGACCGGATGAATGCGTTTGCGCAGGCGCAGGGGCTGCCGGGGATGGGGTATATCTTCTGGCGTGATGAGTTCCGCACCGCCGAGCAGAACAAGACGAACATCTTCGAGGATGCAGATCCTCAGTATGTTGAACTATGTAAGAAGATCGGCATCTACGAAGTCGAAGACGCTGACAACACGTGGCTGACGGTGCCGGAAGGGGCTGGTCCATTGGCCAAGAACATCGGACCTCTCCGAACGGAAATGCTGCGCCGAATGCTCAAGCTTAAAGTTGGCGACGCCGCCTTCTTCCTCGGCGGCAAGCCGGAGCAGTTCGAGGCGGTCGCCGGCCGGGCCCGCAACGAGATCGGGCGCGAGCTGAAGCTGACTGAAGAAAACTGCTTCAAATTCGCCTGGATCGTCGATTTCCCGATGTACGAGAAGACCGACGAGGGCAAGATCGACTTCTCTCACAACCCGTTCTCGATGCCGCAGGGCGGGCTTGAGGCGCTGATGGGCGATCCGCTGAAGGTTTACGCCTACCAGTACGACCTTGCGTGCAATGGGTATGAACTGATTTCCGGCGGCATCCGCAACCACAAGCCGGAAATCATGTTCAAGGCTTTCGAACTGGCGGGCTATCCGAAGGACGAGGTTGAAAAGCGCTTCGGTGGCATGGTCAAGGCGTTCCGCTACGGCGCCCCGCCGCACGGCGGCTGCGCGGCCGGCATCGACCGTATCGTGATGCTGCTGGCGGATGAGGCGAACATCCGCGAGGTCATCATGTTCCCGATGAACCAGCGCGCCGAAGACCTGCTGATGAACGCGCCGAGCGAGCCGACGAACGCGCAACTGCGCGAACTGGGGCTGCGGGTGGTGCCGAAGGAATAGGCCACGCCGCCGCAACTTTTCGCGAGGGCCCCGCGCCGCCATGATTTCGCCGGGGCGCTCTGCTATACCGCGCTCGTCGGGCGTCAGAGCGTCCGGTGACACGCAGGGTGGCCTGGATGGCGAATGATCCGACAATCGCGGCGATCCGGTTCGGGGCGGGCCTGTCGCCCGTGTCGGGGGCGCAGGCCGACGCCGCCGCGCTGATGGCGGAACTTGCGGCGCCGGATGCGCAGATCGCGGCTTTTCCGGTGATGCCCTCGACCGAGGTCTGGTCGCAGGCGCTGGCGGTCAAGGCGTTGCGCCGCGCGCGCCAGCAGAACGAACCGGGGGCGGTGGCGCGCGTGAAGGCGGCCCGCGCCGCGGTGGCCGAGCGTGAGGTGGCGGGGCTGGTCAGCTTCATGCAGCGCGGGGTTGCCGCGCCGATCGGCTTTCGTGAACGGTTGCAGGCGTTCTGGGCCAACCATTTCACCGTGGTGAACAAGACCGGCACCTATCCCTCGGGCCCCGCCGCCTTCGCCGACGAGGCGCTGCGCCCGAACCTGACGGCAAGCTTTGCCACCATGCTGCGCGCCGTCGTGACCCATCCGATGATGCTGGTCTACCTTGATCAGGTCAGCTCGGTGGGGCCGAAATCTGTCTTCGGCCAGCGCACCGGCAAGGGGCTGAACGAGAACCTTGGCCGCGAGTTGATGGAACTGCACACGCTGGGCGTTGGCGCGCCCTATACCCAGACCGATGTGCGCCAGTTGGCCAAACTTCTGACCGGGCTTGGCTTCGATCCAAAGACAGGCTTCGTGTTCCGCGCGAACTGGGCCGAGCCGGGGCCGAAGACGGTGCTGGGCAAGACCTACGATGGCCCGCCGCGGCTGGAGACGATCTATGCCGCGCTGGACGATATCGCGGTGCGGCCCGAGACGGCGCACCACCTTTGCCTGAAACTCGCCACTCATTTCGTCGCCGATACGCCCGATGCCGACCTTGTCCAGCACATGACGGCGGCCTACAGCGCCAGCGGCGGCGAGTTGGGCAAGGTCTATGCCGCGATGCTGGATCATCCGGCCGCCTGGGCGCTGCCGTATCAGAAGGTGCGGCTGCCCTATGACTATCTGGTGGCCGGGCTGCGCGCGCTGGGCGTGGCGCCGCAGACGCTTTCCGACCTGTCACCGCATGACCAGCGCAAGCTGATCCTGGGGCCGCTGCAACTGATGGGGCAACCCTTCGAAAAGCAACCAGAGCCGAACGGCTGGCCCGAGGCGGCGCAGGCCTGGGTGCAGCCGCAAATGCTGGCCGCGCGCATCCAGTGGGCGATGGCGGTGCCCGCGGCGGTGATGCCCGACCTGCCCGACCCGCGCGATTTCGTCAGGACGGCGCTGGCCGATGCCGCCGGGCCCGCGCTGGTGACAGCCGCAGCACAGGCCGAAACCCGGCGCGCCGGGGTGGGGATCATCCTCGCCTCATCCGATTTCAACCGCCGATAGGAGGCAAGCATGACCCGGATTCGCTTGGATGGGCCGATGTCGCGGCGGTTGTTCCTGAAGGGCAGCGCGCTGGTCGGCTGTTCACTGGCTGCGACGCCGTTCCTGACCTCGGTCACGCTGGCCGCCGCGCCGTGGGATCAGCGGCTGGTCGTCATCATCCTGCGCGGCGCGATGGACGGGCTTGACGTGGTGCGCCCGGTCGGCGACCCGGCCTATGCCGCCTACCGGCCGACGCTGCTGACTGGCGATCCGGCGCTGCCGCTGACCGACATGTTCGCGCTGCATCCCGATCTGGGCGATCTGATGCCGCTGTGGAAGGCGGGCGAGCTGGGCTTTGCCCATGCCGTGTCCACCCCCTACCGCGACAAGCGCAGCCATTTCGACGGCCAGGACATCCTTGAGGCCGGGACCGGCCTTGACGTGCCAGAGCCTTCGGTGCGCGATGGCTGGCTGAACCGGATGTTGCAAGGCGTGCCGGGGATGACGGCCGAAACCGCCTTTGCCGTCGGCCGGGACGAGATGAAGGTGCTGATCGGCCCGGCGCCCCATGCCGCCTGGGCGCCCGACGCCAAGCTGGTGTTGTCGGCGCAAAGCCGGCGGCTGCTGGGCAAGGTCTATGAGGCCGACCCGCTGTTTCACGCCGCCTCGATGGAGGCGATGGACCTGAGCGACCGGATGATGGCCGAGGCGCCGGACAAGGCGGGCGGCATGGCCGGGATGGCGGCGCCGGTGGCCGATCCGGGTGGCAAGGCGCAACCCGACAAGATCGCGGCCTTTGCGGCCGACCAGTTGAAGCAGGCGACGCGGATCGCCGCCTTCTCGATCAACGGCTGGGATACCCACAACGGGCAGCGCGCGGCGCTGAAGCGGGCGCTGGCGACGCTGTCGAACACCATCCTGACGCTGAAGGCAGATCTGGGGCCGGTCTGGAAAAAGACGACCGTGCTGGCGATGACCGAATTCGGCCGCACCGCGCGCGAAAATGGCACCGGCGGCACCGATCACGGCACCGGCGGCGTGATGCTGATGGCGGGCGGCGCGGTGCGCGGCGGCAAGATCTACGGCCGCTGGCCGGGGCTGGACGATGCCGCCCTGTTCGAACAGCGCGACCTGCTGCCCACCGCCGACGTGCGCAGCTATGCCGCTTGGGCGATGCGCGGGCTTTACGGGCTCGATTCCGGGGTGCTGGAAAAGACGATCTTTCCGGGGCTCGACATGGGGGCCGATCCGGGGCTGCTGCTGTAGGGGCGGGCGGCCTAGCTGCCCAGACCGTCCGGCGCGGGCAGGCTGACGGCGGCATCGGCCGGGGCCGCGGCGGGGTGGACGGTGGCAAAGCTGCCGGTCGCGGTGCCGACGGCGACGATCAGCAGCGTGGCAAGGCTCGCGCCAAGAAGAACCCAGTCATACAGGGCTGCGCCGTCTTCGGCGATCAGGAACCGTCTGATGAGCACTTTCATGGCTAACCTCGCAAGAACACTTGGTACGGGGGCCTCCGGGGCCGGACACGACGATGAACCGTATTAGTAAAGAATTACGGCGCGCTCTGGCCCATCTCAAAGCCAAATCAAGATGCGTTTTTGGCTTTGTTTCCACCTGCGAAATACTCGATTGTCCTGCGGGTGATTGCCGCGCATAACGGCGACAATGCAGGGAAAACGCGGGGCCGGGACGATGGCGGGAGAACGGAAACGAGGCTGGCCGGTGAAAGATTGGGCACCACCACGGCGCCCCGATTCGCCGGCGCTGGAGGGGCGCTATGCGCGGCTTGAACGGCTCGACGCCGATCAGCACGCCGGTGACATTCACCGCGCCAACACCGCCAGCGACGAGATCTGGGATTACCTGCCCTACGGCCCGTTCCTGTCCGCCTCGGCCTATCACCGCTGGGCGCGCGACATGGCGGGGCTGGCCGATCCGGTCTTCTACGCGATCCGCGACCTGTCCAGTGGGCACTGGTGCGGCGTGGCCAGCTATCTGCGCATCACCCCCGAGGCGGGCACGATCGAGGTTGGCCACATCAACTACGCGCCCGAGTTGCAGCACACCCGCGCCGCGACCGAGGCGATGTATCTGATGATGCGCTGGGCGTTCGAGGCGGGTTATCGTCGCTATGAATGGAAGTGTGACGCGCTGAACCTGCCGTCGCGCCGGGCGGCGCAGCGGCTGGGCTTCAGCTACGAGGGCATCTTTCGCCAGGCCACCATCGTCAAGGGCCGCAACCGCGACACCGCATGGTTCGCCGCGATCGACAAGGAATGGCCCGCGCTGAAGGTCGCCTACGAGGCCTGGCTGGCCGAGTCGAACTTCGACGTGGCGGGCCGCCAGATCGAAAGCCTGTCGGACCTGACCCGCCTTGTGCGCGCGGCAGACGACCCGGCGCTGCGCAGCTGAGGCGCTACCGCAGCGGCACCACGCAACCGGTGCCGCCGGGCGGCGCCGTCCAGATCGGCGCGCCGGCGGCCAGCCGCGCGCGCACCAGCGTGGCGACATGGCCCACCGCCGCCTCGCGCCCCGGCCCGGCCCGGCCAAGGCCCGCCGCCGCATCGGCCAGTTGCGGGTCCCGCGCGCTGCGGGCGATCCCGGCAAGGAACCGCGACAGATAGGCCCGCGTCACCGCATCGGGGGCGTCGGCCAGCATCCCCTCGGCATGGGCCAGATCGTCGCGCAGCGCGATCGGGTCCGGGCGCATTTCGGCATCGGTGCCGGTCGTGCGGGGCGCCGGGGTCTGCGCCGGGCCGTTCAACCGGTCGAGGATCGCGCGCTGGAACCGCCCGAGGCTGGCCAGCGGCTTGTCGAGAAACCCGTCCGCCCCGGCGGCAAGCGCGGCGGCGGCCAGCAGCGGGTCGCCGCTGGTGGCCAGCATCACCGTGGGCCGCTGCGGCCGTGGTGCAAGGTCGGCGATCAACTCCTCCCCCGGCCCGTCGGGCAGGCCCAGATCGACGATCAGCACATCGGGGCGATAGACCCGCAGGTGGCGGCGCGCGGCGGCAAGGCAATCGGCCCGGCGCAACCGCGCGCCGGAATGCTGGCACATCAGCCGCAGCGCCTCGCAGGCATAGCGGCTGTCTTCGACCACCAGCACGGTCAGCCCGGCCAGCGGGCGATCCGGCGTGGGCAGGCGGGTCAGCAGGAAATCGACGGGGGCATCGGGCATCGCGGGATCCTTTCAAGCGGGCGGCAGGGGGCGCGAGTCGCATTGAAGCGCGAGACTGGTGAACAGGGGGTAAACTTGGCGGCCCGGTCGGCTGCGGCACCACCGCCTCTTGCGCCGCTGCGGCGCGCGCCGCATAACGCCCCCGTGTCCGGAGGAAAGCCCGTATGATCGGCCGCCTGAACCATGTCGCCATCGCCGTCCCCGATCTGGAGGCCGCCGCCGCGCAATACCGCGATACGCTGGGCGCCACGGTCGGCGCGCCGCGGGATGAACCCGCGCATGGCGTGACGGTCGTCTTCATCGAATTGCCGAACACCAAGATCGAGCTGTTGCATCCGCTGGGCGCGGGCTCGCCCATCGCCGGGTTTCTGGAAAAGAACCCGGCCGGCGGCATCCACCACCTTTGCTACGAGGTCGATGATATCCTCGCCGCGCGCGACCGGTTGACCGCCGCGGGCGCGCGGGTGCTGGGATCCGGCGAGCCAAAGATCGGCGCGCATGGCAAGCCGGTGCTGTTCCTGCATCCGAAGGATTTCAACGGCTGCCTGGTCGAGCTGGAACAGGTGTAACGCAGATGTCGGTTGCCAACGCCATCCTGCTGTTCACGATGATCTGGTTTCTGGTCTTCTTCGTCGCGCTGGCGATGCCGTTCCGCACGCAGGGCGAGGCGGGCGATGTGGTGCCGGGCACGCCGTCCTCGGCGCCGTCCAAGGTCAACCTTGGCCGCCGCGCGCGCTTTACCACGGCGGTGGCGGTGGTGCTGTTCGCCTGCGCCTGGGCGGTGATCGAGCTTGGGCTTATCCACGGCCCATCGCTGGAGGACGTGCCGATGGCACCGGAACTGCCAGCCGCCGCATCAGGTGGGTGAAGGCCGCCGCGGCAAGGATCGGCACGGCAAGGTTGACCAGCGGGATTGTCAGCGGCACCGCCAGTAGCGTGCCCATCGCCCAGATCGGCCCAAGGTTGCGGCGGCACAGCGCGCGCGCCTCGGCCGCGGCCAGACGGCGTGACGCGGCGGCCTGCGCATATTCGCGGCCCAGCAGATAGCCGTTCACCGCCCAGAACAGCAGCGGCGCGAACGGACCAGAGATGAGATACGCCACCAGCGCGATCAGGTTCACCCCGAGGCTGAGCAGCGCCAGCCGCAGCCCGTCGCCCAGCAGTTCGCCCCAGGGCTGCGGCCGCGCCGGGGGCAGGCCGGGGTAATGCTGCGCCTCGACCGCGGTGGCGACCTCGTCGAGGAAAAGCCCGGTGAAGCTGGCGGCGACCGGCACCATCAGGAAACTCGACATCAGCAGCAGCACCAGGATCGCCGCGCCGCCCGCCAGCAGATGCAGCCCGCCGACCGCGCCGATCCACGGCAGCGTCAGATGCGCCGGGATCAGGTGGTTGACGCCCCAGAGTGTCGCCACCGTGGCCAGCGCGAGCAACAGCACCGTCAACCCGATGCCGCGCCAGAGTACCGACTGAAAGCGCGGGTCGCCGAACTGACCCGCTGCACGCAGAAGGTCGGTCAGGATCATGCCTCGGCCCAACTGACGCGGGCGGCAAGGTCCGGGCGCGGCCGCTCGGGCGGGGCGGCGCTTTCGCTGCCGATGTGGACGAAGCCCACAAGGCTTTCGCCGGGGGCAAGGCCAAGCCCGGTTGCAAGGAACCCACGGTCATAGGCGGGCCAGCCGGTCAGCCAGGCCGCGCCCCAGCCCGCCGCCAGCGCCGCATTCAGGAGCGACAGCGCCACGCAGGCGGCCGACCGCGCCTGTTCGATCGCCGGGATCTTTTCCGACGCCACCGGCGCCGAGACGACGGCGACGGCCAGCGGCGACTCGGTGAATTGCGAGATGCCCTTGGCGGCCTGATCGGCGGCAAGGCCAAGCGCCCCGGCACGGGCCTCGGCGAGCGCGGCAAGCCGGTCCAGCGCCGTGCGTTCCAGCACGATCAGCCGCCAGGGCTCCAGCTTGCCGTGGTCAGGCACGCGCAGCGCGGCGGTCAAGAGCGGGGTCAGCGCCGCCCGGTCGGGCGCGGGCGCGCGCAGGGTCTTGGCCGGGCGTGACCGGCGGGTCAGCAGGAAGTCGAGCGCAGAGGAGTTGGCGGGCATGGGCGGCCTTTCGCGGCGAGGGTCGGGTTGGATGTCGGGGTTGCGGTCGCCGGGGTCAAGGCCGGGGGCCAGCCCCCGGACCCCCGGGATATTTTTGCCAGCAAGAATGCCGCGGCAGGCTCAGCCGGGAAAGAACATCGCCTCCATCTCGCCGATCAGGCTGGAGACGAAGGCATCGAACCGCGGCCCCGGCTGGCGCAGGGCAAGGGTTTCGGCCAGCGGGTCGGGGGCGGTGATGCGGCTTTGTGACAGCTCCTCCAGCACGGCATGGCCGCAGAACGGCACGTAGGCCTCGGAATAGCCGCCCTCGTGCACCAGCGTCAGGCGGCCCTCGCAGAGGTCGCGCGCCGCCTCCATCGCCATGCGGGTCAGTTGGCGGAAGGTGTCGGCACTGGCCATCATGCGCGACAGCGGATCGACGGCGGCGGCGTCATAGCCGCAGGCGACCACGATCGCATCGGGCTGGAAGGCGTAGAGCGCGGGCAGCACCAGCCGCTCCATCGCCTCGATATACCCGGCGTGGCCGGTGCCGGGGGGCAGGGGGATGTTCATGTTGGCGCCAAGCCCCGCGCCCGCGCCACGGTCGGCCACGTCGCCGCTGTCCATCGGGTAGTTGCGCTCCTGATGCAGCGAGATCGTCAGCACCTCGGCCCGGTCGTAGAAGATCGCCTCGGTGCCGTTGCCGTGGTGCACGTCCCAATCCACCACCGCGATGCGCTCGGTCAGCCCCTCGGCCAGCGCGGCCTCGATGGCGATGGCGATATTGGCCAAGAGGCAGAAGCCGTTCGGAAACTCCGGCAGGCAGTGGTGGCCGGGCGGGCGCGACAGCGCATAGGCATTCTCGGCCCGGCCGGTCAGCACGTCGAACAGCGCGCCCTTGGCCAGCCCGGCCGACAGCGCCGCCGTTTCGAAGCCGCCGCGCCCAAACGGGGTGCGCAGCCCAAGCTCGCCCCCGCCCGCGTCCGACAGCGCCTTGAAGCGTTTCAGAAATCCCTCGGGGTGAACGCGGGCAAGGTCGGCCCATGCGGCGGGCGGCGCGCTGCCGGTGCGCAGGGCGCCAAAAAGGCCGGTGACCTGCATCAGGTTCACCAGCCGCCGCTTGGTTTCCGGGTTTTCCGGCAGACCCGAGGGCATCGGCTGCACCAGCCCGCCCACCGGCATCGTCAGCGCATAGTGGCCGCCGTGGTGCCAGAAGCAGCGTTCATCCCAGAAGAAGGCGGTGGTCATCGTCGTCTCCGCTTGCGTCCGGGCCAAGCCTAGGGGCAGGATCGCGGCCGGACCAGCCCAAAAACCCGAGGCCCGCGTGCCCGACCCCGACCTGAGCCACCTTGCCCTGACCGGCGCCGAAATCGCGGTGCGGGTGACGCCGAAAGCCGCGCGCAACGCGGTGGTGGCCGAGGATGGCATGATCCGGGTCTATGTCACCACGGTGCCGGAGGATGGCAAGGCGACGGCGGCGGTGGTCAAGCTGCTGGCCAAGGCGCTGGGGGTGCCGAAATCGCGGCTGAACCTGGTGCGCGGCGCCACGGCGCGCGACAAGGTGTTCCGCATTCTCTAGGCGCCTCAGGTCTTCGGCGTCAGCCGGTAGATCCCCTCGGGCAGGTTCAGCGCCGCGCCAAGGTCGCGCAGTTGCGCCAGCGACAAGGTGATCCTGACCATCGCATCGGTGCGGGTGTCGTATTGCTCGACGGTCACGCAATCCTCGAAGGCCTGTACCGTCACATCCTCTTGCAGATGGGGAGCGCCCTCGTCCACGAGGGTGATGACGGTCGCGTCGAAATCGTGTTCGATGGTAAACATGGCCGCAGGATAGCGCGCGGCGACCGGGCAGGGAAGCCGCCGCGGCACTGCCGGGGGTGCGAAAGGGGCGCGATGATCTCGATCTGGAAATGGCACCTTGTCGCGCTGGTCCGCAAGCTCTGGGTTCGCGCGGCGCTGTATGCGCTGCTGGGGGTGGTCACTGCGCTGGTCGCCGCCGGGGCCGAAAAGGTGCTGCCCACCGGCACCGCCAGCACCTTTGGCGCCGGGTCGGTCGAGACGATCCTGACCATCCTTGCGTCGTCGATGCTGGCGGTCACCACCTTCTCGCTTGGCACGATGGTGTCGGCGCTGGCCAGCGCGTCGCAGAACGCGACGCCGCGGGCGGTGGCGCTGCTGATGCAGGACAGCACCACGCAGAACGTGCTGGCGACCTTTCTGGGCACCTTCCTTTACAGCCTTGTCGGCCTGATCGCGCTGAAGGCGGGCCTTTACGGCGCGGGCGGGCGGCTGGTGCTGTTCCTCGTCACGCTGGTGATCGTGGCGATGATCGTGCTGACCATGCTGCGCTGGATCGCGCATCTGAGCGATTTTGGCCGGATTCAGGACGTGATCGCCCGGGTCGAGAGCGCGGCAGAGGGGGCGCTGCGGGTGCGGATGGCCTCGCCCACGCTGGGCTGCCATCCGCGCCGCGGGCCGCCGCCGCACGGGGCAGCCGCGGTGCTTCCGGGCAAGGTGGGCTATGTCCAGCATCTTGACAGTGCAGCGCTGCAGGGGGTGGCGGCGGCGGCCGGGGTGCAGGTGCATGTCGAGGCGCTGCCGGGCAGCTTTGTCGACCCCGGTCGGCCGCTCGCCTTCGTTGCGGGACAGGCAGAGGCCGACATACTGGATCGGGTCGCTGCGGCCTTCACCATCGGCACGGTGCGGCGCTTCGATCAGGATCCGCGCTTCGCGCTGTCGGTGCTGTCCGAAATCGCCTCGCGCGCGCTGTCACCGGCGGTGAACGACCCCGGCACGGCGATCGACGTCATCGGGCGGGCGGTCCGGCTGCTGGCGCCCTGGGCCGAGCGGCGCGAGGTGGAACTGCGCCACCCGCTGGTCTGGCTGCCCGAGATCCGGGTGGAGGATCTGTTCGACGATGTCTTTCGGCCGATCGCCCGCGATGGCGCGGCGCTGGTCGAGGTGCAGATACGGCTGCACAAGGCGCTGGCCGTGCTGTCGCGCCTGAGCCACGCCGATTTCGGCCGCGCCGCCCTGCGCCAGTCCAACGAGGCGCTGGCGCGCGCCGAGGCCGCGCTGACGATCGAGGCGGATCGCGCCATCCTGCGCGCGCTCAACGCCGCAGTGCGCGGCGACCCTGCCGGGGTCGGCCCAGCGGGGATTTGATCTGCGTCATTGTCGCAATCGCGGCGGTTTGAGACCGTGTTGCAACGGGCCGCAGAGGGCGGCCGGGGCAGATGGTTTCACTCAACGCGGGAGGCGGGAATGTACGACACCAATATGGCAACGACACAGCATTACTGGCTGACCCAGGGCATGGCCCGGGCGCTGGGGGTGAATCTCAGCGCGGCGATCCATGCCGGTATCCTCAGCCGCGCCGACCTCGACACCCTTGTGGCGCGGTGTCAGGACTGCGGCCATGCGTCCGATTGTCTGCTTTGGCTGGGGCGCAATGCCTCGGGCGCCCCGGCGCTGCCGGGTTATTGCGAAAACCGGGTGCCGCTGGAGGCGCTGCGGCGCCGGGTGGCTTTGCCCCGCTGAAGGCCTACAGCGCCTTGTGCGAGCCGTCGCAGAACGGCGCGTTGGCTGAATGCTTGCAGCCGCAGAGGTAGGCGGTCTTGGTCTCGGTCGCCTCGAACTTTTTCGGCACGAAGCCCGAGCCCTTGTGGCTGCCGTCGCAGAACGGCTGCGTCTTGCTTTGGCCGCAGGCGCACCAGAAATAGGCCTTGCCCGCTTCAAGCTCGATGGCAAAGGGGGCTTTCTGGGCGATATGGGGGGCTGGGGTCTCGGTCATCGCGATCTCTCCGGTTGCAGGGTGTGGGTCGAGTGTTGCCGCGGCGCCTTGACCGATCAACGGCGCGATAAGGGTCCGGCGCGCAGAGGCCCTGTGCACTGGCGCAGGGCGGCCGGGTGTCGGTGTAACGTCGGTGTGAAAACGGTGCAAAATCGGTGCTTGCCCGCCAAGCCCGCCCCGCCGCGGTTGCACGGCCCGCCGCGATGGGCTAAATTGCTGAAAAACACACAAAACCTTGAGGCATGAGCAATGACACCCACCACATACGCCGGGCTGCGGCCCGTTCTTCTGGCCGCCCTCGCCGCCGCATCCCTGGCGTCCGCCGGAACCGCCTCGGCGGTGACGGCAGACAACAACACCAAGGGCATCGTCGGGATCCAGATGACCTTCGGCACCAAGGTCGCGCCCGAGATCTTCGCCGGGGTGGTGCATGCGTCCAAGAGCACGTCGGACCATTACTCCGGCGCCAAGGCGTTGCTGTACTGGGATTTCGTGCAGGGCATGATGCCCAGCAAGTTCAAGATTCTGGCGCTGGACGGCGGCGCTCACCTGCAGGGCGAACTGGGCGGCGGCTACAGCTTCAGCCAGCGCGGCGGCTTCTTCACCGCCGGGGCCAGCGGCAACAACCTGACCGCTGGCATCGACTTCAGCCCGAACACCGGCCTTGCCCCTTACATCGGCATCCAGACGCCCAAGCGGCCCTGAGGCCCGCGCGGGGCCGGGTGACCGGCCCCCGATGCGCCCCGATCAGTCCTTGGCGCGCTCGACGTAGCTGTTGTCTTCGGTGTTGATCACGATCCGGGTGCCCGCGCCGATATGCGGCGGCACCATCACGCGCAGCCCGTTGGTGCAGGTCGCGGGCTTGTAGGACGACGACGCCGTCTGCCCCTTCACCACCGGCTCGGTCTCGATGATTTCCACCGTCACCTTCTGCGGGAACTCGATGGCGATGGCGACGCCCTCGTAGGTCTTCAGGAACACCCGCATCCCTTCACCAAGGTAGACTTTGCCATCGCCCACCACGTCGGCCGAGACGGCGATCTGGTCGTAGCTGACCGGCTCCATGAAGTGGAAGCCCTCGCCGTCTTCATACAGAAAGTCGTATTCGCGTTCGTCCACGGTGGCCTTTTCGACCTGTTCGGTCGTGCGCCAGCGTTCCGACACCTTCACCCCATCCGAGATGCGGCGCATGTCGATCTGCGTCGTCGGCGTGCCCTTGCCGGGGTGGAAGTTGGACGCGGTCAGAACGACGTAGAGCCGGCCTTCCAGCTCGACGACATTGCCCTTGCGCAGGCTCGATGCGATGACTTTCACGACAGGTGTTCCTTGTAGCTGCAAGCCGCCTGACATATCAGGCGCGGGATTTGACGCCAGCCCCTAGCGCATCTTTTGCCATTTCGCCAGATGAAAGCCGCAATGAGCCAGACCGACACGCCGTGGTGGGCGCCCCGCCGCCATGCCGACCGCCGCCCGCTGCTGCTGGCGCGCAACCGCATTCAGGCCGGGTTGCGGCTGTGGCTGGCCGGGGAAGGCTTCACCGAGGTCGATCCGGCGGCGTTGCAGATCTCGCCGGGGAACGAGGCGCATCTGCACGGCTTCGCCACCGACGCCATCGGCAATGACGGCGTGCCGCGGCGGATGTATCTGCACACCAGCCCCGAATTCGCGATGAAGAAGCTGCTGGCGGCGGGCGAGACCCGGATCGCCGCCTTCGCCCATGTCTGGCGCAACCGCGAGCGCGGGGCGCTGCACGCGCCCGAGTTCACCATGCTGGAATGGTATCGGGTCGGCGCGGATTACACCGACCTGATGGACGATTGCGCAGCGATGTTGCGGTTGGCGGCGCGCGAGGCGGGGGCAAGCGTGCTGCGCTATCGCGAGATCACCTGCGACCCGTTTGCAGCGCCGGAACGGCTGTCGGTCGCCGACGCCTTTGCCCGCTATGCCGGGCTGGACCTGCTGGCCACGGTGGATGCGGCGGGGGTGCCTGATGCGATGGCCCTGCGCGCGCAGGTCGCCGCCGTTGGAATCCGGGCGACGGCCGAGGATACCTGGTCGGACCTGCTGAGCCGGGTGCTGGTGGCGCGGGTGGAACCCCACCTCGGCCACGGCCGCATGACCATCCTCGACCGCTATCCGATCGCCGAGGCCGCCTTGGCTCGCCCCGCCGCCGACGACCCCCGCGTGGCGGAACGCTTCGAGCTTTACGCCTGCGGGGTGGAACTGGCGAACGGCTTCGGCGAGCTGACCAACCCCGCCGAACAACGCCGCCGCTTCGGGCTGGAGATGGACGAGAAAGAGCGCGTCTATGGCGAACGCTACCCGCTGGACGAGGATTTCCTTGCTGCGCTGGCACAGATGCCCGCGGCCAGCGGCATCGCGCTGGGCTTCGACCGGCTGGTGATGCTGGCCACCGGCGCGCCGCGGGTGGAGGACGTGATGTGGGCCCCGGCGGGGTAAGCCGCGCCAGCGAGCCGTGAAGATATCCCGCAAGGCCCATTGCCTTCGGTCTTCCGAAGGTTCACCTGTCATCAGGGCGCACCTTCGTGCCGCCCGTTTCAGGAGAGCACCATGACCGACAAGGACACCAAGGCAGAGCCGACGGACTTTTCGGTCTCGGTGATGGACGACCGCTATTTCGAAAGCAGCCTGCCCCCGTTGGTGGCCGCGCAGCGTATCAAGCGCCCGGTAAAGGCGAAGGACGCGCCGAAGGGGTGAGAGGCTTTTCCCAAGCTTGAAGCGGTCGGCGACCATCTCGCATTGGATTGTGGATGGGATGCGGGCCGCGCCGAGGTCAAATAAGCACGGTGAGGTGGCGGGAGTGCCGCCTTTTTTGCCCCATTTCCTATATGTAGTGTCTAAATTTATCGATGTCACCATCTTGAAGAGTTGCCTCGCGCGCCTTTAGGCGCTCATTGATTTGAGGGTCAATGGAAAGTGAATAATCTTCTATGAATAGCGTCGAGCGGATGCGGCCAACATCTAAACATCTGTCTGCGTTTGAATTGGCTCCGCGCGCAAATGGAAATAGGTGATCGACCAACGCATGCAAAGTTGCCCAATCAACAATTGCCTCGATTTGACCGTTTGTAAGATTTCTTAGTCCATTGCCGTCGACCATAGGTGGGCCAGGATTGAAACTATCCATTCGCGACAAATAGATTTGGTAGTGAGAAATAATGATTGCTAGCCATTGGGATGTGAGGTCGTCCGCGAAGCGTATGCATTTCTGAAGTGTTTCGATGGTGTCTTCAGAAACATTTAGGTCGCTACGGATTTCTTCGTATGGCGGCCTGCTCGCGTCAGACGGGCGCGACGCAGTCCGGATCCCAACTTTCGCTGCCAGAGAAAGCTCTCTTAATGCGAGGGGCATGGTGGCTCGGGCCGCTGCAAGGTCTCTTAAGCGATTCTGCTGATATATATTATTCTGGTTCTCAATTGTGTGAATCGTCCCCATTAATGCGAGCGCGCCGACCATGAGAGTTGTAGCGGTTGTGGCGATAGTTATGAGGTTGGTGGCGCTAAGAACGCTGGAAAAACTGTGATCCAGCAGACTACCCAATACGCCGACAAAGATTCCCCCGATGAGAAAACCTAGTGTTCCGAGTCTGACGCTTATTACCTGTTCCCTCGGATTTCATCGAGTTTGTCCAGGGCGCGGCGTTCTCGGGTGATGATGTCCTCGGCGGATTTGGACCAAACGAAGGGCTTTGGCTTGGTGTTGTGACGTAGCAG
>WGNF01000018.1 GCA_016124615.1 Paracoccaceae bacterium | reverse complement strand
CTCGGCCTTCTTGACCCATTCGTTCAGGGTCTGCCCCGAACAGCCGATCTTCGCCGAGATCGACATGATCGCCTGCCAGCGAGAGCCATGCTGGCCTTCGTTCTCCAGCACCAGCCGCACTGCCCGTTCCCGCACTTCCGGAGAAAACTTGTTCGTCGTCTTGCTCATGATGCTCCATCCTACTCAGGAGTTGGAGCCTCCTGCAAACCCGGCGCGGTTCACTCCTGCCGTGGAATTGGGCGCCACTGACCACGTCTTTGTCTGAGGCTGCCTGATGGCAACCGTCACTCACGTCTGCACCCTCGACTACGTCGCCAAGATGCTGGACGAAGATCCCGAGCTTCTCGAAGCCATCGTCTACAACGACGATAACCTGGCCTACGGGGCAATCATCAGCGTCTACACCGGCCAGGACGAGACCGTCACGGCCCTGACCGACGATGGCATCGATGAACTAAATGACATGCTCAGGGCTGCCCGCATCACCACCGAAACCTGGCACGCGTTCCTCGACGACTTTGTTGATGACAAAGACCTCGTCGCCCGCATCAAGGCCCAAGCACCGCGGTAACAACCGGCCGGTTACACTGCTTCAGGCGAACTTCCCCTTGATCGTCTGTGGTCGGGAACGCCGTCCGACCTCGATCAGCCCCTCCACATCTGTCTCCATCGCGATTTGCAGCGTGGTCTCCACGACGCCACGAAGAAGATAGCGACCGCCGCGCTTTGCAGCGCTCCCACCATTGCCAGTCTGTCGTCGGTCATCAGGATCTCGATGACGGCGGTGGAAGTCACCAACCTTCTCCTCAACGGCACACCTGATAGCCGCTCCTGTCAGCGCCGGAACACTGACCGCTTCCACCCACGTCAACTGAAGACACCCTTCGGATGCGTTCGGCGCGTCGCGAACGAATGGAAGCGACCGGGTGACTTCACTCCTCTCAAGAACCCTCGGGGAACTCGGGAAAGCCCTAGGTCAAGGCACAGCATCTTGCCCTGTAATGCTCCCGAAGATCCGACGTCTACATCGTGTCCAAGCTAAGTTGCTCTGCCAATGCCGATCTTGGTTCACGCCGTCAACGGAGAGGCTGCAAAGATGACTATTGTCGAAAAGGTGACCCGTCGCCGCGCAGAAGCCGACTCCGCCGCGCAACCGTCGCGCGCTGTGGTCACCAGATCTCCGGGCCTTCGGCCAGTGGAGGATGGCCACCGCCCGGCCGGGCAGGGAGACTATCTGCAGGACCTTCTCGAGCGCTGGATTCTCTTTCTCGACACCCTGCGCGAGCGCGCCGACAACATGATCGAGCACGAACGCGAGGGCCTGCCGCCGCTTTTGGACTTCAAGTTTGAAACGATCCTCGACGCGCGCAGGTTCGATGAGCCTGCCAACTACGCGCTGCTGCGGATCACGCAGGTGGGCGACGACTGCGCCGAGGCCTGCATCGACGAAAGCAAGGCACCGGTCATCGTCTTCGATCCGCGCGCCGGTCACGGGCCGGGGATCGGGGGCTTCAAGCGGGAGAGCGAGGTCGGCATGGCGATGCGCGAGGGCCATCCCGTCTATTTCGTGATGTTCTACCCCGAGCCGATGCCCGGCCAGACCCTGGCGGATGTCCACCACGCGTTGCGGCGCTTTGTCGCGGAAGTGGCGCAACGGCACCCCGACGCGCCTCCGGTGCTCTATGGCAATTGCCAGGCGGGGTGGGCGGTAACGCTCCTGGCCGCCGATTGTCAGGGCCTGATCGGACCCGTGGTCCTCAACGGCTCGCCGCTCTCCTACTGGGCCGGCGAAGCCGGCTCCAATACGATGCGGATGCTGGGCGGGCTCGTCGGCGGGTCCTGGGCCGCCCACATGGTGGCCGATCTTGGCGACGGGCGCCTCGACGGCGCCTGGCTCGCCCAGAACTTCGAGGCGCTCCAACCCGAAAAGTCGATATGGGAGAAATATGCGACCCTCTTCACCAACATCGACACCGAGCGCGAGCGGTTTCTCGAGTTCGAGCGCTGGTGGAACGGGTTCTACTTTCTCAGCCGCGAGGAGATCCTCGCCATCACCCGCAATCTCTTCATCGGCAACAAGCTGGAAACTGGGGAGATGCGGATCTGCGAACATTGCACCGCCGATCTCCGGAAAATCCGGAATCCCATCGTCATCTTCGCGTCGAAGGGCGACAATATCACGCCGCCGGCGGAGGCGCTTGGATGGATTTCCCATCTCTACGAGGACACCGCGGCTCTCAAGGCCGCGGGGCAGCGGATCGTCTATCTGACGCACGAACACGTCGGCCACCTCGGCATTTTCGTCTCAGCGGCCGTGGCGCGTTTCGAGCACCGGGCCATTCTGGAAAGCATCGAAGAGCTTCATGCGCTTCCGCCCGGCCTCTATGAGATGAAGATCGCGAAACCTGCCGGCAATCCGGATTGTCACAAGCCGGACCTCGAAGTCCGGTTCGAGCCGCGCGAGGTCGCGGACATCGGAAAGACCTTCCCGGAAGATGCGTTCCGGAACGTGGCGCAGGTCTCCGAGCTCAACGAGAAGGCCTACGATCTCTTCGTCGGGCCCTGGCTCAGGGCCTGGACGACGCCCGCGACCGCCGCCGCATTCCAGGCGATGCACCCGATGCGCTGGAGCCGGCTCATGTTTTCCGAGCGGTATAACCCCTGGATGGGTGCGGTCCAGGCGATCGCCAACACGACGCGCGCCACGCGGGCGCCGCTTTCTGACGATCATCCGGCAATCCAGGCCGAGCGCACCGCCTTTGCGCAGATCGAAAACCAACTGAGGCAAGGCCGTGCCGCCCGCGACAAAGCGATCTCGGGGATTTTCCGCGGCCTCTACGGAGCATCCGCGGAGGGTTCCCCGGACGCAGAACCAACGCGAAAGGACTGAGTCATGCAATGGATCCTCGACAACTGGCTGATCGTCCTCCTGTTCGGCGGGATGGCCGCGATGCACCTCTTCGGCCATGGCCATGGCGGTCATTCCGGCCATGGCAACGGCGGGCATGGCGGAGGTTGCGGCGGCGGCGGAATGAAACATCGCAATCCGGTCGCGGACCAGCAGCCCGAACCGGTGCCCGTCGCGCCACCCGAAGAAAAGACGGGCGTCTGACATGCCGGGCGATGCCATCCTCACGCTCAATTCCGGCTCCTCGAGCCTGAAATTCGCACTGTTTGGTGCCTCGGCGCACGGACGGCGCCTCTACCATGGTGAGATTGACGGAATCGGCCTGAGCGGTGCGACCTTCCGGCTGCGCGATGCGCGCGATACCGAGGTCTCGTATGTCAGGCGGCCGTACAACACACATATCGAGGCGCTGGTGCAGGTGCTCGCGGCCGTCGACTCGATCGCCAACGGGCCACGCATCGTCGCCGTCGGCCATCGGGTCGCGCATGGTGGGCCTGACTGCGATTGCCCGAAACGCGTGACCACGCCGATTCTCGATCGGATGAAGCGCCTTGTGCATCTCGCACCGCTGCATTTGCCGGCGAATATCGCCGGAATCGAGGCGGTGACCGCAATGCTTCCGGGTCTTCCACAGGTCGCCTGCTTTGACACCGCGTTCCACCACGATCTTCCCCCGATCGCCCAGATGACCGGTCTGCCGCAGCGTTTCGAGAGGATGGGATTGCGGCGCTACGGCTTCCACGGCCTGTCCTGTGAGTTCATCGTCCGCGCTCTGCGTGCCGATGGGATAGATGTCGATCAGGAACGGATCATCGTCGCCCATCTCGGCAACGGTGCCTCGCTGACGGCAATCCGGGGCTGTCGCAGTATCGAGACCACGATGGGCTTCTCGACCCTCTCCGGTGTTCCGATGGGAACGCGCTCGGGCGATGTCGACCCCGGCCTCCTTCTGTACCTGCTTCATCAGAAGGGGTTCTCGGTCGATGATCTGGAGCGTCTGCTGTTCACGGAAGCGGGGCTCCTCGGCGTCTCGGGCCTCAGTTCCGATATGAGGCTGTTGCTGAGCAGGCCGGAGGAGACAGCGGCCCATGCGGTCGACTATTTCGTCTATCATGTCAGGCAGCATCTCGCGGGCCTGACTGCTCCCCTCGGTGGCCTTGACCGGCTGGTGTTCACCGGGGGGATCGGAGCAAACGCGCCGCAGGTCCGGGCACGTGTCTGCGAAGGACTGGCGCATCTCGGACTTGGACTCGACGCCGGCGCAAATGCGCGCGGGAGCGTTCGCATTTCCTTACCCGGGGCGCGGGTCGAGATCGAAGCCCGCCAGACCGATGAGGAAGCCGTCATCGCCGACCATGTTCGGAATGTCGGGATCTGTCGTCACGCCCATCAAAGGGAGCCGGCCGATGGCTGAGCATGCGGTCCCGCAAACGCTTGCCGGGCTCATCGAGCGGGCCCGCGCGCAGGGTCCGGTTCGCGTCGCGATCGCCGATGCGGCCCAGACGGTCATCCTCGAGACGATGCGGGAAGCGGTGGAACTCGGCCTGGCCGAGCCTTGCCTGATCGGCGAACCCGACCGGATCGAGCCGCTGTTGAAATCCGCAGGCTGGCTGGAGGGCTCTCGCTTCGTGGTGCCCTGCGGAGCCGATGCGGCGGCCGCGGCGCGCGCGGTCGCGATGGCGCGCGCAGGCGAAGCGGACGTGGTGATGAAGGGCAATCTGCATACCGATGTCTTCATGCACGCGCTGCTCGATCCGGAGGCGGGCCTGCGCGTCCGAGAGCGCCGCGTGAGCCACCTGTTTTTGCTGGAAATTCGCGGCCACGACCGGCTGATCGGTATTACCGACGCAGCCATCAACATTGCGCCGGACCTCGCGGCCAAGGCACAGATTTGCCAGAACGCGATCGAGCTCTTTCATGAACTCGGGGCGCCCCGGCCGCACGTCGCCGTGTTGTCGGCCGTCGAAACCGTGACCGTAGATATCGGATCGACCATCGATGCCGCCAGCCTCACCCTGATGGCGCGGCGCGGTCAAATCACCGATGCCTCGGTCGATGGGCCGCTTGCTCTCGACAATGCCATCTCCGCCCGCGCCGCGGCAGAGAAGGGCATTCTCTCTGAGGTTGCCGGAAAGGCGGACATTCTGCTCGTGCCGGACCTGGTGACCGGGAATGTACTCGCAAAAGCGCTGGAATATCTCGGGAGCGCCAAGGCCGCGGGCATCGCACTGGGGCTCTCGGTTCCGGTCGTATTGACGTCGCGTGCCGATACCGCCGAGGCGCGCCTGGCGTCCCTGGCTCTGGCGAGACTCTCGCCGCGGGAGCCGGGCGGGATGCGATCCCCTTACCGCGCAAACAACGAGATCTGCACCCTTTGTGCCGCTCCTAGCCCGGACCACGCCTGCCGTCCGTTGCCGAAACAGCCATCTTCGACGGAAGACAAACAGCAGAGGCACCCCGCGTGAACCCTCCTCCGCACGGAATCCACACAGAGCGTTGTCCGGCGCTTCGGTCATTCCTTGGCCGAGGCTCTATGACGCTTGCCAGGTTGTACGGGCGGTTTTGTGCGCCGGACTTTTCCATCACGTCGCCATGGCAATCCTCCCAAGTTTGGTCGCCTGCCTATCGGGTGCCGCCCGTTTGCCCGCGGGCACCGGAACCTCGGCGCGATGCTCCCGGGTTCGATGGCGCATTGACCGATCGATGGGCCGCCACGGAGAAGTTCCATGCCTGACCTGCCAGACTGCTGCAATCCCGCAGAGTTCCTGAGTCTTTCGGGACGAAAGGGGCTGGTCGTCGGCGTCGCCAACGAGCACAGTCTCGCCTGGTCCGCCGCTCTTCACTACCGCAAGGCAGGAGCGGAGCTGGCAATCACATATATCAATGACGAGACGCTGACCCATGTCGCGCCGCTTGCCGAATGCGTGGAAGCGCCGATCTTCATGCGGTGCGACGTCGGTGTTGCGGGCGAGCTGGAGGCCCTCTTTGCGGCGATCGAGGCCCGCTGGGGGCGGCTTGATTTTCTTCTTCACGCCGTTGGCAGTATGCGTCCTCAGGACCTGCGTGGGCGGCTTGCCGACTGCTCGGCAGGAGGCTTCGCCCAGGCGATGACCGTGTCGGTCCACTCCCTGATCCGGATGGCGCATTTGGCGGAGCCATTGATGGGTAGCGGCGGCAGCCTCGTCACGCTCAGCTATCTCGGCGCCGAGCGCGTGGTCGACCATTATGATGTCATGGGGCCAGTCAAGGCGGCATTGGAAGCCTCCGTGCGCTACCTCGCACACGAGCTCGGCCCCCGCGGCATTCGGGTCAACGCTATTTCAGCCGGGCCGGTCGTCACGCGCGCGGCCTCCGGGCTTGCCGGATTTTCCGAGATGTTGGACGTCAGCGCTCGTGTGGCTCCCCTTCGACGGAACATCGAGGCCGACGAGGTCGGCAGGGCGGCCCTGCTGCTTGCGAGCGACTATACCGCCGCCGTGACCGGCGAAACGCTTCACGTCGATGCGGGAGTCCACATCGAGACGCCGATGTCGCGCATAAGATCCACCTTCAAGAGCAATGCGGAAGCAAAGGAAACACCGAAATGACGTCGATCTTCAACAAAACGGGCTCCTCTCCGGATCCCGTCATCTACACTTGTCCGATGCACCCGGAAGTGAAGAGCCAGGAACCCGGCAAGTGCCCAAAATGCGGCATGTTCCTGGTTCCCCGGAGAAGCAATGACGACACGCAGCGGCACGGGGCTTGAGACGACGGGGTGCGATCACGGAGCCCCTGCCCTTCCGGCCGGTGCCCCCCGCGCCGGGTCGTGATGCGGCATTCGGGGTTGACGGCGAGGTGCCCCGCAGTTGCGCCGACGCCTCGGCCCGCACGGCAACAGGACTTTGGTCATGGATCTCGGGATAGGCGGAACACCGGGCGGCTGACGGTGCAACGGGCGAGTGTGTCCCGGCCTTGGCAAATAGCCCCGCAAGAGCTGAGATGGCTCGGAACCCGTGTCGCGCAACCGCGTTCACGCGGCTTCGACGACCTCCCGCAGCATTTCCCGCACCTGACCGGCGACAGCCTTCAGGTCCGGATTGTCGATGGCGGACATCGAAGCAACGGGGTCGATTGCGCTCACCTCGACGCCACCATCGACGGCCCGCAGAATCACGTTGCAGGGCAGCATCGCGCCCACGCGCGGCTCAAGCCCGATCGCCTGATGCGCCATGGACGGATTGCACGCCCCGAGGATCCGATAGGCCGGCAGATCGACATCGAGTTTTAACTTCATGGTTGCGGCGACATCGATCTCGGTGAGAACACCAAATCCTTTCGCCGCTAGGGCGGAACGTACGCGCTGCTCGGCCGCATCGATATCCGCGCCGGGCAACAGGCGATTGATCGTGTAACTCATTGGAGGTCCTTTCTTCTTGATCTCACTTGGAGAAATACTTGACGAGCCCGAGAATGGCGAGAACGATGACGACCAGAAACAAGATCATTCCCAGCCCGCCAAATCCAAACCCCATCATGGCTGCCTCCTTCGCAAGGGAGGCAGCGCCGGAATGACCGGCGCTGCCAGCCCGTTCAGTTGTTGCCGTTCATCATGCCAGGACCGGGAACCGCCGTTCCGTCACCGTGCTGCGACTGCCAGAGCTTCTGCATTTGCGCCATCCGGTCAGCCGGGGCGCTCATTTCGGTCGCGGTAATCTTGCCGTCGCCATCCGTGTCGAGCGCCTGGAAGTGGCGGACCATGGCAGGGCGGGTGACCTCTGTGTAGAAGGCCGAGAATTCGTCGAGCGACAGAACACCGTCGCCGTTCTTGTCATACTGCTTGAGCGCGGCCTGGAGCCCGGTCCGCAACTCGTCGGGGCTGACGATTCCGTCGCCGTTGGTGTCGAACTTCTGGAACAGCGGGCCCATCACGCCAGGCCCTCCCATCGGGCCGAAGCCACCGCCAGTCATCGCCATCATCTGGCCCATCATGCCGTTGCCCATCATGCCGCCGCCCATGGAACCGTTGCCGTTCGTCGGGCCATTGCCGCCCATCATGCCCGGGCCACCCTGCTGCGCGCCGTATCCCATCATCGCGCCCGGGCCATCGCCGAGGCCGCCCGCACCCTGGCCCTGCCCATGTGCATACACCGGGATCGCGGCCGCACCAACGAGCGCCGCGGCCAGACCTGCTGCCAAAACCGTCTTGCGTTTCATCACATCACCTCTTGGGTTTGATTTTCGATGCCTTCAATCTGGGCGCGTCCTGTCGCAGAAAGATGCCAAATCGGGGCTGTTTTGTATCGGTTTGTCGCAGGCGGGGCCGCCCGATACGAGTCGCGACACGGTTTCCCACCCACGCCGGATCGGATCAGGTAGAACGACGCCATGAGCAGAGAGCCGCATATCCTGATCGTCGATGACCATCGCGAAATCCGCGATGCGGTAAGCAGGTATCTGGAGCGCAACGGCTTCCGAGCGTCCGCGGCGCGCGATGCCGTCGAGATGGACGAGAAGCTCCGGACGGGGCGGTTCGACCTGATCGTGCTCGACGTGATGATGCCGGGCGAGGACGGAATCTCCGTCTGCCGCCGCCTCAGCGCAAATGGCTCCACTCCGATCCTGATGCTCACGGCGCTCGGTGAGGAAACCGATCGCATCGTCGGGCTTGAGGTCGGCGCCGACGACTACCTGCCGAAACCTTTCAATCCGCGCGAACTTCTGGCCCGGATCAAAGCGATCCTGCGACGTGCAGAACGCCAGCCTCAAGTTGCCGGCGCCCCCGCAGGTCACCGGCAGCGTTTCGCCGGCTGGACGCTCGACACCGATACCCGCCGGCTTGTGGCAGAAGACGGACGGGACGAAGTTCTCACCACCGCCGAATTCCGCCTGCTGACGGCGCTGCTCGCGCGGCCGCGCTTCGTGCTCAGCCGCGACCAGCTGCTGGATATCACTTCGGGCCGCAGCGGGCATGTCTTCGACCGGACGATCGACAACCAGATCAGTCGGTTGCGCCGCAAGATCGAGCGCGACCCGGCGACGCCGGAGATCATCGTAACGGTGCGCGGCGGCGGCTACAGCCTCGCCGTCGATGTGGAGCATGTGTCATGAGGCTCCCGCTCCCCTGCACGCTCCGCGGCCAGATCATCCTGCTGATCGTCGCCGCACTTGCCGCAGCGCAGGCCTTGACCCTCTGGCTCTTTATCGACCAGCGCGCGCTCGCGGTGCGCTCGGCGCTGGCGCTCGAAGCCGCGGATCGTGCCGGCAATATTGCCCGGCTTCTGGAGGACGCCCCGGGCACCCTCCACACGGAAATCCTGCAGGCGGCAAGTTCGGCGCTTGTGCAGTTCTCGGTCGGCACCGCGCCCACCGTCGCCCCGAACGACCATCCGGGCCCGCCCTGGATCGCGGAGCGCATCCGCTTGCTCCTCGGGCCGGACCATGCCGGGGCGATCCGGATCGAGATGCGCCGAGGGCTGACTGCGGGCCAGATACCGGCGATGCCGAACGCCTCGCCGGCGATGATGCAGATGCATCAGGAGATGAACGCAGGGTCGATGAGCGCGACTGAACTCAACCTGTCCATTGCCTTGAAGGGCGGCGGCTGGCTCAACATGACGTCTCGCTTCCATGACCCGCCCTACCATTGGGTCTGGTCGGAGGCGGCGACATTCGCTGTGACGGCAGCGCTGCTGGCCGCGGTGCTCTGGCTCGCGCTCGCCCGGCTGGTCCGCCCGCTTCAGGGGCTCGCCCGGGCCGCCGACCGGTTGGGCCGAGGCGAGAATGTCGAGCCGATCGATCCCGCGGGCCCAGAAGAAATGCGCCGGCTGGCCGCCGCCTTCAACGAGATGCAGGCCCGCCTGCATCGCTTCGTGAGCGAGCGCACCCGATTGCTCGGCGCTGTCGGCCACGATCTTCGCTCTCCGCTCACTGCGCTCCGGGTCCGCGCCGAGATGGTCGACGACGACGAGACCCGGGTGCGGATGATCGCCACCATCGGCGAGATGCAGGAGATGGTCGAAGCCACGCTCGCCTTCGCGCGCGGCATGGCAACGACGGAGCCGGTAGAGACGATACGGCTGCCCAAGTTCATCTGCCCGCTGGTCGAAGAGCTCCGCGAG
This sequence comes from Paracoccaceae bacterium, assembly GCA_016124615.1. Taxonomy (GTDB): domain Bacteria; phylum Pseudomonadota; class Alphaproteobacteria; order Rhodobacterales; family Rhodobacteraceae; genus Solirhodobacter. The sequence goes on along the minus strand of WGNF01000018.1, from coordinate 34,256 downwards.
GCCGGCGGTGACGTGACCCTCGGCGAGGTCGCCGACGTCCCGCTGCGCATCCGCCGCAATGCCCTGCGCCGGGCGGCTCGCAACCTGATCGAGAACGCGCTGCGCTACGGCCACCGTGCCACAGTTATGGCGCGGTCCGAGGCGGGCAGCGTCGTCATCGTCATCGAAGATGAGGGGCCCGGGATACCCGCCGAGAGCATCGCGCGGGTGTTCGATCCCTTCGTGCGGCTCGAGACGTCGCGCTCGCGGGAAACCGGCGGGGTCGGTCTCGGTCTCTCGATTGCACGGACGATCGTTCTCGCCCATGGCGGAGACATCGGTTTGGAGAACCGTGAAGAAGGAGGCCTCCGAGCGGTGGTCAGGCTGCCGTTGGCCGCGACGAGCCCGTAGCGACGTGACCCCAGAAGAGCCTATCTCACGCTTGCGAGGTAATCTGCCACCGCCTTGCGGTCATCCGGCGAGAGCTGCGTGGCAAAGGGGCCCATCACGGTGCTCGGCCTCGCGCCGCTGGCGAAGGCGTCTAGCTGCTGGGCCAGGTAGGTGGCATGCTGGGCAAAGAGAAACGGCGTGACCGCAGGATTCGTGCGCATCATCCCGCCTCCCATCATTCCGCCCCCCATCATTCCGCCGCCGAAGCCGCCGGTCGCATGGCAAGTTGCGCAGGCCGCGCCGGTGCCGCCGCCTGTACGGAAGATCGCGGCACCTCGGCGCGCATCCGGTGCAACCGGTTCCTTCTCCGGCGCCTCGCGGTTGGCACTGTAATATCTCGCAAGCTCGGCGATCTGTGCATCGGTCAGACTCTGAGCGAACGGCTTCATCACCGCAGAAGGCCTTGCGCCGCTCCGGAATGCTTCGAGCTGAAGCCTCAAATAGCCGGCCTTCTGCCCGGCGAGTTTGGGATACTGGCCGTCGGTACTGTTGCCATCCACCCCATGGCAGGCCGAGCAGGTGGTCGTGGCAAGCTGCGGAGCGGCGGCCCAAACTGGCCCGGCGATCCCGAGAGCGAACGCCAGCGCGGGAACGCTCAGGATCGCCCGATGAAAGAGGCGCGCGTGTCGGGTCATGAGCTGTCTCCGAGGTGGGGGGCTTCCTGGTCAAAACGGCAACCGTCACCCGCGACCTCGGGCGGCAGCGAAACTGGGTCGGTAAGAAGCCCGCACCGCAGATCGCGATGACACTCCGCACCGGTTGACGCTCGACTTGCATGAATAAATTAGCATGCATTGCGGTCGCTCGACAATCGCACCCGTCTCAGATGTCGCGTGATTGTGATGGCCGGCATCGAAACCCGGCTCATCGCCCGAGTCAATCTTGATGCATGTCAAGGCGACGCGGGAGCAATTCGACATTCTGGCTTCGACCCTATTCGAAGGAGGCGGAAGTGAGACACGCGAATGTTCCGATCCTGTCCACCGTCCTGCTTTCGGCCGCTGCTGCCGCTGCCTCGGCCGACACGACGGGAGCGGGAAGCTATTATGGAAACATGATGGACGGCTATGGCTTCGGCTATGGCGTCATGGGGGCCGGGATGATGATCCTGTTCTGGGGCGCCGTTATTCTCGCCATCGTCCTCGGCTTGCGCGCCCTGAAGGAGCGTGGACAGAGCAATTCGTCGGTCAATTCGGCGGTTGAGGTCCTGAAGGAGCGTTTCGCCCGCGGCGAGATTGATGATGTCGAGTTCGAGGCAAAGCGGAAATTGCTTGATCCCTGAGGTCTGGCCCCCGCGCGACTCACCAAGCGGCGGCGCGTCGCAGCGCGCCAGAAGCAATAATCGCCCGGCGGGCTTTCGATATGTACTCCGAGTAAGCCCACGTGTGCGACACCATGTGCGCTTGACCCTCCAGCGCTGGAACGCCGGCAAAGCTTGGGGCAGGTGAGATTGGCGTCGGCGCAGAAGCCGCTCGACCGCAGAACAGGACCTAGCGTTATGAACAGACTCCTCTCCGCCGGGATCGGCGTCGTCTTTGTTGGGTTGATCGGCTACTCGGTTTGGTCGAGTTCCGGCGCCCAGCAGGCCGGGGGGACCACCATGTCCATGATCCCTCCGGACACATCGAATATCCCTATTGGCGATCCGATCGTTCAGGTGAAATTGCCGGCGACGCTTTCGCCCGATGCCGTGATCGGTAAAAGAGCCTTCGAAGCATATTGCGCCAGGTGCCACGGCATCAATGCCGCGGGCCGCAACGGTATGGGCCCGCCGTTCATTTACAGCTACTACCGGCCCGAGCATCATAGTGACATGGCTTGGCTCCTGGCGCCGCGCCGCGGCGTGCCGCAGCACCATTGGCGCTTCGGCAACATGCCCCCGATTCCGGGCCCGACAGATGCCGACTTGAAGATGATCGTCACCTATGTACGCGAACTGCAGAGGGCGAACGGCATACAATAGCGCGCGTCAGACGGATCGCGCGGCGGTGGCCCCCCGCCCCCTTCAAGATTTGCGCCAAGTGCGCCTGCCGCGATCTGCCAAGGTTGCGGATCGCCGCCGCTTCGTGACCCTCGGCTCTTGACGACTTGGACGAGCCCCGTTCTTGCATCGAGTGCGACCTCGATCGGGACCATTGCATCGACGACTGCCTTCTCGAGGCTGGACGAGACGGGGTCGCAGCTCGCTTCCGGTGAGTTGGGCCATGGCGGTCTCCTTGCGATCTCCGGCCGTCCTTGCCGCGGGGGGTAGGCATCACCTGAGTCAGGAACTGCCGCATGGCATGCGGCCGCGGACCGACGCCGGCGTCTCGGCCTGGAGCGATCTGGCCGGCACAGGCGCGGGCACGGGAGAAAGTCGTGCGACGCGGCTGATCGACAGGTCGTTCATGGAGACCGCGTTCGATTGCCTCCGCCGGATGACCCGGCATCGCCAAACCGAGGCCGCGACCTGACCAGCAGGGACATCCCGGCGGCCGATTCGGTTCCACCGGAAGCCCAACACCGGCAAGCCAGGCAAGGGACAAGGGAGCTAACTCTTTCTGCTGGGTAGGCTGTGGCATCGGCGGCCCGGACAGGATCTCGCGCGCCGACATTACCAATCCGCGTCGGCGGCGGGGCGCTCTCTGCCCGATGGTCGCCAACGGTCGGCTCGCCTGCAAGGTGCCGGCGGAGCATTTCAAGAACGCTGGGCGCGGACCCTTGGGTCGACCACGTGCGGAACGATGCAGTACATGCTGAACACGTTGGTTAAGCGCCGCCAATAGTGGTGGCGAGCCAGATGGCCAGCGCGAATACGGCGACCGAGAAGGCCGCCATACTGGCGACTCTCACCTTCGGCGGGGGCTCGAGACCCATGCCGTGGTCAAGGTGTGCTTCCGCGGCGGGTTCCTTTTCAACGGGCCCGCTCGGCCGCACGGTCATCATGCCATGCTTGAGACCTTTTGCCACCAGCCACCAATTCATCGGATAGGCCAAGACGAAGCCGACCAGCAACGCAACGCTCATCACGAACCAGAAATCCGGCGCCAGCGGATTCAGAGGCCTCCCGATCAACATCCGCCCCAATGCGACGGTCAACACCATCCCTGTCATCAGGACATTCATCGAGAGGAATTCGGGAATAAACGTGCTTGTTAGCGATTTCCGGTATGAGCCACCGACCATGCCACGCATGAACAGCGCCTGGAAGATCGACCACCCGAAGCCAAAGCCAAGCAAATATTCAAGTGCGACGTCGGCGAGATGCGGCAGAGTAAGAAACGACGCGATCACGGCGCCAGCGAGAATGCCGATGCCGTCGCCGGCCACGCAATGCATCGTCGATCCGAGCACCTGACGCCACCGTGCGGCAACATAGCGTTCATGAAGCCCCGGCAACGGTTCCCGACAGCCCAATACATAGAGGAATGCGCCGATCGGTCCGGTGTATGCCGTCAGCAGGATGAAGCCCCATTTCAGTACTGGCGATTCCGGCGTCGATATGATGTCGAGCGCAACGAACAGAGCCGAGGCCGCGGTGAGCAGGAACCAAAGCAACATCACGCCATTCAGCATCCCATATCTCCATCGTAGGTGCGGTTTCCATTCCGAGGTGCCTCGGCAGGTGTGTTGCCTGCCTGGCGGCGCGCCGCTTCAGCGCTCCTTCGCGCGACCCAGTGCAGGAAACCAAAGATCGGTCGCGAAAGCATGCTGCCAGCTTCGGAACAGAAGTGATAGATCTCGCCGCCAAAGCTTTCGGCGCACGTTTGCTGAGCGGCGGTCCGCGCGATCCCGCAAACCTATCGGTCGCCGGCCTTTCGCCTGCCACCGCCGGGATGGCCGCAAGAAACCTCCAGATGAGGCATCAGACATCGCGGACCCCAGGAACCGGAAAGTGAATGGCCGAGCCGATTCCGCTGTGACGAAACACCGTCATCGTCGCGGAAATCCTTGGTGATTTGCCCTTGTGAGGTCCGCGCATGAGTTTCCCCCGTCCAGCGAATCGGGGCATTTCAACGTCCCGCCTGGCATCTCCTGCATTCGCCAAGGCACGCCAATCGCCGCTGTGAAGCTGACTGGCTCCTCTCGGGCCATGCCGTGCGCGGCAAGAACGACCTCGAAGCGAATTGCGTGGCCCGCCGCAGGAGCAGCGCCGCTACTCCACGGTTGCCGCCGTCTCTCGCACGATGCCGGCATCGCCAGTCTTGAAGGCAGCGTGCCGCGGAGTGAAGGCGCACCCTTGGCGGTTCAGCAATACGCCACCCGCTTTCGGCCTGACAGACGCTGGCCACAAGACGATCATCATCCACATACCTGAACTGCGACCGACCCATTGGATCGGGCCAGCTGTGGCGGACGAAAGCCCGCGACGGCACATGAAAACTGAAAGCGAGGCATTTCCCCGCCTTCGGTCGCAAGGCCGCCGCCGCCAAGGCCTTGACGGCCGCGAGTTTCGTTACCCGATGACGATCGCTTGGTAACCGGCCTCCTTCATTGCGGAGATCAGCGCGGCGTCCTCGCCAGCGCCCTCCACAAAAACAGTCTTGGCATCGAGGTCGACGTCGATGCGGGCGGTCTCGTCGATGCCCTTGATCGCCTTTTCGATACTGGCCTTGCAGTGGTTGCAGGTCATTTCCGGAACATTGAACTTGGTCATGTTGGTCTCCTTTCGCTCGAACTAGGAAGGTTTCCGGCACGGGAAGGTCAAGCGGCAAATTGGCGCAGTGATGGGCCAATATTTTTTCTGAGCGAACGCTTGACCTTCCCGTTAGTGGAAGGCCTATCTCCACCTACATAGACGGTCGAGTAAACGGAGAACAGACCATGCCGAAGGACGAAATCCTGAGCGTTCAGGTCGAAGGAATGACTTGCGCCTCCTGTGTCGGTCGCGTGGAGCGTGCGCTGAAGGCGGTGCCTGGCGTGGCCCAGGCCTCGGTCAATCTGGCCAGCGAAACGGCTGAGCTGCAGTTCGATGGCAAGCCAGATGCTGGCTCCGTCATCGCTGCGCTCGACAAGGCAGGTTACGCGGCCCGCACGGCCAGTGCAGACTTCGACATCGAAGGAATGACCTGCGCCTCCTGCGTCGGCCGCGTCGAACGCGCGCTCAAGGCGGTGCCGGGGGTCTTGGAAGCCTCGGTCAACCTCGCCAGCGAAAGCGCCAACGTCCGCTATCTGGAAGGCGAGGCGAGCCCCGGCGCGCTCGCTCGGGCGATCGAGGCGGCAGGCTACGCGGCGAGGGCCCGCGACGCCGCAGCCCCGCCGCCAGATGCGGTCGCGCGGAAGGAGGCCGAAAGTCGCGAACTCGGCAGGCTCACGCTGATCGCTGCGGCGCTCGCCCTGCCGGTGTTCGTCGTTGAAATGACCGGCCACATCGTACCGGGCTTCCACGCCTGGATCGATGCCACGATCGGCATGGAAACCAATTGGCTCATCCAGTTCGTGCTGACGAGCCTCGTGCTGATCTGGCCCGGGAGGCGGTTCTACCTTAAGGGCTATCCGGCGCTCATGCGGGGGGCTCCCGACATGAACAGCCTCGTTGCCGTGGGCACCACGGCAGCCTATGGCTACTCCGTCGTCGCGACCTTCCTGCCCGGACTCCTACCCGCGGGCACCCGTGCGGTCTATTACGAGGCCGCCGCGGTGATCGTCGTGCTGATCCTGCTCGGCCGCTTCTTCGAGGCCCGCGCCAAGGGCCACACCGGCGAAGCGATCCGCAAGCTCTTGCAGCTTCAGGCCAAGACCGCCCATGTCTTCCGCGATGGCGCCTGGATCGACCTGCCCATCGAGGCCGTGACGGTGGGTGACCGAATCCGGGTTCGCCCCGGCGAGCGGATCGCGGTCGATGGCGAGGTCCACGAGGGCGAGAGTTGGGTCGACGAGAGCATGATCACCGGCGAGCCGATCCCGGTTGCTAAGGCGCCGGGCGCGGCGGTGGTTGGTGCCACAGTGAACGGCCACGGCACATTCAGCTTCCACGCCACGCGGGTCGGCGGCGATACCGTGCTCGCACAGATCGTCCGGATGGTGCAGCAGGCGCAGGCGGCCAAGCTGCCAATCCAGGGGCTGGTCGACCGCATTACCATGTGGTTCGTGCCGGCCGTGATGGGGCTCGCGTTGTTGACCACCGCGGTCTGGCTCGTCTTCGGCCCGTCGCCCGCGCTGACCTATGCCTTGATCGCCGGCGTCTCGGTTCTCATCATCGCCTGTCCTTGCGCGATGGGCCTGGCGACGCCGACCTCGATCATCGTCGGCACGGGACGCGCGGCGGAAATGGGCGTCCTGTTTCGCAAGGGCGATGCGCTGCAGGGACTGCAGGATGCCCGCGTCGTGGCGCTCGACAAGACCGGCACGCTCACCGAGGGCCATCCCGCGCTGACCGATCTGACGCTCGTGGAAAGTGCGAACGGCGCCGACATCCTGCGCCTCGTCGCTGCGGCCGAAGCTCATTCAGAACATCCAATCGGCCGCGCCATCGTTGACGCGGCGCACGTCGAGCAACTTGATCTGCCCGATGCGAAGCAGGTCACCGCCATCCCCGGCTTCGGCCTCTCTGCCGCAGTCGAGGGCCACCAGGTACTGATCGGCGCAGGTCGGCTGATGGCGCGGGAAGGCGTCGAGCTCGGACAATATGCCGACACGGAGGCGGCGCTGGCTGCCGACGGCAAGACGCCGCTTTACGCTGCGGTGGACGGCCGGCTCGCTGCGGTCCTCGCCGTGGCCGATCCGATCAAGCCCACAACGCGGCAGGCCATCGAGGCGCTGCACCGCCTCGGCCTCAAGGTGGCGATGATCACCGGCGACAACCGCGCCACCGCCGAAGCCATTGGCCGGACGCTCGGGATCGATCATGTGGTGGCTGAGGTGCTGCCTGAAGGTAAGGTTGCCGCGCTCGACGAGCTCCGGAAAGGCGGCGAGAAGCTTGCCTTCGTCGGCGACGGGATCAACGACGCTCCTGCTCTGGCCCATGCTGACATCGGCATCGCCATCGGCACCGGCACCGACGTGGCCATTGAAAGCGCCGATGTGGTGCTGATGGCGGGCGACCTGCGCGGGGTCGTCAACGCCTTCGACGTCTCGGCACGGACCATGCGCAACATCCGCCAGAACCTGTTCTGGGCCTTCGGCTACAACACGGCGCTAATTCCGCTCGCGGCAGGGGTGCTCTATCCGGCGTTCGGCCTGATGCTTTCGCCGGCCATTGCTGCCGGGGCCATGGCGCTCTCCAGCGTCTTCGTGCTGTCGAACGCGCTACGCCTGCGCTGGATCGCCCCAATACTCGTGGAAGGCCCGTCAGCGCCCCCACCCCGGGCTGCGATGACGCCGCAGCCTGCCGGATAATACGACCGCTGCCTAGTGAAAGGAGATCGACATGAACATCGGTGAAGCTGCAGCACACTCCCGGCTGCCGGCCAAGACAATCCGCTACTACGAGGAGATTGGCCTCATAACCCCATTGCGTGACCTCAACGGCTACCGTGCGTTTCGCTCGAGCGACGTGCACAAGCTGTCCTTTCTCGGCCGCGCGCGCGCGCTCGGCTTCTCAATCGAGGATTGCCGTACGCTTCTCTCGCTCTACGAAGACCAGGGGCGCGAGAGTGCAGAGGTCAAGATGCTGGCGCGCAACCAACTTACCGAGGTTGACAGGAAGATCGCGGCCCTGCAGGCCATGCGCGACACGCTCGCGTATTTGATCGACTGCTGTGCCGGCGATCACCGGCCCGACTGCCCAATCCTTGCGGATCTGGGCGCCGAAGCCCAGCCAGAGCGCTCTGGCGCGACGAAACGGACCGTGTGAGAACCCAAATTAGGGGCTCCAGCTACGGAGCCCCTTTCGCAATCCTTGTTCCGCGCGTCCCGTTGAGGATTCTGACTGCATCGTCCAGCCTGCCGATTGCCGCGGCCCGACCGGGCTCTCCGGCGAACTGAATGGCCGCCTCGATCTTCGGACGCATCGACCCAGCCGGAAAATCTCTCGACACGAAACGGTCTGGATCGATGCGACGGATGCGCTGCTGCTCCGGGGCACCGTACGCGGTGTAGACCGCATCGACATCGGTGAGCAGCAAGAGCATGTCGGCGCCGAGTTGGCTGGCAAGGAGTGCGCTGGCGAAATCCTTGTCGATCACCGCCTCGACGCCGGAGAGGCTGCCATCGCGACGTCTGATCACCGGGATGCCGCCGCCGCCGCTGCAAATGACCGTGGTTCCCTGATCGACAAGCAGCGCGATCACGCTCCGCTCGAGGATCTCGAGCGGGCGCGGCGAAGCAACAACACGCCGCCAGAAACGACCGTCTTGCGCGACGCTCCAGCCATGCGCGGCTGCTAGTCTCCTGGCGTCGTCGGCTGAATAGGACGGGCCGATTGGCTTGGTCGGCTTGCCAAAGGCAGGGTCGTCTGCCGCAACAAGGATTTGGGTGAGGATGGTGGCGAACTGCCGATCGGGGAGCAGCGAGGCCATCTCCTGCTCGATGAGGTAGCCGACCATCCCTTCGCTTTCCGCGTCCAGCACGTCCAGCGGCTGGAATCCATCAGCCGGTCCGGCCTCTGATTGCAGCGCCAGCAGGCCGACCTGGGGGCCATTGCCGTGGGTAACGATCAGACTGTGACCCGCCTTGATCAAATCAACCAGAGCACCTGCTGCATGCCGAACGTTGGCGCGCTGGTTCCCGGCCGTGAGGGGTTCGCCGCGCTTCAACAGCGCATTCCCGCCAAGGGCCACGACGAGGCGCATGACGTCAGCCCCGCAACGTGGCGACGAGGAGCGCCTTGATCGAATGCATCCGGTTCTCGGCCTGGTCGAAGACGATCGACGCTTCGGACTCGAACACGTCCTCGGTGACCTCCATACAGTCGATGCCGAACCGCTTGGAGATATCGGCGCCGACCGTCGTCTCGACATTGTGGAAGGCCGGCAGGCAGTGCATGAACTTGACATAGGGGTTCAACGCGGCGGCCATCACGTCCCTCGTCACCCGGTAAGGCGCGAGCAGCTTGATGCGATCGCCCCAGGCCTCTTCGCTTTCGCCCATGGAAACCCAGACGTCGGTATAGATGAAATCGGCGTCGCGGACCGCCTCTTCGACGGACTCCGTCACCATAAGCTTGGCCCCTGTCATTTGGCCGATTTCGCGCATGTGGGCGAGGAAGCCCTCTTCGGGCCAGAGCGTACGCGGCGAAGCGATGCGCATGTCGATGCCGACCTTCATCGCGCCGATGGCCAACGAAAGCGCCACGTTGTCGCGACCCTCGCCGAGGAAGGCCAGCTGCATATCGGACAGGTGCTTGTGGGTGAACTCCCGCATCGTCATCAGGTCGGCGAGGATCTGGGTCGGGTGCGACTGGTCGGTCAATCCGTTGTAGACCGGGACGCCGGCGTTGGCGGCGAGGATCTCGACCTGATCTTGACCGAAACCGCGGTACTCAATGGCGTCGTAGATTCGCCCCAGAACGCGGGCGGTGTCCTTCATCGACTCCTTGTGGCCGATATGACTGCCGGTGGGGCCCAGGAAGGTGACATGCGCACCCTGATCGTAGGCCGCGACCTCAAAGCCCGTGCGCGTCCGCGTCGACTCCTTCTCGAAGATCAGGGCGATGTTCTTGCCCTTCAATTGCGGATGCTCGGTGCCGGCGCTTTTGGCGGCCTTCAACTCGGCTGCGAGCCTGAGCAGATAGCGGATCTCGTTCGGGGTGAAGTCTTCGAGCGTCAGAGCGCTCCGGCCATGCAGATTTTGCGGCATTGTTCTGGCTCCGATGAGTCAAAGGGGATCGCGGGCGATCGGACAGGTCATGCAATGACCGCCCCCGCGCCCGCGGCTGAGTTCGGCGCTGTCGATTGTAATGACGTCGACGCCGGCCCGGCGCAGCAGCGTGTTGGTATAGACGTTGCGGTCGTAGCCGATCACGACACCCGGCTCGACCGCGATGACATTGTTGCCGTCATCCCACTGCTCACGCTCGGCCTCATAGGTATCGCCGCCCGTCTGCACCACGCGCAGGGCCTTCAGCCCCATTGCCTCGGCGACCACCTCGACGAACGGCCGTGTCTCTTCGGTCACGTCGGCCCTGCCGTCGCGATCGCCCGGACGGAGCGAAAACGGGCGCAGGTGATCCACGACCGGCGGAAAGAGGGTGACGAGATCGCGGTCGCAGAAAGTGAAGATCGTGTCGAGATGCATCGAGCCACGATCCGGAGGCATCTTTGCCGCGATGACATGGGTCGCCTCACCCAGGTCGAACAGCCGCTGCGCCAGAGACTGGACCGCCTGCGGCATCGTCCGTTCGCCCATGCCCACCAGCACCACTCCTCCGCCGATTGCCATCACGTCGCCCCCCTCCAGCGACGCCGAGCCTGGATCGGATCGCAGCGTGAAGCCGCCGGGGCTGAAGCGTGGGTGGAAGCGATACACGGCTTCGACATTCGCGGTCTCCGGCCTCCGCGCCGGCCAGTACATCGAACTGACGTTGGCCACGCCATAGGTCCACGACGAACTGTCGCGGGTGAAGAGTTGATTGGGTAGCGGCGGCAAGACGAAATCCTGAGGTGCCAGCGTCCTGCCGAATAAGCCATCCGGGACAAAGGGCAGTTCTGCCCGCGCGACGCCAGCGATCAGCGCCTCCGCCAAGTCTTCCGCAGGCATCCCCTCCAGCCAGGAGCGCAACGCCTCTGCCAGCCTCTCACCGATCCGCGCGGGCAATACGCGCCGATCGAGCAGCCAACTGCGGGCCTCCGGCAAGGCCATCGTCTCGGCCAGAAGCGCGCCGAACTCCCAGACGACGGCACCTCTCTCGCGCAGGGTATCGACGAAGATGTCATGCTCCTGCCGAGCCTTCTTGACCCAGAGAACATCATCGAAGAGCAGCTCACGGCAGGTGTCCGGGGTCAGTCGCATCAGGCTGCGATCCGGGCGGTGCACGACCACCTCCCGCAGCCGGCCAGCCTCAGAGTGAACACCAAGATTTGTCATGTGAATATCCTTCGCGGTCGTGGCTCGACCGACCATATGGCCCGCTCAGCGCGTGACCGGCTCCTTGAGGCAAAGCGCGTGATACTTGCCGTCGAACACCTCGATGCCGTGGTTTTCGTGCTCGAAGCCGGGGAATTCCGCGTCGAATGCCTCCAGCGCCGCCAGATAGCCCAGCACACCGTCCTGTGCGGTGCCGGCCTGTTCGCCCGGCATCAAGATCGGGATCCCAGGCGGATAAGGCACGATCCCAGTCGCGGCCACACGGCCCGCCATCCCTTCGAGGGAAACTCGTTCAACCTCACCGCGCACCAATCGTTCGTAGGCCTCGACCGGGCTGCAGGCAGGAGCCGGCAGGGAGGCAAACCCCTCTTCCAACCGCTCGGCCATCCCCACCTTGCTCATTATGGCCTGCATGCCCGAGCAAAGGTCACGAAGTCCCAGCCCGGCATATCGCCCGGCATGTCTGCCAACCAGGTCGGGAAGCGCCTGAGTCAGGGGCCTGTTGGCATCGAAATCGCCCTTGAACTTCAAGAGCGCATTCACCAGCGTGCCCCATTTCCCTTTGGTGATCCCGATCGAGAACAGAAACAGAATGGTATGGCTGCCGGTCTTTTCCGGCACGATTCCGATCTCGTCCAGATAGGCCGAGAGCACCGGCGCCGGGATGGTCACCTCTTTGGTTTTCGGCGTGACGACCGACACCTTAATCGGGTCGAGCATGCAATACCCGTTCTCGATCTCGCCAAACCTGTGCCACTCGGCGCCAGATTCCAGCAGCCAACACCTTGGGTCGGTCACAAGCCGCTTCGCCGACACTTCGTGCAGCGGCACGCGCTTGTCGCCTTTGCCCCGCACCGTGTCAGGTTGCCAAAGACCAAAGAACCAATCGCCCCGCGCCTCATGCTCTGCCTTCAGTCGCGCGACCATCTGGCGAAAAGCCACCGCCTCGCGGATAGCATCCGTGGTGAGTGTACACCCCCCCGGCCCGTCCATCATCGCGGCACTGACATCATTGGACGCGAGGATCGCGTATTGCGGCGAGGTCGAGGCATGCATCATGAACGCCTCGTTGAACCGGTCATGCGGGATCGGCTGACGACCGTCACGCACATGAATCATCGAGGCCTGCGACAGCGCCGCCAGCAGCTTGTGGGTGGATTGCGTGGCAAACACAGTCGGACCATCCCCGGCGCGCCCCGCATGCATGGCAAAGCGATCGGCATAGATCGGGTTGAACCGCGCGTAGCCATACCAGGCCTCGTCGAACAGCATTCGATCCACCGAGCCGCCCAGCAGGTCTTCGACCCGTGCGATATTGTAGCAAAGCCCGTCATAGGTCGAATTCGTCAGGATCGACAGGCGCGGCACGGCATCCGCACCGACCAGCGGGTTGGCGGCGATCGCCTTTGCGATCGCCTTCTTCGTCAGATGCTCCGGCCGGACCGGGCCGATGATCCCGAGATGGTTGCGCGTCGGCACCAGATAGGTCGGAATCGCGCCGGAGAGCGTCATCGCATGCTCGATCGACTTGTGGCAATTCCGATCGCAGAGCGCGACCTGCCCCCGCGTGACGCTCGCCATCACCACCACACGGTTCGATGTCGAGGTTCCGTTCGTCACGTAATAGGACCGGTCGGCGCCAAAGACCCGCGCCGCGTTGCGCTCTCCCGCCCCGATCGGGCCGGAATGGTCGAGAAGTGAGCCCAGTTCGCCCACCGAGACCGACAGATCCGAGCGCAACATCTGCTCGCCGAAGAACGAAAAGAAGGCCCGTCCGACAGGTGATTTCAGGAAAGCCGTCCCGCCGGTGTGCCCCGGCGTGTGCCAGGAATATTCATGCACCTGCGAGAAATCGACCAGTGCGCGGAACATCGGTGGCAGAAGCGCTTCCTGATAGCGCCGGATCGCCGCAACAATGCGACCGGTGATGAATTCCGGTGTGTCCTCCAGGAGCCAGATGAAGTCATCGGCCAATTGCATCACATCGCCGGGAACCGATGAGGCACCGCTGCGATCCGCCAGCAGGAAGATCGGCACATGTTCGTTGACGGCCCGAACCACCGACACGACGGTTGCGGCGGCTGCATGGTTGTTGGCCCCAATGTCCCAGTCCACGATCACGCATTGGAGGCCTGCATCGGCGATCAGGATTGCCTTGCCGTCTTCCACAGAGGCCGCCGAGACCACCGCCACTTGGCCAGCCTTCAGATCTGCGATCAACTCCCGCAGCGCCCGACCCGCAGCGGTCGGCCGGTCGATCTCGTCATCAACGATAAGTGCTCGCATCGGCATTTCGGCTTGAAAAGAAGACACTTTGGTTTCCTTGATCGGACGGACGCTGTTCGCATCGCGGATGCACCACCACAGGTCCAGTTTGACAGGATGCGCTTCGTTGGAGCGACCTGCCCTGTTGTGGCGAGCGGCCCGCGACAGGTCTTTAACAAAGATCAATGTTCCGTCGCCCAAAGAGCAGTAGGCAATACCGAACACAACCATCAGTGCTCGAAGGGAACCTACGCCCATGCAGCCATCAGTCAGTTCAACAGCGCAACGCGGCAAAAGCGCAGGGAAATCCGCGAATGACGCAGCCGCTGGCAAGGCGCAGCCCATCACACGGCGTCTCGGGCTCTTCGCGTTGACCGGGATGGTCATTGGCTCGATGATCGGCGGCGGCGCCTTCAACCTGGCCTCGAACATGGCGGCGGGAGCCGGTCTGGGTGCAGAGATCATCGCCTGGATCGTCACCGGTTTCGGAATGTTCTTCCTCGCCAACACGTTTCGCACCCTTGCCGACAAGCGCCCCGATCTCAGCGCCGGCATCTATTCCTATGCCCGCGAAGGTTTTGGCCGTCTGACCGGTTTCCAGATCGCATGGGGGTATTGGCTCAGTTCCGCCTTCGGCAATGTCGCCTTCGCTGTCCTGATCATGCAGACGCTGAGCTACTTCTTTCCGGTGTTCGGCAACGGTCAGAACTGGCCCTCCCTGATCGGCGGCTCGGTCCTGATCTGGGCCATGCAGTTTCTCGTTCTGTCCGGCGTCAAACGGGCTGCTTTCCTGAACAGCCTCGCGATGGTGACCAAACTTGCCGCGCTCGGTGTAGGGATCATCGTCATGATCGCGTATTTCAAGGCCGGGCCATTCACCACCGATATCTGGGGCCAGACGGCCAAGCTGGGCAGCGTTCTCAGCCAGGTCAAGAGCACCATGCTGGTCACCCTCTGGGTGTTCATCGGGATTGAAGGCGCGGTCGTTGTCTCCGGTCGTGCGGACGATTCCAAAACCGTCGGCGCGGCGACCTTCCTTGGCCTTGGCATTTGCCTTGCGGGCTATGCCGCCCTGTCGATCCTGCCGTTTGCCACGATGGGCCAACCCGCACTGGCGGGGTTGAAGAACCCGTCGCTCGCCTATGTCGTCGAGGCCCTGGTCGGCCATTGGGGAGCGGTGTTCATGATCCTCTCGGTCCTTGTCTCGATCCTGAGTTGCTGGCTTGCCTGGACGATCCTTGTGGCCGAGCTTCCCTTTGTCGCCGCCCAGGACGGAGTTTTTCCCAAGTTTCTCGCGAAGGAAAACAAGAACCACGCTGCCGCGCCGTCGCTCTGGGTTTCGACGATCGTGATGCAGATCACGATGTTCGTCGTGCTTTACGCCCATGACGCCTGGATTTTCCTGCTGGATATCACTGGCGTGATGATCCTGCCCGCCTACCTCGCCAGCACCGCCTATCTGTGGAAATTCGGCACCAGCCACACCGGAACAGGCAGCGAGGGCCGCAATGCAATGATCTGGACCGGCATCCTTGGAAGCGTCTACGCAGTCTGGATGCTCTACGCCGCCGGCCCCGCATTCCTGTTGCTATCGGCGATCATGTTCGCAATCGGACTACCCGTCTATTACTATGCCGAGCGCGAAACGCCGAACGGCCGCACTTCCGCGTTTTCGGGCCGGGAGGCGATTGGGAGCGGGCTTCTTGTGGCCGCGGCTATCCTCGCCATCGTCCTCTTCTACATGGGCATCGTGACCGCCAACTGAGGCTCAGGACGGAGGGCGGCCCCGCAGCGACCGCCCTTCTCGTTCCGCTACGTCAGATTGCCCCGAAAACGAAAATCGGTCCAACGACGGCGCCACCCGGCGACGTTTTGGCGTCATCTCGGAAGGTCCACACATCATGGCGTTTGACACCCTTTTCCAGGTCCTCGTCTGCAGTCAAATCCTGAAGTCCCCTTCAACCGAGGGCAAGCATCTGCGGGATATCATTGCCGGTATTGCCGGCGAAGGGTTCGAGACCTTCGAGGCGGAGACAGTCGAGGATGCCGAAACGGCGATCCGCGCGGATGCCACGATCGGATGCGTCCTGGTGGAATGGGGCGACGGCGTCTGGCAAACCGATATGGCCGGCCTGGTTGCAACAATACGCGACCGCGGCCTCGAGATGCCGATCTTCCTGCTCGTCCGCCGCCACCGGCTCGAGGATATCGATCTTGCAACGCTCGACAAGGTCACGGGTTACATTTTCGTGGCCGAGGACATGCCCGATTTCATCGCCAAGAATCTGCTCAGCCACCTGCGCCAATATGCGGAAGAGCTGAAGACGCCATTCTTCGGCGCGATGGTCGACTATGCCGACGCGGGGAATCAACTCTGGACCTGCCCGGGGCATAACGGCGGGATCTTCTACTGGAAGAGCCCGGTTGGCCGGCTGTTTGTGGAGCATCTGGGCGAGGCGGTCTTTCGCAACGATCTCGACAATTCGGTGGTCGAACTGGGCGACCTGCTGGTCCACGAAGGCCCCGCGCTTCGGGCTCAGAAGGAAGCCGCCAAGATCTTCGGCGCCGACCGCACCTATTTCGTGCTGAACGGCACTTCGACCTCGAACAAGGTCGCGCTCGGCGCGCTGGTCAGCGAGGGAGACCTCGTCCTCTTCGACCGCAACAGCCACAAATCCGGCCATCACGGCGCATTGGTGCTGACCGGCGGCATCCCGATCTATCTGGAGACGGACCGAAACCTGCACGGCCTGATCGGCCCGATCGCGCACGACGCGCTGAGCGAGGCCGCGATCCGCGACAAGATCCGCGCGAACCCTCTTGTTGCCGACAAGGGCCGCGCCGACCTTCCTCGCCCGTTCCGCGTCGCGATCATCGAGCAGTGCACCTATGACGGCACGATCTACAGCGCCCGAATGATCTTTGAGAAGATCGGCCCCTTGTGCGACTACATCCTGTTTGACGAGGCTTGGGCAGGGTTCATGAAATTCCACCCGCTCTTCCGCGACCACTTCGCGATGGGGCTCGAGGGGCTGACCGGGCACGACCCCGGCATCCTGGCCACGCAATCCACGCACAAGCAGCTTGCCGGCTTCTCGCAGGCCTCGCAGGTCCATGTGAAGGACGCGCATATCAAGGGTCAGGCCACCCGGGTCGAACACCGCCGTTTCAACGAGGCGTTCATGCTGCACGCGTCGACCTCGCCCTTCTATCCGCTTTTCGCTTCGCTCGACGTCGGTGCGCAGATGATGAGCGGCCGCTCTGGCGAGGTGCTCTGGGACGACACGATCCGTCTCGGGATCGAGCTGCGCAAGAAGATCCGGGCCTTGGGGCACGACTTCGCGACAAGTGCCGAAGACGCCGCCGAGCGCTGGTTTTTCGATCCCTTCGTGCCTGACACAGTCGAACTTCCCGACGAGCACGGGGCCCTGCGCCAGATTCGCTGGGAAGACGTGCCGACGGACCGCCTCGCCAGCGACCAAACGCTCTGGAATTTTGTCCCGGGCGCGAAATGGCACGGATTCGCGGCGATCACGCCCGGCTATGCGATGACGGATCCCAACAAACTGACACTCCTGACGCCCGGTCTTGACCGGCAGACCGGCGACTACGAGCTACATGGCATCCCGGCACCGATCCTGGCACAATATCTGCGTGAAAATCGCATCGTGCCGGAAAAGAACGACCTCAACAGCATCCTGTTCCTGCTCACGCCGGGGCTTGAATCCAGCAAAGCCGGCACGCTTCTCTCTGCGCTGGTCGCATTCAAACGACTGCATGACGCCAACGCCCCGCTCGACCAGGTGATCCCCGCCTTCACCGCCCGACACGGCGCGCGCTACCTGGGGGGGCGACTGCGCGATCTCTGCTCTGAGATGCACGCGTTCTATCGGGCTCACAAGACCAGTCGCCTGCAACGCGACCAGTTCACCGCTGATCACCTGCCCACCATCGCCATGAGCCCGCATGAAGCCGCGCAGCGCGTGACCCGCAATCAGGTTGACTATCTGCCGCTGTCGCAGATCGACGGGCGTATCGCGGCAACCCTCATGCTGGTCTATCCTCCGGGCATCGGTGTCGTCGTTCCGGGCGAACGATTCGATGAGCGCAGCCGCCCGATGCTCGACTACCTGCTCATGTTCGAAGCGGCAGCTAACCGGTTTCCAGGCTTCGACAACGAAATCCAGGGGGTCTACCGCGAAGTCGACCATGACGGGACCATTCGTCTGTTTACCTATGTCGTGCGCGATTAAGCATCGAGGGCGGCGATCGCTTCGATGTCTTCGGCACCCCGCCTGTGCACCGCAACATCAGCGCGTTATCTTGCCATCAGGAGAAGAATATCACGCCACCAACAGGGCGGTCTGGGACGATGCCCGAGTCTCGCGCCGGCATGGTTCTCCAAGCGGCCCTCCACACCGCGATGCAACACGTTGCGGATGAGACGTCGCAGCCGCCGCAGGACCGGTGAGATCGTCACTGCTCCGCAAACGCCGATGCTCCCGGCGAGCCGCACAAGTCCGCGGGCCTGGCGCCCGCCGCGCCGGCGGCTGCAACGTCACGTTGCTCAGGCGCTCAGGTCGAGGACGACGCGGCCTTCGATTTGCCCCTTGTGCATCCGCTCAAAGATCGCGTTGATGTCCTCGATCTTTGCCGTCGCCACCGTCGCCTTCACCTTGCCCTCTCCCGCAAAGTCGAGCGACTCCTGCAAGTCGAGGCGGGTGCCGACGATCGAGCCGCGCACGGTGATCCCGTTCAGGACCATGCCAAAGATGTCGAGCGGAAAGTCGCCGGGCGGCAGGCCGTTCAACGCAACCGTTCCGCCACGGCTCACCATCCCGATCGCCTGCTCGAAGGCCTTGCGGCTGACAGCCGTCACCAGCACACCCTGGGCGCCGCCGCCGGTCTCGCGCTTGATCGCCGCCGCGGGGTCCTCGCGCATCGCGTTGACAGTGACCGTGGCGCCCAACCGGCGCGCGAGATCGAGCTTGGCGTCGTCGATGTCGACCGCCGCTACGTTCAGCCCCATCGCCTTTGCGTACTGCACCGCCATGTGACCGAGGCCGCCAATGCCCGAGATCGCCACCCAGTCGCCAGGCTTCGTGTCGGTGACCTTCAGCCCCTTGTAGACGGTGACGCCGGCGCAGAGAATCGGCGCGATCTCGACAAAGTCGATGTTGGCCGGCAGGTGGCCTACGAAGTTCGGGTCGGCCACCACGTATTCGGCGAAGCCCCCGTTCACCGAGTAGCCGGTGTTCTGCTGGCTCTCGCAGAGCGTTTCCCAGCCGCCGAGGCAGTGCTTGCAGTGACCGCAGGCGGTGTAGAGCCAGGGCACGCCGACCCGGTCGCCCTCCTTGATGTACTTGACCCCAGTGCCGACCGCGGACACGTAGCCCACGCCCTCGTGGCCGGGGATGAACGGCGGTTTCGGCTTGACTGGCCAATCCCCTTCGGCCGCGTGCAGGTCTGTGTGACACACGCCCGAGGCGCGGATCGCCACCTGGATCATGCCGGGTCCGGGCTCGGGGACTGGCACCTCATCGATAGTCAACGGCTTGCCGAACTCGCGAACGACGGCTGCTTTCATAGTCTTGGCCATTTCAGGTTTCCTCCTGGTTTTCTGGTTTCCTGGTGTTGGCGGGGCGGGCCTGACCGGCCCGCATATTCCTCAGAAGAAGCCCCGCGCTGGCGGGCCGTGGCAGACCAGAGGGTTCTTGGCCTGCTGGTGGTGCTCGGGCATCATCCCGTGCGCCTCGCGCCCGGTTGCCTGTCGCCGCAGAAAGCCGCGTAGGCGGGGGTCGGCGCGGCCATGATCACCCGGACCCGGTCGGCCCGGATATGGCAGCCGAAGCGATCGCAGGGGTTGGTGTCGCGCGACCCGTGGCATCTACCCGGACACCGCGTCCTTCAACGCTTTGCGGGAGCCGACCGGCGACAACTGAGCGGCGACTTTCTTCAGATCCTCCCTCGAAAATGTCTCCTTGGCGAGCAGGTCCTTCGCTGCCTCGTCGAGGAGGCCGCGATTGGCGTCAAGAATCTCCACGGCTTTTTTGAACGCGACATCTATGAGCTCACGGACCGATGTATCGATGGCGTCGGCTGTCGCATCGCCGTAGCGCCGCGGTGACCACTCGGCGCCACCGCCCAGAAATGGGGTGGCCTCGGGCTCGTAGGTCACCTGTCCGAGCCTCGGATCCATGCCGAAGCGAACGACCATACTGCGCGCGATGTTGGTGGCTTTCGCGAGATCGTCGGCGGCGCCTGTCGATACATCTGCGTAGAACAAGCTCTCCGCCGCACGCCCCCCGAGCAGGACCGTCATGCGGTTCATCAGCTCGGCGCGGTCCATGAGAAAGCGATCCTCAGTTGGCCGCTGCATCGTGTAACCGAGCGCCGCAATCCCGCGCGGAATGATCGAAACCTTCTCCACAGGATCGACACGCGGCAGCGACATCGCCACCAGGGCATGCCCCATCTCATGGTGCGCGACTACGTCTCGCTCTTCCGGAATGAGCAGGCGGTTGCGTTTTTCGAGGCCCGCGACGATGCGCTCGATGGCTTGCGTGAAGTCGTCCAAGGTGACCGCCTCGGCGTCACGTCGCGTCGCAAGCAGAGCCGCTTCATTGACGAGATTGCCTAGGTCGGCGCCGGTAAAACCGGGTGTCAGGGCCGCGATGGCATCCACGGACACACCTGACGCCAGTTTGATCTTTTTCAGATGCACCATGAGGATATCCGATCGTCCCTTCTTGTCCGGCCGGTCAACGAGAATTTGCCGATCGAAGCGACCAGGCCGCAGCAGGGCCGGGTCGAGGACTTCGGGCCGGTTTGTCGCCGCGAGAAGTACCACCCCTGCCGACGGATCGAAGCCGTCGAGCTCGCTGAGAAGCTGGTTCAAGGTCTGCTCCTTCTCGTCATGCCCGCCGCCGCCCGGCAGCAACGTCCCCCGCGCCCGCCCGAGCGCGTCAAGTTCGTCTATAAAGACGATCGCCGGCGCGTTCTGGCGCGCTTGCTCGAAAAGATCGCGCACGCGGGCGGCGCCAACGCCCACGAACATTTCGACAAATTCCGAACCTGAGATCGAAAAGAACTTCACGCCGGCCTCACCGGCGACGGCACGGGCGAGCAGCGTCTTGCCCGTCCCTGGAGGGCCCACCAACAAGACACCTTTTGGTACGTGCGCGCCAAGTCGCCCATAGCTTGCTGGATGCTTGAGAAAGGAGACAAGCTCCCTGAGCTCGTCCTTGGCTTCGTCGATTCCGGCCACATCGGCAAAGGTCGTCTTGGTGTCCTTCTCGACGAAGATCTTGGCTTTGCTCTTGCCCACGGACATAAGGCCGCCCATGCCCTGGCCCGCCATCCGGCGAATGAGAAACATCCACAAGAGCAGGAAGCCGGCGCTCGGCAATATCCATCCCAGCGCCGTCTCAAGGAGGCCGGGGGGCGCCGCGCCTGAGAATGGGAGCTTGTCCTTGGACAGCGTGGCGGCCAGTTCCGGCGGAACCCGATAGGTCTGGAAATGCTGCGGCTGAGACGGCGGTGATGCGGCCTGTCCGGTCGACGCCGCCGGCTCGACCTCCCCGATCTTGTAGGTGCCCGTGATCGTTGTTGAGCCGACGACGATGTCAGTGACCTTGCCTTGCTCGGCGAGTTGCTCAAACTCGCTGTATGGGATCGTCTTGAGATGGGTTGGCTGATAGAGGAGATCCTGGATCAGGCTCACCCCCAGGAAGGCGGCAATGATGTACCAGAAGTTGATCTGGTGCTCGCGCTTGATTTCCATCCGGCTCTCCGATCAGCCTGTCTCATGAGTTCATCGCTGGATTTGCCGGACGATCCGACCATCCCAAGGTTCGAGCGGGATCCTTAGTGCATGCATCGGTCGCGGCGTTCCAGTGCGTGCTCCATCACATGCAAACCACCAAATCATCACGCCAGAAACGCCCGCTTCATGAGCGAAACGCTTGGGTGCCCTAGGAAGCCCACCCATCGCGGCTCGCCCTCTTCATGGTCTACCGATTAGGTCAGATTGCCCCAGGTCCCGACGATTTCTTTGATCTCGGTTAAAGTCTTCGATCGCCCCGGACCGTTATTCGAGGCGGCCATACGTCGGGCCCGTGATTTCACCGGCCCTACCTCACGTTGTCTGTAGCGGCGCGGGAAGAGCTTCGAAGCAATCCGCCAGATGTTCCAGAGCGCAGGCACAGGAGCCAAGTCGTATATCCACTCCCGCACCAAGCAGTTTCCGAGCCGCGGGTCCGGCTATGAAGCCCAAGACAAGCCGCTGGACACCTAGTCTGAGGATCACGTCGCACATCGTGTCCGCGGTGCGTTGCGAGTTGGCATGGAACTCGCGCAAACCGTTGTCGGGGTCGATGATGAGAACACCATCGCATTTGCCGAAGAAGGGGCACAACGCGACGGTGCCGTCAGAAGTCATAACCAGAAACCCCGTCTTCCGGGACGGGGCCACCCTAGGCAACACTGCGAGTTCCATCCACTCACCTCCAGGAACCTGCGCGTTCATAGGATGAAACTGGATGAGATGGACTGCAAAGACCTTAACCTCGATCAAATTCCGGGCCCATCTCGCACTGTATTCCTCTTTCCACCTCGGGGTTTCAGACACCACCTCGCGCCCCAACATTCGAAAAAGACGCAGCGGGCGGCCCAGGACCGGGTTGACCTGGATCAATGCGGTTTGCGGCTCCGGCGTCGACACTGAAACGCAGCGTCGTGGCAGGCGCTCACGGGTGGGTTCTGATGATTCGCAAAGATGACGATGGGCATGGCGAGCAACTGCGGGACTCCGTTGGCGATCGGCCTCACCCCATGGGAGGCGGCGGGACTGCGGCCACCGGGAAGACGGATCAATGATTCGCCTTTTCGGCATCCTGGCGGTCGCAGCGCTCGTCCTTCTTGGGTCGGGCCAAGTGACGATGTCTGAGATTGTCCATCCCGGTGACGTCGTCGCAACGCCCGCCGCGGTCCAGGAGGCGGCGAGCGGCGACATCGGACAGGGCGGAGCCCGATCGACGGCGACCGCGCGCTACTGCCCTTTGGCTCTGTGCGGCCATGCCTCAAGCACGGCCACCGCTGCGCTCGTGCCGAGCGACATGCCACTGCAACCTGACGCTGCTTCAGCGATGCAGTTCCTGCCGTATGAACGCAGTCTGCGATCAATCCTCCTGAAGCGCGACCCTCCGGTTCCCCGACACATCGTCTGACGGAACTGGCAGGCGTCGTCCGATTCCATCTGTGAATTCTGACGGCGGCCTCACGGGTGGCGGCCAACGCCTATCGCGTTCGCGCTGCGGCAGGCAGGACCCTCTCTCCCCGGTCGGATCGCGCCGATAGGGACATTCCGAAGCAACATCGACCGCTGACTGGCCGCGACCTTCGAAATCAGTATTCGCCAAAGGTGTAATATGAGCCTGGAACCAGCGTCTTTAGAAGGCACGCGAACACCAAACTGCGCCAGTCGCAGGGAAGTCGTGTGCCTGTCCGACGCCCCGCACCTGGACGGTGCTTGCCTGGGAGCCGAGAAAATGTACCACGCCAACATACCGGCCAGGGATTTGACCGGGCGGCGAAACTGCCTGGCAAGAGCGCCGGCAGACTGCTGGGGCTGCCAAGCGCGGCGGAATGGCCTGTGCGAAGGCGCCACGCCGGACGAATTGCGCGCCATCGAGGGTTGCAAATGGGGTGACCGAGAGATCGGTGCCGGCGGCGATCTTTTCGGCATCGGTGAGTCCTGCGATTCCGTCTACAATCTCGTCGAAGGGTGGATGTTCCTTTACAACATCCTGGAGGACGGACGACGCCAGATCCTGCATTTTGCCTTGCCTGGCGCTGTGCTCGGCTTCCATCCTGGGTGGGGCGCAATGACGACATACGGTGTGCAGGCTCTGACCGATTCCGTCGTGTGTGTGATACCACGCAAGGCCCTGGAGCCACTGTCGAAGCGCTATCCAGGGATTGGCATGCGGCTCGCCTGGCTGATCTCGCGGGACAACAGCTTGGCCTTCGACCATCTGACCAGTATCGGGCGACGATCGGCACGCGAGCGGGTCGCCCATCTGTTGCTGGAGCTCTACGTTCGCTACTATGCGCAATGGCCTGGGGGGCGTATCGACGAGATGCAAATTCCCGTGACGCAGGAGCACATTGGGGATGCGATCGGCCTCACGCTGGTCCATGTGAACCGGGTGCTGCGAGACCTGAGGCAAGAAGGAATCGTGGAGTTTCACTATCGGCGGCTTCGGATCCTCGATCCCGACGGACTCATCGACGTTGCAGGGCTCGACCCTCAGCTTGCGATGGCTTGGATGAGTCGTCGACCGATTGAGTAACGTGCGCGACAGACTGGACCGGAGCCGAATCACGGACCAGGACGTCGCTGCCCCGGCTAGATCGCGCTCGCTCAGGTTCACGAGCGGCATGATTGGGAGAATGTATCCGCTCAGGGGCAGAAGGTCCTTGTGGCTGCGAATACGGTCCTATGTGCGCGCGGGGTTTCCTTGCTGCGCCGGCCGACCTGGTCGTTCTGCGCGAGGCGGGCCTCGAGATGGCTGGGCGCGGCATAAGGGGAGAGCGGGGCGGCAAGCGCGGCAGGAGCAGCACGCTGAATGTCGACAGCCTATCGATCGAAGCTCACGGCCGCCAGCGGCAGTCCGAGTGGAACGGCCACTATGCGGCGGGGAAAAAAGCCGAAATCGGCGACACAGCCCGCCGATGCCAGCCCTGCAACGAGGTCCGCTTCTTGATCTCGCTGCTCGCCTTTGAGGTCATGCATGTCGCCTGCCGGGCGATAACCCGCATCACCGGAACGGGTTGGGTTGGGGCCCGCGTCGGCTGCGCGAGCGTGTCCTGCGCGCCAAGGCCGGGGGCGCAGCTCCCGCCTCTGCACCGTGGATGACTCTCGCCCTCTCCGCCCCTGTCCCGTTCCGGGCGGCATCTGGCCGCAGATCACCTCCTCCACTGGGCCGACCCATAGCATGCAACCATCGCTGGCAGCCAGGGATTGCCAGAACGCCCTTGGGCGGCCCACCAAGCGGCGCCGGCAGGCGCAGAAAAACCGAGCATGAACTGCCGAGGGTGACCTGCGGCCTGCTTGTCGGCTCCGTCACCCCTGAACTCAGCAGCCAGCAACCGGACGGGCGCCCAACAAGCACCAACCAACCATTCCATCTGACCTGCTTGACCTCGGTCGAGGCATTGAACGTTGCCTCCCCGACCTTCGAGACCGACTAGGCGACGCTCGCCAGTTGCGCGGGATGGCCACGCTGGTCCATTGGCCGACAGAGAAGCGGATCAGAAAAGCCAGCCCGCGTAGAAGGCCGCCTCATGGAGAAAATACGCCGCGGCTACCGCCATCAGCGCCGCCCCGATCCGCTCGGCCCAGAGCGTGAACCGGCGGACTCGGGCGAGATGGGCAATACTACCGGCGATGGTCGCCGCAACTACGACAGGGACGCCCCGGGCGAGCCCGAACGCCCCCATCAAAACGGCCCCGAGCAAGGGGCTTCCGCTGGCTGCGGCAGCGCCGACCACCGGCAGCAGAAGCGGTGTGCAGGCGGGACAGGTCGACAGTCCGAACGGCAATCCAAGCGCGTAGCTGCCAGCAATGCCGTTCACCGCGCGAACCCTCGGGGCGAAGCTCGGCAGCGTGACGTGGATCACGCGCAAGAGCGCCAGGGCGATGACGATCATCAGCGCGGCGAAGATGAGATAGGCGATGGGGAGATAGGCGACCAGCAGCCGTAGCACAGCAAAGCCGAAGAGGCCGAAGAGCATGCCAAGCACGATGTCGGTGGTGACGATGCCGAGAACGAAGCCGACCGACAGCCGCAATCCGTGCAGACGGGTGCGGCTCGCGCCGTCGGCTCCGTCTCCGAGGGCCAAACCGGTTGCGACCGAGATCAGTGGAAACGAGCTCGGCGACAGCCCGACGACGAAACCGGCGAGCACAACCAGGGCCACGGTCGCCGGCGTGAGCGCGGCGATCTGCTGCATGGCTGGCCCGAGCTCAGCGATCATCGCGCGCTTCCGGACGGCGGCCGACGCTGAGGATGGCGTCAAAAAAGAGCCGCGGCTGCCCCCAGAGCGAGTTGACGAAGATCGCGGTCACGCTCGCCGCCATGGCGGCCATGGCCCAGACCGGATAGACGAGTCCGGTTGCGGCCGCCGGCACGCCGATCCCATTGAACAGGAAGGCGAGCGAGACATTCTGCAGCATCTTGACGTAGCCGCGCCGGCTGATCCGTCGGGCCTCCACCACGTTCACGAGTTGGTTGTTCAGAATGATGATATCGGCGGCATCGATCGCGATATCGGTCCCTGATCCCATGGCGACGCCGACATCGGCCTGCATCAAGGCCGGCGCGTCGTTGATCCCGTCGCCCACCATTGCCGTGCGGCCATGCTTCTGCAAGTCGCGAACGAGTTCGGCCTTCTCAGCAGGCAGCACCTCGGCGTGAACCTCATCCAGGCCGATCTCCGCGGCCACGCGCTCGGCCGCGGCCTGGCTGTTACCGGTGACGAGGATCGTTCGCACCCCGTCATCGCGCAACCGTGCGATCGTCGCCGCAGCGTCCGGGCGCAGAGCATCGCCGAAGGCGAGAAGGCCCAGGAGCAGCCCGTCGCTCGCAGCCAGAACCACGGTGCGCCCGGTGGCCTCCAATGCACCGATCCGCGCGCTGAGCGGCGCGAGGTCCAGGCCGCGCTCGGCCAGAAACCGCGGACTTCCCACGGCGGCTTCGACGCCGCCCAGCATAGCCGCGACGCCCTTGCCCGGTATTGCCTCGAAGGCCTCGGCCCGGGGCAGGGTGACGCCGGCGTCGAAGGCCGCCTCGGCGATGGCGCGCGCCAGCGGATGTTCCGAAGATTGCTCGACGGCGGCGGCCAGGGCTAGCAGCCCAGCTCGGTCGCCGGTAACGGCTTCGATCTCGTGAATGCGCGGATGACCCTCGGTCAGTGTCCCGGTCTTGTCGAAGGCGATCTGGCGAACCAGGCGGTAACCCTGAAACGCCTCACCGGTGCGCATCAGAACGCCGCGCTCGGCCGCCTCGCCGGCCCCACGCACGATCGAGAGCGGCGCGGAGATGCCGACGGCGCAGGGATAGCCCATCACCAGCACGCTGAGCCCGGCGAAGACCGCGCGCTGGACGTCGGGTGCGAAACCGAACATCTGCGGCAGGACCGCCCAGCCCAGGAACGACAGGATCGAGACGGACAGGATCGCGGGCGTATAGATCCGCAGAATGCGATCGACGAGATGCAGGAGGCCGGGTTTCAGGGCCCGGGCGTCCTCGACCTCGCGCGCCACGCGCTGCAGGAAGCTTCCGGCGCCGACGGCAGTCACGCGGATCAGGAGCGTTCCGGTGCCGTTGATCGTGCCGCCGACCACCGCATGGCCCGGGCCGCGTTCGAGCGGCAGCGGCTCGCCGGTGACGAGCGACTGATCGACGCGTGAGCGGCCCTCGACAACCTCGCCATCGACCGGCAGGCGCTCGCCTGGGCGGACCCGGACCAGATCACCGAGCGCGACCTTGGCCAGCGGGATCTCCCGGGCCCCATCCTCCCGCTCGACCCGGGCCATCTCTGGCTGCAGGTCGAGAAGCCGCTTGACCGCCTGTGAGGATCGGGTCTTGACTATGAGCGACAGCCACTCCGAGAAGATGTGATAGGTTGTCACCATCACCGTTACGGCGAAGAACGGTGCGGTTGGATAGCCGGGCCGGCCGAGCGTAAGGCCGAGCACGCCCCCCGCGAGGCCGGCGAAGGCCCCAGCCTCCAACAGGACGTGCTGGTTGAGAATTCGGCGGCGGATCGCCTGCAGGGCCATCACGAGGATGTGCCGGGCCACACCGAACACGAGCAGGAGGGCTTGTCCGCCGACGATCCAGGGCGTGGCGGAGGCCAACGGTCCCGCCGTCTTCAACGCCAAGAGCGCGATGGCGGCAAGACCGAGTCCGCCGGCGCCGGCCGCGGCCGGCCAAATGCCCCATGCGCGCAGGACGAGGAAGACGAAGGCCGCAAGGCTGGCCGTCGCAATCCCGGGCAGGATCAGCGCCAGCGGTCCATGGCCGCCGGCGATGAGAACGATCGAAAGGAGGCTCGCGGCGGTGGCGACCAGAAACCGGCGCCCCTCTCGGACGAGGTCGCGTTCCTCCTCCTCGAAGGGACGCAGCTTGTCGGGATCGTGGATCGTGTAGCCGATCGCGCGGAGCGTGCCGATTAGCGCCTCGGCAGTCGTTTGTTCGGGATCGAACTCGACGAGGGCCTGCTCGTGGGTCAGGCTGACGGCGACCTTTTCCACCCCGGGCTGGCGGCCGAGCGCCTTCTCGATCGTGCCCGTGCAAAGCGAGCAATGCAGCCCGCCGATCCGGGCGCGCAGGCGGGTGAGGCCGGGACGCCCGGCGGGTTCCTCGCCCCAGGGCCGCGCCGAAGACGCCGGAATGGCGACCGTCATGCTCGCCTCCTTACGTCTTGCGTTCCCGGGCGCTGTAGCCACCCTGTGCGACGATCGCAGTCAGCACGGAACCAGAGGCCAGGGTGGCGTCATAGAGCACGCGCGCTCTTCCCCTCATAGGATATCTCGACTTTCTGCACGCCCGGCACCTGCCTGAGCAGGGCCTCCACGGTTCGCGCGCAGCCCTCGCAATGCATGCCCTCGATATCGAGAATCGTTGTTTGCATGGCGTTGCCTCCTTCCACACCACCCGAGGCGGGCGGCTCCTGGGTCTGTTCCGGCTCTCCTACCGTCCCGCCTACCGACGGGCCCTCCAGCGCTTCGAGGATGGTACAGGCGATCACGGCGCCTCCTCCTGGACAGCTCGCGATGAGCGCGTCAAGCGCGCGCCGGATCTCTTCGAGCCGGGCGACTTTGACATCGACTTCCCTGCGCTTCTCGATGGTGCGCAACCTCACGTCGGCGCAATCGGCATCGGGATCGGCGCGGAGCGACAGCAGGTCTTCGATCTCCCGCAAAGAAAGCCGATCTCCTGGGCCTGACGGATGAACCGGATCCGGGCGATGAGCCCCTCGTCGTATTCCCGAGCGCCGGCCAGGGGCTTCGGCGGTTGGTCGATCAGGCCGCGTCGCTCATAGAAGCGGATCGTCTCGATCGTGACGCCGGCC
Source organism: Paracoccaceae bacterium (assembly GCA_016124615.1). Lineage (GTDB taxonomy): Bacteria > Pseudomonadota > Alphaproteobacteria > Rhodobacterales > Rhodobacteraceae > Solirhodobacter. The sequence continues at coordinate 5,477 of WGNF01000018.1, read as the reverse complement.
GTCCTGGCGGCATGGCTGATCGTGAGTCGCCTCATGGGTGCCCTCCGGACCGATTCATACCATCCGTACTATGGTACGGAGTCAAGCGCACTCGATCGACCGTAACGTGAACAAAACGCCAGGCGCTTACATCGCTGACGACTTCAACATCGTCCGAAGGCTGCGTCGAGAAAAGTCTGTAGCGATCGGCCGAAACAACCAGTTTGGCCATCCAGTAATGCTGCCGCCGTTGCGGCGTCTACAGCATGAATCCTGATGACTGTGGGCGGACATGCGCTCGAATTGGACGAAGCCCACTCACCGGCCCGAAAAGCGCGAGGCGATGCCCTGTGACAGCGCCAGCATGCCCGCCTCGCAGTGGATCGCCTTGATCCGAGGCAGCGCGCGATGGAGCTAGACGCCGGATCAATCGAACCTCGTGACGCGCTGAATGCAAATCAAGTGAAGTCTTACCCCGGACTTCGAACGGAGCCTCAACATGAACGTCCACATCGCACATTCGGAATTGGACTAACCCGCTCCGCCGTCGCGGAGCGGCAATCTGCACGGACGACGAGGTCTTGATGGCATCGTCTGTTGCGCCTGTCTTGCGTGCAAAGGGAGCTCTGACGGCGCCAGCATGGGATGGCTGCTTGCAGCCCATTCCATCGCACAGAGGAGCTTGTCATGACCCCCCTTCGCCAGCGCATGAGCGAGGATATGCAGGTGCGCAACCTCGCGCGCAACACCCGGCTCTCGTATCTGCAGCAGGTGTCGCTGTTCGCCCGCCATTTCGGCAAGGCGCCGGACCTGCTCGGGCGAGAGGACATTCGGACCTATCAGGTCTATCTGACCAACGAGAAGAAGCTGGCTCCCGGCTCGATCCACATCGCCATTGCGGCACTCCGCTTTCTCTACGTGGTGACGCTCGAGAGGGACTGGGCGCCCGAAGAGGTCCTGCCGCTTCCCAAGAAGCCACAGAAGCTGCCGATCATCCTCAGTCCTGAGGAGGTACAGCACTTCCTGGGCTGTGTCCTCGACGTCAAACACCACGCCATCCTCACCGCGTGCTACGCCGCCGGGTTGCGCATCTCCGAAGCGGTTCATCTGAAGACCACGGATATCGACAGCCAGAGGATGGTCGTCCGCGTCGAGCAGGGCAAAGGCCAGAAGGACCGCTATGTGATGTTGTCGCCCAAGCTGCTGGATATCCTGCGGACCTATTGGAAGCTGCGCCGGCCGGAGCCGTGGCTCTTCCCCGGCGATCGGGCCGGCCAGCCGATCACCAGGGATGCGGTGGGACAAGCCTGCGCGAAAGCGCGCGACCGCTCCGGCTTGTCCAAACCGGTCACGCCGCACAGTTTGCGACACGCCTTCGCCGTCCACCTGTTGGAGGCCGGCACCGACGTGCGCACCATTCAACGGCTGCTCGGCCACCGCAGCCTTGCGACCACCGCCCACTACCTGCGGATCGCGACCAACAAGGTCTGCGCCACGTCGAGTCCGTTCGAACTCTTGCCGCGCCCGGCGCCCACCCGGCCGCCACCTGCACCGCCGCAATACTTCTGAGCTGGCGGCCATGGCCCGCTCAGGGCCGGAAGTGGCGGATGTGTTCCGCCGCTACGGCGAGGCCTATCGTGCCGAACATGACGCGTCGCTGTCGGTTGCCCAGCGTCGCGTCATGACGGCCATCGAACTGTGCCGCACCGCCGCGCTCGGCGGGCATGTCGAGAGGTGCGATCACTGCGGCCATCGCCGCATCGCTTTCAACAGCTGCCGCGACAGACATTGCCCCCGTTGCCAGTCGCTGGCCCGCGCACAATGGCTGGAGGATCGGCGGGCCGAGCTTCTTGAGACGCAGTACTTCCATGTCGTCTTCACGCTGCCGGCCGATATTGCCGCCATCGCCTATCAGAACAAGGCGGTCTCCTCAGAATCCCGGCAGCCGGATGAGCCTATCATACTGATATTTCTCGTAGAACGCTGGCCGCCTGTCGATCACGCCCTGCACCCCTATCCGCACCTGTTCCGAAGCGAGCGCCTCAGCCGGCACCAGCCACGGCGAGCCGGGCAGGATCTGTTTCGCCGGCAGAATGCCCTTGAGGACCAGGCTCTTTGCCGACCCCACGCAGATTCCGAGCCGCTCTGCCGCTTTCATCAAGCTGATCATCTCGCAATCCACTTTGGCCGGGTCGTATTCAGGTATGCCGAGCCGCTCACGCAGTTCGCGGACGCGTACCGTTGTCCAGGTTTCGCCGCCGCCAGTCTTGCAGCGCATGCGATTGAGTGAGACGGCGAGCATGCGGTCCGGCCAGTGTCCGGCGAGTTTGCGTATCGCATCGACGGCGGTTGGGGCCATGTCGGTCGGGTAGCGGCCAGTCTTGACCCGCGGCACCCGCACCTCGGTATGACGCCCGCCGGTCCAATGGATCAGGAGCACGGCTTCGTTGGTCGCCTCGTCGAGGTCGCACACGATCTCCTGAACCAGAACATGGATGAGGCGCTGCTTGGTCCCTGTATCGGTTGATGGGGCGTTCCAGACTGTCGGCAGATCGTGAGCGAGTTGCAGCAGACGAGCGCGATCGATGCTCGGGCGTGCAGCCAGCTGCGCCGACAGCTCCGCAATGCGCCGCTCACACGCGACCACGCGTTCGAGCGCATCGTTCCACCGCGCCTCCAATTCCCGCGCGACATGGCGTTTGGCAGGGTCGACCAGTTCATATCGCCGCCCAGCCAGCGACGCCTCGTAGCGGGCCGCTTCCAGTTCGCGCTCGACGGCGGCGACGATATCCTTGCGCGATCGTTCGGCCCGCTCAGATGCGAAGATCGCGGCTTCCACCGCGCGGTCGGAGACGGCGTCGAGGATCTGCAGAGCGACCGCTCGGTCGACCCGTACGCCGCCGATGCCGATGCACAAGCCTGCCCCGACATGGGCGTCGTCGCCACGACACTGATAGCGGTGGGCGTTGCCCTTTCCCATGCCGTAGAAGACACGCATCAGCCGGCCGCACCGGCCACACCGCATCAAGCCGGTGAGCAAGGCACGGCCACCGCGCGCCGATTTGCGCGCGCAGTTCTTCTTCATATGTGCGTTCTCGAGCAGGAGCTTCTGGTTGTCCTCGTATTCGCGCCAGCTGATGTAGCCAGGGTGGTGGTCGCGCAGCAGCACATTCCAATCGTCTCTGGGTTTCCTGATGCCGTTGGCCTTACGGGCACGTCCGTCAACGATCCGGGTTCGCTGCGCCCTCCTGCCGAAGGCATAGGCGCCGGCGTAAAGCGGGTTGTGAAGGATCTGCACGACACTGTGGTATGCGGGAGCCTTCCAGACGAGCTTGCAAACCTGGACGTTGCGCCGAACCACCGGCATCTTGATGTCCGCCGAACGCAGCCACAGGAAGACCTGGCGAGCGCTGCCCAACTCGCGGAACTTCTTGAACACCAGCCGGACCGTGTCGACGACGTGCTCGTCGGGATCGATCTCGATCTTGCCGGCTTCGGTCCAGCAGAAGCCCGGCGGGAGCATGAAGCGGTACTCGCCACGTTTGGCCTTGGAGTCGCGTGCGGCGATGCCGCGCTGGCGCATGAGGCTGAGTTCGTATTCCGACATCGTCCCCTTCAGCCCCAGCAGCAGGCGGTCGTTGACCAGCCGCGGATCGTACGCCCCGTCGGGATCGATAACCAACGTCCCCGTCAGCGCGCATAGGTCGATGAGATGATGCCAGTCCCGCCCATTGCGCGCCAGCCGGGACGCTTCGATGCAATAGACCGCGCCGACCTCGCTGGAGCAAACCATGGCGACAAGCCGTTCGAAGCCGGGCCGCTGTGTGGTGCCCGAGCCCGAGCGGCCAAGATCGTCGTCGATCACCGTGACCGTTGCAAAGCCCACCAATTTGGCAGCACCCGCGAGGTCATATTGCCGGCGTTGGCTTTCGAGATTGCCGACGACCTGTGACATGGTCGATTGACGAACATAGACCACGGCCGCCCGGCCGAGGTGATCAGGCGTGATCTTCGCGCTCATCCTCGCCTCCCTGGTTCGGTGTCTCGGCCGCCAGCGCTTCCAGCAGAAGGTCGGCCAGCGCCTGGACCAACCCCTTCGCGTTCGGCACCATCGGTCTTTGAGGACTCGGACGCTCCAGCTCCAGGACGAGCTGCGCGCGATCGTGATATCGGCTTCTTCGCACTGTTCCCCTCCTTCTTTCTTGGAGGACGGGATTGTGCGCCCCGCTTCCGATTCGCACCGAACAATGCGAGAACGGCAGCCAGCTCGTTGAGACCTTCGATGCTGACCTCGGCCAGCCCGAGCGTCATTCCCGCGCAATAGCCGGCATCGAACATCCAGTTGGGAAGCTCGCGGCACAGGTCGGGCCGCTCATCCGTATAGATGCACGTCAAGTCCTTGCCGCGGCGAAACGGCGAGACCTGCAATGTCCGCCCGAACAGTGGGTGCCACGGATAGGCAACCCTCGCAAAACGATATCCGTATGCTGAATGTCGATAGTTGGCCAGATCGCTTGAAGCTTCTGTATTGGGACGGCACGGGTCTGGTGATGGCCTACAAGCGGCTGGAGGATGCGAGCTTCACCTGGCCTGCCGTGAAGGACGGGGTAATGGCGCTGAACCATGCCCAGTTCGAGGCTCTGTTTGCCGGGCTCGACTGGCGCCGCGTCAAGGCGCTGGAAACACGTCCGCCGGCTGCGGCAGAGTGAATCAACCGATTGGTTTTGCATGTTTTTGCTGGGATTTTGTGGTAGTTCCAGCCCATGCAGGCTGCCCCCGCCCTTGATCTTTCCGCCATCCCTGCCGCGCAACGCGCGGCGGTTCAGGCGTTGATGCAGGAGGTGGCGGCGCTTACGGAAATCACCCGGCGGCAAGAACATCTGATCGCCGAATTGAACCATGCCCTGCATGGCAAACGGTCGGAAAAGCTGACCGAGGATGAGCGGCAGCTGGCGTTCGAGGACCTGTCCATCGCCTTGGCCGAGGTCGAGGCGGAAAAGGAAAAACGCGCCGCCAAAGCGGGTGATGGCACAAGGTCCAAACCCGCCCCCAAGCGCACCATCGGCAACCTGCCGGCCACGCTGCCGCGCATCGAAGTGGTCATCGAACCGGACAGCCTGATCTGCCCCTGCGGCTGCGGCATCATGCACAGGATCGGCGAGGATCGCAGCGAACGGCTGGACATCGTGCCGGCCCAGCTGCGCGTGATCGTCACCGTGCGCCCGAAATATGCCTGCCGGACCTGCACCGACGGGGTGACCCGGGCACCGGCGCCGAGCCACCTGGTCATGGGTGGCCTGCCGACCGAGGCGACCCTCGCCCATGTTCTGGTCAGCAAATATGCGGACCATCTGCCGCTTCTGTGATCGGGCGGGTTTGGTCAAGTATCCATCGAGCAGGTCCGAGCTTCTGTCCGTGGTCGGCTTGCCGCCACAAGATGCGAACTATGGTAGGGCGGGAGGCTCCAAATCTCTACCTCGTGCTTTCTGCAACATGGG
>WGNF01000014.1 GCA_016124615.1 Paracoccaceae bacterium | reverse complement strand
TGCTACGTCACAACACCAAGCCAAAGCCCTTCGTTTGGTCCAAATCCGCCGAGGACATCATCACCCGAGAACGCCGCGCCCTGGACAAACTCGATGAAATCCGAGGGAACAGGTAATAAGCGTCAGACTCGGAACACTAGAGCCCTGGAAGATATCCCCAGCCAATTCCTCGAAGTGCCCGCGGTCGCGCGGCACCTTGACGCGATCCGGGCCGATCTAATCGCCAATGCCCATGTCTTTCTCGGCGAGCCCGAGGATGCGCCGCCCCTCGATCTCGCGATGAACCGGTATCGTGCAAACCCACTTTTGCGCAGTACCGAGAGCGATGGTGGCGCCCCGGTTGTTTATGCTGACGCTCCAGAAATCGGGTTTCTGCTGGGACGGATCGAGCATATCCCGCACATGGGGGCCTTGCTGACCGACTTCACCCAGATCAAGGCAGGCGAGCTGCACCGCGCCAACGGCGGGTATCTTCTGATCGACGCCGAGCGTGTGCTCGCCTCACCAATGGCCTGGGGCACGTTGAAACGATGTCTCCGGGCACGCGAGATCGTCATCGCATCGCCGATGCAGGGCAGCTCGACCCTGACCGCCGTGGTCCTGGAGCCCGAGCCGGTCCCACTCGACGTCAAAGTGATCATGTTTGGCGAGCGGGAGCTTCTGTTCAACCTTGCCGCGCTCGATCCGGACTTTTCGGAGCTTTTCAAGGTGGCGGCGGATTTCGATGACGTGATGCCGCGCACCAGCGAGAACGAACATCTCTTTTGCGGGCTCATCGCGGGGATTGCCCGCAACGAGGCGGAGCGACCACTGACCGCGGCGGCCTGCTGTGCCGTTATCGAGCGCGCCGCGCGGCTCGCCGGTGACGCCGAACGGTTGACGCTCCGCATCGGTTGGCTCGCAGATCTTGTCCGCGAGGCCGATCACTGGGCGGGTGCCGAGGCATCAAAGCTGATCGACGCACGTCACATCAGGCGCACTGTGGGCGAGCAGACCCGGCGCGTCGATCTGGTGCGCGAAAGGCTGCAGGAGCAGATCACCCGCGAGACCGTGATGATCGCCACCGATGGCACCGCTATTGGTCAAATCAACGGGCTGGCCGTGCTGCAGGCCGGCAATATCGCCTTCGGCCGACCGAGCCTAATCACCGCGCGCGTGCGCATGGGCAGGGGACATGTGGTCGACATCGAACGGGAAGTGGCACTCGGAGGGCCGACCCATTCCAAGGGGGTATTGATCCTCGCGGGATTTCTAGCGGCACGTTACGCGCCGGACGTGCCGATGTCACTCGCGGCAACTTTGGTATTCGAACAGTCTTACGGCGGAATTGACGGAGATTCGGCGTCATCGGCCGAGCTCTACGCGCTCCTCTCGGCCTTGGCGCAACTGCCCCTGCGCCAGGATGTGGCTGTCACGGGCTCCGTCAACCAGATGGGCAAGGTGCAGGCGATTGGCGGCGTCAACGAGAAGGTCGAGGGCTTTTTCGACATTTGTGCGGCCCGCGGCCTGACCGGCAATCAGGGGGTGCTGATCCCCGTCGCCAATATCAAGCATCTGATGCTTCGAAGCGATGTTGTTGAAGCCTGTGGCGCCGGGCGCTTTCATGTATACGCCGTCAGCCATATCGACGAAGGGATTGCACTTCTCGCTGGCCGGTCAGCGGGTGCGCGCGGTTCCGACGGCGCGTTTCCCACTGGCAGTGTCAACCGCCTGGTGGAAGATCGCCTTGCTGGGTTTGCGGAGATGCGACGGAAATTCACCAATCCCGAAGCTCTGTGAGCGTCGTCCTCAGAGGGAGGTCCCTCGGCCTCGTCCGCGTGTTTATCGGCTGGATCGTAGGGAGCGCTATTGCTGCATTTTACCGTCAGCAGTCTGTTTGTCGCGGGGGCCGATCACCGACGTACCCTTGGATCCCCGAACCGTACCAGCCGGGCTCGCCTTTGCCTGTCTCGCGCGCTATCTCTCACCCATCACGTGCTCCCGCATGGAGGATATCCGATGGGTCTGCGCATCAATGACATCGCCCCGGACTTCACCGCAGAGTCGACCGAGGGGACAATCCGGTTCCATGACTGGATCGGCGACGGCTACGCGATCCTGTTCAGCCATCCGAAGGATTTCACCCCGATCTGCACCACCGAATTCGGGGCCGTCGCGCAGCTCGCGGGGGAATTCGCGAAGCGGAAGACCAAGGTGATCGGCGTCTCGGTGGACAGCGTCGACGACCACAAGAAGTGGAAGCGCGATATCGAGGCCTTCGCCGGCACCTCGGCAGACTTCCCGATCATCGACGACAGCTCGCTGACCGTCGCCAAGGCCTATGACATGCTGCCGGCCGAGGCGGTGCTGCCCGACGGCCGCACGCCCGCCCATACGGCCACGGTGCGCACCGTCTACATCATCGGGCCGGACAAGAAGGTGCGGCTGACGATGACCTATCCGATGTCGGTCGGCCGCAACTTCGCCGAGATCCTGCGGGCGCTCGACGCGGTCCGGATCACCGACGGCGTGCCGCTGGCGACGCCCGCGAACTGGGTGCCGGGGCAGGATGTGGTTGTGGCCACCAGCCTGAACAACGACCAGGCGCAGGAGAAATACGGCAACCTCGACATCAAGCTGCCCTACCTGCGCTTCGCGAAGTCGCCGGTCTGAGGAGGCTAATCGTCTTCACGCCAGGGCCCGGATTGGTCAAGACGGGTGCCCGAGGCCGCGGATCGGCAAGAACCGCGCGACGACGTCGCGCGCAAGCCGCACCGGCTTTCTGGAGACGACATCAATGCAGCACCAACTGCTTTCCACCTCCGCCAACAGCTCGTCTCCCCGACTGATCGCCGTCCTGTAGAACGCTCGCGCGCCTCGAACTTTCTGCAACGCCACGCGGACGACAACGTGGTTGTGCGAGAAGGCCGGTCGGCGATAGGTGATGCGATGCTGAAGGGCGACCCACCGCCGCGAGGCGACCATCTCCGTGGGGGCGAGGCGCCCCCAATGGCGTAGGACCGCGGCCTGCACCCAAGTCAGATACACGGCGTTGTTGACGTGTCCCATCTCATCGATCTCATCGTCGGCGACATCGATTTCATACTCGAACACGTCCGGAGAGCGCGGTGGGAGCATGTTGCACCTCGTCGGATTACGGCGGCCCCAGCAGCGACTATCCTACGCGACTTCATTGGATCCGTTAAGGTAGTTCGGGTCTAGCTATATTAGGCACCCAACCGCTGGAGCGAGAACTCACGGACACGAACCATGAAGGACGAGCGCGGGTGCGTTCGCGGCCATTCGCACCTCTTGCCCCGTCCAGCGCCCTCCGCCGTTCAGAGCCCGTGCCGATGTCGGCGCCGATCATGCGGTTGCCCACAGGGCTGAGCCGGGACTTCGACTTTGGGATGGTCCGCGAACCGTACCGTGGGGTTAGTCTGACCATTATAGTAAGTTTACTCTTTCACTCAGGTATTGCGGCTGCTAGGGTCGCCCCGACTCGCAAGCGGACCCGGGAGCGCGAAGATCATGAGACTGAGACCCCGATCGGCGCTCGCCGGCCTTGCCGTAATGGCGGTCCTTGTGCCGCCGTCCGTGGCCTTGGCGAAGGAGTACCCGATCGGTAAGCCGGTGGATGCCGCGGGCATGGAGATCGGCGCCGTGTACCTGCAGCCGATCGAGATGGACCCACCCGGCATCATGGCGCCGGCGGCCAAGACGGACATACATCTCGAAGCCGACATTCACGCGTTGGCCAACAATCCAAACGGCTTCGCTGAAGGCGACTGGATGCCCTATCTCCGGATCACGTACAAGCTGACCAAGGCGGGCGGCAAGACCATCACCGGCAAGCTGATGCCGATGGTGGCGAGCGACGGGCCCCATTACGGCGACAACGTCAAGCTCGACGGCGTCGGCAAATACCACCTGACCTTCACCGTCGAGGCCCCCGGACCGGAATTCGGCCGCCATGTCGACAAGGAGACCGGCGTCGGAGCCTGGTTCAAGCCGCTGACGACCAGCTACGACTTCGTCTTCGCCGGTGTCGGCAAGATCGGCTCGTATTGACAGATCAATCAGGGACGGGGCCTGCCGATGCACCGACGTACACTGACGAGAACCCTTGTGGCGGCAGCACTCTGCATCGGCCCCATCGCCGGCCCCTCGATGGCAGATGACGCCGGCTATCTCATTGTCTTCAAGGATGGCACCTTCACCCCGTCGCGGCTCGAGGTCCCGGCGGGCACCCGCATCAAGATCGTGCTGCGCAACGCCGGCAAGACTCCGGTCGAATTCGAAAGCCGGTCGCTCCGGAAAGAGAAGGTGCTGGGCGGGGGTGTCGAGTCCTTCGTGATCCTGCGCGGGCCGTCGAGGGGAGAATACGATTTCTTCGACGATTTCCATCCCGACGCCGGCAAAGGCGTCATCGTCGCCAAGTGAGGTCGCCATGATTGCGCAGATCATCTTCGTCGTCTGGCGCGAAAGTATCGAGGCGCTCCTGGTCATCGGCATCCTGCAGGCCTGGCTCCGCCACAACGGATCGGCTGCTGCACGAGCCTATCTCTGGGGCGGTGTCGCGGCGGGTCTCGCGGCGGCGGCTGTGCTGTCCTGGGTGCTGACGCGGTTCGGCGATGCGCTTCCGCAGGAAGGTCACGATATCTTCCAGATGGTTCTGATGTTGCTGGCAGCCGGACTCGTGGTTCAGATGGTGCTGTGGATGCGCCGGCATGGCCGCACGCTGAAGCGCGAGCTCGAAACTGGTTTGAGCGACAAGCTCGCGCAGGGCCGGCTCTGGGGCATCTTTGCGCTCGCATTGATCGCGGTCATGCGCGAAGGCGCTGAGGCGGTGATCTTCCTGCAGGGCATCATCGCGGCGACCGGCTGGACTGCGAGCGCGGTTGCGGCTGTGCTTGCTGCCTTCGCAGCGGCGCTTGCGACCTATGGGCTGCTGCAGCTCGGCGGCAGATACATGTCGTGGCGGCTCTTCTTCCGTCTGACCGAAATCATGCTGCTGCTGCTGGCCTGCGCGCTCTTCGTCACCGGCACCGGCTATCTCGTCTCGCTGGGCGCGCTGCCCTATACGCATCCGGTTTGGGACCTCTCGGGCATCCTTGACGATGCGCGGCCGGTGGGCGGCGTTGTCGCCGCGCTGACTGGATACCGCGCAGCGCCGGATCTCGTGACGCTCGGAAGCTGGATGGTCTACTGGGGTGGGATCGCGCTCGCCTTCCGCCGGCAGGCGCGCCGGATGGCCCATGCCTGACGGGGCCGCACCTCCGCCGACCTTCTTCGCCGGGAGGCGACGGCGTCCGGGCTTCTGGGCCACGCGGCTTGCCCAGGCGGGCGAGTGGCTCCGGCGCCATCAGCGCGCAGTCCGACGGCTGCAATGGGGTGTGGTCGGCGTCTACGCCGTGCTGCTGATCGGCCCGAACCTTATCCCGCTGCCGGGCCGCGCCGCGCATGTCTGGAACGACCTGACACTCTTTGCCCAATTCATCTTCTGGGGGATCTGGTGGCCAGGAGTTCTGCTGTCGATGCTGGTCTTCGGCCGGCTCTGGTGCGGGCTCCTGTGCCCCGAAGGGGCTTTGAGCGAGGCTGCGAGCCGCCGCGGTCGCGGTCGGGCGATCCCGCGCTGGATGCGCTGGCCGGGTTGGCCCTTCGCCGCCTTCGTGATGACTACCATCTACGGTCAGTTCGTCAGCGTCTACCAATACCCAGGTCCGGCGCTCGTCATCCTCGGCGGCTCGACGCTCGCGGCGATTGTCGTGGGTTACCTCTATGGCCGCAACCATCGGGTCTGGTGTCGGTACCTTTGCCCGGTGAATGGCGTCTTCGGGCTGCTCGCGAAGCTCGCACCGATGCACTACGGCGCCGACATGGCGGCTTGGGCGCGCGTTGCGGCGGACCAGGGCCGGACAACCGAAGTCACGTGCGCGCCACTGGTGGCCTTGCGGGGGCTCGACAGTGCGTCGCCCTGCCACATGTGCGGCCGATGCGCGGGTTTTCGCGATGCGATCGAGCTCCGCCCGCGCGCACCGGGCAGCGAGGTGGTGCGGCTCGGCGGCCAGACGGCGACTCCTTGGGACAGCCTGCTGACGATCACCGGGCTGATGGGCGTGGCGCCCGCGGCCTTTCTCTGGTCCGCCTCGCCCTGGTTCATTGCGCTGAAGATGTGGCTGGCGACCTTGCTGGTGAACGCCGGGATCCTCTGGCCGCTGCAAACCCGCCTGCCGTGGTGGCTGCTCACCGACTATCCCGGCCGCAACGACGTGATGACCTTGCTCGATGGCGCCACCCTGCTGATCTTCATTCTTACTGCGGCCGCGGTCCTCACACTGACCATCGCCGCCCCGCTCCTTGCCGCCGCGCGCCTGCTCGGCCCGGCCCGCGATTTGCGCCGGTTTCATCACCTGGCGCTGGCCCTTCTGCCGCTGGCCGCTTGCGGCGTGATCCTCGGGCTCTCGGCGCAGACCGTCTCCCTCCTTCATGCCGACGGCCTGCGGCTTCTCTGGGTGCCGGAAGCGCGCGCGACGGCGCTGGCGTTCAGCGCCGCCTGGAGCCTGCTGCTGCTTTGGCAGATCCTCGGACGTTACGTCTCAGGCGTCCGGCGCGCCGCCGCGACCATCATCGGTCTCGCCGGCATTCTCGCGGGCCTCGCCCCCTGGCTGCTCTTGTTCTGGGTCTGGTAGCAGCAGGCCGCGTGGCCCGATGTGTCCACACCGGCACATTGCTGAGACGGCCGTGATTGCTGCAGTTCAGCGCTCACCCTGATGCTGAGATCGGACCCGAAGATCTGCCGATCGGGAGCCCTCACGTCGCCTCCCGAAAACCCAGCAGGCCGCCAAGTCGACAGCCGCGATCACGCTCAGAGGATATCGATGGGGGCCGCGTGCCCGGTGCCCTGCCGTCAGGCGACCGGCAGGTGCTTCCGCAGAACTCGCCATTCGTGCCAGACGAGCCCGATGACAATGAGATCGAATATCGTCAGCAAGATGAGGCCAGACGAGTGGGTATAGCTGTAACGGTAGAGTTGATAGGCGATGAAGGCGCCAAGCGCGATCAGAGACAGCGGATAGGCAATCAGCTTCTCGCGCAATAGGCCGGCGACCATCACGACTTTGATCAGCCCGTGGCTGATGAGGTAAAAGGCGTAGAAGGACTGGGTTGTTCCGGTCAGGTGCTGGGCCGCCATCAACAGATGGGTGGCAACCAGGTCCCGGGGGTCCTCGGTCAGTTCGTCCCGGGTCAGCAGGTTGACCCAGTGCAGGACTGTCGGTGCCGAGACCAGGTAGAACACAAGTCCGCCAGCAGTTTCCACAAGTGCGTCCAATCCCTTGAGGATGATGCTGAGGCGGAATAACTGATGAATGCGGTGTTCGGTGACCTGCATGCCGTGATCATTCCCGTTCAACGAAGGGCAGGCAATGGACGCCGAGATTACCCACTGGATCAACTCTTTCGCAGGTAGGAACCCAATCGTCGATCACATAATGATCGGCATCACCCAGATCGGAGTTCCCCTCATCGTCGCCATCGTGGTCCTGCAATGGTGGAGCCGGACGGATCGCCTGCACGTCCGTCATGCCGCGATCTGTGCCGGTCTCGCATTCGTTCTGGGCCTCGCCGCCAACCAGGGGATCATCCTCTTCATCCATCGCCTGCGGCCCTATGACGCTGGAGTCACGCATCTCCTGATCGCCAAGAGCGCTGATTGGTCGTTCCCATCCGATCACGCCACCGCCTCCATGTCCGTGGTGGCCGCCTTGGCGATCCAGAGGTTGCCGCGGCGGGCGCTCGCACTCTTCGCAATGGCGTTCCTTGTTTGTCTCTCGCGCATCTATGTCGGCACACACTATATGACCGATATCCTTGGAGGCACAGCGACCGGCATCCTCGCGGCCATCGCCGTGCATTACCTCTACCGGGAGAACAGCAAGCTCGATCGTATAGCAACTGCCATCCTGTGATCGTGATGCAGAGCTTCGGGCCAACGCATCCCATAACCGGAGGCGGCACCTGATGATCTCGCAGGGGCATGCCGCCGACTTGTGTCCCGCGTCATGCCGAACGCAATCCTCGAGACTCCGCGCTTAGCAGCTACCCGCTTGCAAGAGTTGCAGACTCTTCATTAGGTCCTGCCCGTCCAGTCGGGGATCCCCGACACGCGCGTAGCGTCACTCGACCTCAAGGACCTTGAAGCCGCGTTGCACCGCAGGCCGATGCAGGACGCGTTGGTACCAGGCGACAAGGCCAGGAAAGGTGCTAAAGGACATCTCCCAGCGTTGCAGCGCCCGCAACCAGGGAACCAATGCGATATCGGCGACGGAAAACTCTCCAGCGAGAAATTCCCGGTCTTTTAGGGCTGTCTCCATCACTCCGAGAATCCTGAGAACTTCGGACTGGTACCGTTCGAAGGCGTAGATATCCCGCGGTGTTCTCCGTCGGAAATGATTGTATTGTCCGGACATCGGCCCGACGCTGCCAACCTGGAAGAAGAGCCATTGCAGGGTTGCGAACCGTCGCGGGCCGGCGGGGGGCAGGAGCATTCCGGACCGTTCGGCCAGATAGATCAGGATCGCGCCGGATTCCGCTAAGACCAACGCCTCGTCAGGTTCGGACAGCACCGGGATCTTGCCGTTCGGGTTCAGCCGCAGGAACTCGGGTGTCCGGTGTTGGCCAGCGGAGAGTTCGAGCCTGTGCAGCCGGTAGGGCAGCCCCGCCTCCTCAAGCCCGATCGCGGCGCGGCGCCCATTCGGCGTGGCAGCGGCGTAGAGCTCGATCACCGGACGCTCTCCGCTCTGGCAGACGCACTGAAGGCGATGCGGCAGCCAATCCAGAGGAAGACGGCGAACAGCAGATGTGGCACCAGGGCGGCGACAATGAGCTTCGGGCCCACCGCAAGACCGAGAAACCCCCACCCGACGATCGGAAAGAAGACGACGAGTGCGACGATCCAGAGTCCCAGAGCGAGCAGGAGCGCATTGCGAAACGTCAGCCGGGTACGGAAGAGGACGACAAAGGTCATCGACCAGAGGGTCACATAGGCCAGGTGGAAGAAAAGCCCGACCACCAGCGGGAGCGGTCGTCCGAGCACCGTCTCCGCGAACGCCAGGCTCGGCTGCATCGGCATCGGCGCCACGCCGGCCTTGAACACTGGCACCATGATCGCCGAGAGAAGAAGCGCGATGATCACGCCGACGACACCGGCCTTGGCAAGCTCGCGCTTGTCGAGGTCGCGCAGCACCGAATGTTGTTCTGACATCAAGAGACTCCCGAGTGTAGGCCGTTGGCGGCGGTCGACTCATGTGGTAGTTCCTGTAGGGGCTACAGGAGCAAGATCTCGGATGACGGAAATGTTCACGAAGACGCGAGCCCGAGACCTCAGCATCGGCGCAATGTCCCGCATCACCGGGGTCAACATCGAGACGATCCGTTATTACGAGCGGGTTGGCCTGCTGCCGTCCCCCGCCCGGACAGCAGGGGGGCGCCGCACTTACGCCAACGGCGATGTCCGACGGCTCGCCTTCGTGCGACGCGCGCGGGATCTCGGATTCTCGATGGCCGACATCCGGAGCCTGCTCGATCTCGGGGAGCCCGCGCAGGCCGATTGTGTGGATGTCTGTGCGGTAGCGGGGCCGCATCTTGCCCAAATCCGCGACAAGATCGTGGCCCTCCAACGGCTCGAGACGGAACTCGCGCGGGCCATCGACCGCTGCGGGAGCAGTGGTAAGCGATCCTGCGGGGTCATCGAGGCGCTCTGCCCGGAAGCGCCGGAATTGACCGGCGGCGCGTGATGAGACGATCGGCTGCTGCAGTCGGAGCGTCTTAGCCACCAGCGTCGTGCGGCCACGAGGGCCCAGATCGCTTCGACCAGTCCGAAGGGCCAGGCGCCCTGCAGGAAGCCATAGGCTGACGCCAGGAGACACGAGACGGCGAAGGCCAGAATGAACCAGGGGCTTCGATCCTCCAGCGCGTAGAAGATCAGCATGGCGCCCACCGCCACGAGGCCGAAGAGGGTCAGCGCGTCAAGGTTCATGATCGCTCCCGCTCCATTCCGACGAATTCAGGTATCGACATCGCCGATAGATGTTCTTCGTCCGAAGAGCGTCGTGATCATCGGGCAACCCGACTGATCGCCTGCCTCGCATTGCGCGACCAGCTTGGCCAGCGCGGCTTGCATGGTCACAAGATCGGCGATCTTGGCCGTCA
The DNA here is from genome assembly GCA_016124615.1 of Paracoccaceae bacterium. Classification (GTDB taxonomy): domain Bacteria; phylum Pseudomonadota; class Alphaproteobacteria; order Rhodobacterales; family Rhodobacteraceae; genus Solirhodobacter. Next base: position 233,455 of record WGNF01000014.1, on the reverse strand, counting down.
CCTCGTCGAGATGGCGGCTCGCCATGCCCTTGACCTCGGCACAGTCGACATCGCGGGACGCTGCCAGTGCCAATAGGGCCCGGACCTCGCCCAGGCTGAACCCGAGCGCCCGCGTGCGCCGGACGAAGGAGAGCCGCTCGACCTGCCCCTCATCGTAAAGACGACGGCCGTTTTCCGCGCGACGTGGCTCCACGAGAATGCCGATCCTCTCATAGAAGCGGATCGTTTCGATGTTGGTGCCGGTACGCCTGGCCAGCGTGCCTATCTGGATCAATGGCTCGTTACTCAAGAAATTGCGCTCCCCGGCAGATTCCCTCTTGATCCTGTAGTTACTACAGCACCTATGTTCATTGTCCAGACGCAGCAAGATGGATGGACAGCATGATGAGTCGAGAGGCTGAAGCGTTACGCCTGAGCGAGACGGACAGGGGCGGAGACCCCGAAACAGGAGCTCGGCTCCTTTCCCTGGGCGGGATCGCCGCCGCAATCGGAGCGGCCTCGTGTTGCGTCGTCCCGTTCATTCTGTTCACGCTCGGCGTCAGCGGCGCCTGGATCGGCAACCTGACGGCGCTCGAGCCCTTTCAGCCGATCTTCGCGGTCGTCTCGCTCGGGTTCATCGGCTATGGCGCCTGGCGGCTGCGCCGGAAGCGGCAGGTGGCCTGCGCGGATGGCTATTGCGCCTCGCCGCAATCCGACCGTGTGGCTCGGATCGGGCTCTGGATCGCCGGCCTTCTCGTCATCGTGGCCGTCGCCTTTCCCTACGTCATCCGCGCGGTCGCGTTCTGACCGCATTCCTGAGGAGATTCAGATGCAAAAACTGGTATTCGCCGCGGCTCTTGCCCTTGGCCTTGCTGCCCCACCGCTGGTGGCGCTGGCGTCGGACGGCAGCACCGTCATCCTCGATGTGCATCATGCCGGTTGCGTTCTCTGCGGCCCGATCATCAAGAGTACCCTGCGGCATGTCCCAGGCGTCAATTCGGTGTCGGTGAGCCAACCCGACGGTATGGCCGACGTCACCGCCACCATTGCCTACGATCCGGCGCAAACGACACCGGCCAAGCTGATCAAGATCGTAACCGACCGGGGTTATCCGGCGGACGTGAAGCAATAGGCGCAAGAGCCGAAGACCTGGACGCAGCTGGACCCAAGGCCGTCCAAGTAATCTGGCACAGCACCTGAAGCGTGAGTTCGAAAGAAGAGATGTGATGACCGATCTGAAGATCTCCGGGATGACCTGTCCGTCCTGCGCCGCGCATGTGAAAGCCGCGCTCGAGCAGGTCGCAGGCGTGGAGCGGGCCGATGTGTCCGATCGAACGGGACTGTCACGAGTGACGACTGCCGCCGATGTTCCCGTCGAAGCGCTGATCGGCGCCGTGGCCGACGCCGGCTATCGCGCGGAGCCGAGAACGGTGGCGCGGACGGCGGCGGTCGGCGGCGCACCGGGCCAGAACACGGCACGCCTGCAGGAGGCCGACTCCGGAGGGGGTGGCGCTCCCCGCAAGCTGCATGTCGTCGTCATCGGCAGTGGCGGCGCAGCGATGGCGGGCGCCCTCAAGGCGGCCGAACGGGGCGCCAGGGTCACATTGATCGAGCAAGGTACGATCGGCGGTACCTGCGTCAATGTCGGTTGCGTGCCGTCGAAGATCATGATCCGGGCCGCTCATATCGCTCATCTGCGCCGCACGAGCCCGTTCGACGACGGAATTGGCGCGAGGGAACCTGTCATCCATCGCGACCGCCTCCTGACCCAGCAACAGGCCCGCGTGGCCGAGCTGCGCCAGGCAAAATACGAAGACATCCTGGAGACCAACCCCGACATCACCCTTCTCCCGGGGGAGGCGCGGTTCGAAAGCGAGACCACGGTGGTGGTGCGCGGCCGGGACGGTCAGGACCGCTCCGTCGCCTTCGACCGGTGCCTGATTGCCGTCGGCGCCAACCCACAGATTCCGGACATTCCCGGGTTGCCGGACAGCCCCTATTGGACGTCGACCGAAGCGCTAGCAACCGACACCATCCCGGAGCGCCTGGCGGTCATCGGCGCGTCGGTGGTCGCGGTCGAACTGGCCCAGGCCTTCGCCCGGCTCGGCAGCAGGGTCACGATCCTCGCGCGGCGCCATCTGCTCTCCCGGGAGGATCCCGCGATCGGCGAGGCCCTTGCCGAAGTGTTTCGCGACGAGGGCATCGAGGTTCTTGACGGAACGGTGGCGACATCCGTTGCCCATTCGGAGGGCGAGTTCGTCCTCGTCACCCGCCAAGGCGAAGTCAGGGTCGACCGCCTCCTGGTCGCGACCGGTCGGATGGCCAGAACGGCGGACTTGCAGCTCGAGACCGCAGCAGTCGCCGTGGATTCTCACAGGTCGATCATGGTCGACCAAACGATGCGCACGAGCAACCCGCGGATTTTTGCCGCCGGCGATTGCACCGACCAGCCGCAGTATGTCTATGTCGCCGCGGCCGGCGGCAGTCGGGCCGCCATCAACATGACGGGCGGTGCGGCCGATCTCGATCTTCGCACGATGCCCGCGGTCGCGTTCACCGATCCGCAGATTGCCACCGTCGGCTTGAGCGAGGCCGAGGCGGCGAAGGCCGGCATCCGAACCGAAAGCCGGACGCTGACCCTGGACAATGTCCCACGGGCGCTCGCCAACTTCGACACCCGCGGCTTCATCAAGCTGGTGGCTGAAGCGGGTTCGGGCCGGCTGATCGGGGTCCAGGCCGTCGCAGATGGGGCTGGAGAGATCATCCAGAGCGCAGCGCTTGCCATTCACAACACCATGACCGTGGCCGAACTGGCCGATCAGCTGTTCCCGTATCTGACCATGGTCGAAGGGCTGAAGCTCGCCGCCCAGACCTTCACCAAGGATGTCACACAGCTGTCCTGCTGCGCCGCGTGACCCGCCGCGCCGGCGTGAAATTGTAAGGTTTTGCGAGATCCTGTCGGTTCGGCGCCCCAGTGCGACCCGGCGTCGGTTCTTGGCCGCATGCCATACTCGCCCGTGCGAAATACCGAGGCCGTGTTCACGGGGCGTGACTGTTTCACAGCAATGGAAGCCCGTGAAGCGGAGAGCCGCGGCCAGAAACACGCGACCGCATCGTCTCGCCGGGCTAATCGCCAGCGTCGTGACGAAAGAGTCCACGTCAGAGGCGCTCCTACGACAGCCAGCCGGCATAAAAGGCTGCCTCGTAGAGGAAGTAGGCCGCTGCGACAGCCATCAGCGCCGCGCCGACTCGCTCGGCCCAGAGCGTAAACGGGCGCACTCTGGCGAGATGGGCGATACTGCCTGCGGTCGTCGCGGCGACGACGACCGGGATGCCGCGAGCGAGCCCGAAGGCCCCCATCAGAACTGCCCCGAGCACGGGGCTGCCGCTGGCTGCGGCAGCGCCGACAACCGGCAGCAGAAGCGGCGTGCAGGCCGGACAGGTCGAGAGCCCAAACGGCAGGCCGAGCGCGTAGCTGCCGGCAATGCCGTTCACCGCGCGAACGCGCGGGGAAAGGCTCGGTAGGGTGACGTGAATCACGCGCAAAAGCGCCAGGGCGATGGCGATCATCAGCGCGGCGAAGATGAGGTAGGCGATCGGCAGATAGGACACCAAGAGCCGGAGCACAGCGAAGCCGAAGAGGCCGAAGAGCACGCCAAGCACGATATCGACGGTGACGATTCCGAGGACGAAGGCGAGCGACAGCCGCAGTCCGTGCAGGCGGGTGCGGCGCGCGCCGTCGGTCCCATCTCCGAGCGCCAGGCCGGTGGCGACCGAGATCAGCGGAAACGAGCTCGGCGCAAGGCCGACGACGAAGCCGGCAAGCACCACCAGGGCCACGGTCGCGGGCGTGAGCGCGGCGATCTGCTGCATGGCTGGGCCGAGGTCAGCGATCATCGCGCGCTCCCGGATGGCGACCGACACTGAGGATGGCGTCGAAGAAGAGCCGCGGCTGGCCCCAGAGCGAGTTGAGGAAGATCGCCGTCACGCTCGCCGCCATGGCGGCCATGGCCCAGACCGGATAGACGAGCCCGGTTGCCGCCGCCGGCACGCCGATCCCGTTGAAGAGGAAGGCGAGTCCCACATTCTGCAGCATCTTTGCATAGCCCCGCCGGCTGATCCGTCGGGCCTCCACCACATTCAGGAGTCGGTTGTTCAGAATGATGATGTCGGCGGCATCGATCGCGATATCGGTGCCCGATCCCATTGCGATGCCGACATCGGCCTGCATCAGGGCCGGCGCGTCGTTGATCCCGTCGCCCACCATCGCCGTTGGTGCGCGCTTCTGCAATTCGCGAACGAGTTCGGCCTTCTCGCCGGGCAGCACCCCGGCGTGAACCTCGTCCAGACCGAGCTCTGCCGCGACGCGCTCCGCCGCCGCCCGGCTGTCGCCCGTTACGAGGATGGTCCGCACGCCGGCCGCGCGGAGCCGAGCAATGGCCGCGGCCGCATCGGGACGCGGTGCGTCGCCGAAGGCGAGAAGGCCCAGGAGTCCCCCGCCGCTTGCTGCCAGAACCACGGTGCGCCCGGTGGCCTCCAATGCACCGATCCGGGCGCTGAGCGGCGCGAGGTCCAGGCCGCGCTCGGCCAGAAAGCGCGGACTGCCCACGGCGGCATCGACGCCGCGAACCCGAGCCGTGACGCCCTTGCCCGGCGTGGCCTCGAAGGCTTCGGCCCGCGCCACGCTTATGCCGGCGTCGAAGGCCGCCTCGGCGATGGCGCGCGCCAGCGGATGTTCCGAAGACTGCTCGACGGCGGCCGCCAGGGCTAGAAGCCCGGCGCGGTCCCCGGTAACGGCTTCGATCTCGTGAATGCGCGGATGGCCCTCGGTCAGCGTCCCGGTCTTGTCGAAGGCGATCTGGCGAACAAGGCGATAGCCTTGAAACGCCTCTCCGGTGCGCATCAGAATGCCGCGTTCGGCCGCCTCGCCGGCCCCACGCACGATCGACAGCGGCGCGGAGCTACCGACGGCGCAGGGATAGCCCATCACCAGCACGCTGAGGCCGGCGAAGACCGCGCGCTGGACGTCGGGCGCAAACCCGAACATCTGCGGCAGGAGCGCCCAGCCCAGGAACGACAGGATCGCGACCGAGAGGATTGCGGGCGTATAGATCCGCAGGATGCGGTCTACGAGATGCAGGAGGCCGGGCTTCAACGCCCGGGCATCCTCGACCTCGCGCGCCACGCGCTGCAGAAAGCTACCGGCGCCGACGGCCGTGACCCGGATCAGAAGCGTGCCCGTGTCGTTGATCGTGCCGCCGATCACCGCGTCGCCCAGGCCGCGCTCGATCGGCATCGGCTCGCCGGTGACGAGCGACTGGTCGATGCGCGAGCGGCCTTCGACGACCGCGCCATCGACCGGCAGGCGTTCACCCGGCCGGACCCTGACCAGATCGCCGAGAGCGACTTCGGTCAGAGGGATCTCCTGCGCGCCCTCCTCGCGCTCGACCCGGGCCATCTCCGGCTGCAGGTCGAGAAGCCGTTTGACCGCCTGTGAGGAGCGGGTCTTGACGATGAGTGACAGCCATTCCGAGAAGATATGGTAGGTCGTCACCATCACCGTCACGGCGAAAAATGGCGCGGTCGGATAGCCGGGCCGGCCGAGCGCAAGGCCGAGGACGCCTCCGGCGATGCCGGCGAAGGCCCCGGTCTCCAGCAGCACATGCTGGTTCAGAATTCCGCGGCGGATCGCCTGCACGGCCATCACGAGGATGTGCCGGCCGATGCCGAAGACGAGAAGGAGGGCGAGGCTCCCGACGATCCAGGGCGTCGCGGGGGCCAGCGGGCCCGCTGTCTTCAACGCGAAGAGCGCGAGGGCGGCAAGGCCGAGCCCGCCGGCGCCAACGGCGGCGGGCAAAAATCCCTGCGCGCGCAGGACGAGGAAGACGAAGGCCGCAAGGCTGGCCGTTGCGATCACGGGCAGGATCCGCGCCAGCGGTCCGTGGCCGCCGGCGATGAGGGCGATCGACAGAAGGCTCGCGGCGGTGGCGACCAGAAACCGGCGCCCCTCGCGGACGAGGTCGCGTTCCTCCTCCTCGAACGGGCGCAGCTTGTCGGGGTCATGGATCGTGTAGCCGATGGCGCGGAGCGTGCCGATCAGCGCCTCAGCGGAGGTCTTGGCGGGATCAAATTCGACGAGCGCTTGTTCGTGGGTCAGGCTGACCGCGACCTTTTCCACTCCGGGTTGGCGGCCGAGCGCCTTCTCGATCGTGCCGGTGCAAAGCGAGCAATGCAGCCCGCCGATCCGGGCGCGCAGGCGGGTCAGGCCGGGACGGCCGGCGGGTTCCTCGCCCCAGGGCCGCGCGGAGGATGCCGCAATGGCGGCCGTCATGCTCGCCGCCTCATGCCTTGCGTTCCTTGGCCTTGTAGCCGCCCTGGGCGACGATCGCGGCCAGGACCGCGGCGGAGGCCAGGCCGGCGTCATGGAGCACGCGTGCGCGCTTCTCCTCGTAGGATGCCTCGGCTTTTTGTACGCCCGGCGCCTGCCGGAGCAGAGCCTCCACGGTTCGCGCACAGCCCTTGCAGTGCATGCCCTCGATATCGAGAATCGTCGTTTGCATGGCATTCCCTCCGTTCACGCTACCAGAACCGGGTAGCGCCTGGGTCTGGGTCGATTCCCCTGCGAACTCGGCCATCGATGCGCCCTCCAGGGCTCCGAGGATGGTGCAGGCCGTCACGGCACCGCCGCCGGGGCAGCTGGCGATGAGCACATCCAGGGCGCGCCGGATCAGTTCGAGCCGGGCGAGCTTGATATCGACCTCCTGGCGCTTCTCGACGGCACGCAGTCTGACGTCGGCGCAATCGGCATCGGGGTCGGCCCGGAGCGCGAGAAGCTCATCGATCTCGCGCAGGGAAAAGCCGATCTCCTGGGCCTGTCGGATAAACCGGATTCGAGCGATTAGCCCCTGGTCGTATTCCCGTGCGCCAGCCTGGGGCTTCCGCGGTTGGGCGATCAGGCCGCGGCGCTCATAGAACCGGATCGTCTCGACAGTGACGCCGGCCGCTTTGGCCGCATGGCTGATGGTGAGTCGTGACATCGAAACCTCCGATGCCCACCTATGCGCTCTGTACTATGGTACGGAGTCAAGCGCATTGAGTGACCGTACCGGGTAAAAGGGGCGTCGCCGCCGAGACAGGGCAGAGGGCATGCGCGTCGGTGTCTCTGGACGGACCCGTGCGTCCGCGACGGCAGAGCGTGTGCCAACATGATGCCGAATTTCAGGAAGACAGGCTGGTGGTAGCGGAAGAAAATTCGAGAACCCCGGGTAACCTTTTCCTGTCTGCGTCGAACTGTTCATTGTGTCCGCTCAGGGCGCGCGAATGAAAGCAGATGAAAGGGAGAACAATGGATCGTCGCACTTTGACCCTCACGACCGTCGCCGCCGCAGTCGCTCTGGCGGCGGGTGTTGCGGCACCGGCATCGGCGCAGCAGATGACTCCGGTGATGCAGAAGAAGCTCGACATGATGCTCAAGCAGTATCCGGACGCGAACAAGCAGGTGATCGAGAAGAATATTCAGCGCGTCGCAGCCCAGCATCTGCAGCGTTGCTTCGGCGTTAATGCTCTTGGCCGCAACGACTGCGCCTCCGGCGCCCATTCCTGCGCGGGTCTGGCCAAGAGCGCACGCGATCCGAGTTCCTTCGTTCTCCTTCCGGCGGGCGATTGTGGCAAGCTCGCTGGCGGCTCGCTGACTCCCAGCAAGGCGTGAGTGCGCAGGTCGTGTCGGACAACGCACCAGTCGCGGCACGGTGTTCCGGCACGATCACCGTCGCTGCGGGGATCGGACTGCGGGCACAACATCATCGGGCCGTGCTTGAGAACCAGCCGGCGATCGGCTGGTTCGAAGTCCATAGCGAAAACTATCTCGGGCCGACGAGCCTTGCCGTGCTTGAGCGCGTGCGGGAGAACTATCCCGTCTCGCTGCACAGCGTCGGCTTGTCGCTCGGGTCCGCCGGAGGGATCGATCGGGCCCATCTGACCGCGCTGGCCAACCTCGCGGATCGGATCGAACCGGGACTCGTTTCCGAACATCTCGCCTGGGGGACCGTCGACCATGAGTTTCTTGCCGACCTCCTGCCTCTGCCGTTGACCGAGGAAAGCCTCGCTGTGGTCTGTCGAAACGTTGACGCGACGCAGGAGACGATGCGGTGTCAAATCCTGATGGAGAACCCCTCCACCTATCTGCAGTTCGGCCATTCGACCATACCGGAGGCTGAGTTTCTTACCGCTATGGTGGTTCAAACCGGCTGTGGCCTGATCTGCGACATCAACAACGTCTTCGTCAGCGCGTCCAACCACGGCTGGGATCCGGAGAGATATCTTGCCGCGCTTCCCGCAAACGCGATCGGCGAATACCACCTTGCCGGCCACAGTCATGCGGAAGGTGCAGCGGCACCCTTGCTGCTCGATACGCATGATCGGCGGATCGCACCCGAAGTCTGGGCGCTCTTCGAGCATGCACTGGCGCTCATCGGTCCGAGACCGACCTTGATCGAGTGGGATGCCGATATCCCCCATTTACCAGTACTGCTGGATGAAGCCGCCGGCGCGGCAGCGCGATTGAGCCGAGGCAGACCGGAGCCACAATGCCCTCCCTGATGGCCGTCCAGCGGGACTTCCGCGACGCAGTGCTCGCCGCCGGCGCCAGCGTACCGGCGGTGATCATCGGAGGACGGGTGAGTGCCGAGGCGCGGCTCGCCATTTACCGCAACAATGTCACGGGGGCATTTATCCGAGCCTTGCGGTTGGCCTACCCCGCGATCGTGCGGCTGGTCGGCGATGACTTCTTTGAGCACGCCGCACGCCAGTTCATTGCCGCCGTGCGGCCCACGACGGCGGACCTCTATGCCTACGGGCAAGGATTTGGCGAATTTCTCGAGGGGTTTCCGGGTAGTGAGTCCCTGCGCTATCTTCCGGATGTCGCCCGGCTCGAATGGGCGGTAAACCGAGCCGCTCACTGGCCGGACGCGACGGCCAACTGCAGTAAAGCGTTGGGCGCCATTCCGCTGAACTACGATGCGAATATTCGCTATGCGCCCCATCCCGCCCTGACCCTCTTGAGGCTCAGCCACCCAGCCCGCCATATCTGGGAAGCGGAGTTGATCGAAGAGAGCGATGGCCGCGCCGCCGCCCTTGCCGCCGTCGACCTCGCTGCGCCGGGCGAACATATCGCTGTCTATCGCTTGTCCGGTGCTCCTACGATCAGTGTCCTATCACCGATTGCATTCGCCTTTGCTCAAAACCTCGCCGGTGGCGCGACCATTGCGGAGGCAGCTGTGAGCTTTGCTCCGCCGGAGGCCCTGACGCTGGTGGCAGAATTCCTGTCATGCAATTTCTTTGTCGGTATCTTGCCCACGCCATCGCGGTAGCTTGCATGGCAATCGTGCGCGGCCCCACCTTTCGCCGGGCTTTGGCCGCAAGCCCTATTGCGCGGCCTCGTCCGACGTGCGCGGATGAGGCGGCTCTGGCTCCAGCAACGGCTGAATCAGCAACCTGTCGAGCCACAGATCACGACCGCTTCTGAACGCCTCGAGCCCAATCGTCATCTGCTCGTGGCCCGCGGCGGGCTGGGCGCAGTACGTCCCGAACAGGCGGTCCCACCAACTCAGGTTGAACCCGAAATTGCTGTTGGTCTCATCTGGCCGCACCGAGTGATGGACGCGATGCATGTCGGGTGTGACCAGGACGCTCCTCAAGGCATGGTCGACCGGTTTCGGAAGATGGACATTGGCGTGATTGAACATCGCGGTCGCGTTGAGCAGCACTTCGAACAGGAGGACGGCGACCGGTGGTGCTCCCAGCAGGCCGACGGCCGCCATCTTCACGGCCATCGACAGCACGATCTCAAACGGATGGAATCGTACGGCCGTTGTCACGTCGAACTCGATGTCGGCGTGATGTACGCGGTGCAGACGCCAAAGCACCGGGACCGCGTGGAAGACCAGGTGCTGTAGGAAGATGACCAGATCAAGCGCGATCATCGAGACCAGGATTGCGACCCAGGACGGCAGAGCGACAAGATTTAAAAGGCCCCAGTGCTGGTCCTTCGCGACAACTGCGAGACCGGTCGCCAGGATCGGAAAAAGGAACCGTACGACCATAGAGTCGATCGCGACCAACAGGAGGTTATTCGACCAACGGATCAACCGCGGGATCTCGCGCCGCCGGCGCGGCGCGGCCAATTCCCAGGCGGCCATCAGCAAAAGCACGATCAGAAATACGGTCAGCCGGAGGGTCGCACCGTGCTCGAAAATGAAGTTGGACATGTCTCATAGACCTCGCTTGATGTAGCGATGACCGCTTCAGGTCCGGTAACGTTACACCGCGCCCTGACGATCAGACCGAGAGCCTCACCTGTGGGTTCCACGGATCGGGTAGTCCTTGGCGATAATGAAGCGAAGACCGCCAAGCAGCGTCTCGAGATCCGGGCGGACGAACGGGGCGTTGGTGACGTCGACGATCTGAAGTCGCCCATCGCTGTTCACGACAAAGAGCGCTGGCTCTGGGAACCGATGGTCGGTTTCTCCGGACGACGTCGGCTCGGAAACATAGAGCCCAAGGCGCTGCATCATCGCTTCGCCCATTCCATACAGTAGCGGAAAGCCCGGGGTGCATGCCTCGGCCATGATACGCGTTTGTGCCTCGCTGTCGGCGGAGACGGCCGCAATCTCGATGCCGAGCTCGTCAAACTCGCTGCGCGCGGCGTCGAGGGCCGTCAGATAGCGTTTGCAGATCGGGCAATGCTGGCCACGGATCACGAAGAGGGTCTGCCAGCGGCCAGTTCCGCCAAAGTCAAAGTCTGGGCCGTCAAGGCGCCGATATGTCTCGCGTGCGAATCTCTGGCCAGGGTGGAGTTTAGACGTGGTTTCCATGGTCTTCTCCATTGCGTGACGTTGGCAAAACCTGTTGCCGGCGGCGAATTCTCCGGTATTTGTGGAATGTATAGTCCAAAAATATCAAGCCTGGAACGTGAACCAGAAATATGCCGAATCCTTCTCTACTTTGCCGATCCCATGTGCTGCTCGTGGTGTTGGGGCTTCGCGCCGGTGATCGAGGCGATCACTTCGGAATTCGGTGAAGATCTGCCGATTCACGTCGCCGTCGGTGGATTGAGACCTGGAACGAACGAGGCGTTAACCGATCCGGGAAGGGCGGAGATCCGCAGTCATTGGACCCACGTGCATGCGACGACCGGGCAGCCGTTCGATTTCCGTTTCTTTGATCGCGAAGACTTTGTCTACGACACCGAGCCTGCGGCTCGAGCGGTTGTCGTGTTGCGCCGGATGGGAGCGGCAGTTGCCGGCCTTCACTGCGTCCAACGAGCTTTCTATGCCGAGGGCCGCGATGTCACACGCCCCGACGAGTTGGTCCGTATCGCCGTCGAACTCGGAGCAGACGGGCCGTCATTCCGAGACACCTATGACGGACCTGAGGCGCGAAATGAGACCCTGAAGGATCTCTCGCTTACGCGGGCTGCCGGCGTAACCGGCTTCCCAATGCTTTTGGCGGGACCGGAAGACCAGGATGATTACGCACGCGTCGCGAAAGGGTTTCGGCCGACCATCTGGTGCTTCCGGCAGTTCGCAAATGGTTCGCAGAGATCATGGGGGGCGACCCGGCGTAACAGATCATCTTCATGGAGGACATGCAGGAGCCCTGTGTGGCCCGCAGGGTGGGGGAATGGAAGATGGGAAGTACGCGGACATGAAATTTGCAAGGCTTATCAGGCTGGCCGCCGGAGATGGCGTTCCCCGACGGTCTCTCGGGGTCGCCGTCGTCGTCGGCTTGGCCTTGAATATAATCAATCAGGGCAATGTGCTGCTGTCCGGACACGCGCCGGACTGGTGGAAGGCGACCCTTACCTTTCTTGTGCCCTCCGCCGTGAACACCTACGGGTCCATCAGCGCCCGTCTGCAGATGGAGCGTGGACGGGACATCTGAAAGAACCATCGCTCGGCACTCGTCACGAGTGCGGCGTTGCAAGTCGCGTTCCGCGAGAGGGTCATTCCAAAAGCCGCCCTAACCGGCGGTTCAAAACGCCCCGATATGCGACGGGGGGCAAAGGTCCTAACACCGCAACGACCTCGATCCGCCCCGGTTGCTCCGTCAGGTCAATTTTCGGCCGGCTCGAATGCCGAAGCCGCCGCCGACGGCACCTGGAACCTTTGCGATCGCGTGTAACATTTTCCCGCCTCAAGCGAACTTACCAATGTGGGCCCGTCGACCGCGAAGCGCCTGCGAATGCAATGGCGGGTGGATGGAACGCCGAGAAGACCGGCACCGCCGCGCAGGTGACCGGACAGATGGTGGGAGGAAGCATGACCCGTGCAAGAGAAGGAGCGGGGCCGACGAGGCACAACGAACGCAGGCTTCGCCTCGTCGATGGTGCTGGTCCGGTCGCGGCCGACGACCGTGATGCCTCTGCGCGCGAAGTGGACTGGTCCATCCTGATGGCGCGATCTCAGGACGGCAATGGAGCGGCATATGAGCGGCTGCTGACGGAAGTCACACCCTTCCTCCGCGCCAGGTGTTCCCGGCGCGGGATTGGTCAGCCGGACATCGAAGATACTGTGCAGGATATCCTGCTAACGCTTCACGCGATCCGTGCCACCTACGATCCGACACGGCCATTCGGACCCTGGCTGGTCGCCATTGCGAACCGACGGATTGTGGACCGGTTGCGCAGACAGTCCCGCCGCAATGCCATCAACGCGGCGCTGATCCCTTTGACGAGTGGAACGGTGGACGGCACGGAGATCGCTGAAGGGGCGATCGATCGGGCCAAGCTTGTCGCAGAACTGGCGCAGCTACCTGACGCGCAACGGCAGGCCATCCAGCTGCTGAAACTCGAAGAACAGACCCTTCGTCAAGCCTCCAGCACGACCGGCCGCTCGATTTCGTCGCTCAAGGTGCTGACCCATCGCGCCATCACTCGGCTGCGCCGCGTCCTTATTGGTGAGGAAAACCATTGACCACCACCCCCGAACTGATCGCAACGCTTGCATCTCATCCGACGCCGATCCGTCGCTACAGGCCGCCGGTGCAGCGTGCCGTCGTCTGGCTTTCCGTGTCCGCACTGTTGATCGGCGTCATCGCAATTGAGCACCCACTCCGTCCGGACTTGCCGACGCTACTCCATCAGACTCCCTACCTTCTCACCCTGTGCTCGGCTCTGGCGACAGGCGTGCTCGCGGCCATCGCCGCGTTTCTGCTCAGCGTGCCGGATCGGTCGCGCCTTTGGGGATTTCTCCCGTTGCCACCGATGGGTCTGTGGCTCTCGAGCGTCGGATATCAATGTCTTACCCACTGGGTCGCTATCGGTCCCAAAGGGATTACTCTAGGACAGACGGCCGACTGCTTCGCAACCTTAACCCTGGTCGGCCTTCCTTTGGGGCTGGCGGCCTCGCTGATGTTACACCACGCCGCGCGCCTAGACGTCGCCAAGGTGTCACTGCTCGCAAGCTTGGCCGTCTCCGGGATGACCGCAGTGGCAATGTCTCTCTTTCATCCGATCGACGCGTCGGTGCTCATCCTGACCTTCAACGTCGGATCGACGGCCGTGTTGCTGGGCCTCGGTCTTTTCCTTGGCACTCGATTTCGTCGCGACAGATAGGGGAAGAAAATGAGCACGGACCCCAAGAGACGCCCAAGATCACCAGTCTCCGTCATTCAGGTGTGTTGTCTGAGCGCCCTTGTTTTAGCCCCGGCCATCACATTTTTTGGTGGATGGGCCACTGGCATGGATGCAGGGATCGCTTTGTTGGCGCTCGTCGCAGCGGCCGTTGCCGTCCTGTACGTTCCGCGTCGGAGGTCGTCCGGCCGCTCTGTCGGCAACACTGCTCGCTGGCGAGAGACACAAGCCAACGGGCATGAGCCGGACCGAGCCGGCGACCACGAGGCGGTTCAACAGCGCATCGGGAATTTCTTCCCCAGTCCTGAAGACGAAACCCACTGTGGTTTGGGCCGGACGAGCGGTGACAAGATTTCCAGCGCAATCCAACGCCACCACGGACCAGTAAGCTGATTTGCGGTGCAAACATGGCATTCCAGCTCCCGCAGTTCCTGCTCCTTCGAACGCGTATGCCGGTGGCGTTGAGTGACAGAAACTCGCCGTTCCAAGCGCGGTTCAGGCATCGACAGAGCGGCTTTCCGACTGATGCACGACGCCGATCGGCACCATCCCGGGAGACTGCGACAAATGCGATCCGCAAGGAAAAAAGCTCATCGTCACCCTCGGGCGCTTCGGCCTGCGGACCAGAGCGTGGCAATCAGCAGATACGCACCGGCCAAGAGAACGATCCAGCCGAAGAACCAGGCGCGCCCGGCAAGGACATCATCGCCGTACGACCTAACAAACACCGCCTTTCCGATCCAGGTCACGCCGACTCCGGCGACAAATGTCGATGCCGACAGCCAACGAATGGCCCCCACGGGCACGCGTGTGAATCGAACGAGAGCCCATCCGATCAAGCCTATCACGATGCCGGAGAACCCCACCTTCGTCCCCCACCATGGATGGGCACCCAACGCGACCGGCCCGCCAAGCAGCACAAAGCCCGCAGTCAATATCAACGCGACTGCGGCGCCTTTCACAGATATCCGTTCTTCACGTCTTTCCATCTCGGCCGGCTCCTTTTTCAGAAGGGTTGCAATGCGGTCGCGCGACCTCGGTCCGACGGACATCGCGCCCGCGACAATCGGGGGACACCGTTGCGTCGGAAGTGTTACGGCACACTCGCCATTTCCCCAGAATTGATCGAACTTTGACTTTCGGAGAGCGTCCTTTGGGCGATCAAACACAGACATATTCGCAGGATGAAGTCACCTTGGTTAAATCCCTTGTCGCCGGAGACAAGGGAGCTTTCGAGAAACTCTATCGCCAGCACAACCAGGGTATGATCCGGTTCGCTACGGTAATCCTGCGCAACAGATCAACAGCGGAAGAGGTCACTCAGGACACTTGGGTGGCTGTGTTGCGCAATATTGGCCAGTTCGAGGGACGTTCCTCCCTTGCGGGTTGGATATTCGCCATTCTTGCCAACAAGGCCCGTACCCGCGCCTCACGCGAAGGGCGCAGCCTGTCGTTCGAGGAGGATGATGATGGTGGCCTTGCAGCGGCGTTCGACGGCATGGGGCGATGGAAAAATATGCCGGAACTCTGGGACGAAATCACGCCCGAGCGCCTCGCAAACGATCGTTTGATCCTTGAGCATGTCAGTCGCGCGATCGAGGAGCTGCCGCCGGCGCAGCGGGCGGTCCTCATACTCCGAGGGCAATATGGGTTCGGCTCAGCCGAAGTGGCCCGTATGCTCGAAATTTCGGAAGGCAACGTACGCGTGTTGCTGCACCGGGCCCGCTTTGCGTTGCGCACTGGTCTCGACAAACTCATGAGAAAGTAGGGCCTGACTATTCAATGGCGAAGGGCGAGCGCTTGTTCGCTGTAACGTTGTCGAGCCTGACCGGTCCTGCCCGTGAAGCACGCGGAAAAGGACCCGTGAAATGTTGAAGTGCAACGATGTTGCCAGCCGCGCCAGTGGCCTGCTCGATGGAGAGTTGGGCACGCGGAGTACCCTGCGGCTCTGGCTGCATCTGGCGATCTGCAAGGGTTGTCGGAGATTCATCAGGCAGATGAATGTGACGAACGAGTTGGTCCGGCAATCCGGGAGAGCTGAAACGCCTACGTCCATCGAAGGTGAAGAGGCCCGCATGGACGAAATTCTCAGCCAGGCCAACGGAGGTGGCGATCAATTTGGCAAGCCCTAGGACGAGCGCCCGTCGGCGCCAAAAAAGTTCAGCCGCTTGGGCGTCGCACTTGCCCGAAACCGATTTCCCTCACGGCGGTCGTCAAATGGCATCTCTGCCGCATCCGAAAAGGAAGAACAATATGCGAAGCGAACGTGTCGAATTCAACGGTCACAACGGAACCCGTCTCGCTGCCAGGCTCGATCTTCCTGTGGGCCCGGTGCGCGCCAGCGCGGTATTTGCACATTGCTTTACATGTTCGAAGGACATTGCGGCCGCGCGTCGGATCGCGGGAAAACTGGCCGCATGCGGCATCGCCGTGTTGCGGTTCGACTTCACCGGTCTCGGGCACTCGGCGGGCGAATTCGCAAACACGAATTTCTCCTCCAATGTGGCTGATCTTATCCTGGCTTCGAAGTACCTTGAAAGACGCGGCCTGCCACCGCAACTGATGATCGGTCATTCGCTCGGTGGCGCGGCGGTGATCAAAGCTGCCCCCGAGGTCGCGAGCGTGAGAGCGGTTGCGACGATCGGAGCCCCTGCCGATCCGGCCCATATTGCCCAGAATTTTGGCGGCAAACTTGACGCAATCCGCAAGGACGGTGCCGCCTTGGTAACGCTGGCGGGTAAGCAATTCGAAATCCGAAGGCAATTCATCGATGATATAGAAGCGTCGTCCCTCGAGGCGGCCTTGGCCCAGAAGGGCCGCGCCTTACTGGTCCTCCACGCGCCGGGCGATGCCGTCGTTGGGATCGAAAATGCCGGGCTCATCTTCGGTGCCGCCAAACACCCCAAGAGCTTCGTCACTCTCGATGATGCCGACCATCTATTGTCGCGCGAGGAGGACGCCGAATATGCTGCCGAGGTCATCGCTGCATGGTCGCAGCGATACTTAATTTTGTCGCCCGAGACGGTGAACCCGGCCACACCCGAAGGAGTGGTGCGCGTGGTTGAGGTGGAGCCGGGCGGGTTCCGTCAGGATGTGCTCATCGACGGCAAGCATCAACTCGTAGCCGACGAACCCGCGGCCGTAGGCGGAACCGATCGCGGTCCAAGTCCCTACCAGTTGCTGTCGGCGGCCCTCGGCACCTGCACGTCCATGACCTTGAGGCTTTACGCGCGCCACAAGAACATTCCGCTATCCGATGTTGTGGTCGATGTGACGCACAATAGGTGCCATGCCGAAGATTGCGGAGCTTCCGAGGTCTCGACGCCTGCTGCGGACCTTTTCAACCGTCGGATCCGGCTCGGCGGCGATCTGACGGAGGAACAACGCGGGCGCCTGCTTGCAATCGCGGACAGGTGTCCTGTGCATCGGACGCTGGAGGGGCATGCGGTCATCAAGACGGAATTGAGGTCAATGCCAAAGGAAGGAGCCGTGCCATGAACTCCGCAAGGATCGGATACGAGGCCAGAAGCCCGCGCCCGGCGATGCGCCCGATCCGGGATGCATCACTCGGGGCGAAATCTGCAGAGCTCGCGACTTGGCGGGCAGTGTCCGAAGTGAGAACGGCCGTCGTCACCGGATCATCGGGGGAGATTGGACACGCCGTCGCCGAGCGTCTTGCGGCAGCCGGCATGAATCTGGTGTTGCACAGCCCCGAACCCGGAGACGCCATCGAACCAAGGTGCGAGGGACTCGAAGAGAGATTCGGCATCCGCGCTGTCCATGCCACAGGAAATCTGAGCAAGCCGAATGGCGCCCGCAAACTGATTGCCGCAGCGGATTCTGCGTTTGGTCGTGTCGATGTGTTGGTAAACGTTGTCAACATGGCGACGCTCGTGCCAGCCAAAGGCTGCTCTGATAAGGCGTGGGACCTAATCATCGCGCACAGTCTTTCCGCGTCCTTCCATGCCATCCAGGGTGTTCTCGAAGGAATGAAGGCGCGCAACTGGGGCCGGATCGTCAACGTCACCTCTGTGCCGGGTCTGTTCCGCTCGTCCTGCTACGCCGCGTATGAAACCGCGCGTCGCGGTGTGATCAGTCTGACGAAAACCCTGGCTCAGGACGTCGCCAAAGATGGTGTGACGGTCAATGCCGTCTGCCCCGAACAGGTTTGGACTCCACTTTCGGAGGAGCAGATCCGAGACACTGCCTGGAACCGCTGCCTGACGCGGGAAGAAGTCATCCGTGACGTTTTGCAAGCGAGGCAGCCATCGAGATCGCTCGTGACAGCGGGCCAGATTGCTCAGGTGACGGCATTCCTGAGTTCCGATGCAGCCGCCACGATCACCGGCACCGTGATCGCGATGGGTAACGGCTCGACAGAACGCTGACACCCCCGGATGACTCAGGAGGAACCGATGCCAGACGCAAAAGCAGTGAAGGTGACCGAAGCGCCATCTGATTGGCGGAAGCAGGTGAACTTCGCCTGTCAGGGCGGTAGCGCGAATGGTGCCTTCAGCACCTCTACGCCTCTGGCGGTTGACGATACCTTCCAAATTCAGCCTGCAGAGCACTCTGTAACGGCAGGCAATCATTGAAAACCGAACCGATCTGGTTGACCCCTGAAGGAGCGCTCTGATGACCCCTGCCGAAGTCCGAGGCCTGGTGGCGATGCCGCCGGCCAACCCGAGCTATCCGCGTGGCCCGTATCGGTTCCTCAATCGTGAATACATGGTCATCACCTATGAGACCGACCCCGTCGCCATCCGCCGTCTCGTCCCCGAGCCGCTCACGCCGGATGGGAGCAACCTGGTGCATTATGAGTGGATCGCGATGCCGGACAGCACCGGATTCGGTTCGTACCACGAATCCGGCGTTGTCATCCCATGCACCCTGAACGACGAGCCGGTAAACTATACCGCGATGATGTTCTTGAACGACGAGCCGCCGATTTCCGCAGGGCGCGAAATCTGGGGGTTTCCCAAACGGTTCGGGGAGCCCAGGCTCGACTTGCGCACCGACACGCTGACCGGCACGCTGCATTACGCCGACGAGCGGGTGGCGATGGGCACGATGCCCTACAAATATGAAGACCGGATGGCGCCTGACCCGAACATGCGGGGCGCCCATCTGCGCAAAACCTCGGTCAATCTCAAGATCATTCCTTGCGCAACGGGTGGGCAGCGCGTCGCTGAGTTGATCGCCTACAACCTGACCGATATTGCCATGCACTTCCACTACTCGGGGCCTGCACGGCTGCATCTGGTGCCGCATATCAATGCCCCTGTTGCCGACCTTCCTGTCCTGCGTGTGGTCGAGGGCCGCCACTTCAAGGCCGACCTGACCCTGCCCTACGGGCGCATCGTTCACGACTATCTCGCTTGATTTCCTGAAAGGACCACGCATGTCTTCAATCAGAACCGCCGTTGTCACTGGGTCGTCCAGTGGTATCGGCCATGCCATCGCCGAGAGGCTTGCCGCCGCCGGGATAAATATCGTGCTGAACGGTATCGAGCCGGTCGAGCAGATCGAACCCATGCGCCGCGAGATGAGTGAAAGACATGGCGTGGGAGTGATCTACGATCCTGCCAATCTTATGAAAGCAGACGGCGTGCGCAGTCTGATCGCAGCGGCCGAGGCGGCTTTCGGGAAGGTTGACGTGCTGGTGAACAATGCCGGCATCCAGTTCGTCTCCCATATCGAGGATTTCCCGGACGAAAAATGGGAGGCAATCCTCTCGCTAAACCTGTCTGCGGCTTTCTATGCAACGAAAAGCGTCATCGCGGGGATGAAAGCCCGCAAATGGGGGCGGATCATCAATATCGCCTCGGCCCATGGGTTGGTCGCCTCACCCTTCAAATCGGCCTATGTGTCCGCAAAGCACGGCATCCTCGGACTCACCAAGACTGTGGCCCTGGAAGCCGCGGAACACGGCGTCACGGTCAATGCCATCTGTCCCGGCTACGTGTGGACCCCGATGGTGGAGAAGCAGATCCCCGATACCGCCTCGAGCCGCGGGCTGACGGAAGAGCAGGTTGTCCGAGACGTGCTTCTTGCGGCGCAACCAACCAAGACCTTCGTGACGGTCGAGCAACTCGCCGAATTGACTGCCTTCCTTACCACAGATGCCGCCGCGTCGATTACCGGAGCCTCGCTTTCGGTCGACGGCGGCTGGACCGCGCATTGATGAACCGCTCAGGAGAAAAGACGATGACGCCAGCCCGTAAAATCGCCGACGTCAGCCCTCGGGCCGTCGAAACCCGCAAGCGGGTGAATCTCGCGCTTCAGGGAGGCGGAGCGCACGGCGCGTTCACCTGGGGGGTCCTCGACCGAATCCTTGAAGATGGTCGCCTCGAAATCGCCGCAATCTCTGGCACGTCGGCCGGGGCCATGAATGCCGTGGTGTTGGCTGATGGATTCAACGCCGGCGGTGCCGATGGCGCTCGCGCCAAACTCGAGGGATTCTGGCACACAATGAGCGACCGGAGCAGCAATAGCCCGATCAAGCGTGCGCCGATCGATGTGATGATGGGCTACTGGAGCCTAGATCGGTCCTGGGGCTACCACGTTATGGATGCCATGACGCGGATGTTCTCGCCCTATCAGCTGAACCCGCTGAATATGAACCCGCTGAAGGAAGTGCTTGAGGAGTGTGTCGATTTCACCTGCGTGCAGAACTGCACCACGATCAAGTTGTTCATCTCGGCGACCAACGTTGAAACCGGGCGGGTCAAGGTGTTCGACAGCCGCCTGCTGACATCGGACATGGTTATGGCCTCGGCCTGCCTGCCGCACCTGTTCCAGGCGGTCATCATCGATGGCGTGCCCTATTGGGACGGCGGTTACATGGGCAATCCTTCGCTTTTTCCCTTTCACACGGAGTCGGACAGTGCCGATGTGATCGTTGTGCAGATCAACCCAATCGAACGCAAGGGCGTACCCCGCACCCCGCAGGAGATACAGAACCGGTTGAACGAAATCAGCTTCAATTCGAGCCTTTTGAAGGAGCTACGGGCGATCGATTTCGTGTCGCGGCTGATCGAGGAAGGCAAGTTAGACGAAGCCCGTTATCGCAAGGAACGCATCCATCTCATTGAGAACCAGCGCGCCCTGAGCCCGCTCGGCGCCTCCTCCAAACTGAATGCCGAATGGGCCTTTCTGACACATTTGCGCGATCTTGGTCGGGAAACGGCCCAAGCGTGGCTCGACACCCACTACGAAGACATTGGTGCGCGCGCTTCGGTGGATTTGCACGCCATGTTTCAGGGCATTGGCCCGCAGCATCAGGGCTAGACGATGCGGAGGGACCCCTTTGGCTTTCCTCTCGCCGGGGAATGGCCCGCGATTGACGCGGCTGGCATGGCTGAGGTCGATCGGCTCATGATTGAGGACTACGGAATCGAAACGGCTCAGATGATGGAAAATGCGGGGCGTGCGCTGGCAACGCTTGCATGGAAAGGCTTTCTGGCCCGCGGAAAGTTACGGCGAGTGACAATTCTTGCCGGATCCGGTGGCAATGGTGGCGGCGCTCTGACAGCAGCCCGACGGCTTGCCTGCTGGGGCGCAGACCTGGCGATAGTTCTGGCCCAGGACACCTCGGCAATGGCCCCGGTGTCGACAAAGCAATTGAGGATTCTGGAGCGTATGGGGTTACGGCCTGTTCCGTTTCCACCAAGTGGGGCCGATTTGATCGTCGACGGGCTCATCGGCTATTCGCTTCATGGTGCGCCAAGAGGTCGCGCCGCCGAGCTTATTGATCTGGCCAATGCCAGCCCGACACCTGTCCTGTCGCTTGACGTACCATCCGGCTTTGACGCGACATCCGGGCAAGACTTGAGGCCATCCATTCAGGCGACGGCGACCCTGACGCTTGCCCTGCCAAAAGCCGGACTAGCCTCCTGTGCCGCAACTGGTGACCTCTATCTAGCGGATATCTCGGTCCCGCCTGACCTTTATCGTCGCCTCGCTCCGCCTCTCAAGGTTGGCCGATTCAATTTGGGTGAGATATTGCGCGTCCTTTGAAGACCCCTCGAGCGGTGCTCACGAGGTCGAATGAACTGCTACCAGTTACCTTCCACGAGATCTTTCCTCGACCTGGCCGAATATGAGACAGGCGCGAAGTGCGCCGATCTTTGCCGCGAACACGGCATGTCCGAGGGTACGCGGTTGGTTTTTGTAACTGGCGACGAGATTCCGGAGCTGTGCCCTTCCGGTCTTAATGCCAAGATCCAACGCCCGGGGATTGGGTAATCAGTTTTAAGGTTATCCAGAGTAAGAGAACAAGACAACCACTGTTTCACAAGGAGACAACTTAATGTTCCAATTGCAATTCCTGTCGACCTTGTTCATCGTGGTAATTGGATCGGCCGCATTTTTTGTCGTCATCCTTTTTGCCATTGACGTTAGTCAAACAAGAGACGCGGTTCGGCGAAATTATCCCGTCATAGGCCGCTTCCGCTATCTGTTTTCGACGCTGGGCACGTTTTTCCGCCAATATTTCTTTGCTATGGACCGCGAGGAGATGCCGCTCAACCGCGCTGAGCGCGACTGGGTGGCACGTGCCACCAGCCATCTTGATAATACCGTGGCTTTCGGCTCGACGAAGAATCTGACGCCGGCTGGCACGGCGATCTTTGTCAATTGCGCGTTTCCAACGCTCGACGACGACGCGGTTGAGATGCAGCCACTCGAAATCGGCCCCTATTGTCGCCATCCCTACAAGGCGCCGTCGTTTTTCAACATTTCTGGAATGAGTTATGGCGCCTTGTCCGCGCCGGCAGTGCTGGCCTTATCGCGCGGCGCGAAGATTGCCGGATGCTGGATGAACACCGGCGAGGGCGGGCTGTCTCCCTATCACCTGGACGGTGGCGCGGATATCGTCATGCAGATTGGTACCGCGAAATATGGCGTTCGCGATTCTTCGGGTGGCTTGAGCGACGAGAAGTTGAGAGCCGTCGCCTCGCATCCAACCGTTCGCATGTTTGAGCTCAAGCTGAGCCAAGGCGCAAAGCCGGGTAAGGGCGGCATCCTGCCAGCAGTCAAGGTGACAGCCGAAATCGCCGCCATCCGCAACATTCCGGAGGGCCAAGATTCGATCTCGCCCAATCGCCACCCCGAAATCGATGACATTGGGCAGTTGCTCGATATGGTCGCGCATATCCGTGAAGTGACCGGCAAGCCAACGGGCATCAAGGCGGTGATCGGCGCCTATGGCTGGATTGAGGATTTATGCGGTGAAATCAGAGTGCGCGGTCCGGAAAGCGCACCGGATTTCTTCACCGTCGATAGTGGGGATGGAGGGAGCGGGGCCGCGCCGATGTCGTTAATGGACAATGTCGGCTTGACGATCCGGGAAGCGTTGCCGCTGGTATCCGACATTCTCTTCAAATTCGGGCTGCGTGATCGTGTCCGGGTCGTCGCGTCGGGCAAGTTGGTGACCCCGTCCGACGTTGCCTGGGCTATCGCGACCGGCGCGGACTTCGTCGTCACCGCGCGGGGTTTCATGTTCTCGCTGGGCTGTATCCAATCACTGAAATGCAATAAGAACACCTGCCCGACCGGCATTACGACGCACAACAAGCGACTCCAAAAGGGCCTCGATCCTGAAAACAAGGCGACGAGAGTTGCCAATTATTGCCTGAACATGATTCATGAAGTGCAAACCATTTCACACAGTTGCGGCGTCAGCAGACCTCGTCTGATGGGCCGTAACCATGTGCGGATCGTTCAGGCAAACGGAGTGTCGGTGCCGATGGACGTGCTATATCCTCGGCCGGATGTCATCGCACCAGCAAGCACAGTCAAGGCGCCGGCGGGCTGAGCATGGTCCAGTCGGAGCGCATCAACTTCATCGGCGTTTCAATCGGGCCCTTAATTGCGGGGCTTGGTTAAGCCTGATTCTTTGGTCGTGCCGGGGTCATGGTCCTTTTCGAGGTCATGGCCGCATGCTGATGTTCGGGTCGGGTGCCTCAACGTGCGCAGCGCAGTCTCCTGTTGGATCTGCAGCCGATTGAACGAGGTCACCGCAACCACCGTCCCGGCGGGACATCACAGGTCTGGTCTCAGCCCTGCAATCTCGGAGCCCAACGCGGTTGGCTGTCCCTAATTGACATTAGCCTCCCCCACTGCGGCTCCCCTCCGGTCAAATGATCCTGACCTGGGTACCAACCACCGCGAGATTGAACAGCCTGGTGATATCCTCGTTGTAAAGGCCGATGCAGCCGCTCGATGATGCACGGCCAATCTTGCGCGTGTCCTGCGTCCCATGCACCCGGTAATACTGCCAGGACAGATAGAGCGCATAGGGACCCAGCGGGTTCTCCGGTCCTGGGCCCACCACCCGCGGCAGCCAGGGCATTCGTTTGAGCATAGACGGAGTCGGCCGCCAGGTCGGTGCGACCACCTTTTCCACGACGCGCGTCATCCCCTTGCGCGTCAGTTCGGGCGCGCTTGGCACCGAGCAGGGGTAGAGCAGCTTTATGGTCTCGTCTTCGGACCAGTAGTGCAACGCCCGAGACGCCGTATCCGCAAGGATCGCGCCATTCTTCAAATTCGGGAAATAACTTTGCCAATCGAGGGAGACGAAGCTCGATATGTTGTGCCGCACCTCCACGTCGCTCGCTCGTGCCACTGCCGGGACCGCAAGACCTGCCGCGGCTCCAGAGACAGAAAGGTACGGCGCCCGATTATCGTTCTGCGCATTATGATCCTCCGTTTATTTGATTTTGCATGGGTGTTTGTGGGGCTTGCATCCTCGAGAATTCTTGCCGTCGCACGTTCCACAATCCGGAATTCTGACGGAAATCATGGTCGTCAAGGATTGCTGCGATCTGACGTTCTCGTCGTGGATGTTCATGGGGTGGTCCGACTTGGCTGCTCAACCTGCAGTTCGGTCCAGTATGCGAACTTGCCGGCCCTTGGGCTGTGGCGCAAGGCTTTGCGCCACAGCATCAATGGATATCGCCGACTTGTTTTTCGCTACGCGCTCGAACATCGGCATTGCCCGTCAAACGTCGAACGATCGGCCAAGCAACGGCGTCGAGGGACGCGGCGCCACCGCCCAGCCACGCAGGGATCATCAAGACGAATACCCAGAGAAGCCGTTGATCCAGAATTTTCCCATAGGGATCGCTATCAAACATCCGTCCGATGGTCGCCGCGTCGACGCCATGGCCATAGATGTCAGTGAGTGACATCACGACAAGGAAACCAATCATGCCGACCGCCGCGGGACGGGTCGCCAGGCCAAGCACGACCAACAACGGCAGAAGCGGTTCTGCCACGGTTCCGGCAATCACCACCAAATGGAGCGGCCAAGGAATGAGGGATGGGTCATAGCCGGCCGCCGCCATCTGTTTCGGTAGGATTTGGACGAAGGCTCCGACCGAAAGACCGAAGCCGTCGATCTTCGTCAGAAAGGAGGTCAGG
Organism: Paracoccaceae bacterium; assembly: GCA_016124615.1. Taxonomy (GTDB): domain Bacteria; phylum Pseudomonadota; class Alphaproteobacteria; order Rhodobacterales; family Rhodobacteraceae; genus Solirhodobacter. The sequence continues at coordinate 208,422 of WGNF01000014.1, read as the reverse complement.
AAGAACCGAAGCAGGACGGATGCCACGACGAAGCGGGCAAGCAGGGACACGATACTTGCGCTCAACGCGTCGACTTTTATCGACGGGCAGAAGGCAAGCCTGACGGCGCGAGCAAACATAGGTTGTCCTTTCTCAGCATACACAGCTTGTGCGCGGTGTTCAGGTCGCTCACCCTTGTGGGTAGAATGTCGTTCCCCTCTGCGGAAACCCTTTGCGCACGCGTATGAGACCCGCGACCGAACAGTGCGTTACAATCTCACGCGCTGCGACGACGGGAATTTCGAAGTCGGCCGGGCAGGTTTGGCAGCTGGTTGCCATCGCGAGCCAGAGGGGTGCGAGGGGCACGCGACGATCAGAGGCCCAGCAAGGCCCGCGAACGCTGGGTACGAGCCGCTGATCTGAAGCGGAGGGACCGCCAAGCTACATGGAGGACGCCCATATCGCCAAAGGCACTGGAAGCACCGCAACAAGAACCGTCAGAGCGGTGCCGACAAATCCGAACAGCCGGCTGCAGCCGGCAATGAGAAGAATGCCGCCGCCGCCACCCAGAACCGAGTTTCCGGGCAGATTTACAAGAAGGCCGAGCAGGATATAGCGGTACCTAACGGCCAGAGCAGTCGCCCGGCCGGGAAGTCGGGACTGAAGGAACAACAGCCGCTCTTGCGGGTTCAACGGCGCGATGCGGTCAATAAGTGCCGCTGCCTTCCGCAGTCGCACGTCCGCGAGCGCGTTACGGAGTCGCTCTGCCGAAATCCACCTGCCAGCCGCGTAGGCCAAGAGCAGTCCGAGGACGGTGGACAGGTAGATCAATGGAGCAATCGACCCGCCTTCCACGACCATCAGCGCAAGCCCGAGTTCAACGCCGGGAATGAAGGGGATTGCGATCAGCACCGCATAGGTGAGCAGCAACAAGATCAGCATCGCCGTGCGGATTTGTTCTCCGGACTTCAGAGCGGATGTCTGCAAGTTCGACCATTCGAGCAGCCGATGCGCGAGCCACACGATCGCAACGAGAAGGACGATCCGCCCCACGAGGCGAAACCAGCGGGCTCGGCTGGTGCCTGTGCTATGCGCAGGTGGTCCAGATCTGTTCGAATGTTTCATGTGGGATGCTCAAATTCGACCGGCCTGGACATGCACGGGCGACGCGCCGCGCAAGCCAAGCGGCCACCCAATGAAATTGCGTGAATTCGGCCACCCCCGCTACTCAATTTGGCTCCGGAATGTAACGAAGAATGCCGACGGTGATCGGATTCAACAGGGTCACAGGCTGGAGGGTGTCGCAAATGCTGATATCGTGGAGACGGGCGGGTGACGCCATGCTTGATGCGATCGGGCGACGGCTGGCGCAAAAGCTCAATCAGCCCAGTTCCGGCTATAAGCCGTTCACGCCGTCGGATTTTGATACGCTTTGCCGCACCTTGCGTCCTGGAGACGTGCTGTTGGTGGAAGGTCGCGAACGGATTTCGAATGCGATCAAATACCTCACGCAATCGACCTGGTCTCATGCCGCACTCTTTGTCGGAGATGCCCTTGATCCTGCCCCGGTGGCAGGCGAGCGTCATCGCCTGATCGAAGTGAACGTCGGTGAAGGCTGTATATCGGCGCCACTTTCGAAGTATTCCACCTACAATACCCGGATCTGCCGCCCCGTTGGCCTGACGCCGGAAGAGCTCGCCGAGGTCGTCGAATTCATGGCTTGCCGCATTGGTCTTCGTTATGATCTGCGAAACGTCTTCGATCTGATGCGGTATTTCTTCCCGACACCGCCCGTGCCCGTCCGCTGGCGACGCCGAATGATCGCGCTCGGCTCCAGCGATCCGACAAGGGCGATTTGTTCTTCCTTGATCGCGCGGGCGTTCCAGTCGGTCCAATACCCGATCCTTCCAGACGTTACGACCCAGCCCGGCAGCGCCAATAGTCGCCATGCCCGCATCGAGATCTATCACATCCGGCACCATTCCCTGTTCACCCCGCGTGACTTCGATCTCTCGCCCTATTTCGATGTGATCAAGCCGGACATCGCGGCTGGTTTCGATCCGCATCGCCTGGATTGGGCTCCCGAACCGGTCACAGCCTTACCACAGGCCCACCCGCAGCAGCGGCATCTTCGGCGTCATGGGTCACCATGAGCACCGGAATCTTTCGTCGGCGAACGTGGTCGAACACGAAACCTCGAATATCGTCCCGCAAGTCCGCGTCGAGCTTTGAAAATGGCTCGTCCAGCAACAATGCCCGAGGATCAGCCAGAAGCGATCGCATCAGCGCCACCCGCGTCCGTTCGCCACCCGAGAGCGTTGCCGGATCCCGATCGTTGAAACCCGCGAGGCCCGCCTGATGGAGCGCGGCTTCCACTGCCGCCCGCCGCGCCGTCCGACCGCGCAGCCCCGGCGGTAGCCCGAAGGCGAGATTCTGGCCGACGGAGAGATGTGGAAACAGCATCGCGTCCTGAAACAGCACGCCGATCCGTCGCCGCTCCGCAGGCAGGCCGACGAGGTCGCGCCCGTCGAGCCGGACACGGCCGGAGACGGCGAAGCCGGGACCGATATGGCCGCCGATGGCATCGAGGAGCGTTGACTTGCCGATCCCGGACGGCCCCATGATCGTGACGACCTCCCCCCCTGTGACGGAAACCGACAGGGGCCGGAACAATGGCCGCGACGTGTCGCGGGGTGCGATCCGCAAATCGACGAGCTCCAGCGACATCAGGAAAAGCCTCCGGTGAGCGCCCGGCGATTGTGCTGCAGGATCGAGGGCAGAAGAATCGCTGCGCCATAGGCGGCGAAGGGCAGAGCCGACTGCAGGATCGCATAGACTCCGACGATACGCCGGTCGGAACCGGACGACAGTGTGACCGCCTCGGTCGTCAGCGTTGCGATCCGGCCCGCTCCCATAAACAGCGTCGGCAGGTATTGTGCGACGGAAACAGCAAAACCGACTGCAGCGGTGGTCAGGATTGGCCTCATAAGGATCGGTAGCTTGACCCGGACGAGGCGCCCCAGCGGTGTTGCGCCGAGCGACGCGGCGGCCGCGACAAGGCGTCGGTCAAGAGCCCGCCAAGGGTCCGAAAGGGTGATCATGACATAAGGAAAGACGAACAACGTCTGGGCCCAGATGACCGCAGCCATGCTGCCGCCCAGCCCGGCTTCCAGAAACACCACGTTCAATCCATAGAGAAACCCTATCTGTGGCACCAGAAGTGGTAGGTAGATCAGCCCGGTCGCCCAGCGGAGGCGGCCGCCGCCCACCCGCTGCTCGCCCTCGAGCCAGGCAACAGCCAGCGCCAGAGATATCCCCGTGGTGGCCAGGCCGATTTCCACAGTTGCGGCGAGCGCTCGGTACCAGCTGCCCGACGGGTCGATCCAGTTTCTGGCGGACCAGCTTTGCGGCAGGGCTTCAGGAAAGCTCCAGCGCCAGGCCCAGGACCAGATGAGCAAGACCACAAGCGCCAGCGCCCCGAGCGCCATCAGCCCAGCCACCAGCGCTGATGCCATCCAGAGTCCCGGTTCAGCCGAAAGTCCGCGCCCTCCGCGGCCTATCCACCAATGCCCAAGGCGGATCACCGTGCGCTCGCCCGCCCACCACAGGGCGATCCCGGCGAGCACGATCCCCGCCTGTAGCAGAGCTGCTGCTGCGGCGGGCATCATCCGGTTGACGTCAGGGGAGGAGAACCACCGCAAGACGGCGACCGACAGGGTTGGCGGGTTCGATGGACCGAGAATAATCGAGACGTCGACGACGGAAAGGGTGAAGGCAAGAACGACGTAGATCGGCAGCCGGATCAGCGGATAGACCTGTGGCATGATGACTTTGATCCAGACGATACCTCGTCCATAGCCGAGGGCCCGGCCCTGAGCCAGGTGCCGTCGCACTGGGATCTGGCCGAGGGCCGAGAGGATGACCAGAAGGAGGAACGGCACTTCCTTCACCAAGAGTCCGAGAATGAGCGCCAGGCCCCAGCGGTCGCCGACGGTGATCGCCTCAGGTGGGACCCGCCAGCTGGTCAGCCAGGGGCTCAGGAGTCGCACCACCCAGCCCGATGGCGCGATCAGAAAGCTAAGGCCAATCGCCATCGCCGCGTGCGGCGTCGCCAAGTAGGGTGAAAGCATTCGCGCTGCGGCCTGTGGTCCGATCCGGCCGTGGACCGCGGCGCAGAACCCGGTCGCCAGGATGAGAGCGAGGGCGGTGGCACCGAACCCGGTCACCAATGTCAGCCGCAAGCTCGTGGCGAAGCCTGGTAAAGCGAACAGTGTGTACCAAGGGGCCAGACTCGCTGTCCGATCGCCGAGCGCCGGCATTACGCCAAAGGCCGCGCGCGCGGTCTGCCAGAAACCGGCGAGGATCGGAAGTACGATCCCCCCAAAAACCAGCAGCAGGACAATTCCACGAAGCGCGCGGCCCTCGACCTTCATTTGGTGTATCGCTTGGCCCAGGCGGCTGTCAGCCGCGTCATCCAGCTCGGATGCGGCTCCAATTCGGTTGAGCCGAGTTCAGCCCCAGTTGGCAGTGCCGGCGCCGTCGGCAGAGCTGCGAATGCGGCCTTCTCCGCTGCATCGAGTCTCGCCGGATCGAGAACGGAATAGCTGCCGAGCACGTCAATGTTCTGCTGGCGCGCCTGCACAGTCGGATCGAGCAGGAAGTTCGCAACCACCTCAGCCCCGGCTTTATGTGCCGCGTTGTACGGAATCGCAACAAAGCTGACGTTGCCGATGCTGCCGCCCTCGGGAACAAAGACCCGGACAGATTTCGGCAAAAGACCCTGCTGGATGCCTGCCGCCGCGCTCGCCGGATCGAACGACATTGACATGTCGATCTCGCCGTCGTTCAAGAGCTGGTTCTGAACCGACTGGTTGGCCGGAAAGCTTTCGCCGTGATGCCAAAGGTTGGGCCTTAGCGCGTCATACCACTTCCAGAGCGGCGCGGTCTCCTTGGCAAAAGTGGCATCAGTCGCAGGCTGTTGCAGGACGTAGGGATCGGGGGCGAGGTCGATCAGCGCCTGTTTGAGGAAGGTCGCACCCATGAAATTGCTGACGTCAGGATGGGTGAAGCGCCCCGGATGCGCCTTCGCCCAGTCGAGCAGCGCCTGCATCGTGCGCGGCGGATCTGCGACGCGCGCGCTGTCGTAGGTAAAGACGAATTTGGCCAGGCGCCAAGGGCTCTCGTAGCCATCGACGGGCACGGTGAAATCCCGCGAATTGGGCGAGGTCGACGAAAGGTCAAGAAATTTCGAATTTGGCAGATCCTTGACGAAGGGTCCGTAGAGTAGCCCCTTGTCTTTCATCGACAGGAAGTTCGGCCCGTTTATCCAAATGAGGTCTACCGAACCGCCCGAGTTCTGCCCAGCTGCCTTCTCTGAGATCACGCGGGTCACGGCCTGTGCCGTGTCGCTCAACTTCACATCCACGACCTTCACGCCGTAACGCTTCTCGGTCTGTTGACCGACCCAGTCGATGAAGGCATTGGTGCGCGCGTCGCCGCCCCAGGCGTTCCAATAGACGGTCTGCCCCCTAGCCGCTGCCAACGTCGTCTGCCAGTCAGCAAGTGCCGGGGTTGCAAAAAGCGCCAGCCCAAGGGCGGCAAGTATCGTTCGACGCATGTTCAATCCTTCCATTGCTGCAGCAGAGTGGCGGCCTCAGGACGATGCTGGGTCCGAGAATGCCTCGATGGTTCGATGTCCGACCTTGTGTGCTTCGGGGTCTCCGAAGCTGTGCCAGCCCTGAATCCAGCGCGTCAGAGTCGTTACAGCGCAGGCGCCGGCGAAGATATAGGCAAGGAGCGGGAAGGCCGCTGGCCAGAGGCACATGAGCACGAACACCGCGACTGTTTCGGCCCCCTCTGTTAGGCCGCCGAGATAATAGATGCCCTTGTTCGGATAATCGGTCGCCGTCAGTCGGCGTTTGGCGGCGACCACGGAAAACGCCAGGAACGACGATCCCGTCCCGACAAACGCGGCGATGAGGATCGTCGCGGGCACGGCATTCGCCTCTGGATCGGCCAGCGCAAAACCGACTGGGACCAACGCATAGAAGACAAAATCCAGCGCGATATCGAGGAAGGCTCCGCGGTCCGTCGGATGGCCGAGCCGGGCGACCGCACCGTCCAGGCCGTCGGCCAGGCGATTAAGACCGATCAGCGCGAGCGCGGCGCCGTAGTCCCCGAAATCAAGGGCCAGGATGGCAAGCACGCCCACGGCGAAGCCCGCCACAGTGATCTGATCGGCCCCAATGCCGGCACGGGCGAGCAAGCGCGCCGGAGGCAATAGCAGGCGCCGTTGAAGAGGTAGAAGCGAAGCATCGATCATGTGCGTCTCCATGCGTGGAACCGCTTGAGAAGTTGCAGCGCCCCTTCGCTCACATGTGCCCGCTTCCATTCCCCAGCGGCGTATTTGTTCGCCTCCGCCAGCGTTGGGTAGACATGGATTGTTCCGAGAATACGGTTCAGTCCGATCCCCCGCTTCATCGCCAGCACAAATTCTGCGAGAAGATCGGCCGCATGCTCACCGACGATGGTCACACCCAGGATCCGGTCCTTGCCCGGCACGGTCAGAACCTTGACAAAGCCTTCCGTCGCGCTGTCGGCAATCGCCCGGTCCAGATCGTCCATGCCGAAGCGGGTCACTTCATAGGCGATGCTCGAGGCCTTCGCTTCTTGCTCATTGAGGCCGACGCGAGCGATCTCGGGTCCGATGAATGTGGCATGCGGAATAACCCGGTAATCGGCTCGAAACCGCCAGACATTACCGAAAAGTGCGTTGACGGTCGCGAACCAGGCCTGATGCCCGGCCACATGGGTGAACTGATAGGGCCCGGCCACATCTCCGGCCGCGAGGATGTTAGGATAGAGGGTCTCGAGGTATTCGTTCGTCTCTATCACCCGATCCACCGGAATGCCGAGCTCTTCCAGCCCATAACCCGATAGTCGCGCGGTCCGTCCCACGGCTACGATCAACTCGTCGAATTCAATACGTCTGCGACCGTTCACACTCTCGATCTCGATCCATTTGGCTCCTTCGGAGACGCCACAGGCCAGTGCAGCGTGCCCGGTCAGCACCGTGACCCCGTCGGCCTCCAGCGCCGCTTGCGCCAGGCGCGATACCTCCTCATCCTCGCGTGGTAGAAGTCGCGGTCCTCGCTGAATCTGGGTCACTTGGGAGCCCAGCCGCGCGAACGCCTGCGAGAGTTCCGAGCCGATCGGCCCGCCTCCGAGGACGACAAGCCGCGGCGGGACCTCGTCCCGGTCTCGGAGCGCCTCCCACAAGGTGTCCGAGGTCAGGTATCTCACATCATCGAGGCCCAGCAGATCCGGAACCGTCGGCGCCGCCCCCGTAGCAAGCACGATTGCCTTTGTCGTCAGCCGCCGAGCGCCTTCATCAAGCGTAACCTCGACGGTCCAGGGATCGACCAGCCTCGCATAGCCCTGCAGGACCTCCACGCCGAGCCCCTCGTAGCGCTCCGCACTGTCATGAGGTGCTACATCAGCGATGACCCTGTGGACGCGGTCCATCACCCTCCGGAACGAGAAGTCCGGCGTCATCGGCGATAGCCCCCAGACATCCGCGTGGCGCATGTGATGGGCGAGCTTGGCGCTCTTGATCAGTGCCTTGGACGGGACGCAGCCGTAGTTCAAGCAATCTCCGCCCATCTTGGAGGCCTCGATCAGGGTAACCTTGGCCTTAACCGCCGCGCCAATGTAGGCACTTACCAGTCCGGCAGCGCCCGCACCGATAACAATCAAATTGCGATCAAAATTGGCAGGTTTCTTCCATTTCGCGTAGGCCTTGCGGTGGTTCGCGGCCGCTACGGCGGCGCGCGCACCCCAAGGGAAGATGCCAAGCAGCGCGAATGAGGCGAGAAGGCTTGGAGATGCGATGCCCGACAGGTTATTCAACTCACCCAGCCTTGTGCCCGCGTTCACGTAGACCGCGGTTCCGGCCAGCATGCCCACCTGGCTGACCAGGTAGAACGTGGCGGTGCGGATCCGGGTCAGTCCCATCACCAGATTGACTGCAAAGAATGGGACCGCCGGGATCAATCGCAGAGTGAAGAGGTAGAAAGCGCCGTCTTTGGCAACGCCCGTATCGATCGTTCGGGCCCGATCGCCAAGCCGAGATGTCACCCAGCCACGCAGCAGGTAGCGGGCAACAAGAAAGGCGGCCGTGGCACCGATGCTCGAGGCGAACGAGACCAGAACAAGACCAGGCCAGAAGCCGAAAACGGCGCCGGCCGCGAGGGTCATCCAGACTGCCAGCGGCAGCGAGAGAGCGGTGACAGCCACATAGGCGCCGAAGAAGACTGCGGCAACTACCAGAGGATGCCTCGCATACCATGCCGCAACCGACGCGACGCGAAGGCGCAGAGCCACCAGGTCGAGAGGGTGCCGATGGGTAAAAACGATCGCCACGAGGATGAAAGCGGCCAAAGCGGCCAGGAGGTACGGTCTTTTCAACGCGGCGCACCTTTGCTTAGAAGCTTGTGCGAAACCGATTGGGCTAAAGAAAAAGGGCAGCTCTGGTCGGGCATCTTTAAGAGGTCCTCGTATCATGTTCATCATGAGGACACGCGAGCGCGCCGTCTGTTACGCCGAGACATTTCGCTCACGTCGCGAATCCGGAATGTCCAGCGCTCTGGGGTTTGCGGCCTCGCCGCCAGTCCCGACGATCGGAGCAAGAACATCGGCAGCGCGCGAATCCTGTTTTTCGCCGAATGCCGGGCTAGATTCTCTCCAGCGATCTCGTTGACGACGCGGCAGCGGCGGCGGTCACTCGGATGGGTTCGACGCCGAGGGGATCGGCCCACTGCGCTGACGCTCCGGCGGAGACATTGCCTGTCACACCCACATCGGAGGGATCATGCCTTTGCCGGAAGCGCCCGGCATTCGCTCTGCAGACTTCCGGTTCAGGCTCGACGCGCACTGCGCGGCCGCGCCGCCGCGCAGGCGTGATGAAATTAGTACGCCGGATTCTGTAACGTTCATGCTGCCGGACGATCCTCTCGAAACAAGCCGGTTGCGGCTTGTGAGATCAGAGCAGCGAGGGCTGCTCTCCCATATCCGGAGGATACTCATGTCTAAACCGATCCTTTCCGCCGTCTTCGCTGGCGCAATGGTTGCCGCGCTCGGCGTCGCTTCAACCGCCAGCGCCGAGTCGTCGATGACGATGACGCAGCAAATGATGATGAAGAAACGGGCGGAAACCAAAGCCGCCGTGTCGACCGGCAAGTACGAACGCTGCTTCGGCGTGGCGCTGAAGGGGCAGAATGACTGCTATGCGGGTGCAGGCACGACCTGCGCCGGCACGAGCAAAGTCAACTATCAGGGCAACGCCTTCAAGCTGGTTCCCGCCGGCACCTGCACCTCGATCACAACGCCGAAGGGACATGGCTCCCTTACGCCGATCAAGGCCTGAGATGGCCACCGTTCCGGGCGGGTCGCCCGCCCGGAACCTCACGCTGAATAGGAGAACCCTCAATGCCGGACGAGTCCCAAGGGCAACGGCCCGTCACTGTTCCCGCGCGCGGTGGCGTCGGGCTCAAGGCCCAGCATTATCGCACAATCCTCGACACTAGGCCGGACATCGGGTTCTTCGAGGTTCATGCCGAGAACTACATGGGCGCGGGTGGGCCGCCGCATCGCTATCTGACGGCTGTCCGCGAGCGTTACCCGCTTTCCCTCCATGGGGTGGGGTTGTCGATCGGGGCGGACCGTCCACTTGACCGAAATCACCTCGACCGTCTGGCAGCGCTGATCGATCGATACGAGCCCGGACTTTTTTCCGAACATCTAGCGTGGTCCAGCCACGACTCTGGCTATCTCGATGATTTGTTGCCGGTCCCCTACACCGACGAGACGCTGGGGCGCGTGTGCGACCATATCGACGAAATCCAGGAAGCGCTTGGCCGCCAGATGCTCCTTGAAAACCCCTCCACCTATCTGGCCTTCACCGAAAGCACCTATGCCGAGATCGACTTCATCGCCGAAGTCGTTCGCCGCACGGGTTGCGGACTGCTCCTCGACGTCAACAACGTCTTCGTCGCCTCGACAAACCAGCTCTGGGACCCGGTCCAGTACATCGAGCGCTATCCCTTGCCGCATGTGCGGGAAATCCACCTCGGCGGACACACACCAGAGCAGGATGAGAAGGGCCGCCCGCTTCTGATCGACACCCACGATCGGCCGGTGGAGGATGTGGTCTGGCACCTCTACGCGCATGCAGTCGAACTCATTGGGCCCATTGCGACGCTGATCGAATGGGACGCCGACGTGCCCGAATGGGACCGGCTCCACGCCGAGGCCGTTCAGGCGGAGGCGGTGATGGCAGCCTGTTGCAGAGAGGTCTGGCCTGATGCGGCGGCTGGGTGAACGGCAGCATGGGTTCGGCACGGCCATCCTCGATGCATCGCTCCCCGTGCCCGAAGGGCTCGTGGATCCCGATGGCGATCCAAGCCCGCGCCGCTTCGCGGTCTACCGCAATAACGTCGTGGTCGGCATGGTCGAAACCCTCGCAGCCGCCTACCCCGTCGTCCGGCGGCTCGTAGGGGAGGAGTTCTTCGATGCCATGGCCGCGCACTACGCGCGGTCGGAGCCGCCCGCATCGCCCATGCTGTTTGACTACGGCAAGGGTTTTCCGGCCTTCCTTTCACGGTTCGAGCCGCTTGCGGATCTGCCCTACGTCGTCGATATTGCGCGCATCGAACGCGCCTGGGTCGAAGCTTACAACGCAGCAGAAGCGAGCCCTCTCAGCTCAGATGAGATGGCACGGATCGATCTTGGCCGTATCGGCGCGGTCTGCATGAGCGTCCATCCCTCGCTGCGCATCGTTCGTTCCCGTTTTCCGGCCCTGACGATCTGGGCGAGCAACGTCGACGGGGCGACACCAGCGCCCGTCGACCTTGACGCCGGAGGAGAGGACACGCTGGTTCTGCGGATCGAGGCGGAGGTTGAACTGCGCCAGTTACCTCCCGGCGGAGCAGGCTTTCTTGCCTCACTGATGCGGGGGGCTTCCATCGCCGCGGCGGCGGAAGAGAGCTTTCTTGCCGACGCTGAGTTCGATCTCGACCGGACGCTGGCAGGTCTGATCGACGCAGACGCCTTCACGGGGTGGTCCTACCATCTGGCAAACAAACATAATGATGGGCACTGAACGCTCGCCCATCATGATCTCGGAGCGTTCCGCCTGCAGACGCCCGGAGCGCTGTCGGAGCCAGCCGCTATTCCTTCTTCTTCCTGTTAACGGCTGACAAAACAAGAGAGACTGCCACTACGGTACCATAGGTGCCTGGAAGGCGTGGTGTCCCTCTCCGGATTCAAGGCGACGCGCCAGATCTATCGCGGCTATATCGGGGTCCCTGCCGTCATGAAATGGCTGGCCGCCTTCGGGATTATGCCCCTCAGCGGCCACCGTTAGAGCGTCAATCCGCCAAAACTGCGTCCAGCCTGCCGAGCCTGTGAAGCGCCTGGAGATCGTCGCAGCCGCCGATATGCACTTCACCGACGAAAATCTGCGGAACGGTACGCCGCCCTTTCGCGCGCTCGATCATCTCAGGCCGTAGATTGGGAGATCGGATCAAGTCGTACTCCGTAAACGCGACGCCTTTTTCCCGCAGTAGACGCTTTGCCGCATGGCAGAAGCCGCAACCGGGTTTGGTGTAGATTTCGACAGGTTTCATGATTGTCCTTGTTTGGAATAAGAGGGCGCGGGTCTCCGGGCGCCATGGGCACCGCGTTGGCAGGACTGCCAGACGCAGTCGACGTTACATGGCGCGCAAGACGAAACACGCGGCTGCCCTTGTCGAGCGCACGAGGCGATTATCTGGGTCAGTCCGAGTTAGGGCCGAGCAATCAACTGGTGATGCGCATCCAGGCCGATCCTGCCGCGGCTCCTACCATGGTACTGCCCATCGCTGTGATAGACCAGCAACACGGCATTGGCATGCGTCGGAACCGTTGGGATGGCGAATCTGACGGCCGCAGTCCCATCCTCGCCGGCGATGAAGTTGTTCGTTTTACCTTCACCATCGATTGGCGTGAAACCGATCGGCTTTTGATCGAAATGATTCTCAAACAGGCTGTAGTACCCGCCCGGGACCAGTCCAATGAACGTGGCCGACAATTCCGCTCCCCCGGCGGTGCGGACTATGGTCACGCTGCCAGTCGCGTCGAGCCACGCCCCCAGTGTCAGCCCGAGCGGGTGGCCGTTGGCGTCGTACAACGGTGCCGACTTTGGATCCGACGTGATGCGCGCCGGACGAATATCAGCGACATGCTTGATGTTCTGCGGCCCTTTCGCGGCCTTGCTCGTGGCATCCTTCACGAAGACCTGAGGATCGATCGGCGCCTTGAGGTTCATCTCATGCGAAAAGAATGCCGCATGGGTCGAGAACGTCAGTGCGAGAGAATTTTCCGCCAGCCCGGCTTGAGCGCTGACGAGTACGTAAGCTGCGGCAAGTGCGGCGGAGAGAACAAAACGGCGCGTCGGCATGCGAAGTCCTTTGCTAAGACTGAATGATCGGTTGCGATAAGGCGCTTCCGCATAGATGACGCACAATGCATGTTTCCGTTACAATGCCGGGTGCTCCCGCTGCGGTTAACGGTACCATCGTGCATCAGTCGGGCCGGCAGGATCCGATTACTCGCCGGCCCGACTGACGTTTCAAGCGATCTTGTAGGCGGCGAAGGCCGGATCTACCTCCGTTGCGGCAAGGTGGTTGACGTAATTCGAGAAGGTCTTCGTGGCGATCGCAAGTACCACGCCAAGCGCTTGCTGGGAGGTATAGCCCGCGTCGAGAAATGCCCGTACGGCCTCCGCACTCGGCCGGCCACGGTGCTCGACCATTTCGCGCGTAAATCTTGCAAGGGCGTCAAGCTTTGGGTCCGGGAGCGTATCGCCGCCGCGAAGAGCCGCCAAGACATCCGCGGGAACCTTCGACATTCTTTCGGCAATCATTGAATGGGCCGCCATACAATAGTTGCAGCCGTTGACCCGGCTGATTGAGAGGAAAATCGTCTCTTGCTCGACCGGTGTGAAACCGGCGGTCTGCCGGAAGGCCTTGTAGTTATCGAGATAGCCTTTCAGCACGGCGGGAAGGTTGGCCATGTTGCCGTACATGTTCGGAACGAAGCCAAGTGTGCGCCTGGCGTCCGCAAGCAGATCGCCGGCCGCGCCGGGCGCGGTGTGTTCGTCGTGGAGCGTCAGATCGGGTAGAGGTGCGTTTGTCATGGAGGACTTCCATAAATTGAGAACGATCGTTACATAAATGTGTCGGTATAACGGTTCAAGAAAATAACAGAATGATTGGTTCAAAAAGTGATGGCAAGCGCAGCAGGGGGCGGCCACGTGGGTTCGACGAGCGGCAGGCGATTGCGGCCGCGATGCGGATCTTCTGGCTGCAGGGTTATGAAGCGGCCTCGATCGATACTCTGATCCGAGGCATGGGCATGTCGCGCGCCAGCCTCTACCATACGTTTGGCGACAAGGAGCGCCTGTTCCTCGCTGCCGTCCGCGTTTACGCCGAAGGACCGTTTGCGGCTGTTGTGGCTCAATTACACAGCGGCGGCTCGCTCCACGATGACCTGATGGGCTTCTTCACGGGGCTAATAGGGCTGACAGCACAGCCGCAAGGCGCGCGGGGCTGCCTTGTCTCCTGTGTGCTGGCTGATGCCGCGGGCGAGAATGAAGAATTCCGAAAGGAACTGGCTCAACGACTTGCAGAAATCGAGCAACAAATCGCCTGCCGGCTCGAACTCGCAGTCGCTGACGGAGATCTGCCATCCAACGCATCCACTAAGGACCTTGCCGCAGTGATTGCCTCGGTGGCGCGTGGGCTTACTGTGGCCGCCCGCGCGGCCAAACCGGCCGATGACCTCGGCACTATGGCAAGGACCGCGATTGATCTCGTGCTCGCCCGGCATTGAACGCATACGCCCAGAATTCGCGTCGGCGATATGTTCTTCCCCTTCTAGGAGGGCCATACGCCGGTGCGGCTGAAGGCGGCCCTGCTCGACGGCCGTTCGTTGAGAGGTCCGCAAGTGGTGGCCCGATCGCATATGAGCTCGAATGCGTTGCGCCGATCGATCGGCGTGTGGCCTCCTGGGAAGCGCATTGGGTTGCCACCAAACCCGCGAATATACGGCCGGCAGCTGCCCATTGATCTCGGTCAGGAAGGGCGGCTATCTCATATTGGTTGCCGGCAAGCTGCCGGTCTCTTCACGGCCCCTGTCCGGCCATTCGTGGAGGCGGCGAGAAGTACAACTTCTCGCCCAAGCCGTGGCCATTCAGGCGGAAGAACCGGCTCGCGCACGGGTACAGATGAACATCGCGAGAGCACCTTTATGCGAGGGTTATGTTGATGCCATCGACACGTCGCAAGAATGTGTCGAAATTTGCGGAATTCATGAACATGCCCGGCACCAGGAGGTGGACCGCGGCAGAAGCTTCGGGGGCGGGGTTGGCGCAAGCAGCGAGGGCGCCGGTTTGGGAGCGAGAAATCGGAGGCGTTAGAGTATGTTTCGTTCGACACGGGGATCGGCGGCGGCCATTGCTTGGACTCTAGCCAGTGGCGCCTACCCTTCTAATCGTCATGCATTTGCCTTCTAATCGTCATGCACTTGCCTTCTAATTGTCATGTGCGGTGAAGATCTTCGATCTGCGTTGAAAAATTTGCGTAAAGGCATCAACGGTTACGCCGCTAAGGATCGGGAGAACAAACGGAGGCGATAGCGTATTTCCGGTAGGTGTGGGGATCGGCGGTAGCGCTCCTCCGCTACCAGAATCCCCTTCAATTCGTCTGCGGTTCGTGCCGAAAATTGCCTGTGGCAATCTCGCTTCGCCCTGCGTGGATCGCAAGCCAGAGCCTTGATGACATTGCCGGGCGGTTCGGCGCTTCGAGTTGCCGCGGGAAGAGCGGGGCGAGGGCGCCGCCCCTGGCCAAGATCACTCGCTGCGGAATCGGTAGCCGACGCCGGGTTCGGTGAAGATGAAGGCGGGGTTGGCCGCGTCGTCGCCGATCTTGGCGCGAAGCTGCTGGATGTAGACCCGCAGGTATTGCGTGTCCTCGACATGGGCCGCGCCCCACAGCGTCTCCAGGATCAGCCGCTGGGTGACAAGGCGCCCCGCCCGCGAGGCCAGCATCCAGAGCAGGTCGAACTCTTTCCGGGTCAGATGGATCTCGGCGCCGCCGCGCATCACCATGCGGGCGGCGGCGTCGATGCGCAGGCCCGCGACCTCCACGATCGGGGCACCGCGCTCTGCGGGCCCACGGTCGCGCAGAAGGCTGCGCAGCCGGGCGAGCAGTTCCTTCACCCCGAACGGCTTCACCACATAGTCCTGTGCCCCGGCATCGAGCGCCGCGACCTTGCCCTGTTCGTCAGAACGGACCGACAGCACGAGGACGGGCACCTGCGACCATTCCCGGATCGCGGCCAGCACCTTGAGCCCGTCGGCATCCGGCAGGCCAAGGTCGAGGATCACCGCATCGGGCGACTCGCGCGCCACCGTGTCGATGCCGGCTTTCGCGGTTGCGGCCTCGATCACCAGATGCCCCTCGGCCTCCAGCGCCACCCGCAGGAAGCGCCGGATCGGGGCCTCGTCATCGACGATCAGGATCCGGGCGGTCAATGCACCGCCTCCGGATTGTCCAGTGGCAGGGCGATGACGATGCGGGTGCCGGTGCCGTCGGCCTGCGCGGGTTCGGCGCGGATCGTGCCACCCTGCGCCTCGATCAGGCCGCGGCTGATGGCAAGGCCGAGGCCGGTGCCCGCCCGCTGACGGTCGCCGTTGACGGCGCGAAAGAACATCTCGAACACCTGCTCATGCGCGCCGGGCGGGATGCCGGGCCCCTCATCGGCAATGGAGAGGAGGACACGCGCCCCGTCAATCCGCGCCGAGATCATGATGGCGCTGCCGACGGGCGCGTATTTCATCGCGTTGTCCAGCACGTTCACGATCACCTGCTCGGTCAGGATCGGATCGACGCGAAGCGGCGGCAGTCCGGGCGGGATGTTTGACTCTACCCGGTGTTCGCGCGCGAGGTTGCGCAGCCGCCGCCGGGCGGCGCCGACGATGTCGCCAAGGTCGGCCGCAATCAGCTTGGGTTTCAGCGCGCCGTGGCCAAGCCGTGTCATGTCGAGCAGGTTCTGGACGTAACGGTCCAGCCGTTCGCCTTCCTCGCGGATCGTTTCGGCCAGCTCCAGCCGGGCCGGGGCGGTCAGCCCCTCGCCCTCCAGCATTTCGGCCGCGCCGATGATGGTGACAAGCGGGGTACGCAGATCGTGGCTGACCGAGGACAGCAGTGCGGTGCGCAACCGCTCGGCCTCGGACGCGACGCGGGCCTCTTGCAGGTCTTCCGCCAGCCGGATGCGTTCCAGCCCCAGCGCCACCTGATCGACCAGCGCATCCAGCAGCCGCAGGTCGAGCGAGGGGCCGCGCCAGCCTTCGCGGGTGATGCCCAGCACGCCAAGCCGACGCTCGCCTGTGCGGATCGGCACGAAGTACCACTGCGCGGCGGGCAGCGTGCCGGACCCGTGGCCCGCTGGCTCGCCCCGTTCCCACGCATAGGTGGCGGCCGACATGTCGCGCACGTCCAACCGGTCTTCGGGCGGAAAGCCCCCCACGATCTGCAAGCGATGCCGGGCGTCCGGCGCCAGCAGGATCGACTGGCAGTCGAGGGTGGAGGCGACGTGGCTGACCGCCGCCCAGACCGCATCGTCAAAGCTTGCCGCCACTGCGACGCGGCGGGAGAAGTTGTAAAGCTTGGCGGTACGGTCGAAGATGATCCGTTGCGCCGCGATCCGGTCATGCAGGCGCGCGGCAAGGTTGCCGGTCAGGATCGAGGCGGCGAGGAAAAGCACCAGCGTGACAAGGTCGGCCTCGCGCACCACGGAAAAGGTAAGGCGCGGGTCGGTGAAGAAGAAGTTGTAGGCCAGAAAGCCCGTGCCCGAGGCCAGCAGCGCCGGGCCGAGGCCGAAGCTGGCGGCGACGGCAACCACGGCCGTCATGTAGATCAGCGACAGGCCCGGCACCGGCAGCACGGCGGTCGCCGCCATCGCGATCACGGTGGCCGCGACGGTGGCCGCCAGGGCGACGGCGTAACCCCGCCTGCTGCCGCTCAGCACCGGCGGTGTAGCGGTGATGCGGGCGGCGCGGTCGGCCTCGCCCGTCGCGGTCATGGTGATCTCGAACTCGGCGCCGTGGCGCAGGATGCCGCGCGTCACGTTCTCGCGCGTCAGCCGCGCCAGGAACGAGGCACGTCGCGGCCGCCCGATCACGATCCGTCGCACGTTGCGGCGGCGGGCGAAATCCAGCACCTCCTGCGCCACCGAGCCTTCCGCCTCCAGCGTCGCAAGCTCTGCCCCAAGCCGGGCGGCAAGGCGGGTCGAGGCTTCCTGGCGGTCCTTCTCCTCCTCGGTCAGCGCGTCGGCGCGGGCCGAGGTGATGGTCAGCGCGATCCATTCCACCCGCGCCCGGTCGGCCGCGCGCTTGGCCACCCGGATCGCATCGCGGGCGCCGGGGCTTTCGTTCAGGCAGACCAGAATACGCTCCTGCGCCGGCCAGGGCCCGCGAATGGCATTCGCCGCCATATGTTCGCGCAGTTGCGCATCGACCCGGTCGGCGGCGACCCGCATCGCGATCTCGCGCAGCGCGGTCAGGTTGCCCTTGGCGAAGAAGTTCTGCACCGCCCGCGCAGCCTGATCCTGCACATAGACCTTGCCCGTGCGCAGCCGGGCGATCAGGTCGTCGGGCGGCAGGTCGATCAGCGCGATCTCGTCGGCCGCTTCCAGAATGCGGTCGGGCACCGTCTCGCGCACCCGCACGCCGGTGATGCGCGCCACCGTGTCGTTCATCGTCTCGATGTGCTGCACGTTCAGCGTGGTGTAGACGTCGATGCCCGCCCTCAGCACCTCTTCGACATCCTGCCAGCGCTTTTCGTGGCGGCTTTCGGGGACGTTGGAATGGGCCAGTTCGTCGATCAGGGCGAGCGTGGGGTGACGCGCGATCAGCGCGTCGACATCCATCTCTGACAGGATGCGACCACGGTAGTAGACGGCGCGGCGCGCCAGTACCGGCAGGTCGCGCAGCAGCGCCTCGGTTTCGGCGCGGCCATGGGTTTCGACAACGGCGGCAACCACGTCAAGGCCCTCCGCCACGCGGCGGCGGGCCTCTTCCAGCATGGCGAAGGTCTTGCCCACGCCGGGCGCCGCGCCAAGGAAGACCTTTAGCCGCCCGCGGTTCTCGCGGGTGGCTTCGGGCAACAGGGCCTCGGGTGCGGGGCGGTCGGCGTCGGTCATGGCGGCCTGTCAGTTTCCGGCAGCAGGGGCCTTTGGCAGGCTTGCGTCAAGGGCCAGGTTCGCCGCCAGCACGTTCACGCGGTCCTGACCGAACAGCCCAAGCCAGCGGCCCTTCACCTGCGTGTGCAGCACGGCCAGCACCTGCACCGGCGTGGCACGCCGGGCGGCGGCGATCCGGTCCGCCTGCCTGAATGCGTTCGCGGGCGAGATGTCGGGGTCAAGCCCGCTGCCCGAAGTGGTCACCGCGTCGATCGGCGGTGTCACCCCGTTGGCCGCGCGGTAGGCCGCGACCCGGTCTGCCACCGCCTTCACCAGCGCGGCATTGGTCGGCGCAAGGTTCGAGGCGGCCGAGGGATCGGCGTTGTAATCCCCGGCCGAGGGGCGCGGTTGCAGATAGCCCGGATCGCTGAAGGCCTGCCCGATCAGGGCAGACCCGACGACCACCCCATCGCGGCGCACAAGGCTGCCCTCGACAGCGGCCGGGGCCAGAACGGAGGCAAGAATGGTGACGGCCGCAGGATAGACGACGCCGGTCAGCAGGGTCATGAGCAACAGCAGCACCAGCGCGGGACGAATGTGAGTGAGCATGGGGTTTCCTCAGGCAAGGCCAAGGGCGGACAGCCCGAGGTCGATAAGCTTGATGCCGATGAACGGC
The DNA here is from genome assembly GCA_016124615.1 of Paracoccaceae bacterium. Classification (GTDB taxonomy): domain Bacteria; phylum Pseudomonadota; class Alphaproteobacteria; order Rhodobacterales; family Rhodobacteraceae; genus Solirhodobacter. The sequence continues at coordinate 189,488 of WGNF01000014.1, read as the reverse complement.
ACGATCAGGCCGCCAAGCCCGTAGATCGTCAGGTTCCGGCGCAGCAGTTCGGCAGCCGAGGCGGGGCGGTAGGCCACCCCCTTCAGCGCCAGCGGGATCAGCGCCACGATGATCAGGGCGTTGAAGATCACCGCCGACAAGATCGCGCTTTGCGGGCTGGCCAGCCGCATCACGTTCAGGGCGGCAAGGCCGGGATAGGCCGTCACCAGCATCGCGGGCAGGATGGCGAAATACTTCGCCACGTCGTTGGCGATGGAAAACGTGGTCAGCGCGCCGCGCGAAATCAGCAGTTGCTTGCCCACCATCACCACCTCGATCAGCTTCGTCGGGTCGCTGTCGAGGTCGATCAGGTTGGCCGCCTCTTTCGCCGCCGAGGTGCCGGAGTTCATCGCCACCCCCACATCGGCCTGCGCCAGCGCGGGCGCGTCGTTCGAGCCGTCGCCGCACATGGCGACGAGTCGACCGCCAGCCTGTTCCTTGCGGATCAGGTCCAGCTTCATTTCGGGTGTCGCTTCGGCGAGGAAGTCGTCCACCCCCGCCTCGGCCGCGATGGCGGCGGCGGTCAGCGGGTTGTCACCGGTGATCATCACCGTGCGGATGCCCATCGCGCGCAGTTCGGCGAAGCGGTCGCGAACGCCGGGCTTGATCACGTCCTTCAGGTGGATCGCGCCCAGGATGCGCGTGCCCGCGGCCACCAGAAGCGGCGTGCCGCCGGAGCGGGCGATATCATCCACCCGGCTTTGCAGGATTTCAGGCACCTTTGCCCCGGTCAGCCGAACCACGGCATCCACCGCGCCCTTGCGCACCTGCGTGCCGTCGGTCAGGTCAAGCCCCGAAAGCCGCGTTTGCGCGCTGAACGGCACTGCCACCGCATCTGCGGGCAGGCCCGGCACCCGCTGCCCGGCACGTTCCACCAGCGTAACGATGGATTTGCCCTCGGGCGTCTCGTCGGCCTGCGAGGCAAGCCAGGCGGTCTCGTGAAGTTCGGGCTCCGACACCCCCGGCGCCGGGATCAGCGCATCGGCCATCCGGTTGCCGAAGGTGATCGTGCCGGTCTTGTCGAGCAGCAGCGTATCGACGTCCCCCGCCGCTTCGACCGCGCGGCCCGACTTGGCGATGACGTTGGCACGCACCAGACGGTCCATCCCGGCGATGCCGATGGCGGACAAAAGGCCGCCGATGGTGGTCGGGATCAGCGTGACATAAAGCGCGCCAAGGGTGATCACCGGGATCGTTGCGCCGGAATAGCCGGCGAAGGGTTCCAGCGTCACCGTCACCAGCACGAAGATCAGGCTGAGCCCGGCCAGCAGGATGTTCAGCGCGATCTCGTTCGGCGTCTTCTGCCGCTCGGCGCCCTCGACCAGCGCGATCATCCGGTCCAGGAAGCTGCGCCCCGGTTCGGCGGTGATGCGGATCACCAGCCAGTCCGACACCACCCGCGTGCCGCCGGTGACCGAAGACCGGTCGCCCCCCGACTCGCGGATCACCGGCGCGCTTTCCCCGGTGATGGCGCTTTCGTCGACCGAGGCGACACCCACCACCACTTCCGCGTCGGTCGGGATCAGGTCGCCGGCGACGATGTAGACGAATTGCCCAGGACGCAGGCTGGAAGAGGCGACATCGGTGGCACTGTCCGGCGCGGCATCGTGCGCGGCAAGCAGCTTCACCCGCGTCTCGGTCTTGGTCGAGCGCAGGCTGTCTGCCCGCGCCTTGCCACGCCCCTCGGCCAGCGCCTCGGCGAAGTTGGCGAACAGAACCGCGAACCAGAGCCAGAGCGAGACCTCCAGCCCGAAGACGCCGCCCTGCGCACCGCTGACGAGGTCGTTGAGCGACAGCAGCGTGGTGAGAAGGGCCACCACGGCCGTAACGAAGATGACCGGGTTGCGCGCAAGGCTGCGCGGGTCGAGCTTGACGAACGCGGCGCGCAGCGCGGCGGGGGTCAGGCCACTCTGGGTGGCGGGCACGGGATGTTTCGACATCAGGGGATCCTTTTGGCCGAAAGGTCAGCGGCGCGCGTTGCGGCGGCCTTCGGCCAGCGCATCGATGAAATTTGCCAAGAACGCGAGCAGCCAGAAGGTGCCGGACAGTTCCAGCCCGCCAATCGCCTTCGGGTCACCGGCGATCATGTCGCGCAAGCCCATGAGGCCGGTCAACACCGCCGCCAGCGCAGTGCTGAAGGCGACGGGGTTGTGCCGAAGGTGACCGGGATGGAACGTCCTGATGGCTGCCGCGAACGTGGCCAGCACGCTGCGGTGCTGTACGGAGGTATGGGTCGGATTGCGCATGGCACTCTCCACTTGAAACGGGTCAGAAGCTTTGGCCGGCGACGAGGCTCACCTGTTCGGCAATCGGGCCGAGGGCGAGGGCCGGGAAGAAGGTCAGCGCGCCCAGCAGCACGACGGTGCCGACAAGCAGCGTGATGAAAAGCGGGCCGTGGGTCGGGAAGGTGCCCGCTGTCGCCTCGGATCGCACCTTGCGGGCCATCGATCCGGCCAGCGCCAGCATCGGCAGGATCATTGCAAAGCGGCCCAGCAGCATGATGACTCCGCCCAGCACCGCCTCCAGCGGATCGGCGGCGTTGAACCCGGCGAAGGCCGAACCGTTGTTGCCGGTAAACGAGGAATAGGCGTAGAGGATCTGGCTCAACCCATGCGGGCCGGGGTTCGAGATTGCAGCCTTGCCTGCGGGAAGCACCGTGACCGCCGCGCCGGCGACAAGGATACCCACCGCCATCGCGAGGAAAGCGAGCATCGCCAGCGTCACCTCGCGCCGTTCGATCTTGCGGCCAAGGTATTCCGGCGTGCGCCCCACCATCAGCCCGGCCAGGAACACCGCCAGCACGACGTAAAGCAGGATGCCGTAAAGCCCGGCGCCGACACCGCCAAAGATCACCTCGCCGACCTGCATGTTGACCAGCATCACGAGGCCGGAGAGCGGCATGAAGCTATCGTGCATCGCGTTCACCGAGCCGTTCGAGGCGGCGGTGGTCGCCGCGGCCCAGAGGCCGGACAGGGCGGGGCCAAAGCGTTGCTCTTTCCCCTCCATGTTGCCGCCCGCGAGGTGAAGAAGCGGGTTGCCCAGCGACTCCTGCCACTGGATCACCGCAAGCCCCGCCACGAACATCAGCAGCATGGCGATCAGCAAGGCGCGGCCCTGCCGGGCGTCGCGCGCCATCCGCCCGAAGGTGATGCAAAGCGCTGCCGGGATCAGCAGGATGGCAAGCGTTTGCAGAAGGTCCGACAGGATGGTCGGGTTCTCGAACGGATGCGCCGCGTTCACCCCGAAATAGCCGCCGCCGTTGGTGCCAAGCTGCTTGATGGCCAACTGGCTAGCGACCGGCCCCGTCGGGATCACCTGATGCGCGCCTTCAAGCGTCGTCGCGGTGACGGCGCCGTGGAAGCTTTGCGGCACACCCTGAATGGCGAGCCAAAGCGCGAGGAGGATCGAAAGCGGCAGCAGGATGTAAAGCACCGACCGGATCAGATCGACCCAGAAGTTGCCGAGCGTGGTGGACTTCGGCCCGGTAAAGCCGCGCACCACGGCGATGGCGATCGCCATCCCGGTTGCGGCAGAAACGAAGTTCTGCACCGTCAGCCCGACCATCTGGCTGAACTGCGAAAGCTGCGCCTCGCCGGAATAGGCCTGCCAGTTGGTGTTGGTGACGAAGCTGACCGCCGTGTTGAAGGCGACGGCCGGCGACAGCGGCGGGATGTGGTCGGGGTTCAGCGGCAGCACCGCTTGCAGTCGGAGGATGGCATAGAGCAGAACGAAGCCCGCGACGTTGAAGGCCAGCATGGCAAGGGCATAGGCCTGCCAGCCCTGCGGTTTCAGCGTGCCAAGGCCGCCTGCCCGGCAAAGCCAGTTTTCCACGCCCCGGATCGGGCGCGCGAAACGGGGAAAATCGCCCTCGTATACTTGGTGCATGTAGACCCCAAGGGGCCAGGCAAGCGCCAGAAGGACCGTGATATAAAGGGCGTCGATCAGAAGGATGTGCATCGTCATGCTCCGTCAGAACAGGTCGGGCCGCACGAGGGCCACGCAGAGGTAGACGAAAATGCAGGCGGCCACGCCGCCGCTCAGGATCAGTTCGGCCATTTTCGCCTCACAACCGGTCAAGCAGCGCGACGGACGCCACGCAGAGGGCGAAGCCGATGAGGCCGAGGGAAAGCAGGATGAGGTCTGTCAAGGCAGGTCTCCGGGATTTCGTTTCGCCGGAAAGATGCCTGCCGGGGCCATAAGGGCTCTATTCGAATTCACGGCTCAGTGCGTCAAGCCGGCGTAAAGCCGGATGGGCGGGGGCGAACTGTGACGGCCAGATGACGGCCTTCCGATCGGAAACTGTCATGCGGATGTCACCCGAAGCGACTAGCCCGGACACCGACGAAATTCCGCATCCATGATGGAGAGTTCGAACCATGCTCAGATTGGCAACCCTTGCCGCGGCCCTCGCCCTGACGGCGATCACCGCGCAGGCTGACGTGACCGGAAAGCTGGTGCTTTACACCTCGCAGCCGAACGAAGACGCGCAAAAGACGGTTGATGCCTTCAAGGCGAAATACCCCGGCGTCGACGTGCAGTGGACGCGCGACGGAACCACCCAGGTGATGGCCAAGCTGGAGGCGGAGTTTACCGCCGGTGCGCCGCAGCCCGACGTTCTGCTGATCGCCGACATGGTGTCGATGCAGTCGCTGAAGCAGGAAGGCCGCCTGATGGCCTATCCCGAGGCGAACACCGCGCGCTTTGCCAAGGGCCTGATGGACCCGGACGGCTACTACTTCTCGACCAAGATGATCACCACCGGGATCATGTACAACACCAGCGCGCCGATGAAGCCCACGTCCTACAAGGACCTGCTGAAGCCCGAGGCCAAGGGCAAGATCGTGATGCCGTCGCCGCTGACCTCGGGCGCGGCCGCGATCCAGATGGATGCGATCACCGCCGATCCCGATCTTGGCTGGCAGTACTACCAGGGCCTCGCCGATCAGGGCACCGTGGCGCAGGGCGGCAATGGCGCGGTCTACAAGGCCATCGCCAGCGGTGAAAAGCTTTACGGCTTCATCGTCGACTACCTGCCGGTTCGCGGCCAGGCCAAGGGGGCGCCGGTCGCCTTCGTCGCGCCGACCGAGGGGCTGACGGCCGTGACGGAACCGGTGGCGATCCTGAAAACCGCCAAGAACGTGGCCGCCGCCAAGGCGTTCGTCGACTTCCTGCTGTCGGCCGACGGGCAGAAGGTTGCGTCCGACATGGGCTACCTTCCGGCCGATCCGGACGTCGCGGCGCCCGCGGGCTTTCCGAACCGCGACCAGATCACGCTGATGCCGTTCGACCCGGCGGCGGCGCTGAAGGACAACGACGCGAACCTGAAGAAATTCGCGGCGATGTTCGGCGGCTGATCCAGAATGGCACGACGACTGCGGCGCGGCGAGTGGGCAACCCTCGGCGCGCTGACCCTTTTGTCGGCCTCGCTCTACGCCTTTCCGCTGGCCCTGCTGGGCCGCGTCGGGCTTGGCGCGAACGGCCATCTGACGCTCGCCCCGATCCGCGCCGCGCTGCAGGATGCCACCGTCCGTCGCGCGCTTTGGCATAGCGTCGAGACGGCGGGATGGTCGGGCCTGTTCGCGCTGCTGATCGGCGCGGCGCTTGCCTTCGCGCTTGGCCTGACCGACCTGCGGGCCAAGGCGGCCATCATCTTTGCGCTGATCCTGCCGATGATGATCCCGCAGCATGTCACCGCCATCGCCTGGATTCAGGCGACCGGGCCCGGCAGCCTGATCCTGAAGGCCATCGGCCTTGCGCCGCCGGTCGGCACGACCAACGCGCTTTATTCGCGCGAGGGGGTGATCCTGCTGCTGACCTTCCAGCACACGCCGCTGGTGTTCCTTGTCGTGCTTTCCGCGCTGCGCCGCCTGCCGCGTGAACTGGTCGATGCAGCCCGCGTATCGGGCGCGGCGCCGGGGCGGGTGCTGTCGCGGGTCCTGCTGCCGGTCAGCGCGCCGACACTGATCGCCGCCTATGCGCTGGCGATCGTCTCGACCCTTGGCAATTTCGGCATTCCGGCGCTGCTGGGCATTCCGGGGCGCTACCTGACGATGCCGGTGCTGATCTGGCGCAGGCTGTCAAGTTTCGGCCCCTCGATGCTGGGGGATGTCGCGGTGCTGTCGTCGCTGCTGGGCACGGTCGCCATTGCGGCGGTGCTGATCCAGATGGCGTTGCAGCGGCGTGTGGGCGCGCGGCTGCCGGGGCGGTTCCAGAAACCCATCGCCCTGCGGCTGGGGTCGATGCGCCCGGCGGTCGAGGCGGCGATCGCGCTTTACATCCTGGTGACGGTGGTCGTGCCGCTGACCGCGCTGCTGTCAACTTCGCTGGTGCCGACCTATGGCGTGGCGCTGACCGCCAGGACGGCAACGCTGTCGAACTATGCGGAAGTCCTGTTCCGCCAGCAGGCAACGTTGCGCGCCTTCGTCAACAGCACACTGGCCGCCGGTGCCGCTGCGCTGGTGCTGGCGGGAATGGCGATGCTGTTGTCGGTCTTCCTGACCCGCCGCGCCAGCGGGGTGCCCCGCGCGCTGGTCTCGACCATCGTGACGCTGGGCGAGATCACCTATGCCGTGCCCGGCATCGTCATCTCGATCGCCTTCATCCTCGCCTTTCTGCGCCCGCTGCCGATCCTGCATGTGTCGCTTTACAACACGCTGGCGATCATCTTCCTTGCCTATGTCACGGCATTCCTGTCGATCGCGCTGAAACCCGTTGCCGCCGCCGCGGCACAAATCGACGAAAGCCTTGATGCTGCCGCGCGGGTGTCCGGCGCGGGCTTCGGGCAGCGGTTCCGCCGCATCCTGACCCCGCTGATCGCGCCCTCCGCCGTCTCGGGGGCGATCCTGGTGTTCCTGACCGCATATAACGAGGTCACGGTTTCATCGCTGCTGTGGTCGACGGGAACCGAGACGGTGGGAACGACAATCTTCAACTACGAGGATGGCGGCGCCACCACGCTGGCCGCCGCGATGGCGATGCTGACGGTGGTGGTCACGGTGGCGCTGATGGCGCTGCTGACCCTTGCCGCCCGCCGTCTGCCGCCGGGCGTGATCCCGTGGCGGCTGTAGCGCCTCAGCCTGCCCCGGCGGTGGCGAGGGCCAGCCCGTCGACCACGGCGGTGAAGGCTTCCGACTGGCAGAACTGCGCCGCCGGGCACAGGGTCCGCGCTTCGGATGCGATCAAGTCCATCAGGCTGGAACCGCCGACAAGGATGACAGATCCGATCTGATCGGCAGAAACCGCTGCAAGCCGCAGGGTTTCGGTCATCGCCTCGTGCAGGCGGGGGCGAAAATCGGCCAGGGCGGCGTTCAGGGATGCCGGGGTGATCGGCGCCGTCAGGCCGGGCTCGATGTATCCCATCTCGATCCCGCCCGCGTCATCGCCGCCGTTCGCGGAAATCTTGCCGCGTTCCACCGCGAAGGCGAGTTCGTGGCCAAGCTGGTCTTCCAGCACCGTCGCCAACCGCTTCAGGGGTTTCGGCTTTACCGCATGCCGGATCAGATCCGCCACCGCCCGCTGCGACTCGGGGCTGTAGACGAAGGGGATCTTGGCCCAGGTCGACAACTCGACATAAAGCGCGCTTGGCACCGGCAGCAGCCCGGCGCCAAAGGTGCGCCGCAGGGTGCCGCCATGCCCCAGATGGGGCATCGCATGGGCCATCGACACCGCATGGTCGAAATCGGTGCCCCCCAGCCGGATGCCGTGGCTGGCCAGAATCCGGACGCCGCCCGCACCGGAACGAAAGACCGAAAAGTCGGACGTGCCGCCGCCAATGTCGACGATCAGCCCGGTTTCGCCCGGCTTACCCAGCGCATGGCTGGCCAGCGCGGCGGCCTGGGGCTCGAACATGAACTGAACCTCGTCGAACCCGGCGGCGTGGTAGCAGGCGCGCAGGTCGGCCTCGGCCTTTGCATCGCGGCGCGGATCGGCGGAGTGGAAATGCACCGGCCGCCCCGACAGCGCGCGGCGGAACGTCAGCCCGGTTTCCGCCTCGGCCCGCGCCTTCACCGCCCGCAGGAAGTCGGTCACAATCTCGGCCAGCGTGCGCAAGCGGCCGCCGATCCGGCGCGGCTCGTGCAGAAGCGCGGTGCCCAGCACGCTTTTCAGCGCCCGCATGTAGCGCCCTTCCGCCCCGGCGATCAGCGCCTCGGCGGCGGCCAGCCCGATGCGCATCGGGCCGCCATCGGCCGGAAAGAAGACCGCCGTCGGCAGCGTCTCGGCGCCATGCTCGATAGGCAGACGGCGCGGCGCCCCGCCGTCGAGGATCGCCGCGGCAGAGTTCGAGGTACCAAAGTCTATGGCAAGCGCACGGGCAAGCATGCGGGGTATCCAGCGTTCACGGCAAGGGAACGCGGGTAGCCAATTTCCTGCGCGGCCGCAAGGGCCCCCTTAAGTCGTCTTCACCGCCGCCAGTTCGGCCAGCTTCAGGCACATGCCGGTCGCCACCGCCATGTCCTGCACGCTGATCCACTCCAGCGGGCCGTGGATGTCCTGCATCCCGGTAAAGATGTTCGGCGTCGGCACGCCCATCTCGGTCAGGCGTGATCCATCAGTGCCACCCCGGATCGGCACCGACACCGGCTCGATCCCCACCGCGCGGCAGGCGGCGCGGGCAAGCTCGACCGGCGTCATGTCGTTCTCCAGCCAATACCGCATGTTGCGGTATTGCGGCCGGATCGTGCAGTCGATCGTCGCGCGCGGTTCCGTCGCCTGCACCGTCGCGCAGACCCGACACAGCAGATCGCCCTTGGCGGCCAGCCCCGCGCGCTCGAAGTCGCGCAGGATGAACTTGATCTCCACCTCGGCGGCACTTCCGGTCATCTGGTAGACGTGCAGGAAGCCGTCGCGGCCCTCTGTCGTCTCGGGCGTCATCGTCGCCTGCGGCAGGGTCGCCACGATCTTGGCCGCCAGATGCAGCGCGTTGACCATCTTGTCTTTCGCCGTTCCGGTATGGGTCGAGACCCCGGAGATCCGCACGATGCCCTGATCGGCCGAGAAGCTTTCGTACTCGATCTCGCCCAGCCCGGCGCCGTCGAAGGTATAGGCGAAGTCGGCGCCCAGATCCTTGGCCAGCCGCGCATCGACGCCACGCCCGATTTCCTCATCCGGGGTGAAGGCGATCCGGATCGGGCCGTGCGGCAGGTCGGGGTTGCGCAACAGATGCTCTGCCGCGGTCATGATGATCGCGACCCCGGCCTTGTCATCGGCGCCCAGCAGGGTAGCGCCGCTGGCGGTAATGATATCGTCGCCGATCTTGCCGCCTAAGTAGGGCGAGGTTTCGGGCGACAGCTTCAGATCGGGCGCGTCGGGAAAGCTGATCGCATCGCCATTGTAGCCGCGATGCACGACCGGTTTCACGCCGGTCGCATTGAAGGCCGGCGCGGTATCGACATGCGCGAGAAGCCCCATCACCGGCCCGTCCACCGTCCCCGCCACCGTGGCCAGCACGACGCCATAGTCGGTCAGCGTCACATCCTGCGCGCCGATGGCGGTCAGTTCCTCGACCAGCAACCGCAACAGATCATACTGGATGGCGGTGCTCGGCGCGGTGGTCGAGGTCTCATCGCTTTGCGTGTCGATCGACGTGTAGCGGACCAGCCGCGTTTCCAGATCGGTGTCGAAATCGGTTCTCATGCCGCGCCCTCCGCAATGCTGCGGCATGAACCCTTCCCCACGGCCGGATGTCAAGGCAGGCGGCACCCGAACCGGAAACTGCCGCTGCGCGGCTGACGCCATGTGATGGTTTTGAGAGGTTCTGGTGGAGCAGAGGGGGATCGAACCCCTGACCTCGTCATTGCGAACGACGCGCTCTCCCAACTGAGCTACTGCCCCACAGGCGCGCTATGTGGCGCAAGGCCCGCACCTTGTCAAGCGAGCGGGTGCAGAATCCCTCAGGCCGCCAGCGCCACGTGTTCGCGCACGAAACGCTCGATCTCGGCGGCCGGGCGGGCGCCGGGCAGGCGCGCCACCTCGCGCCCCTTGTGGAACAGGATCAACAGCGGAATGCCCCGGATGCCAAAGCGTTGCGAGGCCTCGGGGTGGTCCTCGGTGTTGATCTTGGCCAGCCGGGCATGGGGTGCCAAGGTCTTGGCGGCCTTGGCGAATTCCGGCGCCATCATGCGGCAGGGGCCACACCACGGCGCCCAGAAGTCGATCAGCATCGGCAGATCGTCGGTCTTCACCGCCTTGGTCAGCGTCGCCATGTCCAGCGTGCCGACCCTGCCATCGGCCAGCTTCGCGCCGCAGGTGCCGCACTTCGGCCCGGCCGTCAGCTTGTCCAGCGGCACCCGGTTGGCCTGCCCGCAATCGGTGCAGATCAGTTTCACGCCCTCGGCCATCGCATCCTCCTGATGCATTCATCTTTTCGCATATATGGAGGGGCCACGGCGCCGTTCAACCCCGCCTCAGTCGTCGCGCAACAGGGTCACCAGCGCCAGCGCGGTCAGCGCCACCCCGACGGCGATCAGCGCAGGCGGCACCCCGTGGCCCAGCGCGATCTGCCACAGGATCACCCAGCTTGGCGTCAGATAGGTATAGGCCATCACCTTCGACGACGGCAGCACCATCGTGGCGAACTGCAACAGCACGAAGGTCACCGCGCTGGCGAAGACCGAAACGTAAAGCAGCGTGATCCAGACGATCGGCGGCAGGTGCAGCCAGTCGGTCGCGCGGATGTCGGACCAGCCGAAAACCGTCAGGATCACCATCCCGGCAACCAGCATCCCGAAGGTAAAGACCACCGGCGGCTCGCCCCGGTTCAGCTTGCGCACCATCGGCGTGTAGAGCGCGTGGCACATGCAGCCCCAGAAATAGATCGCCTCGCCCCGGCCGACGTGGAAGGCGAGCGCGGCCGCCAGATCGCCGCGAAAGATCACCCACAGCGCCCCGGCTGCGCCGATGGCCAGCGCCAGCACGATCCGCGGCGTCGCGATCTGGCGCAGCAGCAGCCAGCCGAACCCGGCCGCCATCACCGGCGTCAGCGTGAACACGGCGGCGGCAGACACCGGGGCCGCCGTCTTCAGCCCTTCGAACATCAGCACGAAATAGCCCGCGAACAGCCCGCCCAGCACCAGATAGCGCCAGGGCGCACGCGCCGCGCGGCGCGGCAACCCGGTCGTCAGCAAGGCCGCCGTGCCGATCACGACAGCGGCGATGGCGAACCGCGCGGCGTTCAGCGCGGCGGGCGCGATCAGGTTCGCCGCCATCGCGCCCAGCGCGAACGACCCCGCCACCAGCGCCGAGAAGGCCAGCATCGCCAGATGCCCGCGCGCAGCGGGCGACCAGCGGGCGGCAGGACTTACGCCATCGGCCAGGATTTCGCCTCCCGCTTCAGATAGGCAAGGAAGCTTTGCACCTTGGCGGTGCGATGCAGGTCGACATGCGTGACCAGCCGGACCTCTACCTCCCACTCCTTGCGCGACGGCAGCACCTCGACAAGCTCGGCATTGCCACGCGCCACCCAGACCGGCAGAAACCCGATCCCCGCGCCGCTCAGCAACGCCTCGGTCATCGCGCGCATGTCGGTGGTGCGGAACGTCAAGGCCTGCGGCGGCACCACCTGCGCCAGCCAGCGAAAGAACGGCACCCGGCTGCCATCGCCATCCGGCCCGACGAACCGGTGCGATGCCAGCGCGGCCTCGTCCTCCGGCAGCCCGAACTGCTCGACATAGCTGCGCGCGGCGTAAAGCGCATAGCAGATTTGCAGGAATGGCTGCACCACATTGTCGGGCTCGTCCAGCGCCCGGCCGGCCCGGATCGCCACATGCGCCTCGCCGTATTCCAGCTTGAAAAGCCGGATATCCGTCAGGTAGCGCACGATCAGACCCGGATGCAGCGCCTGAAAGCCAACCAGCACCGGCGTCAGCAGCGGCGCCAGATCGGGCAGCGATGTCACCACCAGCTCGCCCGTGACCGTTTCGCCCAAGCCCCTGATTCGCGCAGCAAACTGGCTGAACTGGTCATCCGTCGCCTGCGCCACCCGCAACAGATCCTGCCCCGCCTCGGTCGGCGTATAGCCACGCGCGTGGCGCTGAAACAACCGCACCCCCAGCCGCTTTTCCAGCGCATCGACGTGCCGGATCACCGTGGCGTGGTGAACCCCCAGCACCTCGGCCGCGCCCGAAACGGTGCCCAGCCGGGCGACCTGAAAGGCGGTGCGAATTTCGTCCCAGGTGTCAATCGGCATGACATGTGCATCCACTCACAGAACACCTGCATTCTTCAAGATTGCGTTCGACGCTGCAAGGACGATGTGTAGGGCACCCCGCCAACCCGGCGGCCCCAGCAAGGACCCCATACCATGACCTCCATTCTCCGCATCGAAGCCTCGATCAAGGGCGAAAACTCCGTCTCGCGCAAGCTGACCGACCGCCTGATCGCCCGCCTGCTTGACGCTCACGCCGACGCCTCGCTCATCAGCCGCGACCTGTCGACCGGCATCGACGCGGTGGACGCCGCCTGGATCGGCGCCGTCTTCACCCCCGCCGAAGCCCGCACCGAGGCGCAGAACGCCATCGTCGCCTATTCCGACGCGCTGCTGAACGAAGTCCGCGCCGCCGACATTCTGGTGATCGGCCTGCCGGTCTACAACTTCGGCGTCCCGTCGCAGCTGAAAAGCTGGTTCGACCAACTGGCCCGCAAAGGGGAATCGTTCCGCTACACCGAAGCCGGGCCGCAGGGCCTGCTGACGGGCAAGAAGGCGATCATCGCGATGGCCTCCGACGGCACCAAGCAAGGCTCGGCGATCGACTTCGCCTCGGGCTATGTCAAGCACATGCTGAACTTCTTCGGCATCGCGGATGTCGAGATCGTGGCCGCCGATGCGATCGCCTATGCGCCGGAAACCACCCTGCCGGGCGCGCTGGCCGCCGTCAACGCCCTGGCCCTCTAAGCTGCAGGGGCGCCGGATGACGCCGCCGGAGGAACCCCTCCGGCGGCGCTTTCGTCACTTGGTGTAGGCCGTGGTCACATCGGTGTCGCGGTTGTATTTCAGCGTAACCTCGGAAATGTTGCACAGGTTCAGGCCGGTCCAGACCGACGGGTCGTAGTCCCCGGTCCATTCCACCTTCAGATCCCATTTGCAGCTGTCGGCATCGCCGGTGAAGTGGATGTTGACCCCGCTTCCGTCGGCCAGAATGTCCGGGCCCATGACGTCATCGGTCCAGGTGTCGCTGCTGGTCGGATCGACGTAGACGGCCTGGATGTCGTAGCCGGTCGCGTTGTTCAACGTGAAGTCAAGCTCGTTGGCCTGGGCCGGCAGACTGGCCATCAGGCCAATCCAGCACGCGGCAACCAGCGCATATCCTCGTTTCATGTTCCACCCTGCTTTGTGCGCCGCCCCGCCGCTGTTCACCTGCCGCGGTCGGACGGTCGCGCGCTCCCCCCGGGGTGGCGCCATTGCCCCCCGGACCGTTTCCACTCAAGTCGAGAATTTCCAGCCGCGGCACGACCTTGTGCCAAGGCTTCCGGCGCAAGATAGGCCCCGCCCCCGATCCCCATCAACGATTCGTGTTGGCTTTGTGAAGCGTTCATGTCGGGATCAGAGTCCCCCGCGTTCCGGTACGGCCCCCGCTTGCCCCGCGCACCGTTTTCCGCCACCTTGCCGCCCGCGCCGACAGCGGCGTGACAGCGCGCGAAGACACCGATGACCCCCTCCCTGCTTTCGATCCTCGGCACCGGCTTTTTGCTGGGCTGGTCGGTCGCCTGGCCCCCGGGCCCGATCAATACGGAAATCGCGCGCCGCTGCCTTGCGCGCGGGTTCTGGGCCGGCTTCGGCCTGTTGCTCGGCGCCTGTTCCGGTGATGCGCTCTGGGCGGTGCTGGTGGCGCTTGGCGTCGGGCTGATCTTCACCGGGCCGCTCGCCCAGATCATCATGGGCACGATCAGCGTGGCATTGCTGACGCTCTTGATGCTGACCTTCCTGCGCCGCGCTTGGCGGGCCTGGGTCGGCACCCCTGCCAGCGCCACCCCGCCCCGCTTCGACAGTACGCGGGCCAGCTACCTTCTTGGCGTCTCGATGGCGATCACCAGCCCCTGGAACGTCACCTTCTGGCTCGCCGCCGTCGGCCGCCCCGAGATGACGCATCTCGGCCTGCATGCGCTTTTGCTGACCGCCGCCGCCGTCATCCTCGGCGCCGCCACCTGGGGCCTTGTGTGGTCGGGCACGGTTGTTCTGGTCCACCGCCAGATCGGCGCGGGCAACGGTCGCTGGGGCGGCGTCCTGATGAACGGCGCCACCGCGGCGCTGATGCTTTACTTCATCGTGGGCTCGGTCACCAAACTCCTCGCGGGTTAGGCAGGCGCCCCCCCTGTTTACCCGCCAACCCGCACCGCGACCGCCTCCGTCGCCGGTCGCGCATCCCGCCCCGCCAGCGCTTCGGCGGCGTGGAATGGCTGCGCCGGGTCCGCACCGGCGGCGGGCGCGTCCAGGCCCAGCCGCACCCACTCTTCCGCCCGCGCCGCCCGCTCGGCCACCATGATCGCGGGCAGGTCGTCCAGCCGCTCGGGGTTGCCGCGCAGATGCTGCAAAAGGCGATGCGAGTGCAGGATGGTCGGCCGGGCGTCCAGCGGTTCCCAGGCGTCCAGCACCGTCACCCGGCGCAGGTTGAACTCTGGCGGCAGCACGTAAAAACGGATGTCGCTTTGCCAGACCAGATCGCGAAAGCTGACCTGATCGCGGGTCCGCGCGGCCTCGCGGTAGCGCCGCTGCCAGTCGGCAAGGAACGCCGCCATCGCCGCCGATGTGCGGTAGAGCATCACGCCGCAATTCATCTGCGGAAAGGCATAGGGTGTATCGACCGCATGCCCTTCCCGGATCAGCGCCGAGGTGCGCCGCACGTCATGTGTCACCGCCAGTTCGAACCGCTCGAGGATGTCGAACAGATCGCCGAACGGCGCCAGCACCAGCGTATCGCAATCCATGTAGAGCGTGCGCGCGAACCGGCTTTCCGTCAGGCAGGCAAGCTTCGGCGTCGGCCCCGTTTCGGGGATCGGCAGCACGCGGTCGAAAAGCCCCGGCCGCAGCGGCGCCTGATCGGTGAACAGATCCACCGCAAGGCCGGGGTTGTGCGCGCGCAGCGAAGCCGCAGAGCGTTCCGCAAGGTCAAGATACCCCGCCCCCTTCGCCACATAGATCACGCCGTCCCGCATGCTGGCCTCCTGTCCGCTGCCGCCAAGATAGCGCGGCCCCGCCCCCCGGCGAGAGGCGGCGGGCCAATTCTTGCCCCGCGGAAATGCCCCGGCGGCAGGGTTGTTGACCTTCGCGGCACTTCCCTCTATACGCCGCGCAATTCCGGAGGTCTGCCAGTACCCCCGGTCCTCGACCCGATCGAGGATCGCCACCCGTCAGCGCGTTGCGCCCGCGGGTGACATTGGCGTTTGGAGCGTTCGGCCTTACATGCCGGGCTAGGTGCAACGGGTCGAGGAGACCGCCATGTTCGAGAATCTGTCCGCCCGCCTTGGCGGCGTATTCGACCGGCTGACCAAGCAGGGCGCGCTCTCCGACGCGGATGTGGCGACGGCGCTGCGCGAAGTGCGCACCGCCCTGCTGGAGGCGGACGTCTCGCTGCCCGTCGCCCGCGATTTCGTCAAGACCGTGCAGGACAAGGCCACCGGGCAGGCGGTCACGAAATCCGTCACCCCCGGCCAGCAAGTCGTCAAGATCGTCCACGATGCGCTGATCGACGTGCTGCGCGGCGAGGGCGAGCCCGACGCGCTGAAGATCGACAACCCGCCCGCGCCGATCCTGATGGTCGGCCTGCAAGGCTCGGGCAAGACCACGACCACCGCCAAGCTGGCCAAGCGGCTGAAGGAAAAGAACGGCAAGCGGGTGCTGATGGCCTCGCTCGACACCAACCGCCCGGCCGCGATGGAGCAGTTGCAGATCCTCGGCGCCCAGATCGGGGTGGATACGCTGCCGATCGTGAAGGGCGAAACCGCCGTCCAGATCGCCAAGCGGGCCAGAACGCAGGCCAACCTTGGCGGCTACGACGTCTACATGCTCGACACCGCGGGCCGCCTGCACATCGACGAAGTCCTGATGGACGAGGTTCAGGCCGTCCGCGACATCGCGCAACCGCGCGAGATCCTGTTGGTGGTCGATGGCCTCACCGGTCAGGACGCCGTCAACGTCGCGACCGAGTTCGACGGCAAGATCGGCATCACCGGCGTCGTGCTGACCCGGATGGACGGCGACGGCCGCGGCGGTGCCGCCCTGTCCATGCGCGCCGTCACCGGCAAGCCGATCCGCTTCGTCGGCCTTGGCGAAAAGATGGACGCGCTGGAGACCTTTGAACCCGAGCGTGTCGCCGGCCGCATCCTCGGCATGGGCGACATCGTGGCCCTGGTCGAGAAGGCGCAGGAAACGCTGGAAGCCGAACAGATGGAACGCGCGATGAAGCGGTTCCAGAAGGGTCTGTTCAACATGAACGACCTGCGCCAGCAGCTTGACCAGATGCTGCGGATGGGCGGCATGCAGTCGATCATGGGCATGCTGCCCGGCATGGGCAAGGCGCAGAAGGCGGCCGAGGCCGCGGGCTTCGACGACACCATGCTGAAGCGTCAGATCGCGCTGATCAACTCGATGACCAAGAAGGAACGGGCCAACCCCGACCTGTTGCAAGCCAGCCGCAAGCGCCGCATCGCGACCGGGGCCGGGCTGGAAGTGTCCGAATTGAACAAGCTTCTGAAGATGCACCGCCAGATGGCGGACGTAATGAAGAAGATGGGCAAGGGCGGCATGCTGAAGCAGGCCATGAAGGGCATGCTGGGTGGCAAACAGGCGGGCGGGATGCCCGACCTTGCCAACATGGACCCCGCGCAGCTCAAGGCGGCCGCCGATCTGGCCAAGGGCAAGATGCCCACCGGTCTGCCCGGCCTTGGCGGCGGCGGCCTGAAACTTCCCGCCGGGCTTTCGGGCCTTGGTGGCTTCGGAAAGAAGAAATGATCCACAACCCCTCTCCGCTGCTGATCGACGCGACGGTGCTTGCCACCGACCGGCTGATCCTGCGCGCGCCGGAAACCCGCGACTTCGACGCCTATGCCGCGTTCCGCGCCTCTGACCGCAGCACCTTCATCGGCGGCCCGCTGAACCGCGCCGCCGCCTGGCGCGCCTTCGCGACCGACCTTGGCCACTGGCTGCTGCACGGCTACGGCATGTTCAGCGTGATCGAGCGTGACACCGCCGCACAGGTCGGCATGGCCGGGTTCTGGAACCCCGAGGGCTGGCTGGAACCGGAACTTGGCTGGACGCTATTCGACGGCTTCGAGGGTCGCGGTTTCGCACAGGAGGCCGCTCTTCGCCTGCGCGCCTTCGCCTATGGCACATTGGGCTGGACCACGCTGACCAGCGTCATCGCCCCCGGCAACGCCCGGTCCATCGCGCTGGCCGAACGCCTTGGCGCCCGGCGCGAACGCGACTGGACCTCGCCCGCGGGCAGCCCGGCGCTGATCTTCCGCCACCCCAGCCCGGAGGCCATCGCCGCATGACCACGGCGCCCACCCTGACCACCGAGCGGCTGACGCTGCGGATGCCCCGGCGCGATGATTTCGCGCCGCGCGCCGCATTCTACGCGTCTGACCGGTCGGTGTGGGAGGATGGGCCGCTCGACCGCGCCGCCGCCTGGCGCGTGTTCGCGTCAGAGGTCGGGCAATGGCCGCTGCTGGGCTACGGCCCGTTCGCCTGCGACGACCGCGCCACCGGCACCTATGTCGGCGAGGTCGGCATCTATCAGCCCGAGGGCTACCCGGAACCGGAACTTGGCTGGTTCGTCGTGCCAGAGGCCGAGGGCCGCGGCTTTGCCGCCGAGGCTGCCCGCGCGGTCATGGCCTGGGCACGGGCCAGCTTTGGCTGGACCCGGCTGGTGAACTACATCGACCCGCGCAATGCCCGCTCGATCGCGCTCGGGCTGCGGCTGGGAGGCGTCATTGACGCCACGCTGCCGGGCTGCGATCCGACCGATGTGGTGATCCGCCACGATCTGGGGGCGCTTGCATGATGTCCGTCGCCATTCCCACGATCGAAACCGAACACCTCGTCCTGCGCCCCCCGCGCATGGAAGATTTCGAGGCTTATGCCGCCTTCCGCGCCTCGCCCCGCGCGGCGTTCGTCGGCGGCCCCAACCCGCGCCCGACCGCCTTCAACCAGTTCTGCGCGCTGCTGGGTCACTGGCACCTGCGCGGGTTTGGTCGCTGGATGGTCGCCGACCGCGTGACCGATGCGCCGCTTGGCGTCGTCGGCCCCTACTACCCCGCCGACTGGCCCGAACCCGAACTGGCCTGGACGGTCTTCGCCGCGGCCGAGGGCCGCGGCGTCGCCTACGAGGCGACGCTTGCCGCCCGCGCCTTCGCCTACCGCAGCCTTGGCTGGACCACCGCGATCAGCGTCGTCGATCCGGCCAACGCCCGTTCTGCCGCGCTCGCCCGCCGCCTTGGCGCGCAACCCGATGGCGTGCATCAGCACGAAACCTTTGGCACGCTGCAGATCTGGCGCCACCCCGCACCGGAGGCGCTCGCATGATCCCCGCGCTGGTGAACACCACGGTGGGGGAAACCCCGCGCCTGATCCTTCGCGCCCCACGGCTGGAGGATTTCGAGCCCTTCGCCGCCTTCTGCCAGTCCGACCGCGCCGCCTTTGTCCGCCAGGACGACTTCGACCGCGCCAAGGCGTGGCGCGCCTTTGGCCATATCGTCGGCCATTGGGTGCTGCGTGGCTTCGGCCTTTTCGTCATCGTCCAGAAGTCGACCGGCCGCGCCATCGGCACCGTCGGCCCCTGGTTCCCCGAAGGCTGGCCGGAACGCGAGATCGGCTGGGCGATCTGGTCGGCCGAGGCCGAGGGGAAGGGCTATGCCTTCGAGGCCGCAAAGGCCGCCCGCGATCACGTCTACCGCGACCTCGGCTGGAAGACCGCCGTCAGCTACATCGCCCCGACAAACGCCCGTTCCATCGCGCTGGCCGAACGGCTGGGCGCGGTGCGCGACGATGCCGCCGCCTACCCCGGCGACAAGCCCTGCCTCGTCTACCGCCACCAGAAACCGGAGTGGATGTGATGCGGTATGTGCCGGTGCAAAAACGGTGTGAAATCGGTGCGAAATCGGTGTGCGCCGAACGCCGCGTTAACCCTGTCCGGAGGTTGCAATGACAGACGACGCCACCCGCGCCCAAGCGCTGCTGAAAGAGCATCGCGAGTCGATCGACCGGCTTGACGCGATCCTCGTCTACACGCTGGCCGAACGGTTCAAGCACACGCAGGGCGTGGGCCGCCTGAAAGCCGCGCACGACCTGCCGCCCTCCGATCCCGCCCGCGAGGCGCGCCAGATCGAACGGCTGGAACGGCTGGCGACCGAGGCCGACCTCGACCCCGAATTTGCCAAGAAATTCCTGAACTTCATCATCTCCGAAGTGATCAGGCATCACGAGAAACTGCAAAAATAGCGGCCCCGCCGCCTTAACCCAAACCCAAGGAGACTACCGAAATGTCCATGAAAATCCGTCTGGCCCGTGGTGGCAGCAAGAAGCGCCCGCACTACGCGATCGTCGCCACCGACTCGCGCATGCCGCGCGATGGCCGCTTCCTCGAAAAGCTCGGCACCTACGACCCGATGCTGGCCAAGGACGACGAAGGCCGCGTGAAGATGAACATCGAGCGCGTGCAATACTGGCTGAGCCAGGGCGCGCAGCCGACCGACCGCGTCGCCCGCATGCTGGAAGCTTCGGGCGCCCGCCCGAAGACCGAGCGCAACAACCCGAAGTCGGCTGTGCCGGGCAAGAAAGCGACCGCCCGCGCCGCCGAAAAGGCCAAGAAAGCCGAAGCGGCCGTTGCGGAATAATACCGCAACGCCAAAGCCTTGACCGGGCGGGCGCATCCCGCGCCCGCCGCTGCCGGAGCCTGATATGACCGCCACCGATCACGTCTGTGTCGGCGCCATTGCCGGGGCCTTCGGGGTCAAGGGAGAGGTGCGCCTGAAAAGCTTCTGCTCGGACCCCGAGGCGATCGCCGCCTACGGGCCGCTGTCGACCGAGGATGGCAAACGCCGGTTCAAGGTGACGCTGACCCGCGTCATCCCGAACGGCTTTGCCGCCCGGTTGACCGGCGTCGCCACCAAGGAAGAGGCCGACGCCCTGCGCGGCACATCGCTTTATGTCGGGCGCGACCGTCTGCCCGAAACCGGCGACGACGAATTCTACCATGCCGACCTGATCGGCCTGACCGTGCTGGACACCGGCGGAACCGAGATCGGCCGCGTGACCGCCGTGCACAATCACGGCGCCGGAGACCTGCTTGAGGTTGTACGTTCCGGCCCGAAATCTGCCGTACTTCTGCCCTTCACCCGTGCAATCGTCCCGACAGTCGATCTGGCCGCCGGCCGGATCATAGCTGACATACCGGAGGGATTGCTGGAATGACCCCGAATTTGCGCCACCAAATGTTCATGTTTTGCGCCGCGCTGCTTTACTTCGGCGCGATGCTTGCCGGGCTCGCGGGCTACAGTTGGCACATGGTGCCGACCTTTGTCGCCCTGTTCCTGATGTGGCTGGCGATCCTGCACCCCGAGCAGATGCCGCAAACCGCCGCGGACTGGCTTCGGCCGCGCATCATCGCCCGCGTCACGCTCCGCGTCGCCACGCAGGTTGCGCTGGTGGTGTTCTGCTTCGGCCTTGGCCGTGGCGTCGGCGGCATCCTTGGCACCCTGCCGCATCTGCCGCTGGGGCTGACGGTCGGGGTGTCGTTCCTCGCGCTGCCGTTCCTGCGGTTGCTGCGCACCGAACCGACGCTGGAGGCGCAGAAAGCGTGACAGAACCAAAGCCGAAATCGCACGGACGCCTGTCGATTTCGGCTTCTTCCAAGCCGCGCGATCTGATGGACGGCCCGCCCCGCGTCAAAGGCGCGTGGATGGCGAAGGTCGTGACCCTGTTTCCCGATGCCTTTCCCGGCACGCTCGGGCTCAGCCTGACCGGCAAGGCGCTTGACATGGGGCTGTGGTCGCTGGTGCCGATCGACCTGCGCCCGTTTGGCGAGGGTCGCCACAAGAACGTCGACGACAACCCGGCCGGCGGTGGCGCCGGCATGGTGTTGCGCGCCGACATCGTCGGCAAGGCGCTGGCCGAGGCCGCGATCGGCACCCCGTCCGACCGGGCCCGTTGGCCGGTGATCTACCTCTCGCCGCGTGGCCGCCGCTTTGATCAGGCAATGGCCCGCCGCTTTGCGCAAGGCGACGGCCTGACCCTGCTGTGCGGCCGCTTCGAGGGCGTGGACGAGCGGGTTCTGGAACAATTTGGCGTTGAAGAGGTCAGTCTGGGCGATTTCGTCCTGACCGGGGGCGAGATCGCCGCACAGGCCTTGATCGACGCGACCGTTCGCCTTATACCCCGCGTGCTCGGGAATCATGAGTCCGCCGAAGAGGAATCCTTTTCGGAGGGGCTTCTTGAATTTCCGCAGTACACACGACCCACGCTCTGGGAAGGCCGCGCGATACCCGAGATTCTTCTTTCGGGCCATCACGCGAAAATCGCCGACTGGAGACGGGGGATGGCCGAAAGGCTGACCAAGGAACGCAGACCTGACCTCTGGCGGGCTTACTGTGCGGCGCACGGTAGGGACCCGGACGAAGACCAAGAGCTCTGAGGCCGCATCACGCCGCGGAAAAACCGCGCCAGACAAAGGACAAGCGATGGATATTATCGCACAACTGGAGGCCGAGCAGATTGCTGCGCTGGCCAAGACGATCCCCGACTTCAAGGCGGGTGACACCGTGCGTGTCGGCTACAAGGTGACCGAAGGCACGCGAACCCGCGTGCAGGCCTACGAAGGCGTCTGCATCAGCCGCAAGGGCGGCAGCACGCTGGCGGCCTCGTTCACCGTCCGCAAGATTTCCTTCGGTGAGGGCGTCGAGCGCGTCTTCCCGCTCTACTCGACCAACATCGACGCGATCGAGGTCGTGCGTCGCGGCAAGGTTCGCCGCGCGAAGCTTTACTACCTGCGCGATCGCCGCGGCAAATCTGCCCGCATCGCCGAGGTCACCAACTACAAACCCAAAGACGGCGCGAAAGCGTAAGGAGCGGGAAAATGAAAAAGGGCATTCACCCGGACTATCACATGATCGACGTCAAGATGACGGACGGCACCGTGTTCCAGACCCGCTCCACCTGGGGCAAGGAAGGCGAACAGATGGCGCTCGACATCGACCCGCTGGCGCACCCGGCCTGGACCGGTGGCTCGGCCAAGCTGATGGATACCGGCGGGCGCGTCTCGAAGTTCAAGAACAAATACGCCGGTCTGGGCTTCTGATCCCGACCACCGCGACGGAACCGGGCGCCTCTTTCGAGGCGCCCTTTTCTTTCGCGGCTTCCCGGCTTGCACTGGCTGCGCCATACTGCGGCCATGACCCGGATCGCCTTCTGCCTTGCCCTGCTGCTTGCCGCGCCTGCTGGCGCGCAGACGGTGTTCGACCGCGCCGTGGGGCTTTACGGCAGCGCCGTCAATCCGGCCGAATCCTGCACGCAAAACCCGCACCGGCTGGATTTCATGGCCGCGCCGCCACATGCGCTGTTCCACTGGGCCCATCCCGCGCCCGACGCCAGCGGGCAGATGCGCGACCGCGAACGCTATGACATTCTGGACTACGACGACGGCTCGATCACGCTGCGGCGCGAGGGCGATCCGCAAGTGACTGCAGACGGCCACCTGCCGATCTGGATTCTGCGCCTGACCAGCACCCCCGCCGGCTATTGCTGGGGCCGCACCGATTGGCCGTCGGTGCGCTGTGAACGGCAGGCCGTGCGTTGCGGCGACGACGCACCCACGTCGTGAGTGCCACAGTCGGCTGACTTGCTGATGCCCTCTGCTTCCCAACGGCATGGCCACAACATATAGTGACGCAAAAGCATCGCACCGCTTGAGCGGGTAATTGGACAGGGATCGCATCTTGGCGCACATCATCGTGGTGGGAAACGAGAAGGGCGGCTCGGGAAAATCCACCACCTGCATGCATGTCGCGACAGCCTTGGCACGGATGGGGTTCCGTGTCGGCGCCCTCGATCTTGACCTGCGCCAGCAGAGCTTTGGCCGCTACATCGAGAACCGCCGCGCCTACACCGCGCGCGCCGGTCACCCCCTGCCCACGCCCGACCTGCGCCCGCTGCCAGAGGTGGACCGCACGACGCTGGCGCCGAACGAGAACCTCTTCGATCAGCGCCTGTCAGCGGCGGTGTCGGAGATGGAGGCGAACTGCGATTTCATCGTCATCGACTGCCCCGGCTCGCACACCCGGTTAAGCCAGGTCGCGCATTCGCTGGCCGATACGCTGATCACGCCGCTGAACGACAGTTTTGTCGATTTCGATCTGCTGGCGCATATCGACCCGGAAAGCGGCAAGGTCAAAGGCCCCTCGATCTATGCAGAAATGGTCTGGAACGCGCGGCAATTGCGCGCGCAGGCGGGGCTGAAACCGATCGACTGGATCGTGCTGCGCAACCGGCTTGGCGCGCAACAGATGCACAACAAGAAGAAGGTCGGCGCCGCGCTGGAGGATTTGTCCCGCCGCATCGGCTTTCGCGTGGCCCCCGGCTTTTCCGAGCGGGTGATCTTTCGCGAGCTGTTTCCGCGCGGGCTGACGCTGCTGGACCTGCGCGATCTGGGCGTTGACCAGTTGAACATCTCGAACATCGCCGCGCGCCAGGAAGTGCGCGACCTGATGAACACGCTGGGCCTGCCCGGCGTCAGCGGCGACCTCTGAACAGCGCCACGCCCGCATGGCTGGGGAAGGACGCGGCGCACAGCGCGCCAAGCCGCCTGTCGAACGCCGACGGCGTGCGGTGCCTGCCGCGCAGCAGGTGGCTGACAATGCGACGACCGAGATTCATGATCAGCTTCTCCGTGATGATCCTGACATGGGCACACACTGGTTGCCCATCGCGGCCGAACTGTGTCGGGCGCAGTCCGGCGCGGCGGCAGGGCTGAAACAATCGCTTGCCTGATTCGCGACAACCGCCACAACCGGGCGCCGATCGGGGCGCGCCGCGGGGCCGGACACCCCGGCGCGACCGTTACAGAAGCGTCATAAAGCGTCACACAACCGTCAAACCCGGGTGATACCGACGCCCGGACTGAAGCTGTCGTGTCATCGCTTGCCTTGTCACAAAAAGGGCCGTTACCTGTATCGGCCCGGACTGACCGGCGGACAGGACCAGACGTTCACATACCTCCTGTCGCGACAGCGGCTTCAGCGGCGTCATCATCAATGGGGAGCGACCCGATATGAAATTTAACACACGTCTCGCGATCACGGCCAGCGCCGTGGCGCTGTCGTCAATGGCCGGTGTGGCCTCGGCCGGCAGCCTGGACGACCTTTACACCGCCGCGAAAGCGGAAGGCCAGCTGACCGTCATCGCGCTGCCGCACGACTGGTGCGACTACGGCGATGTCATCGCCGGCTTCAAGGCGAAGTATCCGGGCATCACCGTCAACGAACTGAACCCCGATGCGGGTTCGGGCGATGAAGTTCAGGCGATCAAGGCCAACAAGGACAACAAGGGCCCGCAAGCCCCCGACGTCATCGACGTCGGTCTGTCGTTCGGCCCCTCGGCCAAGGCCGATGGCCTGATCCAGGCCTACAAGGTCTCGACCTGGGACTCGATCCCCGACACCGCCAAGGATGCCGACGGCTTCTGGTACGGCGACTACTATGGCGTGATGGCCTTCGGCGTGAACAAGGACATCGTCAAGAACACGCCGGCCGACTGGTCGGATCTGGCGAAGCCGGAATATGCCAACGCCGTCGCGCTCGCGGGTGACCCGCGCTCGGCGAACCAGGCGATCCTGGGTGTGATGGCTGCCGGCCTGTCGAGCGGCGCCGCCGCTGGCAAGGATTCGGGCGATGCCGGTCTGAAGTTCTTCGCCGACCTGAACAAGAAGGGCAACTTCGTTCCGGTCGTCGCGAAGTCGGGCACCATCGCGCAGGGCGCGACCCCGATCGCCATCGCGTGGGACTACAACCTGCTGGCGTGGAAAGACAGCCTGAAGGGCAACCCGCCGATGGACGTGGTCGTGCCGAAGTCGGGCGTCATCGCCGGTGTCTACGTGCAGGCGATCAGCGCCTACGCGCCGCACCTGAACGCCGCGAAGCTGTGGATGGAGTACCTCTATTCCGACGAAGGTCAGCTTGGCTGGCTGAAGGGCTACTGCCACCCGATCCGCTTCAACGACCTCGCCGCGCGCAAAGCGATCCCGCAAGCGCTGATGGACGCCCTGCCGCCGGCCGAAGGCTACGCCAAAGCGGTGTTCCCGACGCTTGACGAGCAAGCCGCGAACAAGACCTCGGTCGTCGGTGGCTGGGATTCGGTTGTCGGCGCCAACGTGAAGTAAGGTTGCCTGAAAACACGGGTCCGCGCCGCCTCGGGCGGGGCGGACCCTCATCTTGCCTCTTGGAGCTTGGCGGCATGACATCCACAACCACCAGCGTTCCTGACACGCCGGGTCGGCGCAAGCTGCCGCTTCTCTGGCTTGGCGTGGCGCCGTTCGCGATCTTCGTGACCATGTTCCTGCTGCTGCCGACGCTGAACATCGTGGTCGGCGCGTTCCAGACCTCGACCGGCAGCTTCACGCTGGACAATATCCGCCAGTTGAACACCGACCTGATCCGCTCGGCCTATTTCATCTCGATCAAGATCAGCCTGGTTTCGGCTGTTCTCGGCTGTGCGATCGGCTTCGCGATCGCCGCGAGCCTGGTGTTCGGCGACCTGCCGAAGTGGTTGCGCGCGCCGTTGATGACCTTTTCCGGTGTCGCCTCCAACTTCGCCGGTGTGCCGCTCGCCTTCGCCTTTATCGCGACGCTTGGCCCGGTCGGCGTCATCACGGTGTTCCTGCGCGACGATATCGGCATCAATCTTCGCGTGCTGGGCTTCAACCTGCTGACCTATTACGGGCTGATCATCGTCTACCTGTTCTTCCAGATTCCGTTGATGATCCTGATCATCACCCCCGCGCTTGACGGGATGAAGCGGGAATGGCGCGAGGCGGCCAGCATCCTTGGCGCCAGCACGCTGCAATACTGGTGGTTCGTCGCGCTGCCGATCCTGTTTCCGTCGCTGCTGGGCACCTTCGCGCTGCTGTTCGCCAATTCCTTCGGCGCGGTGGCCACCGCCTACGCCTTGGCCGGCCCTGCCTTCACGCTGGTGCCGATCACGCTCTTCTCGCAGATCCGGGGCGACGTGCTGGGCAACCCGCAACTGGGCTTTGCGCTCGCCTTCGGGATGATCCTGATCACCGGGATCGCCAACGTGATCTACATCGTGTTGCGGACCCGTGCAGAACGGTGGATCAAATGACACTCAGACGCATCTGGTCCTGGATCATCATCCTGCTTGGCGCGGCCTATTTCCTGCTGCCGCTGTTCGGCATGCTGCAATTCTCGCTGAAGATGAAGCGGGGCGTGTACAGCTTCGAAGCTTACCGCGTTGTGCTAAGAGACCCGCAGTTTCAGCAAACCTTCAGCTATTCGGTGATCCTCGCGCTGCTGACGATCGTGATCGGCACGCTGATCGTGGTGCCGACGGCCTACTGGGTGCGCCTGAAGCTGCCGCGCTTGCGCCCGGTTGTCGAGTTCATCACCCTTTTGCCGCTGGTGATCCCGCCGATCGTCATCGTCTTCGGCTACATCCGGCTCTACAACACCTCCTCGGTCCTGCCGCTGACCGGCAGCTGGATCGGCACCAACATCCTGGTGCTGTTCGGCTACACTACCCTTGCGCTGCCCTACATGTACCGCGCGGTCGATACTGGGCTGCGCGCCATCGACGTGGCGACGCTGACCGAAGCCGCACAAAGCCTTGGCGCCAGCTGGACCCGGATCCTTGCCACCGTGATCCTGCCGAACGTGCTGGTCTCGGTGCTGTCAGGCGCCTTCCTGACCTTCGCCATTGTGATCGGCGAATACGTCTTTGCGGCGCTGTTGAACCTCAACACCTTCGGGCCCTACATGGTCTGGATGGGCGGCAACCGCGCCTATGAGCCCTCGGCGCTGGCGGTGATTGCTTTCGGAATCACCTGGGCCTGCATGGGGCTGATCCAGCTGTTCACCCGCTTCTCGAAATTCTCCTCAGCAAAGCGATAGCGCATGGCCTTTCTGGAACTCAGCCACCTCGAGAAATCCTTCGGGCCCACCCGCGTGGTGAAGGATTTCGACCTGTCGATCGAAAAAGGCGAGTTCGTCTCGTTCCTCGGGCCATCGGGCTGCGGCAAGACCACCGTGCTGCGCATGGTCGCGGGGTTCGAGACGCCGACCGCAGGCTCGATCGTGATCGACGGGCAGGACGTAACAGCGCTGCGCCCCAACCAGCGCAACATCGGCATGGTGTTTCAGGCCTATGCGTTGTTCCCGAACCTGACCGTGGCGCAGAACGTCGGCTTCGGGCTTCGCGTCAGCGGTCTGGGCCGCGCCGAGATTGCCGGGCGTGTGGCCGAGATGCTGAAGCTGATCGGCCTGGCCGACCTTGGCGCCCGCTATCCGTTCCAGCTGTCGGGTGGCCAGCAGCAGCGTGTGGCGCTGGCCCGCGCGCTGGCGGTGCGGCCGCGCGTGCTGTTGCTCGACGAGCCGCTGTCGGCGCTCGACGCCAAGATCCGCGTGTCGCTGCGCGAGGAGATCCGGGCGATCCAGCGCGAGCTGGGCATCACCACGATCTTCGTGACGCATGACCAGGAAGAGGCGCTGTCGATGTCGGACCGTGTCGTGGTGATGACCAACGGCATCGCCGATCAGGTCGGCACGCCGTTCGAAATCTACAACCGCCCGACGACCCGCTTTGTCGCCCAGTTCGTCGGCACGCTGAACCTGCTGGATGCCCGCGTGGTGGATGCTGCCGTCGGCAACGTGACGGTGGGCGAAACGCCGGTGGCGCTGAACCGCAGCCTGAACGGCGCCCACGGCCCGATCAGCCTAGCGCTGCGCCCCGAGGTGATCGCCCTTGGCCGCCATACGGCGCGGGCCGTGGTGCTGACCGGCCGCATCGCCGAGGTACACTTTCTCGGTTCGGTCATCCGCATCCGGGTGAACGTCGGCGGCAACCTGATCTCGCTCGACACTTTCAACCGGCCCGATGCGCCGCCACCCGCCGTCGGCAGCGCCGCAGAAATCAGCATTGCCGAATCCGACCTGCTGGTGCTGACCGACTGACTGGTTCCCGGCGGCTGCCCCGTGTAAACTGGTCCGGCTTGAACCGAGAGAGATTGATGCCAGGCAAAATCCTTCTGACCGGCGGCGCCGGATATATTGGATCGCACACCTATGCGGCGCTGTGCGCGGCAGGCTACGAGGTCGCGATTCTCGACAATTTCGACAACGCCCGCAGCGACGTGCCCGACCGGCTGGAGGTGATCACCGGCAAGCCGGTCACCGTGCACCGCTGCGACGTGCTTGATCCCGCCGGGCTGGCGCGGGTGTTCGCCTCGGACCATTTCGATGGCGTGGTGCACTTCGCCGCCAAGAAGGCCGTGGGCGAGTCGCAGGAAAAGCCGCTGGACTATATCGAGACAAACTGCACCGGTCTCGTGAACCTTCTGAAGGCGATGCGCGCTGCGGGCGTGTTCCGGCTGGTGTTCTCGTCCTCGGCCACGGTCTATGCGCCGACGACGGACTGGCCGATCCCCGAGGGCGCGGCGCTTGGCTATGCCAGCACCTATGCCTACACCAAGCTGATGGGCGAGCAGATCATCCAGCAGGTCGCTGGCGCCGATCCGCGCTGGCGCTTTGGCATCCTGCGCTACTTCAACCCGGCCGGCGCGCATGACACCGGGCTGATCGGCGAGGACCCGTCAGACATTCCAAACAACCTGATGCCCTATATCGCCAAAGTCGCCACCGGCGAGTTGCCCGCGCTGAACGTGTTCGGCAACGACTATCCCACGCCGGACGGCACCGGCGTGCGCGACTACATCCACGTCGAAGACCTCGCGCGCGGCCATGTGCTGTCGCTCGACGCGCTGATGCGGGGCGATGACAGCCACACCGTGAATCTGGGCACCGGGCAGGGTTATTCGGTGATGGACATGCTGGCGGCCTATTCGCGCGCCTGCGGGCGCGAGTTGCCCTACAAGGTCGCCCCGCGTCGCGCGGGCGATCTGGATTGCTACTACGGCGATCCGTCCAAGGCAGCCGAGGTGCTGGGTTTTCGGGCCGAACGTGACCTTGATAACATGTGCGCAACCAGCTGGGCCTGGGTCTCGCGCCGCTCTAACATGCGTCAGGGCTGAGGCTCGGGCGCGGCCAGCGGCTCCACCTCTGCTTCCAGCCGGGTCCGCAGCCGTGGCGGCCAGGGCTGCGGACGGCCTTCGGCAAAGCTGATGAAGACCAGCGTCGAATGCATCGTCAGCCGCACCTGCCCGTTGCATTCGGCCACGAATTCAAGCCCCGCGCTGGTCCGCCCCAGCCGCCGCAGGTAAAGCGAAATCGCCAGCATGTCGCCCAACCGGCTGGGCGCGCTGA
Organism: Paracoccaceae bacterium; assembly: GCA_016124615.1. Classification (GTDB taxonomy): domain Bacteria; phylum Pseudomonadota; class Alphaproteobacteria; order Rhodobacterales; family Rhodobacteraceae; genus Solirhodobacter. Next base: position 159,977 of record WGNF01000014.1, on the reverse strand, counting down.
AGGTCACCCGCAGCTCGGCGGTGGGCACACCGGCCTGCATCGCACCGTGCATCTTGGCGAACGAATGTTTCAGGCGGCTTTCGAACCACTCTTCTACCGTCGCGTTCATCATCTCCATGTAGCGCGGATAGAACACGATCCCGGCGGGATCGCAGTGCTGAAACAGCACTTTCTGACGGTAGACAAAGGGCATCAAAGATCGGTCCGGACGTGCCACAGCTCGGGGAAAAGCTCCACCTCCAGCATACGGCGAAGATAGCTGACACCGCCAGTCCCCCCGGTGCCGCGCTTGAAGCCGATCACCCGTTCGACCGTGGTCACGTGATTGAAGCGCCAGCGGCGGAAGTAATCCTCGAAATCCACCAGCTTCTCGGCCAGATCGTAAAACGCCCAATGCCCCTCGGGGTCGCGGTAGACCTTCGCCCAGACGGCCTGCACCGCGTCGTTGCTTTGCCACTGCTGCGTCGTGTCGCGGTTCAGCACCTCATCCGGCAGCGTCAGCCCCGCCTTGTGCAACGCCCCCAGCGCCACGTCGTAAAGCGAGGGCCGAGCCAGTTCGGCCTCCAGCAGCGCCTTGATCTCGGGGCGGTGGGCGTGCGGGCGGATCATGGCCTGGTTGCGGTTGCCCACCATGAACTCGATCAGCCGGTACTGCCAGGACTGGAAGCCCGACGACTGGCCCAGCGCATTGCGGAACTTGGTGTAATCGGCCGGCGTCATCGTGCGCAGCACATCCCAGGCGCCGTTCAACTGCTCAAAGATGCGGGCCACGCGCGAAAGGGTCTTGAACGCATGCGCAAAGTCGCCCCCGGCGATCGCATCGCGGGCCGAGGTCAGCTCATGGATCGCCAGCCGCATCCAAAGCTCCGAGGTCTGGTGCTGGATGATGAACAGCATTTCATCATGCGCGTCCGAAAGCTGCGCCTGCGCGCCAAGGATCGCATCCAGCCGCAGATAATCGCCATAGGACATGCGGCCATCGAAAACCATCTGCGCGCCCTCGCGGGCGGGGTCGTAAGGGGTGTTGGTCATGGCGTCTCTCTCAGCCGGAAGCGTTGGATCTTGCCGGTCTGCGTCTTCGGCAGTGCGGCCGTAAACACGATCCGGCGCGGGTATTTGTAGGGGGCGATTACCGCCTTTACGTGGTCCTGCAGGCGTTTGACGGTCAGCGCGTCCGGCACGACGCCCGCCGCCAGAACCACATGCGCCTCGACGATCTGGCCGCGATCCTCGTCCGCCGCACCGATCACCGCGCATTCATGCACGTCGGGATGCGACAGCAGCGCGGCCTCCACCTCGGGTCCGGCGATGTTGTAGCCGGCGCTGACGATCATGTCGTCGTTGCGGGCGGCGAAGTGGAAATAGCCCTCGTCATCCTGCACAAAGGCATCGCCGGTCAGATTCCAGCCGTCCTGCACATAGTCGTGCTGGCGCGGATCGTCGAGGTAGCGGCAGCCGGTCGGGCCCCGCACCGCCAGCTTGCCCACCGTGCCGCGCGGCACTTCGTTGCCTTCCCAGTCCACGATCCTCGCCTGATAGCCGGTCACCGGCCGCCCGGTGCAGGCCGGGCGGCTGTCGCCGAAGCGGTTGGTGATGAAGATGTGCAGCATCTCGGTCGCGCCGATCCCGTCCAGCATCGGCTTGCCGGTCTTGGCCATCCACTCGTCATAGACCGGTGCGGGCAGCGTCTCGCCCGCGGAAACGGCGGCGCGCAGCGAGGAAAGGTCCGCCCCCTCGTCCATCGCCTTCAGCATCACGCGGTAGGCGGTCGGCGCGGTGAAACAGACGGTGGCGCGGTATTTCTGGATGATCTCGATCATGTTGGGCGGCGAAGCGGTTTCCAGCAGCGCCGCCGCCGCGCCGAAGCGCAGCGGAAACACCGCGAGTCCGCCAAGGCCAAAGGTGAAGGCCAGCGGCGGCGAGCCGACAAAGACATCTTCGGGCACCACACCCAGCACCTCCTTGGCATAGCCGTCGGCGATGATCAGGATGTCGCGGTGGAAGTGCATCGTCGCCTTGGGAACGCCAGTGGTACCCGAAGTGAAGCCGAGCAAGGCCACATCGTCGCGCCCGGTCTTCACCGCCTCGAACCGCACCGACTTGTCCAGCGCAACGCGATCCAGTTCGGCGTCATGGTTCGCCGTGCCGTCAAAGCCGATCACTGTCTTCAGAAAGGCCGAATCCTTGGAACAGGCGACCATCTCCTCCATCAGCCGGGTATCGCAGAGCGCCAATGAAACCTCAGCCTTGTCGACGATCTTGCTCAGCTCGCCCGCCCGCAGCATCGGCATGGTGTTCACCACCACCGCTCCCGCCTTCATCGCGGCGAGCCAGCAGGCCACCATTGCCGGGTTGTTGGCCGACCGGATCAGGATGCGGTTGCCCGGCTTCACGCCGTAATCCTCGACCAGCGCATGCGCGATGCGGTTGGTCCAGTCGGTCAGTTCCTTGTAGGTCCGCCGCCGCCCGTTGCCGATCAGCGCGGTATGGTCGCCAAAGCCCTGCGCCACCAGGCGGTCGGTCAGTTCCACCCCGGCGTTCAGCCAGTCGGGGTAGTCGAACCCCTCCAACGGCAACTCCGGCCAGGTCTCTGCCGATGGCAACCGGTCGCGGGTAAAGCTGTCGGTATGCCCCGTCGGCCCCAAGTTCATCATCGCATGCCCTCCCCTGCCCGGATCATGTCGGCACCACCGCCGTCGCCTCGATCTCGACCTTCGCGCGGTCCTCGACCAGCGCCACCACCTGCACCAATGCCATCGCCGGATAATGCCGCCCGATGATCTCACGATAGGCGGCCCCCAGCGCGCGCAGATCGCCGAGGTATTCGCGCTTGTCGGTGACGTACCAGGTCAGCCGCACCAGATGGCGCGGCTCGGCCCCGGCCTCGGCCAGCACCGCCACGATGTTGCGCAGGCACTGTGCCACCTGGCCGACAAAGTCATCCGTCTCGAATTCCTGATCCGCATTCCAGCCGATCAAGCCGCCGCAAAAGACCATCCGCCCGCTAGCAGCGATGCCGTTGGCATAGCCCGCCGCCGCCTTCCAGTTCTTCGGATGCAGAACCTCGTGACCGTCACTCATGCGCCGCCCTCCGCCAAAACCGCCCGTGCGATGATCAGGCGCTGCACGTCGCTCGCGCCTTCGTAGATGCGCAGCGCCCGGATCTCGCGGTAGAGGCTTTCCACCGCGAACCCGCTGCGCACGCCGTCGCCGCCAAAAAGCTGCACCGCCGTATCGATCACCCGCTGCGCCGCCTCGGTGGCATAATGCTTGGCCATCGCCGCCTCGCGGCTGACCCGCGCCGCGCCGCCGTCCTTGGTCCAGGCCGCGCGGTAGACCAGCAGCGCCGCCGCATCGATCTCGGTCGCCATGTCGGCGATATGGCCCTGCACCATCTGCAACTCTGCCAACGCCGCGCCGCCGACCCGGCGCGTGGTCACCCGCGCCCGTGCCTCGTCCAGCGCGCGACGGGCGAAGCCCAGCGCCGCGGCGCCCACCGTCGGGCGAAAGACATCGAGCACCGACATGGCAACCTTGAAGCCTTCGCCCGCCCGGCCGATCAGGGCGGCCTCGGGCAGCCGCACGCCATCCAGCCGCAGATGCGCCAGCGGATGCGGCGCCATCACCGCGATCCGCTCCACCACCTCCAGCCCGGGCACATCGGCGTGCATCAGGAAGGCCGACAGCCCCCGCGCCCCCGGCGCCTCGCCGGTCCGCGCCACGATGACATAAACATCCGCGATCCCGCCGTTGGAGATGTAGGTCTTCTCGCCGCTCAGCCGCCAGCCATCCGCCGTCCGCTCGGCCACCGTCGCCGTGTTCGCCACGTCCGAACCCGAGCCCGGCTCGGTCAGCGCGAAACCGGCAATCGCCTGCCCCGCCCGCGTCCGGCCCAGCCAGCCCCGCTGTTCGGCGCTGCCGAACAGGCTGACCGCCCCCATCCCCAGCCCCTGCATGGCAAAGGCGAAATCCGCCAGCCCGTCATGCCGCGCCAGCGTCTCGCGGATCAGGCAGAGCGTGCGCACGTCCAGCCGCTCACCCTCGCCCGCCCCGGTGGGCCGCAACCAGCCCCCGGCGCCCAGCGCCGCCACCAGCCCGCGGCACGCGGCGTCCACGTCGGTGTGGTCCACCGGCAGGTGCGCCGCGCACCAGTCCTCCAGTGCCGCCGCCAGATCGCGGTGCCGCGCCTCGAAGAACGGCCATTCAAGAAAGGTTCTGTCTGCCATGTGCTTCTTCTTGGTGAAAATACTCTCGGGGGGTCCGGGGGGCAGACAGCCCCCCGGCGGTTCAGTTTCCCTCGAACACCGGCCGTTCCTTGGCCACGAACGCCCGGTAGGCGCGGGCGAAATCCTCGGTCTGCATGCAGATCGCCTGCGCCTGCGCCTCGGCCTCGATCGCCTGGTCCAGGCCCATGTTCCATTCCTGGTTCAACTGCGTCTTGGTGATGCCATGCGCGAAACACGGCCCCGCCGCGATCCGCCCGGCCAGCGCCATCGCCTCGGCCTCCAGCGCTTCGGGGGCGTGCAGGGCGTTGTAGAAGCCCCAGGCCGCGCCCTCGTCGGCGCTCATGGTGCGGCCGGTGTAAAGCAGGTCCGCCGCCCGACCCTGCCCGATGATGCGGGGCAGCATGGCGCAGGCGCCCATGTCGCAGCCCGCCAGCCCGACCCGCGTGAACAGGAACGCCGTCTTCGCCGCCGGTGTGGCGATGCGCAGGTCCGAGGCCATCGCGAGAATCGCCCCCGCGCCGACGCAGATGCCATCGACCGCCGCGATCACCGGCTTGCCGCAGCCGATCATCGCCTTGACCAGATCGCCGGTCATCCTGGTGAAGGCCAGCAGGCCCTTCATGTCGCGCCCGACCAGCGGGCCGATGATCTCGTGCACATCGCCGCCCGAGCAGAAGTTGCCGCCGTTCGGGGCCAGCACCACCACATCGACATCTTCCGCATAGGGCAGCGCACGGAACAGGTCGCGCAACTCGGCGTAGCTGTCGAAGGTCAGCGGGTTTTTCCGCTCCGGCCGGTTCAGGCGGATCACGGCGATCCGGTCGCGGACCTCCCACAGGAAGTGCCGGGGCGTCAGCCCTGCAAGCATGGTCATGCCCTGTCTCCCCGTCCCAGGCGTTTGAGGATGTCGGTCAGCGTATCGAGGTCGGCCTCGCTCAGTCCGGAAAAGAGGCGGTTGACCTCGCGCTCATGGCCCTCGGCCTGTGCCTCGAACTGGCTCAGGCCCGCTTCGGTCAGCGCCACCTGCACGGTGCGGCGGTCGTTGGGCAGCGGCGTGCGCTTTACCAGCCCGTCGCGTTCCAACCGGTCCACCACCGCGGTCGCATTGCCGTTCGAGACCAGCAACATCCGCGACAGTTCCGACATGCTGATCCCTTCGCGCCGCCGCCAGAGCGCGGCCATCACGTCGAACCGCGGCAGCGTCGTCGCATGGGTCAACCGCAGATAGTCGCGCAGCGGCGCCTCGGCGGCGCGGGTCACGCCCAGCAGCCGTATCCAGGCTTTCAGGCGGCGCTTCGACAGCGGGTCCGGCGTTACGTCCTTCATATCTCTCCCCCCGCGATGGCGATCGCCTGCCCGTTCATTCCTGCGCTGCCCGGCGCGCACAGCCACAGCGCCGCCGCCGTTACCTCGGCTGGCTGGATCAGCCGGTGCTGCGGGCTCATCGCCTCCAGCGCCAACTTTGCCTCGGCCGGGCTGCGCCCGGTTTTCTGCGCAATGACGTCGATCGAGTGATCCGTCATCGGTGTATCGAGAAAGCCGGGGCAAAGCGCGTTCACCGTCACCTCGCGCCGCGCGATTTCCAGCGCCAGCGAGCGGACGAGGCCCACGACGCCGTGCTTGGCAGCCGCATAGGGCGCGACCTTGGCATAGCCCTTCAGCCCGGCGGTGGAGGCCACGGCGATCAGCCGCCCCCAGCCCGGCATCTGGTTCAGCCCGTCGCGCAGGGTCAGGAACACGCCGGTCAGGTTTACCGCGACCATCGCGTTCCACTGCGCCAGCGTGGTGCGGGCCATCACCCCGCTATCCGCCGCCCCCGCATTGGCGATGACGATGTCGCAGGGACCAGCAGCGGCGAACATCGCGGCGACAGAGGCCTCATCCGTCACGTCGGCCTGCACGGCGCGGATGCCGGGCGCGGTGGCGACAGCCTCCAGCGGCGCCATCCGCCGACCGGCGATGATGACCTCGGCCCCGGCTGCGGCGAAGCCGCGCGCAAGGTCGGCCCCTGCACCCGTGCCGCCCCCTGTGACCAGAACCCGCCTGCCCGCCAATGTCATACCCGGATCGCCTCCTGTGCGCGTTGCGCCAGCCGCACCGCCTGATCGCGGCCCGCAAGGTAGGGCAGCGGCCAATGCTGCGCAGCATCGCCCAGTGCAACGGCCGCGTGCAAGGTCCAGTAGGGGTCGGCCAGATGCGGCCGGGCCAGACAGACCAGATCGGCCCGCCCCGCCATCAGGATCGAGTTGGCGTGGTCCGGTTCGGTGATGTTGCCGACTGCCATCGTGGCCAGCCCGCCCTCATTCCGGATACGGTCGCTGAACGGGGTCTGGAACATCCGCCCGTAGATCGGCCGCGCCTCGGTCGAGGTTTGCCCGGCCGAAACGTCGATGATGTCGGCGCCCGCTGCGTGGAACATCTTCCCGATTTCCACCGCTTCGGCGGGCGTTACCCCATGCGCGCCGACCCAGTCGTTGGCCGAGATGCGGACCGACATCGGCTTTGCCGCAGGCCAAGCCGCCCGCATCGCCGCGAACACCTCCAGCGGCCAGCGCATCCGGTTTTCGAGGCTGCCGCCATAGGCATCGGTGCGCAGGTTCGACAGCGGCGAGATGAAGGACGAAATCAGATAGCCGTGCGCGGCATGCAGTTCGACCATGTCGAAGCCCGCGCGCTGCGCCATTTCGGTGGCCGCGACGAATTCCGCCGTCACGCGGTCCATGTCGGCGCGGTCCATCGCCTTCGGCACCGCGTTGCGATCCGACCAGGCCACCGCCGAGGCCGACATGACCGGCCAGTTGCCAGAGGCCAGCGGGGCGTCGCCCTCTTCCCAGCCCAGCTGGGTCGACCCCTTGCGGCCGGAATGGCCGATCTGGCAGCACATCTTCGCCTCTGTCTCGGCATGGACGAAGGTGACGATCCGCCGCCATGCCGCCTCATGTTCCGGCGCATAAAGGCCGGGGCAGCCGGGCGTGATGCGGCCCTCGGGCGAGACGCAGGTCATTTCCGTATAGACCAGCCCGGCACCGCCCTTGGCGCGTTCGGCAAGGTGGACGAAATGCCAATCGGTCGGGCAGCCATTGACCGCCTTGTACTGCGCCATCGGTGAAACGACGACGCGGTTGACCAGCGCCATATCGCGCAGCCGGAGCGGCGCGAACATCGGCGCGCGGCCGGCGGTGCCGCCGACCTGCGCCTGAAACCAGTCCTCGGCCTGCCGCAGCCAGGCTGGATCGCGCAGCCGCAGGTTTTCGTGGCTGATGCGCTGGCTGCGGGTCAGCAGCGAATAGGTGAACTGCACGGGATCGAGGTGCAGATACCGCTCTACCTCCTCGAACCACTCAAGGCTGTTGCGCGCCGCCGATTGCAGGCGCAGCACCTCCACCCGGCGCTCGGCCTGATAGCGCTCGAACGCGGCCTCCAGCGTCGGTTCGGAATGCAGGTAATCGGCCAGCGCGATTGCGCTGTCGAAGGCCAGACGCGAACCCGAACCGATCGAGAAATGCCCGGTCGCCGCCGCATCACCCATCAGCACCACGTTGCCGTTGTACCATTTCTCGCAGATCACCCGCGGGAAGTTCATCCAGACCGCCGAGCCGCGCAAATGCGCCGCATTCGACATCAGCGCATGCCCGCCAAGGTGGGCAGCGAAAATCTTGCGGCAGGTCTCGACCGTCTCTTCCTTCGTCATGTGCTCGAAACCCCAGGCATCCCAGGTGGCCTGCGTGCACTCGACGATGAAGGTCGCGGTGTCGGCGTCGAACTGGTAGATATGGGCCCAGACCCAGCCATGCGCGGTTTTTTCAAAGATGAAGGTGAAGGCGTCATCGAATTTCTGATGCGTGCCGAGCCAGACGAACTTGCACAGCCGCATGTCGATGTCGGGCTTGAACACGTCTTCATATTCGCGACGCACCAGCGAGTTGATGCCATCGGCACCGACCACCAGATCGTAGTCCTTGCGATAGTCTTCGACCGACTTGAACTCGGTCTCGAAGCGCAGATCGACGCCAAGCTCGCGCGCTCGGGCCTGCAGCAGGATCAGCATCTGCTTGCGCCCGATCCCGGCAAAGCCGTGCCCGCCAGAGACGATGCGATGGCCGTCCTTGACCACGGCGATATCGTCCCAGTACGAGAAATGGCTACGGATCGCGTCGGTGCTTTGCGGGTCGTTGCGCTGCATCCGGCCCAGTGCGTCATCGGACAGCACCACCCCCCAGCCAAAGGTGTCGTTGGCGCGGTTGCGTTCCAGCACCGTTACCTGATGCGACGGATCGCGCAGCTTCATGGAAATCGCGAAATAAAGACCCGCCGGCCCGCCGCCCAGACAGAGAATGCGCATCTGCCCCTCCCTTGATGATGAGATCAACCTGCCATCGAAGACGATTCATTTCAAGTTTAAAATATCATCACGATCGCAAAAGCTCACCCGGCGCGCTGCACGCGGCCTGACCCCGCGTCAGTTCGGAAAATCCTGCGATACCCGTTGCGCGGATCAGTGTCGCGCACATATGGATGGCACTGCCCGCGCGCGAATGAGGTGCCCCATGCGACTATCCGTCAACGGAACCCCGCACGACGTCTCGGCCGATCCCGGCACACCGCTGTTGTGGGTGCTGCGCGACGTGATCGGCCTGACCGGCACCAAATACGGCTGCGGCGTCGGGCTGTGCGGCGCCTGCACCGTGCATGTGAACGGGCAACCGACGCGGTCCTGCTCGATCACGCTGGGCGATCTTGACGGGGCCCAGATCACCACGATCGAGGGGATCGGCACGCCGGAGCATCTGGCCGTGATCCAGCAGGCCTGGATCGACAATCAGGTGGCGCAGTGCGGCTATTGCCAGTCGGGCCAGATCATGTCGGCGGTGGCGCTGCTGGCGGCGACCAAGACCCCGACTGACAGCGACATCGACGCCGCGATGGATGGCAACCTCTGCCGCTGCGGCACCTACCCGCGCATCCGCGCCGCAATCCACGACGCCGCCAAGCGTCTGCAGGGGGCCTGAGCCATGAGCCGTTTGGGCACGATCACCCGCCGCAGCTTCCTTGTCGTTTCCGCAGCCGTCGTGGGCGGGGTGGCGTTCGGCTATTACAAATACCAGCAGGACCCGGCCAACCCGCTGACCCCGGCCAAGGGCGAGACCATCTTCAACCCCTGGGTCATCGTCCGCACCGACGGCGTGACCGTCATCACCCCGCGCGCCGAGATGGGACAGGGCGTCCAGACCACGCTGGCCGCCCTGGTCGCGGAAGAGATGGACCTGGCCTGGGATCAGGTGCGCGCCGAACATGGCCCGGCGTCGTCGGCCTACACCAACTTCGTCGCCGCCGGGGCCAGCCTGCCCTTCATCGACTATCGCGACAGCCGGATGAAGCACCTCGCCGAAGGCGCGATGGACGTGATGGGCAAGTTCCTCGGCATTCAGGCGACGGGGGGATCAACCTCGACCGTCGATGCCTTCGTGCGGATGCGGCAGGCGGGTGCGGCGGCCCGATACGTGCTGGTTCAGGCGGCGGCCAAGCGGCTGCGCCAGAACCCGATGGCGCTGAAGACCGAAGGCGGCGCCGTGGTGGCGCCCGACGGCACGCGACTGAGCTATAGCGAGCTGGCGGCCGAGGCGGTGGGCATCGCGCCGCCGTCGGAGCCGAAGCTGAAAGACCCCAAGGCCTGGACGCTGCTGGGCAAATCCTTACCCCGGCTGGATATGGTGGCCAAGGCCACCGGCACCGCCGCCTTCGGCATCGACACGCGGCTACCGGGAATGCTGTTCGCCTCGGTCCGCGCCAATCCGGCGCTTGGCGGCAAGATGCAGCACGTCGACGCGACCGCCGCCAAGGCGATGCCCGAGGTGAAGGCGGTCGTGGATCTTGGCGATGCGGTCGCCGTGGTGGCCACCAACACCTGGGCCGCCTTCAAGGCGCTTCAGACCGTGCAAGTCACCTGGGGCCCGGCGCCCTACCCGGAAACGACCGACGCGATCTTTGCCGAGATTGCCAAGGCCTTCGACGCCGCGCCGCACGGCACATTGCGCGATGATGGCAACGTCGATACCGCTCTGGCCGGGGCCAAGGTGGTGACATCGGAATACCGGGTGCCCTACCTCGCGCATGCGACGATGGAGCCGATGAACGCCGCCGCCCTGCTGAAGGACGGCGCGCTGACGGTCTGGGCGCCGAACCAGGCGCCGACGGTGATCCGCGACAAATGCGCGGCGGCGGTCGGGGTAGCGGCCGACAAGGTGACGGTTCACACCACCTTCCTTGGCGGTGGGTTCGGGCGCCGGGCAGAGTTCGACTATGCCGTGCAGGCCGCAAAGCTGGCCAAGGCGCTGCCCGGCACCCCCGTGCTGCTGACCTGGCGGCGCGAAGAAGACATGACGCACGACTTCTTTCGCCCCGGCGCCATCGCCCGTATGCAGGGCGTCGTCGGCCCCGACGGGCCGGTGGCGCTGAAGGCCGCTGTTGCCGCGCCGTCGGTGCTGGCCAGTCAGGGCAAGCGGCTGCTGGGCATGGCGCCGCCCGGCCCCGACAAGATTCTGGTCGAGGGATTCTATGACCAGCCCTACGGCATTCCGAACTACCGCGTGGCGGGTCACGTGTCGGATGTCGCGGTGCCGGTGGGGTCGTGGCGGTCGGTCGGCAATTCACACAATGCGTTCTTTCAGGAATGCTTTCTGGATGAGCTGGCACACGAGGCCGGGCTGGACCCGGTTGCCATGCGGCTGAAACTGATGGGCAAGGAAAGCGCCGTGGCCGCGCGGGTGGTGGAAACGGCGGCCGACATGGCGAACTGGGGCACCCCCGCCCCGACGGGCCGCGCGCGGGGCATGGCGTTCTGCTGGTCCTTTGGCACCCCCACCGCCGAGATCATCGAGATCAGCCAGTCCGACGCCGGCATCAAGCTGGAAAAGATGTGGATCGTGCAGGATGTCGGCATCGCGCTGGACCCCCGCAACATCGAGGCGCAGATGACCTCGGGGGCGATTTTCGGGCTGACGGCGGCGATCCAGGGCGAGATCACCTTTGCCAGGGGCGCCGTGGAGCAACAGAACTTTTCCGACTATGATGGCCTGCGGATGCCGCAGATCCCGCTGTTCGAGACGCGCATCCTGCAAACCAACCCGCATCTGTCCGGGGTTGGCGAACCGGCAACGCCGCCTGCCGCGCCCGCGCTGGCGAATGCCGTCTTCGCGCTGACCGGCAAGCGCATCCGCGCCCTGCCGCTGAACAAGGTGGTGACCTTCGCCACCTGATCGCCGGATTAAATGTCATTTCCGGAATGTGTGTTTGACTTTGGCCCGCCCCTGCGAAATCCTTGCCGCAGGGGAGTGAGCCATGAAAACGATATGCGTCGTCCAGCACACCGAGGCGGAATACCTCGGCCTGATCGAAGATCACTTCGAGGGCCGCAACATCCGCTTTACCTACAAGCGCCCGTTCACCTCGGGTGGCACGCTGCCCACCAGCACCGACGGCTTTGACGGGCTGTTCCTGCTGGGCGGCGGTCCTTACGGATTGGTCAGCGGCCACCTGCTGCCCAGCCTCGGGCACGAGCTGCGGCTGACCCGCGCGTTCCTCGAAGCGGGCCTTCCGGTCGTCGGGTTCGAGCTTGGCGCGGTGATTCTTGCCACCGCCGCCGGGGGTGGCGCGTCCGAGGCGCCGTTGCGATTCGAGGTCGGCCCGGTCACCGCAACCCGGCCCGGTCTGCTAGGCGGGATGCTTCCCGACCATTTTCCGATGGCCGCCTATCTGCGCGACCGTCCGGCGCTGCCTGCCGGGGCCGACGTCTTTGCAACCGCAGCATCCGGCGAGCCGATGATCTTCGGCATCGGCAGCAACTGCCTCGGCTTCGTCGGGCACCCCGGTGCAAAACACGGGATGATGGAAGATCTTATCATGGAGTTCGCGGAAACCCCCGATGACACCGCGGCTTCGCTGCACCTGCTCGGTCAGGCGCAGTCCGGGATCGCCAATGCGCTGACCTCGCTGATGGTGGGCGTCGCGGGATTCACCGGATTGATGGAAGAGTGATCGCCGCCGCGCAAATTGCACATTCCATTCTCGACATGTATCGTTATCTTTGCATATAATGGAGACCGGGTATGCACTGACCGAGATGGTCGGCACCCGTCGAAGACCAAGGGAGACAGACGTGGCGAGCAAACTCATCATCGTGATGGTCAATACCGATCCGCGCAACGGCGAGGAACTGGGGGCCCCGTTCTTTCAGGCCACCGTCGCCGCCGCGATGGATTACGAGGTCGACGTGATCTGCACCGCGACCGCGGGCCAGCTGATGAAGAAGGGCTTCGCCGAAACACTGGTCGTGAAGCCGGGTTCGCCGAAGACCGTCTACGACTTCATCAAGGACGCGCATGAGGCAGGTGCCAAGTTCTACTGCTGCTCGCCCAACCTCGACCTGTTCGACATGACCGTCGATGACCTGATCCCCGAATGCGAGGGCATCGTTGGCGGCGCCAAGGTGATCGAGGACATCATGGAAAACGACGACGCGAAGGTGCTGACCTACTGAACCGAAACGCGGGGAGGCGAAGATGAACGCACATGTCCAGACGACCAATCCGCAGATCAGCGATCCGGTCTCGGAATTGCCGGTGGTTCCGTATGAAAAGCTCGAAGAAATCTTCGACGACATCCGGAACCATACCGTCTATCACCATGAAATCCACGGCTGCCTGAACTGCGGCATCTGCACCGCCACCTGCCCCTCGGCGCACTATTACGACTACAGCCCGCGCGAGATCGTGCAATTGCTGTGGACCGAGAACCTCGAAGGCATCTACGACGCGATGCAGGAAAAGATCTGGGCCTGCGCCCAGTGCTACACCTGCGCCGCCCGCTGCCCGTTCGAGAATTCGCCCGGCGGCCTTGTGATGATCATGCGTGAAGTCGCGATCAAGCACGGCATGGAATCCGCCAAGGACGTGCTGCGGCCGTTCAGCCGCGTGCTGCTGAAGCTGGTCTCGACCGGCAACCAGTTGGCCCCGAACATGATCACCAAAGAAGCCTTCCCCGACTGGGGGCCGAACGTGGTCAAGGTCGACGCGCCGCTGGTGATCCTGCGCAAGGCGATCCCGATGCCGACCATGCACACGCTCGACACCGCCTGGGTCGTGAACCTCAAGACCTCGGTCGAGCTTTACACAATCTGGGAAGCGACCGGCGTTCTCAACCAGCTTGAGACGGTCGATGAGAACCTCTTCGACGTCGTCTCCGACGTGATGGATGAGAAACGCGAAGAGTGGGAAGAGTGGCTCGAAGAGCAGGAAGACGCAGACGAGGACGACGACGAATAGGGCGCGACCTATCGTCCACGGCGCATCAGGAGGGAACGCGATGGCGAACGGAATGAACGACGGCAAAGGCGGAGCTTTCGGCGGTTTCGGCGCCGAATGGCAGCCATCGAACCTCAGCGCCACCGAGGCGCGGCGGGCCACCGACTGGGTCGAGGCAAAGATCGACAAGCGCGCCCTGCTGACCACGAAAGAGCGCAAGGAAGACGTGCGCGACATCATGTGGCAGCTGGAAAAGGAGGGCGAGATCATCGTCCACCGGGTCGGCGACCAGAACGAGCCGATCATGGCCAAGACGCTGTACGGCTGGGACAAGAAGATCCCGACCAACAACCTTTGGCACCACAAATCCTGCGGCCAGTGCGGCAACATCCCCGGTTACCCCAGCTCGATCCTGTGGCTGATGAACGAGATGAAGCTGAACTATCTGGACGAAACCGACCAGACCAGTTGCACCGCCTGGAACTACCACGGCTCGGGGATCGGCAACGTCGTTTCGCTGGCTGCGGTGTTTCTGCGCAACTTCCATCAGGCCTATGTCTCGTCGAAGTCGCAGGGCCTTGACGTCGGCACCTACTATCCGCTGGTGCATTGCGGCACCTCGTTCGGCAACTACAAGGAAATGCGCCACTTCCTGATGCATTCCGCCGAACTGCGCGCCGAGGTGAAGGCGATCCTTGGCAAGCTCGGCCGCCTGATCGACGGCAAGCTGCTGATCCCGGAAGAGATCGTGCACTATTCGGAATGGCTGCACGTCATGCGCCACCGCATCGCGGAACGCCAGACCATCGACGTCAGCAATATCCGCACGACCGTTCACCCGGCCTGCCACGTCTACAAGATGGTGCCGGAGGACGTGATCTACGACGACGACGTGATGGACGGCAACCGCGTCGCGGTGACGACCGGCCTGCTGCAATCGCTCGGCACCCAGGTGATCGACTATTCGACCTGGTACGACTGCTGCGGCTTCGGCTTCCGCCACATCATCGGTGAACGCGAATTCACCCGGTCCTTCGCGATCGACCGCAAGATCAAGGTCGCGGTGGACGAGGCGCGGTCGGACGTGATGATCGGCCATGACACCGGCTGCATCACCACGCTCGACAAGAACCAGTGGATCGGTCGCGCGGTGGACAAGGTCTATGAACTGCCGGTGATGGCCGATTGCCAGTTCGCCGCGCTGACGATGGGCGCGCATCCCTACAAGCTGGCGCAACTGCACTGGCACGCCTCGCCGTTCGAGAAGCTGCTGGAGAAAATGGGCATCGACTGGGAGAAGGCCAAGGCCGAGTTCGAGGGCTACCTCGAAGAGGTCAAGGCGGGCCGGATCGAGACCCTTTACGACCCGAAACGGGCCATTACCTCGGGCCCCGGCTATGTGAAACCGAAAATTCTTGCAGGAGCGGAGAAGTGACCAAGCCTGTCCTGATCATTGGCGGCGGCCCGGCGGGCCTGTCCGCGGCGCACGCGCTGGCCATCTCCGGCCGCAAAGCCATCCTTGTCGAGAAGGAAGACCGCCTTGGCGGCGCCCCGATCCTTCAGGGCTACGCCAAGCTGGTGCCCAGCCACGAATGGGCGCGCGATGCCATCGGCGGCATGGTGAACCGCGTCGTGTCCAACCCGCTGGTCGACGTGAAGCTGAACAGCTCGGTGCAGAAGTTCGACGGCGAGCCCGGCAACTTCGTCGCCACCCTGAAGGACGGCAGCACGGTCGAGGCCGACACCGCGATCCTGACCACCGGCTTCACACATTTCGACAGCATCAACAAGCCGGAATGGGGCTTTGGCACCTATCCCGACGTGGTGACGACGGTGCAGGTGGAACAGATGATCTCGTCCGGCAAGGGCATCCGCTGCCCGTCCGACGGGCGGGTGCCGGACCGCGTGGCGATCCTGCTTTGCGTGGGCTCGCGCGATCGCCAGATCGGCCGTGAATGGTGCTCGAAAATCTGCTGCACCGTCTCGGCCAACATCGCGATGGAAATCCGCGAGATGTCGCCCAAGACCAACGTCTATATCTACTACATGGATATCCGAACGTTCGGTTTGTATGAGGGCGAATACTACTGGGGCAGCCAGGAAGAGTACAAGGTGAAGTACGTCAAGGCGCGCATCGCCGAGGTCACCTCGGACGGCAAGCGGCTGCTGGTGAAGGGCGAGGATACGCTGGTCAAGCGCCCGATCTCGATCCCGTTCGACATGGTCGTGCACGCGATCGGGATGGACCCGAACGTCGACAACATGACGATCTCGTCGGTGTTCGACGTCAAGCTGAACAAATACGGCTATATCGGCAAGCCCTCGACCTACCTGCACATGGCGGAAACCTCGCGCCCCGGCGTGTTCGTCGCGGGCTCGGCGACCGGCCCCGAGACGATCGACGACTCGATCGCCCAGGGCACCGCGGCGGCGATGGCTGCGCTGAACTTCGCCAACATGGCCGTGCAGGCGGCGGCTGAGTGATGTTCGGGCTCGCGCGCAAGCCCGTTGCTCCGCCAGCCCCGAAGGGGCCGGTGCTGGACTTGTCCGGCCCCCGGTTGCGCCGGACCTTTGAACATCTCGTCGAATCCGCCGAACCGACCGGCGGGATCGAGCGTTACGTGACCGCCCTTGTCCTCAAGTCCTCGCTGTTCGAGGAACTGCTGGGCAAGGGCAAGCTCGACACCCTGACCGAGTCCGAATTCCTCGACCTCGCCGCTTTCGTCACCCCGGTGCGTCGCCGGGTCGGCCCCTGGCTGGCGGAAAACGGGTTCTGGGAACTGCGTGGCCGACTTGCCGCGCTGCTGGAGGGTTGGTCGGACACCAGCACCGCCGATGCGCGCCTGTTGGCCTTCGTCGCGGCCTTTCCGCAGGACAAGGCCCATCGCTGGGTGCGCGATCTGGGCGCCGAGGTGATGCATTTCACCGCGCCCGACCGCTATCCGCTGATGGCCCGCTGGGTCTGGGATGCGCAAGTCACCACCGGCGCCCTGCGCGAGATCTGGTTCGCCGACGATGTCGACTATGCCAAGATCACCGTGCCGGACACGCTGGCCACCTTCGTCGTGCTGCGCGATGAACTCGAGGGGTTCCTGAAGGAACAAGGCGTGTTCCGCGACCTGCCGTTCTACGTCGATCTGCTGCTGGCGCATGTTTACGCCGGCTACATCAACGACCGGGGCGGCCAATACCTGCGGTCGGATTTCACCAGCGATACCGACCCGATGAACCATACGCGCCGCATGCTCGGTCTCGACGCCGTCGACACCGAAAGCGGCCGCACCCGGCTGAAGCTGATCGACGGATCGGCACATGTGCTGGGCACCCCCCAGGCGATCACGCATCAGGAGGCGTCTTAATGCCCATCCACGAAAAATCGCTGATCCGGCCCGAAAAGCTGGTGGAGCACGAGCACCTCGTGATCGAGGGCATGGACGTTTCGGGCCACTGGTCGACCTTCATCGAGGGCCGCTCGCTTACCGATTACAACGAAGCCATGCAGGACGAAATCGCGGCGCTTCCGGGCGGCGAGAACATCCACCGCTGCTGGCAATGCGGGTCGTGCACCAACGCCTGCACCGTCAACGCGATCAACCCGGAATTCAACCCGCGCTACTGGATCTATCTGATCCGTCTGGGCATGGAAGAAGAGCTGCTGCGCGACAAGGACATCATCTGGCAATGCGTCAGCTGCAACAAATGCACCTACGCCTGCCCGCGCGATGTGGTGCCCGAGGCGGTGATGAAGGCCACCGCACATTGGCTGGAACTGAAGGGCCACACGCCCAAGAGCCCGTCGATGATCTTCGATGAAGGTTTCTCGGATCAGGTCTTCCACTCTGGCAAGATCGAAGACAGCCTTGTGCTGCGCAACTTCTTCAAGGCGACCGGCCAACCGCTGACCCAGCCTTGGCTGGTGGCGATGGTGACCGGCCTGATCAAGCGGTTCCCGGTCTTCTACCTCATCCGGCTGGGATTGCTGACGCTGTTCCACCCGAAGACCAAACGCTGGGGCAAGGCCCGCGCCGCGATCCACGAATATGTCGAAGAATGCGAGACCGCGAACCGCAAGGCGCTGGGGCTCGACGCGAAAGGGGCTGAATGATGGCTGACAAGAAATACAAGAAGGTCGCCTATTATCCGGGCTGCGCGCTGGAAAGCTCGGGCCACGCCTACAACGCTTCGACCAAGGCGGTCGGCAAGGAACTGGGGCTGGAACTGGTCGAGCTGGATAACTGGAACTGCTGCGGCGCGATGGAAGTGAAGAACATCGACCCGAAGATTCAGACCTACCTGTCGGCCCGCAACCTTTCGATCGCCGAAGACATGGGGTTCGACACCGTGATGGCGCCCTGCAACGGCTGCTATCACAACCTCAAAAAGGCCGAATACGATCTGTCGCACGATGACAAATCGGTCGAAGTGAACGCCCGGCTGAGCGGCAAGGCCGGTCACAACACTTACGAGCCAGGCAAGGTCGAAACGATCCACGCCCTCGACTGGCTGAAAGAGGCGGTGGGCGAGGAAGAAATCGCGCGGCGGGTGAAGAACTCGCTGAAGGGCATGAAGATCGCCAACTACTACGGCTGCATGTACACCCGCCCGCGCCACATCTTTCCCGAGAAGGACAAGGGGCCGGGCACGGAATCGACGGCCAAGCCGCACTTCATGGATGACATTCTGGCGGCGGCCGGGGCCGAGAACGTCGAGTTCCCGCTGAAGACCGCCTGCTGCGGCGGCGCCCATGCGCTGTCGGACAGCGACACCTCGACCAAGCTGGTGCTGAACATCCTGACCACCGCCGAGGCCTGCGGCGCCGAAGTGATTGCGACCGAATGCCCGACCTGTCACACTGGACTTGAGATGCACCAGATCCGCGCGGAGAAGGTGCTGGGGCGCAAGACGAACGTGAAGATTCTCTATTTCACCCAATTGCTTGGCATGGCCTTGGGGCTGTCGGCCAACAAGGTCGCGGTGCAGGAGAACTTCTCGGACTCGCGCAAGTTCCTGAAGGAAAAGGGGCTGGGATGACCCAAGGGCAACGCCGGTCCATCGACGAGGTCACGGACCGGACGGATCAGATCATCGGCGCCACCACGGACGCTTTGGCTGCCAGCGCACCCGCGCTGGCCGACGAGCTTCTGGCGATGGGCGAAGACGTGCTGGTTGCCTGGCTCGAAGCCAAGGGCCAGGTGCCGACCGCGGAGCTTTCGGAAGGGTTCCGGCTTCTGGCGATGCACCGGCAGGCCGCGCGTGGCAATCCGACGTTCAATGCCTGCCGCGAGACCTGCCGCGAAGTGGTCTTTCACCACAACCTGATCCGGCTTGCGCCGCAAGACGCGCAGACTCCGCGCCACATTCGCCTTGGCGCGATGGTGGTGCGGCATCTTGCGCTCTTTGTTGGCGGCAAGCTTCAGGCCGATGGTCTGGGCGACTTCTGCTGCTCGTCCCGGCCGATCCGGCAGGGCGAGGCGACTGATCTGAAAACCGAAGCGATATGATGGAGCCGTAAGATGCCCGTAGTGCGTGGCTGCAACCTTCCCGACGATCTGCTGTACGACGTCGATAATAACCTCTGGTACCGTCCCGAAGGCGACGGCACCTACACCGTCGGCATGACGATGATCGCGACCGGCATGGCGGGGCAGCTTGTGGCCTTCACCGCCAAGAAGGCGGGCAAGACCGTCGGCGCCGGCAAATCCTGCGCGACGATCGAAAGCGGCAAATGGGTCGGCCCGGCCAAGGTGGCCTTCGATTCCGAGATCGTGGCCGTCAATGACGATCTGACCGCCAACCCCAAGCTGGCCAACTCCGACACCTACGGCTCTGGCTGGATGGTGAAGATCAAGCCCGCCGATGCCGGTGCCGTTTCGGCACTGACCAAAGGCGCCGACGTTGCCGGCCCCTACGAGGCCAAGATGACCGCCGACAGCTTCGCGGGTTGCGCCGCCTAGGCGGCGCCCTGCCCCACGGCGGCATGAATTCCGGACCGGCCCCACGGGCCGGTTCGTCGTGACCAAAGAACTCATGCTGCCGGTCGATCCGGCGAGGAGGCGAGAATGAGCGAAGACACCAATGCCAAGTCGATGTCGATCATCGTCACCAAGGGGACGCTCGACTGGGCCTATCCCCCCTTCATCCTGGCCACCACCGCCGCGGCGATGGGCCTTGATGTGACGATGTTCTTCACCTTCTACGGGCTCGTGCTGCTGAAGAAAGACCTGAACCTGAAGGTCAACCCGCTGGGCAACGCGTCGATGGAAATGCCGATGGCCGGCATGCACATGGCGATGCCGAACATCCTGGCGGCGATGCCGGGCGCCACCGCGCTGACCACCACCATGATGAAGAACATGATCAAGAAGAAGGGCGTCGCCTCGATCGAGGAGTTGCGCGATCTGGCCATCGAGGCCGACGTCAACATGATCGCCTGCCAGATGACGATGGACCTGTTCGAATACAAGCGTGAGGACATGATCGACGGCCCTTCGGTCGGCGGCGCGGCCTCGTGGGTCGAAGTGGCGACCAAAAGCGATATCAATCTTTATATCTGACGAAAGGAACGACTATGGCAGATCAGGTTCTCGACGCGAAGGGGCTCAACTGCCCGCTTCCGATCCTGCGCACCAAGAAGGCGCTGAAAGACATGCCGACCGGCGCCACGCTGGAAGTGCTGGCGACCGATCCCGGCGCCGTGAAAGACTTCGAGGCGTTCTGCCGCACCACGGGCAACGAGCTTGTCTCGTCGAACGTGAATGGCACCGTCTATTCCTTCGTGATCAAGCACACGGCCTGAGCGAAGGCCCGGACCCGGCTGGATCAGGCGCAGAACTCGTCATAGAGCGCGCGAATGATCCGCCGGGTCTTTTCGTCCTTCAGCGAGTAGGTGATCGTCCGCCCGTCGCGGCGGCAATCGACCAGATCATCCTCGCGCAGCCGTGCGAGTTGCTTCGACACGGCGGATTGCGGCAGTTGCAGGAAATCCTCCAACTCGCCAACGCTGACCGGCCCTTCGGCCAGGCGGCAGAGAATGACAAGGCGCGCCGGGTGCGACAGCGCCTTGAGGAATTCCGTCGTCCGCTGCGCGTTCTCAAGCATGTCGCTTGAGGACGGTGCGGGAGCGTGGGTCAGCGCATCACGCGCGATAGCAGTCTGGGTCATTTGGGCACACATGATCATGATCCTCGCATTTGGTGTATCACCGGGATGACACGCGGCAAGGCGTCGCATGTCGAAAAAGCCATTTCAGCCCCCTGAAACCGCCGTTTTCGGCCGGATTTGAAGCAAACAGGCATCAAATTGCCGCTAGTTCGACGATGACGCCGGGGCGACGGCGCCGAAATGCCCCGCTCAATAGGCCAACCGCGTGAAGCTGACCACCGCGGCAACCGCCGCGAATCCCGCCCCGACGAACTGCGCCGCCGTGGCGCCCGCCATGCCAAGCTGTGCCAGCAACAGCGCCACCAGCGCCGCGCCGATCGACTGCCCCATCAGGCGCGCCACGCTCAGCATCCCGCTGGCCGCACCACTGCGTTCCTTCGGTGCCGACCCGATCATGGTGCGGTTGTTGGGCGACTGGAACAGCCCGAACCCGAGGCCACACAGCGCCATGCGCCAGGCGATATCCCACTGCGCCGGATGCGCGGGCAGCAACCCCATCAGGACCATACCCACGCACAGCAGGATCAACCCGACCCCGCCCAGCATGGCGGGCGAACGGGTGTCGGCCAGCTTGCCGGCAATCGGCGCGACGACCGCGACCGCCAGCGGCCAGGGCGTCATCAGCAGCCCCACCTCGGCCGGCGGAAAGCCGTAAAGCATCTGGAACGTGAACGGCAGCGAAACGAAGGCCAGCATCTGCGCGGCAAAGGACGCGACAGAGGTGCCGACCGACAGGCTGAAGACCGGCAGCCCCAGCAGATCGAGCGGCAGCATCGGTCGCAGCACGCGACGCGAGCGGTAGACCAGCAGCACCAGCGCCGCCGCACAGGCCACCACCTGCGGCAGCACGACGGCCCAGGAAATGTCATGCCCGAAGCTGTCGATGATGGTGACGATCAGACCGAAGCCGACCGCGCTCAGCCCCGCGTCGATCCAGTCGAAGCGGTCATGGGCGCGGTCGCTGTCGGGCAGGCTGCGCCAGCCCAGCGCGACGACCAACACCCCCAGCGGCAAGTTGATCGCGAACAGCCAGCGCCAGCTGACCACCGACAGCGCGAAACCCGCGATCGCCGGGCCCGCCGTCGAGGCCGCAGCCACCACCAGCGCGTTGATGCCGATCGCCGCACCGAACTTCGCCTTGGGCACGGTGTAGCGCAGCACCGCCGCATTCACGCTCATCAACCCGGCGCCGCCGAGGCCCTGCACGACGCGCGCGATGGTCAGCGTGGTCAGCCCGGTTGCCAGCACGCAGCCCAGCGAGGCGACGGTAAACAGCGCGATCCCCAGCAGGTAGACCCGGCGGTAGCCGAAAATCTCGCCCAACGCCGACAGTGGCAGCAGCGCCATGACGATCGCCAGCTGGTAGCCATTGACGATCCAGATCGAGGTCGCGGCGGGGGCCGCAAACTCCTGTGCGATGGTCGGCAACGCAACGTTGGCGATGGTGCCGTCCAGAACGGCGAGCGTCAGGCCAAGGATGATGGTGATCCAGGCGAACCGTCGCCGCGGCAACGGCAGGCCGTCACGCTCTGACAGCGCGTGGCTTGCCGACGCCGTGCCGCGCATTATTCCCGGATCCGTCGCTACCATGCCGTTCCCCTGCCGCGTCCGCCGCATGCGCAACGCACCCGGCAACGGGCGGAACATATCGCCCCAACGCCCGCCGTCCAGCCCCAGAACGGTGCGCCAGCGAACACGTCGGCGCGACACCCTGCATCCGGCCTGGCTCTGGACCGCCCGGCCCGGCCCGCATAGGCTCGGTGCGAAAGGGGGGGCCATGCTGCGCTTCGTTCTCTTGCGTCTGGGGTCGCTTGGGCTAAGCCTTGTGGTGGCGAGCCTCGTCATCTTCACCGTCGTGCAGGTGATCCCCGGAGATCCGGCCACCTTCATGATGGGGCTTAACGCCACGCCCGAAGCCGTCGAGGCGCTGCGCAAGGTGCTGGGGCTGACCGGGTCGCTGCCCTGGCGTTATCTGCATTGGGTGGCGGGGTTGCTGGCGGGCGATCTGGGCACCTCTTACACCTACCGGGTGCCGGTGGCGGGGCTGGTGCTGGAACGGGTACAGGTCTCGCTGCCGCTGACCGCCTATGCGCTGGTGCTGTCCACCGCGTTGGCATTGCCCGCGGGTGTGCTGGCCGCCGCACGGCGCGGGCGGGCGGCGGATGTGACGATCATGGGGGTAACGCAGTTCGGCATCGCGGTGCCGAACTTCTGGTTCGCCATGCTCTTGGTGCTGCTCTTCGCGCTGCGGCTGCACTGGTTGCCCGCTGGCGGCTTTCCCGGCTGGAAGGCGGGGCTGTGGCCCGGCCTGCGCGCCCTGACCCTGCCCGCCGTGGCACTGGCACTGCCGCAGGCGGCGATCCTCGCGCGGGTCATGCGGTCGGCGCTGATCGACACGCTGGGGCAGGATTTCATCCGCACCGCCCGCGCCAAGGGGCTCAGCCAGGGTCAGGCCGTGCGCCGCCACGCGGTCCGCAATGCGCTGATCCCGGTGCTGACGATCCTCGGCCTACAATTCTCGTTCCTGCTGGCCGGGGCGATCATCATCGAGAATGTGTTCTACCTGCCCGGACTCGGGCGGCTGATCTTTCAGGGCATCACCCAGCGCGACCTGATCGTGGTGCAATCGGTGGTGATGCTGCTGGTCGCCGCCGTCATCGTGGTCAACTTCACGGTCGAGGTCGCCTATGCCCTGATCGACCCGCGCCTGAGGCACCCGGCATGAGGGGGCGCGCCAGCCTGTTCATCGGCGGCGGTCTGGCCGGGGCCTTCGTCATCCTCGCGCTGCTGTCCTTCGTGTGGACGCCCTATCCCTATGCCGCGATGGACATCGCCGCCAAGTTTCGCCCCCCCGGCGCCCTGCACTGGCTGGGCACCGACCAGTTCGGCCGCGATGTCGCGGCGCAGCTGATGGTGGGCGCGCGCACCTCGATCGCCGTCGCCATCGTGGCGGTCGGCATCGGCATCGCGGGCGGCGTGCCGCTGGGCCTCTGGGCCGCCGCGTCGCGCGGCACCTGGGTGGATGAGGTGATCCAGCGCGGCGGCGATCTGGTCTTCGCCTTCCCCTCGCTGGTCATCGCGATCCTGATCACGGCGGTCTTCGGCCCCTCGGCGCTGAACGCGATCCTAGCCATCGGCATTTTCAACATCCCGGTCTTCGCGCGGGTGACGCGGGCCGGGGCGCTCAGCCTCTGGACGCTGGATTACATCCGCGCCGCGCGGCTGGCGGGCAAGGGCCGGGCCCGGATTTCGCTGGAACACATCCTGCCGAACGTCGCCAATCTGTTGATCGTGCAGGGCACCATCCAGTTTTCGCTGGGCATCCTGGCCGAGGCGGGGCTGAGCTACGTTGGCCTTGGCGCGCAACCGCCCACGCCAAGCTGGGGCCGGATGCTGGCCGACAGCCAGACCCTGATGGGCTTCGCCCCCGGTCTGGCGATCTTTCCCGGCATGGCCATCGTGCTGACCGTGCTGGGCCTGAACCTGATGGGCGACGGCTTGCGCGACCTGCTGGATCCCCGGCTGAGGCGGCGGGCATGACGCTTTTGTCGGTCCGCGATCTGTCCGTGGCGATCCACGGCACGCCCATCCTGCACGGCGTCTCGTTCGATCTGGTCCCCGGCGAGGTGTTCGGGCTGGTCGGCGAAAGCGGGTCGGGCAAGTCGATGACGGCGCTGGCGCTGATGCAACTGCTGCCGCACGGGGCGCAGGCCGGGGGCCGTGCGCTGTTGAACGGCGATGATCTGGTCGCGCTGTCGGAACGCCGGATGTGCGGGCTGCGCGGCCGCGAGATCGGCATGATCTTTCAGGAACCGATGACGGCGCTGAACCCGGTGAAGACGATCGGCGATCAGGTGGCCGAAACGCTGGTGATCCACGGCGCCGCCAGCCGGGGTGAGGCCGCGCGGGCTGCCCGCGCGCGGCTCGACCGGGTCGGGCTGCTGGCGGACCAGTTCCCGCTGGACCGCTACCCGCACGAGCTTTCCGGCGGCCAGCGTCAGCGCGTCTGCATCGCGATGGCCGTGGCGCTGCGCCCGAAGCTCTTGATCGCCGACGAACCCACGACCGCGCTGGACGTGACGACGCAGGCGCAGATCCTCGACCTGCTGAAGGGGCTGGTGGAAGAGGATCGCATGGCGCTGATGCTGATCACCCACGATCTGGCGGTGGTGGCAGGCGTCGCGGACCATGTGGCCGTGATGCAGGCCGGTCGCATCGTCGAGGCGGGCGTGACCGAGGCGGTGTTTCGCCAGCGCGGCCACGACTATACCCGCAAACTCTTCGCCGCCTCGGGCCATGTTCCCCAGCGCCGCGCGCGGGTGAAGGATGAGCCGGTGCTGACGGTGGAAGGCGCGCGCCGCCGCTATCCGCTGCCGCGCCCCCCCTTTTCGGCGCCACGCTGGTTCGAGGCGGTGCGCGGCGCCAGCTTCACCCTGCACGCCGGGGAAAGCCTTGGCCTTGTCGGCGAAAGCGGCTGCGGCAAGTCCACCCTCGCCCGCGCCATCCTCGGGCTGGACCCGCTGCAAGGCGGCGCGATCCGGCTGTTCGGCACGCACGCTGTAGGGCCGCAGATGCCGAACGCCCTGCGCGCCGGGTTGCAGGCGGTATTTCAGGATCCCTACGGCAGCTTCAACCCGCGCTGGACGGTGGCACGGCTGGTCGCCGAACCCTTTCACCTGATGCCAACAACGCCCGCCGACGCGCGCGACCGGGTCGGCGCCGCCCTGACCGAGGTTGGGCTAACCCCCGCCGACGCCAGCCGCTACATCCACGAGTTTTCCGGCGGCCAGCGCCAGCGCATCGCCATCGCCCGCGCGCTGATCACCCGCCCCGACGTGATCGTGCTGGATGAAGCGGTCTCGGCGCTCGACGTGCGGGTGCGGGCGCAGATACTGGACCTGCTCGCCGATCTTCAGGACCGCCACGGGATGAGCTATCTGTTCATCAGCCACGACCTGTCCGTCGTGCGCGCCATCACCGACCGGGTGATGGTGATGCGCGCGGGCGAGATTGTCGAGGCTGGCCCCACCGAACGGGTGCTGGATGCGCCCGAACACCCCTACACGCGGGAACTGGTAGCGGCGACGCCGCGCATCCCGCCCGGCTGGATGGAGGATACCGATGCCGCTTGACCGCCTCTGGTTCGACCCCGCGCAGGTTTTCATCGGCGGCCGCTGGCTGTCGGTGCAGGATACCCTGCCGCTGGAAGACCCCTCGACCGGCGCCGGGATCGGCGCCATCGCGCGCGGCGGCGCAGCCGAGATCGACGCCGCGGTGCAGGCGGCAGAGGCGGCGTTGCGCGGCGAATGGGGCCGGATGACGGCGGCCGAACGCGGCCGCGTTCTGGCGAAGATCGGGCGGCTGGTGCTGGAGCGCGCTGACGATCTGGCGGTGCTGGAGGCGCGCGATGTCGGCAAGCCCTTGAAGCAGGCGCGGGCCGACGCGCTGGCACTGGCGCGCTACATGGAGTTCTATGCCGGTGCCGCCGACAAGGTGATGGGCGAAACGATCCCCTACCTTGACGGCTACACCGTCTATACCCTGCGCGAGCCGCATGGCGTGACCGGCCACATCGTGCCCTGGAACTACCCGATGCAGATCATTGGCCGATCCGTCGGCGCGGCGCTGGCGATGGGCAATGCCTGCGTGCTGAAGCCGGCCGAGGAGGCGTGTCTGACCGCGCTCGCCTTCGCCCGGCTGGCGGAAGAAGCGGGGCTGCCCCCCGGCGCGCTGAACGTGGTGCCGGGCTTAGGCGAAGAGGCGGGCGCGGCGCTGACCGCCCATCCCGGCGTGCGGCACCTGAGCTTCACCGGCTCGGTCGGCGTCGGCCAACTGGTGCAGATGGCGGCGGCGCGCAACGTGGTGCCGGTGACGCTGGAACTGGGCGGCAAGTCGCCCCAGGTGGTCTTTGCCGATGCCGATCTGGACCGGGCGCTGCCGTTTCTGGTGAATGCGGGCATCCAGAACGCCGGGCAGACCTGCTCTGCCTCGTCCCGCATTCTGGTGGAGCGGTCGCGCTACGGCGAAGTGGTGGAACGGATGGCGGCCCGCTACAGCGCGCTGAAAGTCGGCCCGGCGATGGCCGATCTGGATGTGGGGCCGCTGATTTCCGCGCGCCAGAAAGAGATCGTCGAGGGGTTCCTGCGCTTCGGTTCTGACCTGACGGTCGCCGCGCGCGGGCAGATCGTGGCGGACGCGCCGAAGGGGGGCCACTATGTCTCGCCCGTGCTGCTGGCCGACGTGCGCCCCGATCACCGGCTGGCGCAGGAGGAAATCTTCGGCCCCGCACAGGTCGTGATTCCCTTCGACGGCGAGGATGAGGCGGTGGCGATCGCCAATGGCACCGACTACGGACTGGTCGCCAGTTGCTGGACCGAAAACGGCTCCCGCGCGCTGCGAATGGCGAAACGCCTGCGCGCCGGGCAGGTGTTCCTGAACAACTACGGCGCGGGCGGTGGCGTGGAACTGCCGTTCGGCGGGGTGGGAAAATCCGGCCACGGCCGCGAAAAGGGGTTCGAAGCGCTTTACGGCTTTTCCGTCCTCAAGACCGTTGCCGCCCACCACGGCTGATGCAGCCCCGATTTTG
Source organism: Paracoccaceae bacterium (assembly GCA_016124615.1). Classification (GTDB taxonomy): domain Bacteria; phylum Pseudomonadota; class Alphaproteobacteria; order Rhodobacterales; family Rhodobacteraceae; genus Solirhodobacter. The sequence continues at coordinate 132,705 of WGNF01000014.1, read as the reverse complement.
CGCCGCAAAAACGCGCCCCGGTCACACCGAGCGCGTGATGCCGCCGTCCACCCGCAGGTTCTGCCCGGTGATATAACCCGCCGACTCGGAGGCGAGGAAACTGATCACCCCGGCAATCTCGCCGGCCTTGCCATAGCGGCCCATCGGGATGCGCGACCGGAACTCCTCTTTTTCCGGCAGACTGTCGATGAAGCCCGGCAACACGTTGTTCATGCGGATGTTTTCCGCGGCATAGCGGTCGGCGAAAAGCTTGGTGAACGCGGCAAGGCCCGCGCGGAACACGCCAGAAGTTGGAAAGACCGGATCAGGCTCGAAGGCCGCGAAGGTCGAGATGTTGATGATCACCCCCGCCTTCTGTGCCTGCATCACCGGCGTCACCAGCCGGGTCGGGCGCACGGCCGAGAGGAAATAAACCTCCATCCCGCGGTGCCAGTCGTCGTCGCTCAGATCAAGGATCGGCGCGCGCGGCCCGTGGCCCGCGCTGTTCACCAGCACGTCGATGCGGCCCCAGCGGTCAAGCGTGGCATCGACCAGCCGCTTCACATCGTCGTTCGACTGGTTCGAGCCGGTCACGCCCAGCCCGCCCAGTTCGCGCCCCAGCACCTCGCCCTTGCCCGACGAGGACAGGATCGCCACCTTGAAACCATCCTCGGCCAGTTTGCGCGCAGCCCCCGCGCCCATGCCGCTGCCGCCCGCCGTGATCACCGCCACCTTGTCCATCGCGTCCTCCTGCACCTGTCGCGCCCCTTGGGTGCCACGGGCGCCCGCGCTCGGCAACTCCCCTCTTGCCTTCGCGCGCCCATCGGGCAGGGTTGGCGCAGGCACTGGGGAGGTTCGGATGCGGCTGGCGGGCAAGACGGCGATCGTGACGGGCGGCGGATCAGGCTTTGGCGCGGGCATCGTGCGCGCCTTCGCGGCGGAAGGCGCGCGGGTGATGGTGGCGGATATCAATCTGGACGCGGCGCAGGCGGTGGCGGCCGAGGTGGGCGGCATCGCGCAAGGCGTGGATGTGAGCCGGGATGCCAGCGTGCAGGCGATGGCGGCGGCGGCCTTTGCGGCCTTCGGCACGCTCGACATTCTGGTGAACAACGCGGGCATCACGCATCTGCCGATGCCGATGGAGGAGGTGACCGAGGACGAGTTCGACCGGGTGCTGGCGGTGAATGCGAAATCGGTCTACCTGACCGCCCGCCACATCGTGCCGCGGATGAAGGCAGCGCGGGCGGGGGCGATCCTGAACGTCGCCTCCACCGCCGGGCTCAGCCCCCGGCCGCGGCTGAGCTGGTACAACGCTTCCAAGGGCTGGATGATCACGGCGACCAAGTCGATGGCGGTGGAACTGGCGCCGCAAGGCGTGCGGGTGAACGCGATCTGCCCGGTGGCGGGGGAAACGCCGCTGTTGAAAAGCTTCATGGGCGAGGACACGCCAGAGATGCGGGCGAAGTTTCTGGCCACCATCCCGCTGGGGCGGTTTTCCACCCCGGCCGACATGGGCGCGGCGGCGGTGTTCCTGTGTTCGGCCGAGGCGTCGATGATCACCGGGGTGGCGCTGGAAGTCGATGGCGGGCGCTGTATCTGAGGCGGCCGGGGCGCTGCCCCCCCAGCCCGGCCCACGCGGCCGGGCGTTCACCCCGAGATATTTGGGCCAAGATGAAAGGGAGCGACGGATGAAGGTTGTCAATCTGGCGGCGGCGCTGGCGGCGTTCGACACGCATTGGGACCCGCATGTGGTGGCGGATTACAACGACAACGACGTGATGGTGGTGAAGTTCGCGGGCGAATTCCCGTTTCATCGCCACCCCGACACCGACGATTTCTTTCTGGTGCTGGAGGGCGAGGTGATGCTGGACGTGGAGGAAGCGACCCATGTGCTGCGGGCGGGCGATCTGTTCGTGGTGCCGAAGGGCGTGCTGCACCGGCCGCGCGCGGTCGCCGAGGCGAAGGTGCTGCTGATCGAGCCGAAGGGAACACCGAACACCGGCGACCCGGCGACGGCCGCAAAGAAGCCGAGGCTGTGATGCGCCCCGGCCCGCGGAACCTGATCACCGACGTTGCGGGGCTGCGGGTCGGCAATGCCGAGGATCCGGCGCTGCGATCCGGCGCCACGGTGTTGGTGGGCGACCGGCCTTTCACCGCAGCCGTCAACGTGATGGGCGGCGCGCCGGGCACGCGGGAAACCGACCTGCTGGCCCCCGACCGGCTGGTGCAGGAAGTGGATGCGCTGGTGCTGTCGGGCGGGTCGGCCTTTGGCCTCGATGCCGCCTCGGGCGTGGCGGACGGGCTCAGGGCGATGGGGCGCGGGTTTGCGGTGGGCGACCAGCGCGTGCCGATCGTGCCGGGGGCGATCCTGTTCGACCTGCTCAATGGCGGCGAGAAGGGTTGGGCCGAAAATCCCTATAAACGATTGGGGCGCGCCGCGCTGGATGCGGCGGCAGAGCAGTTCGCACTTGGCACGGCGGGGGCCGGAACCGGGGCGACGACGGGCAACCTGAAAGGCGGGCTGGGGTCGGCCTCGGCGGTGCTGGAAAGCGGCATCACAGTAGGCGCGCTGGTGGCGGTGAACGCGCTGGGGCGGGTCACGGTAGGCGACGGGCCACAGTTCTGGGCCGCGCCGTGGGAGCTGGGCGACGAGTTCGGCGGGCTGGGCCTGGCGGCCGGGTTTCACCCGGCGGACGAACCGAGGCCGGGCAAGCGGATGGGTGAGGCGACGACCATCGCCATCGTCGCCACCGATGCCGTGCTGACGCAGGCGCAGGCGCAGCGGATGGCGACCACCGCGCAAGACGGCATGGCACGGGCGATCGTGCCGTCGCATACGCCATTCGATGGCGATCTGGTCTTTGCCGCGGCCACCGGGGCAAGGCCGCTGCCCGATCCGGCGGCGGATGCCTTCCTGCTGGGGCACGCCGCGGCCTGCTGTCTGGCGCGCGCCATTGCCCGGGCGGTGCATCTGGCGCAGGCGCGGCCGGGCGATCTGCAACCGGTATGGTCTGCGCTAAGGCGTTGATGGAAATGTATTATTGATCGCGCTTGCGCCCGGATGAGGCTGCCGCATCCGGGCCGGGATCGGCTTCATCAAGGTCGGGACATCGGCTCACAGCCCGCCGAGCAGGGTTTCCACCAGCACCGAGTCGGGTCGTGCCAGATCCTCGATCACGTTGAAATGGTGCAGGCGCGGGGCGACGTGGCAGGGGCAGGCCCAGACGTCGGCCAGCCAATGCGCCTGATCGAGGAAGGCGGGGCGCTCGGCCCCGCCGACCCAGACGGTGACCTGCGAACCGGCGCGGCGCGGCAGCAGCGCGGGGCTTTCGGCCGCCGCCTCGGCTGCGTCGAGGTGCAGCGTGGCGTTCATCGCGGTCGCCATCAGCGGGCGCAGGTCGGAAAGCGGCGAGATCGGCACCACGCGGGCGATGCGGGCGGCGACCTCGGGCGGCAACGGCGCATCGGCACAGGCCATGCGGGCCGACAGATGGCCGCCCGCCGAATGGCCGGTCAGGGCGATCGGCCCCGCAACATCTTGTGCCGCGCGGGCGATGGCCCGCCCGATTTCGGTGGTCATGGTGCTGATGCGGGCCTCGGGTGCGAGGGTGTAGCCTGGCAGGGCGCAGGCCCAGCCGCGATCCAGCGCGCCCTGCGCAAGCTGCGACCAGTCGCGGGGCCCGAAGCTCATCCAGTAGCCGCCGTGGATGAAGACCATCAGGCCGCGCGGGGTGCCCTCGGGCATGAAAAGGTCCAACCATTGCCGGGCGCCGGGGCCGTAGGCAAGGCCAAGCTGGGCGCGGAACCCGCGGGTCGTGCGGAAGGCTTCGGCCTCGGCGGCCCAGCGGATCGGGTAGGTATCGGCGCCCGGAATGAAGGCGCCGTTGGCGTAGGCGAGGTCGATGTCGGTCATGATGAATGCTCCCAGTCCGCGGCGAAACCGTAGCGAAGGATTGAGGTCGCGTCCATGCGGGGAACCCGCATCGGCCGTTTTGGGCGCAAGCGGCGGAAAAGGCTGGGAAATACGCATACCGATTTGACACCGATTTCACACCGTTTTCGCACCGCTGACCGCCGGTATCCCGGCGCCTGCCCCCCGCCCGGCTGGACAATTTGCCCGCTCAAGTGCATTGCAGGAGCCAGCACATTTCAGGGAGGCCCCCATGCTCGATTCCGTTACCGATCTGCGTTCGCTGCTGAAAGACCCCTCGCTGCTGGCGACCAAGGCCTATGTGGCGGGCGAGTGGGTGGATGCCGACGATGGCACGACCTTTCCGGTCACCAACCCCGCGCGCGGCGATGTGATCTGCGAGGTGCCGAACCTCAGCCGCGCCGAAACCGCCCGGGCCATTGCCGCCGCCGAGGTTGCCCAGAAGGAATGGGCCGCCCGCACCGGCAAAGAGCGCGCCGCCGTGCTGCGCAAGTGGTTCGACCTGATGATGGCGAACCAGGACGACCTTGGCCGCATCCTGACCGCCGAGATGGGCAAACCCTTCGCCGAGGCCAAGGGCGAGGTTGCCTATGGCGCCTCGTTCATCGAGTGGTTTTCCGAAGAGGCCAAGCGGGTCTATGGCGAAACGATCCCCGGCCACCAGCGCGACAAGCGCATCACGGTGATCAAGCAGCCGATCGGCGTCGTCGGTTCGATCACGCCCTGGAACTTCCCGAACGCGATGATCACCCGCAAATGCGGCCCGGCGCTGGCCGTGGGCTGCGCTTTCGTCGCCCGCCCGGCCGCCGAAACGCCGCTGTCGGCGCTGGCGCTGGCGGTGCTGGCAGACCGGGCCGGGCTGCCGAAGGGCATCTTCAGCGTCATCACCTCGAAGAAATCCTCCGACATCGGCAAGGAGTTCTGCGAGAACCCGATCGTGCGCAAGCTGACCTTTACCGGCTCGACCGAGGTCGGCCGCATCCTGCTGCGTCAAGCCGCCGAGCAGGTGATGAAATGCTCGATGGAACTGGGCGGCAACGCGCCCTTCATCGTGTTCGACGACGCCGATCTGGATGCCGCCGTCGTCGGCGCGATGATTTCCAAGTTCCGCAACAACGGCCAGACCTGCGTCTGCGCCAACCGCATCTATGTGCAGGCCGGGGTCTATGACGCCTTTGCCGAGAAGCTGGCGGTGGCGGTGAAGAAGCTGAAGGTCGGTGACGGGCTGACCGAGGGCACCGAGGCCGGGCCGCTGATCAACGAGGCGGCGGTGGAGAAGGTCGAGGACCACATCGCCAATATCCTTGCCGGCGGTGGCAAAGTGGTGACCGGCGGGCATCGCCATGCGCTGGGCGGCACCTTCTTCGAGCCGACCGTGGTCACCGGGGTGACGCCGGGCATGAAGGTCTCGACCGAGGAAACCTTTGGCCCGCTGGCGCCGCTTTACAAGTTCGAGACCGAGGCAGAGGCGATCGCGCTGGCCAACAACACGATCTTCGGTCTGGCCAGCTACTTCTACGCCCGCGACATCGGCCGGATCACGCGGGTGCAGGAGGGGCTGGAATACGGCATGGTCGGCGTCAACACCGGCCTGATCTCCACCGAGGTGGCGCCCTTCGGCGGCGTCAAGCAGTCGGGGTTGGGGCGCGAAGGCAGTCACCACGGGATCGAGGACTATCTGGAGATGAAGTACATCTGCCTGAGCGTCTGACGCCCTGACGAAAAAGGGCGCGCCCTGCGGCGCGCCCGGTTCGGGCCTCTGGGCCCAGCGATCAGGCCGCGGTGGTCTCGACCGCCTTCGCCTCGATGTCATTGGCGCGGGCGATCTCGATCCGGCGCGGTTTCAGCGCCTCGGGCGTTTCGCGCACCAGGTCGATGTGCAGCATGCCGTCAAGGTTCTGCGCACCGGTCACGCGCACATGGTCGGCCAGCGCAAAGCGGCGTTCAAAGGCGCGGGTGGCGATGCCACGGTGCAGGTAGGTGCGGGCGCTGTCATCCTCGGCCCGGCGGGCGGTGACGACAAGGGTGTTTTCCTTCACCTCGACCGACAGTTCATCGGCGGTGAAGCCCGCCACCGCGATCGAGATGCGATAGGCGTTGTCGGCCGTCTTCTCGATGTTGAAGGGCGGGTAGGTCGGCTGCGCGGCGTCGCCGGTCAGCACACGGTCCATCAGGTCGGCGATGCGGTCATAGCCGACGGTGGCGCGGTAAAGCGGGGCAAGATCGAAAGTACGCATGGATCATCCTCCATTGAGCGATGTTCAGTTTGCCCTCCCCCACGGGGGACGGGCGGGAACCCGGACCCGTCATGGCGTCCGGTACAGCTCAGATGGGAAAGGATTTCGCGACGTTCAAGGGGGGCTGGCGCGCAGGAATTTGGCGCCGCCGCCCGGCATCGCGGGCGCGGGCAGGCCACCATCCGTTGCGGTCTGGGTCGGGATCACCTGCATCAGCGTGCCGTTCTCTTCCGCCATCAGATGCGCCCGCAGCGGGCCGATGACCGACGACAGATCGACCCCCAGCGCCACCTGTTTGCCGTTCGCCTGCGCCTTGGCCGAAATCACCGACACGATGCTGGCCTGACCGTTGCGAAGCTGAAAGATCGGCGAGCCGGAGGAACCGAAGTCGATATCGCAGGTCAGCACCAGCAGGCCGGGCTGGGTATCCAGAACATGGCAGGTCTGTTGCAACGAGGGCGCATCCGACCGGTCCTTGGCGTAGGAAACGACGCCGACCGCCTCGCCCACCTGCGCGCGCCCGGCCACGGTGAAGGGCCGGATCGACGGCAGTCGGATCGGCTGATCCAGTTGCAACAGGGCAATGTCGTGCCCGATACGGCCGATCTTGTCGGCCGAGCCAAAGTCGTAGCCGGGCGCGATCACCGCGCGCCGCACGCCACGATAGGCCGCGGCGCGGCCAAGCCGCCAATCGGCAAGGAAGGTCATCATGCCTAGCGGGAACCGGCCGCCGGTGGTTTCGTCGTAAAGGCAATGCGCGGCGGTCAGCACGATATCGGGCGCGATCAACGAGGCGGTGCAGAACCCGCGGTCGCCCAGATTGAGACGTCCGACGCCCTCCCAGCCCTTGCTGTCGTCGAGCGTCGAGAGCGGCTGAAGCATCGTATCGGCCGACGCGGGCAGCGCCTGCGCCAGCATCAAGACCGCGCCGAAGACCGCCATCCACCGCGTCATGCGCACCATCCGCCGTTGTTGTGCCCGCTTGCGGGGCATCATGGCGGGCGGCTGCGGCAAAACTATGGCCGGGCCTCGATCAGCGCGCGCGGTTCCGGCCCGCCGGTGGCCCAGTCGATCAACTCGACCGTGTGGACGACCGGCACCCCGGTGCTAGAACCGATCTGCATCATGCAGCCGATGTTGCCCGCCGCGATCACCTCCGGCTTGGTCGCCTCCAGCGTCGCCACCTTGCGCGCCTTCAACTCGGCCGAGATTTTCGGCTGCAGCAGGTTGTAGGTGCCCGCCGAACCGCAGCACAGATGGCTGTCGGCGGGTTCCACGACGGTAAAGCCCGCCCGCTTCAGAAGCTCCTTGGGATAGGTCTTGATCTGCTGGCCGTGCTGCAGCGAGCAGGCGGCGTGATAGGCAACCCGCATCCCGCGCGATGGCTGCGGCGGCAGCTCCAGCCGCATCAGCAGTTCCGAAATGTCCATCGCCAGCGCCGAGACCGCCTTCGCGTCGGCCTCCAGCGCATCGCCCGCGAACATCAACTTGTAATCCTTCACCGTGGTACCGCAGCCGGAGGTGTTGATGACGATGGCGTCCAGCCCTTCGCCCCGCGCCTCGGCCATCCAGGCGGCGATGTTCCGTGCCGCCGCCGCGTGGCTTTCGGCAGCCTTGCCCATGTGATGGGTCAGTGCGCCGCAACAGCCCATGCCGCGCGCGATCACCACCTCGCAGCCAAGGCGGCGCAACAGGCGGATGGTGGCATCGTTGATATCGGTGTTCAGCGCCTTCTGCGCGCAGCCGGTCATCAGCGCCACCCTCATCTTGCGCGGCCCCGTGGCCGGGAACACCTGCGGCGCGTCGTTCGGGCTGACCGGCGGGATCACCTTCGGCGCCATTTCCAGCATCGCGCGCAGCCGAGGATCGGGCATCAGCCGGGCGAACGGCCGCCCGATCCTGGCGCCCAGCAGCGCCAGCCGGAACCGGCCCGGATAGGGGATGATCCGCGCCAGAAGCCAGCGCAAGGCACGCTCGCCCAGCGGGCGGCGGTAGTTTTCCTCGATATAGGCGCGGGCGTGATCGACCAGATGCATGTAATCGACGCCCGAGGGGCAGGTGGTCATGCAGCTCAGGCAGGACAGGCAGCGGTCGATATGGCCCACGGTCTTGGCATCGGGCACGCGGGCGTTTTCCAGCATGTCCTTGATCAGGTAGATGCGGCCGCGCGGGCTGTCCAGCTCGTCGCCCAGCACCTGATAGGTCGGGCAGGTGGCGGTGCAGAAGCCGCAATGTACGCAGGTGCGCAGGATCTTGTTCGACCGCGCGATGGCCGGGTCCTGCAACTGTTCGGGGGTGAAGGTGGTCTGCATCGGTTATCCCATCAGGCCCGGATTGAGGATGCCGCGCGGGTCGAACTTGGCCCTGAGCCCGGCGGTGATGGCCGCCAGCGGCGCGGGGTCGGGCTGAAACGGCGCGATCTTCGCCCGCGTCTCTACGCTGGCGCGCATCAGCGTGGCGTGGCCCGCAAAGGCACCGATCCGCGCGCGCAGGTCGGTGCCTGGCGCCAGCAGCGCCCAGATCAGCCCGCCCGCCCAGTCAAGCCGCACCGCCTCGGCGCCCATCCGCGCTATGATCCCCGGCGCATCCGACGGCTTCACCGACAGCCGCCACACATCGCCCGGCTGCCCGGCAAAATCCGCCATGTCGCCGATGCCGCGCCAGCGCGCCGCCACGGCTTCGCGGCCCTCTTCCACCGCGATGGCCCCGAACGGCGCCAGCAAGTCGCTGAGCCGCCCGGCGCGGTAGGCGACCGAGGCCGCGAACCCCTCGATCCGCAGCATCGCAGCCTCGGGCGACCAGGCGGCGCCGGTAACCTCGAAGGGCGAGCCCACCGCCGCCGCCATCGCCGTGACCGCCGCGGCCAGCCCGATCCCCGGCAGCATCACCGTGGCGGCGCTTTCCGGCACCGGCAGCACCCGGAATGCCACCTCGGTCAGCACCCCCAGCGTGCCCCACGACCCCGCCATCAGCTTGACCAGATCGTAGCCGGTGACATTCTTCATCACCCGGCCACCGTTCTTCACCACCGTGCCGCTGCCATCGACGAAGCGCACGCCGATCAGGCTGTCGCGGCAGGCCCCGGCCATCAGCCGCCGCGGCCCCGAGGCGTTCGCCGCCACCACCCCGCCCAGCGTCGAGGTGCCGGCGGTGCCCAGCAGTCCGCGCCAGTCCGGTGGCTCGAATGGCAGCCGTTGGCCTTCCGCCGCCAGCGCCGCCTCGACCTCGGCCAGCGGCGTGCCCGCACCCGCCACCAGCGTCAGAGCGCCCGGCTCGTAAAGCGTGATGCCCGACAGGCCGCCGGTTTCCAGCACCTCGCCCGCCACCGGCCGCCCCACGTCGCGCGTGCCGCCGCCGCGCAGCCGCAGCGGGCCTACCGCAGCGCGGATCGCCTCGGCCAGTTCCGTCTCGTCCGCGGGCCGCATGAACCCCTGCCCTTTCTTCCGTTCACAAATATCCTCGGGGGATGTGGGGGCAGACCGCCCCCCACCCGTCACGCTGCGCGCCGCGCGGCGGTGATCGCCAGCGGGAACACCTTCGCGGGGTTCAACAGCCACTGCGGGTCGAAGACGTCCTTCACCCGCATCTGCGCCTCCATATCGGCGGCGGTGAACTGCACCGACATCAGGTCGCGCTTCTCGATGCCCACGCCATGCTCGCCGGTCAGGCAGCCGCCGACCTCGACGCAAAGCTTCAGGATATCCGCCCCGAACGCCTCACACTTCTCCAGATCGCCGGGCTTGTTGGCGTTGTAGAGGATCAGCGGATGCATGTTGCCGTCGCCGGCGTGGAAGACGTTGCCAACGTCGAGCCCGTATTCGCGGCTCATCTCGCCGATGCGACGCAGCACCAGCGGCAGCGCCGAGACCGGGATGGTGCCGTCAAGGCACATGTAATCGTTGATCTGCCCCATCGCGCCGAAGGCCGATTTGCGGCCCAGCCAGATCTTCTTCGCCTCGTCCTCCGACTTGCTTTCACGCAGCTCCACCGGGCTGTGGCGGCGGGCGATCTGCAGGATCACCCCCAGTTGCTCGTCGATCTCGGCGTCAGAGCCTTCGACCTCGACGATCAGCAGCGCCTCGCAATCGGGGTAGCCCGCATGGGCGAAATCCTCGGTGGCGCGGATACAGGGGCGGTCCATGAACTCGATCGCCACCGGCAGCACACCGGCCTTGATGATGTCGCTGACGCATTCGCCCGCGACCTCGTTGCTGTCGAACCCCATCAGCACCGGCCGTGCGCCTTCGGGCTTGCGCAGGATGCGCAGCGTGGCCTCGGTCACCACGCCAAGCTGGCCTTCGCTGCCGCAGATGACGCCAAGCAGATCAAGGCCGCCCGCATCCACATGCGCGCCTCCGATCTCGACCACCGTGCCATCCATCAGCACCAGCGTCACGCCCAGCAGGTTGTTCGTCGTCACCCCGTATTTCAGGCAATGCGCCCCGCCGGAGTTCATCGCGATATTGCCCGCGATGGCGCAGGCCAACTGGCTGGAGGGGTCCGGGGCGTAGAAGAAGCCGTCCTGTTCCACCGCGCCGGTCACGCTCAGGTTGGTGCGGCCGGATTGCACCCGGATGAAGCGGTTGGGGTAGTCGGTTTCCAGCACCGCGTTCAACCGCGAGACGCCGAGGATGACGCAATCGGCCGTGGGCAGCGCGCCGCCCGCAAGCGAGGTGCCAGAGCCGCGCGGCACCACTGGCACGCCCTCCTCATGGCAGACGCGCAGCGCCGCCGACACCTCGGCGGTGGTACGCGGCAGCACGGCCGCCAGCGGCGGGCAGCGATAGGCGCTCAAAGCGTCGCATTCGTAGGCGCGCGTTTCGGCCACATCGTCGATGACAGCATCGGCAGGCAGAACGGCGCGCAGGCGCTCGACGATGCGGGCCTTGCGGGCAAGGATCGCCGGATTCGGGGTAGGCATTTCCATCGGGGCGCCTCTGGTCAAGATTGGTAAGAAATTATAACCAGTTTCGCCGGATTGCAAGCGTGGAGTTTGCCACTAACATGTCAGTCATGACACCGATCGACGGGATGTTCCAGCTTCCCCGCCCAATCTCATCGCTCTGGCGGTGCTGGTCCTGTCATGGCGCGGCATCGGTCCGGCGACCGACCACACGACCGCCCAGTTTCCCCCGGTTTTGCAGCTGATGGTGCGGGGCCTTCCCGCCGGGTGATGACCGGCGCGGGCTAACCCCGCCGCCGCCCCTCGACCAGCCAGGCCGACAGCGCCAGCACCGCGGCCAGCAGCAGAAGCGCCCAGGCTGGCAGCAGCGGCTGCACCCGCACATCGGTGGTGACATAGGCGTTGCGCGGGGTGATGCCGATCCAGCCGCGCCCGGCGGCAGCGGCCCCCGCCCGCACCAGCCGCACATCGGGGATGCCATCCTCGATGCGCAGCACGCCGCCGCGATGGGCGTCGACGGCGGGCGCCAGCTTGTCGCCGGTGGCGATCGTTTCCTCGAACTCCTTCGGCGAGGCGGGACCGATGCCGACCACCGCCTTGAGGTCGTCCTGCGCCAGCCGGTAAAGCCCCATCACCGGCGCGTGCCATGTCACCGTCCAGGTGCCGGGTGAGGTTTCGGTCATCGGCAGCGTGGTCACCTTGCCATCCGGCCCGGTCACCTGCACCTCGCGCTTCGCCTCGGTCAGGGAGCGGCGGGTAATCGTCACGTCCTGCCCGACCGCGCTGGCGGTCAGCGCCTCTTCCTCCAGCGTCGGTTCCTTCATCATCCAGTGCGCAAGGCGGCGCAGCAGTTCCAGTTGCGGCCCGCCGCCCTCGAAACCACGGCTCCAGAGCCAGGCCTGATCCGAGGCAAGCACCGCCACCCGGCCCTCGCCCTCATGCGCCAGCACCAGCAGGGGCTTGCCATCGACGCCCGACATCACCGTCTGCGAGCCCGGCGCGGCGGTCATCTCGATCTGGCGGAACCAGCGGCCCCAGCCGGGCTGGCCGTCCTTGCCCTTGGGCGCGAAAGCGTCCAGCCCCTCGGTGACCGGGTGGCGTTGACCCAGATCGGTGATCTGCGGCAGGAACCCCTGCTCGATCACCCGGCTGGTCGGCTCCACCGGCATCACCTGGCTGAGCGGCGAGCGATAGAGGCTGTCGGCCGAGCCAAACTCCGGCCCCGCCTCGACCAGCACGGCGCCGCCGTGCAGCACGTAGTCGCGCACGTTGTCGAGGTATTCGGTGGGCAGGATGCCGCGGCGGCGGTAGCGGTCGAAGATGATCAGGTCGAACTGCTTGACCTTTTCCACAAACAACTCGTGCGTCGGAAAGGCGATCAGCGCGAGTTCGTTCACCGGGGCGCCGTCTTCCTTGTCTGGTGGGCGCAGGATGGTGAAATGCACGAGGTCAACCGAGGCGTCAGACTTCAAAAGGTTGCGCCAGACCCGTTCGCCCGCGTAGGGCTCGCCCGAGACCAGCAGCACCCGCAGCCGGTCACGCACGCCGTCGATCTGCACCACGGCGGCGTTGTTGCGGTCGGTTAACTCGCCCGATGCGGTCGGGGTCTGGAATTGCAGCACGTTCAGCCCGCCATGCGGCAGCGTCACCGGCAGATCGAGATCGCGGCCCACCGGCACGGTGTAGGTGTGTGGCGCCCCACCGTCGATCGAGATGGCCAGTTGCGCCTGATCGCCCGCCGAGGCGGGCACCTTGCCCTGATCCTCGATCCGCAGGCGCAGCGAGACCGGCTCGCCCATGATGGCAAAGGCGGGGGCGTTCTTGACGATCAGGCGGCGATCCCAGTCGGTGGCATGGCCGGTCAGCACGACATTCAGCGGCGCGGGCAGATCGGGCGCGCGGGCCATGTCGTGTACCTGCCCGTCGGTGATCAGGATCGCCCCGGCGATGCGGGCGCGCGGCTCGCCCGCAAGGGCATCGGCCAGCGCCCCCATCACAAGGCTGCCACCGTCGCCCGGCGCATCGTCCACCGTCACCTTACGCAGATCCACGTTCGGCAGCGCGGCGATCTTCGCGCTTAGCGCGGCCACCGCCTGCGTCGTCTGCGCGTCGCGGTCCGACAGGTGCTGGCTGGCGGTGCGGTCGGTGACCATCAGCACGATGTCCGACAGCGGCGCGCGGTCTTCGTGCTGCAACGAGGGATTGGCCAGCGCCAACAGGATCGCCACCGCCGTCAGCGCGCGCAGCGGCCAGCCGCGCAGGCCGCGCCATCCGGCGAAGGCCAGCGCAAGCGCCATAAAGCCCGCCGCCGCCCAGAGCATGGGCCAGGGGATCAGCGGATCAAAGATCACGTCCGACGCGCTCATTGCCCCAGCCTTTGCAGCAGCGCGGGCACATGGACCTGATCGGATTTGTAGTTACCGGTCAGCACGTACATGATCAGGTTGATGCCGAAGCGGTAGGAAATCTCGCGCTGCCGCTCGCCCGTCTGGCCGCGCCCGACCGGAAACATCGGTGCCCCGGTGTCATCGACCGCCCAGGCCGAGGCCCAGTCGTTGCCGCCGATCACCACTGGCGAGACGCCGTCGTTGAGGTCGCGGAACGGCATCCCCTCGGCTTTCACGGCATCGGGCGGCGCGGCCTCGACCCAGACGCTTTGACCATCATAGCGGCCGGGGAAATCCTGCAGCAGGTAAAAGCTGCGGGTCAGCACATGGTCGTTCGGGATCGGTTCCAGCGGCGGGATGTCCAGCCCGGCGGCGATGGCCTGCAAGCGTTGGCCGGTCGGCGTGGCGGCGCCGAAGCCCGACACATCGCCGTCGCGGGTGTCGAACAGGATCATGCCGCCGGTGCGCAGGTAGTCGTTCAGCTTGGCATAAGCCTTTTCAGAGGGCAGAGGCTCGTTCTCCGTCACCGGCCAGTAGAGGAAGGGAAACAGCGAGAGATCGTCGGTCTCAATGTTCACCGCCATCGGCGGGTCGGGTTCCACCGAGGTGCGCGCGGCAAGGATGGCCGACAGGCCGGTCAACCCGGCACCCGTCACCCGGTCCACCTGCGCATCGCCGGTCAGCACATGGGCCAGCACCACGCCATGCGTGGCCCGCAGCGCGAAATCCTCGGCGGCATCGGCGCGGGCGTGGCCTGCCAGCATGGACGCCAACACCACCACCGCCATCCCGGCCCGCGCCCCGCGCAACCGCCCGGACAGCCAGAGCGAGGCGAAAAGGTCGAGCAGGAAGGCCAGAAGCGCCGCCGAAAGCAGGGTGCCCTTCAGCGGCCGCTCGTGGCTGGCCGCGATCCCCTCTACCACGATGCGGGCGGGCCAGAGGGCGGGGGCCAGCGCGGTCTTGGTGCCGATCACGTTCAGCGCCACGCGGCGATCCTGCGCGGCGTAAAGGCCGGGCGGCGTCTTCGGCCCCGGCACACCCGCCGCCAACGTTTCCCCCGCGATGCCCGCAGTCTGGTCGGCGGTGCGCGGCGCCCCATAGGCATCCAGCAGCGTCTTCGGCACCCAGGTGGTGCCCTTCAGGTCGGCGGCGGTCGGCTGCACCGGCCGCGTTGCGACCGCCAGCCGGTCCAGCATCTCGACGAACAGGCCCGACAGCGGCAGGGTCGACCATTCCGCATTGGCGGTGACGTGGAACAGGATCACCTGCCCCTGCCCCAGCGCCTTGCGGGTCACCAGCGGCGTGCCGTCCGACAGGCTGGCGATGGTGCGGTCGGCCAGCGACGGATCGGGTTGCGCCATCACCTGTTCGTTCACCGTGACATCTTTCGGGATCGTCAGGCCGTAGAAGGGCGAGCTTTCGGGGAATGGCCGCAGGTCCTTCGGTTGGCCCCAGCTCATCGCGCCACCGACCTCGCGGCCCCCGGCGCGCAGGCGAACCGGCATCAGCGGGTCTTCTTCCTCGCGGCTGACGTCGCTTTGCGCCAGACGCGGCCCTGCGAAGCGCAGAAGCGTGCCGCCCTTCTTCACCCAGGCCGCCAGCGCATCGGATTCCTCGGGCGCCAGCCGCGCCACGTCGGCCAGGATCACCACATCCGGGTTGGCCATCATCAGGTCGGCAAAGCTGCCCTCGATCACATCCGCCTCGGGGCGCAGCGCCTCGCGCAGATAGTGCAGCGGCGACAGCAGTTCCAGCCCCTCGCGGTCGCGCACCCCGGCGATCAGCGCGACCTTGCGCCGCTTCAGCGTGTCATCGGTCAGGCTGACCGCCCCGGCAGACCGCGCGCCGGAAATCACGAAGCCGGTGACCCGGTTGCGCAATTCGGCGGGCAGGTTCAGCGTCACCGCGGCCTCGGTTGCGCCTTCGGTGAAATCGGCGGCGCCCTGCGACAGGTCACGTTCCACCCCGGCCGGGTCAGGCCCGCGAGCGATCACGGTGACGCTGGTCGCCGGGCCGGGCGCGGCGCGCAGCACCGTCAGGGCGACGGCGCCATCCTTGAAGACGGCGGGGCGCAGCGCAAAGACCGGGTGCGGCGTTTCAAAGACGGTCACCCTGCCGTGGGTTTCCAGCGCCGCCAGCAGCGGCGCGCGCTCCGGCCGGGCCAGCCCGTCCGACAGCCAGTAGGTTTCGAACCCGCCGGTCAGCCCCTTGGCCCAGGCGGCGACGGCGGCGGGATCGGGCGCCCAGGGCCGGGGCTGCACGCCCGGCAGCCGCGTGGCCCAGGCGTCGGCGGTCTGAAACTCTGGCGCGGCGGCGGGCAGGTCTGTCAGCGTCACCAGCGCGACAGGGCGACCGGCGCGGCCCGCCTCGGTCAACAGCGCCGACATCCGTTCAACCCGGCGCGGCCAGTCGCGCGCATCGGCCCAGGTGCCATCGGCAAGGATCAAGAGCGGCCCGGTGCTGGCCACCCGGCGATCCGGGTGCAGCACCGGCCCGGCGAAGGCGACAATGACGGCCGCAATGGCCAGCGTGCGCAGAACCAGCAGCCACCACGGCGTGCGGTCAGTCTCTGCCCGTTCGTCGGTCAGGCCCAGAAGCAGCGCCACGCCGGGAAACCGCCGCCGGATCGGCGCGGGCGGGATCGCGCGCAGGATGATCCACAGCACCGGCAGCACGATAAGGCCGAGCAAGAGCCAGGGCGTGGTGAACCCGATCGGGCCAAGCATCCACATCAGCGGCGACGCTCCAACGCCCGGTAAAGCCAAAGCAGCGCGGCGGCGGCGGGCGTGTCGGTGTGGTGGCAACTGAACTGCCAGCCGGTGGCGCGGGCCAGCGCCTGCAACCGGTCCTTGCGCTCGGCCAGCCGCGCGACGTAACGGCCGCGCAGGTCGGCCGCCCGCAGCGTTTCATGCCGGATCGCCCCCGCCATGCTTTCAAAGATCGTGCGGCCGTCGAAGGGAAAAGCCTCTTCCTGCGGGTCGAGCACCTGCAGCAGCACGCCGCGCACCCCGCGGTCGGCGGCATCGGCCAGCGCGACCTCGACCCTCGCCGGATCGCCCATGAAATCCGATACGAAAAGCGCGCGGCCGTGCGGCACCAGCGCGGCGGTGGTCGGCGTGCCGTAGTCGGCCGTGCCGGTCGCCGCCATCGCCTCGGCCAGTCGCATCACCTGCGCCTGCCCGGCGCGCACCGGCACGCGGCCATCGGCCAGCCCGACCCGTTCGCCCGCGCGCAGCAGAAGGACCGCCGCGGCAAGGGCCAGCAGTTGCGCCCGGTCGGCCTTGGGCGGCCGTCGGGGATCGCCGCTGAATCCCATCGCGCGGGAATCGTCGACCCAGATCGCAACCGATTGCGCCGCCTGCCATTCCTTTTGCCGCACGAATTGCGCGTCCGACCGGGCCGACCGGCGCCAGTCGATCGCATGCGCGTCATCGCCGGAATGAACCGGCCGATACTGCCAGAATTCGTCGCCCATACCGGCGCGGCGGCGGCCGTGTTCGCCCAGCATGACGGCGGCGGCCAGATGTTCGGCTTCCGCCAGCAGCGGCGGCAGCGGCGATGCCAGCGCCTCGGCCCGCCCGCGAAGGGGCGTGGAGGGCGCGGCCGGGATCACGCCGCGGCCTCGATCCGCGTCACCTGGGCCGCCACAGCGTCGATCAGGCCCGGCAGGCTTTCGCCACGGGCACGGGCGGCAAAGCTCAGCGCCATGCGGTGGCTGAGCACCGGGCGTGCCAAAGCCCGCACGTCTTCGGCCGAGGGGGCCAGACGCCCGTCCAGCAGCGCCCGCGCCCGCACCGTCAGCATCAGCGCCTGCGCCGCGCGTGGGCCGGGGCCCCAGCTGACCGCGTCACTGACACGGCTGCCCGCCTCGGATTCGCCGGGGCGGCAGGCACGCACGAGGTCAAGGATCATCTCGACCACGCCATCGCCCACCGGCATCCGCCGTAGCACCGTTTGCGCCGCCAGCAGTTCGCCATCGGTAAAGACCGGCTCCGACGTCGCCTCGGATTCGCCAGTGGTGGCCAGCAGGATCGCCTTTTCGGTCGCCCGGTCGGGGTATTCCACGTCGATTTCGACCAGAAACCGGTCCAGCTGCGCCTCGGGCAGCGGGTAGGTGCCCTCCTGCTCGATCGGGTTCTGCGTCGCCAGCACATGGAACGGGCGGCCCAGCGGTCGGTGCTTGCCCGCCACCGTCACTTCGCGTTCCTGCATCGCCTGCAACAGCGCCGACTGCGTGCGTGGGCTGGCGCGGTTGATCTCATCCGCCATCAGCAGCTGGCAGAACACCGGCCCCTCGATAAAGCGAAAGGCGCGGCTGCCATCGGCGGCGGTTTCCAGCACCTCGGAGCCAAGGATATCGGCGGGCATCAGGTCTGGGGTGAACTGCACCCGGTTGCCCTTCAGGCCCATGACCGTCGACAGCGTATCCACCAGCCGCGTTTTTCCCAATCCCGGCAGGCCGATCAGCAGGCCGTGGCCGCCGCACAGAAGCGCCGACAGCACCAGATCGACGACCCGATCCTGCCCGATGAAGCGGCGGTTGATCGAGGTGCGGGCGCGGGCGAGCTTTTCGCCCAGCGCTTCTATCTCGGCGACCAACGGGGCTTGCGCGACCATGACATTCTTCCTTTGGACCCTATACTGGGGGCATTAGAGCGAAGTATCTCACCGGGCACAAATGACAAACGGAAAGACGCCGCAAATGATTGTGACCCCCTCGGCCGAAGGCGTCGCGGCGGCGGCCACGGCCGCCACCAAAGGCCGCGGGCCGGCGCCGGTGCATCTGTGGAATCCGCCCTATTGCGGCGATCTGGACATGCGCATCGCGCGCGACGGGACATGGTTCTACCTTGGCACGCCGATCGGGCGGCCGGCTTTGGTGAAGCTCTTCGCCAATATCCTGCGCAAGGACGGCGATCGCTATGTGCTTGTCACACCAGTGGAAATGGTCGGCATCCGGGTCGACGACGCGCCCTTTGTCGCGGTCGATTTCAGCGCGCAGGGCGAGGGCGCGGCGCAGGTGCTGACCTTCACGACCAATGTCGGCGACACGGCGATGGCGGGGCCGGATCATCCGATCCGGGTCACGCGCGACCCTTCGACGGGCGAACCGTCGCCCTACGTGCTGATCCGCACCAACCTGGAGGCGCTGATCGACCGCAAGAGCTTTTACCGGCTGATCGACCTTGGCGCCCATGCCGACCACGACGGGCAAAGCTGGTTCGGCCTGTGGTCGGGCGGCGCCTTCTTTCCGGTGATCCCCTCGGCGGATCTGGGCTGAGGCCGATTTCGGGAAACCGGCGCGCAAGGGATTGGAAACGCGGGGAAATCGGGGCACCGATATGACACCGTTTTCGCACCGATTTCGCACCGATCCCAAAACCGTTTTGGGCTGCGGTCAGACCCCGGTGCAGGCGCCGTGGTGGGTGACGGTGCCGAACACGACATCATGCATGATGCGTCCGGGCCAGAGGGTGAACGCCCCCGCCACCACCAGCGCGCCGAGAAACAGCAGCGACATCGTGCGGCGGTGCGCCTGAACCTGATGCTGGCGCGCACGCAGCACCCCCACCGGCAGCAGCGCCAGCGTGAAGATCGAAAGCCCGTGGATGACGCTGAAACCGCCAAAGGTGCAGATCGTGTGGATCCAGAACGACGAGGCGGCGACAAGCGCCATCAACGTGACCCAGACATAGCCGAGTGTCCGGTGCGGCAGGGTGCCCTTGGGCGCGGACAGCTGGACGATGCCAAGCACGAAGGCCGCCATCGCGGCGAAGGCATGCGCCTGAATCGAAGCGGGCGCGGCGAGCAGGGGGGCAAGGGTCATGGCAACGCGCTCTCGTTTGGCGACTGCGTCGAAATTTTCGTGACGGTGCGCGGGCTGTCAAGAGCGGCGGCTGGGGCGCCTTAGCGAAACACCGGCTTGCGCTTTTGCATGTTCGCCATCACCGCCTCGATCATGTTCGGGCCACCGAGAAGCGCGGCCTGCAACCGCGCCTCGACCGCGAGGCCGGCACCGGGGGGCAGGGTCCAGGCCTCTTGCACCAGTGTCTTGGCGGCGCGCACGGCATCGGGCGAGCGGTCGGCGATGGCCGCCGCCAGCGCCCGCGCCGCGGCCAGCGGATCGGCGGCGATGCGGGTCAGCAGGCCAAGCGCCAGCGCCTCTTCGGCCGCCAGCACCCGGCCGGTCATGATCAGCTCCAGCGCCTGATCGGCGCGCATCAGGCGGGGCAGGTTTTGCGAAATGCCCATGTCAGGGATCAGGCCCCAATGCGCCTCGCGCACCGAAAGCCGGGCCTCGGGCGTGGCGATGCGGAAATCCGCCGCCAGCGCCAGTTGCAGGCCCGCGCCATAGGCGACGCCCTCGATCGCCGCGATCACCGGCACAGGAAGGCGCGACCAGCCGATGCAGGGCGCCTGAAAGCGGTTGGGCTCGCCTGCGGGTACGTTGAGCATGTCGGCCTTCACCGCGGCGAGGTTGCCCGCGAAGGATTGCATCACCGCAAGATCGAGGCCCGAGGAAAACGCGCCGCCCGCCCCGCGCAGGATCACCGCGCGCAGCCCTGGCGTTTCGGCCAGCCGCGCGGCCGTCGCCGTGAGCCCCTCGAACATCGGCAGGTTCCAGGCGTTCTTCACCTCGGGCCGGTCGAGCGTGACCACCGCCAGCCCGCCCTCTTCGATCACCAGATTGACCGCATCGCCCATCGCATCCTCCCCCTGCCCCGGCGCATTCTGCACGGTGGGAGGGGATCGGCCCAGCCGCCACGTGACGGCGTGACGCAAGGTTGTTCAGCCGATGGCGTGGCCGATCGCCGGGGCGCCGATGCAGCTTGCGCCGACGGATTCCACCGCGAACGTCGCGTGGTCGATGCCGAAATCGCGCTGCAGCATGGCGCGCACCTTCGCGCTGATCTGCGCGCCCTCGCCCGCCACGACCAGATGCGCCTCGCACGAGGTTTCGTGTTCGTCGATCTGCCACAAGTGCAGATGATGCACCCCCGCCACGCCCTCGATGGCCGCGATCCTTGTCAGCACCTCGGCGGCGGCGAGTTCTGGCGGGGCGCCCAGCATCAGGATGCGGATCACCGGGCCAAGTTCGTGCACCGACGTCCACAGCATCCAGCCCGAGATCGCCAGCGTCGCCAGCGGATCGACCAGCCGCCAATCGTAGAGCAGGATCAGGATACCGGCGACCACGACGACCAGCGAGGTCGCCGCATCGCCCGCATTGTGCAGGAAGGCGGCGCGGATGTTCAGGCTGTCCTTCGCCAGCCGGAACGTCAGCAGCGCGGTGGCGGTGTTCACGCCCAGCGCCAGCGCGGCGAGGATGACCACCGGCCAGCCCGCGACCCCCGGCGGGTCGATCAGGCGCGGCACCGCCTCGGCCGCCAGCCAGAGCGAGATCACGATCAGCGTGGTGTAGTTGATCAGCGCCGCCACAACCTCGGCCCGGCCATAGCCGAAGGTCATCGCGGCATCGGCCGGGCGGCGGGCGATGCGCCGCGCGGCAAAGGCCAGCACCAGCGTTGCGGCATCCGACAGGTTGTGGACGCCGTCAGCGATCAGCGCCACCGACCCGGCGAAGAACCCGCCCGCGATCTGCGCCAGCGACAGGCCAAGGTTGGCCGCCACCGCCGCCGACATGTTGCGGTCGCCGGTGTCGATGTGAGCATGGGAATGGGAATGGTCGTGTGGCATCGCGGGCTCCTGCCGCAAGCTTGCCCGCGGGGCCGGGCGTGTCAAGCCACCCGCGGGGCTTTGACAACGGGCCGCATCCGGGCGAGCGTGGGGGCTGACCTCAGCGGAGACTCAGGATGTCCGACCCTCTCGCCCTCATCGTCGGCGTTGGCGATGGCCTGTCGGCGGCATTGGCCCGTGCTTTCCGGGCCGAAGGCTACCGGCTGGCGCTGGCCGCGCGGAATGTGGAGAAACTCGGCGCCCTGGCGGCCGAAACCGGCGCCAGCTGCCATGCCTGCGATGCCGCCGATCCCGCCGCCGTGGCGGGGCTGTTTGCCGCGCTCGACGCCGCGCCGCGCGTGGTGGTCTTCAACCCGTCGGCCCGGCAACGCGGCCCGCTGGTCGACCTCGACCCCGAGGGCGTGCGCCATGCGCTGACGGTGACGGCCTTCGGCGCCTTCCTGGTGGGGCAGGCGGCGGCGCGGGCGATGCTGGCGGCGGAACCTTCGGGCGGGGCGCGGGGCACGATCCTCTTCACCGGCGCCTCGGCCGGGGTGAAGGGGTTTCCGCAATCGGCCCCCTTCGCGATGGGCAAGTTCGCGCAGCGTGGCCTCGCCCAGTCGATGGCGCGCGAGCTGCACCCGAAGGGCATCCACGTCGCCTGGATCAACATCGACGGCGGCATCCGCAATCCGGGCCGGGTGGAGCCGCCCGACGCACCGGATTCGATGCTGGACCCGGATGCGATCGCGCAGACCTATGTGGCGCTGGTGAAACAGCACCGGTCTGCGTGGAGCGAGGAGATTGCGGTGCGGCCCTGGGTGGAGCGGTTCTAGGTTCCAGCGGTCATCCCCGCGCAAGCGGGGACCTCCAGTCGGGGCGCGGTGAGGGGGATATCCCCGCTTGCGCGGGGATGACAGGTTGCGTGGCAGGCGGTGGGCGCGCGGCAGTCAGCCCTGCCCCGCCTCCCACGCCTTCAGAAGCCGCTTCGGCGCCATCGACCGCCAGGTTGAGATGAGCCGCGCCCGGGCCCAGCCGGGGTCGATCCGGCCCTGCGCGACAAGTAGCAACCCGTGGCCCGCGTAATGGGGATGCAGCAGGAAGGTTGCGGGATCGGCGGCATGCAGCATTTCGACCTCGTCGCGGTCGGCCTTGAACACCGCGGCATCGATCTTGGGCGACCACCACGTCCACATCTTGCCGTGCGCCTTCAGCACCGGATGATCCCAGGCCGTGGTTTCGATCACCCCCGGCAGGTCGAGCGACAGCGCAAGGGCGCGCAGTTCGGGCCAGGACGATAGGACTGGCTCCGGCGAAGGCATGGGCCTACAACCTGCACTGCAGAAGGTCGTCCCACGGAGGATCCTGACGCGGGAAGCCGATGCGCGCACCGTTGTTGAAGGTGGCAACGAATCCTCCGTTTGCCCACCCCCACGTACCCACGCTATACGCTTTGGTGAAAGCGTCGCAGGAACGGCCGAAGTAGATGACTTCTTTCCCGTCAATGACGTGAGAGGCTGCGCCTTGTTCAATGTAGCGCGGTCGAGGATATTTCGAGGTCAATATCCCACCGTTTGCGTTCTCGGTTGCGTAATAGGTATCGCCCTCGGATGAGACGACAGTGCGCGACGCCGCATGAAGCGGAAAGGCAACCGGAACGGCAAGCAAAAGAAAGATTGAAACGTTTTTCATCTTTAACCTCCTCAGTGTGCCTCGGCCCAGCTCGCGCCCCGCCCCGCATCCACGATCAGCGGCACGTCGAGCTTGACCGCCGGGTCGGCGGCGCCCTCCATGACCTCTTTGACCCGGGCGATCACCGGGTCGACCGCATCCTCGGCGACCTCGAACAGCAACTCGTCATGCACCTGCAGCAGCATGGTGGCGGGCAGGCCGTCGATGGCCTTCGGCATCCGGATCATCGCGCGGCGGATCACGTCGGCGGCGGCGCCCTGAATGGGGGCGTTGATGGCGGCGCGGCGGGCGAAGCCGGCGGTGGGGCCCTTGGCGTTGATCTCGGGCGTGTGGATCTTGCGGCCGAACAGCGTCTGCACATAGCCGTTCGCCTTGGCGAAGGCGATAGTGGCGTCCATGTAGGCGCGGATGCCGGGGAAGCGTTCGAAATAGCGGTCGATGAAGGCCTGCGCCTCGGCCCGCGGGATGCGCAGGTTGCGGGCAAGGCCGAAGCCGGAAATGCCGTAGATGACGCCGAAGTTGATCGCCTTGGCGCGGCGGCGGATTTCCGGCGTCATCTGCTCCATCGGCACGTCGAACATCTCGGATGCGGTCATGGCGTGGATGTCGAGACCGTCGCGGAACGCCTGCTTCAGCGCCGGGATATCGGCCACATGGGCAAGGATGCGCAGCTCGATCTGGGAATAGTCGAGGCTGACCAGCACCTTGCCCTTCGGCGCCACGAAAGCCTCGCGGATGCGGCGGCCTTCCTCGGACCGCACGGGGATGTTTTGCAGGTTCGGATCGGTCGAGGCCAGCCGCCCGGTGTTGGCCCCGGCGATGGAGTAGGAGGTGTGCACCCGCCCGGTTTCGGCGTTGATATGGGTTTGCAGCGCGTCGGTGTAGGTCGATTTCAGCTTGGACAGCTGGCGCCAGTCCAGCACGCGGGCGGGCAGGTCGTGGCCCTCGGCGGCAAGGTCTTCCAGCACATCGGCGCCGGTGGCATAGGCGCCGGTCTTGCCCTTCTCGCCGCCCGGCAGGGACATCTTGTCGAACAGGATCTCGCCCAACTGCTTGGGGGAGCCTACGTTGAACGGCTCGCCCGCCAGTTCCTGAATCTCGGCCTCCAGCCCCGCCATCTTCTGCGCGAAGGCGTTCGACATGCGGGAAAGCGTGTCGCGGTCGACCAGCACGCCCGCCATCTCCATCGCGGCCAGCACCGGCACCAGCGGGCGTTCCAGCGTTTCGTAGACGGTCGTCACATGGGCGCGCGGCAGGTCGGGCTTGAAGCGTTGCCAAAGCCGCAGGGTCACGTCGGCATCCTCCGCGGCATAGGCCACGGCATCGTCGATCGCCACGCGGTCGAACGTCACCTGCGATTTGCCGGAGCCCAGGAGCGGCTTGATCGGGATCGGCACGTGGCCGAGGTATTTGTCGGACAGGAAATCCATGCCGTGGCCGTGCAGACCCGCGTGCATGGCGTAAGACATCAGCATCGTGTCGTCGATCGGCGCGACGTTCACCCCGTTGCGGGCGAAGATCTTGGCGTCGTATTTCATGTTCTGGCCGATCTTGAGGATCGCGTCATCCTCCAGCACCGGCTTCAGGATTTCCAACGCCTCGGCCAAAGGCATCTGGCCCTCGACCAGCGCGGTAGAACCGAACAGATCGCCGCCGCCCTGTT
This sequence comes from Paracoccaceae bacterium, assembly GCA_016124615.1. Classification (GTDB taxonomy): domain Bacteria; phylum Pseudomonadota; class Alphaproteobacteria; order Rhodobacterales; family Rhodobacteraceae; genus Solirhodobacter. The sequence goes on along the minus strand of WGNF01000014.1, from coordinate 108,236 downwards.
TGTGGCCCAAGGGGATATAGCAAGCCTTCCCCGCCTCGACGCAAAGCGAGATACCGACAAGCTCTGCCACCATCTCGTCAAGGCTGGTGGTTTCGGTATCGACGGCGACATGGCCACGTTCGCGGATGGTGGCGACCCAGCTTTCCAAGGCGGCGGCGTCGCGGACGCATTCGTAGCCCTTGGTGTCGAACGGCACCGCCTTCGGTGCTGCACCGCCCGCCTCGGGGTCGGGCGCGGGGGCGGCGTCGGTGACGGTGGGCGGGTCCACCTTCAGTTTCTCGGCCACCCGTTTGGTCAGGGTGCGGAACTCCATCGCCGCCAGAAAGGCCATCACCTGCGCCGGATCGGGGGCCTTCACCTCCAGATCGTCCAGCGTCACGTCCAGCGCCACATCGCGCTTCAGCGTGACAAGTTGCTTGGAGATGCGGATCAGGTCGGCGTTCGCCTCAAGCGCCTCGCGCCGTTTGGGCTGCTTGATCTCGGCGGCGCGCGCCAGCAGGGTTTCCAGATCGCCGTATTCGTTGATCAGCAGGGCCGCCGTCTTGATGCCGATGCCCGGCGCGCCCGGCACGTTGTCGACGCTGTCACCAGCGAGGGATTGCACGTCCACCACCCGGTCCGGCCCGACGCCGAACTTCTCGAACACCTCGTCGCGGTCGATGCGGCGGTCTTTCATCGGGTCGCGCATCACCACGCCGTTGCCGACCAGTTGCATCAGATCCTTGTCGGACGAGATGATGGTGGCGCTGCCGCCCGCCTCGACCGCCTGCCGCGCGAGGGTGGCGATGATGTCGTCGGCCTCGTAATTCTCGGTTTCCAGACAGGCGACGTTGAAGGCCCGCGTCGCCTCGCGCGTCAGCGGGAACTGCGGGCGCAGGTCTTCGGGCAGCTCGGGGCGGTTGGCCTTGTAAAGCGGATAAAGGTCGTTGCGGAAGGTCTTCGACGAATGGTCGAACACCACGGCGATATGGGTCGCGGCCTCGTCGCCGTTGGCGCGGTTCAACTCGTTCCACAGGATGTTGCAGAACCCGGCCACCGCGCCGATCGGCAGGCCGTCGGATTTGCGCGTCAGCGGCGGCAGCGCGTGATAGGCGCGGAAGATATAGGCCGAACCGTCGATCAGGTGCAGGTGGTGGCCCTTGCCGAATGTCATTCCCGGACCCTCCGCCGTGGTTTCTTTCCTTTTGCCATGAAGCGGCGCGGGCTTCTACCCGTCGCGCGCGGGCGCAGGTTGGCAAGCCGGTCGAGGCGGGCGTGATCGCAGCGCCCGCAGGGTTCCTGCCGGGCGGCGGCGTGGATCAGTGATCGTCGTGGGCGTGTGCGCGGTCGATCTCGAATCGCTTGTCGCAATAGCCGCATTCGACCCAGCCGGTATCCTCGGGGATGGTCAGCCAGACGCGCGGATGGCCCAGCGCGCCGACACCGCCGTCACAGGCTACTTTCCAGTGGGTCACAACCTCGGTCTCGGGGGCTTTGGTGGGCATGGTTCCCTCTTCGCGGCACTCCTTGCGGGATAGGGCGCGCTTGCGCCAGCGTCAAGCCCCGGAGGTTTGGGCAAATCTCCGCTCGCAACCCCCTGCTCGCGAGGCGTTGACTGGCGGGATTCCCGGTCTGCTCCGTAACATGAGGGATGTGCCGATCGGAGGACCGGGTGAAACGGATCGAACTTCTCGACGGGATGCGCGGCTATTTCCTGCTGTTCATGCTGATCAACCACATCGTGCTGCAAGGCGGGCTATGGTTGCAGAGCGTGAACCTCGATCAGGTCATGTTCGTCGAGGATGCGCAGGGGTTCGTCTTTCTCTCGGGCTTCCTGATCGGCCTTCTGCAAACCGCGCGGCTGCTGCGCCACGGCGCGGCGGCGATGCAGGCAAGCGTGCATCGCCGGGCGATGGAGCTTTATCTCTATTCGCTGGCCCTGGTGGTGACGGCGCGACTGGTCGAGAACCATGTGCCGGGCGCGGCGGAGGCTTTCGCGAACTGGATGGGCACCGCTGGCGGGCTTGAACATGCGCGCAACGCGGCGCTGGCGCTGCTGGTGTTCCAGCCGACCTTCATGGACATCCTGCCGATGTACATGCTGTTCCTGCTGGCCGCGCCGCCGCTGGTCCGGCTGGTGGCGGATGGGCGCTGGCCGCTGGTGATGACGCTGTCGCTGTTGGTCTGGATGGCGGAGCAGATCGGCTTCGGCGACCTGCTGGGGGCGCCGCTGCAAACCTGGTTCGCGGCCTCTGACGGGCAGGGCCTGCGTGGCGCCTTCGGGCCGATGGGCTGGCAGATCGTCTTCGTCGCGGGTCTTGTCGCAGGCGGGCTGACGGCGAAGGGGGGCACCGACTGGCGCCGCCTGTTCGCCCCCGAACGCACAACGCTGCCGATTCTGTGCCTGATCGTGATGGTGTTCTTCCTGCCGGTACGGATGATCACGGCGCATGGGCTGATCCGCTATGAGTTCCTTGGCCCGTTCGAAAGCATGGCGCTGCGCCCCAGCTTCGGCCCGATCTATCTGCTGAACCTTGTGGGCGCGGGCGGCCTGCTGACCTGGCTGCTGATCGCAGGCCCCAACGCGAAACAGCGCTGGGTGGCGGCGCTATCGGGCGGATTGCACTGGCTGTTTGCACTGCCGCCGCTGAAGCTGATCGGCCGCCATTCGTTGCAGACCTACGCCTGGCACGTCGGCATCGTCTATCTGGCCCGCTACATCGACGTGACCGTGGGGCCGTTCGACGCGATCGGGCGCAGCGCGCTGGCGCTGGCCTGCATCGCGCTGCTGCCGCTGCCCGCGCTGTGGCGCGAACACGGCCCGGCGCTGCGCCGCCGGGCCCGCGCCGCGCTTAGCTAGGCGCGGTCGATCCGCACCTGATAACAGTTGTTCGCGGCCGAACGGACGTGGACATAAGCGATGTCGTCGCGGGCCAGCAGCGCCGCGGCGCGGTCGGGGATGCCGGGCGTCGGCACCACGCCGCCGGTGCCATAGGCGATCCGGTCATCGGCACCGTAACCGCGCACGATGTACTGCGGCGAGGCGAGCATGTCGGGCAACGCCTCGCCCCCGCCCGGCGCACAGGGGTCGGCGCAGAGGAAGATCGGGCCGGTTTCGGCATAGGGTTGCAGCGCCGGGAACGGGCGATGGGCAAGGATCAGGTAGTCCCTGCCCGCCGGAACCTGCTGCAGGCAATGGCGGCAGGGCACGCCCACGCCGTCAGAGGTGCGACGCTCTGGCAACTGGCCGTTGGCGTCGGGGCCACCGGCTTGCAGGGCGCGGACGGTGTCGGTGGGCAGGGCGGTAAAGTGGATCGACATGGCGGTTCTCCTTTGCCCGGCCACTCTGCCCCGGCAAGGCCCCCGCGCCGACCCGGAAGCTGCGCAAACCTGCGCTCAGGCGGGGCCCACCAGCATCGCGCCCAGCGGACGCCCGGCCAGCACGTGGAAATGCAGGTGCGGCACCTCCTGATGGCTGTGCGGGCCGGAATTGGCGATCAGCCTGTAGCCCTCGCCACCCGTGCCCGGCAGCAGGTCGAGCATTTCGCCGACCTTTGCCACCGCACGGTTGAAATCGAGGATTTCGGCGTCCGACGCCTCGGCGATGAAATGGTCAAAGTTCACATAGGCGCCGCGCGGGATCACCAGCACATGCGTGGGCGCCTGCGCGCGGATATCGTGGAACGCGAGGCAATGTTCAGTTTCCAGCACCGTCTTGTTCGGGATCTCGCCGCGCAGGATGCGGGCAAAGATGTTCTGGTCGTCATAGGCGTAGGGCATGTTCGTCCTCGGGGTCAGTCCACAAAAAGATAGGGTGAGGCGGCGATGGCGCGCGCCTTGTCCATCGGCACGTCCAGAAAGGCGGCCAGCGCCGGGGTGTTTTCGTCGATGCTGGCCGCCTCGCGGATGCGGAAGAAGTCGGGGAAATCCGCGTCGCCGATCCGGTCGCTTTCGAACTTCACGTCGTAGCGGATCGTCGGCAGCAACTTGTCCAGCGTGTCGCGCGGGGTCTGGTCGCCCGCAAGGCCGGTCCGGCGGGCGTGGCCGATCAGGTAGTCGTCGCTGAATTCACACTCCACCTCCAGCAGCCGGGTGGTGCAGCGGTCGGAATAGAAATCCTGCATCAGGTCCACGTTGGCTGGGTCGATGCAGATCAGCAGCTTGTCGGTGACATAGTTGTCGAACAGCATCCGCATCAGCGCGCGGCGGTGGCGGGCGCGCTTTTCCACCGTGCTCTGGATGCCGCCGAGGTCGGGCAGCGCGGCCGACTGTTCGTTGAAGATGTAGTCGAGCGCCGGAAGGTTGGTGACCTGCCGTACCCGTTCCGTCAGCCGCTTGGCGACGTGCCATTTCTTGCAGGTGATGATCAGCAGCTCGCGTTCGCGCCCCAGCGTCGATTCCGCCTCCCAGAACCGGGGGGCAAAGCGGCGGCCGACGCGGCCACGGCCGGTCAGGAACTGAAACAGCGACCGCCCCTCGTTCGAGATGGTGAAACGGGCGGCGTCATCGGCGTAAAGCTGACCCAGCCGCGTTTTCAGCGCGGTCGCGTCGGGCGAGATCTTGCGCGCGAAAAGGTAATCCTGGCTGAGGAGCAGGTCGTAGTGGTCGTTGTAGAAGGTCACCGGCATGCCGTAGTCGGTGAACATCAGGAACGTCAGCGTGCGCGACCGGATCTCTGTCTCCGGCACCAGATGGCGCACCAACGTCTGAAAGAACGTCTCATCCGGGATCCATGTGGTGCGGAAGAAGCGCATCACGTCATGCCGCCTGCGGCTGAAATCCATCACAGCCTCGACGGTGCGGCGGCGCAGGCACCACCATTGGCTGCCGATCATGATCTGCAGGTCATGCGGTATGCGGCGCGACAGGCCGAGGCTGCGCTGCAGGTCAACCGATTTGTAGAACAGCCACTTCCATTTGCGCTCGTTGAAGAGGTGGCGATAGATCAGCCGCTCTTCCTTCATGCCGGTCTTGATCCAGTCGGAGCCGAGGAAATCGACCGACTCGATGTAATCGACCGGGTCGCGGTCCAGCATGTCATGCGCGTAGGCCGCCGATTTGATCGGCATGCAGTCGCCCGACAGCATGTAGAAATGGGTCGCTTGCGGAAACGCCGTCAGCGCCGCCTGCACGGCCTGCAGCGTCGCCTCCACCAGGCTCCACTCGCCCCAGCCGCATTTGACGCGGCGGCGCGCGAAGGTGACGGCGGGGTTGTCCTTCAGCGCTGCGCGGATGCGGTCATAGGGCGCGCGGCCGGATCGGCCGTCGAAATGGATCGACACGAAATCGCCCGCCGCGGTCAGGCGGCGGGCCTGCGCGATGATCCCCTCGGGGTCCTTGTGGGACAGAAGGATATAGGCGATTCGTGCCATTCAGGCCCTTTGGCAGCGGCGGCTGACGTGATGGTGACTAGATAGCGTGAACGGTCATTGAAAAGACAGAGTTTCTTTGTTCTGTTGGCGCCGATTGAGCGGGCGGGGCGACCGATGCGGCCCGAAGCAGGAAGGATCGACGCCAATGGGCTTTCCCGGCACCTGGATGACCGAGAGCGAGAGCATGGTCTATCGCGTCGTGCCCAAATGCGCCTGTTCGACCATCGGGCAGATCATGTTCTATTCCGACCACGGCCGCTTTTTCGACGGCGACATCCATGATGCGACCGAGGGGTTGCACAAATGGGCCCTCGAAAACAGCCAGACGCTGATCGAGCGCAACGTGAAGGCGCATAAATCCTACGCCTTCACCTGCGTCCGGAACCCCTACAGCCGCATCCTGTCGTCGTTCTTCGACAAGATTTGCGGCATCCAGCGCAATGGCAAACGCTATCGGGGCAACCTCGTGCCGCTGCTGGTGCAGAAGTACGGGATCGAGGTCGGCGGGCCGGAGGGCAAGGAAGAGTTCGACCAGATCCGCAGCTTCCGCCGGTTCCTGCTGTTCGCGCGCGACACCATCCGCTGGCGCAAGCCGATGGAGCCCGACATCCATTGGTCGGCGATGGCGGGCCATGTCTCGACCTTCATCGCCAATGGCGGGCGGTATGACCACATCTTCTTCACCGAGAAGTTCGACGAGGGGATGCAGGTCGTGCTCGACCACGTTCCGATGGCGCATGCGGTCGATTTGAAGGCCATCCCGCGCTTCAACGAAAGCGAGGGCCACGGGCCCAAACGCGCCCACCCGGTCGAGGATTATTTCGACGACCTGTCGATGCATCTGATCTGGGAAATCTACAAGAAAGACTTCCAGTTGTTCCGCTACGACTTCGAAAACCCCGGCAACAAGATGCCCAAGGGCCCGGTGGACCTTGACGAGGTTCACGCCAAGCTGGGCGATTGAGGCGTCAGCCCTCGGGGGTCAGCGGCCGCAGATCGGCAAGCTGGGTGGACCGCATCGCGGCAGGCACCGCAAAGGCGGGCGCAAGGTCGGCGATCAGCAGCGCCGCACCGGGCCCCGCGCTGGCCAGCATCGCGCCGTCGGGGCCGACGATGCAGGACCCGCCGCTGTAGACCAGATCGCCTTCCGGGCCGCAAAGATTGGCATAGGCGATGATCACGCCGTGGTTGACCGCCTGCGCGGGCACCGTCAGGCGTGGCACGTGATGAAACGGCACCGGGTTCGCGGTCGGCACGATCAGCAGCGCGGCCCCGGCGGCGGCATTGGCGCGCACGAGCGGCGCGAATTCGACATCGTAGCAGATCATCAGCCCGCAGCGGATCCCGTCGAGGTCGAACAGGCAAAGCCGGTCGCCGGGCACGAACAGCGCCTGTTCGCGCGGGCCGTAAAGCTGCACCTTGCGGTAGCGGGCCAGTTCTCGGCCGGTGCCGTCGAACACCAGCGCGGTGTTGCGCAGCACGTCGCCGTCGCGTTCCGCCAGCCCGATCGCCAGCGCGCAGCCCGCCGTGCGCGCCAGATCGGCCAGCCGCCGTTCCCATGCGCCGCCGGCCGATTGGGCCAGCACAGGAATTCCAGCGTGGTTGTAGCCGGGCAGGTAGAGTTCCGGGAACACCACCAGCCGCGCCCCGGCGGCGGCGGCGGCGGCCAGCATCCGCGCGATGGCCTCGAAGGCGGCCGCGATGTCACCGTCGGGCGATGGCCCCTGATAGACCGCGACGATCATCCCGCCCGCGCTCATTCGGCGGCCAGCGGCAGCGTCGCGCGGCCGGGGTCGTCAGCAAGACGGTCGATGACGCGGGCCAGCATCCGGCGCACCAGATCGAAGCCGGGGCCGGGCCGGATCGCCGCCTCGTCCATGTAAAGCGCGCGGTCGATCTCGACCTGCACGACATGCTGGCCGCGCGCCGGTTGCCCGTAAGCCTGCGCGATATAGGCCCCGGCAAAGGGTGCGTTGCGCGCCACCCGCAAGCCCTCGGCGACAAAGGCGGCCTCGACCCTTGCCATCACCTCGGGCGCGGCGGCGGCGCCGAAGCGGTCGCCCAACACCACTTCGGGCCGGGCGCGGCCCGCGTGCCAGTAACCGTCGATCGCCTCGTGTGGCATCGAATGGCAGTCGATCAGGATCGCCGCGCCGTGCCGGGCCTGCGCTTCCCGCAACAGGGCCTGAAGCCGGGCGTGGTAGGGCACCCAGACCGCATCCAGCCGCGCCCGCGCCGCGGCCAGCGTGATCTTGCCGCGATAGATCGCGCGACCGTTTGCCACCACGCGCGGGATCACCCCAAGCCCCGCACCGATGCGCGGGTTCATCGGCGCGCGCGGCGCCTGATCGACCACGGCGGGGTCAAGCTCGTCGATCGCGCGGTTGAGGTCGACATAGGCGCGCGGCGCGCGGGCCACCAGCAGCGGCGCCCCCGCCCGCGGCGCATCGGCAAAGAGCAGATCGACAAACGCATCCTCGGATGACCGGATCACATGCTCGTCCAGCACGCTGGCCGCAAGGAACGCCGCCGGATACTCTCGGCCGCTGTGCGGCGACGCAAAGACCAGCGGCGACGATGGCACGTCCGGCAGGAAAAGATCGTAGGCGGGATGGGTCATCGGGACTCCTTCCGCCTTTGTTATAGCGAGAAATTCGGCGTTGCCAAAACCTCTTGAACAGGCTGGCGACTCCTTCTATAGACCTGCGGACCGACGCGGTTCCGCCCGCGTCCCTTTTGTTTGGGGCAGGTGGAATTGATCGGTTCGGGGCGCGTAGCTCAGCGGTAGAGCACTACGTTGACATCGTAGTGGTCACAGGTTCGATCCCTGTCGCGCCCACCATCCACCGCCTTCGGGTCGCGCAAGCGCCGATGGTAAATGTTTTTTTCATGGCGCACGCGCGCCGGGATCAGGAGAAGACCGATGAAGGTCAGAAATTCGCTCCGCTCGCTGAAGGCGCGTCACCGCGACTGTCAGATCGTGCGCCGCAAGGGTCGGGTCTATGTGATCAACAAGACCCAGAAGCGTTTCAAGGCACGTCAGGGCTGATTTGCCCGACATGCCGATGCAAAAAGCCGCCGCGCGCAAGCCCGGCGGCCTTTTTCATTGCGTCGCCGGATCAGGCGCCGCGGCGCAGGCGCAGCCAGGACGTCAGGCCCATCGCAAAGCCGCCAGCCGCCAGCAACTCATTGATCATGGTGTATTTCGTGGGCTCTTCGCCCGCACCCGCGATCGCGAGGAAGCCAAAGCACAGTACTGCGCCAAAACCGACAACACACATCACCGAGCAAGATTTCATCGTGGTCTCCTCCACCGATTGCCACCCGGGCGGGGCGATTCGCGCCCCTTCCCGTCTCCTCCGCCCCGAATACTAGCCGTTTTCCGCATATATCAAAGCGAAACCTGCGACACCCTGCCGCGTGGCAGCCTGTCGCCCCCTTCCGCTCTTTCACACCCGACGGGCGCAAGTGATCCAATCGCGTCAGTTCCACGTATTGCCCCCATGCTGTGCGACTCATGCCCTTTGCAGATTCCGGATGCGCCGCCTCGCGGTGGTCCCTATGCTGCAATTGCAAAGGACACGCAGTGGCCGAACGGCCTTGGCGCACGGATGAACGGACGCATGGACGACACCGACGGGGTTCAGCTGTTGCTGCGCATCCGCGACCATCAGGACAGCGCGGCCTTCGCGGACCTGTTTCTTCACTACGCCCCGCGGGTGAAAGCGTTCCTGATGAAGTCGGGCGCCGACCACGCGGTGGCCGAGGAATGCACGCAAGACGTGATGGCGACCCTGTGGCACAAGGCGCACATGTTCGACCCCGGCCGCGCCAGCGTGGCCACCTGGATTTTCACCATCGCCCGCAACCGCCGCATCGACGCGCTGCGCAAAGCGCGCCGCCCCGAGCCGGAGGATCTGCTCTGGGGCCCCGAGGACGAGCCCGACCCGGCCGAGGCGCTGGAACTGCAACAGGAATCGGCCCGGCTGGGGCAGGCCATCGCGCTGCTGCCCGAGAAGCAGCGCGACCTGATCGAACGGGCCTATTTCGGCGACCTGTCGCACAGCGAGATCGCGGCCCAGACCGGATTGCCGCTTGGAACGATCAAGTCGCGGCTGCGGCTGGCGCTGGAACGCCTGCGCCAACAGATGACGTGAAAGACGCATGAAAGCCACCAAACATCATATCTCGGACGAGATGCTGATCGCCTATTCGGCGGGAACACTGCCCGAGGCCTTCGCACTGGTCGTGGCCGCCCATGTGTCGATGTGTGACGGTTGCCGCACCACGCTCAGTGCCTTCGACGCCGTGGGCGGCGCGGTGCTGGAACGATGCAGCGCCGTCAAGGTATCCGATGGCTGTCTGGCGGCGACGCTGGCCCGCATCGCGCGGGGCGATGCGCCCCGGCGGCCCGAATGCTGCAAGGATGCGGTGCTGCCAAAGCCGGTGGTCGATTACGTCGGCGGCGGCCTTGATGCGGTGCGATGGCGCCCGATCAGCGGCGGCGCCCGTCAGGCGGTGCTGTGCGCCGACAAGGCGGCCACGGCCCGGCTGGTCTACCTTCCCGCAGGCTCGGCGGTGCCGGATCACAGCCACCGCGGCATCGAACTGACGCTGGTGCTGAAAGGCGCCTTTCGTGACGAAACCGGGCACTTCGCCCCCGGTGATGTCGAGACCTCTGCCGAGGAGCTGACGCACAGGCCCGTTGCCGAGCCCGGCGCGCCCTGTATCTGCCTGACCGCGACCGAGGCGCCGCTGCGCTATCGGTCGTTACTGGTGCGGATCCTCCAGCCGTTCCTTCATATCTGAACAAGCGTTCACCCGTCGAGGGCGGCGGCAAGGACCGGACCGCCCGCCTCGATGAGGCCCCTGCCCGCCGTCTCAACCAGGTCATGCGTTGACAGGTGAAGTGACGTTCCTTCGGCCAGCAGGTCGGTTGGACCCAGCGCGAAAACGAACACCCGCTTTGCATCGAAGCTGCCGCCCGCGGTCAGAACCTCGACACCCGCGCGCAGCCCGCCCCGCGCGGTCATCACGTTGAAATCCTCGCTGCTGCCTGTCACGCCAACGGCCGCCAAGGCCACGTCGCCGGGAAACGCGACCGGGCAGAGCAGGTCTGCCCGCAGCCGCAGCCCTTCGCCCAGCAGATCGAAGCCGGGCCCGGAAATCACCGTCAACACCCGGTCGATGCCCGGAAACAGCGAAAACGGCCCGTCTTCCGCCACCGTCGCCATCGACAGGCGCAGCGAAAGCTGCCCCGCCACCTCCTCGCGCCACAGCTCGACGGTAACGCCGCGCCCGTTCGCCCAAGGCATCCTGCGGTAGTCGGCGGGCGTCAGGTGCCGCATCATGCGTCTTTCTTGGCGACCAGATCAGCCGCCACCGACGCCACCGGATCGGGCGACAATTCTTCGAAGTCGAAATTGTCGAGCCGCAGCGCCCGCCGTGCCGCCTTGTCCGATGACACCCGGATCTCTCGCACGTCGTTCTGCGCCTGGCTGAAATGGCTGTCCAGCCGCTCCACCCGTTCGCCCAGACGCCGCACATCCTCAAACAGCAGGTGCAACTCTCGCCGGATCGCCCCGGCCTGTTCGCGCATCCGCGCATCCTTCAGCACCGCGCGCATGGTGTTCAGCGTCGCCATGCAGGTGGTCGGCGACACGATCCAGACCCGCGCCGTGAACCCCTCCCGCACGACCTCGGGGAAATTTGCGTGTAACTCCGCATAGACCGCTTCGGAGGGCAGGAACATCAGTGCCCCGTCGGCGGTCTCGCCTTCCAGAATGTAGCGCTCCGAAATCGCGCGGATATGTGAGCGAACGGCCGTTCTCATATTCCGCGCGGCTTCGGCCAGTTCCGACTGGGTCGAGGCCCGCCGCAGCGCCTCGTAAGCCTCCAGCGGGAACTTGGAGTCGACGACGATCGGCCCTGGCGGGTTCGGCAGGTGGATCAGGCAATCGGCCCGCCGCCCGTTCGACAGCGTCGCCTGCATCGTATAGGCGTCCGAGGGCAGCGCCTTCTGCACGATGTCATGCAACTGAATCTCGCCAAATGCGCCGCGGGTCTGCTTGTTCGACAGAATATCCTGCAAGCTCAGCACGTTGCCCGACAGCTTCTCGATATTCGCCTGCGCCTTGTCGATCGTTTCCAGCCGCTGCTGCAACTCGCCAAGGCTGCGGGCGGTGCGCGTGGCGGAACCGGACAGGTTCTCGGTCATCCGCGCGCTGACCTCGGCCAGACGGGATTCCATCACCTTCAGCATCGCGCTTTGCGCGTGGGCCTGCGCTTCGGAAACGTGATGCAGGCCGCCCGCCAACTGCTGCTGGCCGTCCGACAGTTGCTGAACGCGGTGGCCGACCTGATTCATCTGATAGAGCAAGGGTTCCGTCAGCCGCGCCGACCGGGCGGCCGCGCGCAGGACAAGGATCAGCAGCAAAAGCACCAGACCCGCCGCCGCAAGTCCCGCGATCGCCATCGGATCGTCCATCGCCACCTGATGCCCACCGATCGTGATCATGTGCGGCCGAACAAGCGTTCGATATCGGCCAGTCGCAGTTCCACATAGGTCGGGCGGCCGTGGTTGCACTGGCCCGAATGCGGCGTCGCCTCCATCTCGCGCAGCAGCGCGTTCATCTCTTCGGCGCGCATCTGGCGGCCGGACCGCACGGAGCCGTGGCAGGCCATCCGGCTTAGCACGGCGTCGATACGGGCCTGCACATTGCGGCTGTCGCCCGCCTCGGCCAGATCGTCAAGGATGTCGCGCAGCAACCCGCGCACGTTCACCTGCCCCAGAATCGCCGGCGTCTCGCGCACCGCTACGGCGCCGCGCCCGAACGGCTCGACACTCAGCCCAAGCCGCGCCAAGTCGTCGGCCATGTCGATCAGCCGCCCCGCCTCGGCTTCGGAAAGCTCAACGATTTCAGGGATCAACAGCGCCTGCGCGGCGATGCCCTTCTCTGCCATCTGCCGCTTCAGCCGCTCGTAGACCAGCCGTTCATGCGCAGCGTGCTGGTCGACGATGACGATCCCGGTCTCGGTCTGCGCGATGATGTAGTTCTCGTGCACCTGCGCCCGCGCCGCGCCCAGCGGGCGCGCCTCGGCGGCAGCGTCCATCGGCGGCTCGATCCGGGCCGAGGGCGGTTCGGCAAAGCCGGTCACCGGCGCCTGCCATTGGGAAGCCGCGCGAAGGGCGCCCAAGCTGGGCCGCTCCATCTGGTAGATCCGCGGCTCGGGCCGCAGCGCATCCAGCGTGGCGGCCCCGACGGTGGATGAGGCCCGATGCCCAGCCCCCGCCAACGCCCGCCGCAGGCCCGAGACGATCAGCCCGCGCGCCGGGGCGGGGTCGCGAAATCGCACCTCGGACTTGGCCGGATGAACGTTCACATCGACCAGTTGCGGGTCGCAGGTCAGGAACAGCACCGCCGCCGGATGGCGGTCGCGGCTGAGAAAGTCGGCATAGGCAGCGCGCAGGGCGCCATACAGCATCCGGTCCTGCACCGGGCGACCGTTCACAAACAGGTACTGTTGCACCGACGAGCCGCGCGAGTAAGTCGGCAGCGCGGCATAGCCGGTCAGGTGCAGCCCCTCCCGCTCCATCTCCAGCCGCAGGGCGTTTTCGGCGAACTCGGTGCCCAGCACCACCGCGAGCCGCCCGTGCAGCGCGTCGAACAGATCGCCCGTGCCCGCGTCGGCGCGGAACGTCACGCGGCCCTCGCCGCCCTCGCTCTGGTCGGTCAGCCGGAAGCTGACGAAGGGCTCGGCCATCGCCAGCCGCCGGATCACCTCGCCCAGCGCCTGCGCCTCGGCCCGGTCGCTGCGCAGGAACTTCAGCCGCGCGGGCGTTGCGCAAAAGAGATCGCGCAGTTCCACCACGGTGCCGCGCGTCAGCGCCGCGGGCGTGACCGGCCCGACCCGGCCCCCCGTCACCTCGATCCGCGCCGCGTCCTCGCCCGCCGCGCGCGAGGTGATGCTCAGCCGCCCGACCGCCCCGAGCGAGGGCAGCGCCTCGCCGCGAAAACCGAAACTGTGGATGTTCAGCAGGTCCGAGCCGTCGATCTTCGACGTGGCATGGCGCGCCAGCGCCAGCGGCAGGTCGGCGCCGCTCATGCCGCAGCCGTCATCGGTCACCCGGATCAGCGTCTTGCCGCCGTCGGCATAATCCACCGACACCCGCCGCGCCCCGGCATCGAGCGCGTTTTCCACCAGTTCCTTTACCGCCGAGGCAGGCCGTTCCACCACCTCGCCAGCGGCGATGCGGTTGATTGCGCCCTCGTCGAGCTGCCGGATGACCGGGCGCGCGGGGCTTATCTGGGGGTTTTCGGCGTTCATGCCACCAGAACTAGCATGCCGAGAGAGATTCGGCCACCGTCATCCCGGCGTCACACCCGGTCAGTTGGGCGGCGTCACGCCCTTCGGCGGGGCGCTTGGCGTGGCAAGGCCCACCGCCCGCCAGCGCGCCAGTTCGGCGTATTGGTCCAGCGTCATATTCTTGTAGGCCTGGAAATAGACCGTGTGGCCGAACAGCTTGTCGAGCAACCGACCATTGTGATTCTGGCGGAATTTCAGGTCCGCGGCATCCAGATCGGCGCGGATCGTGGGCGACACGCCGTAGCGGTCGGCCGCGGCCACCAGCGCCCCATCGGCCACCGGCACACCGCCGGCCTTCATCGCGCCGGGCTTGCCGCCAAGCGCCGCAACCGCATCCGCATCCGGCGTCGGGTCGGCAAGGTTGCTGCCCCCCGGCGTCGGCGCGGGCAGCGCCGACAGGTCTGTCGGCATGGCGAGCGGCTTCGAGGGCAGAATCGCGAACTCGTCCGGGCTATGGCTCTGCGAGCGCAGGTTCATCAGGTGCGGCTGGCGATCGCCGCCACACCCGGCCAGCACCAGAACCGCCGCCAAGGCGATCCCGAATTTGCCGTGCGCTGCCCGCATGTAAGCCTCCACAACCCCGTCTCCGTTCGTCTTTATCGCATTGATCCCGGCCCGTCACGGGTGTTCTGCCGCCCGGTCAGCAGCACCAGCCCGACCGCGCCGAGGAAGACCGCGACATCGGCAAGGTTGAACGAGAACGGGTTATCGAATCCGCAGCAGGACATATTCAGGAAATCCGCCACCGCGCCATAGATCACCCGGTCGATCACATTGCCGAGCGCGCCGCCGATCAGCAACCCGGCCGCCACCTTGGCGGCGTCGGAATGCCCCTCGTGCCCGACCCAGCGCCAGACCCAGACCGCAATGGCCAGCGCCACCGCGATCAGCACCCACCGCATCAGGTCGACGTTGTTGGCCAGCAGGCCGAAGTTGACGCCCTGATTCCATGCCATGCGAAAATTCAGGTAGGGCGGGATCACGTCGATCGTCACCCGGTCCTTCAGATCAAGGCCGTGCACCACGGCGATCTTGCTGATCTGGTCGATGGCAAGCGCGACCAGCGCGGTCTTGGCGGCGATCCTCATGCCCTGCCCTCAGTGCCGGAAATGGCGTTGGCCGGTGAACACCATCGCCAGCCCCGCCGCATCCGCCGCCGCGATCACCGCCGCGTCGTTCATCGAGCCGCCGGGCTGGATCACCGCCGTGGCCCCCGCCTCGGCCGCGGCCAGCAGACCGTCGGGGAAGGGAAAGAACGCATCCGAGGCGACAACCGCGCCCTTGGCGGGCGTTTCGGCCAGCCCCAGCGCCGCCGCCATATCCTCGGACTTGCGGGCGGCGATGCGGGTCGAATCGACGCGGCTCATCTGCCCGGCACCGACGCCGACCGTGGCACCGCCTTTGACATAGACGATCGCGTTCGATTTCACGTGTTTGGCAACGTTCCAGGCAAAGAGCAGGTCGGCGATTTCCGCCGCTGTCGGCGCGCGCCGGGTCACCACCTTCAGATCGGCGGCGCCGATATGACCGTTGTCGCGGTCCTGCACCAGAAACCCGCCCGCCACCTGCCGGAAGGTCAGCCCGTCGGCCAGCGGGTCGGACAGCGCGCCAGTGGTCAGCAGGCGCAGGTTCTTCTTGGCGGCGAACACCGCCTTCGCCGCCTCAGATGCGTCGGGCGCAATCACCACCTCGGTGAAAATCTTCACGATCTCTTCCGCCGTCGCGGCATCCAGCGGCTGGTTCAGCGCCACGATCCCGCCAAAGGCCGAGGTGCGATCGCAGTCATAGGCCCGCTGGTAAGCCTCCAGCAGGGTGGCCCCGCGCGCCACGCCGCAGGGGTTGGCGTGCTTGATGATGGCGCAGGCGGGGCCAGCGCCGGGCGCGAATTCTGCCACCAGTTCAAATGCGGCATCGGTATCGTTGATGTTGTTGTAGCTCAGTTCCTTGCCCTGCCATTGCTTTGCCGTGGCGACGCCGGGCCGGTTGGAGCCGTCAAGGTAGAAGGCCGCCGCCTGATGCGGGTTCTCGCCATAGCGCAGCGTCTGCGCCAGCGTGCCCGCGAAGGCTCGCCGCCGCGGCGCCGCCTCGCCGATGGCGCCCGCCATCCACGAGGATACCGCCGCATCATAGGCCGCCGTGCGGGCATAGGCGATCTGCGCCTGCCGTTGGCGGAACGCATAGCTGGTGCGGTCGTCGTTGGCATCGAGTTCGGCCAGCAGCGGGCCGTAATCCTGCACGTCGACCAGAACGGTAACAAAGGCGTGGTTCTTCGCCGCCGCCCGAATCATCGCCGGGCCGCCGATGTCGATGTTCTCGATGCAGGTGTCGTAATCCGCGCCCTTCGCCACCGTCGCCTCGAACGGGTAGAGGTTCACCACCAGAAGGTCGATCGGCGCGATGCCATGCTCTGCCATCGCCGCCAGATGCGCCGGGTCGTCGCGCAGCGCCAGCAAGCCGCCATGCACGGCCGGGTGCAGCGTCTTCACCCGACCGTCCATCATTTCGGGAAAACCGGTCACATCCGCCACGTCGCGCACCGACAGCCCGGCCGCGCGCAGTTCCGCCGCGCTGCCGCCGGTGGACAGAAGCTCCACCCCCCGCGCCGCCAGTGCCCGCGCCAGATCAAGCAGGCCGGTCTTGTCGGACACGGAAAGAAGCGCGCGGCGGATCGGCAGAAGATCGGTCATCCCGGGGTGGTCCTTTCGGTCAGGGGTCAGTCGGTCGCGGGCTCGTCCCGCTCAAGGTCGCGGATCGCCAGCGGGGTATCCTGCGCCTTCGACAAGGTCCAGCGAATCTGGCTCGCACTGTCGGCAACCTCGGCGGCAAGGACGATCTGCCGCGTCGCCCGCGGCTTCAACCGGCCCTTTTCCAGATAGACCGACGGGTCAAGCTTCAGCGTCGTCGCCCCCTCGAACCGGAACACCCAGATCTCGCCACTCTTCAGCGCCATCGAAACGGCGGTGCCGCCCAGATCAATTTCGGCGTCCACATCCGGATGCAGGTGAAAGCGGATGGCGAACCGCACCGGGCCGTTTTTCGCCGTCACCACCCGCAACCGCGCCTGTTCCGCCTCGGTCATGGCGCCCAGCGTATCCTCGCCGGTCAGCATCCGGCCGTCGGCGGCAAGGTAGAGCCCGCGCATATGGGTCAGCCCATGCGTGGCCACATAGCCGTTGTGGCCCGCCAGCAGCCCCTGCCCCGCCGGTCCCGGCTCCAGCCGCAGATGGATGATCGCGGCGCGGTCCAGAAGCGGTTCGCGCGCGCTGCCCGCCGCAGACACCACGGGCCCCAGCCGCGACGATGAAAACCCCTCGATCGCCAGCGTCGTATGCGACGGCGTCGCCCGCCCGGCGCGGCGCCAGTCGGGCCCGAACGGCGCGCCAGAGCCGCAATTGACGATCAGCGGCCGCCGCCCGGAACTGAGTTCGAACGCCAGCGTCGAGGCGTGGGCATTGGCCGAAGCGGCAGCCTCTGGCGGCGCGGCGGCATCGACGATCACGCTGGTCCGCCCGCCCGACAACCGCGCAAAGCCCATCGCCAGCCCGGCCGGTTGCGTCGCCCGCACCCCCGAACTGGCCAGCGCGTGATCCAGACGCCCTTCCAGCCCGCGCCCGCCACCGTGAAACCGCGCCAGCCCGCCATCCGAATGGCGCAGTGCGCGCAGCGTGGGCGCAATGCGCTCGATCGCCGCCTGATGCGACGCGGGGGCCATCCGCCCGGCCTCGGCCAGCGCCTGCGCGGCCCAGGTCAGCAGCGTGAAAACCTCCAGCAATTCCTCGGGGTTGCGTGTCGGAATACCGCCCTCGGCGTCGATCTGCGCCCGGCATTCGCGCGCCAGCGCCTCGGTGGCGGTGGCAACGTGCTTTTCCATCCCGGTCAGCGCCAGACCGGCATAGATCAGGCCGGTCAGCGCCTCGAACCGCGGCAGGCCGGGCGAGGCGGCGGCCCAGCGCCGCGACAGGAAATTGGTCTGCTGCGCCAGACTGCGAAAATACGCCTCGGCCGCCGGGCGCTGCTGGCCCGACAGCAGGAACAACGCGTGGTTGATCCAGCGGATCAACCGCCGCCCGGTCAGGTCGGGCGTCCAGCCCGGTCCGCGCCCACGGCCATAGCGCGCGATCCAGTCGAACACCCAGGCTTGCGCCCGCATCCGCGCCGCGCCATCGCCCACGGCGGCCAGATCATCCATCCAGGCAAAGCCGTGCAGCGCCTCCTCGAAGCCGGGATCCGGCATCGGCAAATCCCAGATACCGACCCCCGGCCCCTCGATCAGGTAACCGGCGAGCAGGAAATTTCCGGCGACCAGTTGCCGGCCCCGGGCGAAGCTGCCGATGGTGCGCGGCTCGGGCTGCGAGACGAAGCCGGTCGCCGGGCGCGCCAGCGTGGCCATGCGCGCACGCCAGCGATTCGCCAGACGGGCCTTTCGCAAGGTCCATCCGTCGCCCTGCCGCCCGCCTGCCGTGCCGCGTTCTGCCATGCTGGGTTCTGTGCCGATGCTGCTCCGGGCCTGTTCCGACCCGCGCCGAACCATAGCGGCGGGGTCTTGCCCTGTCACCGCCGAAAAGCCGCCATCTCAGCCCGCCCGGCGAAGCCGCGCCATGAAGAAGCCGTCAACCCCGCCCCGGTCGGCCCAATGATCGGGCCGCAGCCGCAATCCGCCGCCCGCCGCGCGCCAGCCCTCGGGAACACCCGGCACGGCAAGGTCTTCGACCGCCAGACCGGGATGCCGCGCCAGCGCGGCGGCCAGCTGCCCCTCGCCCTCTTCCGGCAGCAGCGAACAGGTACAGACCACCAGCCGCCCGCCCGGCTTCAACAGCCCCAGCGCCCGGTCGATCAGTTGCGCCTGCAACGCCACCAGCCCCGCAACCTCGCTGCCGTCCTTGACGAAGGGCAGATCGGGATGCCGCCGGATCGTGCCGCTGGCCGAACAGGGCGCGTCGAGCAGCACCGCGTCGAACGGCTCTGCCGTCCAGTGCAGCGCGTCGGCCACCACGACCTCTGCCGCCAGCCCGCAGCGTGCGAGGTTCGCGCGCAGACGCTCCATCCGTGGCCCTGACAGGTCGACTGCTGTCACCGCTGCCCCCGCCGCCGCCAGTTGCAGCGTCTTGCCGCCCGGCGCCGCGCAAAGGTCCAGCACCCGCTCGCCCGGTCGCGGATCCAGCAACCGCACCGGCAGCGCCGCCGCCGCGTCCTGCACCCACCACGCGCCCTCGGCATAACCGGGAAGCTCGCTGACCTGCCCCACGACGCGGCGGCGCAGGCTGCCGGTCGGCAGCACCTCGGCCTCCAGCCGCTCGGCCCACAGGGAGCCTTGCGACGGGTCGCGCAGCGTCAGATCCAGCGGGGCGCCTGCCGCCTCCACCGCCTCGATGGCCGACACCACCTCGCACCCCCAAAGCCCCACCAAGGGCTTGCGCAGCCAGAGCGGCATCCGCTGCGGCGGCAGCTTGGCCCAATCCCCGCCCGCCTCGGCCGCCTTGCGCAGCACGGCATTGGCCAGCCCGGCCTGATGCGTCGTCCGCTTGCCCGCGCGCAACAGCGCCACGGCGGCGTTGACGGCGCCATGCGGCGGCACGGCGTCCACCAGCATCTCGACCACGGCCAGCCGCAGCACGTTCATCACCTCGACCGGCGGCGCCTTGCGCAGATGCGTGGCCAGCAGCCGGTCGGCTGGCTCCAGATGCCGCAGCACGGCCAGCGCCAGCCGCTGCGCCCGCGCCCGCTGGCCCGGTTCCAGCGCCGCCAGCGGCCCGGCGGGCTGCGCCAGCAGGTCCGACAGCATCCGCCCTTCGCCCAGCACGCCATTCAGCAACGCCACCGCCGCCCGCCGCGCCGGATCGACCTGTCCGCCCACCTGATGATCCTTCCGGTCTTGTTCCCCGATCGGCCGGGCGTATATCAGGCGGGCAAGCGACACAAGGAACCGCCCGATGGCCGATACACCCCGCCCCGAGCTTCCCCCCGAAGCGCAACGCGCCCTGGCCGAGGCCGAGGCCCGCCGCAAGGCCAAACCGCCCGCGCCCCTGCCAACCGAACTCGGTGGCCGCAAGGGGCCGGAACCGGTGCGCTACGGCGACTGGGAGCGGAAGGGCATCGCGGTCGATTTTTGAGACGGGCAATTACCCAAGGGCGCGGCCCATTTGTCGCGGGACAAATCGGGCAAGATGGCGAGCGACGGCGCATCAAGCAGCTTGAGCCAACCGCCCCTCACATCCCCAGCACGTCCAGCATCGAATACTGCCCCGGCTGCTTGTCCTGCCCCCACAGCGCCGCCTTCAGCGCGCCGCGCGCGAACACGGCGCGGTCGGTGGCGATGTGGCGCAGCACGATCCGCTCGCCATCGGCGGCAAAGATCACGTCATGCTCGCCCACAACGTCGCCGCCCCGGATCGACGAGAATCCGATATGCCCGCGCGTCCGCGCACCGGTGATGCCGTCGCGGCCCCGGTCCGACACCTCGGCCAGCGAAACGCCGCGGCCCGCCGCCGCCGCCTCGCCCAGCATCAGCGCGGTGCCCGAGGGCGCATCTACCTTCATGCGGTGATGCGCCTCGACGATCTCGACATCGAAATCCGCATCCAGAGCCTCGGCCACCTTGCGCGTCAGCTGCACCAGCAGGTTCACGCCCAGCGACATATTGCCCGCCCGCACGATCACCGCATGGCGCGCGGCGGGTTCCAGCCGGGCGATCTGCTCGGGCGTAAAGCCGGTGGTGCCGATCACATGCACCGCCCGCGCCTGCGCCGCCAGCGCGGCAAAGCCCAGCGACGCCTCGGGCGAGGTGAAATCCACCACCGCCTGCGCCTTGGCAAAGGCATCCAGCGCATCATCGGTGACCGTCACGCCCAGATCCGCGCCGCCCATCGCCGCGCCGATGTCGCGCCCGACCCAGCCATGGCCCGGCCGTTCCACGCAGCCCACCAGCCGCGCCCGGTCGCTGGCGGCGATCAGCCGTACCAGCATCTGCCCCATGCGCCCCGACGCGCCCGTGACGACGATCCCCGGCCCTTCGCCCATCGCAGCCTCCCATTTCGCTCGGCTCTCCTTAGCCGCTTCGCAGGGCGCACGCAAAGCCCCGGTTGCGGGGCGGCCCGGCTTGGCTTATCTGCTGCGCATGGCAACCAACCGCTATTCCCAGGGCTCCGGCCCCTCGCAGCGCCAGCTTCGCGTCGGCGAACTGATCCGCCGCACGCTGTCCGATGTGCTGAACCGGGCCGAGATCCACGATCCCGACCTGAACCGCATCCCGATCACCGTCGCCGAAGTGCGCACCTCGACCGACCTGAAGGTCGCCACCGCCTATGTGATGCCCCTTGGCGGCGACAAGCGGGAAGAGACGCTGACGCTTCTGCGCAAGCACAAGGGCGAGCTGCGCCACCTGATCGCCAAAGAGATGACGCTGAAATACGCGCCAGAACTGCGGTTCGAGATCGATGAAACCTTTGACCGCATGGATGACACGCGGCGGCTGTTCAGCGACGCCACCGTGCAGCGCGACATCGCCGCCCGCGACGATGACGATGATGCCGACGACACCGATCATGGGGCCGATGCCTGATCTGCGCGTCCTCGCGCTGGCGCTGGCCCTGCCTGCCGCCGTGAATGCCGCCTGCCACGACACCCGCTTTGACGGCGCCCCCTACACCGTCTGCGACACCAGCTTCGGGCAGGACGACCTTCGGCTGTGGGTCACGGCGCCCGATGGCCTGCCGGTCGGCACCTTCGGCCGCCTCGCCGACCTGCTTGCCGCACAGGGCAAGCACTTCGGGTTCGCGATAAACGCCGGCATGTACGCACCCGACCTGCGCCCCCTCGGCCTCGCCATCGTCGATGGCCAGCAAATCGCCCCGCTCGTCACCGGCGCCAGCAAGGGCAACTTCGGCCTCTTGCCCAACGGCGTCTTCTGCATCGGCCCCGACCGCTACCGCATCGTCGAGACGAGGCACTACGCCGCCGCGCCGCCCGCCTGCCGCTATGCCACGCAATCCGGCCCGATGCTGGTCATCGGCGGCGCGCTGCATCCCCGCTTCCTTGCGACCTCGGGCTCCACCTACATCCGCAACGGCGTCGGCGTCTCTGCCGACGGCCTGCACGCCGCCTTTGCCATCTCCGGCGTGCCGGTGACCTTCGACGCCTTCGCCCGCTTCTTCCGCGATGGCCTCAAGATGCCCGACGCGCTCTTCCTCGACGGCAACACCTCGCGCCTTGCCGCCCCCGAATTGAACCGTGCGGACGCCGGCTTTCCGATGGGCCCGATCCTTGGCACCGTGGTTGACGGCCCCGCACCGGCGCAGTAGCAGGCGGGCTTCGCAATCGAAGGGCAAAGCATGGGACGCAAGCGCAAGGGCCGCGAGGTATCGGGCTGGCTGGTGGTTGACAAGCCCGCCGGCATCACCTCGACCGCCGTGGTGAACAAGGTCCGCTGGGCCTTCGACGCGCAGAAGGCGGGCCATGCCGGCACGCTCGACCCCGCCGCCACCGGCGTGCTGGCCATCGCCCTGGGCGAGGCCACCAAGACCGTGCCCTACATCACCGATGCGCTGAAGTGCTACCGCTTCACCGTCACCTTCGGCGCCGCCACCACCACCGACGATGCCGAGGGCGAGGTGATCGCCACCTCCACCCTGCGCCCGACCGATGCCGAAATCGAGGCTGCCCTGCCCGCCTTTCGCGGCGACATCAGCCAGGTTCCGCCCCAGTTCTCCGCCGTGAAGGTCGACGGCGAACGCGCCTACGACCTCGCCCGCGAGGGCGAGCAGATGGACCTTGCCGCCCGCCCGCTCTGGGTCGACAGCCTCGACCTGATCGCCCGCCCCGACGCCGACCATGCCGAGCTGGAAATGGTCTGCGGCAAGGGCGGCTACGTCCGCTCCATCGCCCGCGACCTTGGCCGCGCCCTTGGCTGCCTCGGCCATGTCCAGACCCTCCGCCGCACCTGGTCGGGGCCCTTCGACGCCGATATGGGCGTCTCGCTCGACCTCATCGACCGGCTGGCAAGAACCGAAGAGCTTGACGCCCACCTGCTGCCGCTCGAACTCGGCCTCGCCGACCTGCCGGAACTGAAAGCCACCCCCGAAGGCGCCGCCCGCCTGAAGAACGGCAACCCCGGCATGGTCATCGCCTCCGGCGTCGAGTTCGGCGACGACGCCTGGGCCAGCCACCAGGGCCGCGCCATCGCCGTCGGCACCTACCAGAGCGGCGAGTTGCACCCCAGCCGCGTCTTCAACCGCTGACGCCGGGAAGACCCGCCACCTCCCCGACCAACGGGCGCCCGACCCGCAAAAGCGGTCTGCCCGTGGCAGACCGCGCGGGCCGTTGCCCGAAGGCGCAAGCCGTAGGGCAAGGGGGTGTCAGTTATCTCAGGCGTGTCGGAAATCGGGCAAGACGGGAGGGGACAGTGGTCGACCTACTAGAAGATTAGCAGGGTGCCGGTATACGGCTCACATGCGTCCCGATGCGGATTCAGATAAGTCAATGACCGTATAGGTCACGCTGATCGTTCCGTCAGGTTTTCTGATGGTGCCAATTTCAATCTTGGCATCAAACCTATCTCCCAAAGTAATCCCGTTATCGTTTTCAATTCTTTCAAGATAGTCTTGGCTGACCTGATGACTAAATTTTCCAGATAAAATCTCATCTCCCCCATCGCGTTTAAAATCAAAAGTTCGTTTAATTGGAGACAAACCAACCAATGTACCGGTCCACAATACGGGCTCTATCTTGACATGCGTAGCAGAAATTCTCTTAAATGCACGCTCAATGCCCGCGTGGTCGAAGGAATAGAGTTTATCGGGAAAATTCGTCTTAAGCGTCGCGTAGTTCTTTTCGAGATGCCGAAAGAATTTCGCTAAAGCCAAGAAGACGCGCGGATCGATTTCATCCACTTCGATAAGGAAGTTATCATCATTTTCTTGAGTAAACTCCTCAAACAATGCGGCAGCTTCCTCAAGTGACTCTCTAATTGGGGTCTTTATTGCGCTCGACTGCCGCGCATCTTTCTCCTCAAGAATGAAGCCAAACGATCCGGTCGCCAATTCGCGGATATTCAAGCCCGCCAGACTCGACCCTCTAATTTTCCCACGAGAGGCGAGCTGGCCCCTCAAGTTAGATGCAAACAGGCATGTTATTACTCTTTGGAAATGAGTAAGAGCTTGAGCCGCGAAGGAAGCATCTATGGCGCTGGTCCCGCTCACGGGGGCGCCATCGAATAAGACGGCAACTTCTCCGACTTTGGCATCCCTCGCCTTCAAGGCTGCCAGCTCATCGGCAACCATCTCAAGGCGCGCCCCGAAATTCAATTTTCCTACGATGTCTCCGTCTGCATCGGCGTCTCTGATCAACGCCCCAAGCTCCAACTTTTGGCGCTGGAGGTCGGCGATCCTCTGAAGGTCAGACATTAAACCTGCCCCCTATCACCTGATCAATTGCAGAGAACTCCATAAGATCTGTAGCTAGGGGAATTTCAACGATACCTTTCTTGGCCAGCGATCCGCGCATGTCGCTAAATAAGCCAAACCAATACGTTGTGCCCCGTATTAGAGCGCGCTGCCCTGCATCAAGGTCAACTCCATAGGTATCACATTTAAACTTTGGCTTCATAAGTCGCGTGTCGAAGTACCCTTTAAAAAGATAACCTTCGTAGTCTGAAACCCATTTGGAGGGCTCAACCTGATATTTCAGTGGCCGGTTAAATAGAGTTACAACATCAATGTCGTTTGGATTTCGCTTTTGCGTAACCTCAACGTCCTCAATAAAACTGCCATCCAGCCATTGAAACCCCGAGACGAACCCCGCCTTGTGCAAATGCTTGCGATATTCGTTAAATCCTTGCAATAACTTGGCCCGGTGCGGGGACGTGCAAAACCTCTCAACAAATTCATACATGCTCGCCAAGTAAGGAGAGCGCGCAATAATGGCCGTTGGGTTACCTTCAATAAACGCCGGCAATGCACCGTGTTCTGCAAATCTTGGGATAGCCATGCGTCACTCGAAAAAATTCCCCTACTATACTATTCCACCCTTTCTTGGCATGTCCAAGAGAAAATTCGTAAAACTGTTCCGAGCGTTCCAGCCTGACTGAAAGACAGGAAGGACAACCCGTTCCTAGTGTGTCGGCCCAAGGGCGTCCGCACGGCCACCCTACAAGTCCGCCCCCACCAAACCCCGCCTCCCATCGGTGCCAAATCGGTGCAAAAACGGTGTAAAATCGGTGCCCCGATTTCCCAGCCTTCCCAACCCCTTAGGCCCCTCAGGACCAGTCGAGCACGACCTTGCCCGATTTGCCCGATCGCATCACCTCGAACCCGTCGCGGAACTGGTCGACCGGGAAGCGGTGGGTGATGACGCGGCGGACGTCGAGGCCGTTCTGCAGCATGGCGATCATCTTGTACCAGGTCTCGAAGATCTCGCGGCCATAGACCCCCTTGATGGTGATCGCCTTGAACACGATCCGGCTCCAGTCCACCGGCGATTTGCCCGGCGGAATGCCCAGCAGCGCGATGCGGCCACCCATCACCAGCGCCTCGACCATCTGGTCCATCGCCGCCTGATTGCCCGACATTTCCAGGCCAACATCAAAGCCTTGCGCCATTTTCAGCCGCGCCATAACGTCGCGCAGATCCTCCTGCGCGACGTTCACCGGCACCACATCGGCGACCTCGGCCGCCAGCGCCAGCCGCGCGGGGTTCACATCGGTGATCACCACATGCCGCGCCCCCACATGCCGCGCCACCGCGCCCGCCATGATGCCGATCGGCCCGGCGCCGGTGATCAGCACATCCTCGCCCACCAGATCGAAGCTGAGCGCGGTATGCACCGCGTTACCCAGCGGGTCGAGGATGGCGCCGACCTCATCCTCGATCTCGTCCGGCAAGGGCACTACGTTGAAGGCCGGAAGCCGCAAATATCCCGCAAAAGCACCGGGTTCGTTCACCCCGATCCCCCGCGTGGCGGGGTCGAGGTGGAACTTGCCCGCCCGGCTCTGGCGGCTCTGGCGGCCGATCAGATGACCCTCGCCGGAACAGCGCTGGCCGATCGCCAGCCCCTCGACGTTGCGGCCCTTGTCGACGATCTCGCCCGCGAATTCGTGGCCGGTGATCAGCCCCAGCGGCACCGTCTTCGCGGCCCAGTCGTCCCAGTTCCAGATGTGGATGTCGGTGCCGCAGATGCCGGTCTTGCGGATGCGGATCAGCACGTCATCCGGCCCGATCTCGGGCACCGGGCGATGTTCCATCCAGAGGCCAACCTCGGGCTTCGCCTTCACCAGCGCCTTCATTTCATTGGTCATATCGCCCCCACCGCCTTGCCCGCCTCGGCAAACGCCGCCAGCGCGAAATCGAGATCGTCCCGGCTCAGCGCCGCGTTCATCTGGGTGCGGATGCGCGCGCGCCCCTTCGGCACCACCGGAAAGAAGAAGCCCGCGACATAAACGCCCCGGTCATAGAGCGCCGACGCCATCGCCTGCGCCAGCTTCGCCTCGCCCAGCATCACCGGCACGATCGGATGCTCGCCCGGCAAAAGGTCGAACCCCGCCGCCGCCAGCCCGGCACGCCAGTGCGCCGCGTTGGCGAAGAGCCGCGCCCGCAGATCGTCGGCCGCCTCGACCAGATCCAGCGCGGCGAGGCCAGCCGCCACAACGGCAGGCGGCAGCGCGTTGGAAAAGAGGTAGGGCCGCGCCCGCTGCCGCAGCAGGTCGATCACCGGCTGCGGCCCGGCGATATAGCCGCCCAGCGCGCCGCCCAATGCCTTGCCCAGCGTGCCGGTGAGGATATCCACCGCCACCCCCGCATGGGCCGGGGTGCCGCGCCCCTGCGGCCCCATGAAGCCGGTGGCGTGGCAATCGTCCACCATCACCAGGGCGCCATAACGGTCGGCCAGTGCGGTAATCTCGGCCAGCTTGGCCAGATAGCCGTCCATCGAGAAGACGCCATCGGTGGCGATCAGGATGAACCGCGCGCCTTCGGCCCGGGCCGCCTTCAGCTGTGCCTCCAGCTCGTCCATGTCGGAATTGGCGTAGCGATACCGTTTGGCCTTGCACAGCCGGATACCGTCGATGATCGAGGCGTGGTTCAGACTGTCGGAGATCACCGCATCCTCGGCCCCCAGCAACGGCTCGAACAGCCCGCCGTTGGCATCGAAGCAGGCCGCGAACAGAATCGCGTCGTCCTTGTTCAGGAACGCCGCCAGACGCTGCTCCAGCTGCCGGTGCAAATCCTGCGTGCCGCAGATGAAGCGGACCGAGGCCATGCCGTAGCCGTGATCGTCCATCGCCTGCTTCGCCGCGGCGATCAGCGCCGGGTGATCGGCAAGCCCGAGGTAATTGTTGGCGCAGAGGTTCACGACCTTGCCCGCGTGCCCCGCAACCGACACCCGACCACCCTGCGGCGAGGTGATCAGCCGTTCGCGCTTCATCAGGCCATCGGCCTCGATACTGCGCAACTCGGCACCGAGATGGTCGAGGAATGCCGCCTTGTCCGCCATATCAGAACCCCTTCCGGTTTGACGGACAAAATGCCAGCCCTCGCGGAAATCGTCAAGATCACGGATGCCATTCCGTCAAAACGGAATCCGCCTAGCTGTTCTGCACCACCAGCAGCGCCCGCGCACCGCCGCCCTCGGCCCGGATCGCGTGCGGCCGGTCGGCCGCATAGCGGGCCGTGTCACCGGGGCCGATGCATTCCTGATCCTCGCCCGAGGTCACGCACAACGCGCCCTCCAGCACCGTCAGATGCTCGCGGCAGCCCGGCCCGTGCGGGTCGCTGACCAGCGCGCCGCCCTCGGCAAAGCTCAGATCATAGACCTCATGCGCCCCGGCCGCCTCGGCCGGGCTGAGGATGCGGATGCGCACCCCGACGCCGCGACCCTCGATCAACGGGACGGCCCCGGCCCGCATCACCTCGACCCCCGGCGTCGCGCGCCCTTCCAGCAGCCCGGCAAAATCGACGTGCAGCGCCTGCGTCAGGTTCCACAGCGTCGCCACCGTCGGGCTCGACTCGCCACGCTCGATCTGGCTGACCATCGAGCGGCTGACGCCGGAAAGCTTTGCCACCGCGTCAAGGCTGAGCCCCTTGGAGCGCCGCGCCGCCTTCAGGCTGGCCGCGAGTCGGTCATGGATGTCGGGTCGCTGATTCATGCCGCAAACGGTGGGGCGGCAGCCGCACCGCTGTCAACCGCCTTTCACTTCGGGTTGAATTCCCCGCCGTGCAGTCCCGCACAATCGGCCGGTCGGGCTTGCACGTCGCGGCGCCACCCGGCAAACCTTGGCGATGATCACCCGCACCCATACCAAGGGCGACGCGCCCTCCACCGCCGTCTATTCGCCCTGCGAACGCTACCGCTACCTGCTGACCCGCACCTGGGACGCGGACGGGGGCAAGGCATTGTTCATCATGCTGAACCCTTCCACCGCGACCGAGGTGCAGAACGACCCCACAGTTGAACGCTGCGAGCGGCGCGCCCGGGCATTGGGGTTCGGCGCGTTCCGGGTCTGCAACATCTTCGCCTGGCGCGACACCGACCCCAAGGCGATGCGCGCCGCGGCGGATCCGGTGGGGCCGGGCAACGACGCCGCCATTCGCGACAGCACCGGCTGGGCCGACCGCATCATCTGTGCCTGGGGCAGCCACGGCGCACATCTCGACCGCGGGCGACAGGTGGAACGGATGCTGCGCGAAACCGGCCTTCCGTTGTATCATCTGGGCCTGACCAAGAGCGGCCAGCCGAAGCATCCGCTTTACATCGGCTACGACCGCCAGCCCGAGGTGTGGGAGGCATCATGACCACCATCAACGGTTTCCTGCGGCGGCGGATCGGCACCAACGGCCTTACGCTGTCGGTGCAGGAGGCGGGCACCGGCCCCGCGCTGATCCTGCTGCACGGCTATCCGCAGAACGGCATGTGCTGGGCCAAGGTGGCCCCCACGCTGGCCGAGCATTTCCATGTGCTGATCCCCGATCTGCGCGGCTACGGCCAAAGCGACGCGCCCTGCGATGACGAATGGCACGGCATCTACTCAAAGCGCGCGATGGCGGCCGACATCACCGGCATGATGGACGCGCTGGGGATCGACCGCGCCCATATCCTTGGTCACGATCGGGGCGCGCGGGTGGCCTACCGGCTGGCGCTCGACGCGCCGGACCGGGTTCGGAACCTCGGCATCATCGAGATCCTGCCCACCGCCGATTACTGGGCGCATTGGGATGCGGGGCTTGGCATGGCCGCCTACCACTGGACCTTCCTGGCCCAGCCTGCGCCGCTGCCCGAGAAGATGATCGGCGCCGATCCGGTATTCTACATCGACTGGACGCTGCGCAGCTGGACCCGGGCCAAGTCGCTGCACGCCTTCCCGCCCGACTCGCTGGCGACCTACCACGCGCAGGCGCGCGACCCGGCGCGGATTGCGGCGATGTGCGCCGACTACCGCGCCGGGGCGAGTTACGACCGCGCGCTGGACGAGGCCGACCGCGCCGCCGGGCGAAAGATTGCGGCACCGCTGCATTTCCTCTGGGCCACCACCGGCTTCCCCTCGCGCCTCGGGCAGCCCGCCGCGCTGTGGCGAGCCTGGGCCGATCACGTCACCGACGCATCCTGCGACAGTGGCCATTTCGCGATGGAAGAGGCGCCCGAGGCGGTGCTGGCGGCCTACCTGCCGTTCTTTACCGGCTCAGCCTGAGGCGCTGACCAGTTCGACCGAGGCGGCCGTCAACCCCGGCACGCCCAGCACCTGCGCCAGATGCACGCCATCAAGCGTGACATAGACCGAATCCGCCTGTTCACCGGGCTCGATGGTCAGCACCGGGTCGGGGTGTTGGGCAGGGTCGTATTCCACCACGATGCGATCCTGCGACGGATCGAAATCGTGGATCGTCGCCTCATGCCCCGCCGTGATCCAGTCGCCCGCCTCGAACGTGTCCGCGCCCTCGCCGCCGCTGGCGTGGTCGCCCGCGCCAAGGATCAGGTGGTCATCCCCCGCCCCGCCGTTCAGGTAATCCGCGTCCGAGCCGTCGGCCGCATGCGGATCGTCCGGGCCCGCGCCATCCAGCGTGTCGTTGCCGTCGCCGCCCATCAGCGTGTCGTGCCCGGCGCCGCCGGTCAGGCTGTCATCGCCCGCGTTGCCCTGCAGCACATCGTCACCCGCCCCGCCGTGCAGGGTATCATCGCCTTCGCCGCCGATCAGCGTATCGTTGCCCACGCCGCCGTTGATCAGGTCGTCGCCCTCGTGCCCGGCCAGACTGTCATCACCGGCGCCGCCATCGAGCGTGTCGTTGCCCGCATCGCCGTGCAGCGTGTCAGCCCCGTCGCCACCCGTCATCGAGTCGTCGCCCGCACCGCCGTGCATGAGGTCGGCACCGGACCCGCCATCAAGGGAATCGTTCCCGGCATGGCCGTCCAGCATGTCATCGCCGCCATGCCCTGAAAGGCTGTCGTCGCCCGCGCCCCCGGTCAACAGGTCCGGGCCTTCGGTGCCGGTCAGGGTTTCCGGATCGGTCGGCTCGGCCGGGCCGGGGTCGGCCGGGTCGGCGGGCAAAGGCTCCAGCACCGGGCCGTCGCCCGGTTCTTCACCGACCGTCTGCGGGGCATCGGGGTCGATCGGCGCATCGGCCGCGCCGGTCTCTTGCGGCGGCCCCGGATCGGCCGGAAGCGAGGGATCGAGCGGTTGATCGGCGGTGGTCATGTCGGCGGGCGGCGCCTCCTCGGCAAGCGGATGCGGCGTCGCTTGCGCGTCGGCCGGGGCCGCGGTCGGATCGGTCGCGTCGTGCGCGGTCGGATCGCCGGTGGGTCCATCCTCCGTAGCGTGCTCCTCCGCCGCATGATCCTCCGCGGCCGCATCGGCGGCGGCGCTGCCCGCCAGCGGATGGTCGGCAAGGCCCATGAAATCCTCGATGCTCTGGTGCCCGCCCGCGTCGTCGCCATCGCCATCGGCGCCATCGGTGCCGTTGGCACCAGCATCCTCATCATGGTCGGCGTCCGAATGTGGCGCCTCGAAGAACACACCCATCATCGCCAGCCCCATCAACCCCAACAGCCCAAGCATCACAACCACCCCCAGACGGCCACCCCCCGGGCGGATACCGTTAACCACAAACAGCATTAACCATTTGTTATATAACGATTATCACAAAAGAAGGTGGCGCAAAGAAGGCGCGGCGGGCGGGATTCGAGATCATGGTTACCCGCGGATGAGCACCCCTTGCCGCCGGACCGCGCCGGGGGGATTTGCGCTTTCCTTTTCACGCGATTTCCCCTATACGCGCGCATCCGCCTTCGGGCGGACACTCCACGGGCCCTGCTGGACGACATCCCGGCCTGCGCCATAACCCCAATCCGAAAGGAGACCCCGATGTCGATTACGGTCGAAGAGAAAGCCCGCCTGATCAAGGAATACGCGGTCAAGGAAGGCGACACCGGTTCGCCCGAGGTTCAGGTCGCGATCCTGTCCTCGCGGATCGCCACGCTCACCGAACACTTCAAGATGCACCGCAAGGATAACCACTCCCGCCGCGGTCTTCTGATGATGGTGGCGCTGCGCCGCAAGCTGCTGGACTACCTCAAGGCTAAAGACGAAGCCCGCTACGCCGCGCTCATCGAGCGTCTGGGCCTGCGCCGCTAAATACCCGAACGCGCCCCTTGGGGCGCGTTCGTCTTTTCGGATCGCGGCCCCGTTCCGGGTGCCCGTGATGATGGCCCGCCCCACCGGGTTTCATGGGGCAGGCAGGAGGAAAGAGAAGAAGCCACGGGCAATGCGGCCCGTACGCAACCGGGCTGGGGGAGGGTCCCTTGGCCAACACAGGAAACGAAATGTTCAACGTTACTAAGAAATCGATCCAGTGGGGCGGCGAGACGCTGACGCTGGAAACCGGCAAGGTCGCCCGTCAGGCCGATGGCTCGGTCATCGCCACGCTGGGCGAGACTTCGGTCATGGCCAACGTCACCTTCGCCAAAGAGGCGAAGGCGGGGCAGGACTTCTTCCCCCTGACCGTCCATTATCAGGAAAAATACTACGCCGCGGGCAAGGTGCCCGGCGGCTTCTTCAAGCGCGAAGCGCGTCCGTCCGAAAAGGAAACGCTGACCTCGCGCCTGATCGACCGGCCCTGCCGCCCGCTGTTCGTCGACGGCTTCAAGAACGAAGTCCTCGTGATGGCGACCGTGCTGA
This sequence comes from Paracoccaceae bacterium, assembly GCA_016124615.1. Classification (GTDB taxonomy): domain Bacteria; phylum Pseudomonadota; class Alphaproteobacteria; order Rhodobacterales; family Rhodobacteraceae; genus Solirhodobacter. The sequence continues at coordinate 76,367 of WGNF01000014.1, read as the reverse complement.
GCCACGACCTCGTCAACGAGCCCGACATCGTCGCGCTGATCGCGGCCTCGGCCGCGCTGACGATCTCGGGCGTGCCGTTCCGTGGTCCGATCGGTGCCGCGCGTGTCGGCTTCTCGAACGGCGAATACGTCCTCAACCCGCAGGTTGATGACATGCAGAACCTGCGCAACAACCCCGACCAGCGTCTGGACCTTGTCGTCGCCGGCACCAAGGACGCCGTGATGATGGTGGAATCGGAAGCCTACGAGCTGTCCGAAGCCGAGATGCTGGGCGCCGTGAAGTTCGGCCATGCCGCGATGCAACCGGTGATCGACATGATCATCGACCTTGCCGAAGCGGCCGCCAAGGAACCCTTCAACTACGAAGCGCCGGACTATTCGGCCCTTTACGCCAACGTGAAGGCGGCAGGCGAGGCGCAGATGCGCGCGGCCTTCGGTCTGCGCGACAAGCAGGAACGCCAGAACGCCATTTCCGCCGCCCGTGACGCCGTGAAAGCGGCGCTGTCGGATGAGGATCTGGCCAACGCGAACCTCGGTTCGGCGTTCAAGAAACTGGAAAGCTCGATCCTGCGCGGCGACATCATCAACGGTGGCGCCCGCATCGACGGCCGCGACAACAAGACCGTGCGCCCGATCGTGTCGGAAGTCGGCATCCTGCCGCGTACCCACGGCTCTTCGCTGTTCACCCGTGGCGAAACGCAGGCGCTGGTCGTGACCACGCTGGGCACCGGCGAGGATGAGCAGATCATCGACGCCCTGCATGGCAACTCGCGGTCCAACTTCCTGCTGCACTACAACTTCCCGCCCTACTCGGTCGGCGAAGTGGGCCGCGTCTCGGGGCCGGGCCGTCGTGAAATCGGCCACGGCAAGCTGGCCTGGCGCGCGCTGCAGGCGGTTCTGCCGGCACCGACCGATTTCCCCTACACCATCCGCGTCGTGTCCGAGATCACTGAATCGAACGGCTCTTCGTCGATGGCTTCGGTCTGCGGCGGCTCGCTGTCGATGATGGATGCCGGCGTGCCGCTGAAGGCGCCGGTCGCCGGCGTCGCGATGGGCCTGATCCTCGAAGACGACGGCAAATGGGCCGTGCTGACCGACATCCTCGGCGACGAGGATCACCTTGGCGACATGGACTTCAAGGTGGCTGGCACCTCGAATGGCATCACCTCGCTGCAGATGGACATCAAGGTCGCGGGCATCACGCCCGAGATCATGGAGCAGGCCCTGGCGCAAGCCAAGGACGGCCGGATGCACATCCTGGGTGAAATGTCGAAAGCGCTGACCGCTGGCCGGACCGAATTCTCGGCCCACGCCCCGCGGATCGAGACGATGCAGATCCCGACCGACAAGATCCGTGAAGTGATCGGCTCGGGCGGCAAGGTGATCCGCGAGATCGTGGAAACCTCGGGCGCCAAGGTCGACATCAACGACGACGGCGTGATCAAGATCGCCTCGGCCAACGCCGGCTCGATCAAGAAGGCCTACGACATGATCTACTCGATCGTGGCCGAGCCCGAGGAAGGCCGCATCTACACCGGCAAGGTGGTGAAGCTGGTCGATTTCGGCGCTTTCGTGAACTTCTTCGGCAAGCGCGACGGCCTCGTGCACGTCAGCCAGATCTCGTCCAAGCGGCTCAACCACCCGAACGAGTTGCTCAAGGAAGGCCAGGAAGTGAAGGTCAAGCTGCTCGGCTTCGACGAACGCGGCAAGGTGCGCCTTGGCATGAAGATGGTCGATCAGGACACCGGCGCCGAGATCGTCGAGAAGAAGGCGGAAGAGGGCGCGGGGGCGTAAGCCTCACCGCTTCCCGGAAATGACAAAGGCCCCGGCGGAAACGCCGGGGCCTTTTGATGACCGTATGGGGCGGATTCTCGTCACCAAGCGAGTTTGATGCCTGTAGACCGACATCAAACATGGTAGATGACGAAATCATGTGGCTTTCTGTTGTCAAATGCGCTAGCTGCCAGCCAGACGACAACAACCTGACTTGATGACGACATGGAGCGGGATTTGATCGCCAAACCATACGACCTTTCCGCCGCAGTGCACTACCATATTGGGAAATTCCCCCCAGGCAGCCTTGATTACGAAGCAATCATTCCAGCCCTTAACGACGCAGCCGCATCGTTGGCACGTTATGACGCCAAAATGGGGGGAATGGTCAACAGCAGCCTGCTGCTTGCACCGCTTCGCAGACAGGACGCCGTTTCTTCGTCCCGAATGGAAGGCACGATCTCGACCATCGAAGACCTCTATCGACTCGAAGCCGAGGAGGATGCCGGGACACCCGACCCTTACAGTGAAGCACGAGACGACGACGTAGAAACTTTCCTATATTCACGCGCTCTGCGCCTTGCGCAAATGGCGCTGGAGGAAGGCAGCCCACTCTCGGAACACCTCATCCGATCGGCCCATCAAACGCTTCTCGCCTTCGGGCGCGGCGCAAAGAAGCATCCGGGCGCCTACAAGGTTGAACAGAATTTCATTGGAGATGACCGCCGTAGCCGCATATTCTACGTCCCGATTTCACCCGACCAGCTTGCGCCCGCGATGCAGTCCCTTGTTGCCTTCATCAACGGAAACAAGATGGTGCCGTTGCTCCGGACAGCCATCGCCCATATGGAGTTCGAAGCGCTCCACCCCTTTGAAGATGGGAACGGCCGCATTGGCCGGATGCTCATCACTTTGATGCTGTGGAACCTTGGCGTTCTGAAAGCACCCCATTTCTTTGTGTCCGGCTATTTCGAGACGCACAAGGACGAGTACATCGCAAGAATGCGGGCCGTTTCCGAAGCAGGTGACTGGACCGGCTGGGTGGTCTTCTTCCTCAACGCGCTTCACGCCCAGGCTTGCGTGAACATTGATACGGCGGACCGCATCCTGCAGCTTTACGGCGAGATGCGAGAGCGGTTCCGCGAGGGACTGAACTCGCAGTATCACGACCAGGCGCTGGATTTCGTTTTCGGGAATCCGGTGTTCCGGAACGATCGTTTTGTCGATCGATCCGGCATCCCGGCCTCTTCCGCGCGCGCCCTGTCGCGTCGGCTGCTCGAAGCCGAGCTCCTGCGCACCCTTGAACCGCCAGCAGGCCGAAGGGCTGGGCTTTACGCGTTCCAGCCACTTCTTGACCTGCTGCAAATATGAAGCCCCCGCCCAGGCCGGGGCTTCACTGCGCACCGTGTCTTACTTCACCTGCGCGAAGCGCAGATACGGCAGCTTGATGTCGACTTCGCCGAACTTCGCGCGCGCCTGATCGTCCGTCAGGCTCAGCGCCACGATCACGTCCTGACCCGGCACCCAGTTGGCGGGCGTGGCGACCGGCACGCCGTCGGTGGCGCGCACGGCATCGAGCGCGCGCAGCACTTCGGCGAAGTTGCGGCCGACCGACATCGGGTAGGTCATCGTCAGGCGCACCTTCTTGTCGGGGCCGATGATGAACACGGTGCGCACCGTCGCCGAATGCGCGGGGGTGCGGCCGTCCGGCAGGTAGGCGTCGGCGGGCAGCATGTCATAGGCCTTGGCTACCGCCAGCGAGGTATCGTCGATGATCGGGAAATTGGCCGGGGCACCGGCGAAAGCTTCGATGTCGCGCTTCCATTTCAGGTGGTCTTCCACGCTGTCGACGGAAATACCCATGACCTTCGTGTTGCGTTTCTCGAACTCGCCCGCAAGCTGGGCCACCGCGCCGAATTCCGTGGTGCAGACCGGGGTGAAATCCTTCGGATGGCTGAACAGGATCGCGTAGCCGTCGCCGATCCAGTCGTGCAGCGTGATCGGGCCGTTGGTCGAATTGGCGGTGAAGTTCGGGGCGATGTCATTGATGCGAAGACCCAAGGGAATCCCTCCAGTTGCGGTTGCGGTCATGGCGCCGACATAGGGGTTACGATGCCGGATTGCGACCCCCAATGGTCGGTCGGCAGCCTTGCGGACACCCAAAGGCGGTGCGACATTGGCGCCGATCCGAGATGGAGGCCGCGATGACACGCAAACATGAATTCTACATCAATGGCGCCTGGGTGCCCCCCGCCGTTCCGCATGATTTCCAGGTCATCGACCCGTCGACAGAGGAACATTGCGCCACAATCTCGCTGGGCAGCGCCGCCGATGCCGATGCGGCCGTCGCCGCCGCCAAGGCCGCCTTCCCCGGCTGGTCGCAGACGCCGCCCGCCGAACGGCTGGCCTATGTCGAGAAGATCCTTGCCGTCTACGAAACCCGCGCCGAGGACATGAGCCGCGCGATCAGCCTGGAAATGGGCGCCCCGATCGACATGGCGCGAAAATCGCAGACCACCTCGGGCACCTGGCACATCCAGAACTTCATCACCGCGTTCAAGCAGATGGAATTCATCCGCCCACTTGGCCCCCATGCGCCCAACGACCGCATCGCGCTGGAACCGATCGGCGTGGTGGGTCTGATCACGCCGTGGAACTGGCCGATGAACCAGGTCACGCTGAAGGCGATTCCCGCCCTGCTGGCGGGCTGCACGATGGTGCTGAAGCCGTCGGAAATCGCGCCGCTGTCGTCGCTGGTCTTCGCCGAGATCGTGGATGCGGCCGGGGTGCCGCCGGGCGTGTTCAACCTCGTCAACGGCGATGGCGTGGGCGTCGGCACCCGGCTTTCCACCCACCCCGATGTCGAGATGATCAGCTTCACCGGGTCCACCCGCGCCGGCATCGCGATTTCCAAAGCCGCCGCCGACAGCCTGAAACGGGTCTGTCTGGAGCTTGGCGGCAAGGGCGCGAACCTCGTCTTTGCGGATGCCGACGACAAGGCAGTGCGGCGCGGGGTGCAGCACTGCTTCAACAACTCGGGCCAAAGCTGCAACGCGCCGACGCGGATGCTGGTCGAGCGCCCGATCTATGATCAGGCGGTGGAAATCGCGCGGCAGGTGGCCGAAGCGACCAAGGTGGCCTCGGCGCATGAGGCGGGCAACCACATCGGCCCGGTCGTCAGCCAGATGCAGTACGACAAGATCCAGGGCATGATCGAAACCGGCATCGCCGAGGGCGCGCGGCTGGTCGCGGGTGGCCCCGGCCGCCCAGAGCACCTGAACCGCGGCTATTTCGTGCGCCCGACCGTCTTCGCCGACGTCGTGCCCGGCATGACCATCGAACGCGAGGAAATCTTTGGCCCGGTACTGTCGATGATCCCCTTCGACACGGAAGAAGAGGCGATCCGTATCGCCAATGACACGCCCTATGGGTTGACCAACTACGTGCAGTCGCAGGACGGCGCGCGGCGCAACCGGCTGGCCCGCAGCCTGCGCGCCGGCATGGTCGAGATGAACGGCCAATCGCGCGGCGCGGGCTCGCCCTTCGGTGGCGTCAAGGCCTCGGGCCGCGCCCGCGAAGGCGGGCACTGGGGCATCGAGGAATTCCTCGAGGTCAAGGCGATCTCTGGCTGGGCGGCCGAATAGCGCCCCCTCAGGCGCGCTGCAGCACCTCGACGCTCAGCACCGTCGGCAGATGGCGGGCGATCTCTTCCCAGTGGTCGCCCTCGTCCGTGCTGGCAAAAACCGAACCGCTGTTGGTGCCGAAATAGACCCCGGCGGGCGTGGCGCGATCGGTCGCCATCGCCTGACGCAGCACGGTGAAAAAGCAGCTTTGCCCCGGCAGGCCATCGCGCATCGCCTCCCAGCTTTCGCCGCCATTGCGCGAACGCCAGACCGCCGCCGAGGCGTCGGGCGGATAGCGCCCGGCCATGTCGCCGTTCAGCGGCAGAACCCAGACCGACTGCGGATCGCGCGGATGCACCGCGATCGGGAAGCCGAAATCCGAGGGCAGACCCGCGGTGATGCCATCCCAGCTGCGGCCGCCATCGGGGCTGCGGAAGACACCGTGATGGTTCTGCTGATACAGCAGATCGCCCGATGCCCGCACCAGGTTGTGCACGCAATGGCCGATGTCGTGCGAATGGCGGGAATCGACGTGAACATGCGCGCTGTGCTCGGCACCCAGATTTGAAAGCCGGTTGCGACGCTCCCACGTCGCGCCGCTGTCTTCCGACGCAAAGACCCCGGCGGCCGAGATGCCGACCCACAGCTTTTCGGGCGCCTCCGGGTCGGCCAGGATCGTGTGCAGCACCAGACCCGCCCCGCCCGGCTGCCATTCGGGGGCCGAGGGATGATCGGTCAACCCGTCAAGCGGCGCCCAGCTCGCGCCGCGATCGGTGCTGGCGTAAAGCGCCGCGGGTTTGGCCCCGGCCAGCAGGGTGTCGCCCGCCATGCCCAGCGACCAGAGCGCATCGACCTTGCCGGTGAAGGGCGCCGGAGGATCAGCCTGGCGCCCGATGTAGGCGGCGAATTCCGGATCGTTGGCAATAAAGGCATCGAACTTGCCGTTGGCGAGTTTCGACAGGGTCCATGTCTCGCCCCCATCCTCGGACCGCCAGACCCCGGCGCCCGTCCATTCGCCGCCACCCGCGGCCCAGATCGTGCCGGACCCGGCGTCGCCGATGACGTGGTTGATCGACCAGCCGTCACAGAACGGGCCGCGCACGCGCCAATCGCCCCGGTCTTCGTCCGAATCCAGAACGAAAACACCCTTCGTTGTGCCTAACAGCACGGAAACCTTTCCGCCCATACGCGCCTCCTGTTCTCGCAGGCGGAAGTCTAGCACGCCGCCGGAAATCTGGCATCCCCGGCCTGACGCCGACACCGTTCGGAAAACGACACCGGCGCCCCTCGCAATGTCGCGCCCGCTTCTTGGCGCGCACCGGCCCGCGGACGTAGCATCCTGCAACCCCGGAGGATCGCCGATGACCGCCCACCCCCGCCTGATGTCGCCCCTTACCCTGCGCGGCCACACTTTGCGCAACCGCATCGTCTTTGGCGCCCACACCGCCAACATGTCGGATGACGGCCTGCCCGGCCCGCGCTTTGGCGGCTACCTGCTGGAACGCGCGCTGGGGGGCGCGGCGATGATCGTGGCCGAACCGATGCCGATCCACCAGACGGCGGTGCTGACGCGCGGCAATTTCCGGCCCGGCACGGATGAGGTGATCCCGCATTTCCGCAAGATCACCGAGCCGGTGAAAGAGGCGGGCGCGGTGATCCTGCAACAGCTCTACTCCGTCGGCCAGCACGCCGATGCCGACCTTTCATTCGCCCCCGGCTGGGGGCCCTCGGGGATGCCGAGCTACCATGACAGCGACGGCAGCCACGCGATGAACGAGCGCGAGATCGAGGAGATCATCGCCGCCCACACCGCCGCCGCCCTGCGCTGCAAGGCGGGCGGCTTTCAGGGGGTGGAGGTCTGGGCGGCCTACCATTCCCTGCTCGACCAGTTCTGGACCCCGTGGAGCAACCGCCGCGACGACCGCTGGGGCGGATCGCTGGACAACCGCACCCGCCTGAGCCGCACGATCATCGAAAACATCCGCCGTGCCTGCGGCGAGGAATTCATCATCGGCCTCGCCATCTCGACCTCCGACGCCGATCCGGTCACGCTGAAGGGCGAGGCATTGGCCGAAGTCGTGGCGCTGCACGATGCCACCGGCCACATCGACTATGTCACCTGCGGCGCGGGCGGGTACCTCGACTTCGACCACCTGATCCCGACCTTCGTACACGGCGAGAAATTGACCGCCCCGTTTACCAAGGTGCTGAAAGGACTGCTGAAACACGCGCGGGTGACGTCAGAGGCGCACATCCGCACCCCGGGCAATGGCGAAGCGGTGATCGCTGGGGGCGAGGCCGATCTGGTGTCGATCGTGCGCGGCCAGATCGCCGACCCGCACCTTGCCGCCAAGACCGCACTGGGCCGCGCCGAGGACGTGCGCGGCTGCATTTCCTGCAACCAGATGTGCTGGGGGCGGCGCTACCGCGACTACTGGATTTCCTGCCTGATCAACCCCTCGGCCGGGCGCGAGTTCGAATGGGGCGGCGACCGCTTCACCCGCACCGCCGCGCCGAAGCGCATTCTGGTGGTCGGCGCCGGCCCGGCGGGGCTGGAGGCTGCCCGCGTCGCCGCTGAACGCGGGCATCAGGTGGAGATCGTGGAGGCCGCGCCGCAGGTTGGCGGGCAATTCCGGCTGGCCGGGCTGCAACCCCGCCGCGCCCAGATCATCGACCTTCTGGACTGGTATGAACGCCAGTTCGCAAAGCTTCAGGTCAAGGTGACGCTGAACACGTATATGGACGCCGACGACATCCGCGCCCGCACGCCGGACGCTGTGATCCTCGCCACCGGGTCACTGCCCGATGACGCCTTCACGCAACGCTGGCGGCCAGAGCTGGGCCGTCTGCCGGGGCTGGAACATGGCCATGTGCATTCCCCCGAAGAGGTGATGCGGCGCGAAGCGAGGATCGGCGACAGCGTGATCATCTACGACGAGGGCAGCCACTGGCGCGGCAATGGCACCGCCTGGCATCTGGCCGAACAGGGCAAACAGGTGACGCTGGTTACGCCGGAAGCCTTCGTCGGCAAGGAAATCGCGCGGACAAACGCCGATCTGCCGCTGCGCCAGCGCTATGCCCGGCTGGGGGTGCGGGTGCTGACCGAGCATGACATCGCGGAATGGCACGGCGTCGGCGCGACGGTGCGCAACATGCTGACCGGGCAGACAGAGCGGATCGCCGCCACCGCCCTCGTCATGTCCACTACCAACCGCGCCTTCGACCCGCTTTCGGCGGCGCTGGCCGACCTCGATACCCACCTGATCGGCGACGCGCAGGCGCCCCGGCTCGCCCCCTTCGCCTTTCATGAGGGTCGCAAGGTCGCGCTCAGCCTCTGACCAAACGTCCGTTCAGAAAGGCACGGGCGCCGAAAAGGCGAAGCCGCGCCCACCCTCGGGGTGGTTGATCTTCAGGCTCTCGGCGTGCAGCATCAGCCGCGGAAAGTCGCGCGCGGGGCCGGTTGCGTAGAACGGATCGCCCAGGATCGGGTGGCCCAGTGCCAGCATGTGCACCCGCAACTGATGGCTGCGCCCGGTCTTGGGCATCAGCCGCACCCGCGTCGTGCCGTCCTCATGCCGCACCACGCGCCAGTCGGTCTGCGCCGGGCGGCCGGTCTCAAAGTTGACGTGCTGCAACGGCCGGTTCGGCCAGTCCACGGTCAGCGGCAGGTCGACCGTGCCGGTCTTTGGCGTCAACTCGCCCCAAAGCCGCGCGACATAGACTTTCTTGACCCGCCGCATCTCGAATTCGAGGCTCAGGAACCGCTGCGCCGCCTTGGTCAGCGCATAGACGATCAGCCCCGAGGTGTCGCGGTCCAGCCGGTGCACCAGAAGCGCCTCGGGATAGACCCGTTGCGCGCGGGTGATCAGGCAATCGGCCAGATGCTCGCCCTTGCCCGGCACCGACAGCAGGCCGGAGGGCTTGTCGAGCACCAGAAGGTGGTGATCGACATGGACGATGCGCAAAGGCTCGTCTGGCGGGGCATAGTGGTCGCTCATGCGCCCCCGCTATGCGCCCGCCCCGGCCCCGTCAAGCGTCAGACGATCCGGTACCCGGCGGCCGTCAGCGCGTCGGCCAGCGCGCGGATATGCGCGGGGCCAACCTCGCAGCAGCCGCCGACGATGGTGGCGCCCTGATCGACCCAGCCCATCGCGAAGGCGGCATAGCGGTCCGGCGTCAGATCGTGACGCGCTTCCAGCGCGGCGACGGTGGGGCTGTCCTGCTTGAACGCGTCAGAGATATGGGTGAAGCCGTTGGCATAGGCACCGAACGGCAGGCCGAATTTGGCCACCTCGGCCATCGCATCCGCCATCGCCTCGGGCACCGAGCAGTTGCACAGGATCGCGGTGGGCCGGTATCGGTCGATCAGCGGGGCAAGATCGGCCAGCGGCTCGCCCGACCGCAGCCGGGTGCCGTCGCGGTCATCGACCGTCACCGACAGCCAGACCGGCTTGCCGCCCTCTGCCGCCCCGGCCAGCGCGCCTTCGGCCTGCATGACCGACGACATCGTCTCGCACAGGAACAGATCGACATGCGGGCCAAGCAACTGCGCGATTTCGGCGTATTTCGGCTGCGCCTCGGCGACCGGCGGGCAGGTTTCGGGCCGGTAGGTCGCGACCAGCGGGCCCAGCGATCCGGCGATCCGGCCGCCGCCATGCGCCGCCCGCGCCTCTTCCGCCTGGGAAATTGCCTTCATGTGCAGCACTTCGAACAGGTGATCGACGTCGAACCGTTCCAGCCGGTCGTGATGGATGGCGTAGGTGTTCGTGGTCGCCACCGTCGCCCCGGCCGCGAAGTAGTCGGCATGGATCGCCCGCACCACGTCGGGATGGTCGAGCATCACCTGCGTCGCCCAAAGCGGCGTCGGCTCGTCGCCGGTGCGGGCCAGAAGTTCCTGCCCCATACCGCCGTCCAGAAGCGTGATATCCATGTTCTCTCTCCTCAATCCACGATCAGGCGCAGTGCGAGCGCGCCGAACATCACGGCCGCCACCCGGTTCAGCGCGGCCATCCGGCGGCCAAGCGCGTGACGCACATAGCCCGCGACGATCCCGTAGGCGATCGTCACCACGGTGCCGGTGAAGGCGAAGATACCCCCCAGCAACACGATCTGCTGCCAGATCGGCCCGAGCTTCGGATCGGTGAACTGCGGCAGAAAGGCCAGGATGAACAGCACGGGCTTGGGGTTCAGCGCATTCGACAGGAACCCGCGCCGGATCGCCGACCAAGCATGGCCTGCGCCGCGCCCCTCGGGCAACGTCGCCTCGGCCCGCCAGCTTTTCCAGGCGAGGAACAGAAGGTAGGCGGCACCGACCCAGCGGATCGTGGCCAGCGCACCGGGCCATGCGGCGACCGCCGCCGACACGCCAAGCGCCGCCAGCGTCACATGCCAGACCACGCCGAAGCCGACGCCCAGCCCCGCCAGCGCACCGATGCGCGGCCCGCCGCGAATGCCGCTGGCGGTCGCAAAGATCACGTCGGCGCCGGGCGCGACGTTCAGCACCAGCCCGCCCGCGATGAAGGTCGCAAGCTGGCCGGGCGGGAAGGACAAAAGCAGGTGCAGCATGGCAAAGGGTCCGCGCAAGGGTCGGCGTCATCTAGACTTCAGCCCGCCGCCGGGCGCAAGATGCCGCGATGCAGGAGGCCGGGATGAACCTTGAAACGATAGACGCGGATGCCTTCGGGCGGTCGATGACCGGTCTGACGCTGAACCTTCTGGTGCGCGACGTGCGGCGCGAGGCGGCCTTTCTGCGCGAGGTGCTGGGCCTGTCCGTGCACCGCCTCGACGCCGATTTCGCCATCGTGCTCTACGGCGCGCAGGTCTTTCTGCTGCATTCCGACGCCAGCTATGCGGCGCATCCGCTGCCCTCGCTTCTGCCCGAGGCCGGACCGCGCGGTGGCGGCATCGAGTTGCGCCTGCATGAAACCGACCCCGATGCCGCGGCCGGTCGGGCAGCGACCTTCGAAGGGGCCACGTTGCTTGCATCCCCCGCCGACAAGACCGCACATGGGCTGCGCGAGGCGGTGATCCTGTCGCCCGCGGGCTATGCCTGGGTGCCGAGCCGACGGCTGTAGCTCAGGCGCCCGGCGATTGCGGCAGACCGTCATCAAGGGTGTAGTAGTCACCCTTGAAGGCGGTGAAGATATGCGAGGCCAGCCGCCCGCCGGTGGGTAGGGCCAGGCAGCCGGCCTCGACCGAAAAGGCGCCATCGGCGGCCCGGAACCACAGGCCCGACCCGCAATCGCCGCAAAATCCACGCGTTCCGCCGCCGGGGCTGGTGTAGGTCGCAAGCGGGGCGCGGGCCTGCCAGACTACATCGGTTTCCGCGACATCGAACGAGGCGGCGTAGTGCCCCGACAATTTGCGGCATTGCGTGCAGTGGCAGGCCGTCGCCTCGCCCACCGGCACCGGCACGGTAAATCGGCAGGCGCCGCACAGGCAGGCGCCTGTCGTGTGGCCTTGGGCGACAGTGGCGACGGGCGGCGGGCCTTCGGGGGCGTAATAATCCCCCGCGTCTTCGGTAAAGATATGCTCGGCGATGGCGAGCCCGGTCGGGCCATCCAGCGCCCCGGCGCCGATCGAGATGCGCGCCTCCGCATCCGGCTGCCAGAACAGGCGCGCGCCGCAGACGCCGCAAAACCCGCGTCGGGCGGCGGCAGAGGCGCGGACCCAGCGCAAGCCCACATCGTTGAGCAGACGAAAGCGGTCAAGCGGCACCGAAGTGGCAGCGACGTAATGCCCCGACCACGCCCGGCACTGTGTGCAATGGCAGGCGGTGACCGGGCGCAGCGGCGCCTCGACCTCGAACGCGACGGCGCCGCAAAGGCAGGACCCGGTGTGAACCTCAGCCATGCGCGACCCCGGCAAAGACGCGTTCAAGGATCGCGGCCAATTCGCGGGCGTCGTCTTCGGTGAAGGCCGCCGGGCGGTCGCTGTCGATGTCGAACACGCCGATCAGCACGCCCGCGCCGTTGCGGACCGGCAGCACGATCTCCGACCGGGTGGACGAGGCGCAGGCGATGTGGCCGGGAAAGGCCTCGACATCGGGCACCAGTTGCACCTGCCCACTGCGCGCCGCTGCCCCGCAGACGCCACGGGAAAACGGAATGACAAGGCAGCCGTGGCCGCCCTGATAAGGGCCGATCTTCAGCAACTCGGGGGCCACGACGCGGTAGAACCCAGTCCAGTCGAACCGGTCATCGGCGTGGTGCACCTCGCAGGCGACGGTGGCCATCAGCGCGACGGGATCGGTCTCGCCCTCGGTCAGGGCGGCGATGCGGGCGGCAAGCGCAGGGTAGTCGGTCATCGGTCGGCTTTCGCGAAACGGAGGAAGGGGGCTGTCTGCCCCCTTCTGCGCCTGCGGCGCATTCACCCCCGAGAGTACTTGCCCCAAGGAGAATGGGAAAGGGTCAGGCGCGTTCGATGGCGATTGCAGTGCCCTCGCCGCCGCCGATGCAGATCGCGGCAATGCCGCGTTTGAGGCCGCGCGCCTCCAGCGCATGCAGGAGCGTGACGATGATCCGCGCGCCCGAGGCGCCGATCGGGTGGCCCAATGCGCAGGCGCCACCGTTCACGTTCATCTGCGCATGCGGGATGCCCATCTCGCGCATGAAGGCCATCGGCACCACGGCGAAAGCCTCGTTTACTTCCCAGAGGTCGACATCACCGATGCCCCATCCAAGCCGGGCCAGCAGCTTGCGGGCGGCGGGGATCGGCGCGGTGGGAAAGTCGGCCGGCGCCTGCGCATGGCTCGCGTGGCCGAGGATGCGGGCGCGGACCGGCAGACTTTCGGCAGCGGCGCGGCTGGCCGAGGCGAGGACAAGCGCCGCCGCACCGTCAGAGATGGAGGAGGAGTTGGCGGCGGTGACCGTGCCGCCGGGTCGGAACGCGGGTTTCAGCGTCGGGATCTTCTCGGGCCGGGCGGTCAGCGGCTGTTCATCCTCTGCCACCGCCACATCGCCGCCACGGGCCGCCACGCTGACCGTGACGATTTCCGCCGCGAAGGCGCCCGAGGTCTGGGCGGCGCGGGCCCGCTGCAACGACGCGAGCGCGTAGGCATCCTGATCGGCGCGGGTCAATTGGAAGGCCGCGGCGCAATCCTCGGCGAAAGTGCCCATCAGGCGGCCCTTTTCATAGGCATCCTCCAGCCCGTCGAGGAACATGTGGTCCATCGCCTGCGCATGGCCCAGCCGGGCGCCGCCGCGCATCTTGGGCAAAAGGTAGGGCGCGTTCGTCATGCTCTCCATCCCGCCTGCGACAACGATCCCGGCGGCGCCGAGCGCGATCTGATCGAAGCCGATCATCGCCGCCTTCATGCCAGAGCCGCACATCTTGTTCAGCGTGGTCGCCGGAACCGCCTGCGGCAGCCCGGCATGGAAACCGGCCTGCCGGGCCGGGGCCTGCCCTTGCCCGGCGGGCAGAACACAGCCCATCAGCAATTCCTCGACCCGGTCGGGCGCCACGCCCGCGCGGTCCAGCGCCGCCGCGATTGCCGCGCCGCCAAGCCGGGGCGCGTCCGCCCCCGACAGCGCGCCCTGGAACCCGCCCATCGGCGTGCGTGCCGCCCCGAGTATCGCCACCGTTTCCATCGCGCCCTCCCTGACTGGCCTGCTCCTGCATACCGAATGGTAAGGAATGCCGTCTAGGGTCGCGCTGAGGATCGAAGGCGGAGGATGGCATGGAAATGCGGACGGAACGGCATGGCGGGGCCCTGCTGGTACATGTGGCGGATGCTCGGATCGACGCCGCCGTGGCGATCCGGTTCAAGGACGCGATGCGCGATGTGATCATGGAGCCGTCGGATCGGGTCATCCTTGATCTGTCGCAGGTAGCGTTTCTGGATTCGAGCGGGCTTGGCGCCGTGGTGGCGGTGATGAAGATGTTGCCGCCCGATCGCCCGCTGGAGCTGGCGGGCCTGACGCCGACGGTGGAAAAGGTGTTCCGGCTGACGCGGATGGACCGTGTTTTCACCATCCATCCCGAAGCGCCTGTTGCGACCGACCCCGGAAGGCTCCATGCCCTGTGACCCGCGGATAACGCCAGACGGGGCAGAGCTTCAGCTGGTCTTCGACAGCGATCCCTTTGCCGTGCGGCGAGCGTTGGCCGCGCTGACCACCGGCCTCGCGCCGCACCTGCCGGTGCCCACCGACCGCGATACGGTCGAGATCGTTCTGGCGGAAGTGCTCAACAACGTCGTTGAACATGCCTACCGGGCCGGGCCCGGACGGATCGAGCTGCGCATCCGGCCAACCGCCGAGGGGCTGATCTGCGCGATCGCCGATCACGGCCTGCCGATGCCGGGTGGCATGCTGCCCCAGGGGTTGCTCTCGACACCGGCCACCACCGATTCCCTGCCGGAGGGCGGATATGGCTGGCACCTGATCCGGATGCTGTCGCAAGACCTGTGCTATTGCCGCGATCGGGGGCGGAACTGCCTCAGCTTTCGGCTGGCGCGAACACAATCGGCACCTTTCCAATGAATTGTCGCGCGATTGGAAACGCTGCCTTGAAAATGCCCCGCCGCGCGCAAATCCGGGCCGCACGGGACGGCGATAAAGGGGCTGTAGCTGCTCAGGCTTCCCTCGGCGTCGCAGTAACAGCCCCCACCCAGTTTGCGGCGCCGAGGTCTACCTCCCCCACTTGGAAATCCGCGGCCACGCGCCTAGGCTCCCGCCAACACGGGAGAAGACATATGCGTGATTTCCAACATCCTGGCCGGTCGTCGGTCTATGCCCTGAACGGCATGGCCGCCACGTCCCATCCGCTGGCCAGCCGCACAGCCATCGACATCCTGCAGGCCGGCGGCAACGCCGTCGATGCCGCCATCGGCGCCGCGGTGTTGCTGGGCCTGTGCGAGCCGATGATGACCGGAATCGGTGGCGACTGCTTCGTGCTGCTGAAACCCGCGGGGGAAGAGCGGATCGTGGCGCTGAACGGCTCGGGCCGCGCACCCAGGGGATTGTCGGCGGCCGAATTGCGCGGGCGCGGATTGGCGGCGGTACCGCTGGACACTGCCGACGCGGCGAATGTTCCAGGCGCCGTCGATGCCTTCTGCCGCCTTTCGGCCGATTGGGGGCGGCTGGGCCTGGCCGCCAGCCTGGCCCCGGCGATCCGCGCGGCAGAGGAAGGCGTGCCGGTCGCCCCGCGCACGGCGCAGGACTGGGCGCAGTATGCCGGGTCGCTGCAAGGCGCGGCGCGGGATTTCTATCTGCTCGACGGCAAGGCCCCGACGGTGGGCCAGGTGTTCCGTGCCCCCGGTCAGGCCGAGGTGCTGCGCCGCATCGCCAAGGAGGGTCGCGCCGGGTTCTATGAGGGCGAAGTGGCGGCGGATATGGTGACCTCGCTGAATGCCCTTGGCGGAGTTCACACGCTCGAGGATTTCGCGGCGACCGCCTGCGACTACGCCGACCCGATCAGCGGCGCCTACAAGGGCGTCGAACTGGTGGAGCATCCGCCGAATGGCCAGGGCGCGACTGCGCTTCTGATGCTGAACATCCTGAGCCATTTCGATCTGGCCGCGCTGGCCCCGTTCGGCGCCGCCCGCGCACATCTGGAGGCCGAGGCGGCCAAGCTGGCCTATGACGCCCGCAACCGTTTCATCGCCGACCCCGATCGCACCACGCGGCTGGCCCATATGCTGGCCCCCGACACGGCGGCGCGGCTTGCCGCGCTGATCGACCCCAAGCGGGCGATGACAGGCCCGGAAAAGCTCAGCGAGGCGGTGCATCGCGAAACGGTCTACCTGACCGTGGTCGACCGCGACCGGATGGCGGTGTCGCTGATCTACTCGGTCTTTCACGATTTCGGCTGCGGTCTGGCCTCGTCGAAGTTCGGCATCAACTTCCAGAACCGCGGCGCGGGCTTCACGCTGGCCGAGGGGCACCCGAACGAGGCCGGGGGCGGCAAGCGCCCGATGCACACCATCATCCCTGCGATGCTGCGGCGTGGCGGCAAGGTCGAGATGCCGTTTGGCGTGATGGGTGGCGCCTATCAGCCGAACGGCCATGCCCGCGTCGTGACCAACCTTGTCACCTACGGGATGGACCTGCAGGAGGCGCTTGACGCGCCGCGCAGCTTTTCCGGCGCCGAGGGGATGCAGGTGGAACGCGGCTATCCCGACAGCGTGCGGGCCGAACTGGCGGCGATGGGGCACGATGTTCGCGTGCCCGATCAGCCGATCGGCGGCGCGCAGGCGATCCGGATCAATGCCAAAACGGGTGTGCTGGAAGGCGCGTCGGACCCGCGCAAGGATGGCTGCGCGCTGGGTTACTGAACAAACGCAGGCGCCCGCGGGAAACCGCCGGGCGCCGCGCGACGCCTTAGTTCAGCACGAATTGCAGCGGATAGCGGCCGTCTTCGAAATCGCCGAACAAATCGGGCAGATCCGGGTGGTCGACCGGCTCGCCAGTTTCGTCGGGCACCAGATTCTGCTCTGACACATAGGCCACGTAGTAGCTCTGATCGTTTTCGGCCAGAAGGTGGTAGAACGGCTGGTCCTTCGACGGGCGGCTTTCTTCCGGGATCGCCTGATACCAATCCTCGGTGTTCGAGAACATGGCATCGACGTCGAACACGACACCGCGGAACGGGTGTTTGCGGTGCCGAAGCACCTGCCCGATATGATATTTCGCCTGCGCGGTCTGCATCGCATCGTCCCCCACAGGTGTTTACTAATCCCGCAGGCCCGCGCTTGTCCATCCGCCGACCAAGAAAAAGCCGGGGGCGATTGTGGTCCGCTGCCCGACAGTTGGGCAAATGCGCGCAGAACGGTCGCGCGGCAAAAGTGAGTCAATTTCACGCGGCCTGCACCGCGACCATTTCCACGCGCGGCGTTTTCCCGTATCGTCACCACAAAACAAGAGCATGTGAGGCAGATGAGCAGGTTTCTTCGTGCAGCGTCGCTGCTATTGATTCTCGCATCCTGCGGGGCGAACTATTCGCCCCCCAGCAATCTCGATGACGCCTGCGCCATCGTGCGCGAGCGGCCAAGCTATCTGCGCGCCATGCGCACCACCGAACGCCGCTGGGGCGTGCCGATCAACGTTCAGCTGGCGACCATCCATCAGGAATCGAAGTTCGTCGGCAATGCCCGCACGCCCTACCGCTTTGCCCTGGGCGTGATCCCGATGGGCCGGGCCTCCTCGGCGCTTGGCTATGCGCAGGTGCTGGACTCGACCTGGGAAGACTACAAGCGAGAGACCGGCAACTACGGCGCCAACCGCAAGAACATCCGCGACGCGACCGACTTCATGGGCTGGTACATGGACAAGGCGAGCCGTTCAGCGGGTATCCCCAAAACCGACGCGCGCGACCAGTATCTGGCCTATCACGACGGCATCGCAGGCTTTCAGCAGCGCTCTTATGCCAGCAAAAGCTGGCTGATCGCCGTGGCGGCCAAGGTGCAGGTGCGGTCCGACCTCTACGCCGGGCAGCTGCAGTCCTGCGGCATCCGCTAACGCCCGGCGCGCCGCTCGGCCTCGGCGGTCATGTCGAAGAGGGAATCGCGCATCACGCCGCCCGTCGTCAGTTTCGACAGGGTGACGGTGGTCTGCCCCCCGGAATCGTCGGTCACCACCCATTGCCGCAGCGCGATCGGGTCGGCGCTGAACACCAGCGCGATGGTGCCGTATTCCGGATGGTCGGGGTCCTCCGCCACCACGACCGTGCGATCCCCCACGGCCTGATGCGACACCACCATGCGCGCCTGCGACAGGTCGATGTTGCGCGCAAGGATCAGGTTCAGCGGCGTGCGACCCAGCGGATACTGGGCGGGCGGTGTATTCGACTTCGGATCGAACACCCCGACCGTGCCCGAACTTGCGATCACCAGACTGCGATCCGGCGGATCGTATTCAAAGCGCGCGCGGCCGGGCCGGTGGATGTAAAGATGCCCGGTGGAGACCGAGCCATCGGCGTTCTGCTGGCTGAAGCTCGCCTCGGCCGTGGTCAGGCTGTTGAGATAGGCCGACAGATCAGCCAGCGGAATCTCTTGCGCGGCCACGGCGGCGGGCAACAGGGCGAACGTCAGGGCGACGAGAAGGGATCGGATACGGGTCATGGCGCCGATGTAACCACGCGGACGCCGCGTTGCCATCCCCCGCCGCTGCACGCGCGATCATAAGGCGGCGATCTGCCGCCCCGCCATGCTATGATGAGGCATCCCACAACCCGGAGCCCTGCGATGCCCGACAGTTTCACGCTTTACGTTCACGACGAGGCGACCGCCCGCGCGACCAGCCTTGATGACTTGTCGTTCCTGCGTCTGCCCGCCACCGCCAAGGGCGTGTCGGGTCAGGCCTTCCTCGATAGCTGGGCGGGCATCAAGCAGGCGATCGACGCCATCCTTGCCGACAGCAAGCCCAGCGCCGACAAGGGCCTGAAACTGTCCGAGATCGACGTGGGCCTGACCGTTTCCGGCTCGGGCCACGTCATCTTCGCCGATGCCAAGGCCGAGGCGAGCCTGACGCTGAAGTGGACGCGCGGTTAGGCGTTACTGCTCCGGCACCAGAATCTCGCGCTTGCCGACATGGTTCGCGGTGGTCACGAGGCCCTGATCCTCCATCTGCTCGACCAGTTTGGCGGCCTTGTTGTAGCCGATGCCAAGCTTGCGCTGGATGTAGGAGGTGGAGCATTTGCGATCCTTCAGCACCACCGCCACCGCCTGATCGTAAAGCGCGTCGTCGCTGCCGTCGCCGCCAAGGCCCAGCACCATGTCGATGTCGTCGGCCTTGTCATCCTCCGGCCCCTCGACCACGCCCGACATGTATTCCGGCGGGCCATAGGACTTCAGGTGGTTCACGATCTCCTCGACCTCTTCGTCGCTGACGAAGGGGCCGTGGATGCGAGTGATCTTGGCGCCGCCGGCCATGTAGAGCATGTCGCCCATACCCAGCAGTTGCTCGGCCCCCTGCTCGCCCAGAATGGTGCGGCTGTCGATCTTCGATGTCACCTGAAAGCTGATCCGGGTCGGGAAGTTCGCCTTGATCGTGCCGGTGATGACGTCGACTGAAGGGCGCTGCGTCGCCATGATCAGGTGGATACCCGACGCCCGCGCCATCTGCGCCAGACGCTGGATGCAGGCCTCGATTTCCTTGCCCGCCACCATCATCAGGTCGGCCATCTCGTCGACGATGACGACGATGTAAGGGATCGTGACGGGCGCGAACTCCTCGGTCTCGAACACCGGATCCCCGGTTTCGTCGTCAAAGCCGGTCTGGATCGTGCGGCGGAACATCTCGTTCTTCGCCAGCGCCTCACGCACGCGCCCGTTGTAGCCCTCGATGTTGCGCACGCCCATCTTGGACATCTTGCGATAGCGTTCCTCCATCTCGCCCACCACCCATTTGAGGGCGACGACCGCCTTCTTGGGGTCGGTGACGACCGGGGAAAGCAGATGCGGGATGCCGTCGTAGACGCTGAGTTCCAGCATCTTCGGGTCGATCATGATCAACCGGCATTCCTCGGGCGACAACTTGTAAAGCAGGCTGAGGATCATCGTGTTGATCGCGACCGACTTGCCCGAGCCGGTGGTGCCCGCGATCAGCAAGTGGGGCATCTTGGCAAGGTTGGCGATCACCGGCTCGCCCGCGATGTCTTTCCCCAGCGCCAGCGGCAACCGCATGTTGCTGTCACCGAAATCGCGCGCCGACAGAATCTCGCGCAGCACCACCTTTTCACGCACGGCGTTGGGCAGTTCGATGCCGATCACAGAACGCCCCGGCACGGTGGAAACGCGCGCCGACAGCGCCGACATGCTGCGCGCGATATCGTCGGCAAGGCCAATCACCCGGCTAGCCTTCAGCCCCGGTGCCGGTTCCAGTTCATACTGGGTGACGACCGGGCCCGGGCGGACCGACACGATCTCACCCTTCACGCCGTAATCGTCCAGCACGGATTCCAGCATCCGGGCGTTTTCCTCCAGCGCGTCCTGCGGCAGGTGGTGGCGCTTGATCTCGATCGGGTTGGTCAGCAGGCCCAGTGGCGGAGTCTGGTAGGCGGGGGCGGCGTCATCGAACATCAGCCGCGGCTGCGCTTCGGATTGCGCCTGCCGCGACGGCGCGGCGGGTTTGCGCGCCGCCGGTTGCACCACGCGGCGCGCCTCGGGCGCCTGCGGCACGAAGCGCGCCATTTCCACCGGCGCCTCTTCATCGTCGAAGCGGTCGAACGCCTCTTCCTCGTCGGGCATTTCGATGAACGGCGCCGCCGACGTCACCGCGGGCTGTGGCGGAAGCGGCATCGACAGCGGCATCCGGGCCGCCACCGGCGGTTCCACGCGGCCCAGCGGGGCGGGCTGCATCGGCGGCGCGGCGCGGGTATCGGCCACCAGCGGCTTCGCACCGCGAAAGCGCGGCTTCACCTCATCCCGCGGCGCGGCCTGCACCGGCGGTTCCACCCGGGAACGGGCGTTGATGGCATAGGCGATGCGGGCGCGGATGCGGTCTTCGCTCGGCCCGTCGCCATAGTCGCCTTCGGGGAACGACGGCTCGACCAGTTCGGGCTCTGGCTCCGGCGCGCGCTTCACCAGCGCGGGCATCCGGCTCAGGAACGAGGCGCGCGGCGCGGGCGCCGGGGCGGGCTGCGGCGGCGCCTCCCAATGAGTCTGGCTTGCGGCGGCGGCGCGCAGCGTCGCGCCGCGGGCCGACAGCGGCGCGGGCGTCAGCCCGTCGGCATCCTCGGGCATCGTCGCGCGGCGGGCGCGCTGGCGTTCCTGCACCCGTTGCGCCGCCTTCAGCGACCCGGCCGCACCGATCTGGGCGACATGGACGGTGCCCACCGCGCCACGCTGCAACAGGCGCAGCAGCATGTCATAGCTGCGGATCGTGCCGACCAGCAGGAACCGCCCGCCCAGCCGCAGTTCGGCCATGTCGCAGCCCAGCACGAACAGCATCATCGCAAGGAACGCGATCCCGGTCATCACCGACAGGAACTTCAGTGCGAAGGCGACGCCGAACGGAACCATGCCGACCAGCGTGCCCAGCACGGTATCGCCGAACAACCCGCCCAGCCCGAATGCCTGCCCCCAGTCGGCCGAGGGCGTGTGGGTCGAGGCAAAGACCGACCCCAGCGCGATCCCGATCGGCGCAAAGATCACCCGGTTCATCGCCCGGTCCTCGCCGTGGTGGCTGACCAGCCGCGCGCCCCAGGCCAGCAGGATCAGCGGCACACCCCAGGCCCCCCGCCCGACGATCATGATCAGCGGCGAGGCGATGGTGGCCCCGACCCGGCCCAGCAGGTTCTGCACCGGGGCATGGGTGTCGGCCATCCACCCCGGGTCGCCCGGAGCGTAAGAGCCCAGCAGCATCACCGCGATCAGCCCGACGCCGATCAACACGAGGCCAAGCAATTCCTTGCCGCGCCGTTCCAGCACGGCCTGCATGTTCTGGTCCAGAAGCGGATCGCGCTGCCTGATCTGATACGACGCCATACCTGTTTTCGCCCTCACCGATAAAGACAGTCGCGAAGCCGGATCAGCCCGCGCTGCATCTCTTCTTTTGGCGCCACCATCGCGACGCGAATATAACCCTTGCCCGGATTGTCACCGTCAACCGCCCGGCTGAGATAGGCGCCGGGCAGCACCCGCACCCCGGTTTCCTGCCACAGCTGCAGCGCCGCGGCCTCGCCATCCTCGACCGGCAGCCACAGGAAGAAGCCGCCCTCCGGCCCCTTGAAGCCCTGCAACCCGGCAAAGACCTCATCGGCGACGCGGAACTTGTCCTGATACAGCGCGCGGTTTTCCACCACATGCGCCTCGTCGGCCCAGGCGCGTTCGGCCACGCGCTGCAACGGCAGCGGCAGCGGCGCACCGGCATAGTTGCGCAACTGCTTGATCCGCGCCATGCCCTGCGGCCCACCCGCGACGAAGCCCGACCGCAGCCCCGGCAGGTTCGATCGCTTCGACAACGAATGGAACGCGAACACCCGTTCCGGGTCGGCACCAATCTCGGCCGCCACCTGCAACGCGCCCACCGGGGCGGTGTCGCGGTAGATCTCGGAATAGCATTCGTCGGCGAAGATCACGAAGTCATGCGCCTCGGCCAGCCGGATCAGCGCGGCCAGATAGTCGCGCGACGCCACCGCCCCCTGCGGGTTGGATGGCGAACAGAGGTAGGCGACGGCCACCCGGTCCAGCACCTCGGCGGGCAGGCTGGTGTAGTCGGGCAGAAAGCCGGTGGCGGCGGTCGCGGGCACGTAGACCGGCTCGGCATCCACGGCCAGCGCGGCGACGGCATAGACCTGATAGAACGGGTTCGGCGTCAACACCACCGGGCGGCAGCCATGCTTGGCCTCGGGGCAGATCGCGATCAGCGCGTTGAACAACCCCTCACGCGTGCCGTTCAGCGCCATGATCTGCCGCGCGGGGTCCAGCGTCACGCCATAGCGCCGGTTCAGCCAGCCCGCGATGGTGGCAAGCAGTTCCGGCGTGCCGTCATTCGGCGGATACTTCCCGAAGCCACCCAGATTCGCCGCCAGCACCTCGCCCACGAAACCGGGGGCGGCATGTTGCGGCTCGCCAATGGTCATGGCGATCGCCTCGCCGCCGGGGGCGTGCGAGTCGAGCAGCCCGCGCAGGCGCGGGAAAGCGTATTCTGGCAGGTCCGAGAACCGTTCAGGGAAATTCATCTGCTGCCTCAATTTCAGGGTCATGTCGCCCCGATTGATTGCAACGATACCGCCCAAATCCCCCGTGGTCCAGAAAAACGCAGGCGCCGCCGTCGCTTGTCAGCCGGGATTGTGGCTTTTTCGCCGGACCCCAAGCGCCGCCTCGGCCGCGGCCCCCAGCCGCAGCAGGCGTTCCTCGCCAAAGGGCGCGCCCATCAGCATCAGCCCGGTCGAGGACACACCGGTCGGCAGCGTCAGCGCGCACAGGCCGAAGAGGTTGCCAATGCGCGTGTTGCGCAGGGTCAGCAGATTTTCGGTGACGTAGTAATCGGCGTCGGTCATCAGCCGGTCCACCTCGGGCGGCAGGATGGCAGAGGTCGGCAGCAGCACAGCATCATAGCCCGCCACCCGTTCGGCCCAGATCGCGCGCAAGACCCGCATCCGCCGCCACGCGGCGACGTGATCGGGGCCAGAGATTGCGGCGCCGCTGTCGAACCGCTCGCGGATGCGCGCGAACATCTTTTCCGGCGCGGCGGCGATGGTGTCGCGCCAGATTGCGTTGGCCTCGGCGTTGAACAGCGCCGCCGACAGCACCAGCGCCTCGTCGACTTCTGGCACCGGGCGCGCCTCGACCAGCGCACCGGCATCGCGCAGCGCCGCCACTGCCATCTCGAAGCCCCGGCGCGGGGCATCGCGCAAATGCTCCAGCGCCGTCGTTTCCAGCACCATCAGCCGCGCGCCCTTCAGCTGCGCGCCGCGCAGGTCGGCGGGTTTTCCGCCTTCCAGCACTGCAAGCAACAAGGCCGCATCCTCGACGCTGCGGGTCAGCGGGCCGACGGTGTCGAAGCTTTCGACCAGCGGCACCACCCCCTCGGCCGAGACCCGCCCGGCCGTGGTTTTCAGCCCGACAAGGTCATTCCAGGCGGCCGGGATGCGCACCGATCCGCCAGTATCCGACCCGATTGCCGCCGGGGCGAGCCCGAAGGCGACCGAGGCCGCCGCCCCCGACGACGATCCGCCGGGCACCGCCGCCGCATCGTTGATGCAGGGTGGCGTGGCGGTGATCGGGTTCAACCCGAGGCCGGAAAAGGCAAGTTCCGACATGTGCGTCTTGCCCAGACAGATCAGCCCCGCCGCCGTCGCATTGCGCAGGACGCGCGCATCACGATGCGGCATTCGCCCGGCCAGCAGCGCCGATCCTGCCTCGGTCGCCACACCCGCCGTGTCGAAAAGGTCCTTCCAGCTCAGCGGCACGCCGTCCAGCAGACCGCGCCGCAGCCCCGCTTTGGCGCGGTCGTGCGCCGCTGCAGCTTCTGCCAGCGCGCGGCTTTCGGTCAGGCGGGCATAGATGCGGTCGCGGTGCTGATGGCCCCGGATCGCGTCCAGAAACGTCTCGGTCAGCGCCACCGGGCTGATTTCTCCGGCCGCGATCCCGCGCCCGAGGTCCGCCGCCGTCATTTCCAGCCACGCTGCCACCATTCCCGCCTCCTGCCGCTGACCGGCGCGACGGTAGCGGCACAGCGGCGCATGGACAATCCCGCCAAGGCGGCCATATTGCCGTGTATGGAACCTGACAGCGATATCCTGATCATCGGCGGCGGGCTGAACGGCCCGGCGCTCGCGCTGGCGCTTGCACAGGGCGGGCTGACCGTCACCGTCGTTGATGCGCTGGCCGAAGCGGCGCGGGCCGATGACGGCTTTGATGGCCGCGCCTATGCGCTGGCCTTGGCCTCGCAGCGGCTGCTGAAGGCGATCGGCGTCTGGGACGGCATCGCAAGCCTCGCCCAGCCGATCCTTGGCATCCGCGCCTCGGATGGCCGCGTGGGTCAGGGGCCGGCGCCGTTCTTCCTCGACTTCGCCAATGGCGAGCTGGAAGAGGGCCCGATGGGCTTCATGCTGGAAGACCGGCATCTGCGCCACGCCTTCTTCGCCGCAATGGCCGCCGAGCCGCACATCACTCAGGTTTCGGGCGAAACCGTGGTCGCGCAAGCCGTGACGCAAGGCGGCATCACCGTCACCCTGGCCTCGGGGCAAACGCTTTCGGCCCGCCTGCTGGTCGGCTGCGACGGGCGCGCCAGCGGCACCGCCCGACGCGCCGGGATCACCCGCACCGGCTGGGGCTATGGCCAGATCGCGCTGGTCTGCGCCATCGGCCATGAGCTTCCGCATAACGGGCAGGCGCAGCAATTCTTCACCCCCGCCGGGCCGCTGGCGATCCTGCCGCTGCCCGGCAACCGCAGCGCCATCGTGTGGAGCGAGCGTGACGAAACCGCCCGCGCGATTCAGGCGCTGGACGATGCGGGTTATCTCGCGGCATTGCGGGAACGGGTGGGCGACTATCTTGGCGCACTCAGCCTCGCGGGCAAGCGGTTCACCTATCCGCTGAACCTGACGCTGGCGAACAGCTTCGTGGCCGACCGGGTGGCGCTGGTCGGTGATGCGGCACATGGCGTGCACCCGATTGCCGGGCAGGGCCTGAACCTCGGGCTGCGCGATGTCGGCGCGCTGGCCGAGGTGGTGATCGAGGCGCGGCGGCGGGGCGAGGATATCGGCGCGCCGGACGTGCTGGATCGCTATCAACGCTGGCGGCGGTTCGATTCCACCGCGCTGGCGCTTGGCGTGGATACGGTCAACCGGCTGTTTTCCAACGACAACCCGATCCTGCGCGCGGGCCGCGATCTGGGGCTTGGCCTCGTCAACGCCCTGCCTGGCCTGCGCCGCCGCTTCATCCGCGAGGCGGCCGGGCTGTCAGGTGACCTGCCGCGCCTGCTGCAGGGGCGAGAGGTCTGAAGCCGGGCGCTATTCGACCGCGCGCGACTCGCTGACTAGCATGATCGGAATGCCGCCCCGGATCGGGAAGGCCAGATGCGCATCGCGTGAAATCAGCTCCTGCCGCTCGGCGTCATAGGCCAGCGGGCCTTGCGTCACCGGGCAGACCAGCGCCTCCAGCATCCGGCGGTCGAACAGTTGCAGCGCCTCGGCGCGGGCGGTGTCGGTCATTGCATCATCTCCTCCGAGGTGCCGCCGCGCAGGGCGATTTCGAACAATGTCACCAGCGTCTCGCGCCGCGTCGGCAGGCTCGGCGCCTCCAGCAGTGCCTGACGGTCCTCGGGCTCGAACGGGCACAGCATCGACAGCGAGTCGATCAGCAGTTCTTCTTCGGCGTCCTTCAGGCTGCCCCAGTCGGTCGACAGATCCATCGCAGCGAAATATCGGCCAAGCAGGTCAAGGAACGGTGCCCGCTCGAAATCCGGATCAATCTCGGGCCCGCCGCGGTCGCGGGTGAAATCGCTCGTGTCGATCTCGGCCCGGCGGTAGGGGGTGAAGCCGGTGATCTCTTTCACCACCCGGAAGCGCGAAACGCCGGTCAGCGTGATCATGTAGCGCCCGTCCTCGGTTTCCGAGAAGGCGGTGACGCGACCGGCGCAACCGATTGCCTGCAGGCGCTTTTCAGCACCGCCCGGAACCTCGCGCGGCTGGATCATGCCGATCAGCCGCTCGGGCGTTTTCAGCGCATCCTCCAGCATCGCCAGATAGCGCGGCTCGAACAGATGCAGCGGCAACCGGGCACGCGGCAGCAAAAGCGCCCCCGACAGCGGGAACAGCGGAATGACGCTGGGCAGATCGGCGCGCTTGCTCATGCCCATGACCTAGGCCGCCCCGACAATCAGGCAAATATCATTGAGGAAAGCTTCCTGCGGCCTTTCAGCACAATCGGGTCCTGCGGTTTCAGCGTGTCGAAGATCTTGAACAGCTGCGTCTTGGCGGCGCCCTCGTTCCACTCGCGGTCGCGGCGGAACAGTTCCAGCAATGCGTCCACCGCCCCCTCGACATCACCCTCGGCGTGCAGCGCCAGCGCAAGGTCGTAACGCGACTGCGCATCGGCCGGATCGGCGGCAACGGCGGCGCGCAACGCATCGACCGGCCCCGCCTTGGCGGCCTGCCGCTTCAGGTCCAGCGCGGCGCGCGCCGCCTCGACTTCCTTCGCCGTGGCGATGGCCGCGGGGGCGGCGTTCAGCAACGCCTCCGCCTGATCGAGGTTGTCGAGCGCCAGATGCGCGCGCACCAGCCCGCCATAGGCGGTGGGGTTGCCCGCGTCTTCCTCCAGAATCGCTGCGAAGGTTTCGGCGGCATCCACCGCGGCACCTTCGTCCAGCATCGTCTCGGCCGCCGCCAGCGCCTCGGCCAGCCCGCCATCGCCCGCCAGTTCGGCCAGTTTGGCGACGAAGGCCTTCACCTCAGACCCCGAAATCGCGCCCTGAAAGCCATCGACCGGCTTGCCGTCAAAGAAGGCGTAGACCGTCGGGATCGACTGGATGCGCAATTGCCCCGAAATGCCGGGGTTCTCGTCCACGTTGATCTTGACCATCTTCACCTTGCCCGCGGCCGCCGTCACCGCGGCCTCAAGCTGCGGCCCAAGCTGCTTGCAGGGCCCGCACCACGGCGCCCAGAAGTCGACGATCACCGGCACCTCTTTCGAGGCATCGACCACATCGGCCATGAACGTCATGTCCGACGAGTCCTTGATCATGCCGCCCGCAGGCGCCGCTTTCGGTTTCGCGTTCAGTTCGAGCATCTCGCCCCCCGGAAGAATTCTGCTTGCGCCCTATATGTGCCGCGCGCGGGCAGGTGCCAAGGGGGCGCAGCGCCGCGCCCTGCGGGATTCAGTCCGCCAGCCGCACCGGATGCCCGTGCGGGGTGGCCAGATAGGCCGCTTCCCACGCATCGCGCAGCGCCGCCACCTGATCGGGCGCGGCAAGGTTCAGGCCGGCGAGCAGCCCTTCCAGCGTTTCCAGCCAGGCGGCGTAGTAATCCTCGCCGCCGTTCAGGTCGCGGGACAGGCCGTGGCGGGCCAGCGTGGCGCCAAAGGCCCGCGTCCAGTCCGGCCAGGTGAACCGCCCGGCGTCCGACAGCGCCACCGTCAGCGCGAAAACCTGCGCGTGCCAGGGTTCGTCAAATCGGGTGACCTCATGCGGGTCGGTCATGCGACGGGCTCCAGATAGCTTTGCCACAGGTCGATCATCACCTCGTCGCCTTTGCGCTCCGGCGCGCCCCAAAGGTCGGCCGCATCAAACGCCACGCCATAGAGCGGTTCCGGCGCCTCGCCGAGCAGATGCGCGTTGCTGTCGGGCAGCACATGGCAGCCGTGACTGCGCACGATCCGGCCGATGTGGCCCGCAGCATAGGCGGGCAGACGAGTGTGACCGCCGTCGATCATCACATTCCGCGCGGGCAATCGGCTGCGCACCAGGTCGCTCGGCGCGAACCGGGGTGCCGGGCCCGGCCGCAGGCTCGGGCTGCCCCGGCGCAACGCGGCTTCCACCTGCGCCGCCCGCATCGCCTTGGGGTCCAGCGGCGCCTGTGCAACCTCAGCCCCCGCAAGTTCGGCCCGCGTCACCAGCCCCCGGGCCAGCGCGAGGTTCGCCACCGCCGCCAGCCATTTCTCGTAATAGCCAAGCCGCGCATAGTCGCGCGCCGCCAGCGACTCGCGGGCATAGCGCGAGGCGTCGATGCTCCAGCGCCCGGCCGCGCCGATCGCCAGCGTCAAGGCCATCGCGCGCCGGTGCCACGGTTTCACGAACAGCGGCTCACCTGGCGCAGGGTCCACCGGCCCGTCGCCCCAGCGGCCACCCATGTCATGCACGCGGGTCATGCAGGGCGCTCCGCCAACCCGGTGCCGATCATCGAATTGCGGGTGACCCAGCGGGTGAGGTCTTCCACCCCCAGACCCGCACTGCCCTCGGGTCGCATCGGGATCACCAGATAGCGGATCTCGGCGGTCGAATCCCAGACCCGCACCGCCTGCCCGTCCGGCAGCACCAGCCCGAACTCGGCCAGCACACGCCGCGGCTCGCGCACCACGCGCGCCCGGTAGGCGTCGGATTTGTACCACGTCGGCGGGATGCCCAGCAGCGGCCACGGGTAGCAGCTGCACAGCGTGCAGACGACGACGTTGTGCACCTCTGCCGTGTTCTCGACCACCACGACATGCTCGCCCTGTCGGCCCAGCAGCCCCTCACGCTCCAGCGTCGCGGTCGTGTCGGCACGCAGCGCGGCCAGAAACGCCGGCTCGGCCCAGGCCCGCGCCACCACACGGGCACCGTTCTGCGGACCGACCTTGTTTTCATAGACGTCAAGGATCGCGTCCATCGCCGCCGGATCGACCAGCCCCTTCCGGGTCAAGAGCGTCTCCAACGCCTTCACCCGCAGCGCAGAATCGGACGGCAGCAGCGAATGCGCATCATGGTCGTGGTCGTGATGGTCGTGCGGCATGGTGGCCTCAAAGATCGAAGCTGGCGAACACCGGCGCGTGGTCAGAGGGCTGTTCCCAGCCCCGCGCGGCGCGCAGGATGCGGCTGCCGTGGGCGGCCCCCGCGATGTCGGGCGTGGCCCAGATATGGTCGAGCCTGCGGCCCTTGTCGGCGGCATCCCAATCCGGCGAGCGGTAGGACCACCAGCTGAACAGCGGCCCCGCGGGAATATCCGCCCGCGTCACGTCCACCCAGGCCCCGGCCTCTTGCACGGCGCCGAAATGTTCCACCTCGACCGGCGTATGGCTGACGATCTTCAACAGCGCCTTGTGGTTCCAGACGTCATCCTCGCGCGGGGCGATGTTCAGATCGCCGACAAGGATAGCGCGTTCCGGCCGTTCCGCATGGAAACGGTCGCGCATCTCGGTCAGCACGTCGAGCTTCTGGCCGAACTTCTCGTTCTGCGCGCGGTCGGGAATGTCGCCCCCGGCAGGGATGTAATAGTTGTGGATCGTCACGCCATTCGGCAGCCGTGCCGCAACGTGCCGGGCGTGGCCCATGCCGATCAGGTCGTGCCCGCCCGCATCCTCCAGCGGCAGCTTCGACAGGATCGCGACGCCGTTGTAGCCCTTCTGGCCGCGCGCAACCATGTGGGTGTAGCCCAGCGCGTGAAACGCCTCGACCGGGATCATGTCCACCGGGCTTTTGCATTCCTGCAGGCACAGAACGTCGGGCGCCTCTTCGGCCATTAGTTTCGCCACCAGCGCCGCGCGCAGACGAACCGAGTTGATGTTCCAGGTGGCGAGGGTGAAGGTCATCGGGCTCTCCTTTTTCCCCTTTCCAACACGAAACGCGCCCGCGATCCAGTCCGGCGTGGCGCAAAAAAAACCCGGCCAGAAGCCGGGTCAGTCCAACAGGGAGGTGCCGCATCATAACCCCGATGCGACCAAGGGATACTTGCGGCACGACGGTCGCCGCACAACCTTGGATTGATTATATCATAAACGCAACAATCCTTTCGGACACAGTGATTTTTCCTTATCGGTCAAGAACGCCGCCGAATGGTGACGGTTGCGCCACAGTGCGTCGGCATTACCACGATTTCGTAGACAATCCCGGCGCCCTTGCGCGGCATGCCGGTTTCCCCGAACCTGCGCCGACGTGCCGCCTCGGGCAGGGTGTTCAAAGGACGATCGGGCGATGCTTTCGCTGCTGCGGCGCAACCGCAACTACCGCCTTCTGCTGTCGGCCACGGCGATTTCGTCGCTGGGCGATGGCGTCTCGGCGCTGGCGTTTCCGTGGCTCGCCACGCTTCTGACCCGCGACCCGGTACAGATCGCGCTGATCGGATTTGCCGCCCGCTTGCCGATGTTCCTGTTCGCGCTGCCCGCGGGCGTGGTCACCGATCGCGTCAACCGGCAGAAGATCATGGTCCGCGCCGATGTCTTTCGGATGGTGCTGACGCTGGGCATCGTCGCGCTGATCCTGTCGGCGCCCCGCTTGCCGCCGGGCGGCGGCGCGCCCCCCTTCATCGCGGCCCTTGCGGCGCTGGCCTTCCTGCTGGGTGCGGCGCAGGTTCTGCGCGACAACGCCGCCCAGACCGCGCTGCCCTCGGTCGTCGACGCCGCCGACCTTGAGGCCGCGAATGGCCAGATGTGGAGCGTCGAGCATGTCATGAGCGCGTTCGTCGGCCCGCCGCTGGCCGGGGTGCTGATCGCGCGCGCGGTGTCTCTGCCGTTCGGGTTCGACGCGCTGACCTTCGGCGCGGCGGCGGCGCTGGTCGCCGCCATCACGATGCGGCCGCGACAGTCACAGGCCGCGCGGCAGCGGTTCCTGGCCGAACTGCGTCAGGGCATCGACTGGATGCGGGCGCATCCGGTGCTGCTGCGGCTGGCGCTGGTGCTTGGGGTGGTCAACGCGCTGTCGGCGGCGACCGATACGATGCTGGTGCTTTATGCGCGCGAAGGTCTGGCGCTGGCCGCCACCGGGTTCGGCCTGTTGATGACGGCGGGCGCGGCCGGCGGGGTGATCGGCGGCTTTGTCAGCCCGCCGCTTGTGCGCCGCTTTGGCGCCACCCCCTGCCTGCGCGCCGCGCTGGCGGCGTTCGGCCTTGGCCCGGCGCTGCTGGCGTTGGGCCACAGCGTCGTGCTCGCCGGGCTGGCGCTCTTCATCTACACGGGGGGCGGGATGCTCTGGAACATCGTCACGGTATCCTACCGTC
Source organism: Paracoccaceae bacterium (assembly GCA_016124615.1). Classification (GTDB taxonomy): domain Bacteria; phylum Pseudomonadota; class Alphaproteobacteria; order Rhodobacterales; family Rhodobacteraceae; genus Solirhodobacter. The sequence goes on along the minus strand of WGNF01000014.1, from coordinate 44,902 downwards.
AGCGCGTCATTCCCGATGCGCTGCTGGGCCGCGTCAACAGCGTCTACCGATTTCTTGGCCTTGGCATGATGCCACTGGGCGCACTGGCGGGCGGCGTGATCGTCGCGGCGTTCGAACCGTCGCTGGGCCGGGCGATCGCGCTGCGGATGCCTTTTGCCACCGCGGCGATCGGCGGCCTGATGCTGACGGGCTATGGCCTTTACGCCCTGCGGCTGCCCGAGCCATAAAAAACGGCCCGAGCCGAAGCCCGGGCCAGTCCAACAGGGAGGTGCCGCTTCATAACCCCGAAGCGGCCAGGGGAACCTTTGCGACGCAATCGCCGCTAGCGGAACGCATAGCCCTGCATTCCGGCAACAATATGACGCTTATGCTACCAAACGGTAACCACCGGATTCCGTCACCAAAAGCCGCGCATTCGAGGGATCGGGCTCGATCTTCTGGCGCAGGCGGTAGATGTGGGTTTCCAGCGTATGCGTAGTCACGCCTGCGTTGTAGCCCCAGACCTCGTGCAGCAGAACCTCGCGCGGCACGACGCCTTCGGTCGCCCGATAGAGGAACTTCAGGATGTTGGTCTCTTTCTCGGTCAGCCGGATCTTCTTCTCGCGCTCGTCGACCAGCATCTTCTGCGCAGGCTTGAACGTGTAGGGCCCAAGCTGGAACACCGCATCCTCGGATTGTTCATGCTGGCGCAGCTGGGCACGAATGCGGGCCAGAAGCACCGGGAATTTGAACGGCTTGGTGACATAGTCGTTGGCCCCGGCGTCAAGGCCAAGGATCGTGTCGCTGTCGGTGTCATGCCCGGTCAGCATCAGCACCGGGCATTTCACGCCCTGCTTGCGCATCCGGCGGCACAGCTCGCGCCCGTCCGTATCCGGCAGGCCGACGTCGAGGATGACCAGATCGAAATGCCCGCCCTTCACCCGCTCCATCGCGTCGTGGCCAGTGCCAGCTTCGAAAACGTCGAAATCCTCGGTCATCACAAGCTGTTCAGACAGCGCTTCGCGCAGATCCTCCTCGTCATCGACAAGCAGGATTTTCTTGAGGGTGGACATGGTCTTGGCCTCCGTTGCTGGCCTCTTTTGCCCCCCCGACATGCGCCTGACGCCCGGGCCGCACAAGAGTGGCGACAGAAATCTCACGCGGACGTGTCGCAGGCGCGGCAATTGTTTCAATTCGGCGGCTTTCGCCTTAGATAAGCGTAACACATCGCCCCCGGAGCCTCATGAGCCTGCGCCCGACCCTTGCCGAACACCTCGCCCGCGCCCGCGCCGACCTGCGCATGGGCGTGCCGGTCGTGCTGACCGGGGGCGGGACCGCCGTGCTGGCGGTGGCGGCCGAAACGCTGGGGGCCGACCGGCTGGTCGACCTGCGCGTGATGGGCGGCGATCTGGCGCTGGCGATTACCGCATGGCGGGCCGAAACGCTGAAAGCGCGCGCCTACGATGGCGATCTCGCGCGGCTGGCCATTCCGCCCGACGCCGGGCTGGGCTGGATCCAAGCTGTGGCCGACCCCGCCGACGATCTGCGCACACCGATGAAGGGGCCGTTTCGATCCCTGCGTGACGATGCCGCCGCGCTGGCGCGGGCCGCGATCCAGCTGGCGAAGTCGGCGCATCTCTTGCCCGCCGCCGTGGTGCTGGCGGTGCCCGATGGCGCCGCGCTGGCCGCGCGCGAGGGGCTGACACTGATCCCGGTGACCGAGGCCGCGGCGCAGATGCTGGCCGCCTCGCCCCTGCATCCCGTGGTTTCTGCCCGGCTGCCGATGCAGGCCAGCGAGGCGGGCCGCGTCCACATCTTTCGCCCCGAGGATGGCGGCGAAGAGCATTACGCGATCGAGATCGGCAAACCCGACCGCCGGGCGCCGGTGCTGGTGCGGCTGCATTCGGCCTGCTTTACCGGCGACGTTCTGGGCTCGCTGAAATGCGACTGCGGCCCGCAGTTGCGCGCGGCCCTTGGCCAGATGGGGGCCGAGGGCGCGGGCATCCTGCTCTACCTCAACCAGGAGGGGCGCGGGATCGGCCTTGCCAACAAGATGCGCGCCTATTCGCTGCAAGATCAGGGCTTTGATACCGTCGAGGCCAATCACCGGCTGGGCTTCGAGGATGATGAACGCGACTTCCGCATCGGCGCGGGCCTCCTGCGGCAGATGGGGGTTTCACGGCTCAGGCTGTTGACCAACAACCCCGCCAAGGTGCGGATGATGGCCGCGAACGGGCTGGAGGTGGTGGAACGCGTGCCGCTGAAGGTTGGCCATACCGCGCAGAACGCGGCCTATCTGGCGACCAAGGCGGCAAAGTCGGGCCATCTGCTGTGAGCGATCTGGTGGTCACCCGCTGGGGTGCCCGCTTCCTTGGCCGCCGCCTGCCCTGCGCCATTGGTCGCGGCGGCATCACCTGGGCCAAGCGCGAGGGCGACGGCGCCACCCCGGCCGGGGTTCATCGCATCGTCGGCCTGCTCTACCGCCCCGACCGCATCGCCGCCGCGCTTCCGGGTTGGGCAATGCCGATCGGCCCGGCCGATCTTTGGTCGGACGATGGGGCCGATCCCGATTACAACCATCGGGTCCGCGCGCCCCATGCCTTCAGCCACGAACGGCTCAGCCGCCCCGACCCGCTTTACGATCTGATCCTGCTGACCGATTGGAACTGGCCCGACGCCATTCCCGGCCGCGGCTCGGCGATCTTCCTGCACCGCTGGCGCAAACCGCGCCACCCCACGGCGGGCTGCGTCGCCTTCGCGCCGGGCGACCTGTTGTGGATCGCGCGCCACCTGACGCCGCGCACAAGGCTGATCGTGCGGCCTTGATTCCGCTTTCCAAAGCGCTTTGACCCACCTACCCTCGCAGGAAGGAGGATCCGCGATGCCCAAACGCCCGCCGCCGCCCGAGGGCGACATTTTTGCGCTGCGTCTGGCCCGTAGCGACCCGGACCTCTGGCCGATGCTCGACGCCGTTTATGGCGCGCATCCCGCCTACGACAGCTTTCGCAAGGCACTGCTGAAGACCCTGCGCAAAGGGTGGCAGGCCCGCCCCGCCGACCTGCGCCAGCTCGATCTGCAACGCGATCTGGAGCCCGACTGGTTCCAGCGCCCGCGCATGGCGGGCTATGTCTTCTACATCGACCGTTTCGCCGACACGCTGAAGGGCGTGCTCGACCACCTCGACTATCTCGAAGACCTCGGCATCACCTATGTCCATCTGATGCCCTGCCTTAAGCCCCGCCCCGGCGATTCGGACGGCGGCTATTCGGTGATGGACTACCGCGCCATCAACCCAGCCTATGGCACGATGGCGGATTTCGAGGCGGTATCGGCCGCCCTGCGCGCCCGCGGCATCAGCCTGTGCGTGGACCTCGTGCTGAACCACACCGCCAAGGAACACGGCTGGGCGAAGAAGGCCGCCAAGGGCGATCCGAAGTATCAGGACTATTACCTGATGTTCGACAGCCCCGACCTGCCCGACCGCTATTCTGAAACGCTGGTTGAAGTCTTCCCCGACAACGCGCCGGGCAATTTCACCCATTACCCTGCGATCGGCAAATGGGTCTGGACCACCTTCAACGAACACCAGTGGGATCTGAACTGGGCCAACCCGCAGGTGTTTCTTGAGATTGTCGAGGTCATGCTGTTCCTCGCCAACAAGGGCGTCGACGTGTTGCGGCTGGATGCGGTGGCCTTCATGTGGAAACGCATGGGCACCCGCTGCCAGTCAGAACCCGAGGTGCACATGATCCTGCAGGCCCTGCGCGCCTGTTCACGCATCGCCACATCGGCGGTGATCCATCTGGAAGAGGCCATCGTCGCACCCGCCGAAATGCTGCCCTACCTCGGCCGTGGCGCGCATGACGGACGCGAGGGCAACCTTGCCTACCACAATTCGCTGATGGTGCAGTTCTGGTCGGCCCTTGCCACCCGCGACACCCGGCTGATGGTGCATGTGCTGGCCAGCCACTTCCCCGACCGGCTGACCAACGCGACCTACGCCACCTATATCCGCTGCCACGACGATATCGGCTGGGCGGTGACGGATGAGGATGCTGCCGCCGTCGGCCTCACAGGCTTCGCCCATCGCGCCTTCCTTTCGGATTTCTATGAGGGCGGGTTTCCCGGTTCCTTCGCCGCCGGGGCGCTGTTTCAGGTGAACGAGGAGACGGGCGACAAGCGCATTTCCGGCAGTTTCGCCTCGCTCGCCGGGCTGGAAAAGGCCCGCGACCCGGCCGAGGTGGAACTGGCCGTGCAGCGCATCCTGCTGGGCCACGCGCTGATCGCCGGGTTTGGCGGCATCCCGCTGGTCTACATGGGCGATGAACTGGCGATGCTGAACGACCAGAGCTACCGCGACGACCCGACCCACGCCCATGACAGCCGCTGGATTCACCGGCCCCGGATGGATTGGGCCACGGCGGCCGACCGCCATGCCGCCGATACGCCCGCTGCCGGCGTCTTCCGGGGGGTAAAACACATCCTCGCCCGCCGGGCCGCGACCCCGGCCCTGCATGGCGGCACCCCGACCCGAATCGTGCCGGTAGAGGGGCACGGCATCCTTGCCGTGCTGCGCGATGCGCCCGCGGGGCCGGTGCTGTGTCTCTTCAACCTCACCGAAAGCTGGCTGCATCTGCCGGGCGCCGCCGCCGCCGCCCAGGGCATCACCCGGATGCACGATGCGCTATCCGATCAGGCGGTGGAATTGCACGGCGGCGCCATCGCGCTGCCCCCCTACGCCCGCGTCTGGCTGACCTGACGCACGGCGGCGGCACGGCCGCTAGGCATAGACCCGCGCGCCGAAGATGGCCGAGCCAACCCGCACATGGGTCGCCCCCGCCGCGATCGCCGCCTCGAAATCGCTGCTCATCCCCATCGACAGGCCGGTAAGCCCGTTCCGCGCCGCGATCCCCGCCAGCATCGCGAAATGCGGCGTCGTATCCTCGCCTTCCGGCGGGATGCACATCAGCCCGATGACGGGCAGGTCCAGCCCCCGGCAGGTGGCAATGAAGGCATCCGCGTCGTCCGGCAGCACCCCCGCCTTCTGCGGTTCGGCGCCGGTGTTCACCTGCACGAACAGGTCGGGGCTCGCCCCCCGCGCCTGCGCCAGCCGGGCCAGCCTTTCGGCAAGGCTGGCCCGGTCCAGCGTGTGAATCGCCTCGAACAGGTCCACCGCCTGCTTGGCCTTGTTGGTCTGCAACGGCCCGATCATGTGCACCGCGACACCGGGAAACCGTTCGCGCCAGGCGGGCCACTTCGCCGCCGCCTCTTGCACATAGTTCTCGCCGAACAGGCGCTGCCCCTCGGCCAGCACGGCCTCCGCCCGCTCGGGCGGCTGCACCTTCGACACCGCGATCAGCTTCACCGACCCCGCCGCCCGCCCCGCCGCAGCCTCGGCCGCCGCGATCCTGTTCCGAATATCCTCAAGCGCCATCTGTTCCCACCCTTCGGGCGAACTTGGCCACAGCCCGGCGCAAAAGAAAAGAGCGGGCACAAGGCCCGCTCTTTCCAAAGTCGTTCTTGGTTCTGGGATCAGAACGAGAAGGTCACGCCGAGGTCGGCATAGGTGCCGCCCTTGGTGTTGGTGGTGCGAACCGAACCAACCATCGCCGCGCCCGAACCCAGGTCGTAGGAACCGCCCAGACCGTAGGTCACCTTGCGGAAGTTCGTCATCGCCACGCCACCCGGCGCCGGAACCGAGGTGTTCGAGACGAACGCCTGAACCGTGGTCGCACCGAACTTGGTGTTGCCATACAGGGTCACGGTGTTGATGGACTTCTCTTTCACGTTCGCCGGGGTCGTGTCTTTCGAGCTGCCGTAGGCGAGGCCGACGTTCGAGTTACCGAGCGCGTATTCCACGATCCCGGTGTAGCCTTGGTAGCCGAATTGGGCAACAGCGGCGGAGTGCTGGTTGTCGACATAGGCCAGTTCGAAGCTGAGCGGGCCGGTCTTGTAGGCAACCGACACAGCGGCCTCACCCTTGGTCGCGGTGAGGTTGTTGTGGCTCTCGTAGGACGCACGAACCACGAGCGTGCCAACGGTGTACGTGACCAGCACGCCGTTGTCGCCGCCGCCTTGGCTCGAGTAGCCGTTGAACCCGTTGCCTTGGTTGATGTAGTTCAGCGTTTCACCGCCCGAACCGGAGATCCCGAGTTCCGAGTCCCAGTACAGCGTCAGGGCGTCGATGGCGTCCGACACGTTGCCAACGGTAACGTCGAGCGGGCCCGCGGTCACACCGACTTGGCCAGCGTTGATCGGGGTCGCACCAGCGGTGCCCATGTCCTGCTGGCTGCGGATACGAACTTTGCCGTGGAAGGTCAGGCCCGAGTCGGTGGTCTTCGAAGCGTTGACGTCGAACTGCAGGCGGCTGTACAGCACGGTCTTCTTCATGCCCGCAGCCGGCTTGCTGTAGTACTGCAGACCGAAGTAGCCGCTGCCTGCGATGGTGACTTCGGCGGACGCTGCGCCGGCCAGCATCGTCAGGGCGGTCGAAGCGATCAGAATCTTTTTCATTTGGTTTCCCTCATTGCCTCAAAGGTGCGCCCAACTCGGGACAGCTCCCATTTGGGTATGCCTCTGTGTCCTGCGGCGGCAGAGGCAATACAACGAGATTCCTCGAGGCTACGAGGAATGGCACAACCCTTGTTGCGCGTTTGTCACATTCCGCTGAAGGTCCCTCGAGGGAGCAGTAGCGGATATGGAAAAGAGCGGGAAACCCGCTCTTTTCGTTGTCATATCCGTGAGGATCAGAACGAGAAGGTCACGCCGAGGTCGGCGTAGGTGCCGCCCTTGGTGTTGGTGGTGCGAACCGAACCAACCATCGCCGCGCCCGAACCCAGGTCGTAGGCGCCGCCCAGACCGTAGGTCACCTTGCGGAAGTTCGCCGTAACCACGCCACCCGGCGCCGGAACCGAGGTGTTCGAGACGAACGCCTGAACCGTGGTCGCACCGAACTTGGTGTTGCCGTACAGGGTCACGGTGTTGACCGACTTGTCTTTCACGCCAGTCGCGCCGTCGGTGTCTTTCGAGCTGCCGTAGGCGAGGCCGATGTTCGAGTTGCCGAGCGCGTATTCCACGACGCCGGTGTAGCCTTGGTAGCCCAGCTGGGCGATGGAGGCCGAGCGCTTGTTGTCGACATAACCCAGTTCGAAGCTGAGCGGGCCGGCCTTGTAGGCAACCGACAGAGCAGCTTCACCCTTGGTCGCGCTCAGGTTGTTGTGGCTCTGGTAGGACGCACGAACCACGAGCGTACCAACGGTGTAGGTGGCCAGCACGCCGTTGTTGCCGCCGCCTTGGCTGGAGTAGCCATTGAAGCCGTTGCCGCGAGCGATGTAGTTCAGCGTTTCACCGCCGCAACCGCAGATGCCGAGTTCCGAGTTCCAGTACAGCGTCAGGGCGTCGATGGCGTCCGACACGTTGCCGACGGTGACGTCGAGCGGGCCCGCGGTCACACCGACTTGGCCGGCGTTGATCGGGGTCGCACCGGCGTGGCTCATGTCCTGCTGGCTGCGGATACGGACTTTGCCGTGGAACGTCAGGCCCGAGTCAGTGGTCTTCGAACCTTTAATCTCGAACTGAAGGCGGCTGTACAGCACGGTCTTCTTCATGCCGGCAGCCGGCTTGCTGTAGTACTGCAGGCCGAAGTAGCCCTTGCCAGCAACCGTAACGTCGGCGGACGCTGCGCCGGCCAGCATGGTCAGGGCGGTCGAAGCGATAAGAATCTTTTTCATTTGGTTTCCCTCGTTGTCTCAAAGGTGCGCCCCAACTCAGGACAGGTCCAAATTGGGTATGCGCTTGTTTCCCTCGCCACCCCAAATATTGCAAGGCAACCACGTCCCGGCCCGGGATTGTGCGAGTATTTGGTGCAGGTTTGCCACAGTTCAGCCAGACGGTCGCCGCCTGCCCACCACCCGGGGGCCTTGTTCACCAATGCCTTGTGCGATAGACAGGCCGGACGATGGCGCTGGGTCGACAGGGGATGAGGCCGATGGACATTCCACGCAAATTGGGCGCGTGCATGGGGGTCGGACTGCTGGCGGCCCTTTCGGCCTGCGGCGGGTCGCGCAACGCCTTGACGCAAGGTGATGCTGGCGCCGTGATCGCGCAGGACGACGGCACCCACGGCGGGCCTGCGACAAGGCCGACCGGCAAACTCGGCGACCTCTTCTCGAAGTCCACCGACCCCAACACTTCGGTACGGGTGAACAAGTACATCTGGAACGCCGCGCTTGACGTGCTGAACTTCCTGCCGGTCGAATCGGTGGACCCGTTCACCGGCGTCATCGTCACCGGTTACGGTACGCCGCCCGGCGGTGGCCGCGCCTACCGCGCCACGATCTATGTGCAGGACCCGGCGCTCGATGCCCGCTCGCTGAACATCGCGATGGAATCGAAGGGCGGCGGGGCGGTTTCGGTGGAAACCGTGCGCGCGATCGAGGATGCCATCCTGACCCGCGCCCGCGAGTTGCGCATCCAGGACAGCAAGCTCTGACCTTCGCCACCTCTCGGTGACCGGCACGGGCTGGACCTCGGCCCCGGCGCTTGTATAACGGCGCGCAGCTTTCCCGAACGAGGCCCAAGAATGTCGCGCTACGACCCCGCCGTTACCGAAGCGAACTGGCAAGCCGCCTGGGATGCGGCGGGCGTGTTTCGCGCGCATCACGACCCGGCGCGGCCGAAGTATTATGTGCTCGAGATGTTCCCTTACCCCTCGGGGCGCATCCACATGGGCCATGTGCGCAACTACACGATGGGCGACGTGGTGGCGCGGCACAAGGCCGCCTGCGGGTTTTCCGTGCTGCACCCGATGGGCTGGGATGCTTTCGGGATGCCCGCCGAAAACGCCGCGATGGAACGTGGCGGCCACCCCAAGACCTGGACCTATTCCAACATCGCCGACATGCGCGCGCAGATGAAGCCCTTGGGCCTGTCGATCGACTGGAGCCGTGAATTTGCCACCTGCGACCCGGAATACTACGGCCAGCAGCAGGCCATGTTCATCGACATGATGGAAAAGGGTCTGGTCTACCGCAAGGCCGCCGTGGTGAACTGGGACCCGGTCGACATGACTGTGCTGGCCAACGAGCAGGTGATCGAGGGCAAGGGCTGGCGCTCCAACGCGCCGGTGGAACGGCGTGAGCTGACGCAGTGGTTCTTCCGCATCTCGGACTATGCCGAGGATTTGCTGGATGCGCTGGACGGGCTGAAGGACTGGCCCGAAAAGGTCCGCCTGATGCAGGCGAACTGGATCGGCAAATCGCGCGGCTTGCAATTCGCCTTCGACACCGTGGGCGCGCCCGCAGGGAATGAGCGGCTGGAGGTTTACACCACCCGCCCCGACACGCTGATGGGCGCCAGCTTCGCCGCCATCGCGCCGGATCATCCGCTGGCCAAGGCGCTGGAGGCGACCAACCCCGCTGTTGCCGCCTTCGTCGCCGAATGCCGCCGGGGCGGCACGTCCGAGGAAGCCATCGAGACGGCGGAAAAGGTCGGCTTCGACACCGGCATCCGCGTGAAGCACCCGATGGACCCCAATTGGGAACTGCCGGTCTGGATCGCCAACTTCATCCTGATGGACTACGGCACCGGCGCCATCTTCGGCTGTCCCGCGCATGACCAGCGCGATCTGGATTTCGCGCGGAAATACGGGCTCGACGTCACCGACACCTTCGTTGCCGCAGAGGCGGGCGAGCCAGTCGGCAAGACTGCCTTCGTGCCGATGAAGTCTGAAAAGGTGCGCTGGCTGAAGAACTTCGCTTGGCCCGAGGTCGCGACCGCCGAAGAGGCCATCGCCGCCGCCATCGCCTATGCCGAGGAAAAGGGCATCGGTCACGGCGTCACCAACTTCCGCCTGCGCGACTGGGGGATTTCCCGCCAGCGTTACTGGGGTTGCCCGATTCCCGTCATCCACTGCCCCAGCTGCGGCGTGGTGCCGGAGGCGAAGGAAAACCTGCCCGTCCGCCTGCCCGACGATGTCAGCTTCGACGTGCCCGGCAACCCACTGGACCGGCACCCGACCTGGCGCGACTGTACCTGTCCGCACTGCGGCGCGGCGGCCCGGCGCGAGACGGACACGATGGATACCTTCGTCGATTCGTCCTGGTATTACGCCCGCTTCACCGCGCCCCACGCGGCCACGCCAACCGATGCCGAGGAATGCGCCTACTGGATGAACGTCGACCAGTATATCGGCGGGGTGGAGCATGCGATTCTCCACCTGCTCTATTCCCGCTTCTTCGCCCGCGCCATGCACGCCACCGGCCACCTGCCCGCCAAGGCGATCGAGCCGTTCAACGCGCTGTTCACGCAGGGGATGGTGACGCATGAGATCTACACCTCGTCGTTCACGATTCCTGGAGAACCGTATCCAAGACTTGGTGTTGACGCGGAGCCCGGCCCCCCGGTGGTCCGGCAGGTGTATCATCTTCCTGAAGAGGTGGAGGGCTTTCTCCCCGGTAAGAACCCGAGAACTTTCCTGAAAATAGAGGTCGAGCAATACCTTCAGGACAATCCTGGAAAGGAGCGTGCCGACGCCTATGCTTTCTTGGCCGAGTCTGGAGAACGAGTTTATGTCCTCCCCTCCGCCAAAATGTCGAAGTCGAAGAAGAACGTCGTCGACCCGGTCAGCATCGTCACCACCTTCGGCGCCGATACTGCGCGCTGGTTCGTGATGTCCGATTCGCCGCCCGAGCGCGACGTGGAATGGACCGCATCGGGCGCAGAGGCCGCGTTCAAGCACCTTGGCCGGGTCTGGCGGCTGGCGGATGAGGTCGACAAGCGCGGCGCGGGCGATCCGGCGCAAGACATGGCGCTCTTGAAGACCATGCACCGCACTATCGCCGACGTGACCGCCGGGATCGAGGGATTCGCCTTCAACAAGGCGGTCGCGGCCCTTTACGCCTTTGCCAACGCGGTGCAGCGGTCGGATGCCTCTGCCAATGCCAAGCGCACGGCGATGCAGACGATGGCGCAGCTGATGTCGCCGATGACGCCGCATCTGGCCGAAGATATCTGGGCGATGCTGGGCGGCACCGGCCTTGTGGCGCAGGCGCTCTGGCCCAAGGCCGATCCGGCGATGCTGGTCGAGGATCACGTAACGCTGCCGATACAGGTCAACGGCAAGCGCGTGGCCGAAATCAGCGTGCCGAAAGAGACCGCCGCGCCAGAGGTTGAAAAACGCGTGCTGGCAGACGAGACTGTGCAGAAGGTGCTGGCAGGCCGCAGCCCGAAAAAGCTCATCGTCGTGCCGGGTCGCATCGTCAATGTCGTCGTCTGACCGCCGCGCCTTCCTGATCCTGCTCGCAGGCGCCCCGCTCGCCGCCTGCGGCTTTACCCCGGCCTTCGCGCCGGGGGGCCCGGCGGCAACCCTGCGCGGCGGCCTGCGCCCCGACGACCCGACCGACAAGAACAGCTTCAATCTGGTCTCCGAGATCGAGAACCGGCTGGGCCGCGCCGACACGCCGCGGTTCCTGATGTCCTACAAGATCACCACCCATACCACGGGCGTCGGCATCACCACCTCGAACGCCATCACCCGCTACGACCTGATCGGAACCGTCACCTACACCGTGCGTGACGCCGCCACCGGCAAGGTGCTGACGCAGGGCAGCGCCGACAGCTTCACCTCTTACTCCGCCGCGGGCACGCCGGTTTCCACGCTGACCGACGAAGACGCGGCGAATGCCAGCCTGATGACGATCCTCGCCGACCAGCTGGTGACGCAGCTCGTCGCCTCGGCCGGAACCTGGGCGAAATGAAGCTGACGGCGGCCGACCTGCTGCGCACGCTGTCCCGCTCCGATCCGAAACGCTGCGGCCTGCTGATCTACGGCGCCGATGCGATGCGGGTGGCGCTGCGGCGGCAGGACGCGCTGGCCGCCCTGCTGGGCCCCGGCGCCGAAGAGGAAATGCGCCTGACCCGCATTCCGGCCCCGGAATTGCGCAAGGATCCCGCCCGCCTGCAGGATGCGGTCAAGGCGCAGGGCTTCTTTCCCGGCCCCCGCGCCGCCTTTGTCGAGGATGCCACCGACACGCTGGCCGACATCATCGCCGCCGCGCTGAAAGACTGGCGCCCCGGCGATGCGGCGATCGTCGTCACCGCCAGCAGCTCGCTGCCCGCCAAATCCGCCCTGCGCAAACTCTTTGAACCGCACCCCGCCGCCTACGCCCTTGGCCTTTACGACGACCCGCCGGGCCGGGAAGAGGTCGAGGCGATGCTCGCCACCGCGGGTCTGCACGACATCCCGCGCGACACGATGACCGACTTGCTCGCCCTTTCGCGCGATCTCGACCCCGGCGATTTCCGCCAGACCGTGGAAAAGATCGGCCTCTACAAATGGGGCGACACGACACCGCTGACGCCCGCCGAGGTTGCCGCCCTCGCCCCCGCCACGATCGAGGCCGAGGTCGATGACGTCCTCGCCGTCGTCGCCGATGCCGAGCACCAGAAGATCGGCCCCCTGATGCGTCGGCTTGAAGGCCAGGGCGTCACCGCCGTCACCCTTTGCATCGGCGCCACCCGGCATTTCCGCGCCCTGCACGCCGCCGCATCCGACCCTGGCGGCCCGGCCGCGGGCCTCGCCCGGATGCGCCCGCCGGTGTTCGGGCCGCGCCGCGACCGGATGCAGCGGCAGGCCGAACGCTGGGGCAGCCCTCGGCTTGAACAGGCGCTGTCGATCCTGATCGACACCGATCTGACCTTGCGCTCGTCACAGCGCGCGCCGCAGATGGCACTGATCGAGCGTGCCCTGATCCGCCTCGCCATGCTCGCCAGGAGATAGACCATGTCCCACACCGGCTACACCGTCGTCGGCACCCGCACCAGCCGCGCGCTTCGCGTGCTCTGGATGCTGGAGGAACTTGGCCAGCCGTTCGAACACATCGCCGCCGCCCCCCGGTCGGAAGGCGTGACGCCGTTCAACCCGGCGGGCAAGGTGCCGGTCCTGATCGACAACGGCACGCCCATCACCGATTCGACCGCCATCCTGACCTACCTCGCCGACAAGCACGGCGCCTTCACCCACCCGGCCGGCACGCTCGACCGTGCCCGGCAGGACAGCCTGACCCAGTTCCTGCTCGATGAATTCGACGCCGCCCTCTGGATGGCCGCCCGCCACAGCTTCATCCTGCCCGAGGAACTGCGCATGGCCTCGATCAAGGACTCGCTGAAATGGGAGTTCGAGCGCAGCCAGAAGGTGCTGATGGACCGCTTCTCCGAAGGCCCGTTTTTGATGGGCGAGGTGATGACGGTGCCCGACATCATCCTGACCCATTGCGGCAACTGGGCGCTGTCCGCCAAGTTCCCGATCACCCAGCACCGGCTCAGCGACTACCTGACCATGATGCGCGACCGCCCCGCCTTCAAACGCGCGATGGCGCGGTAGGAGGGCGACCGGCCCGCAAAGGCGGTCTGCCAGTGGCAGACCGCGCGGGTCGTTGCCCGAAGGCGCAAGCCGAAGGGCAAGGGGGGCCGATTTCCCTGACGCTCAGGAAATCGGGCAAGACCGGCAAGCGTTGCCCGGAGTGGCGTTGGCCCGCTATGCGGGACGTAGCGGACGGTGAACTGAGTAGTGAGCGACCGATGGAGCGATATGGCTCGACTCAGCAGACCGTCACTCTTCTCGAGGCATAAAGGTAGGCAGCGGTTGGGACCGTTCACCCTTGCGCACGCCGCGGCGGAATTTGCTCTGGTATTCGCGTCGCTGCTTGGCCACTTCATAAAGCACAATACCAGAACTGGTCCCGAGATTCAGGCTCTCGATCATTCCGAACATTGGGATTGCCATGCACATGTCGCTCCGCGCTGCCGCAAGCTCACTGATTCCGCGCTTCTCATTGCCGAACCAGACGGCCAGCTTGGTGTGCCGCGTATAGTCGCCCTCGTGCAGCCAAACGTTGGTCTTGCCCTTCACATGTGGCGACGTAACGAGCGAGACAAAGCCGTTCTTTTTCAGATGATCGAGACAAGCTTCGGTGCTGTCGAAACGCTTGACGAAGGTCCACTTGATTGCGGAAACCGAAGTAGTCGATAGAGACTTCCGATCGCGCATCTCTTGCCAGTCATCTGGCAGTGCTTTGCGTGGATCGACGATATAAGCCTTTTCGACGCCGAGCGCGTTCACGTTCCGGATGACTGTTCCAATATTCTTGATATCACTCGGGTCTTCGATGACGGCGACCAGATTCTTGCAACGAAATCCCTTGATCGCGTCAGCGCGCTTTCGAACTGACGCCCGCGGCTTGATGGTCTCGGAAGTGTCCATATCGGAAGTGTCCATACATGCCATCTACCAGACACTTTGGGGTTGCGAAACGCGGTATTGCCTGTCGCTTTTGGGCTCCAAGCCGACCTCCGGGCCCGGGTACGCCGCTACCTTGCCCCCCTCACTCCGTCTGCGGTTCCTTGAACACCGACCCCTTCGGGATCTTCGCGAACCCGCTCGCCACCACCTCGTAGCGGGTGCATTTCTTCACCATCTCGCCGTGCTCGTCCTTCGCCTCGCGATAAGTGCGGCAGGCGGCGCGGATCTGTTGGCCGGTCTCCAGCCGGAATTTCACATCGGCCAGCGGGTCGGTTGCGCTGACCTCGGCCTTGCCGAAATAGTTGGTTCCGTCAAGGATCAAGAGGTCTTTCAGCGGCCCGCCGCCGGGATAGAACATCGCATGGATCGCGCTGCCATCCGGCCGGGTGCCGTCCAGCAGGGCGGGCACGCAGCCCGCCAGCAACCCAAAGGCGACGATCGCGAACCACAGCCCCGAGACGCGCACTGGCATGGGAACCCCCTTCGGCCACATCGCCCGACTCTTCGCCGCCGCCCGGCCCCTGTCAAGCCTCGCGTCGGTGACGGCATCGGTGTGAAAACGGTGTAAAAGCGGTGTGAAATCGGTGCCCGCAAATCCTTGCCAACACTGGGTTTTACCCCATTTCCGCCGCCGCCCGCCCGGCCCACCGCCCGGTGGCAAGGCAGGCGGTCAGCAGATAGCCCCCGGTCGGCGCCTCCCAATCCAGCATCTCGCCGCAGGCAAAGACGCCCGGCCGCGCCCTGAGCTCCAGCCCCTCGGTCAACGCCGCCCGCGTGATCCCGCCCGCCGTCGAAATCGCCTCGTCCAGCGGCCGCGGCGGGCCCAGCGGCACCGGCAGTGCCTTCACCAGCGCCGCCAGCGCCGCGCCCTGCGGCAAGGGTCGCCCGAATTCCTGCACCAGCGCGATCTGCGCCGGCGTCAGCCCCAGCCCCTTGCGCAGCCGGTTCGCCAGCGTCTCTTTCCCCGGCGCCGCCAGCCGCGCCGCCACCTCGTCCACGCTCCGCTCGGGGCAGAGGTCGATCCCCAGCCCCGCCCCCTCGCGCAGCGCGCGCGACAGCGGATAAAGCCCGCCACCCTCCAGCCCGCGCGCCGATACGACCACCTCGCCCCGGCTGATCCGCCCGCCCGCATGCAGCGCCACACCCTTCACCGGCTGGCCGAAGTGGCGCGCCATATGGGCCGACCAGCCGACCGAAAACCCCATGTTTGCAGGCTGAAACGGCGCGACCTCCACCCCTTCGGCCCGCAGGATCGGCGCCCAGGCGCCATCCGAGCCCAGCCGCGCCCAGCTTGCCCCGCCCAGCGCCAGCACGGTGACGCGCGGGGTCAACCGCACCACCCCCTCCGGCGTCGCAAAGACCAGCGCGGCGCCCTCGAACCCGGTCCAGCGCCAGCGCGTGCGCAGCCGCACCCCCAGCGTGCCCAGATGTGCCAGCCACGCCCGCAGCAGGGGCGAGGCTTTCATCGCCACCGGAAACACCCGCCCGGTCGAGCCGGTGAACACCTCCTGCCCCAGCCCGCGCGCCCAATCCTGCACCGCCGCCGGCCCGAAGGCATCCAGCATCGGCGCCAGCCAGTCCGCCGCCTCGGCATAGGCCGCCCTGAACGCCGGTTCCGGCTCCACCTTGGTCAGGTTCAGCCCGGACTTGCCCGCCATCAGGAACTTCCGCCCGGCGCTGGGGCGGGCCTCGGCCACCGTCACGCCGAACCCGGCGCGCGCCAGTTCCTCCGCCGCCATCAGCCCGGCGGGCCCCGCGCCGATCACCAGCGCCTCGCTCACGCCGGAACCGCGGGCCGCATCTCGATCACCCGGCGCGGATAGGGGATCTCGACCCCCTCGGCCTTCAGCGCGTTCCAAATCGCGAACAGCACTTTCGAGGTGTAGCGGTTCTTGCCGTCGTCGATCCCGTTGACCCAGAATTCCACAGCGAAATCAACGCCGGATTCGCCAAAGCCGCGCAGCTCGCACTCTGGCCCCTCGGGCTTGGCCAGCACGAAGGGCAGCGCCGCCACCGCCGCCTCGATCAGCGCGGGCACCCGGTTCAGGTCGGTCTCATAGGCCACCGAAAAGGGCGCCTCATAGCGGTTGGCGCTGCCTTGGTCAGAGTAGTTCACCACCCGCGTGGTGATGAAATCCTGATTGGGCACCACGATCCAGCGGCCGTCGAAGGTTTCCAGAATGCAGGCCCGCGCCGTCATCTTGACGATCGTTCCGGCCTCGCCGCCGTCCAGTTGCACATAGTCGCCCACCGTCGCCTGCCCCTCGACCAGCAGGATGATGCCGCTGATGAAATTGGCCGCGATCTGTTGCAGGCCCAGCCCGATGCCCACGCCCAGCGCGCCGCCGACCACGGCCAGCGCCGTCAGGTCGATCCCCATGATCGACATCAAGAGCAGGAACGCCGCGCCGAAGATCGTGACCTCGGCCGCCTTCACCGCCAGTTCGCGGGTGGCCGGGCGCAGCACCTCCTGCTTCTTGATGTAGTCCGCGCTCTGCCGGTTCGACCATGACCCCAGCCAGAACAACAGACCCCCCGCAATGGCGCCGCGGATCAGCGCCATCACCGAAAAGGTGATGTTGCCCGCCTGCAGCGTCATCCCGTTCAGCGCCGCAATGATCGCGTCGAGGAATCCCAGCGCATAGGCCGCCGCCACCGGAACCAGCACGGTGCGGCCCAGCAGCCGCAGGAACGGGTCGCGCAGCCCGTCGCGCACGAAAAGGCGCGCAGCGAGGAACAGGAACACCCGCTTGCCGAAGGCGATC
Organism: Paracoccaceae bacterium; assembly: GCA_016124615.1. GTDB lineage: Bacteria > Pseudomonadota > Alphaproteobacteria > Rhodobacterales > Rhodobacteraceae > Solirhodobacter. The sequence goes on along the minus strand of WGNF01000014.1, from coordinate 27,859 downwards.
ACCACGCCCGATCCGAACAGCGACACCGTCACCGCCTGCCCCGCCGCCGTCAGCGCATAGGCCAGCAGTGGCAAGAGCAGCGGCAGGAACCGCAACGCCAGCCCGCGCGCCTCGACCAGCAGCCCCGCCTGCCCGGCGGGCGGCGTCAGCAGGCGGCGCAGCACCGGCAGCAGGCGGCGATCCAGCACCACCGCGATCATGTAGGCGGCGATCAGCAGCGCGAACTGCGACCATGCGGCAGGCGTGGTCAACCAGTCGCGGGCGATCGCCCAGCCCTGCCGCAGGTAGCCCTCGGCCGTTACGACGATCTGCGCCTGATCCATCCGTTTGCCCCGTCCCGTTCACGCACCTGTGGCAAGAAGCGGGCCGCGAGGCAAGGAAAACGCCATAAGGCACCCGATCGCCGCAGCGGAATGATGAAAACGGCCCGTTTCAGTCTTCGAATTGAAAAGAATTCGCGTCTATGCTGCGCGGCGAAACGCCGCGATGGCACGCACCGCGCAGCATGGAGATCCGTGGATGAACTACCTTCGGCAACCGTTCGAAGCACGCTACAGCCCGTTGACGCTCGCCGTCGTCGGCACGCTGCTCTTTGCCGCGCTCGCCGTGCGGTATCCGGCCTGGGAAACGGTCGATGCGCTGCTGGCGCTGGCGTTTCTGGCGCTGACGGTGGTCGGGATCCGCGACCTGGTGCAGACCCGCCACGCCATCCTGCGCAACTACCCGATCGCCGCGCATCTACGGTTTCTGCTGGAAAACGTCCGCCCCGAGATCCGGCAGTATTTCTTCGAGGCCGACAAGGATGGCGCCCCCTTCCCGCGCGACAAGCGCGCCATCGTCTATCAGCGCGCCAAGGGTGTGCTGGATAAACGCCCGTTCGGCACCCAGTACGACGTTTATGGCGAGCGGTACGAGTGGCTGCATCACTCGCTGGCGCCCAAGCCCCCCGCCGCGGCCGCGTCGATGCGGATCGACATCGGCCATCCGGGCGAATGCACCGCCCCCTATTCCGCCTCGGTCCTGAACATCTCTGCGATGAGCTATGGCGCGCTGTCGGCCAACGCCATCCGCTCGCTGAACAAGGGCGCCAGGATGGGCAGCTTTGCGCATGACACCGGCGAGGGTGGGGTTTCGCCCTACCACCGCGAATTTGGCGGCGACATCATCTGGGAAATCGGCTCGGGCTATTTCGGCTGCCGCACGCCAGATGGCCGGTTCGACGCCGACAAATTCGCCGCCGTCGCCGCCGATCCGCAGATCAAGATGGTCGAGCTGAAGCTGAGCCAGGGCGCCAAGCCGGGCCACGGCGGCGTGCTGCCCGCCGCCAAGATCACCCCCGAAATCGCCGCGATCCGGGGCGTGCCGATGGGTCAGGACTGCGTTTCGCCCGCCGCGCATTCGTCATTCTCGACGCCGGTCGAACTGCTGGAATTCGTGGCGCGGATGCGCAGGCTTTCGGGCGGCAAGCCTGCGGGCTTCAAGCTTTGCATCGGGCATCCGTGGGAATTCATGGCGATCTGCAAGGCGATGCTGGAAACCGACATCACCCCCGACTTCATCGTGATCGACGGCAAAGAGGGCGGCACCGGCGCCGCGCCGCTGGAGTTCATGGATCATATCGGCATGCCGCTGCGCGACGGGCTCAGCTTCGTGCACAACGCGCTGATCGGCTGCGGGCTGCGCGATCGTATCCGCCTTGGCGCCTCGGGCAAGATCATCTCGGCCTTCGATATGGCGCGGGTGATGGCGCTGGGGGCCGACTGGTGCAACGCCGCGCGCGGCTTCATGTTCGCGATCGGCTGCATTCAGGCGCAAAGCTGCCACACCGGCATGTGCCCGACCGGCGTGACCTCGCCCGACCCGCTGCGCCAGCGCGCCGTGGTGGTGCCCGACAAGGCCGAACGGGTGAAGAACTTTCACGCCAACACGGTGCATGCGCTGGCCGAACTGATCGCAGCTGCGGGGCTGACGCATCCGGCCGATCTGCGCCCGCATCATGTGCTGCGGCGCGGGCCGGGCGACCGGGCGATCAGCTACGCCGAACAATACGACGCGCTGTTGCCCGGCCAGTTGCTGACCGACCCGACCGCCTCGCCCCGCTTCAACGAGGCCTGGCGGCTGGCGGCGGCGCACAGCTTTGACCGGCAGGAGGTTGGCTAAGCGCCCGGCACCAGCCGCTTGATCGCGGCGACATGGGCGGGTGTTGCGGCCAGCGCGTCGGCCGCCAGCGCCGCCACCGTTTCGGTCAGCGCATCCGGCGCCACGACGCGGTCGACCAGCCCCCAGGTCAGCGCCTCTTCCACCGGAACGCGGGCCCCGGCCATCAGGATCAGCTTGGCCCGCGCCGGGCCGACCAGCGCGGCAAAGCGACGCGGGTCGGACGGCTGCGGCAGAAAGCCCAGCCGCATCACCGGGTAGAACAGCTTCGCCCCCTCGACCGCCACGCGCAGATCGCAGGCCAGCGCCATGCCCATCGCGCCGCCCGCCAGCGTGCCATTGAGCGCGCCAATGGTCAGGCAGGGCAGCGCGGCAATCGCCGCCGACAGCCGTTCCCAGACCGGATCGGTGGCAAGGCCCGCCCGCGCCTCGTCCAGATCGGCACCGGCGGAAAACACCTTGCCCGCCCCGGTCAGCACCAGCACGCGGGTGCCATCCCCGGCGGCCACCGCCACCGCATCCTCCAGCGCGCCCAGCATCACCCGGGTCAGCGAGTTCGCCTTGTCCGGCCGGTTCAGCGTCAGCGTCGTCAGGCCATCCGCCGTCGAAACGCCGATCACGCGATCAATCCGATCCGGCGGCGGATGCGGTCTTCGCGCAGCGCGATTTCCTGGCCGCGAAACTCGTCGGCATCGGCCGAGCACATCCACAGCAGCGCCCGCGCGGGCCAGTCGGCGGGAATATGCGCATCCGGCGCCAGCTGGCTGATCGGGTTGATGCCGCTGGCGCGGATTTTCACCTGCATCCCGGTCGCCACCGTTCCCGGCGACAGCCCCATGATGCGCACGCCCGCGGGCCCCGCCTCGACATGCGCGACCCGGCTCAGCATGGCGGCGCCCGCCTTGGCGGCGCAATAGGCGCCCCAGCCTTCCAGCGGGTTGTGGGCGGCGCCCGAACTGACGGTGATGATGGTGCCCGAATGGCGCGCGATCATGCCCGGCAGCGCCGCGCGCAGGCCGTGAAAGACGCCCTTCAGGTTGATGTCGATATCGCGGCCCCACGCCTCGGGGTCGGCCTCGGCGATATGCGCGATCGGCTCGATCACGCCCGCGTTGTTGATCAGCACGTCCAGCGGGCCAAACGCCGCTTCGACCTGCGCCAGCGCCGCAGCGACCGCCCCCGCATCGGCGACGTCGCAGGCCACCGCCAGCCCGCCAACCTCGGCCGCCAGCGCGGCAATCGCGCCCGCATCGCGCGCCAGCAGCCCGACACGCGCCCCCGCCGCCGCAAAGACCCGCGCGGCCTCGGCGCCGATGCCACGGCTGGCCCCGGTGATCACCACCACCTTACCCGTCATCGCGCCCATCGCATCCTCCCTCAGCTCCGCCTATACTGTCTGTTAGCGCGTTCCGCCGGTCGAGGGAATCCCTTGACCAAGACGGGCCGCCGCAAGATGCTGATCACAGTTTAGTCATAGACGCAGAGGGGTTTGAAATGGACAGGTTTATTGGAATGGCTGCGGGCGTTCTGACCGCCAGCCTCCTGACGAGTACGGCCGCAGGCGCCATCACCGCGGATCAGGTCTGGTCCTCGATGCAGGCCCGGCTGAGCGGGCTTGGCATGACGGTCGCCGCCGACAGTCAGGCGAAATCGGGCGGCACGCTCGCCGTGAAGGGGCTGAAGATCACCGCCATCACCAAGGGTGGCACCATCGGCGCCACGGTGGCAGAGCTTGACTTTACCGAGGGCGGCGACGGCAGCGTGAAGATCACGCCACCGGCCAGCATCCCGATCACCTTCGCCTCTGCCGCCGACCAGAAACCGGTGACCAGTGCCACGGCGACGATCAACCAGACCGGCGCATCGACCGTGGTGACCGGCGCCGACGGCGACATGACCTATACCGGGGCCGCCGATACGGTCGCGGTGATGCTGAACTCGCTGACCACCGACGGCAAAGCCGTCGACCTGCGGGTGAAGGCCGCGATGAACGGCGTGAAGGGCACCAGCCATCTGGTCGGCACCTCGCCGCAGCACATCGACAGCACCAGTTCGATCGCCGGCCTGTCCTTCATGATGGACGCGACCAACCCCGACGGCCCCGGCACCATGCACGCCGAGGCGACATCGAGCAATCTGGCCGGCACCGGCAAGATGACGACCGTCCCGGGCATGGACATGACGAACATGTCGGCGGCGCTGGCGGCCGGTTACGCGGTCGACAGTTCGATGACCTATGGCGCGACCACCTTTGCCTTCAAGTTCGATCAGGCGCCGAAGACCAGCGCCTCGAACGGCAGCGTGGCGGGCGGCAACATCACCGTGTCGATGGACAAGTCACATCTGCAATACGGCGGCGGCAGCAACGGGCTGGATGTGACGGTCGAGTCGTCGCAAAGCCCGATCCCCTCGGTCACCCTGAAGATGGTGCAGAGCGCGTTCAACATTCTGCTGCCGGTCGGCAAATCCGACACGCCGCAGGATTTCGCGCTGCTGACCAAACTCAACGGCGTCGCCGTCAACGACGAGCTTTGGGCGATGGTCGACCCCAAAGGCGCACTGCCGCATGATCCGGCGACGGTGATCCTTGACCTTGCGGGCAAGGGCAAGTGGGCCTTCGATTTCTTCGACCCGGCACAGGCGGCCAAGCCGCCCGCCATTCCGGGCGAGCTGGATTCGCTGACCCTGAACCAGCTTCAGGTCACCGCCGCCGGTGCCGACCTGAGCGGGACGGGCGCCGTGACCTTTGACAACAGTCAGGGCCCGATGCCGAAACCCACCGGGTCGGTCGATCTGAAGCTGGTCGGCGGCAACGGCCTGATCGACAAGCTGACCAAGATGGGCCTTGTGCCGCAGGATCAGGCGATGGGCGCGCGGATGATGCTGGGCATGTTCGCCAAGCCCGGCGAGGGCGAGGACACGATGACGTCAAAGATCGAGTTCAACGCCGATGGCTCCATCATGGCGAACGGCCAGCGCATTCAGTAACGCTTTGGTCAGAAGCAGCGGCCGCCCCGGTTGGGGCGGCCTTTTTCGTGCCCTCCGGCTTGCGCGCGGCGGCGGCGCCGACTACGTGCGAAACATCCGAATCGAAAGGCCCCGCCGATGTCCGACACGCTCGAATCCCTCGCCCACGCCCTGCTGGATGCCGCCCGCAAGGCGGGTGCCGAGGCCGCCGATGCGGTTACTGTCGATGGCACGGCGGTGTCGATCGACGTGCGCAGCGGGCGGCTGGAACAGGCCGAACGCGCCGAGGGCATCGACATCGGTCTGCGCGTGCTGATCGGCAAGCGGCAAGCCTGCGTGTCGGCCTCTGATACGCGGGCCCAGACCATCGCGGCGATGGCCGAACGCGCCGTGGCGATGGCGCGCGAGGCGCCGGAAGACCCCACCATCGGGCTGGCCGACCCGTCACAACTGGCGCAATCCTGGGATGTCGCCGCGCTCGATCTGGTGGACCCGGCCCCCGAACCCTCGCCCGCCACGCTGGAAGAGGATGCGCTGCGCGCCGAGGCCGCCGCCCGCGGCGTGCCCGGCATCAGCCAGGTCGACAGCGCCGGGGCCAGCTACAGCCGCCGACGCCTGCACATCGCCGCCACCAACGGCTTTTCGGGCGGCTATGGGCTGACCTCGCGCGCGCTGTCCTGTGTGGCGATCACCGGCACCGGGGCCAAGATGGAACGCGACTATTTCGCCGACCAGCGCATCTATCACAGCGACATGATCGACCCCGAAACCATCGGCCGCACTGCCGCCGAACGCACATTGGCCCGGGCCGGGGCGCGCAAGCCGAAAACCGGCGCCTTCCCGGTGGTCTATGACGAACGGGTGGCCAGTTCGCTGATCGGGCACCTCTTGGGCGCGATCAACGGCGCCTCGATCGCGCGCGGCGCAAGCTGGCTGCGCGACGCGCTGGGCGAAGCCGTGCTGCCCGACGCGCTGACGCTGACCGAAGACCCGCACCGCCCGCGGATCGGATCCTCGCGCCCGTTCGACGCCGAGGGGCTGCCGACGCACCGCCGCGACATCGTGGCGGGCGGCATCCTGACCGGCTGGACGCTGGACCTTGGCACCGGGCGCAAGCTGGGCCTGCCCTCGACCGGCAACGCCAGCCGATCGACATCTGGTCCGCCCTCGCCCGCGCCGTCGAACGTCGCGCTGACCCAGGGCACGCAAAGCCGGGCCGACCTGCTGGCCGACATGGGCACCGGGCTTCTGATCACCTCGATGATCGGCGCCTCGATCAACCCGACCACGGGCGATTATTCGCGCGGTGCCTCGGGTTTCTGGGTCGAGAACGGGCAGATCGCCTATCCGGTCAACGAATGCACGGTGGCGGGCAACCTGCGCGCGATGCTGCGCACGCTGCGGCCCGCCAATGACGCGCGAACCTGGCTTGGCATGGTCGTGCCCTCGCTTCTGGTCGAGGGCCTGACACTTGCCGGAGAGTGACCTCGCCCTGCTGACCCGTGCGGCCCGCGCGGCAGGCGAGATCGCGCTGCGCTACTGGAAGCACGATCCGGTGCAATGGGAAAAGCCCGACGGCGCCGGCCCGGTGACCGAGGCCGACATGGCGGTGGACGCGATGCTGGCCGAACTGCTGTGCACGGCGCGGCCCGATTATGGCTGGCTGTCCGAGGAAACCGACGATGATCCCGCCCGGCTGGCCCGGCCACGGGTGTTCATCGTCGATCCGATCGACGGCACCCGCGCCTTCATCGCGGGTGAAGCCGGTTTCGCGCTGTCGCTGGCCGTGGCCGAGAATGGCATCGTCACGGCGGCGGTCGTCTACCTGCCCGCGCTCGACCTGCTTTACACCGCCGAGGCGGGTGGTCCGGCGCTGCTGAACGGCGCCCCGATCCGGGTGGCCACGCCCCCCGCCAACGGTGCCAATGTGCTGACCAGCGGCGGCGCGCTGAACCCCGACCACTGGCCCGGCGGCGTGCCCGACCTGCACCGTGCCTTTCGCACCTCGCTGGCCTGGCGGCTTTGTCTGGTGGCCGAGGGCAACCACGACGGGCTGATCACGCTGCGCGACGCATGGGAATGGGACATTGCCGCCGGGGGCCTGATCGCCACGGCGGCGGGCGCGACCGTTACCGACCGGTTCGGCGCCCCGCTGCGCTTCAACGCCGCCCATCCGCAGGCGGCGGGCGTGCTGGCCGCCCCGGCCGCGCTGCACGCCGACTGGATGACCCGCCTCAGCCCGCGCTGAGCGTCAGACCATGCGGATCACGTCCTTGTCGATCGCCAGCATGTAGCCGCGCCGGGCGATGTTCTTCACCAGCAGTTCGCTGACGATCTGGTTGCCCAGCGTGTCGCGCAGCCGCTTGATGCGCGTCGCCCCCGCCGCCTCTTCGCAATCGGCCGTGGATTTGCCAGAGATCACCGCCTCCAGCTCTGCGCCCGACAGCACCTCGTCATCCATCCGCGCCTCGGCCAGCGCCGACAGCGTTTCAATCGCCGCCTCGGTCAGCTTGAATTCGAGGTTGTTGAGGTAAACCGTATTTTCCGCCCGGCTGATCAGCAGCGACGAGACCTGAATCCCCGTCGCCTGAATCGCCGAGATGCGCCGGTTCTGCGTGATGATCGTCACCAGGAACACCAATGCGGCGATCAGCAGCGAGGTGGAAAACACCAGCAGCACGAAGATCACCATCCGGTAGGACACCAGCACATCCGAAAACGTGGTGCCCGACTGCGCCAGAATCTCCAGCAGCTGGATGTCGCTGGAGGAGGTCAGCGCGTTGTTCTGGGCGAAGATCTGTTCCACCCGCGCGTTGAAGGCGTTGGCGTCGGGCAGGCTGAGGAACAGGAACACCGCCGCCGCCGCCAGAATGGCGACGATGGCGATGATGCCGACCGTCACGACACGGTTGCCCGCGCGCAAACGCTCAATAGCGGAGGTAGTAGGCTCCGGCACTGCTTTTCCTCTGGGCGAGACCGTCGGGGCCGAAGATGGACAGGACGGCCAGCAAGGTCCAGCCCTCCTTGCCGATGCGGGCGGAAATCGCCGACCGCGCGGCGGCGGGGCTGCCGCAGGCGGAATCGGGCAGCTTGATCACGCCATAATGCAGCCGCAGCGGGTTGCCCTGCTTGGCCTTGTAATCGACATAGCAGTCGGCCGCGGCCGGATGTGCCAGCGCAACGGCCAGCAGCGACGCCACAAGGGCAAGGCGGAAAGAGGTCCGGCGTTTCATGAGCGGAGCATGGCCGGGCGAGCGCCGCAATTCAATAACCGCCGACGGATCCGACGGCGGTTATCGTATAACAAGGTGCCGATATTGCTCTGCACGGGCCATCCGGGCCATCTGGAATGCATCGACGGCAAGCACGCCCCGATGGCGACCGTGCCGCAAACCCGCAAAAGGAACACGCACATGACTTTTGGCAAAACACTCACCCTGACGCTGGCTGCGGGCGCCATGACGCTTGCAACCTTTACCGCCGCCCCGGCCCGCGCCGACGATCAGGCGCTGTTCAACCTGCTGGCCGGCGCCGCCGCCATCGCGATCATCGCGAACGCGACCAACGACGATCACCACCGCTATCACGAGGTGAACCGTTGGGATAACGGGCCGGATCGCTGGCACCACGGCAACCGCCGCTCCTACGGCGGCAACCAGTGGCAGTACGGCTACAACCACTGACGGCGCGGGGCGGTTCAGCCCCCCAACCGCGACGGACCGATGGCAAAGCCCCGCTTTGCCTGCCGGTTTCGTCTTGGCACTCGCATCCGACATTCCCTCAATTGCCCAGACGCAGGAGGCAAGAGATGACCATCCACACCAAATTCACCGCCCTGATCCTCGCGGCCGCCACCGCCACCGGCGCGCTTGCGGCCACCAGCACGCCCGCCTTTGCCGATCACGGCAACGTCGGCAGCCTGGTCGCTGGCGTCATCATCGGCGGCGCCCTCGTGAACGGCATCAACACCGCCAACCACCCGGTGGTTCACTACTACAGTCAGGATGAGTACTACGCTCCGCCGCGCCAGCACGCGACCTACACCATCCCGGCGCGCTGCGAACTGTCGGTCGACCGTGGCCGCGGGTTCGAGCGCGCCTATTTCCGCGGCTGCCTTGAACACGCGGGCTTCCGTGGCCTGCCGGATCGCTGCGATTTCACCGTCTACACCGACCACGGCCCGCGCGACGCGATCCCGCGCTGGTGCATGGAACATGCGGGCTACCGCTTCCGCAACTAGGCGGGCTTGCGGCCGGGCGGCGGATCGGGTGATCTGCCGCCATGACCGCACCCGATTTCAGCTTCGAGACTGCCGCCCATGCCCGTGGCCTGACCCGCGTCGCGGGCGTGGATGAGGTTGGCCGTGGCCCGCTGGCTGGGCCGGTCACGGCGGCGGCGGTCGTGCTGGACCCGGCGCGCATCCCCGCCGGGCTGAACGATTCCAAGGCGCTGACGGCGGCGCGGCGGCAGGCGCTGGACGCCGCGATCCGCGCGGTGGCCGAGGTGTCGGTGGCCCATGCCACGGTCGAAGAGATCGACCGCCTGAACATCCTGCGCGCCTCGCATCTGGCGATGGAACGGGCGGTGGCCGGGCTTCAGCTGCCGCCCGATCATGTGCTGATCGACGGCAACATGATCCCGCGCGGGTTTCCGCTTTCCGCCGAGGCGATCGTGAAGGGCGACGCCCGCGCGCTGTCGATCGCGGCGGCCTCGATCGTGGCCAAGGTGGCACGCGACGCGCTGATGGTGGATTTGGCGCAACAGCATCCGGGCTATGGCTGGGAAAAGAACGCCGGTTACCCCGCCCCCGCCCATCTGAAGGCGCTTCAAGATTTGGGCGTCACCCCACACCATAGGCGTTCGTTTCGACCCGTGCACAACATGTTGTAGCAAGACATTCTGTAACCCTTTGATTCAAAAAAGAATTTGACGGCGAATCGGGGATGACTCATCTTCTGTCCAACACAAATGCGCGAAAAAGCGCAGAACGAGGCAGAGATGACGACAAAAACCAAAGCCGTGGAAGCCACGCTTCCGCTGAACCAGATCCTTGCGGGTGACTGCATCGAGGTGATGCGCGGCCTTCCCGAGGCTTCGGTCGATCTGATCTTTGCCGATCCGCCCTACAACCTGCAGCTGCGCGGCGACCTGCATCGCCCCGACAATTCCAAGGTCGATGCGGTGGATGACCACTGGGACCAGTTCTCAAGCTTCGCAACCTATGACAGCTTCACCCGCGACTGGCTTGCGGCGGCGAAGCGGCTGCTGAAGCCGAATGGCGCGATCTGGGTGATCGGCAGCTATCACAACGTCTTCCGCCTTGGATCCGAACTGCAAAATCAGGGCTTCTGGATCCTGAACGACGTGGTTTGGCGCAAGTCGAACCCGATGCCGAACTTCAAGGGCAAGCGGTTCACCAACGCGCATGAAACGCTGATCTGGGCCTCGAAGGCCGAAGCGAGCAAATACACCTTCAACTACGAGGCCCTGAAATCGCTGAACGAGGGCATCCAGATGCGCTCGGACTGGGTGATCCCGCTGTGCACCGGCGGCGAGCGTCTGAAGGACGAAAACGGCGACAAGGCGCATCCGACGCAAAAGCCCGAGGCGCTGCTGCACCGCATCATGGTGGGCACGACGAACCCCGGCGATGTGGTGCTCGACCCGTTCTTCGGCACCGGCACCACCGGCGCGGTGGCCAAGATGCTGGGCCGTGACTTCATCGGAATCGAGCGGGAAGAGGCCTATCGCAAGGTCGCCGCCGAACGCATCGACCGCATCCGCCGCTTCGACCGGTCCGCGCTGGACGTGACCGGCTCGAAACGCGCCGAACCCCGCGTGCCCTTCGGTCAGGTGGTGGAACGCGGCATGCTGCGACCGGGCGAGATGCTGGTGTCGCCGCGTGGCGCGCTGGCGCGGGTGCGCGCCGATGGCACGCTGGCGGGCAAGGACATCACCGGCTCGATCCATCAGGTCGGCGCCGCGATGGAGGGCGCGCCCAGCTGCAACGGCTGGACCTACTGGCACTTCAAGCGCGAGGGCAAGACGATCCCGATCGACATCCTGCGCCAGCAGATCCGCGCCGAGATGGAGGCTGACCGCGGTCGGCCGAACTGATCGCCTACAGCATCGGCGCCATCAACCGCGCCAGCGGCGCGCCGATGCGCACCAGCCACCGCGGCTGGCGCGCGAGGCTGGTGGTGTAGGGCGGCGCGCGACTGAAATCCTCGGTCAGCATCCGCGACACTTCGGCGGCGAAGGCGGCATCCGACACGATCAGCGTCACCTCGAAGTTCAGCCGGCAGGACCGGTTATCCAGATTGACCGACCCGACCGAGGCGATATCGTCGTCGATCAGCAGCACCTTCTGATGCATGAACCCGACGTCGTAGCGGCAGACCTTCACCCCCGCCGCGCGCACCTCGTCGAAATAGGCGAAGGCGGCCAGCCAGACCGCCCAGTGATCGCGCGCCTCCGGCACCAGCAGGCGCACATCGACGCCGCGCAGCGCCGCCACCTTCAGCGCGGCCAGCACGTCGATATCGGGCACGAAATAGGCGCTGGCGATCCAGATCCGCCGCTGCGCCACGCCGATGGCGTTGACGAAATAAAGGCTGCCGGTTTCCTGATAATCGGCCGGACCGGGCGCCAGCACCAGCGCTGCGGCCGAACCGGCGGGTCGCGACGACCAGTCCAGCGCGGGGGTTTCGCCCGATGACCACAACCAATCCTCGGCAAAGATGAACTGAAGCTGCTGCACCGCCGACCCTTCAAGGCACACCATCGTATCGCGCCAGGGCGTCAGCACCGGGTCGCGTCCGATATAGGCCTCGCCCACGTTCATGCCGCCGGTAAAGCCGATCCTGCCGTCAACCACCACGATCTTGCGATGGTTGCGAAAATTCACCTGCAACCGCCCCCGGCTGCGGCGGATCGCATGGAAGTTGCGCACCGCCACCCCGGCGTCGGCCAGGTCGTCCAGAAACCGGCGCGGCAGGCGGCTGCCCAGCGCATCGTAAAGCAGATGCACACGCACCCCGGCCCGCGCCTTCGCCATCAGCCGGGCGGCGAAGGCGCGGCCGAATGCGTCATCCTCGATCGTGTAGAACTGCGCCAGCACATAGTCCTGCGCGCCGTCGATGGCGGCAAAGACCGCGGCAAAGGCGGCCTCGCCGTCAACCAGCAGGCTGACGGCATTGCCCGCCGCCAGCGGCCCCCCGGCCAGCGCCTCAAAGCAGCGGACGCGGCCGCCGTCGGCGGCCAGATCGGCCACGCGCGCCGGTTTGTAGGGGGCCACCAGCCCGTGCAGCGCAATGATCTCGGCGCGCAACGCCCGGCGGGCACGCACGTAGCCGGGATAGCGGCGATGGCCGAAGACCAGAAACGCCGGAACGGCAACATAGGGCGCCGCGAACAGGAACACGACCCAGCCGACGGTGCCCTGCGGCGTGCGGCCGGTGGCGATGGCCGACCGCATGCAGGCCACCGCCGAACCCCAGAGCGCGACGAAAAAAGCAAACTCCAGCGCGTTGGCCGCGGCCCCGGTCACAGCGCACCGCGCGGCATCGGGTTCAGCGCCTTGTTGTAGGGCTTCCAGTCTGCAATGTCGGGATAGTGCTGGCGCCGCCACGCCTTCACCCGCCGGTTCATCACCCGCTTCCACAGCGGCGGCACCATCGCCGCCATCGTCATCAGCGGATAGCCAAAGGGAAGTTGCGGCGCCTCGCCGGCATCGTGGTTCTGCAACAGCGGAAACCGCCGGTCGGGCTTGTAGTGGTGGTCGGAATGGCGTTGCAGGTTGATCAAGAGCCAGTTCGAGGCGCGATGCGCCGCGTTCCACGAATGCCGCGGCAGAACGTGTTCATAGTGGCCCTCGCCCAGATGGCGGCGGGTCAGGCCGTAATGCTCGATGTAATTCACCAGCTCCAGCTGCCAGACCGCGACGAACGCCTGCCACAGGAATAGGCCAAGGCCGACCCAGCCCCCCAGCGCGAAGGCCAGCCCCAACATCAGCGTCTCAAGCGCCCAGTAGCGCCAGAACGGGTTCGTATGATGCCACCACGGCAACCCGCGCCGCGCCAGCATCGCATTTTCCGCGCGAAAGGACGAGGCGTAGCACTGCCAGAGCACGCGCGGAAAGAAGCGGTGGAACCCCTCGTTGTAATGCGCCGTCACCGCATCGCGAGGCGTGCCGACCCACAGGTGATGCACCCTCAGGTGTTCCGACCGGAAATGGCCGTACATCACGCAAGCAAGCAGCAGGTCACCCAGCCAACGCTCGCCCGCCGGTTTCTGGTGCATCAACTCGTGGCTGTAGTTGATCCCGACAGTGCCGGAGATCACACCCATGCCGAAGAACAGCACGCCCATTTCCAGCCCGCTCAGGTGGCCAAGGTGGGTGACGTACCAGATCGTGCCGAACAGCACGCAAGCCTCCACCGGGAACCAGATCAGGGTGATCAGCCGATACCAGATGAGGCCGGACACCGGCGTCTCAAGATCGGCATTCTCGGTGTAAATCCCGGTCAGCGCGTCGAGGATCGAGAACAGGCCCCAGGAATAAAGCGGCAGCAGAACCACCGTCCAGCCGCCCTTCGTGGCGCCCAGCGCGGCCAGCGGGATCATCCCCAGCGACAGCCAGAACGGCAGGGCGCTGCGAAGACGCGACACCTGTTCGGCCGGGATCATCTGCTCTCCCTCCCTCGGGCTTCCGTCGGCATAGAACACGCTTTCGCGACGAACCTCAATCGCCGCCCTCGGCCGCGCGGGCCAGGTCGAACGCCTTGCGCATCACGGTGGGCAGCTCGGCGGGGCGAAAGTCTTTCGGCGCAATGAAATCACCGCGATCCGGCATGGCCCCCTGCGGCACTATGGCCATGTGCAGGGTCAGGCGCAGATCGAAATGGGTGAAGGTATGGCGCACCTCGGCGCCAAGGTCGCGCCAGTCGGCGGCCATCGGCGGTGCGGGCGCGGGCGCGGCCGACCAGTCGGTTCCCGGCCAGCCAAGCATCCCGCCCAGAAGCCCCCGATCCGGCCGCCGTTCCAAAAGCCAGGCGCCATCGGCCCGGCGGGCAAGATAGGCGATGCCGTAGCGGGTCGGCTTCGCCGCCTTCGCCACCTTGCGCGGCAGATCGGCCTGCACCCCCGCCGCCCGCGCCGCGCAAAGGTCAAGCACCGGGCAAAGCCCGCAGGCCGGGCTGCGCGGCGTGCAGACGGTGGCGCCAAGATCCATCATCGCCTGTGCATGATCGCCGGGGCGCACCAGCGGCGTCAGCGTCGCGGCCAGCGCGGTCAGCCGGGGCTTGGCGCCCGGCAAGGGCTCCTCGACCCGGAAAAGGCGCGACACCACCCGCTCGACATTGCCATCCACCACCGTCGCGGCTTCGTCGAAGGCGATCGCGGCAACGGCGGCGGCGGTGTAGGGCCCGATGCCGGGCAGCGCCAGCAGCCCCTCGCGCGACGCCGGAAAAACGCCGCCATGCAATCCCACCACGGCGCGCGCGCATTTCAACAGGTTACGCGCCCGCGCGTAGTAGCCAAGGCCCGCCCATTCGGCCATCACTTCGGCATCCGCGGCCGCGGCCAGCGCCGCCACCGTCGGCCAGCGGTCGGTGAAGCGGTGGAAATAGTCGCGCACCGCCGCCACCGTGGTCTGTTGCAGCATCACCTCGGACAGCCAGATCCGGTAGGGGTCGGGCCGCACGCCCGCCGCCCGATCCGCCGGCCCGATGCGCCAGGGCATCACCCGCGCGCTGCGGTCGTACCAGGCCAGAAGCCGCGCCGAAATGACCTGCCCGTCACGCAATCTTTATGCTCCCGCATCGCTTCTAGTGCTGGCATCGCGCCCGCCCCTCACTAGAATAGCCTCGACTTCGGGAATGGACAGAGGATGCCGCCGCAGAACCCGCCCCACACACGCCGGATGCGCGGGTTCGAACCTGCTGCGGGCCTTCTGAAGGACCGCCTGCGCACCGCAGGGGAATCGCGCGGCTTTGCCGTCACCCGGCTTCTGACGCAATGGGCCGAGATCGTCGGCGACGACATCGCCGCCAACGCGGTGCCGGTTAAGATCGGCTATGGCCGGGGCGGCCTTGGCGCCACGCTGACGCTGCTGACCACCGGTGCGCGCGCCCCGATGCTGGAGATGCAGAAGGATCGCATCAGGGATCGGGTGAACGCCTGCTATGGCTATGCCGCCATCGCGCGGGTGATGATCACCCAGACCGCCGCCACCGGCTTTGCCGAGGGTCAGGTGGCCTTTGGCGCGGCCCCCGCCGCCGAAACCACGAAACCCAGCGCCGAAGCGGTGCAGGCCGCAACCGAGGCCGCGCGCCCGGTGCACGACCCCGGCCTGCGCGCGGCGCTTGAAGCTTTGGGGCAAAACGTCTTAACACGGTCCGGACAACGGAAAGGCTGAACACATGCTGAAGAAACTGGCACTCGTCACCCTGGGGGCCGCGCTGATTGCGGGCGGCGTCTGGTGGACGTCCGCAAAGCCCGGGCAGACCACGCTCGCCTCATCCGCGCAGACGCTGATAGCGACGCCCGCGATGGCCGACACCACGGCGCCCGCCCCCGACGCAGCACCGCTGCCCGACGTGCCCGACATGTCGCTTGGCAATCCCGATGCCAAGGTGACGGTGACCGAATACCTTTCTTTCACCTGCCCGCATTGCGAGGAATTCCACGCGACGGTGTGGAAGGACATCAAGAAGAACTACGTCGATACCAACAAGATCAAGTTCACTGTGCGCGAGGTCTATTTCGACAAATACGGCCTCTGGGCCGGGATGATGGCGCATTGCGGCGGGCCGCTGCGCTACTTCGGCATTGTCGACATCCTCTATGACACCCAGCAGAAATGGGCCGGTTCGCAGGATCCGAACACCGTCGTGGCCAGCCTGCGCCAGATCGGCAAGACCGCCGGCATGACCGATGCGCAGCTCGACCAATGCATGAACGACGGCAAGATGGCGCAGGCGCTGGTCGAGAAATACCAGAAGGACTCGGCCGCCGACCATATCGAGGGCACGCCCTCGTTCGTCATCGACGGCACCACCTACAAGAACATGGGTTACGACGAGTTCTCGAAGATCCTCGACGCGGAACTGGCGAAGAACGGCTGAGCATGACCGCACCGCTGCATGGGGTGAAGGTCGTCGAACTGGCGCGCATCCTGGCCGGCCCCTGGGCCGGTCAGACGCTGGCCGATCTGGGCGCTGAGGTGATGAAGGTCGAGGCGCCCGAGGGCGACGACACCCGCCGCTGGGGCCCGCCCTTCATCGAACATGACGGCGACCGCTCGGCCGCCTACTTCCACGCCGCCAACCGTGGCAAGCACTCGGTGACGGCGGATTTCACCACCCCCGAGGGCCAGGCGCTGGTCAAGCGGCTGGTGGCCGACGCCGATGTGGTGATCGAGAATTTCAAGGTCGGCGGGCTGGCCAAGTACGGGCTGGATTATGCCGCGCTGTCGGCGATCAATCCGGGGCTGGTCTATTGCTCCATCACCGGCTTCGGCCAGACCGGGCCCTATGCTTCCCGCGCGGGCTATGACTTCATCATTCAGGGCATGGCCGGGCTGATGAGCGTGACTGGCAGCCCCGAGGGCCAGCCGCAGAAGGTCGGCGTCGCCGTCACCGACATCTTCACCGGCGTCTATGCGGCAACCGCCATCCTCGCCGCGCTGCACCAGCGCGGGGCGACCGGCCGGGGCCAGCACATCGACATGGCGCTGATGGATGTGGCGGTCTCGATCATGGCCAATCAGGCGATGAACTACCTCGCCACCGGCGTAGCACCGGTGAAGATGGGCAACGCGCACCCCAACCTCGCCCCCTACGCGGTGTTCGATTGCGCCGACGGCTGGATCATCATCGCCACCGGCAACGACGGGCAATATCGCCGCCTCTGCGCCCTCCTCGGCCTGCCCGACATGGCCGAGGCGCCCGCCTTCCTGACCAACGCCGACCGCATCGCCAACCGCGCCGAGATGACGCGGCGGCTGACCGCGGCCACCACCCGCTTCGCCAAGGCCGACCTCTTGGCCGCCTGTGAAGGCGCAGGCGTGCCCGCCGGGCCGATCAACGATCTGGCCGCGGTCTTCGCCGACCCGCAGGTGATCGCGCGCGGCATGCAGATCGCCCCCGACGGCGTGCCGGGCGTGCGCTCGCCCTTCACCTTCTCGGGCGCGGATCTGGCGCTGGATCGCCCCGCACCGAAGCTGGGGCAGGACGACGGCGGCGAACGCTGACCCCCCCACATTCTTACTGGCTCAAATATCCCCGCCGGAGGCTCCCGCGACAAGCCGGGTAAGCCTCCGGCGGGGATATTTTCGCCAGTAAGAACGGGCAGATCAGCGCGGGAACAGCCGGTCCAGCGCCGCGTCCAGCGCCGCCCAATCGTCGATCTGCAACCGCACCGGAAGGGTCAGCACCTTGGCGCGAAAGCTGGCGGGCAACCGCACCGCGTCCTTTTCGGTGGTCACCAACTGGGCGCCGGACAGGCGGGCGTCGAGTTCCAGCCGCCGCATCAGCGCCTCGGACAGCGGCTGATGGTCGGCCAGCGCCTCGGCCCGCAGCAGTTTCGCGCCGAGGCCGCGCAGGGTGGCAAAGAACTTCTCCGGGTGGCCGATCCCGGCGAAGGCCATCACCGGCAGGCCCGCCCAGTCCATCCCCGTCTGCAGCGGATCGAGGCGCCCGGTCAGGTGCGGCAGGGTGATCTGCGACCCCCACTGGTGGGCAAAGCCCTCCTGCGCCTCGGCCCCGCCGATCGACAGCAGCAGATCGGCCCGCGCAAGACCCACCGCCACCGGCTCGCGCAGCGGCCCGGCGGGCAGGCAGCGGCCGTTGCCGAAGCCCTTGGCCGCATCCACCACGATCAGCGACAGGTCTTTCGTCAGCGCCGGATTCTGGAAGCCGTCATCCATCACGATCGCCTGCGCCCCCGCTGCGGCAGCGGCGCGGGCCCCGGCGGCGCGGTCTTTCGCCACCCAGGTCGGCGCGAAGGCCGACAGCAGCAGCGGCTCGTCGCCAACCTCGGCGGCGCGGTGGCGGCGTTCGTCCACCTGCACCGGGCCCGGAAGCGTGCCGCCGTAGCCGCGGCTGACGACATGGGCGGCGATGCCACGCGCGGCCAGCCGCTGCACCAGCGCGATGGTGGCCGGGGTCTTGCCGGTGCCGCCCGCGTTCAGGTTGCCGATGCAGATCACCGGCACGCCCACGCGCGTGCCCGGCCCCTGCCGCAGACGGCGCGCGGTGGCGGCGGCGTAGAGCGCGCCCAGCGGTGCCAGCGCACAGGCACGCCAGTCGGGGGCCTCGGGCGGGGTGAACCAGAAGGCGGGCGCGGTCATGCCGGGCCCCGCCGGGTATCAAGCGCCTGCAACAGCAGATGCGCGACGCGGCCCGTCACCTCGGCACCGCTGGAGGTGACGGCCCAGGCGTTGTGCGCCAGCAGCGCGGCCCGGTCGGGCGCCAGAAGATCGCCCACCGCCTCGCCCAGATCGGCTGCGGCGCGGATTTCACGCACCGCGCGCGCTTCCGACAGGCTGGCGAAGGCGCCCGCATGGCCCCCGGTGCGCGGCCCGTGCACCACCGCCGACCCCAGCGCCGCAGGCTCGTAGGGCGGGCGCAGGCAGCCGGTGGCGGTCAGGCTGCCGCCAAGGTAGGTGATCGGGGCCAGCCGGTACCACAGCCCCAACTCTCCTTCCGTATCAGCCACATAGACCTCGGTTTCCTCGTCCACCTCCTGCTCGGCCGAACGCAGCGCGACGCGCCAGTCGCCAGCATCGGCCAGCGCCATCGCGAAGGCCGCGCCCCGCGCGGGATCGTCGGGCACCACGATCAGCAACAGCCGGTGCGCCAGCCGCAGTGCCGCGCGATGCGCCTCGATCACGGCGGCAATCTCGGCCTCCGGCAGGGCGGCGGCCAGCCACACCGGGCGCACATGCAGCACATGCGCCACCGACTCGCGTTCCGCCTCGTTGCAGGCCAAGGCGGCCGAGCCCTCTTCCAGCCGCCCCACCGTCTCGATCGCTGCCGCGGTGCCGCCCAGCCGCCGCAAGATGCGTGCGGTGCCCGCGTCGGGCGCCAGAATGCGCGCCGCATCGGCCAGCGCGCGGCGGGCAAGGCCGGGGATCAGGCGCAGCGCCCGGCGGGGCGGAACGGCGGGCTGCACCAGGATGACCGGCAGGCCCTCGGCGGCGGCGTGGTGCAGCAGCAGGGGGTCGAGCGGGCCGCCGATCTGGGCGGCGGCGTCGGGGCGCCAGTGGTCGAGGAACGCGGCAAGCGCGCTGGTCGTTGGCGCGGGCAGCGGCTGGCGCAGGATACGGGGCGGCAGGACCGGGCCGCCGTCGGGCGCGGTCAGCAGCAGATGGGCGGCCGGGCGATCCTCGCCCAGACGGCGCAAAAGCTCGGCGGCGGCGGGCAGCATGGCGGGGTCGGGCACCTGCAGCCAGATCAGCGGGCCGGTCGGCCGGGCCGGGCGATCAGGCGCGGGCAGCGCGATCCCGGCCCCCCGCGCCTTCCGCGTCAACGCAAGATAGAGGGTCAGACCCGCCGGACGCCGCATCTTGTAGCGGTCAGCCCCCCAGCTCTTCGGTCGGCCCGGCCGGCGTTTCCTCATCCCGCAAGCGGTGGATATGGGCGATGAAGTAGCGCATGTGGGCGTCGTCCACGGTCCGGTGCGCCTCGGCCTTCCAGGCCGAATGGGCGCTGGCATAGTCGGGGAACATGCCGACGATGTGGATTTTCGCGGTATCCTTGAAGGTGGTCGAGGACGGGCTGACAAGCTCGCCACCGAAGACGAGATGCAGGCGTTGGGTCATGGAAGGCTCCTGTCGCGGGGTCGCGCGCACCCTAGACCACCGGCGCCGGAGGTCAAGCGCGGGGCAAAACCCCCTACCGCTTTCGCACCGATAAAGCACCGATTTCACACCGACAACGCACCGCTTTCGGGCGGCGGGCGGGCTTGCCGCGGCGGGGCGGGTTTGACAGGGTGGCATTCAGACCATCTTAACCGGATTGCGGTCTGAATGGGCGCAGCGGGCCGGGGGGCCGAACCCCGGCCGACGAGGGCGGGACATGGCGAACAACCTGTACTACGGCGACAACCTGAAGGTGCTGCGCGAGTCCATCCACGATGAAACCGTGGACCTGATCTACCTCGACCCGCCGTTCAACTCCAACGCCAGCTACAACGTGCTGTTCAAGGGCCCGACCGGCACCGACAGCGCGGCACAGATCGAGGCGTTCGATGATACCTGGCACTGGAACGACAGCGCCGAAGAGGCGTTTGGCGACGTGATGCGGGGCGGCAACGCTGCGGCGGCCACCATGCTGCGGGCGATGCGCAGTTTCCTGGGCGACAACGACATGATGGCCTACCTCGCCATGATGGCGGTGCGGCTGATCGAGCTGCACCGGGTGCTGAAATCGACCGGCAGCCTCTATCTGCACTGCGACCCGACCGCGAGCCACTACCTGAAGATCTTGCTGGATGCGGTGTTTGGGGCGAAAAGTTTCAAAAGCGAAGTCGTTTGGAAAAGGTCAAGTTCACACAACGATACAAAACAAGGGTTAGCCAATTTCGGGCACATACATGACGTTATCTTCTACTTTACGAAGGGCACCAAATGGCGATTATATACTTGACAAAGCAGGCGCGGGATAGCATATTTGGTTCAAGGAGATACCGCCATGAACCTCGACAACCCCATCTTTCACGACGACAATGCCGCCCGTGCCTATATGGAAGCGCAGCGTTGGGCCAATGGTGTTTTCTGCCCGCATTGTGGTGGCGTCGAGAAGTGCAAGCGCCTTGAAGGTGCCAAACATCGCCCCGGCCTGTTTCAGTGCGGCGATTGCCGCCAGCAGTTCACTGTGACTGTCGGCACCATCTTTGAACGTTCCAAGGTTCCTCTGCACAAGTGGATGCTGGCAACGCATCTGATGGCGTCCTCAAAGAAAGGCTTTTCCGCCCATCAACTGCACCGCTCCATTGGCGTCACCTACAAAACCGCGTGGTTCATGTGGCATCGCATCCGCGAAGCAATGACTGACAACACCGGCGCGGGTTTCGGTACGGGCGGCGGCGTTGTTGAGGTTGACGAAACCTTCATCGGTCGCGAACCCGGCAAAGAAGTGAAGCGTGGCGTCGGGCACAAGATGAAAGTTTTCACCCTCGTTGACCGCAGCACTGGCCGCGCCAAGAGCGTTGTGGTTGACGACCTGAAAATCAAGACACTGTTGCCGATCCTGCAAGGCAATATTGCCAAAGAAGCCACCATCCACACCGACGAAGCCATGCAGTACGATAATCTCCACCAACACTTCGCAGCGCACGAGTCCGTCAACCATGGCGCAGAAGAGTATGTGCGCGGCAACGTGACCACGAACACCGTTGAGGGCTATTTCAGCATCTTCAAGCGCGGCATGAAGGGGGTCTATCAGCACTGCGGCAAGCAACACCTGCACCGCTATGCCGCCGAGTTTGCGTTCCGCTACAGCAACCGTGCGGCCAACGGCGTTGAAGACACCGAACGCGCAGCCCTGATCGTCAAGGGCGCAGAAGGCAAGCGTCTCATCTATCGGCGGTTTAACTCAGTCGTCTCCTGAGTTTCGTAACTTGGTTTCCCGCTTGCTGGATGATTGGTCAGATCGCGAGCCGGATTGATCTTCCTTGTCGCCGAAGTCCTTATCATGCGGCTTCGGCTTCATGTTCAGGAGATTTTTCACAGTAGATTCAAACGTCACAGTCAATGCATCACCTCTGGTCTTGATCCTGTGGCGACTTCTACAATTCGTCCTATCGCATCACTTTTTCCGCCCTTAAAGCGTGGAACGATTAGATGATTGTCTGCCCTCTGGCGGGCTTTTTTTGTGACTGCTCCATCCTCTTCCAAAATGACCACAACCTCACAGTCGCGCTTGACTTGGTATTTTGCGTAAGACTGGAGCAGCAACGCCTCATAGATTTTCGTGTCTGAAACACCAAAAAATACAGCTACTGGCGGCCTAGCTTCTGATCTAAGCACCAAATCTGCAGGAAACTCATCTGCATCTGGAAATACTGCCGCCTTCAAATCAACCGTGGCCCGACCAGCGACTGCACCAGTCAACATCCTCGTCGCCTCTTCGACCCAAGTTGAGTGAACGCGTTCAGTGGAAAGGAGTGCCAAATCCTGAACGCGCAACAAGAGGGCGACAAACTGCATAGCGGAGGCAGGAACATCTGCTCGATCCAACACGCGAGATTTGAGCTCCAATGTATCAGTGTCGAGGACTGCTCCATAATCAGCCAGGAGAGCCTGAAACGCTTCCTCGCGAGCGGCCACAGATAGGTCTGCCCCGCTTGCTTCGATATACGGAACGGTTGTTCCATCATCTTGCAGATACCAAAGATCGTTTTTGTCTGGTCCGCAGACATAAAAAGCTAAGTTATCGCCCATGTCGGTCTTAAAGTTTGTCCCCACAGCGAAGCCAATTGGAACCTTGACGATTTCTAAACCTTCGCAGAAAGCGGTGCATAGTTCTTCCTTCATCATGCTACCCTTCCCCTTGAATCCGGTCCAAACGAAAGACCGCCATGGCCTTGCGAAATGCCTCTTCGTCTGTGTTCGGAACTTCGCTACGATACCGCTTGTGAGTCTTCCCGTGAAGGCACCTGACCCAAGGCCCCACCTTTATCCCCGGCGGCGCGGCATCCGAGTCACAGGTTACGTGCATGTGCCAGCCGCCGTGCGTTGGGTGGCGCTCCAGACGTGCCAAAAGCTTCGTGTCCCCACCTTCGTCGATGCCAAGCATAGCTTGATATTGACCAAGCTTGTAGCTGTATGACACAAGCAACCTACACAAAATTCCGTTAGATGTGAAGGTGATAGCTCGCCATCGCCGGTTTCCTAACCTATATGCCTTTCCTTTAGATTTGGACAACGGGAAGGCAGACTTAGGCATAGTTCCAACCTGCCACGATCCGGCAGATAACATGACCTTCTGTGCGCGGATTATCTGTCTAAGAAGCATGTCGGTCAAGATGACCGCGCGACAGCCGTTCGTCAACTAGCTTTCTTAAGTATATAATCGCCCACCAAATGGACGTGGAACAACCAATTCACACCCTATGAGGAAGAATATACGGGTCGAGACTACAAACTCGTTGACGAAGATACTGGTCGCCGATTCAGGCGAGGCGACCTAACAGCCGCAAAAGGAGGCGGCGACACAAGTTACGAATGGCGAGTCAAGAAGCGCGAATTTGAAAAAGAGCGTTGGGTCGCTGACCTTGACGAGGAGCATTTGAACCCTCGAGTCGGGTGGGAATATAGGAGCGTATATCCATACGGCGGTAGATTCTGGGCATACTCGCAAGGTAACATGCGCAAGTTTGCACTGGAGGGGCGTTTGCGGCACACGTTCGACGGAATGCCTGAATACAAACGCTTTCTTGATGAAATGCCGGGGGTTCCCCTGCAAGACATGTGGAACGATATTAGACCACTGCTTGCACACGAACGGCTTGGTTATCCGACTGAGAAGCCCGTCGCCCTGCTCGAACGCATCCTGCAAGCCTCGTCGAACGAGGGCGACGTGGTGCTCGACCCCTTCTGCGGCTGCGGCACCACGGTTCACGCGGCGCAAAAGCTGAACCGGCAGTGGATCGGCATCGACGTGACCCATTTGGCCATCGGCCTGATCGAAAAACGGCTGCGCGATGCCTTTCCCGGCGTGCAGTTCGCCACCCACGGCGTGCCGCAGGATATCGAGGGCGCGCGGGATATGGCCAACCGGGGGCGGACCGACAAGAATTACTATTTCGAGTTCGAGAAATGGGCGCTGTCGCTGATCAACGCCCAACCCGGCAACCAGAGCAAGAAGGGCGCCGACAAGGGGATTGATGGCAACATCTGGTTCGGCACCAAGCACGAGGGGCGCGCCATCGTCTCGGTCAAGGCCGGCGAGAATGTCGGCGTGTCGATGATCCGCGATCTGCGCGGGGTGATCGAACGCGAGGGCGCCGGGATCGGGGTGTTTCTGACCCTGACCGAGCCGACGCAGCCGATGGTGACAGAGGCGGCGGGGGCAGGGCTTTATGCCTTGCCGGGATTCGAGGCCGTGACGGTGCCGCGCATCCAGATCGTGACCATTGAACAGGCGATGGCCCTGCGCGACCGGGCGGTGCGGTTTCCGGCGCGCGGCGATGGCGGATTCAAGCGGGCGGCAAAGGAAGAAGACAGGGGGGCGCAGCGGGCGTTCGACCTTTAGCAGACCTTCGCGATGATCAACCCGGCCCGAGCCCTTTCCCTCCCCCCGATCTCGCCCTAGGTTCCGGCGCGGCGCGCGGCCGTGCCGACCCCACCGAGGTGCATGATGGACATCGAGACCCCGCCCCCACCGGCCGCGATGGCGCTGCCCGCCGCCGGGGGCTATTCCGACCGGCGCTGGGTGGCGATGGCGGTGCTGCTGGCGGCGGCCTTCATGAACCTGATCGACGTGTCGATCGTCAACGTCGCGCTGCCCTCGCTGTTGCGGGCGTTCCGGGCGACGGCGGCGGAAATCGAATGGGTGGTGGCGGCCTATATCCTGACCTTCGCGCTTCTGTTGCTGCCGGCCGGGCGGCTGGGCGACATTCTGGGGCGGCGGCGGATGTTCGTGGCGGGCATCGCGGTGTTCACGCTGGGATCGGCCGTTTGCGGCATGGCGCCCAGCATCGGCACGCTGGTGGCGGCGCGGGTGCTGCAGGCGGTCGGCGGCTCGGTGATGATGCCGCAGACGCTGGCGCTGGTGCCGGTGCTGTTTCCGCCGCAGGAACGCGGCAAGGCGTTCGCGCTGTTCGGGCTGGCCTCGGGCATGGCCTCGGTGATGGGGCCGGTGCTGGGCGGGTTCCTGATCGGGCAGGATATCTGGGGGCTGGACTGGCGGCCGATCTTTCTGGTCAACGTGCCGGTCGGGCTGCTGGCGATCGTGCTGGCGCTGCGGCTGGTGCCCGAGGTGCGCGGGTCGCATCCGCTGAAGCTCGATCTGGTCGGGATGGTGCTGGCGGCGGCGGCGCTGCTGGCCGTGGTGTTCCCGCTGATCGAGGGGCGCGAGGCGGGCTGGCCGGTCTGGACCTTCGCCACGATGGCGGCGGCGCTGCCGCTGGCGCTGGCCTTCGGGCTGTGGGAAGCGCGGCAGGCCCGGCTGGGCCGGGTACAGCTGCTGCCGGTCAGCCTGCTGGCCGATCGCGGCTTCGTGCTGGGCACGGCGCTTTCGACCCTGCTCTACAGCGGCATTCCGGGCTTCTTCGTGGTGCTGGCGGTGTTCCTGCAATCGGGTTTCGGCCTTGACCCGCTGCATTCGGGGATGATGACGATGCCGTTCTCGGTGGGGGTGATGGCGGCCTCGCTCAGCTCCGGGCGGCTGGGCGGACGCTGGCAGCGGCAGCGGATCACGGCGGGCGCCGGATTCATGGCGCTGGCCATGCTATCGCTGCGCTTCGTGGTCGAGGGGACCGGCGACGCGGTGACATGGCTCGCCTTCATGACGCCGATGTTTCTGGGCGGCTTCGGTCTGGGCACCTGCATCTCGCCGATCTTTCAGGTCGTGCTGGCCAGCGTGCCGCAGCGCGACACCGGATCGGCCTCGGGCGCGGTGCAGGCGTTCCAGCAGGTCGGCGGCGCGCTGGGGGTGGCGATCCTCGGGCAGATCTTCTTCGCCCACCTCGCAGGCCTTGGCGCGGGCCCGGCGCATCCGGTCTATATCGGCGCGATGGCGGCGGCGCTGATCTACAACTCCACCGCCTTCATCGCCATCGCGGTGCTGATCTGGCTGGTTCCCCGGCCAGAGGCGCAGGGCTGACTATACAACGCCCGCGACTTCGCGTAGAAGGCGCGCTTCGGCTCCGGTGTTTCCGTGGCGGCGGGCAGGGAGGCCCGGCGCAGAAGGGGAAAAGGGTGGGCCATTTCTCGGGCCCCCCGGAACAGGATTCCGGCCTCGCCCCCTTTTGGAAAGACGGATCATGACGGAAACTTCCGGCATTGCGGCGCCCTTGGCGGCTGCCCTTGCAAAACGCGGCTATGAAACACTGACCCCGGTGCAGCTTGCCGTGCTGGGCGAGGGCGTCGAGGGGCACGACCTGCTGGTGTCGGCGCAGACCGGGTCGGGCAAGACGGTTGCCTTCGGCATCGCCATCGCCCCCGACCTGCTGGCGGGCGAGGACCGGTTCCTGTTCGCGGGCACCCCGATGGCGCTGATCATCGCGCCGACGCGCGAACTGGCGCTGCAGGTCAAGCGTGAGCTGGACTGGCTTTACGAGGAAACCGGGGCGCAGGTCGCGTCTTGCGTCGGCGGCATGGACTACCGCACCGAGAAGCGCGCGCTGGATCGCGGCGCCCATATCGTTGTCGGCACGCCGGGCCGGTTGAAGGACCATATCGAGCGCGGCTCGCTGGACCTGACGGGCATCCGCGCCGTGGTGCTGGACGAGGCCGACGAGATGCTCGACCTCGGCTTTGCAGAGGATCTGGAGTTCATCCTGGGCGCCGCGCCGGAAGGGCGGCGGACGCTGCTGTTTTCGGCCACGGTGCCGCCCGCCATCGCCCAGCTTGCCAAGCAGTACCAGCGCGACGCCGTGCGGCTGAAGACGGCGGCCGAGCAAAAGCAGCATGTGGACATCGAATACCGCGCCCTGTCGGTGGCGCCGCAGGACCGCGAGAATGCGATCATCAACCTGCTGCGCTTCTACGAGGCGAAGACGGCGCTGGTGTTCTGCAAGACGCGGGCCGAGGTGACGCATCTGATGGGCCGCTTCCACAACCGCGGATTCTCGGTGGTGGCGCTGTCGGGCGAGTTGAGCCAGCAGGAACGCACCCATGCGCTGCAATCCATGCGCGACGGCCGGGCCCGGGTCTGCATCGCCACCGACGTGGCGGCGCGCGGCATCGACGTGCGCGACATCACCCACGTCATCAACTTCGACCTGCCGCGCAACCCGGAGGATTACGTCCATCGCATCGGCCGCACCGGTCGCGCCGGGGCCGAGGGGATCGCCATCTCCTTCGCCACCCGCTCCGACCACGGCGCGCTCCGGGGAATCGAGCGGCTGATCGGTGACCGCGTGCCGGTGCACCGGGTTCCGGGCCTGGAGCCGGTGACCCGAGTCGACGCGCCGCCGCGCGGTGCCCGGCCCGCGCCGGGCCGCCGCAACGGTCCGCCGGGGCGTCCCGGGCGCTCTTTCGGCCCCGCCAAGGGCCGCGAGGGGGGGGCCCGCCCGCCGCGCCCGGCCGCCTTCGGCCGTGAACGGTGACTTTGCATTTGATGGATTCACGCCGGCCGGGAAACGCGCTATATCTCGGTGTATGTCCACCCAGAGCTGCTACATCCGGTGCGCTCCTCCCGACTGGCCCGATCTGAGCCGGTTCGTCCGCTTTGTGCGGGCGCAAGGGCGATGCGAGTGTTGCGGCCGTCCGCACGGGCAGCAGATCCGCTGCCTGCCGGACGGCCGCTGGTTCGACGCCGTTCGCGACACCTGGCGTGCCGGTGACGGCGGGCCGGCCGACTGGCCGGACATCGTGGACTACGCGGCGGTGCGGACCACACGCGTCGTGCTCGCCGCGTGCCGCACCGGCGGACCGGACACCCCGCCAGCCGTGACCCTCACCCCCGGCCAACTCGTGGCCCTTTGCCAGCGCTGCCGCATGATTCGCCTTCGTATGGAACATCGGCAGCGTTCCCGCATTACCATCCTGCTCAGACGGGCTCTT
>WGNF01000010.1 GCA_016124615.1 Paracoccaceae bacterium | reverse complement strand
CCACAGCTGCCGACCGTTCGCAAAGCTCAGCTCTTCCGCGACCCAGCGCCCGTAGGTCGGCGAGCCCAGGCGCACATCCACCGCCACATCCAGCAGCCGCCCCCGGCCGCAGCGCACCAGCTTGCCCTGCGCATGCGGCGGCGCCTGAAAATGCAGCCCCCGGATCGTGCCCGCCGTCGCCGACAGCGAGTGGTTGTCCTGTACGAACTCCGGCAAATGCACCCCCGCCGCCTCCAGCGTCCGCCGGTTCCAGCTTTCCGAGAAGAACCCCCGCGCATCGCCGAAGCGACGGGGTTCGAGCAGCAGAACACCGGGCAGGGGCGTGGGCGCGATCTTCATGGCGGTCTTTCGGCGACGGGAGGGGAAACCTGTGTGCAAGGTTGGCTAGCACGCGCAACCGGGCCTGTCACCCGCCGCAAGGGGCAGGCGGCGTCGCCGCCCGTATTTTGAATTCGCTGGCGCGCGCTCTACCTGAGCGGCAGGGCATGGCCTGCAAAATTTCTTTGCCGTGCCCCCGCTCTACACGAAAGCGCAAGCTTTTCAGGCCAATGTTCGAGACGCACGGGGCGCTATGCGACTGGATCGGCGGGCGCACCCATGTAAAACAGTTGGGGCATGGCGTCGCAACCGCCGGGAGAACCGCATGGTCGTCGGACTTATGATTGTTGCTTCCCTTGTCGGGTATGTCTGCGGCCTTCTGGCCTGGCTGCTCGGCGGCACCGTTTTCTGGTCCGCCTTCACCGTCAGCGCCAGTGGGTCGGCGGCCATACTGGCGCTTGCTGCGCTGACCGCGCTGCGCCCGTATGGCCCCGGCGGCAAACGGCGGCGACGAAGATGCGCTGCGGGATGAGGCCGGCCGCCACAGCCGTAGGCCCCACCCGCCGGTGATCCGGATCAATACCCCGCCGTCCGGCAAGGGCGACCCTCGTCACCTCGCAGCCATCAGCGTCGAACGCGTCAGGCGCTGCGGCGCTGCCGTGCCGCCGGAAACGGGATGACGCTGGCCGAGGCCCGCCCTTGCCCGACGGCATTGCCCCGGTCATCAGCCACCGATCCATCCGGCGTGCCACCGACGATGGGGGAAATGCGTTCGATCGCAGCTTCAAGGGACCGGGCGACCTCGTCCAGATCCGAACGCTCTGCGTATTCGAACATGTCGATCAATGCCGACACCAACCAGCGATGATCCGTCATTTCGATTCCCTCCGGCCAGAACCCTGATCTGGCCACGTTACGCGCCGGTTGCGGGCGTCGCCCCCTCTCCAACGCCGCCTGCTTTCGCCGGTTCTACCCGAACCGGTTGGCAGGAACAGCGTTCGAGAGGAGTTGCGCACCTCATGCCGCCAGTTCGACGTGCTGCGGCTGGAAGACGTCGTGGCGAATTCCCGAAAACTCCCGCAGCCGCTCGATGCGCTGCGTCGAGCAGTCCATCAGGGCCGCAAGCGCGGTCACCTTGCCCATCGGCTTGGGCGAGCCCAGGTAGCCATACGGGCCGTTGCCCGACCGCTTCATCACCCGGTCCATCACCGGGTCGATGACGGCGACCGCATCGGTCACGCCGGCGGCCTTGCCGTATTCAAACGCCCCGATCATCACCTCGCTCGTCACGTAAGAGATCGAGTTCCGGCAGGTTCCGCGCCCAAGCCGCGCGGTATCCACGCAAAACCGGGTTGCTTCCCACACGGTCGAACTGCGCAGCGGCGGCTCGCCGTCCAGCAGGCAGGCGAAGATGTCGGTCAGCATGTGCGGGCCGGTGGTCTGCAGCAGACGCATGCAGCCGACGACCTGGCCATCATTGTCAACGCTGATGACATGGGCCGGATCGAGATCATCGAACATGTCCCGTTCCATGCCGTTCTTGACCTTCACATCCCAGCCAAGACGATCGGAAAACACGCGCGCCCGCAGGCGGTGCATGTTGTCGAGAAGGTCACCGTATTCGTGAGCATTGAGCGAGTCGACGATGTAAATCATGGTATTTCCCCTTGTGGCGGCAGGGATATGTATTTGCCAAATCGCAACTTTTTTCTATACGGGTTATCCCGTAGGTCTTTTGGTGGTGGCGGACCTTAGCAGGGGAAAATCAATCCGAGCCCAATGGCGCGGCCAACCGCCTGAAATGTGGTCAATGCGCCCAGTTTTTCCCGCGCCGAGCGCAGATGAACCTCAACCGTGCGATGAGAAATCGCCAGGATATCGCCGATGTCCTGTTGCTGTTTGCCTGCCGCAACCCATTGAAGGATTTCGATTTCGCGATGCGACAGGGCGGGCGTATTGAAGGCGCGGGACAACACTGACGAGCGCATCACGGAATCATGCAGATGCACGGCGGCGAGTTGCAGATCGCCGACGATCGCGGCCTTGAGCTTTTCCCATTCCGGGATCGGGCAGGCCCGCGTGACGCTGAGCAGCCCGCGGTCGCCGTAGGGGCCGCGGATGGGAACGGTCAGCCCCTGCGGCGTGATGCCGAAATCGTCGGCCGCATAGAACACTGACCGGAACGACTGATCCTTTTCGAACCGGGTCCAGTCGACCGGGGCAATGCTGCGCCCGGCCTTGTGCAGGATCGGGTCAACCCTGTGCAATCCTTGGCGAATGTAGTGGTTCTTCCACGGCTCGGGGTAGTTGGCATAGCCCTGCACCGTCCCGGCAAACGGGCCGACCATCGCGTAAGATGCATAGTCGAGATCAAGACGCTGGCAGAGCTGATCCAGAAAGATCGCAAAGTTTTCGTCGCGGCTTTTCACCGTGCTGAGGTCGATGATGTTCAATGCCACCCTGACTCTCCATGCCGGGCCCGACCCGGAAACGAGGCCCGCAGCTTCCTGCGTCCACGACGCGCCGAACAATTTTCAACGAATTAATGCACCAAGCGACTTGTACTTCTGCGTGCCGGGACCGGCCTTGCAGATCACAACATTCCGCTACTTGCCGCGATGGAGGCGGCCTCGATCGGTGTACTCGCGCCCAGACGTTCCGAGGCGCTCTTCAGGCGTGCCTTGACGGCGCTGATCGAGATCCCGAGCAGGGCCGCAATCTCTTTCTGCCGCTTTCCTTGTGACAGTAGACGCAGGGCGGCGGCCTGCGCCGGGGTCAGCACGTCGTTGTTGGCCGAGTGGAGCTGGTCGAGCGCATCGTGAAGCAGCGCCATCTCTTCCTCGCTGAACTCCCGATCCGGGTGGGCGAACACGCCGAAACTGCGCCGCGGCTCGGTGATCGTCCCGGTGATCGAGACAGATGCCCCAAACGGAATGCCAAACCGCCGATAGGCAAACGCGACCGAGTAGGGGTCCGGCAGGTCGACCGCGCTCCACCGCGAGATGCCCGCGTTCCTCTGGCACCACTGCATGTAGGGATCGACCAGCGCCAGCCCGTCCCGCGTGTAGTAGTCGGTCCAGTCCGACGGAAAGGCGTTCATCTCGCGCTCGGGCGCGTAAAAGCCGACCCGCAGCGCGATGTAGTAACCTGCGGGGGCGAGTTTCGAAAGCATAGTTTCATCGATAAGCGCTGGCACGTTGATTTACCATTCCCTCGTACATGTGTACACTCTACGCTGAGGGTTACACCGATAGAAGACCCAGAGCATCACATCCAGCATACCGGCAAAGTCATGATGGAGAAAGTTCAACAGGTTAGTCAACTGCTGCGCGATCTTCGCGCAATGGAAAGTTGTCAATATGCGATCGGTGTCCGAATTCGCTTCGCCAATCCGACGCTGGTGTATCACAGCTATCCGATGGCATGGATTGAGGAATATGACCGCCTCGGACTTCGGTTCCAGGACCCGACAGTACGATGGGGTATGACGACCACGGGCATCATCCGTTGGTCTGAACTTGTGGCGCAGGATGCCGCCGGCGTCTTCACGCGCGCGGCCGATCATGGCCTGCGCTACGGGCTCGGCGTATCGGTCGGCGCGCCGGAGTCGCGGACGCTGGGGTTCTTCGCCCGGTCCGACCGCGAGCTTGATGCATCGGAAACCGCGCAGGCCTCGCGCCTGATCACCGGCCTGCACGAGACGACCGAGGGGCTGGAACTGGAGTCGCAGCAGACCCTGCACGCGCTGCGTATCCTGAACGATACGGCCAGCGCCTGAGAGCATCTGCCGGTTCGGGTCATTCAGCCGACAAGACGCTCATCGGCCCGTTTCCGGGCCAATGAGATCGGCGATCAGGCAAGCCTGCCGTGGCAGTGCTTGAACTTGTTGCCAGAACCGCAGGGGCAGGGATCGTTGCGGCCGGGGTCGCCCCAGGTCGCCTGATCGTTTTCATCGAAGCCAGCGACCAACGGAACCAGGGCCGCGCCCGCTGCAGCACCATCGCCTACAGTTTCCAGCACCGGCGCAGGGGCCGCCGCCGCCTGCTGCTGGGCCAGGTACTGGCGCATCATCGCCTCCTGCTCTTCAGCGGTCAGCGGGCGCACCTGGGCCAGACGCTGCGAAACATCGACACGCAGCGCGTTCAGCATCGACTCGAACAACTGGAACGCCTCGGTCTTGTATTCGTTCAGCGGGTCAAGCTGCGCATAGCCGCGGAACCCGACGACCGAGCGCAGGTGTTCCAGCGTCAGCAGGTGATCGCGCCACTTGGCGTCGATCGTCTGCAGCAGCAACTGCTTTTCGATCGAGCGCATCGTTTCGGGCCCGAAAGCGGCGGCCTTTTCGTCGGCGAGTTTATCCGACGCCTCGCAGATGCGGTCTCGGATGACGTCGTGGTCCACGCCTTCCTCGGCAGCCCAGTCCACCACCGGCAGGTCGAGCGCGAGCCGGGTGACCAGCGCCGCGTGCAGCCCCTCGGTATCCCATTGGTCGGCGTAGGTCTTGGGCGGCATGAAATCGTCAAGCATGTCGTCGATGACCTGATGGCGCATGTCCTGCACCACGTCCGAAAGATCCTCGGCTTCCATGATCTCGCGGCGCTGGCCAAAGATGACCTTGCGCTGTTCGTTCATCACGTCGTCGTATTTCAGAAGCTGCTTGCGGATGTCGAAGTTGCGGCCTTCGACTTTCGCCTGCGCCTTTTCCAGCGACTTGTTCACCCAAGGGTGCACGATCGCCTCGCCTTCCTTCATGCCCAACTTCGAGAGCACGGAATCCAGCCGTTCAGAGCCGAAGATGCGCATCAGGTCGTCTTCCAGCGACAGGAAGAACGAAGACCGGCCGGGGTCGCCCTGACGGCCCGAGCGGCCGCGCAGCTGGTTGTCGATGCGGCGGCTTTCGTGGCGTTCGGTCGCAAGGACGTAAAGCCCCCCGGCGGCCAGAACCTTGGCCTTTTCCACCGCGTGTTCGGCCTCGATACGTTCGCGCAGCGCGACCGGATTGGCCGTCGGATCGGCGTCAAGCGCCTCCATCACCAGCATCTCGACGTTGCCGCCCAGCTGGATGTCGGTGCCGCGGCCAGCCATGTTGGTGGCGATGGTCACCGCGCCGAACTTGCCGGCGTCGGCGACGATCTTGGCTTCCTGTTCATGCTGGCGCGCGTTCAGCACGTTGTGCGTGATGCCCGCCTTTTTCAGCAGATCCGACAGAAACTCGGATTTCTCGATCGAGGTGGTGCCGACCAGCAGCGGTTGGCCCTGTTCGTGCGCCGCCTTGATCGCCGTGACGATGCCGTCGTACTTCTCGCGGGCGGTGCGGTAGACCTGATCGTGTTCGTCCTTGCGCGCCACCGGGCGGTTGGTCGGAATCTCGACCACGCCAAGCTTGTAGATCTCGGCGAACTCTTCGGCCTCGGTCAGCGCGGTGCCGGTCATCCCGGCAAGCTTGGCGTAAAGGCGGAAGTAGTTCTGGAAGGTAACGCTGGCCAGCGTGACGTTCTCGGGCTGGATCGCGACGTGTTCCTTGGCCTCGATCGCCTGATGCAAGCCTTCCGACAGGCGGCGGCCCTTCATCATCCGGCCGGTGAACTCGTCGATCAGCATCACCTCGCCGTCGCGGACGATATAGTCCTTGTCGCGCGTGTAAAGCTTGTGCGCCCGCAACGCCTGGGTGACGTGGTGCACGACCGTGGTCGATTCCGGATCGTAGAGCGACTGACCTTCCGGCAGGATGCCCACCTCGTGCAGGCGACCCTCCATGAACTCGTTGCCCTCTTCGGTGAAGGTCACGCTGCGCTGCTTTTCGTCGAGCTTGTAGTGCTCCGGCAACACTTCCGGGACCACCTTGTCGATGGTCACGTACAGCTCCGACCGGTCCTGGCTTGGCCCGGAAATGATCAGCGGCGTCCGCGCCTCGTCGATCAGGATCGAGTCGACTTCGTCGACGACCGCATAGAAGTGGTCGCGCTGCGCCATATCGGCGAGCTCCGACTTCATGTTGTCGCGCAGATAGTCGAAGCCAAGCTCGTTGTTGGTGGCGTAGGTGATGTCGGCGCGGTAGGCCGCGCGTTTTTCATCGTCGGGCTGGAACGGGTAGACCACGCCGGTGGTCAGCCCAAGCTGACCATAGACCTTGCTCATCCAGTCGGCGTCGCGCTTGGCAAGGTAGTCGTTCACCGTGACGATATGCACGCCCTTGCCCGCCAGCGCGTTCAGGTAGGCCGGGAAGGTCGCCACAAGGGTCTTGCCTTCGCCGGTCTTCATCTCGGCGATGTTGCCCTGATGCAGGAAGATGCCGCCGATCAGCTGCACGTCGAAGGCACGCAGGCCAAGGGCGCGCCGCGCCGCCTCGCGGCAGTTGGCGAAGGCTTCGGGCAAGAGGCTGTCAAGGCTTTCGCCCTTGGCAATGCGCTCTTTGAACTCTGCCGTTTTTTGCTTGATGCCGTCGTCCGAGAGCTTCTGGAACTCCGGCTCCAGCGCGTTGATCTTCGCCACCGTCGGCCGGGTCGCCTTTACCTTGCGGTCGTTGGGCGTGCCGAATGCCTTCTTGGCGAGAGTTCCGAGCCCGAGCATGTTTTCTCCGAGAAGTCGTTCCTGACAGCATCGTGTGAGGCTTTGCCTTGCCCGCCCGCGCCGCCTTGCCTAGAAGGGCTTGGCAGAACCGGCGCCGTTGCTCATACGACGTGAGCGATGTAAGCGGCTGGGGATAGAGTGTCAACGTCGCCAGGCCGTGCGACCGCAGCAGGAGTTAGCCTAGATGTCGAAACTGACGCAATTGTGCCTTGGCGCTGTCCTTGCGCTTGGCCTTGCATCGCCCGTGTGGGCTGGCGGCACCTCCGCCACCGTATCGGACGGAACCGCCCCGGCCGCCCCGGCGATGGATGCGAACGGCAAGCCGGTGACGGCCGATACCGTGGTCGCCACCGTCAACGGCACCAAGATCACCGTGGGCGAAATGATCGCGATGCGCGGCCAACTGCCCGCCCAGTACCAGCAATTGCCCGACGACGTGCTGTTCAAGGGGATCCTCGACCAGCTGATCCAGCAGACGACGCTGGAACAGTCGGTGGAAAAGAACCTGACCAAAAAAGACACGCTGGGGCTGGAAAACACCAAGCGCGCCTTCCTTGCCAACGTCGCGCTGACCTCGGTGACCGATGCTGCGGTGACCGATGCGGCCGTGCAGGCCGCCTATGACGCGAAATACGCCAACGTCGATCCGGGGCTGGAATACCACGCCGCACACATTCTTGTGCAGACTGAACAGGAAGCGAAGGACATCAAGGCCAAGCTGGATGCAGGCGGCGATTTCGCAGCCCTGGCCAAGGACAACTCCAAGGACGGCTCGGCCGCCCAAGGGGGCGATCTGGGCTGGTTCGGCGTCGGCATGATGGTGAAACCGTTCGAGGATGCCGTGGTCGCGATGAAGCCGGGCCAGGTGTCGGACCCGGTGCAGACCCAGTTCGGCTGGCACATCATCAAGCTTGAGGAAACCCGCCCGGCGCAGAAACCGGCGCTGGCCGACGTCAAGGATGACCTGTCCAAGCAGATCGAGCAGGATGCCGTGGGCGCCAAGATCAAGGAACTGACCGACGCGGCCAAGATCGAGCGCACCGATACCGGGATCGACCCGTCTGTGCTGCAAGACGCCACGCTGCTCGGCAACTAAGCGCAGAACCGGGGGGACGGGGATGGCCAAGGACAAGTCGGCTGACTGGAAGGTTGAGGCGAAAGAGCTTCGCGCGAAGCTTGCCAAGCTGCGCAAACGCCTGAAGGAAGAGCCGGCCCCGGCGGCCGTCGCCGCGCCCGCCACCGCGGCCAAGGCGCCCAGCCCCGTCTCGCCGCTCGCCCCGGCGGGCGGCTTCCCGGCGCTTCCGGTGATCGGCGGCGTCTCCTTCGCCGCGGTCGAGGCCGGGGTGCGCTACAAGAACCGCAAGGACGTGATGCTCGTCCGTCTGGCCCCCGGCACCGCCATCGCCGGGGTCTTCACCCGTTCGTCCACCCGCGCGGCCTGCGTGCTCGATTGTCAGGCGAAACTGGCGATCAGGGCGCCCGCCACCGATCAGGGCGCGGCCATCGTCGTGAACTCCGGCAACGCCAACGCCTTCACCGGTGCGAACGGTCAGGCGTCGGTGGATCGCGTCACCGGCGCCGTGGCCGCGGCGCTGGGGGTTCCGGCCGCCCGCATCTTCTCCTCCTCCACCGGGGTGATCGGCGAGCCGCTGCCCGACGACCGCATCACCGCGAAGATCGGCGAGTTGGCCGAAGCCCTGCGCGAAGACGCCATCGAAATGGCCGCCCGCGCAATCATGACCACCGACACCTTCCCGAAAGGCGCCAGCGCCGAGATTGCGGGCGAGGGCGGGCCGATCCGGATCGCTGGCATCGCCAAAGGCTCCGGCATGATCGCGCCCGACATGGCGACGATGCTGGTCTATATCTTCACGGATGCGGCGATCTCGGCCGCGAACCTGCAAAAGATGCTGTCGCGCAACGTTGATGCCACCTTCAACGCGATCACCGTCGACAGCGATACCTCGACCTCGGACGCGCTGATCCTGGCGGCCACGGGCCAAAGCCCGGCGGCCCCGATCACCACCCTGCGCGGCAAGGTCGCGCGCAGCTTCGAGGCTGCGCTGCGCGGCGTGATGATGAACCTGGCGCATCAGGTCATCCGCGACGGCGAAGGCGCGACCAAGTTCGTCGAAATCCGCGTGACCGGCGCGACCGACGCCGCCGACGCGCACAAGGTCGCGATGGCGATCGCCAACTCGCCGCTGGTCAAGACCGCCATCGCCGGCGAAGACCCGAACTGGGGCCGCATCGTCGCCGCCGTCGGCAAGTCCGGCGCCGCGGCCGATCGTGACCGCCTGACCATCCGCTTTGGCGATACCCTCGTGGCCGAAAACGGCTGGCGCGCGCCCGACTACCGCGAGGAAGAAGGCGCCGCCCACATGCAGGGGCAGGAACTGCTGATCCAGGTTGATCTTGGCCTTGGCAAAGGCGCCAAGACGGTCTGGACCTGTGACCTGACGCATCGCTACATCGACATCAACGCCGACTACCGGTCGTGACGAAGGTCGTTCTGGTGTCGGCCGTTGCGCTGATCGACGTTGACGGGCGCGTGCTGCTGGCCCAGCGCCCGCCCGGCAAATCGCTTGCCGGGCTGTGGGAATTTCCGGGCGGCAAGGTCGAGCCGGGCGAAAGCCCCGAGGCCGCGCTGATCCGCGAACTGCACGAAGAACTGGGCATCGACACCTGGCAAAGCTGTCTGGCGCCGCTGACGTTCGCCAGCCACGCCTATGACGATTTCCACCTGCTGATGCCCCTGTTTGCCTGCCGCAAATGGGAGGGCACGCCCCGCCCGCAAGAGGGGCAGGTGCTGAAATGGGTGCGCGCCACCGATCTGCGCGACTACCCCATGCCCCCAGCCGATGTGCCGCTGATCCCGATCCTGCGCGACTGGTTGTAGCGCGGGTTTTCCGGTTGCCTCATCCGCGGACGGCATTCGCAAGAAAATGTCAAATATGCGGCAGAAAAGTGATGATTTATTCTTTTCTTCACGCTAACGTCATACCTGTTGGGGACACAAACTGGGGGGAAGTTTGGAATGGTGCGCACGATCACGATCGGCAGCTGCGTTTCTGTGCAAGGCATGTTCGTCCGGCAAATGGATGATGGAAAAATAGCCATTTGCGTGGGGCAAAAGACCTACGTCGGCTATCCGGTCGGCCACCGCGCCGCCTGAAGACACCCTTTGGGGCGCGAATCGGCACGAAAAAGGCCGGGGGGCTCGCACCCTCCCGGCCTTCTCTGTTCCAATCCGACCGCGTCAGGCGAGCTTGCGCTCGATCTCTTCGCGCTCGAAGATTTCGATGACATCGCCGGGGCGGATGTCTTCGTAGTTTTCGAAAGCCATCCCGCATTCCTGACCCGAGATGACTTCCTTCACCTCGTCCTTGAAGCGTTTCAGCGTCTTCAGCGTACCTTCGTGAACCACGACGTTATCGCGCAGCAGGCGCACGCCAGCCGACCGGCGCGCCACGCCTTCGGTGACAAGGCAACCCGCCACCTTGCCGACGCCAGAGACCTTGAAGACCTCCTTGATCGCGGCATAGCCGATGAAGGTCTCGCGGATCTCGTTCGACAGCAGGCCCGAGGCCGCCGCCTTCACGTCATCCACCAGATCGTAGATCACCGAATAGTAGCGGATTTCCACGCCCTTCTGGTTGGCACTGGCGCGCGCACTTGCATTCGCCCGCACGTTGAAGCCGATCACCGGCGCATGGCTGGCCTCGGCCAGACCGATGTCGGTGTCGGTGATCGCGCCGACGCCCGAATGCAGCACGCGCACCCGAACCTCGTCGTTGCCGATCTTCTCCATCGCCTGAACGATCGCCTCGGCAGAGCCCTGCACGTCGGCTTTCACGATGATCGCCAGCTCGGCCACGTTCTTGTCGGCCTTGGCCTTCGCCATCAGCTGTTCCAGCGTCGTGGCAGCCCCGGCGGCGGCCCGCTTGTCGCGCGTCGCCTTCTCGCGGTAGGCGGCGATCTCGCGCGCCTGCGCCTCGGTTTCCACCACGTTCAGCACGTCACCGGCGGCGGGCGTACCGTTCAGGCCCAGCACCTCGACCGGAACCGAAGGCCCGGCCTCGTCGATGCGGTCGCCCTTGTCGTTGATCAGCGCGCGCACCTTGCCCCACTGTTCGCCGACAACGAAGATGTCGCCCTTGTGCAGGGTGCCGTTCTGCACCAGCACCGTCGCCACCGGGCCGCGACCGACGTCAAGCTTGGCCTCGATCACCGCGCCAAGTGCGGCACGATTCGGGTTGGCCCGCAGGTCGAGCAGTTCGGCCTGCAACGCGATGGCTTCCAGCAGCTTGTCGAGCCCCTGGCCGGTCTTGGCCGAAACCTCGACATCCAGCACGTCGCCCGACATGGCTTCCACCACGACCTCGTGTTGCAACAGGTCGGTGCGCACCTTTTGCGGGTTCGCCTCGTACTTGTCGATCTTGTTGATCGCCACGATCATCGGCACCTTGGCCGCCTTGGCATGGGCGATCGCCTCGATTGTCTGCGGCATCACGGCGTCGTCGGCCGCAACCACCAGCACCACGATATCCGTCACCTGCGCGCCACGCGAGCGCATCGAGGTGAAGGCGGCGTGGCCCGGCGTGTCGAGGAAGGTCAGCGTGGCACCCGAGTCCGTCGTCACCTGATAGGCGCCGATGTGCTGGGTGATCCCGCCCGCTTCGCCCGACACGACGCTGGCATGACGGATCGCATCCAGCAGCGAGGTCTTGCCGTGGTCGACGTGGCCCATGATCGTGACGATCGGCGGGCGCGGCATGCGGTCGGTGTCGGTGTCCTTGACCTGGTCGATGACCTGCTCGACGTCGGCATCCGACACGCGCACGGCGCGGTGGCCGAATTCCTCGATCACCAGTTCGGCGGTGTCGGCGTCGATGGTCTCGTTCATCGTGACCATCATGCCCATCTTCATGAGCGATTTGACCACGTCGCCGACCCGCTCGGCCATCCGGTTGGCAAGTTCCTGAACCACGATGGTTTCCGGCAGCTGCACGTCGCGCACCTGCTTTTCGGGCTTCACGTTCATGCCCATCGCCTTCTGGCGGGCACGTTCCTGCTTGCGCTTCATCGCAGCCATGCTGCGTTGCCGCCCGCCTTCGCCCGCCAGCGCCTCGGTCAGCGTCAGCTTGCCGGCGCGACGAACGTCGTCGGTCTTGGCCTTGCCACGCCCGGCGCCATCCGCGCCGCGGTCATCGCGTTCGCGGTCGGTCTTGCGCGGGTTGGTGGCCGGCTTGGGTGCGGTGCGGGCATCGGTCGGCTCGCCCGGCGTCGCCGGGGCCGCGGGGGCCGGTTTGCGCGCGGCGGGGGCAGGTGCCTCTTCCGAACGGCGCTTGGCGCGCGCTTCGGCCTCGGCTTCGGCCGCCTTCTGGCGTGCCTCTTCCTCGGCTTTCAGCCGTTGCGCCTCTGCCTGGGCGCGTTCTTCCTGCTCCCGGGCTTCGATCTCGTCGCGCTTGCGCTGACGCTCTTCCTCGCGGGCCTTTTCATCGGCGGCGCGCGCGATGGCATCATCCGCCTCGCGGGCGCGGGCGGCTTGCACCGCCTTCAGGCGACGCTCCATTTCGGCGTCGCTGATCCCGGCGGGCCGCTTCGAAGGGTCGCCCAGATGCGTCGCCGTGCCCGGCCCAGCCGAGCCTGACGGTGCACCGGGTTTCGGCACCACCACACGCTTGCGCTTCGTCTCGACGACGACGCTCTTGGTGCGCCCGTGGCTGAAGCTTTGCTTCACTTGCCCGGATCGCGCCCCGCCAAGCCCGAGGGGTTTCTTGCCGTCTGTATCGCTCATGCGTCTTTCGTGTCCTCTGCGGTGGCCGTGCCACCGATCCGCTCGCGCAATCCGGCGAGCTTTGCCGCTTCCTCTACAACACGGGTTGCGAGTCCACCAGCGGCAAGCGCGCCGTGTATCGCATGTTCGCGGGCGAAAGCCAAACCCATTTCCTGTGCCGTCAAACAGCCGATAAAGCTGTTCTTCCGGTCCGGTGGGTGCAGCTTCGATTTGCCTCGCTCGGACCCGTCCGAAGCCTGGATCAGAACCACACAACGGCCCTTCACCAGCCAGTCCTTTACTTTCTCATAGCCCGTCACCGCGTCACCCGCCTTGCGGGCCAACGATATCAGGTCCACCACGCGCCGGGCCATCGCCTCCTCGACCTCATCGGCCAAGGTTTCCGACACTTTCACCGGTTGCCGGGCGGCGCGGGCGAAAAGCCCCTTCTTCGCCGCCTTGGCAATCGCTGCGCGATCGGCCGTGACCCACAGGCCCCGGCCCGGCAGGCGGCCCAGAATATCCGCCACCACCTGCCCGTCGGGGCCTACGACAAAGCGGATCAGCCCTTCCTTGGGCTGAACCTCGCCGGTGACAATGCAGCGCCGTTCGGGTCCGTCGGTTTCGGTCTCGGCGCCGCCGCGCGTCATGCTCAGGCCTCGTCGTCCTCGGTCTCTTCCTCATCGTCTTCGGCGGTCAGCGCCGCCAGCTCCGAGGGGTCGACCCAGCCCAGCATCACGCGCGCCGTCATGATCAGGTGCTGCGCTTCTTCCAGGCTCATCTCGAACTTTTCAAGGACGCCTTCGTCCTTCTTGCGTTCGCCGTTCACAGTGGTCCAGCCGCCGGCCAATTCCCAGTCGGCGCAGGTGGCGAAATCTTCCAGCGTCTTCACGCCGTCCAGCGTCAGCGCCTCGACCATCTGCGGGGTCAGACCCTCGAAGTTGATCAGGCTGTCCTCGGCCCCCAGTTCGCGGGCGTGTTCCAGCGCCTTGCGGCTTTGCGCTTCCAGATGGTCGCGGGCGCGGGCTTGCAGTTCCGCCGCCGTGCCCTCGTCGAAGCCGTCGATCGACAGCAGCTCGTCCATGTCGACGTAGGCGACTTCCTCGAGGTTGGTGAAGCCTTCCGACACCAGCAACTGCGCCATCATCTCGTCGATGTCGAGCGTGTCGATGAACAGTTGCGTGCGTTCAGCAAACTCGGCCTGACGGCGCGCGCTTTCCTCGGTTTCGGTCATGATGTCGATGTCGAGCCCGGTCAGCTGCGACGCAAGTCGCACGTTCTGACCGCGCCGCCCGATGGCCAGCGACAGCTGTTCATCCGGCACCACCACCTCGATCTTGCCGGCTTCCTCGTCGATCACGACCTTGGAAACCTCGGCCGGTTGCAGCGCGTTCACCAGGAACGTCGCCTGATCCTGGTTCCACGGAATGATGTCGATCTTCTCGCCCTGCAACTCGTTCACCACGGCCTGCACGCGGCTGCCGCGCATCCCGACGCAGGCGCCGACCGGGTCGATCGAGTTGTCATAGCTGATCACGGCGATCTTGGCGCGGCTGCCCGGATCGCGGGCGACGGCCTTGATCTCGATGATGTTGTCGTAGATCTCGGGCACTTCCATCTTGAACAGTTCCGCCATGAACTGCGGATCGGTCCGGCTCAGGAACACCTGCGGGCCGCGGGCCTCGCGGCGCACGTCCTTGATATAGGCGCGGATACGGTCGTTCGGGCGATAGCTTTCGCGGCCGATCTTTTCGTTGCGGCGCAGGATCGCCTCGCCGCGGCCGATATCGACGATGATGTTGCCGTATTCCTCGCGCTTGACCTGACCGTTGATGATCGTGCCCTTGCGGTCCTTGAATTCTTCGTACTGACGGTCGCGCTCGGCTTCGCGCACCTTCTGCAGGATCACCTGCTTGGCCGACTGCGCCGCGATCCGGCCCATTTCGACCGGCGGCACCTCGTCGATGACCTCGTCGCCCACTTTCGGCTCGGCCAGCCAGCGCTTGGCCTCGGCCACCGTCAGCTGCGCCTGATGGTTCTCGACCGCGTCATCCTCCATCACCGTGCGCACACGGGTGAAGGTGGCGCGGCCGGTCTTGCGGTCGATGTGGACGCGAATGTCCAACTCGGCGCCATAGCGCGACTTGGCCGCCCGCGACAGGCTGTCTTCCATCGCCTGGATCACCAGATCGGGGTCGATCATCTTCTCGCGCGCCACCGCCTCGGCGGTCTGCAGCAGTTCAAGCTGGTTGGCAGAGGTAATCGCCATTGGTCTCTCCCGGAGTCAGTGTTTGGTCGCGGGGGCGTCTTCGGACAGATCGTCGTCGTCCTCGCCCGCCTCGGTTTCGTCAATCTCGTCGAACTGGCTTTCGTCGATCACGCCCGCCGCCTTGCGCTGCCGCAGCATCTCGGAAATCAGCTCATCCGTCAGGATCAGCTTGGCATCGCTCAGCCAGTCGAACTTCAGCCCGATGGTGACGGCCTCGCCGCCCTCCTCGATCTCGATCAGCACCTCGTCATCTTCGGTGCCAGCTAAAATGCCCTTGAAGCGGCGGCGCCCGTCGATCAGTTCGGTGGTCTCGATGCGGGCCTCGTAGCCATCCCACATCGCGAAATCCTTCAGCCGCGTCAGCGGCCGGTCGATCCCCGGCGAGGAGACTTCGAGCACATAGTTGTCCTCGATCGGATCTTCCACATCCAGCACCGCCGAAACGGCGGTGGAGATTTTCGCGCAGTCGGCCACCTCGATCCCGCCTTCGGGGCGGTCGGCCATGATCTGCAGGATGCGGGTCTTGCCGCCCATCAGGCGAATGCGCACGAGTTCAAACCCCAGCCCTTCGATGGCGGGGCAAACGATCTCGGCAAGGCGCCGGTCGATGGCGGTTTTGGCGATCAGGTCGGTCATGGGGTCCAAAAAACAAAAAACGGGCGCGCGGCCCGTCATTCCTGCCGGTGGGCTTCGAGTGTGGACCTCGAAGCGCCGCTGTTGAAGGGGATATACGCATCAAGCCCCGAGTCTGCAAGGCTCGAATAACCTAAGGGCGTAGCGGCTCCACCTGCGGGTTGTTGCGCGCAACCCAAAGGTTCAGCATCGCAGCCACCGTGACCCAGGCCATGTAAGGCAGGATCATCAGCCCGGCGACCCAGTCGAGCGGCCAGAAGGTGACCAGCATCCCGGCCACTGCAAGCCACAGCCCTGCCATCGGGATCAACGCGCCCTTGAGTCGCCGCAGCCCGAAGAACACCGGCGTCCAGAGCGTGTTGAAGGCGATCTGCATCGCCCAGAAAGCCATTGCCATGCCATTGTCGGGCTGCTCCGCGACACGGCTCGCCGCGTAGGCGCTGAGAAGGTAAAGCGTTGTCCAGACAACCGGAAACATCCAGCGCCTCGGCACCCAGGTCGGTTTCGCAAGCCCGTCATACCATGTGCCAGGCTGAAACAGCGCCCCGGTGGACGCAGCCGCGCCCGAAGCCGCGACGAAAATCAGAAAAAGTCCCCAGTGCATGGTTTCCCCGCTCTTGCCACCTTGCCGCTACACCCGTTCGATTGCCAGTGCGATGCCTTGGCCGCCACCGATGCACATCGTGATCAGAGCGCATTTGCCGCCGATGCGCTCCAGCTCGTAAATCGCCTTCACCGTCAGCAGCGCGCCAGTCGCGCCGACCGGGTGGCCCAAGGCGATGGCGCCGCCGTT
Organism: Paracoccaceae bacterium; assembly: GCA_016124615.1. Taxonomy (GTDB): domain Bacteria; phylum Pseudomonadota; class Alphaproteobacteria; order Rhodobacterales; family Rhodobacteraceae; genus Solirhodobacter. The sequence continues at coordinate 17,191 of WGNF01000010.1, read as the reverse complement.
CGGGTTCACCTTCGCCGGATCGAAGCCCAGTTCAGCCGAAACGGCCAGCGCCTGCGCGGCGAAAGCCTCGTTCGACTCGATCACGTCGAAATCCGCCGCGGTCAGCCCGGTGCGCGCGAAGAGCGCCCGCACCGCCGGGACCGGGCCGATCCCCATCACCTCGGGGCGCACCCCGGCATGGGCGTAGCCCAGCAATCGCGCCAGCGGTTTCATCCCTGCCCGCGCGGCCGCGTCCGCCCGCGCCAGCACCAGCGCCGCGGCGCCGTCGTTAATGCCGCTGGCGTTGCCCGCCGTCACCGTGCCGCCCTTCTGGAACACGGCCTTCAGCCCGGCCAAGGCCTCGGCGCTGGTCGCCTTCGGATGCTCGTCGACGGTAAAGGCCACCGGCCCTTTCCGGGTCTGCACCTCGACCGGCACGATCTGGCTGGCAAACCGCCCCTCGGCAATCGCCCGCGCCGCCCGCACCTGGCTTTCCAGCGCAAAAGCGTCCTGCGCCTCGCGACTGACGCCATGTTCGCGCGCCACGTTTTCGGCCGTCACGCCCATGTGGCCGGTGCCGAACGGGCAGTTCAGCGTGCCCAGCATCATGTCCTGCACCTGCACATCGCCCATCTTCTGGCCCCAGCGCGCCGCCGGCACGATGTAGGGCGAGCGGCTCATGCACTCCGCCCCGCCCGCGAGCGCGAAATCGGCATCGCCCAGCATCAGCGCCTGCGCCGCCGATACGATCGCCTGCGCGCCGGACCCGCAAAGCCGGTTCACGTTCATCGCGGGCACCGAGTCGGGCACACCTGCCTGCATCGCGGCGACCCGGCTCAGGTACATGTCCTTCGGTTCGGTGTTGATGACGTGGCCAAAGACGACATGGCCGATCTGGCCGCCTTCGATCCCCGCCCGTTCCAGCGCGGCCTTGGCCGCAACGGTGCCAAGATCGGTCGGCCGCACGGCGGCGAGCGCGCCGCCGAAGGTGCCGATGGCGGTGCGTGCGCCTGAAAGGATGACGATGTCGGTCATGGGGCCTCCGGGGTGAAACGGTCGGGGTGAGCGGCCTGCACCGCCGGGATGTTCAGCAGCCTAGCCTCGATTTCCGCGCACCGCCGCCATGACGTCACGTCCACCCCCCAGCGCCGCGCGTTGTACATCTGCGGCACCAGACAGATATCGGCCAGACTGACCGCATCGCCGTGACAGAACCGCCCGGTGGCCGGATCGTCCAGCATCTGTTCCAGCGCCGCCATGCCGCGGCCGATGAACTTGGCCATCCACGCCTCGGTGGTGATCGCCCCGTGTGAGCCTTCCACCACAAACCGCGCCACCGAAGAGTTGCAGACCGGGTGAATCTCCATCGCCACCGCATAGGCCAGCGCCCTGACCCGCGCGCGGCCGCCCGGATCGGCGGGCAGGAACGCCGCCGTCCGTGTTTCGGTCAGGTATTCGAGGATCGCCACCGATTGCGTCAGCATCAGCCCGTCGATCTGCAGCGCGGGCACCAGCCCCTGCGGGTTGCGCCGCAGATGCGCCTCGGCCCGGTTCGCGCCGGTCAGCAGGTCTACCGGCACCGTTTCGAACGCCACGCCCGCCAGCCCCAGCCCGATCCGCACCCGGTAGCTGGCCGAGGATCGCCAGTAGTCGTAAAGCACCGTCATTCCATCCCCTCCACAATCCGGGCCAGCGCCCGCCGCAACCCGTCGCCGTCGGGGCCAAGGGTCGCCAGCAAATCCGCCTGATAGGCTTCCGCCACCGGCACGATGCGGTCAAAAAGCGCGCGCCCGGCCTCGGTCAGGCGCATGTCCAGCAGGCGCTTGTCATCTGCGTTGCCGCGCTTCTCGACATAGCCCGCCGCCTCCAGCCGCGTGGCCGCCCGGCTGACCTTGGATTTGTCCATGTCCACCCGCGCCTCGACGTCGCGCACGCTGACCGTGCCCGCCTGCGCCAGATGCGCCAGCACCCGCCATTCCGGGATGCTGATGCCGAAGTCGGTGCGATACCGATCGGCAAAGGCGCGGCTGATTTTCGCCGCGGCCACCGCCAGTTGATAGGGCAGGAAACCGCCAAGGTCGAAGTCCGGCACGGGTTCGCTCCGCTGATCGTTGCGGGCGCCATGACTGCATGGAAAGGCGGAATCCCGCAACCCCGGCCGCGCGTCAAAGCGCGATTGACGCCGCTGCCAAACCTGCCAAACCGTTGCCGTCACCGCCGCCCCGGAGGTTATCCTGCGCCGCCCCGCCAATGCCGCCCTGCTGATCGCGGGAAACGCGAGTTTCATTCTGATGGGCGCCGGGCAGGCGCTGTATGGGCCGGCGCTGCCGATCTATGTGCATGGATTCGGCATCAGCCCGGCCACGGCGGGGCTGCTGATCTCGGCGCATTGGGTCGGGGCGCTGGCCGCCGTCGCCGGGCAGATGGCCAACATCCGCTTCACCGCGCGCCACGCCCTGTTGCTGCTTGCCGCCGGGGCCGCGCTGCTGGCGGTGCAGGGGCTGTGGGCGGTGATGCTGGCGGGCGCGATGTTGCTGGGCGCGGGCTACGGGCTTTGCGCCACGATCTACAACCGCCGCTACCTGACGGAGTTTGGCGCCCGCGGCCCGGCGATGGTGGGCATCGTCAACGCGGTCTTCGGCATCGGCGCCATCGCCTCGCCGCTGCTGCTGGTCGCGTTCGGCAATGTGCCCCGGCTGGTCTTTGCGCTGATCGCATTGCTGGCGCTGGCGGTGCTGCCCGCCGCACGGCCCGCGCCCGCCGGGGTGGCCACCGATCGCGCGCCGTTGCGGATCCGGCCCGAGCTGTTGCTGGCCGCGCTGGCCATCGGCTGCGAATCCTCCAACATCGGCCTTGGCCCCTCCGGCCTCGTCGGCCGCGCGGTGGATGAGACGACGGCCGCCACGCTCGCCTCGGCCTTTTTCGCGGCCTACCTGATCAGCCGCGTCTCGCTTTACTGGATCGCGCCACGGGTGTCGGCGGTCGTGCTGCTGCGGGTGGCGGTCGCGGGGGTCTGCGCCGCCTCGCTTGCCGCAACGCTGGGCGCCGCCGGGCCAAGCTATGTTGCCGCCGGATACTTCACCGGCATGATCTTTCCGTCGCTGTTCGTGGTCGCCTCTACCGCGCTGGGTAACAGTCAGCGCGCGACCTCAACCATCATCGCCGCGGGCCTTGTCGGCGGCATCGTTGCGCCCGCGCTGCTGGGCGGGGCATTGGCCGACCTTGGCACCGCGCGGTTCTTCCCGGCGATGGCGATCTATGCCGGGGTCGTGCTGCTCGCCAGCTTCCGGCTGATCCGTCGCCCGCTGCAGCGACAGGTGCCCGAATGAAGCCTTGCATCCGGGCGAGCCGGACAACACCATGCAGGCCATGTTCGTAGTCCGCTCTCCCCGGCACCTGTCCGAGTTCGCGGCGCCGTTGCAGGGCGCCGCCATCGACTGCCGGGAAGGTCCGGCACCGGGGATCGACAGCACATTGGGGGTCAAGTAACGGATGTCCTTGAAGAAATCCTGGGTGACCAGCGCGAATGACCCGGCCACCGATTTTCCGCTGAACAACCTGCCCTGCGGCGTCTTTTCGCTTGATGATGAAGAGCCGCGCTGTGGCGTTGCCATCGGCGACATGATCCTCGACATGGCGGGGCTGGAGGCTGATGGCGTGCTGACCCTCGCCGACGATCCGGTTTTCGACGTTCCGTTCTGGAATGAAGTGATGGAGCGTGGCCCCGCCACCTGGGCTAGCCTTCGCGCCCGGCTGACCGCGCTTCTGTCGGCAGACGCGCCCGATCAGGCCGCCTGCCTGCCGCATCTTTACCGGCAGGCCGACGCGACGCTGCATCTGCCGTTCCTTGTGTCGGAATACACCGATTTCTACGCCAGTCGAAACCACGCCTTCAACGTTGGCTCGATGTTCCGCGATTCGGAAAATGCCTTGCCGCCCAACTGGTTGCACATACCGATCGGCTACAATGGCCGGGCCTCGTCGGTCGTGGTCTCGGGCGCCGAGGTGCGCCGCCCGCTGGGCCAGCTGAAGCCGCCGGGGGCTGAGGTGCCCTATTTCGGCCCCTCCAGACGCTTCGATTTCGAACTGGAGCTGGGCGTCATCGTCGGTCAGCCCTCACAAGGCATGGTCAGTGTGGCCGAGGCCGACGCGATGATCTTCGGCTACGTTTTGCTGAACGATTGGTCGGCGCGCGACATTCAGGCTTGGGAGTATCAGCCGCTCGGGCCGTTTCAGGCCAAGGCGACGGCCACCACGATCAGCCCTTGGATCGTGACCGCCGCCGCGCTGGCGCCGTTCCGCACCGCGCCGCCGCCGCGCGAGGTGCCGCTGTTGCCCTACCTGCGCGAACCCGGCCCGATGCTCTACGACATCGCGCTGGAGGTGGGGCTGACCCCGATAGGTGGCCCGGAAACGGTGATCAGCAGAACGAACGTTCGGGAACTCTACTACTCCCCGGCGCAGCAGCTTTGCCATCACACCACGTCGGGCTGCCCGATGAATGTCGGCGACCTCTTGGGTTCCGGCACGATCTCGGGCGCGACGAAAGACAGCCGCGGCAGCCTGCTGGAACTGAGCTGGGGCGGGAAAGAGCCGATCACGCTGGCCACCGGCGAGACGCGCAGCTTTCTGGAGGACGGCGACACGCTGACCCTGCGCGGCCATGCGCAGGGCGCAGGCTATCGCATCGGATTCGGCGCCTGCGCCGGGCGCATCCTGCCCGCCGCGGCGGTGCCGGACTGGGCCCGGTAGCGCTCAGGGCCGCAGCGGCACCCGGCCGTTCGCCGTCAGCAGAAACACCTCGCGCCCCTCGATCACCACGGCAGTCAGCGGGCCGCCGTAGGCCGCGCTCGAATCGATGTTCACCCGGTTGCCGTAATGCGTCGGCGCGTCGATCGCGGTGTGGCCGTGCACCACCAGAAACCCGTGATCGCGCGTGTCTTCGAGGAAGGGCGAGCGGATCCAGACCAGATCGTCTTCGCTCTGCGCGTAAAGCGGAACGCCGGGCCGGATGCCGGCGTGAACAAAGACCACCTCGCCACGCCGCACCCATGTTGGCCGCAGTTCCATGAACACCCGATGCGCCTCGGGAACCGCCGCCCGCGCTTCGGCATGCACGGGGGCCAGCGGGCGGTCACCCGCATTGCGCACGCCGTAAGAGGCCAGCGTGGCCGCCCCGCCAAGCCGCGGATGCAGCCAGCCAAGGTCCGGGCGCAGGCCGGGGTCGTGATAGTCGACGTCGTTCAGAAACGAGGTGAACATACGGTCATGATTGCCCTTCAGCACGATCCACGGCTGCCCGTCGGCGATGCCCGTGCGCAGCAGTTCAATCACCCCGGCGCAATCCGGACCACGGTCGACCAGATCGCCGACATGAACGATGGGGGCGGCGGTATCGCCGCAGGACAGGCGATCCGCCGCAATCAGCGCATGCGCCCCGCGCAACAACTCGAGATGGCCGTGAATATCCCCGATCGCATAGCTGCGCATGGTCACCCTGCTGCTTCTGGTTCCAGGTCGCGCGGCGCGCCGCGCGGGAAATCCCTAGAATCATTGGCGGGCAGGGGCAACGGCCGATTGCCGATTCCCCCGACACCGCAATGGAAAAGGCCCGCCGGTGAGGGCGGGCCTTCGCGATGCGGTGTTCGACGCGCTCAGAGCTTTTCGATCAGTTCCGGCACGGCGGTGAAGAGGTCGGCGACCAGGCCGTAGTCGGCGACCTGAAAGATCGGCGCCTCTTCATCCTTGTTGATCGCCACGATCACCTTCGAATCCTTCATGCCCGCAAGGTGCTGGATCGCGCCCGAGATGCCGACGGCAACGTAAAGGTTCGGTGCCACGACCTTGCCGGTCTGGCCCACCTGCCAGTCGTTCGGGGCATAGCCCGCGTCGACCGCGGCGCGCGAGGCGCCGACCGCCGCGCCGAGCTTGTCGGCGAGCTTCTCGATCAGGTGGAAGTCGGACTGGCTGCCGACGCCGCGGCCGCCCGAGACGACGATGCCCGCCGAGGTCAGTTCCGGGCGGTCGGAGGTGGCCACCTTGTCTTCGACCCAGGCCGACAGGCCGGGGTTGGCGGCGGCGGTGGCGCTTTCCACCGGGGCGGCGCCGCCAGTGCCCGCGGCCTCGAACCCGGCGGTGCGGATCGTGGCGACCTTCACCTTGTCCGACGACTTCACCGTCTGGATCGCGTTGCCCGCGTAGATCGGGCGTTCGAACGTGTCGGCGTCGATCACGGCGGTGACGTCGGAAATCACCATCACGTCCAGCAGCGCGGCGACGCGCGGCAGCACGTTCTTGTTGGAGGCGGTCGCGGCGCCGACGATGTGGGAATAGCCCCCGGCCAGCGAGACCACCAGCGCGGCAATCGCCTCGGCCATGCCGTGGCAATAGGCGTGGTCGTCGGCGAACAGCACCTTGGCCACGCCCGACAGGGTCGCGGCCTCGGCCGCCGCGGCCTCACCACCGGCCCCGGCAACCAGCACATGCACCTCGCCCAGACCGGCTACGGCGGTCAGCGCCTTGGCCACCTGATCGGTCGCCAGCGCGCCCTCGTTCACATCGGCAAGAAGAAGAACGGCCATCAGAGCACCCCCGCTTCGTCTTTCAGTTTCGCAATCAGCTCGTCGACCGAGGCAACCTTGACGCCCGCCTTGCGGCCCGCCGGTTCCACCGTCTTCAGCACGGTCAGCCGCGGCGTGACGTCCACGCCGTAGTCGGCGGGGGTCTTTTCCTCCAGCGGCTTCTTCTTCGCCTTCATGATGTTCGGCAGGCTGGCATAGCGCGGCTCGTTCAGGCGCAGATCGACGGTGACGATGGCGGGCATCGTCACGCGGATCGTCTGCATCCCGGTGTCAACCTCGCGGGTGACCAGCGCATGATCGCCCTCGATCGCCAGTTCCGAGGCGAAGGTGCCCTGCGACCAGCCCAGCAGCGCCGCCAGCATCTGGCCGGTGGCGTTCATGTCATTGTCGATCGCCTGCTTGCCGCAGAGCACAAGGCCGGGGGCCTCGGCGTCAACGACGGCCTTCAGCAGCTTGGCGACGGCGAGCGGCTCGATGTCGGTCTGCACGTTGTCGCTGGCTTCGATCAGGATCGCGCGGTCCGCACCCATCGCCAGCGCGGTGCGCAGCGTTTCCTGTGCCTGCTTCACGCCGATCGAGACCACGACGATCTCGGTCGCCTGTCCGGCCTCTTTCAGACGGATCGCCTGCTCGACGGCAATCTCGTCGAACGGGTTCATCGACATCTTCACGTTCGCCAGATCAACGCCAGAGCCGTCCGCCTTCACGCGAACCTTCACGTTGTAGTCGATCACCCGTTTCACGGGTACCAGAACCTTCATCGGAAACTCCTCTCTCCATCAGCCCCCAGGGCCGCGGGGGATCACATTCGCTCTGCCGGTTGTTAGCCGCTCTGACCGGGTCAGGACAGACCAAAATCGACCGGTTTCGGCGGCGCGACGTCGCGTTTCGCCTCAGCGGGTCAGGCCGGGCACCCAGAGCACGTCCGTGCTGCCGTCATCATTGGCAATGCGACCGGCAACGAAGAACCAGTCGCTGAGGCGATTGAGGTATTTCACCGCCTCGGCGTTGATCGCTTCCATCGTGGCCAGTTCCACCGTCAGGCGTTCGGCACGGCGGCAGACCGTGCGGCACAGATGCATATGCGCCGCCAGCGCCGAGCCGCCGGGCAGGATGAAACTGCGCAGCGGTGTCAGCTTCGTGTTCATCGCGTCGATCTCGCGCTCCAGCCGGTCAACCTGGCTGGCGATCATGCGCAGCGGCGGATAGGGGGCCTCGGCGTCGCGTTCCATGTCGGGGCGGCACAGGTCGGCGCCAAGGTCGAACAGGTCGTTCTGGATGCGGGCCAGCGCCGCGCTCATCTCGCCTTCCGCATGCAGGCGGGCGAGGCCCACGGTCGCGTTGGTTTCATCGACCGTGCCATAGGCGTTCACGCGGGTCGAATGCTTGGCCACCCGCGCCCCATTGCCAAGCGCGGTTTCACCGGCATCGCCGGTCTTGGTATAGATGCGGTTCAGCACGACCATCAGTGGAAGCCCCGGCGGAAATAGACGTAGATCAGGATCAGCAGGATCGCCACCGCCTGCGCCGCGATGCGATAGCGCATCAGCCGGTTGGCGTTCCTGGCGTGGAACTTGCCGCCTGCGCCGAAGCTGCCGATGCCAAGCATCAGGATCGCCAGCACGATGAGAACGGCAACCACGACAAGAATGAAAAGCGGATCGTGAAACATCTGATGTCCCTTCGGTGATCCCCTGATCTAGCTTGGACCGCGCGAAAAGCGAACCGGAAACTGCTGCGACCGATGCGCCGGGTCAGCCCTTGGCGATCAGCCAGTCCAGCGTGCGCGTCGGCAGGACCCGGCGCAGCGCGCCCATCAGGTAGGTCGGCGTGGTGACGTAGTAGCGCGCGCGGGGGCGTGGGTCGTCCAGCGCGCGGATCAGCTTGGCGGTGACAGCAGCGGGGGTCAGCTCGAACCGGTCGGGGCCACGGCTTTCATAGAGCCGGGTGCGCAAGCTTGCGCGGTATTGTTCGGCGCGCGGCGAGGCTTCCCAATTCACCCAACGCTCGAAATGCGGGATCGAGTTCTGCCGGATCCTGGTGCCGATCGGGCCGGGCTCGATCAGCACGATCTTCAGCGGCGTGTCGCGCATCTCGATGCGCAGCACGTCGGTCAACCCTTCCAGCGCGAACTTGGTCGCGACATAGGCGCCGCGCCAGCGCGCGCCGACAAGGCCAAGGACCGACGAACAGGTGACGATGCGCCCGCCGCCTTGCGCCCGCATCGCCGGAATGACGCGGCGGGTCAGATCGTGGGTGCCGAAGACGTTGGTTTCAAAGACCTCCGCCAGCGCGCCGCGTGGCAGATCCTCGACCGCGCCGGGGCAGGCAAAGGCGCCGTTGTTGAACAGCGCGTCCAGCGTGCCGCCGGTCCGGGCCAGCGCCTCTTCGACGGCGTCGGCGATGCTTTCGGGGTCGGCAAGGTCCAGCGGAAAGCTTTCCAGCCCCTCGGTGATCAGCCGGTCGCAGTCGCGCGCCTGCCGACAGGTGGCAAAGACGCGCCAGCCGCGCGCCTTCAGGCCATGTGCCGCGTCATGGCCGATGCCGGACGAACAGCCGGTGATCAGGATCGAACGTTGCGCCATGTCGCCCCCAGACCGAAAATTCGTGGCCGTTATGTCTTCCCTAGCCGGGTCGCCGCATCGCGGCAAGCACCGGGATTGCGCTGACTTTCCCCCCGCTTTACACCCACATCCATGACCCAGACGCCCGACGAGCCCAGACCCGAGCCGATGACCCTTGCGGAGCCCCTCAGCCGCGCGATCGGCGAGCGCTATCTGACCTATGCGCTGTCTACCATCATGGACCGCGCGCTGCCCGATGTGCGCGACGGGCTGAAGCCGGTGCACCGCCGCATCCTTTACGCGATGCGCGAATTGCGGCTGGCCTCCACCGGGGGGTTCCGCAAGTCGGCGAAGATTTCTGGCGACGTGATGGGCAACTATCACCCGCATGGCGATGCCGCGATCTATGACGCGATGGCGCGGCTGGCGCAGGATTTCAACGTGCGCTACCCGCTGGTCGACGGGCAGGGCAACTTCGGCAACATCGACGGCGACAACCCCGCCGCCAGCCGCTACACCGAGGCCCGCCTGACCGCCGCCGCCGAGGCGCTGATGGCCGGGCTGGACGAAAACGCCGTCGATTTCCGCCCGAACTACGATGGCACGCTGACCGAGCCGGTGGTGATGCCCGCCGCGTTTCCGAACCTGCTGGCCAACGGGTCATCGGGCATCGCGGTGGGCATGGCCACGAACATCCCGCCGCACAATATCGGCGAGTTGATCGACGCCTGCCTGCATCTGGTGAAAACCCCCGAGGTGACGGATGAGGCGCTGGTGGCGCTGGTGCCGGGCCCCGACTTTCCCACCGGCGGCGTGATCGTCGAGCCGAAGCACAGCATTCTGGAAACCTACCGCACCGGGCGCGGCAGCTTCCGGCTGCGCGCGCGCTGGTCGGTGGAAGACCTTGGCCGGGGCCAGTGGCAGATCGTCGTCACCGAGATTCCCTATCAGGTGCAGAAATCGAAGCTGATCGAGAAGCTGGCCGAGGTGATCCAGCTGAAGAAGGTGCCGATCCTCGCCGATGTGCGCGACGAAAGCGCCGACGACGTGCGCCTGATCCTTGAGCCGCGGGCGCGCACGGTCGACCCCGAGATGCTGATGGGCATGCTCTACCGCAACTCGGATCTGGAAATCCGTTTCGCGCTGAACATGAACGTGCTGATCGACGGCCGCACGCCCAAGGTGTGCAGCCTCAAGGAGGTTTTGCGCGCCTTCCTCGACCACCGCCGCGACGTGCTCCAGCGCCGTTCGCAGCACCGGCTTGAGAAGATCGACCACCGGCTGGAAGTGCTGGAAGGCTTCATCACCGCCTTCCTGAACCTCGACCGGGTGATCGACATCATCCGCTACGACGCCGACCCCAAGGCCGCGCTGATGGTCGAGGACTGGGGCCACCCCCATGCGCGGGCGACCAACGAGAAAGACTACGTCTCGCCGCTGACGCTGGCCCGGCCGGGTGCTGCGGAAGAGCCGACGCTGACCGAGGTGCAGGCCGAGGCGATCCTGAACATGCGGCTGCGCAGCCTGCGGCGGCTGGAAGAGATGGAACTGCTGCGCGAGCAGGACGCGCTGATGAAAGAGCGGGCGGAACTCGCCGACCTCCTGGACAGCGAAAAGCTGCAATGGAAGCGGATCGGCGAGGAGCTGCGCGAGGTCGGCAAGCAGTTCGGCAAGGCGAGCCCCAACGGCGCGCGGCGCACCAGCTTCGCCGACGCGGCCGAGGCCGAAGAGGTGCCGCTGGAGGCGATGATCGAGCGCGAGCCGATCACCGTCATCTGCTCCAAAATGGGCTGGGTGCGGGCGCTGAAGGGCCACGGCGCGCTCGACGCGGAAATGAAGTTCAAGGACGGCGACGAAGGCCGCTTCGTCTTCCACGCCGAGACGACCGACAAGATCCTGATCTTCGGCTCGAACGGCCGGTTCTACACCGTGATGGGCGCCAACCTGCCCGGCGGGCGCGGCATGGGCGAGCCGCTGCGGCTGATGGTCGATCTGCCGAACGAGGCCGAGATCGTCGAGATCCTGATCTACAAACCGGGCGAGAAGCTGCTGATCGCCTCGGACGCGGGCGACGGGTTCGTCGTTCCGATGGACGAGGTCGTGGCGCAGACGCGGGCGGGCAAGGTCGTGCTGAACGTGCGCGACGATGTACGGGCCCGGGTCTGCCGGATCGTGCAGGGCGATCACGTTGCGGTGGTCGGCGACAATCGCAAGATGCTTGTCTTCCCGCTGACCGACCTGCCCGAAATGGCACGCGGCAAGGGCAACCGGCTGCAGCGCTACAAGGATGGCGGGTTGTCGGACGCCATCACCTTCACGCTGGCCAAGGGGCTGAGCTGGAAAGACCCCGCCGGGCGCACGCGGACCGAGCCCGACCTGACGGAATGGCTGGCGGCGCGGGCCACGGCGGGGCGGATGGCGCCGCGCGGCTTCCCGCGCGACAACCGCTTTACCTGATCACCAGAGGGCGAGGATGCCCGCCGCGCTGGTGCCGGTGGCCTTTACCGCGCCAACCCGGATCGGCAGCATCGTGCCCGCCGGAACCGACTGGAACGTGACGTCCTGCCCACCGGCCATGCTGACCGCGACATCACCCGGTTGGCCGATGTAGATCGCGCGGGTGACGCTGGGCAGCGCGACGCTGTCGCTTGGGGTGACGGCGGCCGCGTCACGGATCGGCGAGACCGGGGTGGTGGGGAATTCTTTGAAGCTGTCCATCTGCACTCTCCTGCTTGGCAGGATCGCGAGGCCGGACGGACACCCCGCGACCGGCCTGCGATCTCGGGGGTGAGGCACCGCATTGGTGCGTCCTCGGCCCTTTGATGGCAGATCGCGGTTAAGAAAGCGTTTACGCGGCCCCGCCCGCGCCGCGAACGCTGGACAGCGCGGCGCGCCCCCGCCATTCTTCACGCAAACGAGAGGGCCGGACGGCCCCGACCGAGCAGCGCGAGTGTTCCCGACCGTGACCGACCCCGCCACTCCCCGCCGCGTGCTGATTCTGGTGGAAAACCTGCCCGTGCCGCTGGACCGGCGGGTCTGGCTGGAGGCGACGACGCTGGTCGCGCAGGGCTATGTCGTCAGCGTGATCAGCCCGATGGGGCGCGGCTGGGATCAGGCCCGCGAACAGATCGAGGGCGTCAACATCTATCGCTACCCGGAACCGGTCGAGGCGCATTCCGGCGCCGTCGCCTACGCGCGCGAATATCTGCACGCGCTCTGGCACATGGCGCGGCTGGCCCGTTATGTCTGGCGCGATCATGGCTTCGATGTCGTGCAGGGCTGCAACCCGCCCGACCTGCTGTTTCTGGTCGCCGCGCTCTATCGCCCGTTCGGGGTGCGCTATCTCTTTGACCATCACGATGTCAGCCCGGAACTGTTCGAGGCGAAATTCGCCCGGCGCGGCCTGCTTTACCGCGTCATGCTGTGGTGGGAGCGGCTGAGCTTTCGCGCCGCCAGCGTTTCCATCGCCACCAACGAAAGCTTCCGCTGGGTGGCGATCGACCGCGGGCGGATGGCGCCCGAAGACGTGTTCGTCGTCCGCTCGGCGCCCAAGGTCGAGAAGTTCGAGATCCGGCCCGCCGACCCGGCGGTGCGGAAGGGCGCGAAGACCGTGCTGGGCTATGTCGGCGTGATCGGCCAGCAGGAAGGCATGGACCTCTTGGTGGAAGCCATCGACATTCTGGTGCGAAAGCTCGGCCACAGTGACCTGCATGCGGTCATCGTCGGCTTTGGCCCGCACCTGCCCGAGGTTCAGCGGGATGTCGAGGCACGCGGGCTGGCCCAGCATTTCACCTTCACCGGGCCGCTTTACGGCGAAGACCTTTTGCGCGCGCTGAACAGCTGCGACATCGGCGTCAGCCCGGACCCGAAGAACGCGATGAACGACATTTCCACGATGAACAAGGTCATGGAATACATGACGCTGGAAAAGCCGGTGGTGCAGTTCGATCTGACCGAGGGCCGCGCCTCAGCCGGGGACGCCTCGCTTTACGCCAAGGCCAACGACCCGGCGGATTTCGCGGCCAAGATCGCCTGGCTGATCGACAACCCCGCGAAGGGGCACGCGATGGGCAAGATCGGCCGGGCGCGGGTGTTCGATGCGCTGTCATGGGCGCATTCGGTGTCGAACCTGCTGGCGGCCTATGATCGGGTTTTCGCGAAACGCGGGTAACGCGGCGGGTCCAGCGCAAGGCCAAGCCCCCAGCCGGTCAGAAAGCCGCCAAGATGCGCGCCCCAGGCCAGCGCGCCGCCGGTGGCATAGAAGAACACCACGTTGAAGCCGATCAGATAAACCATCGGCCCGGTCAGCGCCCGCGCCGCCTGCCCGACGCTTTGCCCGGCGCGGCGACGGTCGGCCCAGGCCCAGGCGAGGATCGCCCCAGCCAGCCCGAACAGCGCGCCGGACGCGCCCAGCATCGGCTGGACCGTGAACGAGAAGATCGCGAACCCGGCGCCGCCGCCGATGTTGGTCAGCACGTAAAGCAGCAGATACCGCCCCTGGCCCAGTCGCGCCGCAACCGGCGCGCCGAGCGACACCAGCGTCAGCATGTTCAGCGCAACATGCCAGAAACCGCCGTGCAGCAGGCCGTAGCTGAGGAACATGACGAACGGCTGCAACGGATAGATCGGCGTTTCGCCCCGCAGCAGCCCGCCCCAGAAGGCGCCATAGGTGTAAACTGCGTCGCGCCAGCCCGGCGCGCCCCAAAGCCCGGCATCGGCCCCTTCCAGCACCGCCTCGATCCCGATGCAGATAACAAGGATCACCACCGAAACCGGGTTGCGCGCGAACCAGTGGCGCAGGCGGGCGCGGAAGACCGGGGTGAAAAAGGAACGGCTGTCGCTCATGCCCGCGATGTGCGCCAGACGCCGGTGCCGTGCAAGCGAAAACCCCGTGAAGGCAGCGCCGTCAGAATGGCACGAAACGCGGCAGGGCGGGCAGCGTCGCGGCCATCAGGCGCTGCAACCGGGCATCGGCGGCGGCCTCGGTTTCGCCCTCGTCGATGGGGGTGACGTAGCGCACCAGCGCGCCATCGGTGCGCCCGCGGGTCAGCCCGTCCCAGACCACGCTGGCCTTGACGGCGAAATCGTTCGTCATCCGGCGGCCGCGCTGCTCGAACCAGTAGTAGACCAGCTGGCGGGTGGTGCCGCGCTGGATCACGGCGCGGTTCAGCGTGAAACGGCCGTAAGGGGTGCCCGCCATGTCGACCGGCATCCGGGCAAGGCTGAAGATCTCCCACCCGCCCACCGGCAGGCAAACCTCGGGCGAGTGAATGCCTTCGCCTTCGGTCTGACGCTTGTAGTAGGCGACGAAGAAATTCACCGCATCGCGCTCGCCCGGCGCGGCATAGGTGATATCGACATAGTCATCTGCCGCAAGAACCTGCGCCACATCGGGATCGAGCGTCAGCGCGCCGCCTTGCCAGGCGCCGATCTGGCGCGGAAATGCGGCGAAACCCACCCGCGACAGCGGCGCGGCATGATCGGCGCCAAATGACAGCCAGCCCGCCGAAACCCCGATCGTCATCAGCGCCGCCGCCACCAGGGCGGGCGACACGCGCAGGCCGCGCATCCGCCGCAGGATCGGCAGAAAGCCGCGGGTATCGAGGTCGATCACCTCGGCCAGCGGCATCGGGTTGGCGGTCGTGCGCTGCAACCCGGCCGCCAGCGCGAAGAGCAGCGCAATGCAGATCAGGAACACCACCCAGCCCTCGAACGCATGCAGCACGCCTTCGGCCTGCCCGATGCCATAGCGGTCGACCATCATCCCGATCATCGCGATGCGCAGCGCGTTCATCACGACAGTCAGCGGCGCGGCGGTCAGCACCAGCAGCAGCTTGTGCCAGCGCGGCCCGCGATAGAGGATCGCGAAGAGGTAGGAAAAGCTGAGGATCGGGAACAGGTAGCGCAGCCCCGAACAGGCCTCGGCCACCTGCAGCTTGTAAACGCCAAGGTCGATCACGTTGCCTTCCAGAAACACCGGCACATTGGCCTGATCCAGCACCCAGACGCCGATTTCCGACGACAGATGCTGCAACAGGATGTTGACCTTCCAATAGAGGAACTGCGGCAGCGGCAGCATGAAGATCAGGTGCAACACCGGCAGCATGTGGCGCGTCCCGCGCGCCCAGCCGAAGACGGTCAGCACCAGCCCCGCGACCCACAGGATCAGCGCATAGGCCACCACATCGGGCACCTGCATCATGTTGCCCAGCACCGCGCCGACCAGCGCGAGCCCCAGCACCGCAAGGCCGCGGCCCCGATCGGCCACATCCGCGGCGGGCAGCGGCATTCGCCGCAACTCGCGCAGGAACAGGTAGAGCGAGATCACCGGGATCAGCGGGCCGTAACTGTATTCCGGCGTGATCCAGGCCTGACCCAGTGACATCAGCCCAAGCAGGAACAGCGGCACCGACCCCGCGACCAGCAGCAGGAACCACCCAAGGCCCGCTGGCCGCAGCGGAATGCTGCGCGCGCCGGGGGTGGCGATGTCGCTCATCTGCCGCCCCCGCTCATGGCCGCACCGTGAAATTGCGCCCGATCGAGAAGAAGACAGAGTTGCCCGAGGCCGTGCCGTTGACCGGATCCGTCCGGTTCCGGTAGCGATAGCCGGCGGTCAGCATCCAGTCCTGCGTCAGCGCGTGTTCATAGGCCGCCGAGAATCCGCTGCCGCGACGCGGCACGACGCCGTTGCCCGCCACCGGGTCCACCCGCGCATAGTCGATGCCAAAGCGCACGCCGGACAGTTGATTGACGTTGTAGCGGTAGCTGACATTGACCCGCGTCACCAGCTCGTCGCCGGCATCCAGCCCGGTAAAGGCCAGCGGACTGACAACCTGACGCGACAGGTTGGCGGTGATCTGGCCGGTCGGCAGGGTCTGCATGTAGCCCAGCGTGGCGATCGCCTCGACGTCGCCGCTATCGCCGCGCGTCGCGCCAAGGCTGTAGCTGAACTTGCCGGTGGTCATGTCGATCGCCTGCCCGCCGGTCAGCGTGGTGCGGGCGCCCCCCGGCGACAGGCTGCGCTGCACCGAGAAGGTCGCGGTGCTGTTGTCCAGCGTGCGGGTCAGCACAAGGCCCAGCGTCGGCTCGGTCCGGCTGGCGTCGCCGCCGGTCGTGACCGTCTGGCTGCGCGAGGTGCCCAGCGTCGCATCCAGATGGGTGCGGGCGTCGAAATCGTGGCCAAGGGTAAAGTCCAGCCCGCGCGCCCGGTACCGCGTGCGGGCCGCGTCCTTGGCCGAGAAGTCAGAGCCGGTCAGCACGATCTTGCCCGTGGTCGTGTCGGAAAACGCGATCCGCGCACCCATCGACAGCTGCGTGTTGGTGCTGTCGTAATAGGCCGCCGAGGCGCCGCTGTAGCGCCGCGCCGAGGTCTGCGCCGAGAACAGGAACCCCAGCGGCCGGTCGATCCCGGTCTCCAGCCCGATCGAGGCCGCATAAAGCCGCCGGGTGCCCCCGCTTGGCGCAAGATCGACGCTGCCCTGCTGCGTGGCGGTCAGCGGATCAAGATAAAGCAGGCTGGCCGCGTCATAGCTGGCCGCCATCGTCAGCTTCGCGGCCGAACTTGCATGGCTGAAGCCCAGACGCAGCGACTGGCCGTCGAAGCGGGTATCGCTGCCGCCGCCGGGCAGATGCGCGGCGCGCAGCACGCCCCCCAGCGTCAGGTCGAACGACGAAAGCCGGGTGTGGGAATGCAGCCCGAGGTTCAACGCCGTGTCGAACAGCGTCGCCGTGCCGGGCGAGGTCGGCGTCATGTCAAGGTTGCTGTCGCTGCGCAGCGTGGACAGCACGCCGAAGGTCAGCGTGGTGCCGGGGTCGGTCGTCGTCGGCACACTGGCAACCTGCGCATAGGCAAGGCCCGAGGCGAGGCTGGCCGCCACGGCCAAAACGGCCTTCTTGCGGGTGCGGCGGGGGGTCATGCGGGGCCTCATTCAAACAGGTGTCGAGTTGGGATGACGATGACATCGCCTTTGGCGAGTTCGGTTGTTTGTGGGATCTGGTTGGGTTTGGGGTGTTGGGTTGCGGCGAGGGAGAAGGTGTAGGTCTGGTCGGTGCCGGTTTGGGGATTGT
>WGNF01000005.1 GCA_016124615.1 Paracoccaceae bacterium | reverse complement strand
GCACCCGCGCGATCGTATCCACCCGCTTCATCTCCCCTCCGCTCGCTGCTCAGCAACGAACGGTCTGACAAAACATCAGGGGGGGCAAAATTGGACGCCGATACCCCGCCTTAGGGGGTCAATTTTGCACGCCGAAACACACCCAGTACGACCCGAAGACCCGCAAGGTGCCGAAGATCGCGGCTGAGATCGCGCAGCGACTGCTGGCCGCTGGCCGGGCAGGGGATGCGCTTGGCCTCATCGAACGGGCCGAGGTGAACGAGGCGCGCTGGATCCCGCCGGAGTGGCAGGACGCGCGGATTGCCGTGCTGGAGGCGCTGGACCGGAAGGATGAAGCGCAGGCATTTCGCTGGACGTGTTTTGAGCGTGACCTGTCGGGCGAGCATCTGCGGGCCCATCTGAAGCGTCTGCCGGATTTTGAGGACATTGAGGCCGAGGAGTGCGCTATGGCGCACGCCGCCGGGCATCCCGACCTTCTTGCGGCCTTGGCCTTCTTTCTGAACTGGCCAGCGCTTGCCCATGCCGCGCGATTGCTGATCGACCGGCAGGACGGGGTTGATGGCGATCACTACGAGTTCCTCGCCCCGGCGGCCGAGACCTTGGCCGCGAAGCATCCGCTGGCCGCGACGGTGGCGCTGCGGGCGATGATCGATTTCACGCTGAATGAGGCGAGGCAGAAGCGCTACGGCTATGCCGCTCAGCACCTGGCGACCTGTGCCGATCTTGCCGGACGGATCGAGGACTTCGGGCCAGTCGAGCCGCACCACACCTATGTCGCGCGCCTTAGGTCCGAGCATGGCAAGAAGACCGGCTTCTGGTCGCGGATGGACGGATGATGGCCGTGCTACCGGAAAATCATTCCGCCACCCGTTGGAAGCATTGTGGAAGCACGAGGGTGAAAACCGCAGCGCAATCCTGACAATCCGCGCGCAGGCCATCCATGCGGACCCGGCTCGCAACTGGCGGAAACCTCGCAACAACTCGCGATCCTGCGCGATTGTTCATGGTTTGTTTGACACGACTCATAACCTGAAGGCCGCAGGTTCAAATCCTGTCCCAGCAACAAAAAACAAAGCGTTAACAAACGCTTAAACGCCGCCCCACAGGGCGGCGTTTGCGTTCGTGCATTCCACATCAACGCCACATCAACGTTTGACGAGGCCACCAGCAAACCACCGGCTCCACGCGTCTGGCCTCGCGCAACGCCTTGTTGCAGCATCGCGCCATGATCGCCTTCCGGCCCCTTGCCGATGACCATCCCGACCGCGCACAGTCGCCCCTGCTCCGCGCAGCGCTCCTGACGCTGCCGCGCTGATCCCGTTCTACGTCCTCGAGATCGACCACGCCTCCTACGCGCGGCTCAACGAGCGACCCTTCGGAAAAAAGGGATGTCTGGCTGAATGTCATCAAGGTCGAGGCCGACCAGGGCACCACCGAGCGCACCCTGTTCGGAGCGTTCTATGGCGAGGGCCCCGACTGGGACAACGCCGGTTGGCAGGAGATGGCGGCGTTCTCATCCTGCGTCTTGTGCCCGCTTGAATGGGCTGGCCTGCTTGTGCAGGCCGCTGAAGAGCGCGGGGGCAAGACGCTGCACCACGTCCTGAAGACGCCGCTCTGGCGCAGCGCCGTGGCCCTCGATACCGACTGCATGCTGCAGCCGGTACGGGTTCAGTAAGTCACGTTTGTGCCGCCGTCTCATGCCGGGCGATTACCCTTCTGGAGCTTGATCCGAGCGTGTCGAAAACGGGCCCACCCCGAAATCTGACGCATGGACTTTGTCAGCGCCGCCAGGGCGAGATGCTTGAGGCTTGCCGCGAGGTCGCCGAACGCCATGGATTGACCGTCGACGACAAAGGCCTGGGCAACCTCGACCTTCGCCCGGGGCTTCGACATTGCCTTCGACCGCCTCGCACTCAACGTCTGCTTCGTGCCGTCATCCCGGGCGTTTGCGACGGCGCCCGACCATTCCGGAAGCCGAGCGGCGGCTTGCCTGAGCGGGGCACCGACAGTTGATCGACTCGTGATGTGTACACACTCAAGCAAACACCGATGGCTACTCGACTGCGGGGGCGACCCGTTCACTCTCCTTCACGACGGCTCGTGCAGGCCCTGTGGCCGTCATCCGCTGACGGATGTCCCGAGCCCGGGGAAAATGCTTGCTCACTTGCCTGTCCTATACCTGCAGCGTGCCGGGCCAGGATGCTCATCGCATCCTGTCGCTCCGCCGGGCTCAGCTTGCCTAAGACGTTGATTGTGCTTCGATCCCGCCGGTAGTTCGCAGGCGTGCTTCCAAACCTGGCGCGGAATTTCCGGTAGAAGACAGCAGGATTGCCAAAGCTGTTGCGCTCAATGATCTCGGCCACGGCGTCGCGGGTGATGCGCAGCTCTTCTGCGGCTGCGTCGAGCCTGAGGTTGACCCGATAGTCGCGGAACCCCATGCCGAGATGTCGTTTGAACAGCCGCGAGAGATGGTTGACTGTTACTCCCTCGGCTTTGGCCATGGCGGATAGGCTGACATCGCTGCGCATCGTGTCGAGCCGATCCAGGATGCGCAGGATGCGGTGCTGACTCTCGGGGCCGAGCGGCGTTTCAGCCGCTTCGGGCGTACGGCGCGGAAAATCGCGGTAAATTGTGGTTGCCAGCAGCAGAGACAACGCCTCGCGCAACGGTGTGGCACAGGAGTCCGCATCTTCGATGATGGCGAGGTGCGCCATGATTGCCTTGACCGCACGAACTGGCAGGCCGGTGCCATTCTCGGGGGAGCAACACTCGTAACAGCGCGCCTGAAATCCAGCGAGCCCACGACGTTCGAAATGCCCCAGGTCGAGGTGAACCCCGCAGATCAACGCATCCTCCGAGACCGAGATCGAATTGTGCGGTGCGTCCGGGTTGATCACGATCAAGTCACCCTCGGCCAAGTTGTGGGCCTCGCCCTCGATGACCAGCCGGAAGCGGCCACGCAGCACGAACAGCACCTCCATCTCGCGGTGCCAATGGTAGGACACGTCCACCTGCCCATGGATGAAGCACCAGACGTGGTGAATCTTCATCGTGGCGCGATTCTCGTACCGCCCTGTCCGGCGGGAGCGCAAAAGCGTGTAAGGCGAAAGTGGCCCGGTCACCTGTACTTTAAGCTCCTCTGGCGTAGCACAGTGCAAAAACTGTCATAATCTGAGAACAAGTCGCAGCGCTAGCAAATGATCGGACCTTCCCGTTAGATCGTCCCTGCCGGGCAGGTGCCGCGGCGCGCTGCGGACGGTTCTTCCGTGGGCGCAGCGACGGGGCCTTGCCGGCACCGTCGCTTGGAAGAGTGACCGTCGCGGCGGACCCGCGACCCTGATTGCCAAACGAGAAACACCGGGCGGGCGAGAGTCACCCGGAACCGCCCCGAAGGACAGAGAGGTAAAGGATGAAAACCAAGCTCAATTTGCTGGCCACAGCGCTTTCGACCTTGGCGGTGCTCACCGGTTCGGCCGGGGCACAGACCGCGGACGTTCTGCACTACTGGACGAGCGGCAGCGAATCCGCCGCACTGAAGATCTTCGCCGATGCGTTCAAGGCGAAGGGCGGCACCTGGGTCGATAGCGCCGTCGGTGGTTTCGACACTGCGCGGGCGACCGCGCTGAACCGCATCGCTGGGGGCAACCCGCCGACCGTGCTTTTGGATAATATCGGCGAGGTAGCGGATTTCGCCAAGCAGGGCATCCTGGCGCCGGTCGATCCGGAGGTCGCCAAGGATCTGACAGCGCATCTGCCGACAGTGCTCGCACAGCGGATTTCCATCGATGGCAAGCTCTACGCCATCCCGGTGGACATCGGCGGCGGCAACTGGATGTGGTACTCGACCAAGGCATTCGCCGACATCGGGGCCGCGCCGCCGAAGAGCTGGGACGAGTTCTTCGCTGAGGCCGACAAACTGAGGGCCAAGGGCTATATTCCGCTCGCCTTCGGCGGCCAGCCCTGGCAGGAGGCATCGCTGTTCTATGACGTGCTGCTCGCCCAGGGCCGGGACACCTACAAGCAGATCACCAGCGGCCATGACGCCAAGGCAGCAGGTGGCCCGGCGGTGGTGAAGGCATTCGAGGTCATGCGCAAGCTGACCGGCTACGTGGACGAGGGTAGCCAGGGGCGCGAGTGGAACGACGCCACCGCGCTCGTGATGAAGAACAAGGCCGCGATCCAAATCATGGGCGACTGGGCGAAGGGAGAGTTTCTGAGCGCGGGGATGGTGCCGGGCAAAGATTTCGGCTGCATGCTCGCCCCCGGCACACAGGACGCCTACCAGATGGTGGTCGATCTCTTCGACTTCCCGAAGGTGAGCAAGCCGGACAACATCGCCGGCCAGAAGCTTTTCGAGCAGGTGATCGCCGACCCGGCGCTGCAGGCCGCCTTCGGCGACAAAAAGGGCTCCCTGCCTGCCCGCCTCGACGCCGACGTATCCAAGAGCGACATCTGCACCCAGCTTGGCCAGAAGACGCTGAGCGATCCGGCCGCGCAGGTTCCGAACTACGAATTCGTCTATACGGCGGACCAGGAGGGCCAGGTGAAGGATCTCGTCTCGCAGTTCTGGAGCTCGCCCGACATGAGCGCCGAGGACGCCGCGGCAGCCTTCTCCAAGATCGTGGCGCAATCCTCGGGCAACTGAGGCAGGAATGGGCGGAAGGTCGGCCCGACCTTCCGCCGCAAGGATACCGCAATGAAGGCAGCGCTCTTGAAGAACGCCACGATCGCCCGGCTGGTCGTCCTGCCGACCATCGTCGTAATCATCGTCTGCTTCTACGCTCCGATCCTGTGGAGCGCTTATATCTCCTTCACCCCCTCGGGCATGTTCCCGAACTACCACTTCGCCGGGCTCATGCAGTACGACCGGCTGTTGGCGACCGACCGCTGGCATGTGGCCTTCCGGAACATGCTGATCTTCGGCGTGCTCTTCGTCAGCATCGCGATCAGCCTGGGCAGCCTGCTCGCCATCCTGATCGACCAGAACATCAAGGCCGAGGCGGTGTTCCGCACAATCCTGCTCTACCCGCTCTCGATGTCCTTCATCGTCACCGGACTCGCTTGGCAATGGTTCCTCAACCCGACGATGGGCCTGCAGCATTTCGTCCAGGATCTCGGTTGGGCCGGCTTCCGCTTCGACTGGCTGGTGCGGCGGAACCTGTCGATCTACACGATCGTCATAGCGGCGGTCTGGCATTCTTCGGGCCTGGTGATGGCGATCACGCTGGCCGGGTTGCGCGGCATAGATCCCGATATCTGGCGCGCGACCCGGGTCGAGGGCATCCCGCGTTGGCGCGCCTACCTCCATATCATGCTGCCGATGCTGCGGCCGGTGATGGTGACCAATGTGGTGCTGCTCGCGATCAACGTGGTGAAAAGCTATGATCTTGTCGTGGCGATGACCCAGGGCGGGCCCGGCTATTCCAGCGATCTGCCCGGCAAGTTCGTGGTCGACATGGCTTTCCAGCGCGGCAACATTGGCCAGGCCTCGGCCGCGGCAATGGCGATGCTGGCCACCGTATTCATCGCGGTGATGCCCTACCTCTACCTCCAGATGAAGCGGAGCGGCTGAGATGGCGTCCGAAACCTCGCCGCCCGTTCGCGCCGTCGCCGCGAGCCGCCTGCGCAGGGCCATCGCCGTGCGCATTGCGATCTACGTGGCGCTGACACTCGCCGCGGCGCTCTTCCTCGTGCCCCTGCTGATCATGGTGCTAACCTCCTTCAAGACGATGGACGAGATCCGCTCGGGCACCATCTTCGACCTACCGCATGCACTCGACTGGACGGCTTGGCTAAAGGCCTGGAGTGGCGCCTGCACCGGGCTCGACTGCCGGGGCATCTCACCGGGATTCTGGAACTCGGTCCACATCCTCGTGCCGAGCGTGATCCTGTCGATCTTCTGCGGTTCCATCACCGGCTACGCGCTGGCGGTCTGGCGGTTCCGGGGCGCGAATGCAGTGCTTTTGGCGCTGATGGTCGGGGCCTTCCTGCCCTATCAGGTAATCATCTACCCGCTGGTGAAGATCCTGAGCTTCCTCGGCATCTACGGCAGCCTGGCCGGGATTGTCACGCTGCATATCGTCTTCGGCATGCCGCTGATGACCATGCTGTTCCGCAACCACTTCGTCTCGATCCCCGCCGACCTCATCAAGGCGGCGCGCGTTGACGGCGCGGGATTCTTCCGCATCTTCTTCAGCATCCTGCTGCCGATGTCGCCGAACATGCTGATCGTCGCGGTGATCCTGCAGGTAACCGGTATCTGGAACGACTTCCTGCTGGGGCTGATCTTCGCCGGCCAAGCCAACCAGCCGATGACCGTTCAACTGAACAACATCGTCGTCAACGCACATGGCACGGTCGAATACAACGTGAACATGGCGGCGACGATCCTGACGGCGCTACCGCCCCTCCTCGTCTATCTGATCTCTGGTCGCTATTTCGTTCGCGGGATCGCCTCGGGCTCGGTGAAAGGCTGACCATGTCCGGCATCTCGATTGAACATCTCAACAAGTCCTACGCGAGTGTGGCTGTCCTGCGCGACGTGAACCTGCAGGTCGAGGATGGTGAGTTCCTCGTCCTGCTCGGCCCCTCCGGCTGCGGGAAATCAACGCTGCTCAACGCCATCGCAGGGTTGGAGGAGATCAATTCCGGTGCCATCCGGATCAACGGCGCCGACGTCAGCGCGCTGGAGCCAAGCCAGCGCGGTATTGCAATGGTGTTCCAGTCGTACGCGCTCTATCCGACGATGAGCGTCTACCGGAACATGGCCTTCGGGCTAAAGATCGCCGGGCTCCCGAAGACAGAGGTGGAGCAGCGGGTTGCCTGGGCCGCGAAGCTCCTGCAACTCGACCACCTGCTCGACCGGAAGCCCGCCGCGCTGTCGGGTGGACAGCGGCAGCGGGTCGCCATAGGGCGGGCGCTGGTGCGGCGGGCGGCGGTCTATCTGTTCGACGAGCCGCTGTCGAACCTCGATGCGAAGCTCCGGACCGAGACCCGGATCGAGCTGAAGAAGCTGCATTCGGAGCTCGCCAGCACCATCGTCTACGTCACCCACGACCAGGTCGAGGCGATGACGCTCGCCAGCCGGATCGCGGTGATGAACGGCGGCGTGATCGAGCAATGCGCAGATCCGACGACGATCTACGACACGCCTGCTACGCTCTTTGTGGCGGGCTTCGTCGGCTCGCCGGCGATGAACCTCTTCCACGGCCGACTGGTCAGCGAAGGTGGGCAGCGCTTCGCCGACATCGGCCACGCCCGCGTTTCCCTCGACCGCTACCGTTTCTCGGGCGAGGCGGCGGATCAGCGGATCGTGCTCGGCATCCGGCCTGAGAGCATCGCCCTCGCGGTCGAGGGGGCGGAGGCGTTCGAGGCAGAGGTGCGCTTCGTCGAGCCGCTCGGAGCGGACACGCTCTGCTGGTTCGATCTCGGCGGCGCCTCCTATTGCGCCCGGATGACGCCTGCCGCCGCCCGTGGCGTCGCTGGGCGGCGGCGACTCGGCATCGACCTCGACCGGCTTTCGGTCTTCGCCGAGGCCACCGGCTTCAGGCTCTGATGGTGCCTGCGGCGAATTGGACCACACCGCCTTCCGGGGGCCGGGGGCGAAACTTCGGAGAGCTTCCTTGAACCAGACCAAATCCGCAGCTGACCGCGACACGGTCGAGGATGTCGTCGCACGCATGACGCTGGAGGAGAAGGTCGGCTTTCTCTCCGGCGCCGGGATGTGGCGGACGGCGGCGATCGGCCGACTCGGCATCGCGCCGATCGTAATGACCGACGGCACTTATGGCGTGCGCTATTCGATACCGCAGATCGACGGCAACCAACGCGGCGGCGAAGACCTCGACGCCTTCCTGTCGGTTGTCAGTCAACGCGCCAGTGACGTCACGATCGCCTGGGGCGAGATGAAGTCGGCGACCTGCTTTCCGAACGGCTCGGCAATGGGCAACAGCTGGGATGTCGCGCTGATGGGGCGGCTGGGCGAACTGCTCGGGCAGGAGTGCCGGGCGCTCGGCGTGCATCTGCTGCTCGGACCGGGCATCAACCTGCGCCGCACGCCACTCGCGGGACGGGCCTATGAATACTATTCGGAAGACCCGCTGCTGACCGGCAAGCTGGCCGGCGCCGTGATCCGGGGGCTGCAATCACAGGGGGTAGGCGCCTCACTGAAGCATTTCGCGGCGAACAATTCGGAGATCGAGCGAACGACGATGGACAGCGTGATCGACGCGCGGGCGCTCCGGGAAATCTACCTCAAGGGCTTCGAGATCGCGGTGACGGAGGCGGAACCTTGGACTGTGATGTCTTCCTACAACCGGCTGAACGGGGTGCAGGCGGCGGAGAATTCTTGGCTGCTCGATGAGGTGCTGCGGCGGGAGTGGGGATATGACGGCGTCGTGGTCTCCGACTGGCACGGGATCAAGGACCGGCCGGCGTCGCTGCGAGCGGGAAACGACCTCGACATGCCTGAGAGCCCGCTGAGAAAGGCCGATCTGCTCAGGGCGCTGAAGGCGGGCTCGGTGTCGACGAAATTGGCGGACGCTGCCTGCGCGAGGGTGCTGCGACTGATCCGGCGGGCGCAGGCGGCCGCGGCAGGGCCGGTGCCGACGATCGACGCTGCCGCGCACCACGCGGAGGCGCGGCGGCTGGCGCGCGAGTCGATGGTGCTGGTGAAGAATGAAGGGCTGCTGCCGATCCGGCCGGAGATGCGTAGCATCCTGGTGGTAGGTCATGACGGGGTGACTCCGGTGATCCAGGGCTCTGGCTGCGCCACCACCACCCCGACCTTCGTCGATCAGCCGCTCGACGAATTGCGCGCCGCGCTGTGGCCAGAGCAGGAGATGGCCTTCCGGGACGAGACGGATGCGGAAACGCTGCGGCTGGCGGCCGAGGCCGATCTGGTGATCTTCTTCGCATCGACCGAGGGCGCCTATGATGGTGAGGGTGCCGACCGGACCACGCTGGCGCTCGGGCCGGGCCAGGACGCGGCGATTTCAGCGCTCGGGGCGGTCACCGCGCGGCTTGCGGTCGTTATCGCTTGCCCGGACGCGGTTGAGATGCCTTGGATCGATGCGGCGGGCGCGGTGCTGGTCACTTTCTATTCGGGTCAGGCGATGGGCGGAGCGGTGGCGGATCTACTGGTCGGCCGGGTCTCCCCCTCAGGCAAGCTCTCCGTCACCTTCCCCAGGAAGCTCGGCGACGTGCCGGGCTATCTGAGCTATCCCGGCGAGTTGGGGCGGCATCTCTATGCCGAGGGTATTCATACCGGCTACCGCGGCTATGCCCGGCGCGGGACGGAGGTGCTGTTTCCCTTCGGCCACGGCATCGGCTACGCCAGCTTCGCCTATTCCGGCCTCGCCCTGAGCGCGGCGGAGGTCGGGCTCGAGAGCGAGGTCGCGGTGAGCTTCACCATCACCAACGCCGGCGACATGGCGGCAGCGGAGGTCAGCCAGCTTTACCTTGCCGCGCGGGGCAGGGTGCTTCAGCGCAGCCCGCTGGAGCTGAAGGGCTTCGCCAAGACGCCGCTGGCCCCGGGCGAGAGCCGACGCGTGACGATCGCGCTCAGCGGGCGAGGGCTCGCGGTCTGGGACCCGCGCAGCGAGCGCTGGGAGTTGGAGGGCGAGGCGGCGGAACTGCTGGTGGGCGCCTCCTCGGCCGATATTCGGCTGCGCGCGCCTTTGCGGCTCTTGCCGTCGGTCCTGCCCTGGCGCCGGATCGCCTACGACACGCAGCCGCTCTATGTGCTGGAGAACCCGATCGCCCGTGCAGAGATCCGCGGCTACCTCTCGGCGCGCGCCGGCATCAGCGAGGTCGATGCGGACCGCGCCTTGGACCACTGCGCGAATTCCTTCTTCGGCATCTTCACTACTCTGGAGCGGCGCCTCCGCATCTCAATTCCGAAGGACCAAGTCGCTGAGCTACTGGTTCGGATAAATCATCGAATGGACCAGGAAACCGCAAAGAGCGACGCCGACAAATCCGCATCGGCGTGAGCTCCTCTCTGACGCATTTCTTCGCCGGACGGACCGCGACATGCCAATAGTCCAGTAGATGGGCCCAGACTACTGCATCGAACACATGACGGCATTGCGCCCCATCCCGGACGATCAGGGCTGAGGTCGCGTATGCTGTAAGCTGCCGAACTGCTTCCCCGCAGTTCGCGGCCCGTCGCACTAACGCTGGCTTCGGACACGATCGGGGAAGAGCAGACCTTGGTGGCGCTTGGCACGAAGGTTGGGGATACGGACCAGTGGACCCTCGGGTTCGAAAAAATCCCAAATCATCTGCGCTCAGGGTTCGGGCTTCGCATCGTGGCATTGGCCGGCTCGAGCGCAAGGCTCGGCTCCTGAGCAAATATCTCGGCGAGAAAGTCGATGAACACCCTGACCTTGCTGGCCAGAAACCGGCCGCCGGGCCGGACCGCGCTGATCGCCAACCTGGCGGGCTCGTAGTCGGTCAGGATCGGCCTCACGGCGCCCGAGGCGATCTCCGACGCGAAGAGCCAGCCCGGCGCGTGGGCGATGCCGAGATTTGTCAGCACGGCGGTTCGGATTTGCTCGGCGTCATTGGTGCGGAAAGGGCACCTGGGCTGATGGGTGGTCGGGCCGAAGCGGCCGTGAAACCCCCAGACGAGCGGTGTGCCCTGCCGGGCATAGATGATGCAGGAATGCCCCTCCAAGTCGGACGGTATCGCGGGCTCGCCATGAGCTTCGAGGTAGGCGGGCGTGGCCACGGTAACGACCGGGGTTTGCGCGATCTTGCTGGCGATCAGGCTGGAGTCCGCCAGTTCGCCATTGTGCACGCCCAGGTCGATACCCTCCTCGACCAGGTTCAAGAGGCGGTCGGCAACCACCAACTCGACCGAGACATCGGGATAGCGGGAGAAGAACTCGGGCAACCGAGGCACGACGTAGAGCCGGCCGAACACCGGCACTACGGTCGCGCGCACCAGCCCGGATGGCGCGATGCGGCCGCGCCCCACACGTGACTCTGCCGCTTCGAGATCGCCCAGGAGACGCACGCCGGATTCATAAAAGTCACGGCCTGCCTCGGTGAGGGTCAGGCTGCGCGAGGTGCGCTGCAACAACTGCGCGCCGAGATGCGCTTCGAGCGCGGCGATCTGCTTGCTGACTGCGGGTTGGCCGACGCCGAGCGCACGGGCAACGGCAGAAAAGCTGCCGCTATCCACCACCCGAACGAACAGGCCGATGGCATCCATACGGTCCATGCGCCCTCCATCCATTCCTCCATGGGAATTGAACCTATTCCAGTTGCCTTTCTACCATCACTTGCTGGGATGGGATAGGTGTTCGTCATCGGGGATCGGGAGAGAGCCCCACAGAAATTGAAAGAAGACTGCCATGACAAACAGCACCATCGACCAACAGCGCGACAAGGAAATTCTCTTGGCGATTGTCAAGGAAATGGCCGGGTCCATGACCGGCGCGCAGAGCACGAAACATTGGGCAGAAGACGCCCTTTGGTTCGACATCCCGGCCTTTGCCTCGAAGGGCGTTCAGCCGGCGCTGAAGATGTTCGACCGCGTCTTCAGCGGCTTCAAGTCCTGCGACATCGATATCCTCGAAGAGGAGGTCACGACAAACGGCGACATGGGGATCGTGTGCACGATCCAGAAGGTCAACATCGTGCTCAAGAACGGCGATACCAAACGTGCATTGGTGCGCCAGACCGATTGCTTCCAACGGCGCGGCGGTGAATGGAAGCTTTTTCACGAACATGCCTCGTTCCCTGCCGGGGGCGACTGGGACGGCAAGATCATTACGGCCTAGCTCGGCGCCGCGGTGATGCACCGGCTGGCGGGCCGCCACCCGGTGCATCGCCCTCGCCAGCATCGTCTGACCGGCCTGGCGGCCAGTCATCTTCCCTCAGCATCTGCGGATCGTCCGGCCCGTCGAGTTCATCGCAGGCGCGCGGACGATCACACCCATTTCCGAGGTGCGCCCATGCCCTACGCTCTTGATCCCGAACTTGCGGCCGCGCTCGCCGCTTTTCCCCGGCCTGCTGCACCGCCGCCCGCCCGCGGCGATTGGCAAGCCGTGCGCACCGCGGGCAATGTCGGCTGGGCCGTCTGGTCGGCCGCGGCCCGGTCCTATCCAGAAGTCAGCACGACCACCTTCTTTGCCGAGACCGCAGATGGCGGCCGCATCGAGTTGCGCTGGTTCATCAAGGAGGGCTCGAGCCCCGGCTCCGCCGTAGTCTATGCACATGGTGGCGGCATGATCCTCGGCAATCTCGACCTCTATGCCTTCGTCATCGCCGAATATGTCGCCGAGTCCGGCGTGCCGTTCCTCGCGGTCGAATACCGGCTGGCCCCTCAGGGGACGGGAACCATGCTTGCGGAAGACGTGCTGACGGGCCTGACATGGCTTGGTGCACACGCGGCCGAGCTCGGGGTGGACGCCAGCCGCATCGCTCTGATGGGGGACAGCGGGGGTGGCTGTCCGGCCGCCGGTGCGGCAATCTTGGCGCGCGATCGTCGCATCCAGGTCGCCCGGCAAATCCTCATCTATCCGATGCTCGACGATGAAAATCTCGTGCCCGACCCGCTGCTGGAACCGTTCGCCACTTGGACCTACGACAACAATTTCACCGCTTGGGGCGCGCTGCTTGGAGAGCGTCTCGGCGACGCGAGCGTCCCGCCGGCAGCCGTGCCAGCGCGCCTCAAGGATGCGTCGGGCCTCCCTCCGGCTTACATCGAGGTCGGTGAACTCGACATCTTCAGAGACGAGGACATCCGCTACGCCCAAAAGCTCGCCTCGGCGGGCGTGCCGGTAGAACTGCATGTGCATCCCGGCGCGAACCACGGCTTCGATCGTCTCGCACCCGCATCGAAGCTGGCACGGCGAGCGCAGCGGGACCGCATCCGGGTGATCGAATCTGTCTAGGAGAAGACGGAAGCGTTCCCATGGTCGTGCGAGCAGGTGCTCCGGTCGCATGTGGCCATCATCGGCAGATGATTGCTGCGGGGTGCGCCAAGATTGAAGATCCTGAACGGCCTCACGCCCTACGCTGATCACGGCACCACCGACCGAGCGCGCCCTCGTTGCAGTCGTTCACCTTGCTTGTCGCCACCCCTGAAAGCGGCCATTCGCTGAGGCAGGTCGGGCAGTCACGTCATACAGGTTCCAGCTTTTGGCTTGGTTTCTCAGTGCTGCCGTTGAAGGCTTGACCCGCCTCCCGAATTTCGAGACTCTGCCTCGACAAATAGGCACATGGAGGATCAAGCTTGGCCCGCGGTGAACGTCAGGACGGCCAGAATGCAGTAGCGGACCGGGCGCTGGACATCCTCCTGAGCTTTTCCGACGACCGGCCGGTGCTGACCGCCAACCAGCTCCGCGAAGCCAACAATATGTCGCGCTCGACGATCTACCGTTATATCGCCTCGCTCCGGTCGAAGGGCCTGATTACCGAAGACCAGGGCGGCGGGTTCCGTCTTGGCCCGCGGCTAATCGCGATGGCGCGCATTGCGCGGCGCGGCAACACAATCCTCGAAATCGCGAAGCCCTTCCTGCAGGAGATGTCGGAGGCCTGCGGCGAGGTCGTCCAGCTGGTCGAGCGGGTCGGCCGCAACGTCATCGTTCTGGAGGTGGTCGAGAGCAGGCACCGCATCGGCATCACCTATCTGCGCGGACAGATGCTGCCTTCGCCCGCCGGCGCCTCGGCCAAGGTGCTCTTGGCTTTCGCACCAGAGGATGAACGCGAAGACCTGATGAAGATGGTCGATCTGCATCCCTACACCGCCAAGTCGATCACCGATCTTGCGAGCCTGCGCGCGAGCATCGAGGAGGTGCGGCGCCAGGGCTACGCGCTGAACGACGAGGAACTGGACGAAGGCATCAGAGCGATCGCGGCACCGATCCGCGGCCGCGACGGGGTCCGCTACGCGACCTCCATCGTCGGCCCCAGTTTTCGCATTACCGACGAGAAGCTGCCGGAGCTCGTCGCCCTCGTGAAGCGGCAGGCGCGCCAGATCGGCGAGCGCTACGACGCCTGATCCGGGGAGAGCGGCCCGCGCCGCGGCGTGCCGACACCGACCGCTCCCGCCCCGGAAGTCACTGAGGCTTGTAGCTGTCCACCTCGTCGCGCATCATCTTCAGCGCCGCGGCACCGTCCACGCCCATAGCATTGGCCGTCTGCACCCATTGCTCCTGCAGCGGCGCCGCGATCTTCTCGACCGCGTCCATCAGTTCGGGGCTCGCTTGCGACACCTCGGCGCCCGAGGCCTTGATCTTGTCCAGCGCCTGGCTGGCGTAGTTGTCATAGACGCGGCCCATGTCGCGCGCCATCGCCTCCCCCGATACCGACATGATCTCCTGCTGTTCCTCGGCGGTCAGCCGGTTCCAGGCATCCGGGTTGATCGCAATGTAGAAGACGGTGTTGAACAGGCCCTTCGGAAACACCGTAACGTGCTTGATGAGCGTCTCCATGTGCATGTCGGTGATCCCGTCATGCGAGAAGAACGTGCCGTCGATCACGCCGGACTGCAGCATCTCGTAGGCCTTCGTTCCTGGGGCCCCAACAGGAACGGCGCCAAGGCCTTCGGCGATCTTGCCTGGAATCGGACCCGCGACCCTGAGCTTCATGCCCTGGAGATCCGCGACCGTCCTGATCGGCCCCTTCACGGTGTAGAGGTTGCTCGGGACCGAGGTGAAGAGGCCCAGCAGCTTCACGCCCTTGAACTCGTCAGCCTTCACGAAATATTTCTGGTACGTCCCCCACAGCGCCACCGAAATGGCCTCGGCGCTGTCGCCAACAAAGGGAAGCTCGGCAACCTGGGTCAGCTTGATCCGGTCCGGCGTGTATCCGGCGATCGAGAGCGCCATGTCGGCCACGCCGTTCGACACAAGATCGAACTGGGCAGGCGGCGCGCCGAGTGATGTCGTGGTGAATTCGATCTTCACCTGACCTTTGGTCGCGTCCTCGACCCGCTTAGCCCAAGGCTCGAGCAACTGCAGGAAAAGGAAACTCGTGCGCGGCAAGAAATTGTTAAACCGCAGCGTCGTCTCGGCCTGGGCGCTGGTCGCGAGCATGCTTGCCGTAAGGGCACCCAAGGCCCAGTTCTTCGTCCTGTTGAATGTCATTTCTTTCCTCCCTGTTGATTTCCTCAGCCCATCATCGACGGCAGAACTGTGATGATCCACGGGACGCCGATCAGAAGGGACAGGCGCAGCACGTCGGCACAGATGAACGGA
Organism: Paracoccaceae bacterium; assembly: GCA_016124615.1. GTDB lineage: Bacteria > Pseudomonadota > Alphaproteobacteria > Rhodobacterales > Rhodobacteraceae > Solirhodobacter. The sequence goes on along the minus strand of WGNF01000005.1, from coordinate 114,199 downwards.
ACGAGCCCGCGAAAGATCGTCTGCAGCGGCACATCGGGCAGCACCACGTTCAGCACGAAGACATTCATACCGATCGGCGGCGTGATCATGCTGATCTCGGTCACGACGATCAGCAGCACGCCGAACCAGATCGGGTCGTATCCGAGGCTCATCACAATCGGATAGAAGATCGGCAGGGTGAGCAGGATCATCGAGATGCTCTCGAGAAAGCAGCCCAGCACGAGGTAGACGAGCAGGATCGCGATCAGCAGAAAGAAGGGCCTGAGACCAAGGCCCAGCAGAAAGGCCTTCAGCTCGGACGGCAGGCCCGCGACATCCATGAAATTCGCGAAGAGCGTCGCGCCGATCAGCACGAGGAACAGCGTGGCCGTCGTCTGCGCCGTCTCGACGAAGACGCGGAAGGTGATCTTCCAGGTCAGCGAACGCTTGGCCAAGGCGAGCAGGAAGGCGGTGAAGGCGCCAATCCCCGCAGCCTCGGACGGCGTGAACACGCCCGAATAAATTCCGCCGATCACCACCGCCAGCAGGATCAGCACCCCCGAAGCTCCGCGGAACGCCCGCCACCGCTCGGCCGCCGACATCGGTTCAGCCGCCGGCCCGGACTCGGGCCGCCGCCACACGGCCCATCGCACCGCGCCGAGGTAGAACACGACGCCGACCAGCCCCGGAAGTACCCCGGCAATGAAGAGCTTGCCGATGCTGTTCTGCGTCATGATCCCGTAAAGCACCATCACCACGCTTGGCGGGATCAGCATCCCGAGCGTGCCCCCCGCCGCGACCGAGCCGGCGGCGAGGCTGTCGGCATAATTGAACCGCCGCATCGCCGGCACGGCGACGCGCGACATCGTCGCCGCCGTTGCAAGGCTCGACCCGCAAACCGCGCTGAACATCGCGCAGGCCCCGATCGTCGCCATCGCGAGCCCGCCCCGGAATCGGCCCAGCAGCGCGTTTGAGGCGTCATACATGTCGCTAGCCAGCCGCGACTGGCTGACAAGGTTACCCATCAGAACGAACATCGGCAGCAGCGCGAGGTTTCCGTTCAGCGCCGTCTCGTAGGTGGTTTGCCCCAACATCGCCGCGGCTGGCTTCAGCGCGACGACCGCGGCGAAGCCGACGAATCCGACCGCGCCCATGCTGATCCCGATCGGAACGCCCAGAAGCAGCAGCGCGAAGAGGCAGGCAAGCCCGATGATTGCCGTCATGGCTGCGTCTCCGAAGAGCTGGACTGCGGCACCTTTGCCCCAAGACCAGGCAATTTCGGCTTCGTGAACGCCGCGAAGGCGAGCCCCGCGAAGAGTGCTGCCGAGAAAAAGCACGCCGCAGCCATGCCCCAGGCAAAGGGCGCGGTGGGGATTCGCAGGAACATCGTCGCGTCCCCATAGGATCCGAGATCCTGCGCCTTGGCGATGAGTTGCCATCCTGCAAAGGCCAGAAACAGGGCCGAGATGACGTCTGCAACGAGCTTCGCCGCCCGGCGCAGCGGCCAAGGCAGGCGCAACACCATGATTTCGACTGTGATCAGTCCGCCCCGGGCGATCGCCAGCGGCAGCCCCGCAAAGACGGCGACCGCAAGCGCGAACACACTGAGTTCGTCGGCGCCCCTCAAGGGCGCGTCAAACAGATATCGACCGACCACATCGATGACCGTCACCATTGTCATGAACACAAGGTCCGCGGCGGCTATTGTGCCGAGCCCCGCGTCGAGGATTGCGGCAACTGCCGCCGCCGGCGTTCGCGCAACGCCAGATCCGCCCGGATTGCTGGACAACCTCGCTCCCCCTCATTGATCCCGGCAGGTGCCCGACCGAGCCACGCCACCAGCACCCTCCCGCTCGCAGGCTGACGATAAATCCTGTATTTCAGGAATGCAATATTGATTTATGGGATTCATGTGCGTAAGCCTTGCCCGTGGGGTCCACTGCAGCGGCGGAGAGGTTCAGGTGCAGCACAAGGAATTCGACGTCGTCATCGTCGGCTATGGCCCGGTCGGCGCCACGCTGGCGAACCTCTTGGGAATGCAGAAGCTTTCGCTTCTGGTGATCGAGCGGGAGGGCTCCGTCTACCACCAGCCGCGGGCCGGTCATATGGATGGCGAGGTGGTTCGGATCTTCCAGTCGGTCGGCCTTGCCGACGAGATCGTGGCGACGGCCTACGTCAATCCCGGGATGCGATTCGTGAACGCTGCGGGCGAACTCATCCTCGACTGGCCGCGGCCGAAGGAGCCCGGTCCGGAGGGCTGGCACCCGAGCTACCGATTCCACCAGCCGGCGCTCGAGACGAGCCTTCGCCGCGGCGTTTCGGGGATGCCCGACGTCTCCGTCCTCCTCCGGCACGAGGCCGTGCGGATCGAGGGCAAAGGCGACCGGGTGATAGTCGGCATTCGCGACCTTGAAGGCGGGGAGGAACGGCAGGTTGCGGCCCGCTACGTCGTCGGCTGCGATGGCGCCCGCTCGACCGTGCGCCGTGCGATGGGCGTTGAGTTGGAGGACCTCAAGTCGCACCAGCAATGGCTGATCGTCGATGTCGGCTTCACGCAGGGGCCCGACACGCTGCCCGTCGAGACGATCCAGTATTGCGACCCCGCCCGGCCCGTCACCATGGCAAAGATGGTCGGCAACCGCCGCCGGTGGGAGTTCATGCTGATGCCCGGCGAGAAGCCGGAAGAGATGGCCAGGCCCGAGGCCTACTGGCCGCTTCTCGAACGCTGGACAACCCCCGAGGCGGCCACGGTCGAACGCGCTGTGGTTTACACCTTCCATTCCGTGATCGCCGGCGACTGGCGCCGGGGCCGGATGCTCCTTGCCGGCGACGCCTGCCACCAGACCCCCCCGTTCATGGGCCAGGGCATGTGCGCCGGCATCCGCGACGCCGCCAACCTCGCGTGGAAGCTGGGCGCGGTGCTTCGGGGCCGCGCACCCGAGGCGCTGCTCGACACCTATCAGAGCGAACGCGCCCCGCATGTGCGCACCTTCATCGAGACGGCGGTGCGCCTTGGAAATCTGGTCAACGTGACCGATGCCGACGCGGCGGACCGGCGCGACGCGATGCTGCGGCGCGAGCCGCAGGTCATGAAGACCCCGGCTCCGCCGCTCGGGCCCGGCCTCTCGGGCACCGCCGCGCCACCGGCGGGCACCCGTGCGCGCCAGCTCGTTCTCGCCGATGGGCGGCGCAGCGACGATGCCGTGGGTCCCGGCTTCGGGCTCTTCGCCCGCGCCGGCCTCGCTGCCGCCATCGACACCGATCTGCCGGTCTTCACCGATGGCGATCCCGCCGTCGACGCCTGGCTCGACGAACTCGGCGCCACCGCGGTCGTGGTCCGGCCGGACCGCTACATCCTCGGCATCGCTAACGATGCGGCCGCCCTGTCGGCGCTGTTGGCGCGGATTCCGGTGCTCGAGGTCGCCTGATGGCATCGCGCTACATCCAGCGCGGCGCCCGCCTGCCCAATTCGGAACCGGGCGACGAGGCGCTGATGCAGGCCAATGCGGCGCACGCACGCGCGATGCCGCTGGCCCGGATGCTCGACAACGGGATGCGCTTTGCCGATGCGCTGGCGCTGCACCGGATGGCGGAGGCGGGTGTGCCCTGGGTGGCGGCCGGCACCTGGCTTGGCGAGCGGAACCTCGCCTGCGCCGATGCGGCTCCCGGCCGAACGGCCGAGGCGCAGCACTGCATCGCCGCCAGCGCCTGTTTCCGCTTTGCCCAAAGCGCCCATGTCCTCGACACGCCCGAACGGCTGCGGCTCTACCGCCGGGTGATCGACAGCTTCGCCCGCGGGGCCGCACTGTTGCCCGCGCCGCCAACCCGGATCGAGGTTCCTGTCGGGTCCGGCGCGCTCTGCGGATGGCTGTTCCATCCGGTCGGCGCAGACCGGGCTGCGCGCCCGGTGGTGATGGTTTTCGGCGGCGCGGACGGCTGGCGCGAGAGCTATTACACGATGGTCGCGCCGCTGAGTGAAGAGGGGCTCAGCGTGTGCCTGCTCGACGGCCCGGGCCAGGGCGAAAGCCGCCTGTTCCAGGGCGTCTACTTGCGCCCGGGGTTCGAGGCGATGTTCGAGAGCGTCGCCGCCAAACTCCGTCAGACCCATTCCGCCGTCGGGGTCTGGGGCAACAGCCTCGGCGGCTCGCTCGCCTTTGCGATCGCGGCGGCCAGTCCGGCCATCGACGCGGTCTGTGCCAATGGCGGCTCCGCGCGCCCGTCCGAGATCATCGAGCGCTATCCTCGCGTCCTCGACCGCATCGCCGCGATGACCGGGCATCACGGCCGCGCGGCGGCGGCCGGTCTTCTTACCGGCCTCGACCTGATCGACCGGCTGCCGCGGATTACCTGCCCGGTGCTTGTCCTGCATGGTGGCCAGGACGCGCTCTTTCCAGTGGAAAGCGCCGAGCCCCTGCACGACCTCGTCGCGTCGGATGACCGCGAGATGGTCATCTGGGATGACGGCGAGCACTGTCTTTACACCCACGCAGCCGAACGCAACCTGCTGGCCGCCAGTTGGTTTGCGACGCGGCTTCGGGCTGCCGCCGAAAGGAGGAGGCAATGAACCTGCAATCCCTCGGTTATGTCGGGATCAGCACCCGGTCGCTTGCCGACTGGGCTGACTATGGGCCCAACTTGCTCGGCCTTCAGCCCGTCGATCGCAGCGCCCGCACGCTCGCCTTCCGGATGGACGACCGCAAGCAGCGCCTTCACGTCGCCGAAGACGGGCGAGACGGCTGCCGCTTCTTCGGATGGGAGGTTGCCGATGCCGCCGCGCTCGACGCCTTCGGCGGGCATCTTGACCGCAAAGGGGTCGCCTTTATCCGCGGCCCGCGCACCCTTGCCGAGGAACGCCGCGTCGCCGATCTGCTGATCCTGACCGACCCCGCTGGCAACCAGGTGGAGATCTTCCACGGCGGCGAGATCGCCTCTGACCCGTTCCGGCCGGGCCGCGCGATCTCGGGCTTCCGCACCGGGGCCCTCGGCCTTGGCCATGTGGTCCTGAACACCTCAAATGTTGATGCGCTGATCCCGTTCTACACCGAGGTGATGGGGTTTCACCTCAGCGACTATGCGCTGCGCCCGTTCAAGGCGTTCTTCTTCCACATCAATCCCCGCCACCACAGCCTCGCCTTCGTCGAGACTGGGCTTCCTGGCGTCCATCACCTGATGATGGAGCTGATGAGCCTCGACGACGTCGGTCAGGGCTATGACCTCGCACAGGGCGAGCCGGGCCGGATCGGCGCCACGCTCGGACGCCATACGAACGATTTCATGACCTCGTTCTACAGCTTTTCCCCTTCGAAGTTCATGGTCGAATACGGCTGGGGCGGCCGCGACATCGACGTGGCGGGTTGGCAGTCCTACGAGATGGAGGACGGCCCGAGCCTCTGGGGCCACGACCGCACCTGGCTCGACGACGCGCGCCGCGCCGAAGCGCGCGAAATGCGGTTGGCTGCGGCTGCAAAGGGCCGGCGCGAACCGGTGCAGGTCATGAACGGCAACCATCATCTGCTGCGCGGGGCCTGCCCATGGTGGGACGGGCTCAAGCAGCGTGAAACCCAGTAGACCCGGAGACACGATGAAACTTGTCAGCTACATCCGCATCGGGCGCCCGCGCGTCGGCCGCCTCGTCGACGGCGGGATCGTCGAACTGGAAGCGTCCACTCCGCACGGCCGTGCCGGGCTTCGCCAGCTGATCGCGCGTTGCGCTCTTGCTGAAATCGCCGCCGAGACCGAGGGGGTAGGGCCCACGGTGGCGCTGAGCGACGTGACGCTGCTCCCGGTGATCCCGGATCCGGCCAAGATCCTCTGCATCGGTCTGAACTACGCCAACCACGTTGCCGAAACCAAGCGCTCCGATGCCCAGTACCCGACCGTCTTCGTGCGCTTCGCCGACAGCCAGGTGGGGCATCTGCAGCCGATCGTGCGGCCTGTCGGCTGCGAGCATTTCGACTACGAGGGCGAACTCGCCATTGTCATCGGCCGCGGCGGCCGGAACATCGCCGAGGCGGAGGCGCTCGGCCACATCGCCGGCTACGCCTGCTACAACGACGGCTCGGCCCGCGACTGGCAGCGCCACACCAGCCAGTTCACCCCCGGCAAGACCTTTCCCGGCACCGGCGGCTTCGGTCCGGCGCTCGTCACGCCCGATGAAATCGGCGACTATCGCGACCTGCCGATTGCCACCCGCCTCAACGGCGAGGTGATGCAGCAGGCGAGCCTCGCGGACCTGATCTTCCCGATCCCGCGGCTCATCGCCTACTGCTCGGCCTTCACCCCGCTGTCGCCCGGTGACGTCATCGTAACCGGAACCCCCGGCGGCGTCGGCGACCGGCGCGACCCGCCGGTCTACCTGAAGCCTGGCGACACGGTCGAGGTCGACATCGGGGCCGTTGGAGTGCTGTCCAATCAGGTCGTCGATGCCCTCTGACGGTGTCACCGCCCTGCCGCATCTGATGGTTGCCCCGAATGGCGCCCGCCTCGGCCGGGCGGATCATCCGGCCCTGCCGCTGACGATCGCGGAACTGGTCGACTGTGCTCTGGCCTGTCGCGCCGTGGGGGCGGATGGCCTGCACGCCCATGTCCGCGACACCGAAGGCCGACATGTGCTTGACGCCGGCCTCTACCGCGAGTTGCTGAAGGAGATGGCGGCACTGGCGCCGCGGATGCTGGTGCAGATCACAACCGAGGCCGTCGGTCGCTACAGTCCGGCCGAGCAGCGCCAACTGGTATCGGCCGTCCAGCCCGCCGCGGTATCCGTCGCCCTGCGCGAGATTCTGTCCGATGGCGACCTCGCCGCGGCAATGAATTTCTGGCGGGAGGCGGCAGAGGCGGGAATCGCCGTCCAGCACATCCTTTACGATCCGGGCGAGGTGATGCACCTCGCGCGGCTGGCGGCTTCAGGCGCGCTGCCCGAAGGGCCCTTGCAGGTGCTTTACGTCCTGGGCCGTTATACCGCGGGCAGGGGCTCTGCGCCCGCAGACCTTACCCCGTTCCTCGACGCAGCCCTTGCGTTCCCGGAATCGCCCGACTGGGCGCTCTGCGCCTTCGGCCGAACCGAAACCGCGTGCCTCGCTGCCGGCTTGATAAAGGGCGGAAAGCTCCGTGTAGGCTTCGAAAACAATCTCTGGATGGCCGACGGCACCGTCGCGCCCAACAATGCGGCCAGAGTGCGGGAGGTGGCAGTGATGGCGGGAAAATCTTTTGGCGTCACCGGCTCACCGCATTCGTCTGAACCGCCGAGTTGAAACAGGTCCGCACCCGGTTCTCGTCGGTGGCAGGACTTGAGGCCCCGGCAACCTCCCCGCCAGACCGCCAAACACTCGTGCAGATGTCTCTGGGCCCGGTGGGCCTGCTCGCTTGCCACGTCCGGCCCCTCATACTGAACGCCTAGCAAGACAATCCAAAGCCGTGCGCCGGTACTGGCGGCCTGCCGTTCGCATCGTCTCGTCGGCAGGGCCGACAAGCGAGGCGGATAACCAAGCTTCATCGATTCAGACCCTGCTAGATGCGACAGCGGCTATCCGCAAAGAAACCGGCCCCAACCCTCGCAACGTTCTGCGCAGCGACTTCGGCGCCATACAATTTGGCGCAGGCGTTTCCAGCTCCGACATGTCGAGCGGCGCCATCACTCAAGCGAAGGCGCAAGACTGGTTCGGGGGCCGTGACGTGAAAGGCGCGGAACAATGCCCGCCCTGCGCGTCGGCGTCCAAAACCCGCCGGTCCTCTTCCGGCCCTTTGCAGACCGTCAGCATCGGAGTGTTGCTGCAAATTGGTTTCACCGAATCTGTCGTTCGTGCCTACCGCAGCATCTTTCCCGAGGCGATTTTTCTGATGCGGGCTGGATCCGAAGATTCGCGCGCAAAGCAAGGCCGCAGGCGGCATCAACCGGCGATGGAACGATGGCGACGCCGGTAGAGTGGGCCGAGTTCCTGGGCCAATGCTACTGCTTCCTCGGCCGTGTCGGCACCATAAACCCGATCATCGTTGACCTCGGGGTACCGCAGGCGCTTGTCGATCCGCTCATCGGCCAGCCGATCGCTCCAGCCCTCGCACCGAAGCGCTATGATCAGCCGTCTTTGAATCCAAGCATAGGCCATTTCCGAGAGCGTTCCCGCGCCGCCACCAATGGCGATCACGGCATCCGACTGGGCCACGACCAGATTGCGCGCATGGTCGAGCCCGGTTGGGATCACGATGTCGGCGGCTTTGGACACATCCGAGTTGTCGGGATCCGTTCCGGGGATCAGGCCGATGCAGCATCCTACAGACCAGTTAGCAGATTCGTGGCCTCCTTCCAGTGCCGCATGCATCACGCCCCCCATTCCGCCAGTCATCACGACATAGCCGTGATCGACCAAGAGAGGTCCGGTCCGGCGCGCTAAGGCAAGTCGGATGTCGTCCTCGGCTAAACGGGAATCGCCGATGACCGAAACAATAGGGCGGCGGTGCAGACCAGTCATTGGGAGGCCTCCATGCAGTGTATCTCCCGGGCGATGAGGCGGGCGATCACTGCCTCGCGGGCCTTGGTCCGGGTCGGATCTCGAGCCTCGCCGGGTTCGTGCAGATAGAGCGGCTCGTGGATCCAGACCGGATACCGGGCCATCTCGACCATCGGCACCATGAAGGCCCAGTCCGATGCCAATTCCACATAGTCCCCGTCGAGCCTGAGAAGGTCATCCGGTAACTTATCAAAAAAGCCCTTCCGGAAACTGCGCAGATGCTGCCATACGTTGCCGCCACGATGGCTGCGCGGGTTGTCGAAGCGCACCGGATAATCTGCGGGCTTGTCCGTGCGCAGCATAGACCCGACAGTCAGGTCGGCGCCGCCGTCGTATGCCGTTGTAAGTCTGTCAATTACCTGCCCTCCGATCAGGCGGTCATCGGCATCGAGCGTAACGATCACCTGATTGGGCGACGCGCAGAGATGCCGGACCGCATGGCTGGTGTTGGCAAGCAGGCCTGCACGCCGGCGACGCGCCACAAAGCTGACCCGCGCGGCATGGGGTGCCAGGATGCGGGCCGTTTCCTCGACAATCCAGGGGACCGACGCATCGTCAATCACGATCGCGCCCCAATCGCCGCAGCTCTGACGAAGCACGGAATCCCAGCAGCGCCGGAAACGCTCGGGCATCACGTCTCGGCCGCAGATGACGAACACGAACGGCTCGTGCCGTTCGGCGCGGCGCCAGTCCGAGAGGTCGCCGGTCCATTCAATACTCTCGTGCTGGACCGCAGGCGCTGTGCCGCGTGCAACGGCCCCCCGGACCTCCTCCCAAGCGTCGATGTCAGACTTCCGGGCGTTCGGGGGATGCACGCAGAAAGCCAGCCCTCCCCCGCGCAATGACGTGCCGCGTCCCTGTTGAACCGCGTTGTCCAGCGCGCGATGCCACGATAGGCGGGGTGAGCCGCACGCGTCATCGTTTGGCAGCGGCAGCATTCTTTCCATGCGGCGCATGTCGACCATACCCAACCTGCTTTCGACGCGCCACGGCCCTTCGGGCCCATCTGCGCTCCATGGGCGCGTCTTAGCGCTAGCGACGGGGAAGCTCGCGGTCACCGCATCCGTATGAGCATCGAGCACGGCCGAAAGCTCAGCCACCGGATCGTTGTTGGTTTCGGTACGCCCGATCATCATGTCGAGGTCCGCGTGTAGGACACGCGGCGTGGTGCAGGCTTCGAACCCTGCCAGCAGCGCGCCGGTCGCTGCCCCGCCTGCACTGTGCGTGGCACAGAGGTCAAGGCCGAACCAGCGCTGGTTCAGGGCCCTCAGTGCCGCGGGATCCGATGGCGTCTCGACGATCCGGTCGACATCGCCCGAGGCAAGCAGGTTCCGGGCTGCGGCGCGCAGAGCTTCGAGATCGCCTGCGCTGTGGCTGCGCGGAAAACCGGTGGTACGGGTGTCGAGGGCAAGGATGGTCTCTCTGAATACCCCGGGATCCTCAAGTGCAACAAGCATGTCTTGAACATGACTCTCCAGTGCCTCTGCATCCATGGCGCAAGCTTTGACAAGCAGCGACACATCAGGAAGAGGAGCCGGGGTAAGCTCGAGCACCAGAAGGTCGGCGACTGTCTCGAACCGTTCGAAGTCGGTGCAAAACCGTTCCTGCCGACCGACGATGCGCAGACCGGCGCGACCGAGTTGCCGACGCAATACACGCTCGCTCCGATGCACCTCCATTCGGATGCGCCCCGTCGACCGGATGCGCTTTTGCCAAGAAGCAGCGCGGCATCCGCAGGGATGCGAAACAGGTTCGGCCTCGGCGGTCCGGACCCGGTGCGCATAGGCTGGATGGCAAAGCGAGAGCAGCACCCGACCATTCGGCGCGACCGCGCTGCGGAGGTCTCGAAAGACGCCGTCGAGCGCTGCATCGTCCAGCAGACAGGCAACCCGCCTACAGATCACGAGATCATACGGACCAGCGGCGACGGCCTCAGCCGCCGATGCTGCGCGCCGCACGCCGTCCCTCGCCAGCGATTTTAGTCGTAGCGCCACACCTGGATCCGGATCCCAGGCGACAACCTCGGCACCCGCCTGCGCGAGCGCAGCCGCCTGCTTGCCCTTGCCGGCCCCGTAGTCGAGCACATGCGTCGGGCGGAGTTCTGCCGCGCGCACCATGGTCGGATCCGGTATCTCCTGCACGCCGAGACGTTCGCGCACGGCGTGAATGAAGCGTTCATGATCGGACAGTTCCGGCAAGTCACAGTCGTGCAGGGACAGGCGCATCAGGCCATCCAGATCATCGCGCCACCACCAGCGCCAGCAAAGCCACGCGCGCCGGCACATTCGCATGAACTCGAGACTTTCAGCATGGGGATCCTCAATCTGCAACAGATCGGCGCCGTAGTCGATTAGCCGCACGACACCATCGGCCACGCGCAGGTTTTTCGGATGCAGATTACGGCAGACAAGGCCGGCTTGGTGAAGGTCGGCCAGAAGCTCCACGAGGCCCGGTCCGTGGCCGCCAAGCCACGGATCCGAGGGCTCGAACGGTATCGCCAGTAGCCAGCCTGTTGACGTAGAGGTCATCGAAAGCGGGCGGACCAGCGCCTGCCTGTGTACATCGCGATCTACGAGCCCCTTCAGGACCGGGGCTGCCTTCTCTGCTTGCTTCGGATTCCAACGGTCGAAAAGCTTCCACGCGGTGCGCCCGTCCGTGACCGTAACGCCCTCTGCGCCATGACCCAGCACACGCACCTTGGTCTCGGGACGAGCCACTGCGACGATGGCTGCTGTGGCTGCCGCGACACGCTCCTTCGCCAGCAATCGGGGTATCTCGCGGGCACTTCGGACACGTGCGGCGTGGGCATCGACGCGGGGGCCCAAACGGTCAAGGAAAGACCGGGCCTCAGATTGACCCATTGCACTGACCGCCGTTTCGATACGCAGATAGCTTTCTTCAGAGAAAAGCCGCAACAAATCTCGCCCCTGCGCGGAAAGCCTTCCCGTCAACGCAGGGGGCAGTGCATCATCCTCGCACCACGCCAGAAGCTCTTGGGCGAGCCCGCGCACCCTGTAAAAGGAAAGGCGAAGGGCCGCCAGTCGCTCCTCTTCAAATTTGAGGCACAGGGCTTCGATGCTGCCTGGGTCACCCCACGCCTGCCGCATGGCACTAAAGATCGCGAAGCCGCGGATATCATCGGCAATCCCGTTGTGGTCCATCACTTCGGGTTTAGGCAGATCGCTTCGGTCTTGGCGAACCGGAACCGGGACTGAAAGCACCTTCCGACCGCAGCGGCGGGCCTGCATCAGCGACCATATCATGTCCGACCGGCGGGTCGGGCGCCCCTCGACGGTCGGTGAGGCATTCGGCAGATCGGCCAGCGCGTCGGGGTCGAAAATAAATGTGTTGCCGCCCCGATGGAACGCTTCGCCGGTTGCGAAGGCCTCTCTCTCGTCGGGATCGGCCAGAAGGGGGCGCAGAGGCGCCTCGCCCGCAAGGATGCGCGGGATCATTTGCGAAAGCCGCTGCAGCGCTTCGCCGCAAGTCTCGCCGGGGTGGGCAGGCTCGAGTGCGAAGGGGGTTTCCAGCCGGTCGGTCTCGATCCTAGACAGATCGTAGTAGTAGTCGCGACGGCCATTGCGCAGCCTGCTATTGTGCGGTTCGCTGGTCGGCACCGGGGCATCCGAGGCCAGGGCGGAAAGCCGCCGTAGGTTCCATATCACATCCAGCAGTTGCACTCGCACGCAGGCCGCCGCCGACAACGGCGGCGCCCCTGTGTAAGTGCCGATGCAGATTTCCGCTCCCGTCGCCCGCATCCGTCGTAGGGCGGTGCCGAGTGCCAGTGGAACGCGCCGAGACCCGGTCTGCGTAGCCTCGAGGGGATTGAGCCGCATATCATCGTCAAGGATCCAGACAACACATCCCGACTGGTCAAGGGCCATGTGGTAAAGACAGGACTGCAGCAGGGTGCGAGCATCGGCTATTGAGAGTCGCTCGGTCATGTCAGAACCCTCCGGCCGCCACTCATCGGACTGGATGAGCCGTCCTTGGGCCGCTCGGTCGATCACGCGGATGCGGAGCCTCGTCCGGTGCTGCGCTACCATCTCAGCCAGAGCCTCTCCAGAGGCCGTTTCGGGACGGTTCTCGAGCAGGAGAACGTCAGGCGGTTCCAGGTTTTCGGCCGCAACAAGATCGGCAAGGTCGTCAAGCAGCCGGGCGACGGACCCGATGCGACGGTCATCTACGATAATGCCGACCAGCAACGGCGGCATCTCTGCCTCGGTCGGTGCGAAGGGGCGGCGGGGGGGCGCCATCTCGCTTGCCCCTTCGCAGGGGCGCCACGCGAACAGCCGCTCTGCGCGGTCTAGGTGCGCCGACCGGGTCTCCTCGCTCATCAGTGGCCCGTGTATTTGGTCGAACATTTTCAGACCGGCAATCTTTGCCGGAGATCCGGGTTGCGACAGTCGCTCGCGATCTGAGGAGGCATGATGCTCGACACTTGGCGTCGGTGTGGTCGCGTAGATCAGGCCGGGTCGCCGACAGAGACGGATCAACAGATCCCGGTCCGTGCATGAGGCAAGCGCCTCGTTGAACCCTCCAGCCTCGAGGAGAACATCGAGTCGCACGACGAGGTTGGACCCCTGGATCCCCGGATTGCCAGCCATAAAAATCTCCGGCGTTACTGAAGCGGGCGGATCAACTCGGCGCGACTCCCGGCCTGGCTCGATCCGCAGGAAGGGTGTCGCAATGATCTCGGCCCCTGAGCGGATGCAGGTATCGACTGCCGCGAGATGATTGTTCTTCCACGCGTCGTCATCGTCAAGAAACGCGACAAAAACCTCCGATGGATTGGGAAGAGATCGCGCAAGATGATCGAGGCCGGTGTTCAGTGCGCCGGAAAGGCCCTTCGTCCGACGGTTCTCCAGATAGTCCGCCCCTGGCGCTTTATCTGCAAGCCTTTTGGCAAGGTCTGTGTCCATGCCATCATTGATCAGGACCAGGCGGTCGGCCCTGCGGGATTGGCCGAAGACGGATGGAAGCGAGCAATCAAACAGGAGTTGAAAGCGATTATGCGTCGCCAACATGGCGACGAAAAAAGGCATTTTCATTTTCATCCCCGATGAAAGGACCAGTTTCCAGCGCCGTCCCGATTGAGGGAGCATGACGCTTTTGAGGAACAGCCGGATCCGTCATCGTTGATCTTAGCTGGCCAACACGCCACGTCCCGATCATCAGGATCGGAAGCAAGGCCATTATACGGGTCTATTCCGATCAGGAAAGCCAAAACCGGAAGGCCAAATGATCGGTGATCGGGGGGTCTCTTTCCGCTTCGGTATGATATTAAAGAAGAAATCGTATTCTGTGAACGACCGCTCCCCATGCGTCCAGCTTAGCCGCAGGTGATTTGGCGAATCATGCTACCCTCAGGTGCGTCGGTTATCCCGAAGACGTGGTGGGCATGGTGGATAGGAGTAGAACCCATGTCCATCGAAACTCTGCCCGCCGTTCGCGCTGTACGCTCGCCTTGGAACAAGGGGCGGATCGTCGGCCAAAAGCGTCCCCTTTTGCCCAAACATGTCTGGTCAATCCGTGTCCGGCTCGAGATGGCCGACAACAAACGCGATCTAGCCCTTTTCAACATGGCCATCGACAGCAAACTGCGTGGCTGTAATCTTGTATGTCTTAGGGTCAATGATGTCTTTGTTGCGGGCGGTGCCAAGGAACGCGCTTCTGTTACGCAGAGCAAGACGCGTAAGCCCGTTCGGTTCGAAATCACGGACACAACGCGAGTGTCCTTGGAGCGATGGATCAGCGACCCAGAGATGATCGGATCGGCTTACCTTTGGCCAAGCCGCCTTCACGCTAGCCTCCATCGATCTACGCGGCAGTATGCACGTATAATGCGGGACTGGATCCTTTCGATCGGCCTGGAAGCCAGCGCCTATGGCACGCATTCGATGCGCCGGACGAAGGTGGCGCAAATCTACAAGAAGACTGGCAATCTTGGGGCGGTCCAATTGTTGTCGGGGCACACCAAGATGGACAACACAGTTCGCTATCTGGGCGTGGACCTCGATGACGCACTCAGCCTTTCCGAGGGCATCGATCTTTGAACAAATCGGCCGACGCTTACCGCGTCGGTCGGCCCCATGGCGGTCGTTCGATCCATCACGGCATGCTGCAATGCGGCCCGTTGAACCGGACCTCGGCCGACAACGTGGCATTGACCCGGCCGATCGGCGGGCGAAGAGACCAACTTCCGCCGCAACCATCCACGTTCAGCATTAGTTTTGCTAATGCCAAGCCCCAGAGCAATATCCTTTGCGCGAGAACCGCCGCACGAATAGTCGTAACTGGATAGCCCCGCCGAAGGGGAGGGCAAGCCGGGGAGAGGCGTTCGCATGACTGTACGGTTCAAACTGGAAGGCATCTATACACCGATCATCACGCCCTTCGACGCGGGTGGCGGGATCGATTTCGACTCGCTCGGAGAACTGATCGAGCGCCTGGTCTCTGCTGGCGTACACGGGCTGATCTCGGGCGGATCGACGGGCGAGAACTACGCCGAGACGGTCGAGGAGCGGCTTCAGCTCGCGCAGTTCGTCGTCGATCGCGTCAAGGGCCGTCTGCCGGTCTTTGTCGGCACTGGGGCGATGCGCACGCCAGATTCCATCGCGCTTGCTAAAGGCGCGCGCGAGATGGGTGCGACCGGGCTGCTGCTTGGTACGCCGCCCTATTCGGTGCCGACCGAACGCGAGAACGCGCTGAACGCGCTGGCCATCGACCGCGCCGCCGATCTGCCGATCATCCTTTACAACTACCCCGGCCGGATGGGCGTCGAGATGGGGCGTGACTTCCTTGACCGCGTTGGACGGTCGCGGAACGTGATCGGCATCAAGGAAAGCTCGGGCGACATCAATCGGGTCCACCTGTTGGCCCGCGATTATCCGCACATCCAGATGTCCTGCGGCATGGACGACCAAGCGCTGGAGTTTTTCGCCTGGGGCGCGCGCAGCTGGATCTGCGCTGGCTCGAACTTTCTGCCTGAAGAGCATATCGCCCTCTATCAGGCCTGCGCGGTGCAGGGCGATTTCGCCAAGGGGCGCCGGATCATGTCGGCAATGTTGCCGCTGATGCGGGTGCTGGAACAGGGTGGCAAATTCATCCAGTGCGTGAAGCACGGGGTCGAGACGACCGGCCTGAAGGCAGGGCCGATGCGTCCGCCGCTGAAGGGCCTGAACAAGGATGAGAAGCGCGAGCTGGAACAGGTGATTGTCACGCTGAAGTCCACCGTCAAAGCGATCTGCGAAGGGAACTGAGCCATGACCGACCTTCTCACCCACGAGGAATACAAGGCCATCGCCGCGGGTCTTGACCTGCCGCAGAATGCCTGGATTGACGGTGGCTACCGCCCCGCGATCTCTGGCAAAACCTACCAAACGGTGGACGCGGCCACCGGCGCGGTGCTAGGCACTGTCGCCGCCTGCGCGGCAGAGGACGTGGATCTTGCCGTCGCCAAGGCGCGCGAGGCTTTCGAGGATGGCCGCTGGTCGCGGCTGCATCCGGGCGCGCGCAAGGAGGTTCTGGTACGCCTTGCGGTGCTGATGGAACGCAACGCCCGCGAGCTGGCGGTGATGGAAAGCCTCGACAGCGGCAAGACGATCTACGACTGCGAAACCGTCGACATCCCCGAGTCCTGCCATGTGATCCGCTGGCATGGCGAGCTGATCGACAAGATCTACGATCAGGTCTCGCCCGCCTCGGCTGACCACATCGCCATGATCCTGCGCGAGCCGGTGGGCGTCGTCGGCCTCGTACTGCCATGGAACTTTCCGCTGCTGATGCTGGCGTGGAAGATCGGCCCGGCGCTGGCGGCGGGCTGTTCCGTCGTGGTCAAGCCCGCAGCCGAGACCAGCCTGACCGCGCTGCGGCTGGCCGAGCTTGCCGCCGAGGCCGGGCTGCCGCGCGGCGTGCTGAACGTCGTGACCGGCGGCGGCGAGGTTGGTGAGGCCTTGGGCCGACACACCGATGTCGACATGGTCTCCTTCACTGGGTCGACCGCCACAGGGCGGAAATTCCTGCACTATTCCGCCGACTCGAACCTCAAGGAAATCGTGCTGGAGATGGGTGGCAAGAACCCCTGCATCGTGCTTGACGATGCCGAGGATCTGGATGCGGTCGCTGCCCATGTGGTGAACGGCGCGTTCTGGAACATGGGCGAGAATTGCTCGGCCGCCTCGCGGCTGATCGTGCAGCGGGGCATCAAGGATCGGCTGATCGAGAAGATCTGCGCCCATGCCCGTGAATGGATCGTGGGCGAGCCGCTGAACCCCGAGGTGCGAGTAGGAGCGCTAGTGTCCAAAGCGCATTTTGCCAAGGTGTCGCGCTACCTCGCCGCCGCGGCCAAGGAAACCGTTCTAATGGGTGGCACTTCGCCAGCCGAGGGCTATGTCGAGCCGACCATCGTTGAAGCCGACCGCGCCTCTGCCTTGGCCTGCGAAGAAATCTTCGGGCCGATCCTGACAGTGATCCCGGTTGCAAGCTTCGAGGAAGCGATCGCGGTGGCGAATGACACTGAATACGGACTGGCGGCGTCGATCTTCACCGCGAACGGCAAGCGGGCGCTGCGCGGCGCGCGGATGCTGCGGGCTGGCACCGTTACCGTCAACAGCTTCGGCGAGGGTGACATCACCACCCCCTTTGGCGGCTACAAGCAGTCAGGGTTCGGCGGGCGGGACAATTCCATCCACGCCCATGACCAGTATACCCAGCTGAAAACGATCTGGCTGGACCTGACGGACACTTCTGACACCGCCATCGACTGAGGCCCGCGATGACCCTGCGAAAGGTTGCCCGGCTGCCTGTTCACACTGGCCCCGCGGGCTGGAACGCGATCCTGCCGCCAGCGCCCGCCTTTCCATCCGTGGCGGGTGAGGTCGGTTGCGACGTGGCGATCGTGGGGGCGGGCTTCGCCGGTCTTTCGGCGGCGCGCCACCTGCTGGCGCATGAGCCGGGCCTCTCGGTCGCCGTGCTCGATGCCGGGCGGGTGGCCGAAAGCTCCGCCGGTCGAAACTCCGGCTTCATGATCGATCTGCCGCACGAGTTGACCAGCGCCGACTATGCGGGGGCCGGGGAAGCGCACGACCGGGTGCTGACACGGCTCAATCGGCTGGCGATCGACTTCGCCGAGGCGGCGGTCGCGGATTTTTCCCTGCCGACAGGCTTCTTCCAGCGGTCGGGCAAGATCAACGGCGCGGCCTCGGCGGTGGGCGCACAGGCAAACCGCAGTTATGCGGACCATCTGCGCCAAATGGGCGAGCCGCACGAAATGCTGGACGCGAAGGCGATGCGGGCGGTGACGGGCTCGGCCTATTACTCTGGCGGACTGTTTACCCCCGGCACGGCGATGATCCAACCCGCGGGTTATATCCGTGGCCTTGCTGTCGGCCTTGCTGTGCGGGGCGTCCGTATCTTCGAATCCTCACCGGTTACTGCCTTCGAAAGCAGCGAAGGGGGCTGGATCCTGACCACCCCCGCCGGGCACATCCGGGCCACGAAGGTGATCCTCGCCAACAACGGCCACCTGGAAAGCTTCGGCTTCAAGGCCGGTCGGTTGATGCACATCATGCTCAACGCCTGCATGACGGCAGAGATTCCACCCGAGGCACTGCAAACGCTGGGCGGGCGCGACAGTTGGGGCATCACCCCGTCCGACCCGATGGGCTGCACGGTCCGGCGCATCTCGACAGCCGAGGGGGGCAACCGGATCGTCATCCGTCAGGGCAGCTACTACCGCCCCGACATGCAGACCAGCGCCGCCGATCTGGCACGCGTGGTGCGGGGTATGCGCCAGAAGTTCGACCTGCGCTTCCCATCCCTTCGCGGCATCCCGTTCGAACATTCTTGGTCGGGTCACCTGTGCCTGTCGAAAAACGCCGTCTCGGTGATGCGCGCGCTGGAGCCCGGGCTGTTCTCGGCCTGCGTCCAGAACGGGCTGGGCACCACGCGCGGCACGCTGACGGGCATCGGCGCGGCGGATCTTGCGCTGGGGCGCGAAAGCGACATCACCCGTTTCTTCGCCGCCGAGGCCGAGCCCGCGCGCCTGCCGCCGCATCCATTCGACACGATCGGCGCGAACGCTTATCTTCGCTGGAAGGAATGGCAGGCCAGAGCGGAATGAGCGCATGAGACCCATTCGCCGCAGACATCTACCCTCGCTCGGTGCGCTTGCGACGTTCGAGGTCGCGGCGAAGCATCTCAGCTTCACGCTGGCCGCGAAGGAGCTTAACATCACACAGGGCGCGGTCAGCCAGCAGATAAGGCTGCTGGAAACGGCGCTGGAGGTGCCGCTGTTCATCCGCATGCACAACGCTTTGGAACTGACCACGGCGGGCACCGACCTGTTCGAGGCGGTCGCGGCGGGGCTTGACACGATTAGCGGCGGGGTAGGTCTGTTGCGACCCGACCTCCAGCCGCAGACGATCACGATCTCGGCCACCGACGGGATGGCGGCGTTCTGGCTGAAACCGCTGATCGACACGTTCCGCGCCGAGCACCCGTCGACCGGCTTCGTGGTCCTCGCGTCCGACGAGGACGGAACGCTGCGCAACTATTCCGGCGTCGATATCGCACTTCTCTGCGGCAACGAACGCAGCGAGGTGGGCGAGGAGTTGCATTTCCTGTTCCCCGAAGCGGCCCAACCCGTCTGTTCACCCGGCTATCTTGCCGCGCACGGCCCCTTCGAGACGGTTCAGAGCTTGAACCGCGCCAATCTTTTGCACCTGCATGAGCGACACTGGAGCGCCAACGCGATCGGATGGCAGCCGCTGGGGTGGGAAGAGTGGTTTCGCGCCCAGGGCGCCCGCTGGGAGCGCGGGCCGTCGAGCCTGTCCACCAACAAGGTGGCACTGCTGATCGGGGCGGCGCTGGCGGGTGAGGGCGTCATGCTGGGGTGGCATCACATGGTCCGGCAGTTTCTGGAAGACGGGCGGCTCATGGTCGCGCACCCGGCGCCGGTTACCGCGGGGCGGGGCAATTTCCTGCGGTGCCAGACGGCGTCGCTGCAGCGCCCGACGGTGGCGCGCTTCGTGGACCACCTGCTGGCCTCTCTCAGGGCTTGAAACGGGGGCCTTCGCGGCCCTCGGCACCCTGGGCCGTCCCGAGTTCTCCATGGAATCAAGCCTCTAACGGCCATTTATGCATTAGACAAACTAATGCAACCCCCGCCGAAATTCTCGTTTGCAGGAGCCTGCCCGTCCGACTGATATCTGAGGGAAGGAACGGGAAGACGGCGGCACCACAATCGCCGAAAGCGGTCTCGAACCGATCCGAAGGGCAAGGTGGCCACACCACCCCAATCACCAGATCGCCGGTCGGTCGGCGAATGGCGCGAAGGTGCCATTCGCCTGCTTGCGCGCACGGCGACACCGGACCCAACGCAATCGGAGGATCATCCATGCGCAAACTGATGCAGACCCTTGCCGCTCTGGCAATCGCCGCCGGCCTCGCCCATCCGGCCGCCGCGGAAGACAAGACGATCACCATGGGCACCCTGTCCTGGGAAGACCTGACGCCGATCACCGGCATCACCAAGAAGGTGCTGGAGGACGAGGGCTATACCGTGAAGGTGACCCAGTTCTCGGAATGGGGCATCGCCTATGCGGCGCTCGCCAAGGGCGACATTCAGATGCTCGCCTCGCAGACCGACTACGTGGCCCAGGATTACTGGGACAAGAACAAGAACAAGCTCGAAAAGCTCTCGCCCGTCTCGCATGGCCTCTTTCAGGCGTTTGCGGTGCCGAGTTACGTGCCGATCAACTCGATCGACGATCTGAACGCCAACGCCGACAAGTTCGGCGGCAAGATCATCGGGATCGAACCCGGTTCGGGCCTGATGCGCGACGCGGCCACGGCGGTGAAGACCTATGATCTGAAGCTGAACCTTGTCGAGGGCAGCACCGCGGCGATGACGGCCGCGCTGAAGGCCGCCGAAGAGCGCAAGGACTGGATCGTCGTCACGGTCTGGCAGCCGTCCTGGATGATGCAGAAGTTCGACATGAAGTTCCTGACCGATCCGAAAGGCGTCTTCCCGCCGTCGCAGAGCTACTACTGGATCGCCCAGAAGGGCTTCGCGGCAAGCCACCCGCATGCCCGTGAAGCGATCGCGAGCGTCTTCGTGCCGCTGGCCGACATTACCTCGATCAACTCCGAGGTCGCCGACGGCAAGACGATGGACCAGGCCATCGCGGACTGGACCGCGAGCCATACCGACCTGATGAAGCGCTGGGAAAACATCAAGTCGGAGTGACCTGACCACGCGGCCGGGTGGGCCGCCCGTGCGATGCGGGCGGCCCCTCGGTTTACCGGGATCGCATGAGGGGAGATGTGGGGCATGGCGCAGAACGAGACCGCAGAGGTGCTGATCGACTGCCAGTCACTCTGGAAGATCTTCGGCGACCGGTCGGGCGCCGCCATGGCGGCCGTCGCTGAACGCGGGCTGACGAAGACCCAGGTGCTGCAGGAATTCGACTGTGTCGTGGGCGTGGCGGCTGCCAACCTGCAAGTTCGGCGCGGCGAAATCTTCTGCATCATGGGCCTGTCGGGTAGCGGCAAATCGACCCTGATCCGGATGCTGAACCGGCTGATCGCGCCAAGCGCGGGCCGGGTGCTGGTGAAAGACCGCGACCTTGCCGCACTCAGCGCGACCGAGTTGCGCCAGATGCGCGCGCGCCATATCGGCATGGTGTTCCAAAGCGTCGCGCTTCTGCCGCACCGCACGGTGCTGGAGAACGCGGCCTTTGGGCTGGAGGTGCAGGGCCTGCCGAAACCGGAACGGCTGCGGACGGCCGAGGCGGCGCTCCGCAAGGTCGGCCTTGGCGACTGGATGCAGCGTTACCCTTCCGAGCTTTCCGGCGGCATGCAGCAACGTGTGGGCCTTGCCCGCGCCATCGCCGCCGATCCTGAGATCATTTTGATGGACGAGCCGTTCAGTGCGCTCGACCCGCTGATCCGGCGCCAGCTGCAGGACGAGTTCCGCCAGCTGACCAAGGATCTTGGCAAGTCGGCCGTCTTCATCACCCACGATCTGGAAGAGGCGATCCGCATCGGCGACCGGATCGCAATCATGAAGGACGGCGCGATCATTCAGGTCGGCACCGCCGAAGAGATCGTGCTCGACCCCGCCGACGGCTATGTGGCCGATTTCGTTGCCGGCATCTCGCGCCTGCATCTGGTCAAGGCGCACTCGGTCATGGTGCCGGTCGCGGATTTCCTGAAAAGCTTCCCGGGCCGCGACATCGCCGGTCTCCTCACGACCGGACCAGAGGCCGACATCGATGCCCTGATCGGCCTGACCATGCATTCGGATGACGGGGCGATTGCCGTGGTCGCCGACGGGTCGGTGGTGGGCGTCGTGACCACGCGCAATCTCCTGCTTGGCGTCAAGGGCACGCCCGCCGTCGCGCCGGACACCGGCATTGCGAGGCGAGCGTGAGCATGGACAGTTCCATCATCGTCACCACCTTCGATACCGCAACGGATTCCGCGCTTGGCTGGATCAGCGACCATGGCGGCGCGCTGTTCGATCTGATCAGCGCCGTGCTGGAGGGGTTCTACGGCGCGCTGCTTTGGGGGCTCAGCCAGCCGCCGGACTATGTTCTGGCGCTGCTCGTCGCGCTGCTCGGCTGGCGGCTGATCGGCGTGCGCTTCGCCCTGCTCGCGGCCGCCGCACTCCTCTTCTGCGCCGTCATGGGCCTCTGGCCGGAGACCATGAGCACGCTGGCGCTGGTGATCTCGGCCACGATCCTCGCGCTGCTCGTGGCGCTGCCGACAGGGGTTGTGGCGGGCTACCTGCCAAGGCTAGACGCCGCGATCGGCCCGGCGCTCGACCTCGTGCAGACCCTGCCGCCCTATATCTACCTGCTGCCAGCCATCGCGCTGCTGGGCTACGGCCCGGCCACTGCGCTGGCGGCAACGGTGATCGTGGCGATGCCGCCAGCGATCCGGCTGACCGCGCTTGGCATTCGCATGACCCCGCCGGAATATATCGAGCTTGGCCATGCCTGCGGGATTACACCCTTGCAGATGTTCTTCAAGGTCCGGCTGCCCTTCGCGGTGCCGAGCATCATGGCCGGTATCAACCAAAGCCTGATGATGGCCTTTGGCATGGTGGTAATCGCCGGTATCGTCGGCTCTGGCGGGCTGGGGGCGACCATCTACGATTCGATCCGCACGCTCGATATCGCCAAGTCGATCGACGCGGCCATCGCCATCGTTGTGCTTACCATGGTGCTCGATCGGCTGACCCAGAGCGCTTCGCGCGCCCGGCGGGAGGATAATCCATGAGCTTCGCCGCGCTTCGCTTCTCGCCCGGTGCCGTCCTTGCCCCCTTTGTCGACTGGCTGAACGCCAACGCTCACCCGCTTTTCGCCGCGATCAGCGCAGTCTGCGAGGCTGTCCTGAACGTGATTCAGGGGGCGCTTCTGTGGCCGCCCGCGCTGGCCCTCATCGCGCTTGTCGCGGCCGCCACCTTGCTCTCGATGGGGCTTCGACTGGCGATCCTCGCCGCGCTGTCACTCGGCTTCTGCCTCATTATGGGACTCTGGAAAGAGTCGATGGAAACCATTGCGCTCGTCACTGTCGCGGTCGCGCTGGCCGTCGCCATCGCCTTCCCGCTCGGCGTCCTCGCCTCCCGCCGCAAGTCGGTCGAGGCGGTGCTGCGCCCGATCCTCGACATCATGCAGACGGTGCCGCCCTGGGTCTACCTGATCCCGGTTGTGATGATCTTCAGCCTCGGCCGGGTGCCTGCACTGATCGCCACCGTCGTCTACGGCATCCCGCCGATGCTGCGGCTGACCACGCTGGCCTTCAAGCAGGTTCCGAAGGATCTGCTCGAACTCGGCCAGGCGATCGGTGCCCCGCCGCGCGACATCCTGCTTAAGATCGAGCTGCCGGCCGCCAAGCCCACACTGCTTGTCGGGTTGAACCAATGTATCCTGCTCTCGCTCGCGATGGTTGTGCTCGCCGGCCTCGTCGGCTCCGGCGGCCTGGGTGGAGAAGTCACGCGAGGCCTCTCCCGCATGGAGATGGGCCTCGGCCTCCGCGCCGGCCTCGCCATCGTCTCCGTCGCCGTCCTGCTCGACAGGCTCACGCGCGGCGCACTCCAGCGCGGACGGCGCAGGCCCCGCTGACCGATGCGCGGACGGCGCGACGAGCCCGGTGACGGCGGCGGGTCGCTCCTGCTATTGAGCCGGAACAGCGGGGCGGCCGTCGGGGCGCAGACAGAGGGCATCATGCAGAAGCTGACGGGAGAAGGTGACAGGAAGTTCGTGGCGCGCGGCGTCGCGCACGTTCCGGTGCCCCCCGTCGCGGCGCCCGTCACAGTCAGCTTTGTGCTGATGCCCCGGTTCACGCTGCTGGCCTTCACCTCGGCGATCGAGCCGCTGCGGGTGGCCAACCAACTGGCCGGGCAAGAGCTGTTCCGCTGGTCCGTTCTTTCGGCCGACGGCGCCCCTGTCACCAGTTCCTGCGGCCTGCCGGTAGTGCCCGATGGCAGCCTGACCCGGGATCTCGAAACCGACTACCTTCTGGTCTGCGGCGGTGTCGAGCCCGAAAACGGGCTTTGGCCCGGCCTCGCCGACAGCGTGCGCACCCAGTGGCGGCGCGGCCGCATCGTCGGCGGGCTTTGCACCGGCGCCTATGCGCTGGCCCGCGCCGGGATTCTGAAGGGGCGGCGGTTCACCCTGCACTGGGAAAACATCGCCGGGTTCCGCGAGGTCTTCCCCGAACTCGACCCGGTCCGCCGTGTCTTCTGCGTCGACGGCCGGATTCAGACCTGCGCCGGTGGCGTTGCCTCGGCCGATCTGATGCTGACCCTGATCGAGCAGCGCTACGGCGCGAGGCTTGGCCAGGAAGTCATGAACATGTGCCTGATGAACCGGCGTCGGCTCGGCGGGGAAGACCAGATGATCTCGCTTGCCGCGCGCCTCGGAACCCGCAGCGAGCGCGTCCTGAAGGCCGTCGCCTACATGGAGAAGCACCTGGAGGACGGGATCGACACAGCGGAATGTGCGGCACACGCCGGCATCACCCGCCGCCAGCTGGAACGCCTGTTCGCCGACCACCTCGATACGTCGCCCCGGCAATACCTGAACGACCTGCGGCTGCAGCATGGTCGCGCGCTTCTGTCAGAGACCAACATGACGGTCCTCGATGTGGCCGTCGCCTGCGGTTACCTATCCAGCTCGCATTTTGCGAAGTGCTTCAGGAAGAAGTTCGGCGTGACACCCTACCACTTCTCGCATTTTGGAGCGGCACTCGGCACGGCGGCGACAAGTTCCGGCACAGACGCATGGGGCGAGTAGGTCACGTCGGCGCTGCGGGTCGACATTGCGACCAGCAATGCAATTCAGGAGAAGGCGTCTCATGCGAGGCATTTGAGCGCTCGCTACGGTTCAACGCCGCCTGCCGACCGCCTGAAGATGCAATTCGTGCAAAAGGCGGCGGGCGATCTCTCCTGCGCCTTCCCCGCGAACCCGCCGGAGCCGATGCCAAAGGTCGCACAAGCGGCGGCCAGCACGATATGCCGCGGATGCTCTGCCGCGCCTGCACGGGGCCGCTCTCCGCCCTTCGCGACGGCGCCACCTTGTCTGAGTTGGCCGTGTTGCGATTCACCGTTTCCCTGACAGCGCTGGCCCCGCCTCACCGCCAGCACCCCATTGCCCGCCCGAACTCCTGATGCCCGATCATCGCCTTGAGCGCCTCGGGATCCTTGGCGGCGAGGGTATCGACGCTGGCCCCCGAGAGCCGGATCGGCTTCGATCCGGCGCAGCCAACACCCGAGTTCGTCGCGCAGGAGGCCCGCTCCATTGCGGCCGGCGTGGCACGCAACTCCTGCGTGGTCTGGTCGAGCCGGGTCACGGCGGTGCCGACCCAGATCCCGCCGCCCACCGGCCCGACCACGATGGTCCAGGCGAGGCTTCGACCGAGGAGGATGCCCCCGGCTCTCCGTTGAGGGTTTTACTCTCCGGTAAACCCGGGGCAGTTCGCAGACCGACAGCCTTGCCGTGGCGGAGGAGGCGCTCAAGGATGGTGCGCTCGCCTTTCTGGTGATCGAGATCAGCCGCCCGCTCGATCTGCGCGAAGGGCGGCGGTTGCAGCTGGCGGCCAAGGCCGGCAACACGACCGGGCTTTGCATCATTCCCGAAGACATGGGCAGCAACGCCGCCGAGACCCGTTGGCGCGCCACGCCGGTGTTCGATCCAGAGAGCGCAGGTTCGACTTTGATGCAGTGGGAAATTATGAAGAACAAAGAAGGAGCCTTGGGGCGCTGGCATGTTCGATGGACGCCGGAAACGCGGCGGCTCCATGTGGGTTCCCCGGCTGGCCCGCGACCGGATTCTGCGCGCGCGCCGGAGTGATGCGGCGTTCGCGGTGATGCACTCTCGCCGCACGACGCCATTGGCCTCACCCGGCCCCCGCCCGACGATGCGCTCTCCAGCCCGCGCCAGACATCGGCGCGAACGGGCAGGGTCAGGCGGAAAGCGCCTCGGTTCGGGTGGCATCCACCAGTTGCGGGTAGAGCTTCTCGGCCGTGCCGGACCAGATCGCGGCGCGGTCGGTCTCGCGAAGGGCGGCGAAGCAGCGGTGCCCCTGGTCGACAAGATCCTTCAGCGAGCCGTTGTTGGCCGGGAAGTTCGAACCCCAGGCAAGCCGGTCGGCGCCGTATTCGGCGACAAGCTTCGGGAAAAAGCTGTCCGGGGTCGCCGGGGCTTTCTCGGCCAGGTCGAAGGTGCGTGGCGTGACCTTGAGGTAGAGGTTCTCGAACCGCGCGAGCTTCCACAGCGGGGCGGCTTTGGTGTAGGGCGCGCCGTCGCTGAGGTCGGGGCGGCCGAGATGGTCGAGGAGGGTGTTCACCTCCGGGAAGCGTTCGAGGATCTCTTCTACCACGGGCAGGCCGACGGACGTGGTCTGGATCGCGACGGTCATGTTGATCGCGGCCATATGCTCCCAGACGGGAAAGGTCTTCGGGGCGATCATCCAGCGCCCGTCGGTTTGCAGTGTCGAGCCCGCGCCGAACAGGCGCAGCCCGGCCATGCCGCGGCTGCGCCAGTGTTCGATGGTGGCGACCGCATCGGGGGCGGCGATGTCTACGGAATAGACCCCGACGAAGCGGGCCGGATCGCGGCAGACGCTGTCGGCGACATAGGCGTTGTCATAGCCGTAGGTGGTCGACGAATGCACCATCGCCGCCTTCGCGACGCCGGCGACCTCCATCTCGTCGATATATTGCTCGAAGGTGAACGGACGCTCTGCCGACCAGTCAGAGCGGATGCCGCCAAGCGGGTTGTAGGGATATCGCACGGTGTCGGGCGAGATGATGTGAGGGTGGATGTCGATGATTTTCTGCGTCATGGCGGCTGATCCTGAAGACGGGTACCGAAGCGACTCTGAATGAAC
This sequence comes from Paracoccaceae bacterium, assembly GCA_016124615.1. Taxonomy (GTDB): domain Bacteria; phylum Pseudomonadota; class Alphaproteobacteria; order Rhodobacterales; family Rhodobacteraceae; genus Solirhodobacter. The sequence continues at coordinate 87,317 of WGNF01000005.1, read as the reverse complement.
GCGACGGGGCGGGCTGCGCGGTTCCTGCGGCAAGGGGGCTTGCGCACGGGCCTTCCCCGTGTGCATCGCAAGGCTTCCCCGACGCGCCCGAAACACGCTTCTGGTGCGACTTATTTCATGTGCGTTTCACTGTTTCCTCAAAAGCTTATGCGCGGACATCGGCGCCGAAAATATGGTGCGCCCGAAATCCGATGGTCGCGGCGCGAATTTCGATGTGCCCGGCTGGCCGCAAGCGGATGGATCGTGGTGGACGGCGGCGCCCGGTTCATTTCAGGGCGGCCGCGCGGATCTGGCTGAGCGTGGCGGCGGGGGTCAGCGCCTCGGGGTCGATCATGATCTCCAGCACGGCTGGCCCGTCATGGGCGTCTGCGCGGGCGAAGGCGGCGGCGAAATCCTCGGTTCGCTCGACCCGCTCGGCATAGGCCCCATAGGCGCTTGCGAAGGCGGTGAAGTCCGGATTGCCGGCGGCAAGGTCCGTGCCCGAGACGCGGCCGGGGTAGTGCCGTTCCTGATGCATGCGGATCGTGCCCAGCATCCCGTTGTTCAGGATCAGCACGCGAATCTTCAGCCGGTGCGCGGTGGCGGTGGCCAGTTCGGTGCAGGTCATCTGGAAGTCGCCATCCCCGGCGATGCAGATGACGGTGGCTGCGGGCCGCGCGAACTTTGCCGCCAGCGCCGCTGGGATGCCGTAGCCCATCGAGCCACAGATCGGCGCCACCTGGGTGCCGAACCGGCGGTAGCGGTGGAACCGGTGCAGCCAGACGGTGAAGTTGCCCGCGCCGTTGGTGTAGATCGTGTCCTCGGGCAGGTTGGCGTCAAGCCAGCCCATGATCTCGCACATCTGGATCGCGCCGGGGCTGACCCGTGGCGCGGTCCAGGCTTCGAAGTCGGCGCGCGCCTTGGCCCGCAGGGCGCCCCAGCCGCCCGCGACCGGGCCATCGGCGGCAAGCGCGAGCGCGAAGGCGGCGGGGCTGCTGACCACCCCGATCGCGGGCTGGAAGACATGGCCGATCTCGTCCGGGCCGGGGTAGACATGGATCAGCCGCTGTCGCGGGCAGGGCGTTTCCATGATCGTGTAGCCGTTGGTGCCAATCTCGCCCAGCCGCGCGCCGATCACCAGCAGCAGGTCGGCGGTCTGGACGGTTTCGGCCAGCTTTGGGTTCACGCCCAGCCCGATTTCGCCAATGTAGCTGGGGCTGAGGTTGTCGAGCAGGTCTTGCCGCCGGAACGAGGCCACCACCGGCAGATCGCTCGCCTCGGCGAAGCCGCGAAAGGCGGCGACTGCCTCGGCCGTCCAGCCGGGGCCACCCAGCATCACCACGGGTCGGCTTGCCTCGGCCAGCGCCGCGCGCACCGCCGCGATGGCCGCCGGTGCGGGGCCGCTGATCGGGGCGGCACTGCGGCGGCCATCCGCAACCGTGGCGGTGTCGCTCAGCACATCCTCGGGCAGCGGGATCACCACCGGGCCGGGGCGGCCGGATAGCGCAAGCTGGAACGCCCGCGTGACGTATTCCGCCGTGCGCGCCGCATCGTCGAGCTGCAGGACCGCCTTGGCCTGGGTGCCGAACATGCGGCGGTAGTCGATTTCCTGAAACCCCTCGCGGGTCAGCACATCGCGCGGGTTCTGGCCGATGAACATCACCATCGGTGTGCTGTCCTGCCAGGCGACATGCAGGCCCGAGGATGCATTCGACGCCCCCGGCCCGCGCGAGCAGAAGACCACACCCGGCCGCCCGGTCAGCTTGCCATAGGCCTCGGCCATCATCGCCGCGCCGCCTTCGTGGCGGCAGGTGACAAGCTCGATCTGCGGGCTGTCGTGCAGGGCGTCGAGCACGGCAAGAAAGCTCTCGCCCGGCACGCAGAACACGCGATCCACCCCCTGCAGCACAAGCTGGTCGACAAGGATGCGCGCGGCGGTGCGGGGCGCGGTCATGCCGCTTTCCCCATCGCTTTCAGATGCGCATCAAGGCGCGGATAGACGCGGCGGACGTTGCCCTCGAACAGGGCGTGGCGATCCGCGTCGGGCAGATCCAGCGCGTCGATGTAGCGTTTCGTGTCGTCGAAGGCATGGCCCGTTTCCGGGTCGATCGAGCGCACGGCGCCAACCATCTCGGAACCGAAGAGGACGTTCTTCACCGGGATCACTTCGGTCAGCAGGTCGATGCCGGGCTGGTGGTAGACGCAGGTGTCAAAGAACACGTTTTCCATCAGCGCCTCCGCCAGCGGCGGCCGCTTCAGGTCTTGCGCAAGGCCCCGGTAGCGGCCCCAATGATAGGGCACCGCGCCGCCGCCATGCGGGATGATCAGCCGCAGTGTGGGGAAATCCTTGAACAAATCGCCCAGCAGAAGCTGCATGAACACCGTGGTATCACCGTTCAGGTAATGCGCCCCGGTGCCGTGAAAGTTCGGGTTGCACGAGCCCGAGACGTGGATCATCGCCGGAACCTCCAGCTCCGCCAGTTTTTCGTAAAGCGGATACCACCGGCGGTCGGTCATCGGCGCGTCGGTCCAGTGCCCGTCCGAGGGGTCGGGGTTCAGGTTGCAGCCGACGAAGCCCAGTTCCAGCACGCAGCGTTCCAGTTCGGCGATGCAGCCGCGCGGGTCGGCGCCGGGGCTTTGCGGCAACTGGCAGACTGGCACGAAGCGGTCGGGGTAAAGCAGGCTGGCGCGGTGGACGAGGTCGTTGGAGGTGCGCGACCAGTGCTGGCTCATCGCTTCGTTGCCGTGATGGTGGCCCATCAGGCCCGCGATGGGCGAAAACAGCGCAATGTCGATGCCACGCTCTTTCTGCAACCGGATCTGGTTCGCCTCCAGCCCCTCGCGCAACTCGTCATCCGAGATATGCGGCGCGGGCGCGAACTGCGTGGTCTCTCCGGTCGCGAACGCGGCGATCTGGGCATTGCGGTAGTCGCGAAGATAACCGGGAACGGTGGTGAAATGCCCGTGGCAATCGATGATCATGGCGGCAGGACCTCTGGTTCGGAATGGCAGGGGCGGCGGGCGCCCGTCTTCCTTGCCTAGCCCGCAGGGCTTTTCCCGGGCCAATCGGAATTCTTGCCGGGCCGATACAAATCCCGCCGCGGGCCCGGCGCAGCAATCCTATGGGGCGGGCGCTATCTTCTATTAAGGGACGCGGGCGGAAGGCGATTAGAACGGGGCAACCCCGCCGCGATGCGGGGATATCCGCTCTCAAGCCAGAGGAGCCCGCCCATGACCGCCCCCACCCTCAAGGTGGCCTTGCGCACCTATCCCTATACCGAGGCGCTGAAATCCGGCGCCGTTGCGGTGCCCGGCGCCACGCTGGACTTCGAAGAGGTCAAGCCGCACATCGCCGCCTTCCGCCGCATGGTGCGCGACCTTGCCTTCGACATCTGCGAACTTGCGCCCACCACCTACATCATCGCGCGCGCCTACGGCGTGCCGATCATCGCGCTGCCGGTGTTCTTCGTGCGGCGCTTCCACCACGACGGTCTGGTGGTGCGCCCCGAGGCGGGAATCGAGACGCCGAAGGATCTGGAGGGCAAGCGGTTCGGCGTGCGCGCTTATTCGGTGACGACCGGGGTCTGGAAGCGTGGGCTGTTGCAGAACGAATACGGCGTCGACATCGACAAGGTGACCTGGTTCGTCGACGACGAGGAACATGTCGAGGCGCTGAAGCTGCCGCCCAACGTGAAGCATGTGGCCGAGGGTTCGTCCTTGGTGGCGATGATGGCCGAGGGTCAGCTGGATGCCGCCTGCACCGGCGACGCCGGGATCGGCCGCGCCGGCAAGCCCGGCGAGGGCTGGAACGAAGCCGGGCCCGCCTTGCCGGACAACCTGCGCGAGCTGTTCGCAAACGCTGCCGAGCTTAATCGTTCGGTCTACACCAAGAACGGCGTCTACCCGATCCACGGCTGCCTCGCCGTGAAGGAAGAGGTGCTGCAGCAGAACCCCGGCCTTGCCCAGGCGATCTACGACGCCTTCGTGGCCGCCAAGGCGCCTTACCTCGATGCCCTGCGCGCCGGAACCGCGACCGGCAAGCAGGCCGAGAAAGACCGCAAGCTGATGCAGATCGTCGGCGATGACCCGATCCCCTACGGGCTTGAGGCCAACCGCGCCTCGATCGAGGCGCTGATCCGCTACGGCCACCAGCAGGGGCTGATCCCGCGGCCCTACCGGGCCGAAGACATGTTCCTGCCGTTCTGACCGGCGCAAAGGAGAAACAGATGGACAAGATCGGACGATTGAACGGGATCATCGCGGCACTGGAAACGGGACGGAAGCCGACAATGACCTTCGCCCGCGCCGAGCGGGAAGAGGCGATCCAACTCGGCCTTTCGGCGCTGGATGGTGTGCTCTTCGAGATGGAGCACACGCCCTATTCCGCCTCGGAACTGCGCGATGCGCTGCAATTCCTGTTGAACCGCCGCCGGATGATCGAGGGCGGCAGGCTTCAGCCTGACGTGACGCCTTTCGTGCGCATCCCGGCCAACGGTGCCGAGATGAACACCTGGATGGCCAAGCAGGTGCTGGATCAGGGGGTCTACGGCGTGATCTTCCCGCACATCGCCACCGCCGATCAGGCGCGCAACGCGGTGGCCGCCTGCCGCTATGCCCGGCCGAAAGATGCGCCGCACTACGAGCCGAAGGGCCTGCGCGGCGACGCGCCGAACACCGCTGCGCGCTACTGGGGCCTGACGGTGCCGGAGTACTACGCCCGCGCCGATGTCTGGCCGCTGGTGCCCGAGGGCGAGATCATGGTGGTGCTGATGATCGAAAGCACCGAGGCGATGGAGAACCTTGCGGGGATCCTTGCCGTCCCCGGCGTCGGCGCGATCATGATCGGCGAAGGCGACCTGAGCCAGCAACTCGGCTACCCCCGGCAATACGAACACCCCGTGGTGGCCGAAGCCAAGCGCGAGATCCTTGCCGCGGCCAAGGCGGCCGGGGTGCGCGTCGCCCACCCGCATGTGACCTCGGGCAACGTGGCCGAGGTGATCGCCGAGGGTTATGACATCCTCTTCACCAGCCCCTCGCGCAGCTATGCGACGCTGGAAAAGGCCAAGTCGCTGATGTGACCCCGGCCGTAAAGGCGAAGGGCCCGGAGGTGATCCTCCGGGCCTTTTCCGTCGGGTTTCGGCCGGCCGTCAGGACACCAGCTTGATGCGCGGTCGCCGCTCGATCCGGTCGTGCCGCGCCTGTGCGGTGATGTCGCGCAAACAATCGAGAAAGGCCGTATGCGCCCGCGTCGGCAGCCAGTCGTTGCGGGTCGTCACCCCCTTGCGCAGCACGTTGTCCAGGAACGGGCAGGGCAGCCCGGCCAGAATGCCCCGGTCGAGGTCGTATTGCACCTCTGACCGGGTCATCAGCGTGATCGTATCTGAACTGAGCAGCAATGCCCGGCTCATCGTCAGGGACGAGGTTTCGAGGTGGAAGCGCGGCCGCGCCTCCACGCCGTCGAAAATTGCCTCGATCCGGGTGCGGCGGGGCGTGCCGACCGAGGGCACCACCCATTGATACCGCGCCAAATCGGCGGGCGTCACCTCGTCGAGTTCGGTCAGCGGGTGGCCCGGCCGTGCGACCATGCAGTAGCTGTCGCGGAACAGAAGCTCTTCGCCGACATCATCGGCCCAGGCCGGTTTGCGCAGGATGCCGAAGATCATGTCGATCCGGCTGTTGCTCAGATCGGCAAGCAGCTTGTGATATTCCGAGGAAACCAGCCGCACCCTGACCGACGGGTAGGCGGTCATGAACCGCTGCGTGGCCGTGGCCAGTTCGTGCGAGCCCGCCATCGGCAGCGCCCCCACCACGATCTCAAGGCTCTCGCCACCCGCCGCCAGCAGGATCTCGCCGCGCGCCATGTCGATCTCTCGCACCGCGCGGCGAAATTCGCGCGCAAGGTAGCTGCCGGTCTTGTTGGGGATCGGCCCCTGCGCCGTGCGGTCGAACAGCGGTCGGCCCAACGCACGTTCCAGCGTGCGGGCCGAGCGGAACAGCGACGCAGGCGACAGGCTCAGACGATGGGCGATTTCGCTGACCTGCCCCTGTTCGCAGGTCACGATCAGCGAGCGCAGCTGCGTGCCCGTCATCAGCCGGTCCACCTGCGGCGGGTTGCGATCCGGCCCGCCCTCTTGCCAGCCAAGAACCTGCGCGATCGCCCGATCGAGGATCTCGAAGAAACGGTCGATCCGCAGCAGGTACTGCACCCCCATCGGCGTCGGATAGGTGCCTGTTGCGCAGCGTTCGAAGATCGGGGTGCCGATCTCGGCTTCAAGATTGGCCACCGCCTGCGTCACGGCGGGCTGCGAGGTGCTGAGTTCCCGCGAGGCACAACTGACCCCGCCGAGCTTGCCGATCACCTGCACCATCCGCAAATGGCGCAGGTTCGGCGTTTCTGCAAACTGGAACATGGATTCCCCCCGGATCTTCGGCGCCCACCATCCGCGCGGCAGGCATTGATCGGCCGCCCGACGCAGGCCGACAGCATAGGCACCGGCCGCAGCCCGCGCCGGGCATGGCCGTCCTCTCTCCCACGTCAAGGCTAGGCCCCGATGCCCCGGTCAGCCAATAGAAATTGCATCTGAGACATAGGATTTCGCCCCGCCGGGGTGAAAACCAGGGGCAGAACCCGCGCAAACCGCGCGCGACCGGCCCACCGCCACACCCGTTTTCCGGCAACGCCCCGTCGAGTCCATTGCCGGAGGGCGCGGACGCGGCCTGAAATGCGCACGCCCCGGCCTGTCGGGCCGGGGCGCCGGAAGGTGTGCGCGACAGGGAGGGAACCTGCGCCGCGCCTTCCGTTCCGGTCGTCAGCCCTTGGGTTGGAGCGCGTGCAGGTTCATGGCCAGCGATACCGACGTGAAATAGCCCACGGCGACAAGCAGCTCGGCAATCGCGGGGCGACCCAGCTCGGCCTCGTATCGGGCAAAGCGCGCGTCACCGATCACCCCCCCGGCAAGGATGTCGCTGACCGCATCGCAGACCGCGCCAAGGCGCCCGCCGCCACCATCGGGGCGCCGCTTTTCAAGGATGGCCGCAACCACCGCCTCGGGAACCCCGGCGGCCAACGCGTGTCGGCGATGGTTGGCGACGACATAGGCGGCATTCCAGAAGACCGCCGTCGAGAGAATTGCCACCTCGCTCTCCACCTCGCTCAGCACCGGCGAGTGGTCGATATGCGTGCCGATGATTTCCATCCCCTCGGCCAGTCGCGGGTTGTGCAGCCAGATGTTGAACGGGGTAGGAATGCGCCCCCGCCCTTCGCCCAGCTGGGCGATGATCTTCTTCTGCGCGTCGCTGGCCGTCTCGGGGTCGATCGGCACGAGTCGGTTCTCTGTCATGCTGTCTCCGTCGGTTGAAGGGGTGTCGGGGTACGATCCTGCATCGAACCGGGCTGCGCCAATTGATCTGCTGCTGCGAGAGATAGAACTTTGCCTTCGGGGCGATATTCGGCCGCCCCTCACATCGACGGCACGATCGCCGCCAGCGCCGGGAACCACTCGCCCATCAGGCTGCCGGGCCAGAGGACGTGGATGATCTGGTCGAAGACCCCGTAGACGATCGCCGTCACGCAGGCCGCGAGGATCAGGCTCAGCCGCCACGGCTCACGCCCTTCGACGCGCATGAACGCGACGATCATCAGGGGCACCGTGGGGATCATGCCGATCAGCGCCATGCAGGCGAGGAAGGCGATGAACCAGCCGAAGAACCGCGCAGCGCGCAGCAAAACGACCTTGGTCGACAGGGCGTCGTTGTCATCGACGGCAAGATCCATGTGAATGCCGCCGCCCACGCCCGGCCCGCCTTGCGGCTGGGCCACCAGCACCTTGTACGCAAGGCTGATGACCCCGGCCACGACAAGCGTGCTGGCGACCACCGTCGGGCCGATCCGGGCGCTGAAGATCCAGCCCTGTGCCGTCACCAGCATGTAGAGGCCGACCCCGAGGAACAGGACATAGGCGAGGTCGGGCAGCTCGAACGCGATCCCTCCGCTGGGGCGCAACCGTGCCAACCCGCCGCTGCGCACCAGGCTGAACAGCGGCCTCAGCAGCACCAGCGCCGACATCGCGAGCAGGACCACCACGCCGGGACGCAGGGTCCAGTCGGCGCCGTAGCGCATGAAAGAGATCGACATGTACCGCTCGATCAGCACCCCGAGCACGAGGCCCAGGATCAGCGGCGGGCGGGGCCATTTCAGCCGCTTCATCCCCCAGCCGACCGCGCCCGCGATCAACAGCACATACATGTCGCCCCAACTGCGTGAACCCTGGAAGGCGCCGACATAGACGATCGCCATCACCACCGGCAGCACCAGCGTATAGCGCAGCGTCGAGATGCGGGCGAACTGCCCCGAAAGCAGAAAGCACAGCCCCGCACCGAAGATATTGGCCAGCGCGATGGACCACACCATCGAATAGGTCAGGGCAAGATGCGTGGTCAGCATATCCGGACCCGGAATGAAGCCATGCACCATCAGCGCGCCCAGCAGGATCGCCTGCGCGGCGCCACCCGGCACGCCGAAGGCCAGCATCGGCACGAGGCTGCCGCCTTCCCTGGCGTTGTTGGCCGCCTCGGGCGCGATCACGCCGCGCACGTCGCCGGTGGTGAAGGTCTCGCGCGCGCCCTTTTCGGATTGCAGGGCGTGGCCATAGGCGATCCAGTCCGTTACCGCGCCGGTGATGCCCGGGATCGCCCCGAGAACGGCGCCCAGCCCGCCGAGACGCAAGACAAGGAACCAGTTGTGCAGCACGTCGCGCGCGCCCTGTGCCATCCCCTCGCGTGCGCTGAACCGCACATCGTCCGCGATCGCCTTGCGCTGGATCGCGAGTTCGCAAAGCTCGGGCATCGCGAAGATGCCAAGCAGCACCGGCAGCATCGGCACGCCGTCCTGAAGGTAAAGCAGCCCGCCCGTCCAACGCATCTGCCCGGTCTGGACGTTGGTTCCGATCATGCCGATCAGGATGCCGAAGCAGGCCGCCACGATGCCGCGAAGCGGCGCCTTGCCCGACAGCGTCGACACCATCGCGATGCCGAAGATGGTCAGGCCCAGCAATTCCGGCGTGGCGATGGACAGCACGAAAGGCCGCACCACCGGCAACGAAACCGCAAGGATCGCCGCCCCGATCAGACCGCCGAACATCGAGGACAGGTAGCATGCGCTGAGCGCCCGCCCGGCCTCGCCGCGCCGTGTCATCGGCAAGCCGTCCAGCACCGTCGCCTGCGAGGCTGCCGTTCCCGGCACACCGAACAGCACGGCCGGGATCACATCGGATGTCGTCGTGACCGAGGCCATGCCGAGCAGCATCGCGAAGGCGGAATAGGGGTCCATCGTGTAGGTGAAGGGCACCAGCAGCGCGAACCCGGTCAACCCACCGATCCCCGGCAGGAGGCCGATGGCAAGCCCGACCAGCACACCGAGCCACAGAAAGATCAGCCGGTGGAATTGCAGGATGTTCGACAGGGCCTCTCCCGCCGCCGAAAGCATGACCGAGTCGTGAAAGAGGTGCATCATCAGGTCCCGTGCCAGTTCTGGGGCGCGATGGCACCCCGGTCCATTTGGGGGCGCAGCAGGCCGCCGATGGTTCGCGGATGGATCATCACTGTCTCCTAGTCGGCAAGGTTCGGATAGAGAATTTCCGCGGTGCGGCCCCAGACCCAGCTCCGCTCGGTCTCGCTCAGGGCGGCAAAGCAGGCCTGCCCCTGGGCGATCAGTTTCTTCAGCGGCCCGGCCGAGGCGGGGTAATTCGAGCCGAAGGCGAGATGATCGGCGCCGAACACCCGCACCAGATGCGGAAAGAACGCATCGGCCCCGCCGGGGGCAGCCTGCGCCAGATCGAAGGTCCGCGGCGTGATCTTGAGGTAGACATTGTCGAACCTGGCCAGATCGAAGAGGCCCGCGCAGCCCGCATAGGGCGGGCCGTCCTCCAGCACGGGGCGGGCGCAATGGTCCAACGCAATCCGTACCTTGGGGAACCTTGTGGCAAGCTCGGCCACCATCGGCAAGCCAACCGGCGTGGTCTGCACAACGATCGTCATGCCGATTTCGCCGCAGCGTTCCCAGATCGGAAAGGTCGCGGGATTGACCAGCCAGTTGCCGTCGGTCTGATGCGTCGCGCCGCCGGTGAAGAGACGAATGCCGCCCATGCCGCGGGCCCGCCAGTTATCGAACGTCCTGAGCGCATCCGGCGCCAGAAGGTCGAGGGAATAGACACCGGTAAAACGTTTGGGCTGCCTCGCCACGCAATCCGCCACATAGGCGTTGTCGTGGCCGTAGGTGGTCGAGGAATGCACGATCGCGGCCTTGGCGACGCCGGAGTCGTCCATTTCGTCAACAAGCTGTTCGAACGTCACCGCCCGCGTGGCCGACCAGTCCGATCGGTGGCCGTGCTGCGGCGCGATGGGGTAGCGGGCGGTGTCGGTCGAGATGACGTGAGGGTGGATGTCGATGATCCGGGGTGCCATGCTGGTGTGCCTCGTGAAATCGGGATTTCGTGGCCATGCGCCGGGGTGACGGCATGGCCCGTTGCTTTTTGCGACTGGGTTTCACAGTGAAGGGCGGCGTGCGGTTTCATCGCCGGGCCCGCCCTTCAATGCCGATGGTTACGGCGTCACGATCTTGCGCGCCTGCGTAAGCTGAGCCGCGGGCGTGGCGTAGAGCTTGGTCACGATGTCGGCGACGGCCTGTCCGTTGATCGGGTCAACGGCGTAGTCCTTGGCGGCGTTCGCCGCGAGGAAGTCGGGATCCTTGAGGGTGTCATCGAACGCCTTGCGCAGCACGTCGAGACGGTCCTGCGGCACCTCCTTCGGGACGGCAAGGGGGCGACCGGCCTGAAACGGCAGCAGGAAGAAGTCGAACAGCGCCTTGATCTGCGGATCGGTGACAAAGGTGCTGAGGTTGGGAACATCCGGGAAGCTGGGGTGGCTTGTCCAGGCAAGGTGCAGCAGCACCTTCATCGTGCCGTCTGCCAGCATCCGTGCGGGTTCGCCCTGCGCCAGCCCGTCGATGGTCGAAGCCCAGCCATCGACCTCGCCCCGCTCCATTGCCAGATAGACCTCGCCGCGATCTGAATAGCCGGGGACGATGTTCATCTGCGCGCCAAGGTACTGGTCGAGCAGCGCGGGCAGGGTCCGGTTCTCGTTCGCAAAGCCGGTCGCACCAATGATCAGCTTCTTCTTGAACAGGTCTTCGGCGGTGGTCACGCCCGAACGGGTCATTGCGACCATGCAGTAATTCACCTTGTCGAGGCTGCCGACCCAGTTCACCTCGCGCGGGTCAAAGCTGTTCTGGTGCGGGTCAAGCAGCGGAATGTAGAGGTTGTTGCGTTGCAGGAAGCCGATGACGGTCCCGTCCTTGGGCAGGCGCGATTGAAGCGAGGCGGCGGCCACCATGCCGCCCGCGCCCGCCACGTTCATCACCACGACCTGCGGCTGGCCCGGAATGTGCTTGACGTAGAATGGCGCGAACTGGCGCGCGACGAAATCGGTCAGGCTGCCGGCCGGGGCGCTGACCAGAATGGTCAGGGTCTTGCCCCGGTAGAAATCCTCGGCCGCCTGACCGGGCACCGGACGGGCGATCGTCGCCGCGGCGGTAACCGCGATGCCAGACAAGAGCTCTCTACGTGTAAGACCCATGACATTTCCTCCCTGATTGTCGTGTACGAGGAGGGTTGTCCTTTCAACCGTTCCCCTATTCGCTTGCAGAACGTCGGGCGCCCCTCATGCGCCGGTCTTCCTGGGGCGATCCATCCGCCCCTGCTGCGGGTCGGGTTCCGGGACCGTGGAGGCGATCGTAGAGACAGTGCCCGGAGGCGGGAATACAGGGGTAATGAATTCCGATGGCTGCGGAGAAGATTCGATATGACCCTGTCCGGCTCGAAACGCGCACGTCGGCGACGGCCCTTTTGCCGCTGGCTCTCTGCGCGCGGCCTGCGCAGGTGCGCGAAAGGCACGGCCAGTCGCGGCACCGCTGGCCGTATTCCGTCGGCCAAAGCTACGCGCCCCAGTCGCGCCCGACTGCCGGTCAAACATTCGATCCCTGCCGCGCGCGTTCGAATTGGCGCGACGGCACGGCATTGGCGACCCTGCAGGCGCTGCCGCGCGGGGCGTTTCCTCTTGACGCTCCGCCGTGGTGGCGACGGCAACGGGAGGAGACCGCCGATGACACAGACATTCAACCGCCGACGCTTTCTGCAAGGTTCCGGCCTTCTGGGGCTTGGCCTTGCTGCCGGGGGGCTCGCCTCGCCGCATGTCGCGCGCGCCGCGGCGACCCAGCTGATGCTCGTCAGCAATCCGGGGCTGGAGAATGCCACCCTGAACGCGCTGATGGACCAGCAGGGCTATTTCGGGAAATTCGGCGTCGACGCGCTGGTGGCCGAGGCCCCCGGCGCCACCGGCCCCTTCGACGCCATCGCCGCCGGGGCGGCCGATCTTTGCATGGTGTCGGGCTACAACATGGTGCTGTCGCGGATCGAGCAGGGCGCGAAGGTGAAGATCATCGGCGCCGGAATGCGGAAGACGGCACTGACGGTCTTTGCCCGGCCCGACGGGATCGCGACGCTGGCCGATCTGCAGGGCCAGACCGTTGCCGTGGGGCCGAAGATGGGGCTTCTGCACGCGCTGATGCTGGAACTGTTGAAGGAAAAGGGTATCGACGCCGCGCAGGTGAATTTCGTCGACAAAGGCAGCAACGACCAGGCCTATCAGGCCGTGGTCAAGGGCCAGGCCGACGCCTGCTGCACCAGCGTCTCGCATCTGAACGACAAGGACGGGTTGGCCCAGATCCGCGAAGGCAAAATGTGGGAGGCGCTGCCACGCTACACCTTCCAGACCGGCTATGCCGCCGACGGCGCGCTGATCGACAAGCAAGAGGGGATCGTCGCGGTGATGGCGGCCTATGGGGCGCTTTACGACTATCTGATGACGCCCGATGCGCATGACGCCTTCTTCGAGGCGCGCAAACACGCGCAGAAGAAATTCGATCAGGGTTCGGCGCAGGCGACGTGGGATTTCAACCAGACGCAGCGGCCCTATGCGAAGGACCTGACGCTGACAGAGGCGGACATCGGCTATCTGCAGGACATGTTCACCGGTCTCGGCAGCCTGAAGCGGAAGCAGCCTTTCGCCGATGTGGCCGACATGACGGCGGCCAAGGCCGCGGCGAAGCTGCTGGGCTGAAACAAGCGCGGCGGGAACAGCCCCGCCGCGTCCGCGCCTCAGGTAGATACCCAGCGCGCCGGGTCGCCCTCGGTGGACAGCGCTACATCGGTGAAGGGTGTCGCCTCTTCGCGCCAGCGTTGCGAGGCGGGGGCACCCCACGGCACGATCTGGTGCTTTTCGACCGATGACCAGACATGCGTCGGCTCTTCGGCGTCCATGAACTGCATCGGCGGCAGGATCATTTCCAGCCGGTGCCCGTCGGGGTCGCGAAAATAGACGAAGGCGCCATTGCCCGGCCCGTGACGGCCGGGGCCGCGTTCGACATCGGGGCCGAAGCCGAGGTTGCCCGCCGTGTCGCAGGCGCGGAACATCGATTGCAGATCGGCCGTGACGAAGGCGAAGTGATGCAGTCGCGGGCCCTGACCCATCGCCAGCACAAGATCGTGCGGGTTGTTCTTGCGGTGCAGGAACAGCCCGATCCGCCGGCCGGTGGGTTCGGCAATTGCCTCGGCCGCGCGAAAGCCGAGGTCGAGAAAGCCCTTGCCGGTCGCCTCGACGTCCGGCACGACGGCCTGCACATGGTCGAGCCGCAGGGCGCGCCCACCCCGGTGGGCCGCGTAATCGGTCAGCACACGGGGCATCAGCGTCATCTCGGCCGTCAGCTCGAACGGAAAGCCCTCGTCCATGCGCGCCAGTAGCGTGCGGCCCTGGCCGTGGCGTTCCACCCATTCGGCGCTGTCGCCGCGCGCATCGAACCACGCTTTTGCAAGGTCGAGGTCGCGCGGCTCTAGCACCCGGAACCCGATCGCGTCGCAGGTGGCGCCGATCCCGGCTTGCCGCAGCACGAGGCTGTGGTGCGCCACTTCCTCGACACCGCGCAGGTAGGCCTCGGTTTCGGTGCGTTCGCTGACGCAAAGCCCGGCAAGGCTTTCGTAGAAGGCGCAAGAAGCGTCGAGGTCGGCGACCGTCAGGCGCACATGGCTTGTCCGGGTGATCCGGAACGGCGGGTTGAGGTAGCTGTCGGTCATCATCCGTGTCCTTGTTGTGCGGGGCTCAGGCGGGTTCTTTCACCACGCGGTTCCGCAACGTGCCAATGCGGTCGATCTCGACCTCGACCAGATCGCCCGGCTGCAGGAATACCGGTGGCGTGCGGCGAGAGCCGACCCCGGCCGGCGTTCCGGTGGCAATCATGTCGCCGGGCTGCAGCGACAGCCAGTCGGTGATGTAGGCAATCGTCTCGGCAATGGGCCAGATCATGTCACGGGTGTTGGCCGCCTGCATCACCGCACCGTTCAGCCGCAGCGCAAGGTCAAGCGTCTGCGGGTCGCCGACCTCGTCCGCTGTCACCAGCCAGGGGCCAACGGCGCCGGTGCCCTCGAAATTCTTGCCCGCGGTCACCTGAGAGGAATGCCGCTGCCAGTCGCGCACGCTGCCCTCGTTCATGCAGGTGTAGCCGAAGACCTTGGCCAGCGCCTGATCGGCGGGCAGGTAACGCCCCGTCGGCGCACCGATCACGGCGACCAGTTCGGCCTCGTAATCCAGCATGTCGGAGATTTTCGGGATCACCAGCGGCGCCGCGTGCCCGATCAGCGTTTCCGGCCAGCGCGCGAACAGCATTGGCCGGTCGGTCGGGTTGCGCACGGCTTCGGCCTTGTGGGCCTCGTAGTTCAGGCCGACGCAGATGATCTTGCCGGGCCTTGGGACCGGTGGCAGCAGCGTCAGCCCGGCCAGCGGATGGTCGCCCGCGCCGGTGGCGAGCCAATGCTCGACCTCGGCGCGGGGCGGGGCGGCGATGAAATCGGTGATGGTCGGAAAACGGTCGCCGAGCCGGGCCGACAGGTCGATGACGGCGTCGCCCGACACCGCGCCATAGCGCGGGCTGGAACCATCGAGGAGGAACGAGACGAGTTTCATGGTGCCGCGACCGTAGCGTGCGCCAGCACGGGGTAAAGCCGTTGTGCGGTGCCGCCGAAAATCGCGCGGCGGTCGGCCTCGGGCAGAAAGGCCAGATCGGCGCGCATCCGGTCGAGGTTTTCCTTCATCGTGCCTTCCGACGCCGGAAAGTTGGATCCCCAGGCCAGCCGGTCTGACCCGAAGGCGGCGACGAGCTTGGTGAAGAAGGATTGCGGGTCGGCTTTTCCGGTGCGCACCGCGTCGGTCGTGCGGGGGGTGACCTTCAGATAGATGTTCTCGAAGGCCGCGAGGGCGAAGAGCGGCGCGGCTTTCGCGTAGGGCGCGCCGTCGTCGATTTCCGGCCGCGAAAGGTGGTCGAGGATGATCCGCACCTTGGGGAAGCGTTTGGCAAGCCCGGCGACCTGCGTCAGCCCGACGGGCCCGGTCTGGATGCAGATCGACAGGCCGAGATCCCCCGCAAGGCTCCAGGCGGCGAAGGAGTCGGGGTGATCGAGCGCCGTCGTGTCGAAGGCGGCGGTGCTGCCGCCGGTGAACAGCCGCAGCCCCGCAAGCCCGCGATCGACCCACATGCGGATTTTTGCGGTGGCGTCGGGGGCCAGCAGGTCGACCGAGCCGACGGCGGCGAAGCGGCCGGGGAAGGGCCCGATCGCATCGCAGACGTAGGAATTGTCGTAGCCGTAGCAGGTGGAGGCTTGCACGATGGCCGCCTGCTGCACGCCTGCCGCATCCATCGCGGCAACAAGGCCGTCGATGGTCACGGGTCGCTGCTGCGACCAGTCGGATTGTTTGCCGAACAGCGGCGCGCGCGGATAGCGGGTGGCGTCATCAGCGATGATATGCGGGTGGATGTCGACGTAGTCCATCATCCGGATCCTTTCAGACAGCTTCGGGGTCGAGGAAAAGCTCGGTCAGCGCCATCCGGCGCGGCGTGAGCCGTTGGGCATAGGCGGTCCGTTCAAGCGCCTCGATGGTCTGGCGGTTCGCGTCGATGCCGTAGGGCAGCGGGTCGGGTCCGACAATCTCGGCCAGTTTGAGGTATTTGGTGTCGGTTGCGGAGGGCGCGGGATCGTTCGCGAGGCCCGCGAGCCAGTCCTGCTTGGCGCGGCTGAACGCGTCGTAAAGCGACTTGGCCACCCAGGGATGTTCCGCCACGACCGCATCCTTCACCACGATGGTGCCGTGCATCGGATAGATGCCGGTGCGGCGGAACCAGTCGGCTTCCAGTTCCTCGGCATTCGGGAACAGGTCGGGGTAGTCCGCTTCGACCTCTTTCCAGCCGCCGGTTGGCGAACCGGCCCGGCCGATCCCGGCATTGGCAGCAAACCCGGCAGACAGCTCGCCCGCCGCCATCATGTCGGCCAGTGAACGTCCGCCCTCGGTGTGGATGACGTTGGGGGGCAGGGGCAGGGCCTCGACATGCTCTTCGTCATCGACGACCCAGGTGACCTTGTCGGCGTCAAGACCGTAGTCCTCCATCAGGATGGCGCGGGTCCAGACAGCGGTCGTGACCGAATAGGCCCGCACGCCGACCTTGCGGCCCTCAAGATCCTTGGGGTGGCGGATGCCGGCGTCGGGCCGGACCAGCAGGCCGCCATGATGGAACCGGCGCATCACGAAGATCGGCAGCGCGATGAACGGGGCGCCATAGGCACGGGCGATCATGTAGGTGGTCGGCGCGATGTCACAGACGTCGAACTCTACCTGCCGGACCATGCGGCGGTAGGCGCCGATCTGCGGCACGACGCGGATGAAATTTGGCTCGACCCCCTCGATCGGGATCTCGCCGGTCAGCAACTTGCGCGTATGCGGGTAGTCGCCGATCGAGATGTCGAGCTTCACGGGCTCTGGCACGGAGTAACCTCCACTAAGTGATTGCGGGCGCTGGCAACGGATGGCAACGGCGCCTTGCGGGTGAAGATCGGGCCTCTGCCGGTTGGGCGCCAATCAGTTTCGTGCTTCTGTCAATCAATTGCCGTGGCGCGCTTGAGCGAGGGGCTTTTGCCGGGCAGGTCCCGGGTGGCGGGCGGGCGCGGCCCTACCAGCTGCGGGTCACGACGGGGTCGGCCACTGCCTCGCCGGGGAAGAGCGTCGCCTCGTTCAGGAACGAGGCGGGCACGGGCTGACCCCAGGCCACGAACTGGTCGCGGTCGGTGACATCGCGCCCGATGGGCGGGCATTCGCCGGGGATCAACTGGATCGGGTGGGTGAGCAGCTCGATCCGGTGCCCGTCCGGGTCGCGCAGGTAGACAAACGACGCATGGTCCTGACCGTGGCGGCTGGGCCCGTATTCCACTTGTCGGCGCATTCCGAGATTTGCGGCCATGTCGCCAACGCGAAGCAGCGCCTGCGGATCGACGACATAGCCGAAGTGATGCAGCCGGGGCCCGGCGCGCGAGGCCAGCACGATGTCGTGCGGGTTGTCCTTGCAGTGCATGAAAGCCGAGACCAGTTCCTGTTTCGGCGTGAAGGAATAATCCGACACCGCGAAGCCAAGGGCGCTGTAGAACCGGCAGGCGCTCAGCACGTCGGTGACGCAGACCTGGGTATGGTCGAACCGCAGCGCCGGGGCGCCGCGCTGATCGACAACGCGGCTGTGCAGCCGCGGCAGAAGTGGCATCGCGGCGCAGAACTCGATCGGAATTCCCGCGGGATCGCGCAGCTGGAGGGTGCGGCCCTGAAACGGCCGGTCGTTCCACAGCGGATCGAGGCCCTGCGCCGAAAGATGCGCGGCCATCCGGTCGAGATCCGCCGCGTCGCGGACGCGAAAACCGAGCCGCCCGCAGGAAGGATCCGCCGCTTGGGTCAGAACGAGGCTGTGGTGGCTGTTCTCTTCGACGCCGCGCAGATATGCGCTGGGCCCGACCCTGTCAGAAAGGGCGAGCCCGACCACCTCGCGATAGAAGGTCAGGCTGCGGTCGAGATCGGCAACCGCAAGGGCGACATGGCTGGCCCGGGTAATGGCGAAGGGCAGATCGCGGGCGCGGGGGGGAAGCATCATGCAAGCGGCTCATGCGTTGGAATGGATTGCGCCGCCGGATCGGCGTTCGAGAAGCTGTCGAGCGGGTGCATGACCCGGCCCTGCACGATCGGCGTGACCTCGGGGTTGAAGTCTTGCCGGAAGCGGCCGCCCGCGTCGTGGATGCGGCGGATGAATTCATCGAGATAGTCCATCGCGCCGCCGACCCGGTCATGGATCACCACCGTCGGCCAAGGCTCTGCAAGGCACTTGGCCATCGCCCTGTCGACCCAGCCGGGCGGGTCGGTCCCGTCACGCGGCATGACCGACCAGAGCACGCAGGTGTAGCCCCCTGCCACCAGGTAGTCGACCGCCGCCCGGCTGAGCAGATGCGGGCCGGTGTGGCCGCGCCCGTTCGGCCGGAACAGCTTCAGCGGATGCGCGAGGGGGCCGAGCAGGTTCTGGGCCTCGCCGATCTCGCGCGCAGGCGCCTCCGGGTCGTTGAGGGTGCCGAGCGGGCTTTTGTGGTTCAGCGTATGGTTGCCGATCCAATGGCCGTCGTCCCGCATCTGCTCTGCGATGCGTCGGCAGGCTGGATCGGTCAGGTTGCTTGCCTTCAGAAAGAAGGTCGCACGAATCCCGTGGCGGGCGAGGATGTCGCGAACCTTAAGTGTCTCGACCGGATCGGGTCCGTTGTCGAACGTCAGCGTTACATCCACGACAAGGCCGCTCCCCTGCAAAGAAATGGCATCAGCGCCACCGGAACCAGCGGTTTTCGAGCACCGACAGAATGCGATCGATCGTAAGACCGATGATTGCAAGCAGCACCACGCCGGCAATCAACTGATCGCTGCGGAACAGTGTCCCTGCGAGCATGATGAACGAGCCGATACCATGTTCAGCCGCGATCATCTCTGCCGCGACGATGATGGTCAGCGAATAGCCGGTCGAAATCCGCATCCCCGCGACGATGCCGGGAAGGGCGCCGGGCAGCAGGATGCTGCGCACGATCGTCCGCAACGGCACGCCAAAGCTTTGCGCCATGCGGATCAGATTGCGCGGCACGTTGTCGATGCTGGTATAGGTCGAGATCACGGTCGGAAAGAACACGCCGAAGGCGATGACAGTGACCTTCGGCAGTTCGCCCACCCCGAGCCAGAGGATCAGAAGCGGCAGCACGGCAATCTTCGGGATCGGGAACAACGCGGCGACCAGCGGCTTGCCGACGTTCCGCACAATCGTGGACAGCGCCATCAGCACGCCGAAGGCCAGCCCGAGGGCGGTGCCAATGCTCCAGCCAACGATGATGCGGAACAGCGAGGCCGAGCAATCGGCCCACAGCTGCCCGGTCAGTGCCAGATCGTAGAGCGTTTCGAGCACTTTGAACGGGCTGGGCAGGAACGCCGGGTTGATCAGCCCGAGCCCCGAGGCCAGTTGCCAGGCCGCAATCAGAAGCACGATGGCCAGGGTCGAAACGCCGCGCCGCCCACCTTCGTCGATCAGGAATCCGCCGCCGCGGAAAGGCACATGGTCGGATGCCTGCGTCTTCTGTTTCATGTTCCGGTTTCCCAACGTCATGTCGTTCATGCCGTCACCTCCTGATTGGCAAGCACGGCCTCGTCCTTGATGAGGGACCAGAGTTCCTCGCGAAGGGCGACCAGTTCCGTCTGTCCTTCGGCCGTCAGGCGCTGCGCCTTGGGCACCGTCACCTCGACGATCTTCTTGATGCGCCCGGGGCGCCGCGACAGCACGATGATCCGGTCCGCAAGCGTCAACGCTTCGGCAAGGTTGTGGGTGATGTGGACGGCGGTGATCTTTTCGCGCAGCCACAGGTCGAGGAAATCGGCGGTCAGCAATTCCCGCGTCTGGGCGTCAAGCGCCGAGAATGGTTCATCCATCAGCAGCACCTGCGGGCGAACGACGAGCGCGCGGGCGATGCCCACGCGCTGCTTCATGCCGCCGGAAAGCTGCTTCGGGAACGCCTGCGCGAAACTCGTCAGCCCGGTGCGTGCCAGAACATCGTCGATCTTGCGGTCGCAGGTCGCCGGGTCCAGCGCATGATGCCGCAGCACGAAGCGGATGTTCTCGCGCACCGTCAGCCAGGGCAGCAACGCAAAGTCCTGGAACACATAGGTCAGGTCGTTCAGGCAGTCGGTCTGCGACTGCCCGCTGTAGCTGACAGAGCCGTTCGTGGGCTGCACCAGCCCGCCGAGAATGCTGAGCAGCGTTGACTTCCCGCAGCCGGACGGACCGACCACGCACACGATCTCTCCGCTGGCGATGGAAAACTGGACGTTATCCAGAACCAGCAGACTGCCGTATCGATGCTCGGCTATGTCGATCTGCATCAGCATCTTCTCTTGCCCTTTCGTCGTTGTTCCGGCCTCAACTCTTCGGCGCGAGCGCGTCGTTGAGCGGGCCGAGGTCCATGACATCGGCGGCCTTCACCGAAGGATCCACCATGCCAAGAGCCTGCCAGTTGCTGATCTGCTGGGCGACCTGCGCTTCGGGCAGGCTGCATTCCGGCTCGATGTAGGTCATGGCGGCGCTGACCACGTTGACGGGCTGATCGGTGTATTTCGACACCAGAGCCAGAATGTCATCCGCGCCCTTGCCGCGCACCGGCTTTCCATCGGCGCCGATCTGCTGGAACGCCGCGTCATAGTCCTTGCCGGCCCGGATCATCGCCCGCAGAAAGCCGACGACCGCCGCACGGTGGTTCTGGATCTCGTCATCGCGGGTGTAGAACGAGATGCCGTTGTAGGGCGTCTCGTCACCGGCGTAGCCGATGATCTTGCCGTAGCCGTTCGCCTCGGCGGTAGCGGCCGGAACGCTGGACATGATCGCGGCATCCACCGCATGGTTCGTCAGCGCGGCGACGATGTTGCCGTTGCCTTGCATAGGGATCAGGTGCAGCGCCTTCGGGTCGATCCCGTATTTTTGCGCCAGCAGGATCAGCGCGTATTGGTGGGCCGAGCCCAGCGTGCTGAGCGCGATCTTCTTGGTCAGCATATCCTTGGGCGCGGTTTCGCCCGCGGCATAGGCATCGGGCGTCGCAACGAAGGTCGCCGAGCGGAAGCCGGGCTTTTCGGCACCCGATCCGGCGATCAGCTTCAGGTGGTTCTTGGTGGCGATGTTGAAAAAGCCCGCCGGAATACCCGAGGCGGCGATGTCCTCGGACCCCGAGATCACACTGGCGGCAAGCGACTGCTGGTTGTCGAAGAAGGTCCACTGAACGTCGATACCTTCATCGGCAAAATAGCCGCGCTCTTTGGCCATGAAGATGGTGGCCGCGCCTGCGGCCTTGGCGGTGGCGACGCGGATAAGCTCGCGGGCCGCGGCCGGGCCTGCGGCCAGACCTGCCACCAATGCGGCGGCTGCCGCCGCTTTGAACATGCGCTGATACATTCGGTTCCTCCCCTTTTCCTCGTCGTGGCCTTCGGGCTGTTTCGCCGTGTGTGGCCGCGACGTCCGCGTAACAGGATCAAATTTCGCGCCGTGTGGCGCCAATCAGATTCCTGCTTCGTTCAATCAAATGAGGCGGACAAAGGCACAGGCGCGATGACAACGGCGGCTTATCGGGGAAAAAGGGCGCTACGTCAGGCGTGGGCCTCGCGCCGCACGCCGCCAGGGCAATCTGGCGCGGATAGGGCGACTGGCAGCGAGCCGGAGATCAGCGATGCCTGGCGGCGCAGACTTTCGATGAAGTGGCGGTGCAGGGGGGAGGGGACCCAGTCTGCCCGATGGACGATGCCCAGGGCATGCGCTGGCTCGATCGGCCCGATCGGCAGATCGACCAACTCGCCGTTGCCCTTGTCGCGCTCGAACTCGAACCGGGTCAGCAAGCCAAGCCGGTCGCTGCCCGACACGAGCAGCCGAACGGTCGACAGCGACGAGGCCTGGATGTTCGCCAGCGGCGGGTGCCGCAGCCCGGCAACCAGATGCTCGAAGGTGATGCGTCGGGCGGTGCCGGGGTTTGGCGCCACCCAGTCGTAACCCTCCAGATCGGCCAGCGTCAGCGTCGTGCGCCGTGACAGCGGGTGATTGCGCCGCGCGACGACGACGTAGGGCAGGGTGACAAGCGGCTCCTGCACCACGTTTTCGTCGGCGACCTCGCGCAGCAGCCCGACGATCAGGTCGATTTCACCGCGCAGCAGCGCCCGGACGAGATGGCCGTGATCGCCCGTCCGGATCTCGAAATGGGCCGAGGGAAACCGGCTTGTCAGTTCGTTGAGGACCGGGCCGACGACGAAACTGCCCGACAGCGGCATCGCCCCGATCCGCAGCTGACCGCGCTGACGTTCGTCTTCGGCGGCAATGTCGTTGATCCCCGAGTCGACTTCCTGCAACGCAATGGCCAGCAGGCGCGCCAGTTCGCGGCCAACTTCGGTGGTACTCAGGCCATTCGAGGCCGGGGTCAGCAAAGCGATACCCAATGTCCGCTCCAGCTCGCGCGCGGCACGGAAGGTGGAGGCCCGGGTAATGCCCTTTCCGCCGCTCTCGGCCCCGGCACCGGGGGCGATGGCTGCCAGCGCCCGTGCCTGAGGCCGGGTGATCCGCTCTGCCAGCGAGGCCGCAGTGTTCGCCGGTGAACTGATCTGCAGACGGTCGAGCGCACCCTCGATCTGGTCAAACATCCGGTCGACGCGCTGCAAGAGCAACTCTCCGGCCTCGGTCGGAAAGGTGCCACGGCTTCGACGCTCGAAGAGTTGGGCGCCCACCTGCTCTTCGAGCTTGGCGATGGCGAGCGTCACGGCTGGCTGCGTCAGGTAGACGGCTTCGGCGGCCTTGCGCAGATTGTGCATTCGCGCAACCGTCTGAAACGCCCGAAGATGACGCAGACTCGATGAGACGGTACGCACGGTCACCTCCCCTGCCCAGCGTGCCACGACCCGGAGTATTCACTACCGCGCAAGTCAGGTCAAATCGCGCAAAGCGGAGGCCTCATGCGGTGGCCGGGCTGCGGGCAAGTGTCGAAAGCGCCGCGACGATCTCGTCTGCCCGGTCGGCGAAGGCGTTCGCAACCGACAACAGGCGCCCGTCAGCCCCAAGAATTTCCGGCCGCAGGACCAGCCCGGGGGCCGCTTCGGCGGGATGCATGTGAAGCCCCAGCAGGACCTGCCGCAACTGTTCCGCCGCCTTCACCCCGCCCCGGTGCCCATAGCTGACGATCACTGCCCGCTTGCCGACCCATTCGTGGTAGAGATGGTCGAGCGCATTTTTCAATGAGGCGGGATAGCCCCAGTTGTACTGCGGCGTAAGGAACACGTAGCCGTGCCCGGCCCGGATCTTCTTGCTCCACTCCGTCGTGTGCTGGTGCAAGTAGCGCGGATTGCTTTTCGGCTGATGCGGTTCGTCGTCGAGCGGCAGATACCAGTCCTGAAGGTCGATGAGTTCGAACGTCAGGCCCGGAATGCCCGCCGCGAGTTGCATGATCCAGCCCGCAATCTGATCACCGATTCGCCCCGGCCGAACGCTTCCGATGATGACCTGAATGTGCTGCACGTCGCGGCTCCTCAAATGGACAAACTCCTGACTTGCGCCTGCCGATCATCACGCGACGCCGATGGCGCAGGAGTTCCGTCTGCAACCCAGACGCTCCGCACGACATTGATACGCAGTCGAATTGGCCCGATCGCTTCCGGCGCAGATGATACCCGGATAGCGCAAGGGGTGGGATCCGTTCCAATAGGATACCCGTCACCGCCGATTAATTTGGCGCTGCGTAAGGGTCGCCGCATCACGCCCACGATGACCCCGGTCACGCCGGATCCCGCGGCAAATTGGTGTGTCTCAACGCCGGGCTTTCAATTCATCCTATCTGCTTTTCTTAAAATGATGCCCCCAAACGCGCTGGTTCGGGGGCACATTGAAGCAGTGGAAATGTCAGAAGCTGAATTTCAGGCCGAGGTCGCCAATAACATCTTTCGTCCGATCGGTGTGGGCGCCAAAGACGAACGATGCGCCCGGGCCAAGGTCATAGCTCCCGCCGGCACCGTAACTCGTCTTCCGGACCTCTCCGGACAGCGTGTCGATGCCGGTCGACTGCGAGTAAAAAGCCTGCAGTGTCATGGCATTGAACTTCCGGATGACGTAGATGGTGGCAATGGTCTTGTCGAGCCCGGGTTGACCCTTGGCAAGGTTGTCGCGGTTCAGAAGACCAGCGTCGCTCTTGTTGTATCCAATTGCGAGGCCGAATGTCGTCTTGCCTTGCGCGTATTCGGTCACGAAAGTTTCGCCCGAATATCCGCCGTGACCCGTGTATCGGCTCTGATGCACGTATCCGAGTTCGAATTTCAGAGGGCCACCCGTATACGAAACCGAAATTGATCCTTCACCCTTCGCCGCGGTGCTATCTCCGTTCGATTCCCACGCGGCATTTGCCGTGAATTTGCCGAGGTTATAGGTAACCAAAATCCCGTTGGCGCCGCCCGTGTAGAAGTCGTACTTGATGTACGGAACCGTAAGCGTGTTGCCGCCGCAAGCGCACAGGCCCACCTGAGAGTCGTAGAAGAGTTTGAGCGAGTGGATGGCATCGGACACGTTCCCCACGGCCAGCGTGAAGGGGCCATATTTGAGGCCGACCTGGGCGCCATTAAGGGTGGAGGAGTTGTGCTTGTTGTCAGTTTCGCTCCGAAGCAGAAGGCTCCCGAAGAACGTCAGGCCGTTGTCCGTCTTCTTTTCCGCCTTGATGCCGAATTGCAGCCGCTGGAACAGCTGGGTTTCCTTCTCGCCGTATCGCGCGTTCGCGTTCTTCTCGTAGTAGAGGCCCGTGAAGGCATAGCCGTTCAGCGTCACTTCGGCGGCCGCGGGTTGCGCAAAGGCAACCGACGTGGCGATCGCCGCCAGCGAAATCAGTTGTTTCATGGACTTTCCTCTCATGTTGCCCTGCCGAGACGAGAAGAGCTCGTTCGCGCGGTAAGCCTGTTCTGTGATCCCCGCCAATAAGTGCTTAAGGTGTCTAGATTTTCCGCCCGCACCAAGGCTCCCCTTCGGCGACAGCGTCGCGCCAGAGTGATCCTGCATCGTCGATCCGGCAGTCGGCTGCCGATTGGCGGTGCTCTCGCTCGATGTCGTTTCTTTGTTATGGTTCACAGTATTCCTCCTATCCCCGACTCGATTTAATCGGCCATGACCTGCGATGTAAAACTGTGAATCTTGATTATGAGCATAGCTTTGAGTTATAGTGGTTCATGTTTGCAGAACTCCGCACGCTTATCGCTGTCGCTCGTCACGGGACTTTCTCAAGTGCCGGGGAACACAGCGGTTTGACGCAGGCCGCTGTCAGCGGTCAGATGAAGCGGCTTGAGGAGTGGATTGGCTTTTCTCTTTTCACCCGGACCGGGCGGTCTGCCATTTTGAATGAGGACGGCATACGCACCGTTGGACGCGCGAAGGAGATTATTGCGCTCTTTGACGCGATTGGGGCCCCGGATCACGCATGCGCAATGGCTGAGCTGCGCATAGGCAAGATTGGCCAGGTAGAACCGGCTATTCTTGCCGGTGGCCTTGCATTGTTTCGGGAGAGATTCGCGAACACGCGGGTGTTCGTTACTCCCGGAATCTCCATCCATCTGCTCGATCAGGTTGAAACCGGCGAACTTGATCTTGCCTTGATGATTCGCCCTTCAATGATGCTGTCGCCGGAAGTCACTTGGCAAACGCTTCGCCAGGATGAAGTATTTCTGGTGCTGCCAGAGGATGTGGTGGGCGACGATTGGGTCGAACAGATTCAACGGCTTCCGTTTATTCGCTACGATCGCACGTCTTATGGCGGCAGGCAGATTGATCGTTTCCTTCGTAGTCTTCCGCTTTCGGTAAACGATGCGGTCGAAGTTCCGGGGCATTGCATGATTAAAATGGTGCAGCATGGATTTGGCGCGGCGCTTGTGCCATTGCCGGGCGGGCCATGCTCTCTTCCGAAAGGGGTCCGCGCGATTCCCCTTGTGGGGCGCAGCCTGGTCCGCGAACTCGGTATTGTTCGTTCCAGTTTTAACGAGCGGAACGCGGCGATTGACTATGTTTGTGCCTGCTTCGCTGCGGCGGTGGGGCCGGGGCCTGCGACGGCCCCGTAACTTGGCAGAGGGCGGTGGCGACCGTGCCGCCGCCCGCCCCGTTGCGGATTAACCGATCATGGCGAGCGCATCCTGCGCGATCGACATGTCCGACACAGTGGAATAGGGCAACACGGTCTTCTGCACCCCAAGCTCGACATTCAGCTTTTGCATGTAATCGAGGCGCTGCTGCGACAGGGTCAGATTGACCGCGAAGGGCTTGTATTTCTGGATGACCGCCCATTGCGCCACATTTTCCTGCTCGGGCGCATTCGGATAGAGCGCCCGACGGACGGCGAGAAATTCGTCCTTCGCTTCGGGTGTCTGGACGAACCGGTAAAGTTTGGCGTAGGCCGCCATCGTGCGGACAAGGACGTCACGCTTCTTGCCGATGATGTTGGCCGAGGAGTAGGCGCCCTGATACGTGTAATCAGGCAGTTCCAGCGCCATGTTGCCGTGTTCCAGCATCGTGACCTTGAACCGGTCGGGCTCTTCCAGAACCGCGAGTTCACCGGGCGCCGCATCGACCGTGCCGACCGTTGCCGCCTTGAAGGCATTGACGCTGGAGCCGATGTTGACGAAGCGGACCTTGCTCGTGTCGACCTGATATTTTTCCAGAAGCGCGACCATGAGCTGATGCAGCAGCGCGCCGATTGCGCCGGTGCCGACGGTGCGCCCCTCCAGGTCCTTCAGAGTCCGCACATCGGGCTTGGTGGTGAAGACGCCCAGCGTCGCCAGTTCCGCCGCGCCGCCGAGGACTTTCAGATCGCCGCCGCGCTCCATCGCGGCGAAGGTCTGGCCGAAGCCCGACATGGTGGTCAGGTCGAGATTGCCCGAGATGATGCCGGCGGTGATCTTGGACCCGTCGGCGAGGTTCATCACCTCCGGCGTCAGCCCCATCTCTTCCATGAACTGCTTGCGCTTCATCAGTTCGGTCATCGTCAGGGTGATTGCGCCGGACGCGTTCGCGATCCGGACGGGCGCGGCGTCGGTGGCGCGGGCGAGGCGCGGCGCGGCAAGTGCGAGCCCGCCGACAGCCATTGTGCGCAGGACGGTCCGGCGCGAAATTTGCGATGCGATCATGTCTTTCTCCTCCCGTTTTCGTTTTGCTTTGGGCCTGCCGGATGCGGCGGATGCCGCTCCGGTTGGCCGATTTCATCCCGATGGCAGCCCCCTTCCTCCACGGCGGCCGTCGTTCGCTCAGTTCGCCTTCCAGGGGGCGAAATACAGTTCCGCCCGGCGCACGAGCGCCGTAAGCAGCACCCCGATCAGCGCCAGCGTCAGGATCGGCACGAACATCGCGGCGGTGTCATATTGGTTGCCGTATTTCATGATCAGAGCCCCGAGGCCGCCGACCGCGGTGTAGAACTCGGCGACCACCATGCCGATGATGCAGCGGCCGATGCCGAGCCTGAGGCCGGTCATGACGTAGGGCAGGGCGGCGGGCATGATGATCTTCACGAAGGTCTCGCGCTCGGTCGCGGCAAAAGCGCGGCCCACGTCGATGAAGCTGGAAGAGACGTTGCGCACGCCGCTTGCCGTGTTGATCAGGATCGGGAACACCGCGATGATGCAGACGATGAACAACTTCGCCGAAAAACCCAGCCCGAACCAAAGCGTGACGAGCGGCACGATGGCAACCAGCGGCGTGGCATAGAGCGCGTTGACCAGCCAGTCGGTCGCCGCCTCGACGCTGCGATAGCGGCCGATCAGCAATCCCAGCGCGACGCCGATCACGGTGGCCAGCAGGAAGCCCAGAAGCAGCGTCTTGCCGCTTTCAAGGATCGCCTGGAATATCTCGCCCGACAGCATCATCGACCACAGGGCCTGCAGGATCTTGCTTGGGTAGGACAGCAGCAGCGGGTTGACCTGGCGGCCCAGCACCTCCCACAGGCCCAGCACGACGACGATGGAGATTGTGCGGATCAGCGCGGCGCGGTCTTTCTCGACGACCGGTCCGATCGCCTCAAGCTGCGGGTCCGTTGCGTCGTCGTCCGGTTGGGCGCGGTGCGGTTCGGCGACGGTCGTCATGGCGTCTTCTCCTGTCCGGCGGCGGGTTCCGGGGACCGGGCATTGCGGATGATTTCGGCGGTCTTCTTGCGGATGCGGGTGAATTCCGGCTCGCTCCGCAGAATGGGCAGGTCTTGCCGCGGTTTCGGGAAGGGAACGTCGATGATTTCCCGCACGCGGCCCGGATGCGCCCCGAGTGCGACGATGCGGTCGCTGAGGTAGATCGCCTCGTCGAGGTCGTGGGTCACGAACAGGATCGTCATCCGCGTTTCGGCCTGAATGCGAAGCAGTTCCCGTTGCAGCACTTCGCGCGTTTGCGCGTCGAGCGCCGAGAAGGGTTCATCCATCAAGAGGATCGCGGGTTCGATGGCAAAGGCGCGGGCAAGGCCGACCCGCTGCTGCATCCCGCCCGAAAGCTGGTGCGGATACTTGTTGGCCGCGCCTTCCAGCCCGACAAGGTGAAGCAGCGACCGCGCCTTCTCGTGCCGCGCGGCCTTCGGCACACCCTGAAGTTCAAGCCCGAACTCGATGTTCTCGGCGGCCGTCCGCCACGGCAGCAGGCTGGCCTGCTGAAAGACGAAACCCCGGTCGCGGCCGGGGCCGGAAACGGCATGGCCGTCAACGAGGATCGTGCCGCGATCCAGCCGGTTCAGGCCCTGAATGATCCTGAGCAGCGTGGTCTTGCCACAGCCGCTTTCACCCACCAGCGACACGATCTCGCCTTCGCGCACGTCGAAGCTCATCTCGCGCAAGACGGTAAACGGCGACGGTGGTTCGCCCCTCTCGCCGCGCAGCAGGAAGGTCTTCGAGACGCGGTCGACCTTCAGCTTTACCGGGCGGTTGCGGGTCGGCCCGGTGGCGATTGGCGCGGGTGCGGTGCTCACGGTCATCGCGCCGCCCGGGCCATGCCGGTTGGCGGCCAATCTCGATGCGCCGCTTCGCCATCAGCGCCCGCCCCATTGACGGGGCCGTCGGGCATCTGGTGGATTTCATCGCTTTGCGTCATCAGGCTCATTCCTCCCCCACGAGCTGCTTCGCTATTGTCGGCGACACGGCCGGGCTTGTTTCCGCACGGTCCGCACGCTGTTCCTCCGCTCGTTCCGGCAGCTTGCGCGCCGGGGCGCTGGTGGCGCCAATCGCATCCTTGCTTCGACACATAGAATTTTCGCACGCCCGGCCGCGGCCGCTGGCCTGCGCGCGCCGTCAGGCCGCCAGAGCTTGCGCAAGCCGCGGATAGACCCGGCGGGCGTTGCCTTCGAAGATCTTTGCCCGGTCGGCATCCGACAGTTGCGGAAGCTGGTCGAGGTAGCGTTTGGTGTCGTCGAAGTGGTGCCCCGTCTCCGGGTCGATCCCGCGCACCGCGCCGACCATTTCCGAGGCGAACAGGATGTTGTCCGCCGGTACCACCCGCGACATCAGCTCGACGCCCGGATAGTGGTAGACGCAGGTGTCAAAGAAGATGTTGTCACGGATCAGATCGGTCAGCAGCGGCCGCTTCAGGTCTTGCGCAAGGCCACGGTAGCGACCCCAGTGATAGGGCGCCGCGCCGCCGCCATGCGGGATGACAAAGCGCAGGGTGGGGAAATCCTTGAACAGGTCCGACAGCAGGAACTGCATGAAGGCGGTGGTATCGCCGTTGATGTAATGCGCCCCGGTGTGGTGGAACGCCGGATTGCAGGACGAACTGACATGGACCATGCCGGGCACGTCAAGCTCGACCAGCTTTTCCCACAGCGGATACCAGTAACGGTCGGTCAGCGGCGGGTCTTTCCAGTAGCCGCCCGAGGGATCAGGGTTCACGTTGCAGCCGACGAACCCCATCCGCACGCAGCGTTCCAGTTCGTCCACACAGGACGCGGGCGATACGCCGGGCGATTGCGGCAACTGGCAGACCGGCACGAAGCGTTGCGGATAAAGTCGGCAGACCTGCGCGATCAGGTCGTTCGACACCTGCGACCAGCGCGCCGAAACCCCCGCATCGCCCTGATGGTGCCCCATCAGGCTCGCGATCGGCGAAAACAGCGTGACGTCGGTGCCGCGCTCGCGTTGCAGCCTCAGTTGCGCGGCCTCCAGCGAGGTGCGCAGCTCGTCATCGCCGAACTCCGGCGGGTTTGGCTCACGCTCGCCCGCCGTGAAGGCGGCAAGCTGCGCGTTCCGGTACTCGCGCAGCTTCGCCGGTGCCGTGGTGTAGTGCCCGTGGCAATCGATGATCATGCGCGGGCCCTCAGTCCAGTGTCCGGGTCACGTCGTCGAACAGGTCCTCGACGGCGGGTTTGTCGGTGATGATCCGCTGCTGATGGGCGTAGTCGATGGCGGCCTGCAGCGACGCCCGCATGGCCTCCAGACCGAAGGGGCGCACCTCTATCCCGCCTTTGGGCGGCGTGTCGCGGTCGCGGCTTTCCTTGAACTGGCGGTAAAGGTCGCGCACCACGTCCGGTCGTTGCGCGGAAAGGTCGGCATTGATCGCGACCATGTGGTTCATCGGAACGACGCCGGTCTTGGCGTGCCACGCAAGCGCCGCATTCTGCGGGTCGGGGATCACGGTGTGGATGCGCGGATCGTTCGGCATGTCGTTGCCAAGGATTGCAGCATCGACCTCGCCATCAAGCAGCATCTGCGCCGGTTTCTTGCCCTTCGGTGCCCGCTCGACAAAGGCCGGATCGGTGTATTCGGCCACATGCGGGTCATCGAAGCAGACCCAGTGCACCTTGGCCGGATCGACGCCGTATTCATTCTGCAGGATGCCCCGGACCCAGACCCCGGTCGTTTGCGTGTAGGATCGCACCGCGATGCGCTTGCCTTCCAGATCACCGGGGGCGACGGCCCCCTTTTCGGCGTTGTAGGCCAGACAATGATGCTGGAACCGCCCAAGGATCACCGCCGGCAGAAGCACCAGCGGCTTGCCGAACTGCCGCGCCTGCAGGAACGTGACGATGGCCAGCTCGCCGCAGTCAAAGGCGCCGTCGCGGACAAAAGGCTTGAACCCGTCATGGGCAACCGCGATGTCGGCGAAGTCGAACCGGATCAGGTCGCTGCCGACATCCCCGCGCTTCAGGGATTGCGTGCTGGGGTTGTCGGCGAGCAGGGTGCGCAATGTCACCTGGCCCTTGGGTGGGTAGATTGTTGGCATCGGAGTCTCCCTTTCGGGACCGACCGCACCCCGGCCGGCCCGCACTCGGGGCGTACACGTCGCCACGCGCGCGGACCAATTGGAAGGCCGCTCGCGGCAATAGGAAAATTGCTCGACCCGAACGCGACGAGGGCGCGACTCCCCGGCTCGACACCACCCTGCCGGCCGCACAGCCTCGTCAGAGGTTCTCCTTCAGCAGGATCTCGATCCTGATCCGTTCCTGCGAGGCAAGGGGTTCGCGCTGGTCGCTGCGGGCGCGCAGGATGCGGATCGCGCTGCGGACAAGGTGGCCGGGGTTCTGCGCGATCACCGCGTCGATGCGGCCCTCGATCAGCGCCTGCTCGGTAAACGGCGTCCGTTCATGGGCGATGATCACCTGCGGCCGACCGGGGGGCGACTGCGCGATCACCTCCAGCGGGTGGCGCGCTTCGGAGCCAAGGACGTAGGCGCCGACGATGTCGGCATGATTGGCGTAGGAGGTCGCGATGATCGCCGCTGTTCGCGCCGGATCGCCATAGGTTTCCAGCGACGGCAGAACCGAGAGGTGGGGGAACGACGCCCCGATCATCTGATCGAAGCCCAGCCGCCGTTCGAGACTGTCGCGGGACTGGATGGTTTCGGCGACGACGAGGATTTTGCCAGCGTTGCAGTGCAGAAACCGCCCCATCAGCCGCCCGGCCGTCGCCCCGGCGGCACGGTTGTCGATGCCGACGAAATCGGCGCGCTCGGCGGAGTTCTGGTTCGAAATGAACGGCAGCGCGTGGATGCCGCGCTCGGGCAGGCGGGTCATCGCATCGCGCACCTGCGGTGATTCCGGCGCCAGCACGGCGACGCCATCGACCGTATTGGGGTCGAGGCTGCTGAGAAAACCTGCGATCTCGTGCGGGTCGTTTTCATGCACCTGGTGCGCCCGGGCCGCGATCATTTCCGAGGCGAAGCTGTCGTTGGCCTCGTCGATTCGCGCCAGCAGCTCCTGCAGGAATTCGTCGCCCGATCGGGGCAGCACGAAGAGAAAGCGGTAGCTTTTGCCGCGGGCGAGGTTCGCCGCCGAAATGTTGCGAACAAAGCCAATCGCTTCAATGGCTTCGTTGACCGCATCGACGGTCTTCTGCTTCACGCCCAGACGCCCGTTCAGGACGCGGTCGACGGTTGCGAGGCTGACGCCCGCAGCCTTGGCGAGGTCCTTTGTCGTGGGGCGGAGCACGCGATTTTCCCCCGGATCACTTGCAGATGCGCCAGATTGTTTTCGTTCAAAATGAAGGCGCTGGCAATCGGAATGAGGTACGTACCTAAAAATATTATTGCTATGAGGTACGCGCCTCATGTACGTTTTTCTCGTCGATGAGTCGTGGCGAGGAGGCCGCGGCCGCGCAATGGGAGGGATAGAAATGCGCAGAGGAATATTCCGGGCGGCCGTCCTCGCGGCGGCGGCAATGCTGGCAAGTACCGGCCTCGCCAAGGCCAAGGATCTGACGCTGTGCTGGGCCGCATGGGACCCGGCGAACGCGCTGGTCGAGTTGAGCAAGGACTTCACCGCCCAGACCGGCGTGAACATGAAGTTCGAGTTCGTGCCATGGACGAGCTTTGCCGACCGGTTCCTGAACGAGCTGAATTCCGGCGGCCATCTTTGCGACCTGATGATCGGCGACAGCCAGTGGATCGGCGGCGCGGCAGAGAACCGGCAGTATGTGAAGCTGAACGACTTCTTCGACAAGAACAGCATCAAGATGGATGATTTCATCCCGGCGACCGTGGTCGGCTATTCAGAGTGGCCGAAGAACACGCCGAATTACTGGGCGCTGCCGGCGATGGGCGACGTGGTGGCCTGGACCTATCGCAAGGACTGGTTTTCGCGGCCCGAGCTGCAGGCAGAGTTCAAGGCGAAATACGGCTGGGATCTCGCGCCGCCGACCACCTTCGACCAGCTCAAGCAGATCGGCGAATTCTTCCAGGGCCGCGAGATCGACGGCAAGAAGGTCTACGGCGCCTCGATCTATACCGAGCGTGGCTCGGAAGGGATCACGATGGGGGCGATGGATGTTCTCTACAGCTTCGGCTTCAAATACGAGAACCCCGACAAACCCTATGACATGCAAGGCTTCGTCAACTCGGCCGGAGCGGTGAAGGGGCTGGAGTTCTACAAGGCGCTTTATGATTGCTGCACCCCGCCCGGTTCGTCCAACGGCTATATGACCGAGGGGATCGACGCCTTCAAATCGGGGCAGGTGGCGATGCAGATGAACTTCACCTTCACCTGGCCGGGGTTCAACACCGATGCCAATGTGGGCGGTGACAAGACCGGCTATTTCGTCAACCCGAAGGGGCCTGATGGCGAACAGTTCGCCCAGCTTGGCGGGCAAGGCATCTCGGTCGTCGCCAATTCCGAGAACAAGGACGAGGCGCTGCAATACATCAAATGGTTCGCCCAATCCAAGGTGCAGGCCAACTGGTGGAAACTCGGCGGCTATTCCTGCCTGAAGTCGGTGGTCGACGATCCGGGCTTCGTGTCAAGCCAGCCCTATGCCGAGGCCTTCCTGAACTCGATGGCGATCGTCAAGGATTTCTGGGCCGAGCCGAGCTACGCCACGCTGTTGCAGCAGTCGCAGGCCCGGTTCCATGACTACGTTGTCGCCGGACAGGGCACGGCGAAAGAGGCCCTTGACGGGCTGCTGAAGGACTGGACCGCGACCTTCAAGGAAGACGGCAAGCTCTGACCGTCGCGGGCCCGGCCCTCTGCCCGGGCCCGGCCTTCCGTCAGCCCGCGGGGCGCGGGTTCTGAACTTGCGCCCCGCAGACCGGCTCGATTTGTGTATTCTGTCCGGAAAGTTCGCATCATGACCTTCGAGCCGAGGCACCCCGTGGCCGACCCAAGCCAGAAGCAGACGTTCAGGCACCGGCTCAGCGGGTTGTCGGACCGGACCATCGCCTGGATCTTCGTCGCCCCCTCGATCGCGCTGCTGCTGGCGATCAACATCTTCCCGCTGATCTGGACGATCCGGCTGAGCCTGACGAACTTCCGCACCAACCGGCCCTATGCGCCGGTCAAATGGGTGGGGCTGCAGAACTACCGCGACGTGCTCAGCGATGTCGGCGTCTGGCATTCGATGCTGGCAACCGCGCATTTCCTGTTCTGGACGCTGTTCTTTCAGGTGCTGATCGGCTTCACGCTGGCCTATCTGATCAACAAGAAATTCCGCGGCAACGATCTGTGGACCACGATCATCGTGCTGCCGATGATGCTGTCGCCCGCCGTGGTGGGCAACTTCTGGACCTTCCTCTACCAGCCGCAAATCGGGCTTTTCAACTACTTCATCGCCTTCTTCACCGGCATCGACCCGTCAAGCTTCTCGATGATCGGCGACGTGTCGCTGGCGCCCTGGGCCATCGTCATCGTCGACACGTGGATGTGGACGCCCTTCGTGATGCTGATCTGCCTCGCCGGGCTGCGCGCCATCCCTGAAAGCATCTATGAGGCCGCCGAATGCGACCGGGCGTCGAGGTGGCGGCAGTTCTGGACCATCACCATCCCGATGGTGCTGCCGTTCCTGATGCTGGCGGTGCTGTTCCGCGGCATCGAGAACTTCAAGATGTTCGACCTGGTGGTGCAACTGACCGGCGGCGGGCCGGGCGACACCACGCAGTTGACCTCGATCAACCTCAAGCGCGAGGCGTTCGAGAAATGGCACACGGGCTATGCCTCGGCCTATGCGGTGATCCTGTTCGTCACCGTCTTCGGGCTGGCGTCGATCTACGTGAAGGCGCTGAACAAGGTGAAAGACAGATGAGCGGCTATTCCATCAGCGAGCCGTCGGCGCGGCAGAAGTGGATCGCGGGGGCGCTGGTCGTCGGCTATGCGATCCTGACCGTCCTGCCGCTGATCTGGATCATCGCGACCGGGTTCAAGACGCCCAACGACGCCATCGCCTATCCGCCGAAGGTCATCTTCCACCCGACGCTGGAAGGCTACGTGAACCTCTTCACCAGCCGTGCCCGGGCCACACCCGACATGCTGGAAAAGCTCGGGCCGCCGACAACGTGGTACGACACGATCGTGCGGCAGTATGACATGATCATCACCGGCCCCTCGCGCTACGGCCAGCGCTTCCTGAACTCGGTCATCATCGGCTTCGGGTCGACGTTCCTGTCGGTCTTCCTCGGCACCATCGCGGCCTATGCCTTCTCGCGCTTCAAGGTGCCGCTGAAGGACGACCTGATGTTCTTCATCCTCTCGACCCGGATGATGCCCCCCATCGCCGTCGCGATCCCGATCTTCCTGATGTATCGGGCACTGGGGCTGAACGACACGCAGCTGGGCATGATCCTGCTTTACACGGCGGTGAACCTGTCGCTGTCGGTCTGGCTCTTGAAGGGGTTCATCGACGAGATTCCGGTGGAATACGAGGAAGCCGCGTTGATCGACGGCTACACGCGGTTTCAGGCTTTCTGGAAGGTGGTGCTGCCGCAGGCGGCAACCGGCATCGCCTCGACCTCGATCTTCTGCCTGATCTTCGCCTGGAACGAATACGCCTTCGCGACGTTGCTGACCTCGGGCACCGCCCAGACGGCGCCGCCCTTCATCCCGACGATCATCGGCGTTGCCGGCAAGGACTGGCCCGCGGTGGCCGCGGGGGCGACGCTGTTCCTGATCCCGGTCATGGTCTTCACCATCCTGCTGCGCAAACACCTCCTGCGCGGGATTACGTTCGGAGCGGTGCGCAAATGACGGACTTCCTGAACGGCCTTCTGCGCCTGCGCCGCGGTGCCTGGGAAATGGTGGCGACCGTTCTGATCGCGCTGGGGGTTCTCATGATGATGCAGCCCTTCGCGCTGGTCATCTTCAGCTATTCCTTTGGTGTGACGCTGATCGGCACCGTGGCGTTCGTCATCGTCAGCCATTTTCCGGAGTGACTCATGGCGCAAATCGTCATCAAGAATCTGCGCAAGGAATTCGGGGCCTTCACAGCGGTTCAGGGCTCTTCCTTCACCATCGAGGATGGCGAGTTCTTCATGCTGCTCGGCCCTTCCGGCTGCGGCAAGACCACCACGCTGCGCATGATCGCAGGTCTGGAACTGCCGACCAGCGGCGAGGTTTATATCGGTGGCGAAGAGGTCGGCCAGAAGCGGGCCTCGCAACGCAACATCGCCTTTGTCTTTCAGATGTTCGCGCTCTACCCGCATATGAACGTGCGCAGGAACATCGCCTATCCGCTGGTCAGCCAGGGCATGCGGCGCGCCGACGTGGCCCGCAAGGTGGCAGAGGTCGCCCGCATCCTCGGCATCGAAGACATCCTGCATCGGCCCGTCGGCGGTTTGTCGGGGGGTGACCGTCAGCGGGTGGCGCTGGGCCGGGCCATCGTGCGCGATCCGGCCTGTTTCCTGATGGACGAGCCGCTTGGCGCGCTGGATGCCGAATTCCGCGAGCGGATGGCGGAAGAGCTTCGGGCGCTGCACGACAGGATGGGGACGACGACGGTCTATGTCACCCACGACCAACTGGAGGCGATGCAGATGGGTGACAAGATCGTGGTGATGAATCACGGGGTCGTCGAGCAGTTCGGCCGACCGCAAGAGCTTTACGACTGGCCTGCGACCACCTTCGTCGCCGACTTCCTCGGCTCGCCGCCGATGAACCTTTTGCGCTTTTCGGGCAGCGTCGCGCCGGACGCCACCGAGGTGCGGGTCAACGGCGCGACGATCGGGATGCCAGCCCTGCGCGAAGGGGCGGGGGGCGAGCTGGTGCTGGGCGTCCGCCCCGAGCATGTGCATCTGAACGATGCTTCGGCCTATCGCGGCTGCGTTCTTGCCGCCGAGTACCTCGGCACCTCGCAGATCGCGACCTTCGACACCGCCCACGGCCACGTCCGGGTCCGCCTGCCCGCCAGCACGCGGGTCGCGGTCGGCAGCGTCACCGGGCTCGACCTTGATGCCCGCACCTTGTCGCTGTTCCGGGCGGCGGATGGCCGGGCCCTGGTGTCAGAGGGCAATGAGGGGGTGCTTTGTCATGGCTGAAGTCCGTCTGAGCGGCGTCACCAAAAGCTTCGGCGACACGGCCGCGCTGCGCGATGTCGACCTTCACGTTCCCGATGGGGCTTTCGTCGTGCTGCTGGGCCCGACCGGCGCGGGCAAGACCACGACCCTGCGCATCGTCTCGGGCCTCGACCATCCGGACCACGGCGAGGTGATGATCGGCGGCCGGGCGATGAAGGGGGTTGCCCCGGCCCTGCGAAACGTCGCGATGGTGTTCCAGCAATACTCGCTTTACCCGCATCTGACGGTGCGCGAGAACCTTGCCTTCCCGCTCAAGTCGCCGCTTCTGCGCACCCCCAAGGACGAGATCGCGCGCAAGGTCGGCAAGGTCGCCGAGATCCTTCGCATCTCGCACAAGCTCGACAGCCGGGCGACGGCGCTTTCGGGCGGCGAGATGCAGCGCGTCTCTATCGGCCGGGCGCTGGTGCGCGATCCGGCGGTCTACTTGATGGACGAGCCGCTCAGCTCGCTCGACGCCAAGCTTCGCGCCGACCTGCGGATCGAACTGAAAAACATTCAGGCCAAGTCGGGTGCCTCGCTGATCTACGTCACCCACGACCAGATCGAGGCGATGACGATGGCGACCCATGTCGGGGTGCTCGATCAGGGGCGGCTGGTGCAGTTCGGCTCGCCCCGCGAGGTCTACGAAAACCCGGTCAGCATCTATGCCGCCAGCCGTCTTGGCCAACCGCGCGTGAACATCCTGCCCGCGTCGCTGTTCGGCGGCGCGCCCGCGGTGGCGCGGCACATCGGGCTGCGGCCAGAGCAAATCGTGCAGGGCGAGGGCGAAGAGGCGCGGGTGGTGCGGGTCGAACATCTCGGCGATCAGACCCGGCTGCACATTTCGTTCAAGGCGCACGACCTTGTCACCGTGACCGACCCGCATACCCGGCTCAGGGCTGGCGAAGTCATTCATATCCGGCCCGAGCGGCCGTTCTATTTCGACGCCGCTGGCGCCCGCGTCAGCTAAGGGAGAGTGAGATGTCGCAATTCATGAACCGGAAGGAAGACATCGTCATGGAGGCGATCGACGGCGCCCTCAGGGCGTCGGGCGGCAGCCTC
Organism: Paracoccaceae bacterium; assembly: GCA_016124615.1. Taxonomy (GTDB): domain Bacteria; phylum Pseudomonadota; class Alphaproteobacteria; order Rhodobacterales; family Rhodobacteraceae; genus Solirhodobacter. The sequence goes on along the minus strand of WGNF01000005.1, from coordinate 49,030 downwards.
TCGCGGCTCGATGGATATCCGCATATCCGCGCCGTCGTTCGCGCCGACTGGGACAAGAGTCGCGTCGCGCTGGTCTCGGGCGGCGGTTCGGGGCACGAGCCTGCACATGTCGGCTTCGTGGGCAAGGGCATGCTGACGGCGGCGGTCTGCGGCGACGTCTTCGCCTCGCCCTCGGTCGATGCGGTGCTGGCGGCCATCCTCGCCGTCACTGGGCGCGCCGGGTGCCTGCTGATCGTGAAGAACTACACCGGCGACCGGCTGAACTTCGGCCTTGCGGCGGAACGCGCCCGGGCCTTCGGGCTGAAGGTCAGCATCGTCATCGTCGACGACGACATTTCGCTGCCCGATCTGCCGCAGGCGCGCGGCGTGGCAGGAACGCTTTTCGTTCACAAGATCGCGGGCGCGCTGGCCGAACAGGGTGCCACGCTCGATCAGGTGGCGGCCGCCGCCGAGCGCGTGATCCGCGGCACGCGCAGCATCGCCATGTCGCTTGATACCTGCACCGTGCCCGGCTCGCCGAAGGAAATCCGCATCCCGCCGGGCATGGCCGAGCTTGGTCTGGGCATCCACGGCGAGGCGGGGGTGGAGCAGATTCCGTTCGAGAATGCCGCCCGCGCCATCGAGGTGATGGCCGCCAAGCTGGCCCCGGCGATGGGCGATGGGCCCCATGTCGCGCTGCTGAACAACCTTGGCGGCGCGACCGTGCTGGAAATGTCGGTGCTGGCCAACGAACTGCTTTGTTCGAGCATCAGCGACAAGGTGCGCTTCCTTGTCGGGCCGGCGACGATGATGACCTCGCTTGACATGCGCGGGTTCTCGGTCTCGGTCTATCCCGCCGGGTCCGGGGATATCGCCGCGCTGCAGTCGCCGGTGTCGCTACCCGCCTGGCCCGGTTGCCACGCGGTTGCGGCGCCGCACGTCATCGCGCTGCCGGACGGGCTGACGCCGATCCGGCCGATCCCGTCGAGTCATCCCGCCACGGCGGCCTTCCTGCGCAGATGTTGCGAGGTTCTGATCGAGGCTGAGGCCGACCTGAACGCCCTTGATGCGAAATCCGGCGATGGCGACACCGGATCGACGCTGGCCGGTGCCGCCCGCGCGCTGATCGGGGCGATGGACCGGCTTCCGCTTGCCGACCACACCCAGCTTTACCGCGCGATCGGGCTGGAACTCAGCCAGACGATGGGCGGCTCTTCCGGCGTGCTGCTGGCGATCTTCTTTGCCGCCGCCGGGGATGCGGCCTCCAGCGGGATGAGCATGCGCGACGCCCTGCGCGCCGGGCTGGAGCGGATGCAGGAAATCGGCGGCGCGCAGTTGGGCGACCGGACCATGATCGACGCCTTGCAGCCCGCACTGGATGCGCTGGGCGAGGGGTTCGACGCGGCGGCACGGGCGGCGCGCCGGGGCGCCGATCATACCGCTACGCTGGAGAAATCCAACGCGGGCCGGGCGTCCTACCTCAGCGCCGACCAGCTTCGCGGCCATTCCGATCCCGGCGCCGAGGCCGTCGCCCGCCTGTTCGAACGCATGGCGGGGTAGCGGCGCTTCGCCCGCAGCCCCCACAACGGCCGCCCGCAGGCCCCAGAAACCCTTTGCCATTGCCCGACGTCATGCCAAGACTGCGGCCAAGGCGGCCGGGTTCGTGCGCGCCACCGGATGAGGGAGGAAACGGTGCGGGTCTTGAAAAGGTTGCTCGGCATTCTGGCGGGGCTGATCGTGGTCATCGTCGCGGGCGTCTATATCTACGCGGTGCTGGTGCCCCCCACGCTTCTGCGGGTCGGCGCCGGCTATAGCGCCAAGATCACCTGCTCGTCGGCGTTCCTGTCGGGCCGCGATCCGGCGCAGGTGCTGGATGTCGATGTGCAGGCGCCGGGCAACCCGCTGCTCAAGGCGTTCTTCGTGACCACCGATCAGGCCAGCGGCCTTGTGCATGCGGCATTCCTGCGGTTCATCGGCCCGACGAACGCCATCCGGCGCCCCGGTCTTGGCTGCGCGGCGGTGCCCGATGGCAACCTCGCCCGCGCAAAGGATCAGTCGGCCCCACCCGCGCCGGGCCCGTCGCAAAGCACCGCGCTTTGGCCCGCGGGCGAGGGCGTCGACCTTGGCGGGCACGACAGCCTTGCCGCGATCGTGAAGACCGACGATCTGGCCGGCCCCGGCATGCGGGCGATCGTGGTGGTCAAGGACGGCCGGATCGTCGCCGAACGCTATGCACCCGGCTTCGACGCGCGGATGCCGCTGCTGGGCTGGTCGATGACCAAGACCGTCACCGCCGCGCTGGTCGGCACGGTGATCGAGGCGGGCAAGCTGGCGCTGGATCAGAACCACCTGCTGCCGCAATGGGCGGGCGACGGGCGCGCGGCGATCACGGTGGCGGAACTGATGTCGATGTCCAGCGGGCTTCGGTTCAACGAGGATTATGGCGACGTCTCCGACGTCACCCGGATGCTGTATCTGGAACCCGACATGGCGGGGTTCGCGGCGGGCCAGCCGCTGGCCCATCCGCCCGGCAGCACCTTCAGCTATTCCAGCGGCACCGGCGTGATCCTGTCCCGGATCTGGCAGAATGCCGTCGGCGACAGGGCAACGGCGCTGGGCTGGCCGCGCACCGCGCTGTTCGGGCCGCTCGGCATGGGCAGCGCCGTGCTTGAAACCGACGAGGCAGGCAGCTTCGTCGGCGGCTCCTACCTTTACGCCACCGCGCGGGATTGGGCCCGGTTCGGCCAGTTCCTGCTGCAGGATGGCATCTGGAACGGCCAACCGATCCTGCCGAAGGGCTTTGTCGCGATGATGCATGCGCCGTCAGCGGCCGATGCCGTCTACGGCAAGGGCATGACCTGGCTGGCCGGACCGGCGCAGACGCAAAATGCCGGTGACGACGCAGCATTCGGGCTGCCGCCGGATACCTACTGGCTTGAAGGCCACGACGGCCAGACGGTCACCGTGATCCCCTCGGCCGGGCTGGTGGTGGTGCGGATGGGCCTGACGCCGGGCGTGCTGGACTACAAGCCGCAGCGGCTTGTCGCGGCCCTTCTCAAGGCGCTGGGGCCGACCTGAGCCGCAAGCCGTTGATCGCGGGGGCGCCGGTGGGCGCCCTTACATCCCGCTTTGCGTCTGTTTCGCCTGATCGGTGATTGCCGCGCCGGCTTTCTGGATGTCTGTCCCGGCCCCGGCGACGGTGTCGCAGGCGGCAAGGGCCAGAAGGGTGATCAGGGTGACAAGGGCGCGGGTCATCGGCAGGCTCCATTCAGGTCGTTTGCGCCGAAAGGTCGCGCCTTGCGGGGGGCAAGTCAACCTCTCCCGTCGCGGCATCGGCGGGAAGCCTCCACGCCGTTTGGCATCAATCTTTCGTTAACCTTGGGGCAGTCAACTGCCGCTGTCGTCGATGGAGGCCCGGATGCGCGCCCTGACCCTTCTTGTCGTGCTGGCGCTTGCGGCCTGCGATTCGCCCGCGCCGCAGATGATCGGCGCGACCGAAACCAAAGTGACGCGCGGCGGGCACGACTATGCGGTTTATGTTCGCGGCGACACGGTGGAGGTGATCCGCTTCGGCCATGCCCCGCGCGCCGAACAGGCCGCCGTGCGCCTGCAGATGGTGGCTCTGATCCCCGAGGTGACCGGCTGCATCGCCGATCCGCGCAGCCTTCAGGGGGACAGCGGCGAGATGCGGGCGCGGCTGCGATGCCCGCGCGGTGCCGGGCCGAAAGTCGCCATAAAGGGAATGTGATTTGACCCGTGTCAAAGCGGCGGGGGGCGAGTCGCGCCAAGGTCTGCGCGTGACGCGCGCTTTACCGGAGACTGACATGACCCGCTTGACGATGCTTCTCTTTTCGATCGTCTCGACCACGCTGATGGGCGTGCTGATCGTTGCTGCCCTCGTGACCGGCAATGACACGCTGCGCCCGATCCTGATTGCGGCTGCGGTCGGGTTTGTGGTCGCCATTCCTGTCAGCTGGCAGATCGCCAAGGCTATTTCCTGACCGCACGGCTTCGTGCAGGATCAGGCGCGAAAAGCCGCCCGGCCGCCGTGGCCGGGCCGGTCGCCATTTTGAACAGGGAATTCCATGCCGACGCCCAAAGGGTATTCACTGGGTCAGATCCGGTTGCACTGGATCGTGGCCCTTCTGCTGGTGCCGCAATTCATCCTGCATGACACGATCAAGGCGGACTTCATCGCCATCGGCAAGGGCGAGGCGATCAGCTTTTCGCCCCTGCTGGCCGCGCATATCTTTGGCGGGATCGCGCTTTTGCTGCTGATGATCTGGCGGCTGGCCCTGCGCGCGCGGCGCGGCGCGCCGCGGCCCCCGGCAGATGAGCCCGCGGCGCTGCAGGCGGTCGCCAAGGCGGTGCATGTCGCGCTTTATGCCATCCTGCTGTTGCTGCCGCTGTCCGGCCTCTTCGCGTGGTTCGGCCACGTCAATGCGGCGGCGCAGTTTCACGAGCTGATGAAGCTGCCGCTGCTGGCGCTGGTCGGGCTGCACGTCCTTGGCGCGCTTTACCACCAGTTCGTGCTGAAGAACGGGCTGATCGAGCGAATGAAACGGGCGGGCTAGCCGAGGAACATCGCCACCGCCGCCTCGAATTCGCGGGGGCGGTCGGCGTGCAGCCAGTGCCCGGCGCCCGGAAGTTTGGCGAAGCGCGCGGCGGGGAACAGCGCCTTGATCGCCGGGCGGTAGTCCGGCAGCACATAGGTCGACAGCGCGCCGGTCAGGAACAGGGTGGGGCCGTCGAACCGGCCCGACACCGCGGGCCAGCCGGTGATGCGGTCCATCTCGGCCTCCAGCAGGTCGAGGTTCAGCCGCCAGCGCGGTGGGTCGGCCTTCAGGTCCAGCGATTGCAGCAGAAAGGCGCGCGTGCCCGCATCCTCGACCGTGGCCGCCAGACGCCGGTCAGCCTCGCCGCGCGCGGTGACGCCGGTCAGATCGAGCCCGCGCATGGCGGCGATCAGGTGGCTCTGGCTATGGGGATAGGCGACGGGCGCAATATCGGCCACGACCAGCCGGTTCACCCGCTCGGGGTGGGTCAGGGCCAGCATCATCGCAGCCTTGCCGCCCATCGAATGGCCCAGCACATCGGCCCGCCCGCCGGTTGCCTCGATCACCCCGGCCAGATCGGCGGCGAGGTCGTTGTAGCCGTGGCTTTCGGCCCAGAAACTGCCCGCGTGGTTGCGCATGTCGACGGCGACGACCTGCCGCGTTTCGCCCAGACGGCGGGCGATGACACCCCAGTTGCGGCCCGATCCGAACAGGCCGTGGGCAATCAGCAGCGGGGGCAGGGCGGTCGGCTGACCGTGAAGCGTGTAGCTGAGCATTCCGTTGCATTACTGCGATGCGGCGTCCGATGCCAGAGCCGTTGAGTACCCCGACAAGCGCCGCTACTGTGCGCCAAACAATGGAGGTCGTGGATGGGTGCGGTGCCGGTGCAGCAGATGGCCGACAGGGTCGCGCAGCTGATGGAAGAGCGGCTGCACATCCGCGGCAAGGGGCTGATGGCCAAGCTGCGCCACGCGCGGGGCGTGATGCCGCGCCGGGTGCAGGCAGAGGCTGCGGTGCTGGCGAAATATGCGACCCTGGCGCAGAACCCCAAGCTGATGATGCAGCTGGACCATGACCGCATCGCCGAGGCCTATGACGCCTGCATCCAGCATCTGAACGGCGTCGGGCGGTGGGAACGCCGCAAAAGCCTGACGCTCGGCATCGCCAGCTCCATCGCCTTCCGGCTGCTGGTGGTGTTCGGGCTGCTGGTGACGTTTCTGGTGTGGAAAGGGTATGTGTGAGGGGAGGGGGGTTTTGCGGTGAAGGGTGTGGGTGGGTTTCGGTGTCGTTGGGAGGTTGGTTTTAGCACGTTGCCAACATTTCTCTGTTCCTGACGACAACGATCTAAAGGAGCTTTTCGATCTCCTTTCTCAGAGCCGATCCGGGGCTCGCGTGGGTGAGAGCAATAGCAGCAAAGCCGTGGGCTTGATCATGGTCGTCCCGTGCCAGCCGAACTCGGGCCAGAACCAGTGCTGTGCGACACTCTGTTCCCGCAAACCCCTGAAAGGCCGCGCGGAACATCGCGAAGTCGGCCGGTTTCAGAGAGCGGACGGGGGAGTCGTCGGCAGCCATCAGGGCCAGCAATTTACGGCCTGCGGTCGCGTAGACCCCGACGGCCTGCCGTACCGCGTCGTCCATCCCTTCCTGGGAGCCGTCATGGGTCCACCACTGGTCTTCTCCCGTGTCGGAAAGCCTTCGCCTGAATTCGCACTGACTCTCCGTGATCTTGCGCGGGTCGACGGTCTGGCCCCACACGTCGGGAATGGAAAGCGGCTGCACCCCGAGATTGATCGCAAACTGCCCGCCATAACGCGATCCCTGAACGTTCAAGATCAAGAGCGTATCCCCGGCGGTCCGGCGGAACGTCCTGCCTGAACCTCGGAAGCCGTCGTCCCGAAGAACCGGCGCCAAAATTCTCAATATTGAGGTTTCAAGCCTGGGTTTCGTCATGCGTGGAATTGAACCTGCTATCTCGTGACCGGAGTGGAGGCCCCGCCAGGGAGGACCTCAAGAGGTTGTCGTGAACGCATCTTCACTCCCCGGCCATTTTGAGCACGGACAAACAACCCTGTATACGGGCGACGCGTTGTCCTGCAACTCTAGGCATTTGATGAACGCGGAAGACTGGAATTGCAACGTCCGCTCGGTCCGCATACCCACCTTGAACTACCTGCCGATGTCGCCCGATCCCCCCAAGGCCTCCCGACGACTTCCGCAGCACGCACCCGCCGCTTTGCGCCTGAAAACACCGCCCCCGCCGCCCAGATCAACCCCCATCCCATCGCCCAACAAAAAAGGGGGCCGCAACGGCCCCCTTTTCACCCGCCCGTCGGATCAGAGCCCCGGATAGATTGGGAACCGCGCGCAGAGCGCCTCGACCTTGGCTTTCACCGCGGCCTCGACCTCGGCGTTGCCGTCTTCGCCGTGGGCGGCAAGGCCATCGACCACTTCCACGATCCAGTCGGCGATCTGGCGGAACTCAGGCTCGGCAAAGCCGCGCGTGGTGCCTGCGGGCGTGCCCAGCCGGACGCCCGAGGTGACGGTGGGCTTTTCCGGGTCGAACGGGATGCCGTTCTTGTTGCAGGTGATATGCGCGCGCCCCAGCGCCTTTTCGGTGGCGTTGCCCTTCACGCCCTTGGGCCGCAGGTCGACCAGCATCACATGCGTGTCGGTGCCGCCGGTGACGATATCCAGCCCGCCCTTCATCAGCTGATCCGCCAGCGCCTGCGCGTTCTTCACGACCTGCGCCGCATAGACCTTGAACTCGGGCCGCAGCGCCTCGCCGAAGGCCACGGCCTTGGCGGCGATGACATGCATCAGCGGGCCGCCCTGAATGCCGGGGAAGATCGCCGAATTGACCTTTTTCGCGATGTCTTCGTTGTTGGTCAGGATCATGCCGCCGCGCGGCCCGCGCAGCGTCTTGTGCGTGGTGGTGGTGGCGACATCGGCATAGGGGAAGGGCGAGGGGTGCTGGCCGCCCGCGACCAGACCGGCGAAATGCGCCATGTCCACCATCAGATAGGCGCCGACCGAATCCGCGATCTCGCGGAAGCGGGCAAAGTCGATCTGGCGCGGCACGGCTGACCCGCCCGCGATGATCAGCTTGGGCTTGTGTTCGGTCGCCAGCGCCTGCACGGCGTCATAGTCGATGCGGCTGTCCTGCGGGCGCACGCCGTATTGCACCGCATGGAACCATTTGCCCGACTGGTTCGGCGCCGCGCCATGCGTCAGGTGCCCGCCCGAGGCGAGGTTCATGCCCAGAATGGTGTCACCCGGCTGGATCAGCGCCTGAAACACGCCCTGGTTGGCCTGGCTGCCGGAGTTCGGCTGCACATTGGCGAAACCGCAGCCGAACAGCGCCTTGGCCCGCTCGATCGCCAGGGTTTCCGCCACGTCCACCCATTCGCAGCCGCCATAGTAGCGCTTGCCCGGATAGCCCTCGGCGTATTTGTTGGTCATCACCGAGCCCTGCGCCTCCATCACGGCGGCAGAGACGATGTTCTCCGAGGCGATCAGCTCGATCTCGTCGCGCTGGCGGCCCAGTTCGGACCGGATCGCGCCGAACAGTTCGGGGTCGCGGGTTTCCAGCTTTTCGGTAAAGAAACCGGCATCGCGCTGCTGGGCGGGGGTGGGGGCGTTCATCGGCGTCTCCTCCGGAAAAATGGGGTAGGGCGGTGTTTATCCGATGACGGGGCGGCTCGAAAGCCCGGAATGCGACACTCGGGGCGTTGTGGGCGAAGTCCGTGCCGGGTCGCGAAAATGTCGCGCCCGGAACACGAGGGGTTGAGTTCGCCGGTCGGGGCTGAAAACACTGGCGCAATCGGCCGAGGAGGGCAGGATGAGCGATAGGCTGGACGCGAAAGCCTGTTTCAGGGCAAGCGAGACGCCCGAGGCGCAAAGCGCCCTGAAGACGCTGGTCGCGCGCTACGGCCAACGCTCGCTGTCCGATGCGGCCTGCATCGTGGCGCTGGGCGGCGACGGCTTCATGCTGCAAACGCTGCACGCGACCGGCGCGCTGAACCTGCCGGTCTACGGGATGAACTGCGGCACCATCGGCTTTCTGATGAACGAGTTCAACGCCGACGGGCTGGCCGAACGGCTGGGCAGCGCCGAGGAGGCGGTGATCAATCCGCTGGCGATGCGGGCGGTGGACAAGGACGGCAAGGCGCACAAGGCGCTGGCGATCAACGAGGTTTCGCTGCTGCGGGCCGGGCCGCAGGCGGCCAAGCTGCGCATTTCGGTCGATGGCAAGGTGCGGATGCCGGAACTGATCTGCGACGGCGCGCTGGTCTGCACCCCGGCCGGTTCGACCGCCTACAACTATTCCGCCCACGGCCCGATCCTGCCGATCGGGTCCGAGGTGCTGGCGCTGACGGCGATGGCGGCGTTCCGGCCCCGGCGCTGGCGCGGCGCGATCCTGCCCAAGGCGGCGCTGGTGCGCTTTGACGTGCTGGAGCCCGACAAACGCCCGGTGATGACCGACGCCGATGGCCGGTCCGTGCGCGACGTGCTGTCGGTCGAGATCCGGAGCGAGCCGAAGGTGCGCCACCGCATCCTGTTCGATCCCGGTCACGGCCTCGAAGAGCGGCTGTTCCGCGAACAGTTTACCTGAGCGCCCGCGCCGCTATTCGGCGGCGTCGTTGCGCATCCAGCCCTCGCGCTTGCGGTAAAGCGTCGAGGGCGACACGCCAAGCACTTTCGCGGCGCGCGGCACGGAACCGTCTTCGGCGGCGATGGTGGTTTCGATCACGATCTGCTCGATCTCGGCAAGGGTGCGGCCCAGCAGGCTTTCGACCGCCAGCGCAGGCAAAGCGGCTTCCGGGGTGTTAGCGGCGGGTGGCAGGTCGAGTCCGTGTTGCAGGTCGGATGGCAACATCGCCCGGCTGACGATCTCGCCCTCGTTCAGCACCACGACATTGCGCAGCACGTTGAGCAGCTGGCGCACGTTGCCCGGCCAGGGCAGGCGGCAGAACAGGGCGCTGACCTCATCGTCAAGCGCGCGGAACCGGCGCCCCTCTTCTTCCGACAGGCGGCGCAGGGCGGCGGTCGCGATGGCAACGACATCCTGGCCGCGATCGCGCAGCGGCGGCATGTGGATCGGCACCACATGCAGGCGGTAATACAGGTCTTCGCGGAACCGGCCGCGGCGGACCTCTTCCATCGGGTCGCGGTTGGTGGCGCAGACGATGCGCACGTTCACCTTGCGTGGCCGGGTGGCGCCGACCGGCTGCACCGTCGAGGTTTGCAGGAAGCGCAGAAGCTTGGTTTGCAGGCCAAGGTCCATCTCGCAGATTTCGTCAAGAAAGAGGGTGCCGCCATCGGCCGCCGCCGCCGCCCCCAGCTTGTCGGCAATGGCGCCGGTGAAGCTGCCGCGCAGGTGGCCGAAGACCTCGGATTCCAGCAGGTCGGGCGGGATGGCGCCGCAGTTCAGCGCGATGAACGGGCCACGCGCGCGGTTGGAGTTGTCGTGCACCGCCTGGGCGCACAACTCCTTGCCGGTGCCGCTTTCCCCGGTGATGAAGACGGTCGCCATCGAGCGCGCAACCGAATGGATCTTGGCATAGACCGCCGCCATCGCCGTCGAACTGCCGACGAAATCGCCCAGCGGCGTCGGGTCGGGGGCCGCCGCCGTGGCCGGGCGATGGTTAAGCCGCGCATTGTCGACCGCGCCGAGAAAGCGCTGATCGAGGAACGGCTTGACGACAAAGTCGAAGGCACCCGCCCGCATCGCCTCGACCGCCTTGTTGATCGAGCCATTGGCGGTGATGATGATCACCGCCGTTTCGGGCCGCAGCTTCAGCATCTCGGCCATCAGGTCCAGCCCGTCACGGTCGGGCAGCCCGAGGTCCAGCAGCACGATGTTGGGGTCGTTCTCAAGGAAGGCGCGCAAACCCTCTTCGGCGGTGCTGGCGCAACAGACGGTATGCCCGGCGCCGCGCAGGATCGCCTCGTACACCATTTGCAGCGACGGTGTGTCTTCGATCAGAAGAAGCGGAACTGCGTCGGTCACGATGCCTCCCGCGACGGATAGATCTGACCTGAAACGAAATGGATCAGGTCGTCAAGCAGCGTCAGCGCCTCATGGCCAAGCGTGCCGACCCCGGCCATGTCATGCCGGTGCGCCGCGCCGTTCAGGGTGCGGGCGACCTGCATCAGCCGATTTGCCCCGACCGCGCCCGAAACCGCGATCAGCACATGCGTCTGCGCCCGGATCATGGCGCGGTCGGGTTCGGTCAGGCCCTGTACCAGCCCGCGTTCCACCGTCTGCAAATCGGCCAGCAGCCGGGTCAGCAGTTCGGCGCGCCCGTCGGTTCCGGCGATCTCCAGCAGGGCTTGAAACCGGCCGCTGTCCATCGCCTTCCCCTCGGTGTCGTCGTCGTCCGGGGCCGCGCCATCGCCGCGCGTGCGTTGCAGCAGGTCGGCGATCGCCGTGCCGAAGGTGTCGAGCCCACCCACCGGCTTGGCCAGAATGCTGTCGGCGCCCGCGGCATAGATCGCCTCGCGGTTGGCGCGCAACACATAGGCGGTGACGGCCATTACCGGCATGGTCGCATGGCGGCCGCCATCGGCGCGGATCGCCCGCATCACCTCGATCCCCGACAGCCGCGGCATCTCGATGTCGATCAGCGCCAGATCGAAGACTTCGCCGTCCAGCCGGTTCAGCGCCTCGATGCCGTCGGACACGATCACCACCTCGGCGCCCAGCAGGTTCAGCATGCGGCGCAGGATGGTCTGGTTGGTTTCGCTGTCCTCGGCCACCAGCACCTTCATCTGGCTCAGGTCGGGCAGGCCCGCCACCGGCTCTGCCGGGGCCGCCTTGGGCATCCAGACCGCGGCGGGCAGCGTCAGCACCACTTCGGCGCCGCCTTCGGGCCGGTTCCCCACCCGAACCTCGGCGCCGATCCGGTCGGACATCTGCTTGGTGATGTGAAGGCCCAGCCCCGATCCGGCCTTGCGGATGCCATCCGGGCGGTTGGCGATCCGGAACAGATTCTCCAGCGCGTCGGGGCAGAACCCCGGCCCGTCGTCGTGGACGCGGAACACCAGATCACCGCCGGGGCTTTGCTGCACGGCAACATCAATTCCACCTGCGTCAGTGTATTTCACCGCATTCGACAGCACGTTGGACAGGATCCGTTCCAACGCGATGCGGTCCAGCGCCACCACGCGCGGCACCTCGGGCGCGACGGTCATCGTGAAGGCCAGCCCTTTTTCGCGCGCCCGGCCCGACCAGCGCATCTCGACATCATGCAGCAAACGGGTCAGCGGCAGGCTGACCGGCTGCCGTTCGGTGGCCTCTTCGCCGACCATCGCGGCCAGCCCATCCTCCAGCAGCAGCGCCAGCACCTCGCTGGCGGCGCGGATGCGTTCAAGCTGCAGGCGAACCGGCTCGCTGACGCTGGCCGGTTCGATCAGGCGCAAACCGCCGATGATATCGGAAATCGCGGCCCGCAGATCATGGCCCAGCAGGGCGACCCGCGCCTCTTCGCCCGAGGGAGCGGTGATCCAGTCGGCAAGGTTCGCGGGGCGGGCCGCGTCCGTCGCCGCTACAGTTGAGACCGAAGGTCTGGCCACGGGGGACTCAATTCGAGGTTGCATCGCCGTTATCGTATGACACGAAAACGGCTGCGCCAACAGGGTGAACCTGACGCACCCCCCGTTGTTGTGCCTGACCTTACGTAACCTTCCCCCGCTAAGCCCTTGCCAGCCCTAGCCCCTTCAGGGCAAGCCGGATTTCATCAAGGATCGCCGGATCGTCGATCGTGGCGGGCATCTTGAAGTCTTGCCCGTCGGCAATCTTCACCATCGTCGCCCGCAGGATCTTGCCGGAACGGGTTTTCGGCAGCCTGTCCACCACGCAGGCCAGCTTGAAGGCCGCGACCGGCCCGATCTGGTCGCGCACGAGGTTCACCACCTCTTTCGCGATCTCGGCATGCGGGCGGTTGCAGCCCTTGTTCAGGCAGACAAGGCCCAGCGGCGCCTGACCCTTCAACTCGTCGGCGATGCCGATCACCGCGCATTCGGCCACGTCGGGGTGCGAGGCCAGCACCTCTTCCATTGCGCCGGTAGACAGGCGGTGGCCTGCCACGTTGATGACATCGTCGGTGCGCGCCATGATGTAGACATAGCCATCGGCATCCACGATCCCGGCATCGCCGGTTTCATAATAGCCGGGGAAGTGGCTCAGGTAGCTTTTCTTGAACCGCTCGTCGGCGTTCCACAGCGTGGGCAGGGTGCCGGGGGGCAGCGGCAGTTTCACCGCGATGGCGCCCAGCGTGCCGGGGGGCACCGGGTGGCCGCCCTCGTCCAGCACATGGATCTCGTACCCCGGCATGGCGACGGAGGGGCTGCCGATCTTCACCGGCAGATGCTCGATGCCCATCGGGTTGGCGGCGATGGCCCAGCCGGTTTCGGTCTGCCACCAGTGGTCGATGACCGGCACGTTCAGCTTGGCCTGCGCCCATTCGATCGTCGCCGGGTCCGCCCGTTCGCCCGCAAGGTAAAGCGTGCGCAGCGAGGTCAGGTCGTAGTCGCCGATCAGCTTGCCCTCGGGGTCGTCACGCTTGATGGCGCGGAAGGCGGTGGGGGCGGTGAAGAAACTGGTCACCTTGTGGTCGGCGATGACGCGCCAGAAGGTGCCCGCGTCGGGGGTGCCGACGGGTTTGCCCTCGAACACGATGGTGGTGTTGCCGTGGATCAGCGGGCCGTAGCAGATGTAGCTGTGGCCGACGACCCAGCCCACGTCCGAGGCGGCCCAGAACACCTCGCCCGGGTCCACGCCGTAGATGTTCTTCATCGACCAATGCAGCGCGACCAGATGCCCGGCGGTGGGGCGCACGACGCCCTTGGGCTGGCCGGTGGTGCCGGAGGTGTAAAGGATATAGGCCGGGTGGTCGCCCTCCACCGGCACGCAATCGGCGGGCTCGACGCCATACTGGACCGAGTGCCAGGCGAAATCGCGGCCCTCGGTCAGCTTGGCAACCTCTTGTTCGCGTTGCAGGATGATGCAGAACTCGGGCTTGTGGCTGGCCATGTCGATGGCGCCGTCCAAGAGCGGCTTGTAATGCACCACACGGCCCGGTTCGATCCCGCAGGAGGCTGCGAGGATCGCCTTGGGTTTCGCATCGTCGATCCGCACCGCAAGCTCATGCGCGGCAAAGCCGCCGAACACGACCGAGTGGATCGCGCCAAGGCGGGCGCAGGCCAGCATCGCCTCCAGCGCCTCGGGCACCATCGGCATGTAGATGATGACGCGGTCGCCCTTGGTGACGCCCTTGGCCTTCAGCGCCCCGGCAAGGCTGGATACGCGGGCCAGCAGTTCGGCATAGGTGATCTTGTGCACCGTGCCGGTGACCGGGCTGTCATGGATGATCGCGACCTGCTTGCCGCGCCCGGCCGCCACATGACGATCGACCGCGTTCCAGCAGGTGTTGACCATGCCATCCTTGAACCACTCGTAAAGCGGCGCATTTTCGGCAAAGAGCGCGCGGGAGGGTTTCTGCACCCAGTCGATGGCCTCGGCCGCCTGCATCCAGAACCGCTCGGGGTCTGCCTGCCAGCCTGCGTAGACGTCTGCGTATGCCATTGTATACCCTCCATGCCGCTGTGCGGTTTGTTACGCGCTGCGGAAGGGACAGGCAAGATTGTTGCGCGGGCAAACCTGCGTCGGTTTGCCACCGTTTGCGATAACGGCGCCCGGCGTCAGGAGTATTTCGAAACCGGTGTGCCCGCGATGGCCGAGACGTTGAGCAGCCCGCGCGCAGTGATCGAGGGCGTGACGATATGGGCGCGGTTGCCCATGCCCATCAGGATCGGCCCGACCTCCAGCCCGTTGGCGCGCGCCTTGAGGATGTTGCGCACCCCGTTGGCGGCATCGGTGTTGGCGAAGACCAGCACGTTCGCCACCCCTTCGAAGCGCGCGTTGGGGAACACCCGCGCGCGCTGCTCGGGGTCGAGCGCCGAGTCGATCGGCATCTCACCCTCGTAGGTGAAATCCGGGCCCATCTGGTCCAGCAGGTCCATCGCGGCGCGCATCCGGAGGCCCGAGGAGGTTTCGAGGTTGCCGAACTGCGAATGCGAGCAAAGCGCGATCTTGGGCGTAACGCCGAACCGGCGCACATGGCGCGCGGCGCCGATCACGGATTCGGCGATCTCTGCCGGCGTCGGTTCCGGGTGAACCTGCGTATCGGCGATGAACAGCGGGCCGTCTTCCATGATCATCAGGGAAAGCGCGCCGATCGGGCGCAGCTTGTCGCGCGCCAGCACCTGCCGGACGTAGTTCAGGTGCCACAGATACTGGCCGAAGGTGCCGCAGATCATGCTGTCGGCCTCGTCCCGGTGCACCATGATGGCGGCGATGGCGGTGGCGTTGGTGCGCATGATCGCCTTGGCGATGTCGGGCGTCACGCCGCGGCGCTGCATCAGGATGTGGTAGGTTTCCCAGTAGTCGCGATAGCGCGGGTCGTTTTCCGGGTTCACGATGCCGAAGTCGCGGCCCGGCCGGATCGGCAGCCCCGCCCGCTCGCAGCGCCGTTCGACCACCTCGGGGCGGCCGATCAGGATCGGCACCACCGAGGTTTCCTCCAGCATCGCGTTGGCGGCGCGCAGCACACGCTCATCCTCGCCCTCGGCAAAGACGACGCGGCGGGCGGCGCTGTTGGCGGTTTCGAACACCGGCCGCATGATCAGCGCCGAGCGGAACACCGAGCCATCAAGCTTGGCCTTGTAGGCGACGGGATCGGCGATCGGGCGGGTGGCGACGCCGGTTTCCATCGCGGCCTTGGCCACGGCGCAGGCGACCACGCCCATCAGCCGCGGGTCGAACGGCTTCGGGATCAGGTAATCGGCGCCGAAGGTCATCTGTTCGCCGCGATAGGCGGCGGCGGCCTCGGCGCTGGTGGTGGCGCGGGCAAGGGCGGCGATGCCGTCGATGCAGGCCAGTTCCATCTCGTCATTGATGGTGGTGGCGCCAACGTCGAGCGCGCCGCGGAAGATGAACGGGAAGCACAGGACGTTGTTGACCTGATTGGGGTAATCCGACCGGCCGGTGGCGATGATCGCGTCGGGCGCCACGCTGCGCGCCTCTTCGGGCATGATCTCGGGGCTGGGGTTGGCCAGCGCGAAGATGATCGGGCGCGGCGCCATCTTCTGCACCATCGCGGGCGTCAGCACACCCTTGCCCGACAGGCCAAGGAACAGGTCGGCGCCGTCGATCACCTCGTCCAGCACGCGCTTGTCGGTGGCCTGCGCAAAGGTCGACTTCTGCGGGTTCATGTCGATCTCGCGGCCCTCGTAGACAAGGCCGTGGATATCGCAAAGCCAGATGTTCTCGCGCTTGGCGCCCAGCTTCACCAGCATGTTCAGGCAGGCGATGCCCGCCGCCCCGCCGCCGGTGGATACGATCTTGATCTCGCCGAACGCCTTGTCGGCCACTTTCAGCGCGTTGGTGGCGGCGGCGCCGACGACGATGGCGGTGCCGTGCTGGTCGTCGTGGAAGACCGGGATGTTCATCCGCTCGCGGCAGAGCTTTTCGACGATGAAGCAATCCGGCGCCTTGATGTCTTCAAGGTTGATGGCGCCGAACGTGGGTTCCAGCGCGCAGACCAGATCGGCCAGCTTCACCGGATCAGGCTCGTTCAACTCGATGTCGAAGCAGTCGATGTTGGCGAATTTCTTGAACAGGACCGCCTTGCCCTCCATCACCGGCTTCGCGGCCAGCGCGCCGATGTTGCCAAGGCCCAGCACCGCGGTGCCGTTGGTGACGACGCCGACAAGGTTCCCGCGTGAGGTGTAGCGGCTGGCGGTGGCGGGATCGGCCTTGATCTCAAGGCAGGCCTCGGCCACGCCGGGGCTGTAGGCGCGGCTCAGGTCGCGGCCGTTGGCCAGCGGTTTGGTGGCCCGAATCTCCAGCTTTCCCGGCTTCGGAAACTCGTGATAGTCCAGCGCCGCCTGCCGTGCGTTGTCGTTCCGTGCCTCGTCCATCATCCGCCCCCAAGATTTGTTTAACGTTAAACAATCTTCCCTCGGTTCGAAATAGCGCCGCTGCTGGCACTCTTTCAAGCGGAACTTGCAAATCGCGGTGCCGCGCCCCACTGTCGCGCCGAGCGAGAGGAGCCGCAAGATGTCCGATACTGGGATGCCCGCGCCGGAGGCTGAAATCCGCGCCGAAATTCGTCTGCCCACGCATGAGTTGCGGGCCGATATCCCGTTCTTCACCCGTGTGCTGAAAATGCGGCTGGACAGCATCTATCCGGCCGACAGCCCCGAGGTTGCGGTCTTCTCCGGCCACGGGCTGCGGCTGCGGGTGGAAAAGGGCGCGCCCGAGGCGCCCGGCACGATCCGCATCCTGACCGACGACCCCGACGGATTCGCGGGCGGCGCGCGCGAGTTGACGGCGCCGAATGGCACCAGAGTCGAGATTATCGAACTGAACCCGCCGCTGGTGCTGCCGCCGACCCAGCACGCCTTCGTCGTGCGCCGCCTTGCCGATCAGGCGCCGTGGATCATCGGCCGAGCCGGAATGCAGTACCGCGACCTGATCCCCTCGCGCCTCGGCGGCTCGATCATCGCCAGCCACATCCGCATTCCGGATGGCGGCCCGGTGCCCGACATGGTGCATTTCCACAAGATCGGCTTTCAGCTCATCTTCTGCTACAAGGGTTGGGTTGACGTGGTTTACGAGGATCAGGGCGGCCCGATCCGCCTTACCGCGGGCGACTGCTTCATCCAGCCGCCAGAGATCCGGCACCGCGTGCTCGAAGCCTCCGACGGCATCGAGGTGATCGAGATCGGCGTTCCCGCCGAGCATGTGACCGAGATCGACCATGTGATGACGCTGCCAACGCCGCAACGCCGCCCCGACCGCGAATGGCAGGGCCAGCGGTTCGTGCACAACGTTGCCGCCAGCGCCAGCTGGGCGCCGTTCCGCATCCCCGGCTTCATCGCGCGCGACACCACGATTGCCACCAACACCAAGGGCGTCGCCGGTGTGCAGGTGATCCGGCGCGGTGAGGGCGCCGCACCCTGGGCCCGGCATGACGCGGATATCCTTTTCACCTTCGTGATGGCGGGCGGGCTGACGCTTGAAGGCGAGGGGAAAGAGCCGTTCCGCCTGTCCGCAGGCGACGCCTTCGTCACCCCGCCCGGCATGGCCACGCGCTATGCCGACCCGACCGATGACGTGGAACTGCTGGAAGTGGCGCTGCCGGGGACGTTCCGCACGGAACCGCTCTGATCCCCTCATCTTGGCACAAATATCCCGGGGGGCCGGGGGCAGGGCCCCCGGCCCCTTGCGGCCCGCGCGTCGCCGCCGCACACTCCGCCGAAACCCCGGAGGCCCCATGACCCTGCTCGAAGCCGCCACCGCCGTGCGCGAAAACGCCTATGCCCCGTATTCCCGTTTCAAGGTGGGGGCCGCGCTGCGCTCCACCGGCGGCGGCGTCCATGTCGGCTGCAACGTGGAAAACGTCGCCTACCCCGAAGGCACCTGCGCCGAAGCGGGCGCCATTGCCGCGATGGTGGCGGCGGGCGACACGCGGATCGCCGAGATCGTGGTGATCGCCGACAGCCCGACCCCAGTGACCCCCTGCGGCGGCTGCCGCCAGAAGATCGCCGAATTCGCCGACGCCGCGGTGAAGGTCACGATGTGCACCGTCGACGGGCTTGCGCAGACGGTGACGGTGGCCGACCTGCTGCCGGGCGCCTTCGACGCCGCGCAGATGGACCGCGCCTGAGATGGACGCGCGCGGTCTGATCGCCGGGCTTCGACAGGGCCGCACCCCTTCGGCAGACGACCTCGCCTGGTTCGCGCGCGGCCTTGCGTCGGGTGCGGTCAGCGATGCGCAGGCGGGCGCCTTTGCGATGGTGGTGTGCCTGAAGGGGCTGGGCGAGGCGGGTCGCGTGGCACTGACCCGCGCGATGCGCGATTCCGGCGCCGTGCTGGAATGGGATTTGCCCGGCCCGGTGCTGGACAAGCATTCCACCGGCGGCATCGGCGATTGCGTGTCGCTGCTGCTGGCCCCGGCGCTGGCGGCCTGCGGCGCCTACGTTCCGATGATCTCTGGCCGTGGACTGGGCCACACCGGCGGCACGCTGGACAAGCTGGAGGCGATTCCGGGCCTGCGGGCCGATGTCAGCACCGATCGGCTGCGCAAGATCACCGCCGATATCGGCTGCGCCATCGTTGCCGCCAATGCCGACATCGCCCCCGCCGATCGCCGCCTTTACGCGATCCGCGACGTCACCGGCACGGTGGAGTCGATCGACCTGATCACCGCCTCGATCCTGTCGAAGAAGCTCGCGGCCGGGCTGGAGGGGTTGGTGCTGGACGTCAAGATGGGCTCTGGCGCCTTCATGAAGACGCCCGAAGACGCCCGCGCGCTGGCGAAGGCGCTGGTGGCCACCGCACAGGGCGCCGGCTGCATGACGCGGGCGCTGATCACCGACATGAGCCAGCCGCTGGCCGCAGCCGCCGGCAACGCGCTGGAGGTGATCGAGGTGATGGAAACGCTCACCGGCACCTCGGTCAACGCCGCGCTCTGGGATCTGACGGTCGCGCTGGGTGGCGAGGCGCTGGCGCTGGGCGGGCTGGCGGCGGATGCCGAAGATGGCGAGGCGCGCATCGGCCAGGCGCTCGATTCCGGCCGCGCCGCCGAGATTTTCGGCGAGATGGTCGCCGCACTGGGCGGGCCCGCCGATTTTGTCGATCGCTGGCCCGACCGGTTGCCCGCGGCGCCGGTGGTGCGCGAGGTCGCGGCCAGCCGCGAGGGCTTTGTCGCCACCATCGACGGCGAGGCGCTGGGGCTGACGGTGGTCGATCTGGGCGGCGGGCGGCATCGCGAGGGCGACCGCATCAACCCCTCGGTCGGTCTGTCCGAGGTGGCCGGGATCGGCGAGCATGTCTCGCCCGACCTGCCGCTGGCGCTGATCCACGCCGCCAGCGAGGCCGACGCCGACCGGGCCGAGGCGGTGGTGCGCGCCGCCTTCACCGTCACCGATGCGCCGGTGGAAGACCCGCCGCTGGTCTGGGAAAGGCTCGGCTGATGGCGCGCGCGTTCCTGATCGTGATGGATTCCGTGGGTTGCGGCGGCGCGCCCGATGCGGGCGCCTTCTTCAACGGCGCCGTGCCCGATACCGGGGCGAACACGCTGCTGCACATCGCCGAAGCCTGCGCCGCGGGCCGGGCGGAAGAGGGGCGCAGCGGCCCGCTGCGGCTGCCGGTGCTGGATGCGCTGGGGCTGGGCGCGGCGATCCGGCTCGCCTCGGGCGCGGCGGCGCCGGGCCTTGATGCCGCGCCGCAGGGGCGCTGGGGGGCGGCCACCGAAGTGTCGAACGGCAAGGATACGCCTTCGGGCCATTGGGAACTGGCGGGCGTGCCGGTGCCGTGGGACTGGACCTACTTTCCCGATACCGTGCCCGCCTTCCCCGATGCGCTGGTGGCCGAGGTCTGCCGCGCGGCGGGAACGGCGGGCATCCTTGGCAATTGCCATGCCTCGGGTGTGCCGATCATCGAGGCGCTGGGGGCCGAGCATCTGCGGACCGGCCGGCCAATCTGCTACACCTCGGCCGACTCGGTGTTCCAGATTGCCGCGCATGAGGAAAGCTTTGGCCTCGACCGCCTGATCGCGCTCTGTCAGGCGGTGGCGCCGGTCTTGCACGCGATGAAGGTCGGCCGGGTGATCGCGCGGCCCTTCACCGGCGCGCCGGGGCACTTCACCCGCACGCCGAACCGCCGCGACTTCGCCATCGCGCCGCCCGCGCCGACGCTGCTGGACTGGATGCAGGGCGCCGGGCGCGCGACCCATGCGGTGGGCAAGATCGGCGACATCTTCTCGATGCAGGGCATCGGAAAGCTGCACAAGGGAAAATCTGATGCTGCACTTTTCGAACATTTGATGGCTCTTACAGAGCATGCTGAGGATGGTTCCTTGACCTTCGCCAACTTTGTCGAGTTCGACAGCCTCTATGGTCACCGGCGCGATGTCGCTGGCTACGCCCGCGCGCTGGAATGGTTCGACAGCCGCGTGGCGGGGTTTCTGGCCCAACTGCGGCCCGGCGATCTGGCACTTTTCACCGCCGATCACGGCAATGACCCGACATGGAGCGGCAGCGACCACACCCGCGAACGGGTGCCGGTGCTGATCCACGGCACTGGCATGGGCGCAATCGGGCAGGTCGCCTTCACCGACGTGGCGGCCTCGATCGCCGCGCATCTGGGTGTGCCCGCCCACGGGCCGGGACGGAGTTTCCTATGAATTCCAAAGACTTCCCCAAGGTGGAACTGCACCTGCATCTGGAAGGCGCCGCGCCGCCCACCTTCATCCGCGGCCTTGCGCGGGAAAAGCACATCGACATTTCCGGCATCTTTGCCGAGGACGGCAGCTATGCCTTTCGCGACTTCTGGCACTTTCTGAAGGTCTACGATGCCGCAACCTCGGTGCTGCAAACGCCCGAGGATTACCACCGCCTGACCCTCGCCGTACTTGAGGAAAGCGCGGCAAGTGGCGTGATCTACAGCGAAACCTTCCTTTCGCCGGATTTCTGTGGTGGCCGTGACCTTGGCGCCTGGCGCGAATATCTGGCGGCCATCCGCGAGGCTGCGGCAGAAGCCGAGCGCAAGGACGGGATCGTCCTGCGCGCCATCGTCACGGCGGTGCGCCACATCGGCCCGGAAGCCTCGCGGGAAACGGCGTTCTGTGCGGCGGAAACGATGGGCGACTTCCTCACCGGCTTTGGTCTTGCCGGTGACGAAAAGCTGCACAAGCCCAAGGACTTCGCTTACGCCTTCGACATGGCCAGAGAGGCCGGGCTGCGGCTGACCGCCCATGCCGGTGAATGGGGCGGGCCGGACTCGGTGCGCGACGCGCTGGCCGATCTGAGGGTGGAGCGGATCGGGCATGGCGTGCGCGCCATCGAAGACCTCGCGCTGGTCGATGAGCTGGCCGAAAAGGGCATCGTGCTGGAGGTTTGCCCCGGCTCGAACATCGCGCTGGGCCTTTACCCAACATGGCGCAAGCACCCGATCGCCGAGCTTGACCGGCGCGGCGTCAAGGTCACGATCTCGACCGACGATCCGCCCTTCTTCCACACCACGATGACGCGCGAACACGACCGCCTCGCCGATGCCTTCGACTGGGACGAGGGCCAGTTTCGCGCCATCCACCGCACCGCCGCCCGCGCCGCCTTCTGCGACGAGGCCACGCGCGACCGCATCCTGAAGCGACTGGAGCCCTGAGCATGACCGAACCCCTGACCCCGCATCTGACGGTCGTCGATCACCCGCTGGTGCAGCACAAGCTGACCATCATGCGCGACAAGGAAACCTCGACCGCGGGGTTCCGTCGACTGCTGCGCGAGATCAGCCAGCTTCTGGCCTACGAGGTCACGCGCGGCCTGCCGATGACAACACGGCGGATCGAGACGCCGCTGTGCGAGATGGACGCGCCCTCCATCGACGGCAAGAAACTGGTGCTGGTCTCGATCCTGCGGGCGGGCAACGGGTTGCTGGATGGCATCCTCGAACTGGTGCCCGCAGCACGGGTCGGGTTCGTCGGATTGTACCGCGATCCGGAAACGCTGCGGCCGGTGCAATATTACTACAAGGTGCCGGCGGAACTGGATGACCGGATGGTCATCGTGGTCGATCCGATGCTGGCGACGGGCAATTCCTCGGCGGCGGCGGTCGATCTGCTGAAGGCGTCGGGCGCCCGGAATATCCGCTTCCTTTGCCTTCTTGCGGCCCCGGAAGGCATCAAACGGATGCAGCAGGCGCATCCGGACGTGCCGATTGTCACAGCGGCTGTAGATAGCCACCTCAATGATCATGGATATATTGTGCCGGGGCTAGGGGATGCGGGCGACCGCATGTTTGGCACTAAATAGCGGCTATTTTCCTTTACTCGCCGCGGCGGCTCCGGCATTCTCGGGTCAGGAAACCCGGGGGGCGTCATGCTGTCGAAGTTCATTCCCGTCGCGGTGGCGGCGATCATGCTGGCGCCCGGTGTTGCCGAAGCGGCAACAATCGCAGCGACCGGCGGGCCGAAGGAAATCCCCCCGGCAAGCTTTACCGGCCCCCAGTTCGTCGATAGCCGCGGCTGCGTCTACATGCGCGCGGGCTATGGCGGGGTGGTCAAATGGGTGCCGCGGATCGACGACTCGCATCAGGTGCTGTGCGGCTATCAGCCCACGATGGCAGGCACGACGATGGCAGCAGCGACCGCCGCGCCGGTGATGGTTGCGGCCGCGCCGCAGCCGATGATGGCCCCGGTGGCGCCGCAACCGATGATGGTCGCCGCCGCACCGCAGCCGGTGATGGCGCCCGCCGCCGCGCCGATGCCGGTCGATACCTCGGCCGTGACCATTCCGCCGGGCTATGCCGCTGCCTGGCAGGATGACCGGCTGAACCCGTTGCGCGGCCGCGGCACCGCGGCGGGGCAGGCGGCGATGGAACGGGTCTGGACCCGGACGGTGCCGATGCGGCTGCAACCGACACCGGCCGTTTCGGTGCAGCCGTCGAGCATTGTCGATACCGCCTATCAGGCGCCGGTGGCGCGGATGGCGTCTTCGAATGCGCCCGCCGCGCCGGTGCAGCGTTCCGGCCGATATGTGCAGGTCCGCAGCTTTGCGGTGGCGGCGAATGCAGCGGGGGCGGCCAGCCGCCTGCGGGCCCTTGGCCTGCCGGTGGCGACCGGCGCCGGGCGCGGTGCGCAGGTGGTTCTGGCCGGGCCTTTCGCCGACCCCGCGACGCTGTCGGCGGCGCTGCAAGCGGCGCGCGGTGCGGGCTTCGGCGACGCTTTCGTGCGGAACTGACCGCTCAGGGCGAACAGATACCCTGCAACGCCACCCAATCGTCATCGGCCAGCACCGGCCGGGGCGCCGGGGTGCCGGGCTTCGGCGCCGGATCGGTGGCGGTCAGGCTGCGGCCCTGCGGGTCAGCCGCCTGCACATAAGGCCCCAGCGGCACCGCGACGGCGGCAAATCGCCTGACGAGCGTCGCCTCGGCCGGGGCGGGATTGCGGGCGGCCAGCAGCGCCTCGCCATAGCCGTCAAGCGCGCCCGTCGGCAGGTGCCCGGTGGTCAGCAGCTCGAACGTGGCGCGCAGGCCGACCCAATGCAGCAGCGGCACCAGCGGATCGGTGGTCTCGGCGCGGATGCGTTCGGCCAGAAGGTAGCCCGCGGCCACGTCGGGACCATCGCGATCCTCGATCAGGTGCCGGTTCAGCAAGAGGATCCCGCCCGGCAGATGCGCGACCGGCACCGGCATGTCGCGCAGCACCACGATCACCGGGGCGGTGGGCCCCACGAACAGCCGGCTGGTCAACCGCGCCAGCGGCCGGCGGGCCGAGGTCGCGGCGCAGGGCGTGCCGCTGACATGCTGCACCTCGGCCAGCACGGCGCGGCCGATTTCCTGCCGCTTGGCCCAAGGCACCACCTGCGCGGTATGGGTGATCAGCGCACCGGGCAGCCAGAACACGGTGATCGCCGCCAGCGCCAGCAGCGCGCCCGCCAGCAACCGCTGGCGCATCCGCCCCGGATGCGGGCGTTGCGCCTCGACGGCGTCATGCACCGTTTCCAGCGCGCCGATCATGTCGCGGTCGTCGATTTCCAGCGTCTCGACCGCATCAACGCCGGGGGCGTAAAGCGCGGGCAGCGTGCCGGGGTTGAGCCGGGTCACCGCTGGCAGCGACCAGTGGCTGAGCGCGGTTTCGCTGCGGCCATCGGAAATGATCAGCGACGCCTCGCGGAACGAGACGATCACATCGCGTCGCTGGGCCTCGGGCGTTTCGCGCCACAGTCCCTGACACTCCAGCCTCTGGTACTTCTTCAGCGCCGTCATTCGCGGCCTTGGCCCTGCTCTTCTTGCCAAACTTGTCACGATACTAGACCAGCGGACGAGGCGTCACAATTGAAAGCCGCGGCTGCGGCCCGGCCGCGACCTGTTCCCGGCAGGCCATGTCGCTTGCGGGCAGGCAAACCGCGCGGCGCCGGGGCAGATCGGATGGTGGAGAGAGGACCACCCGTGACCGTCAGACCGCACCACCCCAACCGCCCGCTGCTGGCTGCCGGCTTCATGGCCATCGCCGCCGTGATCATCGGGTTCACCGACAATTTCGTGCGCCTGATCGCCGAGGATCACGGGCTGTGGCAGTTCCATGCCGTGCGCAGCGCGCTGGCGCTGCCGATGATGCTGGCGGCCGCGCCGGTGCTGGGGATGCGGCTGCGGCCGCGCCGCTGGGGCGGAGTGATTGCGCGCAGCGCGGTAATGTCGACCTCGATGGTGGTCTATTTCGGTTGCCTCGCGTTCCTCTCGGTGGCCGAGGTGGCGGCGGCGCTGTTCACCGCGCCGATCTTCGTGCTGCTGATCTCGCGGTTCGCCTTTGGCCAGCGGTTCGGGGTCTGGCGGCTGATCGCGGTCTTGCTGGGCTTCGGGGGCATCGTGCTGATGCTCGACCCCGGCGCCGGGGCGGTGCGGCTGGTGGCGCTGGCGCCGATCGGCGCGGCTGTGCTTTACGCGATCTCGAACATCGCCACCCGCGAATGGTGCGGCGGGGAAAGCGCGGCGACGCTGACGCTGGGCTTCTTTGCCGCCCTCGGCCTGTGGGGGCTGGCCGGTCTGGCGCTGGCGGCACTGGTGCCGCATGCCGTGCCGGTGGGCGCGGATGGCTTCATCCTGCGCGGCTGGACCGCACCCGACGCGCAGTTCTGGGAAGTCTCGGTCATGCAGGCGGCGGGGTCGCTGATCGGCGTCGGGCTGATGGTGCGCGCCTACCAGACCGCCGAGGCGAGCCAGGTGGCGGTGTTCGAATACCTGCTGCTGATCGCCTCGGCGATCTGGGGCCGCGTGCTCTGGGGCCAGACCTTCGGCGCGCCCGCGCTGATCGGGATGGCGGCGATCATCGCGGCGGGGTCGATCATCGCCCTGCGCTCGCGCTTTACCCCGGCGGGGGATGGGGTCAGACTGCCCGCATGATCCTGTCGCGCGGCCGCCGTTACCTGTTCATCCATATCCCCAAGACCGGGGGCACCGCGCTGTCGCTGGCGCTGGAGGCGCGGGCGCTGAAGGATGACATTCTCGTCGGCGACACGCCCAAGGCGCGGGCGCGGCGCGGGCGGCTGAAGGGGGTGCAGACGGCCGGGCGGCTGTGGAAACACTCGACGCTGGCCGACCTCGACGGTCTGGTGACGGCCGAGGAACTGCCGGGCCTTTATGTGCTGACGCTGGTGCGCAACCCCTGGGATCGGGCGGTCAGCTACTATCACTGGCTGCGCGCGCAACGCTTCGCGCATCCGGCGGTCGGGCTGGCAAAGCTGTTGTCGTTCGCCGATTTCCTTGACCACGCGCAGACAAGGGCGGCGCTGTCGGCCTGGCCCTACGGCGCCTATGTGCGGGGCCGCGACGGCGAAGAGCGCTGCGACCTTTTCCTGCGGCTGGAACATCTGGCCGAGGATCTCGCCCCGTTCGAGGCGCATCTGGGCTTTCGCCTCGGCGCGGTGGCGCGGGCCAACGCTTCGGCCCGCGCGCGCGACTGGCGGGTGTTTTACACCGAGGCCACAGCCGCACTGATCGGCGATCTTTGCGCTGAGGATGCGGCGCGCTTCGGCTACAGCTTCGACGACTGGGCAGGGTAGGGCGGGCCGAAGCCCGCCCGCCTGACGATCACGCCGCCTTGGCTTGCACGCCGAATCGGCCGTAGAACGTTTCGCCCTTTTGGGCCATCTCGATCAGCAGCCGGGGCACCGCGAAACGCGAGCCATAGGCTTCGGTCAGGTGGTCGCAGATCGCCACTGCCCGACCGGCGCCGAGGATGTCGAGCCAGGCGAACGGCCCGCCCGACCATGGCGCGAAGCCCCAGCCGAGGATGGCGCCCACGTCGCCCTCGCGGATGTCCATCAGCACGCCCGCCTCCAGCGCGCGCACGGCTTCAAGCACCTGCGCGAACAGCAAACGGTGCTGCACCTCGGTTACCTCGGGCTGCGCCTTGGAATGGGGGAACTTCGGCGCAAGGCCGGGCCACAGCCCGTCGCGCTTGCCCGCCTCGTCGTAGGCGTAAAAGCCGGAATTCGACTTCCGCCCCATCCGGCCCAGATCGTACATCCAGAACAGCACGTCATCGACCGCATCGTCGGGATAGGCCGGGCCCATCGCCGCCTTGGTCGCCTTGGCGATCTTCACGCCAAGGTCGATCGAGGTTTCATCGACCAGTTGCAGCGGGCCCAGCGGCATGCCGACCATCTTGGCGGCGTTCTCGATCAGCACCGGGTCCACGCCTTCGGCCACCAGCCGGATCCCCTCGTTGATGTATGGAATGATGCAGCGGTTGGCGTAGAAGAAGCGCGCATCGTTCACCACGATCGGCGTCTTGCGGATCTGGCGCACGAAGTCGAGCGCCTTGGCCACCGCGCGGTCGCCGGTTTCGCGGCCGCGGATGATTTCCACCAGCGCCATCTTGTCGACCGGGCTGAAGAAGTGGATGCCGATGAACTGGGCGGGGCGTTTCGAGGCTTTGGCAAGCTCCGAGATCGGCAGGGTCGAGGTGTTGGTGGCAAAGATGCACTCACCATGCACCACGGCCTCGGTCCGGGCGGTCACCTCGGCCTTGACCTTGGGGTCTTCGAACACCGCTTCCACGATCAGGTCGCAGTCGGCCAGCAGGGCGTAATCGGTGGTGGCGGTGATGCGGTCCAGCACCTGAGACTTCTTCTCGGCGGTCACCTTCTTGCGGGCGATGCCCTTGTCCAGCAGGTCGGCGGAATGCGCCTTGCCCTTGTCGGCCGAGGCTTGCGCCGCGTCGATCAGGACCACCTCGATCCCGGCCAGCGCGCTGACATAGGCGATGCCCGCGCCCATCATGCCCGCGCCCAGAATGCCGACCCGCGTCACGCTTTGATCCGGCACGCCCGCCGGGCGCACCGCGCCCTTTTCCAGCGCCTCCTTGTTCAGGAAGAGCGAGCGGATCATCGCGGTCGAGGACGGGTTCAAGAGTACGCTGGTGAACCAGCGCGCCTCGATCTTCAGCGCCGTGTCGAAGGGCACCAGCGCGCCCTCGTAAACCGCCGACAGCAACGCCTTGGCCGCCGGGTAAACGCCCATCGTGCGACCGTGCACCATCGCATTGGCGCCGACGAAGGTCATGAAGCCGGCCGGGTGATAGGGCGTGCCGCCGGGCATCTTGTAGCCCTTCTGGTCCCACGGCTTCACCAGATCGGCATCCTTGGCGCCCAGCACCCAGGCCTTGGCGGCGGCGACCGGATCGGCCGCGACTTCGTCGATGATGCCCATCGCCTTGGCGGTCTTGGGGTCGCTCAGCTTGCCTTCCAGCAACAAGGGCGCCGCCATGATGGCGCCCATCTTGCGCACCAGCCGCGTGGTGCCGCCCGCGCCGGGGAAAATACCCACGAGGATCTCGGGCAGGCCGATCTTGGCCTTCGGGTTGTCGGCGGCAAAGATGCGATGCGTGGCCAGCGGCAGTTCCAGCCCGATGCCGACGGCGGTGCCCGGCAGCGCAGCCGCGATCGGCTTGCCGCCCTTCAGCGTCTTCGGGTCCATCCCGGCACGCTCGATCTTGCGCAGCAAGGCGTGGGTGCGCATCGTGCCGTCAAAGAGGCCCTTGGCCGGATCGTCGCCCGCCGCATCTTTCATCTTGGCGATCACGTTCAGGTCCATGCCGCCGGCAAAGTCCTTCTTGCCGCTGGTGATGACGATCCCCTTCACGGCGCTGTCGCCAAGCGCGACGCCGATCAGCGCGTCAAGCTCGACCAGACCGTCAAGCGACATGACGTTCATCGACTTGCCCGGCACGTCCCAGGTGATGGTGGCGACGCCGTCGGTGTCGATGGCATAGGTGAAATCGGTCATTCTGTCCTCCTCGGAGCAATCGGTGTGCCGTCGCCGCGCCGATGGCTGCGGGCGGCACCGTCCTTGACGGTGATCAGATCGTGATCCGGGTAATGGATCACGTCGCGGGTCTTGCGGGTGCCGAGGACGAGATAGACCGCCTCGGCGGCGGAACGGTTTTCCAGACAATGGCCGACCGCCCACCCGGCGGGCCAGCAGGCGGCGTCGCCGGGGCCAAGCGGGGTTTCGTCGTCCTCGATCAGCATCAGGTCGCCCGAAAGCATCAGGACCATCTCGTCCTCTGCCTCGTGCCAGTGCCGCAGGCTGGAGCGGGTGCCGGGCGGCAGTGCTTCAAGATGGGCGCCGAATTGGCTCAACCCGCCGGGGTCGCCCAGCACCACATGGCGATAGGGGCCAAGGCTCGCGCCAAGCACCGGGTGGGTCCACGCTGCCTCCTCGACCCAGATGCGGGCATCTGCCCGCTGCAGGCGGCCAGCGGCGGGCGCGGTGAACGCCTGCCCCCAGACCGGGGGCAGGTTCATCAGTTCGGCGGGCAGATCGCCGCCCCGCAACACGGTGCCGTCGCGGTCCAGCACTTGCCAGCCCGTCGCACTGTTCACCTGCACGCGGCCCGAGTCCGGATAGCGGCAGATATCACAGGCGACGCGGGTGCCCACCACTAGCAGGCGCGCGGGCGTGCGGCCCCGGTTGGTCATGTGATGGGCATTCGGGTCGCCATGCGGCCAGCAGACCGCATCGCCCGCCGCCAGGTCGTGCAGGCCGGTGTCGTCGTGCAGCGTGACAGTGCCGTCGAGGACATAGGCGAATTCATCCTCGGCATCGTGCCAATGACGCTCCGAGGTCCAGGCCCCCTGCGCCACGGTCTCGATGTAGGCGCCGAATTGGGTGATCCCGCCCGCCATCGACAGGCGCAACGAGGTGCAACCGTCATGCGCGCTGGTGGCGGCGAGTGCGGGATCGACCTTTGGCATCAGAGGCGTTCGATGATCGTGGCCGCACCCATGCCCGACGCGATGCACAGCGTGGCAAGGCCGACGCCCTGACCGGTCCGCTCCAGCTCGTCCAGCAGGGTGCCGATGATGATCGCGCCGGTGGCGCCTAGGGGGTGGCCCATCGCGATGGCACCGCCGTTCACGTTCACCCGGGCGGGGTCGGCGCCGAAGGCCTGCATGAAGCGCAGCACCACGGCGGCGAAGGCTTCGTTGACCTCGAAGAGGTCGATGTCGGAAATCGACATGCCCGCTTCGCGCAGGATCTTTTCGGTCACCGGCACCGGGCCGGTCAGCATGATGGTGGGGTCGGTGCCGATCTTCGCGGTCGCCCGGATGCGGGCGCGCGGCTTCAGCCCGTGCGCCTGCCCGAATTCCGCATTTCCGATCAGCACGGCCGCCGCGCCATCGACGATGCCCGAGGAATTGCCGGCGTGGTGGACGTGGTTGATCGCCGCCAGATGCGGATAGCGCAGCATCGCTACCTTGTCGAAGCCGGGCATCTGTTCGCCCATCTCCTTGAAGCTGGGCTTCAGCGCGCCAAGCGATTGCATGTCGGTGCCGGGGCGCATGAATTCGTCGCGGTCGAGGATTGCCAGACCGTTCTGGTCACGCACCGTCATCACCGACTTGGCGAAACGGCCCTCTTTCCACGCGATATCGGCGCGGCGCTGGCTTTCCACCGCCAGCCCGTCCACGTCATCGCGGCTGAAGCCGTATTCGGTCGCGATGATGTCGGCGGAAATGCCCTGCGGCACGAAGTAGGTCTTCATCGCCAGGCTGGGGTCCACCGCGATGGCGGCCCCGTCCGAGCCCATCGCGACGCGGCCCATCATCTCGACCCCGCCCGCGATATAGGCCTGCCCGGCGCCGCCGCGGACCTGATTGGCGGCCAGGTTCACCGCCTCCATGCCGCTGGCGCAGAACCGGTTGATCGCAAGGCCGGGGATCGATTCATCGAGATCGCTGAGCAGCACCGCCGAGCGTGCAAGGCAGCCGCCCTGCTCGCCGACCTGGGTCACGTTGCCCCAGATCACGTCCTCGACCGCGTGGCCCTCAAGGCCGTTCCGCGCCTTCACCTCGTTCAGCACACGCGCCGACAGGGCAACCGAGGTCACCTCGTGCAGGCTGCCGTCAGGGCGCCCGCGCCCGCGCGGGGTGCGGACGGTGTCGTAGATATAGGCGTCGGTCATGGCGTCCTCCTCAGGCCCGGTCGGACGGGTTGCCGGGCATCAAGTCATAGGGGTGTTTCCAGCCCGGTTGCGCCGCGATGCGGTCAAGCCAGGCGTCAATGGCGGTCCACGCGCTGCGGTCGAAGCCGAAGGGCTCGGGATAGTAAAGGTAGCTGCAGCAGGCGATGTCGGCGATGGTGATCTGGTTGCCGACGATCCAGCTGCGGTCCTCCAGATGGTGGTCCAGCGTGGCATAGGCGGCCTTCATGCGGCCTTGCAGCCATTCGATGACCGGCTGCGGCCGCTTCTCGACGGGCAGGAAGTTCATCAGGAACCGCACGGTTCCGGCCTGCGAGGACATCTTGTGATTGTCCCAGAACACCCAGCGCAGGATGTCGCGCCGTTCCGCCGCCGAGCGCCCGCCCAGCTTGCCGGTTTTCGAGCTGACGTAATCCTGGATCACGCCCGACTGGCTGAGGGTGACGTCGCCGTCGATCAGCACCGGCACCTCGCCCATTTCGTTCATTTCGCGGAAGCCGGGGGTGCGGGTCTCGCCGTGGAAGAAGTCGACGTAGACGGGCTCCCACTCCATCTCGGCGAGGGTCAGGGTCAGCGCGGCCTTGTAGGCGTTGCCGCTTTCGCCGAAGCAGTAAAGTTTCGCGGTCATCGGGTGGTGCTCCTGTGTCCAGCCGGGCAGGCGGGGGTTTCACACCCCCGCACCCCCGTGGAGTATTTCCGCCAGGAAGAATTGGCGCGGTAACACCTTTTTAGGCTTAATCGCGCGAGCCTCAAGGCGCGGTGCAGGCTGGAGAGCCGATGACCGTCCAGGGAGAAGCCGCCCCGGCCGCGTGCGAAGCTCTCGCGTGGAGGTTTGGCCTTCCGTGGGCCGGGGCGCACCCCTGCGGTTTCTTTCTGGCACAAATACTCATTCTGGGGCCGGGCCGGGCGCGCGCTCACTTCTTGCGCTCCTCAAGCTCGGCCTTGAACAGGCGCAGGCGGTGGCCAAGGGTGTCGGCATCTGTGACGCTGCCGAAGTTCTCGAACAGGAACACCAGCGCTTCATCCTGGGTCACGCCGCTCTCGGCCGCGAAGGCGCGCAGCTTGCGATAGGCATCCTCGGTCAGCGAGACCGGAAAGCGGCGGGTGTAGCGCAGGCGTTTGGGCATCGTGTCCTCCCCGGAATGCGACCGCCCCGAGCCTAGAAGGCCGCGGCGTCGAGCGCCATCACCGGCTCGGCGCCGCTTTCGATCCGGGCGAGGTGCATCCCGGTGGCGGGCAGTTGCCGCGCCATGTAGTAGCGCCCGGTGGCGATCTTGGTGCGGTGGAAGTCTTCGTCGGGGCTGCCCGCCGCCAGCGCGTCGAACGAGGCGCGCGCCATCTTTGCCCACATCAGGCCAAGGCAGGTGTGACCGAAAAGGTGCAGGAAGTCGGTGGAACCCGCCAGCGCGGCGTTGGGGTTCTTCATGCCGTTCTGCATGAAATACATCGCCGCCGCCTGCAGGTCTTTCGAGGCTTTCTTCAGCGGGTCGAGGAAGCCCTGTTGCAGCCCCTCGTGGTCGGCATTGTCCTTCAGGAAGCCCTTCACCATGTCGAAGAAGGCCATCACGTGCTTGCCGCCGTCCTGCGCCAGCTTGCGGCCGACGAGGTCGAGCGCCTGCACGCCGTTGGCGCCCTCGTAGATCATCGCGATGCGCGCGTCGCGGGCGAATTGCGACATGCCCTGTTCCTCGATGTAGCCGTGCCCGCCAAAGACCTGCTGGGCCTGCACCGCCATGTCGAAGCCGCGATCGGTCTGGAAGCCCTTGATGACCGGGGTCAGCAGCGAGATCATGCCCTCGGCCTTGGCGTCGCCGGTGCGGTGGGCGCGGTCGATCAGTTCGGCGCCCCAGTAGGTCAGTGCGCGGGCGCCCTCGACGAAGCTTTTCTGGTCCATCAGGCTGCGGCGGATGTCGGGATGCACGATCAGCGGATCGGCCGGGCCCTGCGGGTTTTCGGCGCCGGTGACGGCGCGGCCCTGCAAGCGGTCCCTGGCATAGGCCACCGCCGCCTGATAGGCGGCCTCGGCCACCGCGTAGCCCTGCAGGCCGACGCCAAGGCGGGCCTCGTTCATCATGGTGAACATGTTGCGCATGCCCTTGTGCAGCTCGCCGACCAGATAGCCGGTGGCGCCGTCGAAGTTCATCACGCAGGTGGCATTGCCGTGGATGCCCATCTTCTCTTCGATCTTGCCGGGCCCGGCGCCGTTGCGGGCGCCAAGGCTGCCATCGGCATTCACCATGAATTTCGGCACGATGAAGAGGCTGATGCCGCGCGTGCCCTCGCCACCGCCGGGCGCCTTGGCCAGCACGAGGTGGATGATGTTGTCGGCCAGGTCATGATCGCCCGCCGAGATGAAGATCTTCTGCCCGGTGATCTTGTAGCTGCCATCGCCCTGCGGTTCCGCCCGCGTCCGGATCAGGCCGAGGTCGGTGCCGCAATGCGGTTCGGTCAGGTTCATCGTGCCGGTCCAGTCGAGGCTGACCATCTTCGGCAGGTAGGTCGCCTTCAACTCGTCGCTGGCATGGGCGAGGATGGCGCCGATGGCGCCGTGGGTCAGGCCCTGGTACATGTTGAACGCCATGTTGGCCGAGACGAAGATCTCGCCGACCGCCGTGCCCATCAGGTAGGGCAGGCCCTGGCCGCCGAATTCCTCGGGCAGGTCGAGCCCGTTCCAGCCGCCTTCCTTCATCGCCTCGAACGCCGCCTTGAAGCCGGTGGGCGTGTAGACCACGCCGTTTTCCAGCCGGCAGCCCTCGCGGTCGCCGACCGGGTTCAGCGGCGCCAGCACCTCGGTGGCAAGGCGGCCGGCCTCGTCAAGGATCGCGCCGGTGGTATCGGCGTCGAGATCGGCAAAGCCGGGCACCTCGCTGGCGCTGACCTTCAGCACGTCGTGCAGCAGGAACTGGATGTCCTTGGTCGGGGCTGTGTAGGCGGGCATGGGCGTCTCCTTGGCTAATCGGCGGCGGATTTGGTCTGCAGCCGGGCGAGTTGATCGTCGCCCCAGGCGAGTTCCGCCTTCAGGTCGGCGATGGCCTCGCCAAGCTCGGCGCGCTGCTGTTCCATCTGGGCCAGACGGCCACGGGCGATTTCGATCGCGCGGCGGGTCTGCGTCTCGTTCGTGCTGTCGCGGGCGTAAAGGTCAAGCAGCTGGCGGATGTCTTCCAGACTGAGGCCGAACCGCTTGCCGCGCCGGATCAGCGTCAGCCTAGCCCGGTCGCGCCGGGTGTAAAGCCGCTTCTGGCCGATGCGCAGCGGCGCCAGAAGTTCCTTGGATTCGTAAAAGCGCAGGGTTCGCGGCGTCACGTCGAACGCGTCGCACACCTCGCGGATGGTCATCACGGAATCGGGTTCGGTCATGGGCGGCAGCCTGTTGGTCATGCGGAAGAAATGGCGGCAGCACCGGCGTCCCGCAAGCCTGCTTGACGTGCACGTCAGCAAAACGCTGCGTCACGGGCGGGGCGGCCTAACGGCGGCGGCGCACGGTGGGGACGGTCGTCGGCGTCAGCCCCTCGCCCGCCAGCGGATCGGGCGGGGTGTCGAGCGGTTGCCGCCAGGACCCCGCCCCGCCACGCCACAGCCAGACCGGCAGCGTCAGCACCAGCCCGGCAAGGAAGCCGCCGACATGAACGCTGTAGGCGACGCCGCCCGCGGCCGGATCGGTGGCGATGCTGTCGAGCAGCTGAAAGCCGAACCACAGGCCCAGAACCACCCAGGCGGGCACCACGAAAACGCGGAAGAAGACGATGAAGATCACCAGAAAATCGACCTTGGCGCGCGGGAACAGCAGCAGGTAGCCGCCCATCACCCCGGCAATCGCCCCCGAGGCGCCGACCATCGGCAGCATCGAGCCGGGATCGCCCAGGATCTGAGCGGCGGCGGCGGCAAGGCCGCACAGCAGGTAGAAGCCGAGAAAGCGGACATGGCCGAACGTATCCTCGATATTGTCGCCGAAGACCCACAGGAACAGCATGTTGCCCAACAGGTGCCACCAGCCGTTGTGCAGGAACATCGAGGTCAGGATCGTGACATAACCGCTGCCCGTGGTGATGCGGCCGGGGACCAGCGCCCATTGGGCGTAGAACTGCATCAGCGCCGTGCCGTCCTGCAGAAACGGCCAGGTGCCAAGGAACACCAGCGCGTTCACCACGATCAGCGCGACCGTGACGTAGGGCGTGGTGCCCGAGGGGTTGTGGTCGCGGATCGGGAACATGCGCGCAGGCTTCCCGATCCGCCGGGTTGCGTCAAGCGGCGCCGACTTCGGCCAGCAATTGCGCGTTGCCGCCCGAGGCGGTGGTGTCGATGCAGACGTGGCGTTCCAGCAGCACGCGGCCCGCATCGGGCGCCTCTGTCACCAGCGGCAGGATCGGGCCGGGGCGCCGGGCCAGCGCCTGCGCATAGGCGCGCGCCTCGGGGGCGCCGCCCCACCACAGCGCCTGCGAAAAGCCGGTCAGCGTGGTCAGCGCCGAGGCGTCCAGCGCGCCATCGGCCGCCACCGCGATGCCGCCCGCCGCCTGCACCGCCGCGACCTGCCGCGCCGCCGTCTCGGCCCCCGGGCCAAGGCAGAGCACCGGCGCGCGGGCGAAGAGTGACAGCCGGTTCGACTCGCCGGTCGGTCCCGGCAGGTCGGCGACCCGCACCGCGCCCTGCGGCACCCGCGCGGCGCTCAGCGCCGCCTGCACGCGGGCGGGGTCGGCCGGGTGGTCCCATATGCCGCCAGCGGGGCAGGGGGCGGTGGTGAAGCGGCTCAGATATTCCGGCCCGCCCGCCTTCGGCCCGGTGCCCGAAAGCCCCTCGCCGCCGAACGGCTGACTGCCCACCACGGCGCCGATCTGGTTGCGGTTGACGTAGGTGTTGCCGACGTGCAGGCGGTCCACCACCTGCTGCACCCGGTCGTCGATCCGGGTGTGCAGCCCGAAGGTCAGGCCATAGCCGGTGGCGTTCACCGCGTCGATCACCGCGTCGATCTCGGACGCCTTGAAGGTTGCGATGTGCAGGACCGGGCCGAAGATTTCACGCTCCATCTGCGCGATGCCATCGACGCGGATCACCGTTGGGGCGATGAAATGGCCCTGCGCCGGGCGAGGCAGTTCCTTCAGCACCCGGCCCTCGGCCCGCGCCGCAGCGATATAGGCGGCGATGCCCGCCTCGGCTTCGGCGTCGATCACCGGGCCGACGTCGGTCGCCAGATCCCAGGGGTCGCCCAGCGTCAGCTCGTCCATCGCGCCGAACAGCATCTCTTGCACGGTATGGGCCACGTCCTCCTGCAGATAAAGGCAGCGCAGCGCCGAACAGCGTTGCCCGGCCGACTGGAACGCGCTGGCAAGGATGTCGCGCACCGCCTGTTCCGGCAAGGCGGTCGAATCCACCATCATCGCGTTCAGCCCGCCGGTTTCGGCAATCAGCGGCGCGGTCGGGTTGCCGGTGGCGGCCATGCTGCGGCGGATCGCCTGCGCGGTGTCGGTCGATCCAGTGAAGGCCACGCCCGCGATGCGCGCATCGGCGGTCAGTGCAGCGCCGACCGTGGCGCCGTCGCCGGGCAGGAACTGCAGCGCGGTGGTCGGCACCCCGGTCTGATGCAGAAGCCGCACCGCCAGCGCGGCGATCAGCGGCGTCTGTTCGGCAGGCTTGGCGATGACGGCATTGCCCGCCGCCAGCGCGGCCGCGATCTGGCCGGTGAAGATCGCCAGCGGGAAGTTCCACGGGCTGATGCAGACAAAGGTGCCGCGCGGGGCGGCGGTCAGCCTTTCGGCGCCCTCGGCATAGTAGCGCAGGAAATCCACGGCCTCGCGCAGCTCGCTGACCGCATCGGCCTGCGACTTGCCCGCCTCGCGCGCCAGCAGGGCGAAGACCGGACCAAATTCGGCCTCGTAAAGCGCGGCGGCCTTGCGCAGCACGGCGGCGCGTTCGGCCGCGGGGGCCTGCCAGATCCGGGCGGCGGCCAGCGCGGTTTCCACATCGGCGCCGCTGGCGTTCGTCACCATGCCCACCCGGTCATCCGGGCGCGCCGGGTTGGCCACCGGCTGCGGCGGCAGGCCCGCGACCGGCCCGGCCACTAGCGGCGCGGCATGGAACGTCTCATGTCGGCAGGGGCTTCGCGCGGCCTCGATGGCGGCAAGATCCCCGGCCTCGGTCAGGTCGAACCCGCGCGCATTGCCGCGCCCGCCGAACAGATCCGGCCCGCGCCGGATCGCCGGGTTGGCGGGGGCGGGCAGCGTGGCCTCGATGGCGGCGAAAGGGTCGGCGGCGACGGTTTCGGGCGGCACGTCCTCATCCACGATCTGGTTGACGAAGCTGGAGTTGGCGCCGTTTTCCAGCAGCCTGCGCACGAGGTAGGCGAGCAGGTCGCGATGCGCCCCCACCGGCGCATAGATGCGGCAGCGGGTTTTTTCCTGCTCATGCACGATGTCGTGCAGCCGCTCGCCCATGCCGTGCAAGCGCTGGAACTCGAAGGCGGTCTTGTCGGGCGCCATGTCGAGGATGGCGGCCACCGTATGCGCGTTGTGGGTGGCGAACTGGGGATAGATCCTGCCCGTCATCCCCAGCAGCTTCTTCGCGTTGGCGATATAGCTGACATCGGTCGCCTGCTTGCGGGTGAAGACCGGGAAAGAGGTCAGCCCCAGCACCTGCGCCCGCTTCACCTCGGCATCCCAATAGGCGCCCTTCACCAGCCGCACCATGATCTTGCGATCCAGCCGCGTGGCCAGCCCGTGCAGCCAATCCAGCACCGGCCCGGCGCGGCGGCCGTAGGCCTGCACCACCACCCCGAACCCGTCCCAGCCCTTCAGCGCAGGGTCCGACAGCACCGCCTCGATCACCTGCAACGACAGGGTCAGGCGGTCCGCCTCTTCCGCGTCGATGTTGAAGCCGAGGCCCGCCGCCTTCGCCAGCCCGGCCAGCGCGCGGACGCGGGGCACCAGTTCCTCCATCACCCGCGCGCGCTTGGCGACCTCATAGCGCGGGTGCAGCGCCGAGAGCTTCACCGAGATGCCGGGGTTTTCGCGGATATCGCGGCTTTTGCAGGCCCCGGCGATGGCGCCGATCGCCTTGGAATAGGAAAGGTGATAGCGCCGCGCGTCGCCTTCGGTGCGCGCCGCCTCGCCCAGCATGTCGTAGCTGTAGGTGTAGCCCTTCGCCTCCAGCGTCTTCGCGCGGTCCATCGCGGCGTCGATGGTTTCGCCCAGCACGAACTGGCGGCCCATTTCCTTCATCGCGCGCGCCACGGCGGTGCGGATCACCGGCTCGCCCAGCCGTTTGACCGCCCCGCGCAGATGGCCGACAATGCCCGGCGCGCGATCCTCCAGCACCTTGCCGGTCAGCATCAAGGCCCAGGTCGAGGCGTTCACCAGGCTGGAGGCGGAACGACCAAGGTGCCGCCCCCAGTCGCTTGGCGCGATCTTGTCCTCGATCAGCGCATCCATCGTCTCGGCGTCGGGCACCCGCAACAGCGCCTCGGCCAGACACATCAGGGCGATGCCTTCCTCGGTCGAAAGCCCGTATTCGGCCAGAAACACCTCCATCAGCCCCGGCTTCACGCTGGCGCGGATGCGGCGCACGAGGTCCGCCCCGGCGGCGCCGATGCGGGCGCGGGTGGCGTCATCCAGCCCCGCTTCGGCGATCAGGCGGGCCAGCACCGCGCCCTCGGGCGCCAGCGTTTCGGCCTCGATCCGGGCCAGCAGGTCGGTGTGTGCGTCGTCCAAGGCGATTCTCCCCGTTTTGCCCATCATAGCGGGCTGGACGCGGGCCGAATTCCCGAAGATGATCGCCTTGCAGGCCAAAT
Organism: Paracoccaceae bacterium; assembly: GCA_016124615.1. Classification (GTDB taxonomy): domain Bacteria; phylum Pseudomonadota; class Alphaproteobacteria; order Rhodobacterales; family Rhodobacteraceae; genus Solirhodobacter. Next base: position 10,664 of record WGNF01000005.1, on the reverse strand, counting down.
GACCTGCAAAGGGGGAGCATGACGATCCAGATGGCCTCTGCTGACCTTGACAGCTTCGATCAGGCGATCCTGCGCGTGCTGGCCACCGACGGGCGGACCAGCGTGACGGAACTCGCCCGCCGCATCGGCCTGTCGAAATCGCCGACGCAAGCACGGGTGAAGCGGCTGGAGGAAACCGGCGTGATCACCGGCTACCGCGCCTTGCTGGACCCGATCCGGATGGGGCTGGCGCATGTGGCTTTTGTCGAGGTGCGGCTGTCCGACACGCGCGAGGCGGCCTTGCAGGCGTTCAACCGCGCGGTGGGCCAGGTGCCCGAGATCGAGCAGTGCCACATGATCGCGGGCGGCTTCGACTACCTGCTGAAGGTGCGCACCGCCGACATTCACGATTACCGCCGGGTGATGGCCGAACGGCTGTCGGCGCTGCCGCATGTCGCGTCGACCTCGACCTACGTCGCGATGGAGGCGGTGAAGGAGGGGCCGTTGTGAGGGGCTTCAAAGCGGTGGCCGGGGTCTCTTGCCCGATTTGTCCCGCGACAAATCGGGCCGCGCCTGCCTGCCCCTGGCAGGCGCGTATCCGCGCCAGCCCAGTCAGGCGCGCCCCGATTTCCGATGTGGACGAGATAATGGCAATCCCCTTGCCCTGCGGCTTGCGCCTTCGGGCAACGCCCCGCGCGGTCTGCCACTGGCAGACCGCTTTTGCGGGCCGCCGCACCCGCCAGTCGTCCCATCCCCGTTCACACCTTGCCTTTCCGCCCAACCGGCCCATCCTCCTTGCATGCGTGCGCTGATCCTTCTCGCCCTCACCGCCCTGCCTGTCGCGGCGCAGACCTGCCCGGCGGCGGCCGATCTGTCGGCCGAGCGGGCGGCGCTGATTTCGCAGATGCAGGCCGCCAAGACGCCCGAAACCGCCGCCGATGCGATGAACCGGCTGTGGCTTCTGCTGACCGGCGCGCCGGATCCGAAGGCGCAGGAACTCCTCGACCGCGGCATGGCCGAGCGGGACGATGAAGATCTCGACTCCGCGCTCTCGGCCTTCGACCAGCTGGTGCACTACTGCCCGGACTACCCCGAGGGCTACAACCAGCGCGCCTTCATCGAGTTCCTGTCGGCCGACTACGCCGACGCGCTGGAGGATGTGAACACCGTGCTGGCGATGCAGCCGAACCATGTTGCCGCGCTGTCGGGCAAGGCGCTGGTACTGATGGGGCTGGGCCGGGTGGACGAGGCGCAAGCCGTGCTGCGCGCCGCGCTGGCGCTGAACCCCTGGCTGCCGGAACGGGGCATGCTGATCAAGCCGCTGGGCCAGTCGCTCTGACGGTCTTTTCTCTGCCGGGCCCCGCCGCTATGGTCGCGCCCGGCGCCCGCGTGGTGGAATGGTAGACACAGGGGACTTAAAATCCCTAGCCGGATGGCGTGCGAGTTCGACTCTCGCCGCGGGCACCATGCGCGGGGCTGGCCCCTCGCAAGACCGCCACCTCAGCCCTATCTGAACCAGAGCCGCAACCGGAGCCTGCCGATGATCCCGTTTTCCGTTCTCGACCTTTGCCCCGTGCCCGAGGGGGCGACCCCGGCGGATGCCTTGCGCAACACGCTCGATCTGGCCCGCCATGCCGAGGCGCTGGGGTTCAGCCGCTACTGGCTGGCCGAGCATCACAACATGCCGGGCATCGCCAGCGCTGCGACGGCGGTGGTGATCGGCCATGTCGCGGCGGGCACAAAGTCCATCCGGGTCGGGGCGGGCGGGATCATGCTGCCGAACCACGCGCCCTTGGTGGTGGCCGAGCAGTTCGGCACCCTTGCCACGCTCTTTCCCGACCGGATCGACCTTGGCCTTGGCCGCGCGCCCGGCACCGATGGCGCGACCGCGCAGGCGCTGCGCCGCGCGCCAGAGGCGGGCGATACCTTCCCGCGCGACGTGGTCGAACTGATGGGCTACTTCGGCGACACCGGCGCCGCGCCGATCCGGGCGGTGCCGGGCACTGGCACCCATGTGCCGATCTGGATCCTCGGCTCCAGCCTCTACGGCGCGCAGCTGGCGGCCTATCTGGGCCTGCCCTACGCCTTCGCCTCGCATTTTGCGCCACAGGCACTGGAACAGGCGCTGGAGATTTACCGCAAGACCTTCCGCCCCTCGCCGCGCCATCCCGCGCCGCGCTTCATGCTGGCGATCAACGTCTTTGCGGGCGAGGACGATGCCGAGGGTGCGTATCTGCGCAGCTCGATGCAGCTTGCCTTCGCCAACCTGCGCACCGGCAAGCCGGGCAAGCTGCCGCGCCCGGTGGACAATATCGCCGACCACGTCGAGCCCGCGATGCGGCGCATGGTCGATCAGGCGCTGGCCATCGCCGCCGTGGGCGGCCCGCAGACGGTGCGGGCGCAACTGGCGGCGCTGATCGCGCGGTTCCGCCCGGACGAGGTGATCCTGACCGGCCAGATCCACGACCCCGCCAAACGCCGCCGGTCGTTCCAGATCGCGGCCGACGCGATGACGGCCATCGGCGCGTCCGAAGCGGTGGCGGGGTAGGCCGTAGGGGCGCGCCCCGGCGATTGACAGGCGCGGCGGGGGCGCCCTAGCATCGGGGCCGGTTTTCGGGGGTATCATGGACATCCGTACCTATGCCGGCTTTGTCGCCGTGGCCGATCTGTCTAGCGTGACGCTGGCCGCGGACCGGCTGCACCTGACGCAATCGGCGCTGTCGCGACAGATCAAGGCGCTGGAGGATTCGCTGGGGATCCGGCTGTTCGAGAAGGCGGGGCGCAACCTGCGCCTGACCCCGGCGGGCGAGGCCCTGCTGGGCCGGGTGAACCTGCTGCTGTCGGCCGAGCGGAGCCTGCGCACCTTCGCCGACGATCTGAAAAGCGATCAGGCCGGGCTGTTGCGCATCGGCGCCTGTTCGCAACTGATCGAGCGGTTCCTGCCAGCGTTCCTGAAACGCTGGACCAGCGCCAATCCCGGCATCGATGTGCGGCTGGAGGATGGTGGCGGCCCCGAACTGGCCGAACGGCTTTGCGCGGGCGCCGTGCATCTGACGATCGCGGCCGCGCCGCAGACCCCGATCGACAGTTTCGAGATGGTGCGCCTTGGCCGGTTGGCCTTCCTTGCCGCCGCGCTGCCGGAATTCCTGCCCGATACCGGCCAGCCGATCGAGATGGCCGAGTTGCTGGCCCACCCGATCCTGACCCTGAACCGCCGCCACGCCTCGCGTGAGGTGTTCGATGCGGCGTGCCGGCTGATCGGGGTGCCGCCGGTGCTGGTGATGGAAAGCACCTCGCCGCATACGCTGTTCGCTATGGCTGCGGGCGGCAACGGGGTGGCGGTGGTGCCCTCTTCAACCCGGGCCGCGGGCACGGCGCTGGTGACCCGGCCGATCGCGCTGAAGGGCGAGCCGGTGGAGTTCGACATCTGCGCGATGTGGGATCGCCGCGCACCGCTGCCCGCCTATGGCCTGCGCTTTGTCGAGGCGCTTGGCGCCCATATCCGCGCCGAAGAAGCGGCAGAGAGCGCAAGGCAAAGCCTGCAACGGCCGCATCTGCACGTTGTCTGATCCATTCCGTATCCGCATGGATCGCCGCTGATATTTATCATTGGACGTATCGGTCGCGGCGCGCCTAGGCTCGACCCTGCGCGCCGTCGGCGGATCGCGCGGCAAACGGGGATGTGTGACGGCAGATGAACGGCGCGCCGGGGCGATTTCTGCGAAACCTCAATCAAGAGCGGATCGTGCTCTGGATCACGGTGGCCATCTTCGTTGCCGCCGCCCTGGGCCTGCCCGGCTTCCTGACCAGCGGCAACCTGATCGCCATCGTCCGGTCCGTCTCGGTGCTGGGCATTCTGGCGCTTGGCATGTCGGTGGTGATCATCGGGCGCGGGATCGACCTGTCGATGGTCGCGGTGATGGCGATGTCGGTGGCGTGGTATCTGCAACTGCTCGACAGTGGCGTGGCCGATGGCGCGGCGCTGCCGCTGGCGCTGGCAGGGGTGCTGGCGGTCGGCGTGGTGAACGGCTTTCTGGTCGCCTATGCCGAGCTTCCGGCGATCTTCGTCACGCTCGCCTCGGGCTCGTTCGTGTTCGGTTATGTCCGCTCGCAACTGATCCCGCAGGATGCGGTTTCGGTGCCCAGCGACCATTGGATCATCGCGCTGGGCAAGCTGCGCCCGGTCGGCGTTCCGGCCGATGTCTACATCTTCGCGGCGCTGGCGCTGGCGGCCTTCGTCTTTCTGCGTTTCACCAAATGGGGCCGCTATGTCTATTACGCTGGCGACAACCCGGTGGCGGCGCGCAATGCCGGGATGCCGGTGCGCCCGATGCTGGTGCTGCGCTACGTCATCTCGGCGCTGACGGCGTTCGCGGCCGGGTTGCTGACGGCGGCAAGCCTGCAATCCATCAACACCCGGGTGGTGAATTCGACCCTGCTTTACGACATCGTGCTGGTGGCGGTGATCGGCGGCATCGGCCTGTCGGGCGGCAAGGGCGGGGTGCGCAACGTGCTGATCGGCGCGGCGCTGATCGGCATCATGCTGAACGCGATGACGATCCTCGACATTCCGCAGCTTTACCAGAACCTGATCAAGTCCACGATCCTGCTGGTCGCCATCATCGTGGACGGGCTTCTGAACCCGCGCGATGAACAGACCGCGCAGCAGGGCGACATCTGAGATCAACGACCCCGTGGCCAAACGGGGCATCAACCGCAACAGGAACGAGGTGCTACGATGAGACTGATGAAGACTCTGGCCGCCGTGGCGGCGATTGCGGTCGCGGGGGCCTTGCCCTCCGGCCCCGCACGGGCCGACAGCGATACCGGCCCGGCCGACTATGCCAAAGCGCTGAACGGCAAGCGCGTGGTCATGGTGCCGCTGGCGATGGGCTTCGATCTGGCGCAGGGCTGGGCCGCGGTTCTCAAGCGCGAGGTGACGGCCTTTGGCGGCACCTTCGAGACGCGCGACCCGAACTGGTCGACCGAGGCCGGCGCCCAGGCGCTGACCGAGGCGATTTCGTCCTCGCCCAAGCCCGATGTGCTGGTGGTGATGCCGCCGGACCTGAACTCCTACACCAAGATCATGAAGAAGGCGCAGGAGGCGGGCATCTACGTGCTGCTGCTGGACAATCCCGCCAACTTCAAGGCCGACGCCTATCTGGGCAGCGACTGGACAAACCTTGGCGCGCTGGAGGCCGGCGCGGCGGTGAAGGCTTGCGGCGATGGCACGTCGAAAAAGATCGGGCTGGTGCAGGGCGACGAGGTGAACGCCACCAGCCTTTACCAGTACGAGGGCATCATGAAGGTGCTGGACGCACATCCCGACCTGAAGGTGGTGGCCAAGCCCGACTCGAACTGGGATCCGACGACCTCGCGCACCGTGACGGCAACGATGCTGCAACAGAACCCCGACATGTGCGCCATCATCGACTTCTGGGATGGTGACGCGACCGGGGCGGCGGCGGCGATCCGCGATGCCGGGCTGACCGGCAAGGTGGCGCTGATCACCACCGGCGGCGGCGAGAAGACGGCCGACTGCGACATGATCGAGAACGGCACCTACACCTCGGTGGTCATGACCGAGCTGGCGCACGAGGCGGGCGACATGGTGGCGATGATCAAGTATCTGCTGCAAAGCGGGATCAAGCCCGGCACCGCGACCGCGCATATCTACACGCTGGAACAGGCCACGTCGAAAGACAACCTGCGCCCCGACAGTTGCTGGGATCTGAAGGCGATGCAGGCGATGGCGCCCTGACGGTGACAGCTTCGCGGGCGGCCGGGCCCCGGCCGCCCCAACCCAACCCTTCCCTGACGGACCGCCGATGACCTTCCGCGAACGGCTGCAAGCCTGGCGCTACAACCTGGTGCCCGATCACGCCATCGGCGAGATCCTCCAGAAACGCTGGACCGACAACGCGATCCCCTTTCTCGCGCTGGTCATCGTCGTTGCAGGCTTCGGCAGCGCGATCCCCGGCTTTTTCCGGCTGGTCTCGTTGCAGGATTCGACCCGGCAACTGGGCGAGTTCAGCCTGGTGGTGACCGGGCTGACGGTGGTCATGCTGGGCGGCGGCATCGACCTGTCGGTCGGCTCGATCTTTGCGCTGTCGGCCTTCGCCTCGGTCGCGGCCTTCTTCATCTTTCACCTGCCGACCGGGCTGGCCTTTCTGGCTGCGCTGGCGACCGGGCTGATCTTTGGCGCGGTCAACGGCTATCTGATCGGCTTTCTGCGGCTGCGCGCCTTCCTGACCACGCTGGTCACCTTCATCATCGGCCGCGCGATCTACGACATCCTCGTCGTCAGCTTCGGCGCCAAGGTGCAACTGTCGGACGCGTCGTCCGACCTGTGGGATTTCATCGGCGACGGCACGATGGCCGGGCTGTCGGTTTCGGTCGTAGCGGCACTGGTGCTGGCGGTCGTTACCCATGTGGCGCTGACCCGCTCGCGGCCGGGCTGGCATGTGCTGGCCATCGGCGGCTCGCGCCGGTCGGCGCATAACGCGGGCATCCGGGTGCGGCGGATGGTGTTTCTGACCTATGTCTTTTCCGGCGCCTGTTCGGCCTGCGCCGGGTTTCTGATCGCCACCCGGCTGTCGGGCGCGGGGCCGGGGACGGGGCAGGGGCTGGAGATTCTGGCGCTGACCGCCGCGGTGGTCGGTGGCAACAGTCTGGGCGGCGGGCGCGGGTCTGTCGTCAAGGGGCTGATGGGGGCGGTCATCGTGCTGGTGATGACCAACGGCCTGATCCGGCTGGGCTATGGCACCGGCACCAACCAGATGGTGCTGGGCCTGTTGCTGGCCGTGGCCGTTACCATCGACATCCGCTGGATGAAGAACCGCCACAAGGTGCTGAACGAGGTCTATGTGGCCCCGGTCTACCTGAAGCTGGGCGAGACGCAGAGCGCCGCCCCCGGTTCCGGCACGCCCTATGAGCTGAACAACCGCCTGTCGCAGGCCGACGCGATCGGGCTGGGCGAGCTGGAGGGGCCGGAAGACGTGATCCTCGACCGCGACGATCACCTTTACTGCGGCACCCGGCATGGCGAGATCGTGCGCTACTTCGCGCCCGACTACACCCGGTCCGAGGTGTTCGCGCATGTCGGCGGCTTCCCCCTTGGGCTGGCCTTCGACCGGGCGGGCAACCTGCTGTCTTGCGTCGGCGCGATGGGGCTTTACCGGATCGCGCCCGACCGCACGGTCACGCGCCTGTCGGCGGAAACGCGGCGGTCCTGGACCTCGATCGTCGATGATGCGCGGTTGCGCGACCCCAACGACCTCGACATCGCGCCCGATGGCAAGGTCTATTTCACCGATTCCACCAAACGCTATGACGCGCATGACTGGACGCTGGACTCGATCGAGAACCGCGCCACCGGGCGGCTGCTGGTCTATGACCCCGCGACGGGCAAGACCGCGACGCTGCTGGACGGCTATCGCTACACCAACGGCGTGACGATGGCGCATGACAACCGGTCCGTCTTCTTCTGCGAAAGCTGGGCCTGCCGGATTCACCGCTACTGGCTGGAGGGGCCGAAGGTCGGCACCGCCGAATGCGTGATCCGCGACATGCCGGGCTACCCCGACAACATCAACCGCGCCAGCGACGGCACCTACTGGATGGCCTGGCTGGGGATGCGCACGCCCTCGTTCGACTTGTCGCTGCGCCATCCGGGGATGCGGCGGCGCATGGCGCGGCGGCTGCCGCAGGATGAATGGCTGTTTCCCAACATCAACACCGGCGGCGTGGTGAAGTTCAACGACGCGGGCGAGATCCTGCAGACCTTCGGCGACCTGACCGGCGTGTCGCATCCGATGGTCACCTCGATGCGCGAGCACAAGGGGTTCCTCTATATCGGCGGCATCCTGAACAACCGGATCGGGCGCTACAAGATCGAGGGGGCGAACCCCGACTGGACGGCGAATGACGCCTATTGGGGGGCGGGGTCATGATCTTCGAGCCGATCCTTGACCTCTTCCGCGGCAAGGCGATCACCATCCCGCCGCTGGACGGGGCGCTGCGGGCCAATACGGCGCTGGATGAGGCGGCGGTACTGGCCGGGCTGCCTGCGCCCGACAACCTTGTCTGGCAGGATGGCCGGCTGCTGTGTTCCTCGGGCGCCGCGGTGCTGGCGATCGAGGGCAGCACCCGCAGCCAGGTGGCGGAGTTCCCGGCCGAGGTTACGGCGCTGGCCGCCGCCCCTGACGGGCGGCTGGCGGTGGCGAGTGATGACGGCCGCCTGAGAGAGGGCGGCATCGACGTGCCGCTGCCCGGCGGCATCGGCTGCGTCACCGCGCTGGCCTACGGGCCGGATGGCGCGCTGTGGCTGGCGAATGGGTCGGCGCGGCATCCGGCCTCGGGTTGGGTCGTCGACCTGATGGAAAAGGGCGCGACCGGCTCGGTCTGGCGGCGCGCGCCCGGCATGGGTTTTGCGCGCGAGGCAGAGGGGCTGGCCTGGCCCTGCGGGCTCTTGCCCGACGCCAGCGGCGTGACAGTCAGCGAAAGCTGGCGCCACCGGCTGATCCGGCTGGAGGGCGGCCGCGTCACCCCGGTGCTGCGCCACCTGCCGGGCTACCCGGCCCGGCTATCACCCGCGCCCGGCGGCGCCTGGCTGGCCGTCTTCGCGCCGCGCAACCGGCTGATCGAGTTCGTGCTGCAAGACGTGCATTACCGCCGCGACATGATGGCCGAGGTGCCGCGCGAGTTCTGGGTCGCCCCGGCGCTGCGGTCGGGGCAAAGCTTTCTGGAACCGCTGCAATGCGGCGGCATCCGCATGATGGGCATTCACAAGGCGTGGTCGCCCAGCCGGTCTTATGGGCTGGTGGTGCGGCTGGGCGAGGGGCTGGCCCCGCTGTCCAGCCTGCACAGCCGCGCCAACGGCCGCCGCCACGGCGTGACCAGCGCGATCGAGGTGGATGGCCGCCTTTACGTGGCGGCCCGGGGTGGCGATGCCGTGTTGACGCTGGCGGGGGACGCGTGATGCGAACCATTGTGCAGATGGAACGGGTGTCCAAGGCCTATCGCGGCGTTCCGGCGGTGCGCGCGGTTGATTTCGACCTGCGGGCGGGCGAGATTCACGCGCTGCTGGGCGAGAACGGCGCGGGAAAATCGACGCTGACCAAGATGTTGGCGGGCGTTGTTGAACCAACCAGCGGCCGCGTGCTGCTGGACGGGCAAGCGGTCACCTTTGCCACCCCCAACGACGCGTTGCAGGCCGGCATCGCGATGGTGTTTCAGGAAACCAGCCTCGTGCCCTCGATGACGGTGGCGCAGAACCTCTACCTCGGCGCCGAGAAGTTCCTGAACCGGCTGCGCGGCACCTACATTTCGGCGCAGCAGTTCCTGCAATCGCTGAACTTCGCGGTGGACCCGACCGCGATGGTGGAAACGCTGGGCGCGGCGAAGCGGCAGATGGTCGAGATTGCCCGCGCCGTGCATCACAACGCCCGCGTCATCATCTTCGACGAACCCACCGCCTCGCTGACGCCCGAGGAAAAGCGGCACTTCTTCGCGCTGCTCCGCCGCCTGAAGGACCGCGGCGTGGCCATCGTCTTCATCAGCCACGCGCTGGAAGAGGCGCTGCAAATCTCGGACCGCATCACCATCCTGCGCGACGGTGAACTGGTGGCGCATGGGCCGACCAGCGATTTCGACCGTGAAACCATCATCGCCGCGATGGTCGGCCGCACGCTGTCGGGCGCGCTTTACCGCAAGCGCGACGCCAGCGCGCTGCGCAAACCGGGGCGCAAGGTGCTTTCAGTGCAGGACATCAGCCAGGGCCGGATGGTGCGCAACACCTCGTTCTCGGTGTTCGAGGGGCAGATCACCGGCGTCTTCGGCCTGATTGGATCTGGGCGCACCGAGACGTTCAAGATCGTCGCGGGCATCACCAAGCGCGACTTCCTGCGCGGCGGCACCATCGAGTTGGACGACCGCCCGGTGCGCTACTCCACCCCGGCCGAGGCGGTGGCCGACGGCATCGCCTATGTCACCGAGGACCGCAAGACCGAGGGGTTTTTCGATACCATGTCGGTGGCGGAAAATCTGTTCGGCGGGCTGCTCGCCTCGCCGCATCACCGGGGCATGGTGGTGCACATGTCAGACATGAAGGCGCTCGCAGCCGAGTGGACGGGCCAGTTGAACATCCGGGCGATCACCGAAAATGCGCGCGTGGTGGAACTGTCGGGCGGCAACCAGCAGAAGGTGGTGATCGGCAAGGGGCTGGTGCAGAAACCCCGCCTGGTCATCTTCGACGAGCCGACACGCGGGGTGGACGTTGCCGCCATCGCCGAAATTCACAAGATCATCAACGACCTCGCCGATGCGGGGCTCGCGGTGGTGATGATTTCCTCCTACCTCCCCGAGGTGCTGAACCAGTCGGACCGGATCCTGGTCTGTCGGCAGGGCCGCATCGTCGAGGAACTCTCGCCCGTCGAGGCGAGCGAGGAAAAGATCATGTATGCCGCCGTTCACTGAAGGGGAATACGATGGCTGACACCTGGACGTTCTGGCGCGGGGCCTGGCATCAGGGCGATGTGCGCATCCTTGGCGCGGCGTCGCAGGGCACCTGGCTGGGCAGTCTGGTGTTCGACGGCGCGCGGCTGTTCGAGGGGGTGACGCCCGACCTCGACCGCCATTCGGCGCGGGTGAACGACTCAGCCCGCGCGCTGGGGCTGGAGCCGACG